>CAXXIH010000003.1:0-852461 GCA_963663365.2 bacterium | reverse complement strand
TTAAATGAAACGCCTGTGGCGCTTCCTGAAGAGTCGACAGAGGACATTCTGCCGGTTCCGGGTGGGATTGTTCCCGATTCAACCAAACGGCGTATTTCCCTCACCGGCAGCCTGATCGGCAACATGATGGAGAACCTCGATGATATGGTAGGTATGCCCTATGGCTGCGGCGAGCAGAATATGATCATGCTCGCGCCGGATGTTGAGGTGCTCCGTTATATTCAGGCCACCAATCAAACGATGCCGGAACTAGAAGCCCAGGCCGAACTGTACATTACAGTTGGTTATCAGCGCCAACTTACCTACCGGCGTAGTGATGGCTCGTTTTCGGCCTTCGGCAATCAGGATGAAGAGGGCGGCCTGTGGTTGTCATCCTTTGTGCTCTCAACCTTCTCGGCAGCCAGAGAGGTCTATGATATCGACGCAACGGTCCTCAGTTCGTTGAGCGACTGGATATCCGATCTTCAAGATGAAGACGGCGGCTGGAGTCCCTTTGGCCGTTTGATTCACCAAGAACTCGATGGCGGACTCGATGGCCGTTACGGTCTATCGGCATACGTTACGCTTGCCTTGGCTACATATGGATTAGCCGATTCGGAAGTGATGCAACAGGCGCGTATCTATCTCGAGAATAACGTTAGTGACGCGTACGACAGCCCCTATGTGTTAGCGCTCGGCGCGACCGCCCTCGATGCGCTTGATAGTCCTGCCGCCGATGATCTCCTGGACCGTTTGATGACCCTGGCGGTTGTGGATGACGATGGTATCCACTGGAACGAACAGGCAGTCGAAACCACAGCCTATGCAACTTTAGCCTTATTGGGCCGCGAGCGTCCCGAGGTCGCCGATACCATTCGTTGGCTGGTTTCCCAACGCGGGGCATTGGGTGGCTATGGTTCAACCCAAGATACGGTTGTGGCGTTTAAGGCCCTGACGGCGGCGGCGATCAGCCAATCCCGCAACCTCGATTGCGAAGTCGATGTTATTGTCGATGGCGAAGTGCTTCACACCTTCAGTTTCGATGCGTATAACTTCGATATTCTTCAAACACTGGAACTCGATAACGATGTAGAAGAAATCACGTTGAGCCAGCGGGGAACCGGAACGGTCAACTACCAAGGCCGTGTTACCTATAACGTCTATGTTTCCGAAACTCCTCCCGCGGAAGCGCCAATGTTGCTGGCGGTCGATTATCGTTCGGACCATGTCGAAGTGGACGATATTATCGATGTGCTCGTAACCATCAACTATCAGGGACCGGATGAAAAGACCGGCATGGCGATTGTCGATGTGTCGGTGCCGACCGGATTTGAAGTTGTTCGTGAATCGCTAACTCGGCTTATGGAAGGCTCTGAAGGCGTTATTAAACGCATCGAAAACGCCCGGACGAAAGATCATCTTTTACATTAACGAACTCTATCCGAATGAACCCGTGGAATTCAGTTTCCAGGTTAAGGCTTTGTTCCCTGTTCGTGCGTCGGTCGGAACCAGCCAGGCTTATGCATACTACGAGCCCGATCAACGTGTGGAGGTTGATGGTGGTGAGATTGTGGTCGGGGAGTAAACATGGTTGAGGTTTGAAGACGTCTACCACATCTCTGTCCCCATCCTCATTTCGCTGGAAGGGCGGTGTCCCCACAACACCGCCCTTCGTTGTATTTATAATTATGTATCTAATCTGCTCAAGAATATATAGTTAGCCAAGTAGAAACGCTGAATATCGTATTCGCAACAATTGTAACGAAGGCCAATCCATCTATTTTGACTTGCAAGAAAAATCATTTCTCATTTTCATCACAATCCATTCCTAAAAAATATTGAAATTGTGATTGACACTGCCAATCCGCTGTGATAGTAATTGCAATGGTTGCTGATGCGGGTATCGGAAGCGATCCCACACCGCACAGCCTAGCATGTCCCGGGTACGCTAGGTGTCTTTGAGCCACTGATCGTAATAATAGTCTTTGGAGCATTACCGGAGGCGGACTCAACTTTGTCCTAAGCAAGTATGGCCGAAGGGTTGGCGTAGCCTGTCCCCATCACAGAAGGACCTCACGTAGTTAAGGGGGAAATTATGTTTGCAAATATTACAATTCCGATCAATAAAATCAGAATGGGGGGGGTGAAACTCACTCCCTAATTATCGCGATCTTGTTTGCAGGTCTTTGGTTTGCAGGCACGGCTGGAGCCGAGATTGTGGAAGATTTCGAACTGGTCCGGGATGCGGATAACTTTGCCTGGACGAATTTGCAGGATGGACCGTTGGCCTTGGGTGCAAAAGGGCTGACAACATCCAGCGCGGTTAAGGGCAAAAAACGTGGGGCGTTTCGCAGAGCGCCGGGAACCGAGACGTATTTTGATGAAGACGCGGAAGTATCTGTGGTTGCCATTGAAGTCTCAGCCGCAGAGAAGAATGACGAACGCGGGACGCGTGCGGTTTGGGAAGGGCAAATGCCCAAAGCCAAACATATCCAGATGGAGCTCTCCTGGGAATCGTCGACAGGCGAGGGCCGGTGCCGAAAAGGCGGCCCAGGTGGCGATCTTGGTACAGCGTCAGGGGTCTAGTGGCGGCGCATGGAAGACCATGGGTGAATATCGCCCGCGAGAGAAATTCGATCCGCGTTATGGCGGTTTGTCCGATATTCACATGGCCGGTTACGAGCGGGTGCAGTCCGGCTCGATGATCCAGGATCTTTCTGATATGCCGGCATGAATGTGCGTTTGATATTAGAAATGCGCTTCGATGCCAAAGCCGGCCAGGCGTATGAAGCGCGGTGGTATAAAGCCCGTCTGGTCCATGCCGATTTTAAGGTGCTTATCGGGACCAGATTGACTTTGAGAATAGTCCCGGTGGAGTTCCCGCTGTCGCTTCATCCAAAATCAACTATACAACTGAGTTCATCGGTTCCGAAGAGTATTTTGATTTTCCGGGCTTACCTAATTTTAATGGCGAATGTTTTACGGTTGAGAATTTTAATGACCGCTATATCGCTATATATGAATGGTGGCGCAAAATCCGCCTATGCCATTGATCTGAATGGCCTAAATAATTTTCACTATACATCTGTAGCCCAATATTCAATGGACGGTTGGTTTACGAAGACCAATACGGTGATCCGGCGTATGGCGTGAATCCGCCCCAATATCCTTGGAAGGTTCCTCTATCCCATAGGCGAACTCACTTATGAACTTGATAATCTCTATTCCGGAATTTCGGGTGTCATTAAAGCATCATGCGTTTACGGGACTTTTTTGCACGCTGTGCTCCATTGTGAGGACAAATGTTTCAATAACCAGTGGAAGGATGCTAGCATGTTTTCGCGTCGGTTACGCACGCTCCAACTTTGACCAGGATAATCTCGGACGATGCGTATTACTTTACCGCGGCTAACACACGATGGCGATTCATACCGTTCCCAATTTTTCAAGTGTCCCGGGCGCGGCGGTTGGGGGCAGCGCCATCATCACAACCCGACTATACCGAAGCTCAGCGTTGGTCGTGGGTGGAAGAGGAAGATGGCGGCGATGGAACTTGGCCATTGAACAATAATCCCCATAATGGCGGCTGCTCCACACCTCAAATCATAAAGAGCGGATCGTATTATTACTGTTTCTATACCTATTGGGCGCCACCGGATAACGGAATTTTCCAGGGAAGAGGCTTTCAGGAAGCAATAGACTATTTCCCAGCCTCGGCAACGCCATCAGCGGCAAGAAATGTCGCATATGGAGTTGGGATTGCCAGGGCAACAGCGACTGCCCTCGATGTGCCCTTAAATCAATATGAATATGGAGGACAATCCTTGGCTGATCTACAACAGGTACGACGGAGATTTTCACAACGCCGGGTTTCAATGGTGGAACCGGCTCAGTGCAACCCGGCGACGGTATTCGTAGCATACCCTCTGAGCCCGTCATGAATATGACAGGGCCTAGAGTTGGTTGGCACGATAAGATGAATAAGTGGATGATGATCGCCGAAGGTAATGACGGTTCCGGAATATCGGGCAACGTTATCTTCACATCTGACGATCTCATTCACTGGGACCAAGGCTTAACCATCTTTCATTGGCAAAGCGGCACATATTATTATAAATACTTCTATTGTGTCTTTGTTCTCGATACAGATAAAGAATTCGATGAAAATTGTCATCTTTATTATTTAAAAGCGACTGACGACCCTAATTACACTCATAAAAATAATCTGCATCGTTGGCAAATATTAGTAGACCTATGATGCTGACACTTCCTCTGGCCCGGGGCTTTGGCCCGGGCCAGAGGAAGCATTCTGGATAAGATAGTAAATGGAGAAATAATATGTTCGTCAAATTTATATTTTTTTTAATTTCTCTTTTGCTTTGTGTCAATTGCATTTATGCAGTTGAGATTATCGATGCACCGGTTCAGGAATATGATACGGATAGCGAACTGATAATTTCGCTGGCCTTCACGGCCGATGGCGAGAAAATCATGTTTAGTTCTTTGCCTAATGAGTTAACGCCAAGAATATATATATGGGATTTGTTGTCCGGTGAAGAAATTATTCGACTAGCAGATTTTCGGGATAGCACACTGCCCGGCGCTGATACTATTGATAGCATTATGTGGAATCCATTTGCGAGAAATACCGTTCTATTTACTGATATCTATTCATCCAACTATGGCAAGGCACTTCTTTACAATTCAGACACATGGACGCGGATTTCTGAGTTCGATCATGGGCCTGGAGAACTCAAATGCGCAGCCTTTACACCGGGTGGACAATCGGTTGTGACTGGCGGGGGCGAACTTTTCGATGGGGAAGAGGTTGATGCGGCCAGTCTCAGGTTTTGGAGTACAAACACCGGCGAACTGCAACGAACTGTCCGTATGCCGGGGCCATTCGCCAACGCGAATGTTGGGCATTATGTCAGTGAAATGGAATTCTCATATGAAGCTACTCGTATGATTTATACTCATTTACATATTTATACTGAACCGATGTATCCTGCACTATCTTCAAATGTATATGTATTGCTTTCGACAGAAGATTGGCATGTTGTCAAGAAATGGAGTAGCGCTGGCTTCGATGCTGCTTTCTCACCGACTGAAAATGTATTAGCCACCAGAGAAACCGGCTCAGTAGTGACTCTTTACGACATTCTTTCAATGAATGTGATTGATACCTGGAATTCTGGAATTTACGCGCCGATTGCTTTCTCGCCAGATGGCAGATTCTTTCTTTTCGGCACTCCATTGTCATTTGAATCGCAGGGGATTGCATTATGGGATATGAAGACCATGAGTATTGCAGCAGTGCTGGTCACGGATGATCAATATTTGGATTCTGTCTGGTCTCCTGATGGGACAAAGATAATGACGAGAAAAATCAAGGAGGCTGGGCAACTCCAACTCTGGGACGTGAGCCACATCACCCAATCCGCCGGAGTTAAGGAGTGGGAAGAAATGGGGAGATAATGATTGGAAGATAGGGGTGATGTGGGTATCGGAAGCGATCCCACACCACAAAGGGGTGGAATTTTCTGTCCTCATCACGAAAGTGTCTCGACAAACGTTGGGACAATAATGAATTTGGCAATTGGGTTGTTAAATTAGTGGAGGTTGCGATGAAGCGGCTATGTTTAATGAGTGCGGTATGTTTGGCGATGGTGTCGATATTTTGTTTGGCGGCGTCATCTAATGATGCAACAGATGCGGAACGGATAGACGCGTTTATTAAAGCCAGTAAAAAACTACCCGTCCAAGAGCGAATCCAACGCGCACAAGAAACGATTCAGAATTCGGATGACGATGCGATTGTCAGCGAAGCGGCCCGGGATTTAGCCCGTTTCGCAAAAACTCCCGAACGCGCGGAAGAAGCGCTCTCCTATCTCGAGACGCTGGTTAGAAATGGCGGTTCTGACTCAAAAGCGTTTCGTTCAGGCAATATGGCAAGGGCGCGTATCTTGGTGCGGTTGGGGCAAACGGAGATCGCGCTTTCCATCTTTCGGTCAGCGGTTCTTGAACAATGGAGTGAGAATACGTACCGCGAATTTTTTGAGTCGTTTGAGGAAAACGGTCAATACGGGATCATGGCTGTTGAAGAGTACTACCGTCAAACGACAGATGAGTACAGCGATGAAGTCCGGCGGTTCCATAAATTGGATAGCGACTTGCTGGATGTCTTATGCCACCTGCACGCCATGCGGATTAATAATCCGGATCGTTCGGCGGTGCAGGACATCCTCCCTCAATTGGAGGAATCCAAGCGAAGACCTTTGGCAATCCGAATTGCAAAAGCATTCTGCCTGGCGGGAGATGAACTCTATAAGGAGGCCCTGAATGATCTTGTAGAAGTAGAAAGTATTTTATCCTCCCCAAGCGCTCCGGTATCCTCTCACGACGAATACAAAGATATTCCCTTATACCGCGCGGCGATCCTCCTTTTTCAAGGAGATGATTTCGAGGCCGCCAGGGATGCCTATCGTGAATATATGAAACGAAATGAAAACGACCCGGACTTGGTTCTGTTCCGGACACGAAATTTGGCATATGGGATGGATGAGGAGCCGAGCGACATTCGGAAAATAGCCGAGATTACGCAGGTTCTCGTAAACAGCGATTGGATGGCGACCAAAGAAGCGAGAAGCCAACGTACCGAGCATCTGGCTGCAAGCATCATCGAGCAGCACCGGAAAAGTCTGGCCTGGTGCTATGAACAGGAAGAAGCGCTTCGTTTCGGTAAGTTGCTGATGGATGAATATTACCCGCAAACGCTATCGGGAGCTAATGCCGCGATGAATTACGCAAAACACATCGCGGAAAAAGAAGGCGACTTCGACGGGGCCGAAAAGATACTCATCGATATTCTCGAACGTGCTCCCTACGATGGAGTCACCCCGCACGCAAAACGGTGTTTGGCCGCTCTCGCGCTTAGAAGTGGAGAGTATCAAAAATGTATCAAGCTGACAGATGAGATACTTGAACAACTTGGTCCTTCTCCGCAAGGATCGCTTGCCCGGTGTCTGAAACTTACGCTTCGCACTCGAAATAAGGCACTCGAGGCTTTAGAAGAAGTTCAATGATTTTAAAGGCGAGCGGATCATAACATGTACTTTAAAAGACTTCTTTCTTTTGTTCTATTCATTGTGTTTTTCTGTGGCATTAATTCCCGGCTACAATCGGAACCGTTTCAACCTTTGCCTGAAACGCAAGGGCAACTATTCAGCAAAGAGATTGAAGCAAAACTGCAGAAATTGGACGTTGAATATCGCCTTGCCATCTGGCCTAACGCCGAGGAACTGGAAGAAAAACAGCCGCTTGATTCAATTCTACCCGATGTGATTCAAGATTCGGCAAATTATATGCGGGTAATCTTGAAAAGCGGATGGATTCCGGAAGATTTAGAAGATCATTTTGTTGCTTTTCGGAGGATAACGCCATCCTTGACACCACAGCAGGCAGAAATTTTTATTGTCCGGTACGAAATAAAGGGCCAACGGATTCAAATTTCCGAGGATGGTTACGGCATAAGCATTTTGATCGATCCCATGGCAGAAAAAGATTCTCAAAGTTCAATCTCCGAATATATGATAACGTGCGCAAAGGAATATCTGAATCTGCCTGAAGAACGAATCGCAAACATCAAAACAGAATTAAAGACAGTAGAACTTGATGGAAGCGAAACCTTGCATTTTGGAAAGGTGTATTGTGAGGATAAAAATATGGATCCAGAGAGGAAATGGTGGGAACAGAGAACTTGGTGGCATTGGATTTACGTATGGTCGGATGGACGATTAATTTATTTCTCTACGGTCAGGAAGTATACTCGGCCTGTGCTAATACCGAATTGTAAGCCCGGTTTACAGCCAAGATTTTAGCAGCCGATCACTCTATTTGCTCGAATCCGGAATTTTGTTTAAAAATCCCGAAGGCGCAAAAGTAAATAATCCCGGGTGATAATTGCTACACCCGGGATTACGGTTCTCTAAGATAAAAAGCGCTGCTTAATATGCTTTGGCGGCGATGACGCGGCCTTTGGATTCTTTGCCGGTAATCATGCACTTGCCCTTTTCCGGCGTACGTCCGAGCGGGATGCAGCGGATGGTGGCTTTGGTCTCTTCTTGCATCCGTTTTTCGGTTTCGCCGTCGCCGTCCCAATGAACCATAAAGAATCCGCCTTTTTCTTCCAGCAGGGTTTTAAACTCTTCATAGTCATCGACCACGGTGGTCCGTTCTTCCTGACGGGCCTTGGCGGCAGCAAATAGATCATGCTGCATGGCATCCAGTTCCGCCCCGATACGTGTTGGCGCTTCGCTGAGAGGCACGAACATTTTGTCGCTCTTTTCGCGTTTGTCGCGCCGCACCAAAACAGTCTGTTGGTTTTCGATATCTTTAGGGCCGAGTTCGGCGCGCATACATGCGCCTTTCACTTCCCACTCGTTGTATTTGAATCCGGGCTTGAATTGATCGCGGTCATCGAGATGGAAGCGGCATGTAGGATTCTTCAATTTCCAATCGTCTAAAATACGGTTGGCGGCTTCCAACACGGTGCTTTTTTGTTCGTCGCTACGCCAGATCGGAACCATTACCAAATGCGTAGGCGCGAGTTTGGGCGGAACAATCAAACCGTCATCGTCACTATGAGTCATAATCAAACCGCCGATGAGCCGGGTTGAAACACCCCAACTGGTGGCCCACACGTAATCGCGTTTACCGGAATCATCCTGAAATGTGACATCGAAGGCTTTGGCGAAGTTCTGGCCCAAGTGATGGCTCGTTCCGGCCTGCAAAGCGCGGCCGTCCTGCATCATGGCTTCAATCGAATAGGTCTCCAGCGCGCCGGCAAACTTCTCGTTTTCGGTTTTACGTCCGGGGGTTACCGGCATCGCCATCCACTCTTCGGCGAAGGTCCGGTAGACCTCGAGCATACGCATGGTTTCTTCACGTGCTTCGGGCTCGGTGGCGTGGGCCGTGTGGCCCTCCTGCCATAAGAATTCGGTGGTTCTTAAGAACAGGCGTGTGCGCATCTCCCAGCGAACGACATTCGCCCATTGGTTGATCAGGATGGGCAGGTCCCGGTGAGACTCGATCCAACGCCGGTACATATCCCAAATGACGGTTTCAGATGTAGGCCGTAATACCAGCGGCTCATCGAGTTCCTTGCCGCCGCCATGGGTCACCACGGCGCATTCGGGGGCGAAGCCCTCCACATGCTCGGCTTCTTTCTTCAAGAAACTCTCGGGGATCATCAACGGGAAATAAGCGTTCTGATGCCCGGTCTCTTTGAACATACTGTCCAAAGCCCGCTGCATGTTTTCCCACAGGGCATAGCCCAAAGGCCGGATAACCATACAACCGCGAACCGGCGCGTAATCGGCCAACTGCGACTGAAGCACAACATCGATATACCACTGTGAAAAATCGTCTGAGCGGGGTGTGATCTTTTCTTTCGCCATAAGAGCCTCCGAAGGAAGCGAGCCTAAGCGGGACGGGCGCTCTATGCAACCCGGAGGAAACAAGCACCTTGCCCGCAAATCCAGATAAGAGGGATGAAAGGTAAGAAGATGCGTATTGTATTGTTTACAAACATGGGTGTGTCCACAAGAAATTCTATTTGACAACCCAGATTTTGGTAACTATACTATCTTTAGTAAGTATTTTTCTTGGGTGTCGGGATTGAGGAGAGAGAGTGATGAGTGCACATAGAATCTATGTGGGCTGTAAGCATGGGGAGCGGGGAGCCACTATTGTACAAGTTGCCATAAGCCTGACCGTTCTCTGTGGCATGGCCGCGTTGGGTGTCGATGTCGGCTGGATGTACTTGACCCGTACCGAATTACAGGCGGCGGCCGACTCAGCGGCCCTAGCTGCGGCATCGCAGTTGCAGGACGAAGACATTGTAACCGGAACGCCTGACCTTACGGACGATATCGTCGCGGCACGCGACAGTGCCGAGAGTTTTGCGGCACTGAATACAGCAGCCCGCTCCAGCCTGCTTGTGGACCGCAATGAAGCCAATTATGCCGATGGCGGGGTCGTGGCCGGATATCTCGATAATCCGGCGGATTTCTCGGAATCGCTCGATACCAGCGATCCTCAGAACTTCAACTCTGTTTCCGTGGTCTGCGAACGCTCGCAATCGTTGAATGGGCCTGTAAGTACTTTCTTTGCGCGTGTGCTGGGCACCGATGAAGTCAGTATGGAGGCCAGGGCCACGGCAACATTGGATGACCGGATTGTGGGATTTGAATTGCTGCCGGGTCAGAACCTCCCCATGCTGCCATTCGCCATTGCGGATTGTGCCTGGTATGAACAGACCGATGGCTCCGGTGACTCCGACAGCTACGGAGTTGAAGATGGAGTGGTATCAAGCAGCCAAAGTGACGGTATTCCGGAGGTCACTGTTTATCCCTACAAATACAATCTTTGTATTCCCGATGTGCGGGGCAATGTGGGCACGGTTTTCGTATCGGATGTGGTTGGGACGAGTTATGTACAAAGCCAGATCTATAGCGGTATGAACCAAGCCGATTTGGACTTTGTCGGTGGCCTGGAACTGGCCGATGACGGCAGTGGCGACCTGACCCAATGGCTACCCGGGGAAAATTGGATGTCCAGCTCCTGGCATACGGCTTTGCTGAATATCAAAGGCCAGACCCGGATTGTGCCGCTTTACCGTTCGGTGATTCCCGCCAGCCAGATGGCGTGCGCGAATCCCCTCGATGAGGTGTTTTCCGGGTTACGCGGTGAGCTGATCGGCCCCATGCCCGAAACCTGCTGCGCAATAACCAACTACTACGAAGTCACGGAATACAAGGCTGTGACCGTCGTCGATTCCACCTGGTCCTATCAAACCTATAAAATCAATTTCGTAGTCCAGCCAACTCAAATAACAACGCCGCTTGCCAAAACCAATCCGGCCATGGAGGGATCCGGCTTGATCTACAAACTCTCGCTTACAAGGTAATCCTGTTTGGGTGAAACGGATTTTCTAAAATTGTGCCATGTGCGAAAGTGCATGGCTTTTTTTTGTTTATCATTTTGCGTCCAAATACCTTCTCTATCCGTAATCATTGTAGAGAATCGATTTTAAGACTTTGACCTTGAGGTTGGTTTTGAACGACGAGCAGATTGTGGCTGAAGCTCAGGCCGGTAACACCTATGCCTTGGAGACCTTGGTCCGGCGCTATGACCGTCCAATGTTGCGATATTTCTTCTGGCTTTCGGGCGACACCGAACGCGCGCAGGATCTTCGGCAGGATCTTTTCTGCAAACTGTTCCGCGTGTTAGACCGCTATGACCGCAGCCGGGCCAGTTTTCAGACTTGGATTTACCGTCTGGCCCACAATCTGGCTATCGACCAACTTTATCGCCGAAAAGTGGTTCCTTTGGATTCTTTGGAGGAACTCAAGGATGAATCTCATCCCAGTAGCTCCGAACGCAATCTGCCAAGAAACCGGGCGGCCGGAGGTGAAACCAAGACAGCGCTTGAAGAAGCGATGGCAACACTTTCCGAATTGGATCAAAGCATTATCGCCATGAAGACCGGGGACAACATAACATTCGAAGAAATTGGTCAGGTGCTAGGCATTCCCACCAGCACCGTGAAATCGAGGTTGTACCGGAGTTTTGAACGTTTGCGCATAGAACTGACCGCGCGGGGACATGAATTATAGACGATCATCTGAAAATGACTCGCCAAGCGTAATGCAGCAAAAGCAGGCTGCGAGGTAAGCCATGAACGAGAACAACAATCTAGACCAACAACAGTTTGATTCTGAGCAAGCACAAGAAGAGTGGGTGCGTGAACGATTAGTCATCCGTCTGTATGAGCCACTTCCTGAAAATGAAGAGGCCGCAGTGAATGCCTATCTGGAAGAGCATCCGGAATTGTGCGAAGTACAAGAACAGTATGAGGCCATCGTTCAGGGGCTTGGGAATTGCGGGAAACCTGATATTCCACTTTCCGATGGCGAAATTCAGGCGTTGAAAAACGGCATGATCCTGAATCAAAAACAGGCCAACCGGCAACACCGTAAAAAGATCATGTATTGGCTAACCGGATCAGCGGCAGCGGCTTGCCTATTGGCGTTGCTGTGGACACAAGGCGTTTCGATTCAAATCGGTTCCACTCGTCTTGCTATCGGGAAAATGCCCGAAGCGGCGGCATTGGATGAACAACGGTTACGCGGAGAAATTACGGAAGAAATGGCTACGGTTATGGCTCCTTATATCGCACAACTGATGAATGAATCTGAGGCACAGGGAAAACAAATTCAGGCGCTCTATGAACTCGTGAATCAACAACGTATCGAGGACCGCCGGGAATTGAGAAATACATTCCAGGAACTAGTAAAACGCGCCCGGTTAGATGCGCCAATGTACGTTTATTCTTCATCTCCTCCGGATGCCTGGGAAGGGATAAAAGAACCGGCGCAGGGTGAAACCGTATCAAAAGATTATTAGTACAAGAACGATATAAAGACGGTCTTCCGGCACAGGCCCGGCCGGATGTTCTTTCGATAAGTAATTATATAAGGAGAAATAGAATGTTCCGTTTACTTCTTCAACAACGACAAAGCATTATATCAGTCTCCATTCTTACGGTTGCAGTTACATTCTTATGCTTGTCAAATGCCTGGGCCGACAAGGACACAGAAGACCCGCCATTGTTTACCCCCGAGGAGCCATCGAATACATTATTTGAGGAATCGGAACCTGCAAAATCCGAAGATCCGCGCATTACGGAACTTCGTGAGGATATCGGCATCATGGCCGGTGTTATCGAACGCATTTTGGAAGAGAACCTTCCGGGGCATTTTGAACCATCTAACCTTTTCCGTGAGGGAGTGCAGGGCTGGTATATAGAGGGCCTTGGCGTATTTTTTAGTTGTGAAGTCAATTTTAATGTCACCGACCCCCCTGATTCCGAAGAGCCGGAAAAAACAGAAGAACCAAGTTCCGATCTATGGGAAGAAGTCAAAAAAACGGATGATGATAAAGCACAGAAACGCGGCAGAAGGGCAAGAAACAACGCAGGTGATTGGAATGCCTTTGTTTTTAATACGAAATCAGGACGATTCCCCTTTGGCGCAAATGAAGAGGAGACCTGGCGTGATTTGGTAGAGCGTCTGGATAAAGCGGTGTTAGAAGCGATTCATGTTTATGGTCCGCGAATCCGGGGGCTTAAGCGGGGCGAGGAGATTGTGGTTTCGGTATTCGGAACCAATGGCAGCGGAGTGCAAAACGTGCATACGTTTTTTAAAAATGTCTCTGTGCTTCCTCCGGTGATATCATCCGTTGCGCCAACGGATAACGAGGCCATCCCCGACCATGATCTGCAGGCTGTGCTTGAAGATTATAAAGAGGAAATTGAAAAACTCCGTGGCGATTCGGAACACTATGCGGATGAGGTACGTGAAGTCCGCCGGGATCGCCGTGATAAAGAAAGAGAACTTCGGGATGTGGAAAGACAATTGCGTGAAAAAAGAGAATTATTTGATGTTGAACGTGAGAAAACTGAACAAAATACAGAACATTTACAGCATGAAATGCAGGATTTGGAGATGCAGCACCAACAGCTGAGTGAAGAAATAGCTGAAATGAAAGAAGATTTATTTGCCGGCCCTGATTCTGTAATGAAAAAGGTCCAAGAGGAAATGCAAAAAGCGCAGGAACAATACGGCGATGTCTTGGCCAAACTTAAAGCATCAAGCGCAAATCATATTAGATCTTTTGGCGGTTTTGGACAGCAATCCGGAAACGAAGGCCAGACCGTGCGTACCTATCGCACCGGCAATTTTAAACAGGATGGGCATTTAGATGATTGGAAGAAAGATACATCTATCTTTGCGTATTGATCGAAACTAGAGTTTTCGATAAGCCTCTTGGGCCTTTTCATCAGCGATCATGACGTGTTTTTTCGGACAATAGGAAATCCAGAAATCATAGGGACAATGCGTGCCCCCCAATAAAAGTTGTACGGCACCCGAGGGGCGTTCCCAAACAGCCTCCCAGTAACGGTGTTGCTCCGTACCATAACTGCTTCGGCGCGGCCGCCCGTATTTTTCAGTCAGTATTTGATGGACCATCTCATACCGTGTGCAGAGCTGTTCAAGAAACTCCTTGGTACGCCGTTTCCGTTCCTGATGGGGCAGATCAGCCTCAAAATGTTTATAGACGGTCTTGGGGATAATGGCGGCCTGGCTAAGCACGGGACGTTGGATTGCCAAAAAACGCAGTTCGATCCGGACGGGGAACTCCAATAACTCTTCATACCATGTTAAATGCGGATAGTCATGCCCCAATGTGACCGTGGCATCGAAACGGTGCAGGGGACCTTCCGCATTCACAAACTGTGCCGCGGAACTTCGCTCAGCCAAAGTGATCTCGAATTTATCAAGAAGTTCTTCGGCATTGTCGAAACCGGCCACTTCCATTTGCGCACAGGTCGCCTCTTCCGGGACATCGGGAAGAATCTGCGCGATGTTCGTGCCCCAGGGCCAAATGCGGAAACCGGTTATGTCTTCGTAATTCTGCTGGCTCATGGATGTAACTTGAATTTGGGTAGTATAGTACCCAAAGCCGCCGGACAGGTAGGCGTGTTTTGCGTTATTCTTGAAGGCGGATGACAGCGCTGTCTCCTATGCTGTTCGGTCTTTGTTGAATCTTGGGGATTGGAGAGGACAAGGGGCGATTGCACACCAAACTTGAAGAGGCCAAAAAGCTCGCCTCTGAAAAGTATTACACAGAGGCTTTGTATCTACTTCGCGAAATCGAAGAGGCAGGTGAAATGACATCTGCCAGCCTCTATCTTACCGCCGCGGTACTTTGGGCCATCGCTGAAAACGAAGAGGCCAAGGATTATTTGACACGGTGTTTGGAGATTGATCCGGAACACTCCGAAGCACTTCGGTTGCGGGATCTGCTTCAAAATTCCGATACGCGAAAGCCCATCGAGCATCGAAGTCTTCTCCCGGGTTCGGGGGCCCCACAGTTCGATGCTCCTGCTCTGAACCGGCCATTCTGGGCGCGCCGTACCTGCCCTAATTGTCAACATGAATTTGCCAGGGAAAGGTTATATTGCCCTTACTGTCATGAGCCGATACCACAATCCCGTTTGTTGCCTATCATCAAATATGCATTTTTATTTTTTGCGCTGTTGACAGCCGGATACTTGATCCTCCGTTGGATACCGATCTCTACCGGTCAAGACAGCCGTTTCTTTCAGAAACCATCTGAAGGTTCCATCTTGGTTGAAACCTCCGAACCTGGCCTCGGTACGATCTTCGCGATTCATGAAATCCGTTTTAAGAAGAAGGGAATCCTTCCGCTGGCCCGCGAAGAGATGCCATGTTCGGGAACGATTATGGGCGAATTCGAGAATTTATCATCTCAATGGCTCAAAAACGCTGAAATCCACATCGCCTTGCAGGGCCAAAAGCATGAGATAGGCGCGGCCTTTTTCACAATTTCGAATGTCACACCGGGAGCTACCGTGCCCATCAAATGTGAGGTGGCAGCAACAGTCCGGCCGCGAACATATACACTTCATATCAGTAATGTTGATCTAACCTCCCAATCTTTGGCCGGAATACAACCAGCAGGTTCGGCCCACGCCCCGATGCGAAAAGGAGGATTCTTCGGCAGGTTCGCTTGGGGCCGGTTTTTCGCGAATGTCGTTGCGGGAATGATTGCGCTTTTCTTGGGGGCCAGATTTGTGGTGTTGTGCAGCAACTCCATGAAATGGAATGAAGAGTGGAAAGAAGACGCCATCCTCACGACTCTTGCGACCATTCCGTTGCTTATTGTGACAATGATCGAGTTTTATCTGGTGGCTGGCATATATGCGTTTATGGAAGCAGGTGTAAATCTGGGGCCTATTATCTATGTCGCCATGGCCGCACCAACTTTGCTTTACTTTGGGGCGGTGGCGTTTTTCTTTAAGCGAGGATGCCTCGGCACATTAGGGATCGTTTTTGCCTCGGGGCTTTTAAAACCTTTGGTTCTTGTTTTGATTGAGTTTGTGTTCCGCCTGAATTAGACGATTCTGGAATTCTATTTGGGCTTATGCTTGTCATTTTGATCCCCGCATCGTTACTCTCTTGTCCGATATGAATTTATGTCATTACACGAACCGCCATGACAGGACCGGCGGCATAGGGTTTCCCATACTGCTGTGTGCTCTTGTCTTTACATTTACCCAAGTGGCCATTTCCGCTGAGACAAACGGTAATGATCGCATTCTTGTGGCTGCCAACACCCGCAGCCGTTCTATGGGATCGGTTCTCGATTGGGCCGTAAATCAGACGTTGCCGGTCTTACTCTACGATTCAGAAACCCGTGCGGATATTGTCCGCCGCCAACGTCACAAACTTTTCCGGGATTCATTCCAAGCGCTTTGGGACCGGGCACGAGACTATTTTAATCCGGAGGCAGATGCGTATCTGGGCGACGATTTCTGGTCAGGAGAAAAAAATCTGGGTTTGGTTCTGGCTTCACCGGATCATGCTCAGTACGCCGCCCAAGCTCTCCTTGAAGCCTCATATGTATCCGTAATTGAAAACGAACGCCATTTGCGTTCGGGTTGTCAAAGAGTTGTACGGCATCTTTTAGAAACAGAACTGCCCAATATCCGGAATGATTTGACGGTAGAAGGAATCACGGAATCAGGTGCGCTTGTTGAAGCAAGGTTGATGGTAGCGGCAACGCTTTCTTTTGATCTTCTGTACCAGAGCCTGGAGACGCATGAGCGTCCCGGTTTATCGGATGTTTTGAGGGCCTACCAAAGACAACGCCGCGTTGGAGATATTCGTAACAGCCTTAAACCGGGCCCCACAAGAATCCTATCAGAGATGGGTAATGCCCTATCCATAATTCTTTTATCGGCATTGGACCATGCCGAAAGCCGTAGCAAATATAACGATAATGTTCGCCTGTATTGGCTGAGCGAACTGCACGCTTCAATCTTGAACCTCGAAGAGGATCTAAAGGGCATGCGCCCTGAGGATTTTTTATCCGAGGGATTTGATACGGCCGCTGAGGCGTTGTGGTTGATCGACGTTTTACGTGAGATTGTATTGCGTCAGGGCGGCCCGGTAATACTGCGATACGATATGAACTCATTCGTTCGGGCCATCGCCCTTTCTTGGGTGCCGGACACGCGGGGATGTCTCAATCCGTTTTTTAGTCATTTCTCAGAAAAACCCTTTGAGGGTTGGCCGCCGGTATTGGGTGATTTGCTTGTTTATGGAATGCCTGAAATTCCGCATTACTATCTCCCTGACAAAAAGGAAGAAGAAGTGGTTGCCGAGGTTGCTGCGACAGAAGTGGAGACCGAAGAGCCGCAGGAAACCGAAAAGCCATATGAACGGCGTATGACAGAGGATTCGAAGAGCAAGCGTGAGGCGCTTCAGCATTTACGCGATATTTATAGAAATCGGTTTGTTGTGCGTCCGAAACAGGAACCGGAAGAGGAAGATGCTGTTCCTCTCATTCCAGCTGAATTATGGAGACCGAAATACTTTATTCCTCAACCTACCGCATGGGCGCCTTGGCTTCAAAGCCGGGCCGGGGAGCAACCCAAAAGTTTGGCGGCGGATATGTGGTTTGAATTGACTCATAGAAAGTCTTCTCATATCGGTTCTATGCTTCATCCAATTCCAAGCCCGGGAAATCGTGTCAAATCGTTTTCGGAAGAAGCCTCAGGACTCATACCGAAACTTGGCGCCGGTATGAGTCTTCTTAAGGTTGGCGATAATGGTGAGGACTTGCTTTGGGCCACACATCAAGATGTTCCATTTAGCAAGAGCAATGAAAGCGTATGTGGCCATTTATTGGTTGACCATGAGGCGCCCTGGAGGTGGCTCGAACGTTGGCCCGATGATCGGCTTCCACCGGCCATCAACGCTCCGGAACAGGATTTATTAAGCAGCCCGTATGTCCGGATTTGGCGCACTCCGGGACGAACAGATCGTTGGCATATTCTTCGTAAAAGACTCTCGTTTGCCCAACGGTTGGCCTGGGTGATCGTGAAATCCCGGGGAGAAGATGCGCTTCCACGCTACAACATCGACATCCAGCTTCTTGGGGATGAGGAAGCCACACGGCCGGGAGACTCTCCTGAACATATTTTAATAAAACCCAAGGTCGAGAAGAGGAATTTGGAAATTCCGGACATCGAAGAACGGCTTCAGCAAAGGGCGGAACGTTTGGCCATGCAAAATAGTGTCGAAGAACCTGCCAAAGAAGAACCTTCCCGTAATCAACGTGTGAATTTTATTGCTCAGCATGGCGGGCTTCGACGGATTATTCCGGTTACCTCTCCATGGGGAGAGCGGATTCGGCTGGAAATCGATCCAATTGAAACCCAAACCAGTTATGTTTTGAGTCTTGCTGACCGAAAGCCGCTTCCGGTAACAGTCGAAAATCTCGAAATGACCAAAGGGAGTGGTTGGTGTCTTAAATGGACAAATGGCATTGATATCATTGCCGTATCGCATGGTGATGGGATCGAAGGTTCGGGCATTGAGAGCGATGCAACCGGAGTTCTAATTACGCAAAATATGGTGTTGCGTAATAATCAAAATTCACGGCGGTTGACATATACGGCTATTGAAGCCACCTATCTGAACTATCAATATCGCCGCAATCAAACCAGTGGTACGAATCTTCTTAAGAGCACGACTCCCCAAACTCTCACATTGGATGGGCGTGTTGTCTATTTCATGGACGTTCCCGAGGATGGAACACGCGTCTATGCGCCGGACGTCATCTCGATTCGTGACCGTAACGGAAGAGTCGGCTATAAGGTAGAATATCAAGATGCGATCATTGAACGGCAAGAGTCGACTAACGGTCGTAACGCTTTTCGCGTTGAGGTGCATTGATGAATCCGAAAGAAATCCTCTCTCACCTTCAGGGTATTGTCGGCCCGGCCTATGTGCTGAATTCCCCTGAAGATTTGGCTACATACGCTTATGACGGCACAGCGGGAATCAGCGGCGCCGCTCCTCTGGCGATTGTCCAGCCTGCAAGCACAGAGGAAGTCGCGGCTATTGTCCGGTTTGCATATGAAAATAGCCTTGTTGTTGTTGCCCGCGGTTCGGGTACCGGGCTTTCGGGTGGATCCACGGCGATTGAAGACTGCATCATCCTTCAGACCAATCGGATGAATCAAATACTGGAAATCGATGCCGTCAACCTGACAGCCTTGGTGGAGCCGGGAGTAATAACGGCTGATTTGGATATGGAAGCCGCCAAACAAAAACTGTTCTATCCACCGGATCCCGGTTCGATGAAGATTAGCACGATGGGCGGCAATGTCGCCGAGAATTCCGGCGGCTTGCGTTGTTTTAAGTATGGTGTCACCGAAGATTATTTGATGGGGCTTGAGGTGGTGCTTCACGATGGGCGTGTTTTATGGACCGGTGGAAAAACGAAAAAGGATGTTGCCGGCTACAACTTAAAAAAACTTTTCGCCAGTTCTGAAGGAACACTAGGAATCATCACCAAAATACTCGTCCGGTTAATCCCACGTCCCCCGGCGATTTCGACATTGGTTGCCTATTTCGATGATGTCGCCAAAGCCGGTGAGTGCGTCACGGCCATGGTGGCGGAGGGGATTATCCCTTGTACCGTGGAATTCCTGGATAACGTTGTTATCCGTACGGTCGATGAATATGCCAACCTGGGATTAGACCTCGATGCCGCCGCTCTTCTTTTGGTGCAAACCGATGGGCATCCGGCCGTTGTGGAAGAAGAGGCGGTACAAATCGAAGAAATTTGCAAACGTTTGGGGGCACGCGAAGTCAAACGAGCAAAAGACGCCGCTGAGGGCGAACAATTGGCAACAGCCCGACGCGCTGCTTTTGCCTCATTAGCCAGGGTGAGCCCAACAACGGTTTTGGAAGATGCATCGGTTCCACGTAGCGAACTCGCAACGATGCTGCTTTTTATTCAAGAAGTCGCCCAACGCTACGATTTACGGATCGGCACATTTGGTCATGCGGGTGATGGTAATCTCCATCCGACTGTTCTTATCGATGAACGGAACGAAGATGAAATGCACCGCATGCATAAGGCCTTTGAGGAAATCTTCAGCAAAGCCATCGAACTCGGTGGAACGGTTACCGGTGAGCACGGTGTGGGGTATGCCAAGCGCGATTACCTCCCCCAAATGCTGGGCGAAACCGGCATGGATTTGACACGAAAAATCAAATCGACACTTGATCCCGGCGGAAACCTCAATCCCGGTAAACTACTGGAATTAGAACGTACGTGATTGCCGTCCGGCAAGGCTCCGGTCCCGCCGACTTTTTGAAAATCGATTTGATATTACAAGCACGTACTTCATGTTTTGCTTTTTGATTGGACCGTTCCGAAATCCCGATAATAATCCGTTTTCCGGTTGGGCGGACTGGATCCTCTCCCCCCTTGGAGCAAAGAATGGAGTGCGTAAACTGAGAGAACTATGCACCAGTTAGCGCAAACCAAGCAATCGAAACATCTGGGATATTTCGACGGTGTCGATATTCCCGATTATGACAAAATTCTAAACTGCATGCGTTGCGGCATGTGTCTCCCGGTATGCCCAACCTATAACATTAAGCGTGTTGAAAAGAGCAGCCCGCGCGGACGGGTTGCTTTGATTCGTGCCGTCGCGGACGGGAAATTAGAATTAAGCCAGGGTGTCGCAGACGAGGCGTTTTTATGCCTTGATTGCCGAGCCTGTGAAACCGCCTGCCCGGCCGGTGTACGGGTTGGTTATTTAATTGAAGCGGCGCGAAGCCAAGCCGAGCAGCATCTTTTCCGGCCATGGTGGGAACGGGCTGTGCGCTGGTTTGTTTATGAATTTATGTTTTTGCGCCAATGGCGGTTGGAACTCTTCGCTTGGCCAATGCGCCTCTATCAACAGCTCGGCATACGCAAATTGGTGCATCAATCCGGACTTTTAAAATTACTGCCAAAGCGCCTCCGGTTCATGGAAGAATTGGTCCCGGACGGTCTCGAGACTCCGTTACGTTTAACCATTGCCGATGAAGTCCCCGCCGTTGGCGAAGAGAAGGCACGAGTTGGCTTCTTTTTGGGCTGCATGATGTCCATTCTCTTTTCGAAAACCAGCCGGGCGACTGTTGATGTTTTAACTAAAAGTGGATGCCGTGTTATTACTCCCAAAGCGCAACGCTGTTGCGGCGCACCGCTGGCCAATGAAGGTTACAAAGACAAAATCAAAGATTTGGCCCGCTTCAATATCGATTTATTTGAAAAACTTGATGTTGACTATATCGTCTCTGACTGCGCGGCCTGCGGGTGTGTTCTTAAGGAATATGAAGAGATACTTGAAGATGATCCCGAATATGCCGAGCGGGCCAAGGCCTTTAGTAATAAATCCAAGGACATCACTCAATTCTTGTCGGAATGGCCGCATTTCGACAGCAAAAAGGGAAGTTTCAAAGGGCGTGTTTGTTACGATCAGCCCTGCCACCTGCAACATGCCCAAGGTGTCTGCAAAGAACCGCACAATATCATCCGAGAAGTCCGGGATTTGGAATATGTGCAGTTGCCGGAATCGGATTGGTGCTGCGGCAGTGCAGGAACTTATAACGTTACCAACTATGAAATGTCGATGAAGATTCTCGACCGGAAAATGAATAATCTCGAGAAGATAAACGCCGATATTCTTTTAACGGCAAATCCCGGTTGTCTGCTTCAATTGCGGTGGGGAACCATGGATCGGAATCTCGACATGAAAGTGATGCATGTCACAGAACTTCTCTCTAAATCATTGGAAAATTCAAAATCCTCAATTGAAGAGAACGAAGAAAATCCGGAGAGATAGTTTAATTTTCTTTGTGGCTTAAGGTGCGGTTCGGTGTATGACAAATGAATGATACAGAAATCACTACACTTGGCATTATCCCGGCCCGGGGCGGTTCAAAAGGACTGCCTAAAAAGAACATTCGGCCTTTGGCCGGAAAGCCGCTGATTGCTTATACAATTGAAGCCGCCCAACAAAGCCGAATCTCAAGAACGATCTTATCGACCGATTGCGAAGAGATTGCGGAAGTCGGACGTCAGTTCGGTGTTGAAGTCCCGTTTATCCGCCCGTCCAATCTGGCCGGAGACTCTTCTACTTCGCTTTCGGTGATTCTTCATGCTTTGGAAAAGCTCAGACTAGCAGATGGCTATCGCCCGGACGCTGTCGTCTTCATGCAACCGACCTCCCCGTTACGAACCGCCCAACATATCAATGAGGCGCTCGATTTATTCATTCATGAAAATGTGATTTCCGTTGTTGGAGTAACCGACGTTGGCGATATCCATCCCTATTTCATGTTTGAACGCTCAGGGAACCGTCTGGAACCGTTTGTGAAAATGGAGAATCGTCCACTGCGACGCCAGGATTTGCCTGTCTACTACCGGCTAAATGGTTCGATGTATATCACCCGGACCGGCTATTACGATGACATTAAGCCTACGGATCCGGTTTTCTCATTCGATATGGCCGGTTATATCATGGATGCATCCAGTTCCATCGATATAAATGACTATCTTGATTTCCATAATGCCGAGATGCATCTTAAAAATGAGGTGTGATCTTCTTTTCGGTTATCCCTTTTCTTAATCCCCTTTGGGTATTGAAGTTATCCTTTGGGGAGCCATCCTGTATCCAGCCATTTTTCTGTCAGATCGCGAACGACCGCTTGCGTGAATGTTTGCGCTGGTTCCATCTGGCATGGCTCTCGAGATTGACCGTGCCAATGTGGCCCTCGTGCAACCGGAACACAATCACTGCATATAAACGTAAGTCTATAATTTATAGATGGTTACGCTTGCTTTTATCCTTAATAGAACCCTGGCCCGCAGGTTGCTCAATAGAGATGCGGGAAAATGCGTACATTTGGCCTACTCCTCATAGCCTTGAATCTGATCCTGCCGGGAGCGCGCACAGCCCGTGCCGCAGCCGACCGCTCAACACGCGTGACGCCCGTGGTACGTGCCGTGCAGGCAGCCCTTCCGGCTGTTGTAAATCTTTCCACTTCGAAAGAGATACAAGTTCATCAGCGTGGTCTACCTCTTTTCCGGACTCCGTTGGATGATCTTTTCCCCCCCTTGGGGTTCGGGCAGACCATTAAACAGACATCACTCGGTTCAGGTGTCTTGGTCGATAACCAGGGGCATGTTTTGACGAACTATCATGTTGCCGCGTTCGGAAAAACCGGCACAGGCCAGGGCGTTGAAATCTCGGCCATGATTTATGGCGAAAACGAACCGCGCCGCGCCTTTTTGGTTGGCGGCGATCCCGCTGAAGACATCGCCATACTGAAATTGCAGGGTGAGCCTCCGCAAGTGTACTTGCCTTTTGGCCGGTCCGATGACCTTATGGTCGGAGAGACCGTGATTGCCGTAGGCAATGCTCTAGGAAATGCCAGTACGGTCACGCAGGGTATTATCAGCTACATCGGCCGTGAAATCAGCGATGAACAAGGCAACGCATTGAGCGGCCTTGTTCAGACCGATGCCGATATCAATCCGGGCAACAGTGGCGGACCGCTCATTAACATCAATGGCGAACTGATCGGGATCAACACCGCAATCAGCACAACCAGTGGTGGTTCTGTGGGGCTTGGTTTTGCAATCCCCGTGAATCGGGCCCGGCAGGTTTACGACTATATCGTGCATCGCCGCCTTTCATTGGCTGCACGGCTTAATATCCGGGTTTCCAATCTTGAAGGAGACCTTAAACGTTATTTCTACCAGGTGTATCCGGATCTTGTGGGTGATCCTCAATTGCCCGGCGTCATTGTGCGGAATGTCGGTGAAGGCCCCCTGAAGGACAAAATCAATGAAATGTCTGTAATTACGGAACTTCAGGGGCGACGAATTCGCACGGTCGATGATTTTGCGCTTCTGGAATCTGAAATGAATGTCAATCGTATCCGGTTGCGCTATTGCTATCGCGGGGAGTTTGGAAATCTTGATGTTCCCCTGCAGGCCGCCAATTCCACGGTCAAAGATTTTGAATGGCAAGGCTTAAGCATTCAGGAATTGGATGATTATTGGCGGCATCGCTTGGGACTAACCGAAGATAGTTATGGATTGGTTGTGACTTCAGTGCAAAGCAGCCGGCGCGGCTTGATTCAAGTCGGAGATATCATCACCGGCCTTTCTCCGGCGGAACGTGGACGCCGCGACCGGTATGAAGTCGACAATCTGGCCGAGTTTCAACGTGTAATCGATCATTTGGCGGCTCGTGATGCGATCCGCATTTATTATTTGCGCATTGTCGATGGACGAGCAAAACGGTTCTCTATCGATTTTGTGCAGAAGAAAACGTGAGACGGTACTTGAACTATGAAGGAGAAATCTGAAGGAAGCAAACCTAAAGATATCAAATTCGCCCTTGAGGATTTATGGGCACAGGAGGAAGCATTAGAGGAAAAAGGAATGGGAGAAAAAAACGCAACCGTGACAGAACCGCAGGAAAAAGAACAAGGCAAAGGCGATCAAGTCGACCATCTGCCTGAAGATATCCAAGCCGTCATTGCTGAGGCCGAAGAAATGCGTGAAACGGCCATGCGTATGAAAGCGGAATTCGATAATTTCCGGAAACGTACGCAGCAAGAAAAGGCGAATTGGACCTATCAGGCACTAGAACCTCTTCTCGGGGATCTCTTAAGTGTGCTTGATGATTTTCAGCGGGCATTGGATGCCGTACGTTCCGTGAAAGAAGCCAAAGCGGTTGTTGATGGCGTGCAAATGATCTCTGATCGCTTGTTCCGTGTTCTTGTATCGCACGGACTTGAGCGTATTCCTTGTGAAGGAGAGGTCTTCGATCCCGAGATTCACGAGGGAGTGATGCGGGAATTCCGTGAAGGTGTGGAGCCGGGCACGATTCTTGAAGAACTGCAACCGGGATACCGTTTCAAAGAACAAATTCTTCGGCATCCCAAGGTGAAGATCGCGGTGGCTCAAGAAGCCTAGAATGTCTGCAATAACATAAACGATGTTCTCGGTACGATTATCATCGAATAAGAGAACTAGACTATAGATTGAAAAAAAGACTACGAACGAAATCAAGAACGAGACGAATAAGACTAGAAATGAAAACATCAACAGTCCTAGCGTCCAGGAGAAGATATCATGGGTAAGGTAATCGGCATCGACTTAGGCACGACCAACTCCGTCGTGGCCGTGATTGAGGGCGGCGAACCCGTCGTGATACCCAACTCAGAAGGCTCACGCACGACGCCGTCTGTAGTTGCATTCACAGATTCAAGTGAGCGGTTGGTGGGTCAGGTCGCCAAGCGTCAGGCGATCACCAATCCGCAACGTACGGTCTTCTCGGCCAAACGTTTTATCGGACGCCGTTATGAAGAAGTTGCGGGCGAGCAGAAGCGAGTCCCTTATAAAATTTCGAAAGGCTCGAATGGCTTGGCCCAGTTTGAAATTGACGGCAAAGCGTATGCGCCTGAAGAAATCAGTGCACGCGTACTGCAAAAAATGAAACAAACAGCTGAAGATTACCTCGGAATTGAGGTTACAAAGGCTGTTATTACAGTCCCCGCTTATTTCAATGACAGCCAACGTCAATCTACGACCGATGCCGGCAGAATCGCGGGATTGGAAGTTCTGCGTATTGTCAACGAGCCGACTGCCGCGGCGCTGGCCTATGGTCTGGATAAGAAAGGCGAGGAAAAGATCGCCGTTTATGACTTTGGCGGTGGTACATTCGATATTTCAATTCTTCATCTCGATGAAGGGCTCTTCGAAGTTATGTCCACCAACGGCGATACACACTTGGGTGGTGATGACGTCGATGAAGTCATCATGAACTGGATTATTGAAGAGTTCAAAAAAGACCAAGGCGTCGATTTGCATAACGATCCAATGGCTCTTCAACGGCTTAAGGACGCCGCCGAAAAAGCCAAATGCGAATTATCCTCGACGATGGAAACATCGATTGAGATTCCGTTTATCACGGCGGATAGTTCAGGCCCCAAGCACTTGGCGTTGAAACTGTCCCGGTCAAAGTTAGAGCAGATGATTTTGCCGTTGGTCGAGCGGACGATCGAACCATGCCGCAAGGCCCTTGCTGATGCAGGCGTGCAAGCGAGTCAAATTGACGAAGTTATTCTTGTCGGTGGTTCAACACGTATCCCGCTTGTCCAGAAAAAGGTGAAGGAATTCTTTGGAAAGGATCCACATCGCGGTGTCAATCCGGATGAAGTTGTGGCTATCGGCGCCGCCATTCAGGCTGGTGTTTTGACTAAAGAAGTCAAAGATGTTCTGTTGCTCGATGTTACGCCGCTTTCGCTCGGCATTGAGACGCTCGGCGATGTGATGTCTGTTTTGATTGAACGGAATACCACGATTCCGACAAAGAAAAGCCAGGTCTTTTCGACAGCCAGCGACAATCAGCCTGCCGTTTCCATTCATGTTTTACAGGGTGAGCGGACGGTTGCTTCGCAGAACCGGACACTAGGCCGCTTCGATTTGGTGGGTATTCCTCCTGCGCCACGCGGTCTTCCGCAAATCGAAGTCACATTTGACATTGATGCCAACGGTATTGTGCACGTCTTTGCCAAAGACCTCGGCACAGGTAAAGAACAAAAGATTCGTATCGAATCATCCAGTGGTCTTTCGGAACAAGAAATTGACCGGATGGTTAAAGATGCTGAAGAACACGCGGAAGAAGATGCACGCAAACGCCAAGAAGCGGAACTGCGAAACGAAGCGGATGCTTTGGTCTATGGAACAGAAAAATCGCTGAAAGAATATGGCGATAAACTTTCCGCTGAAGACCGTCAATCCATTGAGACTGCCGTTGAAGACCTGAAAAAGGCCATCGAAGGCGGCAATGCGGATGAGATGAAGTCCAAAAAAGAAGCCCTGGAGCAGGTCGCACAGAAGATGGGCCAGGCTCTTTATGAGGAAGCCGCCAAACAACAAGCCGCTGCCGGTCAGCAAGGCGACGCCGGCCAAACCGGTGGTCAAGAAAACGCCGGTGAACAGTCGCAAAAGCCCGATGAGGATGTTGTTGACGCTGAATTTACTGTGGAAAATGATGACAATAAGGCAAACTAAGACAGCATCTTAGTCCTGTCTTTTATTGCAATCTTTAGAGACTGGTGCGGAAAGGCGGGTCTCAACGATGCCAACATACGAATATGAGTGCCAGAAATGCGGGAAAATTATTGAAGTATTTCAGTCTATTACTGCAGAACCTTTGAAATACTGCGATTGTCCGCAAAAAGGAAAACTAAAACGGCTGATCGGAGCAGGAGCCGGAATCATCTTTAAGGGTTCCGGATTCTATGAGACCGACTACCGCAGTTCTGAATACGCGGCCGCAGCCAAAGCGGAAAATGATAAGCCGTCCGCCAAACCTTCCGAAAACGGTAAAGACGCGGGCAAGAAATCGTCAGATCAAAAAACAAAGAAATCCGAGAAACCGAAGGCAAAAACCAAAGCATAAGGTTCGGCAAGACGATGTTTACATGGTCTGAAATGCGTTCGTGGCTGCGACGGTGGGCCCCGGTGGCAGGAATCATTCTACTCGCGGTCATTGGACGGCTTGTGTACTTATCACAGAGCCATTTGGCTCAGGCTCACAAGCACATTCAGGCTGAAGAGTTTGACGAGGCAATTTGGGATTATCAGTGGGCCATCCGGCATTATGTGCCAGGGTGGCCTTCTTGTTCTAAGGCCGTAGTGGAACTCCATGAATTAGCAAAGCGTTGGCATACAGACGGTGACCAGGAGAATTATCGAAAGACGCTAAACCGATTGCGTGGGAGTCTTTACGCCATACGTTCATTCTATCAACCTTTTGCGGATACATTGAAAATTGTTGAGGAGGAACTTCGTGAGAACGAAGAACCGGAAGGGCAAAGTTGATAATCGATGCCCAGCCGGACTGATTTGGGTTCCGGTTGTTTGGGGATTGTTGTCTTTTTATTCCTCATCTCTCGCGACGGCCCAACCGGTTGTGGAAACAGAAGTCCAACCGGAAACAGGACACGCCGTAAGGGTGCCATTCACGCTCCGTGTGACCGCAAATTGGGGCGACCAGCCCCAGCCAGCCGGTTTGCGTCTGAAACAACGGCCTGAAATCGAAGGACTAAAATTAGAGGGTGTAAAAGGAAAGACTGGCGGCACGAGCAGACTTGAATTTAATTTGACATACATTCCCGAAAAGGAAGGGACATATACGCTCGAACCGGTATCCGTGGCATTTATTAATGCCGATGGCGATGAGCAGGAAGTCCCCGGATTATCAAGAAAAATCTCTGTCGGGCCACCTCCGGTTCCATGGTGGCAAGGTCCGAAACTGATCTGGCTGGGATTGGCGCTGTTGGCTATTGCCATCTTATACAGTTTTTCGAGGGCTGTTATTAAAGCAAAGCAGGGCAACAAAAGAGAAATGGAAGCGCCTCAGGAAGAGAAATCAGCGCCGGATCTTTCAATTGATGATTTTCTGCTGGAGGCACGCCGCAAACGTCTAGATGGTGATCTTCCGGGATTGGGCGCGGCTCTTGACCGTTCCGTCTGCAAAGCCGTGCTGGAAACTCAAAGCAGTATGCAGACGGTGAGCGCCGATTCAACCAGGCTCGTTTCACTTGCCGGGGATCTACCAGAAAATCTAAGAACTCGGGCTTTGGAACTTGGCCGGTTCTGCGAAGAATTGCGATATGCCCATCCTGCTGTCAATATGGCTGAATTGGATGGTGCAATTGACGATGCCCGTTGGTTATTGGAAAGGCTCTATGGAATAAAGAGCGTTACGAGGATCGAGTCGAAGCCGTTATAGGCGGTTGTTAATTTTAAGAGAATCCCCGGCAAACCGATTTTCAGCGGTTTATAAAAATGCCGGATTGATCGTACATAGCGATCTCCAAAATCAGGAGGATGCGTAATGTCATTGGCTGAAACGAGGATTGATACACAGGCTTTGCAGGAGCGTGTTCAATCGCAATCGGTATTTCTGCAACAAATTCAAAAGAATGTGAGCCAAGTCATTGTCGGCCAAGAAACGATGGTGGAACGTCTCCTTTTAGGGATGCTGACAGGCGGACATGTATTGTTAGAAGGCGTTCCCGGTTTGGCGAAAACACTTACGGTTCAGTCGATTGCACAGTCTCTGCAAGCCCAATTTCATAGGATCCAATTTACGCCCGATTTATTACCTTCGGACATTATTGGAACGATGATATTCGAGCCTGGCACTGGGACTTTCACGCCACGAAAAGGTCCGATTTTCGCCAATATCATTCTGGCCGATGAAATTAACCGTGCGCCTGCCAAAGTTCAGAGCGCGCTATTGGAAGCGATGCAGGAACGGCAGGTAACGATTGGCGATGCCACATATAAATTGGAAGAACCGTTTCTTGTTTTGGCCACGCAAAATCCGATTGAGCAAGAAGGAACCTATCCGTTGCCGGAAGCGCAAGTTGACCGGTTCATGCTTAAGATCGTGATTACTTATCCAAACAAAGTCGAAGAACGCGCCATTTTGGATCGTATGACAGGGCCGCCCCTGCCACCTGTGCAGCCTGTTACCACTCCCGCCGATCTTTTGTCCGCGCGTGAGGTGGTTCGTGAGATTCTAGTCGAGGACAGACTGCGCGATTACATTGTCAATCTGGTTGTGGCCACACGTGAACCGAAAGTCTATGGCTTGGATTTGGATGCGCTGATTTCTTATGGCGCGTCGCCGCGTGCAACCATTAGCCTGACACTGGCCACCAAGGCTCATGCATTTTTGCAGGGCCGTTATTTCGCAACACCCGATGATGTAAAAGCGATTGCTTATGATGTGCTTCGCCATCGCATTCTGTTGACCTATGAGGCCGAAGCAGAAGAGGTGACATCGGAACAAATCATTCGTCAGATTTTGTCTAATGTGGAAGTTCCGTAAGCCATTCAAGTGAAGATATCTCGAATTGGAGCCGGATCGAATGGATAATCCGCTGGTCAGCATCGTTACTCGCACCTACAACCGCGCCGAACGTCTGCGCGAATGCCTCAATAGCATGAATGTGCAGACATTTAAGGACTTTGAAGTTGTTCTTGTAAACGACGCCGGTGAAGATGTGCAGGAAGTTATCGATGCGTTTCCCGAGTTACGTATCCAATATATTGTCCATTCGACCAACCGTGGCCGTACCGCGGCGCTCAACACCGGTGTAGCCCATGCAAAAGGTACTTACGTGGCCTTTGTGGATGACGACGATATCGTTTACCCGCATCATGTGGAAACACTGGTGGGGCATGCAAAATCAACGGGATACCCAATCGTTTATGGCGATGTTATCAACGTAACCTTTCAGCGTGACGCCTACGGTAAATTTCAAAAAGTGCAGGAACAGTTGGTCTATTCCTTCGATTTTAACCGGGACAATTTTCTCTTGGCGAATTACATTCCGATCAACTGCCTACTGATCGCGAAACGTTGTTTGGAAGATGTCGGTCCGTTCGATGAATCGCTGTTGGTTTATGAAGACTGGGATATGTTGATTCGCCTGTCGCGCAAATATGATTTTCACCATATCGCCAAGCAAATCGGCGAATACCGGCGGCGGGATGACAACTCGAATATTCTTGAACAGGAACGATATCATGAGAACGAGAAGATCATCAAAGAGCGCTATAAAGACGAACGAAATGCGCGCTTCGATGATATCTTTAAAAGTACATTCGCATTAAAGCGTGAAATTCGGAACCGCGATCAACAGCTATCCCAGGCCGTCCAGCAATTGCGTTCCATGGACCAGCAGCTTCGCGAGGCGCAGACCGTAATCGCCGGATTGCGCAGTCAATCGAAAGGAGGAGATAAACCGTGAATCCTAAAGACCTCCTCCGTAGCGTTCGCCGCATCGAGATTAAAACCCGCAGGTTGGTAAACGATGTTCTTGCAGGCGAATATCATTCCGTATTTAAAGGACGCGGGATGGAATTCGAAGAAGTCCGCGAATACGAGCAGGGTGACGACGTGCGCACTATCGATTGGAACGTGACGGCACGCACCGGCATCCCGCATGTAAAACGATTTAAAGAAGAGCGTGAGTTGACGGTTCTGTTGGCTGTCGATGTCTCTTCATCGGGAAAATTCGGTACCAGCGGACGGCAAAAGAACGAGATGGCGACGGAATTATCGGCGTTGTTGGCATTTTCCGCAATTCGCAATAACGACCGTGTCGGTTTGGTTCTGTTTACAGATCGCGTAGAGCGTTTCATTCCGCCCAAAAAAGGCAAAGAACACGTAATGCGTCTGATTCGCGAACTCTTGGCCTTCGAGCCAAAGGGAGATGGAACGGATTTGTCGGGCGCGCTCGATTTTGTGGGGCGTGTACAGCGCCGCCGGGCCGTTGTTTTTCTGATTTCGGATTTTTTAGGCGAAAATTACGAACAGGCATTGCGGAGTGTGAACCGCAGGCATGATCTTTTAACAATTTCGGTCACAGACCCCCGGGAATTGGAGTTGCCGCCGGTAGGCTTTTTAGAATTGCAGGATGCCGAAACCGGAGAAGTGATCGTAATCGATACAACTGATATACGTTTTCAGGAGCAATATAAAACGACAAACATTGGCGCGCGGCTGTCTCTTCAAGACCGCCTGCGCCGTTTGGATGTAGACCACATCCCATTATTAACCAATGAAGACTATGTTAATCCGTTAATCCGTTTTTTTCATGAACGGTCAAAACGTATGTAAGACCATCAATGGATTAAGCGGGTTAGGGTGCGGCATGAAGGAGAATCGCCCATGAAGTCGGGTACGGCTTCGATTGTAATCATTTTGTTGGTGCTGGTCCTGGTATTACAGGTTGTTGTGTTATTGCACCCTCCGGCCAATGGCGGGGGAACACCTCCCGAGGAATTTAAGACCATTGCGGCCGCGTTTGAGCGTGATGCGCTTTATGCGCCGGCAGCCGATTATTACGAACTGTATCTTCAGAATTCACCTGGTTTGGCGCCTCAACAAAAAGCGAACATGCTTTATAAAATCGGACAGATATGTCAGGAACATATCGCCGATTATGAGCGCGCGCTGACGGCTTACACGCAAATTCTCGAACTGTACCCAAAAGAAAAGATCGCCGATGATGCCAGACGGCAACGCGTGACCTGCCTTTCGGCACTGGGCCGTGATTACGATGCGCAACGAAGCATCAATCAACTCACAACCCCCGGCAAAGACCAAGAGCCTGTGCCCGAATCTTCAGGCCCGATCATCGCCACAGTTGGAGAAACAGAAATCCGTATGGGCGATCTTGAAGATCGAATCATGGCAATGCAGCAGTTTATGCGTTCACAATATGATAAACCTGAACAAAAACTCGAATTGCTGAAGACTATGATCCTGGAACATTTATTAGCCGACGCGGCGCGGCGCAAGGGACTCGACCAGGATCCCGAAATCCGTAAAAAAGTCCGTGACCTGCAAGAACAAATCCTGGCTCAAGTTGTTTATCGGAGTGAGATCGCCGATACGGTCACAGTCGGGCCATCGGATCTTGAGAATTTTTACAATGCGCACAAAGACGAATTTAAAACCCCGCGTTCATTAAAGGTTGCCCATATTCTTTGTGAAACAGAAGCAGAAGCGGCTGCAGCCAAAAAGCAATATGAACAAAATGGCGATTTTTCTGAACTTGCCAAAGAAGTTTCTACTGACGAAGACACCAAAGCAAAAGGCGGAGCTTTAGGCGCTCTCCGCGAGGGGAGCGATTACGTTCCCGGATTGGGACAGCAACCGGAAATCGCCAAATCAATTTCAGAACTGAAACAAGGCGATGTAAGCGAGCCGATCCAAAGCGATAAAGGATGGCATATTTTCTATATCACTGAAGAAACTCCCGAACAAATTCATACGTTTGAAGAAACCAAAACACAAATTGAAAATATGGTGAAACGGGAACGCGAACATGACGCGGTCCAAGCATACATTCAACGTATGATGAAAGCGGAAAAGGTAAAGATCTACGATCAAAATATCTCAGCAGCCCCCGCGGCTGCCCCTGCGGGCAATGGTTTACCTGTGGGTAATAGGCAATAACAGTGCAGATCATGATTGATGCGCATAAAAAACATAGATTGGGCACATTTCAGACCGGGATTTGTGCGCTTGTCTGCATTTGTTTGCTGACTGCGAGCTATACATACGCCGAATTTCCCGAAGCCGATTTGCCAACTGTCAGTATTTCCGCGGATCCAATGGAAATCACCATCGGCGACCGGATTACCGTCGATGTGACCATCGAATACAATCCGCAAAAGATCGAACTGGCCGAACAATCAGTGACACCGGATTTCGGTGCATTTGAACTTCAAGGATTTCAATTCGGAGAGCCGGAATCCTTACCGGATGGCAAAGCCCGGCGTATCGACCACTACACAGTCTCCACCTATGTCACCGGTGATTATGAAGTTCCTCCGCTGACGATTGCATTTACATATCATAGCGGCGATGCCGAAGAGCAGGGGACTGTTTCCACGACTTCACTTCCGATACATGTCCGGCGTTTGACTCCGGAAGAGTCCGAAAACCTTACCTTGCGTCCACCCAAGCCGCAGTTGAGTGTGGAAGGCGAAAGCCGGTTGCCGATGGTGATTGCCATTGCTGCGGCGGTTCTGGTTGTGATCCTCGCACTTCTGTTTTGGGCGTTCGCCTACCGCAGGAAACAAGAAGCCATTGCGATTGCCGAGAAAATCCCGCCACATGTGATTGCACAGCGTATTTTAAGTCAGCTTCGTGAGACTATCGCTGAATTAGATACAGAGGCGGCCTCGGATTGGATGGAACGTCTAACCGCGGCCCTTCGCGATTATCTCCTGCGGATTTGGGCAATCGATGCACCCGATTCTACAACATCCGAGATTATCGCCGCGTTGCGCGTTCACGAAAAAGGACAGGCTTATCTGCCGGAACTAAAAAAGATTCTGGAAGCGGCCGACTATGTAAAATTCGCACAGATTCCTACATCTCAAGATCAAGGACGCGAATTATTGGATGAGATGGAATCGTTTGTTGAAAAGACAAAGCCAGTGGACGAAACCACAGAAACCGATGACAATAAATCACCGGTTGAGAAGGAGGCGGCCTAATGTTGAGATTCGCCTCACCGGTTTATCTACTGCTTTTATTGCTGATTCCTTACCTCGTTTATCGTTATCGCCGCCAAAGTGGTGTGATTGGCCCATTGGTCTTTAGCGATGTACGGCGCATTACACGCGCTTTGGGGATTTCAGACTCTTCCAGTGCGGCGGTGCCGATTCGCCATCGTGCCCGGACATTGTTGTTCGTCTTACGGACTCTGATGATTATCTTAGTAATCATTGCCTTGGCGCGTCCTCAATCTGAACTCATTACCGAGGAAGTTATTACACACGGTGTTGATATACTCCTGTTGGTTGATATTTCCGGAAGTATGGAACTGATCGACCAGCCATTCGGCGGTGATCGCGACCGTCTTTCGATAACCAAAGAAGTCGTGCGCGATTTTATCAAAGGGCGCGAAAACGACCGTATTGGGCTTGTCGTTTACGCGGGCGAAGCTTATACGCGCAGCCCATTAACCGTTGATTACGGCATTTTGACGAGTTTCCTCGAAAAGACCGAAATTGGTGATGTGACAGAAGAAGGCACAGCGATCGGTTTGGCCATTGCCACAGGATTATCCCGCATCCGGCACACGGAAGCTAAAAACAAAGTGATGGTTCTAATCACTGACGGTCAAAACAATCGCGGTGAGATTACGCCTGTTGATGCGGCCAAGATGGCCGAGAAGTTAGGCATCAAAATTTATACAATCGGCGTCGGTACATCCGGGCCGGTTTTTGCACGGTATAAAAGTTTCTTTGGGCCCGAACTGCGCCGGGTTCAAGGGGAAGAGGTCGACGAGAAAACATTGCGCGAGGTTGCGGATACTACTGGAGGAAAATATTTCCGGGCGCTCGACCGTGAAGGCCTGGAGGCGATTTTCCAAGAAATCAGCAGTCTTGAAAAAAGCGAAATCGAAACCAAAGGGCACCGGCGTTTTCAGGAGTTGTTCCCCTATGCGCTGGTACCGGCTCTCTTATTGTTTTTGCTAGAAATCATCTTAGCCAATACAAGGCTGAGAAAGTTACCGTAAAAGGCGATTGGACGATGTTTGATTGGTTGGCATGGGGCGCGCATAGGTATGGTGATATCGCCATTGTAGGACTACCTCTGCTTGCTTGGTTCCTGATCTGGGCCTGGAAGCGGCGCTTGCGCGATTTCCAACGTCTGGGATCGCCCGAGTTGCTTGATCGTCTTCTGCAAAGTGTTGACCGGGAACGTCAAAAAAGACGGCAAATCATACTTTTTGTTATTGTATTGATGGTTTTGATTGTGCTGGCCCGGCCTCAGTGGGGAACGGTTGAAACACCCCTGATTCGCAAGGGCCGAGATATTGTTGTTGCTTTAGATACGTCTAAATCGATGGGTGTTGAAGATATTCAGCCAAGCCGGATGGCCAAAGCCAAACGCGAAATAGAACAGCTGATCAATCGCTTGCAAGGAGACCGTATTGCCTTGGTCAGCTATGCGGGGGAGGCTTTTATATCCTGTCCGCTCACCATCGATTATGCGGCGGCTCGGCTGTTTCTGTCCGATATCGATATCGGCACCGTGCCTCTGCCGGGTACGAACATCGGCCGCGCGATTGAAGTGGCGCGCAGCGCTTTTATTCCTGAAAAGGAAACCTCTCGAGTGGTCATCTTAATTACCGACGGCGAACAAACCACTGGTGATGCGGAGGAACAAGCCAAACTTGCGGCAGAAGAAAATATCATCATTTATACGGTTGGAATCGGCTCGCGGGATGGTGCTCCAATTCCCGAAAAGGACGAACAAGGCCAGGTCACCGGTCACAAAAGAGGCCGTGACAATCAAATTGTTATGAGCCGTTTGGATGAAGCCGGTTTACGGCAGATCGCATTCGTCACCGGGGGCGCTTTCTATCAAGCAACACCGGATGCTTTTGAATTAGATGAAATCTATCAGGATATTGAGCGCAAACGTCAGGAAAAGGAATTTTCCGCGCGGATGACCACCAAATACCAAGACCGGTATCAATGGTTTCTTGCACCGGTCTTAATCCTTTTAATTGCCGAATTGCTCATGACAGACCGCCCGCGCCGTAAAAAAACTGTGGAGGCGGAATCATGAAACGGATCGCGATCCATATTGTTCCTCTCGCACTCCTGCTCTGTTGGCATGGAGCCTGGCTGAATCCGTTTAAGGAAAAGGTCGAAGCCGCCAATGGTCAATATGAAGAAGGGCTCTATGATGAAGCCGCGCGCGAATATATCGACGCCGCCGGAACATACGACCCTGAATCGCCGGAACTAAGGGTGAATTTGGGGAACGCCCTTTATGCCGCCGGAGACTATATCAGCGCAGCCTCGGAGTATGCCAAAGTCGCCGGCACCGGCAAGCCGCAACTTGATATGCAGGGACTCTATGGTTTCGGCAATGCAAAATTTCAACAAGAAGATTACTTGGGGGCTATCGATGCTTATGAGCGTGCATTGCGTCTTGCTCCCGATGACGAAGATACGAAATACAATCTTGAAATCGCCCGCATTCGCCTAAAAGAACAACTGGATCAAAACAAACAACAGCAACAGGGCGGTAATCAGGACAAGAGCCAGCAAAACAACTCCGAAGAGTCCGAACAACAGGACCAGGAAAAACAGAACCAGAATCAGGAATCGGAACAGCAAGATCAATCGTCTTCCGGTCAACAACAGAAACAAGAAGACCAGGAGAAGAAGGAAGACGAACAAAATCAGAATCAAAGCGGGCAAGATCAGCAGCCGACTGCGACTCCGACGCCCACTGGCGGTTCGCAAGCGGAACAAGAGGATAAACAGCAACAACAAGACGCACAGGCCTCTACTCAAGAACAACAAGACAATGGCGAGGAGCGTGAAGACGGGGAAATGAGCGAAGCGGAAGTGCAGCGCTTTCTTGATGCCATGGAACGCGATGAAAAGAACCGGCGGCAAAAGCAGCGTGTTGATAACAGCCGCCGTCATCCTGTGGAGAAAGATTGGTGAGGTCTATTTTCGTCCATATTCTGGTGATTGTTCTCTGCAGCGCAGGCCTGGCCTCGGCGCAGGTGGAGGTTGCCGCTGAATTGCAGAATAATATCATCCGAATGGGTGAAATTGCGAATTTGGAAGTGACCGTCACAGTCAAATCAACCGATATCAATCCACCTCAACCTGAAATGCCGACGATACCGGGATTGTCTTTCGGTTTTTATAAGGCAGGCGCTTTTTATCAAAAATCATATTTAGGACCGGGTGGCTTCGTTTCTCAGGCATCACGAAGCTACATTTACCAAATTTCGGCGACAAAACCCGGGTCGTATGATATCAAAGGCATAAAAGCGACAGCCGGTAATCAAACGGCAACCGCCCCGCCGGTTAGCCTTACTGTGCTTGAAGCGCCTCAACAACAAAATGCGGAGCCGTCGCACGGCGATGAAATTCGTATCGATCCATCTCGAATGGATCAATACGGAATTCAATTCGATCTTCGCTACGAACAAAATACGTATTATATCGGGCAACCCATCCCGATTAAGCCGACATTTGTTTATCCCAACCGCCGTGCTATTCAGATTGAAGAATATAATTTGGATAATAAATTCCCGGGATGCTTGGTGAAATCCGTTCCCGATTCGCGAGAGAGAGCCAGACTCGCTCAGCCGGTCAATGGCAATGCGTATGTAGCAGATACAATCGAGACGATCATTCTTTATCCTTTGGCTCCCGGTCAGTTAAAAATCGAACCGATTCCAATTTCCTATTTTGTCGGCGGCCGTTACCGTTCCATGGCGCGCAGTGCTCCATTTGTGCTGAATGTTCTGGATGTCCCCACTGAGGGCCGTCCCGAAGACTTTTCCGGGGCCGTCGGCACGTTCCAACTTGAGGCAGGAGTCGACCTAGCCACACTCGAAGTCGGTCAGGCGCTGACTTTGTCTGTGACTTTGGTGGGCGAGGGGAATATCGATCAATTGCCGCCCCCGAAATTGCCATCCGATCCGGCCTTTGAACGGTATGAACCGTCTACCGATATCAAATCCGACCTGACCAGAAATGGAACTGTTGGACGCGTACGTTATGAAGTTCTGATGGTGCCGCGTGAAGAAGGCGAGTTCGATCTCGGCAAGGTTTCTTATGTGTTTTTTGATCCCCATAAAGAGAAATTTGTCCGGCTGGAATCGAAGCCTATCCGTATTACCGTAACTCCGGCCACAGGCCATCGGGGGGAACGGATCGCGCTTTCCGGCGGCCGCAGAGAAATCGAACTCTCCGGCGAGGATTTCAGGCATATTGCCACAGGGCCAAAGACCGGCCAGGCTATCAAACTGAATCTCTATGCCGGTCCAATCTTCATCTTAGTTCTTATCTTCCCGGCGGTTCTATTGGTCGGCGCTTGGGTATGGCATCGCCGTGCGTTACGTCTGGCCGAGGATGAGGGATTTGCGCGCACAGTACGCGCTCCCAAGGCCGCCCAACGATTGCTGAAAGATGCACGAAGTCTGCTTGAAAAAGATGTCGCAGAAGCTGGGGCACTGCTCGAAAAAACGCTCACAGATTACATCGCCGACCGATGGACTGTTCCCGCGCGGGGTATTACTTCCAGCGAAGTTGAAAAGTCATTGAGCGATGTTGGTGTATCGCCGGAAATTGCATCGGATATTCGGCAATTGTTGGAGGATTTGGCCCGGTCACGTTATGCCGCCTCCCCGGATAACGACGGCATGGCAGCCCGTCAGCTCTATCAGCGAACGGAAGACATACTTGGAGCACTCATGAAGGTGAAATCATGACTCGGCAGCGTCTTGGCATCGGTATAACAGCCTTTTTCCTGCTCTGGGTGGGAGGTACGCTGCCACTTGGGGCGCAGCAGACGGTGACCGTGCCTCCTTCTGTTGAAGAGGCCCATGGCTACTATGAAGACGGACGCCTCAATGAGGCAGCCCAGGCCTATCAGAGCATTTTGGATTCAGGTGTCACGAATGGTTGGCTTCACTATGATCTTGGCAATGCTCTATTCCGGCAGGGGAAGCTGGGCGAAGCCATCTTGGAGTACGAACGGGCGCTCCGCTATCTGCCGAGATTCGGCGATTTACGCCACAATCTCGAGTATGCCCGGAATCTGACCGTCGATGAGGTTCTGCGTCCAGCCAAATCGGAAGGTGTGGTTGGCTTCGTTTACGATTTACACAGCAAATTAAACCTGCGTGAGAGCCTCTGGACAGTGGCTCTACTGTGGTGGATTTTCGTAATTTTGTTAATCTTGGGCTGGTTCACAGGATGGTCGGACCGGCTCACGTGGTTGAGAAGGGCGGTTATGGCGTTGCTCCTGATTGGAATGGTCTCAACCACAATCAAGATTATTCAGTTTGAAACAGTACAAGAGGGTGTCATTATCGCGCCGGAAATCGAGGCGAAAACCGGCCCGGGTGCGGATTACTCGCCGACGGCTGTTTTGCATGAGGGCACCAAAGTCCGGATTGGCGAATTTCGTTCGGGCTGGGTTCGTATCCGGCTACCCAACAATATCACGGGGTGGATCTCCCGCGACAACTTGGGCCTGATCTAAAGCGAAAGAATCACTGTCATGGCACGGGAGCCTGGGGAAGGCATACGCCTTTTACAGAAACCTGTGCGCCGGATGGTGAATGATTGATAAACGATTATTCCTTAAGGAGGAAAGAGAATTATGTCGGCTAAAAAAGCCAAAGCGAAAGGTGGCCTCCAAATCAAGCCGCTGAACGACCGTATTCTGGTCCAGCCGCAAGAAGAAGCCACAGATAAAATCGGCAATATTTACGTTCCGGATTCGGCAAAAGAGAAACCCCAAGAGGGAACCATTGTGGCAACCGGTCCCGGGAAAAAGGACAAGAACGGCAAAACGATTGCCCTAGAGGTGAGCGTGGGCGATAAGGTTCTGTATGGAAAATACAGTGGCACGGAAATAAAAGTTGATGGTGAAACTTATTTAATGATGTACGAATCAGATGTTCTCGCCATCGTTGAATAAGAAATAGGAGTGAATTTATTATGGCTGCAAAATTGTTAGCGTTTGAAGAAGACGCCCGCTCGCGCATGTTGGTTGGTGTTGAGAAACTTGCGCGTGCCGTCAAAGTGACGCTCGGACCCAAGGGGCGTAATGTTGTTATCGATAAAAAATGGGGTTCACCCACAGTAACCAAAGACGGTGTTTCTGTCGCCAAAGAGGTTGAACTTCCCGATCATTTTGAGCAAATCGGCGCGCGTTTGGTGCGTGAAGTCGCCAGCAAGACCAGTGATATCGCCGGTGATGGCACAACCACAGCCACGATTTTGGCCGAAGCGATTTTCCGTGAAGGTTTACGCTATGTAACCGCAGGCCAGGATCCCATGACGATCAAGCGCGGCTTGGATGAAGGCTTGGAAATCATTTGCGAGAGCCTGAATGGTCTTTCCAAAAATGTTAAAGGCCGCGATGAAATCGTTCGCGTTGCCTCCATTTCCGCCAATAACGACGACTCCATCGGCGAACTGATCGCCGATGCCATGGAAAAAGTCGGAAAAGACGGCGTTATCACCGTTGAAGAAGCCAAAAGCATCGAAACCGGCTTGGATGTTGTTGAAGGCATGCAGTTCGATAAGGGCTATCTTTCGCCCTACTTCGCAACCAGCGCCGAGACCTTGGATGCCGAGTTCGAAGATCCCTATATCCTTATGTACGAAAAGAAAATCTCCAACATGCAGGATATCCTGCCGGTCTTGGAGAAAGTGGCTCAGTCCGGACGGGCGCTTTTGATTCTCGCCGAAGATGTCGAAGGCGAAGCTCTGGCTACGCTCGTTGTGAATAAGATTCGCGGGACACTCAATGTCTGTGCGGTTAAGGCGCCTGGTTTCGGCGACCGCCGCAAGGCCATGTTGCAGGATATCGCCATTCTCACCGGCGGCACATTCATCAGCGAAGACCTCGGTGTGAAACTCGAAGGCGTTACCTTGGATGATCTGGGCACCGCCAAACGCGTTATCGTCGACAAAGACTGCACAACCATCGTCGAAGGCGGCGGTAAGAAAGCCGACATTAAGGGACGTCTCGATCAGCTCCGTCAGCAGATTGTCGAAACGACTTCCGATTACGACCGCGAAAAACTCCAAGAACGTCTTGCCAAGATGGCCGGCGGCGTTGCCGTGATTCAAGTTGGCGCGGCCACCGAAAGCGAAATGAAAGAGAAGAAAGCCCGTGTGGAAGATGCCCTTCATGCCACCCGCGCCGCTGTTGAAGAAGGCGTTGTGCCGGGCGGTGGTGTTGCCTTGATCCGCGCGCTTTCCGATCTGGAAAAAGCCAAAGGCAGCGATGCCCTTAAGGTGGGTGTCGATATCCTCAGCAAGGCGCTGATGGAGCCAACCAAACAGATTGCTACAAATGCCGGTGAAGAAGGCTCGGTTATCGCGCAGCAGGTCAAAGCCGCTAAGGGCGCGATGGGCTACAATGCGCTCACAGACAAGATGGAAGACCTGGTTAAGGCCGGTGTCATCGATCCGACCAAAGTCACCCGCTCGGCAATTCTGAACGCCATCAGCATTTCCGGACTTCTGCTCACCACTGAAGCAGTCGTCGCTGAAAAACCTGAGCCGCCCAAGCCGCCCGCAGGCGATCCTCATGGCGGCATGGGTGGTGGAATGGGAGGTATGGGAGGCGGAATGGGCTTCTAATGGACTCCTGACAGTCCAAGCGTCCAATCGCTTCTTTACCCGCATTCCATGTTTCGCCAACCTTTGCATGTAATGTAAAAAAGGCGGCGGAATAAACGAATGTCAACAAAGAGCCGGTTCGTATCCTTTAATGGGCATGCGATCCGGCTCTTTACTTTTTGGAGACTGCCTTTGTTACGCAGGCTTGTATTCACCTTCTGTTTGCTCCCACGAGGCTCCGGCCTATACTCACATTTTCCAACCGGAGATTCGGTTCATATGTAAGGAGTTTTAAGAAAATGACCCCCACGGCGATTGATCCCGCAACCGATGTTGCTGCCTATACTCAAGAACTGGCTCGTTGTGCCAAAGCCGCCGCCCGTGTTGTGGGAGCAATGCCCACCGCGCAAAAGAACGCTTTTCTGTGCCGGGCCGCGGAACTGGTCCGGGAACAGGTCAAATCGATCCAAGAACAAAACGAATTGGATCTAAAAACCGGGGCGGAGAAGGGGCTTTCAGCGGCCATGTTAGACCGGCTTCGTCTAACCGATGCCCGTCTGGAAGGTGTCGCAACGATGTTGGAAGAAGTCGCCGCGCTGCCCGACCCAGTCGGGGAGATCACCGGCATGCGCTCACGTCCCAGCGGGATTCAAGTCGGACATATGCGTGTACCCCTTGGTGTAATTGCCATCGTGTACGAATCCCGCCCCAATGTAACCGCCGATGCGGCGGCGCTTTGTCTCAAATCGGGCAATGCCGTGATTTTGCGTGGCGGTTCTGAAGCCATTCATTCCAACCGTGCATTGGTGGAAATTTTGCACCTAGCCGCCCAAGGTACGGGTGTACCTTCCGATGCGATTGCATTTGTGAATACCACCGACCGCGAAGCGGTGCGTACGCTTTTGACCTTGGATGATTGTATCGATGTCGTTGTGCCGCGCGGTGGAAAGCCTCTGATTAAACTCGTCGTTGAAACCGCCACCGTGCCGGTTTTAAAGCATTACGATGGCAATTGCCATGTGTATGTGCATCGTGATGCCAATTTAGAGATGGCGCTTTCGATCTGCATCAATGCCAAAACCCAACGTCCGGGCGTGTGCAATGCAGCCGAGACTTTTTTGATCGACCGGGATATCGCCGATATTTTACTGCCACGGCTGGGCCGGGCATTACTCGATGCCGGAGTCGAAATCCGCGGCGATGACGAGACACAACAATGGATTGCCGAGGCAAAACCCGCCACCGAGGATGATTGGTATGAAGAGTATTTGGATTTGATTGTGGCAATCCGTGTCGTGGATGGTTTCGACGAAGCGGCCGATCACATCGCCAAATATGGTTCCACACACACCGAAACCATCGTGACCGAAAATTACACCATGGCCCAACGTTTTCTACGTGAAGTGGATTCATCTTCAGTCATGGTCAATGCCTCCACGCGCTTCTCCGATGGCGGCGAATATGGTTTAGGTGCCGAGATCGGTATCTCAACCAACAAGATGCACGCACGCGGCCCGGTCGGCCTCGAAGGCCTCACCACACAAAAATTCATCGTCTTCGGCCGCGGTGAGATACGGACGTGATTTTTTCGATACGGGTGTAATCACAAATTATAAATTGCATAGCGAACAGCACCGAAGGTGCGAGGCAATTTGTGTTAATCGTTTTTATTTGCCCCGCACCTTTGGTTTTTGGTGTGTTTGTTTTATGAAATTAGCGGATGGCAAGAGAGTTTTTTGCAGCAAACATACTCTGATTCCACCTCTTGCGCTGTCGCGCGCAGATAAAAGATTTATCTGCGCCACCCGTTGAATGTACATTTAGCCTCATAACTAGTAAAAAGCAGCTGGCGAGTTTGCCTTCTGGGCTTATTACTTCACTTTGGCCTTGAACCACGAAACCCATGAAATCGGAACACGAAGGCCACGAAACGAACCACGATCTTTGTTTCTCCTTTTCGTGCCTTTCGTGGATTTTCGCGCTTTCGTGATTCATACGACAACGATATCCCGCACCAATTGCCTCACCATCCTCACCGCCGATTCAAATGTGTAATCCAAGCACCGAAGGTGCGAAGCAGGCTGAGCCCAGGCTAGAGCCCGAGAGCGCCGTAGGCGGGTGAAGGGCGCCAGCCTGGGTAAATGTCCCCCAAAAATCCTAAGCACTGAAGGTGCGAGGCAATTCGTGATTATAATTGCAGCAGAATAATTTTTCTAATTTCATGCTATCATATCCGCAAGCGGGGCTGAGCGGCATCTGTAGCCCCCGCCGAAACCGCCGAAATGGAGGGCGTGATGGAATGGATTCAGGCAATTTTCCAAGGTCTATTTTCTTATGTGAGCGAACTAATTACGTGGTTGGTTAATTTGCTCTCCCTTAACTCCACTTTCTTTTCAACACTCCTTGGTGGTGCTCTGGCGTTAGCGGGATCATATTCCTTATATAAACGTGAGCGGCATTATCGAGAAAAGGCGGAACTGCGTGAAGCCTATGTGCGATGGTTTGCGGCCGCAAATCGTGCACTAATGGAACTTAGTGAAATATATGACAAAGAAATGGCACGAATTTGTGATTTGGATACTGTTGAGCGAGAAGAGGAGATTGAGAAGCCTTGGGATACGCTCCAGCGGTATACTGTTCGAGCATCTGTTGAATTGGAAAATTCATACAATCGCATTATGATTCTTGAACATAACAGAAAATATAAAGAGAAAACTAAACAGATTAAGGGAGAAGTGTTTGGTTTTGGCATGTCTCGATATGAATTCACGGGTAGGCTTCTTAGGAGTCAAGAGCCACAAAGTCTGGCTTATGATTTAGATAAGGAATTCGGGGACGTGTTTAAGTCACTTATGCAAAAAATTGAAACATTCCGTGATGAACTAATCGCCGCCGGGCATTTACGCGATAAATAGCCCCTCACGCCTCTTGCATGGCTTGTTTGGCTTTGCGGGCGGCGATACGCGCTTCGCGTTCGGCTTTGATCCGTTCCAGCTCTTCTTTTTCTTTGGCGTCGCGTTCGCGTTTGGCTTGCTCGCGCTGGACCAACTGCATAAACACACCACCTTGCCCCAAAGGCGCTTTGACCGGATCGGAATAGGGAACTTGAATAAAGAACCACTCGCGCATTTTGCGGTCGAGTTTGGGGATACGCCTCGCCTCGTTTAAAATCCAATGCTGGTAGTGGTCGCGGAAAAGCCGCTTCATATCTTGGCGTTGTTCTTTGGAGGTAAACATCGCCAGGAACTTTCCGGTGAGGCCTTCGCTAAGCCAATAGTGCATGGCTTCAGCCTTGGCATACTCCCAACGGTAGTCGGACATTGCCTCAACCAGGCATTTGTACGAGGCACGGGGCGGGAAGAAACAGACCAAAAACCGCGGTCCGGAATCCTTTTTGCCCGGACTCCAAGGTTCCCAACAGGCGCTACGCACACCATACCCGGGCATAATCAACACCAAGGGCTGTACTTCGATATCTTCGCCTTTGTATTTGCGTTGATATATCGTGTAGTCATAAGGCTTGAGATATTTTAGCGCCTCATATACAAAGGGACGGATCATCACCGGATTATCACGGCCCGGCGTACAATAATCAGAACTTAAAATCGTGCACATATTGGCGCGCGGCCCCACGACCATGCGCTGCATTTGCGGCACGTTAATCATCTCATATTTTACACAGGTGGAACCATCCGGGGCCTTGTCAGGCTTGGCCCCTTCAAGAGCCATTTCATCGATATCGCTGTACTTGAACTCTTTGTTATAAATCGCTTCCAGCCATTCATCGACATAGTAAACACCGGTATTGCCGGGCTGGCTGGTTTCGTGATAGACGGTCTTAAAGAGATCCTCACTGAGCATATTGGGATCGATCAGCCCGAAACGCATAAAGAGACGTTTGGGCCATGAGAAATCCTCTTTGCCGATCCGCTGGGTCATGGTTTGCAGCAAGGCCCAGTATTGGCTGGTGAGACGGTTAAGCACATCCCGTTTTTCATCCGGCCCGCACTCCTGAAACTTGGCGTACATCTTTCGCATCATATTAGCGGCATCTTCATCTTCGCCATCTAATACGTGTTCCAGGAATTCGCCCGGCCCGAATGTGGGTACGGCACGGTCCGGGGGCACAACCAAAATCGGATCGTTTACCGGGTGCAGAACATGGCCCTGCGGCTTGCTGAACTCAAGCGGCCATCCGGGCACGGTGGGCTGCGGCATCGGTGCTTTGGTCAAACCGCCGGGAAGCAGATCGTCGTCATCACCCTCTCCGGTTTCTGCTGTTGCAGCCGCCGGGGCTTCGACTTCCTCAGATGGGGGTGCTTCCGGCATAGGAGGCGGCGCGCCGACTTTGGGCCGGGGAGGAGCCGGGGCCTCTTCTTTTTCGGGTTCGGGTTCCGGTTCAGCACTGACGGCGGCTGCTTGAGGAGCCGGGGCCGCCTTGGCTTTGGCTGGAGCCGCAGGCGCAACGGCGGCGGCCTTTGCTGCAGGAGTAGACACTTGTGGCGCGGCTCCAGCAACTTGTGCGGCAGCTTGCGCCTTTTCAAGTTCCGATTCCAAGAACTTAACGCGAGTTTGAAGTTTTTTGATTATTGCAACCAACTGTTGTGGTGTTGGTTGTGCCATCGCCCAGACCCTTATTTCTGTACAGTTTTGTTTAGAATCTTTACCTTATCAGAACGTTTGCGCCAAGGCTATTGGACTCTAAGGTTACGGTATTCAATAGCTTTCGAAAGAGTGTAAACCTTAGGGATAAATCATGGCCTATACCGAAACTCTCTTTGAATTACTCCCCCACGAGCTGAACCAACGTGAAGAAGAAGGCTGCGAGACCTCTGCCTGCCGGGAACGCTTCCGTGAATTGGAAAAACTCCGTGGGGCGGAGCAGAGGTGCCAGGCCGAGGAACTCTACAACACTCTGGATGCGCTCGAAGTCCGTGCAGACTTCGCTTATAAGGAGCCCAGCACATTTCCTGAGATTCTTGCTTTACGTCCGAATTCTGCATCGCAGCATACTCAACCAAGGCCGATTCCACCTTCCGATGTGTTGCTGGATCATCTTGAAGGCGCTTGGCTGGGCCGTACAGCCGGCTGCATATTGGGTAAACCTGTCGAAGGTGTCCAAGGGGATGGCCGAGCTGCAATCCGCCGGTATTTGGAGGGATTGGACGCATGGCCTCTGTCTGATTATGTGCCTTGGGACAAAGAACCACCCGAACCCAGCTTCTTGCCACAGGATTGGCTGAATATGCGGAGCTGTTGCCGCGGCCATGTCGTGCAGGGCGAACGGGATGACGATCTCGACTACACCATCCTGACACTGCACATGCTGGAGGCTTTCGGCGAGCGGCTTACAGCGTCCAATGTGGCCGAGACTTGGTTGCAGCGGCTGCCCTATCACATGGTTTATACCGCTGAACGGATTGCCTATCGGAACTTGGTTCAAAATATCGAGCCGCCTGCAACTGCCACTGTCAGGAATCCATACCGGGAGTGGATCGGAGCCCAAATACGCGCTGATGGTTTCGGGTATGCCTATCCCGGCGATCCGGAGCGTGCCGCTCAACTGGCTTTTGCCGATGCGTCGCTTTCGCATATCAAAAACGGCATTTACGGCGAAATGTGGGTGGCGGCCATGACCGCCCAAGCCCTGGTTTCGGAATCTCAAGACATCCAAGAAATGGATAAGATTCTGGATGCAGGTTTGGCGCAAATCCCCGAAAACTGCCGGTTGGCGGAGGCCGTGCGGAATGTGCGCAAATGGGCCGAACAGAATCCGGATTGGGAGGCTGTTATGGACCGAATCCAGGCCGATTACGGGCATTATCACCCTGTGCACACCATCAATAATGCTGCGGTAGTAACCTTGGCGCTCTGCTGTGGGCAACTCGATTATGAAAAGACAATCTGCATCGCGGTTATGTGCGGGTGGGATACCGATTGCAATGGGGCTACAGCCGGTTCAATCGCCGGTGCTTTGTTGGGAACTTCAGGCCTTCCGGCAAAATGGATAACGCCCTTAAACAGCGTTTTAAAATCGGCGGTCTATGGCTTTGAAACCAACCGTATCGGCGATTTGGCAAAGCGCACACTTTGCCTTGCAGAAGGTTTGGCAGGCAGGTAAGTACGCCGAACCGGAGGCCGTAGCGGCTGTTGGCATATCTCGTCCGCCGCTTACTATGGCCCATTGCTCTGGGTTTGCCTATTCTGCCTGTCTCGCATGTCTCGGCATGTAGATCCAATGCGAGCGCACTTTCAGGCACAATTAAGCCGAATCATCCAAAGGAAAAGACAGTGAACGTGAAGTCAGAGAACACACCGGAATCCGCACCGACAACATCGGCTGAAGCGATCTTCGACAGCGAATTGCTCCATAAGCGGGAAGAACTTCTCAAGAACGGAGGCGAGGTCTATCCCTATCGCTTTGAAGTCACGCATAGCCTGGGCGAAATCCATAAAACGTTCGATGAGTGCGATCTGGAAAAATATGAAGGTGACCGGCATCTCGCCATTGCAGGCCGAATCGGGGCCATTCGCAAAATGGGTAAGGCCAAATTTGTTGATCTAGTCGATTTCGATAACCGTCTTCAGGTTTATGTTAAGAAAGACATCATTGGTGAGGATGTTTGGGAACAAATCGAGCTTCTTGACCTTGGCGATTGGCTGGGTGTGAAGGGAGAAATCTTTCGCACACGCACCGGTGAACTGACTGTTCAAGCCACTGAGGCGCAGATTCTTGCCAAAGCCGTGGTCCGTATGCCGATTTCCAAAGAGAAGGACGGCAAGCGGTACTATGCGCTATCCGATCCTGAAGTGCGTGCCCGCAAACGCTATTTGGATTGGATTACCGATTCGGACAGCCGTAAAAGGTTCCGGCTTCGTTCTGAAATCATCGAAACCGTACGTCAAATCATGATCGGCTGGGGATTTCTTGAGGTCCTTACACCGACCATGGAACTGATCTACGGCGGTGCTGAAGCCCGTCCCTTTGTTACCACTGTCAACGCATTAGGAGATAAGCAGGTCTATCTACGGATTTCACCCGAATTGCCACTTAAACGGTATATCGTGGGCGGTTTCCCCAAGGTCTTTACGATTTGTCAAAACTTTAGAAACGAAGGTATCGACCGCAGCCACAATCCCGAATTTACAATGATGGAGTGGTATGAGGCATTCACGGACTATGAAGATCAAAGCAAGCGCTTTGAAAATATCGTGGCCGAAGTGGCGCAAAAAATTCTCGGTACTACAAAAATCACCTATCGTGGCACTGAGGTCGATTTGGCTCCCCCTTGGAGGCGTCTGAGAGTGCCTGATGCACTTAAAGAGGCCATTGGCCTGGATATCCTTACAGCCAGTGACGATGAGGTCCGCGCCGCCTGTAAATCCAGAATCACCAAGGAGGATTTGGGTGAAAGCGGTGATGACACTGCTCAGAATATCGACTCTGTAAGCCGGGGCGAGGCAGTAATGTGGCTTTTCGAACGCGTATGCGAGAATGATCTAAACGATCCTGTTTTCGTTATGGACTATCCCGTAGAAATTTCACCCCTGACCAAGCGTAAACGTGGGTGCCCGACTTTAGTAGAACGCTTTGAACCCTATATCTGCGGCATGGAGGTGGGCAACGCCTACTCCGAATTAACCGATCCTGTCGAGCAATTGGAACGCTTTAAAGACCAACAACGCTGGGCCGGTGAGGGGGATTTGGAGGACCATCCGCTGGATTGGGACTTTGTCGAGGCTGTCGGTTGCGGTATGCCGCCAACGGGAGGCGTAGGATTAGGAATTGACCGCCTGATCATGCTCCTAACCGATACATCGTCAATCCGAGATATCATCCCATTTCCTCTTTTACGCGATCGGACATCAGAATAAACGGTCATATGACAAATCTTTGGTACAATATCGGTGTACAATAAACTTAATTAGCGTCTTATGCGATGCGAATTACATATGCACCGCCAGGGTAATATTTTAATAATGCACAGCGGCGTATAGATATTTTCAAAAAGAAGTTTCGCATTAGGGACGAAAAATCTTGCAGTTGACCCGATACATCTGGAGTTGGGTTCACCTGCTTGGAGTACACCATGGCGGACCAGTTGGAAGCCCGTAAGGGCGCCGCATTTGAAGATGGCCTGGAGATCAAAGTCTCCAGCGACAAAATGCGTGTAACCATTGATCTTGATGTCACCAATCTTGATAAATGGAATGAGAAGCGGATCGTGCAGGAACTCGCCCAGGAGGGTATCATCTCTTGTGTTAACAAAGAGAAGATTTCGGAGATGTTTGCCCAGAACCTCTTTAACCAACCGGTTGAAGTAGCCAAGGGAACTCGTGCCGAAGATGGCAAAGACGGCTATGTAAAATACCATATCGATACCAGCCGTTCCCGGGGCACACCTAAAGAACGGGAAGACGGAACCGCCGATCTCAAAGACCTGGCAGTATTTGTACTTATCGGAAAAGACGATCTATTGGCCGAACTGGTCGATCCGACAGATGGCACCGTCGGCAAGGATGTATATGGCGAAACCGTTCCCTGTAAACCGGGTAAGCCTGCCAAACTTTCAGGCGGTAAAGGCACACGGCTTTCTGAAGACGGAAAGAAACTTCATTCCGATACGGATGGTATTCTTGAAGGCACGCCGGAAAAGTTGGAAATCAATCCTGCATTGGTTACCGAAGGCAATGTCGGATATGAAACCGGGAATATTGAAAGCACCGTGGCTGTTGTCATCAACGGAAACGTGCTTTCGGGTTTTAAAGTCAAATCCACCCAGGATATCTGTGTAAATGGTGTGGTTGAGGCGGCCGAAATTGAAACGGAAGGCAATATCACAATTTCTGCCGGTGTTCAGGGCGATAATAAAGCCGTCCTAAAAGCGGGGGGCGTAATTACCGCCAATTTCGCCAATGAGGCCACGCTGATTGCCCGTCAGGGCGTGCTAACCAAAGGGGGGATCACCCATTGTAATGTTGAAACTGCGGGGATTGTGGAAGCAGAAGGCGACCGCGGAATAATTGTTGGTGGCCATATTTGTTCAGGAGTTATGATCGCCGCTCAAGCAATCGGTTCCGAACTCGGAGCAAAAACCGAGATCGAATTGGGACCGGATATGATTAAAATGGAGCAACAGGGCAGAGAATTGCAGGAAAAGCAAGCGTCTTTGGAAGCGAATATGGCCAAATTACAGCAAGTGCTTAAAGTCTTACAGGCCGCCCGCGCCACCGGACGCAAACTTCCACCTCATCAAATCAAAATGGCACAACAGGCCATTACCGCCCACGCGCAAGTAACACAACAACTCAAAGATATCACCGAGGCCAATAAAGAACTTCAAACGCAACTCGAAACGGAACGTGCTACACAGCGTTTTATTCACGCAAAACAAATCATTTGGCCGGGAACGAAAATCCGTATCCTAAATGCGCAAACTGTAGTGAAGCAGCCGATCCAGACTGTTACGATGACTGTGGTCGACCGCGAAATTCAGACGTACGGCTATCGAGCCAAAGAGAAGAAAGAAACGAAAGGCAAAAAAGGCAAAGCCGAAGAGTAGAAAGTCTTGTGTTGGCGTTTCCTTTATTGGCCGGAAACCGGACGACGGCAAAATCAATTCAATAACCAATATATGGCCTGCAAGTGTGCATTTCACAAAGCAAATTTTTGTAATGCTTATGAAATAGATAAGCGGGTATACGCTGCAATCGAAAACGTGAACTCAATTCACAGATTAGGCGGTGTTAGGCGGAATCCACTGCTTTGGCATTAAGAGCCTCACGAATCACCATTCCAGTATCCAGAATCAACACAACGGAGCCGTCACCAAGAATTGAAGCACCCGCCAACAACGGTGAAGATTGCATTTCATTGCCCAATGATTTAATGACAACTTCTTGTTCGCCGCGTGTGCGGTCTACGACAAGGCCGGCTGTCTTGCGGCCCTGTTGCACAACAGCTACATAGATGCGTTCGTCGCCATTGCTAACAGGAATCGGCGATCCTAATGCTTCGCGCAGGCGGATCAATGGAATCACATGTTCGCGCAGGCGAATCACTTCGCCCCGTCCTTCAATCGTTGTGATCTCATCCGGAGTAATGCGCAACATCTCAACGACATCGCCAATCGGAATGGCGTAGCATTCCTCTCCAACTTCAATCAATAGGGCTTGGATAATCGCCAAGGTGAGCGGAAGCCGAATGACGAAGGTTGAGCCTTTGCCGGCCTTTGAACGTACTTCAACCGTACCGCCGAGTTCATCGATGGAGCGTTTTACAACATCCATGCCTACACCCCGGCCGGAGACATCCGTTACTTTTTCGGCTGTTGAGAATCCGGGCTGGAAGATCATCTGGATGATCGAATTCTCATCCATCTGTTCGGCGGCTTCAGGCGTTGTTAATCCACGTTCTATAGCCTTGGCTTTGATCCTTGCCACATTAAGACCGCGGCCATCGTCTTCAACTGTGAGTGTGACATTGTTGCCTTCGCGCCCTGCGGCCAAAAGCAAACGCCCGTTGCGGTCTTTGCCGTTCGCAACCCGGTCTTCAGGCATTTCCAGGCCGTGGTCGATTGCATTACGGATTAAGTGAGTTAGAGGATCTCCGATCGTATCGATGATTTTCTTGTCGAGTTCCGTTTCCTCACCTTCGATTACGAGATTAACGTCTTTTTTGAATGAAACCGATAAGTCGCGGACCAGACGCCGGAACCGGGTAAAGACATTCGCCACCGGCACCATACGCGAATCCATGATCGCTTCCTGCAATTGAGTCAGGATCATTCCTTGATTCTGAATGGCATCAATTAGATCGGTGGCGTCTTCGGAATTGGGGGTCGATGCAATGCGGCGGCCTAATTCGGCAACTTGCCCACGGCCGATAACCAGCTCTCCAACAAGTTCTAAAAGTTTGTCAAGTTTGCCGATTTCAACCCGGACGGTTTCTGTCTTTGCCACTTCCGCGCGGGGGGCAGGAGCCGTTTTCTGGGCAGACTGAGCGTTCGATGGCTTCGTTTCTTCAGAGGCCACGGCCGGTTTGGCGGGCTCTGGTTCAACCGGCGTTGTGGGAGCGGCCTGAACCGCCTCCGGGGTCGAGACTTCAGGAGCACTCTTCGAAGGTTCTTCTGCACCGACTTCGGTTAATGTGAATTGTTCAATATAGGGGCTGTCCAGGTGATCCCTGATTTCATCTTCAATTGCGACACTTGATAGCGCCAGAGCAAATTTCCCGTCCTCCAATTCAACTGAAGGATCAGTCAAATCAGGAACACATGAAATCATTGTACCGACTGTCTGTAATTCCTGAGTCAGAATCATTGCCCGGGCGCCGGGCATGGGAGTGTCCGGCTGAAGTTCAATATTAATTATAAAGAGGTGCGTTCCATCTTCATTACGCGCCTTCCAATCCGCTTTAACGGCATCCAAATCGAGAAGCGGACCTCCTTGTCCGATTTCCCGATTCGGTGCTTGTTCCTCTACCTCTTCTCCGCGAAGTTGAGCCATTGCGGGATCGATTTGGCTTACATATTCATCTTTGTTGGTTTCCCAAGTGCCCGCTTGGACCGCCTCCAACATATCTTTAAGCAGATCGAATGCGCGGAAAAGCGCCGTTACCAATTCTTCATTGGCAACACGTGAACCATCGCGCACTTCCGATAGAAAATCTTCAACATGATGCGTAAACTCACTGATCTCATTCAGACCGACCATGGCCGATGAGGATTTAAGGGTGTGCGCAACACGAAAGAGCTTACTGATAGCCTCGGTATCGTCGGGGGATTCCTCCAAAGCCAATAAGGCTTCGGTCATGACCTCCAAATGTTCTTCTGCATCCTGAAGGAAATAACTTAAATATTCTGTGGCATCAAAGTCCATCACAATTCCCCATACCGAATGTGGTGTTGATATACAATCCGGGCTTTCGCTCCCGGCTTAATTCCGTACTTGGCGATTGAATTTGCACAAACAACCCCAGGACTGTGTAAAACACAGCCTATATGCCTCGCTGAGCATTAAACGGTAACCGGTTTGGTTATTAATATGGAAAGTGCCTTTTTGTGCACCATCAACTAACATTGTACAGCAGTTTTTTTGCGGTGAAGGAAATCTGTCGTTTTTTCTTTCGGGCGGTATTCGGCAAAGAAACGTCAAGATAAACATGCAGACTATCAAAAGAAACGCGGCCATGATTTTCTAACCAAGACCGCGTTTTTATATTTTGTAGTGCCGTTTTGACGGGCAGTTGCCCGCTTAGGACTTTTTGGGCCGGTAGAGGTGAGTACATTGTCCGAAGAATAGTTCCGCCGACTCCATGACTGTTTCTGAGAGAGTGGGATGCGGATGGATTGTTAGTTTTACATCGCTGACGACCGCGCCCATCTCAATAGCCAGAACACCTTCGCTGATCAATTCGCCCGCGCCGGAACCCGCGATAGCAAGGCCCAAAATACGCTCGGTTTCGGGATCGGCAATTATTTTTGTCACACCGTCGTTCCGTCCAAGCGTGGTAGCCCGGCCTGAAGCACCCCAAGGGAAACGTGCCACTTCCACTTTGCGGCCTGCCTCTTTGGCTTGTGTCTCAGTAAGGCCACACCAAGCGATTTCAGGGTCGGTAAAGACAACGGCCGGAATCGCCAGTGGCTCAAAGGCCGCTTTGTGCCCGGCAATAACTTCTGCAGCAACCAGTCCTTCATGCGAACCTTTGTGTGCCAGCATTGGTTCTCCGGCAATATCGCCGATGGCAAAGATGGCGGGATCTGCTGTACGGCGGTTGATGTCAACTTCGACAAACCCCTTGTCATTCACTTTGACTTTGGTGTTTTCGAGTCCAAGGTTTTTACTGTTGGGTGTACGGCCCACAGACATGAGAACCTTATCGAAAGACTGTTCAACTTCGTTGCCGTCTTTTTCATGGAACTTGACGTGCAGCTTCTTTGCCTTCTCCGCAATCTCAACAACGCGTGTTTCCAACAGCACCGACTTAAATATCTTATTCGCGCGGGCGGCCAAGATTTTGACCAAGTCGCGGTCCGCTCCCGGCAGAAGTCCTGCTGTCATCTCAACAACGGTCACCTCAGTGCCCAAAGATGCATACACAGTGCCCAACTCAAGCCCGATATAACCACCGCCGACGACCAGCAGGCTTTTGGGAATATCCGCTATTTCCAGAGCACCGGTGGAATCCATCATGCGTGGGCTATCGATCCAGAGGCTGGGTATGCGGGCGGGTTTTGATCCGGTAGCCAAAATAGCGTTTTCGAAAGTGACCGTTTCTTTGCCGCCATCAACACGTTCCACATCCAAGGTATTTGAATCTTTAAATTGAGCGCGGCCTTGGATAAAATTGATATTCCGGCGCTTACACAATTCGCCCAAACCGCCGGTCATTTTTCCGACAACATCATTCTTCCAAGCCCGCATCTTATCCAGATCGATTTTGGGCGGCTTGAAATCGACTCCAAAATCAGCCGCTTCTTTCGATTCGTTCAGGATTTTGGCTACGTGCAAAAGCGCTTTTGAAGGAATACAGCCACGGTATAAACATACGCCGCCGGGATTTTTATCCAGATCGATCAGGGTAACCTGCTTGCCCAAATCCGCGGCGCGAAACGCAGCGGCATAACCACCCGGTCCGGCTCCAATTACAACGACTTGCGTGTTGGTGTTTTTTGCTGAAGACATGGTTTAACCTTCCAGACTCATAACAAACGGTTCTTCTAATGCGCCCACGATCCAACGCAAGAAGCGTGCGCCATCCGCGCCGTCGATAACACGATGATCATACGACAAAGAAAGCGGCAACATCATGCGTGGTTGGAATTCACCATCGATATAAACCGGCTCCATGGCCGCACGTGACACACCTAGAATGGCAACTTCCGGAGTATTCACAATCGGAGTAAACGAAGTCCCTCCAATACCGCCTAAATTCGTGATCGTAAAGCAACCGCCGTTCAGTTCTTCCAGTGTGACTTTGCTTTCGCGGGCCTTTTCTGAGATTTCAACCATTTCAGCAGATAATTCCAGAATGTTCTTTTTATCGACATCCTTTATCACCGGAACCAATAAACCTCGCGGGGTATCGACGGCGATTCCGATGTTGTAATACTTTTTATAGATGATTTCCTGGCTTTTCATATCGACCGTTGAATTAAACTGTGGGAACAGTTTGAGGGCCGAAGAAATAATTTTAACCAAGATTGCCGTGACTGTGAGTTTTCCGCCCGTTGCTTCCGCCTGACGCACATGCATCTTGCGGAGCTGCTCTAAACGTGTGATATCCGCCTTATCGTATTGGGTAACATGAGGAATCGTGACCCAGGCCCGAACCATATGTTCGGTGGTTACCCGCCGAACAGTCGTCATCGGCTTGCGTTCGATCTCTCCCCAACGGCCAAAATCGGGCAAAGGCACATCGACAATATGCGCCGGGCATTTGTATGGTTGTTTTGTATTTAATGCTTTCGAGTATTTTTTAACATCCTCAATCGAAATACGTCCCCCGGGACCTGAACCAGGGACTTCGTTGATGTCGATTCCGATTTCCCGTGCAAAACGTCTCACCGATGGCGCGGCGGGAGCCACAGCTCCCGGAATTGCGGGTGTAGGAGCGCCACTCCTTGGCAGTACGGGCAGTGATGGCGCTGAGGATACTACCGGAGGGGCCGGAGCCTGAGGTTGAGGAGCAGGCGCGGCGGGTTTCGGAGGTTCCGCTGCCTTCGGGGCTGGCGCAGGAGGTTCCGCCTCTGCTTTTTCTTCCACTGCGGGGGCTTCGGCTGGTGCAGGTTTTTCTTCTGGGACCGGTGCGGAAACCGAAGCCGCTCCATCTCCTGATTCGTAATCAAAAATAGTCTGTCCCACTAACGCTTTTTGGCCGGGTTTGATGTGAAGTTCTGTAATTTTTCCGGATATGTTTGACGGTACTTCGATAACCGCTTTATCGGTCTCAATTTCAAGGACGGGTTGGTCTTTCTGAACCGTATCTCCGGCGGAAACCATCACATTGACAATATCACCGGACTGAATGTTTTCACCGAGGTCGGGAAGTTTGAACTGCATAACCATTTTTCTATCCGTTCAGACTCTGCTCGCTCGCGATTGCACGCAACGCGAATGCAATCTTCTTTCATCATCTTCCCAAAGCAAATGCCTTGGAGCCCCTGTTTTCATAGCCAATTATCGTTTCTTGAGAAACGCTCAACTCACAATCGGATCCGGTTTATTGGATTGGATACCCATCTTTTTGCGGGCCTCATCCACAACTTTGGCTTCGATTTTTCCTTCCAAAGCCAGCCCGTGCAATGTTGCAAGCGTCACATACCGCGCATCCACTTCAAAGAAATCCCGTAGGGCTTTCCGCGACTCACTGCGGCCAAATCCATCTGTGCCCAACGAAATCAAACGTCCCGGCACCCATTCCCGGATTGAATCGGGAAGCACTTTCATATAATCCGAAGCCGCCACAAATACACCCTTTGTGCCATCCAGCGCTTTTTGGATATAGGGCACTTTCGCCTTTTTCGTGGGATTCAATCGGTTCCACCGCTCAGATTCCAGCGCCTCACGCCGCAACTCCTTATAGCTGGTTACGCTCCAAACATCGGCTGATACACCATAATCGCGTTCCAGCATTTCCTGGGCTTTCAGCACTTCATTCATAATTGTGCCGCTGCCAAAGAGTGTTGCTTGAAGTTTGGGACGTTTCTTTTCAGATGCTTTAAATTTGTACATTCCCTTAAGGATGCCTTCTTTGCATCCTTTGGGCATCGGCGGCATTGCGTAGTTTTCATTGCACACCGTCAGGTAATAAAAGATGCTTTCCTGATCGACATACATCCGCTTGATGCCATCTTCGATAATGACTGCGATTTCATACGCGAAGGCCGGATCGTAAGCCACCATGTTGGGAATCCCCATAGCGATCATATGGCTATGACCGTCTTGGTGCTGCAATCCTTCGCCGGCCAGTGTTGTCCGTCCCGCAGTGCCTCCGATGAGGAATCCCCGGGTGCGCATATCACCTGCCGCCCACATGAAATCGCCAATCCTCTGAAGTCCAAACATCGAGTAATAGATAAAGAAGGGAATCGTATTGATTCCATGCACGGAATAGGCTGTACCGGCGGCGATAAAGGATGACATCGCTCCCGCCTCGGTGATGCCTTCTTCCAAGATTTGTCCGTCTTTAATCTCTTTGTAATAAAGAAGGTTGTCGGCATCGACCGGCTCATAGAGCTGACCCACGTGAGAGTAAATGCCGCACTGCCGGAATAGCGCTTCCATTCCGAATGTTCGTGCTTCATCAGGGACAATCGGAACAATCAGTTTGCCGATCTGTTTGTCGCGCAGGAGTTTGGAAAGCATCCTGACAAATACCATCGTCGTTGAGACTTCCCGGCCTTCAGTGCCTTTTTGAAACTCCTTGAACAATTCCGAATCGACCGGCTGCAGGGGATCACTTGTAGCCATTCGCTCGGGGACATATCCACCCAATGACTCACGCCGGTCCCGGAGATAACGGATTTCCGGACTATCTTCCGGTGGACAATAGAACGGCGCTTCCGAGACATCCTCATCCGAAATCGGGATACCGAATCGGGTGCGGAAACTGCGCAATTCCTCTTCATTCAGTTTCTTTTGTTGGTGGGTGATATTTTTGCCTTCTCCGGCTTCGCCCAATCCGTAGCCTTTGACAGTTTGGGCTAAAATCACCGTTGGTTGGCCCTTATGTTCGACAGCCGCCTTAAAGGCCGCATGGACTTTTTTCGGATCGTGCCCGCCACGGCGCAGTTTGCGCAACTGCTCGTCGGAAAGGTGCTCAACCATCTTCAGTAGCCGAGGATCGGTGCCAAAGAATTTTTCACGAGTATAAGCCCCGGATTCGACGGTGTATTTCTGAGATTCACCATCGATAAGCCGATTCATACGCCGTACTAGAAGATCCTCATGATCGTCTTCGAGCAGCGGATCCCAATCGCCACCCCAAATCACTTTGATGACATTCCACCCCGCGCCGCGGAATGCCGCTTCCAGTTCTTGGATAATTTGCCCATTACCGCGTACAGGGCCATCCAAGCGCTGAAGATTGCAGTTGATAACAAAAATCAGGTTGTCCAGTTTCTCACGTGAGGCAAGCGTTATTGCCCCAAGGGTTTCCGGCTCGTCACATTCACCGTCGCCGATGAAAGCCCAGACCTTGTTATCGGTTTTCGGCTTCAATCCTCGGTCTTCCAAATAACGGTTGAATCGGGCATGGTAAATCGAAAGGATTGAACACAGTCCCATACAGACTGTGGGATATTGCCAAAAATCGGGCATGAGCCAGGGGTGCGGATAAGACGAGAGCCCTCCTCCCGGCCGAAGTTCACGCCGGAAGTTCTGCAATTGCTCCAGTGAAATACGCCCCTCTAAAAATGCACGGGAATAGATGCCGGGCGCGGCATGCCCCTGAAAATAAACCTGATCCCCGCCATCAATTCCGCGCCCCTTAAAGAAGTGATTCATGCCGACTTCATAAAGCGTGGCCGCAGAGGCAAATGTGGAGATATGGCCACCGATACCGGCCTCTTCACGGTTCGCTCGAACCACCATCGCCATGGCATTCCAGCGAATCAGGCTCTTAATGCGCCGTTCAATCTCACGGCTTCCCGGATACGGAGGTTCCTGATCCGCAGGTATGGTATTGATATAAGGCGTGTTGGCGGTAAAGGGAATTTTTACGCCATGCTTGCGGGCATTAATGTTTAGATCTTGGAGGAGACGGGTTACACGCTGGGGGCCGCTTCTTTCTAGAACGTACTGCAAAGAATCCAGCCATTCCTTGGTTTCCTCTTCTTCTTCGGGGCTGACAACGTGTTCAAAATCGTCACTCATTGTGCTTATGGCTCCTGGGAGCGAAAATAGATTTGCCGCTTGGGAATGGGGAATTTCAGTATACAAGAAATGGCGTGGGTAAGAAGTAATGGCAACGCTTTCTTTCCCAACGCCTTAGCCCCTATTCCTATTGGACTTACGAACTTTAATGATTGTACGTTGAAGCTGGAAGTGAGACGGCTGCAAATGTCACCAAAATGCAAACCAGCCACATTTCTCCCTTTCCGTCGTTGTTGGCGGATTCACAAACAAAAAGATTTAGGCTACCCCATCAAAAAGCGGTCAATGGCCTTTGCGGCAATCCTTACAGATTCCATACAGAATCACTTGGTGCGACTCCAACTTAAAACCGGCCGGTAAAGTCGCACGCATATTCCACGGGCACCCATCCAACACGAAGACTCTGTCACACCGGCGGCAAAGAAAATGATGATGATGGGGCCGGTTCGCAACCTCATAACGTGCTGTTTCTCCGGGAAGATCTACCGGAACAAGCCACCCATCTTCTATGAGTGATTTGATCGTCCGGTATACCGTGGCAATCCCCAGACCAGGCACATCATGTTTGGCGACCGCGAGAATTTCGTGAGGCTTCAAAGGATGATCAGCTTCCTCAAGAACATGCCGTATCGCCTGCCTCTGACTTGTTGATCTTTCCATCGCGTTTACCCCCCGACTTTTTTTCACACTGCCTATCTGAATTCTCCGAAATTAGGAGCCAAATGTAAAGGTGTTAGAACGGATTTTTTTAGAAAAAAATGCCTACCATTAAAAGCGTCTTGGTGCCACTGCGTATTATGCTATGTTCTTTATACACTTGTGCCGACAATCCCTATTGTCATTCATGCTACTTCATTTATACTTTCCGAACCATTTACTCGAGGGGGACCGCACTTGATTGAAACCATTGGCTTCACGAAATCCTACAAAAAGCATCTTGCCGTGGAGAATCTCCATTTCCAGGTTCAGCCTGGCCAAATCATGGGATTGCTTGGCCCGAATGGAGCGGGAAAGACAACAACACTCCGCGCTCTGGCCGGTGTGATTCGCCCCACCAGCGGGCAAGTACTTATCGCCGGATGCGATGTTGTCGAAAATCCGGTAGGTGCCAAAAGCAGCCTTGCCTATATCCCTGACGATCCTCACTTGTTCGATGCTCTCACGGTCTGGGAACATCTCATTTTCGCTGCCGAGGCCTATCAGGTGGATGATTATGTTTCTAAAGGTGAACGACTTTTAGAAGAATTCGAACTGACCGAAAAACGTAATACCATCGCCCAAGAGTTATCGAGAGGAATGCGTCAGAAAACAGCGATTTGCTGTGCTTATTTGCACGATCCCGCCGCGATTCTTTTCGATGAGCCTTTAACAGGTCTCGATCCTAAGGCCATACGCGTTCTAAAAGATTCAATTCGTGCACGCGCCCAGGCCGGTGCAGCCATTTTGCTCAGTTCCCACTTATTGGCCTTAATCCAAGATATTTGCACACACTTGTTGATTATTCACCAAGGCAAACGTCTGTTTATGGGTGATATTCATCAAGCCCATGGTTCCTTTTCGGATATGGCTGTCGATGCATCGCTTGAAGATGTCTTTTTCCGAGTAACCGAAAATTCCATTTCCGGGCCGGACAATTCCGGTGAACAGCAACAAGGCTGATGAAGGTTTGCAAAGGACTTCATGATGTCGATGTCTGCCCTTAACCAATTAAACAGCCTCAACCGCCGTGCCCGGATCCGGAAATTCATTTATGGGCTGAAAACACCGCGCCGGGCGCTGGTGACGATCTTCGGCGTCCTAATTTTCGGCTGCATGCTTCTCCCGGCTTTGTTCGGATTCACCAACATTCCCAAGCCCGATCCTAGAAAAATCCGATTCTACATGCCGTTGGCCATGCTTGGCCTTTATCTCATGAGTTTTTTGAGTGGTGCATCGGCAAAAGCATTGGCCTTTACATTGGCGGAAATCGATTTTCTGTTTCCCGGACCGTTTTCCCGCCGGGAACTGTTGCTCTATAAACTCAAAAAAGCAGCAGGCAATCTCGTTTTTTTAAGTCTATTTTTGTCGATAGCCTTTAAGCCTTATATCCAATCGTGGATTTCGTTATTCATAGGCTGTTATCTGGCGTTTTGCTTCATGCATTTACTAAGCCTGCTTACGTTCCAAATACAGCAAATCATCGGAGAAATGGCATATTCCAAATTACGCAAAGTAGTCCTTGCCGTTATCGGTATTACCCTCTTTGCATCGATATGGAACGTCATGCAACAAGCATCGGAGCAGGGATGGGTGGAAAGTTTTATGGCCCTTCGCGGGGGGAAAGTGGGCAGTGTGCTTTTCGCTCCCTTCGATGTCTTCGCTCAAGTTGTTACCGCAGATACACTTATCCCCGGATTAGTAACATGGGCGCCAATTGCTGCGTTCTTGATCGCCATATTGGTAATGCTAAGTCTGCGACTGGATGCGGATTACTTGGAAGCGGCGGCAGGCGCAAGCCTAAAACTGCACGAACGAATCCGTCAGGCCGGTAAAGGCTCCATGGGGGTAAAGGCGGGCAAACGGACTTCCCGGGGATGGACACTTCCTCTTCCACCTCGCATGGGCGGCGCCGGGACTGTCGCCTGGCGTCAGATTATTCATGCCACCCGAAGCGCGCGCGGCTTGTTGTTTTTCGGTGTATTTTTCATTTTCGTGTCGTGGCCGTTTTTTACATCAATAGGTAAGAATGGCTCGAACTTTACCGGACCGGCAATTGGCTTTCTTATTTATGGAACGGCGTTTTTTGCGATGAATATGCCTTTGGGATTTCGCTGTGAGATCGATTACATGGATGGGCTTAAAGCCTTGCCATTCCGTCCCATGGCAACAAGTTTGGGTGAATTGCTCTTGCCTTGTGGTTTGCTGACGATTTTTCACATGATCGTCCTGAGTCTGCTGGCGATCTTCGATCCATCCGGCAGGGCCATAGTCTTGGCCACAGTACCTTTTATCGTTCCGATGAATCTACTAACAATTTCTATTTCAAATGCGTTGTTCCTGCTGTTTCCGGTGAGGAATATGCAATCGGGCACCATGGATTTCGGTGCTATGGGCAAACAAATGCTGGTCTTTTTTGCCGAATTTATCGGTGTTTTCCTATCTTGCGGCCTGGCTGGTCTTGCAGGAGGGTCCATCTACTGGCTATCAAAATCCCTCTGGCCAATAGCATTAGCTGTGGCTTGGCTCGTGCTTTGCGCCTTTTCCGCTTTGAGTTTTTTTATGGTGGTCTGGGCATTCAATCGTTTCGATTTAAGCGCAGATATGCCCGATTAAGACATAAAAAACCTTTACCGCATCGCCTTCCAATACTCTACACCGCTTGTAAGCGGCTCGCCCCGATATCGAAGCATATAAGAAGCGGATTCCGCACCGAAACTACGCACACGCAATAAATATGTCCTATCTGCCTGCGGTGTGAAGAGAATGCGGAAGTTGCGTCCTTCGCCGCCATCATCTTGTTCGGTAACGAGCGATGTCCCATCCTCTAAGAATAACGCGCCGATCGTATCGGATGTTCCGGTTGAATATAGGTCGTAGGTTATTCCGCTTTTAAGTTGAAGCACAAACCAATCCTCGGTATCGCCGGATGATAGGCTGTGTGGGCCGTGTGTGGCCTCCGTTGAACTCGGCGCCCCCAAGTTCGTTGCACCGGCCGCCGTGTTATCGACCGGATCCCAATTATCTCCATCAGGTGAGGCCGGAACATCGTGACGGTAATTTAAAACATACTGTCCGTTTGAGCCGATATCGAATAGACGTACGCGCAAATAGTAAATGCCTGTGCTTTCCGCCTCAAAACTGATGCGGAAATTAAAGCCCGATCCGCCATCGTCTCTCAACACTAATGCATCGGTTGCATCCGCACCGTAGAGTTCTGCAAACGTATCGGAATTTCCCGTGCTCCAAAATTCGTAGGTTTCTCCGGATTGCATCGAGAGCCGGAACCAGTCCGAATAATCGTTAAGCGACAGCGTGTGCGCCCCATGTGTCTGTATGGTTTCACTTGGCTCTCCGAGATTTGTCGCACCGGTGGAGGCATCATCAGCGGAATCCCAATTGTCCAAAATCGGCACGGGGGGATCGCTTAACATCGAATAAACAAGCGTATAGTCAGCCGCTTGGAAGTAATAATGCCGAACCCGTAGATAATATTTCCCGGTTTGATTGGGAGTGAAAATGAGCGAAAAATCGGTATCGGTCGGGAATTGATCGACAGGCGCTAAATGCGTTATGCCATCAGCATCATAAATATCTCCGATGACATTCTCACCACCCGTTGACTCGAATTGGTATGTTGCGCCGCCGGTTAAACTAAAAAGAAACCAATCGTAACGGTCGATTTCGGAAAGTGTGTGTGGACCATGTTGTGCAGGCACTTTGCTAAGCGCCGATAAAAAAGTCGCACCTTCGAAAATATCGTCGGCCATATCCCAGGCATCGCCCTCAGGAATCAAGCCTTCTCCCGTGTGATAAAAGAGTGTGTAAATACTCTCTTCAATGCCTTCAAAAAGCCTTACACGCAGCAAATACGTTCCGGAAACTTCCGGTTTGTAGAGAATACGGAAAGCGCCAAATGAATCGTTGCCGGCCACACGGGTTTCGCCGTCAGAGAGATACAAATCGGCTACCGTATCGGAGTTGGCAGATGCCAAAATCTCATATTCGAGACCGGCCTCCAACTCGATAGAAAGCCAATCTTCCGTATCTGATGCAGTCAGTGTGTGCGGCCCATGGCTACGTTCGGTTGTAGTCGGTGGCAAGAGCACGGTAGCGCCTTGATAAACATCATCTGCCGGATCCCATTCATCTCCGGCTGTATCCACTTCTCGGTAGTGAAGCAAATAGGTACCATCAGAGCCGGGATCGAACATCGCCACCCGCAGACGGTACGTGCTCGATTCTACCGGTGTGAAACGAATGCGGAAATTCACGTCATCACCGGTGAAGATATCGGACTCAGTATCGCTGGCCAGCAGAGTCTCGCCGTCATCGCTATACAAAAAGGCGACCGTATCAGAGGCGCCCGAACTGTAGAATTCATAGTCAACACCCGCGGCAAGCGTTAATGCAAACCAATCGCTTAGGTCATCGGCCGAAAGGTTGTGGGGGCCATGGTCCTGAATAGAAACAACAGGAACTCCCAAATCCGTGGCCGTGGAAGCCACATCATCCGTTGAATCCCATTCATCAGGTTGGGCCTGAACGGCTAGTGACAATCCGATAATCCCCAGAACAATTCCAACCGGCCACAGTTTTTGCATTGCCATAACTCCCTTAAATTTTGGAGGGCAGCCTTTCATGGGCTGACCAGTCCTTCTTGATTGACACAAGATGCAGTGAATTAATGTATCAAAACATATCTTTGCGGAATGGACAAAGAATCATGTACCCAATAATCCAACTGCCCGCAACCTGCCACTTTTATCTTACCGCATCTTTGCCGAGTGCGATGAATGTTTCTGGGAATTTCTAAGTCTCATAATTTCAGTGAGATACATAAAAAACAATTCACGACCGGTTGCAGTCTTCTATCTGGTCATTTGCTAAACTTATATTAACACTAGGACCAGCCATCCTTATATGCTAAAATATTGCAATATGTAAAATATTGAGGGATAATGAATTGTATTTAAGAGATTTTCTCCCAAATTACCGTTGCATCGTAACAAAGGATTTGGGTATTGAAATAGACGCAGAGAAAGACGGGCATATTTAAGAATTCCGGATTGGGAATGGTAAAAAAGTACAGAATCTTTGGATTTGACCGATGAACAATACTGTGGGCGGTGGTGCATTTAAGAGATGTGAAGGGCACATCTCTCGACCTGGTGATAAGATGAAGTACTGGGTTATGGGCACTCATGCCGGTTTCATGGCTGCGGTCCGTATGGCAAGACTCCTTCCCGCCAAATGGGGGCGTAAGAATCCTTCCATAGCCCGTCAAATTAGACACACATTGGCTTTTAGGTGGTGCTATCAGCCGTTTATTTGCTTTGGGGATCCGGTAATCAATGGATCAACCGCCAGAGCCAATTTGCACAATCACGATTGACGCATCGAGATTCAAGAATTCTTTGGTGCGGTGTTATTGTTATTATTGATCTACAGTGAATGGAGTGTGAGAGATGCCAGGGGTTGAGAAGCGATTGCAGGGAACAAGACAATACGTAGTCAATTTTAGACATGTGATGTTCATAGCGCTTGTTATGTGGAGCGTGTGTTCACCAGGTGTCGCCCAAGCCAGTTCCGAACCGGTTATTGACACAGTCGCCGGCGATGGCACGTTCGGTTTCACCGGTGACGGCGGTCCCGCTGTGAATGCGCGTTTGGCCTCTCCCTCTGCTGCCGTTTGCGACAATGCGGGGAATCTCTATATCGCTGATACCTACAATGGACGCATTCGCAAAGTCGATACGAATGGGATTATTACAACCGTTGCGGGGAATGGAACACAAGGTTATTCCGGCGATAACGTTCCCGCCACCAGCGCCTCTCTATCACGGCCTGCCGGAGTAAGTGTGGATTCCACGGGCAATCTCTACATTGCCGATACCCTCAATCACCGTATCCGTAAAGTGAACACCAATGGCGTTATTACGACTGTGGCCGGCACAGGTCAGCTGGGCTATTCCGGCGATAACGGCCCCGCCACAAATGCCGCGCTGAGCCGGCCCTCCGGTGTTTTTGTGGATAACAACGGAAATCTGTTTATTGCCGACACCGATAACAACCGAATCCGCAAAGTGAATACGAACGGAGTTATTACAACAGTAGCCGGTGATGGCACAATCGCTCATTCGGATGATGGTATTCAAGCCACAGCGGCAAGTATCCCGATTCCATTTCAAGTATTTGCCGATAGCAGCGGGAATATCTATATCCCTGACCGTTTCACGCATCGAATTCGTAAGGTGGCTCCATCCGGAGTCATTTCTACGATTGCAGGAACGGGATCGGAGGCGTTCTCAGGCGATGAAGGCCCCGCTATCCAGGCACAATTGGCATCGCCATACAGCGTATGTGTCGATTCTTCGGATAATGTCTTCATCGCCGATTCCGGGAATCACCGTATCCGCCAAATCGATGTTTTTGGAATAATCCGAACAGCCGCAGGAACCGGCACGCGGGGATTTTCAGGTGATGATGGTCCCGCGACCGCCGCGAAAATTGCATCTCCTTATGGCGTATCTGTAGATAGCGCCGGAAATTTCTATATTGCCGATTCCGGTAACAACCGTATCCGGATGGTCGAACTCCGCCTTCTGGCTAACGCGGGACCGGATCGTGATGCAATTGTCGATTTACCGGTTCAGCTTGATGGAACACCGGGCGGTGGAGAAGGGAACTACCAATTCGAGTGGTCTATTGTTGAAGGTCCCAATCTGGATTCAAATCAACTGTCTTCGACAACCGCCGAGGATCCGGTATTTACTCCCACGGCGCCGGGCGATTATGTTCTGCAATTCAGTGTTTCCGATGGTGTTCTCTCACCGGCGAGTGACTTGATAACAATTACCGCGTATATGCCGGTTGTTGCCGATGCCGGTCCCAATCTGATTACTTTCATTCAGAATCCCCTCCGGTTAATGGCCGAGCCTTCCGGCGGCGACGGTACCTACGTGATCTCTTGGGCTATTCGTTCCGGCCCCGATTTCAGTCTCAGCCAATTTTCGGCAACGAACCGAAGCGATCCCACTTTTACACCAAACAAAACGGGAACCTATGTACTGGAAATTACCGTCAATGACGAGATGCAGAATCCCGTCTCCGATACGGTTACGATTCTTTCGATTCCTGTCAGCCCCTTAGATGCCGTTATTATCACGGATACGTTGGATGATTTCGACGATCTGAGCAACGGTATTGATATCGATCCCACCGATAGCCGTGAATTGGTAATCCGTTGGAACCTCGATCCTGCAGTCGTCGATCTGGACGATATTAACGATATTCAAGTCTGGGCACGCATAAATGAAACCGGCGGCTATTCTTATTTGGGCCGCACAAGCAGTGGTACGGCTACATTTTTGGAGTGGAGCGCATCCAATGGAAATGGAATCCATCCCAGTTTCCAGGCCGGACCGCAATTCGGGACTTCCTATGAGTTTCGCGTCTTTGTTATAACACAAAGCGGCGTTCCAAACTTCTACGGACCTTTTGAAAGCAAAGGTCCTGTGCAGTTTTCGGAAGATGTTCCCATCCCACCGACCGCCACACCTGTATCTACATCGACTCCCACGCCTGCACAGCCTACACCGGTCGCATCGAACACCCCCGAACCGACTTCTACACCTCCGCCCAATGCGACGGCTACCGGCACTCCTACATTCACGCCGGTTGTGACACCGACACCAACCAATCCGAATGATCCGACTGCGACCGCAACAGAGCGGCCTTCTCCAACATTTACACCTCCGCCCGATGCGACCGCAACACCGACATCGTTGCCGCCGGATGCCACGTATACACCGACCAATCCACCACAGCCGACGCAAACTCCGACCAATACGCCTTCCGGCCCGACCAGTACGCCGACGCCTCTGGTTCCATCAACACGGATTGTGGTCGATGGTTCCACGGTGAATGGGAGTATTTCGCAGTCCGGGCAGGAACAGTGGTTCCGGTTCACACCTTCAACATCCGGTCAATATGTAATCGAAACCCATGCCGCAGCCCTCAATAACATTGAAGATACGGTCATTTTCCTATTCGGACCGGATCAGCTTGGCAATCAGCTCACATTCGATGATGACAGCGGTGAAGGATTTTTCTCAAAAATTATCTACTCGTTGCAAGGCGGTGGAACTTATTATGTTGCGGTTTTAGGTTTTGCAACGATGACCGGCAATTTCCGGATTGATGTTAAAACCGTTCAGCCGGAACCAACGGCCACCGCGGTTCCATCCAATACGCCTACACCAACCAATACCCAATCGCCGACACCTGTGCCGGGTGATCCCGACATTCGTATCGAGCCGCTCACCATTTCCTTCACGCATGGCGAGGCCGTGCCTGAAGTTGGCCGTACCATTTGGCAAAAACAGGCCGTAACGGTTCAACCGAGAGACTGGGGTATTTATTTACAAACCGGGACCATCGAAACGAAGCGGATGGAAGCCTTGGATGTGAAACTTATGGCCAAGGCCCCGGCCGTTACGAATAAACATCACGCGCTGATTCAGTTCCAAAACATCCCATCGGAAAAAGAACGTCAAGCGCTCGAAAGCCAGGGTATTCAATTATTACGCTATGTCCCCAATATGGCCTATTGGGCTGTAATCGAATCGCGTGCGCCGGGTCTGAATACACTTTCCGCCGGTGATGGCGTGCGTTGGACCATGGCCGCAAAAGGCGTCGAACGGCTTTCACCTTCTGCCGCCGTGCTCGATTTCCATCCTGATAGTCGTTTGGAGGATGGACGCGTCGTAACTCATGTTGTCTTCTTTGGTGATGTAAGCGCAGATGAAGCCGCCGCTGAATTGAACTCCATCGGTTGCGAATTACAGAGTTGGTATGCCCCCCATGTGGCCCGGGTTGCGGTTTACCCCGCCGCTCTGAATACACTGGCGTCTTTGGATGTTGTGGAATGGGTTGAACCGGCTCCCGCTCCTAATACAACCGACAATGTGACTGCCGCACAACGCATTCATGTTACCGAACTGCGTTCGATTCCTTATGAATTGAATGGCAAAGACGTCATTGTCGGCGTCTGGGATGGCGGTCGTGTTTATCCGCACCAAGACTTCGGCGCCAGCGGACGTCTTCAAGTAATCGATTCCGGCGCCAGCGTAAGCAGCCATGCTACACATGTGGCCGGTACAATCGCCGGTTCGGGAGCGGGCAATTCGTTGGCGTTGGGCATGGCGCCCTTGGCCCAGCTCCGTTCCTATGATTGGAATTCCGATTCCACGGAAATGCGTAGCGGCACGCAGGGCGGAATACGTCTATCAAACCACTCGTATGGCGAAATCACCGGCTGGTATTGGAATGGCAGCGGCTGGGTTGATTATGGCAGTACCCGTTTCGGTGCGTACACGACCAGCACACAGGAATGGGATGATCTCGTCTACGATACCGGTCTATTGGTCTTCAAATCCGCAGGCAATGATCGTAACGATGGACCGGATGCTTCGCGCAAAGACGGACCTTATGACTGCATTCCGCCACGCGGTAACGCCAAAAACATCATCACCATCGGCGCAACCGATGACAGCGACAGCATGACGTCATTCAGCAGTTGGGGGCCCACCAACGATGGGCGTATTAAACCCGACCTCGTTGCCAATGGATACACACTGACTTCAACAACACCCAACAATCAATATGGAAGTTCGTCAGGGACATCCATGTCATCCCCCAGCGCCTGCGGTTCCGGTGCGATGCTCTTCCAATACTTTAAGCAGGAAACCGGAGAAGAACCCGCGCCTGAAACGCTTAAAGCACTCATGATTCATGGCGCGCAAGATATTGGAAATACCGGCCCGGATTACTCCTATGGCTGGGGGCTTATCAATGCCAAGCAAACAGCCGACTTAATCAAAAACGGCTATTGGGAAACAGGAACCGTTTCAAACGGCGAAACCGTTCCATTCACTGTTAGTGTCCCCAATGGCGCAGGCACATTCAAAGTCACTGTGGTATGGACCGATGTGGCCGGTTCTCCGGCTTCGGCAAAGGCACTTGTAAACGATCTCGATCTTTCTCTTCAGGCGCCTTCCGGTACAGTTCATTATCCGTGGTCTTTGAATGCGGATAATCCCTCCGCCCTTGCCACCCGCAACGGGCCGAATGATGTGGATAATGTCGAGCAGACATTTGTAACCAATCCGGAAGCCGGTCAATGGCGAATCGAAGTCAACGGCGGCACGGTTCCGCAAGGTCCGGTCAACTTCACGCTGGTCACGGAGTTCATTCAAGACACCGGCGCAACAGCGTCTTTCCGCATCTATAACGATGGCGTAGGCACGCTCAATGTTTCCTCGATGGCATTGGATCAGGAAGCCAATTGGATGTTCTTATCGCCTCAGGCTCCATTCTCGATTGCGCCCGGACAAGACGTCAAAGTCACCGTTAGCGCAAATCCCGATCAAGCTCCCATCGGTCAATCGTCACGACGTGTTTTGATTGAATCGAATGATCCCGACGGTTCAAAGAGCCCGTATCCCAATGGAGTCTTTATTGAGGTTACCAATAATTCCACACCGACTCCGACGCCGACGATCACGCCGACGCCATCGAATACACCAACACCAACCAACACTTTGACGCCGACGATCACGCCGACGCCAAGGCCTATGGTTCCGGATATTGAAATTGATCCGTTAACGATTGATTTCATCTATGTGCCGAACTCCGGTAACTCCGAACAGCAGGTCGATGCTGTCGGCCCGCTCGCGCAAGCCAATAGCACGGATAACGATCCCGGCTTTGAAGAGGCCGATGAATTACCGGATGGCCGCATTCTGGTTTGGACAACCTTTGAACCGGGTACGGACTTATATGCATTGCGTCAGGAAATCGAGGCACGCGGCGATTCGATTATTTCGCTTACGCCGGAAGGCCGGTTGCTGCTTGCCGTTCTACCTGAAAACCTGCAGCAGGTCGCCTCGGCCGACGGCGTGCAAGACATTGCACCGGCCGTGCCGCGCACCGATAGCATTCCCGAAGACGATCCGCTGCCGGATCCCGCTTTGGGTGTCAGACCGCCCACAAAGGACGAAGTCAACTTCGTTCAAGAAGCCTTTACCGATATCGCCGCCGTCGATCCTAACGGCCTTGCTGTGCAACGTGCAGCGCTTGAAGGCCAAGAGGAGATACCGGCCACGGTTGATAATTCAAACTCTAAGTATTTCCCGCCCATTCGCAGCCAAGGCGCGCAAGGCTCCTGCACGGCTTGGGCATCTGCCTACTATTACAACACATACACTCAAGCACGTGACGAAGATTATGATGTTTCCGGCGGCAATAACGACTATATTTGCAGCCCGGGCTTTTTATATCCGCTGGTTAACGGCGGCCAAGATTCAGGCGGTTACACTTCCTATGTTGTCTCCCGTTTAAGCGATGTCGGATGCGGAAGTTGGTCGCTAAAACCCTATTCTTCCAGCGATTATTCATCATGGCCGACTGAAGAAACGTGGATTCAGGCACTTAAAAATCGCACCAAAGATTCATACCGGATCGTGGCCAGTACCGATGCGGACATTGTTGCGATCAAAACGCACTTGGCGAATGGCAACATCGCCGTAACCCAGGCACCGGTCTACACCAATTGGTACCGCTGGTATGACAACCAAGGCCGGGGAATCCAGAACGGTGTGCTCTTCTCGCACTCCGGTGAATCTCTGGTTGGTTATCATGCCATAACCATCGTTGGTTATGACGATACACGCACTTACAACACCGGATCGCAAACCAAGCAAGGCGCATTTTTAATCGCAAACTCATGGGGTACTTATTGGGGTACTTACAACAGCACCGGCGCCGGAAGCCGGGGCTTCATGTGGGTGGCCTATGACTACTTCAAACTCTATTTCCGTTACGCGTTTTACAATCAAGACCGGGAAGACTACCGTCCGGCCCTTTATGCTGTGACCGGGCTTAACCATTCTCAGCGCGAGCGCGTGGCCTACAGCGCCGGAATCGGCGATCCCGACAGTCCTGACTGGACTTCTCAGCAAGCGCTCGATCAAACCACCATGAAACCCAGCGGCGGCCGCTCGTATTCCATTAGCGATAGCCAGCGTGTGGCAATTGATTTAACTGACGGTGTCCCCGCATTAGGGAATGGCCACAGCATCGATCTCTTCATTAAATGTTCACTTTTAAGTGGAAGTAGCGGCGGCACAATTTCAAGTGCCGATTTCTTCCATGATCTCGATGGCGACGGAACTTATACTCAGGTTTCATCGGAAGATCCAACACTTACCTTCACGTCATCCAACAGCGGAATTGCCACGGTCAACACCAAAACCGTTGAATCGTTCACGATTTCTAACCGCGGTGCCGGTGTTTTGAGCGTATCTGCAATTGAACCGGACCAAGCGGCTCCATGGATTGTTCTTGAGCCGCAGGCTCCCTTCGATATCCCTGCCGATTCCGAACAGGTTGTGACCGTTGAAATCGACTGGGATCAAATAGAACTCGGTCAGTACAGCAGACAACTGCTTGTAGAATCCAACGATTCCGCCAAGAGCCCCTATCCCGGTGGTGTATTTATCAATATCAACAAGAATGCGCTGCCGACACCAACACCTACAAGCACATTTACGCCCACGGCGACGCCTACACGTACTCCGATTCCGACGCCCACAAATACCAGTGTCCCAACGAGTACGCCACGTCCAACCAATACAAGAATACCAACTTCGACACCGCGTCCCACAAATACACCTCAGCCGACCAATACGCAGGTCATCATTCCGACCAGCACGCCTCGGCCAACCAATACCAACACGCCGGTTCCAACAGCAACACCACGGCCAACCAACACACCCGTACCGACTGCTACACCGCGTCCTACAAATACAGCGGTTCCATCGACATTCACGCCGACGCCAAGTCTGACTCCTTCCCAGACGCCAATCCCGACGGCCACTCAGACAAACACGCCGGTTCCACCAACCGCAACTCATACACCGAGTCCGACTTCGACAGCGACAGCAACGGCCACGGCGACAATTACACCAACGCCTTCGCCGACTCCGCTTCTACAGATTCAACATACCTATACCTTTGATCCGCTTTCGTCTTCGTTGAATTCACTAGGCTTCAGTCTGCAACCTGAAGATGCCTCGGTCTCGATAGCCCGTATCCCCGCCGATCTGAGCTCACCCCAAGCCACCAATGGTGTAGGTCTTCGCGTGAGTGTGCCCAGCGGCGGTTTGGTAACCATTAATGGACCGGAAATCGATGTTAGGCGCACGCCGGTGTCGCTTTCGCTTTGGTACCAGGTTTCGAATGCAGACTTCCAAGTTGGTTTAGGTTTCTTCGCCGAAGTGGAAGGGAATGAAGGAGCTATCGCTTATGCCGCGCACTATGCGCCGGAATTAGTCGATGGTTTCTGGACCAATATTCAAACCGAATTGGGCGCGAATTATACAAAGGTCACGCCCTTCATCATGCTGCTTAATACCAATTCCACCGAGGCCGGAACGGCTTATATCGATAACCTGATTGTCGTCGAAGGTGCGGATACCGATCCCGGTTCACTGATTGACCCGGGTGAATTCCATCCCAACCTTTGGCTGACACCTGAACAAGCCGGCTCGGCCACAATTGAAAACGGTCAATTAATTCTGGACAAATCTGAAGGAAAATTAGGCAGCCAATTCGTAGCCTATTTCGGTCAAGACAACTATCCTAACCGGGTCACGGCTGAGCTCGATCTCGTCCGTGAATTCGGCGAGTTGGGTTCCGTTACCTTATGGATCGGTACGGGACCAAGTGGAGTCCAAAAAGATATTCCGCTCTGGGCTCTGCCACAGGGCGAAGAGCGGACCTTGAAACTCTCCGGAATCGTGAATGAGGCAGCAGGACCTATGCACGTGGTTATCATGATCTCGGGACAGGATCACGAACGTGTTATCGTCAAAGAGGTTCGCGTCTACGAAGATTCCTAGAGATTGAATTGAAGCGGAGCAAACGTCCCGTTCCGCTTCGAGCCAAGGAACATCTAGAAGTTATGGGCGGTCTTTTGGAGCAAAGACCGCCCCTTTTTTTGTATTAAAAACAAACACTTATCTCTCTTTATTCGGAATACTACATTTCTTTCTTTTCACATAGCCCCAATTTTCAATCTGTGATCTACTACAATCAACACCACCTATAGGAAATGGATCGCATGCGCACTTTTGCAAAAACATTTTCCGGCATTTTCATTCTCTCCGGCTGTATTGTTCTTCTTCAGGCCTGTGCCACCAATCATTATGGATTATCAGCTGAAATGAAAACTCAACATAAACAACTCTCTGTTGCATTAATTCAGTTCGATGCCGTTCCCGAAAATCCAAACCGAAACTTGCAGGAATTGGAGCGCCTGGCTCGTTCCGCCGCAGGGCAGGGAGCACGGTTAATCATGTTCCATGAAGGTTGCATTGCGGATTACACGCCTAATCTTGAACAGTTATCCGAGCCGGTGCCGAACGGGAATGCTTGCAAAAAAATAGCGGCTTTAGCTGAGGAGTTGGATAGTTTTATCAGTTTCGGATTATCTGAATGTGAGGATGGCCGGTTTTATATCACTCAGGTTTTTGTAGGACCTGATGACTTCTTTTATCGCTACAGGAAATCGTGGTTGTGGCGCGAGCCTACCGATACAGGCTATCGAAACGAATGGGCGCGTTATGACACCGGCGATGGCCCCATTTTGTTTGAAATCGACGGCATTAAGGCAACGTGTTTTATCTGCGCCGATGGTGAAGCGCCCCGTTGCATTCAGCGGGCAAAAGAACTGCGCCCGGAATTGGTTTTCTATCCCAATAACCGGGGTGGACTTCCGGACTTTCCCGTGTTTGGAGAGCGCGCGGCGGAAATCGGTGCGCCTATGCTTGTAACCAACCGTGTCGGCAAGAGCTGGGTATACGATTGCAAAGGCGGCTGTGTTGTTTATGATTCGAATGGTGAGGTTTTGGCCAAGGCCAATCGGGATGGAACCGAAGAAATACTCCTGTACAAACTCACCATTCCTGTCCGTTGAGTGCTGACTTTTATTGAACCGGCATTAACCAAACCTCAGCCACTTGGCATCCGCGCCCATCAACCAATTCCCAAACCAACTCCAACGTTCCATCGGCTGTGGCTTTTTGAGGAATGGGAAAGGCTACCGGATTATCAGTATCCAACTGGGTATCGCCTTGGGGACCGACCGGCCCATGAATGGGAATCCCATCTGCTTTTAAAGTCATCGTGGCCCGAAAACGGCCTGTGTAAGTGGCCTGTAGTTCGTATTGAGTTTTTGTATCCAATCCCTCATAGCGCACTTTAAGAGGCGTTCCGTAAAGTGTCTGGGCCTGGGTCATCCACGAAAGCCGGGCTCCATCGATACGATTTTGTTCCGACTGTGCGCTCTGTAAATAGCCGGGATCTTCTTCCCAGGTTTTATCATGCACCAAATGCGGTTGTGCACCGACTTGCCCAAGATCGTCGTAGATCGTTCCCGGGCATGGGTTCTCATAATCTGTAACCCGTCGTGCGATGGCTTTTGCTGCATCAGCAGAGTCTGCTTTCTCAATACGATCCAGTTGAATCTCAATCCAACGGCGGTTATTGAGCGGTTCATCCAAATATTCCAAATTTGCGCCGCGTTGTGCGTTTAAGGCGCCGTAATTTTCGACATCAAGTTGCATTCCGATGCTTTCAAAAAGCCGCTTTCCATATTGAAGGACTGCTTGGCGGTATTCCGGATGCGGTCTTTCGGAATCGGCACGGGCGAGGATGTCACGGACTTTTTGGCAGACTGCCGGCGTAAACGAAGAAGCGCCGCTAAGAACTTTCATTGCCTGGGCTTCAAGTTCCTTTTCAAACATAGAGCGGCAGGCAACATAAGCATCGTAATAAGCACGATAAAGAGCGTGCTGAAAACGCCAATTCCGTTCGGCTGCCTTTGGCAATGCCTTTTCAAGTCTCTGCCAATGTTTCAGTGTCTTTGGAATTTGTAGATTTTCATGAGCCAATCCAACCCAATTCTTTTCCAGAAGATACCATCCATCGGCGATTTCTGAAGCATGTTCCGAATCGATAGCATATCCGGCGAATTGCGTTAGTTGCTCTCGAACATCGGCATTGGGGTCCCAACCTAACACACTCCACACAACTTTGTTGACATCGTCGTTGATGCCGTCCGAATAAGAAATCGAACCGATAGTGTAAGGCGCTTGAAGGTTATGGATATACGCAGTGGCGATTGGACGAGGATTGACTGGCTCACGTCCTAAAGTAACCGCAAAAGCCTGGTCCCAATCCGGCACAGGGAATTGGCAACGAAGGTTATGTGTGATATCTGGATAATTGCGTATCGGATATTGTTCAGGCACAAGTTTGCGAACTTCAGGTAATGGCGTGCGAATCCAAGGTCCGAATACAATGCCGGTAAGCCAGTTTGGCTTTTCCTGTTGTAGGTGATTCCAAAGAAACTCAACTTCTTCCGGTTCAAAGCCCTGTGGCGATAGCCATAACTCCGCATCGGGGTGACACTCATTGAGAACCGCACGCAGGCGAGTCAAATAAGGCGCGAGTACATCTGCGGGAGTATCGCCCGGATCTCCACCGGGCAGAAACACGGCATCCAATCGCGGCAGATGCTCAAAAAGTCTGCGGCACTCTGCCAACTCGGCCTCTGCTTCGGCAGGTTTTGAAACGTCCCGGTTATGTATCGGAACCCAAATCCAGACATTTAAACCGTAGCGGGCCAACACTTTGGAGATTTCGGCATTCATCTCCCAAGGAGAGAGCTGCATATGCTGATTCTTTTTCAGATCCGGATCGATGGTTGGAATCAATTCGATGCTGTTGCAGCCAAAGACAGCCAAATCTCGAATGTAGGATTCGTATTGATCAATATCCCAGGCATCATAACTATTGGCCACATCACGGAATCCCAACTGATGTCCACGAATTGGATAGGCCGGAGATGTGTCTATATGAAGGTCGTCAGCAATCGACAAAACGCCCGTTTTTATTTTGAGGTTGCGCAACAAGGCTCCAATACCGAATAAAACACCTCGTTGGTCATACCCGTGAACGATAACCGTAGGTTCCTTGCGCGCCTTTTTGTCTATGCAGACCACATAACCTTCCGCTGCTGTTGCGCCTTTTCCTGCTGCTGATTGATAGAGAGATTTACTGAAACCGTCTGCATTCTTCTCATCCTCGGCAAGCAATAATGCAATGGCTGGTTTTGGGAGCGATTTCGCGGCTTCCGCATCAATGACCGGAAGCAAAATTGACGTACGCTCTTGGATTTCCTCTAGAAGCACACGCAATGCCTGCTGCTCTTGTTCCCCCTGCATACCAGGACTCAAAAAAACTTGGGCGCCGGTTAAATCGATATCGGCTGCCGGAATTTCCGGAGTAATTGTAAAGATAAAAAGAAATGAACAGATAAAGAAACACAAATGATTCAGATAGCGCAATACACTCACGGAAATCTCCTTTAACAAATGCCTGGGGGAATCGTTGAAAATAAACGTGAACTTAGTTGTATCACAAGGTGGTATCGCACAATACGGGGAAATTCTGAATGTATGTCTATTGATACATACTATGGCATCACACAGGCCACACTCTTTGGAATTGCGGGCCGCGAAATTTCTCACTGGACGGATTCTATGAGGAGGTACTATTCGCCTGAACGGCGTCCGAAACGGCCAAGATTGAACCAACCGCGTTTCGGCTTAGGAGTAGGGCTGGGCGTAGGCGTAGGCTCTTCAAGAATAGAGCGCAAATCCCGTTCGGCGGCCGAAGGTACATATTCCGGTTTGCGCGCCTCGGTTGTACTTTTTCCTGCCCGCGTATCCTGCTCAACCTCTCGAATCGGGCGTGGAGTTGAGGGGTTTGATTGGTCCGGCTCATTAAACCATTGGCGGTCATCGTCATAGTGCCGGAAACGGAATGGCTGACTAAGGGGCCGTTCAATTACCGAGTTCACATCATCGGCTAAAAACTGCACGGCAATGCGCCGGGCTTCATCCGATTGCGGTGTACGGTCGCTACGAAAGAGCATCTTGGTTCTTTCATCGGGCGGTGTGTCTTCATTTGCCAACCGCCCGGTCTTATTAGACACCTCTAGTTCGACGACACCTTCCGGATGGACAAATTCGCCAAACAATTCCGGATGAGCCTCAATAGCCTGATGCATAAAGTCTTTCCAGATGGGCAAAGCAACTTGGGAACCGGTGCGGCGTTTTCCCAGGCTGCGTGGATAATCGTGCCCAACATAAACAACGCACACTAAATCCTTGCCAAATCCTGCAAACCAAGCCTCAACACAAAGATCGGTTGTGCCTGTTTTGCCGACCAAAGGAATATCGAATTCCTCTGATACGGTATGAGCGGTTCCATACCGAGTCGGACCTGAAAGTAGGAATGTACACACCGCCGCATCCCGTGCATCCATGGTTCGGCGAGGGATGCTCCGGTGGGTAAATAACTCGCGGGTTAAATCTTGTTCGTTGCGCTGACGGTCCCGGACACTCTCAACAAGATAAGGTTCCCGGTAAATCCCGCCCGATGCAATGACAGAGTAGGCTTTTGCCAATTCTAACGGCGTCACGACTTTCGTTCCCAAAGCCATGGTGAGATTGTGAGGCGGGGGTAGCTCCAAACCTAACGTATCATGACAGAATCGGACAACCGTCTTCCAACCCCGTGTGCGCGATCCCATGAATGTATCCAGCAGTGCAACGCTTGCCGCATTCAATGATTCAGCCAGCGCAAACTCCATGGTGACATCGCCGAAGTATTGATTCTCGAAGTTTTTAGGAGTCCATTCGCCATAGGTGCGCCCTTCATCGTGCAGAATCGTGGCCGGCGTGTATCCCGCTTCGCAGACCGCAGCTGAATAAAGCAAAGGTTTAAAGGCACTGCCGGGGATTTTTTTGCTTTGAACAACACGATTTACCATTCCTGCATTGCTGCGGTCGTCGAAATCATAGCCACCCACCATTGCCAGGATTTTTCCTGTCGATGGTTGCAGCGCGACAATGCCCCCTTGGGCATGCTTATTCACGCGATCCCGCTCGGTGACGATGAATCTGGGAGCCTCAGGTGTTGCTGATGAATCGAGTTCGACGGGGAGAAAATAACCTTCCTCCAAGACTCCAAATTCCTTGAGCCACGTAATTCGCTTTGGATATTCGACTTCATAGGGACCGAGTGTCCCCGCATCCATATTCTTTAGGACTACCTGCAATGAAGGCGTAGACGACACGATGAGACCGTCGTAAATCATGTTGTGTTGGATTTTCCCGGAGGTATGCCCATTAACCAGATTGTAATCGGCGGTTCCCCAACGGTACCCGTAATCTGAGCGTCGAAAGCGCTCTTGCGCGATTAAGCCCGCTTTCAGCGCTTCCCGGGCAGCATTTTGCAGCACAGGATCAAGTGTTGTGGCAACATCATAACCGGTGCCCTTTAGCATCAGGGGGCCGTGAGGTCCTGAAAAGGCCTGGTCGATTTCAAACTCTTTGCGGACTTCATAATAGGCATAGGGATGCTCTATCGTCTGCACACGCATATTCTTCTTGCCCACGAGTTGGAAATCCTCGTCGCGTGCTTTTTCAAACTCCGCCTGTGTGATTTTCCCATCATCAAGCATCGCCTTGAGAGCCAATACTGTTCTCGCCTGAGCCCGATCCGGACGGGAGATTGGATCATAGTTGGAAGGGGCCTTAAGCATCCCTACAAACAGAGCACATTCTTTTAAATTTAGATCCGAGACATTTTTACCGAAGAAATACTGAGCAGCCGCTCCTACTCCGGTGATGTCTGCGCGGCCCATGGGAGCCTGGTTAAGAAACAGTTCGAGTATTTCATCCTTGCTGAAACGCCGTTCGATCTGGAGAGCCAGGAGCGCCTCACGGACTTTTTGTTCAACGGTGCGGTAGCGGTTCCCCCGGCCTTTTTCGCCGATAACAAAAAGATTCTTGGCCAACAGTGTCGTTACTGTGCTTGCGCCTTCTTTAAACCAACCGGCGCGAAGATCGACGTAAAGCGCACGCAGCATGTCCCGGGGACTAATCCCAGGATGCTCGTAAAACCGTTTGTCCTCCAATGAGATCAGCGCTTGGGTCATTTGGGGCGGAATTTGATCCAACGTGACCAAGACGCGCTTCTGTTCTTCACCGGCTACATTGCCGATCAAAGAACCATCCGCCGCAAGAATGCGGGAGGGCACAGGTGGCCGGTAGTGCTCGAGAAACTCGATATTGGGCATATCCCGCACAAGATCGTCCAGAATCGCATAGGTTGCCCCCATTCCGGCTAGTATCAGGAGCAGACATGCCAAACTAAGGTAGCCTAACCACCGGAAAGCCCAGCTGCCTTTGGGCCGGGTTTTCTTCGATTCCTGATCCGCTTCTTTCTGGAAATCTTCACGGAGACGCGGGAGTGCCGAGGCCTCTGATGTTGGCTTTGGGGTATCGTGCGGTGGTGTAGACATGATGAAGGCCGGTTAATGATACCTTGTTTCCGCAATTCTACGAATCATACAAACCCGGAGCGACGCGATAAAACGCTGTTTCGTGGAAAATGCCTCCCGGCTGCTTTTATAGCGGGCTTATTTCATACTGCATGCACAAGAACCATTCGCCGCCATTGCGCAGGATTCACGTGCTGCAGAGGGCATGCCACAGGCCGTTTCCGAAGGGCAATGCGCTGCGAAAACAGACAAAGCCTTCTCCGTTTTGGTGCTTCCACATTCAGGGCAAACCACAGACTCCTCGCGGGAGGTACAGAGCTCTTCAAAACTGAAATGACATGTAGAACAAACAAATTCAAAAAGTGGCATAAAGCACCTCCGTCACGGCAAAGAAATATACGCATCCACCTACAAAAACTCAAGTTATGTTAGGTACACTCACCCCTCGCCTTAACGAATCCCCGGTTTGCATTGCCGGTTCATCTAATGTACTGAATCTGATTTCCGGGCTGGAGTCCGGGCGGCACAAAATTCGGATAAAATACGTTGTATTGCCCGAAATTTGAGGTCCATTCAAACGAGAATTCAATGCCAATTACCAGCGCTCCATGCCTCGCTGTTCTGACCTGCGGCTCAATCTATGTTCTGTATTTTCGGGGACTTGAGGACATAACGTACACCGAACCGGGGGCTTTTAATACGCCGGAATGCAGGGCTGGGTTGACCCAGAGCTGCGGCTTCATTACTGTACCGCCTTCTCAGAACCCAATTGTTTATGAGTACGGGCTGTTCAGCTTCAGATTTCAGCACGGATTCATCGTGGAAAGGAGCGAGACTCGTGAATAAGTGGAAAGAATTTCGCGAAATTCTCTTAAAACAGCGCGAGGAGCTTCTCAAAAGCATTTCTGAAGACCGGTCCTCCATTGAGGTGACAAGCCACGGAGACCTTGTCGATCAAAGTTCTAATTACGCTGAGCGGGAAATGCTTTTGGGGATGACCGAACACGAAATGAACAAACTCCGCGATATCGATGCCGCTTTAGGGCGGATCGAAAAAGGTACCTACGGAATCTGTGAAGATACGGGCCAAGAGATACCGGAAGCACGCTTGCGCGCACTCCCCACGACGACACTCACATTGGATGCGCAAAGAGCCCGTGAAAGAGCAGGGCGGCCGTAACCCTCCATACTCTCATAAACTCATTATTGATCTTGTATAGATTGTGTAGCTGAAGGCTGCTTGGTTTGGGGCTCAATTTGAGTTTCCGGCAGTTGCTTGAGTTCTGCTCCCCCTGCCAAAGCCTCCTCGATTTCCTCATCTCCCGGCATCACCATGCCTGCGGAAATCACCATTTTCATCGCTTCTTCTGATGTGATCGAAGTTTCAACAACCTCGTGCCGGGGCGCCATGATAAAAACACCGGATGTTGGATTTGGTGTTGTCGGAACGAACAGACACATAACTTCATGCCGTTGTTCCGGTTTGATGGCCGGGACTTTGACATCTTCTCGAGTGACAAATCCCAAAGAATAAATGCCTTGGCGGGGGTATTCCAAAAACACCACCTTGTCGAAGACACGGCGGTTGCTTCCAAAAAGGGCCGATGAAACTTGCTTTAACGCCTTATACATACCACCGATAAACGGCAGATAGAGAATAAAATTATCAATCAGAATCAACAGTTTTGCGCCAAACCAGTACCGGGTGAGTATCCCGATTCCCATGATAGAACCGATTGTCATAATAAAACCGGCTCCGTAAGGGCGGACTTCCTTCGGAATACTCAGAAATTCATAGACATTCTGCATAATTTTGAGATGCAGAAACCAGTTCGCAAACCAGCTGTCAAAAAGATTGAAAACCCCGACGACGACCCAAAACGTGGTCACCAGCGGGACAATAACAAGGAGCCCGGAAAGAAATAAGCGTCTTAGTTCACGAAACACGGCTAATACTCCCAATCGTCTGTGAATTCGCGTTTCAGCTGAAAATTATGGAAATCAGCTCCTAGTTTATCCAAACGACTTCCTAACTTCCCGGTAACCGCCGCCCTATTGGGTTGGCTGGGATGGTTCAGCACCGGAAGATTCGGAATGATTACCATCCTCATCGCTTTCTTGCGGAATCTCCAGAACATGGATACTGACTCGATCTACTTTGCGAGTATCCGCTTCAAGAATGGTGATCTCATAGTTTTCAAAGGTAAACGATTCTCCGGTTAGTGGAACATAGCCAAGATAAGAAGTTACAAATCCGCCAACCGTCCCGAATTCGCCTTCAGGCAGCTGCAATTGGATATCAAACTCCTCTTCCAAATCATCCAAGTCGGCTTTGGCGTCGGTGATAATGGCTCCGTCGGGTGAAACTTGAAACGGTGGCTGTTCGGAATCGTATTCGTCTTGAATGTCGCCTACAATCTCCTCTAACACATCTTCAATGGTCACAAGACCTGCGGTGCAACCATATTCATCCACAACAATTGCCATATGTGTCCGGTCTTGCCGAAAGGCCTGCAATAAGTCGCTGACACGTTTGCCTTTGGGCACGTACATACTAGGCCGCACAAGGTCCTTAAGTTCCTTTTTCTCTTTGTCCCCATTGGTTAATAACAAATCCTTGGCGTAAAGAACGCCGATGATCTCATCCAGATCGTGCTTGAAGACCGGCAGGCGCGAATGACCTGTCTCGACGGCCATCTTGCGCGCATCCTCTACGCCGTCCGTTTCAATGTCCAAGCCGTGAATGTCAACACGAGGGACCATTACCTGCTGAACGAATGTATCTCCAAAGTCGATGATGCTATGGATCATCTCCCGCTCGTCTTCCTCAATTACTCCCTCCCGTTCGCTGACTTCAATTAAATGCCGTATTTCATCTTCCGTAAGCACCGGGACTTCGTGAATGGCCGCTCCCCCCGTGATTCGGATAACAAAATTGGAAATCCCCACAAAGACCACGACAAATGGACGCAGGAAACGATAGAGAACATCCAACGGACGGATTGCATTCTGCGCAATCATCGGAGCGTGTTCTTTACAGTAGTTTTTGGGAATAATCTCCCCAAATGTTAAAAGCAGGAAAGTGACGACGCAAAAGGCCAGTCCGGATGCAAAGGCGTCTACGTGCCCAACATCGACCATTAACAGCAGTTTTTCGGTTAATGCAGAGGCCAATATCGCCGCGGCGACATTAACAACGTTGTTGCCAATCAGAATCGTTGTGAGATAACGGCGCGGATTCTGAAGCCAAAGTTCAAGACGGGCATAATGTCCCCCATCCTCTCCAAACAAACGCTTAACGCGCAGTTTGGTCATCGAAGTCAGCGCCGTTTCCGAGCCCGAAAAGAAAGCGGAAAGGGCGATAAGAACGGCAAACAGAATAGAGCCGATGATTAAAAACCACATACTTGAAGGGTCGTCCACAGTTGTTTCAGTGCACGGCGACTCATGACGCTGAGTCCCTAGCCTTGCCTCCTCTCATATCACATTCATTGATCATTAGTTCTTGTTCCGCTTTGTCCCATGCCTCAGGTTCAGGACCATCATGATCGAATCCCAATAGATGAAGCAAACCATGGCATGCCAAAATTCGGACTTCTTGCTTTAAGTCGTGTCCTTGAGACTGCGCTTGCCTCTCTGCAGTCTCAAGTGAAATTACGATATCCCCCAAGTGCTGGTTCGGCAAGCCGCCATCGGATAGATCATCAAGTTCCGCAAAGGCATCCTCACACTGTGGAAACGATAATACGTCTGTCGGTTTATCCAGATTGCGGTATTGCTTGTTAAGTTCCTTAATTTCGGCATCATCGCAAAGACGCACAGACACCTCGGCATTGTCAATGCCAAACTGAACCAGTACTGCGGCAAGTTTATCGTCCAGTCCCTCGGCCGCTTTATGTTCCGGCCAAATTTCCACAAGATTCATATTCGCCCGCCGCCTCTTGATGCTGTTCCATTTTCACCCGAATTCATGGATTCAGGTTCATTGGCGTTTTCAATTTCCCGGTCCACAGCACGAATCGGCGCTGGTCTCGATGGGTAAGTGATACGTTGATGCATCATATGATGCAACGTATCGCAAAACGAGTCTTCCAAAGTCCGCAATTCGGCCAACGTTAAGTTACATTCATCGAATTGTCCATCTTCCAGACGATCATGGATGATCCCGCGTACAAACTGCCGAATTCCACCCTCACTTTTATCTTCCAACACACGTGCCGCCGCTTCCATGGCATCGGCCATCATAACGATAGCGGTCTCTTTCCGGCGCGGTTTAGGACCCGGATACCGGAAATCGTCTTCCCGGATTTGTTCCTCAGGCTCATCTTTCAAAATTCGATGATAGAAATACTTTAAAAGCATTGTGCCGTGATGTTGAGGAATGAAATCCGCGATGATTTTAGGAATTCCATATTCTTTTGCTAATTCAAGTCCGTGTTTGACATGATTGCGGATAACCAAAACCGACATTTGTGGTTTCAATTTGGCATGCCGGGCGCGGTCGGCAGCGGTCTCTTGATTCTCAACAAAATACTCTGGTTTGAGCATCTTGCCGATGTCGTGATAATAGGTGCCCACACGCGTCAATAGCGAATCGGCCCCGATAACTTCTGCCGCCGATTCCGCTAATGTAGCCACTGCCATTGTATGTTGATAAGACCCGGGCGCTTCTCGTTCGAGGCGCTGCAGGAGTTCTGTCTTTCGGCTCAGTTCAAGCAATTTAATGTCGGTAATAACCCCAAGCAGGTCTTCCAGGATAGGCAATAAAGCAATCGATAAAATCGAAGAGAGAGCGCCGTTAAGAACACCCCAGGTCAATCCCCACCGCAACTGTTGCCAGAGCACTTCCGGATCTTGATTGAGGCTGCTCTGCATAAGCCGGAATCCGCATACGAACAGGCAGGCCACACCGGCAACAGCCAAGCCCGCGCGGTAAAGATCCGAACGGCGTTTTACGCGCCGCACCGTTAAAATTGCAATTAGTCCGGTCCAAAAAGCGACCAATGATGAATCCAGGGCAAATTCGCCGGAGCCCGCGCCAAAAATCAGACCGATAAAGAGCGCACCCGTGGCAACAAAGATCACGGCCAGACGGCCGCTTACCAGAATCGTGACCACCAATCCCAAAGCACCCGCCGGAACGGCAATGCCCAACTGTTCGAGATTCGGATTCAATCGGCTTCCATAAGCGGCGATTCGAGCCATGGCCACCAAAATCGCCAATGCGCCCAACAAAACCGCCAGCTGACGGGGCGAGGCAAATACTGAGGGGTGATACCGCCGGACATAAAGCAACATGCCCGAAAGCGGCAATAACGCCAGCAGGAGGCATCCGACTTCCGCCTGCCACGAAAGTTTAGATCGCTCCTGATAGGCCTTGAGTTTGAGAGCCGTAACCCGGTCGATGCGCTGACTCTTACCGATAATCGTATCATAGCGGTTGACCTGAACCCGCACTTCAGGCACATCCTCCCGCGCCTGGCGGCGCGCCATTTCCGTACGGTGATCCAAATAGACCAACGTCGGACGGTCCATCAAGGCAAGAATTAGGAGGCGTCCTAATTCTCTTCGAGCCAGGTTTTCTTGAGAGGCTTGGTTGGTGGGATAATCCTTTTGCAGAGTCTTATCGATGGCCGCATCCATCTTTTGAAAATCGTACAGCCCGGAGATATTGAGAATCCGATTCTCGTTTCCGTCATCATCAAGAATGGTATATCCCAGCGTGTAATTAGGATCGAGTTCCAATAATTCGCGCGCGGTTCGTTGTGGTTTTTCAACCAAGTTAATGTCTTCGACCAAACCATGGCTTTGAATATCTTGAAGAATTGATGTCAATATTTCCCAAAATCTCGTGTTGTTACGATAGTAAATCAGGCTTTCATATACGCTTTTTGGGTAATCGGTGATATCCGCAACAACATACGCATGCTGCTTGTTCTCAAGTTTGATATCCAAATTCTGCAAAATGTCCGATACGGTCTGGATATCCTGTTCGTTAATTGCGGTTTCAATATCGGGTATCTGTTCCCGAAGATCCTTTAGTTTTTGTTGTGCTTCAAAAATCGGGCTGTCATCACGTTTAAAGATGGGCGCGACTTTGGCCGCTTCTTGAAGTTGCCGTTCTGAGCGCAGCACCGGGTCGAAGTACTCAAAATCGAAGTCAGCAGTGATAAGCCGGTCGGAAGTATCTCCTTCGACAAACGAACGTATAAAAGTGCTCGCCGGAGGACGCACAGCGAAGAAAAGAGCGGAAAGCGCCGCAAGGCATGCCAACGCCTGCAAAAGCCTTAATCCGCGTTTGTTCGACCACCACCCGCTGGAGGTTTTATCTGTCGACGTTCGTGGAGCTGGGGCTTCTTCACCGGTTGCCTCAGGAGCCTCCCTCGAGCGCCGCTTAAAATGCGACCACCATTTCATGTGCCTGCCGCCTAATCCTTATCCCCGTTTGAGTCCGATTGGCCGTAGGCTTCAACAATCTGTTGCACGAGAGGATGGCGTACAACATCGGACTTATCGAAGTGGACGAAACCGATCCCTTTGACATCTTTGAGGATGCTTTCGGCTGTCACCAATCCACTCTTCCGGTTTGCGGGAAGGTCGATTTGAGTAATATCGCCCGTAATTACCGCTTTCGAATCGGCTCCCAGACGCGTTAAAAACATTTTCATCTGAGCGGTCGTCGTATTCTGGGCTTCATCCAGGATCACATACGAGCCATTCAATGTACGTCCACGCATATAGGCCAACGGCGCGATTTCCACAGTTCCTCGCTCTAACAGCGTCCGGGTTTGCTCGGCTCCGATAATGTCATAAAGCGCATCGTAAAGAGGTCTCAAATACGGATCTACTTTGGCCTGCAAATCGCCGGGCAAAAATCCGAGGCTCTCACCGGCCTCAACCGCCGGCCTGGCCAAAACCAAACGCTCGACTTTTTTCCGCTCCAATGCCGAAGCGGCCACGGCAACAGCCAAATAAGTCTTACCCGTACCCGCCGGACCAATACCGAACACAATATCGTTGCGGGAAATCGCTTGAAGATAATTGCTTTGCCCACGTGTCCGGGGGCGAATCGGTCCTTTACGGCCACGCAGAGGAATTGGGGAAGGGCCTAAAACTTCGGATACGGCGTCTGCCGTTTCTTCCCGGGCCAGATTGACCAGATAGCGCACCGTGGTCCGATTCAGACTCTCGCCTCGCCGTAAATAAGAAAGCAATTCCTCAAATAAACGCGATACACGGTTAACCTCGGCATAGTGTCCGCTGATGGTGATATCATCTCCACGAACCACGATCTTGGCTTCCGAGCCATCTTCGATGATCCGTAGATTCTCATCGCGTGAGCCCAAAAGAGCCAACATTTCGCCTTGATTCAGGAGTTTGATGATATGTGTCGTGACCGATGGTAATGCCGTACTCATAAATCTTTACTCATTCGGGCGTCAACTTTCTGCAATTGCCCAATCCGCGAAAAGTTGCCGCAATTCAAACAACTCAATCCTCGAAACGGACGTAGTCTATGGGATGCAATGAAGGCACCAGCCGACATACGGCTCGCATAAGGTGAGCGTACCAATGTGAAATGAAAAACCGGAGAACCAATACGGGCAGTATCCAAAATGGTTATCAAACTGCTTGTTCTTCTCCAGATACGGTCCCTATCTCATCCAGGGACCGGACTACTTTGCTCAATCAAAGTTTATGGACGCCCCGCCGCAACGTCAAGCGGTGAACACGTTTGCAGTACGTTAGAAACAGGGGTATCCGCCGCTGTCTCCCCATAATTAAGGAGATTTCGATGATCTCAAAATCCCGAGCAATAGTTAATCCGCTCAAAAAATAGGACTTACGATTCTTAGCCCACACCATGCAAAGCCCGGCCTACCGGCCCATCGTACGCATTGGTTGACTTAAAGAGTTCGTATTTACCCTCCTGGGCCGCTTCTTCGGTCCGGGCCAAAAGCGCTGCGGTTTCTGTTTCGCTGTAGGGCTCAAACTCCTGAGCCACCTTGGCATTGGCTTTCAGGTGCTCCAAGGTCATCACGCCGGAGACGACCGAAGCCACCGGAAGGCTCATCGCGTAACGGATCGCCTCCGCGGCCGTGACCACACCGGCATTCAGCAGCCGTCCACCCGCCAGGCTTTTCATGCCGATCACGCCGATTCCACGTTTGAGGCAGATTGGCAAAACATGTTTTTCAAAACTCTGGTAGTGGGGATCTAAAACATTGAGCGGCATCTGCGTTGCATCCCAATCATAATCGTAAGCCAGCATCTTGAGGTGGATCATGGGGTCTTTATGTCCCGTGAAACCGATATAGCGCACCTTGCCCGCTTTTTTCGCTTCCTCGGCGGCTTCGATCCCGCCGCCCGCCGCAAAAATCATCTCCGGGTCGTCTTGATAAACCACCTCATGGAACTGCCATAAATCGATGGTATCGGTCTTAAACCGTCGCAGGCTGTCATCCAAATGCTTCAAGGCCGTCTTTTTATCCCGCCCGTGATGCTTGGTCATTAAAAACACTTTCTCACGGTACCCGTCCTGCAATGCCCGGCCCATTAACTCCTCGGAACGCCCGTTGTGGTATTCCCAAGCGTTATCCATAAACGTCACGCCCATGTCGATAGCCTGGCGAATAAAGGCAATCGACTCTTGGTCATCTTTAATGCTGCCGATATGAAAACCGCCCAGGCACATCAGCGATACTTTCTCACCCGTTTTGCCCAGGGGCCGCAACGGCACTTGGCCTGTTCCCGCGCTCCAACTCGGAATTGTCCCGGCTAATGCAATACCCGCGGCGGCCTGACATAAAAATTCACGGCGTGTCGGTTGTTTCTTATCTGCCATTATCCTGCTCCTGGTTCCCATGGATGCCGCCCATCATAAACGAAATCCGCCGTGCTCGTGAAGCCAGGTATTACAGCAAATCGGCGGAATTAAAACACAAACTCAATTAATTTTTTCTGTCGCATAATTTTCAACAAGAATACATACAAGATTGATTTTCATACAAAAGTCAACACTATAAGTACGGAATAGCAGAGGATAAGTCCCCACCAACCATATTGGCTGATTGCGGCGGCCGTGCTTGAATTGCCTTGCAGTAAATTCATCGAGCAGGAACCGAAAACCTATGAATCACTCAGCCTTTTTGAATCGCTCCAAAACCGCGATTTGTTTCACCGCCTTATTGTTGGCCGTCTCCGTGCCGGCCATGGATTTGGCTTGGACACAACCCAACGCGCAATGGCCGGTCGAGACCGCGCCGTTGGTAGTCGATCTGAATCACGACGCCCAGCCCGAAATCCTAATCCTGAACCGGGGCGGGCAACTGCTGCATTGGAGCGGCGATGGACAGCCCTTAGGCGAAGGGCAGGGCGGCGCGGTCTGCACCCTGCCTAAAGATGACTGGCCAACAACACCCACGCTCGCCAGAACTCGGAATGGCATGCGTATTTTGGTTTGCAGTGTGAAAGGGCTGGTTGTTTGCCTGGATTCGTCTTTTACCCAATTATGGGAATACAAACTCCCCGGCGAAACCACCTGGGGACGCGCCACTCCGGCCATTCTCGAAACCGGCGACGGGATTCGCGCCGTGTATGGCGATCATTCCGGCGCATTGATCTGTCTCGGTATGGACGGTTCTAAGGTTTGGACAAAACAGATATCCGAAGAATCTTGTAACGCTCCCCTGCGAGTTCTCGATCAAAAAGAAGTCCTCGTCTCATTCGGCAATACTCTGTATCGCATCGATACTAAGGGCGATGTCATTTGGCAGCGCGATCTCGGCGGAAAAATCTTCACTCGTGCCGAACTGCTAGGCGCAGACGCCGAACGCATGATCCTGTGCGGCGCGGGTGAAGGTTCTCTCTATGCTCTTTCGATGGACGGCGAAATTCTTTGGCAGGCTCCCATCGGCGATGAAATCGATACATCTATTGCCTTCTTGCCGCAGCCGAATGGCGACCCTTTAATCCTCTGCACGGGGCTATGGGGCAACCTGCACGCCATCGACTTAAAGGGCCGCCATGTGTGGACACATCTGTACCGGGCAAAAGGGCGGGGCGTGCCTACTGTGCTTAAAGCGGAGAATGGCGAAACCCGGATTCTTGTTTCAACCTATGACCAACACGTCTATGCCTTCGATGCGAACGGATGTTTGGTAGATAAAATCCGTCTAAGCGGCGCGGTCAACACGTCACCTACGATCATTTACGATCCTCTGGCCGGACGCACCGATGCGCTCGTTTCCACTGTCGCGTTACTGACTCACCGCATCCGCACGACTTCGCCTAAAGCCACCTATGGCGAAGCCGGTCAGCCTGAAAACATCTCCGTTGAGCTACTGCCCCCGGATAATCCGGGTGGTGCGTATGCGGCCCTGCTAAAGAATCCTCAAGGCGCATTGGTCTCCATCAATGCGGTTTTGGTCTGCAAAGATAAAAGCAGCGAAATGGGACGTATGGTTATTGGCCGTATCACTCAACGCTCGCTGCTTGAAATCCCGCTGCCCGCGTCTCTGCCGGACGGCAATTGGGTGTTTGAACTGATTGCCAATGATACCCAAAATATCGCGGTTGCCGCTCAAAGATACGAGATCGCAATTCCCGCCCGGAAATCCGAAGACGCAGCCAGCAACGCTTCGGTGCAAGGCCTACGTGTTTGGCCCGCTTATCCTTATACGGCTTTCGATGAAAACCAACTCGAACCATCGCGCCGTGAGACTCCGCTGGTGGAGTATGGCAAAGTCGCGGCTTCCGGCCTCTATCGGAATCAGACCGGACAGGCCGCATTCATCGCCGCTTCCACCTTGGAAAATCCCACCCGGTTTATTGTCGCATTAAAAAAGACACCGGTTACAAAAAACAACGAAACATTTGCAGGCGAAATTGATTTCCACGAGGCGGTTACGGTGGGTACGGTCAATGGCGAACGGATTGCCGATGCGCTTCCGGTGCTTGGTTCATTCGGACTTGTGACACTCCCGGCCCGCCATGCCGCCAAGATTTGGATATCCATCTCCACCGGCCAAACTCCTCCCGGTTTGTATCAAGGCGAGATCGAGATATCCACGCTCTATAAAGAATCCGAACCGATAACCGTTCCCTTTGAAATCGAAGTATTACCTCTGCAACTGCCGGAGGAATTTCCACTCACTTTTTGCACGTGGGATTATGTGCCCAACGGCTGGTTTCCTAAAAACACAAGCGAAGTTCTGGATGATATGAAGCGGCACGGTGTCAATGTTTTCCCGCGCAGCATCGCCCCTCAAGGAAATGTCGATGCCGCCGGAAAACTCACCATGGATTGGACACGTCTCGATACCGAATTAGAACGTCTGCGCGGGCGGGGAATAATCCTGTTTCACATTTCCACCCCCACAATCAAATTTGAAACCGAACCGGACAACGCCGCTAAACATCAGCATGAAATTGCCTACCTGCGTCAATTCCGCGATTATTTGAAAAAACAAGGCATGGATTATAAAGACTACGCCTTCTATCCCATGGACGAACCCGGATTGGAATACGGACGGCGTGTGCCCGGTTTTATCGAGTCCGCCAAACGGTTCCGGGAGGCCGATCCGAAATTCTTGATCTACACCGATCCTGTCCCGGGCCTCTCCTATGAGGATTTCAAAGCCATCGAACCGCTGGTGGATGTATGGTGTCCCAATATGCACCTGGTCAGCGGCCTTTTGTGCGATGGCCCCCGTATCGCACGTATCATGAACTCCAAGAAACCCATCTGGTCTTATGAGTGTGTCAGTCAGGTGCGTTCGCTCTCGCCGTTACGTTATAACCGGGGCAATGCATGGCGCGCCAAGTTCTTTGGGCTTGAAGGTATCGGCCATTGGACCCACTCCACCATCCCGTTCAATCCCTGGCTGACCGGCGAAGGCATCAACGATGAATACGCGTTGGTCTATCCGGGCGATGTTCCCGTCACCAGCGTACGTTGGGAGGCGGTGCGCGATGGGCTAGAGGACGTGGCCGCTATTGAACTGCTGGAAGCACAGATCGAGAAAAATAAAGACGTATCCGCTAAAAAGGACGCTGTTGCGCGTGCGCGGGAAATCCTGCGTATCGCCTGTAACGATATGATGGAACTTTCGGATGCGGCCTATGTCCAGAGCCGGGATTATCTGAAGAAAGGCGACCGCATGATTCCCCATACCTGGACCGATGCCGAAATCTTCCGCCTCCACCGCTCCCAAATCGCAAAATCGACCATGGAATTGATGGAGTGAGGGGAGAGGGAGATAGAAGTATGGTGCTTTAAAGAATTGGTTGTTGATTTCTATTAGATTTTTCCGGTGGCACGAGTTTGTAATTTTTGCAGAATTCTACCACTTTCGTCTCAAAACAAGAATCACTTTCTGGATGCAAAATTATCTCTTTAATCAAATTCGATGGATCAATTTTTGGGGCATGAATAATGAAGTCTTGGTCGTCTTCTCGACAGAACGTATCATCCATAAACATTTTTTCAAATTCCCCAATAGCATTAGAACGAGAAGCGACAACACGAACTTCCCGCTCATACTCATGCCCGATTCTTTTGTGCATGATATAATCAAGAACATTCATTGAATCGAGTTTTTCATATTTGTAGTCAATATACCGTACCAAACCCATAAACATGTAAGGAAAAGAGGGCAGGGAATTCCCAAGATTCTCATAAGTGGTTTTGATTGCAACAGATTCAAGATTATTTGTGAAAATATCCCACATTGCGTAATTTTCATTTTGATTGAGATGCCAGCAACTCACAAAATATCCTTCCCGGAACAAATGGGCGGAATTTGAAAGAATCTTACGATTATGCTCAATATTTTTTCTTTCTGTTTCTATTTTTGCGTTGGCAGCCATTTGTTTCCACCGATTTATTTCTCCCTCAGGGACAGTTCCCTCAAAAGGATCTCCTAATCGTTCGGCACTTGCCATAAATAATCGCCTGTTTTCAATAAGCCAAACGAAGTGATTGTATGGCATGAAGCGCCATAAAATCACTGTTGGATCTTCCGGCTGCGGAAAGGAAGGATTTTTATTTTGGTGGACCGGCATTTATTATAAATATAAGCATTTTGGCCACACGTAATCAAATATTTTTGGAGACACTTACTCGGTGAAGCAGTAAATTGAAAAAGGATAGAGAAACCGCCTTTATCTACTGAATATCTCTTCCGGCGGTCCAGGTGTTTTTGGCCTCTTCAAACAGGGCGGATTGTTTGGGCCAAGTGAGGGCCGGACGGAAGTTGGTGGCGGCTTCGGATTTGGGAACGATCATTTCGGTTTTATCGAATACAAAGCTATTGCGGTCGGCGTGGGCGATTTCCCACTCCGTCCCCAAAACAACGGCATCTTCGGGGCAGGCTTCTTCACAGAATCCGCAGAAGATGCAGCGAAGCATATCGATCTGATAGATTTCCGCGAAACGCTCGCCGTACGAGACAGGCTTTTCGCGGTCGTTCTCGGCCGCTTTTACAAAGATGGCATCGGAAGGACAGGCCACACTGCACAGGCTGCACCCCACACAACGTTCCAAGCCGTCCGGATGGCGCTGGAGTTTATGCACGCCGCGAAACCGGGGCGATTGGGGACGTTTGACTTCGGGGTAGTTGAAGGTCACCGGTCGGAAGGGTTTTCCGGCCATGAAAAGATGCTTGAAGGTAAGTTTCAAACCCTTTCCAAAGGCGCTGATGTCTTTAAACATGACCGTTTCTCCAGTTGCAGTGTCGAACGTTGGATGGGACCGATTCGATCCCGCGTTTTCTCAGTGTAACCATTTACGGCGCGGTTGCGAAGTTCACGCTTCAACGGCTGCCGGGACTTCATCCCCCTGCAGCATCGCCGCCAACTGCTCGCGGGTATGCCGTTTGCAGAACCAGCGGAAATTCTCGCCATCCTGCCGCTGTTCCTTGTAGGCTTTCAGGATGCGAACCAGGTGGTCTTTGACCTCGCCGGAAGGAATTCGCCGCAAAACCGGATCGGCAAAGGTCGCCTCGCCACCAAGCCCACCTCCCAGGCAGATTGAGAACGCCTCCACACGCTCATTCCCGACTTTGGTTTGGCCGCCAACCAATCCGATCTCGGCGATATGATGCTGCCCGCATGAGTTGGGGCAGCCATTCACATGGATGCGCAACGGCTCATCCAAGGGAACCTCTTGCTCCAAATCCCGGATCAGTTGAGCCGTATAATCTTTGGTTTCGGCAATCGCCAGATTACAGAACTGAATACCGGTGCAGGTCACAGCGCCTTTTTGCAGCTCAGAGGGATTGGTATTGAAACCGATCTCCTCCAGGCCCGCCTGGAGCGCCTCCAAGTTCCCATTGGGGATATTGGGGATCAAAAAGTTCTGTCCGGTGGTTAAGCGGATTTCACTATCGGCGTATTTCTTGGCCAACTCGGCCACTCCGATCAGCTGGCCGCCATTGGTCCGGCCGACCACAACACTGACCGCCAAATAACTCAGCCCTTCTTGCTTTTGGGGATGCACACCAATCTGGTCAATGCGCATATCGCGCGGCTCGGAAAAGTCCGGAGCCGCATCGGGCAGGGCATAGCCCAGACGATCCTCAAGTTCCTTTCGGAATTTTTCCACGCCCCAGTCGGCCACCAGGTATTTGAGCCGGGCATGGCTGCGCCGTTCACGATAACCGCAATCTCTAAATAGCTCGGCAATACGAACCGCCACATCGACAACTTTGTCCGCCGGAACAAAGACTTCCAGGCGTTGGGCAATATACGGCTGCGTTGATAGTCCGCCGCCGACACGCAGATCGAATCCCGCCTCACCATCCTTAAGCGCGCCGACAAATCCCACGCAATTGATCTCCGGTTGAGTTAAACCACGATTACAACCCGAAATTGATATCTTAAACTTTCGAGGCAGGTTAGAGAGTTCTCTATTGTTGAATAATGCTTCATTTACGGCTTTGATATACGGCCGGGGATCGATGATCTCGTCTTTATCCAAGCCAGCGGTGCCGCAACCAACCACATTGCGCGGAATATCGCCGCAAGCCCCAACCGTTGACATATCCACACTCGCCAACTCATCGAAGATGGCGGGCACGTTTTCAATTGTCAGCCAGTGAAATTGAAGTGTCTGACGTGTGGTTAAATCCGCCAATCCTCGTCCATAGGTATTGGCAATCTCACCGAGTTTGCGCAGCTGCTTGGAGGTCAAAATCCCCCCGGGGACACGCACCCGCATCATGAAATAGCCGTCTTTCGGCCGCTGCTGATAAAGCCCGTACCACTTGAACAGATCGGCGTCATCAGGATCGATGGCGTCAAATCCCTCTTTGCTATAACGGAGAATGTCATTTAAGACATCCAATCCGTCTTTGCGCTTCTTGATCTCTTCAACGTGGTTTACAGGGCCACGTTTCTTTTCGTCACTCACAATGTTCCTCTGATGCCATGATTACAAAATGGCCATAGACATATAATGGTTGTTCCCGGATCAATCGATATGTTCCGACTCATCCGGGATCTGTCACTCTAATGAAATTACACGATCTCAAAGCCGATGCAGAACGGTTCCTTTTGTTGGCTGCGACTTGTCCCCACGTTATATCAGCGATTCCAAAATTTGCACGTAACCCTCACGTAATGTGCGGGTTACTTCATCTAATTGCTCCAAGAAAAACGCGCCATTGCGGTTGCCTTGCTCCTTGGGATAGACACGCCGGGCCAGAGCATCCAGCTCCGATTCTTTTTCCGGCAACATGTCAAAAGAGGTGCGGCGCACCAACCTGATACGGTTTTCCACATCCCGCAAAAAGCGGTAACCATTGACCATTTTGTCAACAATCTGCCCATCCACCAATCCTCGTTCCACAGCTTTATTGAGAATCGAGCAGGTATCCCCGGAACGCAGTTCGGCGTTTTCAGCCCCATAAGCCAAGGCCACGGCCTGGCTGGTAAATTCCACATCGATCAAGCCCCCCGGCCCGGCCTTAATGATCTCTTTGCCTTTTTCCCGTTCAATCCGGCCACGCATATAGACAAGATCTTTGTAATCTTGTTCCGAGAATCCCGGTCCAAAGATGCCTTGTTCCCGCCAAGCTTCAAAATCCTGTTTCCAACGTTCCGCTCCCAATACCGGACGGCACCGGGTATAGGCCAGGCGCTCAAAGAACCACGCCTTGTCCGCAAAATAGCGCTCCAATGAATCCAGCGTTGTTATCGGAGGGCTGTTGCGCCCATAGGGCCGCAGGCGCAGATCGATTTCAAACAACTTTCCCCGTCCGCAACGTTCGACAGCGGTTTCCAAAAGAGTCCTGATCCACCCCCCATAAAGCGCGGCCGAAGATTCGGTCAGTTCGAATTGAGGTTCACCATAAAAACAGGCAGCATCCAAGTCCGATGCAAAGTTCATCTCCTGCCCGCCGAATTTGCCGAAACCGATAACCAGCATTTCGTCTTCTTCAGCAATGGAAAGGCTTGGACGCGCGGCATTGTAGAGCTGCTCAAAAACAAAATCCGCCAGCACACACATCTCGCGGCCAATCGACTCTGTGTCATCCACACGCAAAAGGAAGCGCAATCCCAAGCGCAGTTCCACACCATTCTGCAGGCGTACCAAACGTTCCACAAAAGGCTCATCCGGATGGGCCCGTTCGATCTGACGTTCGTAAGCCTGCAATTCATCATACGTGACTTCTTCACGCAGATAGGAATCCCGGCCTAATGACTCAACCAAAGCCGGATCGCGCCTTAAGGTTTCAGTAAGAAATTCAGAACCGCCCGCTATCGCAATAAGCACCTGCATCGTCTGCGGCTCATCCTTCATCACATCGTAAAATGCCGAACGGGAACCGACGCTTTCTAAAATACGTTCAAATTGCTGTAAACAACTATCCGGATCCGGTTCTTCCGATGCCCAGCCCAAAAGACGGGGCAGAATCGCCTGCAATCTGCGTTTGGTTTTGCCTTCCAAATAGGGATGCTCCGGATCGGAGGCCAGACGTTGAAGTCGTTTCCAAGCCGCTTGCGGATCCGCCATGCTGTGTTCTTTTAAGACTTCCACAGCGGTTTCGGACATCTTGCTTTCTTCCACCAATTGGCTGGTCCGGTCTTCCCATTCCGTACGTCCAAAAATCCCCTCATAGACCCGGTGTAGTTCCCGGGAACTTTCATTCAAAGTTGATTGCAGTTCATCGGCACTCTCAAACCCCGCCACAAGGGCGATTTTTCTCAAATCGTCCGGATTTTTGGGGAGCTGGTAGTTTTGCCGCCCTTCAGGCAGTTGCAGGCTATGCTCAACACGGCGCAGGACTTGATAACCGTTATCCAGGATTTCATGGTCTTTGCTGTGCAAAAGGCCGCTTTCATACATGCGCTGCAATGCCAAAGCCGTGTTCGAAACACGTATTTCGGGATATTGGCCGCCATAGAGAATCTGGACCGCCTGAGTAAAGAACTCGACATCCCGAATCCCGCCGGTGCGGATTTTGACATCACGTTCTTTGTCTTCGCTCAGGTCGTAGCGTTCCCCCATACGCCGCCGCAAAGCGTCCATATTGCGTAGCGTTTCCGCGATCTCAACTTCATCGATGTATTTCCGGTAGGTGAAGGGGGTAAGCAGCTTAAGGATATCCGCCCCAAGTTTGTCGTCCCCGGCCACATGCCGCAGTTTTAGCAGCGCCTGCCGTTCCCAATCTTCCCCGAATGTGTGGTAATACGTTTCCACTGCAAGAATGCTGGGAACCAAAGCCCCGCGCGAACCTTCCGGACGTAAACGTGTATCGACCCGGTACAGAAAACCGTAGGGTGTCGATGCCTGGAGTTCATTGCAGAGCAGGGAAGCGTGCCGGTCGATCCACTTAAGCAGCTCTTCGGTAGGCTCAGCGGTCCGATGCACAAACATTAAGTCGATATCGGAACTGAAGTTGAGTTCTTCTCCTCCGTATTTCCCCAACGCAAAAACAGCGAACTCCGCCTCCCCCGGGCAAGGGCCGTACTCTTTGATGGCCATTTCATGGGTAATTGCCAACACCCGGGCCAGGATTGCATCGGCCAAATCGGAGAGATCTCCAGCCAGGCTTAGGATATTGTGCTCAGGTTCCAAATGATGAAGAGCAATGCGCGCCATTTCCAAACGGTGGGCTTTGCGCAATGCCATAAGCCGGTCTTCAGCGCCTTGCAGGGCTTTTGCCAGACGTTCATCTCTAAGCACACGCCGCCGGAACCGGGAAGAACTGCGAGGTTCAAGCACATCCGCAATTCCATACGGTTGCTGCTGCAGAATACGTAATGACAAGGGGCTTGCCGCACACAACCGTTGCAACCGCAAAGTGTCTTCATCCCGCACATTGCAGCCGGCCTCAGCCGCGGACTCGATCAGTCCCTGGGTCAAACGCCGTACATGATCCGTAACAAGTTGATCCAGCCTATCCATACAGGCAAGGATGGAGCCGTAAGCGGGCAGTGGTCAAGGTAATCTCATGCGGATCGCTGAAGTAATGCGGCTTATGACTTCTTGGTTGGGTGAATTGGCCGAATTGACTACACTCGATGATTCGGACTTGATTGGAGGTTTTTTCAATGTCATTCAAACTCGCCGTATTCTCGGACGAAGTATCCCAAGATTTATCAAAAGCCATTGCCGTTGCCAAAGATTTTGAACTCGATGGACTCGAAATACGCTCCGTGTGGGACAAAGGCGCGGCTGATCTTACAACAGACGATGCCCGGCGCATTCGCTCTGAACTCGACGCTAACGGCTTACAGGTCTGTGCACTATCCACACCTTTTTTGAAATGCGATCTGGGCGATGAGAATGCACTGAAAGAACAGCTGGAAATCCTGAAACGCTGCCTCGTCAATGCTGAAATTTTAGGCACGAATATCCTGCGTGTATTTACGTTTTGGCGGAAACCCAATCCCGAAACCTACTGGGATGCAATCGCCGAACTATACCGCGAACAGGTTTTGCCCATTGTCACTTCAAAAGACACAATTCTGGCAATCGAGAATGAAGCCAGCACAATCATCGGTACAGGAAATGAATTGCGGCAATTCCTTGCCAAATTGGAGCACCCCCAAGTGAAGGGTGTATGGGATCCATGCAACGTTCATTTTCTGGGTTCGGAATACAAATCCTTTCCTGAAGATTATGAAAGTTGCAAAGGCGATATTGTTCATGTCCACCTAAAAGATGCCGTGTGGAATCATGAAAAAGACGCTGCGGAATGCGTTGTGCTCGGAGACGGTGAGGTACGTATTGCCGATCAACTTGAGGCCCTGAACCGGGATGGATATCACGATTGGCTGTCATTGGAGACGCATTGGCGGCCTACCCAGCTTTCTGAAGCGGAAATCAATCTTCCCGGTGGTTCCAGTTTTTCCAAAGAGGGCGAATTCGCCTCGCGGAAATGCCTGGGCCAACTGCGCGAAATGCTTCAGCAGCGTAACCTGGCCTAACCAACATAATGCGCGTATGCATGTGCCATCTATGCAAATGCACTAGACATTTAAAGACTGTTGGAGCAAGGTAAATTGCCGGAGATTTCAACTCCTGGTTTTGATCGCTTTACATTGCCATAAGCGCGTTACCTTTCAATCGGGATAAAGTGGTCTCCGCAAAATAGCATAGATTTATATCGACTTGCCGGAGGTCTGCTGAATGTCCGCTACAGAACGTGCTTCTGCATTTACTTTGATTGAATTGTTGATTGTTGTAGCCATAATCGGCGTACTTGCGGCTATTGCCGTGCCTAATTTTCTTAATGCACAAACACGTGCCAAAATTGCGCGCGCAGAAGCGGATATGCATGGTTTGGTAACCGCAACTCATGCGTATCGTATTGACAACAACATGTTTCCTCTCGATGCCACAGATTCGCGTGGCTCCGGCCAAGCCATGGGGTACTGTCCCTTAGCTCTCACCACACCTATCGCCTATACATCCACAATCCCGCCTGATGTATTCCGGCTGCATGAAGTTCGTGACGATGGCGGCAGTCAATATTTCGCCGGGCTTAGCACACCGCCTTATTGGTATGTTAATAATGTGCCTACAAGCAATTGGGCCAAAGCCTATTGGCTGGAATTTCTAAAGGAGCGGGAAGCCTCCAAAGCATTGCTTTTTTTGTTTGCCTCAATGGGACCCGACAAAAAATGGAGAGTAACCGAAGGCAGTGGTGAAGCGATACGCTTTGTAGAATATTGCGCCTCAAACGGTCTTAACAGTTTCGGGGATATAATTATGACCGGTCCCTAAGAATCGATTGGAACCGGCCATCTCAAGACAAAAAACTTTACGAAAACGAAACGTGGGCGATATTCCTATTCTTCGCCGGCGCGTTTGCTCATTTCTTCCTGAACTTCTTTGACATAGCCTCGTGATTTCGCACCATCGATACGACGGTTGATATCGAGAAGCAGGCTCTTGGGATTCTCGCCTTTTATAAACACTTTAACCGGAGGCAAATCGCTGTTGGTAACTTCATCGCGAAGTTTGATCGCTTCTTCCAGATTTTCATCGCCTTCCATAAGGAGCTTTTGGGCACGTTCCAACTTTTTAACAGCATCATCCGCGGTACGTGCCTGCCGTCCGCTCATCTCCGGGTCGCCGATACGGTCAATCTTTTTCTTCGCTTTCCATGCATATTTAAGAAAGACGATGAGGCCAACCACAATTGCCAGTAGCATCAAAATGATGCCAAGCTCATTTTCCATGAAATTGAGAATTTTATCGACCTTCATAATTCACTCTCCATCAGTCCCCAGATGTAATCTTAGTTTTGCTCGGAATAAAGAAAATGGCAAGCGCTTAGGATTGAATGTTGCCGGACGGCTGCATGAACCAGTAGTAGCCCGAAACAAACCAGGGGACATCCTGAGTCGGCCTGGCTTTTAACTCCACGGTCGCGGTTTCGCCGCTCAGAGCGGTGGCTGGAATCAAGTACCACCGTTCATACCAATTCCATGTCCTCCCTCGAATTGACCAATCGGATAAAGGCTTCCCATCGATACATACTTGAATGGAATAATGGAAATACTCCCGTTCGGCGCGATCGTCGCAAGTCCTTATAATCATGATCATCGGCTTAAGGGGATCGATATTGTTGACAGTGAAACGTTCCGTACCGCTATGCCTGCGTCCGGCGTCGATAATATCGACTTCCGGCAAACGTCCATTCTCTCGAAGTTCTTCCAGAATATCGCGGTCGGATTGGAACGGATACAAGGCCTTAATTTCTTCATGATAGCCGAAATTGCGGCGAAAAATGAAAGCGTCTTCGGCTTGCCCGGAACTCCAAAAAGTCGAACTGTAATTATGCGCATTCTCAGAAGCCGGATCGGCCACATCGAGTTCATCGATCGTATTCCACGAACCATCCGGAAGAGCCGAAAGTCGCGGCGCAAGGCCTTGCTGAATACTCGCCCAAGTTGGCCGGTAAATCACTTTTTCCATTTCAGGGAAAAACGGATCGGCAAACTCAAGCACCGGTTCACCAAGGACATCAAATAACGCCAATGACTTAAACCAATGCGGAAAGACAGCAAAATAATCGGGGCGCGATTCGTCCGGCATGGCCGATAGGTATTCATAGATCGCGCCATCGCCGAGACGATAGATTCGAGCCGCTTCCGGTGTCTCCATCAATCCTACCAAATCATAAATGGAACGATTGCTTTCATAGGCGATCAATCCGGCATCATTGATGCCGATGCGCGCCGGCTGCGGCGTATTCCGGTCGAGCCAGGCCGCCACAAGTCCCTGTTTGCTTCGTATCGATTCACTCTGTTCGCTTAACCGGGCTCCCCAGCGAGGCAAACCGGAAAGATGAAGCGTGACAGCAGCCAATCCCAGCACAATTGCAAAACGCCGAAAACGAATCGCATGGCTGGACTCGGCAAATCGCGTTTCGGCATGAAACACAAATCCCGCCAACAATGCATATAGCAAAGGAAAAAGCGGAAGGACATAGCGGTAATTGTGCAAACTCCAATAACTCAAAGTGGCTACAGATGCACACCATACCAAAACCACAAATACAGCCACGGCTTGGCTCGAGAAAGCGATCCTATTGTCCTTCCCGTTCAACGTCATTTTTTCTCGAATGGAACGAATTCCACCGACTGCGGCTAAAATTCCGAATCCGACTAATAAAACCAGAAATCCCGGAGGCGTGAATTCGACCCAGCCCGAATAACCGGAGTTGGCCCCATTAAGAAACGCGAGGAGCTCGCTTCCGTTTTTGATAAAGGCTCCCAAAATATCGAACATTCCATTGAGTTCGGGATTCTGTAATTCGGATTTGGCCGCCAATCCGTTATTGGTTAGATGTCCGGTTGATAACAACGTTGCCATATAAGGCCAAAGAAAAGCGGCCACGGGCAATAGCCAAAGAGCCAAATATCTTTTGTTTATCGTCTCTGCACGGTTGCGACGGATGAACAAGTTATAAACAGCGGCTCCCAAAATTACCATTGCCGCGTATCCGCCTTCAGGACGTACCAATGCCAGAAGGCAGAGGCTGCCGATAAGCCCATATTGCCTGCGAATAGACGGAGATTCGCTCCACAAAGAATAGGCCAGCACGGCTGCCAGTAACAACGCTGAAGTCAAAATAACTTCCATGCCACTGGCCATAGCCCATAACAAAGCACCAGACGTCGCCACCGCGGCCGTCACCCAATAAGCATACGGGCGGCAAGTCCACCGAAGAGCTAACCGGAATGTAAATCCACAGACAGCAATCCAAGAAAGTAATCCGATGAGCAGGGCGCACCCTAATAAGGCATCGCCATCCAATCCCAAAAATGAAAATGCGCCAAGGAGGTGCAAATAAAGCCAGCTGGTGGCTCCCGATGAAGCAGGGGCTCCATCTTGGTATTGATAGGGCTGCAAATCACCCAGTTGCCGGGCGTATTGAAGATGAATGAAAGTATCGTCCAGCGGCGCTCCAAGCCGTGGATAGGTTGGGTATGATCCTAAAATTAGAAAAAGAATCCCGCCAAGCAGGGCCAACGAGCACCAAAAGAAAGAGGCGTGCTTTTTAATCCCACCGGATTGCATTACGTCTGTCCCTTTCCGCAAAGCACCACCCACACGGTTTGGATCAAAATATAGATATCGAATACCAATGATTGATGATCCAAATAGTAGAGATCGTGATTGAGGCGTAATTCCATGTCTTCGCTGCCCCGTGCGCGTATCTGTTGATATCCGGTCAAGCCGGGTTTGATACGCAATCGCTGCCGTTGGACAGCATCATAGCGCCGGGTCATCTGCAATTCTTCAGGACGGGGTCCCACAAGACTCATATCGCCGCGAATCACATTCCAAAACTGCGGCAACTCATCCAAACTGAACCGCCTTAAAAATCGGCCAAACCCGGTCACACGGGGATCGTTGGGAAGTTTGAAAACCGGTTGATCCAAACGGTCCAGATCGACCACATCTCCCAAACGTTTCTCGGCATCAACCTGCATGGACCGGTATTTATAGATGGTGAATGGACGCCCATTCAGCCCGGCTCTCTGCTGCCGGAAAATCACCGGCCCCGGGCTCTCCAGACGAATTCCGGCCGCAATAATCGCCTGCAAGGGCAGGGTAATAAACAGAACCAATGAGGCAACCAATATGTCTGTGGCCCGTTTTACGTTTTGATAAAGCCGGTCCCAGGCAATACGTTCCAGGGTGTACCAAATACCATCATCAATAACCCGCCAACGTGGGTGAGAACGCAGCATAGGATACATTTGCGGATGAATATGCACCGAAAGCGCTTCTTCTTTGGATTGCTCAAAAAGCTCCTCAGCTAACGTTTTCTGATCCTGCGATATCGCTAAGTAAAGATCCTGCGTGCCGGTCTCTCCAAGCAATGTATAGAGAGAAGGGTGCTCTTCATTGGCAAGTGCTTCGGCATCCCGGATTTCCGCCAATTGATAGCCAAGTTCGGGATGATCGCATACAAGTTGTTCGGTCTTATCGCGCAACTGAGTTGAGCAAATCGCCAAGAGCGGTGCACGGTCATGTCCGGCACGCCGCCATTTACGCAGTCCGATCCAAAGCAAAGAGCGCAGAATCGGAAGAATAAGCACGACCAGAATGGAATAGATGACAATAACCCAACGGGAAAATGACCAAGCCCGGTACCAAAATACCAACGCAAGGAAAAACAGTGCCGTAAGCAAAACGCTGTGGGTTATTACAACCAATTGGGCCGGATAACTGGTCGGACGCCGGATACTATACCCGCCCAGAAACCACAGAATCCCCAATTGGATCAACATAATGATCGGCAAAGCATAAAGGTAATGCGTTTCCCGGGTGTGGAGATAAGTGTCGAACCACCCTGTCCAAAACCGGACATAGAAAGCCATCAAAAAGAATAAACCGACGGTAATCGCGTCAATGGTGAGAAAAAGCCGTTCGGTGATTTTTAACTTGCCCACATTCAACACCGGTTAGAAACGGGATCGATAACAATAGATCGTTGCAATACAGGCAGCGGCCCAAGGTGAAAGCGGACTATTCCGGCAAACAAACCAACCGCCAAGGACAGCGCCCGGATAAGCATGAGCACGGGAACCGCGATTCGCAAGTCCGGCGCACTGGTTGAGGCTTGTTGGATTGTTTTGCGGCAGGTAGCCGCAAACAGAACGGCCGCAAACAGGGAAACCGGAAGAAATACAGGATGCCACCCCGATAGAACCAAACCGGCCATAAGGATCAGCACAAGCGGCAATTGAAACATCAATGATGGAGGTGTGTGCGTATCTCCCTTGGTGCGTTCCGGGTGCAGACGCAGGATTAGAGCCTTGTAGAAGGCAATCCGGGCCTTTTTGTAGGCATAACGACGGAGCGAATCGGCGTGACGATGACAAACAACCGCATCGGAACAAAACACCATACGTTCTCCGCCTGCCGATAGCCGGAACGAAAATTCCTGGTCTTCTACACTCGGATAATAAAACCTTTCATCATAACCGCCGTAGCCAAGAAAGACGTCACGCCTGAAACCGGCGGAATAAGTGTCGATGAAGTCAATAGTCTCAAAACGGCTCATGAAAACGTACTTTTCTTCATATTCAGCCTGCACCAACCGTGCCACCCAGTTTTGCTGCTCCGTACGATAGACACCTTTAACGCCCGCTGCTCCGGCATCGAGCGCGGAACAGAGCGACTCAATCCAGCCTTTATCCGGAATACAATCCGAATCCGTGAACAGGAGATAAGTTCCCGATGCGGCCACAGCGCCGGTATTACGAGCAGCGGCCGGGCCAAGCGGCGCTTGACGGAGCAGAATCAGACTGCTGCCTTTTAAGATATCAGGATCAGGGGAATTCACTTCAGTTCGTTGCAGGAGCCCCATGGCAACAACGGAAACATCGGCGGGCACAGTCCGGTCCGCCAGATCGATAGGGGCCTTGCCGGGTGTGTGCGATTCATCTCTTTTGAACCAGCCTGTGATATTCCGCTGTTCCAAGAGGCCTGCCAATGCCGAGGCGGAATCCGATGACTCGGATCCATCATCAACGACAATCACCTCGAAAGTCCGATTTGTTTGTTGCCGGATAAGCCCCGCCAAGCATTCCGCGACTGATGCCGCGCCGTTGCGATAGGGAATAATGACACTTACATCGCAAGTGGCTGAATCCACGCTCTTTGTAGTTGTATCATTCACTTCGCTTTCGATCCTTGTTCCGGACGTGGCCATGAAAACTGAAAGGCGCTTCCAGCCTCTAGATAAAAACGCCGGAAACGCCTTTGACTATACCATTACATTCAAGACCGGCCCATCGGCACGAATTCAACGGCCGATTGGTGCTGGTTCGAATGACTTGTATTGGACTATTTGACTTAGTCGATTTTCTTCCACGTTCCCGCAAGATAATCGGGAGCGTCATACACACGTGATGTGGTCATGGTTCCATCTTCGTTAATCACATATGAAAACGAGAAGGTATGACCGATAGGAGGATCGTCAGGGATATCTTTAAAACGTTTAACAGTACAAACAACACGCCCCGGCGAAGAGATGTTATAGGACATTAAGGCCATGCCCAAAATCCCGCCATAACTTCGGTTGCTTAACCCAATACCAATTAGAGTATCGCCCACAAAAGCAAACTGTATTTTGGATTCTGTATCGCCCTGCCCATAAGGTTTTTCCCAAACACCGCTGAGACTAGGCGTACTCACGGCCACAGTAGGACCTGCAACCACCGTTGCCTGTGGAGTGGAAACCGTTTCCTCGGTGGTCGAACATCCCCCGAAAATTAAAATAAGTCCCAAGCCACAAGCCAATATCAGACTGCAATGAAAACGTTCCTTCTTACAATTCATCTCTCTCTCCTTAAGCCATTAGGGATTGGAAACATTATAGGTATTAAGATAAATCAATCCCAAATCAAAGCACAAGTACCCAATTTTCCTGATTACCAAGGGATATTGGCACATAGAAAGAGGTGATCCGGCCGGAAAATTCGACCGGATTTCCGGGTTTGTTTATTTAAGGAACTAAATATCCCAGACTTCGACACCGTGATGATCGAGTGCCACTTCAAGTAGTTGAGTGTCGAGTGCCTCCAGCGCGCGGCGTACCCGGTGCGCCCGGTCCGGTGGCGCCAACACCAACACACAACCACCGCCGCCTGCGCCCCCGGCTTTGCCTCCCAAAGCGCCTTCTTGTTTGGCGGCGCTAAGACATTCTTCGATACGAGCCGTGCTGGTCGCGCTGTGCAGACGCTTTTGAGCATCCCAATTGGCATCGATCAGCCTGCCGATCTCCCGCCAATCACCGGCCATCAGTGCGCATTTTAGCGTACGGGCAATCTGCTTCAGATCTTCGATCGCTCCAATGGTCCCCTGGTCACCAGAAGAAAACCGCTCCGCAACCTGGGCATGCACCTCGCCTGAAAGACGGGATTCACCCGTATAAGCGACGATTAAATTTGTTTCGAGTTCCAATACCGTCGCGCGTTGCAGGGGCAGAGAAGAGGTTTGAACCACGGGACCGTGAAACTCAAAGAAATGGATGCCGCCAAGCGCACTCGCATAATGATCTTGCTTGCCGCCCCGGATACCCAACTCTTCGCGTTCAATCCGGCTGGCTTCTTCAGCCAACTCATAGGCAACCATATAACGCCTGTCATACCGGCATAATGCGCCCAAAAGCGCTACGCCCATCGCCGCAGATGTACCCAGGCCGCTGCCTGGAGGCGCTGTAGACGATGTAATGAGGTCAAAACCGCCGGGAACATCCATGGCGCGCATAGCCGCTTTTACCAGATCGATATTGCCGTCATATTCCAAATCACGAATGCTGGCCGCTTCGATATACTCTTCAAAATCGCTGGAATAAATACTCACGGCCTGTTCGCTTAGATGGCCTCGCCGCTTCAGGTTCTTGTCGCTTTCCGGAGATAAATAGCCCGCAGCCTGTTCCGGTTTGCCACGCTTCGAAAGCGTAACGTGGGCATGAATCGCCAGCGCCACATTCACAACCGCGCCCGGCGTCTCCCTGCAAAACTCGGCAACATCCGACCAGCCCCCGGCCAGATCGATTCGTACCGGTGCACGCGAACGGATAAGAGAAGTAAGATTATTGTCTTGTTTCGCCATCGTTTGTGACCTCATCCAGGCATTGACGGTACAGGCTGTCCAGATCCTTCACAAGTCGATCAATGGATAGCTTTTTGATGATTCTTTCTTGTGCCGATTTCATATCCAGGCATCCCGGACTGGGATTCCCATGGGGATCAGGGATCCGCTTGAGAGCCTCGAGTCCCAAGCGGAGAGCCCGGGCGAAATCCTCCGGCCGGCCCGGTTCGGCCATAAATCCGCTGACACCCTCTTCGATCAATTCGGGAACGCCACCCACACTTGTTGAAACCACAGGACGCCCCGATGACAAAGATTCGATAACCGCCACCGGGAGACCTTCGTCATCTGAGGTAAGCGCCACCAAATCGACATCGGCATAGACTTCCGCCGGATCGTCGATAAATCCCGTCCAGACAAGGACATCGCAAATGCCCAATTCTTCCGCAAGACGCTCCATTTCGGGCCTTGTAGAGCCATCGCCGACAATCAAGAAACGGGCGTTCGGATAGTCTCTACAGACCATCGCCACAGCCCGCAAAAAAACATCATGCCTTTTGATTGGGACCATCCTGGCCACGATGGCAATCAAGGTCAGTTCCGGCCCAAGTCCAAACCTGTTACGGAGTTTTCCTCGCAGCTGTTCTGCTGCTTTCGGGAAGCGTTCGAGTTCTAATCCGAGCGGTATGCACTGCAAGCGTTCGTGGTTGCTGACTCCCAGCTCGCGAAGGTCTGCGCAGCATTTTTCGCTGACACCGATGACCCGTGTCGAGTGACGCGCCAAAAAACGCTCCACCGCTAAAAACAAACGCGTCTTGCGGTCGCTGAAATAGCCTGAAAAGACGTGGCCGTGAAAAGTATGAATAATCACCGGAACGCCGGACAGGAGGGCGGCCAAACGGCCCAATGTTCCGGCTTTGGCAGTATGGGTATGGACAATGTGAGGTTTGGTGCGCCGCAGGATACGAATCAGTTTCCAGAGCGTACAGAGGTCTTTGATCGGATGCAGTTCCCGCCCAAGTGCGGGCAAGCGTAATGGCTCTACGCCACGTTCCTCGGCCAGGTAAAGCATATCCCCTTCATGGTCGGCCTCTTTTCCGCTCACAAGCAGCGTGTCGTAGCCGAGAGCACGCATCCGCTCACTTAATAAAATGACATGAATAGCAGGACCGCCTACATTAAGCCTGGCAATAATACGGACAATTCGGATCGGATCCTTTTGCGTGGTAGGAGATGGATTACTGGCTGTCACCGGAATCGGCCGTTAGGAGCCGGAATTCTCTGCACCGGCGCCTTCCGTGCCACCTGCGGGAGCAGCAGCATCTTGAGTCTGGGCTTCGTCAATCGACATCAAACCGGCGGCAGTCTCGTTCATAACCGAATCGATTTTCTTCTCGTGAGGCATAAATGAATAAGAAATGGTGAGAAGCAAGAAAGCGATAGAGAATCCGATAGCAGCCTTAACAACGACCGTGGCGCTCGATGCCGCGCCCATAAAACTATCCGCTGATCCGCCACCGGCTCCAAATGCGCCCTGAAGGCCACTGCCTTTGCTGGACTGGATCAGAATCAAAAAGATTAAAATGATACAAACAACGAGATAAACCAGCGCATAAAGAAATTCTAACATCATTCAGCCTCAAGGGTGTTTTACGCTTTAGGGGTGTTATGTGTATACGAATTACACCCGGAAAACAATAGCCGCGGTTCCCGGCAAAAACCAGGAACCGCGGATTTGTCTACTTGTGAAAAGTCTATGGCTTCGTTTACGCCTCGTCGAGGGCAGCCAAGCCAGGCAGTACTTTGCCTTCCAAAAGTTCGAGCGAAGCGCCGCCGCCGGTGCTGATATGGGTCATTTTGTCGGCAACACCGGCCTTCTTTACAGCGGAAACAGAATCGCCTCCACCGACAATACTGGTTGCGGAAGAAGCGGCTAATGCCTCAGCGACAGCAATTGTGCCGCCATTGAAGCCCTCGATTTCAAATACGCCCATGGGGCCGTTCCAAACCACGGTCTTCGCTGCGCCAACCTTGCTCTTATAGAGTTCGACTGTCTTGGGACCGATGTCCACGGCAACCATATCGGCCGGAATCGCTTGGCCTTCGGTGGCCTGTGTAGCCTGGCCTGCTTCGCAGGCTGCTGCTACCAAATGATCGGTTGGCAGAATCAGTTCCTTGCCAGCACTTTTGGCCTTTTCCAATGTCTCTTTGGCGAGTTCGATACGATCTTCTTCCACAAGGGACTTGCCAACTTCGATTCCCATCGCCTTGAGGAAGGTATAAGCCATGGCGCCACCAATCAGAATAGAATCGACCTTGCCCAAAAGATTTGAGATCACATCGATCTTTCCGGAAATCTTGGCGCCGCCCAGAATCGCCACAAAAGGCCGTTCGGGGGCTTCGATAGCACCGATAAGATAATCGATTTCCTTTTTCAGAAGGAAACCGGCCGCCGCTTCGTCCACAAACTTGGCCACATTGCATACAGATGCGTGAGCACGGTGCGCCGAACCAAAGGCATCGCCGATAAACACATCGGCAAACTCACCGAACTGCTTGGCAAGGGAATCGACTTCCGCTTCGACCTTTGATGTCTCTTCGGCGTGAAAACGGACGTTCTCGAGCAAAGCAATCCCGCCCTCGGGAAGTGCTTCGAGTTTGGCCTTGACTTCATCGCCAACACAATCCGGCATCATGGCGACATCGAGGCCAAGAATCTCAGCCAAGCGCTTGGCCACCGGGGCCAAACTCATCTCGGGTACGACTTTGCCATCCGGGCGGCCAAGGTGCGATGAAATCACCAAACGTTTCGGTTTTTTATCCAAAATATACTTAATCGTCGGGATTGTGGCTTGAATCCGTGTATCATCACCAATCACGCCATCTTTCACAGGGACATTAAAGTCAGCGCGCATAAATACCCGTTTATCAGCGAGTTGTACGTTTTCTATACTTTTCTTTTTCATGATGTCACTCCCCCCTGAACCGGAGGTTTTTTGGAATAGGATTTATCAGCCTCATCCTGGCCCCAGCTCGCCCGCATGATTAAATCTTGCTCGCTTTGCTCGGAAAGGATGATGGATTTTTGGGCGGATGATAACAGGGCCGGACCAACACTCGCCGGTCCGGCCCCGATGCTCTCAGATTTCATTGGCGGTGTAACCGCCACGAAGCGGAAACAGCGGCCAATTTGCAATAAACAGGGCTTAGAGTCCCTTACCGGCAATATACAACGCCAAGTCGATAACGCGGTTTGAGTAGCCCCATTCATTGTCATACCAAGCCAAGACTTTCACGAGCTTTTCATCGATAACGCGGGTGTTGGGCGCATCGAAAGCCGAGGAAAGCGGGCAGTGGTTGAAGTCGATAGAAACCAGCGGAAGATCGCTATAACCGAGGATTCCCTTCATGGGGCCTTCAGCGGCCTTCTTGACAGCTTCATTGATCTGCTCGGCGGTAACGGCCTTGCTGACGTTGAATGTCAAGTCAACAACACTGACATTCGGCGTTGGGACGCGAATCGCGAAACCATCCAACTTGCCATTCAGTTCAGGAATAACCTTACCAATAGCGGCAGCAGCACCGGTCTTGGTCGGGATCATTGAAAGAGCCGCAGCGCGTGCACGGCGAAGATCCTTGTGCGGACCGTCTTGGATATTCTGGTCGTTGGTATAAGCATGAATTGTGGTCATCAGACCGCGCTCAATACCGGCCAAATCATTAATAACCTTTACAGGCGGAGCCAAGCAGTTCGTGGTGCAGGAAGCATTCGAAATCACATTTTGGCTGGCGGCATCATATTTGTCTTCATTGACACCCATAACGAACATGGGGCAGTCGCTTGAAGGAGCGCTGATGATGACTTTCTTAACTGAGGAGGCTTTTAAGTGCCCGCCGGCTGTTTCTTCTGTACGGAAAAGCCCGGTGCTTTCGACAACGATCTCGGCCCCGACTTCATCCCAGGGAATGTCTGAGGGTGGACGAGGAACGATTTTGCCGCCGTCGCGCTTGACCAAGACGGGAATCTTTTTGCCGTCAACAACAATGGCGTCGCCGTCGTCTTTCACTTCGTTCGGAAGCACGCCATGGACAGAGTCATACTTGAACAGCAATGCAAGCGTACTTGCGTCGGCGATATCGTGAATTCCGACAAGTTCGACATCCTTTGATTCGAGGGCGGCACGCGCTACGAGGCGGCCGATACGCCCAAATCCGTTCACACCAATCTTCACCATAATCGTTATCCTTTCATGCCGCAGAGTCGCCTGTAGAGGCCGCGGCATTTAAATTATTTGAAATCGGGTGGTTTTAGCTTCCCCAATAACAGTATAACCTGATTACGTCCGGGTGCTGTGTCAATGGGATAACGTACACTCGGACGCTAGTTTTTGTATAGAAATATCTTTGCTTTGCTTCCATCCCCAGAGGGATATAACTCCTAAAATAACCAACCCCGCAAGCGACAAAGCCTCCCCCCATAAAACAGATCGAGAAGAGTATTCTAGTGTCACTTGATGCTCGCCGCTATGGAGTCTCAAAGCAGCCAAACCATTGTTTGGAGAACACGATGTCTGAACGGGATTGTCATCTACCGAGTAACGCCATCCGGGTGCATACGTGAGAGGCAGTGTTACTGTCTGTGGCTTTTCCAGTTCGATATTCAATAGGAGCTTACCCGGCCCGAATTCAAGAACCTGGCATCGGTCGGACTCCTCAAGTCCGTTTACCGCAAAACGGTCCTCTTGCCAGTTGGGTATTTCAACGATGTTGGCATAACCGCCCTCCCAAACCGTCTTATCGGAACTCAATACTCTTTGAGGTTGCAAGACAACATACTTGACAAACCGGTCGGCAAGTTTTCTCCCAGCATGGCTTACACTCACATCATCCCGATATTCTCCCGGCGCCTTTCCCTCAAACTCTGCAACAAAATCGATTGTCGATGCAGGAGCCATTGGATCGTATCCCGATAAGTTGGATAGGCCATGAATGGCATACAAATTCGGTAAGCCGGTCCCGGAAGCCGTGGCGATACGAAAAAAGCCTTCTTCTTCTTGTTTTTTCAGTAGCCATTTCATATCCGGACGCGGATAGAGCAGGGCGCTGGCACTCCGCCGGTCAACCAGAGATGCAGATACCCACGGTTTACTGTAAATGACTAAATCCAGCCCCATTACGGCTACTAGGAGCAAGGGGATAGCCGTTTTGAGCTTCGGGGACTGCATCTTCTGCAACCAGAACACCATTCCGATGGAGAGCAATAGCGGAATCCATTGCACGCTGCCAAGCGATGTAGACCAGCTGGCGTGATGTATCTCCCGAAGTTCCCCGGACACTCCAAACCACCCCCAGAGAATCAAACCGATCAGAACCGGCGGCGTGCACAGCAGGATTCGATTCCAAATCCGCCGGGCATTTTTGTTGTCGCATATGAGAGAATCCAGACCCGCTCCGGCCATAACCGCCATGCATAAGCTGAAAATCGGGATAAATTTGGCAGGAGCGCGGAAATGCTTGAATCCCGGCAACATCAGAACAATACGGTACAGAGGATTATCACGCCCGCAGGCACACAGAAAAGCCGCAAAACCCACCACAAAAAGAATCCGCATCAGCTTGCGCTGTGATCCCGGGCCAACCAAAGCCAGACATGCGGCCAGAATCGTGAATCCGCCGATATACGCATTGGACCAGTAGGCGAAGTTATCCCAATGTTGATATCCGGGATTGATATGAGAGCCAAAGAAGTCAGGCAAAAACAATGCGATAAGTCGGTGAAAGCCGAATCCGAATTCAGTGGCCTGGTTGAAATCCAAGGCCTCATGCCGTGCGGTGTAGGGAATCCATTCAACAACCGGAATCAGCTGAATCGAACAAAGCAACGCACCCAACACAAGACTCAATATCCAAGTTCCGAGAATGCCTCGAGTTTTTGACGAATCGGATCGCCATGGACACGATAAAAGCACATACAGCGACGCGAATGACACGGCATACACAAACATCTGCGGATGTCCTGCCAAGAACTGCATGGCAATAAGGGGTGCGGTGGCCGCGATCGCCAGTGCATCACGCCGCGACACGGTCAATGCTGCGCCCAGGAACACCCATGGAATCCAACTGGCGCCCACTACGGTTAGATGATTTCCAAATGGAAGATGAATCATCGTAAAGCCGGACAGACTCCACGATACCGCCGCCAGACTTGAACCTGCGGGAGAAATACCATGCTTCCGGGCCAAAAGATACGTTCCGAAGGCCGCTACGAAGAGATGCAAAAACAGCGAGATGTTGAAGTGCCGCAGGACTTCGACGCCGAGCAAAATCAGATCCGGCGGGTAGAAAACAGATGATTGCAGGTTTGCCAGAAGTGGATATCCGCCTAAAGCCCCGTCATTCCATAATGGCAGCCGCCCTTCCGTAAAGGCTTGCCGAATCAAGACTTCCCATGCCAGAAACTGCTCCGCAATATCCCCCATGACCATAAAACGGCCGGGATGAAGTAGTGGCAATCCACAGACGATGACAGATGCGGCGGCAATGCAGGGAGCAAGCCATTGTGCTGTTTGGATGGACGGCCCACCGGATGGCTCCTGACCGCCTTGCGTAGTTATCGTGCTGCTCTCTGCCATTTGTTCCAAAGTACGTTATAGTCCATTTCACTTCGAATCGCTTGACCTAGCGTGTACACAGCGCTACGTTCCGGCACTTTGTGGGGAAGCTCAATCCTTCTAGGATACATCTCACCTGCAAAAACGCCTGCCCACGTAGCTCAGTAGGTAGAGCGCGTCCTTGGTAAGGACGAGGTCAGCGGTTCAATCCCGCTCGTGGGCTCTGTGACAAAACGAGAGTAATAGAACTAGAATAGGGAACTGTACCCCTTGCGGCGACCCAAGAAGTTGTCTGGATGAGGTCGATTCCAAAATACTTTGATTTTAAGTATTGACGAACACGGAGAGATACGATGGCTAAAACAAAGTTCGAACGCACCAAACCGCACGTAAACGTAGGTACGATTGGTCACGTCGACCACGGTAAGACGACATTAACGGCGGCGATGACCATGGTTTTGTCGCATTCGGGTATGGCGGAAGTACGTTCGTTCGACAGTATTGATAACGCTCCGGAAGAGCGTGAGCGCGGGATCACGATTGCGACGGCGCACGTTGAATATCAGAGTGCGACGCGCCACTACGCGCACGTTGACTGCCCGGGTCACGCGGACTATGTGAAGAACATGATCACGGGTGCGGCGCAGATGGACGGTGCGATTCTGGTTGTGAGTGCCGCGGATGGTCCGATGCCGCAGACGCGTGAGCACATTTTGTTAGCGCGCCAGGTTGGTGTTCCGTACATCGTTGTATTTATGAACAAGTGCGACATGGTTGATGATGAGGAGCTTCTGGATTTGGTTGAGTTGGAAATCCGGGAGTTGCTTTCGAAATACGAGTTTCCGGGTGATGATATTCCGATCGTTCGTGGCAGCGCGTTGCAGGCCATGGAGAATCCGGAAGACGAAGAGAAGACGAAGTGCATCCACGAGTTGATTGCGGCGGTTGATGATTATGTTCCGATTCCGGAGCGTGATGTTGACAAGCCGTTCTTGATGGCGGTTGAAGATGTCTTCTCGATCACCGGTCGTGGCACGGTTGCGACGGGCCGTATTGAGCGTGGTGTGGTTCACGTTCAAGACAAGGTTGAGATCGTGGGTCTGCGTGAAGATTCGCTGAGCACGGTTTGCACGGGCGTTGAAATGTTCCGGAAGTTGCTGGATGAAGGCCAGGCCGGTGACAATGTTGGTCTGCTGCTTCGCGGCATGGAGCGTAAGGACATCGAGCGCGGTCAGGTTATCGCGGCTCCGGGTTCGATCACGCCGCATAAAAAGTTCAAAGGCAACGTTTACGTTCTGTCCAAGGAAGAGGGTGGCCGTCACACGCCGTTCTTTAGTGGTTACCGTCCTCAGTTTTACTTCCGGACAACGGACGTGACCGGCATTTTGACGTTGCCGGAAGGCACAGAGATGGTCATGCCTGGCGATAACGTTGAAATCACCGGCGAGTTGATCACCCCCATCGCTATGGAAAAAGAGCTTCGTTTTGCCGTTCGTGAAGGCGGTCGTACCGTCGGCGCCGGCGTCGTCGCTGAAATCGTTGAATAAGAGAAACAAAACAGCCTGATCGATAATTCTTACAATCGAATTACGAAAAGGCGTCGCGAAATAAAACCTGGAGGTTGGGACCATGCCTCGCGAACAAATCACTCTCGCTTGCACCGAATGCAAGCAGCGTAATTACACGACGAAAAAGGATAAGCGTAAGCATCCCGACCGTCTTGAGTTCAAGAAGTATTGCCGTTTCTGCAAACAGCACACTCAGCATAAAGAAACGCGCTAATACTGCATATGAAATAGCGATAAAGCAATCAATCAGTATAAGTGTATGCCCGGCGGGTGAGACGATTTATTTCGCTTTCTCGCCGGGTTTCTATTTATATGCGCAATTCGCTTCTTAAAGAGCGCATACCGCAGTTAGGGATAAGAATGGGATTGTGCCGCTGTTTATTTCCCGTGGCGTTGGATAATGCCGATACTGACCAATCCGTTGCTTGGATCGTATTCGTTCCATTGCAGATATACGTCCGGCTCAGTCGGCTCAACCCAGGCCGCGTGCAGGGCATCTGTAGCCTGGGTCATAACCATCCAATAGCAGATTTCTTCACGCTCAGGACCGTTCCACCAGAACTTCGGCTCCACTTCCGTTAATTCCTTAAAATCGCTCCAATCGTAGTACCAGTAGCCATGGTCTTTCGAAAAGGGGCTGTCGGCCTGCTTGATATAGGATGTCGGCGTCGTGAGCTGATACATCATCGAAAGATGGATGGGGTAACGCATATTATCGACACTACTCAGCTTCGTTGTACGCGGCGGCATAGCATTGTGATCCATACGGTACATATGAAAAGAAGTTTCAATGCTATTCATATCCGCATAGGCCCTGGCGGTTTTGGCGCGAAGCCTGGCCGCGACAAAGTTGGGAATAGCGATTGCGGCGAGAATCCCGATGATGGCCACAACAATGAGCAGTTCAATTAGGGTGAAGGCCTTGGTTTTTCTCAACTTAGCTCTCTCTTTCAGGTTGAGTGCATACCGCAACTTTAATAATTATAGTCAATTTAATATCCAGTTGCTACAATTTGTCGGTGATAGCATCATTTCATGCTCACAAAGACAAAATAGATTTACACTTCGGAGGTTCATAGTACATGTCTTTTCCTCGGCTTAAGGTCTTCAATCGTAACTACTTATTTGTACTCCTTATGCTCGGAGCAACCTCACTACAAGCCGAGATTGTTATTGAGTCTTATGGCAACGCCGTTCGTGTTCCATTGCAGCCGGTCGACATTAAATCCGGCGACATGGATGGTAATGGCTTAATGGATGTCATTACGGTGAACGAAACCGGCGATTCATTCACGATTCTCTTCAATTCCGGTTCCGCAGGATTTCTTCAACGCAAGGATTACCGAATTACCGGGAGCAGTGAGCCGATTTCTCTGGCCGTGGCTGACTTCAATGGCGATGGACTCACAGATGTGGCTGTAGGGATACTCGGTGAATTTAATTACAACACATTTGAGTTCGATCAGACCGGAATCATGACCTATTTCAATCAGTCCGGTGGGACATTTACAATGAATAACCTCTATCTCATGGAGGGGATTCCAGGCTACCTGCTTCCGTTTGATTACAACGATGATGGAGTAATGGATATCGCTATTGGAAATCTTGGTCTGTTTCTTCCTGGTGAGAATGCGGTGGAGATGATCAGCCCGGGCATCGAATATGCCGTAAACCAGGGTGATGGCACCTTTAGCAGTCCATTTATTCATTATGAAACGGTTGGCTCCGTTTCTCCTTTCGAATTTGTCGATATGGATGGCGATCTTGATTCTGATATCGTTGCCGTCGATCAAGGTTATTATAACGGCTTTTTCGGCGCTCTGGCTGACTTCAATATCACCATAATGGATAATATTGGAGATTATGAGCTTTCCTTAACCAGGCCCATTAATGACCCCTCATCGCTACCGTTTTCTGTTGTTGCACGGGACTTTGACGGAGATGGTGATGTCGATGTTATTGCCACATTATGGGGAACAGACAATCCTGAGCAAATCACACCCGATTTCGCCGGGCTGGCCATGTGGTGGAATAACGGCGATAACACCTTTAGCTCCGAAAACTTCTTTGAAGTACTCGGAGTACCCAGCATCGTCCGCGCTTCCGATTTTGACAGCGATGGCGATTATGATCTCGTTATCACGAATGAGGGAACCGGAATGGACGATACGGACAGTTTCATAGATCCGGTAATACAAATCTTTGAAAACGATGGCGCCGGTAATTTTACGGAAATCGCCGATCTTCCCATCGGTCTGGAACCGCGCGCAATGGTGCTGGGCGATTGGGATAACGACGGTGATGACGATATCGCCGTCGCCTCAGCCGTCGATGACAGCGTTTATTTTTTCTTGAATAACACAGAAGTTTCCGTAAAGAACTGGACGATCTACTAAAGAGCGTAAGCGCCGCAATCGAAATCAAAGGCCCGGCGCAGTCAAACGCCGGGTCTTTTTTAATTTATTATTCTCAGTCGAATCCGAACGATTTTACGGCCGATTCCAGATCGACAAAAATCTCATAAATGCGGGCCAGACGTGTGAGTTGAAATACCGTACAGACGCGTGGTTGAAGGCCGAAAAGTTTAATATTCCCATTATGAGGTCTGGTCCGGTTGGTGGCTCCAAGCAGCACCCCCAGAAAGGAGCTGGTGATGATGGCCACCTGGCTCATATCCAGAATAATCTGATGGCGGTTCTCCATATGGAGCCCAAGCAACACTTGCTTAAGTTCATCACCCCGGCAAGGTTCTTTGGATGATGGAAGAACCAAGATCGTTATTTCGCCATCATCTTTGCGTACGATTTCAGACATTTGCTTCCTGATCTTTTGACGAATGGGCCTCAAAGGGCGCTTAACTTTAACACGTGTAAGAATCTTCCTTAACTCTAATGGTCCATATTCGGTGCAACTGCCGCCTGTTAGTATGACATGGGTAACATCCCGGCATACAATATCGTTGCGGGTATAATAAAATTAGCTGTCACTGAGAGGTTTTCAATGCGTGCCGTCGTCTTTCGCAATGGTGTACTCAAACTGGAAACCAACGAGCCCTCACCGATGCACAGCCCCGGCGAAGCCCTGATCCGGGTGCGTCAGGCCGGTATCTGCAGAACCGACCTGGAACTGACCAGAGGCTATATGGGCTTTGAAGGCATCTTGGGGCACGAATTTGTCGGCGAATTGGTAGAGTCAGCCGGGGGATTCTCGCCAGGCGACCGAGTTGTGGGTGAAATCAATTGTGGTTGCGGCACGTGTTCCTGGTGCCGTTCCGGGTTGGAAAGGCATTGCCCGCACCGGACCGTTGTCGGCATATTGAAGCACGGCGGGTGTATGGCCGACTTCATCTGTTTGCCGACCTCCAATCTTCTGCGAATCCCTGATGAAATAACCGACGACGAAGCGGTATTTGTCGAACCATTGGCGGCGGTTTTAGAGATTTTCGAACAACTGCACATTGTCCCCCGTCAGTCTGTGACGATTATCGGCGATGGCAAGTTAGGCTTGTTGACTGCGTTAGTATTTAAGATTCAACATCCCGGGCCATTAAGCATAATTGGTCATCACCCGGAACGATTCCCTAAAAACCTCGGTTTGCACTTCATTCATGAACACGACCTAACCGAGAACGACACAGCCTATTCCGATGTTGTTGTCGAAGCATCGGGAACAACAGAAGGTTTGGGCACAGCTATGCGTATCATTAAGCCGCGCGGAACGATTGTGCTTAAAAGCACCATGGAACGCGCCGCGCCTTTGGATCTAACACCGCTGGTTATCAATGAAATCAAGGTGCTGGGCTCGCGTTGCGGACTGTTTGCCCCGGCCCTGGAGTTCCTTAAGAAAAGGAAAATCCCGCTGGAAACTCTGCGCACAGCCGTCTACCCCATAGATGCAGCGCTCGAAGCCTGGGAACGGGCCAATGCGCCCGACAGTCTAAAAGTCATTCTTACGATGGATTAGGCTGTCCGCCTTCGCATGGTTGTCAACTCTTCGGCAATCCCTCTTGCGATTTTGGAAAATCGTATGCCAAACGTTGTGTAATTGCGGCATACTCTTCTCCGCGTTTGCTGTCAGGCTCTGTCACATGTACACGGAATTCCATGCCATCAATCGCCTCTGTGAATGAGCCATAGGTTCCCGCACCCACACCGGCCGCGATAGAAGCACCCAACAAAGTAGGCTCCTGACAATCCAATACCTCTATCGGACGGCCCGTAATATCGGCCTTAAGTTGGGTCCAAAATGGATTCTTCTGCCCACCGCCCACAATCCGCAAACGTTCGGCTTTGTTGCCCGTTGCATTCTCGATCGCATTTACCTGACGAGCCAACTGCGCCACCAAACCTTCCCATGCGGCACGGGCCACATGAGCGCGTTCGCTGGTGGTTTTGAGTCCTGCAATCACGCCCGGCGCATGAGAGGCAAAGAATGGCCCCATACCCGGCATAAAACTGGGCAGAAGCATCACACCTTCGCTGCCGATGGGCACAGACTTGGCATCCGCCACCATTTGAGCGTAAACATCCGCATCGTTGGCAATATCCCGATAGAAATTATGCCGCACCCACTCAATAACACCGCCTGCAATCATCAGACTTTGGCAAATCCATTGGCCTTGCACCGCATGACATTCGTAATCCAGGCCATCTACATACATCTGACGGTTGGGGTGGCAGTGGTCCGTAACTGAAATCAGAATCTCCCAGGTCCCCGTAATGTCGATAAATGTTGAGGAATCGTGCACGCCAGCTCCCAAAACTCCGAATTCACAGTCATGACCGCCTGTTACAACGGGAGTTCCTATGGGGAGGCCGGTTTGTTCGGATGCTTCCTTTGTGACTTCACCGATACGGGTTCCGCCTTCGGTAATGGGGCATTGGAAGGTTCCCGGAACATTCGCGGCCTGAAGCATCTCCCGCGACCAGTTCCGTGTACGGATATCCAAAGCCATCGTGGTCGAGGCAATGGTGGCATCGGTGGCCAAGGCCCCGGAAAGTTTCCAAACGATTAAATCCTGCACCTGTAACCAACGTTCAGCCCGCTCCAACAATCCCGGCTCATGTTCCTGTAGCCACATCCAGCGATAGAGCGCATTGATGGGATAGGGATGATAAGCCGTAATCTCGAAGATCCGCTCGGCGCTCATCGACTCTAGCAACCGGTCGCGCTGAGGAACCGTGCGCCCGCAATGCCAACTGATAATGGGATAGAGCAGGGAACCGTCTTTGCCTACCGGCGCGCCATCGGTTCCGAATCCGGTAACCGCGATTGCCGCGATTTCAGCGCCGGATGGCAGTGCGGATTTGGCCTCCAACAAAGCCGAAGCCGCCTTTCCCCAAAGTTGATCCAAATCCCATATACGCCATGCGGGATCGCCCCCCGGCTGTTCGGCAGGACCATTGGGCCGGCTCGCGGATGCGGCCAGTACGCCGTCTTCGGTAAAAAAGGCGGCTTTTATACTCGTTGCTCCGACATCAATTGCGGCATGATATTTTGAAGCCATGTCAATTTCCTCATTCATTCCATGGAAGCACATACAAGATTTTTAGCCGATTCATCGATCCACGCCAACCGCAGAACAGGATTTATAAAAAGACACTGTGAAATTGTCTGTCTATCGGATAGGCACACCGCGCGGAAACCGATATGCTCCGCAAAACACAGCAGGGATAAAGATGGACTTTCGAGCAGAGGCACGCAAGATTTTTCAGGGCGATCCAAACGCCAAAGTTGTCTGGCAGCCGCGTATTGAGCACTGGTTCAACATGAACCGCAAACGCGGCACATTACCGGAACAATTTAAAGACAGCGATATCTTTGAAGTCTACAAGGACCTGGATGCCTCCGTGCGCTATATCACCGAGGCCGAGCCGGTGCGCCGCGTGGATACCAAAGACGTTACGATTGCGCGTGAAATGAGGGATGGCGCAACAATAATCACCTGGAAAACCCCACTCGGCGAGTTACGCCGGGTGGATGCCAGCACCATCGATTCATGGCTAACAACCGAATTTCCCGTGAAAAATGTGGATGATCTTAAAATCGCCACGTATGTGTGGGAAGCCACAGACTACGAACCTGATTTCCAGGCCTATCAAAGCGAACTTGACCGCATGGGTTCCCGGGCCATGCCCACGGTGATCGTTCCACGTGTGAATGTGATGCGGCTTTTCCTCGAATTCAGCGGATTTGAAGAAGGCATCTTTGCCATGCAGGATCATCCCCGCGAGGTGCGGGATTTCTTTGCGGCGGTGGATGCCTCTGATCAGCGTTACATCCGGGCCGTACTCCAAACTCCCGCTGAATTCATTAATTTCGGCGACAACATTCACTGCGATCTGTTGCCCCCGCCGTTCTTAAAAGAATTCGCAATACCCGCGTATGATGCGCGGCATGGACTTTTGCATGCAGCCGGGAAATTCACATTCTCACATTGGGATGGCGACGTTGCCAGCATTATTCCCTATGCGCGCGAGACAAAGTTGGATGGTATCGAAGCGATTACTTTCGAACCGATGGGCGATGCCACAATGGAAATGATTGAAGAACACATGGGCAACGATCTGGTGCTCATCGATGGCATTTGCGCAACATCGTTTTTACCTTTTGTGAGTATGGATGAATTCGAACAAGAAGTGCATGAAATTATTGATCGGCTGCATCCGCACCTTATTTTGGGCGTCTCCGATGAACCCCCGCCCGATGCACAGTATGAAAAACTCAAACGCGTAACCGAAATCGTCACGGAATATAATAAGAAGATGGTATAGGTTCCGCCCCACCCCATCAGCACATGAATATGAAAGGAATAAGCCAAAGCGCCGAAGGTGCGCCACCGGGAGGGCGAGAAGCGGAACGCCAAATTGTTTCCGTATACACCTTCAAACCATCTCCAAATCTATACAAAATTTTCGTGTCCTTTGTGTGCCTCTTTCGTGTTTTCGTGATTCAAAATGTATAACGTATCGCCTTGCAGGGTGCCGACCATCTATATCTTTTAATCCACACCTCGAAATCGTGAGCCGGTAGGCGTCGGGTCCACGGCGGCCACGCCGCGGGAGGGCGAGTTTCCTAACGAGCCGCTGCCTGCAGCGCATACATATATATCTCTACATCCACAAACTTTCTCAAACGAAACACCACGCACCGAATGTGCATGACGTGGACGTCCCGGCTTTACTGCCGCGTTAACTTCAACTCATTGTTTTTGTCTATTTCGGGATCGTAATCCAATCCTAAACGCTGCAACATCTCGATCACCAAATCGGGCCGGTCGCTCTGGATATAATCCGCGCCATTCAAAGCGCAATATTCGGCGTAGGGAAGGGTATCGGCCCGCCCCAAACAGTTAATGAACGCCTCACATCCTGCCAGGTGCGCCAGACGGATACTTTCTTCGGTGATAGCGTGCCAGTCCATATTAATAATGGGCGGACGCAACAGACGGGCAAGTTCCGGGACCTGCTGAGCGTACTCGATGGTAGGCCGGATACGGACACGCGGCTCCAACTCGACAAGTTCTTTGCAACGGTCCCACGCGCCGTGATGCGTGCATTGGTCGGCGACACCGGCTTCATTAACCACAGCGACCATACGCTGCAAATTGCCGGTCTTGAAATCCAAATCAGGACGGATACGTCCCTTCATACACTCCAACGCTTCTTTAAGCGTGGGGACTTTCAATCCTTGATATTCCGGCCCGGCCCATGATCCCGCATCCAAACGGCGAATCTCCTCAAGCGTCATCTCCACGACTTTGCCGCTGCCGTCGGTTGTACGATCCACCGTTGAATCGTGCATGATGACCAGTTGGCCGTCCCGCGTTTCCCGGATATCGATTTCAATCAAATCCGCGCCGACTTCAATCGCCTTCTCGATTGCGGCCAAGGTGTTTTCCGGGGGTCCCAGTTTTGCGCCGCCACGGTGGGCCACAACCAGAACTCCAGGCCACCGGTAGACCGTTACCCAGGTATTCCTCTCTTGCCGGTCGACTTGGGTGATCCGTCCATAGGCGTCATCAACCCATACCCGGTGCTTGACCGCATCGGCTTCCATCCGCACAACCGCGTGCGACACTCCATCCAAGTCGACCGTATCGCAGGAAACCGCCGTTCCCGTAACCGCCCTTTCAGCGGCGTGAATTGCCTCAAGATTACTAATAGGTTCGCCTCCTGCGATGCTGCTCATAAAGAGCAGGGTAAGCATCGCAGCCGGACAGAACATTCGTAAATGGAGATGTTGCACGCTGCACCTCTGAACACGCCGGACCGCCGGATAGACCGGTGTCCCCGTGGATATTGAAAACCAAGACTACCATAATCGCGGACTCTCTTCAGGAACCGTATTGATTCAGGTCTGAATCGGGGCAGCGATGCTTTAGGACAGATGGTTGGGCTCCGCCCGTTTCCTTTGACGGAATTTTCCGGGCTGGTAGTATACCGCTCGCCTCAAAGGGCGGGCTTCTGCTGAGTTGTGTTCGGACGATATGCCGTTTTAACCTCAGTTCGATAGCGTATCGAGGCCTGTCTGTGAGCCACCACTGCCCAGGTGGCGGAATTTGGTAGACGCGCATGGTTGAGGGCCATGTGGGAGAAATCCTGTGCGGGTTCGAGTCCCGCCCTGGGCACTTTCCCCCCCCTTATTGTCACCCATTGCTACACCGTGCCATGTAGTGCCTAACGGACTCAAAATGATAGCTTTAGCGGATCTATGTACGCTTGCCTTCCCGGCCGCCGTATGACTCACGCTGCCAGCAAAAGTCTCCTGACTGTCCTCACCAGTGTCCTCAATTTTTTTGCAGTCCGTACCCGTTGCTACCGCGGCCTGCATTTGTGCGTCCGTTGTGGAGCCATCCAACGGCGGCAGCTGCCTGAGTGCAGCTACTTTGTCGATCATTTCCACGTGGCTGTATGTGTTCAACGTCAAAGAAGCGTCTTGGTGTCGAGCCAAGGTCTGAGCCATCTTGGGATTCACACCAGGCTTAATCAGCCGGGTGATATAGGTATGGTGCACGACCAATGTTTATCCGCCCAGGCCGCCTCATGGCAAACGCTCAACTAGAATCGTCCAATGGACAATCAAAGGATGAGTGCTTGAATATCCATCTTTTCTTTACGCAGGAGGATGCGGAAGAGAAACTCGAACGATGGCGCCAAAACTATAATAAAAACAGGCCTTATCGCCCGCTGGGAGGAATTCCTCCCAGCTAATACGCAAGAGCCATTCAGAACTGAAGGAGACTCCTACCGGAATTCCCGAAGTAACCAGTGGACTGGATTTTGGGGGTACTCTCAACTTGATGAATGCTGGATATTCTGTATTTTTCATATACAAAAATGGGACGGCGCCCCAAACAGGGGAATATTTTTTTTAGGACATCCTGGGTTTCATCTAATAGGAGAGAGTATATGTTTGCAATTGTAGGGCATAGCGAAGAAATAGACAGCGATTCCGCTGCAAAAGAAATAATTGAACAATGTGAAGATAAATTAAATGGAAGAATCCCTAAGGGTGGAATAATTTTTTCAGCAATTGATTTTGAATATGATGTGATTATTGAAAATATATTATCACATTGGAATGATCTTGAGTTAATTGGCGGAACAACCGATGGAGAATTATCTTCAACACTTGGTTGCACTGAGGACACAATCGTTCTTATGCTTTTTGGGGGTGATGAAATTGATGTAAGCGCAGGTATTGGCCATAATCTTAGCAATGATGTAGAGGCAAGCTGCAACGCTGCAATTGAAATGGCAATCGGAAAAACATCCAGAAAACCTCAATTTTGTTTAACAATTCCAGAAAGCCTAACAACCAGCGGACAGAAAATCATCGAAACTTTAACCGCCAAACTTGGAGATACAATTCCGCTTTTGGGGGCTTCCGCCGGTGATCAATGGAAATTTTCAAAAACAAAGCAATTTTTTGGCCACGAGATACTTTCTGACAGCATTCCTGTTTTGCTTTTCTCAGGAGATATTGTGTTTTCATTTGGTATTGCCACCGGATGGCAACCTATCGGTGAACCTGGTATCGTGACTTCTTCTGACGGTTCAATTGTCCACACAATTGATAATAAACCTACGATTCAATTTTTTGAAAAATATCTCGGTCCAGGAGTAAAACCTGCCGGCGAGAATCCGTTGATCATCCTTAATGAAAAAGGAGAGACAGAGTACCTTCGAGCAACATTTGGTAAAAGCGACGAAGAAGGTTCGATTATATTTTTCGCTGATATAACCCAAGGTTCAAAAGTCCAAAATACAACAGTGGATAGAGACGCTATTATCCAAGGTTGTAATGATTCGATAAATGCCGCGTTAAACAACTATCCAAATGGCAAAGTTCCGGAAGCGGCTGTGATATTTTCATGTTCCGCTCGAAAACTGCTTTTAGGAACAAAAGTCAGTGAAGAGTACGAGCAACTTCGGGGTAAATTAGGCAAAGAGATAGAATTTTGCGGTTTTTATGGATATGGAGAGATTTGTCCCAATGCCATGAATAAACCATCCAGATTTCATAATGAATCTTTCATAACTTTATTGATGGGAACCTAATCAATGGCGGAAAATTATTCTAACGATGAAATACATTCTCAATTAAAAAAAATAGAACGTGAAAATCGTATTTTAGAAAAAAAACTGAAGCGATCCGAGGAGAATCGTGCTCAAATTGAAGAGGCCAAGGACCGGTTTGACAATCTCTATAAAAACGTTATTGACGAACGAAAAAAAATTGAAGAGCAATTGCGGATTCGGGAAAAGCAGTTCCACTCTCTAATTGAATCAGCCCCGGATGCGATGGTGGTAATTAATGAAGAAGGCCAGATCATCATGGCCAACCGCCGGATTCAGGAATTGTTTGGCTATAAACCGGAAACACTCCTTAATCGTTCCATTGAAATTCTAATTCCTGAATCGTATCACAACACTCACCGGAATCATGTCCGCGGTTATTTCGCATCTCCATCCATGCGCCAGATGGGGCCGGGCCGTGAACTTACCGCGCAACATAAAGACGGCCGGATTTTTCCCGTTGAAATATCCTTGAGTCCCATCGAAACGGATGACGGGCTCATAGTAGCCAGTTTGATCCGGGATATCAGCCAACGGAAAGCACTGGAAGATTCGGTCAAGCAACGCGCGGAAGAACTGGAACGCAGTTACGAAGAGATGGCTGGACTCAATCGGGAGATCGAGGAAAAAGCCCGGATGGAGAAAGCGTTTTCATCTCTCAACGATGCGCTACGCGGTAATTATCCCATAAGAGAACTTTCCACAAAAGGCCTGGCGGCGACTGCTCGTTTTTTAGGCATCCCGATGGGATCTCTGTTCATTGTTGATTCCAATGAAAACAATCCCGGGTTGCATTGTGTGGCTGTGTACGGCACGGAGGAACCGGCCAATGAAATCCGATTTGCTTTTGGGGAGGGAATTGTCGGACAAGTGGCAGTCAGCCTTCACCGGGTGATTACTCAATTGCCGGTGGACAGTAAACGTATCACTTTTGCATTTGGCTCGGTAATCCCGGCTCAAGTCATCGACTGCCCCTTGCTTCAAGATGAAGAACTGGTCGGTGTGATTGAGTTGAATTGTACAAAACCGATGAATTCGGCCGATCTAAAATGGCTCGACCGCGCTTGTGAAGTCCTCGCCACTTCCTTGCTCCTGGCGATGGAGCGGGAAAAACTGGATGCAACGCTGATCGAATTGGAAAAAGCAAAGGTAATTGCCGAAGAAGCGACAAAGGCAAAAAGCGATTTCCTGGCAAATATGAGCCATGAAATCCGAACTCCGATGAACGCCATCATCGGAATGTCCAATTTGGCGCTTAAAACCGATCTGAACGCCAAACAGAGGAACTACATAGAAAAAGTATACCGGTCCGCAGAATCACTGCTTGGAATCATCAATGACATTCTCGACTTCTCCAAGATCGAAGCGGGCAAGATGGATATGGAAACCATTGATTTCCGTCTTGAAGACGTCATGGACAATCTGGCCAACTTGGTTGGATTAAAGGCGGAAGAAAAAGAGATTGAACTGCTTTTCGATATTGCGAATGATGTTCCCATGGCACTCACCGGTGACCCTTTGCGTCTGGGGCAGATCCTAATTAATTTGGGCAACAATGCGGTCAAATTCACGGAAGCGGGAGAAATTGTCGTTTCGGTCCGCGTGGAATCGTTGCAAGAAGATGCAGCCACGCTCCATTTCGCCGTTCGTGACAGCGGCATTGGCATGACACCGGACCAGCAGGCAAAACTCTTCAAATCATTTAGCCAGGCAGATAGTTCCACATCGCGCAAATATGGAGGAACCGGCCTTGGTCTAACCATTTCCAAACGCCTTACTGAGATGATGAAGGGCCGAATTTGGGTTGAAAGCGAATACGGAGCAGGGAGCACGTTTCAATTCACGGCACAGTTTGGTTTGCAGAATGACGTCGAACAGGAACGGCCAACATTGGAACTACCCGACCTGAAGGGATTAAATATACTGGTCGTTGATGACAATGCAACCGCCCGTGAGATACTCATCAGTATGCTTAAATCGTTTGAGTTCACTGCAAAGGGCGTCAACTCAGGCCACGCAGCATTAAATGAAATGAACACCGGTGGGGCGGCGTTTGATTTGATCCTGATGGATTGGCAAATGCCTTCGATGGACGGAATTCAAACCACCCGGCTGATTCAAAGCAATCCGGATACATCCGGTATTCCCGTTATTATGATCAGTGCTTTTGGCTGTTCGGAATCAATCGAAGTGGCAAAGGATGTAAAGTTCAGCGGCACTCTGTCCAAACCGATATCCCCCTCAACGCTTCTTGATTCCATCATGGAAGCTTTCGGTCATAAGGTAAAAAGAACAAGCCGGAGCAATGCACAAAAGGATGAAGAACTGGAAGCCGCAAAGAGTCTGCGTGGCGCGAAAGTGCTGCTGGTAGAAGACAACGAGATTAACCAGGAATTGGCGCTGGAACTGCTCGCCGGAGCAGGAATCACAGCGGCCGTGGCCGACAATGGTCAGTTAGCATTGGAGATTCTTGAAAAAGAACAGTTCGACGGAGTGCTGATGGATTGCCAAATGCCGGTTTTGGATGGATATGCCGCCACTCGCGAGATTCGCAAGCAAGAACGTTTCAAAGATCTCCCCGTTATTGCCATGACAGCCAATGTGATGGCCGGCGATCGGGAGAAAGTCATCAATTCGGGTATGAACGATCACATCGCCAAACCGATCAATGTACGTGAGATGTTCACAACCATGGCCAGATGGATCAAGCCCTCAAAACCCGTGAGTGCCGAGTTCAGTTCGCCGATTCAGGAGGTTCCGGAAGAGGCTGATTTTCCTGTATTGGATGGAATCGATACCAATACTGGTTTAAAGAGAACCCAAGGGAACAAGAAGCTCTACCGAAAATTATTATTAAAATACAGCGCGAGCAACAAGGATTTTCTTGGCCAATTCAAACAAGCACAAGAAAGCAGCGATCCGGAAGCATCAACGCGATGCGCACATACGCTTAAAAGTGTATCGGGCAATATCGGCGCAACTAACGTTCAGGAAGCCGCCGCTATGTTAGAAAGCGCCTGCAAAGAAAACCAGCCGGAAGAAAACATTCAAATTCTTGTTAATGACGTGGCAAAAAAATTGCAGCCGGTTATTGAAAGCCTTCAGGAGTTGACGAATGACGATTCCGTTCCGGAAGAAGGGACTTTCGATCCCGAAAAAGTCCTTCCCTTATTTTCTAAACTACGCACGTTCCTGGAAGAGGATGACACCCAGGCGGCCGAAATCATCGAAACCATAAACAAGCAGCCCGGCGCTGGAAAATTCAAATCCCAATTGCAGACTCTTTCGCAATTAATCGGAGAGTACGATTTTGATGAGGCGCTTAAATTGCTAAGCGATCTCGAGCCTACATTCGAATGATTTAACCCAAGATGTACAATGTTCATTATATTTTCGTATTTGCGAGAGCATCTATTATTACGCGGTTCGCTTGTATATCGTCACATCAAATGGAACAAATTGTGATAGAATTAAGAGGCTATTGGGGGCCAATACAACAGATTATCTACATGTTGAGAAAAGACATTATTCAGCTTGATTTTTCACTTCCACAACAGAAAAAATGCTATGAACACAAATGATTCTTCACCTTCTCGAGTACGATGTCCGGCTCAATAGGCTTTATAATATAATCGACGGCTCCGAGCTGTTTCCCTTTTTCTATCTCTTCCGGTTCCGTTTTGCCGGTCACAAAGATTACAGGAATGTTCTTTGTCGTTTCATTTTCCTTCAATTTGCCGCAAACTTCATAGCCATCCATTTCCGGCATCATAATATCCAGCAGAATCAGATCAGGCGGGGACTCGCTCATAGCAATCTTGAGCGCTTTCTGCCCGTTGATGGCCACTTTCAGCTTATATTCATCTTTTAAGATTTCGCGCAAAATATCGATATTGGCGGGAGTGTCATCCACAACCAAAACGATTGGTTTATTCTCGCTCATGTTAATTCTTCTCCAGTGCTCGTTCGAATTCATCCAAGATCTGTAACAAAGATAAATTCACTCCTTCATCGTTATGGTCTCTCCCGAATCCATATAGTCCCAATCTCTATATTGAGTTCGCTTAAATCCTTTAAGCGTTTTATAACATCTCCACGAAGCCGCTGTCCTGCGTTCATCAAGATATTGCCGTTTTGTGTCATCAAAGGACGAGCCAAAATATCATTTTCTCTAACAGTCTCGAGAGTGCATGCAACCGGCTTTTCATGTTTAATTATGGGTTTATTCGATTTAATGTCTGAAAGTTGTTTGAATTTCAAGATATCTGCAATTGAAGAATTAACATCAATTCGAATATACTCATCTACAGGTTTAAGCCAATCCGGTTCATCCTGAATATCATCAAAAATTCTATGCAACCTCTCCTCCATCGAATCTTTTTTTGCCGGCTTGAGAACGAAACCATTTACATCTAAAGCCAATGCTAGATGCACCAAAGGAGGCTCTCCATGCGCCGTAAGCATAATTACGGGCATATTACGTCGAATTCCTCGTTCCCCGGTTCGGATCGCTTTGAGTAATTGCAAGCCATGCATGATGGGCATGTTGAAATCGGCAATAACACAATGAATAGTGCTATGACGGCTCTCGAGCACATCCATCGCTTCCAAACCATTTGAAGCGCTATGGGTTACGGGATCGCCGATATTCTTAAGCAATCGCAACATCGTGATTTGGCTGAATTTTTCATCGTCAACAAGAAGTAATGCGGCCCTGGACATTTGAACCATAATCTTATTCCCCCTGCATCTTTAGGATGTATTCTTTCACCCGTGTATATTCGGATACTCCATTTTCCAACAACTCATCAATTTTATCAGTTGATGATTCGAGTGCGGCCAGCTGCAGTTCCTTCATAATTTCTGAAAGTTGTGTTGCAGCGGCATTTCCTGATGCACCTTTCGCTTTATGGGCCACATCACGAATTGATTCGCGATTTTCAGTGTTTACAGTACTTTTCAGTTCTTCTATCAAAGGATCAAAAAATTCGATGAAGCATTGGAGCATTTCAATCAATCCCGCAGGATCATCATCGCCAAGAATTTCACCCAGCAACGCAAGATCAATTGGTTCGGCTTCTCCATTATCAGTTATTGTATCCTCGGCATTTGCATCCGCATTGTCGAGATTCAGCCATTTGCCAATTTTCTCCGCCAAGCATCCCAACGTGACCGGCTTGGTTAAGTAGTCATCCATTCCGGATTGAAGGCAACGTTCCTCATCACCTTTCAACACACTTCCTGTCATTGCAATAATGGGAATCCTACTTTTTTCAACACTTTCCCATTCTCGATACTTTCTTGTAAACTCAAAACCATCCATAACCGGCATCGAACAATCCGTAAGAATGAGACAATAGCTATTGTTTTTTGCCTTGTTCAGAGCTTCGCGCCCGTCTTCCGCAAAATCACAGGCCAAACCCAAAATATCAAGTTGCTTTTTTGCGACTCGACGATTCATTGGATAATCATCCACAACCAACACAGGAGATTGAATGTTTGAATTGCGGATTAATTCTTGAATATTTTGTTGAGACTGCTTCTCTGCGTTGCGTGTTTTGGATGGTATGACGCATTGCCATTCGCCGGAGGCGAAGTGCGATAAACTGTTATCGCTAAGTGGAGGATTGAAAACGTGCGTGAAACCAACGCGTAAAGCGCTATAATGTGCGCCGGCATCTCGATTGCCGGTCAGCAAGATAGCGGAGTCCGCACCGCAGTTATGCAGTAGCTCCTCCCACTGGACAATGTTATCCGAGTCGGAGCAGATAACAATCGAATCAACCTCTGATGAAATTTTCGGCGATTGCAATTGATCATCTTTACTTTCCTGTATATTCAATTCAGTTTTCTGCAATAGTTCTAATACTGATGCACCAAAAGTCGTTTGAGCGTCTACAAAGAAAACCTTTTTTGTGGAAAGATCAATCGAATTATCAACAGGTGCCGGTTCAAGCACTTCAAAAGGAATTTCAAATTCAAATGTTGCACCAAAGCCGGGTATGCCTGTACATACAATTGAGCCTCCCATCAATTCCGTGAGTTTTCTGCAAATAGTAAGGCCGAGTCCGGTTCCACCAAATGTGCGTGTTGTCGATTCCTCCGCCTGCGTAAACGCTTCAAAAAGTTTCTCTCCCTTCTCAGGTGCGAAACCTTCTCCAGAGTCCATTACACGAAATTGCAGGTGGGCTTTACCGTTTTTAATCTCTTTGCATGTAAGATAGACAGCAACGCTCCCCTTAGAAGTAAACTTGATTGCGTTACCCACTAAATTCATCAAGATTTGACGCAAACGCAGAGGATCTGATTTCACGGATTTGGGGATATCCATCCCGACAGAGAGGATCAAACCAATTCCTCTATCTTGGGCGCGGAATTGCATGATTGACCAAACTTCGTGCATGACTTCACGCAGAGAAACCGGCACGTATTCAATATCCAGTTTTTCCGCTTCAATCTTTGAAAGATCGAGAATATCTCCGATAATCCCAAGCAAAGCATCGGCACAAAGCTGAGCGGAACTAATGTATTCTTCAGTGTTATCCGCTGCACGATCAATTCTGAGAAACTCGAGATTTGCTACCAAACCATTCAATGGAGTGCGAATTTCATGGCTCATTTTCGCCAAAAAATCACTTTTGGCTCGTGTCGCCGCCTCCGCGCGTTCACGAGCCTCCAGCAACTGAAGCTGCGTATGCCTTAAATCCAGATGAGTCTTGATACGCGCTTCAACAATCGGAGGGCTAATTGGTTTGGTAATATAATCAACGGCCCCGAGTGAGAATCCTTTGGTTTCATCTTCAACTTCACTTTTCGCTGTGATAAAAATAACGGGTATGTCTCGAGTTGCCGGATTGTCTTTCAAGCGTCTACACACTTCATACCCATCCATCTCCGGCATCATGACATCCAGTAAAATTAAATCTGGGGACGGTGATGCAGCGGCGATTTTCAGTGCCTTCTTGCCATCTAAGGCCGCTTTGATTCGATAACGGGAACCAAGTACACCTACAAGAATATCGATGTTTTCCGGTGTATCATCGACAACAAGAATCGTGTTTTTCTTTTTTTCGTCAGCCATCGTAACATTTTCATGTATATGAAGACATTCACTAATCCGGAGACGATCAAGGAAATCAATCGTCGTACGGTTTATAATTCTCTGAAAACTCCTGTTTGACCTTAAGGACTTCCGGTATGATCTCTAGAAACCGCGGCGTCAAACCAGGGTCAAAATGCGTTCCACTTTCTTCTTGAATGAGGTTTGTTGCCTTCTCAATCGGCCAGGCATTCTTATAAGGCCTCTCGCTGGTAAGTGCATCAAATACATCTGTAATCGCCACAATGCGGCCTTCCAAAGGAATATCTTCCGCTGCCAGGCCATTGGGGTATCCGCTACCGTCCCACTTTTCGTGATGCGTGAGCGCAACTCTTCCGGCCATGGCTAAGAGCGGAGTCTTATGTTTGCCAATAATGCTGGCGCCGATGGTCGTGTGTTTTTCCATTTCTTTCCGCTCATCATCGTCCAGTCTTCCCGGTTTGCGGAGTATGCTGTCCGGCGTACCGATCTTCCCAATATCATGCATAGGGGAGGCATTCAATAAGATATCCGCTTCGACATCGTCCATACCCGCAGCTAACCCCAAAAGCTGTGAATACTTGCTCATACGAATAACATGAAGCCCCGTTTCGTTGTCTTTGAATTCAGCGGCACGCCCTAAACGGCGTATGATCTCCAGGCGTGTACTGTTCAACTCGGCCGTGCGCTGTCGTACTTTTTCTTCTAACGTTCGATTCTGATCGTAAAGCGCCAGCTGAGTTTTAACACGAGCTTGAACGATAGGAGGGCTAATCGGTTTTGTAATGTAATCGACCGCTCCGAGCTGAAAGCCTCGAGCTTCATCCTCGATCTGGTTTTTGGCCGTCAAGAAAATTATCGGAATTCGCCGGGTAACTGGATTCTCTTTTAGACGTCTACAGACTTCATAACCATCCATCTCCGGCATCATGATGTCGAGAAGGATTAAGTCAGGTGGTGCATCGGACTCAGCAATTTTTAATGCCTTTGGTCCATTTATGGCGACTTTTAATCGATAGTAGTCGCCCAAGACACCCTTGATCACATCAATATTCTCAGGTGTATCGTCAACAACCATAACGCATTGTTTGTCATTCTTATCAGTCATTCACTTTTCCCCATTTCATAACGCCGGCTTAACTTTTTAAAGGAATGCCCAGTTTATGAGCGAGCTCCGTCACATGCTCCAACGCTTCTTCGAACTCATAGCTGTTGATCAATGCTTCAGCTCGTTCAAATTCATCTTTCGCCAAAGTGGCGGGCAATTGCCCTCGAAGAGCTTCCACTTTATCAACAGCTTCAGTGTCGTCATCTTTCAACATTATGATTAAGTCTTGGAATAGAGGTTGAATACTGCCTATGTTTACGACCCGATCGTCATTGGCCGCGCCGTCGACTTTGTCAACAGGAATCAAGTCAACGATTTTTTTAAGTTCGGAAAGGTCTTCCAGCGCGCCTTCAAAATCATATTGCCCAATGGACGCTTCCAGTTTACTGATTTCATCAGAAGCCATAGATGGTGGGAGTTTCTGCCGTATGGATTCGAGACATTCACTGGCTTCAATGTCGTCATCTTTAAGCAAGTCTTCCAGTTTTTCAATCAAAGGTTTGAATGTTCTGACATCCACTTGAATATCGTTGGAAGCCGCCGCCTCAACAGGTGTCTCCGAGATGCTCTCGATCGAAGAAAGCACTGTGCCTAATTTTCGGTCGACCGTATCCAAAAGTTCATCGTATCTGTCTTTATCCAGGTTTTTTATTGCGCTTTCGATATCAAGTGATGCAGCCTGAAGATCGCTTGCGCCGATATTCCCACCAACACCTTTTAGCGTATGCGCAAGCCGTTCAGCCAATTCGGAGTCATTGTCATTCAAAGCTTGGCGAATCTCATTGCATGAGTTTGCCTGACTTTGTTTAAACTTCTGAAGAAGTTTTTTGTATGATTTTTGATTCCCACCCATCCTGCTAACACCCGTTTTTATGTCTAGACCCGGAAGAGAATCGGGAAGATTCTCTGCAGCTTCTGCATCAACGGTATCAACTTCCACCGTACGCATTTCCCCCGCACCATGTTTGGGTGTGATCCATTTAGCCATAGTCTCGAATAATTCTTTGATATCAATCGGCTTGGCAATATGATCGTTCATGCCCGCATCCAAGCATTTTTCCCGGTCGCCCGCCATAGCATTGGCGGTCATAGCGATTACAGGCAGTTCTCTCATTTCTAATTCTTGGCGAATCGCCCTGGTGGCGGCATACCCATCCATCACCGGCATCTGACAGTCCATCAATACCCCATCAAACACTTCCGTGCGCAACCGTTCCAATGCTTGACTTCCATCATCAGCGGTGATGACTTTGACTCCTGCCGCTTGAAGGATTTCAGTAGCCACTTGTTGGTTGATTTCATTGTCTTCAACCAACAATATCTTTGCACCACAAACAGCCTGAGAAACATCCGCGCCGGAATGTGCGGGCTTAGAGATATTTGCTTCCACCGCCTTATCTTTGGCGAGAATCTCCATAATTGTATCAAACAACGTAGAAGGTGTAACCGGTTTTATTAGGAACGCATGAATTCCGGCTTCTTCGGCTTCATGCATAATCTCTTCACGGCCATACGCGGTCACCATAATGACAGTCGGAGGATGAGGAAGTTTGTTGTCGCTCTGGATTTTTCTAAATGCTTCGATGCCATTCATACCCGGCATTTTCCAGTCCATTAATACGAGATTAAACGGCTTGTTCTCCTCCGCCGCCATTTCCAATTCAGCAATACCTTCTTTCCCCGAACTTGCAACAGCGACTTCAAAGGAGAAGGAATCAAGTATGCCATATAAAATTTCTCGGGATTGCTGGTTGTCATCTACCACCAATACTCGTAATCCTTCCAACTGGACAGGCATCATGGGCCGCTTCGCTTTAACGTCTTTCTGGCATCCGAATTCAGCCGTGAAGTAGAAGGTGCTACCCATGCCGGATTCGCTTTCAACACCGATCTCACCATGCATCATCTCCACCAGCCGTTTGCTGATCGTAAGCCCAAGGCCTGTGCCACCGTATTTACGTGTTGTAGAGGCATCCGCTTGTGTAAAAGGCCGGAACAATTTGGCCATCTGTTTCTTGGTCAAGCCAACACCCGTGTCCTTCACACTAAAGTACAATTTGATTTTTTCTGTACTTCGTTCCAACAGCCTGGTGGCTATAACGATTTCGCCTTTTTCTGTAAATTTCACGGCATTGTTGGCTAAATTGGTAAGAACCTGCCCCAGCCGAAGCGGATCGCCAATAAGCTCGAAAGGTACACTTGGCTCAGTCTTGAATAACAGTTCAAGTCCTTTCTCTTGAGCCTTGGCAGAAACCAGAGTCCCAATGTTGTGGAGAACTTCTTCTAAATTAAAGTCAATATACTCAATATCGAGCTTTCCTGCTTCAATTTTAGAAAAGTCGAGAATATCATTGATAATGCCCAACAAAGAGTGAGAAGCATTGTAAACTTTTTGCAGATAATCCTTTTGTTTCGGTGTCGTTTCGGTTTGCATACATAAATGCGTCATCCCGATAATGGCATTCATTGGCGTGCGGATTTCATGGCTCATATTGGCCAGAAAATCGCTTTTGGCCTGGTTGGCGGCATCAGCCTCGAGACGAGCCTCAATCAATTCGTCTTCCATGTGCTTCCGCTCTGTAATATCGGTGGCAATCCCGCAAATTGCGTAAATCTTGTTGTCCGCATCAAAAATAGGAAATTTGATGGAAAAATAGACATGTTCCTCACCGTCTTCATCGACTTTCTCTTCGTATTCCAGCGGCTCAGCTTTCTCAATGACTTTTTGGTCGTTTTCTTTGAATTGATCGGCAATATCTTGCGGGAACAGATCGTAATCCGTCTTGCCAATAGTGTTGTTTTTTAACAGATTCAAACGCTCACACCATTGCCGGTTCACAACCAAATAACGTCCTTCCAGATCTTTAGAGAAGATCAAAGCCGGGCTGTTATCGATAATCCCTTCTAAAAACGCTTGACTTTCCCGCAAGGCTTCATCTGACCGCTTCCGATCGATGGCAACACTGATATTATTTGTAGCATAAGAAAGCGCCGATAGAATATCATCTTCCAACGCATTCTGTGAAAATAATATAAGCATGCCAACTAGTTTTTTTTCAACAATCAAAGGTATCCCCGCATAACCAACAAGTCCCTGTTCTTTTACCCAATCTCGATCATCGATTAGCGGATCGTGCAAAATATCGTTACTGAATTTGGATTGTCTGGACTGTGCAATCTTACCGACTTTTTTATACCCGAGCGGAATGTGGCTATGCGCACCGTCAATATGCGTATACAGCCCCGCACTGGCATGCATCTTTAGGATTTGCTTCTTTTCGTCAAATACCCAAATTCGCACGAAAGCGCAATCTATTTGTTCTACGATAGTCTCCGCGCATGCCTGAAGCATATCCCGAATCGATTCATGCGTGGTTAATACCTCGCCGATTCTGGAATTTAGAACAGTTAATCTTTCATTTCGCTTTTGGTCGGTAATGTCTTGTTTAACCGCAACGAAGTTCGTGATCTTCTCGGAAGAATCCTTGATGGGTGAAATTGAGGCTGCCTCCCAGTAGAATTCTCCGTTTTTCTTTTTGTTCAGAATTTCACCACTCCAGGATTCTCCAGAAGCAAGCGTCTCCCACATCTCTTTATAGAAGTCATCGCTGTGGAAGCCAGTTTTGAGGACACGTGGATTCTGCCCGATGGCTTCCTGTGTTGTATAACCGGTAACTTCGCAGAACTTAGGATTGACGTATTCGATTGTGCCCTTAAGATCTGTGATGACAACTGAGACCGTACTCGATTCAACGGCGGCCCAAAGTTTACTTAGTTCTTTTGTCCGCTCTTCAACCAGTTCCTCCAAGTGTTCTTGGTAGTGTGCTTTCTCGGCGCGGGCCTGTTCTGCGTCCTCAGCCAAGTTCATGGCCGCCGTACGTTCTTCCTGCAGCTCTTCAGCGCGCCTTTTAATTGCGGTCTCTGCTAACGTAGCGCGTCTTCGCTCCAGTGAGAGTGAAGCGACCATTTTTGAAAATCCGGCAAGAAATCCCATAATGTTGGGCAATTGATCTTCGGGTATAATGGGAACTTCGCCAATCGCCTTGAGGTATTCTTCTTCATCAAAATCGAAAAATTTCGCTTGCTCTCTAAAAAAGTCGTCATCAGGAAGCTGCAAAAAGAATTGTCCAATGAAGACATTGGCCAGGTGCTTTCCATTTATGATGACTGGCGACGCAGCATCCGTGAGACCGTTTTTGCATTTATAAATAGCAAACTCTTGTCCCTCCTTTAGCTTTGCAGCCAATTCGGTATCGCTTTCGATGCAGCGGGCACATGTTTCTTCGTTTACACGATGAAAGTCAGTGCAGGCTCTTTGCCAACGTGCGGCTGCTAATATATTTCCCTTGATGTCGATTATGGCTGATGCGATTTTTACGGTTTCGCAGAAATAGTTTAGTAAGGACTGAAGTTCATTAATGTCAAGAAGATCTGAGATTTGATATTCTTCAGAACCGTCTTCTGTAGCGGATTCATCCGATTCCTTTAAATCAAGTATTTCTAAAGACTCAAAATTTACTCTATACGGCTCCTCCTTGCCCATGCCCCGGCTCAGTTCATTAACTTGTCTCTTTAACTCCAGCATCCTTTGTTCGCGATCCACGGCCAGACGGTTAAACCGTTCAATTTCTCGCATCTTCTCGCGAAGCAAATCGCTTTCTTGTATGGCAAGTTGAGCTTTTTTACGCTCCGAGATATCACGAATGGCGGCAGATACCAAAAGCCCTTCATCCGTGTCGACCGGACTCAAAGCAGCCTCAATTGGAATTTGTGCACCGCTTTTATGACGCGCGAACAGTTCAAAATCTGAGCCTAAACTGGATTGCACAGGGTTTTCCAAATATCCATTTCTATGACTTACGTGATCTTCACGGAAACTCTCGGGAACAAGCAACTCAATTGGCTGGCCAAGCATTTCATCCCGCGCGTATCCGAACATTTTTTCTGCCTGCTCATTGACCATCACAATTGAACCATTGGCGTTAACAATAACCATTCCGTCCGGAGCCGATTCAAGCAGGCTTCGAAATTTTGTTTCACTTTGGCGTAAGCGCTCTTCAATTCGTTTACGTTCTTCAGCCTCACGGGCCATACGACGGTTGGAATAAAATAGAATTGCAAGCAAAATGAGCGAAATAAGTGTAATCTGTATGATCAGACTGTAATCAACCCGCTCCACAATCGCTTCAGGGGATGCCCAACGGTCAAGGATTGCGCGCCGTTCATCTTGTGTGATCGAGGCAAACACTTTATTTAACAAATTTCGGAACTCAGGCCAGTCTTTTCTAACAAAGATTGCCAAATCCATCGTTACGTCGGTCTTACCAACGATGTGAAGATTATGATACCCAAGTTCTTCGATTGTATAGCTGCCTAGAGCCAGGGTACACAGCATTGCATCAAACCGGCCCGTTGAGACGCCCTCCAATCCTTCTCGGATATTCTCAACTTCATGAAATGACAGTTCCGGATATTTCTCGTGAATATCGCCGACATATCCATAATCCTTAATAACGGCAAGTGTGCGGTCGCGAAGTTGATAGAGGTCGGTTATAAACGTCTCGCTATCTTCCATAATGACCACAACCGGACTTTCTATATATGGATCAGTATGAATGAAGTTTTGATTGAGAATGGGATCGGATATGTTACTGGATATTAGATCAACATTTCCCTTCGTGGCCATCTCGAGAGACTCTGTCCAACCGGATACAGGAATCTTTTCAAATTTGATACCGAGTTTTTCTTCGATCAGATCGAGGTAATCGGCCACAATACCAATATATTCACCGTCTTCCTCAAAGGCTTCAAATGGCAACCACATGGGATCGCCGGTAAAGCGGATTGTGGAATGTTCAACAAGCCATTTTTGTTCGGCGTCCGTAAAGGCAAGTTCCGATTCCGTTTCTCGTTGATTCACTTGGAACGGTGTTGAGAACCACTTGTTCCATATGGCAATTTCCTCCTCCTCCTCAATTGAAGAGAGAGTCTTCTCGATAATATCCCGTAAGATCGGCCAATCGTGACGGACTCCGATGTGCAGATTATTAACTCCAAAATCATCAGAGATCGCCTCGCCGGAAATGATAAGATTCGTGATTAAGTTCTTGCGAATGCCATAATCGACAACACCCAATGAATCAATTGTCACATCGGCGTTACCATAAGAAACAGCCTTTAAGGCTTCATCGATATTTTTAACGATATACTGACTCGCTCCAGGCACTTTTTCTCGAACCAAATCTGTCTGATAAAACCCCTCAATGAGCGCAACTGTTTTGCCATCGAGTTCAGAAATGGAACGGATAGGCGGCGCATTCTTGCGGACCACAAAAACGAAAGGATTGTCAACATAGGGGGAGGTAAAATGAATATATTCCGTTCGCTTCTCGGTTTTCAGAATGGATTGTACTAGATCGATTTCTTTGTTTTTGATTTTATCAAGCAACTCTTGCCATGTGTATCCGTTGACATATTCAAATTTGACTCCCAACCGGCCGGCAATCAATTCCATATAATCAATCGAAAATCCCTTTGCAGTTCCATTCTCACTGAAATCAAAAGGCGGCCAATCATCCTCATTGCTCACGCGCAGCACGGGATGCGCCTCCAACCATTCTCTCTCTTCAGAAGTCAACGTCTGTAGGAAGTCGACATCCTGCGCGTTTGCAGCACCGATGACGGCGAAAAATACGTACAGGAAAAAGACAAGTCCAAATGGCGAAGACCACGCTCGAGTATGTTCTCGCAATGTAGTCACGGCAACAAAACGTCGCTTACTTCGATCAATAAACATCATCGTGCTTTGCATGAAAAATCCCACACTAGGTTGGTCAGTTCCTCAACACAGACTTCTTAGTTCTTGCTTCGATGTGCCTGCCACACGGGTATCGCAGAAACCGGATTCCCCATTCCTTACTGTAGCATTGCAAGGAAATATGGGGCGACTATTAATCATAAGCTCAAATAGTATCTTTTTATGCCACGAGCGAAAATAATAATTTACACATTTTGTCGCAAATTAGTGTCAGTACAATATGTCATACATAAATCTGACCGTATTTAAGATTTAAAACAACTGGAGGATTCTCGAATCCCATCCAGGATCGCTCATACGCTCACCCAAAATTATGTATTTCTCCAAAGGTTAACAACGATGCACATTCATCTATGCACATAACCCATTGATTCTTTATTTGTTACAAATTTCTCTATAAAGGGATTCGAGTCCCGCCCTGGGCACTTTTCCCCCCTCTTGTTGTCACCCGATTCTACACCGTGCCCCGCTAGCCTCCGATCAAACGAACAATATCCCCGGCACTCACCAGACCATTGCTAATGTCATAGATGATGTTTTTGCTGGAATCGTGTTTGAAATTCGGACCGGGACTCCAAAAATAGGATTTCGTTACCGACAGGAGACTGCCGGATGACCAAACGGTTCTACAATCCTTAGCCCGTTGATAGAGAATCGGATCTTGAATCAGGCGCCCGCCCGGACATGGATCGGCATGAAACTCACCATGTGTGTAGGCATAGGCCGCAGCACCGGTATCAAAGCGAAAATCGATATCTTTTTGAAACTCATCTAACGGGACGCTAGGAAAATAGGCGATGGGCGTGGTGATATATCGATTCTGCCATTTGGGATGCCCACCATCGTGGGGGGGATAAGAGCCTTCATCCAGACGGTACATTTCGTACGCTTTTTCATAGGCCACCATATCAGCCAATACACGGGTGAGTGTGGCGCGCATTTTTGCTTGTAGAAAGTTCGGTACGGCAATCGCCGCAAGAATACCGATAATGGCCACAACAATAAGCAACTCAATAAGCGTAAAGGCATGCCGCAGGGATCTACTCATCAAATAACTCCCTTCGCTGCTGTCTCCCCAACGGCATTTTACAGCCTCCATTCCCGCATTGTCGAGCAAGTTGTTCAACCTCATCCTTGCGAGAATGATTTCAGACAATTCATCTATCTACAACCCAAAAAGCTCCATATCCCAGGAAACAGGGCCTTCGCCTCCCGGGATAAAGGAGTGGATTCGCTTGCCATCAGGCGATTAGAAATATTGGCTGGATAACTCAACTGCCTCACTGAGCCATGTATGACGACGCACGTCAATAACGTTTAACGCTTTTCATCGTGCACCAACAGTACGGCTGGGTACTATCGCCATCTGCGTCTCTCCGGGCTGTCTTTTTCAGGTTCCTTGAATGGCGCCGCAGACCTCTCTTTACTAATGCTTACAAAATATTTCTGACGGTTTGGAGTTTTTCTTTCTAAGGATGATTTGTACGTATGCGCACTGGACGTTTGTTGATAATGGGTTGGATTTGGATATTGGCGGCTTTTGTGGCGAGTCTGGCCATTCTCGCTGTCTATTTTTGCGGATCGGCGGTTCAAACGATCCGGATGGAACTACAGGTTGTCGACCGGAGCAACGGCAGCCCGCTGGCAAACGCGGCCGTTAGCGCCGAAACCTTCAAACAACAATTTGAATATACAACAGATCGTGACGGTCATTGCACGATAGTAGCCCCCTGGAAAGAAACCACCCCTTTGGAGATTTTGGTGGCCGCCAATGGCTATGCATCAGCCAGAGCCTACTGGCAAGGCCTTGCAAATGAAGATCCGATTCCCGGCAGGTTCATCATCGAATTGGCGCCGACAGCCCCAATTGGCGGCCAAGTGATTGATGAAGAAGGCCATCCCATCGGCGGCGTGGAAGTCGATGTCGTTTTTGCCGGGAAACCTTATCCATTACGAACGCATTATCATGTAGCAGATAGGATTGCCATTACGGATACTGATGGCTTCTGGCAATACAACGATGTCCCGGAGGATGCCAATAAAATCGCAACCCGGTTCAACCATCCGGATTTTCTTGGTGATATAGACTACGAACCCCAAGATGTCGAATCTTTGAAAAAATTGACCGCAATCCACACAATGCGGAAGGGGGCTTTTATTGAAGGAATCATCCGGGATACGAGCGGAAAACCGATAGCCGGCGCATCTGTGTTTATGGGCCGTTACCGCAGACAAAACCAGGAAGAAGATTTAATCGCATCGGACAGTAACGGACATTACATATTCGATAATTTGCGGACCGGTTGGTACACATTGACCGTGGAGGCTCCCGGTCATTCTCCCCGTTGTGAACGTTTGCTCATCGGTGACAGCGGTTTGAAAGTCGATTTCGAACTTGGGGAGCCGCATCTTCTTTGCGGACTCATCGTCGACAGCGATGACAATCCCGTCCTTGGTGCGAGAGTCAGAGTCGATGAGTGGCAGGATGAAAGAACGCTCGCTTGGGAAATGGAAACAGGTGAAGACGGACGGTTCCGTTGGGAAAATGCGCCTGCAGATGCGGTTCAATTGCGGATATCAACAAGAGACTTTCGAGATGTCTATGGCTATGAGGCCATTCCCGGCAAAGAGGAACATGTCATCACTCTAAAACGGCCAAGCGTAATCACCGGGACGGTTCTGGATGCAGAGACCGGCGAGCCAATTCGAGATTTCCAGACGATCCAAGGAATCAAACTCCCTTCCGGCACCTATTGGATGAATCGTTTCAGGAATCGCCCGCCAAACGGTAGAAATCGTTCACCAAATGACAGAAGTGGTCCGCCAAACGGGCGGTACGGCTCACAGAATAATACGTACGGTTTCTTTGAAATTATTGACCGGTCTACGGTCATGTACGGTCAACAGGCCGAAAGCCGTGTGCTACGGATTGATGCACGAGGCTATCAATCCGAGATATCCCCTGTCTTTTGCCTGAGCGAGGAACCTCAGAAATTCGATTTTCAATTGAAAAAAATGGAATGGCCTGAAGGCATTGTACGCATGTCCGATGGCCTTCCCGCAAATGAAGCAAGGATCGTTATCTATAATTCGAATGAAAGCAATCAAATTTCAGATCGCTTTCACTCAGGCGAAGAAAGAATGACCCGAACGGATGAAGAAGGGCATTTTTCATTTGCGCCGCCTGCCGATCCATATGCAATCTTCGTTGATCACGATGACGGTTGTGCATGGGTGGAATCGCCGTTTTCCGATTATCCAATAGAAATTCAGTTAACACCTTGGGCATGTGTTGAAGGACGTTTGGATATCAACGGTCTGTCCCATATCAATCAAACAATCGCAATCCGCAGTTTGAAGCCGTTTGTGCCTGGCAACCCATATGCAGGCATTCATTATACGACTGAAACCGAACAGCACGGTAAGTTCCGATTTCCGCATGTTGTTCCGGGCGAGTACTACATCGGACTTTTGCCTTCCGGCGCGATGCAGCCTTTTGGTGGAATGCGTCCTTTCGGCAGAATGCGATTCTTTGGCAGATTTTTCCCTGTTGAGGATTCGGATACTTCCAACCGATATAGTCATACCCAACTCCTGACTCTGCAATCCGGAGAAACAGCGAATATCGCAATTGGCGAGCCGGGGCGCCCGATCGTAGGGCAACTTCTAGCGGCCAATGGCGATGAAATCCAATGGAAATACGCCAACGCCACAATTGCCCGCAATCAATCTTCATCTCAACCATCCAACACGCCTCAAACTACAAGAGGGATCGATACAGACCACCCTATGTATCTGTGCAATGTGTATCCTGACGGCACATTCCGAAGCCTGGAAATTCCAGCCGGCTCCTACCGGCTTACCATCGAATTAGGCGACCCACAGATGTCCGGCGAACATTCTTGTACAGAAATGGAGTCCTTTGTGGTCGCGGAACATGAATTTACGGTGCCTGAACTGGCGGATGAAATTGACCGTCCGCCACTCGATATTGGAACTGTTAACTGCACAATCACTCAAGCACTCGGAATCGGTGAGCCAATCCCCGACATAGAGTTTCAAACCCTCGATGGAGAGACGATCCATATGCAGGAGTTGCGGGGAAAAGTCGTGTTGTTGGAATTTTGGGCGAGTTTGTGCGAACGCTGTAAATCACGCATCCCGCGTCTGCAGGAAATCTTCGAAAAATACAAGCAACAGGATGACCTCGTCATTTTAGGCATGGCGCGCGATGACCAGAAGCATCTGTTGGAAGAATTCATCAAGGAAAACAATATCCCCTGGAAACAATGCTTCTTACGCGCTCTTGCCAACGGCAATGTGCTCGAACGTCTTGCGATTCAGGGAAAGCCGGCCGCGCTCTTAATCGGGAAAGACGGCAGATTGCTCTCCACACTGGCTGACGATACTCAAATCCTCGCAGAAGTCGAAAAGGCCCTTCAACTTTGAGATTCCGGCCATTCCCGGATCAATGAAGCATCCAGTCCTGTACAGACGTATCCTCTTCTTTGGTCGTGAATTGCCAAACCGGTCCGGCGGTTTTTCCGCTCATATTCCAGGCAAACGCCTGCCAAGAATACGATATGCCCGGTTCAAGAGGTTCACTCAATTGCAGTGAACTTTCCTCCAAACCGTTAAATTCCGGATTGGGAGGCGGCTCGGAAGCGATCTTTCCCAACACCTCCGAAGATCCGGTAATCCAAATGCGCACGTTATAAAAGTCAGCCCGCTGGCAGTCTGTCCAATCGAAATCCGTGCCAACCAGCACATCGGTGGCCCCATCGGCAGGCGCCGGATTACCGGGCGCATCAGGAACTTCAATATAACGCCACCCCGTATCCGGCATGCTGAAATCGCCCGCTCCCGCGCCATCAGGCATAAAGGCGGTCGAAATCCAATAATAATGCGTCTGCCCGGGTTGTGTCCCAGTGTCGCTATACTCAACCGAGGGTTGCCAATCCGCCAGTGGCGTCTGGTCTCCATAAATGGAGTCGGAACGATAGACACGATAAAACAGATTGGGCGCAACCGGATCCCAGGTGATATGAATTTGGTCGGAGTGCGTTCCATCACTGGCCGTAATCTCAGCCGGAGGATCACATTTCAACCATCCCTGATTGGATAGGCTGAATTCGGTCTGTCCGTATCCCGTGAAACCTCGAGCGGCTTTCACCCAGTAATAATAAACCGTATAAGGATTCACTTCGGTATCTTCATGGCGTGTAAGCCGTTGCCAATCCGTAACCGGTGTTTTCTCGCCTTCCAATGATTCTGAACGATAGAGCTGGTAATAGATGGCATTATCAACTTGGCCCCATGTGACTTGGACTTTGTCGGCATAAATTCCTTGTGAAGTCCATATCGACGCGGGAGGCGTCATCGTGCGCGTACCTCCATTACCCATACTATATTCGCTGGGATTGGTCCCCTGGCTGGTGCCTGAAGCACGCAGATAGTAATACTGCATAATCCCCGGTTCGGTGCCGGTATCTTCAAAAACAAGATCCGTTTGCCAGCCGCTAACAGCAATCTTTTCGCCGCCGCTTTGAGCTGCGCGATACACCTGATAATAAAGTCCTTCGATCAGAGGCTTCCATGTAACAACCACTTTGTCGGGATACTCGAAATCAGAGGCGGTAGGATGTTCCGGTGTGGGAGGTGAAAGCCATCCCATATCGGCTTCGCTCAAATTAGTCTCACCATATCCGGTGGAACCCCGGGCCGCTTTTACACGGTAATAATAAAATCTTCCCGGTTGAATATCGGTGTCGTCAAAATAGGTAATACGCGCCAGCTCATTGAGAGCCACGGCTTCACCGTCAGGAGAATCGGAACGGAAAATCTGGAAATAATAAGCCTCTTCGGAACTTTGCCAGGTAACCCGGATTTTACTGCTATAAGCCCCGTTTGAAGCGGCAACATTATATGGCGGCGGCAACATGCTGAAACCACCGTTTGCCTGGCTGGGACTGCTGATACCGGCCCCGCTGCTGTTTCCCGCCGATTTCACCGTGTAGTAATAGGTATGACCGGCCACAACATCCGTATCCTCAAAATAAGTCTGCTGCTGCCAAGTTTGGATCAATACCGGACTTTCGTTGGGGCCGTCGGCCCGAAAGACCATATAATGTGTAGCGCCTTCCATCGAATCCCATTCCACATGCACCATCCCCAAATAGACGCCATCACTGGCGGTCACACCGGTTGGCGGAGGAAGATAACGATACCCAATATCCGAATTGCTGAAAGCACTCTGGATTGTACCGTTGGCATCGGAAGACACTTTAACCCAGTAATAATAAATTTCGCCTGCGCGCGCATTTCCATCGTCATAACGCTCCGCCTGTTGCACCCAACCGGTGATGGATTTCTTTTCACCATCTATGGTATCCGAACGGTAAACTTGATAATAATATGTTCCTTGCAGACGGCTCCATTGAATAACAACTTTATTGCTCTCAGTTCCGTTAGTTGCAACAACATTTTTCGGAGGAGTGATTCCGGTTGAGCCACCGTCCATAGGACTTAAATCGCTGGGATTTTTCCCGCTGCTATTGGCCGCCGCTTGAACCCAATAGTAAACATTCTCTCCCTGCACAACGCTGGTATCGTCATATGTTTGTTGTGTCCTCCATGGTGTTATAGGAATCGGAGTATCAGCAGGAGAACTCGCGCGGTAGAGACGGTAATAGGTCGCCCCCCATACCGAGCTCCATGTAACATGAATCCGGTCCATATAAAGCCCATCGGATGCATCGGGGGCTTCGGGGGTCGCATATTTTCTCCAGCCTGAATCCCCACTGCTAAGACCTGTTGCATAAGAGGAATCGATCTCAGTTGATGCTTCCACAAAATAATAATACGTTTCTCCCGGCATCGCGCTGGTATCGTCATAACTTGTCTGTGTAATCCAATTGCTTATATGTGTTGCAAGAGATGGACTTGATGATGTAGAACGATAAACACGGTAATAATTGGCCCCGTCTATAGCATCCCAACCAATGGATACAGCCGCCTCATTGCTGCCATCGCTCGCATAAGGAGCCGCCGGATAGGCCAGCGCCCGCCATCCGCTATCCGGCTGGCTGAATTCCGTGCCATCAAAACCATATGAGTTTGTGGCAGCCATGAGCCAGTAGTAGTATATTGTGCAGTACTCCACATCACGGTCTTGATAACTCAAAGCAGTCTGCCAATCGGTGATCGGCGTTTTTGTGCCATCGGTAGATAGTGAACGGTAAACACGGTAATGCGTGGCATCGGTCCGTGCGGACCACTGAAGATCAATACCCTCCGCCGAAGTGCCATCCGAAGCGCTGATCTGCGGCGCCAGCATCTTTCGCCAACCACTCTCCGATTCACTGTAGACTCCCGCGCTGATGCCGTCGGCCCCTTTAGCCGCCTGAACATAATAATAGTAACCTTTCTGAGACTCAGGGGGCACATCCGTGTAATTTCGTACCGTGATCCACCCCGAAAGCGCTGTCTTGGGGCCATCACCCGACTCCGCGCGTGATATACGGTAGTGTGTCGCTTCCGCAACACTGCCCCAAGTGATTACGACTCTATCCGAATAGTTGCCATCTGTAGCCGTAACACGGCTGGGTGCGCTTAATTTGCGCCAACCTGAAACACTTTCACTTAAAGATCCTGATAGTGAACCGGTATTGCTTTTGGCCGCCTGCACCCAATATAAATAATCCATGTTGATTGGAATATCGCCATCTTCATAATTCGTAGCTTCGATCCATTCTGTTATGGCAAGCGGGACATCATAAATCGACTGCGCGCGATAGACCCGGTAATGGGTGGCGCCTGCAACCGGTTGCCAATCCAGTATCACTTTATCGGAGGTCCCGTAGGACGCTGTAAGGTTCATTGGCGCGGACGGTCCGGGAATTGAAGACCTGAAATTAGACACCAGAAGGCATGTCTGATTGATGGTACGCGCATTATCCGCCTCTTCCGGATCGCCAAGAGGTACGCCGGTGCGGACACCTTGATAATAGACATTCGGATTCGAGTAATGCGCAATGATTGTCCCCGGCCGATAGGCCATTATCGTCCGATATTGAACACCGCCGGCCTCAAAACGCCATCCATAGGCATAGTTGTAAATAACATTACCGCCTCGCTGCAATCCTTCCGAATTTTCGCTCCATTGATCTCCTACGGCGTGATTACAGCCTAAATTATGCCCGACTTCATGCGCCAGTGTGTAATCGGATGCCGCCCGGGAATAGCCGACTATTGTAAAAGCACTCCGTTCAAAACTTGGCGATAAACTTCTCAAAACATTTCCTTTGCCGCCGTCTCGCCCGTTAATAAAACAAACCAAATCCGCACCGTATTCATTCCGCCATGTATGAACTTCGTTTAGGTAGGGATCGTTGGTGCGATTTAGATAATCAAAATCGTAATCGTCGGGATATTCGTATTTTATAGCGCTTGCCTCGGTATAGGCGACTTCTTGCTGGTGAACCAAACGAAGCCGGGGAAGAATTGTACTATTTCCAAATGCAATATTGGTTTGATCGACCGATAGATTGATAAGCGCCTCCATCGCTTCCGTCCCGCCTTGGTTCGTGCGGGCCATCGGCGTATAGATAATCATAATATCAATTGTGCTTCCATCGTCATTCGACTTCCGTATTTTGTAGCGTTGCGTGTCTTCGGATTGAGAGGCTTCTTGATCGGTAGGAGTGTAAGACGGAATATCTGAGATTTGAGTGTTATCGACTTCTCGTATTTCGAAGATTTCTTTTCCCCGATATCCAATCTCATAATTTCTTCCCGATGGCGCATGAATACTTCCGATCACCGCATCGCCGCAGATCGACAAAGTAAATTCATTCAACTCATTTTCATTTAGACATCCGCATAGAGTAAAATCGCGTGCCGAACGAACCACTTTTGTCTTGATCGTGCCAATAAGATTGTCTTCACCAAGTACGTTAAAGTGAATCTGCTGCCGTTTGCCTGCGGCGGCCTCCATCAGTACATGTAGATCTAAATGGACCAAACAATGGCCGGTAACCCATGGAGCGTGTTGCGGTGCTCTCTTTGTCGTCCATTCCGCATCCAGTGGATAAAAGAGCGGGGCTGTGTCATTGAGTGAGATATCACCGCCGCCCTCCGCATGAACCGGCGGCGCAAAGAACAGCCCAAAACAAATCAGTGCGAATCCGTACCCTAAGGCTTTAAGCAAAAACATGGACTTAGAATCTGAATGGTATTGAGTTGATCCCGGCCGTCGTGCACAAAAATAGGGATTCCGGATTGCATACATTTCTCAACTCCTTCAGCCTTGCATTTCAAACTCAAGGCCCGTCCAAAGAAATAGATTTTTGAGGAAAGGGAAGATGACTCCTCGCGATCCCCCACGTCATGCCATTCACCGTAATAATTCTCGAAATTAAACCAGCAAAATGTCAATAGGAAAAAATGATAAATCTAAAGAATGTTACAAATGTGATTTCCCGGTTTTCTTGTTTAGGAGACATCCTGAATCAGATTTATAGGATAAATTTGCCTAATATCGTTACCCCCCCATTGACGCAAACTTGCCTAGACACACCTATCTCCGCCGTCTCCGTTACCAATACAGTGCCCAAGGACATCAATGCCGGTTAAGAAATAACGAAATGTACGATGCTGCAACCGGCCTAACGACGAACAATACGTTCACAAGATCAACTTCCACCTTTACAGCCAACACCTGAAAGTCATACCCTTAGACAAACAAGAAGATAGCCTATTCTTTGCAAGCAAAGACTGTACTGAAGTGGGGATCGCGGCAATTCATAGAAATAGGCGATGATACTCGGGAAAATCTCCTGATATTTTTATTATTGCAATGCAGTTCGAGATTCGACCATCCAAAATTCGGAAAGCCAGGATTGTGCTTGCTATCCTCGGCGCTCTGGCATTGGTTGTTCTTTTCGGATTCATTCTCTTTACATTTGTTGTAGAGGGCATCCGCCCGCAATTACAATTCGTAAATCCATCTAACGGACACACCTACTTAATGCTTGAGCCCTGCGTCTGGTGTAAAGCGGAAGAGAAGGCTGTTTCGCTCGGCGGGCATCTGGTTACGATCAACGATACGGAAGAAAACCAATGGATTTGCGACACGGTCTTACATAATCCGGACAATATCCTTGCCAATGCCTTTGACCGGCTCGGAACACAAATACATATCGGCTATTACAAAAATGAAAATGGAGCCTGGCGTTGGATCAACGGGGAAATATCCGATTATGTCAATTGGGGGCCGGGCGAACCGAATAATGTCAATGGACCCGAAGATTGGGGAACTATTTTTACCGACGATGAAGATGGCCACTTCGGGCAATGGAACGACTCGTCCGACGGCTGGCGCCGGGCTTTGATCGAAATCCCAAAACCGGAACAATAAGCCTGTGCGAAGTGATTGGTCATAGGAGCATTCTATTGCAGAATCGTGATTTTTTAGTTCACAAAATCAATTTTAAACGTTTCGGATTTTTAAGCATTTTAATACTTGTTTTATGCTATCCGGCAAGCAACGTCTTGGCTCAGCAGGAGCCCGTAAAGACATCCGAAGATTCGGCCGTAGAAATAACGGTCGGAATCGACCGGGGCGAGGACCTTGGGCAAAATTTCGGTTCTCTGTTTGAGGTGCGTACCAAAGACGGCGCTTTTACATTGGGGGCGGGATTTTCGGGACTCTACAACACCTATCACCGGAGCGACCGGCACACGGTTCATTTTTTTATCCGGCCCGCAAATACAGTCCGAGATCAAACATCCAAACAGTTGCCGCGCCCCAGCGATTTAGCCGGGACCTATCTGTTCAGCCAAGATGGAAAACTCCATGCCGATGGACCGGAACTAAAAGTCTGGAACCCAGCTGAGAAGCGTTGGGAAGCGGATGCAGTACAGCAGCGTGCGCGTATGCGGCTTGGAAACAATCTTTTGGTATTCGATGGCAGCCGTGTGGAATTCAACGGACAGGAAATCCTCAGCGAGCCAAATGAAGGGCGTTACTACCGGTTTTATTACACACATGGGCATCTATTTTTCTATCACACCTATTGGGCGGATCAAGAAGGTTACCGGCCTTATGCCGCCGATGCGCAAGGCTATTCCAAACTTTATGCCTGCCCCTGGCATCCCGGGGATGGCGCAGCCAACCTAGCCAAAGCCATCGTGATGACGCTGCCTTTTGTCGGTGAGAATCCATTCGCTTATGGGCAGCTGCATGATGATGTGCTCACCTGCTCCAACATCGGCGGCCTTTATGCATTTAATGGACGTGAATGGCGCACGATTGTCGATGGCGACTTAAAGACCAGCTACCAGATTTACAGCATGCTCAACTTTCAGGACCGGCTGCTCATGGGCCAATACCCCACGGGTGAGCTGTTTGAGTTTGACGGTGAATCCGTACAACAACTCGAAGGTTGGCCGCCGCGTATGCCCGGTGTCAGCGGCAGCGCCCGCGAAGCGCAAACCACGGCGATCTATGGCGGGGAATTGTTTGTGGGCGTATGGCCGTGGGGCGAGATTTGGAACTACCATCCGGATTTGGAACAATGGACCTTCGTCAAACGCGCCTTCACCCATCCGACGGTCACCGATAGCACGACACATCCTTATGAAAACGAGTGTAAGGCGCTCGGTGTGGTCATCAACCAATGGGGGCAACGCGTAACCAGCCTGATCCCGTTGGGGCCTTCGCTGATGGTTTCAACTTCCGCCAAATGGCCCTGCGCATGGGAACCGAAATTCGATTTTGTCGCCGGTGACCAATGGAAAGAGTACGGCGCAGTCATCGAAATGAAGATACCGGGTCACTTGAGCGCGCCGCTGGTCTGGACGGCGGGAGCCACGGAATTACATTTCCGGATCGAAGATAACTGCATGTCTATCCAACAGGATCGAAACCCGCCGGTCAGAGTCGAGCTCGGAGATGCCTTATCCGGTATTCTTACCAGTACCAAAGAATTTGAAGAAATAACCTGGGAGCAGGGAATCTACGGCAAATTCCGGGGGGCATCCCTGCGGGGCGAGTTAAACCTCACGCCCCACAAGCGATAACATATAGGAATTTCCACCTTTGCAGCCATTTCATGTATGTTTTATCTTACATGACACGTATTCGGGAGAATTCCAGATGAACCTTGAACAAACACGGCATCACAACACATTCCTCGTCAGCGTAGTTTTCATGGCCTTAATGTTATCGGCTGGTATCGAGGTAAATGCTCAAATCCAGGATTATGAATCCGAATTCAAGCAGGCCGAGGCGTCCGCGCAGATCGCCGGATACTCATTGAGCAAAGTGCACCGCTGGCTGCATGAAGTTGCGCTGCCCAAAATCGATCCCAAGACCGGGCTCTATATCGCCGATGAGCGTTGGAACTACCGGGATACCGCCGCGGACTGCTATCCGTTCCTTTGCTGGGCCGCCTGGGCGGTGGACCGTGATGCGCTCAATGGTCCCGTCCGTGCCGTTTTGCATGATGAGCAACGCTTATGCAATTGTGTTGACCGCATTCCCGCCACATACGATTTGGAGAAAGGTGAAAAGACAAACCCTGAATATGATGAATTAATCTTCCAAGCATCCGAATACGTGAAAGACGGGCTCATCGCCATCGTGGAAATAACCGGCCCCGATGAATGGTTCGAGCGGATGCGGGGGATTGAAGATGACATTTGGAAACACGCCCGCGTCGATACGCCCTATGGAAAAATCCCTTCGGACAATGTCGAAGTGAACGGCGAGCAGATTCAGGCCCTGGCGCGGTTATTTACCATGACCGGCGATCCGAAATATCTGGAATACGCCGAACGGCTCGCGGATTATTATCTCTCCGATGAAAACTGGTACCCCAACCGTCTGCGCGACCATGGTTGCGAAATCATCGGCGGCCTGGGGCTTTTGCTCGCTGTTGAAAGCACACACAACCCGGAAAAAGCCGAAGCCTATGCCAAACGTCTGCGCAAAATGTTCGAGACAATTGTGGAGAAGGGAACCAATGAAGACGGCATGATGTACAACGAGATTGAAAAGCAACGTTTCGGCGATAACTATCGCAAGTTCAGCGATGGTTGGGGCTACAATTATGTCGGCTTCCTCTGCTATGACATGGCTACCGGTACGGATACATTCCGGGGCCAGATTGAGAAGACGTTGCGCAATCTCAAAAAAGACATCTACCAGAGTTACCCCTGGGAAGGGGAATCCATCGACGGATTCGCGGATTCGCTTGAAGGCGGATTGTATCTCATCAACCGTCTTCCCGTGCCCGAAGCCATCGATTGGATCAACAGCGACATGGCTAAAAATGTCATTTATGCCGATGCGCCGCTTGAAACCGCCGAACTCTGGGGAACCATGAAACTTCAGGCCAATGGCGTACGCACCGTGCTTATCCATACTCTTATGCACACCCAAGGCATTCTCGCCCGGCCTTGGCGTCAGGATTTAAAACTCGGCGCAGCCCCCACTGAAGAGGGCGTTGCTATTGTTTTGGAGGCCGACAAGCCATGGGAAGGCATCTTAGAGTTCGATATCCCCCGCCACCGCCTCTATATGGGATTTGCAAAAGACTGGCCGCGTATGAACACCATTCCCGAATGGACCACCGTCGAACCCGAAACTGAGTATTCCGTGCAAATCGGCAAAGCCGATCCTATCGCCTACACCGGCATGCAACTGCACAACGGCCTCGCGGTATCTGTAAAACCGAACCAACCGTTGCAGATTTTGGTTCAAGAGCGGTGAGAGTATCTCGCCTGCCGGGGTACCCGGGCGGGATGAGCCGTGTTTTGTCGATACAAACGCTACTCGCAGATCGGTGGGTGCTTGCACCCACCGATTCACAGAATTTCTTTATCTTACATAGCTAATTGTATATCTTTCCGGGTGGCCCAGACAACTCGCTTGTCTGTGCGCCGTAAGGCGCAAGATGCAATAACAAGATCCGCTCTCTTCAAAAATTCTCCCGCTATCTACCAACTCTCTCAAATACCAAAACCATGTCCTGAAAGGACATAAGGTTGAAGCCCCAGGCATAGTCTGGACGCCGGAGGCGGAAAGACGCCGCCTGGGGTTAGGAACCCAAAATCTCCCGGCCCTGTAAGGGCCGCAGAAAAAAACGAATCTCACCAATTTCTTGCGCGCTTACAGCGCTTATGACTTTGGAGGGACAGTAACCCCGGGCGGCGCTACGCTTGCCCGGGGCTATTCGCTTTCGCGCCTCCGGCGCTTTTAAAATGAAACATTTACATCATTATAATGTTTTGAATTTTCTTAAGAAATTCTGCACGGGAGCGACGCTCCTGCGGAGCCGTTGTCTACTATAGATACAATCGTATCTTTTACATGGTGCGCAAGAGGTGGTGATACACTGTAGTTTCCACATAAACTTTCCCGCTATCCACCTAACTCTGCAAACGTTTCGTACCCTTCTTGCCCTTTTCGTGATTCAAAATCCACTTTCCCCCTCACTTCCTCTCATAAAGATACACGGCGGCTTGTGGCATTTCCGGCAAAACAACCTCCAAACCGCGCTCGGTCAGCTCGCGTCCGCTTAGCTGCACATCCTGATTTGTATCGATGTTGGTTAGGATATATTCGGCGTTTGCATCCAATCCCTGAAGCGGCAGACGGGCCGTTTCATAGGGACTATGCGCGCGCCGAAAGACCTGGATTGCGCCTTTGCCGGTTTCCGGGAAATTATACTGCCACGCAATCCACACATCATCGGATACGCTGTGCGAAGTGAGCGGATAAAAATCGCCGTAATAATTGGGAGCCAGACGTTTCCATTTGGCAAAAAGTTCCCGGATCGCGGCATAATCCAAATCGCGGATACGCATATCGAAACCGCATGAAATACTTGGAGAAATTGTGCTCCAGAATGCGTACGGCTCGACCGGCGTATGCCCGCTCCCATAGTAGCCGGGATCCTCACAAGCCACGGTCCCTGTGCCGAAATGCGGCACCCACAGTGACATCCCGTACGAAAGGCATTGCATCCCACGGGAGACAAAAGCATAATCGCTTCGCCATAACGGTATCGCGCGGCGCAATGTTTCGAGGTCCAAACGGCGTCCACCGGATGCGCAGGCATCAATCAACATTCCCGGATGACGGCGGAGGAGTTCATCCCAATACGCCAGGTACCCGATGACATGTTTCATTTCGGTCATGCCCTGACGGTTTTCGGTATCGTTGTCATGCCAGAAATTGAGAGGATCCATATTGAAATCCTGGCGGTAGAGGTCAATGCCTTGTTCGTTGATAAAATTATCAATGTGATCCGTAAGCCATTGCCGAGCATCATCGTTGCCAAGATTCAGCAGCCCGGTTTTACCACGTACTAGAATCCACTCCGGATGGTTCTCCATCAGCCAGGTTTCCGGCGCGACACGTTCCGGCTCGAACCAAACCAGAATCTTCACGCCCTTTTTATGCGCGTAATCGCTGACCGCCCGAAGTCCCCTCGGAAAGCGCTCTTTATCGACTTCCCACGTACCGACTTTGGGCCAATTGCCGCCGCAGGGATACCACCCCGCATCCATCCACCAATAATCGAGCGGAAGTTTCTCCTCCAGATAGCGGTCGATAAACATTTTCTGTTTTTCTTCGTCGGCCTGCGTCATCTCCATATAGGCGCGTGAACTGGCAGCCCGTACCTCCAGCGGTGGCAGTTCGCCACCGGGGCGGGGCATACTGTGCGCCATCATCCAACGCCGCCAGATGTTCTGCGAGCGAATCCAATCGCCATCATGAAACTGCATAACCATGAGCGGGCTGCGAATTTCCTCACCGGGATGCAGTAAAGTCCTGATCAACTCTTGCCCGGCTTGTACATGAAGCAGTTTCCCGTCATCCCGAGCAAACTCAGCCGCCCATTGCCCGGGCCATCCCACAACAACAATACGCCCCCCGCCCGGCCACGTCAGATTGAAGTACGGCCAAGCCATGTTGGTCGCTCTCCCGCCATGGGGCGCAAACTGTTTGGCCGCTTTTTTATCAAGTGAAATCTGTAGCGGCTCATAACTATGATCGAAAAGCCCATCGCCGTTGTTGTAATGGAGTTGGAATTCGCCTTCATCGCCTCGCGCAAACGACACATCTATCGCTTGGATCGATTCAAGAATCGGCGTGTCCTTTGAACCTTCGTTTTTGAAATACAACGTCCATTCCACCGTCGGGAAATCGCTATATTCCACCCCCACACAACGTACCGTCAGCCCCGTCGCCAAATCCCGGTATGTAAGCGTGTGTTCGGTCCGCGAACCGTCCAGTTTTCGTTCGGTCCGTTTAAATTCCCAGGTTTTGAGGAATTCGCTCGAAGAACTTCCGCCATAAACAAACGAGAAAAATGGCTCCATCGCGTCCCGGTCCGTGCCGGTACCGCCGAAATGCGCCGACACCCACTGAGATGTATCGGTCATCTCCTGAGGCGTAATCGCGTTAGGCAATGTCATCGCAACCAATAAATGAGAAAGTGCCAATAGTTTTATCATGACGGGATATTCCTTATGCTTCGCGTAATTCGTTTTACTTCAATCTCATACAATCCTAACCCGCAACAATAGGATTTGGCAATCCGGTCTCTCGTCCCAGCATAAACAAAAACGCCGGACAGATTTTCCGAATTCATCGAATCACCCATCCGGCGTTGAATACTGCCGATTATGAATAGGCTTAACTCAGATTACAGTTTCCACGGAGCTCTGATTTCACGATCCCGAAGCAGGTTGGCCTCTGCATCATCGATATATTTTTCGCGTTTGGGTTCCCAATGCAGGGTTCGGCGAAGTTCGTAACCGGTTTGGGCCAATTGGCAAACACTGGCCGAGCGGTGACCAACTTCGACATCGGCGACAGGCAGCTCGCGGGAGTGGACGCAATCCAGCCAATTACGCATGTGGTTTTCCGAATGGTGGAAACGCAGAGCATTTGCATCCAGCGGTTCTTCCAAAATCCCCTTGGGATCGCTCTTCAATTCGCCACGGTCCACATAGATCGTTCCTTCGGTGCCTTCAAACGTGCAACCGGAGGGGCCGCCGTGGTGCATCACCGTTCCATTCGCATAGGTGAAAATCAAACCGGAGGTCGCCGTACCTTGCGGCGGCTCGATCTTTACAGGGCCGCTATTGTCCATACCCAAAGCCCACTGGGCGATATCGAAATGGTGCGCGCCAAAATCGGCCAATCCGCCGCCGGCGTACTCACGATAGCTGCGGAAGTCGGGGAAGTGGTCATGAATGCCTTTGGGGCAAAGAATCTCGTTGTAACCGCGATCCGGAGCCGGTCCATTCCACATCACCCAATCCGTCCCTGGCGGGCACGGCTCTGCGGGAAGATCACAAGGCCGCGGCGGACCGCCGACACCCACGCGGACTGTGTGGACTCTGCCCAGACGCCCATTGCGGATATACTCGACCGCCGTACGGAACCGGTTATCGAACTCGCTTCGCTGCTGGCTGCCGGTCTGGAAGATAACACCATTCTTACGGACCGCTTCGACCATCTTACGGCCGTGTTTGATAACCAATGCCATCGGTTTTTCGCAATAAATATCCTTGCCCGATTCGGCTGCCTGAACGGCTTGGATCGCATGCCAGAAATCCGGTGTGCCGATAACCACGGCATCGATATCGTCACGCGCAATGATCTCCCGGAAATCATTATAGGTATCGCAGCCTTTAAAGGTGCGGCCTGACAAGCCTTCGTAGTACTCATCGATTGACTTACGGCCGTGTTCCAGCCGTTCCCGGACGCATTCGCTCACGGCCACAACCTGGGTATCCGCTTCAACCAGACACCGGTTCAAAAGACTGCGGGAACGTTTCCCGAAACCGATAAAACCGATGGTGATTCGCTCGTTAGGCGATTTGCGGCGCACCTTTCCGGTAGCGCATCCTAATATCATTGGAGCCACGGCAGCCGCGGCGGATGCCGAAATAAATCGGCGGCGAGTAAGTTTGGCGTCTTGAGTCATAATAAACCTTTCCTGGTTGTTACATTGCATCCGGGACGACCCTTCCGGGCCCTTCGCCCCCAAATACATCTTAGGTATTCAAATGTATAGAGTTACATTAATTTTCCGACTTATAAATCCATTCTTAAAGGTAGCAAAGCCGGTCACATCCATCCATCCCGGTATATTTGAACAAAAAGGGGGGCATAATCCTGGTTTCCTATTTCAAAATCCTAGAGAATTGCGCCGGATACGATGATCTTGACAATGATACTGTCATATAAAATACACCGTGCTTTCTACACCGATGCCAACTCTCGCCACTGACAGCCCAACACTTACCGCTCGCGCTTCACTTATAGGTCACCGGCTTGATCTTAAAAACTTCATGCGCTCCAGCCGGATCGCTTCTATGCCGCTAACGGTTGAAGTGCGCGGTGGAGGAATTGCTGTCCTCATGCGTTACGGCGCAGTTTGTTTCTTCGGTGTATCTCCCGTTGATGAAGCCGGTTTTCTAAACCAACTCAAGCCGATGGTGCACCTCCCCTTTGACAGTCCGGAGGTGGAATCCATCGATATCGAAATCAAGACAGAAAGTCGTGAAGGCCCCGAGAGCGGCGCCTTGGTGCTAAATGAAAGATCGATTGAACGTCTCCAGCTCGTGGCTGACATCCTCTGCAAAAGTGTCATTCTCGCCCACTATGAAACCATGTTGGTTGAGACATTTAAGATGATCGAGCCGTTCGCCGCCGAGTTGGAACAACGCAGCCGTATAGGCCGTAGCGCAAAGGAGTTGCTTCGTCATATCGGTGAATCGTTGTTGATCGAACATACCATGGTCTGGCGTGTGGAGGTGCGCGAAAAACCGGAATTGCTGTGGGAGCATCCGAACCTTGAACGGCTATACCAGCGGTTGGAGGATGAGTTTGAAATATCGGAACGCCAACAGGCGATGGAACGCAAGCTGGAGCTGATTTCACGCACGGCCTCGACCGTGCTTGAACTTCTCCAAACACGCCGCTCCCTTCGTGTGGAGTGGTATATCGTCATCTTAATCGTATTTGAAATTCTCTTAACGCTTTACGAATTATTCTATGTGGGGCATTAAGCGAATAAACTTGAACGTAATTTTAGAACATAGAGAAAACAAGTTGTCTCTGCATAAAGTAAACGATAATCGGTCGGCCATCATCCCGGCCGTAAATGATAAAAAAGGAGTACACTCCGGTGTACGATAAGGCCGTTTCCACTCCGGATGAAAAACGTATCCATTTTGAGATCAAACCGCAGCCTAACTTTTTTACCTGCGGCCAGACCTGTTTGCAGGCGGTATACAATTACTATGACGATTCAATACCGCTCCAAACGCTGATCGGGAAGATTCCTCAATTAGACTCCGGCGGCACGCTGGCTGTGATATTGGCCTGCCATGCCTTGAAGCGCGGTTATAAAGCGACGATCTATTCATATAACCTGAATATATTCGATCCCACCTGGTTTGGGCTCCCCATGGCCACGATCAGGGACAAGCTGGTCGCTCAACTCGAATTCAAATGCGATGAACGCATCAATACGATTACTCATCATTATCTCAATTTCATCAATCTGGGTGGAACCGTTCGTTTTCGAGATATGAACCACCGCTTGATTCAATATTATCTCAAGAAAGATATCCCCATTCTCACCGGTTTGAGCGCCACGTACCTCTACCGCAGTGCGCGCGAAACCGGGCCTCGTTGCGATTACGATGACCTGCGGGGTGAGCCCTGCGGTCATTTTGTCGTTTTATGCGGTTATAACAAAGAAACGCGAAATGTATTGGTCGCAGATCCGCTCTTTCCCAATCCGTTCCAAGAACCTCAGCATTATTCCGTTGATCTGGACCGGCTCGTCTGTGCCATCATGCTGGGCGTTATAACCGATGACGCCAATTTTCTTATCATAGAACCAAGGAAGGAATCCTATTAACTCATGTCCATTTTGTTGGTCGTCAACAATCCCAAGCGCTGGCGGCTACGTCCCTCGGGAGCCCAAGTTACACCAGCGCGGGAATACCTCACAGATCCTCGTTTCAATGACCTGCGCAATGCCTATGTATTCAATCTTTGCAGCAGTTATCGTTATCAAAGCATGGGGTATTATGTCTCACTACTGGCGGCGGCGCGCGGTCATCGCCCTCTTCCCAGCATTGAAACCATCCAGGATATGAAATCGCTTTCGATTACGCGATTGATGTCTGATGGCCTCGATGAGCTGATCCAACGGAGCCTCAAACCGTTGAAATTGGACCGCTTCACATTGAGTATTTATTTCGGACGTAACATGGCCAAACGGTATGACCACCTGGCCAATCGTCTTTTTAAATTATTCCAATCCCCGTTACTGCGGGCCGAGTTTCGCTATTTGGATGATCACTGGTCGGTTCATCACATCCGCCCGATCTCCGACAAAGATATCCCTGATGAACACCTGCCGTTCGTCCATGAGGCCGCCCAGGCGTTTTTTGCATCGCCCAGACGTGCCAATCGGCAAAAGCCGCCTTGCTATGATCTAGCGATTCTACAAAATCCCGATGAAGAAAATCCTCCATCTGACAAACGGGCATTGAAAAAATTCGCCCGTGCGGCACAACGTCACGGCCTCGGTGTCGAATTCATTACAAAAGACGATTATGGAAGTTTGCCGCAATTCGATGCGCTTTTTATCCGCGAAACAACCAGCGTCAACCATCATACGTATCGCTTCTCCCGCCGTGCGGCCGCTGAAGGTTTGGTTGTCATCGATGATCCCCATTCGATTCAACTCTGCACCAACAAAGTCTTCCTGGCCGAACTCTTGGGACGGCATCGTGTGCCCCATCCCAAAACCATGATCCTCCATCGTGCCAATCGGAATACTGTCCTGGCTGAAATCGGCTTGCCCTGTATCCTGAAGATGCCCGATAGTTCCTTCTCACAGGGCGTGTTTAAGGCCGAAACGGAGGAATCGTTTCAACATTATGTTGACCGTCTATTAAAAGATTCCGAGATGATTATCGCTCAGGAATTTATGCCTACACCTTTCGACTGGCGGGTGGGGATATTGAACCGCAAGCCGCTGTATGTCTGTAAATACTTCATGGCCGAGGCCCATTGGCAGATCCAAAAGAACGAACTGAACGGCAAAACCCGCTATGGCGATGTTGCGGCCCTAAAAATCGAAGATGCTCCCGAACAGGTCGTGAAAGCCGCCTTGCGCGCCGCCAACTTAATCGGAGACGGTCTCTATGGCGTCGATCTCAAACAAATCGGCCAACGCGTTCTTGTGATTGAAATCAACGACAATCCCAGTCTCGATTCCGGATTTGAGGACGCCTGCCTAAAAGATGAATTGTACGAACGAATCGTCTCCGTTTTTATCGAACGTATTGAGAAACTTAAGGAGCGCAAAGCATGAGCGTTTCTTTGCCGATTTCCTTGTTCTCCGCCTATGGTGTAGAACTGGAATATATGATTGTGGATCGCGATACGCTTTCCATCATGCCGGCTGCCGACCGTTTGATTCATTCCGTCTGTGGTGCGTATGAATCCGAAATCGAATGCGGACCATTATGTTGGTCGAATGAATTGGTTTCGCATGTGATCGAATTAAAAACCAACGGCCCCACACCCGCGTTGGATGGCCTCGCAAAAACCTTCCAGGTGGATGTGAACAATATCAATGAGCGTTTGGCTCCGATGAATGCCCGGCTTATGCCCACAGCAATGCACCCGTGGATGAATCCCGATACGGAAACGCATCTCTGGCCGCATGAATACAATCCGGTATATGAAACCTATAACCGCATCTTTGATTGCCGGGGGCATGGATGGTCGAATCTGCAAAGCACTCACCTGAATCTTCCTTTTGCCGGAGATGCGGAATTCGCCAAACTTCATGCCGCGATACGTGTTCTTTTGCCGATCATTCCCGCCTTGACCGCCGCCAGTCCGATCCAAAATGCGGAACCTTCAAAATGGTTGGATACGCGTATGGAGTATTACCGCACCAATTCCAGCCGCATTCCTTCAATCTCGGGAAAGATCATTCCCGAACCGGCCTTTAGTGAAGCGGAGTATTGCAAAACCATTTTCGAACCGATGTACCGCGATATTGCACCGTTCGATCCCGATGGGATTTTGCAATATGAATGGCTGAATGCACGCGGAGCCATCGCGCGGTTCGATAGAAACACAATTGAAATCCGCGTGCTCGATATTCAAGAATGCCCCTTAGCGGATATCGCCATACTTACGCTGCTCGATGCCGTTTTGAAAGCGTTAATTGAAGAGCGGTGGTGTAGTCTGGAGCGGCAGCAAGCCGCAAGTGTCGATCCGTTGGTTGAGATTTTGCTGCAAACCATGCAAAAAGCCGGTGAGGCGAAAATCTCTGATCCGACCTATCTCGGTCTGTTTGGCTATACCGCGCATTCGGAATGCACGGCTGAAGCGCTTTGGACGTATTTATACGAACAAACCGCCTCATCCATCACAGGCCATGACGATAGCGCCGCTGCGCTGGAGACGATTCTTGAAAACGGCTGTCTCTCTCGAAGAATGTTACAGAACATAAATGGCGATTGGCGCAAAGAACGCATCTATGAGCTCTATGCCGAGTTATGCGATTGCCTGGCCCAATCCCGCCTCTTCCTCCCCTAATGGAACCGAACGGTTAGACAAACCCGGGTTATCGTTCGCTGTCCGCCACCGATTCGATACGCCGTCCGAACGTACGGACTTCTTGTTGCCACGTTTCCGGAATGGTCGCCACGCAGGCATGAATGCCGTCATCGAGTTTGTGCGATGCGAAAATTACCTGCTCGCCGTGACGGTCCCAGCCGACTTCGGGATGCTCTCCGCCGCCATAGGTTCGGTGGTTTTGCGTTAAAAGACGCGGTCTCGATGTCAGCCCTTCAAAAAGCATGATGTCGCCGTGCCAATTATCCGCCACGACCCAATGTCCATCGGGGCTGCCCGCCGGATGCCACCAATTGCATCGCGCCAGTTCAATCGCGGTCGCTTCGGGCCACCAAGCCCCCTCGCCGATGATACGCACTTCGCCCGTATGCGGATTGAGCGTTTTAACATGCGCGTCTTCTAGCGGTTTGGGATGAATGCCGCCGCAAAACACCAAAAGATCGTTGACCCACCAAACCTCATGCGTCACCAACTCGCCCGGACGTTGTTCATAGGGCGCCCAGGGGACTTTATCGCGAATATCGACAACCCAAATCCGAATCGGACTATTAGCAAAACTGAGCAGGTTGGGATTGGTGATACTCCATTGCACATGCGTGACTACTGAATTCGTACCCGGCGGCATCCCGCAAAGCCGTTCGAGTTTGCCATCGTTCGTTGAAATTAAAAAAATCGATGATGTATCCGGCGTGCTGCCCTCATTGACGCCCATGCTTAGGTACCGGCCATCGCAACTTTCATTCAATGATCCGGATGCATGATCGATTTCACAAAGCACACGTTGCCTGGCTCGTATGGTTGATCGCGTCTGCGCCGGATTTTTTGAAGGTTCAATCTCCAATGCAATTTCCACCGCACGTTTTCCGGCCATGGCATAAATCGTCGGACGGTTAAGTCTGGCTGTGGCTCCTTGCAGGGGAGCGCCGTCTTCCGAGGCAAAACGTATCAGTTCGCCGGTTTCAACCACATATCCCATAAGGCCGTTGAAATCGTGACGCGCATAAAACAAGATCACTGAATCGTCCTGCAACCAGGAACGTTCGTGAAAATAGAGATTCTCGTGATGCAGTGGCCCGCTTGTCAGATATAAAAGTACCGCTCCGGTTTCCGGATCAGTCGCGTGCTTGGCCTGCGGCGCAAGAACTTCGAGCTTGTACGGCTCTCCGAATCCGGGTTCCTCACTCGTTCCGGCCTGAGCCATACACGCCACAAGAATGGCAACACATATCCATTTCATAGAAAAGCAAGATTCCATGTCCCAAAATCTCCTTCATAAATTCGTGATTTAAATGAATGCCTTAATTTCTCTTTTGGTGCCCGGGCCGCGCGTATGCGCGCACCGGCTGACTTTAATCCGTGAGCCGTTAGGCATCATGTCCTGCCCGGCCACGGGCGGGAGGGCGAATCTCCTGATGAGCCGCTGTCTGCCATATATACATACGTAGCTCTCCATCCACCAACTCACTCCAACGGGTGGCCCAGACAACTCGCTTGTCTGGGTGCGTCAGCACAAGAGGAGAAAACATGCTTTTTTCATCGCAATAACTCCCCCGCCATCCACCAACTCCCTCAAAAATCCATACCAAGCACCGGAGGTTCGCGGAAAATCTATTTCTCTTTTGGTGCCCGGGCCGCGCGTATGCGCGCACCGGCTGCCTTTAATCCGAGCGGCGTTAGCCGTCATGTCCCCGGCGGTCACGCCGTGGCGTGCTGGGCCAGGACGGCCTCGAACTCCTTACGGATTGCGTCTGCTTCTTGCATCTGTCCGGCCTGGATTGGTTTCTGTTCGCCCGGATCGTTGGCGAGATCATATAGTTCTCCACCTTTCGGAAGCGGCTTGCCGGTACATGGCGATGTCCCCACACCATAAAGTTTCCAACGATGGTTACGAATAAAACGGCCTTCCTGACGGTTCCGCACGCCGCGGCTTTCGTAATACTCCAGCATCACCCACTCCCGCGCTTGATAAGACTCACCAAGCAGGGCGGGGTAGAAACTGACGCCGTCGCATCCGTAGCTGTCTTCTGGGGTAATTGCTGAGCCTGACGCTTCCATCATCGTCGGTAAAAAATCCACCACGCTGACCAAATCATCCACCGTGCGCCCCGATGGGATTTTCCCCGGCCAATTGGCGACCAAAGGAACATGCGTCCCCGCATCGTTTAATTTTCCTTTGCCTCCGTTAATCGTCGAACCGTCCTGCATGGCCGATGCGAGATTGATATGCGTGCCGTTATCCCCCGTAAAAAGAATCAACGTATTATTACGTATCCCCAGTTCGTCGAGTTTGGCAACAATCCGGCCCACCAAATCGTCCATGCTTTCGACCATATCTTTAAAAAACCGGTTATTGTCTTCGTGCCGGTCGCCTGATCTCCATTCCGGGCTGCGCGGCGATGGCGTGAAGGGGCTATGTGTTAAAATCATGGGGTAATACGCAAAAAAAGGCGTCCCTTTTTTAACCGAATCGTCCATAAAATCGAGCAAGTATTCCGCGCAAACTTCCGGCCCGTACTCTCCGGTCACTTTTAAAGGTTCGGCTTGCCCGGTTGCGCGGTTCAGACGTAAAAGATTGGCGTCGGCGTAACGGTCATTTGCAATCCGGCCGTCTTTCCAAGCGATATTCCAAAGGCAGTAGGCATCGAAACCGGACTGGAATGGGCTCTGTCCGCGTTTGGGGTCGTAATCAAGTTGCCATTTCCCGGCAACCGCCGTTGCGTAACCGCACTCTTTGAGCCGTTGCGCAAAGGTCCGCTCCTGGCGGCGCAAAAGACCGAACGCTTCAAAATTACGGTAGTTATATTTCCCGGTCATAATCGCCGCCCGGGTCGGTGTGCACAGCGGATTCACATAGCAATGCGTAAACCGTGCCCCCGTCTCCGCCAGACCGTCCAACACCGGTGTTTGGTAGGCCGCGCTGCCGTTACAGCTCAGGCATTCGTACCCCAAATCATCGGCCATAATCAGCACAATGTTCGGCTTCGATGGCTTCGCTTGATTTTCGGTCGCGGCAAAGCCCCGCTTTGCCAGGCAACATTGCAGCGCCGCCAAAGCCGTAGCCGTTTGAAATTCACGCCGGTTCATTCCATTTGTTTGTGTCATCGCGCACCTAGTTCCTGCATTCGGCCCAAAGTTTCCATTCGGTCTTAAGTCTGTTTTCAATAGTCCCCTCAAAACTCCAAATTACCGCCACCCCCCACCGGCGTAAACGGCAGGTGGAGAGCCATATGGCGCACCTACCCACTATTCATTCCACACAATTTATGCGATGTTAACTTCGCGATTTATACTCACGCGCGGTTCGTTGACTTTAGGAGGGAAGAGCAGATGTCCCGTTTTCTAACCCATCTCAAAGACACCACCGAGTACTTTAATGACTTAACCGATGCATTGGGTGAGTCCGATCTGCCCCAGGCGGTAATGGATTCCTTACCCTGTAAAGAACTGAGCGAGGCCGTCTGGACATCCGCAGCCGAATCGGCAGGTCTGATTAAATTCTTCGCCAAACTTGGTAAGGAATTAAGCAAGGAAAAAGACATTGAAAAGTTGGGCTATGCAGCTTGCACCTTGGCCTTTCAACGTACGGCAGCGCAGGCCATTCGAGCCATCGGCCAACCTGAAAAATTAAATAGAAAACCTCCCCGGCTCAAAGATACTCAACAACTTGAACCATCGCATGAAATCGTCTTTTCGAGTATTTATCTAGATGCCCCTGCAAAACACCCTTTTCTGGAAAGTTCTCTGCAAATTTTAGACCGGTGGGCCGAGAGTACGGGGCACGAAGCCAAAGACCGGAGATTGCTTCAATCCTATGTGAGCCGCCGCTTTGCCGCCAACCTCAAAAATATCCTTTCGCATGAAAGAACGGGCGAGACGTTTAGGGCTTTTGCCGAACGCCTGCGCTGGGATTCCGAAGAACTGCGCGCTCAAGATGCTTTGAAACGCCATCTCGACTATCAACACCGTCTTTTTGAAGAAGAACCGGTTTTCAACATAGAACCTTTCGCCTTAAAACATGTTTATGTCGATATGGATTGTGGGAAACTGACTTGCGGCAAGATATTCAGGTCTCCAATCAATATGGCAATGGAGGAAAGCGGCAAAGAGCCGGTAGATCCGCATCAAGAAAATAACGGGGGACGCCATTCGCTCCTTAACACTGTTATCTCTCTAATGCAAAATCCAAGATTAAAAAATCCCATATTCATTCAAGGCAGTACAGGCTCTGGAAAGACAACTTCTATGCTGCGCCTTTGTCAAGAATTGCGCAACGAAGGTTTGATCCCTATTTACATACGCATGCGTGACATCCATTTCGATGACATTAACGATAAACCTATCTCTCTTTACATACGTCTCGAAGCAGATGAACTCGTTGCTGATGACAGGCTTTTTGATAAAAGTACTTTTGATGTCGCAATAAGATTCGATAAAGCCGAAATTTCAGATTACGTATTAATTATGGATGGTTGGGATGAACTTCACACATCCTCGACAGAAGTAATTTTAAAACGCTTGGAGCGCGTGCTTATCTATTTGCGGGATAAATACCAACAGAAACGAAAACCTACAATTCGTATGATCCTGACTGGAGAATCATTGCCTGGAAATATGGAATCATTTGCCCATTCCATTCTGCAAAAATCACCGATATTGACCATACGTCCCTTGCACCCTAAAACGTTTAATAACCTCGTAAAGAAAACGGCGGCAGCCAAACTCGAACATTCAAATACTCCAAATTCATTCTGCTTAGATTTAATTAATAAAATACAAAAATGTCAGGAGGAATCCGTTGCGGCATACAGTTCTCAATTCAATGCATATATAGGTAACGAACTCATTGAAGCCGCCGAGTTTGAAACCATGAGCCTGCCCCTTTACGCTTGCTGGGCGTTGAAACATTTGTCTATTAACTCAAATCAAAGCATGCAAGATGATAGGCCTAGTATTCGTACAGAATATTTTAGGCGATTGGTAGATATGAAGTTATCAGAAACCTGTCAGCAGGATTGCCATCAAAAAACACCTATTCAATCGGAGCAATTGCGCAGACTGCTATGGAAAATGGCGGAGGCCATCACAATATGCGGTGGAGAGACAATTGACTCCAAAGAATTGGAGCTCCGTCTAGAAGGTAAAATCAAAGATGTTTGGAGTTCAGTTAAGCAACAGACAGGAAAAAATACTCTAATAAGCATCTCAAGACTCCTTTGCATAGAAGACAGTAATCATAAATTGAGCATCGAATTCGTCCATAAAGCCTTACGTGAGTACCTTCTTGCCGAAGGAATAATAGAAGCACTGAAAGACTATGCTCGTAATCACAACAAGGCTCCGGAGGATAGGTTGCAGGAAGAGAATTGGCGGGATTTCGAAAATAACGACGTTCGCTATGCACTATCCAGACGTTTGGGCAAGATGTTTGCCCTCAAGAAAATATCCACAGATACGGCATATCATTTGAAAGAATTGCTAAAATGGGAGACATCCCGAAATAGAATGGAGGATGATAAAACTGAAAATATCCACGCAACGACTTCAACTTCGCCGATTTCATTATCTCATTGGGAAATTGTACGCGACACAATGACTGGCCTATGGAGATGGTGGATCGAAGAGGGAAATAACAGAATTCAACCGGCGGACAATGCCAACGGGGGCGTTGAGTATAATGATTCTTTTACGGGCGAGCTCGCCAAATGGGCTTGTCCTCAAAATGGGGCTCATATGACGCCCCCTCCCTCCTATTCTCTAATCGACGCACAACTTGGGGATATTCTAGGTTGCTTGACTTCGGCAATACATGCATCTGTTTCTATTGAAAGAGGATTTCCTAATCCATGGGATTGCAATCAAACGGGGAAATCGCTTTTTGAATTCTGTAGAACCAGTCGCTATAACTATGAAACAGTCAGGTGTTTTCAAACTGAAGTTGCCAATGGCGATAATAAATGGCTTCTATTTTCTCCACATAACAACGGCAGGATGCAGGATTTTAGACTTCTTTTGCACCGAATCACGGGAGGAATGGACCGGTTGCATTGTCATATTACCGATTTCATGGCAATGCTTAATCTAAGTGGAATCTGCCTCGATGGGATGAATTTGCGGGGCGCCAAACTGGCTGGAACATATTTAATTGGAGCCTCTCTCAAAGCATGTGGCCTACAAGATGTTGACCTTCAAAGAGCTATCCTTCGCTTTGCAAACCTCCGAATGGCCTGCTTATCGGATGCATGCATGAAAGGTGCGATTCTAGAAAAAGCAGACTTAGAAGAAGCTGATCTGCGTCGAGCCAACCTACAGGACGCCAATCTGCGAGAGGCCAATTTTGTCCATGCGAACCTCCAGAATGCGAATCTCCAAAAAGCGGATTTTCTTAGAGCCAAGCTGTGGTTTGCAAACCTCCGAGAAGCCGATTTGCGCTGGACCAGACACCATGAAGCACATTTCTTTAATGCCGATCTTCGCAATGCAAATCTCCAGGAGGCTAACCTTAGCGTTGCCAGACTTGCTAACGCAGACCTAAGCAATGCTAGTTTAAAAAACGCCGATATACGTTGGGCAAATCTTCAGAGAGCTAGCTTAAAATGGGTTGATCTACAAAATGCCAATCTACGAAGATCAAATCTCGAGGAGGCATCGTTGATTGCCTCCAATCTCGCTGGTGCAAATTTTCAAAAGGCTTTACTGCGCTGGGCTGACCTTTCCTGCGCCAACATGGAAGGTGCAGATTTTCAAGACGCTGTCTTGAGCAGGGCCTATCTACTAGGCACGGACTTGCGAACGGCGAATCTGGAAGGAGCCAGCTTTAACGAAGCCATTATTGACAAAAGAACCAAGTTTCCTCACGGCTTCGATATGAGCCGCCTCAATCCGGAATAGTCTTCCTCCCCCCCTAATACCCCCCATGTTTAAGGCAGAGGTCGATGAATTTCTCCACCCGTTCCGGGGTGACATCGGCTTGGATGATATGCGCCGGGGAGATCATATACCCGCCGCCCCGGCCCAGGATTTCAATCTTTTCGACAATATCCCGTTCGAGTTCCTCATCCGTGCCTTTGGGTAAGAGCTCCTGTTGATCGACCGCGCCCCAAAACGCCAGACGGTCCCCGAAAGCATCCTTTAATTCCTCCGGACCATGCCCCGGCACACCGGGCTGCACCGGATTAAAAACCTCGAATCCCATCTCGATAATGTCATCCAAAAGTTCCCGTACCGCGCCATCGGTATGCAGAATCGGCAGGATATTCGGATTGGCGGCTTTAAAGGTATCGATCATACGCACGTAATGCGGCTTGAGTTGTTTGCGGAACATCGCCGGAGAAAACAACAACGCGTTTTGCGCGCCGAAATCATCCCCCACCCAAATCGCATCCACACCCCGGCGGATCAATTCCAATCCGATCCCGATCTGAAAGTCGGTGCACTTTTCATACAGGGGCTGCACATACTCCGCTTCCAAGGCCATATCCAAAAACAATTTCTCGGTCCCCACCAGCATCTGCGCCAAGGTAAGAATCGTCACTTCGATATCCCCGATAATCAGGTAATCGTCCTTATAGCGGCCGATCAGATCCTCCGCATCGTTGTACCGTCTCGCCGCGTGCGGATCCGGCAAATCGAATGCGGCCACATCCGAAGTAGTCTGCGCATGCGCCAGGGGAAATTCCACCGGCTCCACATAAATCGGTCCCTGCTGCATCAGCATCTGATATTCGTTGCGCCAATGTCCGTTCTCGTCTTTTACAACGCTGTATCCCCGGGCGGGACCGGCCCCGGTCACTACCACATCGCACCCCATGGCCGTACGCAGTTCATTGCCGCTGATCCGGTAGGTGACATCCTCGTACAGGTTATGCGTATACCGTGCGGGAATGCCCAGTTTTTGCGAAAAATGGTCGAGCAGAGAAGCGCACAGTTCAAACTGTACCGGCACCCGGTCCGGCAATCCTTCCATTCTCCGAAACGCCCGTAAAACTCGTTCTCTCGGTTTCATCATCACCCCCGCGGCATAGATTGCTATCTTGAATGGGCTTGCACCCGGTCATTCCATATAAAAAACTTCAGTCAGCTCCATAAACTTCGGCTTACCATCCGGGCCGTATTCCATCAGCGGCTCGGCCCAAGCGAACCATGGCTCCATGGCCGGTTCCGCCAGCAGCAGTTCCAGGCTCTTGTGGGGATCATCCGCTTCAAAATACCCGAACAGATCCAGCCCCCGGCGGTGAATAGAATAATTGCGGATGCCCGCCCGGCGGTGCGCATCCAAGATATCCTCGCCGATCTCCGCGTGTTTCCGCTCGTATTCGGGGATGACCTCTTCGCCGCGCAGACGCATCATGAAGGTGTACCGTGCCATTAAAGGCCCCTTACATCCGGTGCCGTCTTTGTCATGCACCGGGGTATGTCTACTCCAAATCACATAAATACGATAGCATAAATTATCCCTTGGCAATTCAAATTCTTACGAATTGCCCATCTCATCCATGCAGGAAAAGACACCGGAGTCCGGAACAATTGAAATTCGACGCGATTAGCTGCACCATGAATTGGGGGATTTGAATAGACACCAGCGATAACTGATATGTCAGAACAACGCGCCATTGCAATTCAGCGCATACACAAAATGCTGATTCGGGAATATGTGAAGGCCCATCCCGAGGTCAGCGAATCAGAAGTCATTATCCGTAGCGTCAATGGCAAGCTCGTCTGCGACACCATCGCTCATCTCCTGACATCCGGCTCGAAGATTCAAACGCAAGAAAAGATCGATGTCGAAACATACCGCAAACATATGGAGGCCAGCGAAGAGCAACGCTACAAAGACTGCCAGACTTCCATGCAGAGTTCGGGAAGGCTCTGTGATTACTTAATTAACTCTCCCCACCACTCATTCACGGAAGAAGACAAAAAAGAGATTGAAGAATACCTGGAACGTTTTATCAAAATCTGCGCAGACCGGACCCAAACCGCAAAATATATACGCAAAGCCTTTGTGCAACTCATGGATGGCACAAACGTTGCCACCCGCCCCAAGATCAAAAGCGAGCTTTCTAAATTCTTTCATGCCATTTTGGAGCAACTGAAAGCCCAGAAAGAGATATTCAAAAAGGAGTTTGAATTAGGGAATGACTTTTGCCTCTGTATTTTAAAACAGATGGAAACCCTAATTCCGAATGTTCAAAACAGACTATCCGAAAAGAATTGGAAGAATGTCGAAAAGGCCTACAAGATCCTGATCATAGAATCCGAACGGGAAGGGCAAGACGAATCGGAAGATTTCAAAGAACTTAAATCCATCGTCAAATCCATGAAGGGCCATCTCGACAAACGGCGTATCCAGTTTCAAGCCATTGAGAAGATCGTGGCCTTCCTCGAAAAACTGCTCGAGCAACTCAATAATCCCGATGCTCAATCCGCCGCCCCCAAAGACAAAAAAGCATCGAAGGGCCATCGCATGGCCTTCGTTTCCAAACTCTTCTCATCGAATAAATAGCCGCCTCACCCGGTTCCTCTCGATTCACTGGAATCTCTCCCCTTATTCCTCGCCGTCTCCAAGCCACCAATGCGCTTCCAAAGTCCCCTCTCACCAAAGTCTAGAATTCTATTCATTATAATGATGTCACCGCATCTTGAACGAATCGCCTTCTCATTCTTTTTGGTGGACAACGGCACACATTTTTGAATAACTTCCTGATGTCATTCGTATTCTGTATGAATGAGTAAACGTGCGCACCGGCCAAGGCCGGGACGTTATAAAGGCTTTTTTGCTCTGAATTACAGTTTTATTTGGCCTTTAGTAAATGATCATCCGGGGTGATCTAAGGGTTTCTACTTATAGACAAGCTATCGCCTCATAGCGATAGTGCAATTATGCAGAACCTTGATGCAGCAAGGCATTTGCCTCGCGGCATAATCGTTCGGCTATTGCTTGATTTATACAGCAAAGTCCTATGTTTCTTCGTTATTGTTTATGTTTTTTGGGATTACTGATCTTATTCAATAGCAATCTCTGTTTTGGGTGGTCCGAATACGGCGCGCTGCATGAGCTGCGCCAGCCCGATGGCTCCCGGATTCCCGTACGAATCTGGGGCGATGAAGACGGCCAGCAGGTGCAGTCGCTTGATGGCTGCTCTTTAATTCGCGATCCCGAAACGAATTGGATCTGCTATGCCCAACCTTCCGCTGATGGGCAATCAGCAGTCTCCTCCGGCGAGGCCATCCGCAATGGCGCCAAACCGTCTCCATGGCTCGGAACGCACTTGCAGCCCAAGGCCAAGACACCCCGCTTAAAATCTCAGAACAACCCGTACAAAAGCGAAGCAGGCCAATACAACCAAAGTTACATCCCCATAGCAATTCAAGGTTCTGTACGCGGAATCTGTGTCTTGGTCGATTTCCCCGATGAGACCGGAAGCATACCACCTTCTGAAGTCGATAAGTTTTGCAATGAAACCGGTTATTTCTCTTTCGGCAATTCCGGTTCGGTTCACGACTATTTTTACGATGTGTCCGATGGAAAACTGATTTTCACCAATCTGGTCTTGCCGGCCTATTACACCGCACGGCACGCCAAAAACTATTACGACGATTTTAGCGAAGCCTGTAATGCATCCTCCAGCAAAGTCAAAAACCTCGTGGCCGAAGTGCTGGAGTTTGTCGAATCAAACGGATATGCCCTGAGTGACTTCGATTCAGATAACGATCTTCATGTCGATGCACTCAGCATACTCTATGCAGGCACAACAACCGCCGGTTTCAACACCGGCCTCTGGCCTCATTCCGGACAGATGCCTTATTCGGCAAATGGTATACGCGGAGTGCGATATCAAATCTGTGATATGCGCCAAGAACTGCCGTTGGGACTTTTCTGCCATGAAATCGGACACACAGTCTGCCGATGGCAGGATCTTTATGATCCGAATTTCGATTCATATGGCGTAGGCGCTTATTGCCTTATGGGCACCGGGTATAGCCGCTATCAGCCGCCTGAGCCTTGCGCTTATCTTAAACTACAGGCGGGTTGGGCAACCATCCTCGACCTGCAAGCCGGGGAAGATTTAACTTTGGAGGCTGGAACAAACCGATTCTATAAATTCCGTCATCCCAACTATGAAGATGAATATTTTCTGATCGAGGCCCGCGCCAAATCGAAGCATGACACCTATCTGCCCGATTCCGGCCTGGCAATTTGGCACATCGATGATTATGGCGGGATGCAGGCCTGCCAACAGATGTCTATTCTTTACCATTACCGGGTTTCATTGGTGCAATCCGATGGAAACTGCGATCTTGAAAGCCATACCAATACAGGTGACAGTACCGATCTCTGGTCCCCGGATGACTCTCCGGATTGGACACCGGATTCATCCTCTAATTCAAACTGGTGGGAAGGGAACTCATCCGGAATTCATATCCACATCAAAGCCCATTCCGCAACGGCTACGGTTTTCTCCTGCAAGTTAGATCCGGTCCAACCTCAAGTAAACTTGAATACCTCGAAATATATCCCCGATCCCAATTTCAGAAAGGCGTTTGAAGATTATTTGATTGTCGACCGTGGCGCTTTCATTTCAAAGGAACGTGCCAAAGCGGTCTCGAAACTGCGCCCGGTCTTCGATTGCCGGGAAAATGAGATTTCCGACATAACCGGCTGCCATTACGCCTGCTGCCTCACACGTCTGCTCATCGACCACAACAAACTCACACACCTGAACCTGGAGGGGATGACACATTTACAGGAACTCTACTGCCAAAACAACCAGCTTGAAGAGATCGACTTGTCACAATGCAAAAACATCAGAATCTTGAATTGCAGCGCCAATTGTCTGTCCGATCTGGATGTATCCGAACACAAAACGCTGACTCAGCTCTATTGCAGCAGCAACAATCTTTCCTGGCTGGACATTTCGGGCAATTCCGAATTGAAGATCGTCGATTGCAGTGGGAATAAACTCATCGGGCTCTACTATCCACAGTGCGGCAATCTGTCTCAAATCGACTGCTCAAACAACCAAATTGATTCGCTTGACTGGATTATCGGTTGTACCGCCCCCAAAACCCTCGATATTCGCTACAACAATCTCGATTGCAGCGAATGGCACAATATAACCGCGCTGCAATCTATAATAGATAACGCTGTGTATCGCAAAGATCAACTTCTTAAATTCGGTTTTGCCTTCTCACCCCAAAATAACCTTGCACCTTACCATTGTCCTACAGGAACAACCGAAATCGAACATTGGCTGGAATTCGCCCAATAATGATCGAGTATCGTCCGCATTCCATTATGTTAAAAGTAACATCGCAATCCAAGATGCTGTGACTTGGATGGTCAGATTATCCAAACTGTGAAACGTCACCGCTTCGACCAGCATTGTTACCAAAGCCACACTCACCGATGCAAACAACAGATAAGAAACAGACACATCAAAGCCCGTGAATATGATAAACAGACACCCAAAAAACGACGCGCAAAAAACCGCCAGGCTTCCTTCGATACTGCGGTGAACCACCAAGCCGGTTAAAGTCGGAACGCGGTATTTGTGTTTCCCCCAACGTGTCCCCACAGGCTCACCAACCGCATCTCCCCAGCCGGTGGCGATATATCCGATCATCGCACAAGGTCCGAAAAAGATATTGCTAATCATCCCCCCCAATGCCGTCATACAAAACGGAATAATGATATACATCGTTTTGTAAGGCGCATCGCTGGGCCGGGCAATTGCCTGATAGAGATGGCTCTTTTCATTTTTCCAGACTGCATAAGCCACAACCAAACCAACCGCCGTTCCAAAAACCTGCACGGCCTCAAAGCCACCCAAAAGGCCGGTGATACCCGCAAAGGTGAAAATGATGAAATGAAATGTTTTGCGTGTGTACCCGACAGGCCAGTTGTAAACAACACGAACACGGCCGGAAATAATTCCCGCCGAGATGCCGATGATCAGCCCGTATGGGAAAAACGAAAGCCAAACATCGAATTCGGGAAACGTCCAATGCGATAAAAGAAACTCAATCATTGTGCGTAAAAGATATTACCGTTCTTTTCGTACCGGTACTTGCGCCCGGTTTCGGCGGCGGCCAGACAATCCTGAAGCGACCGCTCGTTTTCTTCCGACAACATGGTCTGTTCTTCTTTATTGCCGATATCCGCCTCGTGCCATGTCGCATAATCCCGGCAGTCTCCGGATTCGAATGGGAACAGGCTTCCTTCTATGCCGGAAATCAGCAAAGCAATCTTAAAAGGCTCGTAGGAATACCGGCACATCGTAAAAAGCCCCTGCATAAACCGCTTTTCTTCTAACGCAGGAATAAGCATATCGTGCAGGATATCGATAGCCGATGTCATAATATAAAAATTGCTTCCGGTCCGAAGCGTGCGTTCTCCGATGTCACGTATTTTGCAGTTCTGGCAGCATGCCGGGATTTTCTGGTCCTTATCCTGAAGGTTCTTCTCAAAATACAGGCAGTCATGATTGGCCCGGTCCGATATACAGGCCGGTTCCAATGGCTTCAAACAAAATCCGGCTCCCACAATCGTCTGTGGCCCACCCGGATACTTAGAGGGAACCGCCACGTCTTGATTTTCACTTTGTCCGGTAATCTTTCGATAACGATTGATTCCACTCAATGTAACCAATGGGTGCCGAAGGATCACATCCGTAAAAAAATCACGTCCATAAGCCGTGAGCAGGCTGCGAAAACTAAAATCCCAAACCCGGATATTAAAAAGACGATGTTCATCCAGCCGTTCAAAAAGTCTCATAGATATACGAAAATCCCATCGCCGCCTAAAACCACGCCTATTTTGTTTCGCCGATCTTGGGCCGGTCGGCTTTCTGAACTTCTGTGAGCAGAGTTTGCAGCTCAGTTACACGTAGCGGTTGTGTTGCGGCTAAATTATTTTGCTCGTTTGGATCCTCTTTTAGGTTATAGAGTTCATCCGGTCCGCCTTCGGAGGTATGCACCAATTTCCAATCGCCTTTTCTGAAAGCGGTCATCTTTCCGGTATACCAATAGAAAGTGCGTTCCGGACAATTCTCTTTGCCTTCTAAAAAATACGGCCATAGATTCATGCCGTCCCAATTCATACCGCTTTGCTCTTCAAAGCCTGCGATTGCGCCCAATAGCGGCATCCAATCCACGACATGCATCGGTACAACGGATTCCCCCGGCTCCAAGTTACCGTTCCAATGAATCAATGCCGGAACCCGGATCCCGCCCTCATAGACTTCGCCTTTCCACCCGCGTAATGGTGTATTGTCTCCTAGTTGATCGTGCGGTTTATCGGCGTAACGTCCGTGGTATTGGGTGTCGCTGTGCCAACTCTTCTGCCCGCCGTTATCACTAATAAAAATAACAACCGTATCGTCCCGAATCCCCTTGTGGTCCAATGCCTCAATAATACGTCCGATTCCTGCATCCATATGCGTAAGGCTTGCCTCAAACCAGCGCCTTGATCGGTTTTTTACGTCTTTATATTCCGAGGTCCACTCATCCGGCTCATCGAGCGGGAAATGCGGAACGCTATAGGCCACATACAAAAAGAAAGGCTTATCGCGTTCTTCGGATATAACTCGTACCGCTTCATCCGTAATCAAATCGGTGGCATGCCCCTCTTCATCCACGAGTTTATCGTTTCGATGCCATGAGGCTTCGCCGTTTTTGTAATGATGCGTATAGGGATCGATCTGCCCATGAAAATATCCGTATGAAGACTCGAATCCGTACCGGCGCGGCGTCCACTCAGGCGGTGAACCCATATGCCATTTGCCGGTAATCGCCGTGTGATAACCGCATGATGCAAACGCGTCCGCGAGTGTAAGCGTATTGTCAGGTATCAATTGCCCATAATCGGGGCCGGTCACACCAAACCGGCTGGGATATCTTCCCGTAAAAATCCCCATTCGCGTCGGTGTACAGGTAGGCGTTGCATAGTGGTTGGAAAGCCGCACACCGGTTTGTGCGAGCCGGTCGATATTCGGCGTTTGAATGGCGGAATTGTGGTAGCCCACATCGTTCCAGCCCATATCGTCGGCGATAATAAAAACAACATTCGGCTTCCGGGCCGGTTTGCCTAAGGCCTTCCTTGAGAACGGGAAAGAATACAGCCAAGCCAATGCGCCTGCCGCTGCGGTGGTTCTGAGATAGTCCCGTCGATTCATCGTAGTCATGGTTGGAGTCCTTATGATGCGTTGGCAATCGAATAACAAGTCCCATAGTACACGGTTCAATTGTTCAGTGGAACCTCAAATCCACAGATGCCCATTCATATACACTTCCATCCAATTCGACAACCACATTTAATCTCCGGTAATACACAAAAAACTATCGGATAAAATTACGTTACACATTGCCCCCATTATCTGTTTAAATCCTTCTGATTTATTCACATTATTTTTAAAACTGCATTTTACGTAACTATAGATCGATTCCGATTTCTTGTATTCTAATTCATACAGGCAGCGATCCGGCGCAATGCCGGAGGTACCGTTTTGAACAGAACCATAACCGCTTCAACGCGGGAACCTAAAGGTGAGGAACACCATGCATGCATCCATCCGTCTCTTATTACCTCTGTTATTTTTCATCTCACAATGGGCCATTGCACAAACAGTTGTGGTCACGGGCGCTCCGGGGGATGACACCAATTCCAGCCCTAGAGATGAAGATGGAAGGATCATTGGGCCGGAGACGGATAATTCGTTTGCGTCATTCAGCGCAGCCGTCGATTTTTTAATGGAATACGGCAACGGGGGAACCGTCGTTATCAATTCATTTACGGGAGCATATGGATACGGTGTTGTAACAAAGCCATTAAAGGTAATAGGGACGGCGGGTGCAAATCTGCTCAATGGGAGCATTTCAGCGGAAAATGTCCGTATTGAAGTAGAAAATGTCCATTTTGTGGATGGTGGGATATCGATTTCAGCCGGAGCCGAACTGATTGTACGGGATTCAATATTCGACAATTCGCTGAATGGAATTCTGGCCGGATACGACAATGTTAAAATCGATGCCCAAAATTGTGAGTTCCAGGTGCAAAGCAAAGGCATCGCCATGCTGGCCAGTACTGCTGATACCTTGGTAAAAAACTGCACATTTACAGCGGGTTACCTGGGGATCGATGACCGCCATTTCGATGGTCAATCGACTTATGAAAATATCGTCTTTCAAGGACAGGATTGGATCGGCCTAAATATCGAACAACAAGGTTTTGGCCCGATGGGAACGGGAACATCAACCGTCACCAATTGCAGTTTCTCGAATATCGGCTATCAGGGATTTCATCTCCACAACGCCAAAAACGTGACCGCAACGGGACTCACGGCTACAGCGTGTGGAGTGCTTCAAGCATTCTTTAACGATGGGGCCGGTATCGGTGGTCATCAAGGTGGCTCGAATATCGTAATTGAGGATTCAAACTCATCCAGCAATCTGGGAGCGGGATTCCATTTCGAAGTCGGGATTGATGGTTTAACACTCCGAAATAACGAGGCGCGCGGTAACCAAAACGGCGGGATACGTGTCAATCAAGCGGCGAATATCACCATCGAAGGCGGAGTTCTCGCCGGGAATAGCGCAAACAATATAGGGCTAAATGGCGGCGGTATTGCATTGTCGTACGTCACCAACGCTTCAATCTCAAATATCGAGATTATTGAAAACGATACCGGCGGAGGCTGTGGTGGTGGAATTTATGCCTACGACTCAAATGGAACCATCCAAGACGTCAATATCGAAAATAATGTAGCCGACCTTGATGGCGGCGGCATCGCCATCTTCAACACTCCAACAAATGAACGTTTTGATATCGGCGGGGGCGAGTGCATCATTCGTGCCAATGTATCCAATCAAAACGGCGCCGGCATCTATATGGAAAGTGCTGTGGGTACAATTGATCACTGCCAAATCACCGATAACGAGGCCGAAGGGGACGGCGGTGGGATTATGATCGTCTCGGCTCCGGATCGAACAGAGGTCGATGACAGGTCTTTTATCCGCCGCAACACCATCGAATCCAATCATGCCAAGCAAAATGGCGGCGGCATCTCTATTGCCGATGGCTCGCACTCTCTTATCGTCATCGGTGATCTGGGGACCACACCCACGCAATTAATTCGTAATAACATCGCCGGCAAAAACGGCGGCGGGCTGTATTGCGAAGACTCAAATCCCATTATCGGTTTGTATCCCAAAGGCAATCCCGGAGCGCCTGCGCCGAATCTTTTTGAATCCAATGAAGCCAGTGACGGAAACGGCGGCGGGATATTTATCAAAGGCGCAATCGGTGACCGCGAATCCCTCCGAATCGTAGCCGGCAACATCTTTCAAAAAAATAAAGCACTCTCGGCCCAACCGATCGCAGAAGCGGAAACGGCCCGTACCGGCAACGGCGGTGCAATTGCCATTGAGGAATCGCAGAATATAGACATGGGTGGCGATTTGATTGGTGATGGCGCAGAAGAGGACGGTAAAGGCAATATCGCACAAAATAACGGCGGAGGCTGCTATTTCTATCGCTCGACTTTATCCATGGGCGGTTCCACTGGCGCATTTACACGCGAAACCATACGCGGCAATGAAGCACAGTCAGGCAATGGCGGCGGGATTTCAATTGTCCAAGCCTCCGACGCGCCCGCCGCGGCCGCTGGTGAATTACTTTCGATTATCAATGCGATTATTCAAAAAAACCGGGCAACAGCGGCAATACCGGCAGGCATAGGCGCGTATCAATCCAAAGTCGGTAATGGCGGCGGAGTATCCATCACTGAGAAATCCAACAATGTTGATCTTGGCGGCCAAAGAGTCGGCGGCGGAACAATCGGTTCGGAACCTGATCCGAATTTCGACCCGGCACAAGGCAATACGGCAAATGCCAATGGCGGCGGAGTCTATATTCGTGAAAGCAATCCGATGCTCAATTCGTTGAATATCCGCGCCAATGTCAGTGTTGAGGGCAGCGGCGGGGGTGTTGGAGTATTCAGCCAAGATACTGCCCTCGAACCGGGCAAGTTTAGATTCTGTGCGATAAAAGCCAATAAGGCACTAGCTCAACCTCCTGATGGTGTCGGAGCAATCAATTCACTTGTCGGCAATGGCGGTGGAATCGCTTTTTATGAAAATGCCGACAACTTCACTATGGAACGCTGTGTTATTGGTCAAGATGATCCAATAATTGAAGATGCCGCTAAAGACTTCGGCAATATCGCCCAAAACAATGGCGGGGGAATTTTTACATACAAATCCGATCCATGGATCGGCGTTGCCGCAGATGTTGCCGACGCCACCAACGTATTCCGCAAGAACCAAGCAGTCCTCGGCGCGGGCGGGGGTATCGCCGCGAGAGATTACAGCATCCTTGCCCCGGAAGCACTAACAATTAACCGCGCTCTATTTGAAGAAAACAAAGCATTGGAAACGAATGGCGGCGGCATCGCATTTCTGGATGGAGCCGATGACATGGTTGTCAAACAATCCATCCTGATTAAAAACTGGGCCGGTCTGCATGGTGGCGGAATCTATGTCTGGAAATCCAGCCCGATTTTGAAAGATGGAGTCATTATCAAAGAAAACGCCGCAAAAACCGGTATGGGCGGCGGGATTGCTGTTGAAGACTGGAATCCAAACGCACTCGATCCCATGGAGATAAAAGGAATTACGGTCCGGGCCAATACTTCGGATACATCCAGCGGTGGAGGTATCGCCATTTTTGATGATGCGAATCAGGTTGTAATCGAAGAAGCCGACATTATTTCTAATACTGCACAAAATAACGGCGGTGGGATTTATATTTATAAGTCCAATCCTCAAATCGAAAGCCCTCTCGGAACCACTTCTTATCCTTTGCATGGCGGAAAGGTCGTGATTCAAGGCAACCAAGCTCTAACCGGGTATGGCGGAGGAATTTGTTGCGAAGACGATAGCGATAATCTCGGAGCAGGGCAGCCTCTTCTGATTCGCGGTGCAATTGTTATCTCTAATGTGGCACAACAAAGCAGTGGTGGAGGAATTGCATTTATATCGAACTGTAGTAATGCCGAAATGCATTTCAATCTGATCGGTGTAAATGGCGATGGCAAAGCAGCTGGCAATTCCGCGCTCAATCTGGATGGCGGCGGAATATTTATTGAGGGCTGTGAGCCCGGTATTGGCGGCAAACGGATTACCGGCGGTATCATGGCTGGGGCTGGAATCGCCTTTATCTCCTTCCCGGGCGCGCCGCAAAATATCATCTCTGCCAACAAAGCAAAAAATGGCGGCGGAATTGCGCTTGCCAATGGCGCCTCGCCTGCAATCTTCGGAAATGATATCGGCTCTTTTAGCGATCCAACATTAAGGAATACCGCCTCACGCATGGGCGGCGGCATTTATTCCGATGGGGGCGCGCCGCTTATCGGACCTATCAACCCTCCGCCTTCCAAAGTCTCATTCTTTATGAATGGCGGGAATTACATCATTGGCAATAGCGCGCCAAACGGCGGTGGTGTGGCATTTGAGAATGGATCGATTGGCGAGCTGCGCTGGAATATCATCACACAAAACCTTGCCACCGGAGGCGTGGGTGCAACCGGTGGAGTTTATGTCACCGGCGCAGGTACAACACCTACAATTACCAACAACACCATTGTTCTCAATCAAGATGATGGAATCCGCGTCGCCAATGGCGCCCAACCGCTTATTCAAAACCTGATCCTGCATTCCAACTCAGGTTTTGGAGCCACCGTTCCGGGATACAAAACCATTGCCGAAGGCGGCACCTTTGGCAGTAATGACATTTATTTCAACACCGGTAACTATGGTCCGGGCACGGCCAACCTTACTCAATCCAAAACCGTGGATTTTGCCAATATCGAAATTGATCCCGCTTTTATGGATTGGATCGGACAAGATTATCGCCTGACAGCGGATTCGCCCTGCACTCCGGGAAATTCACCGCCGGGTAGCGAGCTGATCGGTGCACTTCCGGGGCCGATTGTTGAACCGCCGACAGATACTGTCGTTGTTTCTGAATATCGCGATGCCGACTTCGGCGATATTGACGGCGATGGTGATATCGATCTTGCCTTTGTCACCGATAGCACGGACTATATCATGTGGAATGCAGGGAATGGCGTCTTTGGAGAGCCTCAAGCGTTTAATGCCCCCGCAAATGGCTCAGATTCCAGCAATGCTGTAGAACTGGGCGATTTGGATGGTGATGGCGATTTAGATATCGTAATCGCAAACGCCGGCGTCGATACATTGATAATCAATAACAATTCCGAATGGGAAAATGCATCGGACCGCCTAAACTCCCTCGGCCTATCGAATAACGTCAAAATCGCCGACCTAAATAGTGATGGCAACCTGGATATCATTTTCGCTAAAAATGGCGCCAACTCACTCTATATTGGCGATGGGGCAGGGAACTTCACCGACAATTCCACTGCTCTCGGCCCGGATACAAACGATACACAGGATATCGGAATTGCCGATCTTGATGCCGATGGCGATTTGGATTTGTTCTGCGGCAACACGGCAGGGGATACAGTACTTTTAAACGATGGTTCGGGGACATTTCAATTAGGCCCTGTACCGCCATCTCCAGGCAATACGCAACGCGTCACCCTGGGCGATGTCGACAGCGATGGAGATATTGATGTCTTTATCGCTCATAGTAATGGCGGCGCTCTATTGCTCAACCAAGGCAATGCAACCTTTACCGATGCTTCAGCAGGCGTGCCGGACTTGGGTGACAATCTTCAAGATGTCGACTTTGCTGACCTTAATAGTGATGGCGGTCTGGATGTTCTTATCGCATCGCCTCAAGAACGGATCGCCGTATGGAGCGATGCCACGGTCTCCAAAAGCACTCCACAAGGCGCTTCGAGCTACAAACAAGCAGACGCCGCTGACATCGATGGTGATGGTGTACTGGAATCCGTATTCGTCAAGAATAACGGCCTTGAGTTCGTCGATACCTTCCAAAGCCTGCCGGTGTTAAGTTCCGTCTCCCGCATCTCTCCATCCCAAATTGCCGCGGGATCGATTGTGACCTTAACCATTGATGCGCTTACACCCAGCCAACGCCATGTACAGGTTCTCTTCGATGGCGCTCCGGTGCCTGCGTACCTAATCAATATCTCTCAAATTTCATTTATTGTTCCGGCTGACAGCACTGAGGGGGAACACACCGTTGTCATCCAAACCGGCGCTCAACGTTCCGTATCCACAGTTATTCAGATCGGCGACACAACGCCGGTAGTAACGCCGCTTATGACTCTCGATTTTAATGCAGGCGATTTCAATAACGGTCTGCTCCAGGCCTCAGGAATCGATGGCTACCAAACCGCTGATGTTGGCACGGATCAAATCCCTACTGGTTCAGATTCGGATGGTGTGGGATTATTGGTTGTGGCCGATCCCGGCGAAGGTGCTGTTATATTCCCGAATACGGATGTCGATCTCGGCGGCGTGCCTGCCGTATTGCGTGTCCTCTGCTGGGCCACGGCCCCCGGCGCAGAGGTCGCCCTGGTCGGTCTCAATAGCCCCGTCGATGGCCAGCTGGCCTACACCAACCCCATCGGCGACGCGGTTCCCGTCAACCGCTATGAGGAACTTGTGCTGATCTACGATCCTCCCAATGGCCGCGTATTGCCCTATCTCCAAGTGGCATTGCAGCCGGGCGCGGCTTCTCCGGTGATTGTCTATTTCGACCGCCTGATTGTTGAGCCGCTTACTCAACCGTTAAACAGTACAGGCCAAATCCCGCTCGCTTCTCCCGGAGATTTTGAATCGGGCACTGATGGTGTAATGGTTAATGCAATTGAAGTCGCCAATCACGGCAATGTCACCCTCAATCAAGAGGGAGGCGACACATCGTTATTGTTATCGATTGGTCAGGAACATATCGCCGCCAATGCAAGTTTGTTCGGTGAAGAAATCGCCTATCCGAATCTGGTTGTGGGAAGCGCAAATGTTCGGCAGCAGCTCGGCCCCGGCGGAACATGCATGTTGGTGGTCACAAACTTCTCTGAAATCCTCGGCCTTTTCACATTTAACGACACAATTGGGACAAATGAAACCAATCTCTGGATTGGCGGGCGATTTGCCGCATCAGGTCCGATTCCGCCGCTGATTCTGCTTCAGAATGCCGGCCCAAATGTCGACAGTGTGATTGAAATCGACGATCTTAAAATAGAAACAGCCTCATTCTGAAAATGGATGATTGAGAATAAAATCCATCTTAAATGAAAGCAAAAGAAATGGGCGCAATGCATGTTGCACTGCGCCCATCGTTATTGCCATTAAGACAATCTACAACTGAACACTAAACCTTAGTACACCGACCAAGATTGAACGGATGAACCACCGCCGATATTGGCGCCAATGCCATCATTCGGCGCGCCTGCGACCGGAGCATAAGGTGTATCGGAATCAATATCCGTGTTCTCGAACTGCGGTGTGCCGCGAGTGACTGTATCCAGTCCTTCAACAACACCACAATAAAGACGTGATCCCAAAACATTTCCGGAATCGGTGCCTGTAGCAACGACTTCGTCCCATGTACGGGTATCTTCACTGGCGATTTCACCAACCAAGCAACCATTCACGACCATAACAGCCTCGTTGTCTTGGTAATGGTTGAATGCCGCGCTCCAAGGTGCACCTGAATCGAAGTTATCGAAGCCCCAATCCCAAGCGGCATAAAGTCCGTCTACGAGATCAGCACTGTCCGCCAGCGGAATACCGAAACTGTCCAAAGCGGGGGCGGCATTGTAGCCCATGCGATCAAACACGCAATCGGTGAGCGTACACCTTGTAACGGCGCCTTCTTTTGGAGTGCCGGTACCAACACTTGCGCCGGAGAGGCACAGATCGAACGTGCAGTTGGAAACAGTCATATCACCGGCGTTGTAAACATTAACACCGCCGTAATAGGCCTTCTTTGAGTACGCGCCGCCGCAGTTCACAAACAGGCAGTTTGTAACGGTTGCGGAAATATCGACACGGCCATCTTGATCTTGCATACAAACCGCTGAGTTCTCGCTGTCACCATGATTACCCTGGTTGGTACGTGTGAAGATCGAATCCTCAACAATCAAGTTGCAGCCGCGGCTGCGGATGCCGAATTTTCCACAAGCGTCGAGGAAGCAGTTTCTCATAACCCACGTAACACTGCCGCCACCGGCGCCGTCATTGTCGCGGTTTGAGGGGAAAAGACCGGCGTCATAGATGTATCTCAATGAGCAACCGTCAAAGGTTACGACAACATCTTGACCGGCATCGGTGTAATGATCGCAACGTGCAAAAGTAGCGGCGTTGCTGTTCTCACCTTGTTGCAGGAAGCCTAAATTCTCAACAGTCGGCTCCGCAACACCTTCATCACTGACACTGAGAATTTCGCAGTCTTTTATAAGCAAGCCATCGCTGGTCTTGCCGTTGGCTTTGGCCACATGCGAGCCGGGATCGCCTTCCTGCGCCACAAAAATTAAGCTGGTCGGGAATTTGATATCTTGGCCCAAGGCACTCGGAAGTGGATAAATCTTGCAGTTTTCGATGGTCACATTATCGGCCATGATAAACAGGGCCGCTTGACCATATTGTCCGAGATCCGGATTGCCTTTAATAATTAGATTTGAAATAACCGTACCGTCTGAAAAAACACCCACGCTTCCGGTGTTCTCAGCGTTACGCACGCTGTCGAAAATCGGGCTTGTTGTCGTGGATGCCAAAACCGGACGGTTATCCCCCGTTTGGTTAGATGTCAACGTAACCGGTGTGCCACGATCTGAAGGCGAACCGATTTCGATGTTTTCATCGTAAACCGCGCTGTCGGTAATGATGATCTCAGTTGCTCCGGAATCCAAAGCGGCTTGTACCGAAGTGAAATCTCCTCCTCCCGACTGATTTACAGTTACAGCCCAACTGCCTGCTGCAAGAGCGGCAATGGCAAAAAATGCAACGAAAAGTTTCTTCATGAATTTCTCTCACTTTCTGTTACTAAATAGCTCAAAGTTACGCGATTGCAAAAATACAACCCCCATGTGTAGTTCCTGATATGATGGATATGCCGCAATCACCTCCTTTCCCGTGTACTTAATAACATCCTGCGCAAAATAAATGCGCGGAATTATTCGCACCATCTTGATACGAAAACTTCCATAGCTCTGCACGAACATGAATGCACAAAATACCCCTAGCGGCATGAAGCCACCGCCGCCAGCCAAAGTACAACCTCAATCACCTGCAAAGCCAATTAGATCCTAAATTAGGTCGGGCCAAATGGATAGTGGCTTTTTGAATAAAAACGGCTTGAATAAAAACCACCTCATCACACTGATATTTATAGACTTACACAATACACCGACAATCTTTATACACACAAATTTTCGTTCTCTACGGCCGCCCGCTATTGAAATTAATATAGCCATATACACCATGGGAGAGAGAGTATGCATTTGTTTGTAGATTTCCCATTCGCGATTGATTAGATTCAATGCTCCGTTCGATTCACTTTCATCTTTAAAAACATATCATTTTCATCGCGGGCATAACCTCCTCCCTTTTTCATAATTTCGGCGGCTTCCAACAATTCAAAATCCATAGTCGGGATCATTCCCTTTTTCCAGGCGGATCCCGCTGATTGGCCCCCAAATCCTATTTACATCGGCTCTTAAGGGTGCGAAAATCACCCAATTGTGTGAACAGAGACGGTAGCACGCTGAAGGAGGCGGGTCATAAAGCCCTTTGCACTTGAACGCCTGGAACACTCCATCCTCCGCCTCGTGAGGGAGTATCCGTAGGTCTACAACTCACTGAATAAGTGAGATGGAAGTTTAACATATCAATAGATTCTGGAGGGAATCATGAAGTTCAATCATCTCATCCGTGTTATCGGTTTCTGTGCAATTTGTTCAATCCTTATGTCGTGTGCCGTTGGAATGGCCCTTCATGGCAAAAAAGAGCCAAATCTTGGCGCAATTCAAGTAGGTCAAGACAGATCTCTTGTAATTATGAATCTTGGTCAGCCCATACAAACCATCGCAGAAGAAGGAAAGAGGATCGACATCTTCGAACTTCAATTTGGAAATGAACCAAGTGCGGGAAGAGCTCTTGGGCACGGAGCCATGGATGTGCTCACTCTTGGTGCCTGGGAAGTCATTGGTACTCCTATCGAAGGGTTTTCAGGATCCAAGCAAAAACTTATGATCGAATATGATGAGAATGATAAAGTAAAAACTATCACATCTGGAACAGACAAGCCACGTTTTTAAATACATTGGCTAATAATGATGATACGACCTGACTGCAAACACATGATCACGGCACCTATATAATCAGATTCATATCAATGCGATTTTGGGTGCATCTCAATAATAAGGATATCTAAGAATGACAGAAGCAGAAGTAATTTTCAGAGAAACCTTTTATTCAAGCACAAGCAGATTTGGAATTATAAATTCATTTCGTGAACTCGCTCGGTTAGGTCTGTCATCGGCAGCATCTAAGTATTTTGAGAAATGTATGTTTATCGCGTATGATTTGCTCAATAATCCCGATAATGAAACACTTTTTCTAGACAAGGAGAAGTTTTATAAGGAAACAGGTGGGACAATTGGTTTGACTCGGAAGTTTCTTGAAAATCATGTAAAAAATTTTAATTCTATTGTTGATATGACATCATTAGTATTCGCTCACTCAATACTTGACAACGCTGCTTTCGGTTTCTGCAAAGCCACGGCACTAGCATGTCCTGCTGATTGGGAAGTTTTTATCAAACACAAACAATTCTCATTAGACGAATTTAAGGAGCACACATACGATGACTTACTCTTTGAGAAATTAACTTATTACCTGCAAAATTTTGAAAAGGAATCTATGCTTAAAAAGATCGATCGGCTATTTCAGATATGCAAACCTCCTAAAGATTATTCACCAATAACTGACTACAGTTTTGACAGAGTCCGCTTAGAAAACCTGGACAGCATAAGACATGAAGCTGTCCACGGCTCAGGCCCGATCCCAGTTATGCCGGAAGGAGACGGTGACATTCTTTACTTTATGCAAACATCTGCATTCTTGATGAGTCTCGTAAATTATCAATATGATTTAAAACTCTGTTGAAGTTTCATGATGGGAAAACCCCGCCCCCTTTTACCAATTCTCCAAACCGGCAAATTGGCTCCGAAAGTGGTGCAGAGAACGTGACAAATCAAAACAACAACCAATCGACAATTAGCGTACCGGTATGGCAGCCGGTAGTGTTGGCCGCCATGGCCGGAGGGATGGCCTGGGGCATACGTGGTCAATATGGACATGAATCCGGAGCCATGATCGCCGGACTGCTGGTCAGCCTGATTTTAGCCTTCCTCTTATGCCCCAATCTCACTCAGTTACGTCTGGCACGGGCTATAGCTTGGGCCACAGTAGCCATGGGCATCGGCGGCTCCATGACCTACGGCCAAACCCTCGGTCTCGCCCAAAATGCCGATATGATCGGCAACTGGGCCGCCCTGCGTTGGGGCATGATCGGCGTGGTCATTAAAGGCGGCGTCTGGATCGCCTTTTGCGGATTGTTTTTAGGCATGGGTCTGGGCGGGAAACGTTATCGTCCGCTCGAAATCTTGTTGGTCATGCTCGCCGCCCTCGTGGCCTATTACATCGGAACAACCATATTCAATTCCCCTTATGATCCCGCCGCGCGTGAGCTCCCCTCGATTTATTTCTCAGCCGATTGGTATTGGTCACCGGATGCAGGCCCCGAACTCAGGCCTCGACATGAATGCTGGGGCGGACTTCTGTTTGCCCTTATCGCCGTCACGGCATATACCGGATGGTGGCGTAAAGACCGGCTGGCCCGAAATATGGCCTTATGGGGCCTTCTCGGCGGCGCGCTTGGATTTCCCGCCGGTGAAAGCCTTCAGGCTTACCACGCCTGGAATCCGGAGGTTTTCAAACAAGGCATCTGGTTGAACCTGGATCCGTATATGAACTGGTGGAATATGATGGAAACCACCTTCGGCGCGGTCATGGGCGGTGCACTGGGTTTTGGGCTTTGGCTCAATCGCCATAATATCCCCGAAGAACCCGAGCCCGAATCGAAACCGATTCCAATCCAGATCGAAATCATCTTGCTTGCGATTCATATTCCGCTTTTAGTAGCAGTCGATTTCTTGAGCCTCCCCGATGATCATCCGTATTTCTATGTTTCCCGGATTGTCGATTCGGTCTATGACCTCGGCCTGATGATGGTTCTAATCCCTATTGTGGCAATCGCCGCAGGACGTTGGTGGCCTTATCTTGTGATTCTCCCCATCACGCTCATCACGATTACGGGAAAGACCGTACGTGAATTGGTCATTCGTGAGGTAACCATCCAACCCGCTTTGGGATGGTTCGTTTATCTAATCCTCCCGTTGTTGATCGCTACGGCGGTTGCCGTATGGTTTGTGCGTCAGGCTGATGAGAACCGCCCCGCACGCAGTTTCACACGTCCCACATTGCTGCTCTGTTCGTGGATCTATTTCCTCTTGAATTATGCGTACTTCAAATTCCCTTGGCCCTGGGCCGAGTGGACCGGACGTACTCCGAACGGGATCATTTTCACCGTTTTTGTAATCTGCCTGACAGCCGCTGCCTTACTCATAGACCGTCAAAAAACTCAAGTGGACACACCGGCTCTCGACTGATCATGATTTTCGCAACTAGGCATACTATTTGCACTAATAAAGCCTCAAGAGGCGGACACAGAAGGAAACACTGTGTAAGCAGTGTGCTTTGTGGCCAAAGTCAATCATCGTTCAATTCTACCCCCCCGAGCCCGGTATCCCTCAATCACCCCCCAAACGCCACCGGGCTCATACCTTTTTTGGGGATATCCTGCACATTTCGAATCAATTTGACATAACAAGTCAACACCAGGAGTCATAGACGGAGATGACTGCTAAGAATTCAAAGGCAGAATTAAAAGAATTTTGGGTGCTACAAAGTGGGGCATTTAACCCACATCACCCCCAACTTGGGTGTTTTGCCCCAACGCTAAATGGATGATTCGATTGCTGATTGAATCAATAGATTGTCATTTTACGAGTCACCATGAGAGAATCGGAGGCGCTTTCCTGAAACGAAATGTGACAAGGAGTATTCAATGAACGCGAACGGTGTGCTGACGGTATCTTTTCAACAAGAAGAATTATTCGGAGAAGTCGTTGATCATTGGAAACCTGTTTTTGAAAATGCATTTTCAAAAGGAGTCACAAAACTGGTCCTGGATATGACCGGAGTTGAGAATATCGGCTCGGTGTTCATTGCCATGTTGTTGGTTCTACACAAACAGGTTAAAGAAGCCGATTCACAAATTCGGCTTGTCGGAGTTGGAGAGCGTGTGGGCAGGATACTGGAGAGTGTGCGTACACGGCAATTATTTGAAGAGTGCGACTCCGTCGATGAAGCCATCCGCGCCTTTCGCTGATGTCCGCAATGATCTTTAAAATACAGTCCTCACCCTCATAATCGTTGAACTGCTTCAAAATAATCCTTGAAAGATTTAACGTATGGAAACCTCAACCGCCGATTTCATCCGCACAGGCGACCTGATCACGTTCATCTTTTACCTGCTTTGCACATTAGGCCTTGGCCTTTGGGCGGGAATACGAACGAAAACCACCGAGGGCTACTTTTTAGGCGGACGCAAAATGCCCGGCTGGGCCGTTGGGCTTTCGCTTCTGGGCACAGCCATCAGTTCGATGACCTTCCTTGCCTATCCCGGCTCTGCGTACGCAGGCAACTTCAGCCGGATTGTCGGTAACTTGGCCTACCCGGTCGGGGCCATACTAGCCATCTTTATTTTCATACGTTTTTATCGTGAAGCCGGTTATATCAGTGCTTACGCCTATTACGAGCAACGATTCGGTCTCTGGGCCCGCACCTATGTCTGTATTTTATATGGAATCGCTCAGATTTGGCGCATGGGCCTGATTCTGTATCTCTTATCCATGGCCGTAACCAGTATGCACACCGAACTTAATTTAAATGCCGTGATTTTTGTAATCGGTGTTTTTGTTACGGTTTATACGGTTTTGGGTGGCATTGAGGCGGTGATTTGGACTGATGTTTTCCAAACCGTCATGTTAATCATTGGCGGAGTTGTTGTCATATTGGTTGTCTTCGCCAATGTTGATGGAGGGGCATCCACAGTTTTCTCTATGGGCGCTGCCAATGGAAAATTTTCTCTTATCGGGCATGAAGCCAAATCGGCATTCGACTTCAGTTTCGCCCGCGACACGCTATTGATGTTATGGATCGGCGGGATACTGGTCAGCGCCCAGGAATTCGCAACCGACCAAATTAAAATCCAACGCTACTGCGCCGCGTCTACTGCGCGTGGTGCAAAAATTGCCGCACTCACCGGCGCTGTCGGGTGTATCCCGTTATGGTTCCTGTTTATGTTCGTCGGCGCTTCTTTATGGGTGTTTTACCAGGTCCATCCCGGACGGTTGCCGATGGATTCATTGGCCGATGAAGTCTTTCCGTATTTCATTCTCCATGAACTCCCCAATGGTCTTGGCGGATTGGTGATTGCGGGTGTTATGGCCGCCGCCATGTCTTCTATCGACTCCAGTATGAGCGGCATGACCTCCACCACAACTGAGGATATCTACAAACGGATTCTTGTGCCCGGACGTAGCGATTCACATTATCTTAAGGTTGCCAAATTGATTGCCACGGCCAGCGGTATCGGCATGCTTTTCATCGCCTGGGGTTTAACCTTGCTGCGGCAGGAAGCCATCCTTGAAATCCTCTTTACGGTCGGCGGCTTTCTATTCGCCGGTGTGGCCGGACTGTTTTTTCTTGGATTTTTCACAACCCGGGCCAATACCTTTGGCGCGGTCATTGGAATCATTCTTTCGGCATGTGCCACAATCGGCTTGGTTCAAATTGAATCCAGGGCGCTCGCCTGGGATAGCCGCGAAAGCTGGTTTATTAACAATGCCATTGAGTCCGGTATGGTCGATATCGAAACCATCCGCAATGAAATCCTTGCGGAAGCCCAGGCTAAGGGGATAGAAGCCAAAACGGAGTACATCAAAACCACCGAAAACGAGATTCTCCGTCAACGGCTCGCAGAACAAATTCGTGAAGAAATAGGCGAACCGGCCCCGCACCTGGGCCAAGCCATCGGCATCCACCCCTTTGCCATTGGAATTATCACCAATGCCATAGCGTTTCTTGCCGGATATTTATTCAGTTTTTTACGGCGTCCTAGAGCCCTCGAACAAATAGGCGGCCTAACCTGGTGGACTCGCCACCTCAAACGCCCGGAAATCTAATACACCCGGCTTAACTTGACGCGATCAGAAATCGGCGATGCGCGTTAGCTGAATCGCCAAATTCTCCACTGGCGCTTAAGTTCATAACTCCGGTAGAAAGCAGCCAATATTCCTCGACAGCGGCCGTGGGGCGCCGTAAAATGTATTGCTATGAAAAAGAACTTTCTCTACGGTCTGGCCATTGTGGGTGTCTCGCTGACCCTGACGTTGCTACTGGCGGGATGCGAAGGAAAACAGCCCGGCGGAATAATCGACCGGGCTGGGATATCAGAGCCGCCTCCAGAGGGAGAGCCGATAGGCGCGCCACGGCTTCGGACAGTGTATGTACCTGCATACTCTCATCTGCCCCAAAGTGGAAAATCGCGTCCGATAATGCTATCGATTCTCCTGAGTGTACGGAATGTAGACACGTCGGCCATCATAACTCTCACCCACGTCGATTACTTTGATACATCCGGCCATAGAGTGCGTCGCTACCTCGATGCACCAAGAAAACTGCGCCCCCTGGAGACAGCTGAATTCATAGTGGACACCGTCGACGATGCCGGCGGTTCCGGAGCCAACTTTTTGGTTTATTGGGAGGGTCCCTCTGACGCGCACTCGCTTCTTACCGAATGTGTCATGTCGGGGCAGATGCTTGCAGGCTATGTATCATTTACATCACGGGGCGTCGAGCTGGATCGGCGGCCTGATCCAAAGGATTTTATAGCAGATGAGTCAACGCCCACACCGGATACAGCGCTGTAAGTGCGTAAGAAAACATGCATTTGTATCGGCATCGCAGGGTGCCGATCCCCTAATCCTTTGCACACACTCTGAAATCGTGGGCCGATAGGCATCATGCCCACGGGGGCACCCCGGCGGGTGGCCCAGACACCCGTCAGCACGCCTGGGTGCGCCAGCACCGGCGGTAGCAAGACACGCCTTTTGCACGCACAACACAGCCATTAACCCATCTTCGCATAGTCTTTGCGCCCTTCATGTTCCTTTCGTGATTGCGTGATTCATCTTGAAAAGGCTATGTTTAGAGAATTTCCCAAAATGACGGCAATCAGAAGCACAAGTACAACGGGGATCATATAAGGACGTCCCAAAAGCAGACTCCTATCGTGGCTTACTCAAACAGCGAGACAACAATATCCGTTCGAGGCGGCTTTAAATTGGGAAATACGGCTGCTCGTTCCTCATCACCGCTCAAGTAAACTTCAATCGTATACTCTTCATCGGTTCGCAGCATCGTGTGCAAAAACGCGCCGTTTGCCTGTGTGAGCACATCTTTTGGCATTCTACCCCACCCGGGATGATCCAAGAGACGGATCACAGCTCCTTCAACCGGATTATTATTTGCATCGACAACAAATCCGGCCAAAATCCCGGATTTCTTAAAAAAATGTCGTGCTGGAACGTCTCTACATCATCCGGAATTTCGATATTGGTATATTCCGAGGAATACTCCCGCAACATCGCCTCCCCAAATTCAGCAACTTCTCCCCAAAAGAACGGAACCTCACAGGCAATATTCGCCTTCCCGGGAGATGCATTCTCAATTCTGTACCTCCCGTCATCGAATACTTCTCCCCGGACCAAAGCTCCAAATTGCCTCAATTGGATGTGGACTTCCTCCGGAATTACTCCATCTTCGGTCTGAATGGTTCCCTCGATTGTGCACCGGGGAAGATCCTCCATGATAATATGCAGATCCGAAATCGACTTGCCGTAAGCAAGAGTTAGATCTTCACTTTGCCCCTGGGCGTGAACAATAGTCTCGCCTTCTGCAAGCGTGCCACCATCCCCGATTTTCTTCCAATAGGGGGGATTATGATCCGCAATTTCAGCATAAACGTGTATTGGGCACACAAAGCCGGGCGATAGTTCAAATGTCATTACAAAACGGCCATCTTGTTTTGTCCTTGGAGAAGGAGAAGTCTGACGTTTTTGCTCGATTGCTGAATTTCTGGTTGTAACCAACGCCCCTTCCACGGGGGCGCCATCGGGCCTGGTTACAATCCCGGAGATTCTTGTTTCCTGAGTCGCAGTGACGTAATAAATAATCCCATGAATGTCTTCCTGTTCAACGATCAGATACCTGCTCTTTTCATAACCGGCTACGCCGTCACTCTCATTGCCGGAAGGAATTAGAAATTCATAATAAGGCCTTCCACTATAACCTGTCTTCAGATTGATTCCGTCACCTTGACCGTAAAGCATGTACGTATCCGGCATAAGATTGCGAAAGACAAACCTTCCCGATGAATCCGTCTTATCGATTCCGATCATGCCTTTCGTTGAATCCTGTTCTGACGAGTACAGATTCATAACATAACCCGCGATAGGTTCTTTGGTCGTATCTTCAAGGACCTTGCCATGGACCGAGACACCCACATCATATTCCACAAGAAAATTGTGGCGTGTATCTTCAATGGTTATCTCTTCGCGCCTGGAAGGAAAATTCGTGCTATCCGGTGGATTGACGGATAATTGATACTCTCCAAATGGAATTGACTTAAAAGATGCCTCACCGCTTCGGTTGGTTTTCCCAATGGCCAGAATCCTTTTCTCATCCGAGCCATTCATCGGTTTCAACGTCACGGATGTTTCGGCTATCGCTTTTCGGTGAGGAGATTCCATATTTTGGCTCTTCCGGCGAACCATCACGCACACCTCGCTGTCCTGTTCGAGATGGAGTTTTGCCCCCCCGCAGGCCGGGTAAAGCGGAGCGAGTTCCGTCCTTCTCCCTTCAACCTGCGCCTGGGCGTAATACATTCCCGGCAAAAGACGCTCGAACCGGCACTGTCCATGCTCATCCGTAATCCCGGTAAGAATGACTTCTCTATGATCAGATGGATTAGGAATCCAAATCGTTCCATAAACGCGGGAAATCGAATTTTCAAACTCGATCCGAACCCTTTTTTGACTGCGCTGCCCTTCCGGCGGACCTGTCCGTCTACACAAAGCAAGCGTATCCCACATTCTCAACCGGGAAGAATTGGGCATAAGCATCCCCGGGGATGAGATGTAGCGCATTTGATCGTCAGGACACCATTTGCATCCTCCAAGTCCTAAGATCAAATTCCCCTGATTGATCGGCGTATTCCGCTGTTCATTGGGCACAGGGGGCAGATCAATAACGCCGAGGTCAGGATTATAGGGAGCTTCAAGCACTGCCACGCCATCATCTTTGGCCTGCAATATCACAGGAACTCCCAAACCGCCTTTTCCACTCGTAACCGTAACAGCCGTCTGAATGGGCCTCGGGGGCTGGTTATCTTTCCACAAGATCACTTTCGCGCCCGGAACCGGATTCTTCATTTTCTCCGAGGCATAGACAGTCACTTCATAAGAAGAGAGATATTCCAGGGTAAAGGCAGCCTCGGTCGATGCGGCCTCAACCGTCTGGGATGCCGACCGGTAACCATCCGCTTCGGCAACCAGAAGGAATGATTCTTTCGTTGGCGGTTGCAACGAGAGTCTCCCTCTCAGGAAAAGAGAAGGTGTCCCATCGCCAATTCTCAATGTTCCGGATCGTATCGGATCTCCAAATGCATCAGAAATGGATACGGACAATGGGCGTCGAGCCGCAACATCTGTCGACAGGGCAATGGTTTCTGTCGCCAAGTTGGTCAAAGCATTCGGCGTTGGCAAATCAGAACCTGGTTCAATTTTTTGAGTGGATATCTGAGAAATGGGACTTGGTGTGGGAATCCGCGTAATGATGACCGGTGTTGCGGATGGATCGAATGAGATGCTTGCCCGCTGTTTCGGTCCACTCCCAATAATCAGAAATACAATTAATGCGATAATACAAAGCATAAATATCGGGAGCCAATGAATTCTCACTTTTGCAATCCACCTCCAAATAGCAGACAATCTCATCTGCTACAGCGCCATAAGTTCACTACCGTTCCACTCACACGAAAAAATATCCAGCACAGCAAGATAATCCTACCATACTAATACTAGTGTTATAGTATATAGCAAATATTCTTTCAAGCACCCGGCTATAAATGGCCCTAAGTTTTAAAATTCAAATAGGTTAAAGACATATCCGGCAACTGTGGCCTTGCCGCCCTTAATGATCCGGAATACCAAAAATGATTGGGCTCAATTAAATAAAAAGGCGGCGGGAATTGAATCCTCGCCGCCTCTATTTGTCGAAACCAGACGATAACTAAGGTTTGTATTTGCCAAATCCGGGCGCGTTCGGGCTGCGGTACTGGATACCTTTCGATCCCGTGCACGGATCGTTCTCAACCTCTTGAACAGTCGCAAACTCACCCCAGATGACCGGACCGATCTCAGTTCCATCGGCCGCATACCAAATACCATCAGTTAAGGTGGCATCATCCGGCGCAGCCACAATCTTCACAAAGTAGGTCCACTTACAGGCCTCTCCGTTTTCGTCTTCATATTCACCGCTCATATGGTTTGTTAACCATGCGCCTGAGCCGATATAACTGTCGAAACCATAATGACGATCAAGCAAACCATCTAAGTCGCAATCCATATTAGATAGCCAGGCATCGTTCCATTTCATCATTAGGTTGTCATTCTTATAGGGTTGGCACCAAGCCGCATCGCGGTATGCATCGCAGTAGGTTCCATTAAACATTTTCGCCTGATAATTGTAGCCCCATTCGTCATAGCCCGTTGTAATGACCCGCCCATCTGAAGTAAGCAATGTCCCACTTTGAATCGTTACGCATGCCGGACTATCTTTCTTCTTCGCTATGGCCGAGAGACTGCTGACTGAAAGCAATAAGCCTCCTAGTGCAATTCCGCAAATCCCCAACATAATTGTCTTTTTCATTTCTCAACCTCCGTGTTATGAATCTGAGTTTCCTTCTTTTTCCAAGACATTTCTTATTAGAAATTAATTAAATCCAAAAGTCAATAAATATCTCGTCTATTCCTTTAAATCACGCATTACACTCCTTTCTTTTAATAATCTGTGAAATTAATCACAAATTTTTCTTCCAAATAACACAAGCCCTTTGTTAATATAGAATTCCACATCACACAGGCACATAAAAACCATAACATGAGTCATAAACGCATTTTTAAGGACAATCCCAGTGCAATTGGCTGGAAAAGTCATCATAAGAAAAGGGGTAAACGAAAGTCTATTCGTTTACCCCATAGTATTATGTGCGGCTATTTTGCTTAATAATTATCGCTTACCTGCAAAATCGCCGGAGTGTGGATTTATTTATCAGGACGGCCATTGGCCTTATCTTTATCTCGGCCATTAGCATTGCCGCCGCCATTATTATTATCATCGTCGTCATCGTCATCATCCGCATCGTCTGCGGCATCAACATCCGCATCGTCATCGGTGCTATTATCGACGATTTTCATTTCCGAGAATTCAATAGCGCCTCTAATTTCAATAATGTGATACTCGGGTACTTCACCAAGGCCGGGACCGATTACAATCTGACGGTTGGCTTCATTGAGAACGATCAGACCGATGATTTCAAAACCATGCGCAAGCGCTTCATCGCTTAACTGGACAATTGTGCCACTGACAAATTGCCTGCCATGCCGTCCCCAATAAATGACTGAGGAGCCTTGGCCATCGGCATTCTCGGCAATGAGATTCTGCACGTTTCCGCTGTTACCCGTATTGTCGATAAATGGACGAATCGAAAAAGTCGATCTGGAGACAGTTTCGGAAGCGCTGCTGCTCGATAATCCATAAAGAACAGGGAAAGGTTCACGAATCAGGGCACGGCGAATATGGACTTTGATGACATCGTCCACTGAGAACCCTAAGTAACCATCATCACCGGTTCCATCATCACCGGTACCATCATCGCCGGTTCCATCATCGCCGGTTCCATCATCACCGGTTCCATCATCACCGGTTCCATCATCGCCGGTTCCATCATCGCCGGTTCCATCATCGCCGGTTCCATCGTCACCGGTTCCATCATCGCCGGTTCCATCATCACCGGTACCATCATCGCCGGTTCCATCATCACCGGTACCATCATCACCGGTACCATCATCACCGGTACCATCATCACCGGTACCATCATCACCGGTACCATCATCACCGGTACCATCATCACCGGTACCATCATCACCGGTACCATCGTCACCGGTACCATCATCACCGGTACCATCATCACCGGTACCATCATCACCGGTACCATCATCACCGGTACCATCATCGCCGGTTCCATCATCGCCGGTACCATCATCGCCGGTACCATCGTCACCGGTTCCATCATCGCCGGTACCATCGTCACCGGTTCCATCATCGCCGGTACCATCGTCACCGGTTCCATCATCGCCGGTTCCATCATCGCCGGTTCCATCATCGCCGGTACCATCGTCACCGGTTCCATCATCGCCGGTTCCATCATCGCCGGTACCATCATCACCGGTTCCATCATCACCGGTACCATCATCGCCGGTTCCATCGTCGCCGGTTCCATCATCACCGGTACCATCAACAGCTGGAGTATCCGGCTTATCCGGCTTATCGGGCTTGGCTTGAATTACTACGTTAGTCCCATCATTGGCTAATGCCGGAGACGGCATTGCCAAACCGACCATCAACGTTAACGCGCACAACCAACAAAGCGTCAAACTTAGACCGTTGAACTTCATGACCATCGTCTCTCTCCTGACCTATGTATAAGTATTCAATCCCAAAAAACTCCGAAGATTACCGCTTTCCACCTCTCCTTGCATATCAAAACATAACATACTTACCAATACAGGTTATTTTATACCGATTATTTTTTCTGTCCATAGAAATTCGGAAAAAAATCCGTTTTTTTTGGACTGATTAGCAAATGTTGTTTACGATCAGAATCCAAGTCCGAGATTTTGGATATACATATCTAACTGTTATTATAATGCTTAAGAAGAATTATCTAAATTATGCGTGATGCTAATCAATTCTCAATTGATAAGTGTGGATTATTGACACAATCCTATGTCTTCTCAAAAATATGGGAGGGAAACCTCATAGAAGGTAAATATATTATTACATAAATTAAGGAAGACTTTACATATACTACCTTAAATTAGTAAAGAAAAGAACACAAGGCCATCCACTATTGCAATCATCTGGAAGAGCCAAAGAGGCGAAAACTTTACGATGCCCCACAATCAGAAAAACTACTAAGGCCCGCAAAAAATTGCGGGCAAACCTCAGGCAAAGCATATTGAGCCTCAAAAAAAGGTCAGGATGAATCCAAAACCATCCAATTGATAACAAAATTAGACCTAAGTAGGGATTACTTGTCTGGAGTCTAAAATCCTCAGCCATTCCCATAGAATATAGACAGATTTTTTTGCTCTCCGCCGGGAAAATAGACAAAAGCGCATTACGCCCAGGTGGTCACATAAGGGAGCAGGTGATGCCGTTCCCACCTCAGACTTGGCCGTAATCAAGCCAATGCCCGACGCTTGCTACGGTTTTTTTCTCCCCCTCACAGCGCGCCAGGCATTCATACTCATACCGATTCTACGTATTTAAAAAAATCCTCAAGTGCAAAATTGCCACTGTTTTCAGGCACTCTTTAGGGTTTTAGCCAAGTTTATTCCGGAGAAAAAGTGGGGATAAATTAGAAACCCGCCCGGTGCGTAGGAGGGTTGGAAGCGGGTAACACACACCGAGCGGGAAGGGGAGCACAGGGCATTTCGCCCTGCACTATTAATATACGTCCGAATGGCGCCGAACACAACCCATATCTTCAATTTTTTTTCAACTTTTTGAGCGAACCGGTAACCAACCCCCTCAGTGTATAATTCATGCACAGGACCGGCATCCGGCATATCGAATTTCGCCGTGCTATTGAAAAATGAATATCAGCAAAATCAGAGTGTGTCGCTACAGGACAGGTTCACTACTCTTCTAACCGGGCAAGATGCCGCTGATTGTTTGCCGGCTTCCGGCTGAGAATCGCGTAAGCCTATGATCCCCAATGTTGTCCATAGGTCACACCCAGACAATGCAGGGGATTATTGCATCGCATTCTCAGTAACAAGTTGCAAATTGGTTACAAAACTAATGGTTATGCCCTGTTCCGTTGCGCCGTATCGCGGATGATTTGTGCGGCGAGTTCGCAATGCTCCGGTTGGTACAGTTCGCAGAACGTTGACCAACGGATCATGGTCTCCAGAAACACATGTGCGTTGGGGCATGTCGTTTCATCATAACGATATTCCCGTGAAGCTGGCGGCATGCTGTAAGGATAGACTTTGTTTTCAGCATTCCGCTGCAAAAAAGTGACCGCCTCGGGCATCAAGTAGTATTGTCCCATCCCCGCGCCGGGTATCCCGGCCTCCGCAATTTGCGCGGCAAACTCTTCCGTTGAACACCGGAAAGCGTCCGGCTCAATGCTGAAACATACCATCCAACACGAGTAGACATTGATTTCATCAGGAATGGGTAATGGGATAATTCCCGGAATCTCAGCCAAATGAGAGGTTAACAAACGGACCATTTCATCCCGGTGGGCAACCTGTTCACGTATCGTTTCCAACTGAGCCAGGCAAATCGCAGCCGTGCATTGAGGCATCCGCAAGGCATAGCCAAGCTCAGTATGCAACCGTCCAAAATGCGGCTTCATTTGCGCTCCCCGGCTCTGCCCGATAAAACGTATTCGTTCGTTTAAATCGTCGTCGTTCGTTACCACACAACCGCCAACATCAGATCCCATCGTCTTTTCAGCATCAAAAGAGAATCCCGCCGCTGTACCCAGCGTCCCCGCCAAACGGCCTTTATATTCACTAAACACAGCCTGACATGAATCTTCATAGACAATTAGGCCATGCTTTTCCGCCAAGGCATTGATCGAATCCATATCGCAAACCAAACCGGTCTTATGCACCACCAAAATCGCCCGAGTGCGGTCGGTGATACAAGGTTCGATAGTCTCTGCGCCGATATTAATTGTGCCCGGCAAAGTATCCGCAAAGACCGGAATGTAGTTTTCGGAAATCAATCCTTGAATCGTGCCGTAATCGGTAACGGGGCTGACAATAATCTCATCGCCCGGCTCGAAAGGAAAAGAAGCCGCCAAAACATGCAGAGCCGGAGTACACCCCGGTGTGGCGATACAGTGCTTCACTCCCAAAGCCTCGGCAAAAGCCTTTTCAAACCGTCCGATCATATCCACGGTCAATCCGCTGTCCACAACCTCCTGCAAATACTTCATGCAGTTAGGGCCCAGCTGACGGGGAAATGCTGTCGGAAGCACACCGGTTTCATCTTTATGAGCCGCAGCTCCGTATTTAGCTCGTTCAAGCGCCATTTGCCTCATCCAATCCTTTCGGGAGATTTATGCTAAATTCGCCAAAACAATGACTCATCTTAATGATTCTTGAAGAGTCACACTAGATGGTTTTGTCTGACTGAAATCTCTGTGTCATTAGAATTGAGTTGACTGATGCCCGCAAATTCAACGTCCTCAGCACGGCTAACTGCCTTAATATTGGCTACTTACTTCTTATGTACCGTCTTATGTACCGTGGAAGTGCTGGCAGCGCCCGGAGATTGGCCACAACCTCGGCAAAACAATTGGCTTACAGCCATTCAGCCTCTCCCGGGAGGCATGAAAATACCACCGGTTGTCCTCGGCAAAATCGCCGTCTCCCCCGGTTTGCCGCCGGTTACGGAGGTTTCTGCTCCGAATAGCAAAGGACGTTGGGCACTTTGCATCGCCGGAGGAGCCCTGCATTGCTTTGATGAGAATGGAAAGCATCAGTGGATATCGCATCCTCCCGGCATCAATTACACCGATATCGTTACGGCCGAGGATTTAAACGGCGACAGCACCGTAGAAATCGCGCTGAAAGCCGGGCGCCCGGCCCACCCGTATAGTTCCGCTGTTTTGGTTTCTCTCCTGGATGGCCGTCTTATTTGGAAATATGACGTCGAACCCATGTCCTATGCCTGGTATCTGCATGTAGACAAATTTCTGCCGGACAAAACAACAAAACAGCTGATCGTCCTAATGCAGGGTTACCCGCCTGAAAAAGACAATGGTTATATCGCATTCTTTGACTTCGATGATGCTGCTGAAGCCGGACAAAAGAACTCCCCCCAACAGGTATGGCGCTACGATTTCCATCAATATACATGCTATCCATCGTTGCTGCGTACCGACTTGGATGGCGATGGCTGCAAAGAACTCGCCATCCTCACCCACAGCCGGATGTGGTTTCTCGATGTACTGACCGGTCAAGTCAAACAGTTTATCGGTTGGGATGTTTCGCCCGGGAACACACGGAGTTATGGCTTGGGAAGGTTTATAGACCTGAATGCCGATGGCGTTGAGGACTTTTTATGCATCGCCGATTTCGCACAGCATCACGAAGTCCTATTAAACCGGGACGGCCAATTTGAAAAGGCCTGGTCGCATGGTTGGGCCGAAAGCGTCATGACCGGCAAAGTAATTACCACATGGCCGGAACCTCCGAATGTGGATGTGGATGGCGACGGCAAGATGGAGATCGTCATCTCCATGTTCAATTCCGAAGGTGAAAACAATTGGCTGGTGCGAATCTATGATGCCGTCACCGGCGAACTGAAATACCGCATTCCCGGCGCAATTGCGATCAACACAACCGATGCCGATCATGATGGCACAGCCGAAATCGCTGTGCATTTGTGCGAAGATCCAAACCGAAACCAAATCACCGGCGCGCAACTCATCAGTTTCAAAAATTCTGCTTCGGATAATCAATTCATAATCCTATGGGAAGATACGGATGCTGCATTTATTTTGGACAAATCCGGTTCTCTCCAACATTACGCCGCATTGAGTCAAAACGGTCAAAAGCAAAGACTGCATCTCGACAATGGCCGGGTGGTGCTGGAACCGGAACCGGCCAAAACCGATGCGGACACTAAAAAGCCGATTCCGGTCCCGCACATCCAGGCGGCCGCGTATCCGATGATTCTTGCCGCTGATTTCACCAATAATGGATGTAACGAAATACTAATTTATAACGAACCACGGGTCTCGATTGTCCGCTTTGAAAATTCCGGCGAATGCAAATCAACTTATGAATACGTATCGGACGCGCCGCCCGCATTGGCCGACCTGAATGGCGATGGCCTGCTTGATATCGTCACCGGCCGGGTGAGCGAGAATTCCACCCCGGTCATCGAGGCCCGCACACCAAGCCAAGACAACCGTTTGCTTTGGCGTTCGGTGTTCCCGCCACCGGACCGCACCGGCCTGCCCTGGAAAAGCCGCAAACTCTATATCCGCACCGGATGCTTCACCGGCAAACAAACTCCGGATCTTTATGTCTGGGCCGGCGTGCCTTTGGTGCGCAGTACGGTGCTTGATGGAATTTCCGGTGAGATCATTTGGGAGCACGGTGAGATTGGCGGCGGACGTTATTGGGGGCCGACCCATAACCTGACCGCGGTTTGGGACAGCAATGGAGACGGGTGCCAAGATCTAGTGTTTACCAATCCGGATTACTACTGCATATCGGATGGCCACACCGGAATGTTTCACGTGAAACCAAAACACCCGCCGGTTATTTTCAATCAACCTAGTTTGGGATTGTATACCATGCCCGTATTACTTCCGCGCGATGGGCAAGAACCACTGGTTTGTCTCTGCGGCGGACATTATTTCCAAGGGGTCATGTCGCTCATGGCCGATCAGCCATTTTGGTATGACCTGCCGCCAACCGGGGAATGCCGCACCGGCCCTGAAGGATTTTTGCAAACAGCCGATGGAGATTGGCTGATGGGTTTTGGCCGCCAAAATGGGAAGTTCGCATGCGTCAATATTTCCGATGGATCACTCCGCTGGGAGTTCGATCTTCAGGCATCCTGCGCGGAGATTTGCACGCTCGATGTGGATGGCGACGGACTTCAAGAGTTCGTTGCGGGCACCAGTCATAACAAACTTTACGCACTCGGAGACAATGATGATCAACCGCGAATTGTATGGGAATGCGATCTCCCGGCGGGGACGGGGTATCCGGGGCATGCTTATCCGGCGGGGACCGGCGCACCCATCGCGGCCGATATCAACGGCGACGGCAAGAGCGAAATCTTGATTTACGGCAACGATGGGTACCTGTATATCCTGGGTGCGAAACCTTAGGTCATAAAATCGACATTTGAACTTAATTCCCGCAAAAATTCATGGAGAAAAGAGAAGGGCGGAGCAGCTTTTGGTCCGCTCTCTATTCTCCAAAATAAAAAAGGTTGCCCCAACTTTTTAGGCCATTGGACATATCGTATATAATCAAAATCCCGCCGCCTTGGCCTTTTCCGGTTTCATTTGTCACCGTGGTCGACATGGTATCGGGCCCATACGAAAAGACCATAAACTTGCTATTGGGAGAATAGGCCTCATGCGCGTTCATATAGGCGACATTGGGGTAATACTCTTCAGGCGAATACCAATAGTGCGGCGGAAATCCAAACTCTTCACGATAATAGCGGTCGAAATAATCGAGGGGCACCGAAGTCATATAGGCTATCGGTGTGGTGATTTGCTCCACATACCCATATATATATTCCGGATATTTATTGCGATCCATGTGATACATCGAAATCGAAGTACCGATTGCTTTCATATCCGAAATAGCGCGAACCACCTGTGCGCGCACCTGTGCGTTTAGAAAGTTTGGAACCGCCACCGCCGCCAAAATGCCGATAATCGCAACAACAATCAGCAATTCAATCAACGTAAAAGCAAAGACTTTTTTTGTGCGCGGCATTACTTTATCCGATACAAAACCTCGATCGATTCGCATTAATTATTCTGCGTCCCATCTAATGCAACATCCAGTCTTCAAGCCCGGTTTGATCCGAACCGGATGGGATCACCAACTTTAAATCATCAAGCCATACATGCGCATTACCTGTCACCTCTCCAGTGTTTTGCGGATCTCCCGGAACACGGCTGCCGGTGTCGGTATTGTTGAACCAAGCGCTGACTTGAAAATAGAAACCATAGGTATCCGGCTCCTCAATAGGAATGTTCTCGAGGCGGTAAAGGGTCCATTCCGAGGTTGCGGCAAAACGGTTTTTCACACCATCGTATGGATCTTCGGGATGGGGGCCGATAAACATGGCCAGCGGATCCGAAGAGAAAGGATCGCCCAGTGTCACGCCATCCGAATCGACCGGCATGATCCATATTTGGACATAATGATTGGTGTTTCCCCACCAGTTCTCAGTACGCACCCAGATTTCGACATCGAAAGTCAATCCAAACAAATTTCGATTACTCCGCGCCGTCTGCGCAACGTGGGTCTGCGTGGTGGTATGAAAACGGTTAGGAGGATGCATGATATGCAGCGAAGATGTTCCTTCCGAACCGGGACGCGCTTCTGTTGCATCAACCTCAAAAACAGCAAGCGGATCGCCATAACTGCTGCCACTGGTGTATGGGCTGTAAACGATACAATTGGCCGGACCGAGACGGGATGTGCCATCAGTCCCCGGGAAAGAGGCCTTGCGCTCAAAACCGCCGTTCGGGAAGTCCACCGATAGACGTTCCTGAGCAAATGTTATAGGCGAAGATAGCAGCAGAAAAAGAATCAGTGCATAAAAGAAAGCGGCATGTTTCATGTCCCAATTCCTCCCGTGTCATCCCACACATCATGTGAGATTTAAAAATCGAACCGCAAGACTATATCCACTTAGTACCTAACACCGATTTAACACAAAATTAAGACCATGGCTATAGATAATTTCAGGAAATTCCCAAACTGTTCACATCGCAACAAGAAGAACGCTGGCCGGTACCCTGCGGGGCGATATTAGCGGTCTCGGGCTTAGGATGGGCCATCGCCTTACGCACCTATGCTGCTTTGGTGTATGCATTCATTTAAGGCACCAAGAACATGAAAACTATGCAGAGATAGTGGATGGAAACAAGATTTTTCAATGTCATTTCATTTCTGCGGCCCTTACAGGGCCGAAAGTTTTTAGGTTTTTAACCCCAGGCGACGCTTCGCTTGCCTGGGGCTACAGGCTTGTGTCCTTTCAGGACACGGTTTTTGTGTTTGAGAAGGTTGGGAGGATAAAGAGAACCCTGTGATTATTTGAATCACGAAAGCACGAAGGGGCATGAAGAGCACGAAAGTTTTGCAGAGATGGGAAGATAGCGGGGAAGTTTTTGGGGATGAAAAAAGCATGGTTCCACCTCTTGCGCCTTACGGCGCGCAGATAAAAAATTTATCTGCGCCACCCGTTAAGAGATACATGTATAGCTTAGAAAAACAGGCGGCTCGTTAGGAAACTCGCCCTCCCATGCACGATTTCGAAGTGTATTCAAGAGATTTAGTGGGTCAGCACCCTGCAAAGAAGAGTACCGATTGTCGATTCGGCTCGTGGAGATGTTGCCCTTGATTTTTAAGACAGTCGCTCCCCCGGCCATTCACGAGATGGCGTTTTGAAACCACTTCCGGATCAAGTTTTAGCCGGGATTCCGGACTTTCCAGTAGCGCCGTTCAAACTCCTTACCGTCATATCCTTCATCATCAACAGCAAGTTCTTTAAGCGCCACTTCGCGTCCGCCTTCAAGCATCGACCGCCGCGCGGCAATGGCACAGAGTTCGGGTTCAATCCAGGTCCGGAAGGGAAGGGGAGGCTCATCGGTCTCTCCGCCCAAATAGGGAAGAACCGCTTTTAAAAGCGCCTCATAGAGTTTTGCGGAATCGACTTGAAACTGAGATACATTTTTATCTGTCACAATGGTGGCATGAAACGGCAGCCAGACTTCATTCACACCTAGAATAAGAACACCGGTTTTCCCATCTTGGCGCCGCACAAGTATCCGCCGTTGTTCATCTCCACACAGGAATTGCACACTCTCAATACCCGGGCCAAGAATTCCGCTCAGCAATGCGTATGCGTGGATGCCATAATTATACTCATCATTGCCACAGCCGCAGACCACCGTTACCGGCTCACCCCGCTCGGAAACCGGCTGAGCCAACCAGTCTTGAGTCTCGTAACAAAACCGCAGAGACGAACCACCGGATATGCGCGCGCCTTGCTTCATCCATTCGCACAACACTTCAAAATCAGCCGGTTTCCCGGCAACAGGCTTATCGATCAAGACCGATTTACCAGCCTCAACAAAGGGGCGGGCCTTTTCGACGTGCGTATCCCAATTGCAGCTATGCAGAATGGCGCAATCCACATCTTCCGCCATTTCTTCGAGCGTTTCATAGACACGTGGAATTTCAAATTCTTTCGCAAATTCCTGTGCATAGCCATTGGGGCGGATGGCCCCGGTATCGTAAACACCTACAACTTCATGCCCCAAGGCCCTTTCAACCGGAATCCAATTTTGCGGGTGGGATGTATCCAGTTCCACAACGCCAATTTTCATGAGTCCATAACTCCAATACTTCTATTTTTTTACAAACTCAACAGCAGGCAATCCATTCTTATAAGAAACGATATACGTTCCATTTGCGGTGGCGTATTGAACCTTATCATCGGCCCGTTCAAAGTCGTTTTTCCCTTCACGAATCCGCAATTCCGGAGAGTCCGGCAAAAGATAACGATCCGCGAAATGTTGCACGATCAGTGTGCGATCTCCAACAGAATGACCGGTATTCTTAAACACTGTTCCATCAAGGTCGGATTCAGCGATGAAATGGGCTTCAACATCCAGCCCGGCGTTTTCCATATTTGCGGCCATTTCCCGCACATCCGCGATTGTGCAAACATCATCAGCAGCGCCATGCGAAATGATGATCTTACATTCCGTACCCAGCGCTTTCATTTGTTTGAGATGTCCGGGATGACCGATAAAGCGTATCTCTTGGGCATCCGGAGAAAGAAAATTCGGGCTGCTCTCGTCACGAACATATCCCGCCCACAGGCGGCTTCCGCCCTCTAAGTTAAATGCGATATCATCGCTGAGTTTGGCCATGCCGGACATATCGATAACACAAGCAAATGTGCGCGGCGCGAATTTGTTGGCCATCAAGGTCACATTCCCTCCGCCCGAACCGCCACAGGCATAAATCCGGCGCGAATCGAATTCTATGCCCAGCGTATTTAAGGCATTGAACACAAGACCGAGCGCGCGCAGGGCATCTATGGCCTGAAGATAACCATAATCATAAGGCGGGCCGTTTTCGCTGTTCCATTTCCCGCTTTGCAGATAATCGACACAGATGACAATCACGTTGTAACGATCCGCCAAGACATCAGGATCGGCGGTGCCGATATGATGTGTGCCGCCCCAATTGTGCAATGAGAGCATCAAGCCGGTCCGGGCGTTGACTTGATCCAGCGAACCGCCGGGGTAATGGATATACACGGGAACTTCGCGCGGATTCGGATCGTACTTCCACTCCTGCCCGGCCACGGAAGCCTGCGCATTTGAAAGAGGCAGTAAGGATTCGGGCCATACCTGTCCGGCAACGATTAAAAAAGAAATGGATAGCGTATAGAAAACGGCGGCCTTATTGAAAAAACCATCCTTGCACGTAAACAATACCATACTCATTCTTGCCGCTCGCTTTCGGGAATATGCACCACCATCAAAGAGTTATGCGCAAAGAGTGACTTGCTCTTATCGCCAACAGTGTCTTCATAGTTGAAGAACCCGCCGTTCCAACAGATGAAAAGGGATTCACCTTGATCATCCAGGCGGATCGAGAAAGCGCCGCTTGGCGTATAACCGTAATTATCAAAGTAATACGGCGTGAAGAAGGCCAAGACCTTTCGTTTGCCGGTTTGGCGGTCATATTGGACCAACGGAGAACCATCCCGGTTTCCGTGACCATGGGCACCGGGCGCATAATAGATATACCGTCCACCGGGGCTGATCTGCATCGAGGTTGTGTAGCGTTCATCTCCCGGCCAGTTAATGCCCAAATCTTTGACTTCTTCCGTTTCCGGCCTAAATGCAAACAGCTCTCCCTGGTGGGTTACACCATAGAAAAGTCCATCCGGCGCCCGGTGGTCAATCACGGCCCGCATCAATGTGCTGACCGGTTCCTTATCATCGGGTTTGGGCGGCTTGATTGCAGGCATGGCGGCCTCTGTGAGCCGGAATTTGTTCTTTACCGGGTCGTATTCAATCAGATGTTTGCCGGCATCTTCGGGATTCTTGTTGCAGGTATAGACTTTGCCGGTCACTTCATCGATCAGGAACACCCGATTCGACCAAACCATGCCATCCGGTAACATCCCCGCCCAATTGACTTGTTGCTTTTCAATATCCCAGGCCAGGAATTCACAGTCATAGCCGACGGCATATAACATCCTGCGTTTGGTATCGACGCGATTGCCCGGCCATGATGCGCGCGGCATAGGTACTCCGAAATCGAAGAATTCATGCGTCTCCACGTTATAGGACATGATATGCCCGCCCTTGTAACCGGTGGCAAAGTCTTCTTCATGCACTTCGGGATATTTGGACCAATAGGTGCAATACCACAGATAAGGTCCATCCATAAAGTCCAGACAACCGTGAATTTTCCCTTCGGAAAAGACATGATCCGGGCGGCCTAAAACCTCATTGACCTCGGCCGATGGGCGAATCTCTTTAGCCGTGGTGTCGTATTCAATTAAGTACAAGTGAGCGTTGTAGCTTCCGTTATCGCCGATAGCCGTATAGAAATTCCCATTGGGAGCATAATACGCGGACTGGCACCAGCTGGCCCACATGGCCCGGTGATGATCATCGACCGGCTCGGGAAAGAAACGGGGCGTGACCGGCATTACCCCAAACTCAACTTCCGGGGCGGTCTTGGCCACGGTGAAATATTCGCCTTCGTACTCTTTAAGATGCTTCGGAACGGAGAGCATCTTCTTATCCTGGTCAGTCATGACCTTGCCCGTATAGAGAAGATTCTTTTTGTCGAGTTTTTCGACAATGGCTTTCTCTTTATGGGCTTCTTCACTCAGCCTATGGGTATTGGGCACAGGAACATATTCCCGTTTCACACCTTTGATCCCCAAATACGTTCCATCCTCTTGAGCCGATGCGCATATTGGCCCCCAAGAAATGCAGAAGGCACAAAGGATGGCCCATGCTGCAATAGAGTCATGCCAATGCAAACGGCGGTTCAATTCAAAAGAAATCATACTCACACTCCAACTGAGAGTTACCGAATTACCCAAACCCCGAATTCGTAAAGAGCCCCCCCAAAAACAGCGCTAACGCCGGCATGCGGCCCATTCGATGGACTGCACGATGATCTTGCGGTACTCGGGGATCGCGCACGATTTGACGTCATGCCCCAAGGCGAAATAGACGCATCGCGCATTATGCACATAATGCGTGCAGAGCATCGGCTCCGGCACGGTATGACCGAAACGCTCTTGGTCGGCGGTCATAATCACGTGCATATCCGGACGCATCAGCAAATTGAAATAAAGCTCATCATCGGTCACAAAAGGACGCACGCCTTCGACAATCGGATGGGCTTCGTCAATGATATCCACCCGGAATTGATGATAAGGATCATGCGTCGATTTCCCGCTGACCCACATGGCCCCGAAGATATCAATCGAGTCGCGCCAATTCTGGCAATTGGCCACGGTGAAATGCAACACAACCAATCCGCCGCCTTCTTTCAGAAATTGAAGGATGCCTTCTTTAACAAAATCGGGTGGATTGCCTTCTTCCACTTGGATTTGCTCAAGCAACAATACATCGTACTTCTTCAGGTTTTCATAACGTAACGCTTCAAGATTATCCTTTTCGACCGCATCAAGCGCGACGGTAGGGAAATTGTCTTGGATATCTTTAACGGTATCTTTCAAAATCCCCGCATCGCGATGCGGCTCCATCCCCACCAGCAGACATTTCACCGGTGGCAGTTCCTCAGAATAAACCGAATTCGACCCCATAAATCCGCATACGGTTAAGACAACGGCAATCAGTGTAAGTTTTTTGGTCAACATATGTCTCCTCCATGTTGTGCAATCGCACATCCATTGTGCGCCAGATTGGCTGAGAAGCATTTTAGAGCTGTTCGGAATCTATGAATAGTCGGAATAATTCAATTGGCACTTTCACATCAATCGTTGTCCCGCACTCTCGGCTTTCTCCACAAAATCCGGCCGAATTTTAAACAACAGAAGGAAATCATCGCGAGGCACAGCCGCTTTGGGCGTAAAATACCCGCCTTGGGCATAATCCAAGAGACACGTAAGAAGATAGCGCGCTTGAATTGTCTGATTGGGAATAAAAGCCGCAGGATTATCCCAGTTGACCTGTGCAGTCGTATCCGGTTTCAGCTGCTTCAACACCCCCAGTGAACAGGCCAACACCTTGCCTTCACCAACCGCAAATTCCATCAGATATGCATTGTTCCGGTTGGAATAGTAATGATCGATACCGCGGATAATCGGCTGGACGCCGTATTTTCGCAATGGTTCAAACTCCATGGGCAAAAAGCCGCGCATCATAGGAACAAATGGCAAATCACACATTCCTTCATTCGGAAACTTCTCGAGGGATGGGTGGGGACTGATTACCGTTCCGGAATTTCCGCTGCTGCCCGCATTCCAAGGAATGGATCGATAAATCGGATAAAAACTGGATTGACCATAATAAACTGTTGTGTTTTCAATTTCCGCCCCCTGCGGAAAGAGAATGCATTTCCCGCCCTTTTGGATGTAATCGCCCAAATCCGCATCGACTGTGCCGGCAATTACCAATTTCGTGCCGTCGGGAATAGGAGCTTTGCGTGAGGCATAGAGCCGTAAATAGATGCCATCACCAATTGTTCTCCCGGCGCTCTTGGGATCAGCAATCAAACAGGCTTCGTTATCCGGGGCGGGGAAGGCCCAAAATGACCAATTATTCGTATTGATCCGCTCCCCATCATTTGTGAGTTCCACTTCCAGTTCAAGTTTGTAAGCCTTGTTCTTTATCGGGAGTTCAAACTTCGCCGTACCGGCCGATGTAAGTTCCCCATAATGGACTTCTGCGATATCCGCATCGCCTTCTTGGATGCCATCCGGTCTATGAATTCTCCATCGTAATGTGGAATTATTCAGATTGCGGCTTCCATAATGGCTGATCGCCAAGGGGATTCGGGGGCACTCTCCCATAGACAGGCAACGATTGCCCTCTTCGGCCAAAAGAATCACAGTATCGCCATTGGATTTCATAAACTCTTGAGGCGTCACATTTTTGGGATTCCAAAAATCATCCAGAAGGCCTTCCGACCAGTGCCCAAAGTCGATCAATAACCATAAAATATATCCTTCGACCAAGCGGTTTCGGCGTGCATATTCAATACCATCCTTGCGAGCCAAAGCCTGGAGCCACAGCGAATTTTTATTGTAGAGCGATATCAGCTCACCTTGGCCATTTGCCCAGGCGGTTTCAAGCAGCGTATCCAGCCAAAACGGTTTTAATTGCGCATCGCTATACTTGGCTCGATCCGAGGGATGGGGATAGTTGCTCCACCAGTTGTATTCATGCAGGATCATCGGAGCTTTTTCATCAGTCGCAAAATCCGTTTCCTGCAGAATATCTTTCATCCATAAGGGATGCACCGAAGCATAAAAGTCCGTGTTGCGCATCCCTTTGGAGGTCTCTTTGCTGTTGACATAGCCCGTACAGTCGATGGTCAGAACATGCGGTGCAAGTTGTCGAGACAGCGCAGGCAAGCCGGAACCATTAAAGAAATCGAACGACTCTTGAGTTTGTGAATCATACGCCAATTCGCTGGACATGCTGTATGCAATCACCGACGCATGGTTACGGCTCACACGGACAATTCCCTCCAATTCGCGAGCATAATAATCCCGGAACCGTGCATCGATCTTATGCCGGTTTTCACGTAGCGTCGAAAGCCCAAAGGGCATCTCTTGGATGACCATAATGCCCGCCCGGTCACAGGCTTCCAAATAATCCTGGGGAATGACTTCCACACACGCCTTGACCGCATTCATCCCATAGGCCCGCGCGGTTTGAAGTCTAGGCAAATACCAATCCAGATCGTGCGGCGGACAAAGCGTATCCGGGTAGTAATGATCATCCCCAAAGCAACGCAAAAAGACCGGCTTACCGTTTAAAAAGAACTTCGTTCCTTCCGCACGGATATCCTTCATTCCGATATTCAATCCGACACGGTCAATTGGATCACCAAACCGGCTGTCCCGCAGTTCAATTTCCAAGGTATAGAGCTTTGGATTCTCAGGACACCAAACTTCAACATGCTTTAGCTTAACACCGGCGGAAATTTGTTGAGTTCCCGGAAGCAGTGAGACTCTCTTCCGCCCGATGTTTTTATCGCCATCCTTTAGGCGTACTACAAGCGTGTATTTTGAGGATGCTCTTTCGCTTAAAGTGATATCGGCTTTAAGCGTGCCCGAGGCTGGATCCGGCAAGGCAAATACATCGATTACCGATAGACGGTTGGCAATTTCACAATAAATCGGGCGGAACGCTCCCATCCATTTTTGCGTTCCCTCATTCCATTCCAAAAGACCATCCATACGGACTTCAGGAAGGCCGCATATCTTGATGGCAATGAAATTCGTTGCAGAGGGCTCAATCGATTGGGTAATGTCGATTCGTTGCTGAGTACGCGAGCTCTTGGTGTAGCCAATCGCCATACCATTCACATAGATTTCCGCCGCAGGCAAGATTCCGCCGACTCGCAACCAAAGACGTTCATCGGATGCGATGGACGGGACTTCAAAAGTCCTGCGCATCCAAAATGGCTCCATAAACATAGTCTTTTGGTATTGGTGCGGCGCCCCATGGCCTTGGGCTTGGGGCGCGCCCGGGACAATTACCCGTCCGGAAAAAACATCGTCTCCCCTGTGCCATCCCAAGTCCTTGCCGATCCCCGCGGGATCACGCCGAAATTCCCATTCGCCGTTGAGATCAAGTTGGGGCCGGTACGGCAAACGGTACGAAAAAACATCGGGAAGAAATTCCGCTGTTTGCGCTTGATGGCATGTATTATCGGCACTTGGCTCAATACACTGCGGAGAAACGCACGATAGTAATAAGGTGAAAAAGACAAAACCACAGAAGATAGAAAGACGGCTGCGATGTGATAAAAAGACCATCTTCGGACCTGCCCCGGAATCAAAATTTACGACTTCATCATTCTACAGGACAACCCGAAGGTCTATGGGAAATTAGAGAACCTCTACCAAGGTCGATGCAGTCTAGAAATAAGTATCGAAAAATCCGATCTCCTGCAAAAATAATGCGGGACCTTCAGTCGGTCGAAGCATGTGCGCTTTCCAAATATCCCCATTGGAAATTAGTCCATTGGAAGGATGAAAAGGTTTAGCACTCCGATTCGCCAACCAATCCCCATGATCTGCATCCGGCCCGGCAGCAAAAATCAGCCAGTGACTTCCCAGTGGAGAGTTTGCGCATTCGCGGTCTTCATAACCATAAAAAAGCCCGCCGCCGAATGGATCTTTGGGAATATCGCCAATGTAGTTAACCGGCGTAGTCAAAAGAGCCCAGATTTTCCCATTAAAAAAGTTGTCGCCCAGTCCTCCACAACTAATCGTGGCGGCGGCACAGCGGACACCAAAAAAGACATTGGCTCCCGGAAAACTGCATCGTTCTTTAGGTCCCTGGCTTGTATCGTTCCCATCAATAAGCCAGAGCCCATTGTCCAAATGGCGGATGGTCGCCTGATCATAAAGCATGCGAATCTCGGCAAAAGACCGGGAGGTCTTGGCCCGGACTTTTGCATTCAGAAAATTGGGAACGGCAATCGCCGCTAAAATCCCGATTATGGCCACAACAATTAACAACTCGATTAAGGTAAATCCATCCGATTTCCTCGATAATTGGTTTCTGACCATCTTTCCTTCTCCCAGCCTTTTCACAATTCAGGAATCCCCAAATTATCTCTGCGTATATTCGATATCATGAATCCGGCCACACGGCGATTTATCTCCAACGGTCTCGATTATTGCATATTAACCCAGATAAATATAGAACCATGCCGCTATTAGAAGTATTATGACGACAATACCGATGATCCAGGTTTTCATGTTGTTCCTCTCTTTCTCATATGCTCACAAATTGCATGCAAGTACTTAGCAAAGATTAATTTCCCATGCTCCCTGAGTTTCAATTATAGAACATAAAATTATTATTTGTCACGCTTGGACTTTATCGTTTTTCATGTTCTGTCCTGGTCCAATCAATGGGATTGGATCACAGGCAAAAGTATGAGACCTTGTAGCCATTCTCATATTTAGGATCGAATCCGATGCTTCAGAACCGCAGAGCCTTCTTGAGAAATTCTTCCGCAGCATTATCCACGATATTTCTTCCTACTAGCGGATGGGCAACACCCACGGCCCCAAACAAGCCCAACATCGTGTTTTTTCTTGTCGATGATATGGGGTGGCAAGACACATCAGAACCATTTGACGCTTATCCGACACCATTCAATTACTTCTATCACACCCCCAATATGGAGCGGCTGTCGCGGACAGGGATCAAATTCACGGATGCCTACGCCTGTCCACTTTGCTCCCCAACACGAACCAGCATTATGACCGGCCAGAATGCCGCGCGGCATCATGTAACCCAGTGGACTCTGTATTCGGATAAGGATCAATCCCAGGAGAATCCGGATATGGCTTCTCCGGCTTGGCGCGTGGAGGGACTTCAACCCGGCGAGCCAACATTACCGGGTGTGCTCAGAGAACATGGCTACCGCACCATCCATGTAGGCAAGGCCCATTGGGGCGGCATCGGCACTCCGGGTTCGGATCCAACTAACCTGGGATTCGATATCAATATCGCCGGTCACGCGGCCGGCGGACCTGGGCATTACTATGGGCTCGAGAACTTCGGCAATGAAAAAGGAGAGCACACGTTACCCTGGGGCGTTCCAGGTCTTGAGAAATACCACGGGCAAGATGTCAATCTTACCGATGTGCTTACAATTGAAGCCAACCGGGAATTGGAAAATGCAGTCAATGACGGCAAACCGTTTTATCTCTACATGTCTCATTACACGGTGCATGCCATCTTGCGCGACCATCATCCCTACGACAAGCGGTACCGCGAAAAAGGCATCGTTCCGGCTGAGGTATCTTATGCTTCCATGATTGAAGGCATGGACGCCAGTTTGGGTTCCATTCTTAACAAACTCGAAGAGCTGGGAGTTGCGGAAAATACCATCGTGCTTTTTGCCTCGGATAACGGAGGACTGTCTCACGGCCCCCGAGGGAAGACGATTATGGGAACCGGCCACTATACACACAACTGGCCGCTCAAAAGCGGAAAATGCTCTGCCTATGAAGGTGGAATCCGTGTGCCCCTGATTGTTAGTTGGGCAAAATCCGATCCTCAAAATCCGAATCAGCAGCGTATTCCTATCCAGCCGGGAAGTGTGTGCGAGACACCGGTGATATGTGACGATATTCCGCCGACTTTTTGCAATTGGGCGGGGATTGAAAATCCCAAAGACCGCTTTGCTGTATTAGATGGATACGATATTACGGGAGCGATCACCCAAGATCCTCAATTCTCACGACCCGGGCCACTGGTATTCCACTACCCGCATTTTATCAACTACTACCCAGGCACACTGGAACAGGGATATGGCCCCTTTAGCGCCATGCGCAACGGGCCTTATAAGGTCATCTATTTTTATGACCGGAAAAAATGGGAATTATACGATATTGAAGAAGATATCGGGGAAAAGCACGATTTGGCCGCTGAAAAACCGGATATCCTCAGGCGGATGGCAAAAGAGTTGATCGACCGTTTAAAGGCGCTGGGTGCGCAATACCCCATCCTAAAAAGCACCGGACAAGCGTTGGCGCCCGTGGAGCCGGATGCGAACTGATTGTATGAAAATTAGAGAATCTACACGACCAAAAACAATACGCCCGGCAAAGCGGCTACGTTTCAGATTCCTGATTCCCTTCAAAAATACTGCGCACTTTGTGCAGCAGCTGTTCGCCTGAAAACGGCTTTTGCAGGAACTGTTTCTGCGGCAATGCATTAAGTTTCATATGAGGTCCTTCAGGCGCATACCCCGATACAAAGAGAAAATCGATATTCGGTTTCGATTCCCGGACTTTTTCATAAACGGCGGGCCCGCTCAGTTTGGGCATCACGACATCCAACATAGCCAAGTCGATAATATCGCCGTTTTCTTCAAACAGCCGCAAGGCTTCTTCTCCATCCCGGGCAATCAGAACGGTATAGCCGTTTTCTTCAAGCACACGAGCAGCAAGATTCCGGACAATCGATTCATCCTCTGCAATAAGAATCGTCTCCGTGCCCATGGCCGGTTTTGAATGAAGTTTTTTTGTCTGCGTTTCACTTTCATCACGAACAAGCGGCAAGTAGATGTGGAATTTGGTGCCTTGGCCCGGTGTACTCTGTGCATCGATGAATCCATCATGCTGTTTGATGATTCCATAAACCATGGCCAGGCCAAGTCCTGTTCCTTTGCCAACCTCTTTTGTGGTAAAGAATGGCTCAAAGATATGTTCGAGAATTTCAGGAGGCATCCCCACACCGGTATCGGTCACAGACAGGCAAACATAATCGCCTCCTTTGGCCCAAGCTTGGTTGCCCGCAAACTCATCGGAAATTGTCCGATTGCAGGTTTCAATTGTAAGCCGCCCGCCATCCGGCATGGCATCACGCGCATTCACACAGAGATTCATTAATACTTGTTCGATCATTCCGCGGTCAGCCCGAACCATGCCCAACATTTCAGAGGATTTGACATCCAATTCGATATGTTCTCCAATGACACGCCGTAAAATGCCAACCAAATCGGCAATAAGTTGATTCAAGTCGATTGACTTCGGTTGCAGGATTTGGCGGCGGCTAAAAGCCAGCAATTGCCGAGTGAGTGTTGCCGCCCTCTCGGCGGCCTGTTTGACCAGTGTCAAATCCTTATGGACACAGTTATCCTCGGGAATCACATCCAGGCTCATTTCGGTATAGCCGAGAATCGCCTGTAACAGGTTATTAAAGTCGTGGGCGATTCCCCCCGCCAGTTGGCCAACGGCTTCCATTTTCTGGGCCTGGCGCAGTTGCTCGTGCAGAGTGTCCTTTTCTTCTTCTACGCGGAGCCTGGCAACAACACCGCTGCATTGATCGGCAAAAGACTCCAATAAAGCCAAATCATCCATGCTGTATCGATCCTGCGTATAGCTTTGTGCCGATACAACACCTAGTATCTGATCCTCCCAACGGATAGGCATAAACATCAACGACCGCGACAGTCTTTCCGTGGAACCAAACGGCTGGAATTCAGTTTCAGTTAATTCTTCTTCGGTGCGATTGATCAGCTTTGGAAATTGCAGAGGTGGAGCGTATTGGATTTCCTCTGCAGGCACAGGGATTGGCTCTCTGCCGCCTTCCGGAGTATCTTCAGAATAACCGGCAAGCACTTCTTCTTTAACGGTATCAACAACATCGAAATAAAAGGCGTCATGCGCAAATAGGCGGCGGGATTCATAGGCCATGATTTTGCCCATTTCCTGCAAGGTAATCGGCCCGGCTAATCTCCGAGCCAGACTGCGCAAAGCCTCTTTCTCAAGTTCGATTCTCTTTCGCTCTGTAATATCCGGAAGAACAACAATACCGCCGGTGATATTTCCATTTTCATCATGAATTGGTGCGGCATTCGCAAGCGCCCAGCGCTCTTCACCATTATCCTGGCGGAATACCATCTCGACATTTTTAGTAGTAATCCCCTCGCGAACGGCGCGGGTTAAAGGCATATCATCCGTATCGAAGGGTCTGCCATCCGGGTGATATATTTTCCAGTCCTGTTCGCCAACCGGCCTTGAGATTTCCGTGATTGACTCTCTGGGTTGTCCGCGTAATTCTTTGGCAGCTGTATTCACAATCGAGAGCCGCACATCAGGAGCATCAGCAACAATAATCCCAGCGGGGGAATTCTCAATCGCGGCGTTGAGCAGGGTCTGAGTTTTCAGCAATTTTTCTTCGGCCTTTTTGCGTTCGGTAATGTCGCGGGCAAAAGCGCAGTGGTAGACACTTCCTTCAAATTCCAGGTAGTTTGATGAAATTTCTACGGGAAAAATGCTCCCATCTTTTCTTCTATGATAGGTTACAAATTGCATGTTTCCGGTTTCAGAGAGGTGTTGGCAAGCGTCCTCCCATTGTTTAAGGGTAAATTCAGGATCGACATCAAAAACCGTCATTCTCAGAAGTTCTTCGCGGGTGTAGCCCAAGGAACGGCAGGCGGCATCATTGACATAATAAAATCTCGCATCCTGATCGATCCAAAACGCCCCATCGGAACTTTGGTCGATGCAATATTGGGCGATATGCAAAGCGCGTTCAACCTGCTTTAGATCCTGAATATCTGTAAAAATCCCTTGCACGCCGACAATTTTTCCATTCCGTTTCATAGGACGGCTCGAGGTACGAATCCAACGAATGCTGCCGTCTTTGTCCATAAACCGGTATTCTGTGGAGACCGTTTTGCCTTGCTCAATCTCCTGCAAACGATTTTTCAATAGAACGTGATCATCAGGATGTACAAACCGCGCAATTGTCGAGTTTATGAAGTCCGACGGCTCGTATTGAGTGAGACGTCTGATCGCGGGGCTCATATACGTGATTAAGCCATTCAAATCAGATACAAAAATTACGTCATTAAGATTTTCAACCAAATCACGGTGTTTTTCCTCGCTGGCCCGCATTTCGTTTTCAATGCGTTTACGGTCGGTAATATCGCGCATGAATGCACACTGGTAGGCATTTTCAGCATATTCGACATGGCTGACCGAGACTTCCGTAGGAATGATCCGCCCGTCCTTCGCCTTTTGCTCGAATTCGAACTGGGCAGTTTTTTCTTCAGCCAATTTAAGCCAATATTCATTCCACTCTTCAAATGTGGCTTCCGGCCGAATATCGAAAACCGTAGATTTTAGAAGTTCTTCCCTGGTGTAGCCCAACAAACTGCAGGCCGCGTCATTGACATAACAAATCTTGGCATTCCGGTCAATCCAGAACGCCGCATCTTTGCTTTGGTCAATAGAATGTTGAGCGAAACGCAAGGCTTCTTCGGCGCGTTTCAGTTTCTCAATATCCGATAAAATGCCCTGTATTCCTATATACTTCCCATCTTCAAAACGAGGACGGCTTGAAATCCGCACCCACCGGGCGCCGCCATCTTTTGTGATCAACTTGTATTCAGTGCTAGTTTCTTGTCCTTGCCTGTATAGTATTTTGCGTTCCTCAAAGAGATGATGATCATCGGGATGCACAAAGCGTTTTACAAGTTGACCGATGATCTCCGGCGGTTTAAAACCAAATATCTTTTCAACACTGGGACTGACATAGGTAAATGTATCGTTCTCATCAAATCTAAAGATGACATCATCAAGGTTTTCAACCAAATCCCGGTATTTTTCTTCGCTCGCCCGCAGTTCGCTTTCAATTCGTTTTCGGTCCGAAATATTACGTGCAAATGAGCAATGGAATACCTTGTCATCAATATCAACATGGCTGACAGAGACCTCTACGGGGAATATATGCCCATCTTTTGTAACATGCCGCGATTCAAACTGTGCGGTTTTTGATTCACTTAACTCAGCCCAATATTTTTTCCATCCTTCTTTGGAAATGTCGGGATCAATATCAAAGATTTTGAGTTTCAATAGTTCTTCCCGGGTGTATCCGAGAGAATTGCAGGCGGCATCATTTGCATAATAAATATTCGCATCGCAGTCTGACCAAAAGGCCGTATCGTTGCTTTGATCAATCGAATACTGAGCGAAACGCAAGGCTCGTTCGGCGCGTTTTAATTCATCAATATTCGCCAGAATGCCTTGTATTCCAACAAACTCTCCATCTTCATAGAGAGGACGGCTTGAGGTCCGAACCCATCGAATATTTCCGTCTTTCGTAACCAGCCTGTAGTCAGTCGATATCTCCTCATGTCCTTGCACAAACAGCGATCTGCGTTCATCAAAAAGATTACGATCATCGGGGTGCAAAAAGTTCTTTACGGGTTGACCGATGACTTCCGGCGGTTTGTAACCGATTACCTTTTCGACACTGGGACTGACATAGGAAAATGCGTCATTCTGGTCAATTGTAAAAATGACATCGTTAAGATTTTCGACAAGTTCCCGGTATTTTTCTTCGCTTGTGCGCAGTTCGTTTTCGATATGTTTACGGTCGGTAATATCCCGGACAAATGCACAATGGAAGACATCCTCATCCATTACAACATGACTTACGGAGACTTCCACCGGAATGATCCGCCCATCTTTCGTCAGTTCCCTCGTTTCGAACTGCGCGTTTTTATTTTTACTCAGATTTGCCCAATGTTCTTCCCATCTTTGTGGCGTGAAGTCGGCATCGATATCAAGTATGGTAAGTTTTAGAATTTCTTCGCGAGTGTAGCCCAACATCGTGCACGCCGCATCATTGACATAATAAATCCTAGCATACCGGTCAACCCAAAATGCAGCGTCTTTGCTTTGGTCAATCGCATACTGTGCAAAACGCAAGGCCCGTTCGGCACGCTTCAGGTCCTCATTGTCCGTTAAAACCCCTTGCACTCCGGCAAACTTTCCATCTTCATGCAGAGGGCGGCTCGAGGTCCGAATCCAACGAAAACTTCCATCCTTATTTAATAAGCGATACTCCGTAGAAACCGTTTGGCCTTGTTTCAACAGTTGAGTTCGTTCTTTTACCAAGGAAAGATCATCGGGATGCAAAAATCTGTGGAAAGAGGAACCGACAATTTCCGATGGTTTATAATCTGTCAGACGTTCAATAACCGGGCTTATATAGGTAACAACCGTATCCTTATCCGTCGTAAAAATCACATCATTGAGATTTTCGACCAAATCCCGGTATTTCTCTTCGCTCTCCCTGAGTTCATTTTCGATGCGTTTCTGCTCGGTAATGTCCTGGACAAAACCATAAATCCACCGGGGTGTGCCATTACTCGAACGGTCGATTAAACTTAAAGTTCTAAAATACCGGAGCGCTCCGTCTTTTCGTATGATACGGTATACGCTATCGCCGTGATAACGCCCGGCCATAATCTCGCGCAAATTGCTAATCATTCGCTCCCGTTCATCCGGATGAGCGAAACTCAACGCCACTTCAGCACTGGGAACAACATCCCCGGGCTCAATTCCCTGCAAACGGTATAATTCATCCGACCACTCATGCTGGTTGGTCTTGACATTGATTGCATAGGTTCCAAACCGCGCAACCTGCTGAGCCGCCTTAAACTGAAGCCCCCATTTGCGCAGGTCTTGTTCAATGCGTTTGTTTTGAATAATGCTGCCCAAAAGCGAGCCAAAGACAGCGATCACCTCTTGCCTGGCTTCATCAATTGGTTTCCCGCTTATTGCATTGTCGTTAAACAACATTCCGATGTGGTCATCGTGAGAATTGACATAGGTTGCAACAACCGGGCCTTTGCCATATTCAATTCGTTTTTCTCCATCCCATTCGATGTAATTGGAATCGACTAAGGTCCACTGCACTCCTTTATTACGCTGAGTGATGAGACTCTGGAGAAAGCCATATTCATCTTTATCCGCCGTATTTTCATGTTCGGCCGTGGTGTTGCCTTTACTATCTGTGCCATATGTGCCCCGAAAACGATCATTTTCTTTCAGGAATAGACCGCATCGGTCAACACCGAGTTTTTCACGAGTTAACTCGACCGCGCGGCGGCAGACCGTATCCACATCGGGACAGGCCATAAGTTCATCGGTCATCGAAACGATTGTGCGAAGTCCCTCCAGAATTTCTTCACGCTTCAATTCCTCGGTTTTTCTTTCGGAAATATCCCTTGCAACACCAATCGTTCCCAGAAAATTCCCGGAATCCGGCTTTTCCGCGCTGTAGAGGCCTTCTGCTTCCACAACAACCAACGAAGCCGATTCCGTTCCGAGCGAATGAAGTTCAAAGGGTACAGAAGACTGGTCTTTGGCAACCAGACGAACCTCGAATTTGCGGGTGCGCCGATCACCGGTCCGACGTTCATTCATCCGGTGTTGAGAGCGCTCCAGATCATCCGGATGAACGATATCGAAAATGCTCTTGCCTAATAATTCATTTACACGATAGCCATACCGTTTAACGGCTTCGTTCACAAATAGAATACGGCCATTTGGATCTAAACGGTAAATGACATCCGGTACATTCCGTACAAGGCAAGTGAAGCAACGCTGCGTTTCCTGAAAAGCTTTCTCGACACCTTCAAAAGCGTCTTTATATTTCTCAAGTTCGGCTATACGCGTGCGCAGTTCTTCACATTCCCGAATGAATTGCTCTTTCGAGATTTCAGGTTCACTCACTCCAGCTCTTCCTTGCTAGAAGTGGTTTCAAATCCCTGTCCTATGAAGAGTCAGGGAAAGGCAAGGCTCCTGCCGCGCCGCTGTTTTCGTATCTCCCGAGTCAGCTTCGCAGAGCCTTGGTTTCCCGCGGAGGGGCTTTAAAACCAGTTCTAAGAATTCTTCTCTCATATGCAAAAGGCCATGGCCAAAGGCAGCTAAAACATAAGAGATTCAACAATTCCCCAACCAGATTATTTGTTCCCCTCATAAATTCTACCAAATTGTTCTCCAACATACATAGGCAAACATATTAAAAAAACCGAAATAGGCTATTTCATATAAATTACTTCATAAAAAATATAAATATGTGAAGCAAATCTCACGGACATTTGCTTACGGCGCTACGATTTACTAATTATCCTCAATAAAGCATGTAATTTTCTACTGACGCTATGGACGTTGTAAAGACGACTATTCTGTTTAATGCCGGCTCCGTCACAAAAATCAATGTTTCGCCATTAGATTCCACAGCAACGGCATCGGCGGGTTGGCCAAAGGGACCATTGGGCGAATCGGCTGCATCCAAAGTCAAGACCGGAAAATCCGGAGAGGCCGGATCATAGAAAGCTAAGGTTCCCACAGTCTCTGATTCAGTGTCCAAATCGGGAACCATAATCAATCCATGGGCAAAATCGAAACCGATCAGCTGTCCATTTACTCCATATGTGCCTCGATGTGCTCCTACAGGTACAAGGCCGCTTTCGATCTGCTCGGCATACCCCATAATCTCGACACTTGAGCCTCCTGACCAACGATTGACAGAGAATTGAGACAGCCCATCGTCTGAGCGATCGCGATTGGTAGAGATATAAATATCCCCTGTTTGAGGGTTGTATATGGAATCGCGCTGGTATGTTTGCCCGCCATCCGCAACGGTAATTAAGTCTCCATTTGCGGCATCCCAGATCTCGCACGTGCTAAATGTTGTAACCGATAAGTAGCCCCGGCCCTGCTCATCACGGGCAATCCAAGCTACGCTGTTGTACCGGCTGCCGAGACCATAGATATCGAATTCTTGGATTACATCAAACTCCGGGGCAGGGGAGAGTTTGCGAACTTCATTGTCGTCGCCGGATCCTGTTTCCAGAGTTGCATAAACTGCGCCGGTATCGTCAACCGCAACCCCGGTCCAACCGCGTCCTGCGGGACTATAATCATCATTAATGATGGGAATGTGATTTTCGATATTGTTTTGCCCCAACGGATCGGCCACATAGTACACTTTGGAGAGGTTTTCACCGGCAAAGGTGAAATACGTATAATAAATACCGCCATTAACATCCGCAGCAATCGCAAGTGGTTCCTTTGCCTCAAACTCGGTTAGATATGTAAATTCAGGCTGAGCCGATGCGGGATTTCCGGTAAAATATACAAAAATCACAGACATGATGGTAATAGATTTGTATTGATTCATTATAAGTTTTCCTTTTGTTCGAAGGCGGACATTCGGCGAAATTATGCTCCGCCGCCAAAGGCTCTATTTCGTTAAAAAATTTTCTTGCGAATAGACAATATCCCCCAAAGAATGCAACCCATTGGATACCTTGTAGGGAGGAGACACCCAGCGTCTGGCCGGATCGTTGGTTAACGCTTTGTCGGGACCTGCACTGGCAATCCTCCACAAAGACCGTCCATACAGTGTTAGCCATGTATTCGAAGGCGAATTGAGTCCTCCGTTGAAATAAATCGTGGCGTAATCATACGAAAGCCGGGCACCCACAAAATGAGCGGGCTGAGCGCGCAGGGCCTCAATCACATCTTCAGCCTGATAGGGATCCGGCAAAATGGCGTTCATGTAGGAAATGGGCGTGGTTAGGCGGGCAAAGCAAGAGGCCCAGCCATGGTCTCCGGATGGGCATGGAGCATCCCAAGGTGCTGCGTTCTCATCCAATGCATATGTTTCCAGCGCCGTTCCCAATGACCGAAAGTCGGCCATAACACGCGAATTTTGTGCACGGATGCGTGCGTTCAAGAAATTCGGGACAGCAATGGCCGCCAAGATTCCGATAATAGCGATAACAATTAACAATTCGATAAGCGTAAAAGCGTTGGCACACGATCGATGAAAATCAGTAGAAGATGAAATAAGCATAATTGTGATCGATGTCTTATAACAAAAAAAAACATTCGCCCCCTTACAAAGAAACATGCCCGGTGAAACCACACCGGGCATGTCCTTTTCAGTCAATCATTATGATACTAGAGAATACGGATTACTGATGCAGCATCGCGTCGCGAACATCCGTGGCGGAAGCGGAACCAAAAACCAGGTTTCCAAACGGACGGCTCACAAAACCACCGGTGTCACCAACCCAGTTCACATACTCGCCTGTGGTACCATCGTACCGGCAGAATTGCGCCTTCCAGACTGTGCCTTCAGCAGGCATACCACTGACCACACCTGAAGTCTGCGCAACACCAGCTGTGTTGGGGGCGCCATCAGCGTCTTTGCCGAATCCAAAGACACGGATCGTTCCGTATTCGGCATAAAGCAATTCCGTGGCATCGCCATTCACAATGGCTTCATAGGTTCCATCACCAAAGCCGAGATCGAACATGTCACCAATCCTTTGACGGTAATAGCCCGTAAAACCTGCAAAGGGGACTTTTACTTCGATCACACAACCTGAAGCGGTTGCGCCATCAACAACCTGCAGTCCCTCGAGCTGCCAGGCCACGCCGCCACCCCAATAAACGGTATTACCATCTAAATCGGTCAGTGGGGGATTTAACGGACTGGGGAAGCCGCCCCAGCGTCCAAGTTCGGTGAAGTTATAGCTGTTGCCATCTTCATCAGTCTCCCCCCAAGCCGTGTTGGAAGGTTCCCATTGAAGTGAATAGCTATAATCATCTGCGCCGGGAGCATCATCCGGATAGTTGGACGGATCAACATAGAATGAGAAATAGTCAGTTGCGCCAGCCCAACCAAAGGGACTGTTAACTGCTCCTTCGACATTTAGGCCATGCCATTTTTCAGAGCTGGTGGCCAGAGATTCAACTTCAGAATCCGTCACTTCATAAAGCAAGTACAGTGCATCAACGCTATACATTACCTTTACGACGGTTTGAACTGTTGCCGGATCGGAACTGCCATGTTGTGTCCAATCGCCCGGAGCTGCTGCGGCGGCATCCCATTCTCCAGGAGAAACCTGGCCATCAATCGTCGGCGGAACGACAACAAACGGCGCCGTTACTGTCGCACCTTCATTTGCAGCCTGTGCCATCGGCCCAAATACGAGCATGCCCAGTCCTGCCAGAACCAAAGTTATTTTTAAACCTCTCATCTCGAATCCTCCTCTAAGGATGTTTATGAAATAGGGCGCATAAAAGCTCCCTTTATAACCCGGCCAAGGGGGAAGCAAATTCGATAGGTTGCGATTTCGCTCAGCGCAAAACATGTAAATAAAACCAAACACATCCGTGCAAATCATAATCAAACGATATAATGAATATTAAAACCTGGGCATATAAATGTCTAGACTTTTAGACTTTTTATTTTTATAAATTTCAATTCAGGAGTGACTTGATGCTCGCTCCTGTGAATTACTACATACCTGGATATCCAGATGTGAAATGAATTAGTTACTATCAATTCATTGTGATCGTACTAATTTACTTGTATTTCATGGGATAACCGGGGCTTTGGGATGGCTCAATTGCAGGATTCATTAAATACACAGAGTGGTGTACCGCTTCACGTACAACTCCGGGAAATCTTAAAAGCCAAGATTGAACGTGGTGAGTTGAAATCGGGGGAGTTGTTGCCATCGGGGAAAGAATTGGCCACCCAATATGGCTTGAGCCTGGGTACTATAAGTCAAGCATGTCACCAATTGGTAAGCGATGGCCTATTGTTACGGGAGCGAGGGAAAGGAACCGTAATTCTCTCTCCCTCCGAAAAGAACATCACAGAAAAAAAGTACATCTCTTTTATCCTGCTCAACTGCGACATGGCTGCGGCCATGGTCTCCGATCTCGTTCAAGCCGTTCAGCCAGCGGCCCATGAAGTGGGTTATGAGGCAATCATTTACGGAAAACAAGGCTTTGCTGAGACTGATGAAATGTACCACGAGCGTGTTATTTCAGAGGAAACAGCCGGAGCTGTGCTGGTCTTAGATCCTGTATCTTCAGCGGCGGAACGTAACCATGCCGTTTGTGACCGGTTTGACAATTTAGGCATTCCCTTTGTCCTCACAGATCTATATCTCCCGGAGAGAGACGCCTATTCGGTATGTAGCGATAATTTTTCCGGTGGCGAAATGGCAGGTCGTTATTTGCGTCAAATGGGTCACACGAATATCGCGACGCTCACGGATTGTGATAACTCATCGGTCAGAGATCGTTTCGCAGGGCTTCGGAATGCATTTAGCGCCGGTGAAGCCCAGATTGCTTCATTTCTATTTGATGTGGGCTCACAAAGGAGTTTTGAAAACGCCCTGGATCATATTCTCGCACTCTCCCCAACACCTACGGCCATTTTCGCATCATGCGATTGGATTGCAGTAAACGTGTTACGCTCATTTAACAACAGGAAGATCACCATCCCAGAAAAGATGAGTGTTCTGGGTTATGACGATTTGGAATTTGTTCAATTTCTCACCCCGCCCCTCACGACAATTGCCCAGGATTTTCGGAAGATTGGCCACGAAGCAGTCCGTTTGCTGGCAGATGTTATCAATCAACGCACACAGGGATTCGAGCAAATACGTTTGCCGGTTCAATTTATTGAGCGCGGGTCTGTTCAAAATATTTCCATAAATTCCTGACTCTAGACACCGGGCTGTACTACTATTTTAATTTTTTGAATACGCAATTAAAAACCGGGATTTAGTTAACAATTGTCATCAACAAGGATTTGCACAATTATTGAATCGAATTGATCTCAGAAATTTCAGGACTTACATCATTTGTGATGCTGAGAAAAAAAAGTCCTTTGTTGAAAAAAAGTATAGACAAATAGACATAGATATGTAAGAATTGCATTATCAAATATGCCTATTGCGAAAACATCAGCAGCAGTGTCAAATGTAATTGGTGATAGGCATAATTGAGTTGTGTGCTTTGAGGTCAAAAAATGGCGTATAAACCGACGAAACTGGATACTGATTACGGAATCCCCCTTCATGTTCAGCTTCGTGAAATTATTAAAGGTCAAATTGAATCGGGAGAGCTTAAAGCAGGAGAATTGGTTCCTTCTGAAAAAGAGCTTGTCGAACGCTATCAAATAAGCCGAGGCCCAATACGGCAAGCCTATCAACAGCTGGTAAATGAGGGACTTCTATCAAGAGCACGCGGTAAAGGCACATTTGTCTCTATACCCGGAAACACGCATAGCCCAGGCGTTTCCGATCCCAGCTCAACCATCTCATTTGTTTTGAATTGCGATACAGCTGAAGCTATGTCTTCCTATTTTGTCAGTTCAGTTCAAAGTCTAGCATTTGAGCGTGGTTATGAAGCCAGGATTTTCGGCGCCAAGGGTGAGACAGAATCCGACGATGCTTATATTGCACGGGTGTGCAGGGCAAATTCAGCGGGCGTTTTGCTAATGCCAGATCCCACGGTGCCTAAAGAAAATGTAAACCTAGAAATGTGCAGACGATTTGATGAGCTGCAAATTCCCTACGTGCTGATCGACCTGTATCTACCCAAGAAACCATCTCATTTCGTCTGCAGCGACAACCGGGAAGGTGGACGTTTGCTGGGCTCCTATCTTAAACAAATGGGCCATCGCTGTATTGCGGCGATTTCCGATTGCATAAACTCCTCCACACAAGATCGTCTTACAGGTTTGGCCGAAGGCCTTGGCAGTGACAATACAGAGCTCTTTTCCTATGTGTATAAGCTGAGTTCCGAAGAGGATCTGGAAGGCAAAATCGACAACGTGCTCTCACACCCGCAACGGCCGACTGCGATTTATGCCTCTTGCGATTGGATCGCAAGCAATATTTTACGCATTCTGAAAAGCCAGGGAATAAGAGTGCCCGATGATATCAGCCTTGTCGGATTTGACGATCTCGATTTCGTCCAATTTATCACACCACCACTTACAACGGTGCGCCAAGACTTTGAAGGCGTAGGCCGGGAAGCCTTAAAAACACTTCTGGATGTGATCGAGAATCCCGATCAGCCTTTACGTCAATTTCGAATCCCCGTGGAATTGGTTGTTCGTGATTCTGTCAAGAATCTGAATTCCTAAACATTCCTGCATGAATCAATCAGATTTCGCGATGCAGGATTATTGAAAAGGCACCGGTGACAGCCGAATGTCTTTGTATTGGCGTCCATCAGTATCGGTAATACGGAAATAAAATCCCCAACTTCTTTCCATTTGGGAGACTTTTAGCAAAACCGGCGTCACTCCGGCTTTGAGGTGAACCGGAATAATATCAGAATCAAAATAAGCCGGACGCCCGCCATCGCCCGTATCTAAGAGAAGTTCCCCATCAATCCAGAGTTTCATCCCATCATTGCTACCCATGCGGAGCTGCACATCGCATTCGTGGCTGGCTTGAATGTAATTCAGGGCATAAATACTGGCCCAATCCTGGCGCTTGAAGTGCTGCAATAAGTCAATATATCCCAAACGTTCCGAGGCATCGATGATCCGCCAGGCCACCGGGCCTTCCGCTCCCTCATATTGCGCATCCAGATTAATTTCCTTCTCAGGCGGAAATACACCGTTGTGCCCCAATAGTCCCGTATTATCGAAGGGGCCGATAACATTCCACTTGGTAACCAAGCCAAATGGCGCATCCGTCTTGAGATTACGCCCCTCGCTTAAGCCACGAATGACATCAGAAACGGCGCTACGGCCTTCAATATAGTCGGGATTCATCTCAAGCATGGTCTCAACAGCATGAAAACAGGCTTTCAGTGAAGATACAAATTGCTCTCCACCTGAATTTTTCTCAAGCAACCGCTGGCATGCAACATAATTCTCAAGGTATTGAAATCCCAAATCGACCATCTCGACACGACTTATGACAATATCACGCTGCGGCAGTGAAACGGATTGAGCCGCTTTCAACGTTCGATTCAAATAATCGCGGCAAGCCCGTAAACACCTAGAAGAATAGATGGTTTTGTAATCCTGCGACTCCCATTTCAATTGCGGACGATACGCAGTGAAACAGCCTTCAAGATTTTCATAAAACGAAAACATGTTATCCGCGATTTCTTGGAGTCCGGCGCTTGACGGTCCCTGAGGATCCATGCCAAAGAAACCATCGCAATAATCGCGCAGAAGTTCTCGAGCCGTGCAATCCGTTCCCCACAGGCATTGGCCTGTCACCCAAAAGTTGGGAGAGAGTGTGGCCCATGAAGCGCTGGAATGGGAGAATATACCTTTAACGCCCAGCGTTTTATAAATATCCATCTCGCGGGCGCGGGCGCCAAACAATGGCCATTGGAATTCCGAGTTATAAGGCGCCGGGTCGTAATCGAAAATATATACATGGGTAGAAAGCTCCGCCCAACGTGCCAAGTCGATTTTCATTTGCTGACGTGAACTGCAAACCGGATCGCCAATTCCATGTCCGGCGCAGTAGCGGTTTGTAGTAAAAAAGACAGCAATCTGTGGCAAAACCGGATGATTAACAGGCGGTTTGATGTGATTGTTATATGCAAAGATCGAAACCATCTTTCCGGGATGGCGTTCTTGAATCCCTTCAGCCACCTGGTTGGCAAAAGCAATATAGCGGTCTGTTACGACAGGCCGTTCAAGTTCGTCATCGTATTCCCCCGTGTCCAATGCCCGGCATCGCTCACATTCGCAAAAATCCACATTGTCATCAGGTCCGAGCGCATAACAAAGCACATCCGGATGTTCATCAAAATACTCGTTAATTGTCCGGATCACCATACGGATCACATCAGGATGTGTAGTGCAAATCTGTTGTTTAACACGCTGACCTCCGAACAAGGCATATAAATCCGGGCGTTTCTCAAAAGAGGCTTCCGGCGGCAGGCTTGCTTTGAAATTGTGTCCGATCTTTATCGGCGGCGTAGCAAAACGGTTTCGTTGCTTCCAGAGACGGTGCGCTTCTTGCCTTTCAGGAGAGCGTCCCCACACAAACGCAATCTCGCGATAGGGAAAAGCGGGGCCCATAATCCGTTGATCGCTGCCTATTGATAGATGCTTACGTGAGGGAATCACCTCCCCGGCCTTGCCGGGCATATACCAGCGGCAGCCAAAATCTTGAAGTAATCCATAAACCGCCCAAAGCACGGCTTGCGGGCTCCCCCCCAACATTAGGAAATTCCCGCCTTGGGCAAACGTCACATACTGTTCGGGATTTAATACAGGGATGGAACCGACTATTTGAGAGAGCATTCCGGATTTAACAAACGCCTCCACACTGCCCAAATAGATTTTCGAGCCATTGTCTGTTGACTTGCCGATTGACAACCGGGCACCGGTCATTTGCCGGATTGCATCAATCAGTTCCTGAGCGGCCAGGTTTTCTTCCGGCTCCGGATCGGAGGGTAACACAACAGCAAATTGCGTTTTCCCATCACGAACAAGTTCGATGTCCGTTCCGGCGCTGTAACCCGGTCCGGAAATGGACAACAGGATAGCGATCACCGGCATAACCAGACCAACAGGAAGCCGAAATTTGGATTTGCAGCTCATAGGAATCTCCTCAAACAAATAAAGGCTTTGCTCCCTCCGCCTGTCTACAAGGTTTGGAGGATTATGCAATCCCGCGCGGCCTGAATCCGCCCTCTTGGATGATGTTGAAAAGCAAATCAAACGTTGCATTGGATAGGGCAACCGGTCGCAAACGGGTCAATTTGACACACACCATTCGGACAAATGTTACAGTGCGAAACAGTTGCAAAATGGGGGGTAAAAATGGATGAAATCTAAATGCTTATCAGATGGCAACTTACGGAAATCAAAGGTCTGGCACGAGTTTTGAAAATGGAAAAAACAACAATGAAAACAAAGGTGCAAAACACCTGTAGACTTCGTGGTAAGGAGGCAAAAATCATGATGCTGGCACGCGATCTGTTCCGAGAAATGGATGCCTTGCGTCACGAGATTGACCGTGCATTTCAAGATTTCGATAAGTCTTGGGCTCACGGCGGCCGTTCTCGCATTGGCTTTTTACCTGGACGCTCGGCACGCAGCTATCCACTGATCAATTTAACCGAAGATGAAAATGGATTGATGCTCGAAGCGTTGGCTCCCGGTATCGATCCGGAGAATCTAAGTGTTGCCATTCAGGGCAATACACTGACAATCGCCGGTGAGAAAAAGGCGGTCCATCCCGATGTTAAGGTTGAGGCCTTTCATCGTAATGAGCGTGCGGCAGGCCGGTTTGTGCGGAATATCGAACTTCCTGTGCCCATTGATGCCGAAAAAATCAGCGCGGATTACAGGCAAGGGATTCTGCATATCACATTGCCCAAATCGGTCGAGGCCAAACCCAAGCGCATCGAAGTAAATGTAGTTTGATCTAAGGATGCGCAATAACGAACGGCAAAGCCAGAGATTCTTGATAAAGGAGGTCATACCATGGCTGAAAAAAGCGTTGCCTCAACAGTCACACCCGACGCTCCCGCACGCTATGAAGAAACACGGCAGGAGGAGCGTTTTCTAACACCGCCAGTGGATATTTTTGAGAATGAAAATGAACTAACGGTTCTGGCGGATTTGCCCGGAGTTTCCAAAGAAAATCTGAATGTGCGTGTGGAAGACAACATCCTCACGATCGAGGCCAAACCGGATAAAAACGGAAAAGGAGATAGCCTTTACCGTGAGTTTGAGTTAGCGACTTTCTACCGCCAGTTCCAACTCACCGAGACCGTAAGCCGGGAGGGCATTGACGCCGAACTGAAAAGCGGAGTACTAACACTCCGTTTGCCTAAAGTCGAAGAAGCAAAGCCGAAGCTGATTGAAGTTAAAGTCAGCTAATGCTATCGGAGTTACCAACGTGATTCATGACACCCCCATCGAAGGGGATTAAAACCCAACCCCAGCATCAAAACCCCTTCGATGGGCCCCCCTGGCCCGGTGTCTGACGGATTAAGGACGAGCTCAAAGAAAGGAGGTGATTTTGATGAACTGGATTCCGCAACAACTTCAGGATTCATTTTCGGAATTTTACGGTCGTATCAGTTCTGCATTAGGAAGATGGTTATCAAGTATCCGCCCCGGCGGACAATTCAGCGATTGGCTTAACGGCCGGTCTGGTGCGGGACCATACGGCGCAGATGGAACAGGACGGATACCATTTCCTGTGCTCCAGAGTTCGTTTCCTATCCATCCGGCAGCGGATGTGCAAGAAACTGACGACGCCCTCATCATTCGTGCCGAGATTCCCGGAATGGAAAAGGACGAGTTCTCGGTCGAAGTGCGTCAGAATCGCCTCTTCTTACGAGGTGAAAAGAAATATCAACGTGAATCCAAAGGAAAAAACTTCCATCGTGTCGAATGTTCATATGGAAGTTTTAGCCGCTCCTTCCCGCTGCCTTGTGAAGTTGAATCTGATAAGGCCGAAGCCGTCTACCGGCATGGCGTCTTAAATATCCGCCTGCCAAAGACCGAGGCCAGCCGTCAAAAACGGATCACCGTAAAAGTCCGGTAAAGCCGGAAACGATGGGGCAGGGTATGACGCTCAATTTCAGCGTCTCCCTGCCGTCTCGTTTTGGCATAGATTAAGTCCATTAACGAAAATGTACTGCATCATTTTGGCGCTTCAGGGTAATCCTATCCGTTTCAAATTTCTCAAACTTAGGAGTTTTTTGCATATGGAACCGCTTTTGTTAAGGCGGAAGATCTATCGTAAATATGAAAGTAAATCAGGTTGAATTCCGGGACTTGCGAAACGGTATACACCACACCGTAAGTCCGAACCTTTGGGGGATCATGATGCAAATTACCAAATCCGGTGCGTTAATCCGCCTATGCCCGTTAGAACAAGAAGACCTAATCGCACTCTCTGCATGGGAACCTTACGAAAATCCAATTTTAGAACGTTGCCGCCTGCCATACCGGAGCCCGGGCGAGTGGCAAAAATGGTTTCAACAGGCGCAAGCAGCCAATTCTGACGTGCTGGGCATCCGGGATATCCTCGACAACCGAATCGCCGGGTTGTTAACAAGCAAACCTTCCCGAAGTGAAAGAGGCATATCCTTATCCGTGCATTTTGAAATCGAGTCCGCACAATGCCGCAAAGGCTATGCTTATGATGCGGTTGCAGCATACTTGGAAAACGTCTTTGACTCCCAAGAACCATCCGATGCGGTAAGAATTTCAATTCCCGCATACAACGATGCGGCGATCCATCTCATGCAAAAATTCTCATTTATAATTGAGGAAAGTTTCTGGGAAAGAGAGCGCTTAGGAAAAGAGGTTCTGGCAATTCCTGAATTTAGGGTTTATAACCGTTTCTTCCGCGGTACCGGAGACGTTATAGAAACAATGGTGCATCAACTCCGGCTGGATCGCCTGAACTGGAAAAGCCGAAAGGCTTCAATCCTGGAAGAACGTAAAAAGTACCTGCTTCGTGGAGCGGACTAGGGAATTCCAGTGCACAGACATCTTTGCCGCGTTGGCGCCGAAATGCTCTCAAAAGAGGAGAACGAAATTATGATTCGATCGAACCTCAGCAACAGCATTTTGGGGCTATTCAGCCTATTTCTTTGCGTGGGTGTAGTGTGCGCTGAACCAACCAAGCCCATGGTCGAACATACCAAGAACGGTATCCGATTCATGACCGGCGGAGTGGGGCTGGGCGAACGAGAAGAACTTAAGGCTGTAGCCGGACAGTATTCATGCCGAATAGAAATGGCACACGCCGGAAAATATGTATGCGGCGCCGATTTGAGAATTCTCGATGCCGCCGGCAAAGAACTCTTGAAGTCGGAAGGCTGCGGCCCCTGGTTTCTGGTTGATCTGACTCCAGGTAAATACACTGTGGTTATCTGCCATAAGAATAAGGAAATCAAGCACATACTCACAGTTGAAGAAGGACGCAAAAGCCGTTTCACGATCCGTTTTTAAACCTGTGAAAATCGATGAATAGCCTTAAAAGCGAAAGCCTGCATTCCGGCAAAAATGAATCATGGCGGCCTAGAACTCTTTTGAATCCGGCACAAATCCTGATAGTCGATTTTTACTGCCAAAAGTGTTTGAAAAACTTTTCATTTAGGCTACTATATACTTGTGTCAATCTAGATTCTCGGCAAAGTGTAGAACCTACCTTTCTCGGTTGTTCTCCCCGTAACCGAATTCCAAGATTGGTTGCAATTTAGATCCGTTACAAAACGGAGAATACCCAGAGAGGTGAAGAAATGTCTGTTGGTACTGTTAAATGGTTTAATCCCACAAAAGGATACGGTTTTATCGAGCCCGAAGGCGGCGGCAAAGATGTCTTTGTCCATATCTCCGATGTAGAACAATCCGGTCTGAAATCGCTTTATGAAAATGACCGCGTGGAATTCGAAATGAAAGAGGGGCGTCAAGGCAAAACTTGCGCCTCGAATATTAAAGTTCTGGAAGGTTAATTCCGTTTAATTACGGATTTTCCAACCAGACACAATGAGTATTTGCACTTGATTCTGGAAAATAGTAAAGTAAGTAATGTCAATCTAGATTCTCGGCAAAGTGTAGAACTTACCATCTTGGGCGTTCTCCCTGTTACCGATTTCGAAGATTGCTTTATCGATATCACATTCCGTCAGTAGACGGAGAATACCCAGAGAGGTGAGACTATGCCTGTTGGTACTGTTAAATGGTTTAATCCTACAAAAGGATATGGCTTCATTCAGCCTGAAGACGGCGGTAAGGACGTTTTTGTCCATATTTCAGATGTCGAAAGATCCGGTCTGAAATCACTTTACGAGAACGATCACGTTGAATTCGATGTCAAAGAAGGCCGCGAAGGCAAGACCTGCGCGAGCAGCATTAAGATTATCGAAGGCTAACCGCCACTTTCAATAATCCATAAACGCAAGCAAAGCCGCAGTGAAAAAGCAACACTGCGGCTTTTTTGCTGTCTAAGCAAAGAGTAACAAAGTCTATTGACACTCGTTCTAAAGAGGCTGAGAATAAAAAGACAAGATCGATCGTATTCGTAGTTACTTGGCTCGAAAGCGGGCAGGAGGTGCAACATGGCTGAGGCCGGTGAAGTACATGAATTGCATGAAGAAGTCAGTGAAGAGCGGGGGGCGCGTAATCTCGTACTTATTGTGTCGCTGACAATCTTGGCGCTGCTTATTATTGCCGGCGCTTTTTGGCTTTTCATCTGGAACAATTCGGCCACGGATCTGATAGCCGGCCCCGTAGAAAGACCACCGGCGCCGCTGCAAATCGAACTCGATCCATTCACTGTTAATGTGCTTCCGGACCGAGAACAGATCGCACGCGTTACTCTAGTCGCGGGAATTGAAACCTATCCGCAGAATGGTTCAGAAGAAAAAGCCCAAGAAGAGTGGCAACCGTTAAACAAGAATCCCCGTTCACTGATTCCGGCCATACGCGATTCTATTTTGGATATTCTAAGTACAAGGAGCGGGCAAGAATTGACAAGCGAAGAGGGAGCTAAGGCCCTTAAAAAAGATATTATGCTTAGACTCAACACTGAGGTTCTACGCGATTCACGTGTGAAAGAGATCAACATCACCGACCGTGTTGTGAATCCCTGAGTTTCTCTGCATCTCGGCTGTCATCGGACGATATGAAACAGTATAAGTTTTGTATTGGCTTCCATCATCCGTACGCCTGAAAGCGTCTATTCTAAACCTTGGAAAAACCACAGATTTCAGGAGATCATAGAAACATGCAGCGATTTAATGCTGTCATCGTTGGTTATGGTTATGCCGGACGGGCTTTTCACGAGACATTGATTCGTTTGGTCGATGGCCTCGAAGTGTATGGGGTTGTATCAGGCCGCGAAGAAATTCGCAAAACGCTTGAAACAGAGAAGGGAATTAAAACATATTCAGAACTGGATGAAGCCCTTGGCGATCCCCAAACCGATTTGATTGTGCTCGCTACACCTAACGATACTCATGCCGAGTATGCTATTCGAAGTTTGGAAGCGGGCAAACATGTCGTTGTCGATAAACCGATGGCCCTTGATCTTGCGGAAGCGCGTTCTATGCAAAAGGCGGCACAAAAAAACGGCTGTCTGCTGAGCATCTTCCAAAACCGGCGTTGGGACGGCGATTTCTTGACAATCAAACATCTGGTGGACTCAGGCCGTTTGGGAAATGTGCTGCATGCGGAATTGGCTTGGCATCAATGCAAACCTCCCCGTACCTGGCGCACGGACCGCAAACACGGCGGCGGTAAGTTTTTGGATTTGGCCTCGCATATGATCGATCAAACCTTGCTGCTGTTCCCCGGTGAAATCGAATCCGTTTTCGCCCGCTTTCAAAAAGGCATGTGGGAGAACGATGTCGAAGACCATTCGCATTGTATTTTGACATTTAAGAACGGCCCCGATGTGCATATCGACGTTTCTTCATTTTCCCGCTGCCCCAAACCGCGATGGTATCTTTTAGGAACCAAAGCCTCACTCTGCAAATACGGACTGGATCCTCAAGAAAAGGCCATGAATGCGGGCGATATCGACGGCGCATGTGAATCGCCGGAAAATTACGCACGGATTTATACGGGCTTGGAAGGCGAAATTAAGGAAGAGGTTGTTGAGACAGAACCGGGCCGTTGGCGTTCCTACTATGAAAACATTGCGGCGGTGTTACGCGGCCAAGAAGATCTTGCTGTGACAGCGGAAAGCGTCTGCAAAACGGTTGCCGTGCTTGATGCCGCACAACAATCCGCAGAGACGGGTAAACCGGTTACTCCGATAATGGCGTGATTTGTACCAATGGTTCCGAATCGGTTTGTACGGCATGTCCGCTACAGCCGGGAGCGTTGACAGCCTCGCCCCGCTTTTCCATGGCCGCATAATAAGCCGATTTTGCCCGGTAGGAGCTGCGCACCAAGGGGCCGGACATCACTGCCGCAAAACCGATTTCCAATCCGTAATCCCGGAAAGCGTCAAATTCTTCTTGTGAAACCATGCGCAGTATCGGCGCATGGTTAGGAGTCGGCTGAAGATATTGGCCGATGGTAAGGATATCCGTACCCGCATCGCGCACCTGACGGATCGCATCGTAGATTTCATCATTGGTCTCGCCGAGGCCCACGATGATGCCCGATTTGGTCACGAAACCACGCTCGTGCGCATGATGAAGGACCGCAAGCGATGTATCCCAATCCGACCATGGCTGAATGGTCGGATAAAGCCGCGCTACCGTTTCGACATTGTGATTCAGCACATTCGGCTTGGCATCCAATACGATATCCAAAGACGGCAAATCTCCGCAAAAATCAGGCACCAGCAGTTCAACTAAGGTATTGGGGCTTCCATCGCGGATGCGCTCCACGGTTTCGGCAAAAATGCAGGCTCCCCCGTCTTCGAGTTCATCGCGGTTCACCGAGGTAATGACGGCATAATCGATGGCCAATTTGCAGACGGCCGATGCCACGCGTTCCGGCTCCTTGCGATCAAGTTCCTTAGGCCGTCCGCTTTGCACAGCACAGAACCGGCAGGCGCGCGTACAAATATTCCCCAACAACATAAAGGTGGCGGTGCGCTCCCCCCAACATTCTCCGACATTGGGGCAATGCGCGCTTTTGCAGACCGTATGAAGGTCTTCACGCTCCACGGTCTTGAGGACATCGGCATAGCCGCCGCCCGGCGAAAGCCGCACTTTGGGCTTGAGAGAGCGGGGCAGCGGTTGATTGAGGGGGCGGTTGGGAGTTTCCATGATTTAGCGTACAGAAGACCGGTTGCGATTCGTTAAAGCAAGTGTACTCAACCGATTGTACGCACTGCCAGGTATAGCCGACAGGTATTCCCCCCCGGATAAAAACGGCTAAAACCCGGGCAATTGAACAATCGTTTGATCAACAAGGTTGCATACCGAGGAAATTTGGCGTGCAATGCTTGCCGAGCCGATGCCGAGGGATTTCGGCGTGACTCGACGAAATGAACAACACCAAGCGAAAGGAACATAAAGATGTCTGACCGTCGAAACGTAACCCGGCGTAATTTTATGCAAACCACAGCCGCAGGAGCTTCGGTTCTGGCGCTTACTGCGGGTGTCAGCCGTACCTCAACCGCTGCCAACAATGATTTGATCATGGGCTGGATCGGCTGCGGAGGCCGTGGAAAGAGCGATATGAAACGCGCCCTTACGGTTCCGGGCGTGAAAGTTGTGGCTGTCTGCGATTTGAAAGAAGACCGCGCCCAACAAGCCGCGGCCATCTGCGAAGAGGCCGGTATTAAAGCGAAAATCTATACCGACTTCAGAAAAATGCTCGATACCGAAAAGCTCGACGCTTGCGCGGTCTGTACCGAAGTCGGCAACCACGCCAAGTGCGCGGTCCCGGTTCTCGAAGCCGGGCTGCACTGCTTCAGCGAAAAACCAATGGACTGCACCGTGGAAAAAGTCGATGCGGTGGTCAAAGCGGCCCGCAAAGCCAAAGGCATCTACCAGATCGGTTTCCAGCGCCGTTACAACGTCAACTACCAAAAGTGCGTCAAATCCATTCACGACGGCGATATCGGCCAGGTTCACTTTATGCAGGGGCATTGGCACTGGACCTGGGATATCGGCAATGGCTGGGTGGCCGATGTCGATATGTCCGGCGGTGAAATCGTCGAACAGGCCTGCCACCATATGGATGTCATGAGTTGGGTTATGAAAAGCGAGCAGCCGATCAACTGCGTGGCGATGGGTGTTAGCACCAAAGCGCTCAACAATCCTCCCGAACACCAAACCGAAGACAAAAGCGCGGTGACCTTCCAGTTTGCCGATGGCGCGCTCTTCTCCTACACCCATCTTTTCCGTCTGTGCGATCCCTTTACCGGCGAAATGTTGCGCGTAACCGGTGAGAACGGCGGTGTGGATATTTGCGAGGGGATGCGTTATCCCCGTCCAAACCAAGGCGATCCGGTCCAACTCGCAGCAAAAAGCGACGACTGGGATGCCGCTACACGCGAGGAATTTGTGGCCTTTGCCGATCATTGCCGCAAAGGTGAAATGCCGCTGAGCAATGTCGAAACCGGCCGCGTGGCGACATTGATGTCACTCATGGCCCATGAGGCTATGTATGTTCGCGCCAGTAAGAAATTCGAGCCCAGACTGGTTACTTGGAAAGACCTGCATACCACAACGAATAAGGCGTAATTGAAAATCAACTAAAACTTTCCGTAACAGGTGTTACGAATCTGAAAACAAAAGCCGGGAGGATGAAATACTCATCCTCCCGGCTGTTTTTTATGGGGTAAAAACTCGTTGACAAAGCCAACGAACTGAGATATTGCTTATTGTATCCTGCAAAGGTACATACTGGGATAAATCAATAGGAGGGTATCATGAACCTAAAACTGAGAATCGTTATCACTTTTCTTTTTGTTCCACTTTTTTTTACATCTGTGTACGGATACGAAATCGTTGAGAATAAGCTTTTGGAATTTCAGGCATATACGGATGAGGTATCTACATTGTTCTACTCTGTCGACACAACAATTTTATACACACGCGGCCGAGATAAAAGTCCAACCGATACTCCTCATACGGATTATAGTATAAAAAGCTGGAATCCACTGTCCGGGCAGTTTTTGGGAACCGTTTATGCCGGTTCGCTTTGCGATTATTCCGCCGATGGTCAACGCATGCTTATACGCACAAAACCAGAGGAGGGCGCAATCTTATTAGACATCTCCACAAAGTCGGTGCTACATACGTTTTCACATTCATATTTGTTATACAACGCGAGGTTTTCAGCGGATGAAAATCAAGTATTTACGTGCGGAGCCGTTTTGCCGGAGGGCCAGGAAGGCTCTTTCGCTGAAATCAAAATTTGGGATTGTGATACCGGTGAACTTCTCGATACGAAAAGCAAAGGACCTATAATTGTGAATAACGAGGAAATTATTCTCCGCTATTGCAGTAGTATCGATGTATCGCCTAATGGGAGATATATATATGCCCTATACGGTTATTGGTATGAATACTACCCGGGTGTGCAGGTGGTTATGGGTTACGACGAGCTGATAGACCTGAGCGATTGGCAGGTTATGCGCATTTACGGACCGGGAGACCGTGCTCACTTCTCTCCCGACGAAAAACATTGGGCGGTTGGGGAAAAGATATTCGATTTGGGCACACATTTACGGGTAGGCTCGTTCGAAGGAGCCGAAGCATTATTTGACTACTCACCGAATGGGAAATATATGCTCGGGAAGTCCTCGATCAGCGATTGGGGCACAATTTGGGATGCGGACACCGGCCAGCCGATTGCTGCCATACCCGATCCCGCCGGCTACAGCACAGCCGGGGCATGGTCACCCGACGGAAGTAAGGTGGTTGTTGGCACACGGTATGGGAAAATCACGGTTTGGGACGTGAGTGAGTTTGTGCAGTCCGCCGTTGGTGATGAGGCAGGGGCGTATGGGGAGAGGTGAGGGAGTGGAATCACGAAAGCACAAAGATTTTGCGAAGGTTGGTGGATAGGAGAAAGGTTTTCTAAATGTTGTTTTATTTCTGCGGCCCCTACAGGGCCGGGGGGGGGTAATGTTCTTAACCCCAGGCTGCGCTACGCTTGCCTGGGGCTTCAATCTCTTGCCCCTTTGGGGCATGGTGTGAGTTTTTGATTTAGTAGGCAAATAGGGAGATTGTTTTGGCGGTACGCCACTTTTTGAAAATTTTATATTTATCAATGCATGCAACTTCAATCATTTGCACAAATCCAAGCACCGGAGGTGCGGCAAGGGAATAGCCCAGGTTCAGCCCAAGTTGGTCGTAGACCGACGCAGGGCGCCAGCCTGGGTAAGCGTGACCCCACAATCCCTAAGCGCTGTAAGTGCGTAAGGGAAATACATTTCTTACGCCCCTACAGGGCTTGAGATTTTATTGCTTTTAACCTGGGGCTCCGCTTCGCTCGCCCCAGGCTATTACCTTGCGCACCTTCGGTGCTTGGTATGGGTGATTAAGGGAGTTGGTGGATAGAGAAAGAGTCTATGCGGTAAACATAACCTTCTACCACCTCTTGTGCTAACGCACCCAGATAAAAGATTGATCTGGGCCACCCATTGGAGTAAGTTGGTGGATTTGGAGATACGTATGTACCTTATGAATTAGCAAATAAAGATTATCAATCACTGCACAACTTCCCACCTGGCGCTACGGCCGCGGCCGGTGAGACGAACGGCATTCTGTTTCTTTAGTGCGGCCAAGACTTTTTTAATAAGTTGGGGGCTGGCAAACGGGAGTTGAGTGCTTATATCGCTTAAGGCGAACGGTTCAGTTTGCGCAAGCACGGTTTGGCGGATCAGTTCGCTTTTGGCCGGACGAGCATCTACCGATTCAACCTTTTGCTCGAACTCTTTATAGGCACGGTGCACCACACCCAAGAAATAATTCCACCACGGAACAATCTGATTCTTTCCCTCATGCCACTTTTGCGAACAAGCAGCTAAAACCTGGTAATACTCGTCTTTGCTCTCTTCAACAAGCCGTTCAAGACTTATATACCGTACGACTTGAAAACCATGGGCGTGCAAAAGAAGGGTTGTGAGCAGACGTGAAACACGGCCATTGCCATCCCGGAATGGATGAATGCAAAGAAAATCAAAAACGAAGGTAGCGATAACCAGCAACATCGGTACGTTTTGTCCTACACAAAAATATACGTAATTCCGGCATAAATTGTCGACAACCAGCGGAGTATCTTTGGCGGGTGTAGGCCGAAAGCGAATCTTGCGTTTCCCATTGGGGAGGATTTCGATGATTTCATTATTCCGGCTTTTCCACACTCCGGCATCGCCAATCGAGCCACGTTGAGCCATTTCATGCAGCCGCAATATAATCTTGGGAGTAATTGCAGCCGGATTCTTTCGTGAAAAAATCCAATCGATAGCCCGCCTATACCCGGCGAGTTCCTCTTCGGAACGGTCACGCGGTTTGGTTTTTCCCATGACCAGCGGCCGAAGCCGGTCCGTTTCCACGGTTACACCTTCGATACGGTTTGAAGACTCCACGCTTTGGATAATCGACTGTGTACGAAGCGCATCAAGCACTTCAGGCTTTTGACGAATCCAGAGGTCTTGTTTCCCACGCGCTTCCATGCAGGAACCGAGCAGCCATCCCGTGCTGACGGGGATATCTGTTCTTGGCAATTGAAGGGGATCGAGTGTAAGCATGGCCGGTCACTCCTGTTCCTGGAGTAGCCTAATAATAGCCTATTCTGCCAAGAGTAGCCAATTAATAGCCAATTAGCTCAAGCGGTAGCCCAATCCGTATATCAGAACATGCTGACGCATAAAAAACCGAGAGGATGAGACCACGCTCATCCTCCCGGAGCAACTTACGTAAGAAAACTCAACCTGAAATCGTTTCTATTCTTTTAGAAATCCTGAAGCCAGAAGCGCTTTATGGACACGCTCGGTTTCTTCATCGGTGAGTTCGCGATTGGGCGGACGCACAAAACCGGCGGGCAGGCCCTGCATCTTCAGACCGGCCTTGATGCTGGAATTCAAGTTGGGCATTAAATCGGGGTGAATAATCGGAGTGATGACTTCTTTAATCCGGTCCTGTTGTTTTTGGGCCTCATCCCAGTCCCCGGCATTGGCCGCCTTATCGAAAGCCAAGAAAGTTTCCGGCATCCATGTCGCAAACGCGGCCACAATGGAACGCACGCCTATCTTGTAGGAGTCGTATTCGAACAGGTCGTTGCCGCAGAAGACACGGAAGTTATCGTTTTGCAGTCGCAGCCATTGCTCGATGTTTTCCAGTGAGCCGCTCTCTTTAACACCGGCCATGTTGGGGCAACGCTTGCAGAGTTCTTCGAGTGCTTCGAATGTGAGCGTGTTTCCGGTACGAACGGGGATGTTGTAGATAAACAACGGCGTACCGCTGACCGCTTTTGACAATGTTTCAAAATAGTTGACCGTTGCCAACGAATCGCAGGCATAAAACCAAGGCAAGAGACCGGCAACGCCATCCACGCCGGATTTGGCCGCATATTTGGCCATTTCGATGGTCTCTGAAAGCAGGTTACGGCCAATCTGCATAAATACCCGCACGCGGCCTTTGCACTGTTCCATGAAGATATCATTAATGCGCTTGTGCTCTTCCAACGTGAGCATGGGACCTTCGCCGGTCGACCCCAATGCAAAAAAGCCTTGCACACCCTGGCCTATTAAATGATCGATAATCGTCCGCAACGCACCTTCATCAACTTTTTCACCATTGGCGGTAAAGGGAGTCGGCGCAGCGGGGTAAATGCCTTCAAAACCCATTTCATAAAACCTCGTTGTTAAGTGCTAATAACAATATATCTAACAAAAATACGAGAAGATGTCATATCTCTAAAAATTGAGGATAGACTAAAACGCTTTAGTTGGGAACGCGAAACTAGCGGATATCGAAGATGGAATGAAGCCCCTCTCGATAGGGGCCAAGCAGGCCCAGCCGGATCTGCGTTTCCAAGTATTTGCCGGCTTGTCCGGTATCGTATACAGCGCCATCAATTTCCAGGCCGCAGAAACCTTCAAGAAGCATCAAATCCCGCTGTGCCTCAGTGAAGCCTATCTCCGCATCCGGCTCAGTTGCCGCACGTTTTGCCAAGCACTCCATAATCCGGGTAGTTACGGCATGAAGGCCAAACCAGCCCAAATAGGTATCCGGTGGTAATCCCGGAATGCGAAAATGTTGCGCGGCATGTTCCGGAGAGGGTTTTTCGGTGATCTCTTCAAAAGCATAGCCTCTCGGATACGTCTCAAGAGGCTTGGCCCGTACAATCCCAAAGCCGCATAAATCGTCCGGCCCCAACCGGTGCAGTCCCGATACGGATTTTTGCAGTGCTGCAAATGCATCCAGGAGCTGGCGCGCACAGGGGACATCGCCATGCGAAATAAATACATGGTCCCCGAGCATCACCAAAAACGGCTCATCTCCGGTCCAATCGGCCGCGCACCAAACTGCATGGCCATAACCACGCGGCTCATTCTGGTAGACAAAGGTAATCCGTTCCCCGAGCGAAGCCAGATAGTCCGACTGTTCAAGCGCACCGGGGCGCGAGGCAAATGCCTTTTTATGAGATGCCGGAAGCCCCGAGAATGCCTTTCGGTAGCAGGCTTCATCATCGGGATGGGAGACGATGGCGATTTCTTCAATCCCCGAGCGGACAGCCTCTTCAACCGCCAACTGCAGAACCGGTTTTGTTAGACCATCGAGGTCAACCACCGGGAAAAGCCCCTTCGGTACAGAAGCGGAGGCCGGGTACTGGCGTGTAGCATAACCTGCGGCAGGGATAACGGCTTTGCGTATAGGCCCGGGACTCACAATCAATCGACCGCCTTACCCATGGAACTCCACGGCCGGTAGGTCTCCGGCCAATCAAACGACTAAAAGTCCTCGTAAGGTGAAAAGAGTACGCTGACCGATTCGCCGTCGTGAATTCTCCGAATGGCTTTGGCAAACATCCGCCCTACTGACAAGACTTTGATCTTGTCAATCTTCTTTTCCGGCGGAATCGGCACTGTGTTGGTCACAACGACTTCGCTAAGCGCCGAGGCTTGAATACGCGGGATGGCATCGCCGCATAAAACCGGGTGGATAGCGCCGGCGCTGATTTCTTTGCAATCGTATTCTTCAAGCGTGCTGACTGTATTGAGGAGTGATCCGCCCGTACTGATCTCGTCATCCATAATGATGGCTCTTTTTCCGGCCACATCGCCGATAACGTGCTTCACTACTGATTTATCTTTGTTGCCTGTGCGGCGTTTATCGATAATCGCCAGTGGAAGATCCAAAAGCCGCGCGTATTTTTCGCCGCGTTTGGCGCTGCCCGCATCCGGGGCGACGATAACGGTATTGGATAAATCCTGCTTCTTGAAATAGTCGACCATAATGGGAGTCGCCAACAAGTGGTCGGCCGGTACACCAAAGAAGCCCTGAATTTGGAATGAGTGCAGATTCATCATTAAGACACGGTCCGCACCGGCTGTTTCAAGCAGATCGGCCACCAAACGTGCGGCAATAGAAATACGGGGCTGGTCTTTTTTGTCGCTACGAACATACGGAAAGTAGGGAACAACGGCCGTAACCCGCCGCGCCGATGCCGCTTTGAGCGCATCGATCATGAGCAACAGTTCCATCAAGCGCGTATTGACAGGTGGCGCGGAGGTCTGCACGACAAATACATCGGATTCGCGCACGTTCTCTTCGATACGTACGAAAAGGTTTTGGTTGGTAAACTCGTGAATCTCAACTTTACCCAGTTCGATATCCAGATGCTGACAGATTTCTTCCGCGAGAGGTTTGTTGGAATTTCCGCTGAAGACTTTCAGCGCTTTCCGTGACATATCCGGCATTGTTTACTCCACCTGCAAGAATTCGTGACACGCACGCGCCACAATTAGTTCCTCGTTCGTTGGCACAATCCAAATGGCGACAGGAGACTCGGCGGTTGAAATGCATGTTTCCTTGCCATTGGCCTCTTGATTCGCATTTTCGTCCAATACAATACCTAGTTCGGCTAATCCTTGGCAGACCGCAGCACGGACACGTGTTCCGCGTTCGCCGATTCCACCGGCAAAGCCAATCCCATCGAGTCCCCCCAACGCGGCCAAATAAGCACCGATCTGTTTTTTAACACCGTAACAAAATGCATCGAATGCGAGTTTCGCATCGGCATTGCCGTTATCCATTGCCTCTTCGATATCGCGGCAATCGCCGGAAGCAATGCCTGATATCCCCGCCAGCCCGCTTTGTTTGGTGAGCCAAGGAATCACGGCATCCGGCGTGAGTCCTTCCTCTTTCATGACATACAAAACGGCGAAAGGATCCAGATCCCCATGGCGGGTTGCATGAAAAACACCCGATTGAGGCGAGAAACCCATGCTTGTATCAATCGACTTGCCGCCTTGAATCGCACACAGAGACGACGAACCGCCCAAATGACAAGAGATCAGACGCAGTTCATTTGCGGGGCGCTGCATCAGTTGCGGCAAACGTTCGGCCACATAGCGATGCGAGGCGCCGTGATAGCCATAGCGCCGAATTGCATGTTCAGTACGCCAGCGTTCGGGAATGGGATATATACGGGCGTATTCCGGCATGGTCTGATGAAAAGCCGGTTCGAATAGGCCAATCATCTTTTTGCTGGGCAACCGTTCCGAGAAAGCGCGGATCGCTTGGATATATGGCGGATTATGGGCAGGCGCTAACAGTGTATAGGCTTCCATCCGCTTTAGGACATCGGCGGTCAGTTCCACACAGCCATCAATTCCCTTTGCGATAACTGTTTTGAAGCCGACGCCATCCAGACTATCCAAGCCTCCCAAAGGTCCATCAGACGCGTCCAGTAATGCAACCATACGGTCAATTGCCGAACCATACCCAGGCAAGGGAAGCGTTTCCGTTTGGTCTTCATGCGACCAGATTCCATCTTCTTGGCCAATGCGCTCAAAGCGGCCTTTGGCCACGCAGACTTCTTCCGGCATGCGCAGGACTTGGTATTTCAATGATGTACTGCCGACGTTGGCAATTAGAAAAGTCGAGTTTTTCCGGGACATCCCAATCTCGTTCAGCTGTGCCGCACGCCGCCCACTTGGGGCGGGGCGGAGAACGTCATTAGAATCGTACGGCCTGATTTAATATGGCGTAGACAAACGCGGAGCGAACCTGTTCTCAGCCTCGTTCGACTTTACATGCGGCGTATTTGCTGTCAACGCGCCAACGGTTTCCAGGCACGCCGGAATTGCATGACGTTGCTCTTCAGCATACAAAGACGTTACTAACCTTCTTGGAGAATTGGATTCGCACGTTGAATAGCAAACCTCACCATGGCCCCCCGCCTTTACCGCGTAACCGTTGGATTACGGCGGCAGCGCTGGCGGCGTCCTTTACGGCTCTGATGGCCGTGTTCTATGTGATGGTTTTCTGGGCCTGTTTGCAATGGCCGGGCGTGCTGTTTGGATTTCGTGACGGACTGGCTTCCATCCTATTCACTTGCGCTGCCGCTTCGGCTTGGCTTTTGGCACTGGGACTGTGGCAATCGCGCCACAGTGAATGGAGTTTGGAGCATCAGTTATCCTTGCGCGGGGCGCTGGGATTGATTCCTGTTCTCCTGCTGATCAGCCTGCAATTCGCCGATCTGGGCCCCATGAACTACTGGAGCTATCGTTTTCTTTCCATCCTTAAGACGCTGGCCTACTTCGGGTTGCTTTTATACCTTTTTATGGCATGGCGCAAAATACGGCTAAGCCGTGGAAATGCCGATCAAGAACAGCAACGCTGAATCCGGATACAGCTAACGGCCTATCCCTCAAGCCAAAGTTCAAGCGAGGAAGCAATAGCTTCTTCTACATCCAGTTTTGATAAAGTCCGGCTCCAGGATCGCTTCCAAGTCCGCGCCGATTCACCCTTGGGCGGCAGTAAACCGGGCACAGTATCATCATTAAGCGCTTGAAAGGCTTTGAGACTTCCTTCCACCCACGCATCCGATTTTCCAAGCAGAGGCGCATGAAGCAGCGGGCTTAAAGTAAATTTCTCTTTGGTAAGTTTGAGTACATCTTGAGCGGAGCGCATAAATACATCCCGAAGCAGACTCTCCGGTTCTTGAGGCGGCACGATATGCACGATCTTCCGTCTTCGTCCGCTCAATTTGCGTAGTTCACGCGCAATCTGGGTTATATGTGCCGAGCGCCAGATTACCCAAGCGCTGATGGTATTATCCCATGAAGTCTTTTTGCGCAGTTTTTTGCATTGGTATTTGGGCAGATCGATGGATTCTTCAATACCTTCGCAGGCCGAAAGGCCAACATCACCACGCCGTGCGGTTGCCAAACAGCGATGGCATATACAGCCCATGGGCAGATTGTCTTGCCCATTATCCTTTTGCCAATAAAACGGGTGCCAAAGATAATCGAGGGCGATGCCGTCCGGCTTTAGAGTTTTAGCCGCCGCCTCGACACGGCCGGCAATCAAGGCCAGATGCCCCGGAGAGGTAGGACAAATCGGACGATAATCACCATTCGACATAAAGCCGTTCACAACAACCGGCTGGGTGCTGGTATCCTCATAAAAGCGGATTTTGTCGTGAAAGCAATCGACAACCGCCACGGTTCCCATTCCACGCTCACCGATTTCTTTGAGGTAAGGATCGAAATCTTTTCCGTACTCACACCAGCCATCGGCCCACACCGGACGTCCCTGGTTGTAGGTAGAAAACCACAAACCTTCAAATCCCCAGTCCTTAAGCTTGCCTGCAAACGCCTTTGGACTGATTCCGTTTCCAATTACACGAGCCATCTCATGGGGATAAGCCCTCAACCACCATTTCATTCAATTTTCTCCGCTGCTTCTGCGACAATCAGCAGTTCCTCATGCACATCGGGGTTAAATTCCCCGTAATCAAAATCCCCATACGTTAAGGGTTCCTCAAATCCTTCTTCCCGAAGGATTTCAATCAGTTCTTCTGCGGTCCACGGGTAATAGGCCGTATGATACACAGCCTGGGTCCATGGGCCGCCATCAGACTGCAAAACGATTAAATCCATACCAATACGGCTTTGGCCGTAATCATACCGGCTTATAAAAAGAGTCTCGGCTTGCGGTTCAATTACTGCATTGGCCGACGGTTTTGATTTCGCTTTTTTAGGCGGGCGGCTGCCCTGTACCGGAAGATAATGGGGACGGTGGTTCAGCAAACGTTGGAAGTTCGGCAAATGCAATACCAGCGCGCCATTCGGCCTTAACCACTTTTTGACATTCCGCAAAAAACCGAGCAATGCGTTTCGGTCAAAAAAATGCGCGACGGTTCCTTCCAGGCAAAGGACAACATCTTGAACGCCGTTTACTCCCTCAAACGGTTTGCAGAGATCAGCTTTATGAACCTGAACATCGGCATCCCGTTTCTCTGTCCGCTGCTTTGTCAGTTCGACCATACGGGCGGAAGAATCAATGGCCGTTACCTCATAGCCCCGGCAGGCCAGTTCCACGGCCAGTGGCCCGGTTCCGCATCCTGCATCCAGCACCCGGGAGGCCCGCAGTTCCTGGAAAAGCCTTTCGTAAAAGGGGATTTGCTTTTGGGAACGCTCTTTCCAAGGAACCCAGAGATCGTAGATATCGGCGAGCTGGTCGTAGAATTTCACGAGTACAAGTCCAAGTGCCTTTGGGGCCAAAATCCCGAACACAAAGCCAAACACTACCGAAGTAAACATCCCCTTGGTAGTGCGCTATGTAAATCAAATGTTGTCGGTTGCTGCGGGGCAGGAAGCCAGCTTGCACAAAAGGGCCAGTCGGCGGTTCACTTGGGTTTTATGCCGGGACTTGTTTCACTACGCTGAATCTCACTAGGTGATACTTATGGTTACAGCCACACAACCAACACAACAAACAAAGCGGCCCGATACTCGCGGCCGCTTCGGCCCCTATGGCGGGAAGTATGTGCCCGAAACCCTAATGCCGGCTTTAGATGAGCTGGAAAGCGCTTATCGCGCGGCGATTGCAGACGAGGATTTTCTCAAGGAATTCAGGTGGCATCTTCGTCAATACGCCGGCCGCCCAACTCCGCTTTATTATGCCCGGCGGCTTACCGAGCATTTAGGCGGTGCGCAAATTTATTTGAAGCGCGAAGATTTGGTGCATACCGGCGCGCATAAAATCAACAACACCATCGGCCAGGGCCTATTGGCCAAAAGAATGGGCAAGCCGCGCATCATCGCCGAAACCGGGGCAGGGCAACACGGCGTTGCCACCGCCACGGTGGGCGCACTCTTAGGTCTTAAAACCGTGGTTTACATGGGAACCGAGGATACGGTCCGGCAGCGTCTGAATGTGTTTCGAATGAAATTGCTGGGAGCGGAAGTCATGCCGGTCGATTCCGGCTCATGCACGCTCAAAGACGCGATGAATGAAGCCATCCGCGACTGGGTCACGAATGTGCGGAACACCTACTATGTCATCGGCACCGTAGCGGGTCCCCATCCCTACCCGGAGCTGGTCCGTGAGTTTCAGACCGTCATCGGCAAAGAAACCAAAGAGCAGTGCACAGAAATGTTCGGCAGGCTGCCCGATACAATCATCGCCTGCGTGGGCGGCGGAAGTAATGCCATCGGCATTTTCCATTACTTCTATGAAGATGAGGCAGTCCGATTTATCGGTGTGGAAGCAGCCGGTGAAGGCATTGAGACAGGCCGTCATGCGGCGCCATTAGGGCATGGCCAGCCGGGTGTGCTGCACGGCCAATACAGCCCTCTGCTTCAAAACGAGGATGGGCAAATCAGCCTGGCGCATTCGATTTCGGCGGGATTGGATTATCCGGGAGTGGGACCGGAACACGCATTTTACAGAGACACCGGAAGGGCCGAATATCATTCGATCACTGACTCCGAGGCCCTGGAAGGCTTTAGCCTTTTGGCCCAAACCGAGGGAATTTTGCCTGCATTGGAAAGTTCCCACGCCATCGCCGAGGTCATTAAAGTCGCCCCCACAATGTCCAGCGATCAGATTGTTATTGTAAATCTGTCCGGGCGCGGCGACAAAGATGTTGAGACTGCGGCAAAATTCTTGGGGATTGACCGATGACTGTGATGAATTCATTACGTGGCATTGACGCCATTAAACAAGCGTTCCAGGAACGCAAAGCCAACGGCGGGGGAGTTTTTATTCCCTATGTCGTGGCAGGCGATCCTGACTCTCAGACTTCATTCGAGATAGCCTCGGCACTCTGCGAGGCGGGCACCGATATCCTGGAATTGGGGATGCCGTTTTCAGATCCCATGGCCGATGGACCGGTCAATCAAAGGGCGGCATACCGTGCCCTGGAAGGCGGGATGGATTTCCCGGGGCTGCTTTCCATAGTTAAAAAACTTCGCAGCAAAGGACATTCAACACCAATCATATGTATGACTTACGTAAATCCTCTAATGCGGCGTGGTTTTGAACAGATCGCTGCGGATTCGGCTGCGGCCGGTTTGGATGGATTTATTGTGGTCGATGCTCCTCCGGAAGAATCCGCGGAGCTGGGTTGCGCCTTGGCGGCCCACAATCTGGCTATGGTGTGCCTGATTGCGCCCACCAGCACAGACGAAAGAATTGGATTAATCTCCGATGCGGCAACCGGGTTTCTCTATTATGTTTCCTGTACAGGGGTGACAGGAGCACGGGACAATTTGGCCGATGATCTGGAACAAAACCTGGGCCGGATCAAGGCGCGGACAGATTTGCCGGTGGTCGTGGGATTCGGGATCAAAGCTCCGGAACAGGCAACGCAGGTTGTGCAACATGCCGATGGAGCGGTTGTCGGTAGCGCCCTGGTGGATATTGTGGACAAAGCAGAACCCGCACAAAAAGCCAAAATTGCGGCAGATTTTGTTCGTCCGATCATTGATGCCGTACACAAAGGGCTGTAACGTCGCCATTCTCCCATGGCGTTCGTTGCATAAGATGGATTTTGCTTCGGTATGACCAAGATTTGGACTTGGTTTGGCCTAAGCGGGGGAGTTCATGTATGCTTAAAAGCGACTGAGGTGGTTCTATGGCGTGGTTTCGTAGAAAAGTACGTTTTACAGATTTGTCTGCGCAAGATCAAACAAAGAAGCGCGAGATGCCCGCAGGGCTGTGGAAACGTTGCGATAATTGTGAGGAATACATCACCAACGATCAGCTCGCAACCAATCTGCAGATTTGCCCGAAGTGCAGTTTTTATTACCGCATGACGGCGCAAGAGCGTGTAAAACTGCTTGTAGATAAAGATTCTTTTAAAGAATTCGACGGCGATTTGGTGTCCTGTGATCCATTGGGATTCGATGGTTACCCCGACAAGATGGTTGCCAGTCAAAAGAAAACCGGCCTTAAAGAGGCTGTGCTTTCGGGCTGGGGACTTTTAGAAGGGCGCAAGATCAGCCTGGCCGTCATCGACTTCTCGTTCATGGGCGCAAGCATGGGTTCGGTTGTCGGCGAAAAGATAACCCGTGCGGCGGAACGCGCCTTGGATGCACGAGTTCCTCTCATCATCTGCTCATCCAGCGGCGGCGCGAGAATGCAGGAAGGCATGTTGTCTTTGATGCAAATGGCCAAGACCAGTGCAGCCGTGGCCCGTATGCACAAAAAATGCGTTCCTTTCATTTCGGTTATGACCAATCCGACTACCGCCGGAGTTGCGGCCAGCTTTGCGGCATTGGGACATGTGATTGTCTCCGAGCCCGGAGCACGTATCGGTTTTGCCGGACCGCGGGTAATTGAGCAAACCATCGGACAGCGTCTTCCCGACGGATTCCAGACGGCTGAGTTTTTGGTGGAGAAGGGAATGGTCGATATGATCGTCCCCCGCCAACAACTTCGCGTCGAACTGGCGCGGCTATGCAATCATCTTTGCACCAAGCTGGACCGTGCAGCGCAAACTCAATCCGATTCCGCTCCACGAGTCAAAGCCGTATCGGTTTGATTTTTCATTTGTGCACTGTGGCACAATAACCTCACCGAAACGTCTGTTAAATCAAGACGCGGTTACTCACTTCCGCAGGTTTCGTTGTATATTGAAACAAACCGTGGGGGTATAGAGTCTTGAAACGTATTTGGGATGTTTCATTAGACACAAGGTATTATTCGTTCCTATTTCTTTTTGCCGCGCCTGCATATCTTCTCATTCTTTTTCCTTACTCGTCGAATTCTCAAACAGCAGATACTCAGGAAGCATTAGACTATAGGCTAAGCGGGCCCCTTGTTGCCGACGAAACCGAACTCAGCACAATTCTAATTCTGTTGCAGGACGAATCCGGACTCAACTTCGTGCTCGATCAGGGATGCAATCCCAAAGTGATTTTCAAACTCGATAATCCCTCAGTGCGAGAGATCCTCGATGCCGTGCTTCCTTCGGTGGGACTGGATTATGTCGTTTTCGAAACGGGTGCTGTACGAATCGGCCCCAAAGCGGTCATCAACAAGATCAAAATGCTCAAACCCCAAGCGGGTATGCGTTATTTCATGATGGGTGTAGCTGTGGGGATTACGGCGGCGTTCATTGTAGGGCTGGTGGCTTGGAAATTCCGGCTTGGCCGCGCACGGACATAATGCTCTTCGCGTTATAAAATTGAGAGGGAAAAGAGGTCTACGCGATGCACCGAACTTCTATCATTCTTTGTTTTTTTCTGATTCTGTCAGCAATATCTTTCGCCGATCATCCTGATAGCAACATATGCCAAGTCATCACCCCGGAGATGTGCCCGGCGTTGCTTTATGTCGATGCAGACACAATTAAAATCGCCGGTATACAGAACGGCGAAACCCAAACACTGAAACTCACATTTCCGGCCAACATATCGCTCTTCGGACGCTTGGACCGTTTTCTCTTTTATGTCAAATCGGGAAATGACATCTCACTGGTCAATTTCAAAACCGGTGAAATCAATAAGGTATCGGAAGATATCGCATGGTATGCAGACCGGCTTCTGCGCACGGTTCCCGAAAAGGGAAAAGCCATGTTCCTTTGGTGCGATATGCGCACCTACGAAGTTCACCTAACCGAACTCAATTTAAAAACGCTTGAGATGAAGCCATACAGAAGGCTGGGGAAGGATATCTTCGGCGAAGAATGGGCCCGGATATGCACAGCCTTTACCATTTCTCCTGATTTCAAAAAACTCGCCTATACGGTCAAACACGGACCGAGAAGCGAGGTGGCTCGTCCATCGAAACACGACCTGCGGATTCTGGACCTGAATACTTTGGAAAGGACCACAGTCGATGACAATGTAAATGTTACGATCTCGCCTTTCTCATCCTCTCCATATGGAGTTCCGCCGCATGAATGGCTCGATGAACGGACTTTGGTCTACCAAGATATCATCCCCGGGGCGACGCAGAATGACCTGTTGTCCTCAGCAACCCATACGATCAAGACTTGCGATCTGCCATCCATGAAAATAAAAGAAAGATTTTCCCAGGATTTGCATCTGGAACTTAGCGGCGGTTCGATGCAATTCGATCCGTTTCTGCGGAAAATCAAATTCCGGAATGTGTATCTGCTTACCGATGATTGGACACTGGCGCCGATCATGGCGCCCTATCGAACAGAATACAATCGGGACACAAAAGAGACGACAATTTTTCGCCACGATATTGAACTCTGGCGGGAAAAAGACCAATTCATGACCCGTGCAATACCCAGTTCCGGCAATAACTTTGTTTACGGTGTGCATAATGGGTCGGGCTTTAACAAAGACCTATACGCTTTTTATGGCGATGCCACAGAACCGGTTAAAATTGGGACGTTATCAAACCACGGATATCTTGTCGGCTGGATTGAAGCGGAAGATTTTAAAGATACCGAATAGAGTCCAATGCCACGATGAGCGTGAATACGGATTTAGGGATTACGCAACACCGGGCGCGGACGGGTATAACAATCTGCATGTTATAAAATCCAAAGCGGAAAGAGGTATAGGCGATGCGCCGATCCATTGTGGCTCTGCTGTCTTTCTTAATTCTGTCTACCGATTCCTTTGCCGATAATCCAGAGAGCATTCGCTGCCAGGTCATCACTCCGGAGATGTGCCCGGTTCTGATCTATGTAGATTCAAACGAGATCAACATTGTAAGTTTTAAAGATCATGATTTAAGGACAATAAAAGTCTTGCTTCCAACCACCGCGACGTTGACCCGCCTAGACTGCTTACTTTTTCTTGCCAACTTAAGGCACGATCTCATTCTAATTAATTTCAAAACCGGCGAAATCAAGAAGTTGCCAAAAACTAAAGAGTTTTCGCCACGTACCAGCCCGCTCTTACGCACCACGCCCGAAAAAAGTAAGGCAATGTTTTTGCAACGCCATTCGCAAATCCCGGAGATTCGTCTTATAGAGTTCGATTGGGAAACGTTGGAGATGAAGCCATTTAAGACACTGGGAAAAGACGTTTTCGGCGAAGAATGGGACCGTTTGAGCCCGCATTTTTCGATTTCACCCGATTTCAAAACGCTAGCTTATGCTGTGATCGACATACCAAACGGCCAATCGTACCCGTTAACCGCCCATGATCTTAAAATACTCGATCTCGATACCTTAGTACAGAAAACAATCGACAATAATGTGAACACTGCCAACTGCTTCATGCCTAAAACTGGAATTCCGGCGCATGAATGGCTTGATGAGCAAACCCTGGTCTATCAAGATATTTTTACTCGCCCGGCCGAGTCATTTTCTTTTTCTTTATCACAATCGATTAAGACCTGCACATTTCCATCGATGAAAATAAAAACGAAACTCACTCAGAATTACCCTATACATCTTAACAACAGCCCCATACATTTCAATCCTCATTTACAGAGAATCCGTTTTCAAAATCAAATCTTGGACTGCAAGGATTGGATCCTTAAACCAGCGCTCTCGCCTTACCGAATGAAACTTGATCTAGAGAAAGGAGATACCAAATTTTTTCGCAATGATATCGAACTATGCCAAATAAAAGGTGAATGCCTAGATATCTTACATTCGCGGTCAGGTAATAATCTGGCCTATTGTATGCACGGATTCTCAAATAAGGCTATAAATCTATTCGCTTTCTATGCCCCTGGCGCCAGCCCGGTCCAAATTGGATCATTTGCATACGGTGGGCATATTGCTGGATGGATCGAGGCCGAAGATTTTGAGTAGAATTCCGATTAAACCACAATAGGAAATTCATCTTTGAAGTTTTTTTCCATGTACATAGGATTGTTTGTTTTGTTGGCGGCAACTCTTATCTGTCCGGCTGCTGAACCTCAACAAAACTCTATGTACGAGGAACGTGTAAAAGATATTGATAAACCGCTCATAGGCCCGCTGAACGTAGAGGATACCGAACTCATAGACTGCCTGGTCTTGTTCGCCGACGGGACTTCCATCGATTACGTCATTACTCGCAAAGCAAGCCGGGAGAGAATCAGCGTATCGATGAGGGATCCATCTTTGCGGGAGTTCTTAGATCAGGTATTGCCGGGCGCCGGAGATATTTCCAAAAGTTGTGTATGGAGTCGATCTGTGCCTATCCTCCGGGTTGGTTGTCTATGCGGCTTTTTTCTCCGGTTTCTGAATGAGACCGTCGATGAACGGCACTCCTTCAATAACTTTTGAAATCCAGTGGTAACCGTTAATTCTTCGCCAGTGTTTCTCCGCCTGAACCGCCAGTTTGAAAACCATCATCAGTGTAGCTTTGCGTGAACCGCAACCCTTGGTTTGGCGGGTTCGATGACGCACTGTGGCGAAGGTCGATTCGATGGGATTGGTGCTGCGAATATGCGCCCAATGTTCAGCGGGAAAGTCATAAAACGTGAACAGAACGTCGCGGTCTTTTTCTAAACATGCGCAGGCTTTCGGGTATTTCGCTGTGTAGAGATCGAGGAAGGCGTCATAGGCGCGCAGGGCGTCACTCTTGGCCGGCGCCAAGTACATCTCGTGGAGCAGTTTCTTGGCATGCGGCTGCACGCGTTTGGGCATCTTATCGAGGACGTTCGCGGTTTTATGCACCCAACAACGTTGACTGCGGACGCCAGGAAAGACCTCTTCCAGAGCCGCCCAGAATCCCAACGCGCCGTCTCCCACCGCCAACTGAGGCGGAAGCGCCAAACCGCGGCATTGAAGATCGTTAAGCACTTCCGACCACGATAACTTGCTCTCCCGGTGGCCATCGTGAACCGCCACCAGTTCTTTTGAGCCGTCCGGCAGCGCGCCGATGATGACCAGAATGCACGGGCGATCATGGTCCAGACGCACATTGAAATGGACGCCATCCGCCCAAAGATACACGTACTGTTTGCCGGAAAGATCTCGCCGCGACCACTCCTCGTATTCCTGCATCCAACCTTCCTTCAGCCGAACAATATTCGCGGCCGATAAACCGGTGGCATTCGGGCCCAGGATCGCTTCCAACGCCTCTGTGAAATCACCCGTCGAAATCCCTTTGAGATACAAAATCGGAATCAAAGCGTCCACACTTGGCACCCGCCGCATGAACGGCGGCAAAATCTTGCTGGTGAACCGCCGCCCTTCCTGCCGGTCCCGCACACGGGGCTGTTGAATCTGGACCGGGCCCACACCCGTAACTAAATCCCGTTCCGGAAGCGACCCGTTGCGAACCGCTAACCGGCGCCCGGCCGCATCCCGTTCATCCGCGTGCTCCTGAATGTACATCTCCACTTCCTGATCCACTGCAGCCTGCAACAAGCGCCGCGCCCCTTCACGTAGAATCAACTCCAGACCTCCTCCCACTTGATTCGACTCTCGACCTTCTAATGAAATGACCGTATTCTTTGACTTCATGAGCGTGTCCTCTTTCTATCTCCTTCAGGAGATTGGTTTTAGCAACCAGAGGATACGCTCATCTTTTTCAAACTCCCAATACACAACTTTCGGTTATATCTCCGGGCGCCGGGCTGGGATATTCTATTGATGAGTCCGGAATTTTGGTGATCGGCTCAGCAGCCAATCTGTGGCATTCGAAATTTAATCAATCACGTACCTGGCATTGGTCCCTGACGGTTCTATCTTTGAGTAGCGCATTCCTTCTTTGTATTTGGTTCCTGCGGCATATCGGCCAGTCACAAACAATGGATTCAGCAACCGGACCTGGCGATACGGCAGACTAACAAGCTCATTGCCGATGACTGTTGACATTTTTAGCCGCTTCACGGACATTCATCTTCTTGTACGTTGACAGATTAGGGACTATGTTTGCTTTGTTGAGTCTCATGAAGACCGGCGAATCGTGTGGCGAGCCACCGAGTTTGCACAAGTCTTTTTGAAACCGGAGATTTCCCGGAATCACCGGGGAATCGGGCAGATCGGAATTCCCGCCGGAGGTTGCCTTTACGATGGCCAAAGTTGTTTTTAAAAGCGTCACCAAGAAATATGACGATGTCTTGGCTGTGGACAGTTTCGATCTAGAGGTTAATGACAAAGAGTTCGTTGTCCTCGTCGGGCCATCGGGATGCGGCAAGTCGACATCGTTGCGTATGGTCGCCGGCCTTGAAGAACTGACCGATGGTGAGATTTATATCGGTGACCGGCTGGTCAACGATGTGCCCCCCAAGGACCGTGACATCGCCATGGTCTTCCAGAATTATGCGCTTTACCCGCATATGACTGTTTATAAGAACATGGCCTTCGGTTTGAAACTCCGAAAATATCCCAAAGATGAAATCGACCAACGTGTAAAAGAGGCCGCTGATATCTTAGGTATCAGCGAACTAATGAACCGCAAACCCAAAGCCCTATCCGGTGGTCAAAGACAACGTGTCGCGGTAGGCCGGGCCATCGTCCGCAAACCCAAGGTTTTTCTCTTCGATGAGCCGCTTTCGAATTTGGACGCAAAGCTCCGGGTCCAGATGCGGGCGGAGATTTCAAAACTGCACAACCGTCTTCAGGCAACCATGATTTATGTCACCCACGATCAAATGGAAGCCATGACCATGGGCGACCGGATTGTGGTCATGAAAGACGGTCTGATTCAACAAGTCGATACCCCCATCCGGCTTTACGATCATCCCAACAATATGTTTGTGGCGGGATTTATCGGCACACCACCGATGAATTTCATCAACGGCCGTATTGAACGCAATAATGGTTCAATGCGGTTTAACGAAGGCAGTTTTCAGGTAGATATGAATGAGAACCTCTCGAAAGTCGCCGAGAGTTTGGATGGCAAAGAGGTCGTATTCGGGATTCGGCCGGAAGATATTCACGATCCCGAACACAGCCAGGAAGAAATCGGCGGAGCGGCAGTAACCAGCCGCGTCGAAGTGATCGAGCCGGTGGGTGCGGAATCATTTTGGTATCTGACTACCGGGAAAAATACATTTATCGCCAAAGTCAGTGCGCACGCCAAAGCAGAGGTCAACAAAGAACGCAGTTTGGTCTTTGATGTTTCCAAGGCGCATCTGTTTGATATCAATACTGAAGAGACATTGATATAACCGGCGGCACGGACATTTCTATCCGTATTCGAATATCCAAAAATCAAAAACCTCTCCACCCAAAGGCGGAGAGGTTTTTGTTTAACTCTTCAACAACAAGTCGCACTGCCGGCATGGTTCCTTGGCTCACAGCCAGCCCGGCAGACGATGGAAATGTCTATCGGCCGACATACTGCGAAACCGCAGGAATGTGAAAGGCCTGGCCGCTTGTTGCGGCTTTGAACAGACCAAAAGACGCCATTGCAAGGGTCAATCCCAAAAGGAAAGCAATGAAATGCTTTGCCAGCGAATTTTCCCGAGTTTTGGCAATTTGGATCGAACTCATAGTTCCAGCCTCCAAAAGTTTGGGCCTGCTAGTAAATCCCCGCTCGCAGGGCAACCGCATCGGGATGTCATCGGGGATGTGCCCCTCGACCAAAGGCGGAACATACCCCATGCGAAGGGCCATGGCACGCCATAACATCCATGGCGATTTCCGAGCAAGCATGTATTGCTCAACGCGGCTTTCTCTGTTTATTCCCAAAGGTGACATGAGTTTGCTCCTCAACCAGTTGTTGCATCCCCAAAAATGGATGCGATAATGCATATCGTCATTGCGAGCAAGGTCCATACCACGCGCCAAAGATGCCTGGCCATGAAGGTGTAAATCTATTAAAATCAAATTGTTATGAAACACCAGAAACAGCCTGCGATAACCATGATCCAGCCCAAGGATCGGGAAGAAACTGCCGGTGGATGTCTGGATATTCAGGAACTATTTTCCTCACCGCCCACCGAAATTTATCCTGCTCACGAACACAGCCAGGAACGAGGCCTGTATATCCATATTCCATTCTGCGTTTCCAAATGCTCCTATTGTGACTTCGCCTCTTTTGCGGGACAGGATCATCGAATCGAAGACTATTTGCAGGCGCTCTCGGCAGAACTGCAAGTTTTATCACAACTCACTGAAAATGAAGTATTTACATCGATATTTTTAGGCGGTGGAACACCAACTGCATTGGGCAAAGAACGCCTGGCATACCTTCTGGATCAGATCACCTCACAATTCCATTTGGCCGACGATGCCGAATGGACCTGCGAGGCCAATCCCGAAAGCGCCACTTTGGAGATACTGACGGCTGCGCGTCAGGCAGGTGTCAACCGGCTGAGCCTTGGTGTGCAGAGCTTCGACACGGAAGAACTCAGACTCTTGGCCCGCATTCATGGGCCGGATGCACCCCAACAGGCCTTGGTATACGCCCGGGCCGCCGGCTTTGAGAACATAAGCCTGGACTTGATGTTCGGCCTGCCCGAACAACGAATAGAAGCCTGGGAAGAGACGTTGGACCGGGCTCTGGCGCTCAACTCCAAACATCTATCCATCTACGGACTCATTTTGGAAGGCGGAACACCACTTGAAAAACAGGTTGCTCAAGGCTGTATCCCCCAACCGGGAGAGCAGAGTTACCTCGATATGGAGAATTTATTGATCGATAAACTCCAATCAGCCGGTTTTATACGTTACGAAATCAGCAATTGGAGCCTGCCCGGATACCAAAGCCGTCATAACCGGCTGTATTGGCGGCAAGATCCCTGGCTGGGAGCGGGGCTTTCGGCCCATACCTTCTGGAGAGGCAGACGCTATTGTCACAGTTCGGATTTGGATACGTATATCCGGGCTTGGCAAGGCCCACGTCATTCCGGCGTGCTCTGCGATATCCATGGTCCGGAGATCATCGATCCGGCAAGAGAGGCGGAGGATGCTGTCATCTTCGGCTTGCGTATGATCGAAGGAATCGACTGCGAGAATTTCTTGAAGCGTTACGGCTATCGCCTTGAGGATCGTTGGCACATGGAATTGGCGCAGGCGTTTGAACGGAACTGGCTGGTCATGACCGAAGGCCATCTCTGTCTGCACCCAAGCGCGATTCCAATTTCAAATGAGGTTTTTGAACTGTTTATCGATATAAAAGATTGATTGCCGTTTTCACAGTGAAATGCCAAGAAGCCGCGGCATCCCGGCATTAACACCACAGGCCGTCAATCAAATTTGTACGATCTATCAAACAAGATGCTTACACGCTTTTACCGCATCGTTGCCGACCGGCTTAATTACTTTCCATGGGGAAGAACACTCTTGGCGCATCTGCGCCGGCATCAAAGTTTCTACGGCAATGCCGAGGCCATCTTTGTTGCCTTTTTGACGGTCATTATCATCAAAGCCTACATTTTCGAGCCATTCAAAATTCCCTCCGATTCCATGAGCAACACATTGCTGGAGGGAGACCACATTATCCTAAACAAATTCATCTACCGTTTTCGCGATATCGAGGTGGGCGATATCGTCGTCTTTAAAGTGCCCGAAGATATCCCCCATTACGATCCGAACCGGCCGTATTACATCAAGAGAGTCGTAGGTCTGCCGGGCGACCGGATTGAAATCCAAAACGACAAATTCATCTACAATCACAATAAACGTTTGGACGACAGCGATATCTTCAAAACCAATTATTATTATTCCGAACTGACTGATGAGCCTTATGAATTTAAACCGGTTAATGTCAAAGAAGGCGAGGTGCTGGTCTTTGGCGATAATTCGGCTGACAGCTACGATAGCCGCTATTGGGGCTCAGTCCCTATGGAGAATATAATCGGCAAAGCCTTTTTCCGTTACTGGCCTGTCAGTCCCTGGCGAGTGGGTCTGATTCGCGATGAAGCCCGAACAGCACCGGCGGATACCATGTATCCATAATGTCCGTTTCGGGAAACCAATTGCGTGGTAAATACGTATAAGGATGGGAATAGGCGCGTTTCGCTTGCCGGACCCTTGGCAGCGGCGATAGCCTTATAGCTTCTGTGCCCGGGATAGCCAGGGCAATTAAGTGTCCGGACGCGGTTGGCAGTAAAGTGCGTTGCCAGGCGCGGGAACAAGAAAGGTTTAATCACAGCCCGATGCTGCGACGTTATTATCAGAGTGTAGGCCATCGTCTGGAGTTTTTCGGTTGGGGGCGGAACGTTGTCGGACATATCCGGCGGCATTCGGTTTTTTATGAAAACTTCGAAGCACTATTCACAGCGCTGCTGCTCGCGCTCATTATCAAACGCTATATTGTTGAAGCCTACAAAATCCCATCCCGGTCAATGATGAATACACTTCTGGTCAATGACCGCATCTTTGTCAATAAATTTTGTTATCTATTCCAAGACATCAAACCCGGCGACATCGTAGTTTTTCGGGTGCCTACGGATATTCCCAACTACGATCCGGAGAAACCCTATTACATTAAGCGTGTTGTGGGAGTGGCCGGCGATCAAATCGAAGTCGATTCCGACCATCATATTTATCGCAACGGACAAGTTCTTGTAGATCCGCCCTTCTTCGATCAAAACCCTTATTACACCATCATGAACAAAAAGAGCCTCAGCATGAAAGTTCCTGATGACCATATTTTGGTTTTTGGCGATAATTCCGGCGACAGTTACGATGGCCGTTACTGGGGGCCATTACCCATCGAAAATGTAATGGGCAAGGCCTTTTTCCGTTATTGGCCGGTCCATCCATGGCGCGTGGGGCCAATTCAGGATGTATCGGTAAATCCAAGACACCCCTCCTAAAACCGAAACATAAGCGATTCAGATTTAGAGTCCCAAACGAGGCTGCAACAATCACATACTGAAATTGAGTGGCAACACTTGGGATGAATCGTATTTACACGGAAATACAGACAAGTAAAAAATCCGCTTCGGATGGCATTTCGAAGCGGATTTCTATTTTAGGCAATCTCGTGGGAAAAACCGAAAGTGTCCCGGTTCTTATCCTTCAAGCGTCAAATCCGACAATACCGAACCGGCATAGGATGAGAGGTCCTGATCCAGCGAACCGGTATCATGCTCGAGCTGACCGGCATTCGATGGGAAATAGGCCAATGGTGAACGGATAATATCGATCTGAACACGGGCCAATCCCTGTTGAACCATACCCAGTTTGCGCGCAGCCCCATACGAAACATCGATGGAACGCCCCCGTACAAATGGGCCACGATCATTGATTCGCAGTCGAACCGACCGGCCGTTCTCCAGGTTTGTAACACGCACAACCGTGTTAAAAGGCAGAGAACGGTGAGCAGCGGTCATTGCCATCATATTGTAGCGTTCGCCGTTTGCCGTTTGCCGGCCATGAAATTTTTCTCCATACCAAGAGGCCACACCGACATAGGGGTAACGGACACCATTGATCTTGTTCTTGCCGCCACCGCAGCCCGCGATCCACAATGCGAGCATCGTAAACGCTGCGGCCGTGACGATGGAACGTTTTGAAAAAGTCACATGATGCTGTAAAACCATCGTCAAACCTCCATTTGAGTATCTTGCACTTCGTGGTTTCAGGCTGTGAAAAGGGAATTTTCTGCCCAAATCAGATTCAAATCAGTCAAAAACTGCCCACCTCGCAGCCAAGCCACTAACGGCAATGAGCATCAAATGCACATATTGTGCCAACGAAGCTCACAAGCGATAGCATCCCGCTGTTTTCACCCATAGATTGTATTCGCAAGTACCGTGTGTACGTTCAAAGAAAGCTATAATCTCACTCTCGAACGAGAGACCGAAACGAAACGCAACGATGAATTCCGATCATATCGAACAAATCACGGAGCACCTTTACCGTGTATCCGATACTTGTCAGGTTTACGTCATCATCGATGAGGGTCATGCCCTATGTATCGACTTCGGCTCGGGTAATACGCTGAAACTAAGCGACAAACTCGGCTTTCGGACTCTCGACTGGATACTGCATACGCATCATCACCGCGACCAATGCCAGGGCGATTGGTTGGCAGCAGCCAACGGAACCCGCATTGCAGCGCCGGAACATGAGCGTTTTTTGTTCGAGCAGGTAGAAAACTACTGGAACAACCGGCGCATGGCCGACCTGTACGATGTCAGAAATAATTTTATGGCGTTGACTCAAAGCGTGCCGATTCATGGCACTCTGGCGGATTACGATCTTTTTAAGTGGCGGGGGTATGAATTCCGTATCTTGCCCACACCGGGACACACCTACGGTTCAAGTGCTTTGCTGACCGATATTGACGGCAAACGAGTGGCATTTACCGGCGACCTCATCTCGTCCCCAGGCAAAGTCCAAACACTTTACGATTTGCAATATGACTATGGTTCCTTCGATGGCGTGAATCATGCCTTGCTTTCTCTCTCCAATCTGTCCCGGGAAGAATGCGATATGCTCTGTCCCTCTCATGGCCAAGTGATGAGACGTCCGTCCAGCGCCATCGCAGATACGATGGGACGTTTGCGGAGCTTTTACGAATCACAAACACAAATCTCACCGGCCATCGATAATGACTATGTTGAAATCGTTTCGGGTGTCTTTGGCTGCCACTCGACATGCTCGGCGCACTACGCGCTCGTTTCGGAGTCGGGCAAGGCTCTGCTTATCGATTACGGAACCGCCGGTGATGACTTTTTAAAGCCGCATTTATTCTTGAATGGCGAGAAACAGCGTTTTATCCACCACTCGCTAGAGCGTTTGCGCGAGAAACACGGCGTTCGCTCATTCGATGTTGCCATTCCAACCCATTACCACGACGATCACATCTGCGGATTTCCTTATTTGCAGAAACATGAAAATACTGAAATTTGGTGTTTGAATACGATGGCCGGGATTCTGACTAATCCCGGCAGCGTGAATGCCGGATGCATTTTGCATTCGCCTTTAGAAGTCAGCAAAGAATTGCATAGCGGACAACGCGTTCATTGGGAGGAATTCACATTTACTGTTTACGATTTTCCCGGCCATAGCAAGTACCACATGGCGTTGTTGCTCGAACGGGAAGGGAAAAAGCTGGTTTTCACCGGGGATAATGTATTCGAACACCCGAGCGGCGAGCTGCAGCATTCTTTGGTTTTCCGTAACCATTGTACGGTGGATAGCCATGTCAAAATGGCCAAGACTCTTATGAAACTCGAGCCGGATATTATCTGTCCCGGCCATGGCTCTCATTTCAAAACAAACCATCGGCAATTAAAACGCTTGCATGAACGGATGATGGATATGCGCAGACATTTTGTCGCGCTGATCGATGCTCCCAAGGCCAACATGGGAGTGGATATCGAAATGATATCACTCCACCCCTTTCAGATCGCTTGTTCACCGGGCGACTCTTTCGAGTTGACTTGCACTGTGCGAAATCACACAAAAGAAGCCTTCTCGGTAGAAGCCGTGCCGGTGCTCCCGGCGAATTGGAGTGCCATACCGGACCGGTTGTGTTTTGGTGCAAGCGCGCTAAAAACCGGAAACGCAACAACACAGATTCAGATTCCCAAAGACGAGAAACGAGAGAACAGAATTCCTTTGTCATTTGAGATCACAATTAACGGAAATCCTATTGGCCAGCAGGGTTTGGCAATTGTCGAAATGTTCCGCAAAGATGATTGCCGAGGTATGGATTTGTAAAAAACATGGACCAAAGGGAAGAAGGTTACCATACTGAAAAACAAGCAGCGGACGATACCGCAGCATCGATTCCCCAAGGAAGCGGGTGGCCTATCTCTATTTTGAGCAGAATCGACGCCTCATCCACGCGATGGATTTCCTCCCATTTTGTTTTGCATGCGCGGCCCCGTCCGACGATCGGAACAGCCCTTGTTTACCTTTCGATCATTGCCTGGGCAGCCATGTGGATTCTAATCGTACTGATTTCGAATCGGATGAATGGCGAAATTCTCGGCGGAGAGTTGCAGACGGTATCCATCAAAACCATCGTTCGCGCGGGTTTGGCTATGATGTTGCCGGGTATGTGGATTCTTGCAGGACACAAACGCCTGGCCTGGTTGCTTCCGGCACTTTGGCTCTTAGGCATCCTATTGATCGGCGGGACGCTTTCTTGGAATGCCGGCGATTACGATGTCTCCTTGGGCCTTTGGCACCATGATTTGTTCTATCCCGGATCAAACAGAATCGCTCCATTTCAAACAGAAAATAGCGGCTTGCTATGTGCTCCTCTCGATTGGTTGTGGAGCCGGATCATACGTTCGGGATGGTTCGGGAATTCATCATTGCTGTTGGTTTGGATCCAAGCGTTTGCCATTGTTCTGTCGGCGCCGCTTCTCTCCCGCCTGTTACGACTTAATCTTGATCGTTATCCACGAGTCATCGGGATAATTTTAATTGCCTATGCCATCAGTCCGAGTTGGTTTCCATTGCTTATTTATGCTGGAACCGCCTGCCTGCTCCCGGCTCTGATGTTTTCAATGTTGTGGGCGTTCGAGCGTTGCCACCGCAAACGAGCGGCTTTCTACACTTTTATGATTCTATGCACAGGCTTTCCGGCATCTTTGATGCTGTGGGGCTTAGCATTCCGATATGCTCTGTTGGGCAGAATCAGGACAGGGATTTTCACTTTTGCCGCTGGATTTCTTTTTGTGTGGATATTTCCGTGCTATTCGCAAATACCGCCAACAGAGTCCATTACATGGCTCGGACAATTCTCGGCGCATGACCGTTCGATTATCGATTTGATTCTGAATTGGTCATTCCTGCCTTTGTTATTGCCCCATATAGTGGCAACAGGTATTCCGGCGGTTCTATACGCGTTATGGACAGTCCCGCCCAGCCAGCCCTGGCCCGGACATTGGGCCGTAATCATTTTGCCCATAGCGGCCTATGCATCCGGGCGTGTTTTATGGCGGTGGCGGCAGAAGCGAATGGCTTATTTATGGGTGCCGGCCTTTTTGCTTTTTGCGCTGGCTAACGTGAAGGCTTACGAGAATTGGCCCGGCTTTTTGGAGCAACTACAACAAACGGAACAAGAACAGGAAGAAGCGAGGCTTTGCGGCGAATTCACCAATTGGCTCGAAGAACAACTAAATCGCTCCAACAATGCCGCCGTACCGGAACGCTTTTTTGAACAAGTCTCACAATTCGAACGTATCGAGGTTTTCCCGCATGGTTGGCAAGAAGCAGATATTGTCTTGGCCGGCCATCACCCCAACAACGCACCGTGGATGCCGCCTGAAGACTACCGCCGGGCCTTATTGGCGATCCACCGGCATCCGGATTGGGGAATGGTAGATCGAGCCGGAGAAATGTTTCTGTTTATTCGAAATGAACCGGACCGCGTAGAAATACTCTTCGATGAAGACCGTTGGAATTCTTGTGCATCGTTGATCGAAGTTCCTCATCAAGTGAGGCCGGGAGAAGTGTTTTCAGGAACCATTCAAATCACCAACTGCGGACATGAGACATGGGCAGGCAAAGAGGGATTCGCAATAGGGACGGAAAACAATCCATTCGTGCCCGGCGGTACGGCACGTATTCCGATTATTGTTCCGGTCACCAGCGGCCGGACCGCAGAATTCGTACTTCCGGAAATGACGGCCCCGGATTCTCCTGGAGCATATAAGATGCGTTGGCAAATGCTTCAAGAAGACATTCGTTGGTTCGGTGAGATTGTTGAAGTCACAATTCAGGTGTCATCTTCACTGGAATCCGGTTAGGATATTTGGGGAGTATCTCGAATATAGGTAAAAATCGCCCGAAATGGCCTAACAATGACAACACCGGCTGATCGTTTTCACCATCCGCCTTCTGAAGACAATCAAGCGGATGAGTTCTATAAACGGGCATTTGTTGAAGAGGACCGGATGCGAGCCTTATGGGGTGCGCACCGGTGCATTGTTCACCGTCTTCCCGAGATTATCGGGAAAGGCCCCTATATCAGACCGATCACATTCCTTCAGACGGGCGCGGGTACAGGCGCGCTGGGAATTGCCATCGTCCAATGGTGCCGATCCAGGCAAATACCGGTCCAGTATCACGGTATCGAGTTTCACCCCGCCGCCGTTGAGATCGGGCATACTCGAACAGAGAAATACAACGAAATAAAGATCGACTTGGGAAGCCCCGAAGCACCTCCATCGCCCCCTCAGAATTCATCCGCCCACTACGATATTGTTATTGCTTCTCATTTTCTTCATGAGTATGAAAGGCCGGCTATACAGCTTCATATCCGGTATTTATATTCATTGGCTCGGCATACCTTGGTTATCGGCGAAACTGTAAAGGATCCATGGCCCTACAACATTTTGCGATTTGGATTATACCTGACAGGATGTTCGTCATACGTTCGTCAGAGATTATCGGAAAGTGTGTTGCGAGGAGAGACAGTGCAGGGATGGACACAGCTTCTGGAAGAGACAGGAATTCATGGTGCTGAATTCTTTTTGCGGTGGCCTGGATTGATTTGCATGATTGCCCCCAAACTTGCGGAAGATTCCCAGAAATCCTTGGCAACAAATGCTTCTATGGTCTCCGTTGCGCCGACATAATTTTGTATTTATTTTCTCGCTTTCTGTAAATTTCCCATAACTACCCGGCTCTTGTGCAAAAATACGGCCTATGGTTTTTTGCTTTCATGACAAATCCAAAACAAACCCCGCTCTACGATTATCATCTCGAAAACGGAGCCTCCTCTGTCGATTTCGCAGGATGGCTTATGCCATTGCATTACGGCTCGATTACTGCGGAGCATGCCGCAGTGCGTGAGACAGCCGGGCTTTTCGATGTGAGCCACATGGGCCGCCTGGATTTGAGAGGGCCTGATGTTGTCACATCGCTGGAGAGGCTGGTTACGAGGAAACTATCCGGAAAGGCACTAGGCCGCGTCATTTACACACTGGTTACAAATGAAAACGGCGGCGTTTTGGACGATATTCTTGTGTATTTATTTGCGCCGGACCGGATTTCATTGGTTGTGAATGCCTCAAATCGCGAGAAGTTGCTTGGTTGGTTCGGCGATCATTTGCCAGAGACTGTAGAGATGACCGATCGAACTCTTGAGACCGCCATGGTTGCCATTCAGGGCCCCAAGGCCATCGAGATCGCAGGTCCGATTCTCCGGCAAGATATCAAAAAGCTCGGTTTTTACAGATTCGATCCGGAATCCAAATCGGGATTATTTGTGAGCCGTACAGGTTATACCGGTGAAGACGGCGTCGAAATCTCAGGGCCAGCGGAACAGATTTTGGACTTTTGCCGAGCCGCAACCTCCCAAGGCGCACAAATGACCGGATTGGGAGCGCGAGACATTCTTCGGCTGGAAATGGGATACCCCCTTTATGGGCACGAACTCAATGAGCAAACAAACGTAATGGCTTGCGGCATGGGCTGGGCGGCAGATCTTGATGGTCATGATTTTGTTGGCGCCAAAGCAATGCGTGATGTGGCGGCCCAAGGCGAAAAAAACACTTCAATGGGCCTGATTGTCGAAGGGCGGGGCATTCCCCGCCAGGATTGCCCGGTTCAAGCCGACGGCAAAGAAATTGGAATTGTAACCAGTGGCGGCTTTTCTCCCGGACTTAAAAAAGGTATTGCATTGGCTCGGGTCGAAGCCAGCGCCGATAAATATGATGCCCCCAAAATTATGGTGAGAGGCAAAGCGCTAGACTGCAAATGGCAGCAACCGCCATTTGTTGAGGACCGGACAGCCCGCAAAGCTGTTCGGACGAATTAGCCCTAAAAAGCAGGACGGCGGCTTCCTTGTCCTGTACCATCGGCTAACCTAGTTCGCTTCCTGCCTCTATCGTAAAGAATTGTGGGTTGAGAGGATTTATAATGAGTCAGAATATTCCAGAAGATCTTCTATATACGGAATCCCATGAGTGGATTCGAGTTGAAAATGATATCGCAATAGTCGGCATCACCGACCACGCACAGCAACAGCTGACCGATATTGTCTTTGCAGAAGCGCCTTCGGTTGATGCAGAAGTCAAACGAGGGGAAGCATGTGCCGTAGTCGAATCGACAAAAGCGGCTTCCGATGTGTACTCGCCGGTCAGCGGGATCGTGACAGAGGCAAATGAAGCGATTGAATCGCAACCCGAACTGATCAATTCCGATCCTTATGGAGAAGGATGGCTTTATAAGATACGTATTCGTGATTCAGCCGAATTAGATGGGTTGCTTACACCCGAAAAATATCAAGAATTAACCGCAGAGTGACAGTCTCATGCGGGAGCCTTCTCTCGGTTGTAAACGGGAACCGCCGGGAGAAGCCTGTGTTGTTGCATATTGAGACTATCTTTTGTCTCAGCTTTTGCCGGGGCGGCGGTATTTATTTGCCAAGTATGGTACACTAAACACGATACGGGAATTTTTCAGCACGTATCTGTATTAGCATCGATTGAAGCGAGGTCTTACAAGAATGGCCAACGATTTTTCTCGCGATGATTTTGTTGACGGCGAGATTGGCGAGCTTGATCGCAAAGATTTAGAGGAAATCCTTGATACAGGCCGCGAGCTTCAAGCCGAAAAAGAGAATTTTGAAAAGGCCAAACAAGAAGCCCAGAAGAAGGCCGACGAATCCCGTGCCAGAAAAATTCTGGAAAGCGAAAATATACATGAGAGTGTCCGCGACCTCGTTATGGGTGAGATTAAAACCCATATTGAGGCCACAGAGAAACCGGAAGCCGCTAAATCCGGAAAAAGCACTTCCGATCTAATCAAAAAGCGCCGTAGAGAACTTCGCGAGTTGCTTGAAAATTTGGGTGACGAGCTGGCCGGAAAATCTCCCAAAGAAGTCGCCGCCACCCTGGCGTCTTTCCTCGATCTAACATCACAGCTCAGCCTGCAAAAAACGGAAGGCGTAATTACGGTTCGTTGCCGTCTTGGACAGTTTTTTTATCCCAAAGACTATAAAGGCTCTATCCCGCCGGAGATGCGCGCGGAAGTCTCGCTTATGTTCACACCCGAAGAAGTTGAGGCTATTCGGGTGCGTCTGGAAACATCAACGGATGACGATCCGATGAAGGATTTCTTCACATCGGTTTTGGATCAAGCATTCGATGTCGTCCAGTACAATGAAATGACCGGCATGCTTCTGGTTGAAATGACCAGCCATTTTCTTGAGAAATTGGACGATGAAGGTTTTGACAGACATCCAAAATATTTGGAATTTAAGGAACGGCACGAACGTACGATGTCGTCCCTGTCCCGTGCCATACAAGAATTACGGGATGTCAATATCACCATTAACAACCATCTAAAGGACCATCCTGTGCTTGAGGATTTTCCAAAGGCGTTACGTCTTCTGATCCAAGTGCGTTTGGGGATGCTGCCGAAAAGTATGGTTCCCGAGTTAATCGATATTGTAAAAAGCAAGCAGGGCGCTTATTCACGCGCGCGAGGCGCCGTTGCTTTCGATTTCAACCGGCTACCCTCCTTCCAACACGGCGTGCGGTTGCGCCAGAGTGCAATCCTCAATCTCCATAAGGATGTGTTGAAATTTACCGGCGATCAATTTGAAGCGGAATTCGGACGTGTGAAAGAAGAATTCGAGAAAATGATGTCGGAAATCGACGCCGCATCAGAAACCCTCGATCCGAACTCGCCGGAATATGAACAGATGATGAAGCAGAAAGAACTTCTGCAGAAGAAAATATCCGAGCACCGCCGCAAACTGGATGTTGTAAAAAGCCAAGAACGCCTGGTTGATGTTCAACACTCGCAGATTCAGGCCTCCATCGAACGTTTCGTTAAGAACGATCCAATGGCTCAAAAAGCCCAAGAATTGCACGACCAGGCCAAAATTGATCCATCAAAAACACGCGAAAAACAAACCGGCGAAAGCACACGCAAAAAGGCAACCCGTATGGCCACGGCTGCTTATCGTGGGGGACGGTGACAACCCATCGGGTTTGCGGATATTTAACACAAGAAAAGTTTACAGATCAGCCTAGATTCGCTGAGTAAGCCGAATTCGGTTTTTCATCCAGGCGGATTTCTTTTTGCATAACCAAGCTGAATGTTTACCGTCTTACATTTCTTCTTTACAGCAGGTATTTGGAAGAATGTAAGAGTCGTAAGAATGCTTGAGGACCAGCTTGAGATTAGACACTTTACCCGTCGTCTCAGGCTATCAAAACCGGCTAGACACTTGCTATCCGTACACGAATCTCTACCTTTAACTTGGTGTTGCCTTGTGTAAGTTCAAACACCTTTTGTAAATCACGATTGCAAATGCGCATAGACAAAACGCGCTGCAGGCCGTATCCAAAACATAAAGTATAAATGGCCGCATAGCCGGACTTGCTCCAAGCCCGGTCACCCTGGATACGCGCCGTTGATGCGGCTCTTGAGGTTTCCCATGCATCGTTACCATTTGCCGATTCGATTGGTCGATCCTGTAAACACTACGGATGTGACACAAGCCGCGCGGCGGCAACCGGGCAAGTCAATTGTGACCGGAACGTTAAGCATCTCCCCGACCAAACTCAGTTTATCTCTTCCCAAAACCACCAATGAGTCAGTGCAACGCACTGTTGAATTGTTCAACAAAGGCGCCAATCGACTTCTCAAAGCTCACAAAGCTCATTACGTCATCAAGACGATCCTGAAGGAAGCCAAGGCCGCCGCCTCAAAAATTGCCGTTGAATATCTCGAAGACAACGATCTTATGGCCGATCTGCTCCTAAAGAGCGAGGGCGCCAAACAAACCACATTGCAGTTGGATACATCCTGGGTTAGAACCGATCAGGAAGATGCCGCGGAACTTCTGGCCGGAATGGTGATGTTCGGCACTCTTTCTTTTATGGGCAAGAGCACACGGCAACGCTTGGCGGTCCATCGCGTTTTTAATCTATTCGGACTCCAAAAATCCCTGCAACGGGAACGGATTCAAGAATTGCTGCACGGCGATGTCGTCGATGCGGGCAATGTCTTCCGGAATGCCTTCGATGCAATCTATGACGCCAACTTGGCCATGGAGATGCAGAATCTGCAAGTTGAAGTTTTGGCCGACGCTCCAACAGAAGCTTTGTTCAATGCCGGCCATAAAATTGCACAGCTGCGATATAAAGAATCCGGTAAAAGCCTTGCAGAAGCCGTCAATGAAACCTTGCGCAAAGGCTTGGGTAAACATTCTCTGGACAAGCAACAGCCAGGAGAAAAACACGAGGCCTACTGCGACCGCATCCTGCGGCAACTTGAAAGCGTCCTGAAGTGGAGAGATACATGGGTATCTTGGATTATGGCCCAAGACCGTGTGGATATCCCCTATCCGCAGGATCATGTCATCGACCTGTTGAACGAAGAGTTTGACGACATCGATGAAAAACGCGCCACCATCAACGAGATCGTTTCCCGCGGCTTTAACTACAAAACCGAAGGCGACAACATCTCCCGTATCTTCAAATGGACAAACGAGAGCGATATGCGCCTCGTGGCCGGACGTCTATCACGCGCATTCGGCAACCAAGCCCAGCTTCTATCAACCGCCAAATTCGTTGAGAAAGAGAGCCTGGTTCCCATCGCGGAGAAGCTCGAAAAGGCCACACGCGATTTTCCCGATCTGCATCTCGCCGCAGCACGGATCCTACACTTGGTCGAGGAACGGAAACGCACCTCATTTGCGCGTATCGTCGGCGCACTCAATGCATTCGAAGAAACACTCATTAAGCATCAATCCGACGCGGCCAAAGGGATTCTGTACGATGCCGACAACGCATCACGCCGTCTGTTGGCACGCGCCGCTGTCGAACTTTCCCGCGACCGAATCGCGGAAAAAGCGCAGCTGGCCGACGGGCTCTATTCTTTAACGAATAAATTCCGCAAACAGCTAGACCAATGTGCCAAAAAGGCCGCCGCGTACGTTGTGCAGCTGCAACGTCTCCATCCGGGTGAAGCGATCAACCTGGCCAATGCCAACGCATTCCGGGAAGTACACACCGGCAAAGAAGAAGATCTCAAAGATCTGATTCGGCAGGGCGGTCATTATATGTACAGCGCCCCGGGACCGGCACGTATTGTCGAAGAAGGCAATTCGGATGATTCACACTGGATCATTAAGGTCAACGACTGGATCGAAGCCATTCCGCTGTTCATTCATGAACGAGTCATCAGCCGCGAAGTCAAAGTCGGTAACGAAACAGTCAATGTCGAAACCATCCAGACTGAAGTCGACCAGGATGCGATGGAAACCTTCTTCCGGATTCACGCTGAATTCTGGGCACGCAACATCGATGAAGTCATGGAACTGGAGCGGGTGGCTTTGGCCCGCATGCTCCTGGTTGAATCTGAAGCGGCGCTGACCAAGAAGGCAGATGCTTTGATTGTCGAAAATCCCGCTCTGAGCAGGGACGAAGCCGCACGCCAGGTTCTGAATGAAAGCGGCAAGTACTCCGAGGCAATTGCTCAATTTACCGCTTTGATTGAAGAAAGCGAAAACGAAGAATTAGATTCAATCCACCGCATGGTGGAAAAGGATGCTGTTCCGCGCCGGATAGCTTTGCGCCGGGTTTTGTGCGAAACGAATCTCGATTCCAAAAAGAACCTGGCTGGAATGGCCCTGAAAGAGGCATCAGGAAAAACAAAGCTCGCCGCCGCCGTTCAAAAGGTCTTTGAAAGCAAGAAAAAGAAACTGCAATCGGCATTTGCCAAATACGAACGTCTTGCCGGTTTGCGCACACGTCCGGTTTCTTCATTGCATATCCTCACAACCGAGTCGGCCGGCATGACCGAAGGTTATGTTCAATCCTGGCTTGAAGAGGAAATGGCGCTCTTTAACATTATTCGGGACAAGGGCCTCGAAAAAGAAGTTGTTGAAGAAGTCAAAAGTTACCGAAAACGGATTCTGGAAGTCGGCCGCAAGGTCATTGAAGAATTCGGAATGAGCGTTGTAGTCGAAGAAGTTATGGCCGAGCAACGCCTCTCAGAAGAGATGGCCGTCTTTACCGTCATCTACAGTTACAAACCCGTGGCCGAACAGGTGGCCCGTTTGGCGGTATTGCTGGAAGCCACAGATGCGGATGCAACAACATCGGAAGACGGAAAGCTCGAAGATATTGCTGAAGTCAACAAATACTTCGATGACAACAAAGAAGCGCTCCAAACCTGGGCCATGCCCCAAGTCGCAGAAAACAACGGCCGGGCCTTTGAGCAAAGAGTGAGCGAAATCCAAGAGAGCGACTCATCATTGAGTGGCGATGCTTTAATCAAAGCGGCTATTGAGAGTGAAGCCGACTACGCAGATGAATTACAAAGTCTGATGCGTATGGAAGCCCGCCGTATTGTTCTCGATCAGATGTCGGAACAACATCCGGAACTCAATCTCAAAGCACGTGTGGGCAGTTATCTGCGCACAAATACTCAAATGGCCCGCTCAACGGCCAGAAAGCGCGTTATTGCGCGGCACAATCTCCAGCCGCTTACAACGCATCCGCGGTATTACTATCAAGCCTCAGGCGGTAACAAACGCTACAACCTTCTGTATACACCGAGCCGCGTGAACCTCGGACACCGCGAAAGAGATTCAGTCGTCAAATGGCGGCAATGGGTTGGCGGCGCGGATGCTTCGGCCGCACAAGCCGGTTTTGAGTTTTACAGTTTGGTTAATGAAGGCGGTGTAGAAGAACGTCCAGCTTTGGCATACGCAGAAATTCAAAAAACATCCGAAAACGGTCTTTGCGTCACCCACTTTGCAGGTTCAAATGCGTTGGGGCTGCTGTGTATGGCGGTGCTCGAAGGCGATGTCCAAGATATGGCCGACCAAATGAATCTGCGCGAAGACCGTTTGGTGCCACCCGCCGGAGAAGGCTACGGTGGATATTGCGTTCCAAAGGACGGTCTCTTCCTGGCATTCGTTTTGTCACTGACAAACGATGTCAAACTTCGCCAGATGGGTATCCCCGAACAATTCCACACCGGCATCATGCAGTTGGCCAAAAAGGCGTTGCTGCAAAAAGGCTATTTTGAAACGGAATTGGATTGGCAACGTTGGGCCGCCGAAAAGCTGCTGAAGTACGATATTTTGAAAGAGCATTTCGAACTGCGTGACGACCTGTTGGTTTTCCATATTACCAAGATCGCCCGTTCGCTCGAAAACCTCGGACGGCCTTGGTGCGAAACGGCCGCCGGTTCACGGTTGATTGCCAACCTGGCCGCCGATTGGGGCGTTGAAAAGATGATTATCAACGCCGAGCAAGTGAACCGCTTTATGGTCTTCTACAAGGCATGGTCCATTTACGATGCTCTGGCCGAGGCGCGGTCAAAGAATCCCAATTGCCCGCGGGATCATGAAGCCCGTATCGCCGTATCGGCGGAATACAAACCAGTGCAAGACGTTCGTTTTTCAACAGGACTGCGCCTGTTCGAAATCTTTGCGAAGACCGGCGATCACCTGCACTACGCTCTGGATGAAGAAGGCCAGAACCTGGTCAGCCTTATGTTCGAAGGCTTCAATCCGGATAGTGACAATCCTGTGGCCAAACGCGCGGCCCGTGAAGTCCTGCAAACCCTTAATGTTGCCGAAGACGATAAAGAGACTATCGCCCGGTTGCGTGAAGCCTTCCCGGCTCATCGTCCGCCCGCCGAACTCGTGGTAACATCTGTAACGCTTTCATCGACGAACGACATGCTCTTCTACACGAGCGATGCCAAACTCGATGAAATCGCCAATGTGGTCCAGGTCCAGCTCGCGGATTACGGACTTACAGAAGATCAGATTCGCGCCAACGCCGAAGTCTTTGGCGGAAACCTCCGCAAATGGGCGGGCATATCCCATCTTCCCGAAAACGAAATCGAGACTTTGCTCAAACGGGTCGGTGGCAGTGTCCACGCTTTGGCGCTCAAACTCCGCGGTCCCGGACGCGATTACGAGAAAGATGTCCAGGGCATCGATGTTCTCAACACGGGTATTCCGTTCCGTGAGTTGTTGAGCCTGCTTCAAGACATGCCGAAACTCGTTGCGCTTATGCTCCAAGGCAATCCCAACAGCGCATTGGTTATTGCCGATGGTTGCGCCGGACGCGAACCACGCGCTCTCACCGACTACGACATCAAAGCCTTCTTTGCAACATGCGAAAAATTCAATCGCAAAGGAACTTATTTTGGAATCGGTCTTGGCCGCCGCAATGTCGAACGGTTGGAAAACGAGATGCAGATTCAACGTGCACGCGGACAACGTTTGCTCGACGCCGTTCTGGCCGTCGCCGATGCATCCGGCAAAGAACAAAAGGCTGCGATCGATCAGGCATTGTCGGTTTACGATGAGATTCAACAGCAAATCACCAACGACGACGAAGCCGGCAAGGCGTTGCGCCAAGAAGAAAAACTACGCCGCTACGGCAAATGGCGGAAACGCGATGCTTATATCAGCCAAGCCTATGCAAAAATCGCCGCGGGTCTGCCCTTGGGCAAATTGGATACGGCCACTTGGATTGCAGTCGGTGGTTCGTTGACACTCATGGGCGATAGAAAATCCGTCATCGAAGATATCCTCAACCGTTTTGAGGACGGAATCGTGAAAATCTCCAAGGTGAAGCGCGCAGCGGCCGCAACTCGCGCCGTACCGTTCAAGAAGGCGGATATCGAGGCGATTAATGCCGCTATGTTACGTCCGGCCTATGAGCCCGACAGTTCCCGCTTCACGCAGCAGAAGCTGATCGAGAGTTCCAGCAAGGCCGTTGAAGTGGCTGCTGTTGAAGCGCTTGAACGCCGCCGGGCATTGCGTGTACGTGCAGAAAAAGCCAAGGCCATGTCTGACCGCGAAGACGGCTTTAAAGAGTTCTTCGAGGAGAAGGTCAAACAGGACTACGAGTTCTATGCACGCGATGCGCGGGAACTGATGGACGGAATTCTGGCGTCAGTGGACTCATTCAATCCCAAATCATCGGATGCAGCAGCTAAACGCACAGAGATTTACAAAGCGTTCGGCTGCTTGATCGCTCGCACCCGCAACGCCTTCACAGCGTTGGCTCGCAAGCTGATCCCCGGCAACTCGAATGAAGAAAGAGCACGGCGCCGGAAACTCGAGGAAGAGATCGCGTTGGTTTACTCGGGACGTGAGATCATCCTCGAAAACCTGAAAGCGCTGATCGGCGGTTACGAAGATATCGGCCAGATGGCTCGTTTGGCCGAATTGGCGGGTGATGATCAAGCCAAACTCGAACAGGTCGAGCAGGCAATGGAGCTGTTCCACGTCACGTTCGCTCTGGGCCAGACACTTCAGTTCGCCGTGGATGATCCCGATGAAATCGATCCTCGCGTCTTCTATAAGAACTTGACTGACTTCTTTGCCGAGACGATTAACGACCACTGGTACAACTATACACCGTGGTGTTTCGACCGTGGCACCGGATTCCACAATCGTAGCGAAGAAGACATCTACGCGCTTTCTGTGAAATACCACACCTGGCTGTATCGCTATATCCGTTTGGTCATCGTACGTTGCACCGATCTGCGCCATCTGGATGAAGCGGATGTTGATGCCTTGCTTGGAAAACTGGATGGCGACTCAGTCGAGCCGGGAATCGGCGCAGGTGCGGACAGCGAAATCGAATTGCAATGGCGCGCCTATAACCAACTTCGTGAAATATCCTTCGTGCACAGCGACGGCTTTGCAACACCGGTTGTTTTCCGGGAATTCGATCCGGCTTTGGTCGAAGCAGACAAACGCATCAATGTGACCTTCCTCTATCCGGTAGGCCGTACGCACGTTTCACGCGCTCTGCGAGAGGGTCCACGCCTGGATGCTCTGCTCAAAGAACAGGGACACCGGGGCGCAAACCTTTTGATCACACGTCATGGCGAAGTGAAATCCATGGGGGGCGCAAAGCAAAAGGTGCTAACGGTTTCCGACGCTCATCTCTATGTTAACCGCGAAACCTACATCCAAGCGCTTCAGAACCATAAAGGTATGAGCGCAGCCGAGGCGGAAGCCGACGCCAAAGCGATGGAAGAAAAGGGCGCACTCACAGAGAAGGGAATCCGTGTTGCCGTACGTTTCATCAAAGACGGGAAACCGGCGGATGTTGTCGTTGGCTCGATGATTCCGTTCCACGGCCTGCCTATGTATGAATCAGGTCTGACCGAAGAGATTGGAATGCCCGCCACGGTGCAATCCATGATCTTCTCGGATATCACGTACGACAAATCGTTGTACCCCGAAATCTATATCCAGTCTTCCGGTGTCAATCTTCCGCCGGAAATGGACTGGAAACAGGATTACAACGAAGGCAAAGACGTTCCCACGATCAAGAAATACATGACCGATGGTTACCCCGGCAACGGATTCGTTGGCATGAACCAGTTCAGCCAAGAGCATCCGATCGTACTGATAAAAGGTGCTGCCGAGTCCGGGGCGCGTAACCTTAAGGTCTTTGAAGTGCAAGACGAGGCAGGACGGGTCGATGCAGAACGCGTCCAAGAGGCGGTCGAATTCTTATATGACGTTTCCCGCCGCCAAAGTGTGGTTGTGCAGGCCGCAATCTTGACCTCGCCTGAATTCTGGGCCAGTCCGGACCTCATGGAGAGTTTTGTCGAACGTCAAATCCTGGAATGGAATACTCCGGTAACGCGCGACAAACTTCCGCGTTCGCAGATTTACGGATCACTGCGTATTATCGCCACCTCGCCGCATCCCGATCAGGAATACGACACGGCATTCCCGATTATCCTTTCGAGTCTGCAGGTGGCAACGAATGTTGGACGCGGGGGAACGCTGGAAAAACTTCTCGATAACTTTGTGCAAGAGGTCTATCGCAATCAGATTCGTCCGGGACTGCAAGAGCAAGCTCCCAAAGTTATGAAGGCGATGGCGAAATACGCGAAAAAGTACGAGAAGATCTTTAAGGAAGACCGTGGCCGCGAGGCCGGTGAAGATGCACGCGGTGTATCGTATGCCTGGCCTCCGTACTTAATGCTCGACTATCTGGTAACGCCGGTCTTCTCACGTCCCGGACGGTTGGTCGATATCAAACCGCTTTACGACGAGAGCGGAAGGCGAATCGGATCGTGTCCGGTTCTTCAGGATGAGGAAGGCCGCTTTGACGCGGAGATTAAATCCTGGAAATTTATCCATCTGGAACCCAACGTAGGAATCGGCCTTTGGGACCGCTTCAATCTGCGTGAAGAGGTTCTCGAAGAAGCGGCCAGCAAACGTGAAGGCCGGAACTTCAACTGGGATAATGTCGGCACGAGCGACCGGATTGTATTGCGCAACTTCGTGATCGCCGGTGAACAATACATCGATCGCGTATTGGCTTAATTTCCGGTCACGGCCGGACAATGGCACTACCGAAAGATATCATAGAAAGACTGCAAACCGCATCCGGTTCCTATTTGGAGCTGGGTGCGGTTTCAATTAGCTACCGCCTGGCATGGTGCGTGGCAGAGATGATTCTTCAAGATGAAGGACCATCTGACCGGTTGAAAGAAGAGTTTGCTAAAAACCGGCGCGGAACACTGCAACGAATCCAGCCCTGCGTTGAAAATCTTTGCCAGGACGGTATCGACGATCTATTAGCCGTTTCCGAAAGCTGTCTCAGCGGCCAATGTCCGCCAAGCCGGGAATCATTCTATGATGAACGCTATTTGGCCCGAACCGTACACGCGGTAATGGAACGGCTTTTTGTCAACAGCGCAGGACCGCCGGTTTTCATTTCTCCCGTCCCGCATGAACGCATCACATCGGCGCTATCGGGAGGTTCCCGAATTGCAGTTCTTTTTGACTGGCCATTGGGATTTATTAATGAGTTCTATCCTTTATGGACAGATGCCTTTGTATATTCGCAAACCCATCGAAATTTGCCGCAATTAAAAGCTTTTGGCGTTCATTCCTCATGGCTGACTGAAGGATGCCGATGCGATTGGGCGCTGATTTACGACGATGAACTTGATATCTTTCTTGAGGGTCCCCTAGAGAAACCGGTCTCCATAGAGGCTGCGATACATGTATGCCAGCCTCGCGATGTGCACCAAGCTATCTCAAACCTTCTGACGGCAAATGCCATTCCTCATATCAATCCCTACGGGAAGGTTGCCGCCACAGCGGATGACAAATGGCGCTGTTATGAAGATTGGGCTAAATGCGGCGTGTCCACACCACCGATGGCTCTACTGGGAAAAAAGGCGGATGAAGATGAAGTCCACAAGACGATCCACCATTTTCTCCGCAAACATGGGGCCTCAAAATCCGGTTGGATCGTTCAACCCCGATATGGCACCGAGGGCAACCTGGTTACCTATATTCCATCCGATGAGTTTTCGATCACCGTCGACAACATTCTCGAGACATGGAAAAAAATATCAGTAATTGATGACGCTGTACTTCGCCCACGTGTAGGCATGGTACATATTTGGGATACCTCTGAAGAATCGGAAACTGACACTCCGCGTCCCTTCGATATACGGATCAATGTCTCTTATGACGGAGAATCTTGGCAGGCTGAAAGCGGCTATCTCATGATTGCCGCCGATCCACAAAAGCCGGTCTCCTCAATCGCTCAGGGCGGCGCCATTCAACCGTTGACGTTATTGGAAACCTGCTCACTATTCGATTGCCCGGTAACAGGCAAAACCAAGGAAATACCGGGTTGGACAGAAGCATGCATGCAGAAGGTTTGCCAGGTGGCCATCGAAGCCATCAAGGCATTGAAACCGTTGGACTTGGCGGGTGTTGATGTCAAACTGGACTGGAACAATGGACATCTTGAACCGTCCGTGCTGGATGCCAATCCCCGCCCGGCCGGTCTACTACAGGCTGATCTAATTGGTCCGGATACTGCCGAAGCCGGAATCGCGATAGGATTGTGGCGGCGTATCGCCGGACTTATCCATAATCAATAGAAGAGTTAAATTGCAGGAAAAACCAATGATTGAAACATATGCTTACGCCCGCGCCGGTTTGATCGGCAATCCTTCAGACGGCTTTTTTGGAAAAACGATCTCCATTATCTGTGGTAATTTTAGGGCCCGTGTGATTTGCACCCCCTCGGCCAATTTAACGATTAAACCCAATACGATTGATATGCCAATTTTCGGTTCACTCGATGAACTGCGCGAACGAGTCAAATTAGCCGGTTATTACGGTGGTGTGCGTTTGATTGTCGCCCTGCTTAAACGTTTTACCGACTATGCTTTGGAAAAAGGGATCGAACTTCCACACCGGAATTTCACAATTGAATATGAGTCCAACATTCCTGCCCGCGTAGGCATGGCCGGATCCAGCGCTATTATTACGGCTGCATTACGGGCATTGATGAAGTTCTATGACGTGGAGATTCCTAAAACAGAGCAGGCCAATTTGATTCTGTCGGTCGAAACTCAAGAGTTGGGAATTGGTGCGGGACTCCAAGACCGAGTCATCCAAGTTTTCCAGGGCATGGTATTCATGGACTTTGACCGGCAACATATGGAAACCCGGGGATGCGGAATTTATGAAGCCCTCGATCCGGCACTGTTGCCCCCCGTTTATATCGCTTATCAAAAAGAACTGGCCGAAGGTTCGGAAGTCTTCCATAACGACATTCGTCAGCGATTTAATCGAGGTGACAAAGATGTTGTTGAAGCCATGAAGAAGTTCGGCGATCTAACCCAAGAGGCGCGTGATGCACTCGTTGCGGGACATCCCGAAAAACTCGGCGATTTAATGAATGCAAACTTCGATCTGCGGGCTTCACTATATAAACTGCGGCAAATTGATATCGATTTGGTCGAACGGGGACGTTCGGTAGGGGCCTCGGCCAAGTTCGCAGGCTCCGGCGGCACAGCCATTGGGACCTATAAAGATGAAGCCATGCTTGAAAAACTCAAAAAGGCCTATGCCGAAATCGGCGCAGAAGTTCTTATTCCCAAGATTGTGCAATAGGGATAGATCAGCCGTATTTTCTTTGATCCGGATATGAATCCTTTGCTGGAAGTGGATCGAGTTGTCGTTAAGCGGGGCAATGGTTCCGCGCGAAAAACGATTCTCGACTCGATATCCTTTGCTATTGAACCCGGCTCATGGACCGATATTGAAGGTAAATCCGGATGTGGCAAAAGCACTCTGCTCGAGACTCTTGCCCGTTTCCTACCGTTGGAATCCGGCCACCTTAAACTGAAAGGCGTTCATGCGGATCAAATCCCGGCGATATCATGGCGGGCGGCGGCGGCGTTAATTAGACAACGTCCGACGGCGCTCCCGGGCACAGTAATGGATAACCTTTTGGCGGGCTTCCAAATTGCGATTCGTAAGGGCCAATCCGCACCGGACCATGACCGCTTAACTCAGGAACTACATAACTTGGGACTTGGCGAACTCTCACTGCAAGATTCCGCCGCGGCTTTATCTGTGGGGCAAATCGCCCGTATCGGGATTTTGAGAACCTTACTCACAGAGCCGCTTTTGCTTCTGCTCGATGAGCCGACGGCGAATTTGGATCAAGCCAGTTCGAAATTAATGCTTGAGCGAATTGCCGAATTTCAAAAGGCGGGAGGGGCGGTGATTCGAGTGCGCCACCATGCTCCTGACAACTTAGCGCAGACTACATTTGAGATGGAAAACAGCCGATTGCGGGAGGTGTGCACAGCATGACTCCCACAGAAATCCCAACTATCGCAACTTCGCATTTGCTGCTTGCGGGCGGGTTGATTCTTTTTGCCGTTCTCATGTCATGGCTTTATGAGCTGGGAATGACCGGCTCAATTCTGATTGCAGCGGCACGCTGTTATATCCAGCTGGTGCTTTTGGGATTCGCTTTGCTGTTTGTGTTCGCTTGGGATTCATGGCTGCTCACGCTGGCGATTATCTGTTTCATGATGGTTTTTGCGGCTCGAACCATCGCAGCCCGTTTAAAGAATATGCCATACGATCTCTTTTGGCCCGCACTGGCCGCAACCAGCGCGACCGGATTTTTCATTACTTTTGCCGTAACCGGCCTAATTATCGGCGTAACACCTTGGTACCACGCTCAGGTTGTTGTACCCATTGCGGGAATGGTGTTCGGGAACTCCATGAACGGCATTGCGTTAGCGATGGAGCGCGTGTTCTCGGATTTAAAGCAACGCAGAGAAGAGGTTTCCACCTGGATCGCACTGGGAGCTACTCCGCGTGAGGCGGCTCTGCCGAGCATGCGCGCAGCTTTTCATACGGGATTGATCCCATCCATCAATACCATGTCCACGGTGGGGATTGTATTTATCCCCGGCATGATGACCGGACAAGTACTGGCGGGCGTCGATCCCGCGACGGCTTCACGTTATCAAATTGTGATTATGCTTATGGTTTCAGCGGCCGTGGCTTTGGGAACATTTTTGGCCGTGATTCTTTCCTATAAAATGGCCTTTAACGCTCTGGGGGCACCTCGGGAATGATAAAGGGAGCCTCGCGCGGCTCAACAAGATATTTGTGAGTGAGCGCAATTGCAGCAAGCGCCAAAAACGCCGATGTTATAAAAACAAACCGGGGGCCGGCATAGTCATATAAAATACCACCTAATCCCCCCGCCAATAGAACCGGCAACATGGTTGAATTCGCGACGGCAATATACGTAGGCCGGTCTTCAGGCGTTGAGAATTCGACACTCATTCCTAAATACGAGATAACCTCCGAGCTGCGGTACATCGATAAAAAGAAAAAGACGATGCAGTAAGACCATACATTCGGCGCTATCAACGCCCAGATATTGACTAACGCTAATGCGGTCCAAGACACCATCAGATTTAAGCGGTGGCCGTATTTGTCGGCGATGACACCTAATAAAAAAGGCCCGGTTAATGTTCCCGCCATCAACACCCCTGCAAATGTACCGATCCAGGATTCATCGAGATCGAAACGGCGCAGGCCATAAATCGTGAAGAAACTTAACGAAATCCCCGAAGAGGCATATCCCAGGGCTTTAACAAATAGAAAGGTCCGGAAATTCCGGTTATTACGCAGAATGTTGACAACATGGACGGTTAGGTAATGGCGCAGGCTTTCATGTCTTCGGCTGGCAGGAACTTGAAGTTCACGGGGAATTAAAAGGCCGCACAATCCGATGGTAATTAAAATAAAGAGAACGACTAGGAAAATTGAAGCGTCCAAAGGGAAGGGATAGCGGGATTGAATATACCCCACCGCAAAAGGGCCGGTAAGCACTCCCAATCCGCCGCCAATACAAATTCGAATGGCAAACTGACGCCCACGGTATTGAACAGGAATCGTATCGGCAAGGAAATCGAGCCATGCGGGGGCCGTACATCCCGCAAGGCATTGGGCTAAAAGCAATACGGCTAAAATTGTCCAAGCACTCGGAAGATGTCCTGTGGTGTGGCCCCAATACAATAAAAAGGCCAATCCTAAAAACGGCAGGCGCATCAAACCGCCCAATGTCAGCACGACATAGCGCTTATAGGCAAATCGTTCGATGAAGGGCGCGGCAAAAACCTGAGGCGTCAAGAAACCGGCCTGCATAACAAAGGGGATCAGACCAACCTGAAACGCGGATCCTCCCAGCCCGGAGATCAGCCAGGGCAGGATAACTTCAAGCGAACAGAATGTATTAAAAGCCCAAACCCAAAGCGCGCCATCAATAACGTGTCCAAGCAAATTAAGGCGTATGCGGCGGGGGGAGCAATCGGGTGCTGACATGCGGTTACTGTAGTCTCAAACGGCAACTCAGGCAGGGTTTGCGGTAGCGGCGCGCAGGCCTTTCATTGGCAAGACTGCCCGGCGAATGCTTAACTATCCAACCCAAAGATTTGTTATCCGGAGGCCGCTTTCTACGATGGAAAAAAACGAACTTAAAGAAGCGATCCGCGAAGTATTGAATGAAGAGGGGATCATCGGCACAACCGAGTTGTCCGGGCGTTGGATTGGCGGAGAAGTGATTATGCAGCCTGCCGATTTAGCCTTACAGGCGAAGGTCATTCCGGCGGATGTGTTTTTTCATAAAATCGTTATGATTCGCGACCGCTTGCGGGTCATGGAACAGAAGATTAACGCCAGCAAAAAAATGGATGATGCCGAAAAGGTGGAACTTCAGCAATACATCACCAAGATTTACGGCACGCTGACCACATTTAATGTTCTATTTAAGGAAGAAGACGACAAATTCCGTGGAGATTCTGGAAAAGGCTGAAAACATCTTCTTTTTGTCTACGTGTCCTTTTTCTTGCTGCATCCCCAAAACTCCCTGAAGACTCTGCGAATCTCTGCCTGCTGCCTTTTTAGAGACAGCAAACTTTACTCAATTGCGTAGCGGATCTTTCAATGCCACGTTTGTTGTGCGCCTAATCTTCCGCATGGAGATCGGCCATCAACTCATCAAGCGTATCGAATGTCTTACCTCCGCCAGAGGCCAACTCATCCATCGCCGCACGGGTATCGGAATTAGGCACCCGCACTTCAAACGGCAAGCGCTTCTCATTCGCTACATGGACCAGAAATATGCGAATACCGTCCGATAGAGTTAAGCCCATGTCAGCCAAAGCCTCAGATGCACGTTTCTTAATATCGGTATTAATCCGGGCGCGAACCTGGGTGTTAGCAACACTCATAGCGAATCCTCCCTATACGGTCACTATACCCCTATTGTAGCTACAACGTGGCTACATTTCAACTCTTCTGTCACCTTCAATTGATCTTCTACAAAGAAGAAACAGCCCATGCCGGATAGCCAGCATGGGCTGTGTTTTTCATAAAATCGCCGAACAGCAAAAGGTTTGGCGCTACATGAGGTTAAACCAAGACTTTCGATTTGACGAAACGCTCAATCCGTTCGGCAATCTGTTTGGGGGACATGCCCAACATCTCGAAGATCTCATCACGGGAACCATGCTCAATAATCTTGTCGGGAACCCCGATATTCAGCAGGGGCTGTGGCGGGATTTCCAATTCTGTTAAGCGTTGGGCAACCGCACTACCGAAGCCGCCTTCAATGGTGTTGTCTTCGATTGTGACCAGATAATGGTGTGAAGCGGCAATCTTTTTCAGCAGTTCCAAATCCATCGGTTTCACGAAACGCATATTGACGATGGTCGGATCGATGCCGAACTTGTCCAGTTCTTCAGCGGCCCGCAAAGCGCGGTACACCATTGTGCCAATCGCCAGAATGGCGACACGTTCACCCGAACGAACAACGGTGCCTTCACCAATCCGGAACGGTTCGCCTTCGTAGGAGTCCGGCTCAGCTTGGCAATTCTCGCGGGGATAGCGCACGGCAAACGGCCCGTCATGCGCCAACGCCGTCCACATCAAGCGGACCAAATCGCGTTCATCGGCTGCCGCGGAAACAACCATATTCGGCAGGCAACGGAGATAGGAAAGATCATATAAGCCTTGATGCGTAGCTCCATCCGCTCCAACAATGCCACCCCGGTCCAAACAAAGCAGAACGGGCAAATTATGAATACAGACATCGTGATAAAGTTGATCGAACGCCCGTTGCAAGAAGGTGGAATAGATCGCGGCAATGGGACGGATACCTTGTGTTGCTAATCCACTTGCTAATTCGAGTGCATGTTGTTCAGCAATAGCAACATCGAAAAACCGATCCGGATAACGTCCGGCAAACTCCACCAGTCCGGTGCCTTCACGCATGGCAGCGGTAACCGCTACTACGCGTTTGTCTTTCTCGGCCATGGCGCAAGCGGTATTGGCAAATACCTTTGTGAATGTGGGCGGCCCGGCTTTTCCCGATTTAAATGCGCCTGTTTTAACATCAAATGGTTTAGCACCATGGAAACTGGTGGGATCGATGACGGCAGGATTGTATCCCCGGCCTTTTTCGGTAATGACGTGCATCAGGATAGGGCCTTTGAGTTGCTTGACATTCTCAAAAGTATGCAGCAGCAAATCGAGATCGTGCCCATCCAAGGGACCGAAATAGCGGAAGCCTAGTTCTTCAAATAGAAGGCCCGGCGTAATTAAACCTTTGCTCAGCTCTTCAATACGCAGGATTCCTTTTTCGGCCAATTCACCGATAGCCGGAATCTTACTGACCGCCTTGGTGGTTTCTTTGCGGACGTAGTTATAAAACTGACCGGAAGTGATCCGGTTAAGGTGGCTATAGAGGCCGCCCAGATTGGGCGAAATCGACATGGCGTTGTCGTTCAGGATGACCAGCAAGTTGGTTCCCAAATGCCCGGCGTGATTCAAACCTTCAAAGGCTACACCACCGGTCATTCCGCCATCGCCGATTACGGCAATACAGGCGTAATCGTCTTGATTTAGATCACGCGCAGCCGCCATACCCAGCGCGATCCCGATCGAAGTGCTCGAATGGCCGGTGCCAAAATGGTCGTGCTCGCTCTCTTTTACATTGGGAAAACCGGAAAGCCCTTTGAATTGACGGATCGTATCGAAGCGGTCTAAACGCCCGGTCAGAAGCTTATGAGGATAAGCCTGTGCACCGACATCCCAGACAATTTTGTCTTTCGGTGTCTCATACGTGCAATGCAGAGCAATGCTCAGCTCCACAACACCCAAGTTTGGGGCCAAATGCCCGCCGGTTTTGCTGACCGTGTTAATGATGGTCGTACGCAATTCGCGGGCAAGAACATCGAGTTCCTCCCTAGACAAAATCTTAACATCAGCGGGACTTTTTATCCGTTCAAGAACCATTTTGTGTTCATCCGTTATTTGGGTCTTAAAAACGCGGTGAGCCTTATTTAAGAAGAACGGCTCGCCACGAACCGCACTAACGCAGCCAAAGGTTCGGCGCGGTCACCAGCGGTTTCAAGCGGGGCTAATGTCTCCTGCATAAGCCTGCAAGCGTAATTGCGAGCCTGCTCCAGCCCAAGCAAGGCAGGATAGGTAAGCTTGTCGAGAAATTCATCTCTCCCAGCAGTTTTGCCAAGCGTGGCCGTATCGCCCGTAACATCGAGGATATCATCCACCACTTGGAACAGCAAACCAACCCGTTCTCCCACATCTGACAGAACTTGTAAATCATCGCGACCCGCCCCGGCAATCAAGCCACCCCCGACCAAACTACACCGAATCAAGGCCGCAGTCTTATGTCGATGGATATAGACAAGCCGCTCCATGGAAGTTTCTTTATCGCTGGGCTCGGGTCTTCCCGTACCGGCATCCGCAGGCCCGCCGGTGGCTTCAAGATCCACCGACTGACCGGTTACCATGCCACCCGAGCCAGCAGCCCGGGCCAATTCACCAATGGCGAGCAATGCCCGCTCACGAAATTCAGGGGCAACTTCGGCTAACAGGGAAAAGGCGTCGGTATTGAGCGCATCACCGGCCAATAGAGCCGTGGCTTCGCCATGAGCTACGTGGCAGGTGGGCATCCCCCGGCGTAATTCATCGTCATCCATGCAGGGCAGGTCATCATGGATCAGTGAATAGGTGTGGATGTACTCCAATGCGCAGGCAAATAGAAGCACAGCCTCGGCTTCAGGGCCGCGTGCAGTCCACCAAGCATGAACAGAGTCATCCCAGCCATTCCTGGAAGCGACATAGTCAGCGGCGGCCAAGGCCAAAACCGGGCGTAGACGCTTGCCTCCAGCTTCAACGGAGTAGCGCATGGCCTCAAAGAGTTTCCGGCCCGGGCCCTCAACCGGCGGAAGTTGTTCTCTTAAAAACGGTTCGATTATCTTTCGCCGGGCCTCGAAATAGGTGCGGACTTGGGCCGCTTCCTGATCGGTAACGGTTTGTGTCACTGTTTACTCTCACTCTTCTGATGAATCTTCAGTTTCGGCGTCTTGCTGGGCTTCTTCCATGGTCTTTAAGCGGGCTTCGACTTCTTCAAGGCGCTTTCCACACCGCTTAACCAAGTCCATTCCCTCGGTGAACAGGGATTCCATCTCATCCAAGGGAAGATCTTCTTCATCGAAGCGCTCAACGATGGTATCGAGGCGTTCCATACTCACCTCAAAATTGAGCGCATCTTGATCATTCTTCTTTTTTGGGGGTGTCACGGTCTGGATCCTCGATTTCTTGTATTTGTCCGACAGCGGCCCCTTCGGCAAAACGAATGCGCAGGAGATCACCAACAGCTACGTTCCGGCTGGAAGTGACCAAACGGCCGGTTTCCAGTTGCTCTGCCATGGCAAAACCACGGTGCAGAATACGCTTCGGATCAAGTTCGTGAAGGGTTACATTCAGACGCTCTAACCGGTTGCGCCGCGCCAAGAAAAACGCCCGGCGGCCTTGCCGCAGACGTTCATCCGCACGCGCCAGACGGTGTCTTGAAGCAGTCACACATCCAGCAATTCCCTGACGCATACGTAACTCACATTCCCGCAATTGACTTCGCTGTTCCTGCAGGCGTCCTTGCAGGCGTTGCCTTAAGGCTTCGGCGACATCATCGAGCCTACGGCGGCGCTCATCCAGAACGCGGCGGGGATGGTATCGGGCAAGAGAGCGGTACAACGTGACCAATCGTCTGCGCATCTCATCGAGATACTGACGTTTCTGCCGTTCGAGTGCTTCGGCCAAACGCGCCAAACGGTTGCGTTGGGTTTCATAGAGACCCGCCAACAACAAAGCCGCACCGGTGGGTGTAGGCGCGCGCACATCGGAGACAAAATCGGAGATGGTGAAGTCGATCTCATGCCCGACAGCGCTAAGCACCGGCAGTTTGGAATCCGCTATGGCCCGGGCCACAATCTCTTCATTAAAGGCCCATAAATCCTCAAGAGAACCGCCGCCCCGCGTGATAACGATCATCTCCAGACCGGGAATTCGATTGAGTTTTTTTATGGCCTGGGCGATCTCTCCCGGCGCTTCCAAACCTTGAACCCGGCAGGGAGCCAATACCAATTCCAGCGGCAACTTCGCCTCCCGAACGATCTTTCGGAAATCCTCGATTGCCGCGCCCGTGGGGGATGTGATAAGTCCGATACGCCGGGGCAAAAAGGGCAGGGGACGCTTTCTTTCCTCGTCAAATAGGCCCTCTTCCGAGAGGCGTTTTTTGAGTTCCTCGAAACGTTTCTGCAGTTCGCCAATACCGGCTGGGCGGAGATTTTCGACTACGAGTTGATACTGGCCGCGCGGGGGATAGAGACTAATCCGGCCTTCGGCCCGAACAGCCAATCCGTCATGCAAATCCACTTGACGATGGCGAGCCAAATAAGTCCGCCACATCACGCATGAGATGACGGCATCCTCATCTTTTAATGAAAAATAAGCGTGGCCGGAGGAATAGACTTTCCAGCCGCTGATTTCCCCTTCAACTGTGACAGCGTCAAAAGTCCCTTCCAGAAGATCCTTAATCTCGGCAGTCAGTTCACTTACCGAATAGATCGTCTCGCGAGGTTCCGGCTCGGGCAAATCGAAAAGACTCTCTGCATCATAAGGCATACGGAAATGGTACTGCGGGATGGTCTGACAAGGAATAGCGGATACCTATTGGGGTGTATCCCTGCAATACACAGACGGCGATGTATCGAACGTATCAATAAGAAACGCCTACCGAATGACGACCGACTACGGTACCATCATCATTCCCGGGTTGCTTTGCGACCCGAAACCAATGGATTGTGGCAATCAAGCAGCCGCGAGCCAAATTCATACATATTAATTATTGGGGGAATGGCTATGACCACCTTATACCGAGCATTTTGGAAACCGGTTTCAATCTCCGTTTTGGCGTGCTGCATTGCGATTTCGGCCACGCCGGTTTGGGCCACATCAATCGTTGTGAAAGCAGGGGATCAGGACCGGGTGGAATGCCCTATCGAAGTTAAAGCGCCTGCCGGATTGAGCCTGAATGGCACTATCAGCCTGGTGGAATCCGGAAGCAAAGCAAAAGTCCCGGCCACAATAGAAGATGGCATGCTTTCATTTGTGCTGCCGAAGTTGAAAGCGGGCAAAAGCGCAACCTTTGAGCTGAGTGCCGAAACCCAGACCGCCCTGCCTGTAACTTTCAAACACGATAAAGCCAAGCAAGTTGTGGACATCCTGATCAACGGGCAGCTTTTCACAGAGTTCCATTATGAATCGGCCGCGACCAAGCCGTACCTGTGGCCGGTGAATGGTCCGACTGTGGGCAAGACGACTCTGAATATGACCCGCGACTACCCAATGCTCGAAGTCGATAAAACCAAAGATGAACGGCTTAGCACCGACCACGTTCACCACCGCTCGGTATGGTCGGCCCACGGCGACGTGAATGGCGAGAATACCTGGCACGATGCGGGCCTAGATAAAACCACCTTGCAGCGTGTTACGAATATCGAGTTGAAACCCGGCGCCGGTTATGGCGAGATGATCGTCGATATCGATTGGATCAAAGCGGGCAAGACAGACAAACTGCTCACCGAAAAAAGGATTTACCGTTTTTACAATACGCCATCCACAGGCCGTCTGATGGATTTGGACCTGACTGTAGTTGCCTCTGAGGAGCCCCTGCATTTCGGAGATACCAAAGAGGGCGGCTTCTTCTCGATCCGCACCAACGATTTGTTGACCGTGGAAAACGGCGGAACCCTAACCAATAGCGAAGGCAACATCAATTCAGAAGGCGATAACGGTTGCTGGGGCAAGCAGGCTGATTGGGTCGATTACAGCGGTGTTTTGGAAGGCGTAAAATGCGGCATGACTATATTCGATCATCCCAGCAGTTTCCGTTATCCGGCTTACTGGCATGCACGGGCATACGGATTATTGACCGCCAATGTTTTCGGCCTGTCCCATTTCAATAAGGGCAAAGAAGGTGCATCGCAGGATGGCAGCTACGACTTGGAAAAGGGCAAATCTTTGTTCTTCAAATACCGCTTTTATGTCCACGCCGACGATTGCCAAGGCGCTAAAGTGGCTGACCGTTACGCCGATTTTGTAAATCCGCCACAAGTGACCTGGAAATAACCATTCGAAAATTATTCGGGAGGCTCGTCCCATGGGACCAATTGATCGCAGAACGTTTGTCCGTAATACAACTGTGAGCGCGGCGGCCCTGGCCGCAGGAATGTCCTGGGCGGCGGATACCGCTCCGGCGGCAAAAAAGACTTCCCCGCAAGACAAAGTCACACTGGGAAATACCGGTGTACAGGTGACCCGCTTGGGTATTGGCACCGGCACCAAAGGCAGTTTTAAGGACGGCTCAGCACAAACCCGTTTGGGCGAGGCTGACTTCATTAAACTTGTCCGGCACGCCTACGATGCCGGGATTCGTTTCTTTGATCTCGCGGATTTATATACCTCTCATTACTACTTCCGGAAAGCGCTTAAGGAAATCCCCAGGGATGAGATCACGATTCAATCCAAAATCTGGTGGCGCTTGGAAGGCGAGCATGTACCTGCAACCTTGCGGCGCTTCCAGCGTGAACTCAACATCGATTGCGTGGATTTGGTGCTTTTACACTGCGTAACCGAAGGAACCTGGCCGGAAGATTTAGAACGGCAGATGGATGCGCTCGAAGTGGCTAAAGAGAATGGGATGATCCGTGCTCATGGTGTCTCGTGCCACGGGTACGATCCGTTGAAACGGATCAGCGAACAGTCCTGGGTCGACAGCAGTTTATTACGTATCAACCCGGTACAATCGCACATGGATGACACCCCCGAAAACGTCTGCGTCGAACTGGACAAAATCCATAAGGCGGGGAAGGGCGTGATCGGGATGAAGATCTACGGCGAAGGCGATATCAAATCGCCCGAAGACCGTGATAAATCCTTGAAGTTTGTGCTCGGCCTTGATTCGGTGGATGCGTTTATCATCGGTTTCGAAACACCCGAACAGATCGACGATACCGTCGAGAATATCAATCGGATCTTGAAGGCGTAAATAACCGAAAGCCCCCACATCATCGGGGATCGTTTCAGAAATATAAGAGGCGGATGGGCCGTATGGTTCATCCGCCTTTTTTTGTTTGCAGTATGATTTTTAATGCTGTGCTCATTTACACATTAATCACTGCTCCCCATACGCCTCTGCCTCTTGACCAATAGAGGATTGTGCCAAATCGCTCATATCCCAGACAGTAATTTCTCCGTCTTCGGTGGCGATAATAATCCGGTTGCCGTGCTCTGTCCAAAGTCCTGCTGTGCTGGCCACGTTAGGACTGGAGATATAGCAGACAATTTCCCGGCTGACTGCATCCCAAACAACCCCTCTTGTAGCTATTTCTGTGTTGTCTAATCCGATATCGGTCAAAATATACTTACCATCCGGTGAAAAGTCACATATATTCACGGCTCTTCCAAAATGACCAAGATCCACATTTTCATGCAAATCGTGAATATAAATATTTCCTGTTATGACAGCGGCGATATCTGCGACTGGTGAGAAAGCGGCGAGGTAACTCTCGCTATAAGCATGTAGTGTGCTCCAGTCTGATATTCGTACCAGTTCACCATAACCAAAAGGCACCAGCGCGCCCGGTGCGATTTCACCCCAATAGATGTTTGAAAGGAACAGATAGTCTCCATTGATGGAGCGGCTTATCTTGGAGCACTCGACCGGCGTTACAGGAATTATCGTTCCTGTAGAGAGTTGAATTTGTGTAGATGGTCTAATATGAGTACTAATTAATTCTTCGCTATTTGTATTCCATATTTTAATTGTGGCAAGATAGCTATCTTCCGTCCAGTCTGCGCCAGCTGTCAAAATTTTTGAACCATCTGCGGAGAAAACCGCCTCATGTGTGAACGAACCATGGACGATTGAAGTAATAAGCGTGAAGTCGTTCAGGTCGTAAAGCAAAATTTCTCCGGGAATTTTAATTAGTATTCTTTCTCCATCAGGCGAGATGTCCAAAAGTTCCCCATCATGGATGTTTTGTATCAAATCTCCGGTAGAGACATCCCAAGCCTTAACAGCTCCGCCGCTGGAATACAAAATTAGGCCATCCGGAGAAAGCGCCAATTTCTCTACAGCAGTATTGTATGCATCGAATCTGAGGATAGGTTTACTTATTCTGTCATAGGCATTCGCACAGATAGATAACAGAAAGAAAATGGTAGGAATAATAACGATTCTCAATAAGCGTTGCATGGCACCCTCCTTCGGTTGTCTTTTGCCGGTTTGAATTGCTTCAAAGTTCACTATATCTATATCTTCTCTTTTAAAATTTGTCAACTAATTTTGTGCCCCAGGGAATACCGCCTCAGTTGCGTCAAACTTTTTCAGTCAGTAAATTCTTAATCTTGAGCCTGTTGTGTAAAATTCGATAGAATAATCAAAAAAATATCAAAAAGTCCTTGACAATACAGGCGGGGAGTTAATGTGATAGGCGGAATTTGTCGCCGCACCCATCGAAAAAAGTCAAAAAGTGAAAGCAAAAGTAATGGAATAAAAAATGTTATTAGGCAGAGATGCCCAATCGCAAATTCATACAATTTAGTTACAAACGTTACGACCTGAAAGCCCCAGAGGGGCGAAAGCGAATAGCCCCGGGCAGAGTTTGGACGCCGAAGGCGGACGAACGCCGCCCGGGGTAAACGTACCCACAGGTTCCAGCCCTGAAGGGGCGCAAGAAATGGAAGTGGAATAATCCGTGGTGGGTGACGTTGGATTCTCTGCCGCCCTTACAGGGCTTATGAGTCTAAGAGAACTTTTACCCCGGCTTACGCCCTTCGCCAGTCTATGACCGTCTCGGGCTATGCCGGGGCTATTGACTTGCCGCACCTACGGTGCTTGGCTTGGCTTTTGGAGAGAGGTTGGTGGATAGAGAGATACAAACGCATTTATTAAAGGAAAAACGGCTCGGCAGGAGATTCGCCCTCCCCGCGATGCATTTGTATTTTGTGAATAGTATTATAGCGTGCCGTGTAGACGGTGGATAAGATTATCCATCCTACAAATTTACACACGTAAGTTTCTTAAACCTCACTTTCAATAGATCAAAAACTCTCATCCCAACTCTTCTATGCTTTGGAGGAGTTTTTCGCGTTGTTGTTTGAGGTCTTCGAGTTTGTCGCGTTCGTTTTGAACAACATGATCGGGGGCGCGGCTGACAAACTTCTCGTTTGCCAACTTAGCTTCGGTACCCTTAATAAAACCTTCGGTCTTTTTGACCTCACCCTCAAGCCGTTTCTTCTCGCTGTCCAAGTCGATCAGATTGCCAACGGGAACATAGAGTTCGGTGGAACCATCTATCACGCGGGCCGCGGAAGCCTCGGGACGGGCCGCATCGGACTGCGCATCAATGGCATCGCAGGGGCCGAGCACCATACACATATCTTTGTTTTTCACGACCAGATCGCAAACGTGTTGCTTGGCACGAACCACAACACTGGGCAGACTGCGCATAATAGATTCCTGAGCGCGAGCCCGGACGGCATTGACTTGAGCGCGCACATCGCGAATCGCCCGGGTGATTTCTTGCAACGCTTCCATATCGGCTTCTAAGGATTCATCACGCAGGGAAGCATCCACTTCCGGCCAAGATGCAGAAACCAAAAGCCCATCTTGCGCGGCGATGTTTTCCAATCCCCGCTGCGGGGCGAGTTCATTGAGATGCGCCCAAAGTTCTTCAGTAATGAACGGAATGAAAGGATGCAACAGACGCAGAATACTGTCTAAGCAATAGGCTAAAATCTGACGGGTAATGCGGGGCCGTTCACCTTCGGCACGCAATTGCGGCTTGGCCATCTCTACATACCAGTCACAGAACTCATTCCAGAAGAAGCGGTACAGGTAAGAAGTCGACTCGGCATACCGGTAGACCGAAAGCGATGCATTCACGTTTTCGATGCAGTAGTGCAGACGGGAAAGAATCCAACGGTCGCCAAGATTGAGATCATCAGAAGTAATCGGTTTGGCTTCACCCTTTTCTCCATCGGCCAAAGCGCGGAATACAACGCCATTGGAAACCTGCCAGAGTTTATTGCAGAGCCGCCAGCCGACTTCGAATTTTTCCGAAGAAACGATCCCCAACGGAAGATCACCGGTGACATCCACCATCGGGTTTGAAGGCTGGAATTCTTTTTTGCATTTATCGCAGGCCAACCGGGTTAGTTTGCGATGCTTTTCCATTTGAGGAATCAGATGACCGCAATGCGGGCAGGCATAAGCCATGGGCATACGGATGTCCTGGCTTTCGGTGGTCATATAGGCAATGGAAAACCGCATGGCATCCGCGCCGTACTGTTCGGCAATCTCAGCCGGATCCGCGCCATTTCCTTTGCTCTTGCTCATGGTCTGGCCTTCGCCATCCAAAATTTTCGGATGGACATAAACATGATGGAAAGGAATATCGCCGATGTTATAGAGGCCGGTCAGCACCATACGCGCCACCCAAAGGGTGATGATATCGCGGGTCGTGATTAGAACGCTTCCGGGATAGAAGTATTTCAAATCGGCGGTCTCATCTGGCCAGCCTAGTGTGCTGTGCGGCCAGAGAGCTGAGCTGAACCAGGTATCGAGCACATCTTCTTCTTGGCGTAAGGTTTGGCCGGGAACGGAATCCGCGGGCAGCTCGCCTTCGCGAATACAGAACATCCATTGGCCGCTCCATTCATCCCGCTTATAGACCACATCATCCCGGTCTTTGAATGCCTCTTGGAGCACTTTCTCATCCACATCGCCATCGCAATACCAAACAGGGATACGATGCCCCCACCAGAGCTGACGGCTAATGCACCAATCCCGTTTTTCCGAAAGCCAATCCAAATACTGATTGGCATAACGGGAAGGGAAGAACTGAATTCTGCCATCCTTAACCGTATCGATTGCGGCTTGCGCCAAACCGGGCACAACCGTTCCGCCTTTGCAGCGTACGCCGCCTTCGACATCGCCCATACGCGCGAACCACTGCTCGGAGAGATAAGGCTCGATAGCGGATTTGCTTCGGTCGCTGTGACCGACTTCGTGTTCATAGTCTTCGATGGATTCAATAAGGCCCAACGCTTCCAGGTTTTTCACAACGCGTTCGCGGGCTTCATCGAAAACCAGTCCGGCATACTCGCCACCATTTTCATTAACACACCCATTGGGCGTCATAATATTGATCTGTTCGAGGTTGTTGCGCAGCCCGCATTCGTAGTCATTGGGATCATGACCCGGTGTAACTTTGACACAGCCGCTGCCAAACTCCTGTTTGACCAAAATCGGATCGCCGATAACCGGTATCTGACGCCCGGTCAGGGGAAGGTCTACCGTCTTGCCGATCAAATGTTTGTAGCGTTCATCCTCGGGATGCACAGCGACGGCCGTATCGCCGAGCATGGTTTCGGGGCGAGTGGTAGCCACAACCAAATGACCGGAACCATCGGAAAGGGGATAACGGATATGCCATAAATGAGATTTGAGCGTCTCGTGATAGACCTCATCATCGGCCACGGCGGTTTGAAGTTCGGTATCCCAATTTACCAAACGGCGTCCACGATAGATTAAATCATCCCGGAACATTGCAAAAAACGTATGACGCACCGCCCGGCTGCAAACTTCATCCAGTGTGAAGCGGGTGCGATCCCAATCGCAGCTGTTGCCGATCAATTTCATTTGGGAAAGAATCCGGTTCTCGTACTGGTCTTTCCATTTCCAGATGCGTTCGACAAGACCTGCGCGGCCCAAATCATGACGGGTTTTATTCTCCAGCTCAAAAAGACGGCGTTCCACAACCGATTGCGTGGCGATACCCGCATGGTCGGTGCCCGGCATCCATAATGTGGTTTTGCCCTTCATTCGGTTCCAACGGGTCATTACATCCTGGCAGGTATGATTAAGAGCATGGCCGAGATGCAGCGCGCCGGTAACATTGGGCAACGGAATCATGATGCAATAACGATGCTCGGGGCCGCGGTCATCCGGCTCATGATGGAACACGCCGCTATCAAGCCATTTTTGATAAACGGGGCCTTCAATCTCTTTATGGTTGTATTCTTTTGATGCCGATGGATTGGAACTCATCTGAACTTCTATCCTTTTAAACAATCATCCCGAACGTTTGGCGCACGATTATCGAGTGGCCCAAATCCGGACCAAGCAAGACGGCGCATTCATGAAAAGGTGAGAGTAGGTCTCCGGGCATGGCCGGACAACACCGCTCGGGGAATCACAGCCTAAACTGACAGTCCATTCACGCGATGGCAATACCGCGGGCCGGTTATCCCTTGACCAGAAAAGACTTGCCTAGAACTCTTTGCAGCAAAGGAGAATGCAGTTGAGAAAGATTATCGGTGTTCTCGGGGGAACCTTCGATCCCGTGCATTTCGGCCACCTGATTGCCGCCGATAGTGCCCGTGAGGCGCTAGGGCTCACCCAATTGCGATTTACATTGGCGGGACAACCACCTCACCGGCCGATTGGGCCGGCAAGCTCGTCTGAAGACCGTCTGGCTATGCTCCGTCTGGCGACCCATGACCTGGAATGGGCCATTGTCGATGATCGTGAAACCCGTACGGACGCATCGCCCTATACCATCGATACTTTGGCTGGGATTGCCGCCGAAAATCCCGGAGCCGATATCGTGTTGATCATTGGCTACGACTGGGTGGAACGCTTTCAAAGTTGGCATAAAGCCAAAGAAATCATCGACAATTACCGTGTGGCTGTTGTCTGCCGTCCAAGCGAGGCCGCAGAGAATTCCGAACCTCGGCACGAAGAACCGGCGTTTTCCTATCTGGAGTCGCTGTCTATCGGGATTTCCTCGACCGAAATCCGGACGCGTATTAAGGCCGGACGCTCCATCCGTTTTCTCGTGCCTCCCGCTGTCGAGGATTACATCTATGAAAACGGTCTTTATCGCTGAAACCGGGAAAACGTATTTTTGAGAAAGAAGGGACTTAATCTATTCGTTTCGCCAGCGGTTGGCCGGGGAAGAGCCTTTGACCGGGCTGAACAATCGGCTCGGCGATATTGGGTGGAACCAAAAGCAAGACTGTCGAACCAAGTTTAAAGCCACCTAAAAGCCCTCCTTGTTCGATCTCCTCTCCGACTTCATGGGAACAGACAATGCCGCTGACCATAAAAGATCCCACAAACACCACCTGGATTTTGGCCCCCTCTCCCTGATCAATCACCAATCCCAGGCGCTCGTTCTCTACCTCTCCACGTTTGAAGACGACAATAGGCCAGCAACGCCCGGCCCGATAGCGTTTCTCCACGAGTTTTCCCGATAGGGGAGACACCATCCAATGCAGAAACGTGGGGGCCAGATAGAGCATCATGCACCATCCGCCATCAAGTTCCTTGTCGAAACCCGGCCCGACCAAATCGGCAAGAGCGTAACGGCGCGCACCACCGAGGACGGCTTTGCCCGGGACATCGCCATCGGCGGCTATCGGGCAGATCACATCCACCTTGCAGTCGGCGGGAGAAACAAGATATTCCGGCCCGGCGTGGGCTTGGGGGGGAGATCCGGACCTGAGAAACCAGCGATTGAGACCCGTGAAGTCATACAAACGCTCAAAAAAACCGTGGTGCGGGCTTCGCATTTTGGCCAAGCGTTTCAAGGTCTCAGGAGTGATGGGGTGTTTATCCATGTGATTGCACGAGAAACGTGTCACAGTCTTTGCTTGACTCAGGGGCAACAGCTTCATACCGTAGCATTTCATGCGCAAAAAACAGACGGGACATGGAGCCTTAAAGGACTAAGGTAAGCAGGCATTATGGAAGTAATCGACGTCCGGATTCGCGAGCATCGTATCGTCGCTCGTTTCAAAGAAGAGACTTACACACTCTCAGTGTATGACCATGTCGTTCTCGACATCGACGGCGATAAGGAACTCGGCCGTGTGGAACGTGCCACTTACACATGGGAAGATGAATTGCCTCCGGAAAGCGGCGCTTATGTCGTCCGTCCGGCAGAAGATGCCGACCTGTTTACCTACGAAGAAAACCGCGCCAAAGAGAAAGAAGCCTATCAGACCGCAGCCCAGTGTATTAAAGAGCGTGAAATGGAAATGGATCTGGTTTCTGCCGAACAAACACTGGATGGCCGGAAAATACGTTTTTATTTCACTGCCGAGGGCCGCATCGATTTCCGTGAGTTGGTGAAAGATTTGGCGGGAAGGCTCAAAGCACGGATCGATATGCGTCAAATCGGTGTACGCGACCGATCCAAAAAGACAGGCGGTTTCGGTCCTTGCGGAGAGCAGTTGTGTTGCAGCCGCTTCTTAACCCGTTTTGCACCCATCACAATCAAAATGGCGAAGGTACAAAACCTTGCGCTTAATCCGTCAAAACTCTCCGGCCAATGCGGCCGCCTAAAATGCTGCTTGGCCTATGAAGAACAAGATTATCAGGTTTACCGGCGCGAGTTCCCACGGCATAACGCTCGTGTGAATACACCGGAGGGCGAAGGAAAAGTGCGGGATATGAATTTCCTGCGCCGTACGGTAACCGTGGCCTATGAAGATGCGCCTTTGCGCACCTGGAACGTGGATGAAATCTCGTTAGCAAACTCATGAGCAAAGACCAGAATTTCTATATAACAACCGCCATCGCCTATGTGAATGCCAAGCCCCATATGGGCCACGCATTGGAAGAAATCGCAACAGATGCCATTGCGCGCTTCAATCGTATGCGCGGCAAAAATGTGTTTTTTCTGACCGGATTGGATGAACATAGCGCAAATGCCGAAAAGGCTGCCAAGGCCCAAAACAAAGATACGCAGGCCTATTGTGATGGAATGGCTGATGTGTATAGGGGCTTCTATAAGGCGCTGGATCTTTCCAACGACGATGTGATCCGTACATCAGAACCAAGACACGAGGCCGCAGTCACAGAGCTCTTGCAACGAAGTTATGACAGCGGAGCAATCTACCTCGGCAAATATTCAGGGTATTACTGCGATTCCTGCGAAGCCTATTACCCGGAAAAGGACCTAAATGAAGGCCGATGCCCCGTTCACAACACGGAGGCAAAATGGCTGGAAGAAGAGAATTACTTTTTTAAATGGTCCGATTTTACGGAGCGCTTGAAGGAACTCTACACAGAGCGGCCTAATTTCCCGGCGCCGGCGGGATTCCGCAATGAAATGACGGCCTTGTTGGACAGAGGACTGGAGGACATCAGCATTTCCAGATCGACCACACAGTGGGGAATTCCCCTGCCATGGGATTCCAAGCATGTGGCTTATGTTTGGTATGACGCTTTGACCAACTACCTCACCGCGACCGGATTTCCAAAAGATGGTTATCAAGAATTTTGGCCTGCAGATGTCCATGTGATCGGTAAAGACATCACAAGATTTCACGCCCTCTTATGGCCGGCCATGTTGATGAGTGCGGGTGTGGAAGTCCCCAAACAGGTATTCGTACACGGTTTTCTTACGACGGGCGGCGAAAAGATGTCGAAAACGTTGGGGAATATCGTTGATCCCATCGAAATCATTGAACAATACGGATTGGAAGCACTTCGTTACGCTCTGCTTAAAGATGTGAAATTCGGAGCAGACGGCGATTTCAGCGCCGAATCTATGGTAGGCCGTCACGATACAGACCTGGCCAATAATTTTGGAAATCTGGTCAATCGTACGCTTTCGATGTTGAAGAAATACCGGGGCGGAACCGTTCCCGAGGTTTCATTCGACTCTGATCTTGCCGATGAGGTCCAGAGAATCCTGGATGCTTACTATAAAAGCATGGACGATTTGGACCTTCAGGAAGGCATGAACCTGGCTATGCGTATGGCTGACCTTGGTAACGGTTACATCGTACGCACGGAACCATGGGCTTTGGCCAAGAATGAAGAACAAGCCAGCCGTCTGGATACAGTGATGCGCTCACTTGTGGACATCATTGTTGTTCTAGGCTACATGTTATATCCGGCTGTGCCCGCTAAATCACTCGAATTATTCCGGCGTTGCGGCATCCAAATGAATGGCGTTCCACAATTCAAAGGATCGCTGACTGAAGTCGATACGCGGAACAATACAACCGAGGCGGGCGGTCCGCTGTTTCCGCGCATTGCGGAATGATTTGAAGTTCAATTCGCATTGTTGGCGCCCCACATTTCCAGCTCCTGGAGATAGAACGATGAGATGCTCATTCGTAGCGCTGCTGGTGTTGACCTGCGTCATTCCTTCGGTTGCGGTAGCCAATTCCAATACGGTCGAAGGGACTGAATTACTGACACTGACCGGTCATTTGGTTTGGATCGAAGCTGTTGCGTTTTCGCCGGACGGAACCCTTGTGCTAACCGGCGGGGGAGACAATACCATCAAACTCTGGAATGCAGATACAGGCGCTCTGATTCGGACTTATGAAACTCATGAAGACGATATCAATTCGGTCGCATTCTCGCCGGATGGAGATCAGTTTGTGAGCGGAGGTGACGATGGGAGAGCCATCATCTGGAATGTGGAATCGGGCGAAGTTGTTCGAATCCTATCTCACGGCACTGCGGCCGTACTGTGTGTGGCCTACGATCCAATAGAGGATCGTGTTGCCACGGGTGCTGACGACAATATTGTAAGAGTCTGGGATACAACAACCGGCCAAACTCTTATGACTTTTGAACAGCATCAAGATTGGATTTTAGGAGTCGCCTTCTCACACGATGGAATGAAACTGCTATCCGGAGGCTGGGATCAAAGCGCCATGCTTTGGGACTTGGAGACGGAAACACGTTTATACCGAATTACGGATTTCGATTCGTATGTCCGGTCCGTGTCTTTTACCCCTGATGATAGTCTCTTGGTAACAGGGGGAGATGGCGTTCAAACCTGGAATGCTGAAACCGGTTCACTTGTTGAAGAATACGATAATGCCGGACCAATCGTGCTTTCTGCGGCTGTAACGCCCGGCGGTGAAGCGGTTTTGACGGGTTCAAGCGATAAAATTGCACGGTTAATCAGTCTCAGTTCCGGTGAGCTGATAGCAACCTTTACGGGGCATGATAATGTCATCACATCCGTGGCAGTCAGCCCCAATGGCACACGATATTTAACCGGAGCCCGGGATGCCACCGCCAAACTTTGGCAAGCACCGGATATTCCCGTTACTCCCTCTGCGACTCCTACAATTACAAATACGCCAACAGAAACACATACCCCTACTGAGACTCAAATTCCGACACAAACACCGACGCCCGATCCGGATGCCACAGATACCCCGACTCCGACGATAACTCTGACACCGACAATGTCACCGACGCCTGATCCCAATGCGACGGATACACCGACTCCCTCGGTTACACCAACTCCCACAGATACCCCAACTCCATCGGTAACACCAACACCAATAGAGGACGAAACCGATTTGGTCGTACTGGCCGCGGGTTTCGATGAGGAGTTGCTGTATACACTTAATGAAGGCCCCACGGGGCTGGGAAATGTGCTTGTCGCAGGCGCTAACGACGACCTGGTTTTGATTGTCAGCTGGATTCAAGACAACGATTACCTGATTTGGAAAGATGGCAGTAAACAGACAGATATCGCCAAGACCGAAACCTACTACACATTTCAGTCGGTTTCAGGATATGGATCAAATGCTTTGTTGGTGATGATCCAAAGCAGAACCGCCGGTGTATGGAAAGTTTTTAAGATTACCGGCCCCTTTGAGTCGACATCTGTCGAAAACTACGCCCGCCATTAGCCGGTTTTGAGCAGATATACACAGAATTGGCGATGGAGTTTTGCATAATCCCATTCCGGAAGGGGAATGGGCCATGCGAAGGCATGCCGGATCCGCTAATGTAGTTTAGCTGTTTTGGCGAGCTCCGCCCCTATGATTCATCAGTTTTAGATGCACCGTAGGCGGTCATAACCAGACTGCGCATACTCTTGTCCGGAGGATTCTCCATGGGCTTCTACCAAGAAACCATCGATTACGGTCTTGTTCATTTCATGGCATTCCCTGAATGTACAAAGGGCGAAGGCCCGGTATTAGAAACGATCCAACAACTCATCGACGATGAGGCTTTTCAGGTCATCGAAATGACCCAGGTCGCCGATGCGGGAGTCCGGAAAGAGGTTGCAAAACGTGTCGCCGATGCCGGGATGCGTCTGGGCTATGGAGGCCAACCGATTATTCTGACAGAGCAATTGAGTATCAACAGCCGCCACCGGGTAACATTGGCTCGATCACTGGCTCGTCTGAAAAGTGCCATGGAAGAGGCCGCCGAATTGGGTGCGGAAGGTTTCGCTGTGATGAGCGGCAAAGATCCCGGCCCGGAACATCGCAAAGAAGAGACCGATATTCTGGTTGAATCGCTCGATCAGCTCTGCACCTGGGCAAAGGAAATCAAGCCAGGACTCCGAGTCATTTTGGAGACTTTCGACCGCGTGGAATTTGGCAAAAACTGCCTTGCCGGCCCAACGGCGGAAGCAGTTGAAATCGCTAAAAAGGTTCGTGAGAAACATCCCTCATTCGGAATTATGCTCGATCTATCGCACCTTCCCTTGTTGGGAGAAACAGCATCGGAAAGCCTTCCCTTGGCAGGCGATGCGCTGGTACATGCTCACGTGGGAAGCTGCTTATCCAAAGATCCTTCCAATGAATATTACGGCGATAACCACCCTCCTTTCGGTTTTGAGGGAGGAGAGAACGATGTGGATCACCTCGCCGATTTTCTCCAACAGCTTCGGGCGATCGGCTATCTGCAAGAAGGAAAAAAGAGGATTGTAACAGCGGAAATCAAACCCATGTGCGGGCTGACTTCCGCCGATGCCATCGATAATGCGAAATCGAGCCTGCAAGCGGCCATTTCGAAATTGGCGGCCTGAACACGCCAATAGCCTAATCTATGCCGGAACTGCCTGAAGTTGAAACAGTGCGGCGCATGTTGGCGCCGGAACTGGAAGGACGCCGCCTGCAGCGGATTGAGGTCCTCCGCCCCGATTTCGTCAAGGCAGGTATTGCAGACCTTCCAAAACTCAGCGGCGCAAGGTTTTTACGATTTTGGCGGCATGGGAAGTTTCTGTTTTTGGATACGAGCCATCAGCTGACGGTCATGATGCATTTGGGGATGACCGGGCATTTGGGTTTGGTGCCAGCATCTATTCCGACTGCAAATCATACCCATCTCATCTGGCACTTCATAAACGGTTCCGATCAGCTACGGCATGTAGATCCCAGGCGGTTTGGACGCGTTGGCGTTTATGAAACGGAACAGTTAAGGGAAGAAAGCCCATTGGGGAGGCTGGGTCTCGACGCCCTTACAATGAAGCGTGCCTCATTCCATAAAGCCATAAGAAAGCGTCAACGATGCTTAAAGGCACTGCTATTAGGCCAAGATGTCATAGCAGGATTAGGCAACATCTATATCGATGAAGCATTATTCCGAGCGCGTCTACATCCATTAACACCCTCAAATTCACTCAGCGATGACAAATGCGATTTATTATGGAATTCAATCAAGAAAGTGTTGCGTGCCTCTTTAAGATCGGGAGGATCCAGTATCGATGATTTTCGACGGCCAGATGGCAAAAAGGGCTGGTATCAGATTCGCCATCTTGTCTACGGTCGTAAAGGAGAGCCGTGCAAAAGCTGTGGCACGATCATAACAGCAGAGGTCATTGCGGGGAGAACAACGCACTACTGTAAACAATGCCAGCGACACCCCGGATAGGTTGCCCTAAACGCCATTTATCCATATCCCCAAAAACAAAGGAGAAGGGCAACTAGGCCCTTCTCCCAACAGTTTCTAACCAATGAAATGCGTAGCCGATTTAGGCGCCGGACTTAATCTCTAAGAAAGATTGGACTTTCTGAACCCCCTCTACGTCACGCACAATCTGAAGAATCTGCTGTTTGACATCTTCTGAAGGCACAGAACCATAGAGCGTCACGGTACCGTCGACTGAATCAACGTCGAATGCAAAGGGGCCTGGAGGGCCACTTTCGCTTTCGCACTCAGACTTAATAACATTCACGATAGCTTGATCGTCGATAGCCGCCATCTTCTTTTTGCTGGAAGCACAGCCGACCATCACGAAAGCCAACCCCACAACGAGGCAGGAGGTTAAAATTCTGCGGATCATGGTTTCCTCCGGAAAAATTCCACTGTAGTACTCTTATGATACGTCCCGGCGGCATTTGCCGCAAGTTCGACAAGCGGGACAGGAAGCCTTTCAGGGCCAGTTGGCAAAGATTGGCTCCCCAAACAGCCTTGCCGAAGCCTATTGGGAATGCATCTTCTTTATTGTCTCCTGTACCTTTCGGTACTTGGGTCCATTTTGAACCTCGGCATAGAGTTCCTCAAGCCGTTGCAGGCTATAGAGGTCGCCGGGCGCGACTTTATCGCAGATTCTCTCATAGGCAGCGATAGCTTCATCGCGCAGGAAATACTCTTCATAAGTCTCTGCGAGAACCGTGAGATAGGCAAGAGAGTCCTTCTCATCCTTAAGCCAAGGCTGGACCTCCTTTTCCACTTGCTGAACCTTTTTTAGGTCATCCTCGCCTATGAGCCCGGTGTATAAGCGTTCCTCAAAATCGGTTACAACACCCCGTACGTTGTACTTTTTGACGTAGATGAAATAGGGCTCTCCGCGTTTCACGGGATAGCCGGTTAATTGTTCATCCAAAACGAGTTCTGAACTTTTAAGTGGTTCAACATGGCGAAATTTCGGTTCCCTGGAGACGATTTCGACCTCGTAATGATATCCCTCGGGCAGGGGAGCGAATTGCAGATGCAATTCAGAATCACGGCTTACGCCATTCCTTGGCGAAAGAAAGAGCATATTGGCATCGCCTTTGTCCCGAACAGCGGCCACAACGGTTGGATTGATGCGCCCTTTATTATTCCGAAACATTCCCAGACCAAGGCCTTGTAGTCCGGTAGCACCATCACCCGCCCCGGCGTTGACCGTCAATTCACTATCAGATGACAGGTTAATAATTTTTCGTTCTTTTGTAACAAGAATCGCTGAGGAATCCCGGCCTAAGGTCACACGGTCTCCAGCATAAAGCAGATCTCCACGTGAAATGGCTTCAGCCTTCTCTGAACCGGAACGAAAAACGAGTACCTCGCCCTTGGCCTGCATCATTTTTGCGAAGGCTTCCGGCTCCTCAGCCCCTATAGAAAATGAAAAGGCAGCGATCAGGACGGCAATAACCAGCATTGTGGTTTTACAAGTCTTCATATCCGATTCCTTTCTCTGACATCCTTCCACCAATCATTGGTCCCATTCCCACTCAGAAAACGCATCTCAAACACCGATAATCACCCATTACTATCATCGTTTGGTTGAGTACTCGCTGGATTCACGCCATCAGTCCTATCCTCAGATATGAGTTGCTTAGGTGGTTCATGAACGGCAAGCAACTCATAGAGCCGAACCTTCTCTGAGCGTCCACGAATATCAGCCTCACCGACTTCGCGCACATCCAATAGATCAGGACAAGCCTCGTATGTGTTTTCACTAATTAAAATTCCCGTCTTATAAGTCTTATTGAGTCCTTCAATACGAGACGAGACATTCACGGCATCGCCAATACATGTGTAATCCGACCGCTTTTCAGAACCGAGATTTCCCAAAACCGCAAGGCCTGTATGCAAACCGATTCCAATACGGAATGGTTGATGGCCTTTCTCTTCCCAATCTTTTGAGACTTCGGTCTGTACCTTATGAATATCGATGGCCGTTTTGCACGCCCAATAGGCATGATCCGGCATTGGCAGGGGCGCACCAAAAATCGCCATGACTGCATCACCGATAAATTTATCGATCATTCCATTGTTTTTAAAAATGGTCTCGGTAACCGCGGTGAAGTATTCATTGAGGAGACCGATTAACACTTCCGGATTCATGGTCTCGGAAAGCGTGGAAAACGAACGAATATCGCAGAATAGAATCGAAACTTCGCGCCGGTCGCCCCCCAACCGGACAAGTTCGGGATTCTCCAACAACTGTTCGACGAGTTTGGCATCTGTGGCTTTCGCGAAAAGGTTTTTCAAGTAGCGTTTCTCCCGCTCCTCGGCGATATAACGGTAAGAAATGGTTGTTGCCACCGAAAGGGTCAGGGACGCGGCAGGGGTGACGATTAACGTTACATAATCCCATTGAATCAGAGCCATCGCAGCCGCTACGGCCAGCCCGAGAATAATCACGGAACTGGTGATGATTCCCGCACGGATCGAGGCCACGGCACAGAACAGGCAAAGCAATAAACCAAGCAAAAACGTTCCCCATACTTGAAGCCAATCATCCACATGTTTTAAAGGCACCCCAAGAAAAAGAGTGCGAAGAGCATTCGCATGAATTTCCACACCGGGCATATCATGTGCAATCGGTGTGAGATAATTATCGTGCAGGTCGGGAACCGATGCTCCCATAAGAACAATGCTGCCTTTGAAAATATCCAAGTCTACAGTGAACTCATCCTCTGCATTGCTGTCCGAAAATATGCCGTCCGGTCCAAAAATGGTTTTAAATGGACCATCTATAAACCATGCGAAAGGAAATACCGGAAACCTATGGTCATCCGGTTTGATATCACCATAGGCAATATAGAAGGTGTTGCCATTATGCAGTGGAAAAACCAGTTCATCGAGCGAAGCAGATTGTTCTGCGTTCCAAGACATTTCCGTGGCAGGAAAATCCTGGTACAACCGATAAACTTCCGCTGCAAATGAAGGATAGATTTCTCCTTGGGATTCGAAAAAAGGCTGCGCCCTGCGAATAACATTATCCGCATCTATAGGGAGATTAACTATGCCTGTATTAATTTCAGCATCAGTGAAAGGGAATATTGGTGACCTAAGAAAAAAAGTCTCAGCGCCACCGACATTTCTTTTTTGAAATTTGGATGCAAGCACAACTTTGCCATGCTCACGGCACCTTTGAGCCATATCCATCTCTGCCTGAAACACATTCTCATCGTCATCATTCATGATATGTGGATCAAGGAACAATTTGTCGATTCCGATTACTGTCGCGCCCAGGCTTTTTAAATTGACGATGGACTGGCTAAAGAAATCGGGCCACCAGGGCCATTGCCCCAAACGAGGATCGATGGATTTTAAGAGATCAAAACTGTCATCGCCGAAGTCAACGACAATAATAGTCGGACATTCTTTGGTTTCGCCCTGTGGACGTAATGATAAAAGGCGGTCGTAAAGCCAGCCGTCAACGGCAAACAACGGTACTGAATGACCCCCGAATGTCCCAAACAAAATATTCACGGAGACAATTGCGGCTAGCGCACCGTATAAGAATCCGGATAAATGCCGTTTTGCCTTGGGAGAAATCTGCATCAACAGAGACTTTCCATACCCCCGGTCCTGCCGTAGGTCATTCGCAGGCAGTGCTGCCAAAAATAAGCCCAAACGTGACGATGTCTTTACTTATATCCTAGCACCGAAAACGAGCTTGTGAGGATATATAAGTAGAGAAAAGCCCAACATGCACACCAGACACCCAAATCCACAGTTTTTAAGGTAATAGTACAAAACGATACAATTCAAGCAAGGATGAAAAATTGAGATACAATTTAAATGGTGAAAGAAAACAAGGGACCTATACAGCCTGCACATAGAACTGAAAATACGTTCACTCATTTCTTGACCGAACTGCACAAATGAGCTATCAAGAGCACTGTACGCCGTATAAGGTTGATAGCGGGTAGCAGAGTAGGATGCGGGAAACACGGAGGTAACTGATGTACACGATTGGGAAAAGAAGGTTAAGAAAGGCCGTAATCCGTTGTTTATACTTCGGTGCGGCAACAAGTATGGTTGTTTTGGCGATATCGATTGCCATGCCCCAAGCGGGCGAGGCGGTTGATGTCAGTCCGGATGGCCTGTTGGGGCAATTGCGTGGCTATAAGAACCAAATATCGCAAGTTTCGCTGGACTTCGAGCGAACAGTTGCAATGGGTCCTTTGGAGACCAAGGATTTGAGCTACGCAAAGGCCTATTGTGAAGCGTTTGTAAAGGCCGAGATGGCGGAGATGATGAGGGAAGTCCCCGAGAAGTATCGCGATCAAGTGGATATGGAAGCCAATGAGCAATGCGCACGAGACTGGATTCTCCCCCGCGCAATCGGCGGGCATGAATCGGTTCAAACTTATCATATGACATTTGCCGATGGAGCTTGGGCCGGAGAATACCAAAGCAGAAGCCGGGGCTTACTCGGACGGGATTTTGTGTGTGCCGATGGCATTAGCAATGAGAAGGCGATTGGTCCGAATCAGCCGCTCAAGGGCAAGGTGAGCCGCAATGCGACGGATGTCGACGCGAAGCGCGCTGGTTTCAGCCAATTTGCCTGGGAGAGAATCCTCTTAAACTCAGCAGGATTCGTTAAGGCTGAAAAAACCGATGAGGGCTATGTCCTCAAGAAGAATGTGGTGCAAGACGAGAAGACACGCTTGTTGCACGAAGTGTTTTTAGAAGTTCTAAATGAGGCTGACATGGTACCTGTTAAATACAGGTTCTATTATGAGGAAGGTGTGGCTTTTGAGTATAAGTACGAAGACTACCAGGATTATGGTAAAGGCCTGTTCCTGCCTTCCAAAATCACGCGCTGTATTGTGGGGCTGCCCAAACGCGTGCTACCCGATGAGGCAGAACTTACAAAATTAACCAAACCACAACTGGTAGGTCTTCTACCCATTAGCGAGACAATCCAGCTCATAAATGTCGATAGAAAACCTCTACTCACTGAAGCCGATATTGCGCTTGATTTTAAGCAGGGAACTGAAGTCGAAGTGAAACTCGGGAACAAAACGGTACGACGCTATGTACAGGATTAATTACCCGGTTTCGAATTTGACCCAAAGTTCCGGCAACGCGCAAAAGAGCGCTGTGTTTGTTTCATGAGAAGGAGGCAAAAAATGAGTAAAAAGACAAGATGGGTTAAATCTTTACCCAGTAGAAAATATCTGTTGTTAATGGCGGCCATAGCCGTATTCGGTTTAGCTGCCGGTCTTCCGGCTCTCGGAGATTATTGCAACTGCGCCGTAAGTTGGGTGGACCACTGGTCTTATAACCAATCAGGAGGCAAAACGTGTTCGGTCTCTGAGGTCGGCGCTGTCTGCTATCAATACCAAGGTACTCCTTGGTGCATGCCCTACATCACCCCATGTTGTTGGGGAGATTCTGAAGACCAATGCGGTGTAGCGGCTGATATCAGCATGTATTATTGGAAAGATTACTACGAGTGCACTTGCAAGGATGTGGCTTGCGGAAGGTTTCATACTATCGATTGCGGCGCAAGTTTGGCGGATCGTGAATGCACAGATTGCGGCACGATGGCCTGTTGGATGGAAGAAGGAGTTCTGCGCCGCGGTTGGTACTGGTGCGCACACTAAATTAACGTTGGTAAGAAGCTAATTCATACAAGATTTGCCGAATATTGTCGGCATGAAATGTATTGTGGGAAAGTGAGTTTACCTGATGTCAGTCTCATCTGCATTAAAGCATAGTTCGTCAAAAAAGAGTTCGTTTGTCTTGGCGTACACCAGTCTTCTGGCACTGATGTTTTTCATCAGCGGCTGCAGCCGCGAAGCTGAAAGCCTGCGCTTGGAGATCGATGACGGACGATGGAATTTCGGCGAAGTAAAAAGCGGGGAAGAGCTGTCCCGCCAGTTCTTTATCCGTAACGCAGGAGGGAAAGGGGGCAATTTGGTATTTGAACCTTCCTGTTTATGCCAGCTTGATGATGCGATGGTGTTTCTTGAGCCGGGTAGCGTTTACCCGCTAACAGTCACCGTCTCGACAACAGGTCCTACGGGTTCAATTAAAGAATCCGTGAAAATCACCTCCCCTGAATCAAAGCTCGTTTGGGTATTAGAGATCCAGGGGCGGATATGGGACGATATCTATATCCGCCCCGATGCCCCATCGCTTTATCTTACGGGTGATCCACAAGCCGACCAATTAGAACTTCAAGTGACGGCCGAAGAGAAAACCCCGCTAAGATTGAAAAATTTCCAATTCAATCCACCGCTTTTAAAAGTTATTGAAACCAATAATAATCTCGATCACCCCCAGACTTTCGTAGTTGGCGCCGAATACGCAGAAATGCAAACCGCGTCATTTCCGGTAAAAGTCACAATGAGTGTCGAGGTAGAAACATCCGAAAGTCAAACATATAAGCGGGATCATGTAATCACGGTGGATACAATGTTCGACCCGGTTCCGACACCGGCGGAGATCGTCATCGGAAAAGGCGATCAAACGACATTCCCGGTGATTTTGAAATCAGAGACCGGATTACCGTTCAAAGTAACGAGAGTCGGGGCCAGCAGGGATCTTCCACTGAGCGCAAAATTTGAATACAACCAAAACACCACAGAGCATACAATTCAAATCGATTTAAGCTTGGCATTAGAAAAGTCGGAAGGACAACCGTTTACAATCCGAATTTACCACACAGCCAATCCGGCCACGCCATTAAGGATTCCTGTACGTTTGTAAAAATCTAAGGACAGTAAAAACGACGGGAACAGCTATATATTGGCCGCCTTGGGAGAAGTGTCTTCGGTTGTTCAAGTTCCCTGGGCCGGTTTCATGCGGCTGATGCGCGTGCTGATGTCAATCGGCCACGTGGAATTCCGTCCTTTAACTCATCAGGCAGAAGTTGACGGAAAATGGAAGGCTGAACATAGATAAAGCCATCGACAAGATTCGTTAACGACTCAGCCTCGCCAACACAGATAATTCCACCCTTTTTAAGACTACGCAGGAGATTCTTAAGAACGAGAGTTTTAATTGGGCCATCAAAGTAAATCATCACATTGCGAATCAAAATCAGATCGCATTCTGTAAACGGTGCGGGATTTTTCAAGTTGTGCAGCCTGAATTCCACCCGGCGCATAATATTGGGTGATAACTGATATCGATCTTCACCTGTGCGCGGAGCAACGGACTTTGTGAAATACTTGGTTAGGTATTGTTTGGGCATACGGGCAATCGCGTATGGTTTATACAGTCCTTGTTTTGCAGTTTCGATGACTTGCTGACTGATATCGGTTGCAATGATCCGCAATTGAGTGCCAGCCAGTTGCCGCGCCGCCTCCTGAGCCGCGATTGCCAGAGAGTAAGGTTCTTCACCGGTCGAACATGCAGCGCTCCAAATTGTGACCTTGCGTTTTGCTTCCGCCGCCTTGGGAAGCCATTCCTTCATGAGATAATCCCAAAGAGGGGTATGCCTGAAAAAATAGGTTTCATTGGTTGTGATTGCATCTAAGAAGTTGGAAAGTTCGGTTTTCTCGCCCTGGGCTGAAGTCAGAAACGCATAATAATCCGCATACGTAGCTAAGTTTAGTTCTCTGAGCCGCTTACGGAGCCGATTTTCTATTAACGGCCTTTTGTGATCCTGAATTCGTATGCCAGCCTTGTCATAAATATACGTTTGAAAAAGTTTAAAATCTTTGTTTTCCAGCGACACAGAACCGAAAATGCTCATCGTTAGAACGCATCCTTCACAAGCAAATGATAATTGATCTCATAGGTATAGAACTATTTTACCACTGAAGTATACAGCGTGCGTTCAACTCGACAGAAATATCTTATTGTCACCATTCAGGCGTGAATCATTCACCGGTTTGGACATGGCGTGTACACTCAAAAAGCCGAATCCCGGCAACAAGCAGAACGAGGAGCAGGATATGGGTGCTGAGGCAAAGACTATTCTGGTAATTGACGATGACGAAGATATCCTTCTGTTTTTATCCGATTTGCTGGAAAGTGACGAGTATATCCCCCTAACTGCAAGCGGTGCGCGTGAAGGACTTGAACTAGCTCGTTCGAAGCAGCCTGACATGATTCTCTTAGATATCATGATGCCGGAAATGGACGGTCACGAAGTGTGCTTGGCTTTGCGAGCGGATAAGGCCACACAAAATATTCCGGTCATCATGGTCACCGCAAAAAACGATATACGCGATGTTGGCCAAAGCCTCAATGCCGGCGCAAAAGGGTTTATTGCCAAACCTTTCGATAGCGAGCATCTTCTTAAATTCGTGGGTGCTAAGCTCCTTGGGGACAAAGAAGGCTTTTATGCCAAACACGATAACGAGGAAACGTCACTACCATTAGGAGTCAAACTGGCCAGCAACCTAATGACCGTGTTCCTGGATATCATTGAGCCTCAAACTGAAAGATCACGATTATCAGAAGCCTGTGAGGCGGGTGAGCTTGCCGTCGTAAAGATGTCCCAGCTGGACCGAGGCCAAGGGAGAGTCGAAACAACCGCTTTGATTGAATGTGCTCAGGCGGAATGCTTCGGTTCATTGGTGAATATGTTGACGCAGATGGATGAAGTGGAACTTCTGGGTTGCCGGGTGTATGAAGAAGAAATGGAATAGCCTCTCCCCATGCTGCTATTTCTTATTTCGGGCGAGTTTAACCGCGACATCAATGGCATCGAGCAGGGAACGCTCTGAGGCTTGGCCCTTTCCGGCAATATCAAACGCAGTTCCATGGTCGACAGATGTTCTGATGATCGGCAACCCCAATGTGACGTTCACTCCGCAGACCTCTTCCCAAATACCTGTATCCCGGTTTACGTGAAAATTGATCAGTTTAAATGCGATATGTCCCTGGTCATGATACATCGCAATCACCCCATCGAATTCGCCGGCACAATGTCGTGGATAAACCGAATCGGATGGGAAGGGACCGTCAATCGATATCCCTGACTCTTGGCACTGCTGAACGGCAGGCTCCAGAATCTCGATTTCCTCGCGGCCGAATATTCCTCCCTCACCGCCATGAGGATTAAGGGCACAGACAGCAATGCGTGGCGCACGGCCATCAAGCCGGGTGAGAGCGCTGTTAAACAAGCCCGCGACTTCAACAACACGTTCTATGCTGAGCAAACCCGGGATTTCATCAATGGCCACATGGCAGGTGACATGAACCACCCGAAAGGCACCGGCAATCAGCATTAGCGCAAATGGAGGATTTCCACATTTCTCGGCCAGGATTTCAGTATGCCCGGGATATTGATGACCGGCCAAATGCATGGCCTGTTTATGTAGCGGAGCCGTAACAATGGCGTCAACAGAACCTTCGAGCGCCATGGCAATGCCGCGTTCCAAGGCACGAAAGGCTGCTTCACCACATGCAGCCTGGACTTTACCAACCTCATAGCCTTTGGGTTCACAACCGCTTGGCGTGATGACCTCGATATCATCCATAAATCTATCGCCAACTCCGGCCAGGTGGCCTCCCAGAGATAAAACCCCGCAACCGCCAATCACTATGGGCTCCACATTGTCAGGCATTTTACCTTGACTCAATGCTTTTGCGACTAATTCGGGCCCAATACCCGCCGGATCTCCAAGAGTGATGGCAATGCGCACAGTCTTAGACATGGTTCTATTCCTTAGGATGAATGATGGTGTATTTGTACAAATAAAGAAGGGGAAAGACAGACACAACAACACTACTAACATATTCATTCAACAATACTTAAGAAAACTCTAATAGAATTGATATAGCCAAAGCGGCTCAATCTACCCGAGAGAGGGCGCCAAACGCCTTAAGAATCTCTGTAAATCGTCGATACATGAATTGGGTCTATCCAGTTGAAAGGAGTCTCTGGGTCAATGGTTTCTCTATTTGGGCAAAATGTAAGTGAATTATTCGGCGGCGGCGGAATCGGCGGATTTATGAACGGGCAGCAGCTTGGCGGTACACAAAACCGACCATTGCAAGGCCTCAATTCAAATGCAAAAAGCGGTCTTCTCAATTCGCTGGTAGGCAATCAAAATACCCCATCGCTTCTTTCAAACGCAAACTCCCCTCAAAAAACTCAAGGTCTTTCTGACGAAGAAGAGGGCATCAACAGGCAAAAAGACAAGGAAGATAAAGTTGAGATTCAAGAATTTGCACAAGATGCAATTGATCAGGCCCTCAAGAACGCCTCAAACGGCAACACCAACGGCACCACAAAGCAGATTATTGTAAGTGAGGATGGTCGCTTTGAGGCCAGTATCGACCTCCAGTTGCGCGCCGATGGCTCCTTCGATCTCGACCTGGAAGTGGGCTTTGCAGAATCCCGTTCAGCAAGCATTACTGAACTAAGCAGTTACGATTCCAGTTTTGGCGATCTTCAAGCGCAAGCAGGTTATTACACCAGCATCAGCCAAGATACTCTGGTGGAGTTTGAGCAATCTATCACCGGGCGAGACTATCAGGCCCAGATTTTCTATAACGAAGCAACGCATGTGGCCGCATCGGTGGGGGCTCAATATGGGGGTGACCTTGGAGGACAGGTAAGCGGAGTCGCCGGAGAACTGGCAAGAGAGTTCTCTATGCGGATAAGCATCTCCGGAGAAAGCCTCGATTCCTTCAACCAACAAGTCAGCGAGATGGCCGAAAGCGAGGATGGCGACCAGCTGCTCGCCGGATTCCTGAGTGCGGCCAGTAACGTTATCAATAACTCCCCAGACAACACAGACGGTTTCTTCACGGCCACTCAGGCGTTGTTGGATAATGCACAATCCATGATTTCAACCCAGCTTAACGACTTCTTCACCAGTTTACAGGAAGACTACGGCCAGGTAGCCGAGGAATTCGGTTTCGGTTCGGACTTCTTCACTCAGTTCGGCGAAGATACTCAGCAGGGATTGAACGATTTCTTCTCAACCACCAATAGCTTCTTCGATAATCTCTTCGGCCAGCAGGTTGAAAGTGCAAGTCAACCCAGCGAGTTGGAAACCGATAGCGAAGCAGAGCTCCTGAAGCAAACGATGGAAAGCCTGAAAGAATATCAAGAGCAAATTCTGGAAGAGAGCCAGCAACAACAACCAAGAGCCTCGCTGGCACTGAATCAAGTGGCATAATCCAATCAAACCACCGATTAACATGCCGCCTGCAAGCATAGACATTACTTGCAGGCGGTTTTTCTTTTGGTCCTATGGCGGTTAGGGCAGTCCATCCTCCCCAATAGAGCATATAGGATGCATTGGGCGAACTATGGTCCAAGGCAACCGGGCATGCCATTCTATCGGCATGGCTTATCTTTTTACCGATCATAAAAACTGGATCACACATATTGATGAGGCACGGGCGCGCGGCATCCGGATCGCGATGGTATGCGGGGGATTTGAACTGCTTCACGCCGGGCATGTGGCTGCGCTGGAGACAGCAAAATCATCCGCGGATTATGTTGTGGCAGGTGTGCGGGGCGACAAACAAATAGAGACTCAAAAGGGAAAACACCGCCCACTCATTAACGCCAAAGAACGGGCGGAATTTTTAGAAACATTTGAGGCCGTAGATTTGGTCATTATTCTGGATGAAGGCGACGAGGCTCAATTCGCGGCGGCGTTGAAGCCCAATGTCTACGTGACAGGTGATGATGCCGGATTACCTACGCTCCCCGAATCAACCGAAATCATCGTGATTCCGGCAACAGATAAAGGAACAGATAGCCTGATCGAGGCGATGGCACGGCTTAAATAGTATCCCGCCTGGGATTAATGCGAGCCTAATTCCCAAAGACCATATACATCAAAAAGCAAAGCCACATTCCGTACCGGATCATAGGTCATGGTTACACTCGTTTGAGGTGCGGAACCGGATATTTTGATTTCAGACCATGTATCGCCTTTAAACTCCCAAAGATCAGACAAACGTTGTCTGCCGCTCTGGTCTCCATAACCTCCCCAAAGGAGTATGCGGTCCTTTTGGGCATCATAACAGATGGCATAATCCCAACGCGGTGAGGGAGAATTGGCGATTTGCAGTTCCTGCCAGCCTTTTGAAGTAAGAATCCAAACATCATTCAACAACGAATCTTCTGATCTGCCACCAAATAAGAACACATAATTCCGTTTAAAATCATACACAAGGCGATGCCCCATACGCGGGGTGGGCACGTTCGCGGCATCTTGTGCGGTTTGAGTCCACTGAGCCCCATCCCAAAGCCACGTATCATTAAGACAACCACTCTTCGAATACCCGCCAAAAAGAACGACTTTTTTCTTTGAAGCATCAAATATCAAACCGTGTTGCGTACGCGCTTGCGGCTGAGAGTGGGATTCTTGCTGACCATTGCTATCGCCGGCCAGACTCCATTGAGAGCCATCCCATAGCCACGTATCGCCAAGGAAAAGACCCTCCTCACCGGAAACTTCACCCCCGAAAAGGAGTGTCATCCGCCGTTCGGCATCATAGGCCATAGCCGCATAATCGCGTTCTTTAGGCCCAATTGCTGAAGTTTTCTCCCAGCCATTGTTGTCATGGAGCCATGTGCTTGTACCATCCGGATGCCCCCCGAATACAACCACTTGTCGATTTTGGGCATCAAAGGTCATCGCACAGGCCTCACGGGGATGGGGTAAGGCAAAATCCAACTGCTGCCAACCTTTATCGGTCAGTTGCCACGTATCGGCGCCATAGCCAAGCGTATAGCCGCCAAACAGAATTGCACATTTGCGTGAAGGATCATAAGTCATCGAGACATATGAACGCGGAGAAGGTCCTTCCCCTTTTATTTTTTGCCAGCTGCCATCCTTAAGCGCCCAGGTATCTCCAAATGTATCCCAATTATTCGGCGTTCCACCGAAAAGCACGATCCGGGATTGATGCTCATCATAGGTCATTGCGTGAACATATCGCGCAGAAGGTCCGGGACCGGGAAGTTCCTGCCATTTGCTGTCCTTATAGACCCATGTATCGCCGCATGGATCGGTTTCACTAACAGCGCCCCCGAATAGAACGATACATTTGTTGGCAACATCATATACCATGCGCGCCCCATAACGAGCTGAAGGGCCTATGACGTCAATGGGATTCCATGTCTGACCATCGAACTCCCACATATCATCCAACATATTTCCATCCGCATCTTTGCCGCCAAATAGAACCAAACGTTGACGCAGAGGATCATAGGCCGAAGCATGAAAGAAACGCGGTGACGGGCTCGGCTCCGAAAGGATTAATTCCTTCCAATGGTCTTTTTGCAGTAACCAAGTATCGCCATGAACTTTTCGTTCGCCATCCATACCACCAAAGAGCACAATTACATTCAATGAGGGAAAGAACTCCATTGCCGCGCCATTGCGTATGGAAGGGCCCCTCTCGGTAATGAAATGCCATCCAGCAGCGGTTAATGACCACGTATCCCCAAAACGGGGAGAACGGGCAAAACCACCAAACAAAACAACGTGTTTCAAACTGGCATCATAGGCGAGCGCATGTCCCGACCGGCCATTGGGAATGGCATTCTTCCGAATCCAATGATCTTCAGCCCGTGAAATTAAAGGGAAGAGAAGTGAAAACACTAAAAATACATTTGTGAATTTCTTCATATTCAATTCGCCCCGGCAAATGGAATTCATAAAACGCGTTTGAGGGCCTTATGCCATTCTTGTATACGTTCCATCCGCTCGTTCTCAGACATTTGCGGTTCAAAGATGCGGTCAACTTCGCGTAACGCGCCGAGATCCTCGGTTGAATTCCAAATTCCAGCGCCCAACCCGGCCAAATAGGCCGCGCCCGTCGCCGTTGTCTCGATATTCTTGGGCCGGTTAACAGGGATTCCAAGTAGATCGGCCTGCATCTGCATTAGCAAATCATTGCGGCACGCGCCGCCATCGACACGAAGTTCAACAATTCCCGAGCCAAGTTCAGGAATCGAAACCAGGTCGGCGACCTGAAACGCAATCGCTTCAAGCGTAGCCCGGACAATATGTGCACGGTTTGTGCCCCGGGTGATGCCCAGGATTGCGCCCCGTGCGTCTGAATTCCAATGGGGCGCACCCAGTCCGGAAAAGGCCGGGATCACATAGACGCCACCAGTGTCATTCACAGATAGGGCAACAGGCTCACACTCTGCGCTGTCTTGTATCAATCCCATTTCATCTCGCAGCCATTGCACGGCCGCCCCTGCGATAAAAACGGAGCCTTCTACGGCATAAAGCGGTTCCAACTCAGCGGAAGCGGCCATCGTAGTCAGGATAGGAGCATCGGAGACAGTAGAATTTTCTCCGCGATGAGAAAGAAAGAAACAGCCCGTTCCGTATGTGTTTTTCGCCAGCCCGGATTGAAAACAACCTTGTCCAAACAATGCCGCCTGCTGGTCTCCGGCGACTCCGCAGACAAGCACACCGGCTCCCCAAGGGCCATCTACGGTTCGTCCAAACTCACATGCCGATGGCCGGGCTTCAGGCAACAGATTACGCGGAATATGAAACAGATCGAGTAAGTCATCCGACCAGTCCCGAGCCTTTAAGTCAAAAAGTAGAGTTCTTGAAGCATTGGTGTAATCGGTGGCATGGACTGTGCCGCCGGTCAGTTTCCAAATAAGCCAGCTATCGATGGTACCGGCGGCCAGTTTTCCGGTTTCGGCCTGATGGCGAAACTCAAGATTGTGATCCAACAGCCATTTCAATTTTGTCCCGGAAAAATATGGGTCCAACAGCAAACCGGTCTTTTGACGGATATCCGGTTCCCGTCCGGCATCTTTGAGTTCTTTGCAGATTCCTGAGGTGCGGCGGTCCTGCCAGACAATGGCAGGAGCAACAGGCTGTCCGCTTTCCCGGTCCCAAAGCACAATCGTTTCGCGTTGATTGGTAATCCCGATGGCCTGCGGCGGTTTCCGGTTATCAAGGAGTTCTCCCGATGTATCAAGCACTGTCTGCCAAATTTCTTCTGCATCATGCTCAACCCAACCAGGCCGAGGGTAATATTGTTTGAAATCACGATACGCTTTGGCCTGAACCGCGCCATTCTCATCAACAAGAAGCGCCGTCGTACCGGTTGTCCCCTGGTCGATGGTTAAAATCATGCCTTTCATCCTCCGCAGAATCCCCGAAAGCGGCTCAGGAATTCGTACGACAGCATAAAGGAGTTTACCATGCCTGATAATAGAGACATTACTGTGAGCGAAACGACAAAAGTAGCCGACTTGGCACACAGCGGCTTTCGGAATCTGCCTATCGGCAAGAATAAGAACTAAACCACCCTCGCCTGAAGGCGAGGGGTTTGGAATACGGCTGAAGCCGTCTTAAGATTCTGTAATTCGAAAGTCGTCTTCCTTTTCGAGGTCTTGTTGCTCAATGTACGCTTTGATCACTTCGTCTGTCACATTGCCACTGCTCGCGGCAAAATACCCTCTTGCCCATAGATGTTGGCCCCAAAACTTCCGACGAATTTCGCTAAACTCTTGCTGGATTTTTCTCGAACTTTTCCCTTTTATGTATCCCATCAGTTTGCTCACGGACAGAAACGGAGGCATCGACACCAGCAGATGGACATGGTCTTTCGATACGTGGCCTTTGATGATTTCCACATCATTGGTTCGACAAATCTCACGGATCAGTTCACGCGTCCGTTTCGCTATATCACCACTCAGAACTTGCTTACGGTACTTCGTAACCCACACCACATGGATATGCAGACTATATTTGGCATGCGCGGATGTTTTGTACTCGCTCATTCTTCAAGTTTATCTGAAGACTTCGCCTGAAGGCGAGGGTTTTTCTCCCAGAGGGTGACAATAAAGCCCGTGATGGAGTAATAATGCTCTGAGGCTACTTGGTGCGGTTTGTACGTTTATCAATCTTGTAGATGCTGCGGCGAATTTCACCAATTTTAGAGAAATGTTTTGCATATTCCTTCATTTCCGCGGAAAGTTCGGATATCTGCAAAAAGCTGGTTAAATCACGCTTATTATTGGTTACAACACCTATCGAAACAGTCATCATCGGGAAACGGACAAATTCATGCTGGCGATTTTCCGCCTCGATAAAACCGATGATTCGATCATCATCGTCATACTGGTAAGGGATGAGCATATCGAACGTTTCAACAACATAGCTGCAGACAAGATCAACCATGGATTGCTGGCAGACAATTATGAAATCATCGCCGCCAATGTGGCCAACAAAGTCATCAGGACCGCCAAACATGCAGACCGCTTCGTGAAGTATGCGGGCAAGAATCCGCAGTACATTATCTCCGCGCGCATAGCCATACTTGTCGTTAAATGCTTTGAAGTTATCGAGGTCGGTATAACAAACGGCAAACCGCATTCCCTCATCGATGCGGCCGGATATCTTTTCTTCGATATAGAGACTTCCGGGAAGACCGGTTAAGGGATTGGAAACCTGAAGCAAGAAATGACGCTTGAGGATGTTATCGATCCGCGCCCGCAAAACTTCAGGATCGACCGGTTTGGCAATGTAGTCATCTGCACCGGATCGTAAGGCTTCAATTTCCTGTCCGGGGCTGCCATCCCCCAAAATGATGGTGACAGGCAGCGTATAGGTCATAGGATTGGACTTAATTTCCGCCGTTAAATGAAATACTTCTTCCACGGAAGTATCCAGGTCGAGTAACATTACATGAGGAATTCGCTGTGTAACCTGTCCGCAGAGTTTGACATCCAACTGGACTTCCTCGATGGAATATCCGGCTTTTTCAAGGGAAGTGAGATAACCATTTTTTGATATGGAATTGCCCACGATATACAGACAACGGCCAGTTTCACAAAGATGACTGGCTTGTCCATATTCAGATAGAACCTCCGTGGGTTGCTTTTTTTCCATGGTTCCGTCAACGCCTCAACACGTACCGGCATCAAAATTCGGAATACACAAAATAAGTGAATTTTAAAATACGCCCGGTCAAATTATAAATGTAAAATCCTTTTACCCCGAGCCAGGTTACACGATTTCAATGCTATACAATAGCCGAAAAAACGGACTTCAAATGCAAAAGTTGCATCGTATAACGATTTGCAGCGAATTTAATCACGCCTCAATGGATAGAAATCCATTTAATCCGTTCAGAAAATAGAACTTACACAACAACACTTCACGTATCTCAAATTTGACACCGATGCGTAACCAGGGCCATTTTCCCTCTTCTCGACGGGAAAATCCACAAACCGCGAACGAGAAAAGACAGATTCAAGATGATGGAGAATCATCACGCCGGTCCGGTGGCCGTCTGCGCCAAATGGGCTGAGATATCTGGTAGACGGGATTACTGAGAGCCAAGAGTTCATCTCCCGGATACCCAAAACGGTGTAATTCAGCGCGAAAATACGTCCTGGGCCGGCTCGCTAAAGCATGAAAGGCTTTGCGATCTTCACCTTTGGAGGAAAGTGGCATTTCAACCAGCAATTTTCCATCTTGAATCAGCCTCAACATCACTGAGCCGGTATATCCCGCAGCCTCAACCACCACCCTGTAAGGTGTGCCTTCATCCAGGGTGACCTCCTCGCCGGTTCGCGCCAAAACCGAGCCGGTCACAATGCCGATCTCAAGTCCGGGCCCAATTGATGCGATAAACCGGCCTTCAGCAATAGAGTTAAAGATTTCCTCTTGTGACCGGCCATGGCAACGGATATCCAGATAAGGAAGATTTCCGTTCCACTCCTCGGACCGCATTAGAGCACAATCAGCGGCCACCCCTCTCGTGCACAACCCATTACACAAAAGATAATCCCAAAGGTGGAGTGAATTTCGAATTTCTGCCGAGTGGGTTGCCCAAGGCCCGGACCAGACATGCAAAAGATCGACATTCTCCAATTCCAAATCATCATGTGTCCATCGAAATCCAGGCTGGATTGGCTCGCCGAGAGCATAAGGATGGAGCACGGCAAACAGCCCCGCCTGTTCATGAACGCGGGCCGCGATCCATTGTGTAGGTGTTGGCTCGGCATTGTCATTAACAAGAATGGGCTGTTGCAGGTTCAAAGCAGCAGAACGTCCCCGGTACGTATCAAAAACCTGACCAATAAACAGCCGGCAGGGGAGATCACCGGAAAGAGATTTCCACACTGCAGCCGAATTGACATCCGCAATAAAGAGCACATCAAGACCATGCAGGGCGGCTTGAGCGCAAAGCGTTTCAAGATTAAGCGAACCTTCGCCATGGATTGTCGGGACAAACAGAGCGGCTTTTAGGCGTCCCGGCTGGGAGGTGACGGATTGGCTGCAAGCATCTGAGGCTTGTTCAGAGGCGGCGGTGTCTGATTTCAGATCGGCCGGCCCAATATCACCTGCGGTTATTTCAACATCGAAATCCACTCCCCCTGAAAGCACCTGATGAATTTCAAGCGCAACTGTATAAGCACCAGCGGCAATATCTTTGGGTAAAAAGCCTGGGGAAGGGCAACGACAATCAATAACAATCGGCTCAGAAACAAATGGAGAGCGCGCATCCCGGCGTCCGAAGAAATCTCCATCGGGACCATAAAGTGTTAATGAAATCAGGTGCTGAAGAGAACCGGCGTATTCCTGAACGATTTCTTGTTTGTCGTGTTCTTCGATTGAAGCAAATAAATGATCCGGCTCGCCTTCAAGATAATAACGGTCAAGCGCCTGATCTATCGCAGGAACCATGGCTGCCCGCGCTTGGTCCGAAGGAGTTGAGGTGTGGAATGTAAGTTTCAGACGATCATGCCGTTCCGGGACTTCAAAGCGGAACAAGCGCGTCGATCCACTTTCCTCAGCCTCAATGCGCTCAAGGATTTTGTGGGAAAAACTGTCGTTGCGGTCTGTCAAGAATCTTCCCCGGCTTATCCGCCGAACGGCTCGAGTTTGCGCATAACAGCAGGACGGTTGGTAATGATCCCATCCGCGCCCCAATTTAGAAGTTTCAAAACAATATCGGGATCATCAACGGTCCATACCCAAACTTGAAGACCGCTATCATGCGCTTGAGCGATGATTTCCTGCGTAAGATCTTTATAGCTGGAACCAAAGATTTTCGCGCCGATGCGCCGGGCAAGTTCAACCTCTTCTGTGGAGCCGGAACTGCTGAGGAACAGCGTTCGGATGTTTGGATTGGTCATGCTGGAGGCAACCACAACATCAGGAGCAAAACTAGCAATTACATGCTTGTCGACTTCGCCGCGTTCCGTGACCCGTTTAGCGACATCATCGCCAATGCCGTGGGCTTTAACTTCGATCATAACGCCCGCATCAACATCTTTTACTGCATCAAGTACATCATCAAGCACCGGAAACGGTTCATCTTTAAAGCGGTCGCCGAATTCCTTTGCATACCCCGCATTATATTTGCGAATCTCGGCCAGGGTCATTTTGCTGACTTCGCCTTTGCCATTCGATGTTCGGTCTATGGACGAATCATGGATTACAAGCAGTTCGCCATCTTTGGTGTCATGGACGTCGATCTCGACAAAATTAGGCATGTTCGGAATTGCCAGTGCCGATTTGATAGAAGCCATGGTGTTTTCGGGGGCCTCAGAAGAATTCCCACGATGGGCGATTAAAAGAGGAAGTTCAGCAGCCTCTGACATCGGACCAGTAACTCCTTGCACGATAAAAATGGAAGTTAAAGCCAGAACCAGTGCAACATTTCGGCATTTCATAATCGTCATCCCTGCCTTGGTGTGTTGGATTTGCATTCCGCATAGGCAAAATCCTATCAGGCAACTCCGCAGAATGCCACCAGTAGCCATTTAGCCCCGAGCGGATCGCCTAGAGGCCTCCATTATGGACAATGGTGATGAGCCGCGAGGCACAGACCGGCCCACCGTCAGTCCTCATGGTTTCATAGGCATTCCGGTCGGATTCCAGAAGGCTCCGTAGAGGCGACCAATCCCCGGCTTCGAATTCCTGTTGGCTGATTTTGGCGACAGGCAGGTAGCGGGGAAGATCACGCTCCATGATTTCTGTCTCAGGGAAACCATGGCGCTCAACATAAAGAAACGGAACCTGATGACAGAGCGCTTCTCCCACCAGCCCATAACCGAGTTTGCCAACGACTGCGTCAACCGCGCCCATAATATCGGGATGATGGGATTGCGCCGGTTCCAGCGTCAATACATTGGGGGCCGGTGAAGGTTCCGTACGAAGAAGCACAAAGGTCAAATCGGAATGCTGTTGCCAGACTTCATCCGGTATCGCGCCTTGATCGTGACCTCCGAAACTTAACAGCACTAAAGGTTTGTCGTCCGGTATATTGAGTTCTTGCCGCACCTCTTGGCGAGAACGGCGTGCGCTCCGCGCCACCAGAGGAACCCGTTCCTGCCGTGGGAAAATTGATAAATCGCCATCCAAAGGCGTACGCAACATAAGGTCGCAACGCCGAAACAGGCCGCTGACGGCATCGATAACATCTGCCAGTCCCGGGACATCGGCAACATGCGGGGCAAGAATCCAATCCCAAGAAAAATTGGCGATAATCACATTGGGAACCTGCAAGCGGTCGGCCACCAAACGCGAAAAAGGGGAGATATCTCCGAAAGTAAGCCGTACACCGGAATCGGCCAGACGCGCCGCTTCGGCATCGGCCATATCCGGATAGTTATCCAGTATTTCGCGCCAGCGCTTTTCGGTGGCGTGCATATCCTGCTCCAGGCTGCTCATTTGAGCCAATCCCGGATCATGAAGAAGTTTGTGAAAGCGATAGGGGCGCTGCAAGCAAGAAGATGCCAACCATTCCGGTACGGTTCCGATAATTTCCAAATCGATATCTTCGGGAATGTGGCGGAGGACCTCCAAACAGCGGGTTGCATGTCCGAATCCATGGCTCGATATGTAAAGTGCAATAGCAGGCTTAGCACCCATTCAACAATCTCCTAAATCACATCAATCATTACCGGATCATCTGTGTCATTGCCTGGCGTACATCCCAGCCTGGCGCAATTTCAAATCGCGGTCACAAATTAGAAAGAGAAGACCTGGCTCAAGCGATAAAGACTTTACATTTGAGTGTGCCAAATCTTAAGACTCGATTAAACCAAAGAAACACAAACGCCATAGAAGTCTATTGATGTTTGACACGCAAGGTATGGACACAACTGCCATACAGCTCTTGCGAGGGAACAGCAATTAGACAAACTTGCAGAATAGACATTCCCCGGGGAAAGTCTGTTGGTTCCCCAAAACACCCACACCGTTCTTAGCCGTCACCGGTAATCCGGTTAAAGACATCCGGCAAGGCGTTCTTGGGACATTTGAGGTTCCCGACATGTTCTATTCAGTATATGGTTTAGTGAGAGAAACAGCAGATCTTGATCTTACCCCGGTTTTGTTAGGCGTAGCTACCAGTACGGGTGCGCGCCGGATTTGGCCGTGGACGGCAGTTTGAGGAGAGCAAACGGATGAGTTCAACCGGCGCTTTTTGGAAATCATCTATTGGCAGCAAGATCATTATGGCCGTCACAGGCATCTTGCTGCTGCTTTTTGTAATTGGCCATATGATCGGGAACTTGCAGATTTTTATCGGACCGGAACCCCTTAACCGGTATGCGGAATTCCTGCAGGGACTCGGCGAACTGCTCTGGGTCGTACGGATCGGGCTATTGGTTGTGTTCGTAGTACATATCATTGTCTCGATCAAACTTACATTGGAAAACCGGAAGGCCCGTCCGGTTAAATACAAATACGAGTCCACGGTTCAAGCCACGCTTGCCTCCCGCACCATGATCTATACAGGTCTGTTGGTGGTGGGCTTTGTTATTCTGCATCTGCTGCACTTCACCATGGGAAAACTACAGCCTGAGTACTATCACCTTACGGATGAGCATCAACGTTACGATGTCTATTCGATGGTGATTTATGGATTCCGGAACGGGTGGTATTCAGGATTTTATATCCTGCTCATGATTGTCTTGGGCAGCCACCTCTCACATGCCATTCGGAGCGGTCTAGAAACGCTGGGCATCAATCGGCCGGGGATTCAGAAATTCGGTCCGATTGTGGGCTGGGCGATTGCGATTGGCTATATCATCGTGCCTCTTTCCGTGTTACTCGGAATTGTGACGTTGCCTGCCGGAGGAAATTGAGAATGCAACTAAACTCAAACATTCCCGAAGGCCCTCTTGCCGAAAAGTGGAACAACCACCGCTTTCACATGAAATTGGTGAACCCGGCCAACAAACGGAAGTTCAAGGCTATCGTTATCGGCTCGGGCCTGGCCGGAGCGAGCGCCGCGGCTTCTTTGGCGGAGCTCGGCTATCAGGTTGAATGCTATTGTTTTCAAGATTCAGCCCGCCGTGCTCACAGTATCGCCGCGCAGGGAGGTATCAACGCCGCCAAAAATTATCAAAATGACGGCGACAGCGTATATCGGCTGTTCTATGACACGATCAAAGGCGGCGATTTCCGTTCGCGGGAAGCCAATGTTTACCGTTTGGCTGAAGTCAGTTCAAACATTATTGACCAGTGCGTAGCCCAAGGCGTGCCTTTCGCCCGGGAATACGGCGGGCATTTGGCGAACCGGTCTTTTGGCGGCGCTCAGGTTTCGCGCACGTTTTATGCCCGGGGACAAACCGGACAACAGTTGCTGTTGGGTGCTTATTCGGCATTAAGCCGTCAGGTTGGCTTAGGCACGGTTAAGATGTTTACGCGCCACGAAATGCTGGATCTAGTGGTTGTAGATGGCCGGGCCTGCGGAATTATTGTCCGGAATCTGGTTACCGGTGAAATTCAGCGCAAATCCGCTCATGCTGTGATTTTAGCGACGGGCGGGTACTCCAACGTTTTCTTTTTATCGACCAATGCCAAAGGCTGTAACGTGACAGCAGCCTATCGGGCCTACAAGCGCGGTGCGGCCTTTGCCAATCCCTGCTATACACAAATTCATCCGACCTGTATCCCGGCTCACGGCGATCAACAGGCGAAACTGACGCTGATGTCTGAATCGCTACGAAACGATGGGCGGATTTGGGTACCACTCAAACAAGGGGATAACCGCGCAGCCAAAGATATTCCCGAAAACGAACGCGACTATTACCTGGAGCGCAAGTACCCGAGTTTCGGCAACCTCGCCCCACGTGATATTTCTTCGCGTAGCGCCAAAGAGGTCTGCGATGAAGAACGTGGCGTAGGGGACACCAAACGAGGCGTCTATTTAGACTTTCAAGATGCCATCGACCGCCTGGGGGAAGATGTTATCCGGCAGCGTTACGGAAATCTGTTCCAGATGTACGAGAAAATCACGGGCGAAAATCCCTACAAAGTTCCAATGCGCATTTATCCGGCGCCTCATTACACAATGGGCGGTCTGTGGGTGGATTACAATCTGATGAGCAATATCCCCGGGCTGTTTGTGCTCGGAGAAGCAAACTTCTCGGACCATGGCGCAAACCGTCTGGGCGCAAGCGCTCTAATGCAAGGATTGGCTGATGGGTATTTCGTAATCCCGTATACGCTGGGCAATTATTTTGCGAGCGAAAAACCGGCTTTGGTAGACACCAAGCATGCCGAATTCGAAAAAGTAGAAAAAGAAGTCCAAGATAAAATCAAGCGGCTGCTGTCAGCAAAAGGCAAACGGGCCGCCGATATCTTCCACCGTGAGTTGGGGCATTTGTTGCTTGATAAGTGCGGCATGGCCCGTAATGAAGAGGGACTCAAGCATTGCCTGAGCGAAATTCCACAAATCCGTGATGCATTCTGGAACGATGTGAATGTCCCCGGCTCGGGAGAGGCGTTGAATCTTTCGCTGGAAAAAGCAGGCAGAATCGCGGACTTTATGGAATTCGCCGAGCTCTTATGCCATGACGCCCTGGATCGGAATGAATCCTGCGGCGGCCACTTCCGTGAAGAACATCAAACCAGTGAAGGTGAAGCGAAGCGTAACGACAAAGACTATTGTTTCGTGAGCGCATGGGAGTTCACCGGTGTCGGCCAAAAACCGAACCTGCACAAAGAGCCGCTGGTATTTGAAAATGTCGCGCTTGCTGAAAGGAGCTACAAGTAATGAATTTTACACTCCATGTTTGGCGTCAACCGGGCCCCGGCGCAGAGGGTAAAATGGTTACTTATGAGGCGAAGAATATCAGTTCGAATTCTTCGTTTATTGAAATGCTCGACATCGTCAATGCGGGCTTGGTTGAGAAAGGCGAAGATCCGGTTGCCTTCGATTGCGATTGCCTGGAGGGAATCTGCGGATCGTGCTCGATGGTCATCAACGGCATCGCCCACGGCCCGGAATCAGAGACGACAACCTGCCAGCTGCATATGCGTAAGTTTAAAGACGGTGATCACATTTATATTGAACCGTTCAGAGCACGGGCATTTCCGATCATCAAGGATTTAATTGTCGACCGTAGTGCGTTCGACCGTATCATTCAGGCCGGTGGATTTGTTTCAATCAATACCGGTGGTGCGCCCGACGCGAACGCTTTGCCTATCGCCAAAAAAGAAGCGGACACTGCAATGGACGCCGCGCAGTGCATTGGTTGTGGTGCTTGTGTGGCGGCCTGTAAGAATTCTTCGGCCATGCTTTTTGTCTCCGCAAAGGTCTCCCAATTCGCGCATTTGCCCCAGGGTCAAGTCGAGAAGCGGGAACGTGTGCTTAAAATGGTGCAAACCATGGACGAGGAAGGTTTCGGCAACTGCACCAATTTCCACGAGTGCGAAGCGGTTTGCCCCAAAGGCATCAGCGTGAAGTTTATTGCTGAAATGAACCGTCAGTACCTCACATCGAAATTGACTACGGTTTAGCATCACACCAACCGCCAGGGCGGGATAAAACAGGTCCGTCCTCCGCATATTCTTCCGCAAAACCAGCGGAATTAATCTTCGATTCACACCAACGTTGCAGAATCGTAACGGCTGGGTTCGCATTTTTTTACTTACGCGCCACGCTGCTGTAACTCAATCGGATAGGTTTCCCTACAACCACCCCCAGGCATTTCTCATATTTTACGGATGGCAACGAGGTTGATATTCCACACTCGGAATACAGCCATACATGCACTTCAAAATGACTGTGATTTCTTGGGAAAAGAAATCGAAACCAGCAGCGAGGATCTCATCAATGTTTACGTACGACTACATAGTCAAAAAGACCGTGGAAAGTGAATGTTTTAAGGCCGAAGTTGGTTACTGCAATCGGGGCGGTTATCAAGTTGAAACAACTCCAAGACTCTATAAAGAATTAGAGGATGATTTGGTACGCGTGGTCTTTCCAGTTGTCGCAGACGAATTGGAAGAAGGCACGGTGCTTGCCGTCACCTGTTTGTACGACAAAAAAGAAGATGTCAACATTTATGCTCATACCATTTGTGCCGGCCCCGGCGTTAATGTTTTATTGAAATCAATTCACTCTCCCCTGGGGCAAGCCAAGCCCCGCCCGGGCGTGGAAGGCGACAAAGTCGTCCTGCATTTTGTCGAATGGAAGAAGGCCGCTTGGGGAAAATTCCTGAATGACGAATTGGAATTGGGCGCGAAACCGGCTTCCCAGATTTTTGTACGCAATTTCTGGTTGGCACTAGACCGAATGTTTGGCGGCGGCTATTTGATCGACTATCCACAACCCAAACGGATGCATGAAGAAAACGTTTTGGTGGCGGGTTAACCGATGATTCCGGTCCGTCTTATATCCAGCATACGTAACCGCGCATCGGTTTTGCTTGCTCTGTTTGTGACATCAATGGCCACGCCATCGGGATGCAATGCAGCCGAAGCGCGCGAATTCGATCCGCGAACGGACGGGCGTGCGAAAAGAATGTTAGTGACCCTTCCATTTGTACCATTTGTGTACGGATGGATGGGTTACCACATTCTGACAGATGATGCATCGCCCAAGGAATTTTCTTTTACAAACGCGGATGTTTATCGTCATGCAGGCGCTTTAAAACCGGCAGCCCAAATAAGTTTTGATGAAGAAATTCTGGCTCTTTTTGAAACATACGCGCCGATCTTAGTACAAGAGAGAACGGAAGATATCCAGTATAGCCCATCGGCCGATCGTATTGGGGCTGCCCATGCTTATCAAAGCAGAGAAGGCAAAAAAGTCTCAATCGATACCTCCGATCCGGAGTTCTATATTTTTACCTCTCATACAGAGATCGACGGGAAGTCTTATCTTCAGCTCAACTACACCTATTGGCTTCCCGAACACCCCAAAACCAAACGGCTCTTCGATCCGGAAAAGGGAAAAATTGACGGGCAAACAGTCAGAATCACTCTTAATCAAGAGAACGTACCATTCCTTATGGAAACGGTCTCCAACTGCGGATGTTTTCATAAAGTCCATCCGGCGGATTGGCTGGAACAACGGATAAAAGCTGAAGGCAACGCTAAAACCAACTCTGTCCGGAAAAAGGTTCGCTTCCGCATCGACTTATGCACACCAGAACCGGCCTTGCTGGAAGCGGAATCGCATCCGGTTCTATTTAGTTCGGCGGGGACACATCAAATTGTGAAAGTCGGGCATGAGGTGGATATCGCCAAGTTTGTGCAGGTTCCTCAACCTCAGACAATTGCTTTGCAGGCTTATGAGGAACTGGAACGTGGCGGTCCCGATGGTTTGGGCATCTTTCAAGAAGACCGTCTGGTAGCCGGTGCGGACCGTCCGGAGACATGGTTGCTGTATCCATCGGGCATGTACCACGCAGGCACACCCCGCCATCATGAAGTGATGCAGATTTTGTTCGATCAATATGATTTTGAGGATTCACAGTTGCTTGACCGGAATCTGAACCTTCCATCCGACCTTAGCGCTCCGGCAAAACAAATTGTCCAAGGTCAAGAGTGAATTCGTCATTGAGTTTTAGAACGGCATGGTTAGAAGGTATTAAACAGAATACAACCGCGAGTGGGGGGAGGCCGAAATAGAGGAACCAGGCTTCGGTACTCCCCCTTCTTTTTTTCATCTCACGCTCGACATAGAAATTAATAACCCGATATTGCAGAAGTCATACTACAATGACTCCATCCAATTCACAAAATATTCTATTAACCGGCATAACCGGCGCTTTGGGCAGCTGGTTGGCAGCGGAAATTTTAAAAAGCGGCGTCCGCATAACATCTCTGATACGCGGAGAGAACAAGCAAGATTGTTCGCAACGCTTGGATGCGGTGCTTCAGACCGTTGAAGCATCCGCGTACCGGAACTCTGTAAATATCATAAGCGGCGATATTTTGCAGGAGCATTTTGGATTATCCGATGATTTGCATTTCGAAGGCGGCCTAGACGCTGTTCTGCATTGTGCGGCCTGCACAGCCTTTGAGGAATCGGCATCGGAACTAATCCGGCATACCAATATCAATGGCACACGCCATGCGCTTCAAATCGCGGAACAGTATGAGGCGGCCTTTATTCATGTAAGCACGGCCTATGTGGCCGGGTGCCGCCGGGGAACGGTCTATGAGACCGAATTAGAGACAAGACAAGACTTTCACAACGAATACGAACGTTCCAAATATGAAGCCGAGCGGATGGCTCAAGCCTGGGCACACCGAACCGGACTGCCGCTGATTGTACTTAGACCCAGCATTGTGATCGGCCACTCGCAACACGGGCGCGCCGTGCGCTTTAACACCATGTACGACATGATGCACGCTTTCGATGTCTTTTCAGGGAAGCTGGGTGACAAACCTTTCCGCGCAGCGGCACAAAGAGATGCCGAAATCAACATGATTCCGGTGGATTATTTCGCGCGGGCGGCATGGAGCATCATTCAACATAATCGGCCCGGAACGTATCACATTGCGAATCCGAATCCGCCGACAATGGAAGAACTGAAGGAGCATTTCAAATCCTTATTTGGAGTCGAGAATCTGCAACTTGTCGATGAGGCTGACTTTGAGCGTAAAAAGCCATCCCGCGCCGAACGCTTCTATCAGAAGGCGACATCTGTTTACCAGCCTTATGTGATGGCATCCCACCCATTTTTTGACCAGACACAAACCGATGCGATTCTACAGCAAACGAATATCACGCTACCGCCTATGGATTTGTCCTACTTTGAAAGGCTATTGCAGTATGCGCGTTCGGTGAATTGGGGAAAGAACAGCGAAGCGGTGGACCACAAAGTCCAACCTGAGATAGAGGATATATCGGGGTATTTCAATACCTTTCTTCAAGACAAAATCAACCAGCGGTTGCTTCCCAATCTGCACAGCCTATGCGCCACCTTTCGTATCGCTATCGAAGAGACACCAAAAACACCTTGGACACTGTGTATCGAAAAAGGCGCACTAAAGTCGATTTCAAGAAACGGATTGGTTCCAGAATGCTCATTTTTGCTGAACCAAGAAACATTCCGAGAGATTGTCGCCGGACGCCTCGCACCTCAAAAAGCATTTTTCACAAGACGGGCGGAGATTGAGGGCAACATTGAGACCGGATTGAAACTGGCATCGGTTTTGGCCGAATTTTTCAGGCTGTATCCTTATGAAGCGGGAAACACTCAATGAAGCGGGCAATCGACTTCATTGTTCATAGGCGCAATCTGCTGGCCATATTGGGAGCGGCCAGTGTTCTACTTCCGCTCTATTTTCTGCCGCGCCTGCGTATCGATAACTCACTCGAAGTCTGGGTGATGAATGACAGTCAACAATACCGTGATTATCAAGACTTTCAGGACCGGTTCGGCTCGGATGAATTCGTTGTATTAGGTTTCGAGTTCGACAATCCGCTTTCGGATGAGAACCTTGCGATTCAAGAGGAATTAGCTGCGGATTTGGATGAAATCGAAGGCGTAGCATCCGTATCGAGTCTTCCCACAGTGCGTGACAAGATTTGGTTCCGCACAAGCCGGTGGCAGGAGAAGGCTGCCAAGAGTTCCTTTTTACAGGGAACATTGCTCGGCAGCGATGCACACACAGCGGGGATGTTCATTTGGCTGGAACCATTCAACACTCCACAACAGCGCAGAGAGTGCATGAATGCTATTGAGCATCTTGTTTCCAAAGTAAAAAGCAAAGGAATAACCATCCATTTGGCGGGTGTGCCGCGTATGAATGTGGCATTGGACCGGGCCTCACAAAAGGCATCGATGACTTTATTTCCGGTGTCGCTTGCATTGGCGTTATTGGTTTTGGCTTTTTCATTGCGAAGCGCAGGCGGGGTGATTGCGCCGGTAGTAGCTGTGGGAGCAACAGTCATCTGGACAATTGGCATCATGGCGATGTTAGGCCAAAGCCTGAACATGGTCACGGTTGCGCTTCCATCCCTGCTATTTGTGCTTTCGATTTCCGGCGGAATCCATATCGCCGCACGTTATCAAGTACACCTACAGGAATTATCGAATCCCAACGATGCTATCAGAGCGGCTTTGGAGGAAGTAATCCGTCCGGCCTTTTATACATGCCTGACTACCGCATTCGGATTCGGCTCACTGATGATATCCGATATGAAACCGGTTGTAGACTTGGGACGGTTCGCAGCAATCGGAATGGTTCTTAGTTTTCTCTTTAACCTGAGCATTGTTCCCGGTGTATTAACGTATTTTCAGAAAAAGGCATCCAAACGATCCGTTGTGCCGGAACAGCCTTTGGCGCGGCCAATGGCGGTCAGTGGGATTTTGGGCCACCCCCGGTTTGTCGTGATTGGATCGTTAGCCATTTTAATCCTGCTGGCATGGGCATCCACCGGGATGCAGGTTGAATCCAATGTATTGGAATTCTTTTCAAAAAATTCATCGGTGTACCAAGATTATGAGTATATCGGCAAACATCTGACCGGATTTTATACGCTTGAATTGGAGACCTCCGCTGCCGAGACTCATGAAAAAGACACGCTCGCAGCATTCGGACAGCTCGAACATGAGATCGAGGACCATCCAGCGGTTGCGCGTGTTTTCCATCACGGTCAATTACTCCCCCTTTATGAGAAAATTGAAGCATTAGGTAACAATACAGCCATCAACGGTATAAAAACATCCGACACACTTCCATATTTAGATCAAATTGGAGCCAGATATAAACATAAAGAGAATAAAACCCAATCTTTGCGTTTCTCGATTATGGTACGGGCAATGTCATCGGCCGGTTTTTATTCATTACTTGACTTTGTTGAAGATCGAGCCGCCGCATTGTTTCCAAAAGAAATTGCATGGCACCTCACCGGTGTTGTTTCATTGCTGAATGATGTGCAACGCTCTTTGATTCGAACGCAAATCGAAAGTTTCGGCTTGGCGGCATTCTTGGTGCTGGCATCGATTGGTATTTGTTTCCGGTCACTAGGCGCGGCGATTGTTTCGATACTCCCCAATTTGCTGCCGATTTTCGCGACATTCGGATTTATGTACTTAGTTGGGATTCCACTGAATACGGCAACGGTGATGATCGCAGGTGTTGCCATAGGAATCGCCGCCGATGATACGATTTATTTTCTCGCCGCTTATTTTGAAAGACTTCACGGCAATTCTTCACCCTTTGAGGCCGTAACCGGAGCCCTGAAAACAGTAAGACGCGCGGTGATTTCCACGACACTGGTTATTGCAACGGGTTTTGTTGTGCTCTGTTTGGCGGAATTCCGCCCTCTTGTTTATTTCGGTCTACTGACAGCCATCACCATGTTGACGGCGTTGTTGGGAGATTTAATCGTTCTGCCCGCATGTTGCATGCAATACCATAAGCTTAGGAGATAGCTATGCTCGCACTGGAATTACGAATTCATGAAACACTGCTCGACCGCTTGCACAGGATTCTGGCTATCCACTTTGATCCGGACGAAGGGAGCCCCTATTGGCTCGAACGGGCACGTCAATTGGGATTCGATCCGAGATACGAGATTTACTCGCTGGAAGACTTGGCGATCTTGGGACCCATGGATGAAGAGGCGCTGAGTTCACGGCCCATCGAAGATTTCATCCCCAGGTCGCTCCTGGGCCACCGTTCGGAATGTATTGTGGCCGAAACCGGGGGTACTCTTGGAAAACCGAAATACGCTGTGCACCGTGAGGATGAATTCGAGAAAGCATTTGTACAACCGTTTTTATTGGCGGCGGGACGAGCCATGTTTCCACGCGCCTTAAACTGGCTTTTTATCGGCCCGGGCGGACCACACATTATCGGCAAGGCGGCGCGGCGTTGTGCGAAGATGATGGGCTCGGCCGATCCATTCACGGTCGATTTCGATCCCCGTTGGATTAAAAAATTGCCGGATGGTTCATATGCCCGGTCCCGCTACCAAGCCCATATTGAGGCGCAGGCGCTGCAAATCCTGGAAACACAAAAGATTGGTGTGATTTTCGGGACACCTCCTCTTTTGGAAAGTCTTAGCGCGAAAATGACACAAACCATGCGTGAAGACATTATGGGAATTCACTTCGGCGGGATGGCCCTAAAACACGATGTCCGTGAGTTGCTTCAAAAAAGGTTCCCGAATGCGGTTATGCTGGCAGGATACGGCAATACACTGTTCGGGATGTGCCCGGAATTCGATTATCACGCCCAAACCGGCATCGATTATTACCCGCTGGGGACTCGACTAGTCTATCAAATCATTGAACCGGTGGAGCCGGGACAGGATGCAAAAAGTGCAAACCTGTGTAAGCGCCTCAATTATGGAGAACGAGGCCAAGTGCTTGTACATCGTCTGGATGAGATGCAGCTAATCGTCAATATGTTGGAACGGGATACGGCCATACGTATTCCACCGCGCGCGGATGCTATCGAATTAGGCTTTACACAAGATGGCCTGCAAGATCCTCAACCGATTGTCAATAAAAAAACGAAACCGGCCATCGGGCTCTACTAAAAATCATGAATACGGCACATGAGATCGTTGAAGAACGGATACTTTTTCAATCCGACACATTGAACCTGAGCGGGATTTTGGCGTATCCGGAAATAGATGAACCGCAGTCGGCGGTTCTGCTTTGTTCACCACATCCGCATTTTGCCGGGGATATGGATAATAATGTTATCGAAGCACTGGCCCGGCACTTTGCGGAACGCGCGGTGACGCTTCGATTCAATTATCGCGGGGTAGGGGAGAGTGAGTTTCACCTGACCGGCGAAAGTTCGGTTTTCGATTACTGGAATGAAGTTGAAGAATATAAACGTTACACTCAACCGTTACAGGATGTGCAAGCCGCGTTTGAGGCTTTGCAAAAATCCGCGCCGGGATTTGATGTATATGTCATAGGCTACTCATTTGGGGCAATTATGGGCTTGCTTCACGGCTTAGGAAATCCGAATGTGAATGCAATGGCCGGTATTTCGCCGCCCTTGGCCCGGTATTCATTCAATTTTCTAGAACAATGTCCGAAACCCTGTTTGTTGCTCAGCGGAACAGATGATTTCGTGTATGCAGAACAGGAGGCTCAGTTCTTAAAAGAGCACGGCGGCTCTCATTTAAAGATTGAGTTGCTTGACGGCATGGATCATTTTTTCCGAGGCCATGAACAAATGTTGGCTGAGAAGGTACAAGAGTTTTTGGCTCCAACAACTGATGCGGAAATCATCCTTTAGCGTATTTCACTTTTCGGGACCATTCACCAAGAAATGCGCAATACGGACAGCATGACCCCGGCTTTTCTCGTTTTTATGGGCGGAGATACGCAACACAAGTTCATGAGACCCGGAATCAAGATCCGTAGCAAGAACATAAGCCCAAGGAAGATGCAGACCACGGCTCCATTGAGTGAATAAATCTCGTTCCTGAAACGGCGTTCCATCGATGCTGTATTCGACAATACCGGCATCAGGACCCGCCGCGACAAAAATCCCCACGGCTTTGCCGTGAAATTGAAAATGCAATTCCGCGTCCGGCTCATCCGCACACAACATAGGCACATCTACAAATCCATGCCGCGTTCCGGCCTTATCAGCGGGATGCCAGCTATCAATATGTTGCCAGCCTTTGCTAATTTCCACCTGCTCGATTCCAGCCAGCCGCCCATGGGCATAGTTCTTCTCATCCAGGGGGATTTCAGGGAGTGAATACTTATGGATTTCAGGCGAAATGGCGGATTCTGACCATGCCTCATCCAACAGCCGGGCAATGGAACGGGAATAAAGTTCCTGACCAAATGGCGAAGGATGCAAGTCAACAAAATCATCTTTCCACGTAAATTCACGCGCCAGAATTCGCTCAGAGACTTCGAGAGCAAGATTTAGGGATGGAATGTCATAATATTCGGCGACGGTCTCATGATTGGTGATGACTTCCGGGCGGCCACCCCGGTCAATGGCTCCGATTTTCTCGGGATCGGCAAAATACATCACAACGATATCGATATCCGGATTGGCACTCTGCGCATGGCGGATGATGCCTTCCATGGCGCGGATTTGTTCGATTGCCGTACGCCCATTTGTGGAATCATTAACGGCGGCTTCGACAAAGAGCAGATCGATTGGACCTTTGCTTAATACATCACGCTGCAAACGGAATGCTCCCGGAGTAGAACCCATAGAAGGAATCCCTGCATTGATAAACTCAAAGGCCGTATTCGGAAAACGTTTCTGTAGATCGTCGCAGACCTGATCCCGCCAACCGGAATTATGAGTTATGGATCCCCCTAAAAACGCAACTCTCCCTGATTGGCCGCGAGAAAATTTACGTTGGCTATTAGATAATCCACGGCGCAGACGAAAATAATCACGGGGAAAGGGCGTGGCCCGTTCTGCCTGCAAATGGGCAAGCGCCGCTTCCGATTTAGGAGTGTGTTCTAAAACAAATTCAACAATCCGTTGTACATCATCCAAGGGGAAATGATGTCCATGCAGCGTTTGCGGTTCGGATTGGTTATCAAGAACAGTTATTTCTCCACCCAGTTCTTGATAACGCCTTTGCAGGATAGCCGTGTTCTCATTGGGGGGAACAACACGGTCGTTCTCACAGATTACATGCAAGAGAGGTACACCGGCTTTGGCCAAAGGCTGGAGATTGTCGATAGGATTATCTTTATACTCGAGGGCCGAAGGCTCATCCAATCCATAAACCTCAAGCAACTGTTTCCAATCATCGGGACTACCAATTCCGAAGCCTTTGCCGCCCGGCCAACTCTTGAAATCACAGACAGGACTTTCGGTATAGATGCAGTCGATTTTGTGGGGATTCTTTTTGGCCCAGTTATAGATGATCAATCCGCCGCGGCTAACACCTTCCAAGGTTACACGCGGAGAGAGATTGAATTCTTTCACTGCATAGTCATAGAAAGCATCCCAGTGGGCCACGGCCTGCGGGCTACCGTAGAGACCACCTACATCGGTGTATAAGAGATGGAATCCCAATCCTACCAGACTGATGTCAATTTCGGGGTGATAGCCGGGAAAGCGAGCTCGCCAAACCCAAGGATTACCGGGCGCGGGTGCGTCAGGATAAACAATGTAACTGGAACGGCCCTCAGCGTTGAAATCCGTTCGACGAAATCCATGCCAATACGATTCGGCGCCTTCGACAGCGGCAAGTGCAGCGGGAACCATCATTAGAAAGCATACGGTAACGGCAGATTGGTGAATTCGCATAGTTCCAAATCCTCACAGACCATGACTATAGAGCAGAATCGCCAGGCAGGCATATCTCAAACTGTCCACAACTTTTTTCATAATGATTCCTGACCGCAGGGCAGAAAGCATGTTATATTTATTTGAGCGAACCAGGGTAATCATTGTAAAATTTTTACCAATCACCCCAATGCAACAGGAGCTGGCACAATGCTGCTGAATAAGACAACGAAGTCACTGCTACTGGTACTATCTGCTGCCTTAATGGCGGGAGCACAATCCCCCAACACAAATCTGCTCAACAATCCCGGTGCAGAAACTGCGGACACCACAGATTGGACAAATACGGGCTCAATTCCATGGCAAGCCTGGATTACGGGTACAGATGGCGTGCCATCTCATAGCGGGAATTATTTCTTCTTTCCGGGCCAAAGCGCAGAAAACGAAATGTATCAAGATGTAGATATTTCGGGGCTCGCCGATTCAATCGATTCCGGTCTGGTGCTGGTCACGGCTTCGGGATATATCAGCGGTTGGCCGGGCGATACGGATGCAGGGCGGATGATCCTCGAATTTCGTGATGGCAGCGGCCAGGTGCTTTTAGGCAATGATACGAATTACCATGACGGGACAATGCCGCAGTGGGATTTCATCGATGTGACACCAGATGGAGGAACGGCAGCGCCAGCCGGAACACGTACATTACGATTCAGGCTGTTGGCATTGCGTGGTGGTGGGACCGATAACGACGCCTACTTTGACGATTTAAGCCTGAGCTATCAGCTTATGGATCCCAATAATCAATTGCCACAAAAGCCCGACGCACCAAGCGGCCCAACCGAGGCCGAGGCAGGTGATGAAGTCACCTTTACCGCAAGCAGCACTGATCCAGATGGAATCATGGTCCGTTTGGTTTTCGATTGGGGTGATGGAAATACGACAAAATCAATCTTGGTCGCAAATGGCGCAACGGCAAAAGCAAATCATATATACAGCGCGGCTGGCAATTATGAGGTTCGTGTAGCGGCTGAAGATGCCCAGCTGGCGCGTTCACCATTTTCAGAGCCGGCCTTCATCGAGATCACAGCCAGTTCGATTCCACTATTCGTGACAGAGCCTTACCTCCAATGGGTCACTCAAGATGCAATCACGATCATGTGGGAAACCGACCGCCCATCGGTAACTTCATTGGAATGGGGAACCTCCGCAGATGAAACCAACAATATCGTGACGGGAACCTCTGAATTTTCGAGCGGAGGTACAACGATTCATAAGGTGCGTATAACCGGTTTGGAGCCGGAAAGTCAATATTACTACCGCGTTCCATCGGAAATGGGCGATGCGACAGGCACATTCCGTACCGCGCCTCATCGGGATACGCCATTTTCTTTTGGTGTATGGGGCGACAGCCAAGGCTATAATCACGGATCCTATGCGCCAGACCCGCTTGAACCGACCAAGGCGATGATGCGGCTTATGGTGGAGGACGGAGTTGATGTCGGCGTCAGCTGCGGCGATTTGGCTGAAAATGGAGGACTCTACAACGATACGCGCTATTTCTATTTGGACCGAGTTGCGGCTTACTTGGGAAGACACGTGGCCTGGTTTAACGCCTGGGGTAATCACGATGCCGGCAATGGAGCTGTATTGCGTCAATTCGCCGATATGCCCAGCCAGTTGATCCCCGGCTATAACGCCGGGTACGGAAGTTTTTCATTTCAATATGGAAATTCGTTCTTTATCTGTATCGACGATAGCACCCGAAGCAATGATGTCGCAAATTGGGTAGAAGGCGAATTAGCCAGTACCGCCGCGCAAGAAGCAGAATTCCGTTTTGTGTTTGTTCATCGCCCACCTTATTGCGAACGTTGGATCGATGGTGATTCATTTTTAAGGTCTAGTCTAGTTCCATTATTACAGACTTATAATGTCCATATCTGTTTTAGCGGACATACCCACGAATACGAACGAGGCTATCTGGACGGTGTGTACTATGTCATCACCGGAGGCGGAAGTTGGCTCGATCATGGCGAGCCGGTTGTTAAAGACTGGGCACATATGACCGTAGGCGGCGCGCACAACATTTTCGATTATGTGGGCGGTCTTGTGAATGAATATACGGTTGTCTCGATCAACAACGATTATCTGGAGTTGAAGGTTTACGCCGTTGAGCCGAATGGCACACCTGCCGGCATTATTGATGAGTTCACCATTGGAGAAGAGCCGGTAGCAATCGAAAATTGGTACCGGCTTCACGGCCGGTTATTGGAAGTTGATTTGCCAACAGAACCGGCGTCGAAGTAAATGTAAGTTTTCCTCCAAGTGTGGCATTTAACGCATGTGTGGTATTTCCCCCATTTTTTTGGGGTAAATACCCCATATTATACCCCATAGGGCTGCTCGCGATTGTCCGGTGTGGTAGTCTTCTTATCAAAAGAGGAAACAGCGGATATCCATGCATTACCGCATCACATCACTTTCCACCAAGATTACAATCGCGGTCTTGGCCGCTGTGGCGGCCACAGTAGTCGTACATATTCTTTTGGGGTACTGGGGATCTTCACGTCTCTACTCAGAAATTCTTTACACACATGGCGGGACGCTTGCGCGATATCTTTCTGCCTATGTTGAACACCAAATGCAACGGCATGAGGGAAACGATCTCTCAATTCTCATTCAAGGTATCCGTAGTTGGGAAGAAGTAGGGACGGTTCGGCTTCTCGATGAGAACGGGATCGTAAAAATCTCAACGGCCGATGAAGAAACAGGTAAGACCTATTCGCTCGATGAATTGTCGCCTCGAGGGCGGACAATCGCCTCTCCAGCGCAATATACAACCTTTGTCGAAGGCGAAGATGGTTCAGCCACCATTTGGCATGAATTGCCGAATCGTGAGTATTGCCGGAATTGCCATTCAACAGCAGGCCCGAATGTCGGCTATATTGAGATTGTCTTATCGCCGGAGACAATTGCATCACAGTTAAAACCGCAATGGCGGCGGCAGGTCATCAGCGGATTGGTGATTTTGACTGTCCTGTGCGTTATCACCATCGGATTGATCCATAGTCTGATTGTCAAACGAATTCATATCCTCAGCAGAGCAGTCGAAAAAGTCGAGACGGGGGATTTTAGTGTTCGTATCTCTGCAACCTCAGGGGATGAGTTGAGCCATCTTGCGGAGCGTTTTAATCAGATGATTGCGGAATTAGGAAAGTCGCGGCGTGAACTGGAGGAAGCACATCGTAATGAGTTATTGCATTTCGACCGATTGGCAACGATAGGAGAACTCTCGACAGGTTTGGCTCATGAAATCCGTAATCCATTGGCAGCAATCAGCGGCGCACTCCAACGGATTCTAAAAAGCAAAACTCCGATGCCCGGACATCAAGAAATCATCCAGGAAGTCCACCAACAAGTTGTCCGAATGGATGAGACCGTCAGGAAATTGCTTGCTTTTGCACAGGCCGGGGAGATGCATGTGCAGGATGTCGATGTAAATGAAATTGTCCAGAGTTCAATCCAGGTTCTCAATTCGCTGGGACGCCGCCAAGCCAGCCATGAAATACAAGTCGAGTTGGCACAGAACTTGCCGCATATAGAGGGAGATCCAAAGCTTATGCAGCAGGCCCTGATGAACCTGATTTTAAATGCATATCAATCACAATCCGAGAATGGGGCAGCGGATGTAAAACAAGTCATCGTAAGCACTATGTTGGCAGAATGCCAAAGTCTAGAACCACTGAAAAACGGGGCTGAGGGATGCTGCGATCACAAAGATGAAGATATTGAAAATCTAATTCGTTGTCCCGATGGGGCAATACGGATTACCGTCCGCGATTTCGGTCCCGGATTGCCTGACGAAGTATTGCATAACATGTTTAAGCCATTTTTTACAACGAAGGCGAAGGGAACCGGTTTGGGATTGTCCGTTTCTCATCGCATCATTGTCCGGCACCGGGGATGTCTTTATGGTAAAAACGTTCCCGGGGGAGGAGCCCTATTTGTTATCTGTTTGCCGGCAAAGAAAATAAAAAAAGAGGAATCCACAAATAGCGAGGGGACGCTATGACAACAGGACAATCCGCCAAGACGGGAACGGAACAAACCGTATTGATCGTGGATGACGAACAGCTGGTTTTGTGGTCGATTCAACAGGAACTTGAAGAGGCCGGTTACCGCGTTTTGGCGGCGCCAACAGGCAATGAGGGCTTGGAATTGGCTGTACGGAACGAACCGGATGTAGTTCTCTTGGATATTATGCTTCCCGATAAGAACGGGATCGAAATCCTAAAAGAGATGCGCAATCTAAATCTTAGTTCCGCCGTGATTATGCTCACGGCGTTATCGGATATTAGTCATGCGGTTGAGTCTGTCCGGGAAGGCGCATTCGACTATATCCCCAAACCGTTTGACTTGGAGGATGTGAAACACCGCATTCTAAAGGCGATCCGGCAGCGGCAATTGGAGACCGAAGTCCAAGAATACCGCAGCCGGCAACAAAAAGCGCATGTCGAATTCATTGCCGAAAGTCCCGCGATGAAAGAAGTATTGAATTTGGTACGGCGTATTACAGCGCAAAGTACAAGCACTGTGCTTTTAACCGGAGAAAGCGGCGTTGGTAAAGACCTTGTCGCCAGCCTGATTCATCGCCTAAGCACAAGAGCCGATGGACCGTTTATTGAGATCAACTGTCCATCGTTTCCCTCGCAGCTGCTCGAGAGTGAACTTTTTGGGCATGAGCGGGGGGCGTTTACGGATGCAAAATCCCGTAAACGGGGCCTTTTGGAAATTGCCCAAGGGGGCACGGTCTTTTTGAATGAGATCGGGGATATCGACGCCAATATTCAAGCCAAACTTCTTCAAGTTCTTGAGAAAAAGACTTTCCGTAGGATTGGCGCAGTCGAAGAGACTTCTGTCGATGTACGAATCGTTGTGGCAACCAACAAAAACCTTAAACAAGCGGTACAAGATAGGAGTTTCCGGGAAGATCTTTTTTACCGTCTCAATGTTTTGCCGATTCATATTCCGCCTTTACGGAAGCGGGCCGATGACATTAAGCCGTTGACAATTCATTTCCTCAATACGCTGCAAAAAGAAGTCCCCAAAAGCGGCCCCGTCTTCATATCACAAGAAGCGCTTGAAAAACTAAGAGACTATCCTTGGCCGGGCAATGTCCGCGAACTGCGCAATGTCATCGAACGGGCTATTTTGCTGACGCATGGTAATCAAATCGGCTTGAACGATCTTCCCAAAGAGATTACGGAAGGTTTGCCCGCCGAGTATGCGATTCCAGGCGATTTAGAGCCGTTTCCGGAAACAGGGCAGGGAATGGACACGCTCGATGAAACCGAACGCAAATTGATTGTTGGTGCTCTGGAAAAAACACAGGGCAACCAGAGCCAGGCCGCCAAACTTTTGGGGATATCCCGCGATACGCTTCGGTATAGGCTCAAAAAATTTGAGATTCAGTACTAGCCGGTCGTGTATAGACTTCCTCTGTTTCGGATGGAACACCCGGCCCATTCTGCGCCGGTTGCTTCCCAGTGTCGTATCGTTACAGTACCTCCCATGTCACTTACAAGTCTCGAAATTTATCAATTTGCGATAAAGGATTTTCGATGAGCCAATCCCTCCGTTCCGCCACCTATTCACCACTCCCTATCTTCTTCATGATCATAGCATTTATCTCGTTAGGATTGCTTTTCCCATGGGCACCCAATGCCGCTCAGGGCCAGTGGCAATTAGTGCTTAGCGCCGATCTGCAACAAGACAAGGCAATTCAGGTGGCCGTGGCAGATTTAAAAGAGACGGGCCAGGAATTTGGGATCACGTTCACCATTGCCAGCGATGAATCGGCAGCGCTCCAAGGGGATACGATTCTGGTCGGCGGCACTTCCCGCAATCAACTCGTTAAGCAATTGACCAGTACAAACAAACTCAAATTACAAACAGTAGAAAATCCGCAAGGTTATGAAATTGTCACGCAAAACATAGACGGACACACCGTTATGGCCGTATCGGGCGGCTCGGTACTCGGCGATGTATATGGACTGTATTGGCTTTGGGACCGGATCAGAGTGTATAAGGAGCTGCCCGAAATCAACACGCTTCGGATTCCTCGTCTGGAAACGCGAATTAATCTGGCCTGGGGAAGAGGATCTTGGGGAGGGGGATCCGAAGAGCAGATGAATAATGCGCTTCGGTACAGCATCAATTGGGTGGCGGGTCCTCCGGTATTGGATCTTGTGCCATGGGATTCAGAACCAGAACACACAACCAATGTTAAAAATCGTGAAGACGCAAAGAAATTCATCGAATATGCCCATGCACTACATTTGAAGTATTACAGTTTCGCCAATGAATTCACGTACCATCCGAGCCTGTTGAAACAGTTCAATGCCACGCTTTCGCCTTGCGACGAACGATTTTGGGATGCATTGCAGGAAAAATTCCGCATGCTTTTTACGGCAATGCCCGAATTGGATGGGATTGAACTCTGTAACGATGACATCTCCGGATTCTGGGATAATTACCGCCCGTTCGATGTCATGCACGATGGCGAAGGCTGTGAATGGCCGTTGGATAAACGATACAGAACCTTCGTCAAAAAAATCCACGAAGTCGTGGTCGGTGAGTTCGATAAAACCTATCTTCACTTCACATGGAGTTTGGTGCAATACGAGCAACATTACCAAGCCGATGTCTTCCGGAAGATTTTCACAGACGATGTGCCGGTAAAAAATCTCTATCTCATTCCCAAAGTCACAGCGGCGGACCGTTGGTGGCATCAGCCCTACAATCCGACATTCAATCAAACCAAACATAACACGATGGTCGGCTTTGAGACGATGAATTATTACGAGGGGGGAAGTTCAAACATCTTCCCCACGTTTGCGGGTCAATACTACCAGGCCGGACTTCAAACATTCCTAAGCCCCGAGAATAACAACGTAAAGGGCGCGGGCTTTTTGGTAGGGTGGGGAAAAGGCCAATGGAGCACACCCGGTGCTTATTCTTACGTTTTATACCGGCTATCGTGGGATCCGGATGAGGATATCCGTCAAATTGCAGAGGATTACTGCTCCATCCATTTTGGACACAAGGCGGCCAAAGCGATGGCCGATATTTTGTTGCTCAGTCCGGTGGCCTATAAATACGGATTGCACATTGAGCCGGTTTCATACGGGACATTTAACTCATTTATCCATATGCGCGTGGGCACATTTCCGGCTGAAGGCTACCCCAGCATTGATGGTGGCCGGGAACATATGGAATTTCTAAGAAAAATTTATCTGCGCTGTAAACCTTGGATTGCCGAAACATTGGACGATCTGGATCACGGGCTGGCCACAGCCAAAGAAATGAATGTGCAATTCAAAATGGCGGATGCGCTTATTGAAGATCGCGCCCTTGCCGAGAAAACAAAGAACGAGCTGGCGATGACTCAATTATTGCTGGAAACCAACAACCGTTATGTCAGAACTTCTTTTGCCTACTTTCAATACCGTGAGCGGCCAAATGCAGAGACCCGTCAGGCGCTCTTAGAAAACTATGATGGACTTCTTGATGTAAAGAAACGATTCACAAGCGCGCCGGGATTCGGTTACCGGTTGTTTGGCATCGACCAACTGCTGAAAAACGCAAAACAGGCTTTGGACGATCTGGAGAAGGCCGAAACGATTCTGGCGAACGCTCCATCCCGTGATGAAATTGAGGAAACCTTGGTTCAGCAGCAAATCCGTTACGCCGATGCATTGGAAAAGAACCGGGAACGTGCCAAAAAATTCATGCAAGTGGACGTCATGGTCGATGGGCGTGACATTCTGATTATTCAAGGCGACAAGTTAAAAATTGAACACCTGCGCTGGGACCATGCCCATGTGCGTCAATCCGAATTTCTCGAGCCGCTGCCCCCAAAAGCGGTTACGGTCATTCCGGCCTGCATCGACACACGTCCGGTGCATCCATTTGTTTTGGAGCAACCAAGCGCCGAAAATGACTATACAGTCAAGGTCTATTTGTATGACAAGCCCGCCGGGCATGGATTGATGAGATTCGATCTCTACTATATTCCCGATAGCCCGGAATCTCTGGGCGTAGCGCTTCCGTGGGAAGAGTAATTCGTCAAGTTTTGATACAAAAATTCATTTACGGGTAATTACGCAGAACCGATTGTTGACATCCTTTTTGAGGTTGAGGTATTCTCGCTTTGCCTTTGGCCAGTTTTAATAGGCAGCGAGGGTACTCATGCTGCCTGTTTTTGAGGAATTCCATTAATTATCGGGAAGTATTCAAGCGGCAAATTAATACTTACGGTGATTCGTGCGGCATGCAACACGGGATCATGCATCCGCATTTGGCAGCATCTAAATTATTAGTCCTTAAAAAATATCCAGGATACAAGATGATCATGAATGAGACTCATCAACAATCCCACCATACCCAAATGCCTATTTACAAAAAAAACATGCTTAACCGCGTAACCATACTGACTGGTATGGTTTGTTTGGCTTGCCTCGTGCTTATAAGTCCGCTGGAGATCCCGGCAATGCATGTAACCGGGGAAGAGTTCAAACTGCGCCAGCCGGACGGCACTTTGGTTTCGGTTCGGATTTGGGGAGATGAGTTTTATCAAGTTGTGGAGTCCCTGGATGGATACACACTTATCCGCGATCCTAAAACAAATGTGATTTGTTACGCAAAACTCTCAGAGGATGGCAGTGAGTTTTTATCCACAGGAATCCCCGTTGGTTCCAACTCAAAGTCAGCACTAGCACTTCCCAAAAAACTTCGTTTGAACGCCCAGGCCCGCCGGGCGCGTATGGAATCGGCACGGGCGCGTTTTGCCGAAGGTGAAGCGGAGGTCATGGGGTATTATTTGACCAAAGGCCTTACACCTCCGGGAACCTCTACACCGAAAACATCCGTCTCCGCTTCTAGCACACGATCAAAAACCGCGGCCGTGGGAGCTGATACGGCCGTAACCGGAGACCGGCGGGGTTTGTGCTTAATCGTGGACTTCACCGATCAACGCAGTACAATCACTCCGGATGAAATCAATAATTACTGCAACCAAACCGGCTATAATGGGTTCGGTAACAATGGTTCCGTGCATGATTATTTTTACGATGTGTCCGACGGTGAGTTGAATTACACGCTTTTCGTTCCGGATTCCTATTACACGCTTAGCCATCCAAAATCGTATTATGATTCTCCCAGCCAAGATAACGGACTTGTTGGCCGTGAAGTCGTACTTGAAGCCCTCAATCATTTAGAGAGCCAAGGCTACGACTTCAGCCGCCTGGATGGCGATGGTGACGGCTTTATCGATACTATCAATCTTTTCTATGCAGGCACGGCCGATGCAGGATGGGGCAAAGGTCTTTGGCCGCATTCTTGGACGATTCAATTCGAAGCGGATGGAGTCAGCGCCTATAAGTACCAGATCACCAACCTGGGCGATCAGTTGGCGCTGGCAACGTTTATTCATGAAAACGGACATGCGTTATGCAATTGGCCCGACCTTTATGACTACGATTACGATTCCTCCGGTGTAGGCCGGTGGTGCGTGATGGCATCGAGCAGCGGCACACGCGGAGCACGATTTAATCCGGTCGAACCGAACGGTTATTTCAAGAATATCGCCGGTTGGACAATGACGCGGAATTTAAGTTCCAATCAGACGGGCACGGTCCGGGCCGGAATTAATGAAATCTACCAGATTCAACACCCTGTCAATAAAGAAGAATCCTTTGTGATTGAGAACCGGAACCGCAGTGGCCGCGACCAGGAACTTCCTGGTTCCGGTCTTGCAATTTGGCATGTCGACGAAACCTTAGGCGACCGCGACAGCCAACAGAATACCTATGCGCAGCACTACGTCGTTTCACTGATTCAGGCCGACGGGAATTTGGATTTGGAAAATGACGTTAATGGTGGCGATGAGGGCGATCTGTTTTCTTCCCCCTATTATCCGAATTGGTCGGCGCAGACACTACCGAATTCCAACTGGTGGGATGGACGGGATTCAGGCGTAAGCGTGTCATCGATCAGCGCCCCCGGCAACACAATGACTTTTAATTTTCAGCAGACAACACCGGAAAAGATTCCCGATAGTCTGAATATCAATACCGAAGAAAATTTCCCGGATACGACTTTCCGCGCCATTGTTGAGGATTTTGTAGGTGTTGTATCCGGCGGCGCCTTTACAGCGGAGCGGGCGGCTCTGGTTTCGGCGGCCAAGGAATTTATCAGTTGCCGGGACAAAAACATTCAGGATTTAAAAGGCATCGAATTCTTTACGGAACTTCGCGGTCTCTATTGTGACCGGAACAATCTAACCCAGCTGGATTTGACCGCCAACACGAAACTTGAGGAAGTATGGTGCTACCGTAACCAACTATCCCTATTGGATGTCAGCGGTCTTAATTCACTCTACGAGTTAATTGCATTCACAAATCAATTGACCGACCTCAGCGGGATCGTTGCGAATACAAGTCTCGGATCCGGCGATGTGGTTGATGTGCGCTGGAACCGCCTAACCTGTGATGTCTGGGATCAAGTTCAAGATTTGCGCGCACGTCTGGGCGATGCAACATTCTCAAGCAGCGATTGGGCGCAGAGAGGCTTGGCTTATGTGCGGCAGACAAACTCCCGCCTGGAAGGGTGTTCCTCGGGTACGCCGACACCCACCCCAACCCTAGAATTTGCCAACCTTGTTGCAAATGGACCGGCTGTGACTTCCGAAATTTCCACAAGCAACAGCGACGATTGGTACCAATTGCAGATTTCCACGACCGGGGAGTATGTCATCGAGACCTCGGCTGTCAGCGGCCAACAGACCGTCGATACGGTATTGGAGATTTACGGACCGGATGAAATCGGCGCGATTCTTTTTGAAAATGACGACATCAATACTTCCAGCAACCGGTACTCACGTATTACAGCCAATTTAGAGGCCAACCGAACTTACTTTGTCCGGGTTCGTGGCTATAGCAGTTCTAATGTGGGATGGTATTCAGTACAGGCCACATCCAGTCAGACTCAAGACACGCCAACTCACACCCCTTCGCCGACAAATACGCCGCCATCGGCAGCAACTGATACACCTACAACAAGCCCTACGCCATCTTATACGCCGACCCATACAGCAACATTGCATCCGACTGTGACGGCGAGCCATACACCCACACCATTATCCGGGGAACCGTCTTTCGAATTGACTGTGAACGGCGCAGTAGTTATGTCTGTAATTACAGAGGATAACACCGAAGACTGGTATCGTTTTCAAACCGGCGAAAGTGGAGAATATACCATCCAGACATTTGCCGTATCAGGACAGGCTACAATTGATACGGTCATGACACTGTACGGTCCCGCTTCACAGGAGATTCAAATCGCCGAGAATGACGATATCGATATTAATTCAAACCGTTATTCGCGAATTGTGGCAACTCTCGATGCGAACCAAACTTATTTCATTAAGGTCCGCGGTTATAGCACATCAACCCTTGGGGTGTACGCAATTCAAGTAACAAGCGCCGCCGAGCAACCCACAGAAACCCCAACCGAAATTGCAACGGATACTCCCACATCAATTATAACCCCCATTGTGACCTCAACACCGACTCCGACGCCGGGTATTGAAGTTACCGAACTCCACATTAATGGCGACGCTATCAGTTCTTATTTATCGCCGGAGAATGTCGAGGACTGGTATTATTTTTGGAGTGGAGCGGGAGGTGTTACTACGCTTGAGACCATGCCGGTCGATGGCCAAACAAATGTCGACACATTTATGGAAATCTATGGTCCCGATCCATCTACAGATTTGCTTGCCTATAACGACGATATTAACTATCCATCTAATCGCTATTCTCAAATCGTCATAACCCTCGAGCCGGAACGGCTTTACTTTGTCAGGGTCAGGGGATTCACTGAATACAGTGAAGGATTCTACGCCATCCAGTTGACGAGTGATTTGGAGCAGCCAACCGTCATACTTACGCCGACACCAACACACACAGCAATACCCACGCCGACCACTGTCAGTGAGAGCAATATCATCGCCATCGAAGTCAACGGGCCTTCGCTCACAGGGATTGTCGATAAACCTGAAGAGGGAAATGTTTACTATTTCCAGACTGCATTTACGGGACGTTATACAATTGAGACATCACAAGCTACGGGTGAGGAAACATTCGATACCGTGATCGGTTTGTTCGGCCCTGATTCTCTAGACCGGTTAATTGCACTTAATGATGATATCGACTTTGAAACCAACCGCTTTTCACGCATCACAAACACGCTGGAAGCGGGACACACCTATTACGTGGTTGTGATAGGTTACGGAGAAGCGACCGGAAGTTACGAACTCACGGTTACCGGAGAAGAAGGCGTTTTAACACCCACTCCAACACCATTGGGAAGCGGCCAGCACGTCGATTCCGTATGGACCGATACGACGCCTAATTTCAACGGTATTTTGGGTATAAACGAGTGGGATCATGCCGCCGTTTTTCATTTCGATGGCAGCGATTCAAGCGCGCCCGGTATTGTGGGGGCGGACTCGTACTCTATCGGCGGTGTAAATGGCGATGGGTTCCAAACCGCCGATGACAGCAGCGTCACGGTGTATGTCATGAACAATGACGAATATATCTATATTGCCATTGACGCTGTGGATGATGTGCTCGACTTTTCAAATAGTTCGATATGGCTGGCAGACAGTTGTGAAATTCGTATCGATGGCAACTTCAGCCGCCTCTCGCAAATCGAAAATAATGCATTCGGATTTAATGCCATTATTCTCGGAGACGGGAGCGAAAGGGAGTTTTTCCCCACAGGCGCAGATTTAGCCAGCGCAGCGCAGATCAAAAGCGATAGGACAGGCTGGACCGTCGAATTCCGTGTGGCGCGTACCGGTTTTGCCCCGGTAATCGGATTCGATCTCTCAATCAACGACAGTGACGATCCCGCCGAAAGCCAACGCGATTCACAATACTGTTGGAACGCCGCATTCGATGCGAGCTATTACGACGAAACGCAATGGGGCACAATGAGTTTGGCCGTCTCACCCGATTCAACTCCAACCCCCACAGCAGCCGCATCGCCAACACCGGCGGTGATCGGTTCGCGCTCGGAACTGCATGTAAACAATCCCGCAGTTACCGGTGAAGTCCCCGCAGTTGGAGAGACGGCAGATTATTGGTTCTATGCAGAGATCGAGGGAGTTTATACGATTACAACCAGCCAACCTGAAGGTGCAGACTCTTTCGATACAATTCTCGAACTTACCGGGCCGGAAGATGAAAGCCTGCCTATCAGCACAAATGACGATATCGATATCAATTCAAACCGCTATTCACGAATTGTCCAGAATCTACAAGGCGGCGCGATCTATTTTGTCACCGTACGAGGATTCTCAACATCGACAGGCGTTTTCGGTATTGGCGTAGCCGGGCCGCAAGGCACGCAGGCAACCCCCACGCCGGTAGAGGAGGCGCTGCAAATTTCATCGGTATGGGCCACATCGCCGCCGGTTTTAGATGGCCTGATTTCCTCAGGCGAATGGGACAATACAACGACTTTGGAATTCGACGGTTCCGATGGGATACGTCCGGGAATCGCCAGTCCGGATTCGAATATTATCGGCGGCCCGAATGGCGATGGTTTCCAAACTGCGGAAGACAGCCGGGCAACAGTCCATATCATGAACGATGGAACTTACTTCTATGTGGCGATTGATGTGGATGACGATATCCTCGATTTTTCACAAGCCACGATTTGGCGTAACGATGCTGTGGAGATTCGTATCGACGGTAATTACAGCAGACTGAGTCAGCTCGAAAACAATATCTTCGGCTTTAATGCCATTGTGCGCGGTGACGGTGGGGCGGTGGGTAACTTCACTCCAGGATTGGGCATTGACAGCGCGGCTCGTGCAAAAAGCGACAGTTCCGGTTGGATTGTTGAATTCCGATGCACGTTGGCTGATTTCAGCCGCACAATCGGTTTCGACATCGCCATTGATGACAGTGACGATCCCAACCAAACAGCCCGGGATTCACATTACCGTTGGCACGGCCGCAACGATTCCAGCAGCCGGGATGAAGGACAATGGGGTATCGTAGTCTTGGCCGATAATCCGGCAGGCGAGCCTACACCGACTCCGACTCTGCCGGGTGCGATCCCCACACCGATGGTATCGGAAGGCTGTGTTTTACTTTCTGAGTTTAATGATCCTGAAGAGGCATTTTTGGCTGTGCAGGCGGGTGATGGCTCATCGGTCGAGAAGGGGGCCACATGGCCTGTGCAAAGCCAGGCGTTCACGGATGGCACAGGACTTCGGATTCAAGCGGCAGAAGGCGATACGGTGCAGGTCTATCTCGCAAAAGTCATGTCTCTCGACGAGGGGATTTTGTCCGTGAGCTACTACACCGAAGATTCCGATATCACCATCAGTTTGGCGGTCCTGGATCAATCCGTTTTCGAAGAAAGACAGAACCTAGCTTATGTTTTGGCGCAAGGCAGTGAAGTATCCGTGGGTACTCCCGCGACAATTGAGACGATTTATGATGCACCAACCGGTGGTTTCCACCCCTTGCTGCAGGTAGTAGGTCCGGGCACGGTTTATTTCGACAACCTTATGCTTTGCTCAACAGACGATCTGTTCTCAATCGAAGCGGCTTTGCCTTCGCTTGGCAATCAGGTATCAAGCCCGATTTTGGGCGGTGATGGTTCGATCATTAATGGCGACATGCGTGACGGTTTACAGGGCTTTTACCAGAACCTTTTGGGTCAACCTCATAATCCGGCGGTGGTCTCCAGTTTGAACAACTTTGAGACATCAGGCTTACCCGGATCAATCGCCTTGCCTTCGACAACTGAAGGAGAACGGCTTTCAAATATCACTTGCGGACTGGATATCGACCTGCCAAGCATTGTGTTGGTCGACTGCTATGCAAAACGCGTAAGTGGAGATGAAGGCTTCTTGGCATTGGTGGTCAGTGCCATCGGACAAGATTCAAATACGGACTTATCGACATTCGCCACATTCATTTCAGCGGAAGATGTTATGGACAGCAGCCGAGTAGGATGGACACTGGTTTCAACCATGGGCCGGATATCCGATGGCGCCACCGGCATTCTCCTTACCGTACAGTCTGCGCTGGGTGATATCGAATTTGCGGTGGATGACATTACAATTTACGAACTCTCCGGCTATGGAAACACCGCCAATCTTGCGGATTTGGATACGTCGCTTTTGGGGCGTTGACAACCGGCGATTTGCAGTAAAAAACAGTTGGTTACCTCCGGTAAGGAATTGAGTTCCTATTCGCCATAAAGGCACAATGCTAAAATGAAGTTTAATTAGCATTCGTGTCTGCATCGACAATACATCTGCAGACGAATATGAACTGATTTCCACTGAAAGGTACATCCGCCAATCCGGAGGTTCTTCAATTGCCAAACGCACCATTTTTCAGACAATCCACAATTCCAGCTGTTTTGATTGCCATCGGTCTATTCCTAAGCCTCGCCATTAGCGGTACAGCGGCTGAATCCTCCGTCAATGCAAAGATTCCGGTCATTTTGGACACAGATATCGGCAGCGATATTGATGACACATGGGCATTGGTCATGATGCTCAATAGCCCGGAACTAGATATCAAACTTGTTGTTTCCGATACGGGGGATACCCATTACCGCGCCAAACTCATTGCCAAACTCTTGGAAACCGCCGGACGTACGGATATCCCTGTGGGCGTTGGGATTTCATTCAGCAATGAAGGTCCCTACCGGCAGGGGCCGTGGATTGAAGATTACGAACTTAAAGATTATCCCGGAAAGGTTCATGAAGACGGCGTCCAAGCATTGATTGATACAATTATGAACTCGGAAAGTCCGATCACGCTGGTTTGTATCGGACCGGTTCCTAATATCGCCGAGGCTTTAAAACGTGAACCGCGCATTGCCGAGAAAGCCCGTTTTGTCGGTATGCACGGTTCGATTTATAAGGGTTATGGCGGATCCGATAAGGTCAGCCGTGAATACAACGTCAGGCAGAATTCCAAAGCATGTCAAGCAGCCTTCCAGGCGGCATGGGATATCACTATTACGCCTCTGGACACATGCGGGACTGTGATCTTGGATGGTGAACACTACCAAAAAATCCGTAATGCCAAGTCACCGCTCGCCCTCGCTCTAATCGAAAACTATAAATACTGGTTTGAAACCTCCAGGCAGCCCAAGGAGGTATTTGACCAGAGAAGTTCAGTTCTTTTTGACACGGTGGCCGTCTATTTGGCATTTTCAGAAGAGCTATTGGTGATGAAAGATTTGGGTGTGCGGGTTGAAGATGACGGCAGCACAGTCGTGGACGAAAAGGCGAAAACGATCCATGTAGCCGTGGACTGGAAAGATTACAACGCATTTAAGGATCTTCTGACCGCGCGCATTATCAAGGAATAAATACGGACACAACCGAAACATGGCAAACAAATTCCTGAAATCACCGGTTGAATACCGGATTGGTTCTGGACAACATGGGGGGGATATCTGTTAAAGTAGAGTTGAGACAGGTTTGACAGTTGGGATTCGACCGTAAACGATGCGGAACCGGATCAAGATTGGCCAAGGTTCCGCATGTCAGTTGAAGGCAAAGGAAGGGCACATGAATTCTACGAAAAACCGCGGTTTCACCTTGATAGAACTTCTTATCGTTGTGGCTATTATCGGCATCCTGGCTGCAATCGCTGTCCCCAACTTCATCAATGCGCAATTGCGTGCCAGAGTGACGCGGGCCTACAGCGATATGGGTTCTTTATCGACTGCGCTCGATATGTACTTTTTGGATACCAATCATTTCCCAACCAGCAATTACGCAGAGAAATATCCCGAACGCCCATTCAGGCGGCTAACCACGCCTATCGCTTACATTGCCAGTTTCCCTACAGATCCATTTCGCGGATCATTGAATGTCGCCGACCATCATTTGGTATCAACTTCAGGTCCCGACTACACCTATTATATGTGTGACGACACCGACGCTTACGATGGTCCGAATACAAAAGGCAAACCGACAAAACCCGCCGATTACAGCATGTCCTTCGATTGGTTTATGATCAGCCCGGGGCCTGCACCGGCGGATGTATGGATTTTCTATGACATGAGCAATGGTGTAGCCTCGCAGGGGTATATTTACCGCTCCAACAACAAGGAAGAACTTTCGGGCGGCGGTGGGTACACGCATAGGCCCGGCTAATCTAATAGCGGTTTTCTCAAAATTCGTATCGAGGTTTTTCTATACATCCGATCAGTCGCTGATTGCGGCGCAGGTCAGACAGCGTTATTGTGTCTACCGGTATCGCAATTTTCTGTGCGGCATTATCACCTGCCACCGGGATCGATAACGTATATGAAGGGCTTTTTGTGAGCGAAACCGGGAAATCCCATAACAATGAGGAACAGCTGAACGAACGGGTGCGGCTGGGATTTCAGGCCCAAAATGCCGGAGACCTTAAGCAGGCTGAACGTATCTATCGTGAAGTCCTTGAACTCGATGACCGGCACACCGATGCCTTGCATTATTTGGGGCTTGTGAAGAGCCAGTGCGGCGAACATTTAGAAGCGGCCGAGTTGCTTAAGAAGGCTGTCTCCACCCAGCCGTCTTCACCTCTTTTGCATTACAGCCTGGCCTTGGTTTTGCGTAACGGCGGACAGCAGCACGAGGCTATTGAATGCCTTCATGAATGTCTGCGCTTTGCACCGCGATTCGATAAGGCGTATGCAATGCTCGGCCTGCTATGGCAAGACCTTACACAATGGGAAAAAGCCGAATCGGCCTACCGTCAGGCCCTCGCGCTGCAGGCGAATGACGATGAAGTCGAGTTGAATCTCGGCCTCATGTTACGCAATCAGAAAAAAATGAATGAGGCGGTCAGCCATTACCGGCGGTTGCTCACCAGGAATCCACGTCATGCCAAAGCACTGCATAACCTGGGGGATGCCTATAAAGAGCTGGGCGAAATGGAAGCCGCCAATAGAATTTTGCAGAAATGCATTTCCGCCGATCCGCAATCCGGCAAAACATATTATCTGATCTCACGTTTGAAGACGAAAAATAAAGATTATGCAAAATGGATTCCTCAAATCGAGGGACTGCTAACCTCAACACAAACCGACACGGAAAACCGTGTTCACCTTTGTTTTGCGTTGGCAAATTTTTACGAAGCCATAGGTGAGGACGCGAAGGCTTTTTCCAATTGGCAGGAGGGTAATCGCCTGCAGCGAGCGGCAATTAACTTTGATGTCCGCGATTACCTCGACTACTTCAATCGGCTAAAGGCTGCTTTTTCACCCGATTTGTTCGAAGCAAAAGCAGGATATGGCAATCCATCGCCCGTTCCGATCTTTATCATCGGTATGCCCCGTTCGGGGACAACATTGGTCGAACAGATTCTTGCCAGTCATCCGGAGGTTTATGGCGCGGGTGAGTTGCCCTTCTTAGGGCAACTGGCCGAGAAACTTCCCGGAGTTTTGGGAGCCTCAAAACCATATCCGGAATGCATAAAGGACCTTACGCCGGAATGTGCAACACAACTTGGGGAAGAGTATGTGCAGCGTGTGCAGAAGTTCGGTCCTGAAGCCAAACACATTGCCGATAAGCTGCCGCACAATTTTATCCAGGCCGCTTTGATCCCTCTGCTGATGCCGAATGCCAAGATTGTGCATTGCCGCCGGAATCCGATGGATACTTGTCTTTCTTGTTTCGTAACACTGTTTGGAGACGCGTTGAATTACACGCATAATCTGAAAGAGTTGGGAACAATCTACCGGTACTATCAAGACTTGATGGCGCATTGGCGTAGCATTTCACAGATACGGATTTTCGAAATCGAGTATGAATACTTAGTCTCTGAACAAGAATCTTCGACACGCGAGCTGCTTGAGTTTTGCGGATTGGAATGGTCGCCGGAGTGCTTGGATTTCCACTTAAGCCGCAGGCCGGTCCGTTCGGCCAGCAGCGTGCAAGTCCGGCAACCGATGTACCGGACTTCGGTGGAACGTTGGAAACGCTATGAGGAATTTCTAGAGCCTCTAAAAAACGCATTAGCAGGGGAGTGAAGGGCGGCGAATGCTACAAACCGTAATTGCCGCACTCAGTTTTTCGCCGGACTTTCGACAATCAATGTCACGGGGCCGTCATTGATGAGGGAGACATCCATCATAGCCCCGAAACGGCCCGTGGCGGTTTCAATACCCGCATCCTTAAAGCCTTGCACGCATCGTTCATAAAGCGGGATAGCGGTCTCAGGCCGTGCGGCATGAATATAGCTGGGGCGGCGTCCTTTACGGCAGTCACCAAACAGCGTGAACTGCGAAACGACAAGCGCCGCACCACCCACTTCTTCCAGTGAAAGATTCATCTTGCCATCCGCATCGTTGAAGATGCGCATTTCAATCAGTTTCTTTACCATCCAATCGACTTCGGCTTCGGTATCGTCTACGGATACTCCCAACAAAACCAAAATGCCTTTGCCGATTTTTCCCACGACATCGCCATCTATAGTGACTGATGCTTGTTTCACTCGTTGGACGACTGCACGCATATTTCCAAATTTCTCAGAGCAAAAATTTCCAAATTCACCAATGAATTTAGTGATCGTACGGTGTATAGATTTTCGGTTTGGGGGTTACAATCTCGGGTTCCTGTTTTTTCTCTTCTTCCGGCTGCGGAACCTCTTTGGGCACTCCGGCTTTAACGGCATTAACATACCCCATCTGCAAACCATAAATGGTATCGTTCAGTATCTTCTTTTCATCGTCATCAAGGTTGCCTTCGGTTTTATCCCGTAACATTTCCAAAAGAGAGATCGTGTCCTGCACAGCAGGCAGGTTGTATTCGATCTTGCCTGTCGCCGGATTCGGAATCTGCCCTAGATGGGACATACACATGGCCCCATACATGGCAACATATTCCGAAAATGCAATTTTGTGTTTTCCTGATTCCTTCTCACTCATTTTCATCACCTCACCAAAAACATCCAAACCAACCTGTTCGGCCCCGCATCCCCTCTGCGAAATCGGATTTTACCGAGGGGGGATGTTAGGTCAAAGAATTCCTTCAAGCATCATATTAATACGATGCTGCAATTGCGAAATTGTGCCGGGGATTTCACGCAACAAGCGTTCGGCCTTCAGACGGTTAGCCGGAGCCGCATAATCTCCACGGCGCGATTGAATCAGTTCTTCGTCCGCCTTCAGCAAGCGGTACTTGATTTTAAGTGCTTGTATTTCACGCTCCATCTTTGCGATGGTCTCTCGATCCGACTCCGTCAACTCTGCGGCCGGTTGCTCCGGGGCGGCAGAAGGCGTGCGGCCGAGTTCCTCTTCCGCTTTTGTCCGGGCTTCCACACGCAAAGGATTGCGCGAAAAGAGAGGATTAGCGGTTGTGTTGGTGGCTACACGAAACGGATTGATGAACCTTTGGCCGGGAGCCGGCAAGTTAGAAAGCATCTCCAGCAGTTGCGGGATCTTTGAGCCGGGAAGATTGGCTTTTTCCGCCATGGTTGCCGGTTTTCGTTTGGGTGGCGGCGTATAAGGCATATCCGAAGAGGCCGTCGCCGCAAAAGCGACGGTCATGTCGTCGTCCTCTTCCCACATCTCCCGCAGATCTTCGACCATTTTCTTGACCTCAGGATTCTTAAACATCTCCTTCTCAGCAGCCTTGAGCCGCATGGTCAATGCCTCTTCACGAAGTTGCCGTTTCATGTCCTTGGGATTTGCCATCAGAGAACCGTCATCAATCGATGATTTAAGTGTATCGGTACGTCCAAGATCGGGAAACACACAAGACTAACGAAAACATCGAATTACACTCTTGATGATCCAAGATTTGGAAATTATCGGAGATATCGCGATATCCCGATAGCCAGCCGAGAAATCACAATCCCACGATCCGCAGCCAATTTATCAGCACGATTCCACCGGGAACCAATCATTATCTAACATATTGTTATTACTTACCTTAAGCCATGTGATATTAAAAACCAAGCGATTACCGGCGCATGGCACAATCGTTGTTTATCAATAATGAATCCGACGCAGTTGACATCTCATTTCCGCTTCATTTCGACGCGAATATGTAACCATAAATCACCAGTCTGCGTTTGGGAGTATTGAGGCCAGAATTATGAAACAATCACCGGGAATTCTTTCACGCCGATATGGAGAGCTGTTGCGTTCCTTAGAAGTCATCTCCTCCGAAGATGTCAATCGGGCGGTGGCCATCCAGGAACAGACCGGCAAGAATCTCGACACCATTCTCATCGATTCAAATATCGCCGCAGAGACGCGGATTATCGATGCGCTTACATCCCATTTGGGTGTTCAAAGCATCGATTTAGGTGCGCTTACGCTCACGGAAGAGATCATGAAGATGGTTCCGGTGCGTTTCGTGCATAAATACAACATCATCCCGGTCAGTTTTGAGGGCAACACGCTAAAAGTCGCGACCGCCGATCCACTCAATTTTCATGCACTGGACGATTTACGTTTGTTGCTCAAAGTAGATGTTGAACCGGTGCTCGCACCCAGCGCAGATATTCGCGAAGCGATCAAGCAATATTACGGCATCGGCGCGGATACGCTGGGCGACATTCTTGAGCGGGACGGATATGACGGTGACGACACCGAGCTGGGCGCGGATCGAGACATCGACGTTGTCGATGAAGACGCATCCATTATCCGTTTCGTCAACCAGATTATGCAGGAGGCGGTTGAAGACCGGGCCACGGATATCCACTTCGAGCCTTTTGAAGATGAATTGCGCATCCGGTACCGCATTGACGGCCTTCTGTATGAAGCGGCCGTGCCTCCCAGCATTCGCCATTACCAATCGGCTGTTATTTCGCGTATCAAAATCATGGCCGATATGAACATCGCCGAGAAGAGGCTCCCACAAGACGGCCGTATCAATATTCGTAGCGGAAAACTTGAATACGACTTGCGTGTTTCAACCGTCCCGACAGGATATGGCGAAAGCATCGTTATTCGTATTCTGAACCGCGACTCATCGATGTACGAGTTGGCTCAACTCGGATTCGATCCCCATTCATTAGGCCTGTTTCATTCGCTTATTACCAAGCCCCACGGGATTATTTTGGTGACCGGACCAACCGGAAGCGGAAAAACCACCACGCTTTATGCATCGCTGGCCAAACTGAACAAAATCGAAACAAAAATCATTACCATCGAAGAACCGATTGAATATCACATGAAGGGATTGGTTCAGATACAAGTCCAGCCCAAAATCGGACTAACGTTTGCCAGAATCCTGCGCGCACTCTTGAGGCAGGACCCCGATATCATGCTTGTCGGTGAAACCCGTGACTTTGAAACAGCGGAAATCGCCATCCAAGCCGCGCTCACCGGCCACTTGGTTTTCACAACCTTGCATACAAACGATGCCCCGGGCGCGGTCACACGTCTTATCGATATGGGTGTTGAACCCTATTTGGTTTCATCATCCGTTATCGGCGTCGTCGCCCAACGTTTGGTTCGTAAGATATGTCCGGAATGCCGAGAAGAATTTGTCCCGGATCATGATTTGCTGATAGGACTGAATTTGGATGGCGAGGAATACGAAAGCGCCAAGTATTACCATGGGCGGGGATGTGAAGCCTGCAAATTTTTGGGATACCGGGGACGCTTGGCGATTTACGAAATCATGAACATGGACGAAAACATTCGCGATCTGACCGTGGAACGTGTCGGCGCCAGCCGCATCAAAGATGCCGCGCTCAAGGCCGGAATGAAAACCCTGCGCCAAAACGCCTTGGACCGGGTTTTGGACGGAACGACAACATTAGATGAACTGGTCCGCGTTACGCAGGAATGGTAATCGCAGTTGCACCGGATTGAAGTATCTCACAAGGAGATCAAGGTTTGAAATTTTCGTATACGGCAAAAAAACTTACAGGTGAAGTCGTAAACGGCGTTGTTGAAGCGGACGACCGCAAGGCTGTTGTAATGCGTCTGCAGCAGATGCAGGTTTTTCCAATTACCATCGAAAAGAAACATGCCGAAGGTATAACGTTTAGTTTTTCATTGGGACGGGTCGCACGTAAAGATGTTATGACGTTTACACGGCAGCTCAGCGATCTATTAAATGCGGGCCTGCCGCTTTCCCGTTCATTGGAAGTCCTGGCAAAGCAGACCCCCAATCAAAAAATGCTGGAAATTCTGAAAAGCATCAACAACGATGTCGTTGAAGGCGTTCCCTTTTCGACGGCCTTATCCAAACATAAAAAAGTCTTTTCGGAACTTTATTGCGCTATGGTGCGCGCCGGAGAGGCGGGCGGTTCGCTGGATGATGTTCTTAAACGCCTTGCCGAGTTCTTAGAGAACGAAGCGGAAACACGTTCAAAAGTCATTTCGGCAATGACGTATCCCATCATTATGGTGGTGGTCATGGTGGGTGTTGTGGGAATTTTGTTTAGCGTGGTCATTCCGAAATTCCAAACGATGTTTCAAGACGCAGGAGCGGTTTTGCCCGCTTCGACACTATTGCTGATGGGAGTTTCGGAATTTGTACGCAGTTATTGGTATATCGTCATTACGGCGACAATTATCGCCTTCATTCTTTTTCGGCAATATGTCAAAACCGATGCCGGACGCGAACAAGTCGACATTTTGAAACTCAAACTCCCGCTTTTAGGCGATCTTGTCCGTAAACGTGAAGTCGCCAAATTCGCGCGGACTTTGGGAACACTACTCGGCAACGGCGTCAATATTCTGCAAGCGTTGGATATCACCGAGGCGGTAATCGGAAACGAAGTCTTGGCCAAAGACGTACGCACGATGGGGCAGGATATCCGTGAAGGCCAGCATCTTTCAGACCGCATGGGCAAAAGCGATCTTTTTCCACCCATTGCCGTCAACATGGTCGCGGTCGGTGAAGAAACCGGAGAGTTGGAGGTTACCCTAAACCGCGTGGCCGATAGTTTTGAAGCCGAGACCGAACGCGTGATCAAGACATTAACAACACTCATGGAACCGCTCATGATTGTCATCATGGCTATCGTTGTCGGTTTTATCGTGTTTTCAATGATTATGCCGATTTTCAACCTGAGTTCCGCCCTCGGAGGCGGGTAAGCAAATGCGGCGGCAAAACGCTACGCATAAAACAACAGCCGATTCACGGTTTTTTTGGCCGTTATGAAATAGAACGATAGAGAAAAAATAAAGGAGAAAGAACATGTTAGGGAAGCGTTCAAAGAAGCAACGCAAAGCCGGTTTCACTTTGGTCGAACTTCTGTTGGTCATCACGATTATCGGGATTCTGGCCGGCGCAGTCGTGGTCCGTTTCCGCGGCGTTGCCAAGACAGCCAAGATCAACCGGGCCAAATCCGATATCAGTGCTTTGGAACTTGCCATTCAGAATTTCGAGATCGACACCGGTGACATCCCCACCAATGAAGATGGACTCGATGCGCTCATCAACGATCCCGGTGTGGCCAATTGGAAAGAAGGCGGTTATTTAAGCAAAAAGAGTTTTAAAGATCCGTGGGGATATGAATATATCTACCGGACACCCGGCGAATATAACGAAGATTACGATCTCTTCTCAGCGGGCCCTGACGGCCAAGAAGACACTGAAGACGATGTCGGGAACTGGGAAGAAGAGGACGTTTAATAAAACGGATGAGAATGGTGCGTGAGGCGGAAATTCCCGGCATAGCCAACCGCCGGGAATTTCGCCTTACCCGCATCCGCACATTTTGCCACCGGAGTTCTTGAAGCCCTAAAGGATTGCAATGCAGCAAATGCAGATGCGAGAGATAAACCGGCGAACGCGAGCCGCCACAAACGGCGGATTTTCGCTTATTGAGCTGGTCGTTGTGATTCTTTTATTGGGAATCATGACTGCATTTGCCGTTCCCAAATTTAAGGGTATGTACCAACAGTCGGAGATGGCGCGAGTAGCGACTAAATTGATCGAACTAATCAACTACGCCCATCAACGCGCGGTTTTGGAACAACAGCCACAGACATTGATCGCCGATATCCGCGAAGGCGAATATTGGATGGAAGTTCTTGATGAGGAAAGAGAGAGCAAACGGCGGGGATCCCGCACGCGCAGTTCTCGTCGAAGACAAAAAACATTGAAGACTCTGGATGGCAAGTTACCGAAGGATTATGAGTTTACGTATTGTTATTTGCCACTGAAAGACGATGTTGTGCGCCGCGACGAGGCGCGGTTGGTCTTTTATCCGGATGGCTCGTGCGATGGAATGCATTTAATTCTAGCCCGCTTGGACCCGGACAACGATAGAAACGACCGGTACATATTTATCAGACTCAATAGCAATACCGGAAAGATTAGTGTTCTAGAGAGTTACTCGGACCGCGACGCAGACGATTTCTTTGAAGGTTACTGGGACGAAGAAGAAAAGAGCTAATCCGCAGGCGGCAACACGATGACGGGATATCAACCACAATACAGCTGTTCTTCACGCCGCGCATACAGCACGGCGCAGGACGGCTATTTGTTGATCGAGGTTGTATTGGCAATGACTATCCTCGCGGTATCCGGCACAGTCATCATCCAAAGCATGCGGATGTGTATCGATTACAGCCGCGCGGCAGAACGTTATTCAACAGCCCTTTATTTAACCCAAATCCGGCTGCTGGAACTGGAACTGCAGTACACCAATAAATACGATGGACGGCAGGGCAGCGACAACGGCCGCTATGACGATTATGGTCAACCGGAGTACTGGTGGGAATCGGATGTCGAATTCGACAGCGACCGTCTGGCTTACACACTAAAGGTCACAACCTTTTGGTGGTACAAAAATCAGAAGACCGAATTCTCCATGGAAACGATAGCTCCGGCTGCGCGCATCCGGCGGGATTTACTGCGATGAACACAGGAACACTGCATTTATATCGCTTGAAATCTCCCGGCGGACGGCGAAGCAGCCAATCCGGTTTCACGTTATTGGAACTGGTGTTGGCTTCCATGCTTTTGGCGATGGTCGTCGCCAGCGTGTTTATTACGATGAATGCGGGAATGGCCGCATTGCGAAGCGGAAACGAAAACCTCGAACTTTATCAAGATGTGCGAATCGGTATTGCACGGCTGCAAACTCAATTGCGGAATGCGATCTCGCCCGAATCGCAGTGGAAGCCGAATAACCAATATCAGGATGATGAGTCCTTGGTCAATTTCGGCATGCTGGTTGAGGATGAAGAACAAGGAAACATTGTTTTCAAAGGCTCTGAAAAGGAAGTTTCATTTGCGCGAAAAGCCTTTACGGTTCTACAAGCCGTGGAAAAAGCCGATGAGGACGCGCCGCCACCATCTTTGGATATTCAGGAAGTTCGCGTTTTTCACGACAGCGATAAAAAGCAGATAAAATTTGAAACCGTCCGCCATCTTACAGAAGTTCGGTTGGCGGTTTGGTTTTACGCACAAGAGTATGAGATGAATTTGGAAGGAATTGTTGTCGGTGGTCAAAATCCCTCGACACGCGTCCGCTACCGCCAAGTTCGTAGCGAAGATGAATATCTGCTCGAGGATCTTGCGGGGGATGTCGGATGGGACGGCGCGCAAGTTGTCTATATGAACAATATCAAACAGTTCAAACTCTCTTACTTCGGAGAAGACGGTTGGGTAAACACTTGGGATTCCCGCCAAGTCATCCAAGAGCAAATCCAACGGAGTGAAGTGCGCGATATTAAAAACGCCGATGGAATTTATTATCGCGAAAAAGGACTTCCAACGGCTGTGGCGATGGTCTTCGAACTTACAAATGGACAACAAATGGCCACGATGGTCGACATCCCGGCCAGTTCGCTAAATCAAGCTAGCGCGGAAGATATATTCCGAGGCCGTACGAGCACAACAATCACGGGTTCGGATGAAGCCGGAGGAGCGTCCTCAGGGCCGGTTACCGGTGAAAATCCGAACCGACCCGTGAACGAAACACCGGCGGCTATACCTCAATGAGAATCGAACGACGCAGCATAACCCGCCATCGGCGGGAAGAAGGCTTCGCGATCATTATCGTGCTGTGGATTCTTATGATTCTCTCAACACTAACTTTGACATTTGCATCGAGAGCGAAAATTGATCTGAAGATGGTTAAGTTCCAACAAGACGCCGCCCGAGCCGATGCCATTGCCAAAGTCGGATACCGCCAAGCGCTGATCCTGTTGCGTGAAGATGCTCTTAAAGATCAGAATGTCGAAATTCGAGAAGAGATTGTCGATTTCGACGACGACGACCGTTTTGTATACGACGGGGGTAATGAAGCATGGGCCTATTATCCGAAGTTATACGATAACGTGGAATATGCGGGCGGCCATTACACTGTTACGGTCCGCGACGAGACAGCCAAATTTCCGATTAACAATCAGCAAGTTTCGGTCGATATGCTTTTTGCCCTGATGACTAAGGTTGCCTATGAAGACGAGGATCAAGCATGGGCATTGGCCGGTGCGCTGAAAGATTGGATGGATGGTGACACTGATCCGGCGGATGTCGGTGAAGACCGGGAATTGGGCGACCGCGATACGGAAATGACCTATTACAATCCCCGCCAGCGCCGCAATCGCAGACGGGAAGAACAACAGCCGGTAATATTCGTTCCGAAGAACGCCAATTTCTCCTCGAGGGAAGAACTCTTGCTGGTGTGGGGTATTACTCCGTCGCTCTATTTCGGAGAAGACGCCAATCATAACGGACGCACGGATCCTAACGAGCGAGACGGCAATAAATCCTGGCCACCCGATGACGGCGACCGCTTCGCCTCACCAGGCATCAAAAATTTCATTACAACCTATGGCAAGCGATGCAACTTGAATACGGCGCCGTATGAGGTCCTTTATGCACTGTTGTATCCGATCCTGGGTGAAGATGCCGACAAGATGGCCTCGGAAATTGCGGAATATCGCGATGGCTCGGATAAAACACAATACACCGACGATGACCGGGTAATGCGAACCCGTGACGATTCGGACGGCGATGATATGCATTTCGATAAAGCGGCCGATTTAGATCCTCAGGTCATCAACTCGTTGCTTCAATCGACATGCACAATTGCGTCCGGTTATTTTGAAATCACCGTGCTCGCTGAATACAAGGATATCCAGCGTGGATTGCACGCCATTGTGCGCAGGCAATTCATTGAAGAAGATCAGTTGCCGTATTTTGGTGAAGAAACCGATGTACCCGAAGATATGGAACAAGTCGTACTGACAACAGTCGAATTTGAAACACTTGAAGACGCTCAAGATCTTTACTTCGGTCAGAGCAGCAAAAAAAGAAGCCGTGGCACACGGCGCCGAAGATAAGTCAATTTATTGGTTAAAGATGAGAATGAATTATGGCTCGTGGAGCACGTGATAGAGGAAATAAATCAGCGAAGCTGGGACGCGGCAAACGTTGGGCAACAGCCATCGATTTGGGATCCTACTCGGTGAAGATCGCCACATTGGGTGTGGATGATGCGGACAATCTTTCCGTCTCGAAAATCACCGTGGAACCGCTTCCCCCCAAACCCGAAGGCACTGTCGATGAATTGTCACTGGATGCACGGCGTACAGAAGCACTCAAGAAGGCATTAAGCCGTCATGGCGCTCTTAGGGGCAAAGTTATTTTGGGATTATCGCGTGGTGTGGCCACTGTTCGTTATATTACGCTTCCTTCGGCCGACCCCAATGAAATCCGTACGATGTTGTTCTACGACATTGAGCGGCACGTTCCATTTCCGGTGGAAGCGCTCGAAATCGATTTCGAGGTTTTGCAGCAAACCGGTGAACATGAAACGCTCATCATGATGGTCAGCGCGCTACGCGAAGAAATCATGTCCTATTTGGATATCTGCGCGGAAGCGGGTGTACGTCCCGACGCGGTTGATATCGATGTATTCGGAGCATGTACGGCATACGGGCGGGGAACCGCTCCGGAAACAACTGACCTCATCATCGATTTAGGCCGCATGGGCACCAATTTAGGAATCGTTTCGCAAGGCAAGGTTCTTTTTAGCCGAAATCTTCCCATTGCCGAACAGCGTTTGCTGGAATTTTTCGGCGGCGCAAATAGTTGGCAGGATTTAGGATCACGCTTCACCGCGTTGGCTGCTTTGCCTGCTCATGAACGCGGAGCAATCGAGGACTGGTTCAACCGTTTATCGATGGAAGTCATGCGTTCAGTATCGGCTTTCCGTTGCGAAAGTTATGGACGCCCCGTTGACCGTCTTCTCTTATGCGGAGGCGCCGGTTTTCTCCCCTCCGGCCCTTCCAACGCGCTGAGTGTACGGCTGCGGACCAATGCCATTATTCAACCGCCGCTCAACGGCGAATTGCCACCCAGTTCCGAATATCACGGAACGGAACTCGCGTCCGCAATCGGGATGGGCCTGCGCGCACTTCAACCTGAAATCGATCATATCAACCTCATTCCCAAGGATGTGGTCAAGGAACGGCAGGCACGTGAAAAAAAGAACTTTTTGATCAATGTCATGCTGCTTGCGGCTTTAGGATTGGGAATGCTGGCGACAACCGGTTATCTGAAATACAGAGAGAAAGCGGATGAGATCGCCCAATTAAAATCGCGTTATGACGAACTTGCGCCACTCGTTAAGAAATATGCGCAGATGGAAAAAGATATAAAAACGGTCGAAAATTATCTCGATCACGAACACAGTTGCATGACCGTTTTCTATAATATAATCCGCGCCTTGCCCGATACGCCACCAAAGAATGTATCTCTTGCCAAATACGATTTTGAAAAAGGCAAGGATCTTACGATAAGCGGTCAGATAAGGTCCCACGAATGGATCGACGAAGTGTGGAACATTTTAAACAATTTCCAGAACGACACGCGGGGTGAAACCGGAGGCCACGCACAGCTGTTTGAATCAATCGAACTAAAAAGCAGTAGCGCGAAAATGTCACATGACAATATCGAAGTATGGGATTTTGAATTTCGCTGCAAACTTAAAAGCAATCGTGAGGATCCGCGAGAGTCGTCGCGCCGCAATCGATAGCGCGAAAGACCACGGAACCGCTGGAGCATAAGGTATTTACTATGGCATCACCTAGAGAACGAATACTCCTCAGTCTGGTAGTCATCAGTTTATTGGGAGCGGTCGGTTTTCTCGGCGGCTTTCAAGCGGTCGACTGGTGGAATGGATTGGACGAGGAGATTATAAACCTGCAAAAAGAGATCACCGAACGTCAAAAGATGCAAAGCGAAAAAATGTGGCTGGAAGGGCGCTACGACCGCATCAAGACGGATTTGGTGCTGGAAGGGACTCCTTCCGAACAACAGGCCGCACTCGATAAAGAGGTCAGGAAACTCCTGGATCAGGCTAAAGTGAAATACGGCGAGATGCAGCCGCTATCGCCCCGCGAAGAGGCCGACTTTAAAGTGCTTTTGGTGGATATAAGCGAGATGGAAGGTTCTCCCGAGAGCATTTTTCATTTCATACATCTGATTGAAGACGAAGCGTCGGTGTTGTTCATCGAAACGCTGGACATTAGCAATTCGGCGGGCACAGGACGTGTGGGCCGGGATAAAGAGCTGACAGCGAGCGCAAGGATCGCCCGCCTGGTTCAATATGCAACAGGCGAAGCCCCCGAAAGTAAGCGCCGTGGCCGAAGCAGAGCACGAGGAAACTGAAAGGGATAATCATGAAACGCGCACACATGATATTGATATACCTGATTCTTTCAGCGGGCGTTGTGGGAACGGCAATTCCATTCGGTTTCGAATTGCGGGAAAGGCTTTACGCCGAAGAAACCGAGGCAATCGGCACACCCGTAATTCCACCGACGATTCCGCCGCAGCCCACTCCCACATTGCCTGAATGGCGCAAGGTCAGCGCAGTTGCGCGTCTCGCCAAAGATACAAGCGTGTTTAAACCGGTGATTACTCCTATGCCAACCGCGACACGTACTCCAAAACCAAGCGATACACCAACCCCGGTGGTTGTCGCACGTGGATATAAAGTATCGTTATGCATGGGCAGCCGTAAGGCAATTATTGAAGATTATAAATTCAAGAAAAAAGTCGTCAGCGTGGGTGAAGTCGTGGAAGAGCCGACCTTGGGAGACTTTAAGATTATATCAATCGACCCGAAGTTAAAGCGTGTCGAAGTTGAAGCTGTGGAAGGCGGTTATCGTTCCTTTATTGAAGAAGGGACCGAAGCCAAACCGAAAAAATAAACGATTATAAATTGCCGATGCGGACAACATGCATCGATCGAATTGGGATAACAACATGAAGAACATCATTAAACGTACAGTCGATGCCGGGCTGATGGGATGTCTGGTGATCTTGCTCTGCTGGTCGGCGGCCGATGCAAATGCTCAGGGTATGAACGCCCGAATGCAGGGTCAGGTGATTGCAGATGGCACGGAATTGAATGAGATATTGCTTTTGTTGCAGGACGAGAGCGGTTTGCAGTTTGTGTTGGATCAAGGCGTCAATCCAAAGGTAACATTCAAACTCGATAGCCCGACCGTGCGCGAAATTCTCGATCAAGTTCTGCCTTCGGCAGGTCTTGACTATTTGGAATCCGATGGCGGAGCGATCCGCATCGGACCGGCCGCAGTGATTGCCGAACTCAAACGGGAAGCGCCGGAACTCATCACAAAGACGCTCCAGCCGCAAAATGTTGACGTTGCCGATATATTTACCGCTATTGAATCGGCACGAAGCGAATATGGAAGCCTCATTCAAGATTTCCGGAATAATCAAATTCTTGTCGAGGATACTCCGGATTCCGTGGCAAAAATGCTGGAAATTTTATACCAGCTGGATCAGGCCGTGGAAACCAGGGTCTTTAATGTGGACTATGGCGATATCGCCCAAATCGAAGATGAATTGCGCAAAACACTCCAATTGGAAGACACAAACATCATCGTCGATGAACGGAGCGGCCAACTGATCATCAAAGCGCCGATCGATATCCTAAACCGTGCGGAAGCACTCATAGAGCAGTTGGACATAGAGACTGAAATACGTATTTTCCCTTTAAAATTCGCGGATTATGAACTAATTGACGGCATTCTCGATTTGATTGAGCCGGAGTTATCCGAAAACGGGCGTGCAGAACTCGATGAACGTACGCTCCGCTTAATCGTCATCGATACCCCTGCGCGTCTCGACCGGATTGCGGAATTGATCCGCAGGCTCGATACGCCAACCTTGCAGGTATATCTTGAGGTCGAGATTGTCTCAATTCAGGACGACCATGAATCCAGTTTCGATTTTAAAATGTCATTCGGCGAAGCCGTCGGCACGGACGACGAAACTCTTAGCAGTGCAACCGACGCAGTTTCCTTTCCGCTTTCCTTCGATCCGTTCTTAACGACCGGCTCAAGCGGTTTAACACTCTTTCACGTGCAAAAGGGCGATTTCCGGGTTCAGCTCGATGCGCTCGTTAGCGAGAACAAGGCCGAAATTATTGCCAGTCCACGTATTTTGGTCCAAGACGATTTCCCGGCCTTCTTTAACTTAGGTTCCGAAGAACCTTATTCCGTACAGAGCCGTTACGGTGGATATGGCAGTTATGGATATTCCGGATACTCGTCCGGATACTCGTCACAGCGAACCCGCGATGTTGGAACGATTTTGGATATCGTCCCGCATATTTCTGAAGCCGGTTATGTCGATATGGAAATCGTCGTTGAAGACAGTACACCGCGCCGTGAAGAAATCGGTAACGATCAAATCGGTTTGGCGGTTGATAAAACAGAAATTGAAACCCGTGTGACGGTTAAGGCCGGACGGACAATTGTACTGGGAGGCCTGGTACGTAGTGAAAAATCGGATACCCGGGCCGGCGTTCCCATATTGTCAAAAATCCCCTTCCTGGGCGCGCCATTCAGACGTTCAACAAACAATTCAAACAAAGACAAAATGCTGATCTTCATCACACCAATCTTGGTGAATGTAGACGATCCTTACGACTTTGCCGTACTTACACCTTCAGAGGAGATTGAACGCCTCCAGCTGGGGCAGAGCGGCGAAGGCGGGGTCGGCGCAGCCAAAATCAATCCACGGTTGCTCGATTGGTCTTCTGAAGAAAACAACGAAGGTGACTTCTTCTACGATGCCGATCCTCGCAATGCAGGCGAAGCCGCTGTTGTGCCAAATTTGCCGCCCTTAAATGCAACCGAAGAGACCTCTCCACCCAAATATGGAGTGATTGGCGACGACGATAGTCCGATCCCGGGACCATCAACACCCGCACAAACCTCTCCAGCTCCGGAACAGACTTCACCGGAGCCTGCGGAGACAGACAGCAAAGCAGGTGCTGAAGGCCAATGAGCGTTACACAGAGGAAAATTGATTTTTCTCGATGAAAGACCGTTACCGAAAAAGCTTTATGCCGCGGCAAAAAGTTCGACATAGCGTTGAAAGAATTCACGATCAAAATTGTAAATCATCTCTTCTTTCATAATCCGCAAAGCTTCGAACGATGTGCTGGGTTCGCGATAGGAACGTGTGGTCGTTAAAGCATCGAAACAGTCGGCGATACAGCAGATTTTCGCCCAGACGTGAATTTCATCACCTTTCAGGCGATAAGGATATCCACCGCCATCGAAGCGCTCATGATGCTGAACGGTAATGACCTGCGCCTCTTCATGTGTCACGCCTCCTTCTGCAAGGGCTTCAATGCCGAATTCCGGATGCTGACGCATAATCTTCCATTCGTCGCCGGTTAACGGACCGTTCTTGCGAATAATTTCCGCAGGAATTTTCCGCTTGCCGATATCGTGCAAAAGCAAACCGCCGCCGATACGTTCCATTTGCTCGATTGAAAGATCCGGGAACAATTTGGTGGTTAGCGATACGCCAAAAACGCAGACATTTACCGAATGCGTGTAAGTATAATAATCATGGCTCGTGAGTTGGATCATATTGCGCATCGCTTCTTCTCCGGAGAGAATCATCGATACAGTTGGCGCAATCAGTTTCTGAGCTTGTTTTACGGCCTCGGCTGTACGAGGGTGCTCGAAAACCTGCTCCATAATATGGGTTGAGGTCGTATAGACGATCTGACATCGGCGCTCAACAGGAACCGATTCGTCCGCAGCAATATGCTCAAGATTGTTGCCCAGGTATTCCTGGTATTTTGACCAATCATTCTCGCTGACATAGAGAATATCGTTCCGGTTTTCATGCAGACGGGATAAGACATCCGCATCAATAATCGTCTCGCCACCGCGATAAAGCACTTTTGAACCGGATTTGCGTTCAATATAAAGATCAAACCCGGTCATCGTATTCGTCACCAGGCTGGAAATCTCTATTGGAATGAAGTTATCTGGCATTGGCAAATTTTAATTCATCAACCCCGCAGGGACAGTGCTCAATAGATCCTTTAAGATAATTGGATCATATACGCATTAGAATTGTAAACCGGAGAGACAGGCCTTAGCTGCCTCAACCATACTCAATATCATACCAAAGGCTTGTGAATTATGCCCGCTGACATCGCCATTAGGTTGACAGATCGTCTCCGTCAGACCAAACTTACCAAGTGTTGCGGGAATAGCTCAGTTGGTAGAGCATCAGCTTCCCAAGCTGAGGGTCGCGGGTTCGAGCCCCGTTTCCCGCTCTTTGATTTTATTGGACTTAAGTAACAAACACAATCTCTTCCAGAGCATACGAATCCCCCCCTGCCTCCCATAGGCCAACTCGATAAAATTGTCTTTCAATTGCCGGATGTGCATGCGATTTACCGGCTTGGATGATCTTTAGGAACCGAACTGAATCTATCGTGAAACACAGTTAAGATGGCACTATCAAAACCGGTACAAAGACCGGTAGTGGGGACAAGACATGAAACAGCGAATTTTGAACTCTATCGTTATCCTGTTAATTGGCATCACGGGCTATGCCGAAGATGGGGAACCTTTGCAGGTTTCCGCTCCTTTGGAGCTTGCCGACGGTTGGAAAGCGGAAGAAATGGCCCGAATCGATCAAAGTTATGCGGCTTGGGATGTTGAAATAGGTGATGCCAATAATGATGGGAGAAATGAAGTCTTAATCACCGGTGCTCCAAACAGCCGCCTCTATCTGTTAACAAAAGAAACCGGGAAATGGCATCCCCGGCTTCTGGCTGAAGACTTGGCGCAACGTGGCCACGAACCCGGGATGGGACTCTCACTTCGTATCGACGATCTGAATCAAGACGGTGTCAATGAAATTATATTGGGTACAGGCCAAGAGGCGGCCGAACCAGCCTATTGTTATGTGCTGCAGACCGATGGTAAACGCATCACGAAAAGACTATGGGCGCGGCCATCAGACACCGGCAGCGTTTACACTCACAGTTTTGGCATTTGCGACATCGATAACGATGGCATAAAGGAGATCATTTCTGCCTATTGCGGCAGTGGTGAAATTGTCCGCTATGATGCTTCGCCGGATCTTTCCTCTCTTGCAAGCAAAACAATTTTCCAAAATACAGGTTCGGGTGAAGACTCGCGTATTGCGGATGTCGATAACGATGGGGCTATGGAATATATAACCGCCGACTGCTATCGCGATGGCCAGGCACAAGTACGTATTTTTGAGTTCGATAAGAATGGAGAATTAGAGACTCCAGCACGGATTGTAATTGACGAGTGCGAGGGAGAAAAATGCTTCCATTGCACATTTACAACAGGGGATATCGATAACGACGGTCTTACGGAGTTGATCGTGGAATGGAAAAAGAAACAGAACCAACACCAAGGAAGTCTACTAGGCTATCGAATCGATGCTGCCGGGCCGCAAGTTCTTTATACATTCGGCTCTGATGATCCCGGCTTTGATTTAAGCTACGCCGAAAATATGATGCATGTCGCTGACGCCGATAACGATGGCCAAAACGAGTTGATCGTCTCAACGCGGGGCGAGAAACGTTGGGGAGGGCAGGGACTGGCGCGCCTGTATATGTTCAAAGTTGGCGACGGTTCCGTGCATCGGACGATTTTGGCAGATTTCCAGGAGACTGTAGCCGAATCCTGTTGGTGCGCTGTTGGCGATGCCGATAACGATAGTCAAAACGAAATCGTTATTGTCACCGGTGCAGGACGCAGAGATGAGCCGGGTTTATCCTATGTTTTCGGGATTGAAAAGCAATAACCTATCCGCATCTCTTCCAATTAAATGAAGTGCAAACGGGAATCGGCTTTGCCGTTGCGTTAGACACTCACTGGGAAATTAGATATAAAAAAAAAGAAACAAGCACGCGCCCGGAAAGCGAAGTCTTAGGGGGTTTTCCGGCGTTCTTGGGGCATGATGTCGGCATTGCCAACGAAAACCACCCCTTCATCAATACGCAGCTTCGCGGATTTTATATCCCCATGCAGTTCGGCTTTTTGGCGTAGATCGATTATGTCCGAGGCCGTGATGTTGCCGTTGACCTTACCGGCAATGATGATGCTGCCTGCATTAATTTCCGCTTCAACACTTCCGGTTTCGCCAACCTCGACATGCCCCTCCGTATCAATGCTTCCTTTGAACTTTCCCTGCATAATTAAGGTGTGGCGGAATTTAAGCGTACCTTCAATTTCCGTATCCGGCCCCAAAGTTGTAATCGCTTCTTTTGAGGATTGACCGGTTCTAGGAGAGGCTGTCACTGCCTGCTCCGGCGCCTTTGGCTCAGTATCTTGACGTCGAAACTCCACAAGCTGCCTCCGATTGGATTCGTACTATCAATTACATTTTACCACAAAATGTGAGAAGTTTGATTGGTTTTTTCGGAAAAAAACAAAACTTTACGCAACGCCAGATTCACAAGAATGTGCTACGATTCGTTACCCGTGCATTGTCTATCGGAAGGCATCATGCTTAGAAAGAGATATCGCCACGCGTTTACGCTCATTGAGTTACTCATTGTGGTAGCCATTATCGGGATACTTGCAGCCATTGCCGTTCCGAACTTTCTTAATGCCCAGGTCCGGGCACGGGTTGCCAAGGTTGAATCCGACTTTCGAACCATCGCTACGGCACTCGAAAGTTACTATCTGGATAACAACTACTACCCTGTTTGGCGAAAATTCGAAGGTGGAGATATCTGGCCGGTTTCCACACGGCTCTATCCATTAACATCGCCTATTTCCTATATGGGATCGGTTCCCGAAGATCCTTTTATGAAAAGTTCCAACGGAATGCTGATTAAGCAACAGACGCATGATGCCTATGATGGTTACAATTACGGGGATGCATGGACCAGTTACAACACGCTGAAGCAAACATCTCTATCAGCCGATTGGAGGTGCAGTAAATGGCGCATCGAAAGCGCCGGCCCCGATGCTGTTCAGAATGCAGGTGGAATTCCCACCTACCAAGGTTCCAACGGCCTTCGAAGTCCGGGGGATATTCAAAGGCGGGGAGCCCCTGTCAGCAAACCATGCGACCGGTCACTCATCGGAACCTAGTTGTTACATTTTGTCTCCCAGGCTTGTCATGCGCCCGGGATAGAGGCTATAATCAACAAAAGATTTCATCGAATTCTATTCACCCTGGGAGAGAGATGAAAGACATGGATTCAGCGTCTCAAAGTAGAGGTTTCACTCTAATCGAGTTGCTTATCGTGGTAGCAATCATCGGTATTTTGGCAGCTATCGCAGTTCCAAATTTTCTCAATGCTCAAATGCGCGCAAAAATATCCCGCGTTTTGGCCGATGAGAAAGCAATTGAGACCGCGTTGGAACAATACTACTTGGATTTTAATTCTTATGTCGATGACCACGACAATGACGACAATAGCCAGAACGGACTCAATCGATTAACAACTCCCGTTCAATACATCGCCACACTCCCCAGAGATCCTTTTCCCAGTCCTTTCGATGTAACCGTTGAAAATCTTACATTCGAATTTGGATCAGGGTATGCCACCAAAGTGGGCAAGAGAATTTGGCCAAATCAGGCGTATTTGCTGATTTCCGCCGGTCCCAATAAAGGTGAGGAAGTCTCGGGTAATGATGATTTTCCGCATGGAACTACGATCAGAAGTTTCGATATTAGTAACGGACTAAAGAGTGCCGGAGATATCGTTAAACTTGGCGGCCAGTGGAAAAAGGGAAATATTATTATGGACGGCCGTCAAATCGCGTCGGGATCATAAAAAACACCCCCGGTTCCCCGGGGGTGTTCGTTCTTAATCCGACTATAAACGTTTATTCCTTTATAATCGATTGACGGGCCTATAATTGAAACATCAATAGAGGCTCCAAGCATCTACTTGGCTCCCTACGGGAACAGCCACTCTGAAATTATCCATAAACATCAACTCGCCTTCCGATTCCGAGCCGCAATTCGTAATGAGGATAATTTGGAACCACCCGCCTTCAACCTCGAATGCCCCGGTGTGACCAGACATGTCGACATCCCAGGTGATTGTCTTCCAGTCGTTTGTAGCCCCTGCGTACGGCTTTTCGGGATAGGACTGATCCCAATTGGTGACATTGGGCGTTCCTTCAGGTCCGCCTGATTGCATTACGAAAGTCGATTGCAGCCAACTTCCGGCAAAATCAGGTTCAACACGGAAATCCACGATGAATTGCAGGACTTCGGGCCAGCGGTCAAATGTCCCCATTGCATCTATGGTCACAGCCGTATTAAGCCAAGCTCCGGTCAATTCGACTTGCATAGCATCTTCGCCTTCGGAGGGAGTGACATTAGCGCCCGCCAATGTGGGCCACACACCATCCCATGTTTCTTTCCACCCTAAGGGCAAGCCAGTTTCAGGATCAGCCTCATTAAATCCATAAACGGTGATGTATTCCTTTTCAACAATTCCAGCGGGCCGATAACCATAAATGTTATCAATAAACACAACACCGGCGGCATTGCTTTGTCCGGGCGAAATGAAACCACCGAACCAGCCTACATCAGTCAACTTTGCCGATGTGATTTCATCGATCGGAAATACCAGTTCGTGCCACTCGCCGGCCGAAGGTGCAACCTGTTTACCTAATTCGTAATTTACACCGTTGCAATTCGGACGAAAATCGATACTCAATTCTCCAGTTGTCTCCGGCAAAAAATAAACCCACATATGGATTTCAAGCATTCCCGAAAGATCGATATTGCCCGCCTTTAAATTAATCTGAGCCCATTGCCAGCCGTTATCGCCGGTGTCGTATTCTGTGAAAAGCACCAGCGAACCATCTAGTGGGGGCACCCCCTCAGGTGACGGTAGTTCGTCAACCAATGAATCTACGATGGCTCCCCCCGTATATTGCCAATCCAGGTCGTCTTCAAAACTTGTGATCGGAACGGTCCTTTCTTCCTGACAGTAGCCAGCCAAGGCTCCTGCCATCAGCAACACTAAAATCGTGTATTTCTGTTTCATGCGCAGCTCCTTTTGCTCTCCGTATACCTGGGTCAGTAATTGCCATCACCAGCCCATTGATTCTTTGCGTCACTCTCGTATCATTTAGGTGCACCATGGTGCACCACCATCAAGAGATACTATTTCACATTGCTGGCATATTTGTCAATAGTTAGAAATGAAATAGGAGCCATTAACTGGGTAGATCCAGAACCGAAACCCTGCAATTACAGTTCAGTATCATGGAACGCGATGAAATGAGCCATACTCAGAATAGCGATAGGGACCGCCACTCTGCGTTGCCCGAACCACAAAGCACTGTTTTTGCCGGCTTGCGGGAAGTCGCAACGGTTGTTGACGAGTTAATGGCCTATAAAGACAAAGACGTGCTTTACCGGCGGGCTGTCGAGTTTTGCCGGGATCATCTTGGGCTAGAACGCTGTGCAATTTACGTCTTGGAAGACAATTGCCTATGCGGGACTTTCGGAACCAATCGTGAAGGCCAAACAACCGACGAACGCGGGCACCGGCTGCCTCTGACGGCATTCTGGTCTGAGAATACTTGGGGCACCTGGATTAAGCGGATGCGTTATTTGCGCCCACAGGATCGCCATTGGGTCATGGCTGAAGTTGATCATCGGGAATGGACCGGAAACAAAGCCGTAACAATTGGCAAAGGATGGGTTGCAGTTACACCGATTCATGCCCCGGGCGGGGGATTTGCGGTTTTGTTTAACGATGCGGCCATAAGTGGTGCGGCCTTCGATGAAACCAAACAAGAAATCGTTGCGATCTTCTGCTCTTTGTTAGGTAGTATCGCAAAGAGCCGCCCTCCCCGCCACCTCTATGAGGAAGTGGCCGAAACCATCAAAGAAGACGTCATGAGCCAGGTCTACAAAGAAAAAATCCCTGGGGAACGGGCTCTTGCGAAGAAATACAACATCAATTTTAAAACTGCAAATAGAGCGGTCTCCAAACTTGTAGAAGAGGGTTTTCTGTACAGGCTAAAAGGGAAGGGAACATATGTGGCGAGTGTTCTTGATAAAAAAGCCGCTTCTTCCTGAAGTCTACTTTTGCCCCTGTCTCGCAATCTCCTATCACCCTATCTAAACTCAACTTAGTCGTGTACTTCTGTTCCAATCTGAATCGTATTGATTAAGTTGATTATTTGATGCCATGTGTGGAATTTGCGGTGTAGTATGCTCATCTTCCGATGTTCCCGTGGATCGTGATGCTCTCGATAGAATGACACGTATCCTCAGTCATCGCGGTCCGGATGATGGGGGAGTTTTTGTGGCGCCGGGAGCCGGTTTAGGACACCGCCGTCTCTCGATTATCGGTCTAGGCGATGGCAATCAGCCTATGGCATCTGAAGATGGCGGAGTAACAGTCGTTTATAATGGAGAACTTTATAGCCATCCCGAACAGCGCCGCCGGTTGGAGGCGGATGGATATTGTTACCGGACGTCATCCGATACAGAGACCTTCCTGCACTTATATAAACAGAGCAAACTGGATTTTTTAAAAGACGCAAATGGCATGTTTGCATTGGCGCTTTGGGATAATCCGCGAAGACGTCTGATTCTCGCTCGTGACCGGGCCGGAATCAAACCGCTGTACTATTATGCGGCTCCATGGGGTTTGGTTTTCGCTTCCGAATTAAAATCCCTGCTTCAATATCCGAACGTTCCCCGGGAACTGGATTTAGACGCCCTCAACCATTATTTAACCTTTCTCTATGTTCCCGCCCCACGAAGTATTTTGAAGGGCATTCGTAAACTATTGCCGGGGCAAATGCTGGTTTATGAGAATGGCTCCATAAAGGAAATCACTTTTTGGAATCCCCGCGATTTTCTGACTTCTCCGGAGGTACGGACTATTGATGCTCCCCGGGAGGCTGTAGCCCAAGTACGGAATGGCCTGGAAACCGCGGTACGTTCCCATCTGTTGGCCGATGTTCAGGTTGGTGCATTTCTTTCGGGAGGAATCGATTCCAGTGCAATTGTGGCGCTTATGGCCAAAGAATTGGGCTCAGGATTTCCAACATTCAGCATAGGATTTGAGGGAGTTGATCTATTTGATGAAACCGCGCAGGCACGGGATTTCGCAAAACGGATCGGGACAGAACATTTCGAACGCCGCCTCAATCCCAAAGATCTTTTGCGCACGTTGCCCAATATCTCATGGCAGGTCGATGAGCCAATGGCGGATTCGTCCTGCATTCCGGTTTATGAAGTTTCCAAACTGGCACAACAAAATGTAAAGGTCGTGCTTTCCGGAGATGGAGGCGACGAGCTATTTGCGGGCTACCGAAAATACCTGGGTGAATACTTTTATCGTAAGTTTCAGTGGATTCCGAATCCGGTTTTAAAAGGGATAGCAAGCCTGGGCCAAAACCTCCTGCCCGAATCGCGCGCCAATCGTTTCTTTGATCTTCTACGCCAAGCAAAGAAATTTTTGCGCGGTTTGGATCCGGAAGCCTATCAACGGCACTACCAATGGGCCTGTTACTTTGACCAGTCGAAGCGTGAGGAACTCTTTCACCCAGGCCGATTATCTGAATTCGATATTCATGCTCCGGAAGCAACTATGTCCGCTTGTTTTCATTCATGTCCGAGTGATATATCGCTTGAGAAGATGTTGTGGACCGAGATGTTTTTCGGACTACCCGACGACATGCTGACCAAAGTCGACCGGATGTCCATGTTTCATTCTCTTGAAGTTCGGGTTCCGTTTTTAGACCGGCAATTGGTGGAGACGGCTTTGCGCATTCCCGGCAATCTGAAGTTAAGAGGCAAGGAGTCAAAGTGGGTTTTGCGGGAAGCATTCCGGGACATATTACCGGCGGAGATTTTTAGCCGCCCCAAACATGGATTTGATGTTCCGATTGGTGAGTGGTTTCGCGGGCCGCTCCGGCCTCAAATGGAGGCAGCCATCGAGCCGAAACGGGTTGAATCGCGCGGGATATTCCGCCCCAGCGCATTACGGCGTCTTTATGACACCCACTTATCGAGGCGGAGGGATTTTAGCAATCAGCTGTGGCAAATTCTTACGCTGGAATGCTGGCAGCAGATGTACCTGGACCGGCAACCGTCATTGACCGCACCCGGCGAACAGGAATGGCTTTGATAATCCCGAGACGTTGGATTCGTCCGTCTCGTTGGAGTTTGACTTCCTCAGTTGTGTAAAGAACCTGGGCAACAATGTGATCGCCGGGATGGAGGGTATCCGGGTTGAATTCCCGATGATTGACACCGCGGCGCTTAAACCAAAGAAATCCATCGTAACTGTGCAACCGGAACGTATAGCTATTTCCGGTATAAGACAGATCATCAAGGACAATCACAACCTGTTCCTGGGAATGAACGCGCGGCTCCATATAGACAACACGTTCAGGACCATGTTCACCGCGAATCGTCTGCTCTGTGATATTCGTAATTTTCAATCGTACAACTTCATCGATACGCGCATCCGACAGTTGCTTGACAAAGCAACGATATCGACTGCCTAAGGCATCCACTAAAGAGAATCCCGGATCACCTTGCAGTTTCTTTTTCTCGCCATTTCCATTGCCATTGCCGTTATTCCCAGAGAAATCGTCATGGTTCGAACTACTTCGGCGCTCCGAAACGACAAATTGAATTCTGCCGTTAATAAACGTATTGATACGCATTTCTTCCGGCTCGATAAAGAACATGCGGCATCGGGCCAAGAGTTCTTGAGCCTGGCGTAGACATGATTCCGCCGAGGGTTGTCCCCTCAAATGGCTATAACGAAGGAGATATTCGTTGCAGGTATCGTGAACGAAACGGTATTCGCCAAACTCCAATGCATGTTCCAGTTCCTTCCAATCCGGCTGGAATACATCGTCGGCTCCTGGTGCAGCGGCAAAGACACGTTCTTGCAGAGCATCGAGAAGTGCGGCATCGAGTACATCACGAAATGTTGTGTGGTGGGTCACAAACGTGTGATGAGCAACCAGCGGACATTCGCGGTCCAACTGTTCGAGAAGGCGCTCGAGATAAAAGGCCGCCTTTACTTCGGGGTCTTCTGTGCGATGTAGAGTCATGGTGGTTTTCCTCTTTAGACGGTCATGTCAGTCAGGACCGTCATCTTGCCTTTTAGGCCCCAGCTCCATCTTGCAATATGAGTGTATCCATGACGGGAATTTGATGTTTCACGATTACGTAAAAAGTTGTAAAGAGTTGTAACTTTGCTAGAAATATTGAGCGCACAACAAGTTCTACCCCAGGTCAGCATCGCTTTTGCTGATATGAATCGCTTACACTTAAGATATTCACAAGGATCCAATGACAAAGAGCCTAGACAAAGACCACTATGCTTCATGGGCGGATCTATATGACGTGATGATCGATTGGCCGTCGCGGCTAAAGACCGAAACTCCTGTGATTCAGCGATTTCTCAGGCAAGCGAACGCACAACGCGTATTAGATTTTGCCTGCGGAACAGGCATGCACTCCTGGATGATGGCCCAAAATGGCTACACGGTAACCGGCGTGGATTTGTCAGAAGCGATGATCTCACTGGCAGAGTCTCAATCCAAAGAAGGCGTTAATGAGACACCCGAATTCCTAGTCTGGAACGGGGCCGACTCCCCCCCCGAGGCAGTCGATGCACGTGCTCCATTTGACGCGGCCCTGTGTTTTGGGAATTCGTTCTCCCATCTGGATCGCGACCAAGCCATGCAAACACTCCTGAATTTAGGCTCTCTAATTCGCCCGGGCGGGATACTTCTTTTTCAGATGAAGAATCTGCTTCGACGCAGCCTGAGCAAAGATGTCTATCTTCCGGTTCTGCGCAGGAAAACTTCAACCGGCGACACTGCGCTGTTTGTGCGTCTGTATGAGTTTGTTGGAGAACCACCAAAGCGTGCTGTCTTTCATATGTTTGTGTGCGTCACACCGGCCAATCCAAACGCATCAAATCAAGAAGAGATTGTCCTGCATGAAGCTTCACATATGCAGATTTGGCAATTCTACGATTTGACCGAAGCCCTGATTGCCTCCGGATTTGAGAATATTCGAATGATGCCGGTTGAAGCGCAATCGCTTCCGTTCGATCCCAACCGCACTGAAGATTTCTATCTTTATGCAAAAAGGATGGGGGAAAGCGTCGCATGAACCGTCGCTTCTTTCTGACTCTCACCATTGGCTTGGGGATTGTGCTCGGAGTTTATTTTGCCGGGCCGGTGTTGGTTATGATTTTCGAGTCGGTGCGGGATGGCGATGGATGGACCTTATCCCGTTATGTGGATTTCTTTCAATCACGGCGGGCACTGGGAGCGCTTTGGGGCAGCGTCTTTGTTTCAATCTCAACCGTAATTGCCTGCATCGCTATCGGTGTGCCATTGGCGGTTCTGATCCATCGGATCGACTTTCCGGGACGTACGGTATTGGCGAGTCTTTTGGTATTGCCACTCTCGCTGCCGCCACTCGTGGGCACGCTCGTGTTTTTCTATCTATTTAGTGAGACAGGCGTCTTTCCACGTGCACTGGAAGCGGCCACCGGCATGAACGCCAAAAATTTAGCTGCGCAAAATTACTGGGGTGTGCTCCTGGTTCATACATACACCATGTATCCCTTTGTCTATACGTTGGTGCTCGCTTCTCTACAGCGGCTGGATGACAGCATTTTGGAGGCGGCGGGCAGCCTGGGCGCCGGACGAATACGAATCTTCTTTAAAATCTGGACACCGCTCATTTCACCGGCCCTGGTGGGCGCGAGTTTGCTTGTATTTATGACTTCGATGGCGTCATTTTCGGCGCCGTATTTCTTCGATGATACCGGCCTCTATTTATCCGTGCTGATTTTGAGAACGAAGATCAGTGCAGGCACATCGGCGGCCATGGCTCAAGCAGTAGTCTTATCGGCGGTTTCGATTCTGTTTCTGATCTTTTTACAGCGCTACCGGGGTGTGGAGCGGCTGCGCTCCGCATCCAAAGGCGTAGCCCGTCCACCAAGACCGGTCCGCCCGGGGTGGCCCCGATTTTTTGCGGCAAGCGCTGTAATTCTGGGTTCCGCTGTGCTTCTGTTGCCCGATTTTTTCATCATTCTTCTTTCTTTTGTGCGTAACAACACTTGGACGGTTGAGATTCTCCCCAGTGACTACACACTGGAAAATTATGCAGCCGTTTTTCAAGATGCAGATACTTGGCGGCCAATTGTGAATAGCCTGGTTATGGCCACAGCAGTAACGGTCTGCACGGGAATTGTAGGATTGGCCACGGGTGCCTGTTTGGCCCGCAAAGACATGCCTTTCCGCAAAAGTCTGGACTTGATTGCGATGTTGCCTTGGGCTCTGCCGGGTACGGTGTTGGCCCTGCAACTGATTGTTGTTTTTAGTCAGCCATCCGTATTCAGTTTCGGGCAAGTCTTGGTTGGGACAATATGGCTGCTACCCATTGCCTATGCGATGCGCATGATGCCTATTGTTGTGCGTTCAACAACCGCCGCATTTCAGCATTTCGATCCAACTTTGGCCGAAGCAGCGGCTGGATTGGGCGAGAAACCGTGGGGCATCTTCCGTAAAATTGTCCTGCCCATGATTTTGCCTTCATGGGCTTCGGCCATGTTGCTGGTATTTGTGGTAACTCTGGGCGAATTCGCCAGTTCGATCATGCTGTATGTCTACGACAATATCCCGATTTCAGTACGAATCGACCAACAGCGAATCGATGTCGGCAGCATTTTCGTCTATGGCGTCATTCTTGTTGGCTTGGCCGTATTTGCCGCAGTGATATCGAGACGGCTAACCGGCGCAAGTGCGGTAATTCCCGATGAAAATTCCTCAAGACAGGGGAGATAATTCTCACTTGCTGAATTGAGGCCGGAAAAGACAGCAGGATTTGACTTCAGCGCTCGTTCTTCATTTTTCTGCTTTATTCGGCGTATAGGTCCCGGAACGCAAATCATTCCGCAAACTCTCAAGTTCGCCGTACATCAAATCCCATACTTTGCCGATATGCTCGATATTGATAGGCCGGTTTGTTTCCAAATAAGCATTTCGGTAATCACGCCACAGGATTTCGTAACGCTTAATCAGTTTGTCGAATTTCTCTGCATATTTCTGCGTATCAGGATTTGATCCTTTGGCGCTTTTTCCAACTTCCCGGCAAAGAAAAACCATCCTGCCCGTAAACGTCAACATCCGCGCGGAAATATCGGTTGCTGCGAGACACGTAGAGTTGCGCGGCACTTCAATCTTGCGAAGCAGCTGATGAGCCCGTTGCGCATCGGTGCGCAGTTTTTTCCAATAGGCCAGTTCATCCGCATCCATGCTTTCCCATTTATCAACCAAAGCCTTCGGATCACTCTGAAATGTGCGCCGGGCAAGGTGGCTGCGCCCGCTTTGACATTGGGCCAGCAGCGTAAGCGCTTCTGCCAATTCAGGAGAATCCGATCCGAAAAACTGGACTGCAAACGGACCGGAGTAATCCGGAATTGGGATCGGCTGGGGATTCCACCCTATTGAACAACAATAGGCAACGCCATAGTTGTTCCACTCGCTCAAGTTCGTTCCCGCCGCGCCACGGAAAGGATCTCCCCAACTGCTCACAAAATGCCCATACGCATCCGATTGCGCGGTCTGTTTGGCCAAAGTATCGACATTCTTTAATGACATGTCATAGACAGGATAGATTTCATTCCAATCGGCAAGGCCGGAAAGCGTGATCACCGGAAAACCGGCCTTCAGCAACACATCGACATCGACATAATGATCCCGGGGGGTATATCCCCAAAACATCATATGGATATCCTTGGGCAAACCTTCCAAGCATCCCGGATATTTCACCGCAATATCGGCATACATCATCAGCGATTTGCCATAACTATGGACCAAATCATTCATCTTGATGTAGTAATCGCGGATAACCTTTTCGATTCCGTATTTCTCCACAATCTCTTTCGAGCGCCCTTTGCCGATATGCCAACTTTCATCCAGTCCGGCATGGAAAAACTTCGATTCAAAGGCCGGGGCGATTTCCGAAACCATATTCTTCACAAGTTCAAATGAATCGTCACAGGTTGCGCACAAATCCCACAATCCATCGACCTCAGCCAAATGCTTGTACTTGGGATTGGAAAGCGTCATCTCCATATGTCCCAAGAGTTCGACCGTGGGAATAACCTCAATGTAATAACGTTTGGCATAGGCCACAATCTCTTTCAATTCATCAAAACGGAACCGGTCGTATTCATTGCCCAACTCAGGATCGAAATCGTAGACAAAATGATCCGATTCGATGAAGAACAAATAGGTATTCATCTTGAAGCGGGAAAAATTACGGATACTGCGTTTGTGGTCTTCCATTGTAGGAAGCTGATTGCGGCCGTAATCCTCGCTAAAGCCGCGCTTTTCAATCTGCGGCCAATCGAAAATCCGAATGCAATCCAATCGCTTCTTGCCACGCACCAATGTGGAATTGGCTATCTGCTCAAAGGTCACCAATCCGTAAAAAAGTCCAACTTCACTTAGGGCACGGACAGTGATGGCCTGCGGATTGATACGCAGGTCATAACCTTGGTCACGGGCAACCGCGGGGAAGTTCTCCGTGCTCAAAGGGGTAGTCAAAAACCGTTCACCGGCTGAGAGCGTAAAAGCCTGCCCTTGGTCTACGGCAATATGGGAGGTATCCAACTCAAGCCCCAACCGTTCATAGGTCTCCTGCAAATGCCCGGCAAGACGCTCGCCAGCTTCGGCAGACTCGGCAGTGATATGAAAATAGAGGTCATCCAGTTTGTATTGGAATGAGCCGTCCCGTTCTTCCCAAACCTGGGGCCGGGGCAATAGGTCAGTTATCTCAAATGCCACGCTTCCATTCGTCGCGACAGACAAGATAAGGACAATGATTCCAATCGAAAAACGCTGCAACATAATATTCCCCCTTTGGGCCAATCATTCAGTCTTTGAACAGGTTTCCATTATACATAAGAAATCCACCGGACTGAGCAGGTTTTAAACGGAAATATCCTCTTATTTTGTGGGAGTTTCCAATGTCCAGCCGGGCGATGTGACCGGAGCCTGGCCTTCGGGCAACGGCTCGACCAGTTTTCCATAGAGATCGGGACGGCGCGCACGGAGATAACGTTGCCCGGAGCTGAGGGCGATTTTCTCTTCCGTGCATAATCCCACAACAACATCATCGCCGAGAGCGTTAGATTCGACGAGAATTTCTCCAAAAGGATCGAGAATCATGGAAAGCCCCGGTTTGATCGTGTCGTAATCAACTCCTACGGGATTTGTGAAAACAGCGTATACCCCGTTTTCATAGGCACGGGCCGGGAGCCAACGCATAAGCCAGCCACGGCCTTTGGGGCCGAGAAATTCTTGGCGGCACCGGACGGGATCAGTTTCGCGGTTTTCCCATATTTTACGGTCGATACGGCCACGCCCGGGCATGGGGGAATCCAAGCCGCAGGTGACATGCGGCATCAAGATGATTTCCGCGCCCATCATGGCGGTGATGCGGACATTCTCGGGAAGATTGTTGTCATAACAGATTAGAATCCCAAATGTGCAACCCAGGAGTTCGAAAGTGGTAAACGAATTGCCGGGAGTCAAATAAGGGCTGATAAATGTATGCAGTTTGCGGTGTTTGGCAATCAGCCCATCACCGGTTACTACAACGTATGTGTTGAAAAACTCGCCGTTTTCTTGTTCCAAAAGTCCGGCGGCGATGGCGACTCCCGCATCCTTGGCAATCTCAATCAATTTGCATGTCGAAGGCCCATCAGGGACCGGTTCGGCCAACTCCATCAATTCATCGCGGGATAACGCTTGCATAAAGGAGTAGTTCGGGATGCAAATCTCATGAAAACAAACCAATTCCGCACCCTGTTGTACCGCCTGTAGAGTAAGGTCGCGAATCCGGGAAAGATTGTAGGCCTTATCACGGTCCCGCGATTCAAATTGCACTGCGCCGATTCGTATATTTCTCATGGTTTAGCCCCATATTGATTTCATAAACATGCCGTTTTACACAGCAAAGTTTTGTTCAATTCATCCATATCAAACACATACTAATGAGCCGGAATTCCCGCCGGGGTTTCATCGAAGGTATGTCCGGCCGTTTCGAGAGCCAGGCGGGTCGGATACAGAACATGTTGAGGGACGGCTTCGATAGCCTTGCCGGGTTGTTCCCATTTCCATCGGAATTCGGCATACGCACGGCTTTGACGATAACGTAGACACACCATATGCGCCCCTGCCGAAAGTTCAACAGGACGTCCTTGCTGGCCACCATTGGGCAATAACATTTCATATCCGTCGACATGTAGCTCGCAATAGTCGTTTGATTGGAGATGCATAACATATCTGCCGGCATTTTCGATCCACAAATAGCCATCCCACTCGGCGCTCCAACGATCCGGTGTTAGAGGTGGATTATGCCAACGAAAATCGATCAGCGGATCCCGTTGAATAATGGCTGGAGTTCCTTGCCAATCCGGACGGTCGAAGTAACGGCCTCGGAGACCATGAGGATAAGCCGGCACGGAAAATAAAAATCTGGATGGAACCGGAACAAACTGCGAACTCCCCATCATCCAGCAAAGCGGCGCATCAGGCTGACTTTGTGAAGCCTGGGCGGTGATGACCAGATCGTAAATTCCCCGGGGTAGCTGCAATATCTCAGTTTCCAAAGAATCAGGCCGAAGGCTGTTGCAGATATGGTCATCAATGCGAATACTGCCGCCTTGAGCCCCTTTTACGGAAAAACGCAAAGGACGCGTAAAATTCACCATAAGCGATCCGCGCCAGACAACGGTATCCGGACCTTGGGAAGAGAGTTGATTCATCTCCGGCCATTCAGGCGTTTGTTGAACCACATTTTGTACAACATCCCCCGCCGGAGAATACCGAACCATGGATAAACCATGAGCATCCCGCACTTGGCCGGGGGTAACATGGAAATGATAGAAGGCGTCTTCGCCAGACGGTGTTTTTTCCTGGACAAACCGGGCGCTGGGATAGTAATGAAGCCAATAATCGCGAGGGAGCGGAGTTTGCCAATTTTCCAAAATATAAACGAAGTCGTTGGCTGGATTGTCATCAATCACCGGAAAATGTTCCCACGTATTGAACTTGATATTGAGGAACGGTTCAGGGAGAAGATAAGCCAGTTGCTGTGAAGCAAATGTGGTCGAAGCAATTACGGTATGTTCACGATCCAGACCGCAAATAAGCCGGGCGATATCGGTATCCCGGCACGCAAAGGCATCGTACGTTTCAGAATCGTTCATCTGTTTGATGAAGTAGGTTTCGGCATTGTCTTTTGCACAAAAGACCATGCCGGGAATTAGAACCAGGACAGCCGCCCAGCGGAGTTTTCCGCCGGCCAGGCTGCTTGCGGCGTTCCAGAATCGGCGTACCGGCAAGGCTGCCATCAACGAACAAACAGAGATAAGCGCCATCGTACGCGCGGATTGGGGGGCTTCGAATGCCAGCGAAAGCACACCGCCTAAAAATCCCAGGACCAGCCAAAATAACATGAGGGCATAGGCGGTTCGGGGTGGGGAATTCCCGCCGGTTTCTTCATTATCCCCGCCTGAACGTGCCTGTCCCAGAATCAAAAGCACTACACATTCCGCTAGGCCGAATAGAAAGAGCACTCCGGTGAGATCATCCAATTTGGGATCGCCCCGGAGACCATGACGGCCGTTACGGTCACCATCGGCATGAAGCATACGGACATGGCGATAAATATTGTTTTTAATATCCGCCATGATCTGTTCCGTGCTTTTGCCGGGTTGGACCACGGAAGTCTCTGACATGCGCCCTGAAAAGGCTTCCCAATTTTTGGCTGCATACACAATTTGCGGGGAAACCACAGCGATACAAATCGCTGCCATAAGCAAACCGCCCATAAGGGTACGTTTCCATTCCCGCCGGTTGCATAGCGTATAGACCGCCAAAAACGCAACTGCAATAAATGGAACCAGCCGGAACGATGTATGCAGGTGCAGTCCCAAACCAAGAGTAAGACCGGCCAAGGCATAGGCCAAATTGCGCCGCTCGCGAATTGCCCACAGCAAAGCCCAAAACACAAGCGCACAAACCAAAGGCACAGTGATATTGGGCATGTTGTAGCGGCTGAAGTTGATAGACCATTTGCCGACCGCAATAAAGAAAGCAGCGGCCAAACCGGCCATAGGCCCAAAGGCATAACGTCCCAAACCATAGACCGCCAGAACGCTTAAAACGCCGGTCAAAGCAGGCGCCAAGCGTAATGTCCACAAATTGTCGCCAAATAACGGAAGGCACCACGCGGTGAGGATGTAAAAGAGGTTCGGACCTTTGGCCACAGTGATATCGCGTATCGAAGTATATTCCGCGCTCTGAAGAATGTGCCGGGCTTCGAGGCCGGTTTGGGCTTCATCGAACCAAATCCCGGGCGGGAGTTCTTCGAGACGCCAAAACCGCAGTACCGCCGCCGTAAAGACAATCGCGGCCAGGATCAGAAAATGACCGTATTCACGGCAAAATCGGTGAATGGCGGACCATCCCGTACAGGGGCGGCTAAATGCGGCGACAAGCAGTAGAACTGCAATACCAAAAGGCCATACCAATCGAATTTGATAGTTGTCGTGGCTCCACTGATAGACAGGGTAGAGAAGAACCAAAAATCCCAATACAAAGGCGCCGATCCGCACCGGCATAGACAAAATATCAACTAAGGCTTCGCGCCCCGGCCATGTGGGATTTTCGGGCTGTGCCGTGGGCTGTTTCTTTTCGTATAGGCTTGCCCCGATACAGGCCAAGGCATACAGAACACAGGCACAGGCATAAATCAGCCACCCCGAGGTTTCCGTTTCTCGCAGGTGCACCCGCTGTTGGCCCTGCCAAGCCACCATGAAAGCAATCACAAGGAGGAGAAGCTGCACCCAATGGTTGCCTAGCCTCTTTCGAAATCGCTCAAAAGCACCCTCGGGGAGGGGCATATTTTGACAAGAATCGCTATGATGTGTGTTTCCAGACCCGGTCGTCTCCATGATGCGGGTCACATTACCTTGGGTGAGCAGGATCGGCAAACATTTGTTGTGCCCGTTGACCGTCCTGCCCCGCGCGGTGAGACTACGAGCCACCGGAAAATGACCATATTGGAGGATTTTGATCATGGATCACGCCCTGCTTAGGCGTTTGGCCAAGAAGACCGATTCTAAGATTATTTTGTTTGTATTTGATGGACTTGGAGACATGTCCATGGGGAAAGGCACCACACTGGAAGTGGCCTCAACACCGAATCTCGACCGTTGGGCCGCTGAAGGCTGTTTGGGCCAGGTACACCCCGTCGCTCCGGGCGTCACCCCTGGAAGCGGTCCCGGCCATTTGGGCTTGTTTGGATACGATCCGCTGAAGTTTGAAATCGGACGCGGCATTCTCTCTGCTTTGGGTATCGGCTTTGAAATCAAACCAGGCGATGTGGCCGCCCGGGCCAACTTCGCTTCTCTGGATGCCTCCGGCAATGTGACCGACCGCCGCGCCGGACGTATCCCCACAGAGACCTGTGTCCGTCTGTGCGAGATTCTGCGCAAGATCGATCTGGGCGACGTGGAACTGTTTGTCGAACCGGAAAAAGAGCACCGCGCGGGCGTGGTTTTCCGTGGCCCGGGGCTCTCAGGCGCATTGCATGACACCGATCCTCAGGTGACCGGCGTGCCTCCACTGAAAGTCCAGACACTCCAAGATGACGAGGCGACGAAAAAGACCGCCGCCATCGTTCAGAATTTCTTAGATCAAGCATTCGAACTCCTGAAAAATGAGCAACCTGCGAATGGTATGCTTCTACGCGGTTTCGATAGTTTTGAGGCTCTGCCCACCCTTCAGGAATTGTGCAAGGTCACTCCTGCGGCCATCGCCACTTACCCCATGTATAAGGGCGTTTCACGTCTGGTAGGCATGGATATTCTGGAAGCAGGCGATGTTCCGGAGACAGAAGTCGATTGCCTGGAAAAACACTGGAACGATTACGATTTCTATTACTTCCATATCAAGAAAACCGACAGCTACGGCGAAGACGGCAACTTCGATAGTAAAGTACATGTACTTGAAAGCGTTGACGCCTTATTGCCGCGTATCGAGGCCCTCAATCCGGACGTGATTTGCGTCTCCGGCGACCATTCCACGCCCTGCAAGATGAAGGCGCACAGTTTCCATCCTGTCCCGGTGCTTATGCGCGGCGACCTGGTGCGTGTGGATGCGAGTACCGCATTTACCGAGAACCAAGCAGCGTGTGGCGGACTGGGCACGATGCAGGCCTGTGACCTGCTTCCGGTAATGATGGCCCATGCCGGAAAACTGGAGAAATTCGGCGCTTAAATGTCAGTAACCCGGGAACATTTGCTACCCCGGCCAACGGCGGTGGGGAAGACGATGCTGGATAACGGCATCGTCCTCCTCCATGAGCCGGATCCGGATGCACCATTCGTAGCCCTGCGCATTACCTCAAAGGTGGGGGCCGCAGCCGAGCCCCGCGAAGAAGCGGGACGGCTGAATCTGGCCGGAACACTGCTCGAAACCGGCACGAAATCCCTTTCCGAAGAAGAAATCGCTCTGCGTTTTGAAAGCCGGGGCACGGGTTACGATCTGGACGTGAGCAAAGATTTGCTCAGTGTCAGCGTTGTATCGTTAGCGGAATGCTTTAACGATGACATTGATTTGGTTCTGGAACTTCTATGCGAGCCGTCATTCCCGGCCGAAGCCTTTGAGCGTGAACGGGAAATGGTGCGGATGGCGATCATGGAAAAGGAAGACGATCCGCTATCGTCGACCACCCGCCATTTCCGTGAAGCCCTCTATGGCGAACATCCCTACGGTATTTCTGTTCTGGGCACTCTGGAAACCAGCGACAACCTGACTCGGGATAAAGTCGCCGAGTCGATCTGGACCAGTTTGCAGCCGCAGAAGATGGTCGTTTCGCTGGTGGGCGGAACGGACCGTGAACGTGATCTGTTGGCCTCTAAATTCGGCGCTTATACCGGCGGCGGAGAACGTGAAATCCCGCAATTCCCGGGCAATCACCCGGCGCTAAACGGCGGTAAGACGTTCACCTTTGAACGCGACCGCGAATCTGCCTGTGTGATCATGGGATTCCCGGGTCCGGCGGTGCTGGATGAGGATACGATACCTTTCCGGGTCCTGGATGGCGTCTTGGGCGGCGCGATGGACTCACGCCTGTTCCGGCTGATTCGCGAAGAGCGCGGCCTGGCCTACCAGGTGGGGTGCAGTTTGATCTGCGGGCGGCTTTGCGGCCATTTCGGTATGTATGCACTGACAACCCCGGAACATGTGGATGAAGTCGTGGATATCGGACGTAACGTATTTGAAGATGCGGCCAAGAATTCGATTCCCGATGACGAACTCGACCGCACAATCCGGTATCTCTTAGGCACAGGGCTGATGAGCCTGGAATCCCGTGCTCACCGGAGCGCTGAATACTCCGTCTTTGAGGCTATGGGTTTGGGCTACGAAGAAACCTTCCGGTACCCCGAACGAATTGCCAAAGTGGTTGCGAAGGATGTGCAACGAGTGGCCGAACGTTACCTGCGTGATCCTTTGGTCATCATCACCAAACCGCCGGAATCCTAACAATCAACGGAAGCCGCAAACACGAAAGACAAATGGCTGAGAATATCCAACCCATCGTTGAACGTATGTTAAAACAGATCGCCGCCATAAAGCCGCGCTTCGATGTGGTTTATGACAATAAAGTCCTTTGGGAGCATTTCGCAAAACCGATCCGCAACAAGCTGCTCGAGTCTCTTAGCATCGAGACAATGCCGGAATCGGTAACGGTTTCTTGTATCAAAGAAACACGCCATGAAGGTTTGGTCAGCTCGACGTTATCTGTAGAAGCGGACAATTTCCCGTCCAGAACGATGGGGCTTGCCCACCGGGAAGATTTGACAGCGCCAGCCCCCGCTGTGTTGTTTTTGCAGCCGCTTACCCGTCTGGAACCGTACGAAGAATCCCTCGCCCGCCGTCTGTTGGATGCGGGCTGTGTTATCGCCACCATGGATGTGTGCGCTGTGGAAGAGCGGGGAACCGAGGCTTTCCAGCAATTCTTCGCGGCCAGCGCTCTTTTAGGACAAACGTATCTCGGAAGATTGGTATTTGACGATTGCGTGGCCTTTAAGGCTCTGGCACAACAAGAAAACGTAGACGCCTCGCGCATCGCGGTCCTGGGTGTGGGGGACTCCTCATTTCGGGCGGCGGCGCTGTCGTGTTTGGAAAATGAGACCACAGCCACAGTCTGCGCGGGGGGGATCAGCCTGTTTCGTATGATTCTTTCCAAACGGGCGGTTTCATCATGGCTGGATGGGCAATCGCTGCTAATGCCCTTCGGCTTTTTACAGTACGCCGATCATGGGCAGGTATTGGCCTGTGGTGTCCCCAAACCGCTGCTGGTAACCAGCTCCAAACGCGATCCGAATATCCCCATTGCCGGAGCCATGGAAAGCGTCGGCTATACCCGGCGTATCTATGCCGGTTTCGTGGCCGCCGAGAACGTCACCCACCATATCGAAGACACCGACCAACCACTGAATGATGCAATTGTGGATGTGATCGCGGAGTTTTTGGAAGAGAAACTTAAATAAGCCCGCTTACATTCACCCCCCTATAATCCCCCCGTAAACGGGGTTGTATGTCCTTAGACTAAAAAGATTTATTTAAATACGTCGTTTATTGAGAAATATGATTCACCACTCCCATCCACGCCTTCTTCCTCTTTTATATCTAAACGGTAATCAATCAACTCATCATAATCCTGACGTTCAAGAATATTCAATATCCTCTTCTCCAATGCAATAAATATAATCCAATCTCCGATTTGCCTACGAAATCCACTTTCTATATCGCGCGCAAAGAATGCAACAAATTCCATGCCTGATACTTGAAATTTCAAACCTCTCCCAAGTTTCTCCACATTGCCATATTTCAGTGATATATTTTGAAATTTTGCAATTGATACTCCTCTAGCCATAGCATCAATTCTTTGATTTAACAATTCCGCCATCCTCCAAAACCCCGCTAATTGAACCAATTTCGTATAATAAATTAAAAGTTTCAGTATTTGCTTTTCTCGACTAACTCTGTCGGGAGCAGAATCAGGATCCACAACATGAACAGTAACGCCTGCTCCATTTCTCGGAAGATGGCTAATAAATCCATATTTGGGATTCTGATGATAGTTGTTTTTTTTACGATAAATATCCGACGCCGCATGGTCTATTTGATAATCACTTTTGCGCCCCTTAGACTCAATTATATGGATTCATCAGGTAATATTTAAGAATTTCCGGAGAAGGGGCTTAAAAAAAGCAACGCAAGGTTGGCCATCCTCATAGCGCCCCGGGTCTCAGGCGATGGACGTAATAGGATTATATTGGTCACTTCAATCTAATTGGGTTATTGATAAGGCATTCGTGCCGATGCAGAATCCTAACAGCAATTACTTCTGAAGAACTGGTTCCGAAACTCAGGAGATTCACACGATCTAATTGTAAAATCGGAACTTGCCCATTGACCTTTTAGCGACTTTATGATTTCGAGAAAAGCGCTCATAAATCGCGCGCATAGGACTATTCTTGGGTTAGAACGATTTGCCTTCCGATAATGTACAGAGGAGCATTGAATCCCCTTTATTTCAGAAGGCCTTTGATGGACATCCCATTGTTCCTCAAATCCCCAAAAGATGATTGATCAAATAGAGAAGTATCAACAATCGTGATTAGGAAGAACATGGCTTTAAATATTACTTTTACTCTTTTCGGCTATAATTAGGCCTATACATCTTCTCCCTCCAGATAGAACAATAGTTACATTTCTACATTCGCCGGTCTTACGACCGTCAATAATATGAGGCAATTTGCAAATCGGTGTCTACAGGTAATCCAAGGAAAATCCAGCAAGTGGCAATCAATAAACCACTAACGTGGACCGCGGTAAAAAATGCAAAAAGAGGCCAAGTAGATTATTAAGATACAATTGCACGAGCCCTCCTATTTCACTCCTCCTGCATGTTCTCCACGAATAATTTCAAAGCGGTGTGGTCGAAATCGCCCTTTCCGGAATCGACCAGACTTTGAAGCGCCTGGTAAACCAAGGGAGCGAGTTTGAGGTTCGTGTGGCTGGCGGCTGCGGCCTCATTGGCCAGACGCAGGTCTTTGTTATGCAAAGCGCATTTAAAGCCGGGCTTATAATCGGCGGCGATCATTTTTAGGCCGCGATTGCTCAGTATCCATGATCCCGCCGCACCTCCGGCGATGGCCTCGATGACCCGGGCGGGATCGACACCCGAACGTTGGGCCAAGGTGAATCCTTCAGCAATCGCCAATAGCGCCGAGCCGACCAGGATTTGGTTCACGGCTTTGGTGACTTGGCCCGCGCCGGTATCGCCCACATGCGTGATGGTCTTGCCTAAACATTCCAACACTGGCCGTGCGCGCTCAAATACCTCGGCAGGACCGCCCACCATAATCGCCAGTTTGGCATGGATCGCGCCTTCTTCGCCTCCACTGATAGGCGCATCGAGAAAGTCCACACCGCGCTCTCCCAGGGCTTGGGCGCATAGCCGGGCGGTTTCGGGCGATACGGTGCTGTGATCGATGACCACGAGGCCATCATGCGCGCCCTTACGCACGCCGTTTTTGCCAAGGACGACTTCTTCCACATCGGGGGAATCGGAGACACACAGCAGCACGAATTCGGACTTTTCGGCCACTTCCCGGGGGGACTCAGCAACCTGAGCGCCTTCTTTTGCCAGCGCCTCCGCTTTGGCCCGTGTGCGGTTATAGACAACCAGCCCATGCCCGGCTTTCAGCAAATTCCGGCACATCGGCAGACCCATAATCCCCAATCCGATAAATCCGACATCAGCCATAGCAAATCCTCCATAGGGGCCACATTTCGCCCAAGTCCTAAGTCCAGCATAAGATATTCTGTTACGCTAAGGCGAATGGGGCTACACTAAAGATGGCAGCCGATGCCAGTGTGGGGATGTGCCGAAAAAGAGAGGTCAGTATGAGTCAGCCTGAAGTTACAATACGTTGTTTAAGCGTGGAACAACTGGAAGAGTTATCGGCCCGTCCCAATATTCGGTTGGTGGGAGTAATGGGCTGGGATGCCAAAGCAGGGCTGCAAGAAGAATTCATTCATGTCATCGACACCGGCGCGGAGCCAGCCCCGGGAGATCGCGTTTTTGTCCGCCGGTTAAGCACGGGGGATGAATACTACAAAGAGTACGGAAAGGACAATTTTGAAGGTGTCGAAGTCATCGGCATCCTGTATGGTGTCTATTCCGGACCTCAAAAGCCTATACGCCATGTCTTAGAAAATCGCGATCCGGGCAATTTCGAATAGCAGATCAAAGGGAAACATTGCAATAATGGGGCGGGGTATGCTTGGAAAAGGGAATCTATCCTCACTGCGGCGCAAATTGGTAACCCGTGGCAAATCGCCGGACACGGAATGGTCGCGGTGGTTTGCCGATTTCCGCCAAGAAGAAGCGGGCTCGTATGCCGGTATTTTGCCGTCTTACAGCCCGGGACAGAAATTTTCTTTGTTTCTTTTTTATGGCTGGGGCCCCGAACAACCCAATAGCCCCCATCACCGATTCAATCCCAATACGATCGTGGTTAAGGGCCTCACCTATCCTGATTGCCCTAACCGCATGACCTGCGATATCAGTATAAAAAGCACTGAAGTTGGAGAACCGGGGAGTTTATATGATCTGCTCGTGACTGCAGAAGATCATGTACCGATACTTACGGCTATGTGCGGAAGAGACGGAAATTTAGGATTGTGTTTTTGGCGTGAGGGAGAAAGTTTTTACGATCTAAACGAATTTCCCCGGTATTTCGGCGGATTCACGGTATTACTCGGTGCGGCGCGGAATCCCAAACGCAACCGCTAGAATCGGCGCTGTTTAATTCATCAAAACTCAAATCAGTATAGGGAATGCATCCGCAGACACTTCGGACATCCTGCATTTCCACAAATCCGATATCTCAGCCGCTTCTTTTTCGCTTTGGCAAAAGACAAAAAGATTCGAGCCGGAACCGGTCATATGCACCGGACGGTTCAGCAACACTTCGGCTTTGGAATGCAGTTCCCGTAGTTCCGGAATCGCCCTAAAAACAGGCTTCTGCAAAACATTGAATAGGTAATTCTCCAAATGCTCAAAATCCCGGCCGCGTACAAGATCGGCAACGGCAGCGGATCGTTCGCTTAAGGAGCCATCCAGCTGCGCAATAGCATTGCCGGTTTGGGCATCCCATGCGCGGTACGCACCACGTGTATCGCTGTGGATAGGAGGCATAATTAAGAACAGCCATGGACTGCCGGAGGGCAGGGGATTTTGCGGTAAGAGAAGTTCAACGCCTTCACCCACGCCGGTTATCCGCGCCGCGCCACCTCGGATGCCATAGGGAACATCTGCGCCAATCGTCACTGCAAGACCGGTTAGCCTTTCCGTATCCAAACCGGGCCATTCCCGGTCCATGGTCCGCAACAGGGCAGCGGCATCCATACTCCCGCCGCCAAGACCACCCCCCGCAGGAATCGCCTTTTCAAGTTGGACGCGCAAACCAAGGTCCCCGAGTTGACATTCATCTTTAAAGGCATGGAACGCCCGCACAATCAGGTTTTCGGGACCGAGCGGAACGCCCGGTTTGTCGCAGCCGAGTTCAATGCCGGGCTGGGTTGTTTTTCGAATTTGCATCCTGTCATGCAGGCCGATTTCGACATTGATCATATCGAGCAAATGATAACCATCGGCCCGAAGCCCGGTGATATCCAAACAAAGATTGACTTTGGCATAGGCACATTCAACGGTTATGGCATTTTCGCCGCTCATCGGGAAGATCCTTTAAGTCTGCTTTAGCCTTGGGTCATTTTGTCGAGAATGCGTTCCGCCAGCATAAGGTCTTCGGGCGTGGTGATTTTAATATTCTCGTAGGATCCCTCTATAACCACGACCTGCCCGCCGGAGTGTTCCAGCACTTCAGTGTCATCGGTCGGATAGGGGGGCGGCTGCAAGGCTCGGTACGCCTCAAGAATGGCGTGGAAGCGAAATGCCTGTGGTGTTTGCACCTGCCACAGGGATGACCGCGGTGGCGTTTCGAGGACAATGCCGTCGGCATCGACGCGTTTAATCGTATCTTTGGCAGGCATGCCCACAACCACGCCGGGATAGTCCTGGAGCGCATCGAGGCAGCGTTGAACGAAAGCCGGACGCAGAAATGGACGGGCGGCATCTTGAATTAGAACACGTTCAGGCCGTTCCGATTCCTGTGCAAAACGCTCCAATCCGGACCGCACGGAATCGAACCGTTCCGCGCCGCCGGAAACGATATCGAGCGTCTTTTTCGAGGGCAGGGAATCAGTCAAAAGGCGCACGTCGTCACGGTCCTCATCACGGGTAACAACAACAACATTTGTGACCGCCGGATTCGATTCCAACGCAGCCAAGACATGTCCCAGAATGGGCAATCCCCCCAATGGCAAAAGGGTTTTATTGGCCCCGCCCCCCATTCGCCGGCTGGCCCCGGCCGCAACGACAACCGCTGAAATTAAAGACACGCTATAGGCCTCGTTCGCATCTGTTTTGACTTAAAACCTATCGTTTATAGTTAAGTTGAACCGCCAAGAATAAGCAAATCGAAAATTGCGGCCGCCAAAAATAGAAAGCCCCGGCCATAAGGGCCGGGGCCATTCGGTTTTTCTAATGAAACAATTAAACCGGATACGTCTAGCTGGTTGCCTGGGGTAAACGTGCAACGAGCTTCGCAAGCCTCGCCTTGCGGCGGGCGGCTGTATTCCGATGCAAACGATGGTTCTTGGCGGCCTTATCGATGGCCGAGCTGACCGTGCGCAATTGTTCGCGCGCGGCGTCGCCGTTGCCTTCATCGACCAATGTTCGCAGATTCTTGGAAAGCGTATGAATACGGCTCTTGGTAGCGCGGTTGCGTGTCCGGCGCATTTTGTCTGTTTTCAGCCGTTTGGCAGTTGCTTTATGATTCGGCATGGAAACTCTCCGGGTATTTTTCCTTTATGATTCTTAAAGATTCCTGTATTCCGGTCATCTTACCGGTGCGTATACGAAACTAAAGCCATATACCGGGCACGCTTAATAGCTGTGGTTAACATCCGCTGATGCTTGGCGGAATTACCGGTAATACGGCTGGGCATAATCTTGCCCCGCTCGGTCAGGAAGTCTCTAAGCACACGATAGTTCTTGTAATCGATGTAAAAAGTCTTTTCCGTCGTAAAACGGGAGACTCTTTTTCGCGAAAAACGACGCCGGCCACCACCAGGTCCACCTTGGCCGCGCCGGGGAGGTCTTCCACCAGCACCACGACTACCGCCGCCACCGGGACGTCCACCACCGGGCCTACCGCCACCTGGACGGCCACCTTGTGAAGCGCCAGCGCCTCTATCTGCATCACTCATTATAAAAACTCCTTATGGTCAGATCACACCATTTATGCCTTTTCGTTTCAGGCATCAAAACGGCAGATCGTCTTCTTCGTATCCATCCATTCCAGCCGGAGGCTCATCGGTAGGAGGCGGCGGCATATCGGAATCGGGAGCGCTACCACCTTGCCGGCCCCGGTCGAGAAACTGCACATTATCCGCAACGACCTCATAGACCGTACGGTTTGTGCCGTCCTGCGCTTGATATTTGCGAACCTGAAGGCTTCCATCCACACAAACTTTCATACCCTTATTACAGTATTGGTTGACAAGTTCGGCGGTCTTCCTCCAAGCCACAACATTAATGAAGTCAGTCTCGCGTTCACCCTGTTGATTCTTAAAACGGCGGTCAACGGCAAGCGAAAACGTGGTCACGGCCACACCATTGGTTGTGGTCCGGGCTTCAGGGTCGCGGGTCAAGCGGCCGATTAGGATAACGCGATTAAGACTCATTTTTCTAACCTCGTGACATCAAATTCACGCAGGCGTCTCAGGCGGTTTTTCATCGGCCGCAGGCTCTTCTTCAGGAGTCTCGACCGGCGCTGCCTCAGGCGCTGCGGTTTCTTCGCTAGGCGCGGTTTCCGATGCCACGGGCTCTTCAGGCGCAGCCACTTCCGCAGGCGGATCCTCAGCGGGAACTTCTTGAGGAGCCACATCGGCAGCAGCAGGTGCAGCCGGAGTCTCAACTGCAGGTGAATCGGTTACGGAACTTGAACGATTGGCCTCTTCGGTTCTGCTCGCTTCTTCTTCAGCCCGCGCTTGAGCCGCCGCTGCCCGCTTCTTGAGCATCTTGGCATCGTGCTCGTCTTGAAGAAGTTTAGCCTTGGGAACCTTAAGTGACAAGAAGCGCAGGATTTCCAAAGTAATGCGTAGAGCGCTTAAGAGATCCTTGTGCTTTGAAGGGGGTAATGTGTACTCAACAACCACATAGTACCCTTCATTCCGCTTTTTGATGGTGTAGGCCAGACGCCGTTGCCCCCAGCGGTTCTCTTTTTCGATTACGCCGCCAAGGTTTGTAATTTCGGAGTTAACATTAGCAATGGCCTTTTCGATGCCTTCATCGCCCACATTGGGATCGACGATGTACATCATTTCATAAAGAACAGGTTTATCACCAGGCATTAAAAACTTGCCTCCTCTCGGACTTTGGGCCGATTCACTCCGGAACCGGCCGAGGATGATTCGGTTAGACCGAAAAAATCAGATGCCAAGCATCTGTATTTCACGTTTTATTCATGGGCCGGACGAGCCCGCCCGGCCCATGCTTTCAATTCATTTAAAGTACGAACGCTTTAGCCCAAGAGACCTTTTGCAGTCAGAACCGGGGCCAAAACCAGGGAAATAACAGCCATCAACTTGATCAGAATGTTGATTGAAGGACCAACGGTATCCTTTAGCGGATCACCGACGGTATCGCCGACAACGGCAGCCTTATGAGCCTCTGAGCCCTTGCCGCCATAGTTGCCTTCTTCGATGAACTTTTTGGCATTATCCATGGCGCCACCACTATTGGCGCTCTGAATACCGAGCATCAAACCGGAAACCAAAGAACCAACCAAGAGACCTGCCAAGCACTCAGCACCCAATAGGAAGCCGATCACCGGGGGAACGATAATGGCGGTCAGGCCGGGCAACAACATACCGCGGATGGCGCCCTGCGTAGCGATATCGACACAAGCAACCGAATCCGGCTTGGCCGTGCCTTCGAGCAGGCCCGGGATTTCACGAATCTGGCGGCGGACTTCCTGGATCATACGATCTGCGGAATATGAAACCGCCTTAAAGAGTTTCGATGAAAAATAGAACGGCAGCATTCCGCCTAAAAGCAGACCGCCGAGAACTTTGACATTATCCAGACGCATATCCAAATTGCCGTTTTTGGCCTGAGATGCGAGGATGAAAGCGGAAAGCAAACCCATGGCCGCAAAAGCCGCAGAACCAATGGCGAATCCCTTACCGATGGCTGCCGTCGTGTTTCCAACGGCATCCAGGTTATCGGTGATTTCGCGAACTTCCGGAGGAAGTTTGGCCATTTCAGCAATACCGCCGGCGTTATCGGCGATGGGGCCATAGGAGTCAACGGCAACAACCATGCCGGTGGTAGCCAACATACCCAAAGCAGCCATGGCGACGCCATAAAAACCGCAAGCGTTGTAAGCCAAAATCGTGGCAATCACTAATACAACAACCGGAAGCATAGTGCTGGCCATACCGACCGCCATACCATCGGTAACCGTGATGGCCGGACCACTTTGCGAGTTCTTGGCCAGGATTTGAACCGGCGAATAATCTTTCGATGTGTAGTATTCAGCGGCATAGCCGACAATGACACCAGCCACGATACCGAACAGTGTGGCATAGAAGGGGCTCATGGCACTGAAGGTTTTTCCGGCAACGACGAATCCATCGCCAAGATTGAGAACGGCCACAATGACTCCGGTTGCTGCGGTTGCCAGAACTGCGGCCACGTAGGTGCCCATCATCAGCGCCTTCTGCGGATTGCCGGTTCCGAATATGCGTACGTAGAAGATTCCAATAATGGAGGCCACAACGCCGGCACTGGCAATATAGAGCGGGAGCATTTGAAGTTTTTCGGATACATCCAAAGCCACACCGGCTACACCAAGGGTCGAGGCAATCGCCAACGAGGCGATGATCGATTCGACATAGGATTCCAGCAGGTCAGCGCCTAAACCGGCGACGTCACCGACGTTGTCACCAACGTTATCGGCGATAACAGCGGGGTTACGGGGATCGTCTTCGGGCATACCGGCTTCGACTTTGCCAACCAAATCAGCGCCCATATCTGCGCCTTTGGTGTAGATACCGCCACCGCTACGTGCAAAGAGAGCCATCAAACTGGCGCCCATGGCGTAGCCATTCACGATGTGAGGATCTTTTGTGAACACATATACCAGGCAGAGTCCTAGCAAGGCCAATCCTACTACAGACATGCCCATGACCGCGCCACCACCGATGGCAACGGAGAGCGCTCCTTTCAGACCGTCGGTTGCGGCGGCTTGAGCGGTTCTGCAGTTTGCTTTGGTGGCAATGCTCATGCCGATGAATCCGGCTCCAGCCGAGACAACCGCGCCGCAAACAAAGGCCAGGCCGGTGTACATGTTGATTCCAATGCTATCCCCACCCCCGAGTAACGGAGCGACCGAGAATAGAATGAAAATCACCGCAACAAAGCTAAACACCCACGTGTACTCACGCTTTAAAAAAGCGCGGGCTCCAGCTTGAATCATGCTGGAGAGCTCACTCATTGTCTCATTGCCGGGATCTTTAGCGAGAACGTCTTTTGTTAGAAACAGAACAAAGCCCATCGCCAATAATCCACTAATCGCCGTAACCAACAGTTCCATTCGAAAAACCTCCTAAACGGTGCGTCCATTGAAACGATTCATGGCATTTTCGACACCTTCGGTCAGAACCACTTCTATCGCATCAACAGCAGCTTTCAAAATACGGTTCACAATCTCAATCTCATCAGACAAAAACTTGGACAAAACGTGATCGACCCAATTCTCATCAGAGCCTCCGATTCCGAGCCGGATTCGTTTGACATCTTCATGTCCCACGGCATCAAGAATCGAGGCCAATCCATTATGCCCTCCGGGGCCGCCTCGCGGACGAATCCGCATCCGGCCCAGCGGAAGGTGAATCTCATCAAAAATAATGAGTGTATTTTCGGGTTGAAGCGATTCGGTCTGGCTAAGTTCGCGCCAGGCAAGGCCGCTTCGGTTCATATAGCGAGTCGGTTTGACAAGGCGTACAGGAGTACTGCCGATCACCCCATCACCCGATACATAATGCCGACCGCCACCGCCGAACGAAATTGAATAGCGGTCCGCGGCCTCATCAAGTACATCGTACCCGATATTATGCCGCGTGCCTTCATACTCGCTACCGGGATTGCCCAATCCAAATAGAGTCCACACCGTTTCTAGGACTCGCTGGCTTTATCGGCCTCAGGAGCGGCTTTTGCTTCTGCTTCTGCCTCTTCAGCGGCCTCTTTGGCCTCTTCTTCCATTGCCATCTTGGAAGCGGCCAGCACGGCAGCAACAGGATGGTCTTCAGGAGTGAGGATTTTCACACCCTCAGGCACGCTCAATTGCGCCACATGAAATGTATCGCCGATTTCCATCGCGGTGATATCGAATTCAAGCATTTCCGGAATCAAGCGTGGAAGACACTGAATATCGACTTCACGTAAATGCTGTTCAAATACGCCACCCGCTCTCTGTCCTTGGCTGGTGCCAACCGGATGAACGACAACACGGGTTGTAACCGGCTTATTCTCGGAAACACGAAGAAAATCGACGTGTTTGACACGACCGGACATGGCATCGTGCTGCGTGTCTTTTAAAAGAGTAAGAATCGCCGGATTACTATCGACGACAAGATTCACGATGAAATTCTCACCCTCGCCGTGCAACAGACGGCTTAATTCATGACCATCAAGGCTAATGCTTGTGGCGGCTTCATTTTCGCCGTAAAGCACAGCCGGGATACGGCCTGCGCTACGCAACCGGCGAGCTGGGCCTTTGCCCCTTTCGGAACGGGATTGCGCGGATAATTCAACGCTTCGCATGGCTTTTCTGCCTCCTCGATCTCTTTGCACGGGCCGGTGTGCGCTTCCGCCCAGGTGGAGTAGGGACCACCTGACTTTCACCGTCACCCGTCTGGTTCACCTCGCGTCCACCTTGGAGGTTCGCAAAGGGACCAATGGTTTGTTTATCGGGAATAATGCTTTCCCGTAAAAAAGACGAAGTAATCTGACATCCCATGCCGATTCGGCAATGGAAAAGTTGACTAGAGTTGATAATTGCTCCATTGCCAATCTCTGAATCGTCAATTTGTGTCATAGGACCAATCACACAATCCGCGCCTAAATGAGCGTGTCCGCGTATGTGCGTATTGGGTTGAATAATGGTATCGATACCGATTTCAACCCCATGGTCGATAAAAGTGCTCGGCGGATCCACGATGGTCACGCCTTGCGCCATAAGCCGGTCAAGAATCCGGTTCCGCATGATCCGCTCAGCTTGAGCGAACTGTCTTCGGTTATTAATACCCTGCGTTTCGCTCGGATCTGGTGTAACCAAAGCCTCCACACGAAGGTTCTTGTTCACCATAATCTGGATCACATCCGGCAGATAATACTCACCTTGTTCGTTTTCAGGCCTAATTTCGTCAATTGCCTTAAACAACTGGGCCGCATCGAAAACGTAAGTTCCGGTATTTACCTCTTTGACCTTCTGTTCATAGATGTTGGCATCCTTATCTTCGACAATCTTAAGAACACTTCCATCTTGATGACGTAACACACGGCCATAGCCCGTGGGATTTTCCATATCTGTGGTCAACACTGTGGCTGCTGCTTCCTGACGGCGATGCCGCTCAAGAAGCTGATGCAGCGTTTCACGAGATAGCAGAGGCGCATCTCCCACCAGAACAAGTACATCGCCACGGTATCGTTTTAAATACTCTTTGGCGACCATTACGGCATGACCGGTTCCAAGCCGCTCTTTTTGCAGAGCGAATCTTACACCGTCAGTCATTTTTCGCTGCTTGAGCTCTGTTTCAAGCTTTTCACCGCGAAATCCCACAACGATCACCATCCGGGCCGTGATCAGCCCCTCAACGGTATTCAAGATATGAACGATGATCGGCTCTCCACATATCTCGTGAAGAGCTTTAGGGATATTAGAATGAAGCCGTGTCCCCTCACCTGCAGCGAGGATGATGCAGGCCAGTTTTTTCACTTTCATTTCCTTTCGGCGGGACAGCTTCTCGTGTCAGGTCGCCTACAAACTTTGGTACGGTTTGTCAGCACATTTAGCCAACAAAAAAATGAGCCACGTCACCATCATCAGTTCGGGTGACCGGCCCGCTGCTTGCATTGTCTCTTTTTCAGACAGCAAGTTACCTTTTTCACAGAGAAGGTATGGTAGAGACCTAAGGCTATGCTATTCAAGACGTCTCACCAAATTCGACACGAAATGCAAGACAGTCTGTCCCGTCTAGCGGGAGCAAGAGCCGTCCATCTGTGACGCGGCAGCAATACACCCGCTCAATTCCCGTGCGGCGGCCGCAATATCAGGAGCGCCAACGACCGCTGAGACAACCGCCACGCGGCGCGCGCCTTGCTCCACAACTAGGTTGATATTGGATTTGTTAATCCCGCCCATACAAGTAATCGGAGTTTTAACATGCTCCAACACCTGACCGATCAATTCCGGTCCAACCGGAGGAACGCCGGCCACTTTGGTCTGAGTCGGAAAAATGGGGCCGACATTCAGATACGTTGTGCCTTGCGCTTCGGCCTCCAACGCCTGTTCCAGCGAATGAGTTGAAGCACCTATGATCAAATCAGGCCCCGCGATGGCGCGCGCCTCCGGTAAGGGAAGATCCGATTGCCCTAAGTGAACTCCATCCGCGCCACTGGCCAGGGCAACATCCAAATGGTCATTAATCAAGAAGGTGACTCCCGCTTCGGCAGTGATTTCACGAAGTCTTTTTGCCCAATCGAGGATTTCGCGTTTGCTCAATTCTTTGGCTCGCAACTGAATGGCGCCCGCCCCTCCGGCAATTGCCGCACGGGTTACGGTTTCAAAGTCGCGGCCCTGTTGCTGAGCCTGGCCAAGCACAACATAAAGGCCAAAGTCGAGTTTTGAACGCAATGCAAACTGAGCCAGGTTGGTAACCGTAGCCTGCTCCAAAACATAGGCTTCATAACGCAACGGGCCTAAGGCAGATGCTAAGCCGGGAATATAAGCCCGGGATACTTCCTCCAAAGTCCGGATCGATTCTTGAACCCGGCTCCAATTTGCATGGGCAATATCCAAAATGTCGCGATATCCGCCGGATGGCAGGTTACGGCCGACATCGGTTTCGCTGTCGCGTGCGGCGATGGCTTTGGCCTGCAATTGAGGAATACATTTCACGGCAGCAACAATTTTGCGCCGCAAATTGCGCACCGATGCAGTCAAATCTTCTCGTTCAGCGACAAAACGGAGGACTTCGCCGACAACCCGCAATCCTTCGACTACACGATCCAGATTTGCATCAACAAGACGGTGAATAGATAAACCTAATGGCTTGGTCATGACGGTTTGAAGAATGCCTTGGCCAACGCCTTAGAAATCCAACGGGGGGCTTGAGGCATTGGCATAGAGTTTTTTGGGAATACGGCCCGCTAAATATGCCTGCCGTCCGGCGATTGCGGCATGTTTCATGGCCACCGCCATCCGCAGGGGATCTTTGGCGCAAGCAATACCGGTATTGAGTAATACGCCTGCCACACCCAGTTCAAACGCCCGTGACACATCAGTTGCCGTACCCACTCCCGCATCCACAATGATGGGAACGCTGGCCCGCTCCAGAATGATCCGGATGTTATTGATATTTAGAATACCTTGCCCAGAGCCAATAGGAGCCCCGGCCGGCATAACCGCAGCGGCGCCCAGTTCTTCAAGTTTGAGTGCCAAAACCGGATCGTCACTGGTATAGACCATTACCGTAAATCCTTCATCAACTAAGGTCTTGGTGGCCTCCAGAGTCCCGATGGGATCCGGCAAAAGAGTTTCCGGATCTGCCAAGCATTCAACCTTGACGAGATCCGACATGCCTAACTCACGCCCCAAGCGCGCCACACGGATGACATCCTTGGCGCTAAAACAACCAGCTGTATTGGGAAGTATCTTGTACTTTTTAGGATCGACGTGATTTAAAAGGTTATCGTCTGCCTCAAAATCGACGCGGCGCAGAGCGACCGTCACCATTTCCGTACCGGAGGCGGCCAAACACTGTTCGGTCAGTTCAAAGGTCTCATACTTACCTGTACCGACAATTAGCCGGGAAGTGAATTCAAGATTCCCGACCTTCAACTTTTCATCACAACATGCTGATTCTTCAATATTTACACTATCATTGCTCATAATGGGTTTTAGCCTCCACCCACAAAATTAAGGATTTCTATAACATCACCTTCATGCAGTTGATGATCTGGGAATTCCGCCTTTTTGACGATTTCTTCATTCACTTCAACTGCAACACGAACAGATTCGATCTTTAAATGCTCCAAAAGTCCCAACACAGTCAGGTCTTCAGGTACATTTTTCTTTTGTCCATTGACAATCAATTGCATTTTATGAGTTCCTTGCCAATCCTATCGAAACTATCAACGCGTTCCCATGGGTCAAGTTTTGCCATTCGCATGCTCGAGCCTTGCAAGCATTTAGGTTGAATTATTGTGTCATCACAAATACCTCCCAAAGTCCAAAATCTCCTTTCAAAATACCACCCCCAGGTGAAGAGCCAGCTGAAGAAAAGCACAACGATCGGACGGACACGGATAGAACCGGCAAGATCAGGAAAGCCAAATCTCATTGTCAAAGACAATCGAGGAGAAGAGATTTCCTATCACGATGCAACCGATCCGCTACGAGCAGGTCAGATTTGGGCGGAAGAGATCGAGCTCATTCCCAATAGCATTGTGGCTATTGTGGGAATCGGACTCGGTTACAATGCTGCCGCATTTGCGGATTTGCATGCGAATCAGGCCAGAAGGTTCATCTTCATCGAGCCGGACACGGACATTCTTGAACACACATTCTCCGAATATGAATGGCCGGAATCGCTTCTTGGAGCATCGATTATTTGGCTGGCGGGGGTACCCGAAGGGCTAGATACGCAGTTGATGCGTGCCGCCGCGGATTTTTCCGAATGCAATTTGACTGTTTTGATCCACGATTCGGCAAAGAAACTGATACCGGAGGCCTGCGAGGTCTGGGAGAGGGAACTGCGTGCCTGCGCAGGACGGCTTAGGGCCGGATACCTGGGAATGATGCTTCGAGGAGCCGACGCTCAGCGAAACGTCATCACAAATATTCCCATTCTGATCAAATCACAGCCTTTGGATATTTTGGAAGGAATTGGCGAAGGCAAGCCGGTCTTTATCGCCGGGGGAGGTCCATCCCTCGATAAAAATATCGGATTGCTTAAAGAAGCGGTGTTGCATGGCCCCCTTATTTCAGTAGACACGGCCTATGATGTGCTCATTAACAACGGTATCCATCCGGATTTGGTTATTACTCGAGATCCAACCAGCGCCTCAGCCCGTAAGTTGGCAGGGCATGAGATACCTTCGAGATCGCTGTTGGCCTTCCATGCCGAAAGTTATCCGGATAATGCCTTACGTGGCAACGCATCAAATCGGTTGTGGATTCGTGATGGAGGCGTGGGCATTATCGAATACATCTCTTCCGAATTAGGTTCGAAAGTCATCGTAACCAGGACAACCAATGTTGGGCATTTGGCCTTTTGCATTGCCAAAATGATGAAGGCGAATCCAATTGTCATGACAGGAATGGATTTGGCATTGGGACAGAAACACGGTGAAACACACGTAACCGGCTCGGCCTATGCATCACGTTCAACACTAACCAAAGATGGAAAGAACCTTGAAATCGAAGGCCCGCAGGGAACCGAAAGAGTCCGTCTGGAGACCGTAATCGGCTGGGATGACGAAACTCTACTGACGCTGGCTCAGTTCAAACGCTATCTGCATCATTTGGAAAATGAGATTCGAAGCGCTCAGATCAAAGTGATCGATGCAACCGAAGGTGGTGCGCGGAAACGAGGTGCGGAAAGAGCCACATTGCGTGAAGTCTTAGACCGCTTGGGGCCACCCGCCGGAACAAGAAATCCGTTGGCATCGAGCATCCGCCCGAACAAAGTTTCGGCGGCGGCTCAGAAGAAACTCAAACGTCTGCTGACGGAGGCTCAAAGAACCTTTGAAAATGGAAGAAACGCGCTGCAATGGCTCTATACGGATGCAAAAGAGCTTGTTGATACGGCTACGTTAGAAGATTTCGAGCAGCGTCAAGACCGGCTGGCTGAAGGATGGCTGTCAACGTATGAATCCCAGGCTTTCCGTACCGTAGTCGGCACAGCCGGCGCAAAGCTGACACACCGTGTTGCGCATACCAATCCGGAACCATTCCGTTCGGTACAAGAAGGACTCACCTGGCTGCGGAAGACTTATGCTTCATTTCTGGAAGAAGCGCTTGATCTGCTTGAAGAGTTTAACGGACGTCTAGAAGAGGCACTTTCAGAAGCAGAATAAACCTGAAACGATAGAATTGAAAAACGCCCGGGAAGTACATCCCGGGCGTTTTTTATTGCGCGCAATCAAAACCAAAGTGGAAAAAGTCTTAGGAATCTGAACCCTCTCCGCTATCATCGCCCTCGTTATCCTCGGACGGTTCAGCATCCGGTGGAGTTTCCAATTCAACACTGGCGGCCGCACCAAGGAATTCTTGGACTTTGTCCGCATTGACACTGTAAATTTCGCGCGGAGGTTGGCGCACACCATAACGGACACCATCCGTGCCGCCTCGAATTGTAGACAGTGCAATCATCTCTGCGCCGTCTTTCGTTCCAAGTTCAATCACAACATCGTTCTCATCCAAGCCCAGCTCGGGTTCAGATGTATCGGGACCGATAAAATCGGCGACTTCGAGTTCAACCGCCTTACGGATCGCATCGTTTGCCGACGACCACTTGCATTTGCCTTCCGCAGGAGCGAGCTGCAACCAATCGCCTGAAGATTTGCTGACCTCAAGAATCTTCTCACCGGCAACCGAAACGGCCATACGCTCGACATCCCACGAATTAACGGGTGTCAGCTTACGCAAGCGCAAATCATCGATATTCCCGGGAATCTCAAAAGTGGAGAGTTCCACAGCAAAGACATTGTCTTGATTTTCGCGCTTGCCATACACATTCGCGGGTGTGATCTCGCTGGTAGAACCAAGAAGCACAGCCTGAGAGGCCCAACTGGTGGGGGATTCTTCCTCTCCCATCCAGAAAACCACACGTGTAACAGGATTGGTCAGACCATATGCCGCAAGGTTTTCAGGCCGCTCATCAATAAACTGTTTAATCCGTCCATTTCGGATTTTATTGATCAGGCTGGTCACTTCTGTGGTTTTGACCTGAGCCTCCATCGGTTGGGAAACCTGCCAATGGTCTTCGCCGGTACGATCCAATCGATATGAAAGGTCCCCGGCGGAGACTTCAACCCGGCGCACATCATCGGTTTCAAAGGTGACAATCCGTTTATCGCGAAGGTCGAAAAGCTGCTTGTTAACAGCGTTCTTTACCGTTTCGTCGATGCTCAGAATCTCATCCCCGTCCTTTATGCGGGCATAAACCTGGGGACCAACATAAGCCTCATCCGAACCGGTTCTTCTGCGAGCGGGATTATCGCCGCCAAGTTCGAGGACTTCTTGGGTAGCCCCCCCGATCCCGGCCACGGTAACCACGATTTCGGGGGTTGCTAAGCCAAATGCACCTAAGTCCGCACCAGCGATTTCTTCCATTGGAATGCGCCGGTTGCTTTTGGCATCGGCCAAAGAACGGGCCATGCTATTCCAATTGGTATTATCCCCGGCGACGGATAGAGGTTCGGAAAGCAGCCAATCCTCATCCGGTTTCGAGGCTTTTGTAATCTTGCCATCGGCATGCTCAATAGTGATTTCGCGAATTTCATCTTGCTCTAAAGCAAGTACCTTGCGGGCCGCTTGCTCGGCTTCTTCGCGCTGTTGTTCGCCCTGATAAATGGTGTAATAGGCAACCAACGCCGAAGCCACGGCGACCACGCCCATCACGCACATTGCAATCAAGAGATTCTTGAGAAGCCGATTCATCCTCGCACCCTCCTTCGCACGAGGACCGCAATGCCGATCAACATCACCAACACGGGCAGATCCATAACGCCCAAAGCCCAAATTACGCGGCTTTCCATATCCGTGACCATAATCGGCTGGCCGAACTCCGTGCGCGGCCGGATCGAGACCAATTCCTGACGTTGGGCCATCCAGGCCATGGTGTTAAGCAATAGGTTACGGTTGTATGTGAAATTGGCATTCTTGATCATATCCGAATCGCCGAATACCACGAGACGCGAAGCCGGAGTCTGCTCATTCAGTTCGATGCCCGTGTTTTCATCGGTCGTCGAACCGATTTCAGCGCCGGCGGCCTCGGGTTCCCAAGAGAGAACGACAGCCACCGTCAGTGGACCTTCATTATCGATTCCGGCATCAAATCCAATCGATTCATTCCGGGCCACGGCATCAAGATCGGTTTCGCCCCAGGCACTGCTTTCTGCCATAGATTTCACCAATTCCGTTCCGGTGGCTTCATTCGGCAGTTCATCTTTAAGGCGCAGAGAGCGGGCAAAATCGAAGAGACCGCTCATACGCTCCAGCCCTTCCGTAATCTCATGAGTACCGAAATTGTTGGTGCTTAGACGCGCATAGGTGCCCATGAGACGGTTTTGCAGGCTTGGATCGACGATTAAATCGTTGTCGGCCTCAACACCATAGGTATCCAAGAACTTCAAGAAACTATCCATACTGGGATCCATTTGCGGTTCGAGGAACACCAACAGATTGCCGCCACGATCCATGTACTGTGTAAATAGACCGAGTTCGTCTTCGGTAAACGGAGTCTTCGGATCGACAATGAGAACGGCGGCCGCATCTTTGGGAATCTCCGTTATGGCAAAGAGGTTCAGCGATTCAATATCGTAAACCTCTTTCTTGAGCTGATCCGAGAATATGCCCAAACCATCGGTTTTCTGAGATTCCTCAATATTCGGTTCGCCGTGTCCGGTCGTAACATAGATTTTCGGCGAGGTCAGATTAACGACTTTCAAAATACCGTTGGTAATGTCGTTTTCTTCCAGTTGCTCTACTTTTTGCCGTTTGAAGTTTTCACCGCTGCCGGATTCCACATAAACATCGCCACAGGCAACCGTGGAACCGAAATCCTGCACACGGATAGGATTTTTCTCGGCATCGACATAATCAAGTTTGACCATGTCGGAACGGCCTCGTTCATAGAGTTCAAAGATCTCCTGGGCCTGCTGTAATTCCATCGGCCGGTTGGGATCTTCGATATAGACAAACGTCACCGGCTCGTTCAGCGATTCCAGGATTTTCTTGGATTGTTCGGCCAAGCTGTATTTCTGAATACGCGTCATATCGATATGGCGCTGGAAACTGTTCGATTTACGTTGAGCAATATCGAGCGCGCCATCTACAATGAAGAGCCCGGCACACAGCACGATCAATCCAAAGATGGCCAGCGCCCCCAACATCATCGTATAAAGAAAACCATGGCTGACGACCAAAGAGGCAAGCCATTCGATATTCAGCACGAACCAAGCCGCCAGCGCGCCAAGTGTCAGCAACGTGCCGACAGTGGAATAGGCTGTCCATTCGCCCTGAATGACGCGAATATTGATGGTGGCAATAATGCCCAGCGCGGCAATCAGCCAGAGCACATTGAGTTTGCTCTTTTTGCCGACACTGATAAAACCGCGCCCTAGACGGGTCCAGAACAAAACCACCCACGTCAAGAATAGGAAATAACAACTGATCCCTATGAAATAGGCGATATTGAGAAAATCGGGATCGCCTTTCATAAAGGGTTCGAGATGAGTGTTAATGGAAACACTGGAAACAACCGTCTTGATGAGCGAGATATCGGTTAATTCTTCAACCCAACCGATCATCCAGAAGATGAGCAGAATGGCAAAAGCGATATTGGCCGCGACAATCTGGTGTTCGGTGATAGAGGAAGCAAAAACACCCAACGCCACAAAGGCCGCCCCCGTAAGCAGAAGCCCCAGATAGGCGGACATTATCGGACCTGGGTCCAGATGCGGCGATTTAAACAGTCCGGAACCGGCTTCACCGCCGGAAAGAACCGTAGCCAGATTTCCGTCGCCAAATAACCATACGAACGGAACCTTAATCGCAAACCAAATAAACTTGGGAAGAACCAACAAGGCATCCACAAAACCCGATTGCGGACCGGTTACGTAATCGGTCATCAAGCAGTAGGTAAGTGTGATACCCAGCATAATCATGACTGCGGCAAGCGCAGCCATAAATTTCCCGACAACAATCTCAATGTCGCGAATGGGGAAGGTCATCAATAGTTCTTCTGTTCCCGAACGCCGCTCTTCGGCAAAAAGACGCATCGTGAACAGCGGCAACATGAACAAGAAGATGACAACCGTATTCCGGAAGAAGTTACCGAAAACCATATCGGTAAATGGCGGCAACTGCGGAGCGGGACCGAATTGGCGCATTGAGCTCTGCATTTGAATGAAAGTGCTGTATTGAACATAGGTTCCGAATCCGGCGGAGAAGAAAATGCCGGAAATCACCAAGAACAACACAAACAACACATAAGCAAGCGGGGAAGAGAAAAGGACCCCGAATTCACGCTTGAAGATAAGATAAACATTACGCATAGCGGGCCCTCCTTTACTCCTGTTCCAAAACCTGAACGAAGATGTCTTCTAACGACATCTCGTACGGTTGGAGCTCGTACAACGTCCATCCCTTGGAGGAGACGGCCTGTGCCAATACCGGTCGAAGATCTTCATTGCCGGTGCTTACCAACAGATGCAAACGATCATCCGTGGGGCGTTCCCGGTCCACTTCAACATCGGTAACACCGTCAACAGCACGTATGGCGGCCATGGCGTCTTCTTTGGGCGCAGCCAGTTCCAAGCGCACCCGGGAGCCTTTCTCCAGACGGCGGCTGAGATTTTTGGGTGAATCGATAGCGACAACCTTGCCCTGATTAATAATGACCACACGCGAACAAAGCATCGAAACTTCAGGCAAAATGTGCGTCGATAAAACAACTGTACGTTGACCGGCAAGATTCTTGATCACATCCCGAATTTCAATAATCTGCCGTGGATCGAGCCCGACGGTGGGCTCATCCAGAATCAATACAGGCGGATCGTTGACCAGGGCCTGAGCCAGACCAATGCGTTGCCGGAAGCCTTTCGATAAATGGCCGATGACACGCTCTCCGACCTCCATGGCTCCGACTTCATCAAGTGCAGCACACACTTTCCGCTCGATATCGGCGGAGGGCACACCTTTGGCCTGCGCAGCAAAACGCAAAAAGCCCTTTACGGTCATATCCGTATAAAGAGGTGTGTTCTCAGGTAAATACCCGATCTTGCGGCGCACTGACAAAGAGTTTTCTTCAATAGACTCATCGTCTACAAGAACACGGCCACCGGTGGGAGTCGTAAAACCGGTTATGATCCGCATCGTAGTGGATTTTCCGGCGCCATTAGGCCCGAGGAAACCCAGGATTTCACCTTCTTCAACATTGAAGGTGAGATCCTCGATGGCCGTGACAGGTCCGTACCTTTTCGTAAGGTTTTCAACCTTAATCATGGCTCACTCCATATAGCGTAATTTTCAATTTACAACTCTTGGGACTATCCCATGGCACAACGATTCAAAGTTGTTCAGGGATACGCTGACCAACACAAATTCAGAATCGTAGAACCTTTATTAGCGTCTCGCTCTTAAACCAAACATTCTCAGCGATAAAGCTGAATTTCCCAACGTACCATTGAGGATTTAGAAATGGTCGAAAGGTGAAGATATGAATCCTCATTTTTACTGTCAAGAGTCATTTTGAGTTTGGAAACTAACTTCGCCTACGCAACAACATAACAAACTCCGCCCCGCCGTCCGGATGGTTTCTTGCGGTAATTTTTCCCTCATGGAAAGTCTCAACGATATGCTTCACCCAGGATAGGCCCAATCCGCCGCTTGCTTCAGCGGGTTTGGTGCTATACCCCGCACGAAAGATTTTGTGCAACTCATCACCCGACAATCGTTTTCCCTGGTTATTGCGGATTCCGGGCCCATCATCCCGCACTGAAACACTTGCTCCATCAGCGCAGGGCTGCACAGTCAGATCGATCCTTCCACCGGATTTGCCATCATCCCGCGATTGGATGGCCTGTGAGGCATTCGCCAACAGATTAAAGACAACCATCTTTAAAAGCCGTGGCTCAACAGAGAGAACAACCGGCTCAACTGCATGGCATTTGATATCCAGACGCCGCGATATCGAACGGCCAAATAGCTCGGCCACTTCCTGAATCAGTTGTCCAACTTCTGCTTCTTCATACGACGGACGTCTGGCGTAACCCACCGCGCGGTAAATATCCACAATATCTTGGAGGAAGTGCATATTCTGCCGTAATCCGGCTACCGCATCGTAATAATGCGATTCCCGCTCGGGATCGACCTGGATCATTCCAAGATTCAGCGCCTGCTCTAGAGTCTGTAAATCCCATTTGCTAGTAGCGATGATATTGGTCAAGTCGTGGCCCATACTGGTGGCCAGGGTCATTCCGAAACGGTTTCGCTCTTCGGCCAGCCGGTCCGCATCGGTGCGTGCCGACTCCAACTCATGTTCGAGAATGCGACGTACATTGGCAGCGGCCTCTTCCGGGTTAATCGAGGCAGAAAAATCCGCATAAAGAGCGCCGACTAAGCGGCTTCTGGATCGCAAAGGAAGCCAATAAGCAGCCCTTTGTTGCGGGTCCGTTTCTATGGCGTCCCAATCCGCAGCAACAAGTTTCTCATCGGGGATAATGCTTCCGTTCTTTAGATTCTGGTTATTGGCATGTGAGGAGAGTTTCAGCGTTCGATCTCCATCCCAACGGTAAAGAGCGGCATCCCGGCTGTTGTAGGTCTCAGAAACAAGTTGAGGAAAACAATCCAGCAATGCCTCGGATGTATCCTCAGGATGGTGCGATGTTCGGATTTTCTGCAGGGTTTGTTCCAACTGGGTTTGTAAACGAACTGTACGTTGGCTTTCGGCCAATTCGTTAAACGTCCGCTCAAAGACCGTTGTGGCGCCATCAAAGGGATCGACACGTCCCCCCCGGGCTAGGCTTTCAAGAGCATGAGCGATGCGTACCAGGGGGCGTAAAAGGCTGCGATTAAGCCAAATAAACAAAAGGGTCGTGCTAACCAGGACAGCAACGACGGCCCAACGATACCAGAACAAAAGCCTATCGATTTCCGGCCATCCAATGGGTGAGGCATAAAAAAACCGAATACGGGCATAAAAGTTGGCCCCGCTCCGGCCACTTTGCATTCGGACCAACTCACCGGAGAAATTCCGGGAAAGTAGACAATTACTCCAATTATTGAGCCTTTGATGCTTTTCCGGATTCTCTATTTCCAACAGGATTTCATCGCTTCGAGACTCGATAACGATTTTCCAAAAGATATTGTCTCCTTCAACGACTTCCTGCGCGGCTTCTTCGATTTCATCCCCATACATCTCATAGAAATCCTCGGCATCCAGAGCCGAGGCAACACTTTTGGGTCGGGCATCTTTTGCGAATTCCAAATAGATCTCGGTCAATTCATCGAGATGCGCGGGGGAACGTACAACTTCACGTTTCTGAATGCTGAAACTCTGATCCAACATATAGCAGAACGCGATGACAATAGCGGCAAGGGCTACCAACGGCAGAGCGAAATACCACCACGAACGGCGCAAAACAATCGGCTTTTCTGAAATCGGTGGAATCATACCCTCAGCTCCGGATCATCGCCCTCATCGCCAATTCGCATCTCCCGGTCTTGAGACCGGTAGAGCATCCAACCGATCCAAGCCCAAATCATCCAAGCGGCCGTAATAGCCAGCCAACGCCCTGCGCCACCGGTTCGCGCCCACTGTACCAAACCCAGATCCCACTCCATCAAGGGGATCGATAGGGCAGCTTTGATATGAATCGACAGTGTACTCCATTGCCAAAGATGAATCGCCGCCGCTTCAACATCGCTTGGATCTAAAGGCGCTTGCGCCGCCTGTTTGATGAGGCGGTGTGCAAGCATAATACCTTGATTAAAATCCAGACTAAAACTGGTGATTTGGATAAGCACGCCAACAATCCCCAATCCGCAAAGGATTCGAACAGCCAAACGCCTATGGGGATAAACTGAAGTCAATATGAATCCCAAAGGCAAAAACAGAAGTGGCAAAATAGGTGTTAAATGACGGGGTCCCCAGCCCCAGCCGCCCCACCAGTTCTCCCACCAGGCATAAAGCAAGAAGGCAGGAAACAAAGAAAGCATGAGAAACCGGCTTTCCCGGGGAAAATTACGAAGGCCATAAACATACGCCCACGGCAGAAGTAATAGAGCGGGATTGTAGATAAAAACGCTCTTGCCCAGCGAAAATAGAAGCCCATGAAGTCCCGGAAACGGCGTCTTGGCAAATCCGCCTTCATAGCCACCCGCAAGACCACCCCATTGCGATAGTTGAAAAGCAGCCGATATCCCTATTCCAATAACAATGGGCACAAAAATCCGCATTAGCTGTCCCGGATTCCGGAAAACGGCCGAGAAATGGGGTTTTGTATCGTCATTGATGCAATCGGGGCCAGTTTTGCCAATCCAATTGCAGCGGATAAACAATAAGGGATAGGCCCCAAGGGCCAACACCGCCAGTTCCAAACGAACCAACAACAAACAGGCCAACGAGGCGCCCGCGAGCCAAAGCCCGGAATGCTCTTTTTTCCGTAGCCAGGCAATTCCGCCAACCATCCACCCGGCGGCCAGAAAACCGGCCAAAGGGAGATGATAGTCGTAACGCGAATAGGGAAGGGCAATACTTGAAAATACGTACAAAGAACCGAGTAACAGCGCCATACGACGATCAAGCCCAAGTAGTCCTGCGGCAACAAACACAAGTGTAGCGGCGAGACCGGTAAAAAGGCCGTTTTCAATCATAAGTGCCCTTCGGTCGTACCAGCGAAGCGTATCGTCATAACGGGGAGAATCTTGAAATGGGGCGGCCATCTCTAGTGCCCACAAATGGCCGGGAATATGAAGCAGAACCGGCAAAAGTCCTTGTTTAACGCGTGTCTCGGTATTCAAAGAGCCATTTGCAACAATCTCCGCGGTTTTCTTTAGGGTATTGGTGACATCAACGGTATAACCGGGACGCGCTCCCTCAAGGAGCCAGCAGGGAAGCACAAAGAATGCAAAGACCAAACATAGGATTGCTGTGCGTGGCATGTTACACGATGGACTGACGCCGTTCTAAATTCAAGTCCGATGAAAAAGGGAAGAACTATAAATCTTCGTTTCGTGTCCCCAAGATTTCATGGAGTTCCTCTTCGGATACATCATCGAGCAGGTTTTCTCCGCTATGAGGATCGTAATCCCCGTAATCCACAACTTCCGTCGATTCCGGCGGCAACTGCAAACCTGCAACATCCCGGTACAGTTCAAGAACGGAACGGGTCATTTTTTCCAATGTGAAAAGCCGATGCGCACGCCTTCGGGCCTCGGCGCCGAATTCCAAGCGTTGATTGTTGCTATCCAGAAGTTGTTTGAGCGCACCACCCAGCGCCTCCGGTTCGCCCGGAGGAACCACCAATCCGGTTTTGTTATGAACATTGATATAGGAAGTACCCGTGCCAAGTTCCGTGCTCACCAGCGGAAGCCCGCAAGCAGCGGCTTCAGCCAACACCAAACCGAAAGCCTCGCTACGAAGAATCGAAGGTAAACAGAACAAGTCGGCGGCATAATAGTAAGGGACGACATCTTCGACTTCGCCTATGAAATGGATACGGTCACGCCACGGTAAGGCATCATGCAACCGCGTGAGTTCATGCATTAAGGGTCCGCCGCCGACAACCAAAAGCGTCCCATCGACATGCTCCATGGCGCGCAATAGAACCTCGACTCCTTTGTAATACCGCAAAACACCCACATACAGAATCAAACGCATCCCATACCGTCTACGAATTACTTGCGCTTGATCTTCGACTTCCTCTGTCGGCATAAAGCGGGACATCGGAACCCCTAAAGGAATCACACGGCAACGGTCTTGATGCCGTTTCAGGATTTCCGAAGTTTCGAGATAGGCGGGTGATGTCGCCACAATTACATCGGCCCGACTTAAAAAGCGATGCAAAAACGGCTTATAAAAAGGCAGAAACGCGGCTTGGCGTACAATGTCGCTGTGATAGTGGACAATTAACTTTCCCTTGGGTCGTGACACAAGATAGGACATCACTGTGGTGGGCATAGGAAGATGGACATGCAAAATATCCGCATCCGTGCGGGCCAAATGGTAGGGAAAAGAAGGACAAATCGGATTTGAAAACGGCCGGCCCCATGTTAAGGCTTTCGTAACGGGGATTCCTTCGAGTTCGGTATATTCGGTTCGTTTGCGCCGGTTGGCCACCAACAGACGGACATCACCGCATATGTCCCGTGTACCTTCCACCAAATGGTGAATGGTCATCTCTACTCCACCGCAAATAGGCGGATAGACATCTTTATAGACATGAACAACTCTCACGGATTCGGCCTCAACAGGTTTAAACAGGAAGACAAAAAATCAACCCGCATTTACGAAAAGCGTAAATCACCAATTAGAAATCCCAAGAACCTTCACTATATAAGGATAGCGCGCTTCACTCTCGGAAGCATGGTGTTACGAGGCTTGCCCCAATAGATGGAGGTTCCTGTAAACACTATGATACGGGCGCAATTAATGTTGCTTGGAGCCGATTCGCTCGAGCGTGGCGGCAATAGCCTGACGAACCTCTTCCGAAGGATCTTTCTCGTACAAATCCCAGAGTTTTTGCACAGAAGGCTCGTTTTGCGACATTGAGAGTGCATTGGCTGCGGCCACCCGTACATCGTCCGGGGCGCTACTTGATAACGTATTATGCAAAGTATCGACACAGTCTTTGTTTGTGATGCCCGAAATTGATGCCAGATAACGGTTGCGTAAATCCGCATCGGAAGTCGCAGTGGTTTGGCTCAGGAGCGTTTCTACGGCATTTGGTGTGCCTATAGAGGCCAGCCCGCCGGCGGCGGCGGCTCGCAAATCACTGTCTGAGCCGGAAGCGGTAAGAACATCGATAAGAAGTGCTATTGAAGACTCGTGCTGCAAAGACGATAAAGCATCGCGAATCCGCTCAGACGCATCGGCAGATAGGTCAGGCGTGTTTTGATAGTACTCAAGAAGCGCGTCCGCGCTGCCGTATTTCTCAAGCGACAATAGAAGGAACTTGGCATCTTCATGCCACCAGACGATATCCTGCTGAATCAATCCCTCAACAGCAATCGAGATGGCGGCCGGATTGGTGACTGTCCGCAGAGTCTTGCGTAGGTTTTCCTTAATCAACATATCCGTTTCTTGATGGATGGCTGTTAATAGTTCACCAATAGCCGCAACCGAGCCGATTTGAGCTAAAGCCTGAGCGGCATACTCGCGCACGTCGGCATCGGGATGCTTAATAACATATTGTCCCAGGATTTCAGTTGAGATATCCCCGAGGGCAACCAGTTCCTGGATGATGCGGTTGATCTCCGCTTCGTTTCGCGATTCAACCGCTTTTGCAAATTGGGAAATCAGCTCGTCGAGTTTTCGCTGAGCCTGCTCGGCAGTAAGGGTAGGCGTGGGGCCTGCCTGCGTAATTTCAGTTGGATTAGGTTCGGGCTGCTGGGGTTCGATCACTTCGAACGGATCCGTTTCATCTAGCTGGGGAGCAACCTCAGCAGCCGGCGCCGGCCTTTGGGGAATTGCCGCTGTGGGGGCGGGAGTTGCAGAAGAAGATGCCACATCAGGACCGGGTGTCTTTTTCGGTCCCGGCAAAAACAATACAAACGCCAAGACAATGGCAATCAGTATAACGATAAATGCTACGACATAACGCTGATTCATAATCCAAAGACTCCAACCCGCTCCACCATAGAATAGCAACAATACAACGCTCGGTCATAACTTTAAGTTATGACCGAACCCAGACCTGCAATTATCGAATTCAACCTAAGTGCTGTCTAAAAAAAAGGCGGTGAATCCACCTGGGATCCACCGCCTTTGGCTTGCGGTTAATGATTAACGTGCGGCTTAGTTCTCGATCAAGAGCATTGCGCCATTACCGAAGGAGCGGTTCTGACCGTACGCCTCGATGGTGTACGTGCCCGGATTCGAGACAACAAAGCCTGCATCGTCTTCATTCGGCTTGGTCCGGTAGCCCAAGGGCAGACCGGTAACGGTCTGTGGGTTGATGCCAGGTCCGGAAATACGGAACGCAGGATCAAGCGCACTACCATCATCTGTGAAGCGGACCAACCAGGACTCACCTTCAGCAACCGTGACGGTGAAGGTCTCGTAGATTTGCGGATCTGCGGCATCACCACGGAAGATGAAGGTCTTGGTCCGGAGCGAGCCATCGAGTTGGACAGCGCCATTAGCCAGGTCCGGAGCGGCGGGAGCAGCATCCACGTAGCTCAGGCCGTAAGTGCCTTGTGAGAGCGAATTACCGCCACCCACTTCGACCGAACCATCAGCGAGGCTGGTGCTCAACTGGGCATCATCAGCCGGGCCGCTGTTGTCATCGCTGCCAACAACTTCGCCGGATGTATTCAGGACGCTCAGGTACGGATCCAACTCGCTACCGGCATTGAACAGCGGATCGAAGTCATCAAGCACGAACCAAACCTCACCACCGGTTGCATTTGCAAAGGTGAATGTGTCGATCTGACCTGCGCTCGCAATCATGCCTTCAATACGCTCGCCGAGCGAGATCGCATAGTCATTGCGGACATTGCCTTCAACCGAAATCAGGAAGCGTCCGTAGGCGTTGCCTGAGACATACGGTGAATGGCTGACTTCAATCACATAGAGACCGGTGGTCGGTGCGGATTCAATGACCAGGTACGCATCGTCTTGCGGGCCGCTGTTGTCATCTTCACCGAGTGTGAAGTTGTTCGGTCCGAAGATTTCCACGAACGGATCGAGCGCTGTACCGGCAACACCAAGAGCGATGCTGTCAGAGACGCTAATCGCGATGCGGTCGCCTTGGTTCGCCCACAGAGCGTAATCGACAAGTTGGTTCTGGGCATCGATATTGCCGATCAACTGCTGACCAAAGTCGATGGTAGCCATACCGGCCTCAACAGCGGCAGGAATGACGTTCAGGGAGAACTCGCCGGCGGTCTGGCCGTTCTTTTCGGAGCCGCCGCGAACAACCACGGTGTAGACGCCAGCCGGTACGGAGAGAACCGCAAAGGCATCGTCCTCAATACCGCTGTCGTCATCGGAGACAATCACAGTTCCGTCTTCAGCCACGAGATCGAAGGCCGGATCCAATGCGCCACCAAAGTCACCAACGCTAATGCTCAGAACCTGTGTTTCCGGATTGCGGAAGCGGACTTCATCGGTCAGACCGGCGAACGGTACGAAGCCGGAAGTCGAGAACGGAGGTTCAGGCAGCGGAATCTCTAACGTCGGTGTCGGCGTCGGAGTAAAGGTTGGTGTATCGGTCGGAACCGTAGTTTCTGTTGGAGTCGGTGTATCGGTCGGTATCGGAGTATCCGTCGGTACAGGTGTATCTGTGGCCGATTCTGTCGGTGTATCGGTCGGACCTGCTGTCGGTGTTTCCGTCACGGTCGGAGTATCGGTCGGCAGCGGAGTATCCGTCGGTACAGGCGTATCGGTAGCCGATTCTGTCGGTGTATCGGTCGGAATCGGAGTATCTGTCGGAGTTTCAGTTGGTGTATCGGTCGGACCAACCGTCGGAGTTTCAGTTGGTGTATCGGTCGGACCAACCGTCGGAGTTTCAGTTGGTGTATCGGTCGGACCAACGGTTGGAGTTTCAGTTGCCGTCGGTGTATCGGTCGGCAGAGGTGTGTTTGTAGGAGTATCGGTCGGAACCAGTGTATTGGTTGGTGTATCGGTCGGAACCGCCGTCGGTGTTTCAGTCGGGGTCGGTGTGTCCGGTGTCGCGCCAACGGTGACAGTAGAGTTGGTGATATTCACCGTCTCAGCAGCACTACTTGCCTGTATATCTATCGTATCTGGATCATACACAAGGTTGGTTGCGCCATTGGCAGCACCGGAATTTACCTGCAGTTGAACGATACCGACTGTTCCGCCGCCAGTGCTGATCGGACCTACAAAAGAAAAACCAGTAAGCCTGATTCGCTTTTCCCCATTAGGACCGGCAGTCGCATTTTCAGCAACAGCCTTCAGTGAGAATGGATCCATGACTGACGTTAATTCAGCACTAACAAAAGTGAAAACCGCCGGATCATAGAGCAAATCCATACTGAGCCGGTCAAGTCCATTTGCGTCGTCGATTACCATTTCAACCGTGATGGTTTCATTCTGAGCCGGCATTGAATTGCTAACGTTGAATGAAATGGCGCGCGTTCCGAGTGTGGAAAGCGGTTCAAGCGAAGCCAAACTTCCTGCCGTTGTAACCATTTTATGGCTCATAACCCGCCCGCCTGTCACGAACCGAGTAAACAGTTCCTGGATATCATCGAGCGTGAAAGAACCATCGCCATTCACATCGTTTCTTGGATTAGGATTTCCTGAAACGAAGTTATTGAATAAGTCTTGAATATCATCCAGGTTGAAGTTGCCGTCGCCATTAATATCTTCCGGCTCGATCCCCGGACCGGCGGTGACTTCAAAGCCGCCACCAAGCGTGACGCCGCTATCGGCACCAAACTCATCGAAGGCGATGGCCACCGGAGTAACGGTTACCGGACCGTCGGCATCGGCCAAGGTGATATTCAGGGTGCCGATGGTGGTCTGGGCATTCAGGTCCATCCCTGTCCCGGGTCCCAAAAGTGCGAGACTGACGCGCAAGGTCGAGTTGCCGAGATCGTCAACTTTCGTGAAGTTGTCCGTTGCAAATCCTTCCACGGCAGCAGAAGGAACGAACTGCGAGTCTCCGAAGGACAAAGGAGAGCTAGAAGCGAACTCCAAGTCCATTTGGAGAGCACCAGGCGCTGTTCCATCCTGCACACTCAGATCAACAGTGATCGGAAATGATTCCCCCACAATGACATCGGTGGAATCTGTGGAGATGGAAAGGCTACCCTGAGCACTGGCTGGTACCACGTTGGCAACCACCAGGCAAGCAGCGACAAAGATGTAAGAGGCACGACGCATGAGGCCCTCCGGCAGAATATTGAGTACAAAATATATGGACAGAGTTTGGGACTCCGCCACGCGGGATATTAGCATGGAGATCTGGTGTTATCAACTCACAAGTTCTCAAGTACCTACGTTCAATTCACAATGCTCTGCTTGACCTGCTGTACAGATAACAGATCGCCAAGGTAAGGTTGCGCATGCAATTGCATGTCTAAGCCCCATACTCAAGCACGCCCGAAACACTACTCTGGTGCCTCATTCGGCAATACAGGTACCCGCTCATGCGCGTATTGATCATACAGCGATTCGACCTTGCATCTGTCTCTTGCGCCCGCCGCGTTCTCTCACAAACCCAGGAACTCATGAACTTGGGGCACGATGTAATCCTGGCCGACATGCCTCATCCAAAGCGGCAAGAGAAGGTCGGTAAGACACTGAAAAAACTTGGTTTACCTACAGTCAATTTAGACCGTAAGCCAACATCTCTGTTAAAAAACCTCAGACGTCTTGAGCAAATTCCCAAACCGGATGTCGTCCATCTTTGGAAATCTTATCCCGATGCCTCCATCCCGGCTCTGACGTATGCTTGGAAACACGGTATCCCACTGCATTACGATTGGGATGACTGGGAAGAAGGAATAACACTCGGCCTGACACAATGCAGGAAATCGGCGGATTTAATGCTCCACTGGGAAAAGGCACTGTGCCGTTGGTCTGACAGTGTTTCAGTCGCAAGCCAAGCATTAAGAGACGCCGCTGAAAATTGGGGATGCCCGCCTGAACGGTTGGTGGATTTGCCCGTGGGAGTCGATACAGATCGTTTTTTCCCCAGACCTGCGGATAATGAACTTATAAGCGATCCCGCTCTAAAAGATTTAAAACGGCCGATTCTCGTCTATCTTGGGCAACTCGAAGTTGAAAGTTATGTGATTCATTGCGTCGACGTTTTAAAGCATTTCAGGGAAAAAAGCCCCGAAGCGACATTATTAATTGTAGGAGGGGGACGCTTAACAGCACCGCTCGAACAAGCGATTGCCAAAGCCAATCTGCAAAACGCTGTCCATATCACCGGCTATATCGATGCCGATGAAGTGCCCCGTTATCTTTCATTGGCCGATATCGCTTTGGCGCCTTTTGAAGATAATCAAGTAACACGCTGCAAAAGTCCTTTAAAAATAGCTGAGTATGCAGCCATGGGCTTGCCGGTCGTGGCCGCCGATGTTGGCGAGGCCGGAAAGATGCTTAAGGGCCGCCCCGCACGTTTGGTTCCACCATCCGATACCCATGCCATGGCGGATGCGGCATTCGATCTGTTGAATCATCCCCATCAGAACCAACAGCCGGAAACAGAGCCGCCCCAAGATTTCACTTGGCGCAGGCATGCAGAAATCCTCGCCGAAACGTACCAAAAATTGCTATCCACCCGGCAATCATAATCGTATTCAAAACAATAAGGGATTTATTGCCGGAGTGAGGCAAAAAGCCAATTATTACGGTAATTAATTGATGGTGATCCGGCTGGTATGGGCGGTTACAAGCAAATCCTGAGTATCGGTCTGCAGGTCGGTGGTTGTTGCATCGAAATTTAATGAAGACGTGCCATAGGGAGCATCGGATTTCACGCGCAACCGGATCGTAGCCAAACTCTTGCGTGTTTCATCTCCCGGCAATTCTCCAAACAAACAAGCCAACCGGATGCGCTGTTCGCCATTCGGCCCATCAATCATATGCAGTGCAATACCACGGAATTCAGAATCGCTAAATGCCTGAAGCATAGGACTGGATAAATAGGCTGAAACGAAATCAAATGTCTCGGTGTCATAAAAAAGGTCGACGAGCACACGTTCCAATGTTTGGGGAGACTCCAAATCAACCGTTAAGGTGATCAGGTCGCCGCGTGTTGCTTGTGAAGGCGGTGTAGAATAGAGCTGAGCGGCATAGTGAGGATAAGGCGCCGGTTGCTGCCATGATTCGGCTAGCAATAGCAAATCAAGATAGTCGGTTAAGCCATCACCATTAATATCGCCTCCCGGCCCATTGTGCCAAGAATCATTGATACGCCGTAAGGTCTCAGGACGAATCGTAGAATCGTCAGCGGCATTGGGGGCGGTCACAGCAATTAAGACAATCAGCAGCCAATTTGCGGCACGAAAAAATCGCATTGAATCATTTCCATACAAGAATATGTGGAATCTAGCGTGAAGACCGGCCCAATGTCAGAGGAAATGTGGACTTTTGTCATACCTTGCGAATTTGACGTCATGCCAAGAGGTGCTATAGCTGCCCATTCCCAGGAGGAAACAATGCCCAAATCCACTCATGAAACCCGCCGCCGTTTTCTGCAAAAAACCACCGCAAGCGCGTTTGCCGCAGGCATTGCAGCCGCCACACGCCCGGCCTATGCGCGCATCCTCGGCGCAAATGAACGAATTCACGTCGGTTTTATCGGTGTCGGCGGACAAGGTTCCAGTCATTTACGTGAATATTACGAAAAACGTGATGAATGGAATGTGCGTGTGGCCGCGATCAGCGATGTTCTGAAGATGAGAAAGGAACGGGCCAAGACGGTAACCGGGGAAACCGCCGATATCTATCACGACTACCGGGAACTGCTGGCCCGGGAAGATATCGACGCTGTTGTGATCGCAACCCCGGATCATTGGCATATGCCTATGGCGGTGGATGCCCTGCAGGCCGGTAAGCATGTTTACCTCGAAAAACCGATGACGCGCTCATTTCAGGATGCCAAAAAACTGCATGAAGTCTGGAAAGAGTGCGGCATGTTGTTGCAGGTTGGAACACAACACACTTCTGAAGACCAATACTGGCGCGCCCGGGAAGCCATTGCGGAGGGGCTCATCGGACATGTGATTTGGAGCCAGGCCTCTTATAGCCGCAACTCACGGGGCGGTGAGTGGCAATATACGATTCATGACGCGGATCCCACCGATCCCGAACAGTTGGATTTTGAGCGTTTCTTGGGCTCCGCTCCTAAAAGAAGATTTACCAAAGAAGAGAAACTGGATCGTTTCTTCCGCTGGAGAAAATACTGGGATTATTCGGGTGGTATCGCCACGGATCTTTTCTACCACAAACTCGCGCCGCATCACGTGGCTATCGCCGACGCGTTTCCCATCCGTGCGGTGTCCAGCGGCGGCATCTATCAGCATCCGAACCGCGATGTGCCGGATACGCAATTTATCATTCTGGATTACCCCAACGATTATTCCATCGTGCTCAGTTCTTCGATGGCCCAAAGCCAGGGCGTACCGGATATGATCCGGGGACATGAAGCCACGCTTACCTTCCATGGCGGCAAAATACGAATCGCTCCCGAGCAAATCTATCTGGATGATTTCAAGTACAAACACGAAGGCAAAGAGGTCATCGAGATTCCAACACAGCCAAGCAGCGGCCACCGGGAGAATTTCCTGAATTCCGTGCGGGGCCGGGAAGAACTCCGTTGCCCCTGTGACCGTGGCTACAAGGTCATGACCGCGATTGCCATGGGCATCGATGCTTACCGCGAACAAAAGGCCATCGGTTTCGATGCGGAACGTGAACGCTACGCTTCTCCTCCGGACCGTCCGAGTTTCGGTGAGCTCAGCCGCCATATGTTATAAACGTGAATGGAAAAAGAGACGCCGGTTTGCGTTATAAGCTAAACATATATCTACCGGCTTTCGAAAATCTTATTCAATTGGGAGGGCGAATTCCGCCAGGGGCGGGATGATCCGCTGTTTGCCATACGAGCACTTGTATCCCGCCATCCACCGAACGGCGCAAAGTCTTCGTGCCCCTTGCGCACTTACAGCGCTTGGGATTTTTAGGGACATTTTACCCCGGCTTACGCCCTCGACGGTCTTCGACCGTCTCAGGCTAAGCCGAGGCTATTGCATTTCGCGCCTCCGGCGCTTGTTTACATCATTTCGGTATTAACCATAAAAAATCAACGAACCAGAATCCTTTTTGTTCTATTTATCTATTTTCTTCCCATTTCTTCCCACTCCTCCACCTCGGCGGGTTGGGTGATAGAACTCACATCCCAGAGTTGAAATTGAACCGGATTCTCCGTGTTCTCAGTCATAATCTTCGTCCCATCCGGAGACCAAGCCAAAGGAAGCAAATGTTCACCGCCGTTATCCAGCACAGCGGCAATATCTAGAGTCTGCATATCCCACAATGCAAATCCTTGCGGGTCATATCCTGGAGGCGGTCCCAAAAGAAGGTATCTCCCATCCGGTGAAAAGATTGGAGAGCCGGGACTGACATAATCCCAACTCTCGATCACATTCATTGAAGGTAGGTCATAAAGCGTTAGTACACCATCTTTGTTTTTGCATGTGACAAAGATATTTTCGGATGGTGAGAATGCGCTATAGAAAGGATTCCCAACGAATTTATCGATAACATGCCAATCTTCTGTTGAGACCAGTACGTATGCATATGAAGATATTGTTGGATACATTGGCTCATAATAGTAGCGTAGGTGCGAATAAATCATATAAGAACCATCGTGTGAGAATTCCATATCGCTTACATAATGACCGACATTCGCGTTACCGAATGGTCCCGGCATGCGCACGGTTCGCTGGAGTTCGCCGGTATTGATATCCCAAAACCTGAGACTAGCAGCATCGACTTCTTCCCCATCGAAAAGTTCGCCCCCGCCAGTCACAACCGATTGTCCATCCGGTGTAAAGGCTGCGCACTGCAAAATGCCAGGCCCGTGATCGAACTCCGTAATTCGCGACCACGTATCCGAATCATAAAGTAAAGCTTTGCCATAGGCATCACCGGGAGGAGAGCCGTCCGTATCGGTAAATAGGACTCTGTCCATTACAATCGGATACCACATGATGTCTTCAATTCCATCGCCACCGACCATTGTGCCATGTCCAAGATCGGTTAATTGCAGGATTTCTTCGCCCGTCATCAAATCCCGAATAAATATCCGTGGCAGAAATTCTGTGGAAAAAGGACTGAACATAAACCGGCTACTATCGTTTGTAAAAGAAAACGAAGTGATAATATTGCTATTGGTTTCATAAACCCGAACCGGAGAGTTGATAATTTCGACTGCAAAAGTATAGTTGGTGTAAATTGATAGGAATATAAAAAATATCGTCTGTTTGGCGAGCATATTTATCTCCATATTTCCTCCCACGCTTCCACTCCTGCGGGTTGGGTGATGTGGCTCACATCCCAAAGTTGGAGTTGCCCAGCCTCCTTGATTTTCCTTGTCATAATCTTTGTTCCGTCCGGGGAAAAGACGAAGGAGCGGGCACACGAAATCAATGTGTGCCCGCCCGTATGCCATTAGTTATAGCTATCTAACATGACTCCTTCATTCTCCAGCCGCGCGGACGATGACTTCTTTCTCCCACTTTTCTGAGACGACACAACGGTCATTAATGACGACCGCTCGAATCATAAGATCGAATCTTCCATTCTTCATTTGAAATTCGACAATTCCATCATTATTCCATTTTATATTTGGTTGCGGCGGACCTATTTGTATGAGCCCCTCCACCGGGGGAGCAGGATTAACAATGAAAGACTGAAGACCACGGTATAACTGACGCCCACCAGGATCATTTGCATTTAACACTGCACACACTTTTCCACCCGTATCAGCGACGAGTTCAGATGGAAAGTTGGCTTCCCGAACTTCGGGTTGGATTACTTTGTTTCCTTTATATACACCTGCGCCGTCGTTCTTGATGGCCAAATCGATTACCTTGGCAAGAGAATCTAACTTATCCATATCCCGGCAAGTGATCTGCACAAAGACATTATCGCGCACAAAAGCCCTGGTTAAATTGCCGGGAGGAATCCAGGCAATGTAACCGAGCTCGTTTTCATCTGGCGTTACCAATTGAAAGAGTACCGATAATGATTCAAATCTTTCCTTGGCTGCTTCAAGAGCCGCGCGATGGCTCGGATGAACTCCGATAATGAGTCCAATGCCGACTGTCTTTTCGGAACTCTTCGCTTCACCCTCGCTTCTCCAGTTTGAAATGAGCCCAACTGAATCATGGACGTAAACCATATTTCTGTATGCTTTTAGATTTTCAACATGAGCATCGAGCATTTCTTCTATATCAATTCCTATAACAGGCTGCCGTTGGCTTTCCCTCATGGGGATTTCCTGATTCCATATCACAATAGAGGATTCATCATTGTTGCTTTGTGATAGAGCGGACATGACGAGGATTGGAAAAATGAAAAGCGCGAGTGCCAGCCACTGACCTGAACTAATTCTTGGAATGTATCTCATGGTATCCTCCTTGAAGTTTTATTCATTGATGTTCGTTTTCATTTATTATTCTGGCTCCTTACTCTATGAGGAGTCAATCGTTTAGGATTACAACTGTTGTATATGTTGCATCCACGATCAGTTCGCTAGGTGAAATACGATCTGAGTACCATGGTGTATAATTAAGATTTTTAGGCAAAATTCCTGGATCAGTAAAGTAATTATCGCCCGGCATACTACTGTCCAGTTTTAAAGATGGATCGTATACGCTGCCATGCAAACCACCAGTTGATATTATTTGATGGTAGATAAAATAAGTAGCACAGCTTTGACGATTTGCTGCTTTAAGGGCATGAGTGTAAAAACCTCCATCATTATCCCGTCTTTCTATAATAAGTCCGGTCCCCCCGACTGCCGCCTGCATGAGAAAGAAGAGATTCGAAAAGTCTCTACAATCGTTTCCATCCTCTGGTCCAGATTGTGAACGACATTCCTCTAAAAACTGTTTAAGGTGAAATTGGTTGCTCATAGGCCATTCTGACATCGATGTAGCCCCATTATACATCATATATACATACATCCAATCAGCGATTTTGTTTCTAATGTTAGAAATTGAGGATTCTCCACCACATGCTGCGACGATTTTATCCAGTAGTTCAACATAAATATCATCATTCCCATTTCCTATCTGATACCAAGGTTGCGCCGGTGGATTAGGCACAATATAGCAAGTGAATACGGTAGTCCCAGCAACATTCCAATCACTTTCCTCAAAATATTGGCTATCGGGATCAATAAAGGCAAACTTCCATGTTATCGAACAGTTGGTTTTTCCAACTGTATTACTTGTTAACGTTCCCATATCTGGCATTTGTGTAGTTGCAATAATGGTCGTTTCGCCTACTGGATTGTTCTTATAGACGGCATTCGTTTCCATCCCGCTTGGACCAAATCCTTTGATCCAGATGTGTTCTTCATGCCCTCCTGTTTCAGAAACATCGAACCATGCTGTATATTCAGCGGTCGCGTTTGCATCATAAAGGGCAGGGTTATGTGCGCTTCCTTGCCATATAAGCGGACTAAGTGTGCCTGTTACATTTCTAATTCCATAAGTATCAGCATACAGCCGGCTGACAGCCAAGGTTGTTTCAGCAGACGCCAGTGGGGCATATAATCCAAGGAGGCAACAAATAATCAGCACAGAGAAAATATGCCGTTTGGATACTTTAATGTTGTTATAATTCAACTTTTTATTACGCATTCCTTTAATCCTCCTAGCCTAAGAAATGAATTTTGGTTTTCGTGGGATGTAACACCTCATAAGTGTAAAGGCGACATTTCTGTATTTCAGTGTTTGGTCCTATTTCCAGTCCATATGGACCTTGTTGGGTGTGTGGAGAACTCGAAATGAGCTCTCAAAAAGCAGGTGGGCAACACCAGCCGCAATGCCAAATAATGAACCTGGAATGCGGGCGATGTTTTGTTTTCCGGACTAGCCATCGGCTCTGTTCTCCAAAAGCCAATTGCGCCGAATACGCATGTGACAAATCCGATGTTGTTGGTTTGAGGAGTAATTTACCCCCCCCCATTCTGATTTTTTTGATCGGAATTGTAATAATTGTAGACATATTTTCCCCCTTAACTACGTGAGGTCCTTCTGTGATGAGGACAGGCTACGCCAACCCTTCGGCCATACTTGCTTAGGACAAAGTTGAGTCCGCCTCCGGTATTGCTCCGAAAACGATTGTAACGATCAGTGGCTCAAAGACACCTAGCGTACCCGGGACATGCTAGGCCGTGTGTGGTGGGGGATCGTTCCGGATACCCGCATCAGCAACCATTGCAATTACTATCACAGCGGATTGGCAGTGTCAACTACAATTTCAGGAATTTGCCAAAAATAATTACGGGGTTATTGATAAACAAATTCATTCATCTAAGAAAAAACTGATTGGCCTCTCCTGCGTTACAATTGTTGCGAATCCAACTCCCACCGTCTGCTTGGATAACTTTATATTTGTGAGCGGTTAGCGCTCTTTAAAACTTACCCCATTCCTCAACATCCGTTGGGAATGGCTCGCTCGAAAACCAGCTGAACAGTTCTCGGGCGACAATATCATGCCCCTGGCGGTTGGGGTGATTGATCTGCGAAAGCAAATCGGAGACATTCCCGGTCTCTTTTTGATAAGCATCGAATCCGGCCAGGCTATCGACCAAACCGATTTGGTATTCCTCGGCCAATTCGCGTATCTGCTGCGCATGCTGATTCAGCGGCTCATCGGGATCGTCCGGTGTGTGGTCCATATCGGGTGTGGGGGTCAGCAGGATGACCTTCGCCCTGGCATCAATCGCCTGATTAATCATAGACACCCACGCGGTACGAGCGGGTTCCAGTCCCAGCCCGCGATCATTCAGCGCGTAATCGATAGTAATGACATCGGGCCGGTGGCAGAGAACTTGCGATTCAAAACGCGCGGCGCCGCTTTGCGAAGTCTCCCCGCCGATGGCGGTGACGATCACATTGGAGACACAGTAGGGATAGACAGCCTTTATCGCGCGGTGCAAAAGATGCGGATAGGCATTAAATGTGTCGACCAGAGGCGTTTTGAAATAACCCGCAGGCACACTGTGGCCATGACAGATAATATTAACCAGCCGGTTATTCGGCCATTGCTGATTTAAGAGCCTCATAGGAACGCGTAAATAATCCGCTTTGTCGGGAAGCGCCATGGTGGTTGCTCCTTTGCTGCTTTGCGTATCAGCGGCAATAACAGTATTCGAAGAGACTACGCCAGCTGAGGATGCCGAGGCCAATGCGGTTAGTCCGGCGGTTTGTACAAATGAACGTCGCGATATTGACATTATGCCACCTCTTTCCTGTCACGCTCCTGTGTTTTCACCTCTGCAAGAATACAATTTCAGATCAGAGAAATATACTTCACAGCCCGGCAGAGTATGAATTCGGATTACGGCATACGATAAACACCCGCCGGAAGGTTCTCTGAGCGATCCAAATCGTTGCCGTCCAAAGTCACATGATTTGCATCCTCGAGGGCAATCGCCGGACGTTTATCGGGTGTTTCCGTTTCCATTTTAACGTTATCGAGGACCACACCATCCACGTGCCAGAAATAGAAACCATAAGCGGGCAGACGTTCGGCAAACATCTTGCATTCGGGATATTTGCCCGCCTTTTCTTCAAACGTTCTCACACAGTCTTCAGCCACACCCCCGCCGGCAAATGATAGGTTGAAATTTCTGAATACCAGATTCTCGATACGGTGACCTTCAATTCCGGCAATCGGGCACCCCATAGCCCCTGCGTTGCGGGCGGTAACATCGGAGATTATTACATTACGTAAAATCCCCACATCCGGGCCGGGGATAAATTCATTGATCTTTCTTTCTTCCTTCAAAAGGTTCTTAAGAACATAAGGATTGACACGCCTGCCGCGATTTCCCAACCGGATAAAGATCGGCGACATTGTCCCTTCGATTTCGACATTGGAAATCGAGATATTCTCCATAATCCCGCCATCGACGATCTCCAAGGCGATTCCCGCCAATCCCCCCTGGCTCCCATAAATGACCTTATTCTCGGCGGAGGGTTTAATCACACAATCGGACACGGTCATGTTTTTGAATCCACCGATTGACTCTGTCCCGCATTTTAAGGCGTTGCAATTGCTGCTTAATGTGCAATTCCGAATGGTGATGAAATCGCAGGGGCGTTTTGTGGTGCTTTTAAGCGTGAGGCCGTCATCATCGGTGTCACCGGTGCAATTCTCGATTAGAACATTCCGGCAACCGTCAATATCGATCATATCGTTGTTTTTATTGCAATGATTCCAAACTGTGATGCCGCGAATGGTCACATTATTGCATTGCAGGTAATGCTGCATCCACATAGGCGAATTTCTGAGAGTCAAATTTTCCATCCGCACATTCGTACATTCCACAAAACGGAAACCGAACGGCCGCACCAGCCACTCACCTTCGAAACTCTCACCTTGTCCGTCGTATGTACCTTTGCCGACGATGGCGATGTTGGTCAGATTTTCTCCGTAGATAAGGCTCTTGTTGGTATATCGATTCGAGGACGTGAAAACATCCGGGATTGTCGGTGGATAATCGGCCAGGTTCGTGCTGCCAAGCAGTACCGAATCTTTGGCGATTTCCAGGGCAACATTGCTCTTCATATACAATGTCCCGGTTAAAAACCGCCCTCCCTTCAAGAGCACGGTCCCGCCTCCGGCATCGGCGCAAACATCAATGGCCTTTTGAATGGCGCTTGTGCATAGAGTCACGCCATCAGGCTTGGCGCCGTATTCCGCAGGATCGAATACCTTCGCTTCCAATCTGCCGGAAATAGACAATACAAAGACTAAGACACAGAGAGTGATTTGATTCTTCAGCATGTTCTATTCCATTCCTTGAAACCACAATTCCGCAAATGACATCGATCACGGCGCAAACGACTTAATTTAGGCAGCGCATGCTGCGCAGACTATTTCATAATCCCCTTATAGATGTGAACGCCTAGTCCATCGTATTCATCATGGAATGAGCCGTTTTCGATCTCGACCGAACGGCCCTCACCGAGAACTTCTAACGTGCCACAACGCAAATACTCTTCGGGCAGCCCGGCAAAGGTTACGCCGGCAGGATCGATAGAGGCGTTGACGGTAATCAAATAAAGTTCGCTGCCGATTTGGCGCTGAATAAACTCCACACCCTGATCGATTGTCGAACCGCGTTCGGCATAACGCAGAACCGGCTCATGCAAAATACTCCGGGCCAAAATCACCGGTTCCATTTTTCGGACTTCCTGCAGGACTTTGGCCAAGTCGGCAAAGAAGGGAACATCTTTGGGAGTGTAATGAAGCCCCCAATAGGTGAGGCCATTGACTCCGTGGATAATTGCCTGCCAAGCCATGAACCGTGACTGTTCGTAGGTGGGATAAAGAACTCGGGAAGAATCGAACTGGTCCTTGGGTGTTAGGTTTTCCCACGCGAATCCTTGGAGAACGATAAATACCGCCTGATCGCGAAAAGCAACCTTTTTCATTTTATCGACATATTGCCCCACACAAGTTGGGGTTTGGTTGGCGAAATCTCCCTGCCGGCCATCATCGGTAATCGCAAACATACGCGGCAGACCTTTGGGAATTACCGGGTAAATATCAGTACAGATAATATCCGCGCTGGGGCTGTACTTGCGGAGCGTATCAACGGTGTTTCGTGGAGCTTGATTGATGTAAACGGGGTGATTCTTTTCAACGGTACGCAAGAATTCATACCCCTTATTCATCCCTGCATAAGGAATACGCGCCAATTCGGGCTGGCCGTCGGTCCATGCCGGTTCATCAATACTTTCCCACATCAGCATGGCCGGATGCTTGGCAACGGCATCTACGGTCGAACGCAAACCGGCTTTTTTCTTCTCATCGTCTTTTCCATCCAGATCGAAATTCCCCCCGAACGAATGCCAGGCATAAAGACCGGCGGCTTGCAGTTCATCCAATGTCTTTGTATCCGCATTGCATCGAAGGAGGTTGAAACCCATGGCCTTGGTTTCTTCCAAGGACACTCCCTCGGGCATACCATAGCTGCCAATTACAAAAGACGGTTCACCATTAATCTGTAAATAGTTCTTGGGGCCGATGGTTATTACATTCTCAGACTGGACATTCTGCGGCATAATAAGAGCTACACCCATGATGATAAGAACTGTGAGATAGCTCGCGGGGGTGAATTTCATTAGACTGACTCACTTTCGGTTCGAGGGGATTTAAACGTATCCGATTGTGCACTATAAAACCTTGAACGGGACCATCGCGCAACCGGCATGAAAGACACCCAAAGGGGTGAAAGTCTGCTATCGGCAATTGCATTCCCATGTCAGGGATTCAATGGCAGACTGAAACCTCCTTTTTGAAACAACAGGAACAGCGATTCGTCACAAAACATAAGGACGGAGGGTCAAAACCTATGAAAATCGGATGCAGCACATGGAGTTTTCGGCGGCGTTATGAAGAGGGAGCGGATAACGCCACAGTTTTTAAGGCCATGGCCGACGCGGGAATGGACGGTGTCGAGATTTTGGAGTGGCAAATTACGCCACAATCTCTGCCTTCGGCGCGTGAAACCGTCCGGCTGGCCCAAGAGGCCGGATTAGAAGTGCCTTGCCTTTCTCCCGAAAACGATTTTTGCAGCCCCGATGCCCGCACACGAAGGATGCAGATTGATCGGCTGCGGCGCTGGATCGAAATTGCGGCGGAATTGGAAATCCCGGTGCTGCGCATTTTTACGGGATATGAAGTTGAAGGGCATTCGTTAGAAGAACAGCGCGGCTGGGTGCGAGAAGGTTTGTATGAAGTTTCCGAATACGCTCAAGAACTTCAACGGATGTTGACTCTTGAAAACCACTCCACCATTGCCAATACCCCGGAAGAAGTAAAACAACTCATCGAAGCCATCGGCTCCCCTAATTTTAAGTGCTGTTTGGATGCTAATAATTTCAGCGATTTACCCAACGGCAATAAGTTGATGTACACCGGCTCGGAGCTTCTTTTGCCCCTCACAGAACATAGTCACGTCAAATTCCATGTCATGGATGAGGACGGACGGGATCACAAAATCGATTACAAACGGCTTCTGCCGCTCTACCGGACGGCCGGTTACGATGGCTATTTGTCGCTCGAATTAGGTACGGATGAGGAACCTGAGCGGCGTTCGGCACTGTCAGCCAAATATCTGCGCAGTGTTCTGGCATCTTTGGACTAAAGGATTCAAATAATGGCGGAAATTCAAGGCCGTAAAATGCGCGTGGCGATAATCGGGTGCGGCGATATCGCCCATAAACGTTATTTCGCCGGACTCGATCGTCTTCGTGAGCGTGCCGAGCTGGCCGCCGTTTGCGACTGCTCCAAAGATAATGCCGATCGCGAGTTGGAGGATTTCAATACAAAGGGCAAAGCGCAGAATGCTCCCGCGTGCAAAGCCAAAGTATTTACTGATTGCCAAGAGATGCTGAAAGAGGTTGAACTTGACGGGGTATTTGTAGCAACTCCTCATCAAGCTCATGCGGATAATGTAATTGCCTGCGCCGAAGCAGGAGTCAATGTCCATTCTGAGAAGCCGATGGCAACTTGCTTTGAGGAAGCGGAAGAGATGGTCCGGGCTGTAGAGGAAGCCGGTGTTCGCTTTCTGCCGTTGCCATTTGATTACTCTCCCGGCTATGAGGCCGCACGCGAAGCGATCCGGGCCGGGGCGATTGGCGCGGTACACGCGGCGATGGTCGTTTCCGGACATTCCGGACCGGGACATAACGCGTGGTTTTTCAAAGAGGAATCGCTGGGCGGGGCTATTATCGATATGGGCGTGTACGGGATCAGCCAGCTACTAGGCATTATGGGACCAGTGACGCGCCTCAATGCTTTCACAGGGATTCGTAAACCTATCCGTATCACCGACGATACTCCCGAGGGTGTTCGGGCTCAGGTCGAAGACAATGCCATGATTAGCCTGGATTGGGGCGACGGAATATTCGGTGTCATCCATTCCAGCTGGGTTTTGCCTCCAAACTGGGACCGTTCGGGGGCAGGTATCCGGATTGTCGGTGACTGCGGAACACTGCATATCGGCTGGCCGGGAAATCCTGTGACAATAGTACCTGTTGAGGACGATATGATTCCGGCAGAGGCGGAAACCTGGGAACTAGGGAAATATAAAGGATATTACCTTGACACCACTAAGCATCCGGAAAAGGATATCGTTCCTCATTTTATCGACATGATTTCAGGACAAGACCAGTGCGTGGGTAATCCGCGCCAGCAGGTGCATGTGGTCGAATTGATGTCGGCCGCCTATACCTCAGCCACCACGGGCGAAACGGTTGAACTCCAGAGCATGTTCACCGGGTTCGCCCGCGACTCAAAAGAAGCCCGCGTACCGGCCCATGTCAAACCCGCCACGGGAATTCATGGCATCGGGCCGTGATTCGGTAATACAACCGGAATCAGAGATTGCGCATTTCAGACCGCTTATTTGTAGTTATTCTATCCCAGCCTCGACCTAACCGGTTCATTTGGTAAGATTGGAAATAGGAGCGCCATAGACACCTATAGAAATTCCTAAAGGTCTGTAAAGCACGAGTTATGAATACGCCTAAAAAACTCCAAATTGTTCATTATCCGGATCCGGTACTTCGCCGTAAGACAAAATTTATCAAGAAGTTCGGACCCGATTTGGTTAGGTTGGGCGAGCAGATGCTGAAGTTCATGGTCGAGTCTAATGGCATCGGTCTGGCGGCGCCGCAGGTGGGAATATCGAAAAAGATGGTTGTTGTTCATGTGGGGGAAGGCCACGATCCGCTGATTCTTATCAATCCCAAAGTGACATGGAAAAGCAACACAACAGAATCCTACGTAGAAGGATGCCTGTCGCTTCCATCCATTGAAGGTCCTGTGGAGCGCCCGCTGAAAATAAAAGTCCGCGCCCAACATCCTGAAAACGGTGAGGAGTACGAATTCGAGGCCGAAGGATTGGAAGCTCGTTGTATCCAGCATGAACTTGACCATCTGGACGGTGTTTTGTTTATCGATCATCTCGCTCCCAAAGACCGTTTCGAGGTGCAAGGCGGCCTGCGCGATCTCGAACGCGCCTTGGCCTAAGTTGATGAATCTTCATACTCTGAACCGGGCATAGCGACTACATTGTGGGGGGCGGTGGCATTCTCGCGCTCTGCCTCTGGGCCGGCTGCGGGTGGATGTTTACTGTCAAACACACCCTATCGGCCCCAAATAATCATCAGAGGCGTATTTAATGACCATTCCCATTGTATTTGCCGGTACTCCGGATTTTGCGGTTCCTGCCTTAAACCAGCTGCATGCCGCTGAAATGATTGAAATTCGCGGTGTAATATCCCGTCCCGACAAACCGCGGGGACGCAAAAAGACTTTGGAACCCGGACCGGTCAAAATCCAGGCATTGGAATTGGGATATGACGTCTTCCAACCGGCTGGCTTAAAGAAGCCTGAAGTCATGCCTTGGCTGGAAGAAAAAGCGCCTGAAATCATCGTTGTCGTAGCTTATGGAGGGATGGTTCCTCCCCATATTTTGAGTTTTCCGAAATATGGTTGCCTCAATCTTCATCCTTCGCTCCTGCCCAAATACCGGGGAGCGGGACCAATCCAATGGAGTATCATCAACGGCGATGAAACTACCGGAATTTGCACCATGTATATGTCTGAAGGGTGGGATGATGGGGATGTCATTTACCGGCAGGAAACACCGATTGGTCCGGATGAGGATGCAGGTGCACTGCATGATCGTCTGGCCGTTATAGGTGCGGAATTAATGGAACAGACAATTCTTGATGTAGTAGCCGGTACAGCGCCGCGTGAAGTTCAAGATGAAGCAAAAGTCACCTGGGCTCCCAAAATTGAACCGGAACATGAAATTTTGGATTGGTCAAAAAGTGCCCAAGATCTGCATAATCTGATTCGTGGACTTTCACCCATCCCTGGAGCACATACCACACTGAATGGAAAGCGCCTCAAGGTGTATCGGAGCGAAGTCATACAGGATAACCCTTCGGCAGCTCCCGGGACTGTTTATGACACAAGCAAAGGAACAATCCGCGTAGCGACCGGTCAGGACAGCCTGGAACTATTGGAAATCCAGCCGGATGGCAAAAAACGTATGCGGGCTTACGATTTCCTGCGCGGCCACGTATTCGAGCCGGGAACGGCCTTGGGGAGGTGACCGCCACTTAGCGAATCATACAAGTAATTCCCCTAAATGATCCGAGCGGCAATTGTTCTCTCCTTGCCTGGGGAGGATAGGGGCGACAAGATGCCGGGTTATGACAACCACCGACCGCCGCGATTTAGCCCTGATCTTGGGGCTATTTGTAATTGACCTAATCCTGGTTTTTATCTTCGGGAATCCATGGCGATATACTCCGACTGCCGCAGCCTTTCCTCCTGCCGCCTATATCCCCGTCATTTTGGGCTTGGCGGTTGTTTTTCAACGTCTGGATGAACGTATCGAGAGTCGTAAGATTTTGATTCCACTTATCTTATTAAGTCTCTTTCTCTTTATTTGCTTATTAATTCAATTTCCACGCTTCGGCTGGGCGCTCATGATTCCCAACCGGATGCCGGCAGCCCTGCGTACGGCATGGGTTTGGCTGCTGATAGCCGGATGGCATCCCGCTGCTTCCGATCAGTTGCTGAATTTATGGGACCGCACACGAACCTGGATACGGGAACGAGGTCTGCTTGGCCGTTATTACCCGGTTCTGGCGGTCATCCTGCTGCTATTGGCATGGCACTTCCGGAGCATGAATATCAGCCCGGATGGCTACGATTGGGCCAAGTCCTGCAAGGAGCCGGGCCATTGGTGGGAAGAGATGCGCGAGCCGCTCACCATACTCTTTTACCGCTGGTCCTACCTGATCTTTGGCGTCGACCGGGGTTGGGCACTGGTGACCTGTGTGGGATTGGTTTCCGGGCTGGCGGGAGTAGCCGTGGCTCCGCTGGTCATCCAAAGTCTGCGGCGTTTTCTGCCGGATAGCGCAATGCGGGGCTGGGTATATTTGATGCTTTTGAGCAGCGGTGGATTTGTGTTGATTTTCATCAATCACGTTGAAGTCTACGCGCTGCTGGTTTTGGGATTTTGGGCATTTATGGCGGCTGCGGCTTTCTATTATGAAGGCCATTGCGGATTATGGGTTGTAGGATTGGTGTATGGCGCGGTATTCGGTTTGCATATCTCCATCGTATTCTGGGCGCCCGCGCTGTTGGCTTTACCGTGGTTACTTGGTCCCCATGAGATGCCATCCCAAACAAAGACACTCGAAATCATCAAAGCGATTTGTGCCGCTTCGATTGTCCCCAACCTTCTGGGTTCAGCCATTCTCTTTGTGGGGTGGGGAGGCGACATTCAGGCCATGCTCGCCTTTTTCTGGGGCGACAAGGTCATGACAGTGGGGACGGATGGGGCCATGTTCAGGCCGCTGTCCGATTATGCAAACTTTGAAACCTACTTGGCCTACATCAATTTCACAGTCTTCTTGATGCCCGCGTTGCCGATCCTGCTCGTATTTCTCATCACTCGGAAGACCTGGCTAAACACAAACAAAGAATCGGATCAGCGGCTCCGGCTGTGGTCCTTACTCCTATTCGTGCCGTATCTGCTGTACTTCATCACGTGGCGTCCGGATAAACATCCCAATGTCGATTGGGATCTTTTTACCGGTATTGTCTCCCCATTGGTTCTGGTGCTTGGTATGCGCATAATTCCGCGCGGCGGACCTCAAGGCGCATATCGATTGGTGCTGGCCCAGGCGATTTGGTGGGGACTGCTTTTTGTGGTTCTTCAGATCGTGTACCAACATTATATAAAAATCATGGATTGGCCAATTCCTGTATAACCAAACAAGCGCCCCTAGTGATCCGACTATGGCTGCCTGCCATTGTAAACGCCTTTCTCCTTTAGGATATCCAGTGCGAGTTGGTATGTCTTCATTTCGACATCCGGCGGGATGCTGTGGTCGGAATGGAAGATGTAGGGCACACCGCGTTCGAGCAATGCATCCAGTTTTTGAGTGACATGATCACGCACTTTTTCGGGATCATTGGTATTAAGAACAGTAACATCGACATTGCCCATATAGGACAATTGGCCCGGATAAGTATCGGCCAGTTCAATCACATCCATGCCCGCTTTGGCTTCCATGGGCTGCAGGCAGTCGATACCCACTTCAATCAAATGCGGCATCATTTTGCGTACATCGCCACACGTATGAAAAATAATCGGCAATCCCCGGTCATGGAAAAAATCGAAGAGCTGTTTATGTTGGGGAAAAATCAGCTTGCGGTAGAGTTCCGGGGAGCAAAAGGGGCCATTCGAAAACCCTAAATCTTCATAAACAAACATGCCATCGGGCAGGCCCACTTCATCAAATACATAGGTGAAATGGCGAATAAAGAAATCGGTATAGGTCTGGCAATAATCGGTAATCCAGTCCGGTTCCAGCAAGAGACTTTCGAGCATACAGACATCGCCCAAGGTGGCCCGCATCAGTTCGAAATGGAGACAACCGCCAAAGGTCCAGAAGCGATCTCCGGCCCGCGCCTTGGCCGCGAATTCTTTGCATTCTTCTACATTGATACGCGATGTATCCAGATTTAGCAGAGAGGGTTTTACTTCGGCCCACTTTTCAGGTGTGACAATTGTGAAGTCAATATGCTCCGGTGTACCGGATTTATGTTTCCAGTATTTGAGCACGGCCCCGTTGCCGTTCTTGGTAATTTTCCACTCTTCGGTTTCTTCCAGGATTTCTTCTTGTCCGGGAAACAGGGCGGTATCAACAGACCAAGGGCCGGGATAAAGATCGTAATTAAAAAACTCCGTCGTATTGGCGCCCTTGGGATATCCCGCCTTGGGCCAATAGTCATCTATGGTTTCCGGCCAAAAATGGTCAAACAATCCCATCTTGTCGGGGATATCTTTCGCAAACAGACGCTGCATACGTTCACGGCTGGTCATAACCGTCATTGCTGTGTTTCCTTCCAGTCCCGGATGGACTTTTTCTTTGCAAATCCAAGGCAAATGGTAGCGCATACGCCCATTTCATTCCCGTTCCGCACTGGTGGCGTAGATGTTCCGCCAGCCAATGCTTCCCGGGCGAAATGGCAGCGGTTTGGATAGGCTACGAGACCATGCGTCTGTTGATTGTAGATAAAACCGCCGGATTGGCGGCCTCAGATGAACGGCACCGGGCAATTGCCGCGCATCCCGAAATCGATTTGCATGTTGTGGGGCCGCGTAACTGGATCGAGGCGGGACGGCACATACGCTGGGAGCCTTCGGAGGATTTGCCCTACACGGCACATGTCTGTCATATGGCCCCCAAGGGCTATTACGCCCGTTCGTTTTATACATGGGGGCTGCGGGCCGCCATGCGCAGGGCCAAACCGGATGTTATCCAATTGTTGGAAGAGCCCTGGGCGTTATCCACCGGACAGGTGGCACGAATAGCGGATGGAATACCTCTGCTGTTTTATACGTGGGAGAATATTTATCGCGATTTTTGCTATCCCTCGCGGCTTTCAAAGATCTATGCGCAAATTGACCACCGTTTGCACCGGCAGGCCATCGGTGCGGTCTGCGCTACAGAAGGTGCACAGAAGGTTCTCACTCAAAAAGGCTTCGATAAACCTACAGAAGTCATTCCGTACGGCATCCCCCGGTTTTATTTTGAAAATCCCAAGACATCAACCGAGATCGGCGAGATTTTCAATATCGGATACATCGGTCGCATGTTGGCTATGAAAGGCGTAGGACCGCTTCTGCGCGCCAGCCAGCGTATTCTTCAATCCAAACTGCTCATGATCGGTAGTGGAGAGGGGGAACAGTTGGTCGATCAGCTGGCAGTGGCCCTGTGTATGACAGAATTTATGCAGCGAATTCCCTCTGTAGCGGAACGCGAAGTGCCAGACTATCTGCGTCAAATGGATGTATTGGTCCTGCCCAGTGAGACCACCCCCGGATGGCAGGAACAGCTGGGAAGGGTACTGATCGAAGCCATGGCCATGGGTGTGCCGGTCATCGGGTCGGATTCAGGAGCAATCCCAGAGACAATCGGCGGCGCAGGATTGGTTTTTCATGAGGGCGATGTGGACGATTTAACCGCCAAACTTAAGCGAATCAGAGAAGACCACATGCTGCGCGCCGAACTGGCGGCGAAGGGCCGCAGGCGGGCAGAAGAGCGCTTCACCTGGGAACGCTTTGCAGAAGCTCTAGTGGCCTGCTACAAGAAACTCAAATTGATGTAGGCCTATCGATTTATGATGATAAATCATTATCAAAAACACTCCTATAAATCGCCATATTCCATATTTCTGAAGACTCATATGCATCTTTGAATTGACTTGATTTAGAGCATCGGAATCCATTTATTGATATTAAAAAGAGTGTAATACCCCTTCGACAAATCCATTTATTCTGTAATTTTTAATTCTCCGTTTTCAGCCTGGTGCGTTTCGTTCGTTACGATCCCTGCGCATCAGGCTTTTTCTTTTAAAATTATGTTTCCCGGAATCATTACTCTCGATACAAATCAAACATTGATCCCCATCTGGGCAGCCCCATTAGGCAGCAGATTTCACGAACAGTTGATTTCCGCAAATTTTCATTAAATTGCCAAGCACAATGAATTTGTGCTGCAACAACAATAAATATCGGTAAGCCTCGCATCGAGCTGCTTTCGGTAGTAGGTTGGAACGACAGCCCGGCCTTATTCGGATCAATCGCAAAACGTCCGGTCATGTCGATTTTTTTGATTCATTTTGAAAGATGTGAGAAATGCGCAAATCTCTATTCTGCTTTCCGGTGGCACTTTTGCTGGTTTTGGCATCGTGTGGACAAAACACAGGTCCGGCGCGCAGGGTGTTGCTAATTACGCTGGATACAGTCCGGGCAGATGCATTAGCCTGCTATGAACTCCCCAATATGTCCGCCCAAACACCGCATCTCGACGCTCTGGCCGCAGAGGGCACCCTATTTCGCAGAGCCACATGCCAAATACCGGCCACATTGACTTCTCATACAGCCATCTTCTCCGGGCGGATGCCTCGTTCAACCGGAGTGCGGTTTGGCTCGGACCGCGTTCCGGACCACGTGGTAACATTGGCCGAATTATGCAAAGAAGCAGGATTTACAACCGCTGCCTTTTTGAGTTCATCTGTCCTCAATCAAACCTTCGGCCTCAACCAGGGCTTCGATGTCTACAATGATCTCAGCGAGGCGGGTAATGATCCCGAGGCGGAACGAGACGGTCAAAAAACCACTGACCTGGCCCTGCAATGGCTAACAGAAAGAAAGCCGGATGAACCGTTTTTTCTTTGGGTACATTATTACGACGCACATTCACCTTATGAGCCTAAGCCGGAATTCGATACCTATGGCCCTGAGGGCTACGACGGGCCTATCGATGGCAGCACAGATCAGGTATCAAGATTTGTAGCCTCAAAGGGCAAGGGCGTCTCAAAGGCCGATCTTCAACGCTTACGCGCACTGTATCTTGGAGAGGTCGAGTATCTTGACCGGCAGGTGGGGCGGCTTCTGGAGGGATTTGACAATACCAGTCCCAAATCACCAGGAGCGGTGTTTGTGTTGGCCGATCATGGTGAAAACCTCGGGGAAGACGGCCGCTACTTTCACGGAGCGGATCTTTATGAAACCTGCATGCATATTCCATTGATTATCCGTTGGCCGGGGGGGATACACGCGGGCGTCAAAGTAGAAGATTTGGCCGCGGGAATGGATATCATGCCCACCGCCGCTGCTGCATGCGGATTGGATTACCCCCAGGAAGTGCAGGGGATTGACCTTGCAAGTCTGCTCACCACACAAAATGAAGAAAAGCAACCAGTAAATGGTAAAACAGCGACACGAACAGCATTGCTGGAAACAGAAGGTGCTTATCGGTGCGACGCCGATAAGCTGCTTGGGGCAGTTAACCTGCGCTGGAAATTGATCGACCACCACTACCATCGCCGTGAACCGGTTCTTGTCGGACGGGCTTTGCGATACAGCCTTGATGGCCCCTGCTATCTCCGAGCCATGGTACGCGGAGCGCCCACGGCCCAACTCGTGGCGCATATTCGTTTTCACACTCCGGAAACAGTCGGTACAGAGGCTTCATCAATTCGGGAGAAACAACCAACAATCCTTGTCACATCAAGCAGATTTGGAATCGAAGCCATTCATCAACAATATGAGCTGCCTCAGGTGCCTAACGGTTGGTCCGTGATCGCCACAACCGATTTGTACGAAAGAGCCATCTCATACGGGAAAATCCAGGGCTGGCCATTGCAGAACATGCAAATTGAAAGCATTGCCATGGATGCCGGTGGAACGCCGGGAGAGTGGAAAGTTGATATCTATCTCGATGATGTTGTGCTGGTAGGAAATAAGACAACCATTATAGACGATTTTGATGATTCAAACGCCACCATTTATCAGGACGCCGGTGTAGGCCCCAAACACGCGGCCGGAAGCCGTGTCGAGCTTGGCCAAGGCATCAACGGAAGCCCCGCATTACGAATTGTGGCGCAATTCCCAAAGGAAAATAATATTTGGACGGGATCCGAATTATACTTCTATGAAGATTCTCATAATCCGCTTGAATCAAAAAATCTATTGGCGGGCCGAACGGCCGAACAAATTCCCTCTCAAGCCAAAGATTTAGGAATTGAGATTGACAATTGGCTAAAGACAGAGCCTGCACCGTTGGCTGTACCAGCTTTTATCGATCCCGAGTTAGAAGAGGCTTTGCGTAGTCTGGGTTATTGGTAGAGCATCGGCAAAGATCATTGCAGCAATCATATCCTTATTAAGCACTTCTGTATCCAAGTAATAACAAATAATCTTTACAAATTAGCCATCCTGCTGGCAAGCAGACAAAACAAATAATGAGCATTATCTAAAGAAACAGTCCTTGTCATATTTCCTATACTTTGATGCGCCTTTCCACCATAAATCCTTCCAGCCCGTTCCTGCTCAATTTATGTAAACACCCGACACTACAAATTTAGAAAATAAATTACGTTAAGCAAATAGAGCAGTTTATTCTGTTCAAATTATGACATCCGGTAAATTGCTGTGATATGTGCGATGAATTTATGATTCAATTAGTGTATTACCAAGTAGACATAAGTAAATAAAGAATGTCAAAAAGAACAATAATACTCTTTGTTTAATTGAGCATCCGCCGCCATTCATGCAGCAAAGACAATTTGACAGCATACTGTAATCGGTTAATTGCACATAATTCATTATTCAAATAATTGAGCATATTCTTATCCTACAATTCAGACAAAAGAAATTCATTGCCAATTTTAAGTACAATTTGTATTCACGGCATTCTCATGCTTAAATTTAGTCTCCCTTAGGCAGAGGGTAGGCAGAAATCCTTTTTGGCTTGAATTTAAAAAATTCAAAGAGAGAGTCCGTAAATATGAAGGAGGAGTTTTAGTATGAAATACACGAAAACTTTGGCCGTGGCCGGTATCGCCGTTTTGGCATGTTCGGCCGCTTTCGCCCAAACTGTTACAGTCAGTGCATCGGGCGGTGGTAATTTCACAAGTATCCAGGCGGCTATTGATTCTATTAATGCCACCAACGGTGTACCCGACATTATCGAGATTCTCGATAGCGCCACTTATGAAGAGCAAGTCGTACTAGGCGGCCTGCCCCCGATCGATCAAGCCAGTGGAACCTTCACACAGGATCTAATGGCACAAAACCGCGATCCGCTAACCCTGCGCGGCCCGGCAAGCGGCGACCGCCCCACGATCTCCCCGAATTCATTGGTTGCTTATGGTGTCTTCGAAAACGATCCCGGCGACAACTTTGAAGCCACTTTGGTCTACTTCGGCAAAGATATCACCATTGAGAATGTTGCCATTCAGCAGATTGGCGGCGGCCCCTATGGCGTAAACGCTCAGGGCGTGGGTATCACCTTCCGGAACTGCCTTTTCGAAATGAAGCCGGGCACCGGCGCGTCAGGCGAAGCAGCAGTTAACTTCAATAACAGCGACATCGCGTCCGATCTTTTTGATGACGTGACTAATGATGTTCTGTTTGACGGTTGTGTTTTTGATGCCGGAGAAGAAGAAAACACAAGCGATACAGTTTACTACCACGGTGTAAGTGATCCCGGTCTTGACGGCACAATGAACTACACCAGCAATTTCGTATTTAACAATTGCACATTCAAAGACTATGACAGTAACCTCACACGCCTTCGCGCACGTGGCGTAGGCGAGGATGATGTCAGCCAAACCATGACCAATTGCGTGTTCATGGACAATACGGGCGACTCCTTGAACTTGGATGGTGGTGGCACAAAGATCGTCGATGGCTGCCTGTTCGTTAACAACGTAAACGGCGAAGGCACCAGCCCCGATAGCGATAATGGCGCACTGCATATTCGTGGCCGTAGCGGTCGTACAGGCGATGTGACCATTATGAATTCTATTTTCTCCAACAATGCCACTTTCTTGGCAATCGACGATCCCGCAGCCGAACAGTGGGCAGCCATTTATGTCACCAACGACGGAGACGATGGTCCTCTGGTAATTGATCACTGCACATTCGATACAAACAGTGTTGCTGTTCGTTTCGCGGATACTGCGGTTCGCCCTCGTACCGCCACAATCTCGAATAGCATCTTCTCCAACAACATCGCAGCCGGTATTTCCGCTGACTCATTGAGCGGAAGTTATGTTGGCAGTGGTAGTGAAGGAGAATTAAGCCTGACTATCACCAACTGCCTGTTCTTCAATAACACGTTCGATTACGATCTGGGAACTGTGTCAGGCAGCGTCACCGGCGATCCGCTGTATGTGGACACCGAGACATTTGCACTGGCTGACGGCAGCCCGGCCATTGGTGCGGCTTCAGATGGCAGCGATATCGGCGCCGTCCAAACGGGCGCTGCATCAGTGGAAGATTACATGTTGCACTAAGCCCGCAGGAATAAAATAGTCTACTCACTGCCAGCGAGGCATCCGCAAAAGCGGGTGCCTCGTTTTAATTTGTCTTAATTGCACGGGATTCTCCATTTCTCGAAAAAGCCGATGTAACCGGTTTGCGCTGAAATCCAAGTCGACTATTCTGTCTGTAACATCTCAATTGGTTCGACGACTGACCAAGGAAAGCTTTGTAATCATGACTTCAATTCACCGCCGTTCATTTTTAACACAGACAACAATTCCCGCGGCGGCTTTGTTTCTCGGCTGTGCGAGTCGAAAACTGCGCCGGTCGCCTCTTGCCAATACCGCGGTTCCCAGAAACGACCTTCTCCCCAAAGGGGCGGACAAGGCGCTCGAGGTATTTCAGCTAACGACAGATGATATTCCAAGCGCACATGTGTATATGGAAGCGCAAATCTTCACACCGGACTCAAAACGTTTCATCTACCGCCGGGCATCCCATGCGCACGATGGATTTCGTTACGATCCAGAGTTCCGTTTTATGCTTTGCGATTTGGAGAACGGCGGCGAGAGCATGCCCCTTGTCAGCGAAATAGGCGCGGCCGGTCCAAGCATTTCGCCCGATGGGGCTTATCTCTATTACTTTGTTGGCGGCAATGCGGGTGAAAATGAAAAAGTCTATCTTAAGCGAGTCAGGCTCGATGGCACACAGCGCGAGGTTCTTCATGTCATCGATACAAAATTACCTGGAACTGAATACTGCGTGAACACGCTTTATCCTTTGTCCACCATATCTTCCGATGGAAAACGATTGGCTATTTCATGTTTCTTAGGGGACGGTGAAACAGAGGATGTGCCGTACGGCCTTCTGGTTTACGATTTGGAAAAAGCGGAAGTCAATCTCGTCTACAAAGGATTGACATGGCTCAATATGCATCCGCAGTATAGCCGCTCATTGGAAACCGATGCGAGCCACGACATCTTGATTCAGGAGAATCACGGCGGACTATATGACAAAAGAGGTATGATACTGCCCGGAAAGCTGGTGGGTGGGGATGGAGCGGATATCCATTTGCTCCGCGATGATGGCACCAACTTCCGTACCATGCCCTGTGGACGCGATAAAAAACGTGAAACCTGTCAGGGCCATCAATGTTGGCGGGGACAGGAGACAACAGCCGTTATCGGCACTTGGAGTCCGAATCCCGGTCACGAAAGCAAACTTGAGTTAATTGAGGCTGAGGCACTTCCCGATCAAGGGCACCTTGGCATGGAAACACCGGGCGGGTGGCGGAATAATCTCTCGCGTTCGTTTTACCCGAATCCACGTTTCTGCCATTTCGCCACCGACATCGCCGGGAAACGGCTTATTTCGGATTCACCGACATACCGCCAATGGTTGCTGTACACAGCAGAATGGGGAGCCGGCAAGGACGAACCGCTGCAAAATTGGCGTCTCATACTCAACATGCAATCTTCCAAACGCGCGCATCCTCATCCGTTCTTATCGCCGGATGGAAAGACCGGATTCTTTAATTCCGACGAGAGCGGGATTATGCGTCCCTATATGGTGACCGGACTTTGGGGCTGAGCGCATAGTATCGGCTTCGTCTTAAACAGCGAGTTATCGTGCGGAGACTACTCTTCCAAAATGCGCGACTCATGATCAATGCGTAGAGTTTTGGCATTTCCGTCCGGAAGCGTGACATTTATCCGCGCAATGAAACCGTTAGGCGTTACTTCAATCTGAGGTGCGGATTCCAAGTTTGAAACACCACTCATATCCAATTGCAATTCATCAATCGATGAAGCCCAAACCTGGTTCTTTTTCGCATAGTCTTGTTGCGCGTAATAGATTTTCATTAAAGACTGGCGCGCGCTTTCGGTGGGCTCAGGAACGAATTCGGCTTGGCCGGGCTTTGCGGTCGAAAACTGCACATAGCCCCAGTGTTCGGGCCGGTGCATATCGACTACACCTTGCGGAGACCAAACCCAGTTATCCTCTTTGGTTCCCGCCACCTTCTGATATTTGCCGTCAATAATCTCAATCTGCCATTCGACACGAGAAAAATTGACACGCCAACGGTCGCTATCTTGGGGCGGGGAAGGGCGATTGGCGTACTCGGCCAATACAGACCAAGGGAAAGCGATCTCGACGGTCCACTTGCTATCCGTATCACCGGGATCGTTCAGTGTGCCTTCGACATTCACACCGGTTTTAAGACCGGGAATGTCCCATTCGTTCAGAGCGGGTCCGCCATCGCGGTATGGTTTGACAAGACGTAAATCCCATACCGTGTTCAAAGCATTCATTTCGAATTCATAGTATTGATGATTATCGGAATCAGGATCGATAAAGACTTCGAAATCGTTATCTTGAAAGATGACACAATCACGTTGAGTCAACGTGCCCCAAATATGCGGCTCCTCCAGTTCGGCGGCAACGTAGAAATAGTCGTCATCCCAGAGCATTTTGGCGCGCGTACGAAAGCGGGGCTTGGGCCTCTTATCGCCTTCGATATCCTCAAAATCATCTGTCCAAGGAGCATTTTGCCAAGATGGATCATCCAATTTTCCATCGATGTTCAGAGGATGATCCGCACGGTAGCAGACATAGCCTTTGGGCAAACTCATAGTCATTGCTTTATCAACCTGTTGGGGTGATGGCTTGGCGCACTGGCTGAAAATCATTCCGGCCCCGGCCAAAACAAAAATTGGCATTACCGACTTGCGCAACATGAACATATCGATTTCCCCTCTTGCATTTTTTAGATATAAAAATTACCACCAGACTTGTTTTCCATCTTCAATGGTAAAAATCCGCTCCAACCGCCGGGAATCTTTCTCAACCAGCCAATAAAGCCCATCTATGGGAATTGAAGCAAAAGAAACCGGCTGCTCACCGGCACTCCGGCTGCCCAATGATTGCCATTCATCATCCCAAATAAACATTTCATACGTTCTACCCGGTTTGACCGCGATCACGGGACGCGCCGATTTCGTATCGGCATCCGGCGTTTCCGGAGTTGTTTCAGCAATATCAATACTCATGACTGAGGATTCATCCGGCTTGAGCATCCGGATATCGCCTGATGATGTAAGAATGAAAGGAGGAGCGGCCGCCACAAGTTTATTGTCAACAAAATAGGCGGGCAGATAGGCGATGTTTCGGCCCATATCTGAGAAAGTAACGTTTTTGCCTTTGATTTTTCCCCAATGAATAGCCTGCCACTCACCGCCATTAAAAACACAGATATAGGCAAAACGGGCGTTCTTGGGTTTTCTTTTTTCCAGGCGTACACACACATCGCTGGTTTCCACATATTGATTGGTTACATCGAGATAATTCTTCCCCGACAGCCAACGCGGGACATCCTCATGTTCCTTTTTTATCGCTCCCAGGCTGTCCCATTGGATGGAAAACACTTTTCGGTAGACCTTGGCGGCCCGGTTGGAAAGGCCCGCATGTCCCTCTCCGTTTTTGTCCAAATAGACTTCCCAGGCATGATTGTTATCGCGGTCGGCCCAGAAAGGGGTGTAATCGGCGGCAGAAGGCACCGCATTGGCGCGCATGGTGTAAAGAATCATATTGGTGATATCTTCACACCGGCCTAAACGGTGTTCATCCATTTCACTGAAACTTTGATCGGTAGGGTGCAAATAATAGAGGCTGCTGAATCCCACCCATTGATGCGCATCCTTTTGAAGATACTTGCTGACAACCTTGGGATCGCAGGGATTATCCAATTTCCGGCTAAGGTCCGAATACCGTTCCACACACGCCCGCCGCCATCGGTCCAGCGGTTCATTGCTGCCCCGGTAAGGGAGAATATGCTCGCAAAAAGCCTCAAACGTGAGTTCACGAGCCCAGGAATTGTTACGCCAAGCCTCAAATGCCAAATCGATATTTTCAATTAGAAAATCTGTGGTTATGAAATCAACGTCTTTGTCAAACCGTTTCCGCTTAAAATCGATTTCACCGTGCTCTTCTTCAAGTTTATCCAATGCTTTCAGCGCATTGTCAAAATTATCATAATCAAGCGCGTCAAACTCAATCTCATTCCGGTTGCTGTCATAAAGCGCCGTCACAATATAACCGTGCCCCTCCATATTGCCAATCAAGAACTGCGCAGCGGCCAGCTTTTGATCGTCACCGAGACGCCGGTAATGATCCAGTACCTGCTCCAATTCGGAGCGATTGTCACCCGCAGCGGAGAGAGTCTTGCTCACCTCTTTGGGCCAGGTGCTCGCACAACCGGTAAAGATAAGAAATCCGCCTAGAAGGAAAATCCCAAACCTTAAACAGAGATTTAAATATTTCTTTGCATTCAACCATTCGAAGTAATTCTTATCCATCAGAATCCGCATCACCTTTGGTAAAAATCATGGAGAATTTTTAACGATAACGTGCTCATAAAAGCCAATCGATTGCATGACCCGTTTTAAATCATCGATTTCGGCTTCAGTGACTTTTCGAAACGGAGGACGTGAAGGGCCACAATCCACCCCGACAACTTGCATCATGGATTTGTTATATGGATGCCCGCCCCGGCCAAGCAACGTGGAAATCATTTTCGTAATGATGTCCTGAAACTTGGTCGCGGTCTCCATATCACGGTTGTGAAATGCCTCAATCATTTTGTGGTAGAGAGGGGCTGAGAAGTTATACGTACTGCCTACGACACCGGAAATTCCCAATGCCAACGCCCCAAGCAACGACTCGTCACAGCCAAACAAGATACCGTAGCGGCCATCCTCGAACCGGGCACAGCGATAGATATCCAAAAAGTCTTCATCGCTATATTTGATGCCAACCAGAGTGGGGATGCGCTCCGGCGCATGTTCAAGAAAACGGATCATAGGCATTTGGACGCCCGTGAGTTCCGGGAGATGGTAATAATAAAACGGCGTTTTAGGCGCCGCCGCAGCGATTTCTTTACAAAAAGCGATGAGTTCATCGAGGCCGGCGGGCTTAAAATAATAGGGCCCGACAGCGGCAATGGCATCCGCGCCGAGTTCCTCCGCATGGCGTGCAAGTTCGCAACATTCCGAAAGGCAAGTCCCCCCTACATGGACCGCAAGTTTCAGTTTGCCTCCAATCACCTTGCGCCAACGCGCAGCAATCTGTTTTCGTTCCTCCAAGGTTAACGATGTAAATTCACCCGTGGTCCCACAGACAAATGCACCTTTCACATCAGTGGCAATCAAATGGGCGGCTTGACGATCAATTTGTTCAAGATTCAACGCATAATCAGTGTGAAAAGGCGTATGTGTAGCGGCAACAATCCCTTGTAATGGTTGCATAGGCTTATCCTTTTACAGGTTAAGCGATTTTAATGGACTCAGCGGTTCTGAATCCCAATCGCCGTACCAATGATATCGCCTGAAGAATTCAGGCCATTGGAACTATTGTAAAGGAAGAATAAATTTCTGCCATCGTTTTTGGCCATTGCATCCATGGCTGATGTCTGCCAGGGCATATTCAGTTTCCGGTCAGGCCCAAAACTGACGGTTACATAACCGACACCGGACTCTGTGATATACGGGACCATGCCGTAATCGTAAAAATTGCGGGTTCCGATTGAATCGTCTGCACGTCCTGATTTGGATGTAAAATAATCCATGCATACTTCGATGCTGGCGAGATACGCGATCGGCGTTGTTAAATAACTATATGAAGCGTCATCTCCGTCACCGACATTCGGCCCACCCCGGTCAGGCGGATACTTATTATTATCCATTTGGTAAGATTTGAGAGCCGTATCGATGGCCTTAAAATCTCCCATCACCCGGGAAATGCCGGCCCTGGTTTGCGCATTTAAAAAATTCGGAACGGCGATAGCCGCCAAGATGCCAATTATTGCCACAACAATCAGTAGTTCAATCAAAGTAAAAGCTGAATTTTGGGTGTTATAAGTCGTTCTATGCATTATATTTCTCGCCTTATCATTATTGTTTTGCAAGCGCATCTATTTCAGTTAATTTAAAACGCACACTGACAATGAGTGGCGGTTGCTCCTCATAGAGGTGACAATACGTTGTCGTAACAAAGGTCCCATCCGGCAAAAGTTCCAATCCCGCATAGCCGGTGTCACCACCTTTCTTGTTATCGAGTAAGCGTATGCGGTATTGGCCTTCGCCCCCGGCAACAATATCTTCATAGGTTCCTACCCAACATACAAAATCGCCTTTGGTCGGGGACTCATGTGTCGTATCACGAAAGACAATCACCAAACGCCCATCTTGCGAATACCGGCCAACATGGCGATCGCCCGTCAGTGCACCTTGTGTTTGCACCGGCTCTGTCCAGGTTTCGCCTTCGTCATTAGAAAAAACAACAAAGGAATTCAATTTCCGGCTGTTTTCACGCAGGAGCATGGCCAGCTGTTTGCCATCGGGTGAACGCACCACCCCCGGTTCGCACAAATGGGCGGACAGGTGGCGAGTTACAATTTCCGGATCACTCCAAGTTAGACCGCCATCAGAGGAAAAAGTTTTATAAACGACAAATTTATTGGTTCGCTGGTTACTTCCGAACAAAAAACGGCCATCATCGTGAAAAAGCGCCATATACCGGCCATCATGCAGCCGGACAAGATCGCTCATTGCCACAATCCCGCCGAAGTTGCCTATCGGCTCAAGCGGTGACCAAGTTATTCCGCGATCCTCTGAGACGGCCATGCGAATCGGGTATAAACCGGAAAACATAATGAGGCGTTTAACACCCTGGGGATCAATCACCGGAAAGATCGTCGGGACTTCTTGAGAGGTTTCCCAATTGGGGGGAACAGGCAATCGTCCGGACCAAGTCAATCCGGTATCAGTGCTGCGCTTCATCACGATTGCCCCACGCCCATGGCCTTTGGGATAGACCGCAAGCATGGTCTTGTTGTCGTCCAAGAGAACGGTTGTGGGGTGGCCGAGATATTGCCCCTCTTCACGGTCAACAATTACTTGCCGGTGTGTTTGATCGGACAAATCAATTAGGGGTATCGAATACCCTCGATTGACCGCCTGCATTTCACTTGCAGATACAATCCCGGCTAAAACGAAAATTCCCAGAAACACAACAAGCCAAGCGTCATACTTTCTATTGGAAATCATGCTGCATTGAAATAGAGCGTGAACGGTTGACATCAAATAAAGCACGGGCGTCCTCACATGCAAATATCGAGTAGCAGGCGCAATAATCCCGGCTGCATTCTCACTTGTAACAATGGCTTTCAATTTCCCCCACCTCGATAAAATCCCTTGTTTGTACGAAAGATATAGCCTTGCGATTTGAGCCCATTCGATGAATCGTAAATATTGGCGCTGAGCCGCTTCGTGAATATTTCAATCTCGTAGGGCGGCTCTTCAATAAATGACGGCCCAATAGAACGGTTCATGTAGGTATATCCCATAGCACGAACCTCATCGTAACCGGCATAGTTTCCATAAAACGTTCCATACCAGTAGTAGCGATAGGTATCTGTGCCGATGGGATCGCGATAGCCACCCGGACGCTTTTCGACAAAAGGATCGAATGGGATCGAAGAGAGGTAGACAATCGGCGTAGTTAACGCATGGTACGCATTGCCACGGTGATCGCTGTCCCACAAACCGAGGAGTGCTCCTTCGGTATAGCCGATGGGAACACGGTTGCCATCGACGGTATAACTCTCAACCGCCACGCCGATGGCACGCATATCCGAGTACGCACGGGAAACCTGTGCACGGACCTGCGCATTAAGGAAATTCGGAACGGCAATAGCAGCGAGAATCCCGATGATCGCCACAACAATCAATAATTCGATGAGCGTAAAAGCGGAAGATTTCATTGTGGATAAATGATTCCCAAATGAATGGAAATAAAACTAAACATAAAAGGGGGCATCCATTTTGGATGCCCCCCGAAAATTCAACTCGATCATTAAGCATCCAGCTTAGTAGATCGACCAGTCATTAACATCGGTATCACCAACGGTGAAGCGGCCGTATCCATAAATACCACCACAAAGCAAGACTTCGCTCGCTCCCGGCGCGGCCGTGCTTGGGATATTTACTTCAACAACACCTTCCGTGCCATACCAAGATGACGTGGTCACGGTCGGCAGGCGCAATTCTTCTGTTGTGTAAACATCCAACTGGAGGCTCGAAATGTAAGCCCCATCCATTTCACCGGTTAAGGCGCTGGCACTGACATCATGCAGCGCGAGGAAACCGGGGGAGGTTTTGACGCTTGAGTCCCAACTTGGAGTGCTATAAGCCACAATGTAAGGCAAGCCATCGGCGCCGCCGACATCACCAATGTAGTTGGCACGATAGTCCAGGTCACCGGCATCCGGCATACCTTGGGCACTAAAGAACTCACTATCATCGGCAAACACATCGCCAGGGCTATCGATAGGACGATAGAGGCGATAGAAGGATGAATCGTTACCGGCGCTGTTGTTTCCGTAGCCGGAAGAAAAAATCCATTCGTCAAAACCGCCTTCAGGCCCACGGATGATTTGGCTCTGGCAACCGCCAAGGGGCGGCCAGCCGGTACGACTGTACGTCTGTGTCAGTTCAAAATTATTGCCGTCCGTGGTTTCAATCAGAAAACCGGTGCCATTTTGACCGCCGTTAATCTGCGTGCTTGGGCCACTGCCGGTGACTTCAAAAGCAGAAATGCCCCAATCTTCGGGACCATACTGTTCGACATCAAGTTGGAAGACGATTTCTGGGCCGGTGAAGCCGTTCGCGCCATCCGGTGCATAACGAAGAATGTATTCGCCAAATGCAACATAGACATAACCATCGTCAGAAACATCAAAGGCCATAAAGAAAGAAATCGAAGCACCATACGCCGTTGTATAGGCTTCCGTCGGCGTAACAGGTGTAACGCCGATATTTAGGGCCACTCCCATAGGACGTCCATCAGCTTCGCTAATCCAAATGAGGGAACGGTCCGGATATTGAGCAGCCAATGCCTGATTGTCTTCAGGATCATTCTCATTAATGCCGTTGGCCAGAACTCCGAGCAGCAACCGCTCGTCATCATAACGGCGAAGTCCCATGTAACGATCTTGTGTACGAGTACCATCAAGCCATGAGCCGACTTCGGTGCCTTCGGCATCAAGCGTCCGGCCTTTCTTAATTAAAATTGGAAGAACAGAGCCATCGTCATTATGGTCAGTCCAAAAGACGGTCTGCAGTTCCTGGCTCATCGCGAACGGCGCGAAAAGAGCCACCATCACAAATAATGCACTTAAGCGTTTAACCATTAGTCCTCAGCCTCCTATGTTATTGAGTGATGTGATATAGCCAATCAGTGGAAAGCGGATTCCTCTGTTAAGCCCTTTGAAATGTCCCCTGCAAAACGGCAGCAAGTTAATAATCTCAAGTGGTTCCTCATACCATCAAGGTATCCTAGTCAATTAAGACAACAACTAGATGTATTAATGTGTATACATATTAATGTTAAAGGCGCTCACCTGTCAACCATATTCCTAACAGAATTTTCAATTTCATTTCCAATAATGAAAACTCATCATGACACAGTTTGGAGATGCCAAACATCATAGACTAGAGTTATGTCAGCGAATTAAAGCATAACATGCTTATTTATTTGGACATAAGTTCTGATGATGAGATTTTTCTCATGCCGGACGTGCATTCTTTTGCCATAAAAACTGTGGACAATTCTCACAAAATCCAATCAATGCAAAGTTACAATCCAAAGCAACAGATCATAATACTTAGGAACACAATTATCGACGAGGGAATGGATGGAGCGCGACTATTTCGAGTAGAAGCGGCTCGATATCGATGACGACAAAAAGATGGATGCGTAATCTGTGCAGTTGTTGTCGATGCCTATGCGCCAAAGTCAATAAAATCCGGATTGGCCTTACGCAGGGCATCCTCATCAATCCAGTTCAACTCAGGATCGAAGTCAACAAAGAACGGCCGTGTCACCCAATCGGGATTGCGGGATTGGAGGAATTGCATCACAAATTTTTTCTGCGCATCCCCACTCAAAGACATTTCACCCAAAACCTGGATTTTCCCATGTGTGGTTGACATAACCGGACCACGTACCGTCCGAGCCAGGCCGCTAACCTGCTTGTAGGATTCATGGAAAATGCGCCACGCATCAGTCAGGGGAACGCCAAAATAATGTTGTGCCCCGGTATCCCGGGCGATAAACATATAATAAGGAATACACCCCATATTCACTTGTTTGCGCCACATTGCCGCCCAAATTTGAGGATCGTCATTGATATTCCGTAAGATCGGGCATTGTGTGCGTATTTGTGTTCCGGTCCGCAAAATCCGGTACACGGCCTCTTGTACCGCATCGGTATCCAGTTCGCGTGGATGCGAGAAGTTGGCCATAAGCGCCAACTGTTTGTCGCTGTCATTCACACGATAAAAAAGATCGAGAAGCAACCCGGCATCGGGATCGGTCAGAAAACGATATGGCCAAAAGGACAAGACCTTTGTTCCGATCCGGATCGATTGAACATGCGGAATATCCGCATCGAGAATGGCCTGTATCGTGCGTTCCAGATTCACCGTTGTCATAAAGAGGGGATCGCCACCAGTGATTAATACATCCGTTACTTCCTCATGCCTGCGTAGATACTCCACCAATCGTTCAGTCTCTTTTGCCGCAAAGCGAAGTTCTTTCAATCCCGTAAATTGCGGCCAACGGAAACAAAACGTGCAATGGGCGTGGCAGGTCTGTCCTTCGCGGGGGAAAAAGAGAACGGTTTCGTTGTATTTGTGTTGGCACCCCTCGACAATTTCACCATCCAACCGAGGTACATTCTGAGATTTTTGCCCGGCCGGATTGGGATTAAGCTCCAAACGTATCTGATTGGCGGTTTGCTTAATGGTGGTCAGACTTTCGCAATCTCTTAAAGCCTCAGCCATACGCTCGAAATGCGGCGGGTGCAACATTTCACGTTGCGGAAACGTCAATAAAAACAACGGATCCTCAGGAGCACGTTCCCAATCGATCAATTCATCGGTTATGTAATTATTCGTTTTGAAAGGCAAGACATTTCCGGCAATCCTTACAGATCGCCTGGCAGTTTCCGGCAGATGGCGGAAACCGGTGAGTTCGTTTATATTCCCAAGCGTATAGGCACGGAACTTCTTTGCAGAAAAAGTCCGATAACGGGTACCAACTGATTGAATTGTTGCAGCAGCGGTTCGCATAGTACACCCTCTTTGTAGCAGCGGTTTATGTCTAATAAGCAAAAGTGAATGGGTGTGTTATGACGATGTTCAAATTATAGCACAGTAGTTTTTTTTCTCCAGTACAGAAAACAATTCAACTGAAAATAAATTGCAAATGAGCAACTTCTTGTGCTTGCATATCAAAATACAAACACAAATGCATAGGCATGTATTGGCGTGCATTGCCAAAGAGTTCATAAAGGTAGAAACGGAACAAGATATTGCATATTGCAACAAAATAAACAAGCAAACACAAAGATACTGTTGGGGGAAGTTATCACAGGTTGTGTAACAACCTTAACTCTACACAGTAATTAAGCATCAATGCATAACCAATACTGCACAAACAGTATCAGCTTTTAAAGCAGTTGCCATAGGGCGATTTGTATTGCACAGGTCAAAATTAATTCCAAATTAAAAAGAAATGGCGGCATCCCTTAACAAAGGAAGACCGCCGTTTACCACACATCTAAAAGAGCAACTACTTATCCATCGTAAACGTGTCGAACAGGTTCCCGCTCCAGTCGATGGCTTGGAACATCAGCTGATTTTTATAGATGTTAATCAGGCAGAAATGGTGGTCACGATGGACTTTCTTCGTGAACCAGGATCGAGTCGGAGCATAATTTTCCAACCCACCGCCGCGACCGCCGGTTTGAACATAGATGACTCCCTTTTTCGGATCGATCTTGTTCATACGAATCGGGCCAAGTACGTTCGTAGTCATAATATACTCGCAGCAAAGCCAATACCTGAAAGAAAAGATCGGCACACATCAGATTGATCAACCAACTTTGAAGCATTGCTTCATGCGCAAAGGCAAGTCTTGTTTTTTCGAATGAACCGAACACAACCCGGTTTATGCATTCGGTCCGGAATCAAACAGCGACAATCTCTATTACAACAGATCGGTCTCTATAAGTCTTTGACTATCATAGAAAGAGTCCACATGATCCGCATCAGCAGTCCAGCCAATAATACATTCAATCAATGAAGTAAGATGTTGTAGAACCTGAAGCATTGAACGTGTTTTGCTGCGAATCCAAAATCAGCCGGCATCTTGATTGACCGTACACCGAAACGGCCTGATATGGATTTTCCATTTAAGAGAATCTAAAACCGGGCAGAATGAGGAGATGGAATAGAGGTGAGAAAAAAATGGGGAAGAGAAGCGGCAGGATAAGAATTTGTAAGTCCAATAGAATCAGAGTGGGCCACGCAGGACTCGAACCTGCAACCAACGGATTAAGAGTCCGCTGCTCTACCAATTGAGCCAGTGGCCCGGGGTGCAGTTCTCCCTGCACAAGGGGGACTATCTTAGGGCTTCGGTTTTGTGATACAAGGCCGCAAGGGGCAGGCCGTCTGCTCTGAAGAGCATCTATAACTTGAGGGCGATTATCGGGCACTTCCGGTCGACGGGAATGTCAAATCGGGACGTCATGGAGAATATGTTATGCAATGGAGTCGAATAAAGATTCTTGGAATCGCCGGTTTGGCAGTAAGCATGCTATGGATAGGCTTGGAATCGGCGGAGGCGGCAACCATACAGATACTTAAAGACCAATGGGGCGTGCCTCATATTTTTGCAGATACTGATGACGATGCATTTTACGGCTTGGGGTATGCCTCGGCTCAAGACCGCATGTTCCAGATGGAACTATCGCGGCGGTTCGTACAGGGCAGGCTGGCGGAAACTTTGGGGGATATCGAACTGACCAAACGGGGCGAGACAGCGCTGAAATCTGACTTGTACATGCGCACCTTGGGCTATCACCGTCACGCACAAAAAATCGCCGCACAACTGGATCAAGACACACTGACTCTGTTGCAGGCATACGCCGACGGCGTTAATGCCTTTATTCGCGACCAGCCGGAATTCCTGAATCCGCTATTTGAGAAGTACAACCTAAGGCCCGAACCATGGACACCGGCAGACTCTATCGCTTGCTGGTACCGGCTTTCACATTTCTTTAGTAACGATGGCACGCGGGATGCCATGATGCGGCGCAACGCACCGCGACGACAGGAAACGGGCAATCGACAGGGCCGTAATGCACGACAACAACAAAACCAGACGGCGCAACGCGGAGAAAGCAGCGAACAGAGGCAAGCGCCGGTTCAAATTGTCGATGAAGACGCTGCTGTGGTACAGCGGGCCGATGTGGATGAAGCCTGGATTGCCGAAGTCCTCGGATTTGCGGAAAAACATGGCTATGGACCTGTAGAAGACACACAATCAAGCGAGACATCACCTAAATTCAGCCACGCCTGGGTTGTTGGCGGCGCACGTTCAAGCACGGGTTCATCGGTGTTGGTCAGCGATCCGCAAACTCCAATAAGGAATCCGGCACTGTTTTACGAATTCCATGTCAAAGGTAACCGTATCGACGCACGCGGTATCGGTGTTCCCGGCTCATCTTTGTTGCTTATTGGCTGGACTCGAAACGTGGCTTGGGGTGTCACCGCTTTAGGAGAGGATCAGGCTGATCTGTTTATTCTGGAAACCAGCCCGGAGCATCCTGATCGCTACCTTTATGATGGCGAATGGAAGCCGATGCGCGTCTTTGAGGAAACTCTCAAAGTCCGAGACGGCGATGCTGTCCCGCTTAAGGTTCGGGAAACCCATCATGGACCGCTATTTACACAATTCGTATATGGCACAGAAGAAGGCAAAGAGTATGCGCTGCATCGAGTGCCTCAGGCATTGGAAGACCAAGATACATCTCAAGCCGTCATTGGCATCATGCGCGCTGCAAATGTGCATGAATTTGCCAAGGCTTTGGAAAAATGGAGTTTCCCCAGCGTCAATATGTTGTTTGGCGATAAAAACGGCGATATCGGTTATTGGATGCAGGCAGCCATACCAGTTCGATCTATTCATGCAAAAAATGGAGGACAAAGCGTACATGATGGCTCAAAGTCGGAGCATGAATGGCAAGGCTATATTCCCCATCAGCTGTTGCCACATGTCTTTAATCCCCAAAGAGGGTGGATCGCAAGCGGAAACCACCGTCCGGTTCAATCTTGGTATCCTTCTCAACAGCCGGGCGGCACCGGCAGCAGCGGCCATAGCACACGCTCTTGGCGTGTCTATGAACTGCTCAATGCCAAAGAGGGAAAGTTCACGCCGGAAGATGTGTTGGCAATCCATTTCGATTCCACCAATCCGGCCAAACGGACCATCGTAAAAGCCGCTGTGTATATTGCTGAATCGAAAGAGATGGAAATTACTCAGGAAACGGCAGAAGCCCTTGAAGTTCTAAAACCATGGCTGGAAAACGGGGCAAAAGCGGATTTGCGTGAGGCGGGCTATCCCATTGTACACCACATGGTCACTAATTTCCGCATGTTCGGCACACCGCTGGCGCGTTATGGCGGCGGAGAATCAGGATTGGTTCGTTTTTGCCAAACGTTGGAAGAATGTATGAATAAAAAAGAGATTTTGGGGCAGCCCGAGATCGACTATGTGGATGATTCTATCGCCATCGGTCTTGAAACCTGCCAAAAGCGCTACGGCAAGGATCCATCGACATGGGCCGCACAGCTGGAGGCGGAACTCACAAAGCGCCCTTTGGAATACATGAGCAGCCTGGACCGTCTGCCTTCATTGAATCCGAAATGGGACACAACCTTCCCGGCGCTTCATGTTTGGGATGGGCATACAGTGCAATCGCAGGCCGCGGAATCTTATACACAATGGATTTCATTGGCTGATGTGGATTCCGCTCTCAGCCTTTTACCACCGGGCAACAGTGAACTTCCCGGAAGTGAAAATTTTCTGGACCAGAAGAAGGCGTGGGCTGAAGGGCAGCTGCATCCCGCGCCGCTTACATTTAGCAAGGTCAAAGATATCACCGTCTCATTCATTCGCTTGGATCGGTAAAGCAACATTTATTTTGCAGGACGTTAACAATCCCCAATACTCGTGAGCGGCTCGCCACAACACATGGCGGGCATGTTTGCCGAAACAGTACCTTCCCATTTCGGCCTTTGGGAGTGAAAAAGTTTTCCCATTGGCGGCCCATTCCCAATGGATTGAGCAATCTCGTCTCACCGGGCTTAATCTTTTTGTCAGAGGCCGATAGTTGTGACATTGAGTCGCATCCGGAGGCCAAAAATGCAACTGTTTTCATGTGTTTATTGTGGCAAGACTAAAGCCATACGTTGGGGGGGGATTTGCCCGGACTGTCTTTTGGAAGACCGAAGTCTGCTGCGCAAAGCCCATGCAATTCTGCGGGAAGAGGGAGGTATCAGTCTGGAAGACATGGCCTTACAACTTGATGTTTCAACCTGCCGAATCGAGCGTTGGATCAAAGAAGAATTGATCCATTTTATGCGTGTCCGGGATATCAATCCTGAGCAAGCCAAACTTGGAACGGCAGTAGATCGCTTTTTGAAGCGAGAAGGAAAGGGCGCGGTTTCAAAGCACATTCAGCCCAAAAATTCTTGGCCGGAAAGCAGTCCTATGATAGGAGCCAAGAAGGCAAAATCAGCACGCCATCGAAGATTCGCGGCGTAAAGCCGGGATTGATACAAAACTTAATCCATGTCAAAAGCAGGGTTTATTCAAGCAGGCGAACTAAATCCATTGATTCCGCATAACGGTCGGTCATCCCGGCAATGTAATCGGAAACGGCACGCTCCGGACCGACATTGTCAATCCGGCTCCGGTATGCACCAGGCAATTTTGATGGATCCTTTAGAAAAGTCGCAAAAAGCCGTTCGATAATCGCCACACTTCTGCTCATCGCCGCGACAACGCGTGAATGTTGATAGAGTTCCGACCGCAGAAAACGCTTCAGTTCCACATTCTTTTCGCTCATTGCGTCAGAAAATCCGGGTAAAATTTCGGTGTCGTCAGTGGCCGCTTCAATTCGTTTTAATGTCTCTGCGACAACATCCTGCACTTGTTTGTCAATCAATGCCCGGACCGTGGCATAGCGCAGCATTTTTGAGTCTATTTCAGGCCGGGCAAGACGGACTTCATCTTCTACTTCGCGCCAAATACGTACATCGCGCAACGCCTCAGATGTCAATAATCCCGATTCCAAACCATCATCACAATCATGGCTGTTGTAGGCGATTTCATCAGCAATATCAGAAACACACGCCTCGATTGGGATTTTGGGGGCGATTCCTTCACCTTCGCCCGGGTAGGGAGGTCGGTTCTTGAGTAGCCCGGCACGTACTTCCGCACTCAGGTTAAGACCGGGTATCCCTGGGTAGCGGTCTTCAAGAACATCGACGATACGCAACGCCTGAGCGTTATGCTCAAAACCGCCGTGATCCCGCATCAGTTCGTTAAGTATACGTTCACCGGCATGGCCAAATGGGGTATGTCCCATGTCATGGCCCAGAGCAACAGCCTCGGCCAGGTCTTCATTTAACCTTAGGGTCCTCGCAATTGCCCGGGCAATTTGGACAACTTCGAGTGTATGAGTCAAACGGGTTCTATAGTGGTCCCCCTCATGATTCACAAAGACCTGGGTCTTGTATTCCAGCCGGCGAAAGGCGGTGGAATGGATAATGCGGTCCTTATCGTGTTGAAAGCAAGTACGGAATTCCGTTGGGCGGTCATCTTTATAACGGCGCCCCAAACTCTGTGAGGCTCGTGTGGCGGGAGCACAGAGCCACGCGTCTTCACGTGCCTCAAGAATTCTGCGAGTAACTGCTTGGAAAGGCTGATTCATAGTCACAGTAAAACCAGAATAGGCAGGTGCGTCCTTCAAACACAATCCCTAAGATGACAATCCGTTTTCCGGCATGACCAATCATGACCATTTTCATACCGATAGCAGGACAACCGGAGCATCCTCGACACATTAACATCACATCTTAACATTCAAGATGTGTCTTTAAGCATCAATATCGGATATATCGATTTGATTTGCCAAGCATGTCAGTACTGACAAAAACGTCAATAATAAGATGACAGGCTGATATTTGTGGCGTCAGGCGATGATAATTGCCAGAATAAGTGACAACACAAAAAAACAAAAAATCCGTAAGACTCTGGAATACATATAATTAAATCGTTTTGCGTATCAATAAAAAGATCAGGATGTTACAAAGCCTCAAGTCTTTGGTAAACTATAGAAGGCAGTAATGGCAAAAAAGTTAAACCCCGAAAAGAGCGAATGGAACGTGTGTTGCTCATAAGTTAACTGGGCATTGCTTGCTCCACGGTACACTTATCTGCAAAGACGGATGGGATTAGGAGTTTGGGAGTTCGATGGATCTTGGTGAAATAATTAAGCGTTTGGACGCGGAGACACTTGTGCCTCCCCAGGCAGATCATCCTTCGCGCATACATGATGTATGTGCCGCTGACCTACTTTCAGACATATTGGCAACCGACAAACACGATTTCCTAATCTTAACCGGTCTTGTCACTTCTCAAGTGGTTCGTGTCGCCGAGGCAACCGATGCGCTTGGTATTGTTATCGTCCGGGATAAAAAACCTCCCCAAACAACTATCGATGCCGCGCGCGGAGCAGGAATACCGCTTTGGCGCAGCCCGTTTCAGCTCTTTGAATCATGCGTGGCGCTGGCCCCTCTTGTTTTAGAAAAACAAAAAAGGGAGCAGACAAACAACATCAAAGGTGAATAATGCGGCCCCGAATCGATCCCGCAGCGTATACACCCTTTCACGAAGCGCTCTATGATCTCCGTGTGCGAGATGCCATGACCGAGAATCCAATTACATTGTCCACGGAAGCCACGATGCGCAAAGCCCAATCTGTTATGCGTGAAAATCGAATTTCGGGTATTCCTATCGTGGAAAACGGAAAGCCGGTGGGAATTGTCAGCATCCAAGATGTAATTGAAGCCTTGGTCTGGAATGACATTTGTGCTCCGGTTCGGAAATGGATGAGCTGCCAAGTTTCGACAGTTTTGGACAACCTGCCGCTAATCCAAGCGGTTAACGATTTTCAAAAACACGGTTATGGCAGGCTCCCCGTCGTAAACGAACAGGGCGATTTGGTGGGTATTCTTACAAGTGGCGATGTCACACAGGCTGTAATGTTCCGGCTTAACGAGGAAGCCAAAAAGGCCGAGCAAAGAGAAGCCAGGCGAGTTTTAAGCGCATTGCATGAGGGGCAAGTGACAGGCGCAGACATTGTACAAGTGCAAGTAACTGCAATGGATTTGGATTCAGCAGGGACATTTGCCAATCAGGTTAAGAAAGCTCTGAAAAAACGAGGTGTCGATCCGGATTTTGTACGCCGTGCGGCCATTGCCGCCTATGAGGCAGAAGTCAATATCATTCTGCATAGCATGGGCGGACTCATTGAAGCGATGGTGGACGACAATCAAATCACCATCATCGCTCAAGATACTGGTCCGGGTATTCCCAATGTCCCCGAAGCCATGAAAGAAGGTTATTCAACAGCCAATGAAGTCGTCCGTTCACTCGGCTTCGGCGCGGGGATGGGATTGCCCAACATGCACCGTTGCTCAGATGAATTCTCAATTGACGCACCGGCATCGGGCACAACGGTGCGAATGACAATTCGATACGGCAAAACAGCTGTTGCCGATAAACCGGCCAATCCTGCAGAACTTCAAGGTGTACCATCATGAGCGGCGGAACTTCCATGACGATGGCCGAAATCGCCGTTGTGATCGAGGCGAAGGCGGTGCTTCCCAACGATACAGCAACGATTCAAGGTGTGTATTGCTCGGATATGCTTTCGGATGTTTTAGGGAATGCCGAAGAAGATTATTTGTGGATCACAGTCCAGAACCATCGCAACATTGTGGCCGTAGCCGAAACCCGGGATTTGCCGGTGATTCTAATAGCAGCGGGACGGCCGGTATTGGATGACACTCAAGAACAAGCACGGAATTTAGGTGTGGCAATTTATTCCACACCGTTAACGGTCTATGAAGCCGCCGGACGGCTTTACGAAGCAGGTTTGGGCCGAAGCCAGTCTTAAATCGCTTCAGGAAAAGGACGGAGTTAACAAGATGAGCCAGTTCAAATCCGCATCGGCGGATACAACACAGAAGCCGGATATCTACGCACATCCAAGCGGCGATCCACGCTTCAAAGAACTTGACGATGTCATAGAACGGGAAAAAAGCGATCAGGATTCTCTCATCCAGGTTCTGCACGCGGCACAAAGTATTTTCGGATACCTGGGCGATGATGTTATCACGTACATCTCCCAAGAAATGCGCGTTCCTTTGGCGCAGATCTATGGCGTAGTCACATTCTACCACTTTTTCACAACCGTCCCCCGCGGCAAGCACCAATGCATGGTTTGTACAGGCACAGCCTGCTATGTCAAAGGCGCAGATCGTTTGGTATCACGGCTTTCGCAGGAGTTGGGAATCGAACCGGGACAAACCACACCGGATGGATTAATAACACTGCAAACGGCACGTTGTATCGGCGCTTGCGGTCTGGCCCCCGCTGTAGTTATCGACGAAGACGTCCACGGACGCGTGACTGTGGACAAATTGTTACGGCAACTCAAGAAACTGAAATAGATCGATGCTCGAAGAACTCTCGCAGGATATTCTTGATGTTGGCATGAATGCAGCCCAGGCCGGCGCACGACTGTTAAAAGTGCGCGTAACGGAAAATGGCGCGAAAGATACATTAACGATTATTCTTGCCGACAACGGCCGCGGTATGAGTCCCGAGCTGCGCGCCCAAGTGCTCTTATGTTTTCGGACTACCAAAAACAACCACAATAAGAACTTAGGTTTGGGGATTGCATTACTGCGTCAAGCAGCTGAAGAATGTGATGGGCGCTTTCATCTGTTTACGCGGGAGGGTATGGGCTCGATCATCGCAGTCCAAATGCGCCGTTCACACATCGACCGTCCGCCGCTGGGCGATATGGCCGCCAGTATCGCCGCGCTTTGCTGCACAACAGGAGCCATGCGTGTGCATTACGAGCACCGTTGCGAAAACAAAAAAATCGTATTCAACAGCGGCGAGCTCTTTGATTCTGATCTTGATCTTAATGCCTTATCGGCAAAGGAAATGATAGCCATCGAGACAATTCTAAACGAAGGTGAAATGGAAATTCGCAAAGTCTGCCCCGACACGATTGCCGCCTGATGGATGAGGCGGCGGCACCGGTGTAAAGGCCGGCTCCGGAGAAAACTATGGATATTAACGATTTAAAGAAACTGCGGGATGAGGCCAAAAAAGACCTCGAACTCCGGTCAGGCGAACACGCGTACAAAATCACAATCAGTATGGGCACAGTGGGAATCGCTGCCGGCGCCCGGGATGTGATGAAGGCCGTCATTGATGAATTGGCCAAGCGCGAAATCGATGACATCCCTGTCACGATAACGGGAAGCCTGGGATTTGACGACCAAGAGGTTGTGATGAGTGTCGAGTCGGCCGAGGGTGAAAAAGTGACCTATGCCCGGCTTGATACTCAAAAGGCGCGGGAAGTTGTAGCCCGGCATATTGATGGTGGGGAACGCGTGAAGGAATTTATTGTGGGAATCGCCGAGCTGCCCGGAAACACCGAGGAGAATGCATCATGAATTACCGGACGCACGCCTTGCTTTGCGCAGGAGCGGCCTGTTTATCATCGGGCGCAGACGAGGTGCAGAAAAAATTAGAAGAGACGATCCGTGAAGTCGATCTAAAGAATGAAGTCAAGATTGTCCGTACCGGTTGTGTCGGCTCTTGCGATCTTGCTCCGATCCTGATTATCGAACCGGACTCGGTCTTCTACCAGAATGTCAAACCGCGTGACGCCGAAGCGATTGTGCGCGAACACCTCTTAAAAGGACGTGTTTATGAAAAATGCCTGATTCGGGATCCGGATACGCGAAACCTGATTATGACACAGGCGGATTTCTCGTTCTTCCGGAGACAGCAGAAAATCGTCTTAGGCAATTGCGGAATAATTGATCCGGAAAACATTCGGGAATATATCGCCCGGGATGGTTATCAGGCTTTGGGCAAAGTCCTTGGCAGCATGTCTGCCGATGAGGTGATTTCAGAACTTGAAACCAGCCGCCTGCGCGGGCGTGGAGGCGCGGGATTTCCGGTAGGCCGCAAATGGCGTTTCGTATGCAACGCTCCCGGCGATAAGAAATTCGTCGTCTGTAATGCAGATGAAGGCGATCCCGGCGCATTTATGGATCGTAGCGTTCTGGAAGGTGATCCTCACCGCGTATTAGAGGCCATGACCATTGCCGGCTTTGCGGTGGGAGCGCAAAGGGGATTTCTTTATATCCGAGCCGAATATCCGCTGGCGATCCGGCGTGTTGAGCTGGCGATTCAACAGGCCAGGGAACTGAATCTTTTAGGTGAGAATATTCTAAACACCGGATTCTCATTCGACCTCGAAGTCCGTGTGGGCGCAGGCGCTTTTGTGTGCGGTGAAGAAACGGCGCTTTTGGCATCGATCCAAGGGCAGCGCGGAATGCCGCGTCCCCGTCCGCCATTCCCGGCGATTAAGGGACTCTGGGGATGCCCAACACTTCTTAATAACGTCGAAACCTACGCCAACATCGTACCCATCATCACAAACGGTGGTGAATGGTTCTCAAAAATCGGAACGGAACGCAGTACGGGAACCAAAGTTTTCGCCTTGGCCGGGAAGATCAACAATACCGGTCTTGTCGAAGTTCCTATGGGTATGACCCTGCGCGAGATTATTTATGAGATCGGCGGCGGAATTCCGGGCGGGAAGAAATTCAAAGCCGCGCAAACCGGCGGCCCTTCAGGCGGATGTATTCCTGAAGAGCATCTCGATACTCCGGTCGAATATGACACGCTCATGGAAATCGGTTCGATGATGGGTTCAGGCGGCCTAATCGTTATGGATGAAGATAGCTGCATGGTTGACGTGGCAAAATTCTTCCTCGAATTCTGCGTCGATGAATCATGCGGCAAATGTCCGCCTTGCCGGGTCGGGACGCGGCAGATGCACCGTATTCTTGAGAAATTCACACGCGGTGAAGCCGAACTCGAAGACATCGAAAAACTAGAGAACCTCACTGAAATGATTCAAAAAATGAGCCTTTGCGGCTTAGGACAAACCTCGCCAAATCCGATTCTGTCCACCTTGCATCATTTTCGTGAGGAATATGTTGCTCACGCCATTGAAAAGCGTTGTCCGGCGAAAGTCTGCAGCGCTTTGGTGCAGTACAGTATCGACGAAGAAAAATGCACAGGATGCGGGCTTTGCTCGCGGGTGTGCCCCGTCGAAGCAATTACGAAAGTCGACGACCGAAAGCTCTTTGCCATAGAAGAGACGCGTTGTACGCGCTGCGGGGCTTGTTTGGATGTGTGCCGCGTGGATGCAGTCACCAAAACATCGGTGGGCATCCCCGCTGAGGAGCGAGAAGAATGGCTGGCGAAAAACTAATTAATCTCAACATCAACGGAAAGCCGGTCGAAGGCAAGCAGGGTCAAACCATTCTTGAGGTGTGCCGTGGCGCGGGAATTGAAATCCCCACCCTCTGTTATCACCCCAACCTTTCGATCGTGGGCGGATGCCGTATGTGCATGGTGGAAGTGGAAGGCTCCAATAAACTTTTGGCGTCCTGTTCCACACCTGCCGAAGACGGCATGGTTATTTTAACCCATACGGAAAAACTCAAAGAATACCGCCGGCTCAATCTCGAATTCTTATTTTCCGAACGTAATCATATATGCCCCTTCTGTGAATCTTCAGGCGCATGTGATCTACAGAACCTTGGCTACGAACACAACATGGAATCCATCCGCGTGGAGTATTTGGCTCCACAGTTGGAGACCGATCTTTCGTCGCCGTATTTCGGCTTGGACCATAACCGGTGCATCCTGTGTACACGCTGTATCCGTACCTGTGACGAGATCGAAGGCATTCATACATTAGATTTGGTCAGTCGCGGCGGCAAAACCGTAGTCGGCGTCGATCTACATGGAGAATTCGGAACAAGCACCTGCACCTCATGCGGAGCGTGTGTGCAAGTATGTCCTACAGGCGCGCTGTACGACAAAATGCCCTCGTACCGCGGCCGTCCCCAAGATTTGGAGTCGAAATCGACAACATGTCCGGGATGCGGAGTTGGATGCGGACTTACAGTACAAACCCGCTATGAACAGATTATTCGTGTCATTGGCGACGAAGCATGCCCAATCAATACGGGGCATACCTGCCGGATTGGACGCTATGAGTCTATTTCTTATGAAGCGGAACGAATTCAACGTCCCCGCCTTGGCGCTAAATCCGACAGCACGGATGAGAATACGGTTTTGGCCAAATGCAAAACTCTTCTGAGCAAAACCAAAGGTCGAAAAGCAGTTATTGGGCTGACCAGCCGTGCGACGCTGGAAACAGGATTTGAAGCAAAGGCCCTGCTAAAAGCATTGGGAGACAACGCGGTGGCCACATTACTCGATGTAGATTTGCCGCCATCAACTACTCCCTGTGGCTCCTATGATAAGATCATGGACGCCGATGTGATTTGGCTGGTGGATTGCAATCCGGCCCGGTCCGCGCCGGTTTTGGCATCAATGGTTCGCCGTCAAGTTCGAAAACGCGCGGCAAAATTGATCGTATGTAGCAAACGCCGCACAGACCTAGATAAATACGCAGATATCAAACTCGAACTCACTCCATCTGATGTGGCCAAGTTGATGGCTCAAGGTTTCAAAGATAAGTGCACAGATGAGAGTATCGTTCTCGATTCCCCCCGAAAGAAGACATTAGACCAATGTTTTTCAGGTTCACTAAAACACATTGTTATAACGAGTGACCGCCCCGACCGGCACGGTCAGCTGCAAATCTTCCCCAAAGCCGAATTGGAATCGTTGAAGGATGCAAATCTTGATTTCTTCAACATCAGCGTAGGGACGAACACATTGGGCCTATCCGCAGTGCTGGGCGACCAATTAGTTAACCGAAAAGATTTCGTCGGGAAGCCTTTTGGTTTATTCATAGCCTGCGTAGGCGATGATATGAGTGAGGCTTTGTCGCTAACAGTGCGTCAATTAGATGCCGCTTCTGAGGCAACTGTTTTGCTTGCCAGCTACGAATCGGAACACAACCCAATTGCCGACGTTACATTGCCTGTGTCTACCTGGTGGGAAGAAGGTCCCAGCCATATTGTGAATATGACCGGAGAAATCCGGGAAGTTGAATCCATCCTCGAATCAAAAGCAGGAATCCGTACAACGGCTGCCACGATGCGCTGCCTGACCGCCACCTTCGATCCGGACTTAAAAGACGGAACCGGCGAGCTGCCGCATGGCAACAGGGCAATCGAGGATTTTTTAAAAAATGTATGGAAGGAAAGAAAGGCGGCGTCCAATGAATAAAGTAAAAGTAGCCACAGTTTGGCTGGGCGGTTGCTCTGGCTGTCATATGTCCTTTTTGGATCTGGATGAACGCCTTATCGAACTGGCCGAAAAGATTGAAATTACCGCCAGTCCTATTACCGATATCAAAGAAATACCGAAAGTGGATGTGGGCATCGTCGAAGGCACGGTCTGCAACGATGAAAACTTAGAAGTATTAAAAGAACTCCGAAAACAATGCAAAGTGCTTGTGGCGCTCGGAGATTGCTCCGCTTACGGCGGTATTTCCTCAATGCGGAATTGGTTCCCCAAAGAGGACGTTTTACAGCGCGCCTATGTCGATACAGAGAGCACAACCATGGGTGCCGTCCCTCGTTCTGAGGAATTGCCCACGCTCCTGCAATGCGCCCGCCCCATTCAAGAATTCGTAAAAGTCGACGCCTATATCCCGGGCTGTCCGCCCTCGGCCGATGAGATTCATTTCGCCATTACGGAACTATTGGAAGGACGCGTACCGGTTTGGGAAAAAGGAATGCTCCACTATGACTGATACTACATTGACTACCCCAATCGTTATTAATCCCGTCACGCGTATTGAGGGACACGCGAAAATCACGATTCATCTGGATGAAGCCGGAGATGTGGATTGTGCGCGTTTTCACGTTGTCGAATTCCGCGGTTTTGAAAAGTTTTGTGAAGGCCGGTATTTCGCCGAATTGCCTGAAATTACATCGCGGATTTGCGGGATTTGTCCGGTTAGCCATATTCTCGCTTCGGCGAAAGCATGTGACACAATTATCGGAGCGGAATTATCGGATACTGCAAGATTGCTTCGTGAATTGATGCATATGGGCCAGCTTGCTCAATCACATGCTCTGTCGTTCTTTCATTTAAGCAGTCCGGATATGTTGCTGGGTTTCGATTCCGATCCGGCGTTACGAAATATCATGGGTGTTATTGCAAAACACCCGGAGATCGCCCGCAAAGGCATCCGCCTGCGAAAATTTGGGCAAGAAGTCATCCGTCACGTCGGCGGCAGAAGAATCCATGCGGAATCGGCTGTCCCCGGAGGAATGAATCATGCCCTAACCGAGGACGCCCGCAAAGAATTGCTTGCGGGGCTTCCGGAAGCGATGGAGACAACTAAATTCGCGCAGGATCTTCTGAACCGTTACTTGGATGAAAACAAAGAAGAAACAAGTGAATTCGCAAGTTTTAAGACTAATTATCTGGCTCTTGTTCAACCGGACGGTTCTCTAGAACACTATCATGGCCGTCTCCGTTTTGTAGATTCAGAAGGAAAGGTCATCACCGATCAAATCCGTTGTGAAGACTATTTAGAGTTTATCGGAGAGGCATCCGAAGATTGGTCTTATTTGAAATTTCCCTATATGAAAAACCTCGGCTATCCAAAGGGAATGTACCGGGTCGGCCCCTTGGCACGTCTCAATGCAATTAACAAAATCCCCACCCCTCGAGCCAATGAGGCTTTTCGAGAATGGCGGCAAAGAAGCAGCGGAACACAATCCAGTTCATTTCACTATCATGCCGCGCGCCTGATTGAAATTGTCTACGCACTGGAAAGAATCCAGGCGATTCTGGACAATCCGAAAGTCACCAGCCTGGATGTATGCCGTCCCGGACGGGTGAAAAACCAGGAGGGTATCGGTTGCATCGAAGCTCCACGGGGTACACTGTTCCATAATTATTGGGTGGATGAACAAGGCCGCGTGGAAAAGGTGAACTTAATCGTCGCCACAGGCAATAACAACATGGCGATGAACGAGGCTGTAACCAGAGTCGCCAGGCGTTATGTGAAGCCGGACAAACTTGAAGAAGGTATGTTGAACCGGGTTGAAGCGGCGATTCGTTGCTACGATCCATGCCTGTCGTGCAGCACACATGCCATCGGACGGATGCCCATGAAACTCGAACTCATTGCCCCGGGCGGCGAAATCATCGACAGTCTGGTTCGGGACAATACATAAGCCAAGCATGCCGGGAGAATCGCCACATATATTAGTGATTGGTTACGGCAATCCGGGACGCGGTGACGATGCCGCCGGTTGGCTGGTGGCTGAAGCCATTGAACGACAATGGGGCAATGCCGTCGAGGTCCAAACCTTGCATCAATTGGATGTGGTTATCGCCGAACAATTATCGGATTTCGATCTGGTTGTATTCGTTGATGCGGAAATCACGGATGCTCCAAACGGAAGGTCACTGGCGAGAATCTCCCCATCTGACGAGTTGCAGGATGTGACCCATACAATCACTCCACAATCGGTTCTGGGATTGGGCCGTTCTCTCTACAATGTGGAACCGGAAGCCTATTTAACAGGAGTATACGGACACCGGTTTGATTTTGGCGCGGAAATAACGAAAGAGACGGCACGCGATATTAAACGTGCCGTCTCTGAAATAAACCGTCTTATCGAATCGAAACGCTTGGCTTCGACGCCGCTTTAGGCTTTATATTCGTATCCCTTTCGCTCTTCACGGTCCAACATTTCATTGGCTCCGCTATCGTTTACAAAAACCTCCGCTTCCGGATCCCATTCCAAACGGCGCTTTAGGCGGCCGCAGATATTGGCTATATGGCAGACTGTCGCCGAGCGATGCCCGATTTCAATATCGGCCACAGGCAGCTCGCGGGACCGAATGCAATCGACCCAATTCTGGAAGTGATTGTCGCTTTGATAGAGCTGAACATCACCGGACCGAAGCGGCTCATTAAGAATATCTTCGGGATCCGATTTAATTTTCCCATCACGTGCAACAAAAAATCTCGCCTTTCTCACCATGGAATGTAACGCCATTCCCGCCCTTGCTGGTGACGAGAAGTTCAACACCATCGTCATAAGTCAACGTAAAATCAAAATCCATAAAGACATTGAAAGCCCCGCGTTTGGTTTTCACTTTCCCATCGACAAAGCGAGGACCGGAATATTCTCTCCCGAGCCCCCATTGTGCAATATCGCAATGGTGTGCGCCCCAGTCGGTGGTTTTCCCGCCCGAATATTCGAAAAACCAACGAAATTCGATATGGCAACGCAAAGGATTGTAGGGTACATAGGGAGCCGGCCCCAACCAGCGTTCCCAATCCAAGCCGGCGGGCACCGGCTCATCCGGAACTGGTTTAACCTGATCGATACCGCCGATTTCAGCCTTTACCCAGTCGATCTTGCCTAAGCGTCCGCTCCGAACATACTCGCAGGCTCTGCGGAATGTGGCATCGGAACGTTGTTGGCTGCCAACCTGATAGACTCTCCCATTGGCGCGCGTGGCTTTTACCATGGCACGGCCTTGATTGATGGTTAATGACAAAGGCTTTTCGCCATAAACATCTTTGCCCGCGTCAACTGCGTCGATGGAGGTCTTGGCATGCCAGTGATCCGGCACTGCAATCACAACTGCATCGATATCTTTCCGGTCCAAGACACGCCGATAATCATGATAAGCATCGACAGCACCTTCGGGTGGAGGAACCGGACGGTTGTCCTTGACCAAAATACGCGGCGTATCGTATGCATCATCCAAATGATTTTGCGCGTTCATTAAAAACCGGCAGTCGTAATCAGCCAACGCCGCAACGCGGACATTCGGATTGTGCAGACAATCGCTCATGAGCTGCATGCCACGCCATCCCAAACCAATATTGCCAAGAATGATAGTATTGCTTGGGGCCTGTTTTCCGAAAACATAATTTGGAACGATGGCCGGAAAGGCAGAACCGATACCTACACCGGCTGATGCCACCGTAAATTGTTTTAGAAAAACCCGGCGGGAAGCAACAGATTTCGATTTCATTCGCATGCTCCTTATTTATAGCCAATTGCATTGGTAGGAAGAACCAAGCAAATAAGCTATCACAGGAACAATACAGTTACACCGGAGAAGAAAAGGAATGCGCGAAAATAGTCAAACTCAAGATAAGAGGTATTCATCCGGTCTTACATCAAATTTCATAATGAAGACCGCATTCTTTCTTTTTCTGGCCCGCCCAACGGCCTGCGCGTTCATCTTCGCCTTGTTTGATCGCTCGTGTGCAAGGCCGGCAGCCTATACTCACATAGCCATGATCATGTAGAGGATGTTTTGGCAAATTGTGTTTCTGGATGTAATCCGCAACATCTTGGCGTGTCCAAGACAACATCGGATGAATCCGAACCGGACCATCTGCTTGAAGTTGGATTGGCTTCATACCCTGCCTTTGTTTGGTTTGATCCCGCCGAATCCCGCTAATCCAGCCCGAATAATTTTCCATGGCACGCCGCATTGGTTCGACTTTGTTGATATAGCAGCATAAGTCGGGATTGGAATCGTAGGGGGTCGATCCATATCGTGCAATCAGCTCTTTTTTGTCTATGGCAGGATGCACATTGATAATATTCAAACCAAGCCGCTCTTGAAGCTGATCGCGAAATCCAAGCGTATCTTCAAAGTGGAAGCCGGTGTCCAAAAAAAGAACAGGAAGCTGAGGACAGACACAAGAAATGATATGCAGGAGTGGCAGGCTCTGAGTTTGAAATGATGAACTGGCGGCGGACAGTGGTCCAAAAGTATCCCAAGTCCATTCCAGAATCTCTTCTGTGGAGGCATTTTCGAAACGCTGGTTCAGGGATTCCACATCCAATTGTGGCTTATCTACGACATTAGACATAATATTCACTTTCATATGGGCTCAGCATACCATCCGTACTTCAAGAGCAAAACTGACTAATACGATCAACAAAGTCAAGTATTTCCTTCACAAATGTTTGCTGATTTTGCCATAACTTCTTATACTGCATAAGGTTACGATAGCCGAAAAATCGGATTTTGGATTGGATACCTGCGTGATGTCAAATGAACAGTGCATTATTGGGTTAGATGTGGGAGGAACCAAGACAGCCGTAGTCTTGGGAACGGAACAAGCAGAAATCCTCGAACGGCATGAATTTCCAACCGAACCTGATCGGGGCTTCGAGCATGCTCTGGATACAATAGAGAGGCTGGCAAAGCCTCTGGCCACAAAGGCGTCTTCGATCAGCGTCTCGATTGGCGGTCCGCTGGATTGCGAGAGAGGAATCATCTATTCCCCGGCTAATCTTCAGAGTTGGGTCGACGTTCCCCTAAAGGCTGAAATGGAAAGACGCCTAAGATTGCCAACTTATGTTGAGCATGATGGTAATGCCGGTGCTTTGGCTGAATGGATGTTTGGAGCGGGGAAGGGTACTCGGCATTTGGTCTTTTTGACGCTAGGAACGGGCCTCGGCGCCGGATTGATCCTCAATGGCCGTCTTTATCGAGGCGCATCTGACCATGCCGGCGAAGTGGGCCATGTACGTATGGCCGAAGATGGTCCTATCGGCTGCCGTAAAGCGGGCAGTTGGGAAGGTTTTTGTGCGGGTCCGGGATTGGCCTACCACTTGTCAAGGCAAAATCCGGATCGCTTTCCTCCTGACACAACTACCGGGCGCGACGCTGTAGAGGCAATCATGCGGGATGACCCTGATGGACTAGGCGCCTTAAACGAGCATGCAAAATGGCTTGGGCGTGGCTTAGCCATGTTGGTCGATATTTTAAATCCGGAAATCATTGTTCTAGGCAGCCTGGGCGTTCGCCTTGGACAAAAGGTGATTGAGCCGGCCATGATTGCCATGCAAGAGGAAGCCATGATGGGCGCATCCAAAGTGTGCCGAGTCGTGCCGGCGGCATTAGGGGAAGCGATTGGTGACATCGCTTGTCTATGTGCGGCTATTATTGCCATGAGAAATTCTCAATAAAAATAACGCCCTGGTGATTGCCCGCCGATCCCCGTAATTTCTGCGGGATTGCGAATGAATTGTGACTTTCACGGTTTGAAAAACTGCCTCAGTAATCTCCCGGCATTCGGAGAATAATTTTTATGTCCAAAATAAAAAAGAAATCCGGTCAAAAACTCCGTATTTTTATCGTCCCTGAAACTCACTGGGACCGCGCTTGGTATCTTCCATTTGAAGACTTCCGAATCAGCCTGGTCCGTCTCAACGATCATATCCTCGATACACTTGAGAACGACCGGAACTTCAAGACTTTCTGCCTCGACGGCCAGACGGTAGTGATTGAGGACTATCTGCAAATTAAGCCGGAGCAACGGCACCGCCTGGAAAAGGCCGTCCAAAAGGACCGGCTCAAGGTTGGGCCTTGGTATATTCTTCCCGACGAATTCTTGGTAAGCGGAGAATCCTTGGTCCGCAATCTGCTAATTGGCCGTGAAATCGCCGAATCTTTAGGCAAATCCATGAACGTTGGGTATGTGCCGGATCCGTTCGGGCACGTCGGCCAGCTGCCCCAAATCCTAAACGGATTCGGAATCGATAATTTCCTATTCAGCCGGGGGGTGATTTGGGAACGGTGGAACAAAGGCATTGAATTCCGTTGGTCAGGGACGGATGGTTCGGAAGTCTTGGCGCTTTGGCAAAAGGATTTTTACAACAATGCGGCATTCCTTGGTTATCATCTGGTATGGGGTAATGCCGAAAGACATATTTTCGATCCAGAACGCGCCCAAAAACAATTACAGGAAGCGGTACAAAAACTTGCAGTCAAAACCAAAGGCCGCAGTATATTGCTCAATAACGGGGTTGATCATTCCGATATTCAGACCGAACTTCCGGCCATTGTGCGCGAAGCACGTAAACGGCGCCCGGATTGGAATATCCAGATTGCGGGCTTCGATGACTATGTTCAGGCGATCAGCCGTGATGTAAAAAGAAAACCGCTTAAACATCATACAGGCGAACTTACTTACCCATTCGGCGATCTGTTGATCGGAGTCTATTCGGCAAGAATGTACCTCAAACAATCCAACGCCGAATGCCAAAATCTTTTAGAGCGTTATGCGGAGCCGCTGGCTGCAATGGCTCGTGTGGCCGGACACGAAGAAGACGCGCGGCCTTATTTGGCTTATGCGTGGCGTCAGTTGTTACGCAATCATCCGCACGATGATATTTGCGGTTGCAGTGTCGATACCGTGCACCGGGATATGGAGAACCGTTTCGCCTCCGTGCAACAAGTGGGCTTGAACGTGGCCCGTGAAGGATTACGGCGGTTGGCTCATCGTCTGGACCACTCAGGGCAAGAAGGCATTCCTCATGTCATTTATAATCCGGCGGGTTGGAAACGAGGCGGCGCCCAACGGTTACAGGTTCTCTTTAATATCCATGAACGTAATGCTGCAAAGCGGTTCGGATTGTACGATTCGGAAGGCAACCGCGTGCCCTATGTCGAAATCGGGCGGAAAGATATCGAATGGATGGAATGCTGCAAAGGATTCCATTTTGAGGCCGTGGAAGTTGTCGCTGAGCCCGGCGCATTACCAAGTTGCGGCGTGGCCAGCATCTATGCTCAACCGGGAAAACGCGGCCTGCGTCCGGAACGCAAAGTCAAAGTCAAACGGCGTGGACTTGAAAATGAACACCTCGAAATCAAAGTCCACAGCAACGGAACATACGATATAAAAGACAAGCATAACGGCGTTCTTTATAAAGGTCTGGGGCTCTTTGAGGATGATGAAGACGTGGGTGACGCTTATAACTGGTCGTATGCCAAAGTCCCCGGAAAAGTGACCTCACGGGCCTGTAAAGCCAAGATCAGCGTACTCGAAAAGACGGCTTTATCCGGCGTTTTAGAAATACAAACAACACTGCGTGTTCCGGAATGCATAAACGAAGACCGGGAAAGACGATCCAGACGCAAAGCCGATCTAGAACTAAGCACACGTTTAGAATTACGTGCCGGGCAAAAAGCGCTTGAGATACGGACGGAAGTTGTCAATACGGTCCGCGATCACCGTTTACGTGTCCTTTTCCCAACCGGACTAAACCCGGACAAGGTACACGTTGACGGTCATTTCGATGTAGTGAAACGCTCCGTATATCCTCCCTCATTTAAGAGGGAGTGGGCTGGGCAACCGATAGAGCCAACCATGACTCATTGCCAGAAGGCATTCACCGATCTAAGCGAAGATGGCCACGGCTTGGCTGTCATCAATCGAGGTCTGCCCGAGTATGAAATCATTTCCGGAAAGCGAGGGCATACAATTGCCTTAACGCTCTTCCGTAGTGTCGGCTGGGTATCTCGAGGCGATTTTGCATCCCGTCCCGGCAATGCGGGACCAAGCGTGGCCGCACCCGAAGCTCAATGTTTGCGTCCGTTTGTATTCGACTATGCGGTGATGCCACACAAAGGGGATTGGCTGCGCGGCAAAGTCATGCCCTGCGCTCAAGAATTTAATGCGCCCATTCAGGTGACACGGGCCGACTTGCACGCCGGGACTGTCTTTGAGGATGTTCCCGGAGATATTTTCCCGGTCCCGGATGAGGACTATCTGGAACCATTGCCCCGAGAAGGCAAACTCCCGCCAAATTTGGAGCTGATTCACCTGCAACCGGATGTATTGGTGCTTTCGGCCTGCAAATACGCCCAAGACCGCGAAGAAATGATCGTCCGGTTCTACAATCCATCGTCAAAAGAGGTCCAGGCCAAATTGGAGCTGGGAATTCCGGTGCGGAGGGTTCGGACGTTGAAACTCGACGAGACTCCCATCCGTGGCAAAGTGCGGCTTAAGGCATCTTGGAACGCAAACGAGATCAATGTTTCCGCACCGGCGCACGGCATCGTTACGTTAGGGATCACGCCGGCGCATATTTAATCTGTGTTTCGCTCTCGGGATTCCGATAAGCCGGCCATTAAGCGGCTAAGCGTTTGATTGCGCTGCTAAACCATGATGTACCCTTCGAAATAGTTAGGATACTCGGAGCGGTCTATGCCTTCCGCACCCAACGGCCAATACATCAAATAAAGGGTGCCCTTATCGTCACAGGTCATTGAGAGAACAGTCAGCAGCCGGTCCTGGGTCGTAATCAATTTTCGGGTTCCCCCTGATTCTGTACCATCAGGATTGTGGACTTTCTTGAAATTCAAATCGAAGGAACAGCGGTTTTCGCTGTTTGGAACGACAAGCCCGTCATGGTGAATTAGAGGTTTGTCATCAGGCCCAAGATATTTTTGGGTTTCGTTGGGACCGGAACCGAAAAAAAGCAACAAAGAAATCGTCTGACGGAACTTATAGCCGCGAAAAACACTGGCTAATGCTTTCGGTTTGGATTTCCGAAAATCGGCCGACCAATACGACCACGTGCCTTCTTCCGTCATCTCCTGCCGGACAACAACGTTACCCGACTTGACTGTCCAAGTATCCATTCTCTAATACCCGCGTATTAATTGCTGCATGTAAAAAATCTATCACTGATTTTGTCAGCGGTTTCAAATGTCTCAATAAAACCTCCAACCTCAATCATCCCGACACCAGTCAGCATAATGGAATAGAGCATAGAACCGAAGACGCGAACGCACATTCGGACACCGCACCTAAAAGATTTGATAACACACTGATTATTAAGAACTTGGCAACGAAGAAGACATTTAGAAAATCCAGCCGGAAGAACGCAGAGGAAAGGATTGGAGGGCGGCATTGGCCATAAATCAAGACAAAAAAAACACACAAAGACCACCGCCCGGAGACCGCAAACATCCCGAAGACATCGGTCGGCCACGAGACGATGGCGTAAATGCTGATATTATAGTACCTGTTATTTGAAGTTTGTCAAATGAAACAGGCAGATAAGCCGGTAGAAAACCATTAAATCGGCATTAGAAATCAGTGAGGAAATAGCCATAAAAAATGGATTTCAACTCACAAAAGTCTCCTTTACCCGCCTGGAAAGAAGAAAATAAGAGCACCAAGCTGCGCCGGAAAAAACAAGAAATCCCAATACATGCATTTTAAAGGTATGTTCAATAAAATCTTCATAAACCATATACCCCATATACTCGATAACAAACCTCAGGGCCAACCATACAATGCAGCCGATCACTGCGACGCTGGGAACAAACCTTTTCCTGCGCAGAATTAAAAAAAGAAGTGCCAGACCAAGCACAGAGAAAAAAATCGATGCCGTTGTGAGAAATGTGTAATAAGAAAAGAACTCGGAAGCGGACCTCCACTGCTCTGTGGACTTGGGTGCGCCCAGATATGAAATATAGAAAAAGGAGGAGCGGATCATTCTGCCGGTATAGATGATGAGCAGCAAAACGGGGACAACAAGAAATCCCCGGATTTTTTTGCGTTGAGGCTTGGTCTCTCCGAGTGATTCATCCGGAGCGGGATCAGCGGTCTGTTTGCGTTCCACGGCCAGTAGGCGGTTGCGCCAAAATAAATGCAACGACCATATAACTGCAACAGGAATTACACAGATGTAAACAAAAGGGAGGTCCCCATAGCCACCCATAGCGAAGGGGAGAGTGAGAATTAAATTCTTCTTGCGTTCAAGCACAATAAGTTTCGCATAACAAACAGGCTTTTGCTTTGTCTCACTTAAGATATCGCGGATTGAATTGAGTAGATAGATGCTATACACGCATATAGACAATCCGCCGATTATAGTATCCCGATCCTCATCAAAAATAGAACCATAAATCGATGCAATAACAACGATCCATAAAGGGATGGCCAGAATAGTATTCCATAGGCGGTAGTCATACAGCCAAATAGGGCATTTGGGCCGGATGAATTCCTTTAGTTTTCTATAATCCGATTGAAACGGTACCCGCATGATTCACCACACCAAAGGCCTCTTGTTTAGACTCCGTCAACCAAGACTACATGAGCCTAATGACGGCTTCAACCGGGCTGACACGGATTATCTATGACTATTGAGGAGTAACACAGCATAGAAACAGACCATGGATACGACTTCGGAACAGAAAAAGAACGACATTACTTATCTCGCCGCGAATACATTGATGCGCCGGAAAGTCTCGAAGCATGTACCATCATTCTGCTTCGTCCTTTCGATCATTTTGCCGACAACAAAATCCCGGAATGCTGCCTTCGCAGGGCCGGGAACATAAACAAGGAAAGGCACAAGGCTGGGCTGCTCAATCCAGCCAATCATCGCTTCTTCATTCGGGAAATACCGGTCCGCATTCTCGCCCCAGACTTGCACATCTTGAAAATCGCCCAATTCAGGCAAAGCCTTATATTCATCGACAGCAGGCATATACCATGGCCATTTGAACTCGGGGAAGAAAGACCGGAATTCCTCTTGAACCATCGCTTCGCGGATCACCGCAAAGAAGTTTGCGCAATTCCCATCCCCGGCGAAATTAAAACGAAGACGGCCACCTTCTCGAAGCGCACGGCGAACATTCCGGAGCAATCTCCGGTGATCTTTCACCCAATGAAGCGCGGCATTCGAAAATACGACATCGAACCGGTTCTCGTGATCCAAGTCGTTGATATCCAATTTGCAAAAACGAAGATTGCTTTGCTCCTTAGGCAACGCCGCATCGATAGAAGAAACTCGGAAAGATGGAAACCGAGCGGCCTTTCTTCGAGCATTGAAAAATGTTGTGAATGCTCGTGGGGACATAACAAAGATCGGGGAATCTGGGTGGGGGAGGTTACGCCTTAAAAGGCAAGGAAGGTGATAGCGGAGGAGGGACTCGAACCCTCACGAGCGCTATGGCCCAATGGATTTTGAATCCATCGCGTCTGCCAATTCCGCCACTCCGCCAATTGGCTTGCGAAGTGTAGCAGGCTTGCAGATTGGAGCAACACGCCCCTCATATTTTAGTTGGGAAAGAGAACCGATGCCGTATATGAACCGCAAATCCGCTCGTTCATCAATTGGACTCAACAGAAGCACGGACTCGCGGATCCACCATCGCGCAAATGACATCAACCAAGATGTTCACCAGGACAAAGAAAATTGCCACGATCAGAATCGTCGATTGCACGGCAGGATAGTCGCGATTGAAGATTGAATGTACCAAATAAGTTCCCAAGCCCGGCCAGGCAAAGATGGATTCGGTAATCACGGCCCCCGAAAGCAATGTCCCCAACTGAAGGCCAATCACCGTAATGACCGGGATTAGGGCATTGCGAAAAGTGTGATGAAATAACCTTATGCCGGACACTCCTCGCGCCCGTGCGGCTTGGATATAAGTTTGACTTAGGACATCGCGCACATTGGAGCGGGTCATACGGGCGATCATGGCCGACATGATGAGTCCCAATGCCACACTGGGGAGAATGAGATGCCGTAAAGCGCTCATAAAAGCATCAAACCGCCCTGCCAGGAGCGCATCCACGGTTAAAAGACCGGTTATAGTCTCCACACGGGCGAGGGTAATATCCTGCCTGCCGCTGGAGGGCAGTTCCGGAAACCAGGAGATCAGCTGTAATCCAAGCCAGAAAATAGGCATCGATACGCCGATCAGCGCCAAAAGCATCGAGATTGTATCCACGCTCTTGGAACGGCTGAATCCGGATAAAATCCCCGATGTCATCCCAAAAACCACAGCGAAAAACATCCCCCCCATCGCCAATTCAACCGTGGCAGGCACATGCTGAATCAGGTCTTTTAATATCGGGCTGTTGGTCCGTAATGAGTTTCCAAAATCGCCATGCAAGGCCCGCCAAACAAACATCCCGTATTGCACGGCGAGGGGACGATTCAGCCCTAAGCGCTCACGCATCTGTTCCAAGTGTACAGGATCGGCCGAATGCTCTCCCAACATAATCTGGGCGGGATCGCCGGGGATCATCTGCATCATAAGGAATGCAGCCAGGCTGACACCGATACAAATCGGAATGGCGGCAAGCAGACGGCGGGTGAAATAGGCCCACGGAAATCGGTTCAAGACGGCATCGATCACCCAGCCCTTCGTGCCACCAGTTGGGGCCTGCAGGCGCTCGGCTGATATAGGTGAAACGCCGGTCTTTTCCGATTGTGCCGAGGTCACGTTTTCTGCTCTTTGCGTTTCGCGGCGGGGAATAGAATGTTATTGAGAATCAGCCGGTAACCGGGCGAATTGGGGAACTGGGCAAGATCCGTAGGCTGCTCACCGACATGGTGCTCGCGGTCTTCAGGATCGTGCCCTCCTAAAAATGTAAAAGTGCCTTGGCCAAAGACACCATGAATATACTTGGCCACATTTTGCCCCGGGAATTCGCCCAAAACAATGATTTGAGGCTTAAGCTTGGACCGCCTGAAAGAAGTGGTCTGCCCCAGGAAATCGTTAATCCGGTGCACATGATTCTGGTTGAGCATGGTCGGCACCGGATCGAATTTGGCCGAGAATTCAAACAGTTCAAATTGGGAAGCCTTATAATAGGCCCCCTTGGTCAGGGGACTGGGAGAGGTGTCGATATCCGAGAATTCATAAGCCATAGGATCGGTAACCAGTTGGAAATCCCGAAAAGCCAGTGTCTTTGAAAAAACCAGTTTGTCCTGCACTCCGGGCTGAATTGGGGTTCCGTCTATTTCCGGCGGAATAATATCCAGGCCATCCGCAGCACGGGCGATATCCAATGTGTCCGTTGCGGCACACATCGCAAATAGAAATCCGCCTTCGGCAATATACTCGCAAATCCGGGCGGACACGGCGGCTTTATAGGCAGCAACGCTTGGAAATCCCGAACGCTGGGCGGCTTCGTTATAGAGCCGGACCTGTGTTTGATACCACGGCCTGGTTCGGAAGTTTCGATAGAATTTGCCGTATTGGCCCGTGAAATCTTCATGGTGCAAATGCAACCAGTCGTACTCCGGCAAACGTCCGGCGAGAACCTCATCATCCCACAAGGTTTCGTAAGGAATCTCTGCATACGTGAGAGCCAGCGTAACCGCATCGTCCCAGGGTTCTTTATCGGGGGGAGTATATACGGCCACTTTGGGCGCCTTCTCTAAAAGGACAACCTCCATATTCTCCTGGGCGATCGTGGAATGGATTTGGTCAACTTCCGCCGGCGAGGCCAATGTCGATGTGATTCCCATACGTACAGCGCGCTCTTGGGCCAATTCTCCATTACGAATCAAAAAGCTCCCCCCCCGGTAGTTCAAAAGCCATTCAACCTGAATATGCCGGGGGCTTTGCAGTGCCCAATAGGCCAAACCATAGGCCCTCAGGTGATTGGCCTGAGACTCATCCATAGGCACCAGTAGTTGTTCAGCGGTTCCCCCCAAACAGAGGCCGCAAGAGAAGATCAAAAGGATTGTGAATGTGCGAGATGGTTGCATAGCAATTCAGCATAGGATGAACCCAACCGAGGAGCGAGATTGCCGCTATGGCGGTTCTCAAGGCCGGTCCATCTCTCAAGTGTAGTACTGGTATGAAAATCGCAAGGCAACTGTAGCGAGGGAAGTGTTTGCAGCTTTGAGTCGGCTGCAATTTCCTCTTTTATAAGAGGTTAGGCTGCATGGGCTGAGGGCGTATACCTGTTGCAAACGGCAACATTTACCGCTAATCACCAAAGGAGTAACACCATGGGCCAGCCATCATCTCTAGATCGACTCACGCGTATGGCCGAGCGGTTCAAACGTTATTTCCGAAATCAGGGTCTTGCCGAGACTTCATTCATCGCATCGGCCCAGTTTCGGGGATTCCCGTCTGAAATGGTTCGAAGCGTGGCGTCCATCTTTTGGCCTGACGGGCCTTCCATGCGCTTCGCGACACCGGAAGGCATTGATCCCGAACAGGTCGTTCAGTAAAACGTGACTCCCATCCCAAGCGGCGGGGCCGCTTTCGCCAAGAGGTCCCGCCGCTTACCCCACCCCAAAGGAAATGGCAATCAGTATCTTGCCTCTCCTCACAAATCTTAGATGTGAGCAAGCTTTCGCACCTGCACGGACTTTTTTTCCGGTTTGCTTCTACTCGCAGCCACGGAGCAACACAATCCCAAATCCCAATCACCTGCATAACTCTTTTCGTTTCAAAACGTTACATCAACTGAACATTTTCTCATGATTTTAAGCGGCTTGGCATACGCTTCGCTTCTACGTTTTTAGATGGATCGTTTGCTAGTAAAGACGATCTTGCCAATAGGTTTTGGCCGGAAGAAAAACAGGATGCCAAAATAAATGAGGAACCGAAATTCAGATAATCCGTTGCTTGGCCGATTCTCACGACTATTCCACGGTGGCGCGAATATTTCGCCGGAAAAGGAACGCGTTCGTCCGGTGATCATGTCTGTCGACACTGAGGATTCTCTGAATACCGGTGACTATCTTATGCCCAATGTGCAGGCGCCCAGCGTCAACGAAATCCACGTTATTGGCAATCCTCATATACACGAACAAGGCTCTGTTTTTGTTTACTATCCACTCACTTCAAACGCCAATCCAACAGGAGGTCTGGCTGAGGCGGCGCGTGATGTGGTTCGCAACTCAAACTATTTCATATCGCTTTTTCAGCGAATGCAGGGCTTCCGGGAGATCCCGGCAATTGTTTTCGAGCAAGACCGCCGGGGAGGCATTTATGAGTTGATTCTGCGTCCTGTACCTGCCACAGGCGACGTTCAGACCGTCATTTTCGCGGTCCGCTATTACGATCCCGGGGCGACCGACGGCTTGCCCTTGGGCTTGGATTTCGACGGCGGCCCGCTGGTTGTTCTAAACGATCCATTGCCAGGGCTTTATAACGAGCCCGGACAGGACCCGGGTGAGCGTCACACTTCGGTACCCAATGAGGCTCACTTAAAAAGAAGTTCAGATGGTTCGCAGTTGGGTGACTATCTGCATCGGATCGGCCGGGAAGACTTGGAATTCTGCTTGTTTATGTCGGCGTTTAATATCGATGTGATTCTGGAGCATGAAGAATACGACCCGGCCACCGCGCGCTATTTCACTCAACGCATTGAAACCGTGCGCGAGGATGCCATCGCCAGGAATCTGCCGCGCGCTGTACTCTTCGGACGTTTGGGCATGATTGAGTTCGGCGATCCTCCCACAATGGAGTTGGTAACAACCTCACTGCACGAGGATCCTGCCGGCATACGCGAACGCGCTGATATCTTTTTCTGGTTAAATCTCGCCCGATATGAAAACCGTTTGCAGCAATACGCCGAAAGCAGACAACGGCGTGTTTTGCCGCTCCTGCAACTTGAAGGGCAGGGTACCTACTCGATTATTATTGGGCGTAGCAAAAACCATGTTTTCGGTCATATCGACAGCACCGATGCCGCCGCACTTAATGACCGGAACCGCTACAACTCGGTTAACTTGAAGCATTTGGTTTCCCGCCACCCAACTCTTCGCCTTAAAGATCTGCTTCTGCCCCTGCTATTCAATACCTACATCGCACCAAGGCCATCGATCCGCGTAACCGACTCGCTGGAATCAATTCCCAACGATATACGCGATATCTCTTTTATCCATGAGTTAATTCATGGAAACGGCCTTGTACAGATCGAAAGAACACAGCCGTTCTTATACCGTCAGGCTTATCAAAGCGCGCTCCAGGCCAGTATCGATACAAACAGCATCGCCTTTAAATGCGCCTTAGTCGATGAGATTTGCAGCCGCTTTCTTATGCTCGGCAATCTGCCCGCCAAACGTGTCCGGCATTCGCTAGTCGATGAGGATGAAATTGCAGCACGGTTGCGCGCGGCCCAACAACCTCTGCTAGCCGAGAATTTCCGCAAGAAATTTGAGGTCTACTAATCCCCAAAGTCATTGATTGAGTTGGATTTGCTCAATTACGCAATCATCGACTTCAAGCGTGCTCTCCACACCAGGACCGGCATTCTGAATCACAAGAAACGGCGGTACCGAGCCTCGGCTTTCAATGCTTCCGCCAAACTCAAGATTTCGGATTTTATTGCCACGCATGCTGTTCAATTCCGAAATACCCAAAGTCTCTTCGCCATTGGTCAAAACAACATACGTCATTCCTTCCATTCCAACCACATTGCTAAACTGGGTTTTAATCCAAACCGATGCAGGGGGCAACAACCTGCGGGCATACAAACCGATGTTGGCAGCATCGTTATCGGGCTTTATTGATAGATGAATTTTGGTGTTGCCTTGCACATCTACGATTTGCACCTGTCCGTTAACGTCATTGACATTGGTTTGTAATTCATCCAATCCTTCATTGAAAGTCCCCGGCGGTTCGAGACGGATTAAGGTTTTGTTCTTTGAGAAGTCGGCCAATGGCTCCACGCTCAAGTTATCAATCCGGATTTCTACATGTTTTTTTGCTTCTTTTGGAACGACAACCTGCACAAGCGGCTTAAGCCGGTTTGAAGGCGGACGATAGATCAGAAGTAATTCACGCATTCGGCCTACCGGCACAGCCCGTCCGCATGCAAGCAAATAGGCACTTTGGCCATCAACGGGGCTATTTAAGGCAACCAAAGCGACTTGCGCATCCGGTTGTGTAGCACCAATCAAAACCCGAATAACAGCCGTACGGCTTCCAAGATCGACCTCCGAAGATGTACTGGCAAAAAGGACAATTCCTTCGCCCGGCTCGGCTACAACCAAAACACCTTTTCCATCTGATCCTGCATCCGCCGGAAATCCGGCCATATGGACTTCGGCCAAATCAAATCCCTCCACAGGTCCATAACCAAAGGCTTTATTGCGGTCTTGGGGATTAAATTCCAGAATCCGGAGCGGCTTAAAGTCATTATTCTGAGGGATGGCGGCCCAATCCCTCTTAGTTCTTGTAACAACATATCGATTGTAGATATGACTCGGTTCACGGTGGATAAGATGACGTTCCCGCAAATCTCCCCCCGGGAAGCGATCCTGTAATTGGGATAAAAGATTTTCATCATCTTTCGGAATAATAAATGTTATCGAAGTAATATTCGCATCGAGTGGGTAATCGAGCCAGGAAACCTTTGTAAAACTCTCTGTTTTGTGGCCATCCGCAATAAATAGATGTGAGCGGTGCTGAAAATCGGTGGGAAATGTATTTGCATAGACATAAGTATAATTGGCCGGACCGCCATCGCGCGCATCGAGCATAATGAGCGTGCGGTACAATTCGTTGCCGCGCCCCATCTTTTTATCATGCTGATTGAAATACAGATCGAAATTTGTATATCCGATATAGACCAGCCCAGTGACCAACATAAATGCCGCAATAATCCCACCACGTCTACCCGCAGCCTCGCGGGCCGAACAATAAAGTTCCCGGCCCCATAGCGCGGGAAGAAAATGAACCAGAAACATCAGACCGGCAATCCGTGAAAATTCCGGAGAATTCGTTGTTAATACGACACCGAAAAGGATGTTGAGGAGTATTCCCAAAACCAGCGGCCAGTGTGTAAACCACAAGATCCGCGCAGCGGCCACTCCCAATCCCAGAACCAGTACCGCTGATGTCGTATCTTCCAGCATCCCTCCACAGCGGAAACCGTATTGCAGATTTGTTGTCTCAGTTTTGCTGAATAAGGTAAGAGCACGCCCGGCATTGTGTTTGAGCACAGCGGGAAGATAATCCTCGCCGAATTTGGCTTTCATTTTTCCGACACTGTATTCATCGCCGCCGAAAACCATGGATCCGCTACGGGACAGAAATGTATGCGGCGCTCGTTGGTACTCGGCAAACATCGGTGCATAGAAAATAATCGCTGAAATAAAGGCCAGAAACAGCGATCCCAGATAACGTTTGCGAAAAGCGGGAGAAACGAGGAGGAATACAATGAGAACCAACGCTAGCCAGACCGGTGTTAAAAATGCGGCATGGTAAGTAAGCAAACACATTGTGAGTGCCATGCCTAAAATAACAAACCAACGTGCACGTCCTGTTGAAAGCGCTCGCCATAAAACCCAAGCACAGATAACGGCCATAAAACCGGCATGGCCGCTATGAATACCGCTGCGCGAAAAATGAACCGTATAATGGGCCGTGGCAGCCAGCCCGGCGCCAAGCAATGCACCGGAACGTCCTAAGAAATTGCGCAATAGAGAATAGAAACATGCCAACGCCACCATAGAAAAAGCCACATTGGCAAGGCGGTGGGCAAATTGGTTCGGAGAAAACAGCGCCTGAGACAATGCACTGGGCAGAAAGCCCAAGGTCGGGAAATAATAAAAATCGCGGGGGCGGAACCAATTGACGGCCCCTTTATGCCATTCTTTTACGATATTCAATGCCTGTATACCACAATTGGCCTCATCGTTGTGGTACATCAAGGGGTAACGTTCCAGATATGCAAAGCGGAATGTGAATGCAACAATAAAGATTCCCGAACATGCCGCAAATTCCCACCACCGGGCCGTCGTTAAAGACCGTAACCAAAGTGCCAAACGGATTCTCCATGTAGGAAAATCCTCGGAGCAGGCCAAACCGGTATCGAGACGACTGCGTTTAATCCAAAAAGGAACCACACAAAAGGCCAGAGCCGTCAGCCACAATAAGACTTCGGTTCGATTCGAAAGGCGCTCGGATAGATTTGTGTAATAGCTTCCAAATCCAAATAGAAGGGCGGGGAATACGCACCAAATTCTGTACCGTAAGTGAGGATCATGGGGGGGATAAACAAAGACTCTTTTGGGTTCCCGCCTCCAAGCCGCAACCGTAAAGGCCATAAGGAAGCCGCATACATAACCGGTCCCAGCCCATCCGGGATGGTCGTATATCGCCATTTCCCCAAGATAGGCCGGAATAAGCGCCAAAGCCAAAAGACATAAGCGCAACCAGGCTTTAAGGCAAGTTGGAAATATCATCCTTATATTTGGGTGCCCCCGGTTAATAAATAAAATACACCCATACCGGCCTATAATAGACCTTCTAAAAGGAATCTAGTTTGTGGATTCGCATCCATCAACCATAATTGATGCCGTTCCTAATCCCGTGAACTCTCCTGCAACTGCGCTTTGTATTTGCGGTAGAGATGACGAAATTGATTATAGGTGAGGTCCAAAAGTCCGGCCGCTTGGCGTTGGTTGTAGCGGGTCTTACGCAAAGCCGCACGAAGGTAGTTCAACTCCACATCCTGCAGCGCTTCTTGCATGGATTTTGAAGCAAGAGGATCAGCGGCATGTGGCACAACATCCTTTTCCGCGGGTTCTTCAGCAGTTTTTTCGGGTTTGTGAGATTGAGGTAAGAAACTGTACGGGGACAAAAAGGGATTAAATACAATTTCGTCAATTGCCTCCGTATTCGTACGATAGACCGCACGCTCAACAACATTCTTCAACTCACGGACATTACCCGGCCATGGATAGACCATCATTAGTTGCATCATATCTTCGCTGAATTCCGGAACAGTCTCGCGGCCCATCTCAAAGGCCATTCTCGCTGAAAAATGGCGGGCCAGTAAAGGAATATCCTCTTGCCGTTCACGTAAAGGCGGCAGAAACAAGACTTCAAATGACAGCCGGTCAAGCAGGTCGGATTTGAACTCACCATCTTGTGCCATCGAGGCCAAATCCGCATTGGTCGCACCGATAATACGTACATCAGTATGGACCGGCTCCGAGCCGCCCACACGTTCAAAAACACCATACTCCACAACCCGGAGGATTTTTTCCTGGGCTTCAAAGGGAATGGTGGCGATCTCATCTAAAAACAACGTGCCGTCATTGGCGGCTTCAAAACGCCCCAATCTTCGGGAAGCTGCGCCCGTAAAGGCTCCGGCCTCATGCCCGAATAATTCGGCCTCGATCAATGAAGGCGCGAGCGCGGCGCAGTTGAGGGCAATAAGCGGTTCCTGCCAGCGCTTTGAAAGGTAATGCAAACGTGAGGCAGCCAGTTCCTTGCCGGTTCCACGCTCCCCGATAATAAGAACCGGGCGGTCAATGCGGGCAACTTGTGACAGGCGCTCCTGAAACTCGAGAAACGACTCTGCTTGTCCCAATGCCTCTGTGGCGGCCCCGGCACCTGAGCGTGACTCAATTTGTTGATTAGCAGCATATTCAACCATAATAAATAATTTACCATATATTATGGTTTAAAACCATAATATATTAAATAAAACCTATTTTTTGTATCAATACAGACTTTCAATGTATTGCAATATACTCATTTAAAAAGACTTATATCATTTGGTCCACATTCTGCTTCTATAAAAAGCAAGACGTCAACTGGCCCCAGACACACTTGGACGTCATCAATATCGCCCAAATGGGCCATTCGGAGGACTAAAATTATGGGTATCTTCACGCGGGTTCGCGACATCATCAGTTCCAACATCAACGCCATGCTGGATCGGGCCGAGGACCCTGAAAAGCTGGTCAAGCTTATGATCCAGGAAATGGAGGACACCCTGGTCGAAATCAAAGCCTCATGCGCGGGCGTGATGGCAAACAAAAAGAAAGTCCAGCGTCAGCTAACCGAAGTGGAAAAGCGCGCAGAAGAATGGGGCAGCAAAGCCGAATTGGCTGTTAGCAAAGGCCGTGAAGACCTGGCGCGGGAAGCCTTACTGGAGCGCCGCCGGTACCGCGAGCGAGCTGAAGCCATGCAGAATGAAGCCGCGCAATGCGATGGACTCGTTGAGCAGTATCAATCAGACATCACTCAGCTTGAAGAGCGCCTTAATGCCGCCCGTGAGAAGCAACGCATCTTGGTTCAGCGGCATATCCACGCCAACCGCAAAAAGCGGGCTCAGAGTGATATTCGGCGTGCCGACACGAGCGATGTAATGGCTCGTTTCGAGAATTTTGAAAACCGTATTGAGCGGATGGAAGTCGAGGCGGATCTAATCAACTACGGCCGGAAACCCACGCTTGAGGAAGAGTTCTCACGTCTCGAAGGAGATGAAGAACTTGAGAACGAGCTGAAAGCCCTTAAGGACAAAAACGCTCAGAAGCCAGAGGGTCCGGCAAGCGCCTAATTCCGTTCCCATCTCAACCAACCAAGAAATCCGATAAGGGACTCGGCCCATTTTCAACCGGGACTTGAAACGCTGTATTTGCAGGGGGTAACAGCCGATGTCTGTCTTCATGAAACTACTTCTGGTCGCGACGTTCATCTCAAACACACTCGTCTTGACCATCAGTGACCGCATCACCGGACTAGGCACGGGGAACGTGAACGAGGAATATACAGGAACGTATTTTCTGATGTGGGCGCTGCCCCCCGGCAACCATCCGGTTGATACTCTATGCAGCGCCGATCAGCCCCGGACTGTGACCGGAGAAGCTGCCAGGATTATCACTGAAGATGAAGAATTGCAGCTGTTGCAACATATACAAAGCGGTCTAATTTACACCCAGGCCGTTTTGCATATGTTGGAGGCCGAACCGGAAGCATATCTAACAGCCAACTTAGCACCGGTTGAAACGGAAACAAATAAGGGGCAGACAACGTGAGAGCGATACTTCGGTTTTTCCTGGGTTTGTTTGTCGTCGTTTGCGGCTTTTTTCTGCTGGGCATCTGCGTTTTGGTTGTTCTGAGTGTCCTTGACGCACCCATGGTGAGATTCGGCCCATCGCCCGACATATTCCCCGCGGGCAGTTGGGCCAGCCACATGGCTATACCGCTGAAACTCCTCATGGTTTGCGTCCCGATGTTCTTGATCTTGGCCTTGTTTGCCGGGATCTGTGTAGGAGCTATGAAAGCCCTATCGGTCGAGAAGAAGAGCAAAGACAAAAAAGAAGACGCCGAAGAAACAAGGTTAATTCAGGAGTTGCATATTGGTTTTTCAAAGTTGGAAGAACGCGTGGAAACGCTGGAAACCATCTTGATGGACCGTGCCAAAGTGGAAGATTTCAAAACAAGTTTGCGACGCTAAACACAATCGCCGGAATTGCGGCCTAGATTGACAGCCAAGGAGCACAAGGAGAAAAACTCATGGAATTCGCAGTGGTAACATTACCGTTTCTCTTCGTGATTATCTTGGTTCTGGGATTCTTTGCCATCTTTGGTGGTGTGTGTGTCGTTGCGCTGAAACTCCTCACCAATAGCGGAAAGTCAGGTGGAGCCCGGGCTTCGGCGGATGAAGCAAAGATGTTTCAGGAGTTGCAGATTGTTTCTGTCAGGCTCGAGCGGCGTATGGAAGCGTTGGAAACGATTATCTTGGACCGGCATACAGAGAATACCGAACGCTTTGCGATCAAGGATTGATAGGCATACAAAATAAAAAGGCGGAATAGAAAATGCTTGGAGTTGCCGAACTCGCGATCTTATGCACGGTGGGAATGCCGCTGATTCTTGGCTTAGCCGCAATCATGCTGGCAGCACTCAAGGTACTCAAAGGCGATTCTTCCGGAAATATGACCTCGGAAGAAACCCAACTAATGCAAGACATACACCAAGGCTTGATGCGTATGGAAAAACGCATCGACGCTTTAGAAACGCTCATGTTCGAACAAAACAGAAAGGATGGGGCCTCATGACCCGCAATAATATGCACCATCAGGACGATTTATATCAAACAACAATGGATCGTGACCTCAATTCATCATATTACCGAAGAGACGCGAACGGGCGCAGGCGGGGATTATACCGGTCACGCCAGGGGATGGTCTTCGGCGTATGCAAAGGGATTGCGGATCATTTGGACTTTTCCGCGTTCTGGCTCCGGGTGATTATCATCGCCCTCCTTTTTGTTTCCGGATTTTTCCCGGTTGTATTTTTCTACATCTTGGCGGCCTTACTTATGAAACCCGAACCGGTTCTGCCACTGCGTAACGAACAAGAAGAAGAATTTTACAACTCCTATGTCACCGGGCGAAAAATGGCGCTTATGCGCCTCAAACGGACCTTCGACAGCCTGGATCGCCGTATCCAACGGATGGAAAACATCGTAACGGCCCGGGATTATAGTTGGGATCAACGCCTGAATGAGTAGATAACTGCTCATGTCCACCTCAGGCGCTTCTTCGAGCCAGGCTTCAAAAACGAGATCGCTCCGTCACTGAAGCCTGGTTTTGCTTTATCTGCAGATAGTCAAAAGATTAAAACCGCTCACGGTCGATGTAGCACTTTTGCCAATGAATGGCCGGACGCCGGAAAGACGTGTTGCCGGAAATCTCAACAGCCGGGAAGCGGCTTGGTTGGCTCACAAGATTGGAGCGACCGTGGTTATTCCATGCCACGATGAGATGTTCACATTCAACACAGCCTCGCCTATTGAATTGATCGGCGAATGTGAACGGCTGGGGAAAGACTTTTGTGTATTGCGATACGGAGAACGCAGGAATTCTCCGGAGAAACAGCGGGACTAAGCCGATTATGAATCGTTGTTAGTGTTCCTAGACTCTCGATTTGCGCATTAAGCACAGTGCGGCGTGGCGATAGCTGCAACGCTGTGCTATTTTTGTTAGGATCTGCGCTTGATCCGGCGTTTCCCCTGCCTTTAAAGCTCAACGCTTTACACCGGGGCGGAGTTCGGAAGCCACCGAACCGTAATGAGGGCAACTCCTTTCCGTGCAGCATCGCGCAAGACAAATTCCCAACGGGGAGTCTGCGTATATGAATTCTCGGGCACAAACTGGAGCCCGATTGTCACATGTGTTTTCTCTATTAGCTGGAGCAAGAAACCAAACAACGTATGGAACCAAAACCTTTAATAATTCAAAGCGACCGAACGGTGTACTTAGAAGTCAACACACCGGGATTCGCGGATGCCCGTGACGGATTGGGGGCATTTGCAGAACTCACAAAATGCCCCGAGCACATTCATACCTACACCATCACACCGCTTTCTCTGTGGAATGCCGCCAGCGCCGGTGCACAGGCGGATCAAATCGTCGAGTTTCTTACTGAACACTCACGTTATCCGGTTCCCAATAACGTCATCATCGATATCCGGGAATTGATGGGCCGTTATGGCCGGTTGATTTTAGATCGTATCGAAAGCGGCCCTCCCGCCACGCCTGGCGCCGAAGGCCAGCTTCCACCGCTTGTCTTAAGGGCATCCGACATCGGCCTCATGCAGGAAATCCTGTCACATAAAAAGGCCGGTCCGCTTTTGGAATTGCAGCCGGATGGAACAGCGCTGGTCAAAGCAACCGACCGCGGCCTTCTCAAGCAGACTTTGTTGCGCTTGGGGCATCCCGTAAAAGACTTGGCCGGATATGTTGAAGGCGCGCCAATGGGAGTCGCGGTGCGAGAACAGACATTAAGTGGAAAGACATTCGATCTGCGCGATTATCAAAAGCAGTCGGTATCGGCGTTTTACCGGGGCGGCAGTTGGGAAGGCGGTAGCGGCGTAGTGTGCTTGCCCTGCGGCGCGGGAAAAACGGTTGTCGGCATCGGTGCGATGGCCGAAATGCAATGCCATACATTGATCTTGGTGACCAACATCGTTGCCCTTCATCAATGGCGGCGTGAGATTTTGGATAAAACCACAGTGACTGAGGATATGATCGCGGAGTACAGCGGCGAATCCAAAACAATCGGCCCCGTGACCATCGCGACTTACCAGATACTCACATATCGCAAACGAAAACGGAAATCCAAAGACGACGATGAAGCCCCCCAGACAAACCAAGAGGAAAATGCCGAAGCGCCCGCTGAAGAAGATGCCGGAGAAGAGCAGTGGCCGCATATGGCCTTATTTAATGCCCGGAACTGGGGGCTCATCGTCTATGATGAAGTCCATCTTCTCCCAGCCCCGGTCTTTCGGATGACGGCGGATATCCAAGCCCGGCGGCGTATAGGCTTAACCGCCACATTGGTGCGTGAAGACGGTTTAGAAGAAGATGTTTTCAGTCTGATCGGCCCCAAATGCTACGATGTGCCTTGGAAGGTGCTTGAATCGCAGGGTTGGATCGCTAAGGCGATCTGTCACGAGATACGTTTGCCGCTGATTGGCGCGGCGCGGCGGGATTATGTCACCGCCCCCAATCGTTCTCAGTTCCGCATTGCCTCGGAGAATCCGGACAAAATCATCGTAGCCCGTGACCTAATCAAAAAACACAGCCAAAGCCAAATACTGATTATCGGGCAGTATCTCGATCAATTACACAAAATCGCCCAGATGTTGAAACTGCCGGTGATAACCGGACAAATGCCGAACCGGGAACGCGAAGACCTATATGACCGGTTCCGGCGGCGGGAGATCAACACCTTGGTCGTATCGAAAGTCGCCAATTTTGCGGTCGATTTACCTGAAGCGGAAGTTGCCATTCAGGTTTCAGGAACTTTCGGATCACGTCAGGAAGAGGCCCAACGTTTGGGGCGGATTCTCCGGCCTAAAAGCGATGGTCAAGTGGCCCATTTCTATAGCCTGGTTTCGAGCGATACCTGCGAAGCCGAATATGCTCAACGCAGACAGCTGTTTTTAACCGAGCAAGGCTACCGTTACGAAATCCTCGATGCGCAAAACCTGGATGAGATCAACGCCGTGGAGTACGCCGAGCGGGAGAATTCGCAATGAATATCCCCGAACTGCTGACGCATCTGGGCAGCGAACAGCTTCGTGATCTTTCAAGGATCGTCGGTTCGGGAAAGCGGTCCCCATCCGCCCGGGCACTGCTTCAGGAGCTAATCCGAGCCTACCGCGATCCGGAGGTGCTAACCGAAAATCTAGACTTGCTTGATTCCGAGTCGCGAAGGTTTCTTACGCTATTGATCCGTTTTGTTGGACGTAGCGGGGTGGGATTTCACATTCCTCCATCTCTATCCGAGAGTTGGGGCGGAGAAACCCAGATCAAACCGATTACAGAAGAGCTGATCAGTTTTGGACTTCTATTTCCTCAACCGACCTCTGAGGATGCACAGCCTTCGGGACGACATCACAATTTCATCATTCCATCCGATATGGGAGACGCGTTGCTTGATCTCCTAACGACCAAACCGGAGTGGAACCTTACATTCCCCGCGCAAACACCCCCACCGGCGGATATCCTTGCCAAACCAACGCGCGCACTAACCTATGCCTTCATGCGGCTTTTGGTTTTGGCCAAGCGGGGAAAGGCAAAAATGACCAACGCGGGCCGCGCCGCTAAACGGAGCGTAGATTTATGGTCAGAGTCATTGCCTCCGGATTCACTTCCAGGCGAACTGCCATACCCCAACGAGAACTCGTTCCATGAACATAGCGTGACCGGCGTATTTGAATTTTTGCTTGATTTTGCTCTTGAATCGGATTTGGTCCGCCAGCATGGTGGAGAAATTGTCACGACCAGACGCATAGAAAGTTGGTTCGAGTCTAGTTCCGGCTACCTTCTGTATCAGTTATTTATGCACTACGTGTTGCAGCGGATTTATCCTTCACGCCCGCATCAAGTTGCAGCCGCGAGACTATTGACAGCAAAGGAATGGTCGAATCCATGTTCGCTGTCCGAGATTGTCGGGGAACAGATTGTCTGGTCCCGTCGCATCGTGAAAGATGATTCCAATGAGGCCAAACAGAAGGAAACCAGTAAAGGAGATACCAAAGAAATAGCCAAATCCGCACAGCGCATCATCAATGAGATCGTAGCCTTTGGCGCCATGTGCGGCCTTATCGAAATAGGCATCTCCCAAAGCGAACAGAAACGAGTATGGATTCGGCGCTCTCCACAATGTGATGATATTGAACTTTCTGTACGTGAAGCCCTATCACCCGCCCGCGCCCAATCACTGCAAGAGATGGAAGAAGCCGCTAAAGAGGCAGAGGATACACAAATCAGTCCGGCAATTCTTCAACCGACCTATGAAATGATGGTTCCACCGGACATGCCGCTGTCATCTTTGTGGCAAATCGAATCATTCGCCGACTTCAAAACAGCGGATGTAATGAGCACCTATGTGATTACCCGGGGATCATTCACACGGGCACTCCGTGAAGGTCTTGAATTCGAGGAACTGAAGACACGCATATCCGGTTTCGCGCCGGGCCCATTGCCGCAAAATGTCGCTTTTAGCTTTGAAGATTGGGGGCAACGATACGGGCAGATTCAAATGCAACGCGGATATTTCCTTCGCTGTCAAGCAAAAGAACTTGCCGAAGAAATCCAACATATCCCCGAGATCAGCGAGCTGATTACCGAGCAAGTCTCAGATACGATTTTGCTCGTCAAAGAGGGCAGTGAAGAGGAACTCTTTGAGCGGCTAGAACGGTTCGATTATTCCCCCAAAGCCTTTAAATCATCGAAAAAGGCATGTTAAATTCAAAGCGTTTCTATTTTCACAACTATCTTCCAGAACAGAAGTTACAGCCCTTTCTTTAACAATTCCGCAGCCTCACAGGCAGCCTGGGCATTTGGTGAAGAGCCTTCATGTGGAAAAGATGCAGCATGAGTAAGCGCCTCTTTGGCTTCAGCCTTTTTGCCAAGTCCCAGATAGCCCTTGCCCATCCATAAATATTGTGCGGCTTCATTCGGATCTGTGGGGCGGCCCACATTCAGATTTTCCGGGTAAGTAGTGGCCAGTTTGGCATGTTCAATCGTACATTTGTAATCCTTCGCTTCGTAGGCTTTTTGAGCCAGATTCAGATGTGCTTCCATAAACAAATCGTGAATCACATGGCGCGCTTCCCAATTGCTAAAACTCGTCTTTTCTAAGACCGCAATAGCCTGTTCGGATTCACCGTCATCGATATAGCGTCTGCATAGATCCTCATAAATATCACCCCGCTGGTATTTCAACGTAATTGCTTTTTCCAATAGTGTGCGGGCCTGCGCATAATCCTTGCGTTCATTTAGAACACGGGCCGCATCATGATAAAGGGCCGGATCGTCAGGCCTCGCGGCGACAGCACGCGTAAACAGGCTGGCTGCATGATCCAAGTCGTTATCCAGTTTCCAGGCAACACGGGCCAACAATCCCAAACTGACGCTATCTGCAGGATTCAGCGAAACGGCCTTTTCCCACGCCTGGCGGGCCTCCTCCATTCTTCCCAGAGGCACAAGCAGATGTCCCAACATCCGCCAGGGTTGGGCATCATTGGGATTGGTTCTGGTTGCAGCTTGCAAAACAGGTATGGACTCTACACGATGAGGAAACGCAAAATCAGGCGCATAGGCTGCGGCTTGTTGCCAACATTCTTGCGCTGCCTCATTATTTCCGAGCGAATCGTATAAATACGCGGCCAAATAGAGAACCATCGGCTCCAGCGGAGTCTCCGGCTGGCCAACTCTTGGACAGGATGCCTTTGCGTAGGCATCTGCCGGTGGCAACGCATCGAAATCGATCCGCTGTAAATAGGCATCTTCCAGTACAGTAAGCGCCATTTCCGGCTGCCGTAGATCGACAAAGGCATAGGCCACTTCAAGAACGTTTTGGGCGTTATCGCGCAAAACGGTATCCCGAATTTGCAGATTCTCATCTGTTGGTTCGGCAAAGGCCAAGACACAGGCTGCCAAGCGGTCCAAGGGATCGATTTTCAGGACCATACATGCCTCTTCGGCAGCGGCTTCGGACTCTCCGATCGCAAGAAGAGCCAATGCCAACCGGTTCCGGCTAACCAACGTCTCACCATTGGCCTCAACGGCCTTAATCAGATGTTTAATGGCAAGATCGATCCGGCCCCGTTTCAAATGGATTCTTCCAATCTGAGCGAAAGCCCGGGCTCGAGTACTTGCATCTGCCAGGGCGTCATAAGCATGAGTCAAAGCGGAATCGAAGTCGCCCAGCTGCAAGTAGGCCTCAGAAAGCACCAATTGGGCATCACCCCGGTCTTCTTCATCCTGAATGGCTGCCAAGGCAAATGAGGCCGCCTTATTCCACAAACCGGATTCAAGATTCAGCATGGCCATGTAATACAGACTGCCGATGTGACGGGAATTGATTTTCAAGGCGTCCATGAAATGCTTTTGGGCATCTTCGGGACGATGCTGCTTAACCGCCAAAACTCCTTTTAGATAATGACTTTGTGGTGTATCTGCAGGGCCTTCTTTGGGAAGTTCAGGAGGCTCAACCTCCGGCAAGGGCAAGGGGTAAGTGAATGAAGCCAGGAGTTCATCCTGATCGCCTAAAACCAGAATATCCCAAGGCTGGGTTTGGTCTAAGTCTTGAGGCATAACCAAAGAAGGCTCAGTTGGTTGCAGATTCACGGTTTGAGTAAAGGTGCCTGCACCGGCAGTCACTCGCACCGTGGCATTTTCCCAAATCCCGGTACCAAGTAGTTTGATTGCCCGCGCTCCATTTTCGGTTTCCAATACATTGGCGGCCAGCTCGCGGGAAGCAAACACATAACCTTGGAGATCATGAACCGGGTACCACCACTCCTCCCATGTCACAACACCATGCGGAGGGATAAGGCCAAAATCAGCCTGAGTGCGAAGCGGGCCTGTTTGGACTTCATTATAAGGGCCATCATCTTCAGTCAGTTTCATTTGGTGAAAAACACCTACCTGCCCGCGCCCCCAGGTCCAGGCCTTTTTGCCGGGGAGAAGATAATGATCGGCATAAGCAACCACACCCCGGTCAACGTCATAATCATAGGAACCAAAGAAATCTTGGTCGCATTCGTAGGCGAAAATGGAGCTCATTTCCTGATAATTCTTGGACCAAGATAGGTCTTTGCCATCATTGACCGGCCATGAGTAGAACGTTTCTCCATTATGGTCCGTGCCTAAAGTCATCGGGTACATAAAGCGCATCCCATCCGTGTTGGGCACAGCCGTACAGTTCCAGAAATAGTAAGGCTGAGGCGTTTCTCGAGGATTGAAAATACGGATTCTCTCTTCGAGGTAAGCCTTCCCGGGGCGTAGCGTCAAAATCACCGCCCATTGAGTGCGAAACACCCTCTCGACATTGCCAATCACGATTGAAGCGCTGCCGTCTTCATGCTCCACACCACATACATCAATCGGAGCAACACAAGTCACAGTATGACTGGTCGGGCCGGTGTTCCATTCGATACCTCCGCTGATCCAGGCTCCCCGCAATCCGATACGCCCAGGCCGGACAACATGGTTGTAATAAAACATCTGCTCACCGGTAGTCTTATCAAGTACAGAATGGACATGACCGCCCAGTTCCTGGAGGACCGTCACTTTGAGATACTCATTTTCGACAATGAATGCATGATAATCGCGGTCTTCAGGCTCATCCGTAAGCATGTCTTCAAGCGGATAAGGGTAAAAGGCGGAACGGCCTGTAAAGACCTGGAAGTTCGGATTTACGTCTTGATACCATGGATAGGTGCGTATGGTGATGGAGTCCTCCCATACACGAGCATGGTTGGCGCCGGCGAAGGCTTCATCCATTAACAAAAATACGCCTGCGGAGACGAGGCATACGAAAACACAAAAACGGCGTGCTTGAATCATTGAACTTCCCTTGGTTGAAAGATTTATGAGTATACCAGGAGCAAAGAGATCGTGGCGAGAGTCAAAATGCCCCCCTTCGGCAAATGAATGCTAAGAGTCATAGAAAATGGATATTTATAAACATTATGGCATAAAGACCATCATCAACGCGGCAGGGACCTTAACCCGTCTGGGCGGATCAAGACCATTGCCTGAGGTAATGAAGGCTATGTCTGAAGCCGCCATTAAGTTTGCGTTAATTGAAGACCTGCAGGCGGCGGCATCGGATCGAATCGCCGCATTAACCGGAGCAGAGGCGGGAATCGTAACCTGTGGTGCGGCCGCCGCGCTTACCCTCGCCACGGCGGCCTGTTTGGCGCGTTTGGATCCGGAAAAGATTGCGAATCTGCCGAATACCAATGCGCTCAATAAGAATGAAGTGCTATTGGCCCAAACCCATCGCACAGGATATGAAACCGCAATTCGTGCAGCGGGAGCCAAACTGACCTTTCTAAACGCTTCAAAACAGGCGGTTGATACCTATGAGAAGGGAATAAACGATAAGACCGCCGCTGTTTTCTATTCGGCTGAAGGCCCTGAATACGGTCTAACATCGATATGCGCATTTGCACGCGAAAAAGGTATCCCGGTCATCGTCGATGCTGCGGCAGAGATTCCACCGGAACAGAATCTGCGTCGTTTCATTTCGGCAGGCGCATCTTTGGTTGCATTTAGTGGCGGCAAGGCTCTGCGGGGTCCACAGAACTCCGGCATTCTCGCCGGTGAAAAGGATTTGATCGCCTCCGCCTTGCTTCAGAACATGGATTTGGGAGCCGATTGGGAACTTTGGAATCCGCCGGAGAGTCTATTTGCCCCAAACCGGCTTCCACGACTGCACACAAATGGAATTGGTAGAGGATTAAAAGTCAGCAAAGAGACCATTATCGGGCTATTGGCGGCATTGGAATGTCTTAATCCCAAACGAGAGAAAGAAATGATTTCCCGGTGGCGGCACCTGGCAGAGATACTGATGGAGAACCTGGCCGCTCTTTCCGAATGGAGGGTATCAATAGGTACGGCTCGGCATACACGCCCGGCGGTTCCTGTTGTCCTGCTGCAATCGCGGAAAGAAAATGCAGCCAGCCAGGCAGCCAAAGAGCTTATTCTAGGTTTAAGGAAAGGCAATCCTTCCATCTTCACCGATGATTATGGCTGGCGGGACGGCGAAATCGTGCTCAATCCAATTTGCCTGGAAAAGCATGAACTACAGCCAATTGTTAAGAGGATTCATCAATTGACAAGATAGTTTGAGGCCATGCACTATGGCTATTTGCACCCCGCCCATTGATAATAAGGCTATGCTTAGACTACGTTTGGCAGGCACCGCTTGACGGCAATGTGTATATTTACTTGCCTATTGGCGAATAGAGTAATTGTAGAATCACTGACTAGCATTTGGACAACATTGATATGGCAAGAAAACATCGGAAAGACTCCGGGACCGGCAGGACTCCGGGCGCTTTGGTGCGCAGCACAACGATCCTCGCCGTTCGACGGGGAGATCAGGTCGTAATGGCCGGAGACGGGCAGGTAAGCCTGGGTGAAACCATTATGAAAACCAAGGCCCGCAAAGTCAGGCGGCTCTATGATGACCGCGTACTGGCGGGATTCGCGGGCGCCACCGCGGATGCGCTTACGTTGATCGATAAATTTGAAGCGAAACTGGAAGAGTATCGTGGAAACACGATGCGTTCGGCAGTTGAGTTGGCCAAGGAGTGGCGCACAGACAAAATGCTACGGCATCTGGAAGCGCTCCTGCTTGTCAGCGATGAAGTAATAACTCTGCTGATATCCGGAAACGGTGATGTTATCGAGCCGGATGATGGAGTTGTGGCTGTGGGCTCAGGTGGTCCTTATGCAGAAGCCGCAGCCAAAGCACTCATGCGCCACAGCAACTTGGGGCTGCGGGAGCTCGCGGAAGAAGCCATGAAAATTGCCGCGGATATTTGTGTTTATACAAATCACAAATTTGTTATAGAGACTCTCCCCCCAGTTGAAGACAAAACGGATAAGAACCAAGACTAATAGCAATCAAGGATAGCATTGTAATCATGACGAATGTTTCTCATATAAATCCTGCGACCGCCGACACCCAGAAATTCGGAGTGCCTGATGGCCCCACGCCACGTGAAATTGTCGAATTACTGGATAAACACATCATCGGGCAAGACGACGCCAAACGTGCCGTAGCGATTGCCTTGCGCAATAGAGCCCGCCGCAGGGCATTGCCCCCCGAAATGCAGGAAAATATCTATCCCAAAAATATCATGATGATCGGTCCGACAGGTGTCGGAAAGACCGAGATCGCCCGGCGGCTAGCACGAATCGAACAGGCTCCATTTATTAAAGTTGAGGCATCTAAGTTCACAGAGGTTGGCTATGTGGGACGGGATGTGGAATCCATCATCCGGGACCTCGTGGAAATGGCCATCAATAGCGAAAAAAGCAGGCGGGCAGACGATAACCAAAAGGAGGCGGAAACTAGAGCCGAAGAACGGTTGCTGGATTTGCTTTTGCCTCCGCCTTCAAGCCGTTCAACCGGCCCAATCATGATTGCCGGTGAATCCGGAATCCAGATTTCCGATGAAGATAACGAATCTGCGGTCAAAGACGGCCATAACCGTTACACAGCATCACGCAAGAGAATGCGGGAGATGTTACGTAACGGAGAACTAAGTGACCGTGTTGTCGAACCTGAAATTACCGAGAGGATGGGCAATGTGATGGTGGGGCTTCCTCCCGGTTCCGGCATGGACGAACTGGGCGTAGACCTAAAAGACATGGTCGAGAAAATGATTCCTTCCCGCAAACGGCGCAAGCAGATGAAAGTCTCTGAGGCTTTTCCGCTCTTGCTGGAAGAGGAACTTGAAAAGCTGGTCGATATGGACACGGTGGCGAACGATGCCATTGAGCGTGTCCAACAAAGTGGCATCGTCTTTTTGGATGAAATCGACAAAATCGTAGGAAGGGAAGGAAGTTCCGGGCCGGATGTTTCCCGAGCCGGGGTTCAACGGGATATTCTACCATTGGTTGAAGGCTGCACAGTCTTCACCAAATATGGCCTAGTCAAGACAGACCATATTCTCTTTATCGCCGCAGGGGCTTTCCACGGTACAAGCCCCGCCGATCTTGTTCCCGAACTTCAAGGCCGTTTCCCGATTCGCGTCGAATTGGATGCCCTGGAGAAGGAAGACTTTGAGAAAATTCTGACTCAACCGGAACATTCACTTATCAAGCAATACGAAGCCCTATTAAGGACTGAAGGAATCGAGTTGACCTTCGAAGAGGAAGCCATCAAGACGATGGCGGATCTGGCCAGCCGCATCAATGAGGAAATGGAAGATATCGGCGCAAGGCGCTTGCACACCGTCATTGAAAAGGTACTGGATGATCTTTCATTTGAGGCGCCGGATTTAGAAGAAAAGCAGGTGGCCATTACTTCCGATATGGTCGAAGAAAAACTTTCTGATATTGCCGAGGATACTGATCTCTCGAAATATATCTTATAACACTACTGTCCCAACGTTTGAGTTGGCTTTGTTTGTAAGTGTTTAAAAATATACGACTTAGAGTGCGAAATGTCCATAATCGACTTGAAATGGAAACCGGCTCGTTGTGACCTTTTCGTAAGATCGCGGAAAGGCAACGGGAATGTACTCAGGTCAAACGGTTTTCTCACAAATCATGGATTATGCCCCGGCTCACGAGTTTCGAAAATGCGTGGAGCGGCATGGTGGCAATTACAAAGTGAAGAGTTTTTCATGTTGGGATCAGTTTCTGTGCATGGCCTTTGCACAGTTAACATTCCGGGAAAGTTTGCGGGATATCGAAGCGTGTTTACGGGCTTCGGGATCAAAACTTTATCATATGGGAATTCGAGGAAAGGTATCGCGCAATACGTTGGCGAATGCCAACAAAACGCGGAACTGGCGCATCTTTGCCGATTTTGCGCAAATCTTGATTCAGACGGCGCGAAGTCTCTATGCCGAAGAACGTTTCGGTCTTCAACTCAAACGCACAGTCTACGCGTTGGATTCGACCACCATCGATCTTTGTCTGTCCTTATTCCCATGGGCTTTGTTTCGAAAACGGAAAGGCGCCGTAAAACTCCACACCTTGTTGGATCTACGCGCAAGCATTCCCACTGTGGTGATTGTCACACCCGGCAATGTGCACGATGTGAACATTCTCGACGAACTCGTTTTCGAACCTGGCGCAATTTATGTAATGGACCGAGGGTACGTAGACTTTGCCCGTCTGCATCGGATTGCGGAGTCTTCAGCTTTCTTCGTCACCCGGGCGAAAAGCAATTTTCAATACCGGCGTCTCTACTCCCGCCCCGTCAACAAATCTACAGGTCTGCAATGCGATCAGACCGTTGTTCTTGTTGGCTATTACAGCCAAAAGGACTATCCCGAGAAGTTGCGACGTATCCGCTACCGCGATCCCGATACACAAAACAGACTTGTCTTCATCACCAACAATTTCAGTTTGGCACCGTTGACCATTACCAAACTCTATCGAGCCCGATGGCGCGTCGAACTCTTTTTCAAATGGATCAAACAGCACTTACGAATCAAAGCATTCTATGGAACCAGCGAGAACGCCATCAAAACCCAGGTCTGGATTGCCATTTCCACCTATGTGCTTGTGGCTATCATCAAAAAGCAGCTTCAACTCGATCAAAGTCTCTACACAATTCTACAGGTTTTCAGCCTCACGCTTTTCGAAAAAACCCCGATTTTACAGGCGTTTTCCGAAAAACAAGGCCACCCAATTACCACCGAGAGCCCTAACCAATTGAATCTATTTGACTAACGTTGGGACAGTAGTGATCTTATAAGTTTTTTTATAAGCGAAATTTCCGCTTGATCCGGCTTATTAAGGGGAGCATTTCTGCCAGCGGGGATTCATTGAGAGGCGCGGGGGGGGTGACCGCTGCTCTGATCCCTTGCCTTAAGCCCCTAATATCGCTAGAAATAGGAGCCTATTTGCCCCATCCGGACCCGACCTGTCAAGGTGGGGGGTCCATATCCCAGGGTCAACGAGTCAGCTTGTTTATAAGGCTTCTGCTTATGCAGGAGCTAGGGACATGCCTGACCGGACGCCTGTATAACGGAGCTTCAGAACGATGAGCACCGTGTCTATGAAACAACTGCTTGAGTCCGGTGTCCATTTTGGACATCAAACCCGCCGCTGGAACCCGAAGATGAAACGGTACATCTTCGGCCAACGAAACGGCATCTACATTATCGACCTTAAAAAAACCGTCCGCCTGCTAAAAGAAGCCTGCCGCTTTATTCGTGAAACAGCTTATGAAGGCAAGAGCATCTTATTTGTCGGAACGAAAAAGCAGGCCCAAGAGACAGTGGTCGAAGAATCCAAACGCTGCAATCAGTTTTATGTTCATCAGCGCTGGCTGGGCGGGATGCTTACGAACTTTGAGACCGTCAGCCAAAGCATTAGGAAGCTCGAAGATATCGAGCGGATGTTCGAAGATGGGACCTCCGAAAAACTGACCAAGCGTGAGCGTACTCTCCTCCTCAAGCGTCAAGATCGTATGACCAAATATCTGTCGGGAATTCGCGGTATGAATGGTGTTCCCGGCGCCCTTTTCGTTACCGATACACGCAAAGAAGCCATCGCGATCGCTGAAGCACGTAAACTTGGAATCCCTGTCGTCGCCATTGTCGACACAAACTGCGATCCTGATGGAATTGACTACGTCATTCCCGGTAACGATGATGCGATTCGTGCTGTACGCTTGATTACGGCCCGTATGGCGGATTCCGTGATCGAGGGAGTTGCAGCAGCCACTGAAGGCGCGGAAATGCCTGATGACAGTTCTTCGCTGGATGATGACTTTGAAGAGATGAGCAGCCAGGGTGTGGTGCGAACACAAGCGGATGACGACGATGACGAGGATATAGCTGACGTGGTTCCTGCAGCTCCTGCCCGTCCGGCTCCGCCACAAACCGCCACAGCCGGAGAAACGCCAAAAGAATCACCCGTGCAGACAACTCAAGATTTGGCCGCCATTTTTGAGAAGAAATTCCAAAACGAATAAAACAATAACCGAAATAATTCACTATGGGGTCATACGGGCCGCCGTAGAAAGAGAATACGAAAATGACTGTTACTGCCGCTCAAGTAAAAGAACTCCGCGACAAAACCAACGCGGGAATGATGGACTGCAAAAAAGCCCTTCAAGAGTCCAATGGCGATATGGATGCCGCCATTAAGTATCTTCGTGAAAAAGGGATCGCCAGCGCAGAAAAACGTGCAGGCCGTTCAGCAAAAGAGGGCCTTATCCACTCATATATCCATCCGGGAAGCAAACTCGGTGTCCTCGTCGAAGTAAACTGCGAAACGGATTTTGTGGCTCGTACGGATGACTTTAACCGTATGGTTTGCGATATAGCTATGCATATCGCCGCTTCCAGCCCCAAATACATCGCCCGGGAAGAGGTGACCGAAGATGAACTTCAGGCCGAGCGTGAAGTCTTATTAAAACAGGCTGAAAACTCGGGTAAACCGGCAAATGTCCTTGAGAAAATCGTGGAAGGCCGGCTTGAGAAGTTCTATTCCCAGATTTGCCTGCTCGAACAGCCCTTTGTCAAAGACATGAATCAGACGGTCGGCGACATGGTTAAAGAAGTCGCAGGGCGGATCGGGGAGAATATCGTCGTACGCCGTTTCAGCCGTTTTCAGTTGGGTGAAGAAGAATAAGCCGGTCGCTATCGGCCGCCTATGAGGTATAAGGATCCATGCCCGATAACCGCCGGGTTCTACTCAAGCTGAGTGGAGAAGCTCTCGCCGGGACATTGCGGCATGGCATTGACTTTCCCACGGTCGACGACGTATCCATTCAAATTCAAGAAGTTGTAGCAAGCGGCCTGCAAGTGGCGCTCGTTGTCGGAGCAGGCAATATTTGGAGAGGCTCCGACTCAGACGCGCCTTGGATCGACCGTGCCCAAGCCGATTACATGGGCATGTTGGCAACTGTAATTAATGCCATGGCCATCCAAGGCACTTTAGAGCGGCACGGTGTTGCTTCACGTGTACAAAGTGCCATCGAAATGAATGAGGTCGCGGAACCCTATATCCGCCGACGCGCAATTCGTCATTTGGAAAAAGGACGCGTCGTTATCTTTGCCGGAGGAACAGGCAATCCTTATTTCACAACCGACACTGCGGCGTCTCTCCGGGCGGTAGAAATCGGAGCTTCGATTGTCTATAAGGCAACAAGGGTTGACGGTGTCTATTCTGCGGATCCTGAAAAGGATCCCAATGCCGTGCGCTACGACCGGCTGACCTTTCGAAAAGTGATCGCTGATCAGTTGCGTGTCATGGATCAGACAGCGGTTACGATGTGCATGGAAAACAACCTGCCAATCGTCATCTTCGATATGACCAAACCACGCGGAATCGTCGATACGCTCCTGGGCAAAAACCAGGGGACACTGGTTTCAACGGAAGGGTAAAAGAAATGATTGACGACCAGTTCTTGGAAGAGATTGACTTGGAAATGGAAGCAGCACTTGAGCATTGTGCTCATGAATTGGCAATGGTGCGCACTGGCCGTGCATCTGCGGCATTGTTGGACGGTATTCATGTTGAAGCCTATGAAACCAGAACTCCATTACGCCAGCTGGCCAACGTCACCGTTCCGGAGGCAAGACTTCTCGTCGTTCAACCTTATGATCGCTCTATTATGCACCATATTGAGAAGGCGATTAGCGCCTCTGAACTGGGATTGACGCCGAACAACGATGGTAATGTCATACGAATCGCAATCCCTCCTTTGACAGAGGAACGGCGGAAAGACCTGGTAAAGGTTGCTCGGGGGATCGGCGAAGAGGGCCGTGTCGCCATTCGCAACGTCCGCCGCAAATCCAATGAAGATTTAAAAAAGTCAAAAGACGATCAGCATATCCCCGAAGACGATATGCACTCCATGATAGAGAAAATCCAAAAGATAACGGATGATTTTATTAAAAAACTCGACCAAGTCGTGGAGGATAAAGTAGAAGAAATTATGAAATTCTAGGCGCCCGGAGCCGCCAGATGGCGGAATTGGGCAAGTTTTGCGTAAAGAATTAAGGGGCAGCTGGGCCTGTATATTTTCTTTACACATCCTGCTATGCTGCCTCTTCGGTAAGCGAACTCTGATTTAAATTGGGTGAAGAGCGATGCCCCATTGCATACTGGTCGTTGACGATAACGAAGATAACCTTGAGCTTTTATCTGAGGCTTTGGGTTATTCCGGTTACGATATATTGAAAGCCCGTGACGGACAGGAGGCTATTGATCAAGCCCTAACCGGAAATCCTGACCTGATTTTATTGGATATGTCTTTGCCGATTAAATCCGGTTGGGAAGTCGCCACAGAGCTTCGTCAGCAACAATCTACAAAAACGACCCCAATTATCGCCATCACTGCTCATGTTTTGGATGTTGACCGGCAAGAAGCACTGAATGCCGGATGCAACCTTTATCTTACAAAACCAATGAAACCCCGGGAAATCATTCAAGAAATCGAAACATTGCTTGAGTCGACAGCTTAAAGCGTACCGCATCTTTACATGGGAAGTCGCAGCCAGTATTGTAAAATAAAATTGCAGATTCGTACGGTGGAAATTTAGAGGGTAGATTATGCCAAAGAAAAAAACTCTCTGGGCTCGTGATTGTAAATGTCTCGTTTGTGATGAGCCGGTCGTCAATTATCAATTTATGACAAAAAGCCAGACGATCGAGCTGGATGATTGGCTGTTGCCCCATACGAAGCCGGTCGGCGATTATGAGGAATTTCCTCAGACACTGAAAAGCACAATCTGCTCCGCCTGTCTGATGTGTTCCAACGAATATGGGTACGGCGTAGATAAAAATATTTATTTTACACGCAACATGGCCCGGAATTCGAAGGTACAGGAATTTTATAAAGAGTTCGTTCAGGATCGTTTCAATTACCTTCTGGACCAATACGATATTTTTCACGAAGCCGCAGCCAAGTTGGATGAACAGAACGGCAAACCCACCAAAATGCGTACGCGTCAGACTCTCGAGAAAGTCTGGCAGCTGGGCGGAGACTACCCCAAGCAGTATTTCAAACTTTTGTTCGAAGCGCCCCGGGATGTTGTAACCACACTCATTGCTTCGGCTCTTGACCGTTACTGCCAAATGGCACGTATCGCCTATGAATACGACCTGGAACCCTCATCCTGGGATTATAAAACCGTCTATGAAGGTCTTTGCGCCCATTATGATGAGCATAAGCTGGACATGAAGATGCCTCAGCCACGGTTTTTCTACACCGCGACGAATTATATGCAATCGCGGGCATTTTTAGTGGAATTGGCAGAAACCGCCTATGGCGGTGACACCGCCCCCTTTGAAGATTTGATGAAAGAGTACTATGAGGAGGCATTTCGTTGGTTCCGTTATAGTTTTAATAACGACGACGTCTCTGCAATTCCAATCGAACTCAAAGATGGCGGTCTCAATCTGATTTTAGCCCGGTTCTGGAAAGAAACTGTTGAAGCACAGGGCATCGATTTGAACGCAGTCAGTGATGAAGAAGACGATGCCGCCGAAGAAGAAGAGGGGAAAAAGAGCCCTGTCGATGAACTCAAAGTCCATCTTCGGTTGGCAAAACGCTACGCCGATAATGCCTTAAAACGTATTGCGAATACCAATCAACAGAATTTTGTGAATTGGGTTGACAATATGTGGAAGGAAGTCATGGAATCCGGCAAAGAACAAGAAGGAGAGGGAGAGGCTGAAGAAGGAAAAAAGAAGAAAAAGAAGTAGCGGATTCTCTTTCTACTCGTGCCGCCCGTTGATCCCCACCCGGAGCCCCGGCATTTTCGATTTCACACTTGTGCCGTGATATGTGCTTCATTCAGCCGCCCAATAGCAGTGAACCGGAACATTCAACGATCAAATCCCCCCTATAACTGGATCGTAATTGGAATTTTATGTGGATTTCTGGCCGGAGGCTGCGGAAAAACCGCGCCCAGCGATGTATTAATTTATGGACGGGGCGGAGACTCGGTCACATTTGATCCGGCAGCGGTGGAAGACGGAGAATCGGCCAAAGTCCTCATCCACATCATGGAGGGATTGGTACGTTTTAAAGACGACAGCACCGAAATCGAACCTTGTTTGGCAGAGAGTTGGGATATCTCCGAAGATGGACGGGATATCACGTTCCACCTTCGCCCAAATGTTCACTTTCATGACGGTACAGCATTCGACAGCCAGGCTGTGGTTTTTACTTTTGAACGAATGCTGAATGCCGAGCATGCGTTCGCCCCGGTTGGTGACACTTATCCCGGTTTCGCTTTCAAACCCTATATCAAACTCGTTGATGCCTTAGATTCCCAAACCGTACGTTTCCAACTGAACGAGCCCTATGCGCCGATTTTCAAGAACCTGGCAATATTCACGGGTTATATTGTCTCCCCTGCGGCGTTCGAAAAGATGGGGCAGGATTTTGGAAACAGGCCTGTAGGCACTGGCCCCTATAAACTTGTTGAATGGACGCGTAACGCCACCATTGAGCTGCAACGGTTTGATGAATACTGGGGGAAAGCGGGAGTCATGCCACGCATTATTTTCCGAAGCATCCCCGATGGCGCGGTACGCTTGCTCGGATTGCAGCGTGGCGAACTTCATATTATCGATGGCATTGAGCCGCAGTTGGTCTCCAAGATTCGTAGCAACAAAGATTTGGTGTTGCTTGAAGGTCCCGGGCAAAATGTGGGCTTTGTGGGCTTCAATGTCACCGTACCGCCTTATGATGATGTTCGAGTTCGCCGGGCCTTAAACCACGCTGTAAATAAAGAACAAATCTGCGAATATCTGTTTGAAGGTCTCGCCGTACCGGCCAAAGGTGTCTTACCTGAAGGTGTGCTTGGATACGCTCCGCAAAAACTCCCCGCCTATGAATACAATCCGGAAAAGGCTAAGCAACTTTTGTCCGAGGCCGGTTACCCCGATGGTTTTGAGACAAAACTGACCACGTACACTATCCCCAGACCCTATAATCCCATGGATGCCCGTCTGGCCGAGCTGATTCAAGAAGATTTGGCAAAAGTGGGCGTCAAAGTCACCATCGAAAAACTGGAATGGGGGCGCTACCTGGAAGCGGTACGATCCTTTGAAGCCCCCTTTGCTTTGCGAGGCTGGTCCGGTGATAACGCTGATCCGGACAACTTTTTATGGACACGCTTGGGCGAGCCGGATAATCCCAGCCGCTATAAAAATCCCCGTTTCATCGAACTCATGCACGAGGGCGTAGCCACATTCGATGGCGCCGAACGGGCACGAATCTACCAAGAAGCCGAACGAATCGCTGTGGAAGATGCTCCTTGGATTTTTCTGAATCATTTTAAAGACTTGGCTGCGGCCCGTGTTGAAGTGAAAGGCTTCCAACTTCATCCGCTGGCAACTCACCGCCTTTGGGGTGTCAGCCTTCAACCTTAAGCCGCCTCGCAAGGCCCCAATGAGTTTCCTTCCGTTCTCCACTCCTGCAAATTCACCATTTCAATCTTCCAGGCTGATGACTTATGACTTTATGGTAGACTCATAAGTCTTACTGCGAGACATAAACTGAAGAATTCGGGCTTCGCCAACGTCCAAACTTCAGAAACAACAGGCAGGTTCAGGCGTGATTCAAGCTAATCAGCAAGATAACCAAGAATCAAGAAAATCCCGCACCGGTATCACCACCAGGCTACTGCGCTGGTTTTTATTCCTTTCTCTTGTGCCGTTGCTGGTATTCGGCCTGCGCGCCGCTCAGCAAAGCCGCCAAGCCATGGCCGCCGAAACCCAGAATATGTTGCTCATTCGGGCGCATGATATCGCCGTTCGGGTTTCGGCTTTGCTCAATCAATGCGAATACGATTTACGGGTTTTGGCGATGTTGCCCCGTACCGCCGAAACCTACCGCGAATTTTCCGCCACGCATCGGGGCTTAATCTGGTCCCGTATCGGCACTAATCAAGATCCCATTCCTGTAAAATATGAACTGCCGCTTTATAAAGAGGTTAATTTTTTTGAGTTGGATGGCCGGGAGCGTATTCATATCGGTGTCGAAGACCGCGAGCCGAAGATACTGAACGACTTAAGGGATTTCAGAAACCCCGCTGAGACCACGTATCGTTGCGAAGACTTTTTCCCAAAAGTCCGGGAAATGAAGAATGGCGAAATCTATTTGACTCACCTCACGGGTTTCCATCTCTCCAAGGAAGAACAGCTGGCCGGAGTTGAGCGGGTAAAAGATGCGGTCGAAGGGAAGTCTTACGATGGTGTTGTTCGTTTTATAATGCCGGTAGCAGGTCCGAATGGGGAACGTGAGGGCTATATCAGTATCGCACTGGATCACCGCCATCTGCAGGAAATCATCGCTCATGTGGATCCATTGCGCTCCGAACCGGTATTGGTCACGGATTACGAAAGCGGCAACTATCCGTATTTGGTGGATGACGAAGGTTGGTTTATTGCTCATCCCAAACAGTGGGATATTCGTGGTGTTTATGCCGATGGAACACCGGTTCCTGCATATATCGATGGCGAAACGCCCGAGCTCGAGGCCGCAGGGCGAACCCCGCTTAATCTCGGCAAGATGGGATGGAAAGATGACGCCTATCCGATAATCCTGGAGACACTTCAGCAACGCAAACAAGCGACCTTGGAGCTCCCCAGCCTGGGCTACGATGAAGTCGAGCCGGTTATGCGTTTCCGCGCATTCTCTCCGATTCTTTACGATACGCCGCCTTATGACCGGTATGGGATTTTCGGCGGAGTTGTATTGGGCGCCAACTCTCAGTCTATGGAACTGTTGAATCGCCGGGTTGCGCGCGAATTGTGGTTTGTGCTCGGTACAGTCGGTTTGATTGTGGTGCTTCTGGCCGTCTTCGTCTCACGCGATATTGCCCGGCCTCTGATTCAACTCGCCGAGGCGGCCCGCGATATTGGCCGTGGGAAATTCGACCGCAGGCTGCCTGTGCGAGGCCAAGATGAAGTGGCCGAAGTGACCGAGGCCTTTAACCGTATGACCGAAGATATCATCGAGAGCCGCGAACGGTTACGTCAAGCGGAACGCTTTGCCTCAATCGGAGAAGTCGTCTCGGGAACGGCGCATGCAATTAAAACCGAACTGAATCTTTACGGGCTCATCAATAATATCGCCGTCTTGGAACGGCTAATGCCCGATGAAGATCCCCGTAAGAAAACCGTACGCACCATACGTGATGGGGTCGAAGGGCTGGAGCATATTGTCCATGAGTTATTGGATGTCGGGCCGGAAATCGAGATCGTAACCATTTCTGTGCAGGAACTTTTGCATGAGACCTTGGAGCCGATTGAAGAATCCTGCCAAGCGCAGAATATCGAAGTAGAAAAACATATCAGCGTCGAAGGGCTTTCGATACAAGCCGACCACGATCAAATCCGGCATGTTATGGCAAATGTCTTTAGCAATGCTTTGGATGCTATGCCTGAAAGCGGACGGCTCAGCGTGACAGCCAAGCGTGAGGGAAGTGAAGTGCGTATGGATATTCAAGATACGGGCTGCGGCATCCCCGAAGAATTACGCGAGAAAATCTTCTACCCATTCTTTACAACGAAAAAAGACAAAGGCGGCACGGGATTCGGACTCTATCAAAGCCAACGGGCGCTGGCGCGGATGCAGGGACGAATGCTCATTAACAGCAAAGCCGGGGAGGGAACCACCGTCACGGTTTATCTGCCGGAAGGGTAGGGGAGAATAGTGTTCTTTTTAGGTTATATCACCAAAGACATTTCAGCATGTTTTTTACGTTTGGGATGAACGGTGATTACGACATCCTGATCGAGCGCTGTTAGAAATTCTATTAAACGGCCTAATGAAAAATTGCCGGACCGGTTCCGCATAAGAGCCGATACATGGGGTTGTTTAATACCGAGGATTTGGCCAGCTTCCACCTGTGTTAATCCGCGCTGCTGTATGATGTCATGAATTTGTAGAGTTAAACGCGCCTTCAATAATTCCTGATCTGCGTTGGGAATGCCAAGGTCAGAAAAGATATTACCGCTGCTTTTTTCTATGTGAGGGTTCTTCTTGGCCATATCTTTACTCATTCCTTTCCTGGTGATCGCGTTTGGCGTCCCCCAATCGTTTACGGATTATCTCAAGGTCTTTTTTGGGGTGTTGTGATTCCACACAACATCTTTTACCCCTTTTCTTTATACAAGTATACGTATTCTTGTATACCTCGTCAAAACCCCATCGTTGGAAAGCTCATAACAAATCTTACACGATGTAAGTGCGTAAAAAATGTTTTTGATTCTGCGGCCCTTACAGGGCCGGATGTTATGGGATTGCTGCCCCAGGGCTGCGCTACGCTTGCCCTGGGCTTCAGGCTTTCGCACCTTCAGCGCTTGGTGTGTTCCATTAAGAAAGATCATGGATAGCGGGGAAGATTTATACGATTAGCAAACCTTGATTCCGCCTCTTGCGCTGACGCAGGGGGAGGGAGTTGGGTAGATAAGGAGCTACGTGTGTATGTATATTGTAGTAGCGGCTCATCAGGAGATTCGCCCTCGCTCGGCGTGACCGCCGTGGACATAAAGCCTATTTTTGTGCTTGCTGCTTTTATCTCCGCCGTCTTTTCTCAACGCGTTTCTTATGTCCGGCTTCGCGGATTTCGGAGACTTTTTTCATCACATCGGACTCGCCGCTGCCACCTGCTTGTTCGAGTTCGATGATTTTATCGCGGTAAACTGCGGCTTTTTCGAATTCCAACTCCCGGGCCGCTTCGACCATTTTGGCTTTTAGTTCAGCGATTTTTTCTTTGGCGCTTTTGCCCTTGAGCGCGGATTCATCTTCAATTTGGTATAACATTTCCGCCGTTTCCCGTTTTTTGGCGGAACGGATTTCTAAAATATTCCGGACGGATTTCTGGATGGTTTTAGGAACGATACCGTGCTTTTCATTGTAATCGAGCTGATAGGCACGTCTGCGGTCCATCTCACCGATTGCGCGCTTCATCGAACCGGTCACATTATCCGCATACATCACGACTTCACCGGCCACGCTTCGCGCCGCGCGTCCACAGATCTGAATCAACGACCGCTCATCGCGTAAAAAGCCTTCTTTGTCCGCATCGAGAATCGCCACCAAAGAGACTTCGGGCAGATCCAAACCTTCGCGTAATAAATTAACGCCGACAATTACATCGTGTTCGCCGCTACGTAAACCCTCCAAAATTTCGATACGTTCCAATGTATCGACTTGAAAATGGAGGTAGCGAACTTTGATTCCCAATTCGGTCAGATATGCGGATAAATCCTCGGCCATATTTTTGGTCAATGTGGTAACCAACACCCGTTCGCCACGTTCCACACGTTCCCGGATGCGCTCAATCAAATCATCCACTTGCCCGGTGGCCGGACGCACAATGATATTCGGATCAACAAGGCCGGTGGGCCGCACCAGCTGTTCGACAATGCGGCTGGAACGTTCCAACTCTAAATCGCCCGGCGTCGCGGAAGTAAAAATCGCCTGATTGATGCTGCCCCAGAATTCCTCAAAGTTCAGCGGGCGGTTATCCATGGCCGATGGGAGCCGGAAACCATAATCGACCAAAGTACGTTTGCGGCTCTGGTCACCGCCATACATACCCCGCACCTGCGGAAGCATGATGTGCGATTCATCGACAATCATTAAAAAATCATCGGGAAAGTAATCAATCAATGTGTGCGGCGGCTCGCCCTGCGAACGGCCATCGATATGACGCGAATAATTCTCGACACCTTGGCAGAAACCGGTTTCGCGCAGCATTTCCAAATCATAACCGGTCCGCTGTTCGAGACGTTGCGCTTCGAGCAATTTGTCTTCCTGGCGCAGTTGCTGGAGACGTTCGCCGAGTTCCTCACGGATGGCAGCGATGGCCCGTCCTAAACGTTCGGGCGCGGTCACATAATGCCGGGCCGGATAGATGGTGACGCGGCGGTGTTCGCCCCGCAATTCGCCGGTGACATGATCCAAATCCAAAATCCGTTCGACTTCATCGCCCCACAGTTCGATGCGATACGGTTGCTCGCCATAAGCCGGGAAGACCTCGACGACATCCCCGCGCACTCGGAATGTACCACGTTGAAAATCGATATCATTCCGCGAGTATTGCAGATCGACCAGGCGGCGGAGCAATTTCTGACGAGGAATAACCTGCCCGATTTCAATCGGACACACCATTTCTTGATAGTCTTCAGGCGAACCCAAACCATAAATGCAGGAAACCGAGGCAACAATCACCACATCGGTGCGCTCCATAAGATTGGTGGTCGCTTCCAAACGCAACCGCTCAATCTCATCGTTAATGGTAACTTCTTTTTCGATATAGGTATCCGTGCGGGGGATATACGCTTCAGGCTGATAAAAGTCATAGTAGGAAACAAAGTATCCTACAGCATTGTTGGGGAAAAAAGTCTTAAATTCGCTGTAGAGTTGGGCGGCCAAAACTTTGTTATGCGCAATAACTAATGCAGGCCGGTTCACACGCGCAATGACATTGGCCATCGCAAACGTCTTGCCGCTGCCGGTGACCCCGAGGAGTGTCTGGCATTTCTCACGGTTGTTAATTCCTTCGACCAACTGCTCAATCGCCTGCGGTTGATCGCCGGTGGGTTGATAATCCGACACGAGTTCGAAAGGAATCTGCTTGCGCGGGGTTTTCTCCATCCGCTCGGCTGATTCCGCCATGAGTTTGATCTTCTCGATACGCATGGTTTAAGAGTGGGCCGGAGGCTATGAAAATCAAGGGCTGCCGGTGCAATCCGGCTAACCGGGCTTTGCAGGCTCGCTCGTGTGCGATCCGGCGTCTTGGTGTATAAAGGATAGGTTCCGGTATGCGGAATGAATCCCAAAATCACTGTGTATGAGGTCTGCCATGCTCAATTACGATCTGACCGGCAAAGTAGCGGTAGTTACAGGAGGCAGCCGGGGAATCGGCTTTCATATCGCCGACGCCTTACATGAAGCGGGGGCGAAGGTGGTTGTCACCGGACGTAAAAAAGCCACATTGGAGGCGGCGGCCAAATCCATAGGTGAACGTTGCTATCCCTTTATCTGCGATCAACGGGAGCCATGTGATATCAGCGCCATGGCTGAGGCGGTTATCGATGATTTCGGCGCTCCGGACATCTTGGTCAACAACGCCGGCGTCTTTAAAGGCACGCTGGTTGCCAAGATGAGCTATGAGTTTTGGAACGAGGTCATTGAAACCAATTTGACCGGCGTGTTTCTGACAACCAAGGCCTTTTTGCGGGAAATGATCCGTAAAGGCCGCGGCGATATCTTTATGATCAGCTCCATGAGCGGCAAAAAAGGCGATCCGGGAGCGGGCGCGTACGCCGCCAGCAAATTCGGATTGCAAGGTTTTGCCCAGGCGCTCAATTATGAAGTTCGTAAATACAATATCCGCGTGATGGTGCTCAATCCCAGCAGTGTGGAAACCGGAGAAGATACCGGTCCGAAGGAAGGCCCGGGGCTTTACCTTCACGCAGCGGATCTGGCGGATACCATCGTGCATTTGGCGTGCCTTCCGGGCCGAACACTGTTTCGGGATATGGATATTTGGGGCACCAATCCCGAAAAGTAGCGGCTACTAGGAATGCGGCTACACTGCTCCGCGTTTGCCGGACCAGGTATTCGGGCAGGATTCTCTCTTGGAAGGACCGAGAACAGGAACGCCCGGATTGATTCTGAAATTGACATTTGTGACTTTAGATCACTGGAAAGATAAGACTAATGGAAATTCTCTCCGGAATGTTAGAAAACTTATTGAGTTTTAAAGGTGCAATCGGAGTTATCGGAACGCTGATGTTCGCATCGCGGTTCATCGTGCAATGGATCGTCTCCGAACGCCGCCAAGAGAGTGTAATTCCATTTTCATTTTGGATTCTATCGATTGCCGGTTGTTTGTTGTTGCTGGTCTACGCGGTTCTGGATCACGACCCGGTCGTTCTGATGGGCCAATCCGCGGGATGTATCGTGTATACGCGTAATATTATACTTATTCGCCGTAGAAAAGTCGCTCACTCCCGGGCGGTGTGAGCAGCCAAATCAGAGTTTTGATTATAGCATCGAAATTATCGACCATAAAATTATTAGAATAAAGACGGTAAAAACGACTTTTAGAATAAACGGTGCACGAAAATCAGTCGAAGACGGTGTCGCGGATAACATCCCTGTCTCAAACAAAATGTCCCTGGCTCGTTGGCATTGCGACACCGGTACTCGTACTTTTGAGGTAATCCCCCCGACCAATCGCAGCCATGGCTCATTGCGACCCATGTATTGGTCATCGATAACAAAATCGACTCCCGCGGATTGCAAAATCGCTTGCACAGAAGATAATTCGGCCTCGAACCGGCATTCCAATACGGTCAGCCAATCTTCCGGTTCATTATTATCTACCACCTGATCGGAATACCGCTCATCGTCCCGCATGATATCGCCTCCTGTCTTTTGTTATATCGTAACAGAGAACAGAAGTGACGACAACAATATTTTAGGAAACAGGAAGGAAATTATCCTTTCGCTTCTTTGACCAGATCAGCCAAAAAATCCCAGGCATCGCGGGGGGAGAGCTGTTCCATATCGACTTCGGCCAGTTTTTGACGCAACGGTTCATCGACCAATGAAAACAGAGACATCTGTATATCCGGTCCGTCCTGTTGCTGGCCGCGAGCCATGGATTTTTCAAGATCGACCAGCACTTCCCGGGCGCGTGAGGTGACTTTTCTCGGCACACCTGCGAGGTCAGCAACGTGAATTCCATACGAGTGGTCGGAGAATCCCGGTTCGATACGGTACAAGAATCGAATCGTGTCTCCCTCTTCAGCAACCCGGACATGATAATTCTTGACGCGGCTTAGCTGATTTTCGAGTTCGGCCAATTCGTGATAGTGCGTGGCGAATAAAGTCTTAACACCTTTGCGTTTGACCTGATGCAAATACTCCACCATGGCCCAGGCCAGGGAGACGCCATCAAAGGTGCTCGTGCCACGCCCGATTTCATCCAAAATCACCAAACTGCGCGGTGTGGATTCCTGAAGGATATTGGCGGCTTCACACATTTCCACCATAAAGGTGGAACGTCCCCGGGAGAGATCATCAGAAGCGCCCACACGTGAAAAGACACGATCCACAACACCGATATTTGCCTCGCGGGCCGGGACAAAACAGCCCATCTGGGCCATGAGCACAATCAGCGCCACTTGGCGTATATAAGTCGATTTACCGGCCATATTCGGGCCGGTAATAATAATGATGCGCGACTCGGGATCGAGTTCGATATCGTTGGGCACAAAGAGGTCAACAGCATCGGATCGTTCAAGCACCGGATGGCGGCCTTCATAAATGGCGATGCGGTCTTCATCGTCAATAGACGGACGATTGTAATTGTTGCGCGAAGCACACTCGGCAAATCCCTGCAATACATCAATCGCGGCGATCTGCGCGGCGCTGGCTTTAAGCCGGGGCGCATAGCCTGCAACAACTTCCAACAGTTTTTGATGGAGTTCATACTCCAGATCGCGGATACGGTCTTCGGCGTGCAGGACTTTGGCTTCGTACTCTTTCAGTTCCGGCGTAATAAACCGCTCGGCGTTGGTCAGGGTCTGTTTGCAGATATAACGGTCCGGGACTTTATCGATATTGGTTTTGGTGACCTCGATGTAGTAACCGAAGACTTTGTTATAGGCGACTTTTAGCGATGAAATGCCGCTCGCTTTGCGTTCGGACTCTTCAAGCGCGGCGATAAATCCGCGCCCATCTTTACGGATACTGCGCAGTTCATCGAGTTCCTCATTGTAACCTTCGCGAATCATGCCGCCTTCACGAACAGTAAGAGGCGGAGATTCGACAACGGCCACAGCCAAAAGTTCACGCAGTTCCATAACTTCATCCAGAATGCCGCCAATCTGGGGAACATCGCGTAGAAGCGGTTCGGCCTCTTCATCGGTACGGGCGAGTATCTTTTCCGATTCCAGCACTGCCCGCGCCGAAGAATTAAGAGACTCAACGCCCAGAATACGATTGACCGGCTCAATCTGTTCGAGCGATGAACGAAGAGCCGCCAAATCGCGCGCATTGGCATTACCAAAAAGCGTACGCCCCACAATGCGTTCGATATCGCTCATTGACTTGAGCGATTCGCGTAAATCGCCGCGTTCATTAGGATACGCCGTCAGTGATTCCACAAAATCCAGACGCGCTTGGATCGCGGGCACATCGAGCAAGGGCCTCAGCATCCAGTGTTTGATTTTGCGCGCTCCCATGGGAGTGACCGTGCGGTCGATAGCCCCCAGCAATGTATAACGCCGTCCGCCTTCGCCCTGGCTGCTGAGCAGTTCAAGATTACGTTCGGTGCTGCGGTCAATTAATAAAAAACTTTTGCGTTGATAAATACTGAGCTGAGTCAGCTGGGCAATTGTCTCTTTTTGATTGTCCGCCAAGTACGTAACAATGGCTCCGGCAGCGGATGTGCATAACCGCCGGTCCTGCGTTGGCAGGCGCGTGCAATCTGAGGTATCAATACGCAGTTTGAGTTTTTGAATTTGTTCGGGATCGAACTCTTGAAAGTGGAGCGGAGTAACACACGCTGAAGTATGCTGCCGTAAGGGAGTAATAAAATTCTTGTCTTCCACCAGCCGCCGGTCGGCCAGAAGTTCGCTTGGCGCGAGTTTGCTCAGTTCCGACAACATCATTTCCCAGGCCCGGTTGCTGTTCTCAGCGGTGGCCCGGAACTCGCCGGTGGTGATATCCACATAGGCCAATCCCCAACCGTTCATACCGCCATCGAAAATGGCTGCCAGGTAATTGTTTTCGGAGCCATCGACAACATCGCTATCGATAATTGTGCCGGGGGTGATCGTGCGAATCAGTTCCCGTTTAAGAACCTTCTTTCCTTTGCCGGGCCGTTCCATCTGTTCGCAGATGGCTACCCGGTATCCCGCACGAGTCAGCTTGTAGATGTAATTCTGAACAGCATGATAGGGCACGCCGGCCAATGGAATCGGCTCACCTTTGCTGATACCGCGTTTGGTTAGGGTGATATCGCAAACTCGAGAGGTGATGACTGCATCATCCATAAATGTCTCGTAAAAATCTCCACAACGAAACAGGAGGATGGCATCACCGGCCTGTTCCTTCATCTGAAGGAACTGTTGCATCATTGGTGTATGTTCTTCGTTTGTAGCAGGCACGTTACTTCGACAAATTTCCGATAGTGGTCATTTCCAACCGGGCAAGAGTAGCAGGGAATTGCATCTGTAAGAATCGTGGACGCCAGGGCAGAGAACCGGACTTCACTCCCAACGGTTCCCCAATGACCGGGCGGGGATGTGTCCCTCGAGCGCATCCAAAATTTCCTGCGTAACCGCCGGATAGACCGTCAAATGGGACAGGTCAGCCAGGTCGATCCATTGCACATCGCGTAAGACATCATCTTGACCGACTTGAATCTCACCGCCCCGGACCATGCCCTGAAAGTAGAGATTCAAAACATGGCGGTGATGATCGGGAGGGATCGACTCCTGAACAAAGATGAGATCGCCGATGTGCACATCGAGACCGGCTTCTTCTCTCAGTTCACGCGCGGCCGCCTCAGCCAATGTTTCACCGAACTCGACTCCGCCGCCGGGGATAAGCCAATAACGGCGGCCATATTTCTCATGTTGGCATAAAAGAATCTTGCCATCCTGGACAATCACTACCGCTGCACGGATTCGTATGTTTTTGGACTGTGTCATGATGCTTTCATCCTATCACGCCCGCCGTACATCTTGCAGATGTGCACATGGTGATTTTCAGCCGAGTTTCATCAGATCATCCGGACCGGCGGGATAGGTGCCGAGCGAACGCCGGGGGATACGTCCGGCAATGGCCTCAAGCAACTCATGGGTAATATCGGGAAACAGGGTCAAGTCTTTGAGTTCGGATATGTCGAACCAACGTACATCGGTCAGCACATCATCATCTCCCACGAGCATCTCGCCGCCCGTGATCTCGGCGCGAAAATACATCACCACAACATGAGGATGATCCACAGAAGGAATCGACTCCGAGACCATTAGGAGGTCGCCCATCTCCACGGCAAGCCCGGTCTCCTCGCGAGCCTCACGAATCCCACAGTCTACCAGGGTCTCATTCTGCTCCAGCCCACCACCAGGCAAGAGCCAATAGCGTTTTCCGAAATTTTCATGCTCAACCAAAAGAATTTTGCCATCCCGAATCATCACTAAGGCGACTCGGATACGAATAGGTGGTTCACTCGTCATAAGACCTCCTTTAGGGACCACGATACGTATTCAGAGTTTACACGGCTAAACTTTGGCCGAAGGAGATTTGTAGCGGCTTATGGAATTTCATGAAGGTTGGCGGCTCCTGCCGCTTCCGGACACATCAACACCCCGGCGGCTTCCGCTTTATGGCTGGGCCGGTCTGGCTGCGATTGTCATCGCGGAGATTTTGCTCTTTTTGCAGACCGAGCCGTTCTATACCAATGCCACCCCAATTCTCTGGATCAGTTATATCGCGGCTATCGACGCTTGGACCTACAAGCGTGCGGGGCGCTCCTTCTTTCACCCCAGCCACGCTCGTACTCCCCAAGGCAGGCGAATGCTACAAGTCATGCTGCCCGCCTCTGTGGCTTGGTGGCTCTATTTCGAGTTCATCAACTGCTATCTGGAGAATTGGCACTACATCGGCTTGCCCGACAATCCGACGCGCTATATTGGCTATATCGTGGCTTTCTCCACCATCACTCCGGGCATTTTATGCACTGCTGAGCTCTTGTTGACTTTCCCACTCTTTCAAGAACGGGGAGTCATGAAGTCCTACGACATCTGGTCGCAGTTGGAAGTCTCGGTCAGTGTCCCCTTGGTCAATGACCGCCGCAAACCGATTCCATTAACAGGCCGGTTTTGGTTGATATGGGCTATTGTCGGAATCACGATTGCGGCAATACTATTCATTAGTCTTCCCGATTTGAAACCAAGTTATGCAGCAGTTCTTCTTTTGGGATTATTTGTTTTCATTGTCGAACCACTGGTCCACTGCTTTTGGATGCCATCCCTTATTCGATTATGGCAGTTTCAAAGAATCCGCACCTTACTGGCCTATATTGCAACAGGAATTATCACCTACGTCTTATTTACGGCTTCTGCCTTGGAATTGCCATCGCAGAGCATTTGGACCGAACGCGGGATAGCCCCATCGAGCGCGTACACCATCATGGCCGAGTTCGGAATCGCCGCTAGTATCATCTTGCCTTGGCAATGCTATACTCTGTATTCACTGGGCCTTCTAGCAACAGAGCGGATTGTGCGATTGTATAAATCCTAGGTTTTTCCCGGTGTAGTATTCATCCTATCCAAGTGGGAAAAATCGGAAAACATTATAAACTACTTCTTATTGCATTTTGGCTTTTCTAAATAATCAATAGCCTCCGGAGACAATATCATGTTTACGTATAGAAGATCATCGCTAATGTTGCCGTTGATTGTTTCTATTCTTGTTCTCGCGCCATTGGCCGCCTATCCGAAAGAAAAGGAAGCATTCCGCACGTTGCCTGTTAACGTCTATCTGGACAAATTGCGCGGGGCCTGGGCGGGACAGATGATTGGCGTGAGTTATGGTTCGATTTACGAATTCAAATGGCTCGGCCACCCCTATACGGATCCTCTGCGCACTTGGCAACCGAATTTCGTAGCAAATTCTATTCACCAAGACGATCTATACGTTGAAATGACATTCCTGGCCGCGCTTGAAGAGCACGGCATCCACATAACCTCTCAACAAGCAGGTGTTGTTTTCGGAGAATCGCAATACGAGTTATGGCATGCCAATCTCGCCGCGCGGGACAATATTCGCGCCGGGATTCCCGCCCCGGATAGCGGACACCCTAAATACAACATTCATTGTGACGATATCGATTTTCAGATCGAGGCAGACTTCTGCGGGATTCTTTGTCCCGGACTTTTTCTTACCGCCAACGATCTCTGTGACCGTTTTGGGCATGTCATGAATTACGGTGATGGCGTGTATGGCGGCATGTTTGTGGCCGGGATGTATGCGGCGGCCTATTTTGAGGACGATCCGGTTGAAGTGTTTCTGGCCGGAATGAAATCGATCCCCGCCGAAAGCGAATACGGTCAAGTATTGCAGTTGGTTTATGACAACTTCAAGCAGGATTCTAATGACTGGCTCAAAGCCTGGCAGGCCGTTGAAGATAAATGGGGCAATGACGATACATGCCCCGATGGAAAAGATCGGCCTTTTAATATCGATGCAAAAATCAACGGAGCCTATATCGCTATCGGTATGTTGTACGGGCACGGCGATTTTGAGAAATCCATGGAAGTCTCTACGCGTTGCGGACAAGACGCCGACTGCAATCCTTCTAACGTGGCGGGTGTTTTGGGAACAATGCTGGGCTATAACGGCATCCCAGAACAATTTACCTCAGGATTGGCGGCTATCGAAAATGAAAACTTCTCCTACACAAATTATAACTTCGGGAGTTTGACTGAGACATGTTTGGAACTGACCAAACAACTGGTTAAGGATGCGGGCGGCCCTGTTCTGCAATTTGAAAGTAATTTCGAGAAGACAGAGATATTCCAAATTCCTTATCAAGAACCTCAGCCGCCGAAGAAACTCGAACAGTACACCGATGAGATGCAAAAAACATTGGCACCGGCACAAGCGGAACATCAAAAAAAGATTGAGAAGATGCATGCCATCCAGCTGGCCGAATCATTCAACACGTGGAGCGGAGGTTGGGACCTGGAATCCTGCTGGATGGGAGCCAACGTGGGAATTTTTGGCAAATATCTGGGCCGGGACAATATCTTCATGACACATCCTTTGCAGGAACAGCCTTGCACGATTTCCAGGGCATTCACTTTGCCATCCGGAACTCCTAAACTTCATTTAGAAGTATCGGCCTGGAATGCCTGTGACCGGGCCGATTTTGTTTTATGCGTTTATGCAGGTTCAGAAAAGCTCTATGAATCGGTTATCTGTTTTGACGATCCCCAAAATCCATGGAAACAGATCGATATTGACTTAACTGCTTACAGCGGCAAGGTAACTGAACTGCGCATCGAAACCGCCGCGAATGGTTGGGCATGCGAAGGCGCTTTCTGGGATAAAATCGAGATTCGCTGAAACCATAAACCGATTCAAACAGCAACAAAGGACTGAAACGACTATCTAGCATGATGAAAAAAAACTCTTTCCTCCTCATCTTTCTCTCACTCGCAATACAAGCCGGATTTTGCGATGCGGAATCGAAAACACGCCACACAAGTATGAACATCATCTTGGGCGAACAAGCAGGCCGAGTCGAATGCAATGCAGCCGGACTGCTACGCGAGCGTATATTGGAAATGGGCGACAACACCGTGTTGATGCTCAGCGAAGATGAGAATTGGAAAGAAGAAAAAGCCGCATTAACCATCTTGATAGGCCGTCCGGACCACCATTCAACCATCTGTGCCTTGCTTGACCGGAACCGGACCCAATACCCCAATAACTTCGATCCCGGACCTGAGGGTTTCCTGTTATACAGATCGCCGGAATTGGGTGACGGCGTTGTGATTGCAGCCGGTGCAGATGACCGGGGTGTCGTCTATGCCGTTGGCGAAATCCTGCGTCAAATGGACCAAGATGACTCCGGTTTCGATTTTCCGTTGCATGTCGATGTTCGCACTGCACCCGCATTTGAGATTCGCGGCACGCAGTTCGATCAAGGCGGAAAAATGGTCCAACTAACCGGTGTTAAGCACTGGACATTCAAAGAACAGAAGCGCGTGATTCTGGATTATATGTTGGCCGGTGCAAACACATTTGAAGTCGGAGCGGGCCTTAAAACGGATGATCCTCTCTATCAACTATTTCGGGACTTCGACATCAAAACCATTGTGCATTACAGCGCCAACGCCGGTTCGGGAAAGCCGGAATGGCATGCTCGTGAATCAATCGGCAGGACAGGCTATTTATGCCCGTCAATTCCCGAGGGCAGGGAAGCGCTGCTTCAAAAATGCGAGAATACATTCAAGAACAGTGTGACTTTCGACTACATTCGTTTTCCGGCCGGTGATGGCGGGGGGTGTGAATGCAACAAATGCGATCCCTATGGCCGGACACTAATGCTCCTGTGCGAAGATTATGCAAAGATCATTCACCGTTACCATCCAAGCACACAGATATTCGTCACAAATCAAAAACTCGATAACGATGACGATCTTGCCATCTTTAATTACTTAAACGAGAAGCCCCGGCCATGGCTGCGCGCGCTTTGCTACGGGCCGGGCTCGGATGCCATGAGCTGGCAGCAGGGACGGCGGCAAACCCATAGGATGGACTTATTCCGCTATCCGGGATTCGGCCCCTTTGACCGTTATTTGAATGAAATTCTGCATCAGTTGCCGCCCCAACAATCCATCGTCTTTTTTAACGAATTGACACATTGGTATTACTCACAATACGGCTATGTCCACAAACAACCGCCGCCGGACCGGGAGGGCAAAACTCCGCCGCATTGGAGTCATTTCATTTATGAAAGACAGCCGGATCCATTTATTATAAGCGTATATGAAAGACAAACCTTCTTCGCCTGGCCGCGTTACTACCATTATGTTTTCAACGAGATCATGCGTTACGGCATCGGCGATGTCACACACTCCAGCGGACACCACGATCATTTCAATCAATGGATGTGGATGCGTCTGTTATGGTCGCCGCATACTTCCGTAGAGGATGTCGTTAACGACTATGCCAAAACCTGGTTCGGCCGCGATGCCGCCCCCATGATGGCCAAGGCTATTTTTCAGTTAGAACGAAATCTTGAACAACCGCTACTAACCAACGATGGAGTCGATGATTACTATCTTTGGGTAAAAGAAGCCGGGTGGAAAATGCCTCGCGATTTGTACGAACAGAACTGGCTGTGGCGTCAATATATGCAAAAGGCGGCTCTTGATAAATACATCCAACTCGAAGGCCGTTCCCAAGTTCAATTGCAGGAAAAGATCGAAAAACAGATCGCCGAAGCCATGGAAGCTGGAGAAATAGACCAGGCTATTCAAGAAGCCTTAGCCTGGTTTGAAGAATGCGAAGAGACAGCGGAGATGCGCAGACTTCGGGAAGAAGCCGGACGTTTGGGTGAGGAAAGCGGCGAACTCTTCGGTGTGAGGAATACCGGCTATTTCAATCTTGAACATGACTTTATCGGTTTAGGCTGGCTGAAAAAACAACTCCAGAAAGCAAAAGCAGCCAAAGGCAAGGCACGGTTGGAATTGCTCGAACGGATTGTCCGTTATGAAGATTCCGGTGAAGGCGGTTATTACGACAATCCCGGTGAGCCGGGCGGCGCTCCCCATATGGTCGTCGGCAGCCAGTTCGATCACGGACAACCCTATTGGCCCGAGGCCTTATCCGAAAACAACCGTCCCAGCCAACGAGTGATGGCATTTACCGCGCATGAAAGCCCGGGTGTTACTTTTGAATACAACAATCTGGATACAAAAGCCTGTTACCGGGTGCGTATGTCCTTGGTCCGGCCTCGATATCAAGAACGTTACGCTATGCATATGAATCAAAAGAGCCAGTCGATTTACGCGGATGATATCCCCCTGGCAACCGATTTGGAACTTCCGGAATACGAAAGCGAATTCTTTGAGTTCGACATCCCCCGCAAGGCCACCAAAGATGGCAAACTGCAAATCCGCTTTGAAAAAGATCCGAATGTTCCCAAAGGAGATTGGATCGATACTCAGGTTTGGCGCAATTGTGGAGGTTGGGGGACCTTGGTCTCCGAAATATGGCTGATTAAGAATTCCAAATAAGGACGATTTGCCGCAGTATCAAGCCGAAATCTGAAAGCCTATAGGAAAGGGCATTCCTATTGCGGCAATGATTCGTACCAGGCTTTGTAGGCCTCATAAAACAGAACATTGCGATTGGCAATTGTCTGGTTGGGATACCCGGGGCTGAAGTAATGCGGGAAATCGAAATTGATGATTTTAACCGCACGCTCAGCCGCATAAGCAACCTGTCGTTGGACTCGCTCAAAATCGGCAGTCGTGGCCGACCATCCTTGGCTGTCGATGGGCGTGCCATGAGTCTGCGCGAATGTTTCCACATTCCACCAGAACGTAACACCCTTTTGTTCACATAAATCTGCAATGAGATCGATATAATGAGGCAGATACTGCATACGCAACGTTTCCGTCCCGGAGACATTTAGCGCGCCAACGCTGTCTTGCATGGCAACGACATCCACTCCGCTTTGCGCGATTGTCTCTCCCCATATTTCCGCGAAACGATCATCCGGCAGATTGGTTGTGAAATAGGGAGAAATCATCACCGGTTTGCCCGGCGTTAGCTGATGGCAAAGATCAGCCATATGTTTAAAGGCACCGGCAACATGGCTGCGGTGCGATGCATCGCCGAGAAACGCATCACAGAGTTCGTACGGTATATACCATCCTCCGAATGCCGGATGGTCACCATAAAGCGAGTGCATCTCCTGAATCATCGGATCCACCTTCTCAAAAAAGGAGGCCGTATCCGAATTAAAAGTCCAAACCCAAGAATACTCAAAGTGGGGCAGGGAAAGCAGCATTTCCATATCCCGTTCTGCGCAGGCATTCAAAATCGCTCCCAATGCATCGGCATCGTTTTCGCGGCCTGTCAGATATTCAGACGGGTAATAGGCGATATCCCGGAATGTTGAATCAGGAATTATCATCTCAACACCAACCGCTTGCATCCGGTCCAATTCCGCACCGATATACTCGGGATCGGCAAAATATTGTGCCGCGCCGATGATCTGAGCAAAACTTCCCCCAATTGTCTTCGATGGAGGATTTGCTGCAATAGGCGGAACGGCTGGAGTTAATGGAGAAAACGAAGCGGAATTTTTATCGTACCAAGATTGATATCTTTGATAGAGCAATTGTGCCGCCGTGCGGTTCGACTCGGATGAGGTATCGGGCAGAAGAAACTCTGTAGAAGGCAAAGCCACCAACCGTTCGGTGTATTTCTGGATCCGCGACAACTGTCGGTTCACATTCGGATAGGTTGCAGAAACAGCTGCATCGCCATTTTCATGATCAACCTGAACCATCTCAATAGCGCCCCACAGACGTACATTATTTTCATCTGCGGCACGGACTAATGCTCCCAGGTGTTGCTCTAGGATTGTGGATTCGAGATCACGGTCCTCGGATAACCCTTCACAAATCACCAACACATCGAGAGATGCCGTTTGGAGGAAATCATCCCACATATTCTTTGTGGCTGCGGCTTCATCACCAACCGCCATTTGCCCTAAACCGGCAATGACTTTTCCCGGGGCAAGTTCGCGCAGGCGGGTTACAAGCGAGCCTATGAATCCGCCCAAACGCGTACAGACTTCTTGCCCTGTAAAATTCTTTCCATCAATAGACAAAGGCAATATAAAACCGCCAAAACCCGAACGAGACCCGAACCTGCCAACAATTTCTTCGGCCCGGGATAGGACAGAGGAAGAAAGACCGGCAAGTTCTTCATCGCTGTACGTCATCCACTCAGATGCCTGAACCGGGATCAGACTAATAACTTGAAATCCAAGTTCATCGGCCAAGGCATAGATATTTTCAAGCGGATCGGCAGAACTCCCACTTTCAACGACGGAAAATGTTTTATCCTCTCCTGCAAATAAGCAGTCGATTCCGATAGCCTTCAACGCTTCCAACTGCGCGCGGCATCCTTCGAGAGAAGCGAAAACGTCCGGAGCGGCCAAAGTATTGAACCACGCGGCAGATAGTCCTGAACGCCGGTCTTTGTAGGGGGCTTCAAATGTTTGTCCCACGACACTCCTCCCATTCATACTTATAAAAGCAACAAAAACGAATAAAGAAATCCATTGGTTTATACGGCAAGATTTCATGCAATCATTCATTATTTCATCCTATAGGCGCTTGGTTGGCGGAGATGCAGTGGAATCACGAACAATAAGTTCGGGCGTGCAGATCAAATCATCTTCGGGGAGTCCCTCAATTTGGTTGATGATCTTTTTCGCGGCAAAGCGGCCCATATCGATTTTGGGCTGGGCCACTGTGGTCAGAGCGGGATTCATTCGCGAAGCAAATTCAATATCATCGAAGCCGACAATCGAAACATCTTCAGGAACGCGATATCCCCAGGAAGCAACAGCATGCATGGCCGATATCGCCAGTAAGTCCGAATAGGCGAAGAAGGCAGTCGGGGCCTTTTTTTCATGCAAAACCGCACGCAACGGTTCCATGTTCAATCCCTCTTCATCCAGCTCCACAACTCGGAGATTATTACCACAACCGCGCTCATGCAGAGCACGGCAATAGCCTTCAAAACGTTGAAGATTCTCAAGGCCGTAACGGTGGCGTTTGGCTTTTAAGTCAGCTTCGGAATGCGTGATGTAGACAATGCGCCGATGTCCCCGCTCCAAGAGATGTTTTGCCGCCAAATACCCTCCCAGGGCATTATCCGATCCAACAGTAGGGGCAGCCACATTATGTTTGGGAGTGCCGACAACAACCAGCGGTATGCGCAATTTTAAAGCCTGCTGCATTACCCGGCTATTGGTTCCGCAACTTGTTACCGGCAACACAATCATGCCCTCGACTTGCTTATCGATCAGTGTTTCAAGATGCCCTCGTTCCGCATTCGTATTTTTATTTGAGCAACAGAGCAGAATGCTATAGCGGCGCTGGTCAAGGATTTCTTGCGCCCCATCAATAACATCGGCAAAAAAGGATCCCCGGACATTACTGGTCACGATACCGATAAGACTGCTGCGGTTATGCACCAAACCGCAGGCCAGGATGTTGGGACGATACCCAATTTCTGCAGCGGCCTTGCGTACGCTATCTATGGTTCCAGGAGAAATACGTGAGTCATTCCGCAAAGCCCGCGATACCGTGCTATGCGAAATCCCCAAGTGGGCGGCAATATCTTTGATGGTAGCTCTGCGTTTAGACATGACAACCAGTTCCCACATGAAAATTTAGTCTCAAGCACACGTTTGCGCAAGTATCCGAATACCCTTTTATGTTGTGAACTGAACACCATTGTTCGATTTAGAACACTCATAACACTAGATTTATGTATGTATAAAAATTTTATTCTCAATAGGGTTGACATCGGCCGAGGAGGCATATTATGATCATTTTATGCAAACGTGTGCATTGATTATCATGATTATTCAGGAGGCCGCCATGAAAGCCACATTTACTGTTTTGCTGCTCGCAGCTTTTGTATCGGTAGGTTTTTGTCAAGATTACGAACCATTCCCTTATGAATCTCCCGAAGACATTACCGTGCGAACAGGGTGGGTGGATGTGGCCTTGGATGCCTTTGTTGAGGCCGATCCTCCATCCGACAATGGCGATGAGTTGAATCTCACCGATGGCCGTAACCGTGAGAATGAAGGTGATGCCTTTGTGGCCTGGCAAGGCATTTCTGAGCCGCTCGAGATCATTATCGATCTGGAGCGAGTTGAAGACGATCTTTCATCGTTCAGGGCATTCTGGGCTATGGATGCCACAGGGCAGGGCGGTCCGGTTGCGGATTATATCGATGAAACCAATGTGGCCGTCTCGCTTGATGGCGTGAATTACACCAACTTGGGCGTCGCATTCAGTGAGGACTATTCGGAGGCCAATGTCGATGATTACACCATCCGGCATGTGGTTAATGACCTGACTATTTTAGAGCCGGTCAGCGCACAGTTCATCCGTTTCCGGGTCGAGAATCCGCCCAGCAATGTGATGTGCTCCGAAATTGCGGTATTGCGCGAAGTCTCGATTCCTGACACAGCGCAAAATATCGCTGCAGGAAAATCCTATGTCACCAATCCTCCGGGCAATGACGGCAGCCGTCCGGATGATGGGGTTCGTCTCACCGATGGCGCACTCTCTGTCGACGCCGGTACAGATACAACCGGATGGGGTGGCCTAACAGCAGAGCAACAAATCTCCATCACAATTGACCTAGGGAAGAATGAAAACAATCTTGCCGCTTTCCGCGCTTGGTACAATGCATGGGAAACTGCCTTCGTTTTCGTCGTCGGCACAGTCTATGTCGACATTTCGGCAGACGGACAGAATTTCACCAATATCGGACTTGTCCCCAAACTATACGATCATGACGACGATCCATCCTTTAGTAACGTCCCTTATCTGTTGATTCCCGATGAGCCTGTTCAGGCGCGTTATGTCCGGTTCTTGACACAAGGCAGTAACGACAACTTCTGGGACTCTTTCGCAAGCGAGTTTGAGGTCTATCAAGACTCCGTGAATGTTGGGGATTGGCAGTTGTACTAGACGGTAAACGAATAATTTCAAATATCACGAACGATAAATCCGAGAATTCAGTGATGAGAACATATTCAGGTTTCACGTTGATTGAGCTTTTAATTGTCGTTGCCATTATCGGAATTTTGGCCGCGATTGCGGTTCCCAATTTTTTAAATGCACGGACACGGGCTACAGTCTCCCGTGTCTATTCCGAACAGCGCTCAATCGAGGATGCGTTAACCGCTTATAAACTTGATCAGAATTCATATCCGGTGGATAACGGCACCGGCTTGATCGCACCGCCGCGGAACAGTATTAACCTTAATGGAATGCAACAAACGGTTACCGGTATCGGTGTCATCACAACTCCCATCGCCTATATGAGTTCCATCCCCCGCGATCCCTTTGTTCCGCCCAACGATGAAACCATCGGTTGGTATCAATGCTATGTCTACTTCGGCTCGAATGCGCCATTCGATTACGGTGAATTCGAAGGCCGCGCCAATTACATGCTTTACTCCGTCGGCCCGGACCACAAATTACAGTGGTCCTTTGGAGGCAATCGTTATTCCTTAAGCAATGGGCTAAACAGCCCCGGAGATATCATTCGTGTTGGTCCCGGACTGCGTAACAGTGCAGCCGGATAAAAATAAAACAGGCGTCGTGGCAATCGCCCCGCGCCGGAATTCCAGAAGAGGAGAGGCTGAAGCCATGAAAAAGTACTTTGTGTTTCTCACGGTAGCCTGTATGGGTGGTCTTTTAGTATGCAGCGCTTGGGCGCAAACCAATTACGCAGCGGGAAAAACCTATACGGCCGATCCGCCTTTGCGGACAGATTGGTTGGGCGATTCAGGCGGCGAACTGACAGACGGCGTCAAAGATTGGGGTTGGACCCCCGTCACCGGTTGGGATGGCATGGCCGCCGCCAATCCGCGAGAGATCGTGATTGACTTAGGCGCCACACAATCCGATATCGGTTCGGTGGCCGTGACCGTTTTTGTCTCGATCAGTTCCACCGTTGCGCCTCAGGCTCAGGTTCTGGTTCTGGGTTCATCGACCAGCGCAACCGATGGATTTGTCGAATGGGGCGAAGCCGTAACTTCCGATTCCGGCAATGAAACCAATTACACCTATACTTGGGAAGGCGGCCCTGCTGCCGCGCGTTGGGTTAAGGTGGTTCTGGATTCAGAGGCTCCCGGTTCGCATAGCCTCCTTTCTGAAATTGAAGTATTTCAGGCTGAGGCTTCGGATGTTTCGGATGAGTGGATGCTTTATCAGTAATTTCAAGAATCAAGCCGCTCAGGTGCTTATAAACCACCTGGGCGACCTGTGATTGTCCGAACAAATTTTAATTGCTTGAGTTGCTCCGCAGGCGCGCAAAACGCGCCAGCAAGCCGAGCCGCCTGCGGAGCTTTGTATTTACGGATTCTTATTTCGCGAATGAAAGCACAGGTTTCACTCCCATTCGTTTTCACATTTGACATACGAGATGCGGAACACAACCATCGCTCAACAGCGCAAAACAAACGATCTGCAATAAGGGGCTGCGGCTATGACCGCCCATAACGAGAAAAGCATCCAATCACAGGCTGCCGTTTCCGAAAGTCTGCATGACCATAGCCTGGTCCATCCGGATTTGCGCACTCTCCACCGCGATATCATCTATCGCTCATTGAGCAATTATCCGAAACACGCCGACGCCGGGCAGGATCTGGTACTTCAAACAGAAACCATACAACGGAAAATCGAAGGCACATTTCTGCCGTTCAATGAGAAAGAATTATCGGAGCGTTGGACAAACCAAGAATTCCGTTCCAGGCAGTTAAGATTGATACGAGATATCGGCATTGATTCACTCATTCTACTGACCGGAAATCCGGGCGGTATTTGTTACAAATCAAAAATCTTCAAGGACTTCTTAAATTGCGATCTTGTCGAGCAAATCCTTATCGATGCTGACAAATTGGCGATGGATGTCTGGGTTGGGATGCCTCATGTAGAAATCGCCTGGATGCTTCAACAACCGGATGCTCTGAACCGGCTGGCTGAAATCGGCGGACAATTGTTAGAAGAAATCCACCAAAATTACGGACACCACAAAAGTTTTTATGGCTGGTATATCCCGTATGAACTTTGCAATGTTTTTATTCAATGGAATGGCAGTGAGAGGCATCTGCCACAGTGGATCAATAAACTGGCAACGCGATGCAAGGAGTTGTCGCCCAATAGGCCCGTAGCCATCGCACCCTACTTCACAACCGTAGACGGTCCCCAAGAGTTCCGCAGGCTCTGGGCGCAGGTTGCCGCTCAACTGGATGCCGTCGACACCATTATGATGCAAGACAGCGTCGGCATCTTTAAAGAGGACCGGCTCCGGGAAATCCCGCTATACTTTTCAATACTGCAGGACATCTGCCACGAGCATGGCAAACAACTCTGGGCGGATATTGAGACTTTCGACCAACAGCACGGTATCCCTTTGGATGAGATGGCCTGGTCGGCCCAGCCGCCATCCAATGAGCGCGTTATACGGCAATTGGAAGCCGTTTCGCCCTATGTGGAACGCATCGTAACCTTTACGTTCTGTGAATATATGAATCCGGAGTCCGGACCACAGGCACGGCGATTTTATGAAGACTACCGTGATTACGTTGCACAAACATTCCTGCGTTAGGCAAGCAGCCCAAAGCCATGACGTATCCCCAAACCTGAATCCATCGGCGGCTGCCATCCGGATGGTGTTTTCATGATGTTTGCATCCATATCGAAAAGCGGTCCTGGCCATACGATTCGCCGCCGTGTGCAGCGAATCGTGCTGGCAATCGTCCTTGCATCGATTACCTTGGCTTCGGGATGCGGGCAATCAAATCCCGAAGGGCCGGTTGAAATTGTTTTTTGGCATGCCTGGGGTGGCTTTGAAGGGAAATTCCTAGAAAAGCTTGTCGAAGAATTCAACGAGACTCATCAAGACATTCACGTACGTCCCTCGCATTTTGTTATCGGCGATAAGCTCATGGCGGCCATTGCCGGTGGGATTCCACCCGATGTGGTTACCGTTTGGGATTGGATGCTCCCCACCATGGGAGAGGCGGGGTGCTTTTTTCCGCTGAATGAATACCTGGCGGCGGAGGGAACCGGTCCGGATGACTATCTCCCGAATATCTGGGAATACGGCATGTTCGGGGATTCAAAATACGGCGTCCCCACAGCCCTTAATGTATGGATGCTCTTCTATAACCGGCGCCTTTTGGCCGAAGCCGGGTATGATGAATCCAATCTACCTTCAACCATCGATGAATTACGAACCGCTGCACAAAAACTGACGGTTTACGATGAGAATGGAAAACTTCAAAGAATCGGTTTTATCCCTCAAATTCAGTACGGCTATATGTGGATGTGGAACTTCGGAGGGCAGCTATACGATCCTAAAACACGGAAATTTGTATTCAACTCTCCCGAAAACCGCCGGGCAATGGAATGGATCAGGTCATTCTATAAAGAATATGGCATTGATACCTACCGCCGGTTCGAAGCAGCCTTTGGAGAATATGACAGCCCCAACAATCCCTTTTATAAAGAAAAACTGGCCATACGCGAAGACGGTCAGTGGCAATTGGCTTTTGTGCAAAAACATGCCCCGGACATGGAATACGGCCTCATACCATTTGTCAGCGGCGTGGAGGGAAAGAAAAGCATGAGCGCGGTGACGGGGAGTTTTTGGGTTATCCCCACCGGCTGCAAGCATCCAGACCAAGCCTGGGAATTCCTATCTTGGCTTATTGCGGCGCCCCAATCGGCGCGGTTTGCCGCTGAGTTATGCAACATCCCCCCGACACGGGCGGCGCTCGAAGATACCGGGTATGAAAAGGTGCGCAATTCCCGGATGAAAATCTTTATCGACTTCATTTTGGAGGGGCGCGTGCGCCCTTTGCCCGCTTTGCCGGTAGGTCAATATTTCTACAATGAATTCAATAACATCAGTGAAGCAATTTGTGCAGGACAAGTCAGCGCTGAAGAGGGTTTACAGCAGTTGGATGAGCGACTGCAAAATGAACTAGACCGTTCTTTACGGCATTTGGGTATTGCGAAACAGGAATCATGACGCCCCGGGAACGCCAAAATCTGACGAACGGCTTGCTGTTTGCCTCGCCCTGGATTACCGGCTTCATCCTGCTCACGGCAGGGCCGATTGTAGCCAGCCTTTATTACTCATTTTGCAGTTATAACGTCGTACGCAGTCCTGTTTGGATCGGGCTGGAAAATTATAGGACTTTATTTTTCGAGGATCCGCATTTTCTACGTTCACTCTACAACACTTTGTATATGATGGTGTTCGGCGTTCCTTCGGCTTTGGCGCTGGCTTTCTTTATGGCGCTTCTGCTCAATGCAAAAGTCAAAGGCCTGGCTATCTTTCGAACCATTTACTATTTGCCGAGTGTAGTGCCTATTGTGGCTGTAGCCATTCTTTGGGTATGGATTCTCAATCCGGAATACGGTCTCATCAATGCCGGCCTGGCGCTATTTGGAATCCACGGCCCCGGCTGGTTAACCAATCCCCATTGGTCCAAACCAGCGTTGATCCTGACCAACCTGTGGGGAGTAGGGAACATCATGATTATCTTTCTGGCCGGACTTCAACAAGTTCCGCAAGCGCTTTATGAAGCGGCTTGGGTAGACGGTGCAGGCCCGGCAAGACGTATGGTGCATATCACCTTGCCCACAATTAGTCCGGTAATCTTTTTTAACCTAATTATGGGGATCATCGGCTCATTTCAGTATTTTACCCAAGTTTACATTATGACCACCGGAATATCCCCGGAGCACGGCGGAAGAGCAGGCGGGCCACAAGGCTCAACTTTGGTCTATGCACTCTATTTGTATCAGAACGCATTCCAACATTTCAAAATGGGATATGCCAGCGCCATGGCATGGATTCTATTCGTTGTAACCTTGGCCATCGTCTGCCTGGTGCTAAAAACCAGTGGATGGGTGCACTACACAGAAGACTAGGAAGAATGGCGTGAAGCGAAAATCGTACGAGCACATTTTGACTTATGCGGGCTTATGCTTGGGTGCAGTATTCTTTTTTGCTCCTTTTGCCTGGATGGTCAGCTCGTCCCTTAAACCAAGCGAAGAGATTTTTATTTTCCCACCTAAATGGATACCGCAAGAATTCCACTGGAAGAATTACACCGATGCATTGACCTTCATTCCATTCTTCCGCTATCTGTTCAACACATTAATCGTCTCCGTGGGAACCACCTTCGGCAATCTTTTAAGCGCATCGCTGGTGGCCTACAGTTTCAGCCGAATACCATGGAAAGGCAGGGATGTCTGTTTTTACATTATGTTGGGTACGATGCTGTTGCCGCCGCAGGTAACAATGATACCGGTCTTTGTCATTTTCCGAACGTTTGGCTGTATCGATACGTATATCCCGCTCATTCTCCCGGCATTTTTGGGAACACCGTTCTTTATATTTCTCTTGCGTCAATTTTTTATGGGTGTTCCGGAGTCGCTTAGCGAAGCGGCTCGCATTGACGGCTGCTCAGAATGGCAAATTTATGCCCGCATCATTATGCCGGTCTCCGTCACCGGCCTAGTAACCGTCGTTGTCTTCTCCTTTTTGTGGAGCTGGGTGGACTACCTCAATCCGCTGATTTACCTCCAATCATCTGAAAAATTCACATTGTCTTTGGGGCTACAGCAGTTCCAAAGCAGCCATGCCCTGGAATGGGGCATGCTCATGGCCGCCAGCACTCTCATGGTTCTGCCCGTTTTGGTTCTCTTTTTCATCGCGCAAAAAGCCTTCATCGGTGGAATTATGGCTGGTGGCCTCAAGGGCTAAGCCTTTCTATCCTGTTTCAGGACCAAAGCCGGACAATCTCTCCTTTTACCCTGTGCGCCGTTCGTTGACTGCCCTTTATTATGATAGAATACGGCCCATGAAAGTACTTGTCGTTGAGGATGACATTACCACTCGCTCCCTGTTTAAAATGATTCTTAGACCTCGTGGGCACGATGTCACGGCCTGTGAGGATGCCGAATCAGCATGGGAAATCTGCCAGCAAGAAGATTTTCAAATCATTATTTTGGATTGGATGTTAACCGGGCTGGATGGCCTGGGTTTGTGCCGCCGCATTAGAGCCATGCCGAATGGGGAACGGTTTGTCATCCTGATATGTACGGCACGCGACGCACAAGACGATATTCGTCAGGTTATCGATGCCGGAGCCGATGACTACCTTGCCAAACCAATCGAAATCTCTTTGTTAAAAATAAGGCTGGCTTTGGCAGAGCGGAATGCCGTTCTTAAAAACGCAAAGCTAAGTGCCGAGAGGGCCTTGGCCGAGGCACGAGCTCATGAACTGGAGATCGGTTCACGTATCCAAAAAAACCTGCTCTTTGGATCACCGCCACAAGATATGCGGGATATCGAAGTGGCCACATACAGTCATCCGTCGCAGGCTATCGATGGCGATTTCTACGATTTTTTCCGGCACAATGACCGATGTTTCGATTTGGTCATTGGCGACGTGATGGGCAAAGGCGTCCCGGCAGCGTTATTGGGAGCCGCCACCAAGAATTACCTTATACGCGCGGTTGGCCGATTGATTTCAGAGTCGGGTATATCACCCCCAAAAACCAATGATATTCTCGATCGCGTACAAACGGATATGGCCGACCGGCTGATGGAACTCGACAGTTTCGTGACTCTTTGTTACGCCCGCTTCGACCTCCAGGAACGCACAATCAACCTGGTAGATTGCGGCCATACGAAAACAATTCATTACTGCGCTTCCAAAGAGACATTTGAGACGCTTCGAGGAGAAAACGTTCCATTGGGCGTCTTGGCTGGGCAGGTGCATAAAGACTTTACCGTCCATTATGAACCGGGAGACTTGTTTTTCTTCTATTCCGACGGATTAACCGAAGCCTGTAATCCGGAAGGTGATTTTTTCGGAGAGGAGAGGCTGGCTAAGTTGGTTTCATCGCTGCACAATACGAATGGAAAATCTTTAATTGAGACGGTTGTTAATGCAATTAAGGCCTTTTCGCAATCGGAATCATTTAATGATGATCTGACATGCGCCGTTGTCCGCATTTTGGACATCGTGGATGAATGCGTTAAAAAAGACACACTGAAGGTCAGCAGCGATCTTAAAAATCTCAGCATGATTCGCTTCTTTATTCGCGACTTCTGCGAGAAATTTCCGGGCGTGAGTATCGATGCCGATTCCGTGGCCTTGATCGAACTCGCTGCCAATGAAGCGGCCAGCAATATCACCCGCCACGCTTATAAAGGACGCAAAGACGGCCCCATAACTGTGGACGCCCGTGCCATTGCGAACAGGCTGGAATCCCGCTTGGAGATACGGTTTATTCATGAGGGACTGCCATTTGTGCCTCCCCCCCCCGAAGACATTCAACTCCATGAACCTCGTGACGGCGGAATGGGACTCTATATTTTATCGGAGGTTATGGATGAGGTCTCGTATTTCTCCGACGATGACGGTAACCAGTGTGTCCGGCTCGTACATAAACGAGATACTCCCAAACTCTAATAGACCTTTGCGATGGTTGGATTTTCGATGCCACTCCGTACTATCCGCCATAGCATGCTTCGTAAAAAGGACTCCACTTAAATGAAATGGGCGGCATTGAGCATAGCCCTTATGGTGGGCGTTCCTTTGATGACTGCGGCGATGCATTTCATTCCACGCAGCGCGCGATGGGCAATTGCCCTTTTCCTCTTTTTGGCAATGAACGATCTGGGGGGGATTCTTTCGATTAACCTGATTTCATACGAATGGTACCGGGGATCCTCAAGAGGCATTGAGGTTACAGCACTCGATCTCATTGCACTATCGATGGCGTTCTATGTATTGTTGCTAAAACCTTGGCGAATGCGTTCCAAATGGCCCACACCTGAGGGTATTTTTTTCTTGCTCTATGGCCTGATCGGGCTCTTTAGCATTGTCATGGCGTATGTACCGCTTTATGCAGCGTTCGGCGCGTGGAAGGTCATAAGAGGGCTTCTAATCTTTTGGGTTTTTTCACAAATCGTAGATAAAAAGGCCCACGTGCAAATCATAATTACGATTTTCGCATTACTTCCATTCTATCAGGCATTGGCTGTATTCCATCAGAAATACGTTCTGCATATGTACCGCTGCACGGGCACGTTGCCGCATATGAATACGCTGGCCATGCTAACCAATCTGACCATCTTGCCTGTATTTGCAATCTTCCTTCTTGAGGAGGTAAAACCCAAAGGTTGGCATCTCGCGAGCGTCGGAGCGGCCGTTTTTAACGTCCTCTCCACGCTTTCGCGCGGTGCATTGGTATCTCTGGTTGCAGGTATGGGACTCTGTGCCGGTTTTCTCCGATTAAAACATCTCAACCGGCGGCGGCTGATTTTCATCGGCATCATGGCACTAGGTGTGATGGCCGGTGGAATCAAAGCGTCCGACACATTGATAGACCGTTTCATCAATGCTCCCATTCGATCAGGCGAGACAAGAGAGGAGTTTAATGTCTGCGCACAGAAGATGGCGGCGGATATGTTCTGGGGTGCGGGTCTAAATAATTTCTCACATATGATCGGTAAGACAAAATACGCCCGCTGGGCTCCTCCAGCCTTGGATGGCGGTCCCGGCACGGACGATGGCGTCGCCCATCACATTTATTGGCTAACGGCCGCCGAACTCGGTTATCCAGGCCTTGTAATTTACTTGTGCCTAATTGTCGCCGTACAATTTCGATGCATTCTTATCTATTTTCAAAGCCGTGACTCATTCCTTCGGGCCTTTGCAGTGGGATGCTTTATCGGTCTATTCAGTCTCCATTTGCAGGGCTTACTCGAATGGATCATGCGGCAAACCAACACATGGTTCTATTTTTGTGCTATCGCAGGCACGCTGAACGCAATCGGCAAAATGCGGATTGACGATACTCAAGAAGAATCCGATTTCGCTGCATCCGGAGAGTTTTCCGAACGGTTGGCCTAGCCAGGCCGGTATTGATGCAGTGATTCGGAAATAGAAAGAGTCTACTCAATGTCAACCACCCGCCGCATCGCGGTTAACGCCCTCTCAAATTATCTTAGTTTTGCCGTCTCTTTCCTGGTAATGATGCTGTTAACGCCGATCATTATCAGAGGCATTGGTGAGGCCGATTACGGGTTGTGGACATTAACATTCTCCGTGCTTGGCTTTTTTGCGCTGGTTGACTTCGGATTTGCCACAAGTGTTGTCAAATTCGTTGCCGAATGCCGGGGACAAGACGATTCGGAACGCCGCAACCGCATTTTAAGCACGCTGCTTATTGTCTATATCGCCTTAGCTCTTCTGGCGATTTTGGGCGTGACCATTTTGGGTATCGCTTATAACCACATATTTTCCATTCCCGAAACCCAACACGGGAAGGCGCTTGTATTACTTGGGATATTGGCTGCACGTTCATTAGTCATTGCATTGCCTTTGGGGCTGTTTCGCGGCCTTTTATACGGCGAACAGAAGATCTGGCAAATCAATGCCGTGCAATCCGGCAGTTCTGTGCTGGCCGCTCTGCTCTCTTGGTGGGCAATGTCTACCGGGATGGGCGTGATCATCTTGGCCTGGATTAATCTTCTGGGAATTCTTCTGGAACACGTTATCTACATCGGATTGTGCTATCGCTCGGTGCCGTCTCTCCGTATTTCAATTCGCATGGCCGAATGGAGCATGTTCCGTGAATTGACCTCATTCAGTTCGGCACAATTCATTGTGAATGTTGCCAACCTTGTTTTGCTTCGCACCGATCCCATTTTAGTGAAATTCTTTCTGCCGCTTCCATCGGTCGCCGTCTATGGCATCGCTCTGAAGATTGCCGAAAGCGCTCATCTACTCACCAAGCAATTCATCAATGTTTTGTCTCCGGTTATCGCCGAAATGAAAGGACGCGGCGATGAACAAGGCATCCGTTTTATCCTTGTTCATTGTGCAAAATACGCGTTTGCACCGGCGGTCATGTTGGCCATAGGCGCGTATTGCTTTGCCACGGACGCGATCATTCTATGGGTGGGAGAAGAATTCCGCGATGCGGGTCCGGTGCTCATCGTCTTAATGACAGCCATGGGCTTGGCAATCCCGCAAATCGCCGCCTCGACAGTCCTGGCAATGACCGGGCACCATGCCTTTGCAGCGCGGGCGGCCGTCATCGGAACAGTCACGAACATCACTGTGAGCGTAATCCTCGCCCCATGGTTCGGCCTATTGGGTATTGCCGGAGGAACGCTAATCACGGCCATCTGTATCGATATTGGCGTAGTCGTGAGTCATTCCTGCAAAATTCATGATGTGGGCTATCTTGAATACGCGCGTTGCGTATTCATGCCGATGATCCTGCCTGCCGCGATTCAATTCTTGGTCAGCATAGGCATCAAATTCTGGCTGCCTCCCAACGGTCTTATCGTCCTGGTCGGAGAAGCGATACCGGGCGCAATTGTGTTCTTATTGCTATTCTGGATTACCGGCTTGGGAAAACAGGAAAAGGCCCTTCTCAAGGCTAGATTCTCAAAATCCTAAGCCCCGACCAATCCAAATTTAATACTATGTCAATTCGGAGCCGAAATATGGCATAGTAATAGCGTATTCGCTGCCTACATTCAGTAAAAACGGCAAGGCAGCTAAACAAATGGTTCGTGATTCCCGCATTCATCGTACCAGAAGACAATCTCGACGTATTCCGGAGAGGAACGGCTATGCGGTTTCCTCCAGTCAAAATGACAGAACAGGCAGCAAAGATTCTCAAATCGAGAAATTGCCTTTTGATCCACGCACGTTATTACTGGGTGTTTTGAAGCGGTGGAAAATCGGTGCACTCTTTTTTTTGATTTCGATTCCTCTAGGGATCGGGGCCGGTTTGTTTTTGGGCAACCGCACCTACAGCGCTGAAACCGTGCTCCTGCACCGGCCCGGCTATGGTATTGAAGGTTTGGATGCTGAGGCTCCCTCGCTCGAATCCCTACTCCATTTGGTCAAAATCCAAACCAATCTCGAGGAAACCCGCCGTCAGTTGGAGTTAGAGAACACATTGGAACAAATCGGCGCAGCCTGCGATGTCCATGTGCAACGCGATACATCGCTGCTTTCGATCCGCGCGGAATGGGACGATGCGGATATCGCCGCAAGACTCGCTAATACCTTGCGGGATACGTTCCTAACCATGCAGGCCAGCATACGCGGGGAAGAGCTAAATCAACGCTTGGCAACTATTCGAAGACGTCTGGACAGCGCACTGGAACGTGAAAACGAGGCTGAAGCCGCTTTGCAAGATTTTGCGGCCAAGAATAATATCGTCGATCTAACCAAAAAAACCTCACTTCTATTAGAACGGCTAAATGCGATCGATATGATGTATCGGAAAGCGGTCGCCGATAAAAATAAGATTGAATTGCAGAAAGACAACCTCTCTCAAATTGTCATCGATTTGCAGGGGAAAGTTAAGAAAGAGGAAGCCGCCGCATCAACCTCAGCCAGCAATCTTAAGATACTCGATCTCCAGTTCCGCCGCCTGCGCGACTCGATTTATGACGATAAGGAATACCGGGCCGGCTTGGCTCTTCTTTCGCAGCTGGAATTGGAATATGAAAGGTCCAAACGGCTAAAAGAGAAAGGCTTGATCTCCGAAACCGACTTGCAGAAAGCCAAAGCCGCCTATGAGGAACAAAAAGCACTTACGCTCGATACCGACCAAACTGAGAAATGGAAAAAAGAGTTAAAAGCGCTCGATGATGCCGTAATTCCTGAAGAAGATAAGAAATCCGAGCTTACACCGATGCTCCAGGATATGATGAGCAAGGCATTCGACATTGAACTAGAGCATGTGGCGCAAGACGAGCAACTTAAATATTTGGAGGAAGCCCGCAATCAGGTTCAAGAGGAACTTGATTCACTTCCGGAACTTCAACGTGAATACGTTACAATCACCCGCAATGTTGAAGTGAATCGCAATGAGGCCGAAACTCTTCAAACCCAGCTCAATAACCTATCGACCGCGCTCGAAACCAAAAGCACCGGATTTTCGGTTGTCTCGGATGCAAAACCACCCGTTAGACCGATCCGATCCAACCGAAGGTTGATCTGCGTGGCCGTGGTACTTTTCATCTCGTATATCGGCCTTGTTCTAATGATCGCCCTGGAACTTTTAGACAAGACGGTCAAATCGGACGCGGAACTGGCTCTGAAACTCGGTTTGCCGGTGATTGGCATAATCCCGCGCCAATCCAAAGGAGAAGCGGCTTTCCCGGCTGAACCGTATTCAGATTTGGCGGAGGCCATCGACATTATCGCCTGTGGCGTCCGCGAAATTATTCCGAAAAAAGGTGCGCGGATTCTAGTAGTTAGCGCCGGACAGGGAGAAGGCAAAAGCACAATCATCGCCAACCTGGCCGCCTGTTTGGGGCGCAAAGATGACCGGGTTCTGATTGTCGATGCGCAAGTACGTCCGGATGCGGATGGCCCATCATTGCGAAGTCTGATTCAAGATGAAGAAGGCACAGCCGGATTAGGTGAATACCTCTCATTCGAGGCCGACAATATCCAGGATGTCGTGTGGGCAACACGTCTGCCGGGTGTGGAGTGTCTTCCCCACGTGAAAGACGCTGTCATGCCTGACTTACTCGGTTCCAACAGAATGAAAGAGTTGGCTGAAGAAGTCTCCCAGCATTTTGGAATCGTGTTGATCGAGGCGGCTCCGGCCATTAAGTATGTGGATGCGCAGCTACTGGCAAAATGTGTCGATGCTATTTTGCTGGTTGTGCGCAGCCGGGAACGGACGATCAGTTCTTTACGCAAAGTCGTAAAACGTCTGGAAAACTCGGGCACACCGATTATCGGCGCGATCTTGAATGGCGTCGATCCTCTTTATCAGGATTCCGAATAGACAATGAAGATCGTCCGTGTACCCCGGAGATTTACCCAAAGCGATTGGGGCGGAACAGAAACCGCCATACTCGAAACCAGCAAAAATCTCCGAACGTTCGGGCATGATGTTGAGATTGTCTGCCCCAATGCGTTGTCTACCACACCACATGAAATCATTCAGAACATCCCGGTTACGCGTGTGCCCTATTTTTATCCCTATTGGGGATTATCAAAAGAAGCCGTCGAACAGATGGACAAAAAAGCCGGGAATCTCTTTTCATTCTCGCTCATGCGAACACTCAAACACATTCCCGGCTTGGATATCATTCACTTGCATACCGGCAAACGTGTAGGCGGGATCGCGCGCCATGTGGCACAAAAACGCAGAATACCGTATGTCTTGAGCCTGGATGGCGGCGTTTATGACGTGCCGCAAGAAGAAGCCGAATCTTGGACCGCTCCCACAAAGGGTGCTTTTGAATGGGGTAAAGCAACTGGGCTGGTGGGTCGGTTCACGCAGAGTTCTCGACGATGCGGCGGGCGATCTTATGTCTTGGCGAAAAAGAACAAGAAGAACTCGAAAAGAGATTTCCCGGCAAGAAGATTGTGCGCCAATACCATGGGGTTGACCGCGAACGCTTTAAGGCTGGTGACGGAGATTCATTTCGAAAGTGTCACGGTATTTCCAAGGATGCCAAAGTTTTGCTTACGGTGGGCCGTATTGACAAACAAAAGAATCAAACACTGGCCATAGAGGTTCTGTCCGAACTGGTGAAAACAGATACGAATTGGCATTGGGTATTTATCGGTCACATCACCAACAGCGGCTATCACCAAACGCTCGTTCAGAAAATCGAATCCCTTGGCCTGAATGGGCACATCACGCTAATACCGGGCATTGCATCCGACGATCCACGGTTGATTGACGCCTTCCATGCTGCCGAGGCGTTTGTGCTCCCATCGATGCATGAGCCGTTCGGAATCGTAATTCTTGAGGCTTGGGCGGCAGGCTTGCCGGTTATCGCCAGTCGTGTGGGGGGCATCCCATCATTCACAGAAGATAATAAAGACTGCATGCTCGTTCCTTCAAATGATAGGCAAGCGCTGTTTGAAGCCTGTCAATCGCTTTTCAATTCACCTGAAACCATGAAGCGGCTGGTTGGTGAAGGCATGAAAAAGGTGGAAGAGCGTTACAGTTGGAGGCGTGTGACTAAGGATTTGGAAGAAGTGTACGAGGAGGCGATTCGTGAAAATCCTCTTCGTTCATGAAAAAGGTGGTTTCTTTGGGGGCGTCGAACAAAACATAGCGGAAACCGTAATCGGGCTTCGAGACCGGGGGCATAGCTGTTATCTGGCCTATGGTATGGAATCAGGCCGGGACACGGACCGGTATATGGCTCTTTTTGATGGCGCATATCTTTGCCGGGAGTTGACAGCGGATTGTCAGCATCCTGATGCTGATTCTTTTATGGCCGTCCTCAAGACGATTGGCCCCGATACCGTCTACTTTCATAAAGTCGCGGATACAGGCTTTTTTGAGCCGCATTTTGGCACAATACATAGTGTTCGCATGGTGCACGATCACGATCTTTGCTGCCCGCGAAAACATAAATACTTCGCAACCAATGGCCGTGTATGTCATCATCCGGCCGGTTGGCGTTGTTGGCTGGACGCCGCGTTTTTGTCACGCTCGCCATCATCACCGTTCGGTATTGGCTGGGTAAGTATTCCCGCCAGGCTGCGTGAAATGCAACGCAACTATCGTTTTGACCGGTTGCTGGTAGGAAGCCGTTTTATGCACCAGGAGCTTGTACAAAACGGCTTTGAAGAAAATAGGATCACGATTATCCCGCCTGTAGTGCGCCCGGAATGCAAACCGGCTCAGCCTGTGCCGGAAGCGCCCAATCTGCTTTATGTCGGGCAGCTCATACGCGGCAAAGGCGTGGACCTGTTGCTTCAAGCGCTGAAATACGTGAAATGCGATTACATCCTTAAAATTATCGGAACAGGGAACGCGGAAAGCCGGCTGCGCAATCTCTGCCAAGAATTGGGCTTATCCCGGCATGTTGAATTTCTGGGTTGGGTTAATCATGAAGAACTTGAGACACATTATGCTTGGTCCAAGATTCTTGTCGTGCCATCGCGTTGGCCCGAGCCCTTTGGAATGATCGGTCTGGAGGCTATGCGTCAAGGCAGAGCCGTCGTGGGATTTCAAACCGGGGGCATCCCCGATTGGTTGGAGCATGAAGTCACAGGCCTTTTAGCGCCGGAACAGGATGTGCAGGCTTTGGGGCAGGCACTCGAGAAACTCTTAATCGATACGGCACTTGCGGAAAAACTCGGCAGAAACGGGGCCGACAGGGCAGCGAAAAAGTTCTCCTATGATGGTTATCTGGACCAGCTGGAATCATACTTGCTTCCACCAAACTAAGAAGATAGACATTCTCAATATGATTTATTGATAGGCACAAATGAAAATCGGAATTACTACATTTGGCTGTGACGGCGGGAAATCAGGGATAGGGCAATATATTGTCAACCTGCTGAGATCATTTTCTGCCTTCTCGCTGTCCGGCGGCAACAATTCATTTGAAACGCTCTGCCATCAGGAAGAGAGTGATATCTTCATTCCCGAGGATTCGTCTATCCAAGCATATCCGATTAGCTCTGCTTATGCGCCTGCAACCGTAAATATATTTTGGCACCAATTCATGCTTCCGTCGCTATGCAGGAAGCGGGAATATGATGTTCTCTTCTTACCGGCGGCCAACCGGCGTGCACCGCTCAAAGTCCCTTGCCCGGCGGTAGGCACAGTCCATGACTTTTCAAGCCTTCATGTCGCCGAAAAGTACGATCCATTCCGGATGTTCTATATCAAAAAAGTCTTACCGGCATTGATTCGCAGACTTGACCAGATTTTGACGGTTAGCGAAAGCAGTAAGCGGGATATAGTGGAATACGCCCAGGTGCCGGAGAATCGCGTTACTGTTGTTCCTTTGGCTGCTGAACCTGAGACTTACTATCCAAGGCCAAAACCCGAATGTGCCGAACGTATTGGCAGGAAATACGGCGTTACAAAGCCTTATATCTTTTTCATTTCCCGCATCGAACACCCCGGCAAGAACCATTACCGGCTGATCCGTGCATTTGCCCGGCTTAAGTCGGAGAAGAAAATACCGCATCAACTGGTTTTGGCCGGCAGCGATTGGGGCCGTGCGGATATCGTACATCGCGCGGCTGAAGATTCGGGCTGTGCTGAAGATATTATTTTTACGGGATATACACCCGGCTGCGATTTACCTGACTTTTATTGCGGGGCTGATGCCTTTCTATTTCCATCTCTTTATGAGGGATTCGGACTTCCGGTCCTAGAGGCTATGACCTGCGGAGTGCCGGTGGCATGTTCGAATGTCTCTTCTATCCCCGAAATTGCCGGGGATGCAGCCTTGCAGTTCGATCCCTATGATGAAGAGGCGATTGCAGACGCCATGTTCAGACTCTTGGAAGACGAGAGTCTGCGCGAAGACTGCATACAGAAGGGCTGGAAACGTAGCGGCTTGTATAGTTGGGAGATCACAGCCCGAAAGACGCTCGATGTTTTGCATAGGGCGGCAGAACAAAAATAAATTTCATTACTACCCGTGCTGCATTGCAGCACAGCCATAGAAATGTGAAAATTGCTAACGAAGGTCCCTAAACCAATGGTTGAGTCTGCCAAAAATGAGAGCCTGCAAGCCCCCCCCCGCAGCCGCGAGGAGTGGATTGAACTGCTCTATCAGCGTTTCGGCGGCTTAACCGGACCGGGAAGTTATTACCGCAAACTGCGTTTCTGGCGAAAAAAATATGCATGGTTATTGGCTGTTGGCGGGGCTAGATTCCTAAAACGGCTTTTAGATATCGGCGTCTCTTTGACCATGCTCATCCTTTTAAGCCCACTGTTTCTCTTCGTTGCGGCAGCCATCAAGTTCACAGATGGCGGTCCTATTTTGTTCTGGCAAACACGGGTTGGCAAATGGGGCAGGGAATTCTCGTTCCCGAAATTCCGCTCCATGGTAATGAACGCTGAAGCATTGAAAGACACAATCCTCGATCAAAACGTTCATGGAGACGGCGTCACATTTAAAATGAAGCGGGATCCACGAATCACTTGGATTGGAAGAATCATCCGCAAACTCAGCATCGACGAACTCCCGCAATTGTGGTGCGTGCTCGTTGGCCAGATGTCGCTCGTAGGTCCGCGCCCCCCTGTTCCCCGTGAAGTGGCCATGTACACACTTGCCGATAGAAGACGTTTGGATGTTACACCGGGCCTGACGTGTATTTGGCAGGTCAGCGGACGATCCGACATTCCTTTTCCCGAACAGGTCCGCTTAGATGTTAAATACATCGAAAGCCAGAGTATATGGCTGGATATAGTATTGTTATTCAAAACGATTCCGGCGGTACTTTTGGGAAAGGGAGCCTATTGACGGCTTCCACATGCGGTTCGCAGCCGGAAAGCAAAACAAAGGCAACCGGACGAGGCAGGGCATTGGCAAAAAACAGTATCAGATACAGCATCTGCAAACGATGTCTTGATCTAATTGGAGCGCTGTTTTTAAGCGTTCTTCTATTGCCCGTTTGCACGCTCTTGATTTTGCTATGCCGCGGTTTCCGAAATCCTTTTGTGCGCCGGATCAGGATCGGGCAAGGAGGCCGGTTATTTAGTGAATATAATTACGAGTTTGGCAATGGCGCACTCTCTCAAGCCTCAATCCTTCTCGGTTGCTGCCGTATCCCAATGCTTCTCAATATCATCGCCGGACAGGCATCTTTTGTCGGTCCCAGGATGATCGGACCGGATGAATTCGATGCCACGAATCCGCTGGCTCAAAGACGACTTGAAGTGAAACCCGGCCTGATCTGCTACCGGTGGTTGCGCACCCGCTCTAACATCGATTTTGAGAGCGAGTGGGAAGCCGACGCGGAATATGTGGATAAACAAGGTCTGGCGACCGATATCGGAATCTTGATTCGGATGATACCGGCCTTGTTGTACGGCAAGAAACCACAGGAATTCAAAGAACAGATCAATATCCTGGACATCCCCATACGCAATATCAGCATGGCCGATGCTCTTCAGAAAATCGAAGAACAACTGGAGAATGAATCTACCGGGCAATTTTGTTTCGTAAATGCCGATTGCCTGAATATTGCCTGTAAAGATGAAGAATATGCTGCGATTTTGAAAAAGATGGATATGAATCTGGCCGATGGCATCGGTCTTAAAATTGCCGGAAAGATTCTGAATCGGCAGATACGTGAAAACGTGAACGGGACCGATATGTTTCCTCACTTATGTGCAATGCTGGAACGTACGGGGAAATCCGTGTTTTTGTTGGGAGCCAAACCCGGCGTTGTCGACGATCTTTGCGTTTGGATTCAAGAGCATTATCCAAAAGTCAACATTGCCGGTTCCCGCCACGGCTATTTCACACCGGAAGAAGAACCGGCGATCTTGGAGACCATTCGAAACTCAGGGGCGGATCTGGTATTGGTTGCATTTGGAGTGCCTCGCCAGGAAAAATGGATTGACCGGAACTTGGCCCAAACCGGAGCCAAAGCCGTAATTGGCGTGGGGGGGTTGTTCGATTTTTATTCCGGGCGAATTGCCCGGGCGCCCAAATGGATGCGCGAGATCGGATTCGAGTGGCTTTATCGTGTCTGGCAGGAGCCGGGACGGATGTGGAAACGCTATTTCATCGGTAATGGTGTCTTTCTGTATAGGGTTTACCGGGAACGCGGCAGAATGCAAAAGGAAGCACGAAAGCCGGACACGTTACACGAGGTAGAACGATGAAGCGGGCAATCCTTATCGCCACAGGCCATTCTACACCCATGATCGAAATGCGGGAGCCGCGTCCTTCGGTCATGCTGCCCGTGGTTGACCGGCCCTTTATCCAACATGTTGTCGAGGCCGTTGCCGAAACCGGAATTACTCATATTGATTTTGTATTGTGCGAATCTCCGGACCGGATCGAACATTTTTTGGGTGACGGTGAACGGTGGGGATGCACATTTCGCTATTACCTCGCGGCAGATCCGGCGCATCCCTACAGAAACCTGCGCACAATCCGTTTTGATGCAGATGATTCACATGTTCTGCTGGGCCATGCAGACCGTCTGCCACCACTTTCCGACCTTAAAAACGCGATTGAACACGGCAATTCAGAAGGCATCCCACAAGTGTTCATTGCATGTCCAGGAGATCAAGAAGCAAATAACAATCATTGGACCGGTTGGGCCTACCTTCCCACAATCGTATTTCCCACGATTCCGGCCGAATGCGATGAAAAAGAATTATGGGAACATATTCAAACGGTTTTATCGACCGGTGCTGCTCCATGTCCGATCCAATCGAATCCTATCTCAGCGCAATCGTACGAAAAAATATTGGAATCGAACGGCAAGATATTATCGAAAGAATTCGAAGGCCCGCTATTGGGCGGCATTGAAGTGGAACCGGGGATCTGGATCAGCCGTAATGTCAGCCTGCATCCATCGGCACGGCTTCATCCGCCGGTATTTATCGGAGAAGATTGCCAAATCGGCTCTCGTGTTGAAATCGGTCCGAATACCGTAATTGGCGACAATTGCGTACTCGATAGTGATATAACGGTGGAGCATTCGATGATTTTGGCCGGTGGCTACATCGGAGAGGGATTGAGCCTGGACAACGTTATTATAGATCGCAACAGACTGGCTCATTTGCGCGTTGGTGCCGCGGTATCGGTTACGGATCAATTCTTACTTGGCAGCGTCGCTGAAAGAAGTATCCGTAAGTTGGCTCAAAGCCTGGCTTCTAGAATCGCCGGAATAACTCTGCTTTTGCTATGTTCGCCGCTCCTGTTGACAACGTGGCTATATTTGAAACTCACTGTAAAAGGAAAAATCATCTGCAAAAAACAGTACTTACGGTTGCCGGCAGATACAGATTCCACAGTATGGCGCACTTTTGGCGGATGGCATTTTGCGGCAAATGACGCCGATTGGGAAGCAGGCATGACGCCGAATTCATGTTCGATCAGGGATTTCATGCTGCGCTTCCTGCCTTCACTCATCTATATCGCCCGGGGGAAGATACGTTTCGCCGGAGTCCCATGCCGTGCCCCGAACGAAGTCGAGAATTTGCCTGAAGATTGGCGAATGATCTATTTGCGTAGCAAGGCGGGCATCGTGACTGAGGCTGTTGTAAATTTTGGAGAATACCCAGGTACGGATGAATGCTACACCGCTGAGACTTTCTACAGCGCAACCAGCGGATTTAAACATGACGCCCATCTTATCATCCAATACTTGGGAAAGGTTTTGCGGTCAATTTTTATTAGCGGCGAAGGCACAAAAAGAGTATGATCGTTCTGTACTCTACAACTGGAACCGCTTGATAAGGTTGTATTTGACATGGAGCGAGGAAAATGAAAATTCAATTGGAGACCAAAGGCAATGTAGCTGTTGTCACAGTCTGCTCGGAGGCCATTGATGCCAGCAATGCGAAGGAATTTAAAGAAGGGATGATTCCTTTGCTGGAAAAGCATTCTCAAGTGGTTTTCGATATGAGCCATCTGCGCTTTGTGGATAGCACCGGCCTTGGCGCTTTGCTCTCTTGTTTGCGCGAACTTCATAAATCAAATGGAGACTTGCGGCTGTTCGGTATGACCAAACAGGTCCGGGTGCTTTTTGAAGTCGTCAACATGCATAAAGTGTTTGAGATATTCAACACGGTGGAAGAGGCAGTCGCATCGTTTGAGAATCAATAGAAACGCAAAGGTTGTGGAGCCTTCAGTGTTTTCCACAACAACACACAAATATGATTCAAAGTCTCAAAAGGCGGCAAAAGAGGCATGAAAGGCATTATCCTGGCTGCGGGAAGAGGAACCCGGGTCAAACCTTTAACCTATGAAATCCCCAAACCGATGTTGCCGATCATCAACCAGCCGGTAATGGAACTGTTGGTCCGGCACTTGGCACGGCATGGCGTGAGTGAAGTCGTTGTTAACACAAGTTATCGCGCACCCGATATCGAAAATTATTTCCGCGATGGTTCCCGATTCGGCTTGCACATGGCTTATTCGTTTGAAGGACAATTAAAAGAAGATGAATTGATTGACGAGCCGCTCGGCTCGGCAGGGGCGCTCAAACGGATTCAAGAACATTCGGGATTCTTCAACGAGACGTTTGTCGTCGTATGCGGCGATGCCATCATCGATATCGACCTGCAGGCCCTGCTCGATTTTCATCATCAAAAAAAATCCATCGCGACAATCGCCTTGGCCGCCGTCCCGCTCGAGGATGTAAGCAGCTACGGAATTGTGGTTCTCGATCAACAAAGCCGTGTGCTAAGTTTCCAAGAAAAACCATTGCCTCACGAATCCAAGAGTAACACAGCCAATACCGGCATCTATATATTTGAGCCGGAGGTACTGGAACATATACCTTCCGGCAGTGTCTACGATATCGGCGGTCAATTATTTCCGCAATTGGTTGCCCAAAACGCGCCCATCTACGGAGCCGAGATACCTTTTCAATGGCTCGATATCGGTCAGGTAACAGACTATTACCAAGTTATTTTGAAAGCCCTGCGCGGAGAGATTAACGGCTGGCAGATGCCCGGCATAGAAATTGCCGAACGTATATGGACAGGATGCAACGTGCGCCTCGATTTGGAGACATGCACGGTTGTGCCTCCTGTTTATATCGGCGGTAGTGCAACACTCGAGCCGGGCTGTACTGTTATTGGGCCATCTTATATCGGCCCCGGATGCAGAATCGCATCAGAAGCACATGTTGAACAAAGCGTGGTTTTTGATTACACGCGTGTCGGTTCGAATGTCAACATCACTCAAAAACTCTTATGCGGCAAATACTGCGTGGATGCTGATGGAACAACACTTGATCTTCGAGCGTTGGATGTGGATTGGGCCATTTCGGATGCACGCAGTCAGGACAAACCACTGGATGATCTACGCAAAGAACTGATTACGGCCCTCAAGGAGATGAAGCCTCGTTAATCTGACTTAAAAGGCAGTACCACGAATCGAGAACAATATGGCAAAATCGAATCAAGTCAGTTTGTTTGTTTTCATCGATGCATTTGGCTGGGAGTTACTCCGCCGCCATTCGTTTCTTGATGACATACTTACACATAAATCGCCTTTGGAAACGATTCTCGGCTACAGCTCCACGTGCGATCCCACAATACTGACCGGCAAGATGCCTTGTGATCATGATCACTTTGCATTTTACGCTTTTGCACCGGAGAAATCCCCTTTCCGCTTTTGCCGTTGGTTACGTTTCCTGCCTAAATCGATTACCGGACGTGGCCGTGTGCGCCACTGGATCAGCCGCATCCTCAAAAAAGTGTTGGGGTACACCGGCTACTTTCAAATCTATAGCATGCCCTTTGAGTTAATGCCTCTATTCGATTACACCGAAAAGCGGGACCTTTATCAGCCTGGCGGCATTAACAGCGGCGTATCAACAATTTTTGATCATCTGCGCGGAAATCACATTCCCTTTTTTCTCTCCGATTGGCGTGCGCCGGAAGTCCCCAACATCGAAGCCCTAAAAGCGGCTTTGCCGGAAAGCAACATACGCTTTGCTTATTTATTCTTGGCTCACATGGATGCCGTACTCCACGAGTACGGAACCTATGCCCCGGAGGCCCACGATAAAATTGCATGGTATGACCAGCAATTGCGCGAAGTCTACCGCACCGCCTGCGAATACTATGAAAATGTGCATTTGTTCTGTTTCTCAGATCACGGTATGACCGATATCCATACAATTTGCAATCTAATCCCAAAAGTTGAAACTGCGGGATTTGAATTCGGAACTGATTACGCGGCAGTATACGATTCAACCATTGCCAGATTTTGGTTCATGAACGAAAAAGCCAAAACCAAAATCATCGAAATCCTGGAACACGAACCTCTTGGCCGTGTTCTTACACAAAAGGACCTGGAAGCTTACGGCTGCAACTTTAAAGGCGAACGCTATGGAAATATCTTTTTCTTAATGAATCCGGGCGTACTCATCTGCCCAAGTTTTTTGGGCGAAAAACCATTGGCAGGAATGCACGGTTACGAGCCAACCGATAAAGACTCGCTGGCGATGTTTGCCTCGAATAGTCAGCCTGAGGTTGTGCCCAAACGTCTCGACGATCTCTACCGGCTAATGTTGCACGAAGTCTCATAAACACGAAACTCTGTAAGCGAAAAATTGACGATGAATGATCTTGTTTGTGTTGTTATGCGCTGCCGGAACGACATGCCGATTGTCGCAGAAACCTTGGCGCGTATTTCCGAACAGGACCATCCTCACAAATTGTTTGTATTCGATAATGAATCCACCGACGGCACACGGGAAGAGGCCGAGAAATACACAAAGCATATTTTCTCGGTTCCGGCCGGAACCTACGTTCCAGGACGTGTCCTCAATCAAGCCATGGATGAAACGGAAGGCAATTTTACTGTCTTTGTGAATTCGGATTGCACACCTCAGCACAAAGAATGGCTGGGCAATCTTCTCCAAGGATTCGATTCTGAGGATGTTGCCGCTGTGTTCGGCAGACAAATTCCACATCCCGATTGCTGGTTGTTGCACGCCAAAGACACCGAAGACACGTTCGGAGATGGGGCACGTCAGGCCTTATGGCGGCATTGTTTTTCGATGGCGTCATCGGCCGTTCGCCGGGCTGTGTGGGAACAGATGCGTTTTAACGAAGACATCCAGTATTCGGAAGACATCGATTGGACCTGGCGGGCAAGGCAGGCAGGCTATAAAATCCGCTATGTTGCCGATTCGATTGTCACGCATTCCCACAATTATACGCTTCCTCAATCCTATCGCCGTCATTATGGTGAAGGGCGCGCCGAGGCGGTGATCTTCGATTGGCAGCCGTGGCAAAAAAGCCTATTACGTTACACGATGTTGCCTTGGTGCAGACAAGTTTTAAGCGACGCCAAATATTCATTAAAACATGGTTCGCCGGGCTGGGCGCTCTATTCACCCTTTTTAAGAGGCGCACAAGTATTGGGACGGCGGGCGGGATTTCTCGCCGGTATCAAAGATAAAGATTCGTAATCCATGCTCTACGCCGAACACGCCAGCCAAGAATTTAATGACCGCCTTCACAATGCCTTGCTTCGGATCGCGGCCGATGTGCGTGCCGCACTTGGTAACAACCTGATCGCATTAATACTTGGCGGCGGTTATGGGCGTGGCGAAGGGGGTGTTTTGATAACACCCGAAGGCGAGAAACCATATAACGATTTGGACTTCGTTCTTGTTATTGAAAAGAAACAACCCGATATTTTAGAAAAGCTGCACTCTGTAAGCAAAAAATTCGAAGAAGAATTGAAGATTGATGTTGACTTTAGCCGTCCGCTCACAATTGAGGATGTAAGGAACTTCCCACACTATTTAATGTGGCACGACCTCCTTAACGGCCATGCTGTGATTGAAGGCCCCGGCAACATCCTGACCGCAAACGCCCCAAAGGCAATCCTGCAACCGGTGCCTTGTATTGAGGCAACACGTCTTTTACTTAACCGTGGGGCAGGCTTGCTTTGGTCCATGCGGATTCTGCATGGCTGTGAAACGGCGCCCGATTCCGACTTTTTGCGCCGGAATACTTTCAAATGTATCCAAGCCATGGGCGACGCGCTGTTGATCGCTTTTCAAACCTATACAACACAATACCGGGGCCGCTCCGATCTTTTGGCCTCATTGGCCGAAAGCGATTCAACCATTGCCGAACTGGGGCTGCTTAACGATTATCGCCGGGCTGAATCCTTCAAACTCAATCCAAGCCAAGAGAGTGAAGTCGCTCCAACCCTAAACAGCCTGCAAACCTTGGCGGAACGCTGGGGCAAAGTCTTTTTGCTGATCGAAGAAAAACGCACGGGCAAAAATTGGGACTCATGCGCCGCTTACGTTAGTTGGAAAAAAAATCGCGAGCCGGACCAGAACCGTCCATCAAAGTGGCCGCGTAACTTAATTCGGAATCTTCAGATGCGAAGATTTTCGTTGCGGTATCCCCGCGAACATCTTTATAAACAACTTCCGGGGCTGTTGGGCCTTACAACCGAAACCTATTCCAACTGGGATTCGGCCAGCAAAGATTTCATGCACATTTGGAACCGTTTTAATTGAACCTTATTGATATGATCGAATATAAGTCAGAATATCCTTTGGGCCCTATGCAAAAGGCCATGTTGTTCGCCTGCGTCGCCAACCGCAACTCCGGCGTCAACATCGAGCAGGTTGAGATTGATTTTGGTGAGAAGATCGATTGCGCAAAGCTTCAAACCAGCTGGGAAACCGTCATCGCGCGTCATGATATTCTGCGCACGACACTACACTGGCGTCCCGGTAAAGAGCCTTATCAAACCGTGCATGAACAAGCCGAGGCTCCATGGCAAAACATCGACCGGCAGAATCTTCGGGCAGAAGAACGTGAATCATCCCGGCTCGAATTTCTGCGCCAAGACCGCACAGCCGGATTCGATCCGGAACAAGCGCCATTGATGCGGTTTTGTCTTTTTGAAGAGCCGGATCGGCATCGGCTTATTTGGACATTCCATCATATGCTGCTTGATGGCCGTTCGATCAGCATTGTGCTCGAAGAGGTTTTCATAGCCTACCTAGCCCTTGAACAAAATACACAGCCGCAGTTCGAGCCTCCCAAACCGTATTGTGACTATATCGACTGGCTGGAGAAACAGGACGAGACTTCATCTCGGTCCTATTGGCAAGAATTCTTCAAAGACTATCAACCTGCGCCACCGATTGAAATCGGCGGGCCGCTTTCCGAAAATTCGGCACTGGAACCAAGCGACTCGGTCTTACTTAGTCTGGATGCCGGTGATACATCACGCTTGGAGCATTTGGCGGCAGAACTTGGAGTAACACTCAATACGATTTTTCAGGCAGCATGGGCGCTTGTATTGAGCCGTTATACGGATCATGAAGATATTGTTTTCGGCGCGATCCGTGCCTGCAGGCATTGGGAAGGCAAAGCAAGCCTCAACCGTACCGGAGTCTTTATCAATAACCTTCCGGTCCGCGTGCAGTGCGATGACGATCAACCTGTCAGCACGTGGCTAAAGAACTTACGTGAACAGCACACCATAATCCGGCCTTACGAACACACTTCTTACGAAAAGATCGAATCCTGGGGCAAACTTCCGCAAAACAGCAATGTATTTGAAACCTCGGTAATGTTTGAAATCGGGAGTTTCGAAGGCCGTCTGCGGCAGGAATTCCCCCAATGGCCGGATTTGCAGGTGCGCATTCATGAACGTTCCGGATTACCGCTGATGATCTCAGGTGTCCGGGATGAAACTCTGGATATGGAATTGGAATACGACACCCGCCGCTTCAGCCGCGGGAGCGCGATGCAGATTCTAGGGCATATGCGGCAAACCATGCTGAATATGTTCGAAAATCCGAACGGCAATGTAGGCGAGATACAGATATTCGACTCCGCCGAGTTCCACCAACTCATTTCAGGATGGAATCAAACCGATACAGATTTCCCGCTCTCAAATTGCGCGCATGAGTTATTTGAAAAGCAAGCCTTGAATACACCCGAGGCCCTTGCCGTGGAAAGCGCGGAGTGGTCGCTCACCTATGCCGAACTCAACACCCGCTCAAATCAATTCGCACGATATTTGCAGCAACAGGGTGTCAAACCGGACACTTTCGTAGGGCTTTGCGTCCGGCGTTCACCTTGGATGCTCGTAGGCATAATGGGCATATTAAAAGCAGGGGCGGCTTATGTGCCTATCGATCCGGACTACCCCCGCAAACGCCAGGAATTGATCGTTGAAGATTCCGAGCTCGCGATCATTGTATGCGACGAGAAAACCGAGCACGAAGTTGTATCCACAGATGCACAGCTACTAGCAATTGATCGGCTATGGACGAAAATTTCTGTGGTGGATAATAAACCACTCCAAACCACAGTAAGCCCCGAGAGCGCTGCGTATATGATTTATACTTCCGGCTCCACCGGCAAACCTAAAGGTGTGGTTAATCTTCACCGGGGTTTAGTAAACGAAGCCTTAGGCGCAGGCAAAATCTTTCCGATTGGCCCCGGAGACCGGGTACTACAGTTCGCCACGATCAGCTTTGATGCAGCTCTTGAAGAAATCTTTGGGGCGCTACTATCGGGGGCAACGCTCGTTTTGCGAGACGATGCCATGCTCGCCACACGCGGCGCATTTCATGACGCCGTACGGGATAAAAAAATCACAGTCTTGGATTTGCCAACCGCGTTCTGGGCACAATGGATTCAATACGCCCGCCAAGAAAATCTTGAACTCCCGGATTCATTGCATAGCGTGATTGTGGGCGGCGAAAAGACCAGCGCAAAAGCCTACGCAAACTGGCAAGAAGTTAACAAAGGCCGTGTTCGTTGGATTAACACCTATGGTCCAACCGAAACCGCCATCGTAAGCACCTACTATGTTTCGCCCGATTTGCCAGGCAAGGTGAATCCTATACAGGAAGTCCCGATAGGCAGGCCCATTCCGAACTGCAGCAATCATATTCTCGATTCAAAGCTGCGGCCGGTTCCCAATGGTGTTAAAGGCGAACTCTATATCGGCGGGGCCGGCGTGGCCCGGGGATATTGGAATCGGCCCGAACTAACACAAGAAGTCTTTGTACCCGATCCCTTCGCGGAAGATCCTAAGGCGAAGATGTATCGCACACGCGACTTGGTCAGACGCCGCGAAGATGGTGAGATCGAATACTCAGGACGGGCGGATACGCAATTGAAACTGCGTGGTTTCCGGATTGAACCTCTGGAAATCTCCTATGCCCTGGAACAACATCCGGATATAGATGAAGCGGTTGTGGTGCTTCATCAATCAACATCGAATCTCCAAAAATTAGCGGCCTATATTGTCCCCAGAGAAGATAAACAAGTTACACCGGACGATTTGAGGAATTTTGCTCGGGACTACCTTCCTGAATACATGATTCCTCAAGCGGTCATACAGATGCAATCGCTGCCTTTGAATGAAAACGGCAAGGTAAATGTCAAAGCACTGCCACCTCCCGCCGAAGACAGCGAAACACAAGACACCGTAGTCCTAAAAGCGGAAAACGAAACAGAGGAAAAACTGCAAACGATATTTGCAAAAGTTCTACAGAAAGAACAAATCGGCGTCACGGATAATTTCTTTCACCTTGGCGGAGATTCATTGCTGACTCTGCAGCTGATCGAAGAATCGATGAAGTCCGGCATTGAACTGGATCCTCAAACAATTTTCCAAAATCCAAGTGTCCGCGAACTGGCATCGGCAATTTTCCAAGGCAAAGGACCAGCCATTCAATCCCAAGGACCATTGGTGACATTGCAGGCAAATGGCACACGTCCACGGCTGTATTTAGTACACGCCACGCCCGGGGATGTGATGGGCTATGGCAACCTAATCCAGCATTTGGGAAACGATCAGCCTTGTTATGGATTCACATCACGGGGATTGATCGATAAAGATTTATGCCATACCTCAATCGAAGATATGGCCGCCTATTACAATCAACATTTGCTCGAATTCGATCCGGACGGTCCTTATAACCTCGGAGGCTGGTGTTATGGCGGGATCGTGGCTTTTGAGATGGCACGCCAACTTCTGGCACAGGGCAGAGAAGTCGCCGGTTTGTTTTTGATTGAAGCCGTTGCGCCTCCACCGGATGGACCATGGGGTTCGTGGCGTTACCGGTTCAGACGGTTGGCTTGTTTGCTTCGAATGTCCCCGGCAAAGCAAATCGCCTATCTCCGCGCCAAACTCACTCATCAAGAACAATACAACATCGATAAGGTGGCGGAAAACATCGCTTTGACCGATAGCCCGGCCTCATTGGCCAATCGGCTCCATGTGTACGAAGAGAACGTCAAAGCTTATAACAAGTATCAGGGACAGCCCTATGACGGCCCCATGGATGTATTTCTAACGGAAGATACGCATCCGGGAGTTATATCCGATCCACAGGCCGCTTGGCCGTTGTACACTGCAAATGCCAACTACCACACATTTCCGGCGACACATGAAGACATACTAAAAGAGCCTTCAGTTATTCCTTTGGCAAAGGCTTTGCTTGAGAGTATCAAGGTCTAAGTTGAGATTTACGCGCAAGTGGCTGGAGTTTTGCCATATCATGCCGATAATTTAGATATTTAAGGCTCTGTCATTTTGCGTTGAGGAATATCACTTTTGAAATCCAACTCCACTTTTTCCGGCTTATTCTTTGTCGGCCTATGTCTTTGGTTAAACCAGACAGCGTCCGCATTTGAGGAACGCCCGATGACACCTCCGGACTCTTTGGAAGTCCAGGTTGTGGCGCGCAGCAACGAATGGATCGAGTTGATTTTGCCCGAAACCGCCTATACGGATTACCAAGTGGCGAATCCACTTCTTTACAAAATTAAAAGCAATAGTGACTCACGTTATATTCGGGGATTATCCCCTCAAATAGTGCATCACAGACATTGGCCGGAAAACGCATGGTATCGCCCTGAAATATCCGGCCAAGATTTGGATGCTTTTCAAATTTATGTCATTTACCGGGTTTATCTAAAACTCCCACTCCCGCTTATTTCCGGTTCGGTATACACGCTAGAAACCAACCAGGCGACCGGCATCGCGGGGCCATTTCAGTTTCAATATGATCCGGCCCAAATCAACGATGCCATTCATGTGAATCAATCCGGTTACCTCCCCAAAGGTTCAAAGATCGCTTACCTCTCATGGTGGACCGGCCAAGGCTCTATCGATTTCGGCACATCCGAGACATTTGATGTAATTGAAAAGAGCACCGGTGACAATGTTTACAGCGGGCTTATCATTCAAACCGTAAAGGGCGGGAATGAACTTTGGTCGCGGAGCACGATCTATAAACTCGATTTCTCCGACTTGGAATCAGAAGGAACGTACTATCTCAATATTCCAAATGTCGGCCGTTCGCACTCTTTCGAAATAGCCGCAAACCAATATCACAAAATCGGCTACACGGTGATTCGTGGTCTTTCAATGTTGCGCGATGGCAATCATGGACTGAATGCTGATATTACGCAGTGGCACCGGCCGCCCGCGCATACGGATGATGCGATTGATGAAGCCACGGGGCAGAGAATCGACCTTGTAGGCGGACATATGGATGCCGGAGACCGGGGGCATTATCCGCATAATGCCGCCGAAGCCGCATGTTCGTTGCTATCGGCAATGATGCTTTTTCCGGATGAAATCGAATATCTTGGCGAAACCTTAAATCTTCCCGAATCCGACAACGGTGTACCGGACTTACTCGACGAAACCGCATATGAATTGGATTGGCTGGTTAAGGCAATCCATAATAGCGCACTCGATGGCACACTCCCTCAATATCTGCGGCCTCAAGATGAAGATGGCGATGGTGTTTTTGAAATGGGCATGCCGCTTGAGGGAGCATCAAATCGCAAATTTTTCACGTCCAGCCGGGGGCCAAACCGGCATGATACACTTTTGGCTGCAGGTGCGCTGGCAATGGCAGCCAATACGCCTTTGATGCAGAAATACGCTCCGGATAAATGCCAACAATACACCGAGGCAGCGTTACATGCATTTGAAGGATTCGAAATGCATCATGGCGATGCGGAATACTGGAAAGAGATTGAAGGCTACGACCATTACACCGAAGGGCCTCATTCTTGGTCGGATGAGATGCTGATCGCCGCAACGCATCTTTTGGATATCACCGGCGATGACAAATACTTGAATTGGATACAAAGCGAACTTCCACCCGATATGGCCGGAGTACGGCGCTGGGGCTGGGATATGGAAGGACCATGGCTCAATGCCTATCTTTCTTTGTGGAATGCCAAAGATGCCCGGCTCGATCCGGCCATAAAACAGCAAGCGGCGGATGTCATTAAAGAATGGACTTTGGACACAATGAACCATGATCGTCCCTTTGGCACACCAATGATTGGCGACGTTCGCTACAGTGTCGGCTGGTATTTCACCGGCAGTATGAGCACTTATCCGCTGATGCTCGCTTATGGAATAACCGAAGATGAAATGTTCCGTGAGCAGATCATTTTGAATTGGAATTACTTACTCGGTACAAATCCGCTGAGCCGGACATTTATTAGCGGACTCGGCCATGCACAGCGCAGTCCCCGTTGGTTTGTTTTGGAAATCGGACACTACCAGTGGTCTCAGTATATTCAGGGGTTTTCCGATGGATGGTGCGAAGTGCCGCCGGGGATACCAAGCGCGGATATTCAAGACGGAGTGTTCCCTTATTACTACAACGACACCTGGAATCAGGCACGCAAGGATTTAAAATTTCCTCAACCCGGTGAGAATTACCCCCCGTTGTATAGGTATTCAGATTGCTGGAATACAACCGATGAATTCACAATCAGCACAATCGCCCGTCAGGCGGCTTCGCTGATTCCTCTATTGCCATCCAACCAAGATCCGCCATCCAGCATCAATCTTGGCGAATACAATCGCCTTTGGCCTTAAACCGAACAGAAGATGGGCTTGAGAGTATATTAAAGTCTAAATTTCAAATGCGGAAAGTTCGATAGAAAACGCTGCTCCGATAGGTTCCAGGTTTTCGGCCCAGACTTTGCCGTCATGAGCGTCAACAATTCCTTTTACAAGGTAAAGTCCTACTCCCGTCCCGGATTGATGATGCTTCTTGCGGGGAATCCGGTAGAAACGCTCAAAAATATGAGATAAAAGTCCGGACGGGATACCGGGCCCGCTATCTTCAATACGAAATACATGAGAACCGTCTTTTGTTCTTAATTGAATTGCAATTCGTTCATCTTCGGGAGTGTGTTGAACCGCATTCATGAGCAAGTGCGCGATGGCGGAACGCAACTTCTCTTCATCCCCATGAACGAATAAAGGATTAGAAGGACGCTCTATTTCGATGGAAATTCGCTTTAAGGCGGCTAAGTCTTCAAAATCCTCAACAACGTCTTTGACAATTTGATTCAAATCGGCAGGTTGGTGCGCAATTCGCAGTGTCCCCGACTCAATGCGGGAAACATAGAGAAGATCACAAACCAGACTTTCCAAACGTGCCGCTTCATGATCGATGATTCTCACAAACTCGGATGCGGTTTCGGGCGGCATTTCGGTGTCTTTGATAAGAGCCGAAGAGAAACCGCGGATGGAGCTGAGTGGAGTTCTTAATTCATGCGAGATTGAAGAAATGAAATCGGCCTTCATGCGCTCAACTTCAACTTCACAGCCGATATCCCGAATTGCAATCACGGCCCCCTTACCGAGCCGAGCCGTCTCAATCCGCTTCGTTCGAATCGATATCATACGCTCCACGGAGTCCGAACCGGTCAACAAGACTCGATCCCATGTCAATACGGGGCGATCATATTCCCATATTGATTGCACTGGACAGGTTATAACCATTCCGGTGTGCTCATCATAAAGATGGGCGATTTCAGAGACTTTCTTGCCGATAGCGTCATCGCCACGGCATCCGAAAATAGTCTCCGCTCCGACACTAAAATCCGTAATCGTACCATCACTCGCCGCCGTAATTAGACCAATTTCAGGCGCACAACTAAAAAAGGCCTGGAGAATGTCTTCATCTTCGGTTCCATGCGATTGTATGTCCCGTTGAACGAAAAGACCGGTGTTGGTGGGCTCAAGTGTCATTTCTCTATAACAACAAAGCGGATATCTGTCTTGAACTAGGGCGATTGAATCTCTCATTCTGCGAAATCAACCATTTTGATAAAAGATTTTAGGCATATTGAAAGAAGCACAAATCCGTTGATTTCAAATCTCAACTGACTTCTAACATTTGTTTAAGGCCGATTTGGCTGCTTTATGCTTTTTCACGGGGCATAAATACATGATATTTCCATTCAGCCTTTTGCTTTCACTAATTATGAGACAATTAAGTCAACAAAAACTAACAGATTGTCCAATTGGATATTGGATTACGGTTATTCTATCGGCTAAAATTTCTTCTCAATTTCTATGTCCTGCATTTTGTATGCCAAATGTTTCTCGGGAGAGAATATCGAAGCAGAGCAGGTAAGTAGTAGCGCGTTGAGTGGTTATTTGAGATCATGCAATTTCAAATGATTTTCTTCAACATTGAATATTATGATGGAGGTCTTTCTTATGTTTTTTAAAAAAGCGTTCCTGTTGCTAACAGGTATTTCCTGCTGTATGGCATCTATAGCGTTTGACACTTCATGGAAATCTCCACTTGCTGAAAAAGAGAAGATACTCGAGGCCAATATCGTTGAACGGCATAGCATACTGGGTCTGTATCCATCTCAAGTTCAGGTTCCTCTTGATGGAAGTCCGGTCGATAACACAACCAGCGGTATAAGCAATATCGCTCACTCCGTTTGTTGGACAGCCAACTATTTGGCAGGAGCCTCGTATCGCTACGCATTCTTAAAAAAGTCCGGAGCGCCGGAAGAAGAGGTAACAAACGCCAAATTGCGCGCCGATGAGTTGTTCGAGGCTGTATACCGGTGTCAATTGGTTACAGGTGTACGGGGCCTTCAATCCCGTGGCTATGCCATCGGGCATGGTGAATCCTATGAAGAACGTGAAGATGCGGATACCCGCAACGATTGGCATCAAGGGGAGGGTGAATACAGCAATCTTCGCTGGCGTGGCGATCCCAGTCATCACAATTACAGCGACGCAATACATGGGCTGTGCCAATACTATGACTTGGCGGCTGAAGGTCCGCAAAAAGAACGTGCAAGGGAGGCCATCGATGCCTTGGCCAGCCGTTGGGTCGACAATGATTTTATGATTCAGAAATTAGATCCGAACCGGATGCCGACTCCAATCTTAGGCTTAACCGATGGCAAGACATTAAATACACGCATCATGATGGCCATCGCCGGAGCCAAGTACGCACATCATGCAACAGGCAAGGAAAAATTTCTTAAGACCTACCAACAGTTGATCCAGCAATACGGTGTACGGGGTTTGAAAACATTCAGAGCCGGTAAAGATTTTGACGATGCTGAACATGTTTTTTGCCATTTGGAAAACCTATTCAGAATTGAGAAAGATCCTGAATTATTGGCTGCCTACCGCGTCGTTCTCGATGAACTTTGGAAAATACATAAAGACGACGGGCAAAGTCTATTTACGTATATCTATATGAGTTTGACACCGGATGCACCTGGCCGCGAAAAGGCACTCCAAGAGGCGCTATTTACACTTCAAACCTGGCCTACAGATATGACCATCAAACCGGTCATGAGCAGTCTGAATCCTGACCTGCATCCTCCTTATCCCGTTTATGCCGCATCTTGGGATAACGAGTACATGTGGAAAGGCAGTCTGCTCAATCCCAATGGCTGGCTCAGCCGGACGGTGATGGATGTTGCCGTGTCCGCAGAAGATCCGATGGTGATTTATGCCATTGATACATCCGGCGATGTTTATCAATCACGGGATGGCGCTCAAACAGCGGCGGGATGGCGGGTAATCGACCGCCATTTGCCATCGAAAGCTGTTGCTATCGAGGCCGGTCACAAGGTCCGTTTTGTATTTGCGGCATGTCGAGATGGTTTTTATGGATCTTCTACGGGAGGAGCCGAATGGGAACGCCTTCCAATTCCCGATGATGGAGGAGAAGCCATCGACATCGAGATTGATCCCGAAAATCCCTTTGTGCTCTATGCGACAACTTCTAAGGGCATCTACCGAAGCGCTGATTTCGGCGAAGAATTCATCGGCAAAAAATGGGAATCGCTCACTTCAGAATTGCCCCAAGCGGATAAATCGTACTTCAAAATTGCTTCTGCTAAACCGGGCCGAATCTATGCCATTCTCGATGGAGTCGGATTCACACGACGGCTGGATGAAAGTGACTGGACACGGACTGAAACAGTCGCACAACCCTATGGCGAAGTTTACCCTTGGCTGATTGCCGATCCCTCCAATCCCGACCGTGCATTCGGTGCAATCAAAGCGCCGGAGATGGTGGGCGCAGGAGACTTAACCAATCTTCGCGAAACACAAGACGGTGGAGTGTCTTGGAACAATGACTTGAAGGACCAATACGAACGTTTCCGGCAGGGAGGTTTTCAGGCCATCGCTGCCCAATTGGTGCCCTTCGCTTTGACCAAACCGGTTATATCAGAGGAAAATCCGCAAGTAATCTATTCCGGCAACAAAGTTGGAATCCTAAAAAGCACGGACGGCGGGAAAACGTGGAAAGTATTCAAACAAGGTCTTGATATTCCGTGGGTTAAAGAAGTGTTCGTACCTCGCAACACCAACTGGATCTTTGCAGGGACTCCGGCCGGGTTGTACATCTCAAAGGATAACGGTGAGAATTGGGAAAGTGGCAACCTTGTTCTTCAATTCGAGAAGAACACACGCCGGGAGATCGGCGGGGCGGCCTATATCGATGCTTACTGGCGCGCTCGCTATTACGGATTGATTGACGAAGAAACCGCGAGCGCTCCTTACAGGGATTAGGAGCAAACCTGATCATGGTTATTGTCCTTCATAACTCCATATGCTTCATTCCTGTGTGAATGACGGTCACAAGGTAGCCGCCAGGAAATCATTAGGTTACTATCCGATATGCAATTGGAGGTTGAGGGATGCCGATCCGTAAATGCTACGTCTGCCGGCAAGCCACACAGATGAGTGATTTCGAAATCACCTGCAAAGACTGTGCCGCAAAAGAGCTGGACCTGCTCATCGGTGTTTATTGGTTTATGCATAATTACGGCTCGGAATTTTGCCCTGTGCGGACGCTGTATCTTGAAGTCGAATCTGTAGGAAATATGAAGGTTGTGCCGGACATCATGCGCAGTTGGCTTAGCCGGGGGTATTTGGAAATCAACGATATGAGCTGCGTACGGGTTCCTCCACCGGTTATCAATCATCTGAGCCAATGTGGCTTTAATCCCACTCCACAATTCAATGATACGTTGCGAAAAGTCGAAGTCGAACACAGAGAAAAAGTCCGCAAAGAAGCAACCCGCCCTGTGATTCATGAAGAAGAGCACGGCCCAAGAATACGAATGATCTATCAAGAAGGGAGCGAACGCCGTTAAGTTCCAATCCACAGCGGCTACGCGCAAATTGCCGGAATATCTGCATTGATTCGAACTTCAATTGAGATTTTCGGTGTATAATTAAAATTAATGTGCTTATTGCACAAAACAACCGGATATTATCATATTGTATAATCCGATTTCAGCATGGGGGATTCCAATGTCCAATCGCCAGTCTTTAAAAAGCCGTATCTTATGGACTGTCTTATGTCTATGCATAACGGTCTCATTTGCAGCGGCTCAGGAAGTTTCATACAAAACGAGCGCAAAAGAAATTCATCTTTTGCAGGTCCAGAATCATTACGTCGTCGGATTTAAAAATCCTATTCCGAGCGGAGGCGCATACACTGCCAAGCCTTCCGTTCTGGATTCGATGCCGATCAAAAAAATATTGGATCAAAATACAGCTGTTATCTCTTTGAACAAAACAGGCAAAGATGCACAACTCACAACCATGGCGGCTAATGATGAAGTCGCGTACCTGTATCCTGTTTATTGTTATAAAAGATCCCGGTCAAAGGTTTACCCGCAGCCTCAAGTAACCGTTCGCATTCGCGAAAACGCAAATATCGATGAAATTGCCGCGCAGTATGATTTAAATGTCGTTGCTCCGCTTCTCTACACCAATGATCAATTTATTTTAAGTCACGGATCGGACCGTGATCCATTTGAAGTATCCAATCAGCTCTGGAAAGACCGCGACATAATTTGGGCGAATCCGAATGTACGCAAAGAACTTAAGAAGCGGTTTCAACCCAACGATCCTCTTTATCCCCAACAATGGCACCTCAACAATACGGGGCAAGGCGGCGGGACAGTTGGCGCAGATGTATCGGCCGAAGAAGCCTGGGATTTGCAACAACCTGATGAAAACATCGTCATTGCAATTGTTGACGATGGCGTGCAGACCGACCACCCCGATTTGAATATCTATGTCAATCCGGCGGAAAAGAACGGAACACCCGGTGTCGATGACGATGGAAACGGCCTGGTGGACGATGTTAACGGTTGGGATTTTTCACAAAATGACAACAATCCTTATCCGGACAGGCTTGAAGAATCCGATGACGTCGATGCTCACGGGACTTCCGTTTCCGGCGTAGCTGCGGCCATCGGCAACAATAATCGAGGTGTTGCGGGAGCCGCATTCGGATGTCCGATTCTTCCGGTCAAGATTATGCAAAATGGCGGTGACATCGCCGACGAGGCATCCGTGGCCAATGCCTTGCGTTATGCTGCAAAACACGCCGATGTCGTCAATAATTCATGGGGTGGTGATGAAATGTCTGACGTCGAATCTGACGCACTCGACTTCGCCGCCACAGCGGGCAGCCACCGTGGCTCAAAAGGCGTTCCGGTTCTTTTCGCAACTGGAAACGATGCGGCGATATTCGCGCGATTCGATAGCTATGAGTCGCTCTATCCCGGCCAGGTAACCATTGAGATGGTCTACAAGAAAGATCAATCCGGCTCCGATGGTGAAGACAAAGTATGGATTGAGAAGGTGGGATTAATCGCCGTCGATCTGGATACGTATGAAGAGCTGGATTACATCGAAGTCATGCCCACAAGCACACAATTTCCTTCCGGTATAAGCAGTAAAGGGGACAAACAATTTACAATTGAACCGGATATCCTTGCAGAAGGCGGTTACGTTTTTGTAAGCGGCGACATAGGTGATTCCCAAGAAAGTGTTTTGGTTTGGAATACAACTGTACCGGATGATGGACAAGACTGGTTTTTTGCAGTTAATTTCACGATCAGTTCCCAAGAACCAACGGGGGGGACGGATGGCGATGTTTTTGCTGCGCTCAACCCGTACGGCAGCGGCTATATGGAGGGTTACGCCTATTTTGGAACAAATGAGTTTGAACCTCCTTTCAGCGGAGTTCCACCCGAAAATATCGCGCCATTGGTCGGCCAAAACCTGCATCCGGGCGTAATTAATATTGGCGCCAGCAACAATTACGATGTCCGCTCGAACTACAGCCAGTGGGGGCCGGAAATAGACTTTGTGGCGCCAAGCGATGGAGGTTCAATCGGGATTATCACGACAGACTTAACCGGAACGGGGAATGGTTACGATCCGAATTCCAACTATACGGAAGCGAAGATTGCTATGTTCGGCGGGACATCGTCGGCGTGCCCTTTGGCGTCAGGTATCTTTGCTATGATGTTATCTGCCAATCCGGATTTAAGCGTTGATGAAATGATCCAGATCGGTAAAGAAACCGCCGATAAAATCGGAGCGTTTCCTTACGATTCCAACGGATTCAATGAATACACGGGCTACGGCAAACTCAATATGGCCGCCGCGGTTCAACGCGCTCTGGAACTAAAGCAAACGGATATAACCGGCTGGGAGTTGCATTGATGGCGAAAAGAAGGTGTGAATGCGGTGTGAGATGAGTGAAATGGGCCCAGCAGGAATCGAACCTGCCACCTATCGGTTATGAGCCGACTGCTCTACCAACTGAGCTATGGGCCCCATATGACTCAATCTAGGCCGAAGAGCGTAGCCGTTCCACCCCGATCAAAAAAGTCAAATCTTTCTTTGCAATGTTTTGACGGCCTGCCTCATGAACAAGCCAGCAGGAAACATGAAGCGCGTTTCCGAGTCCGCCTCATGATCTTAGGCCTTACGGTTCGTGATGTTTAAATGACAACTAGACTTTTACTGGGAGCGCATACCACTGGGATTTGCCAAGACATCATCGCTCTCGACATTGATATCCGAATATAGCCAAGAGGAGAGATAACGCTCGGAACTGGAGGGAACAATTGCCACAATCATTTTGCCTTTGTTCTCCGTCCGCTTGGCAATCTCTAACGCGGCCCATACGGAGGCGCCTGAACTGATACCCAGCGGTATACCATCCATACGGCATACCTGCTCATTGACTGCCTGCGCATCTTCTTCGCGAACCGGAACAATCTCGTCGATAATACCCGCATTGAGAACTGCGGGCACAAACCCGGCGCCAATGCCTTGTATCTTATGAGGTCCGGGACTTTGGCCCGCCAATACTTGCGAGGTCATGGGCTCGACAGCGACGGCACGAAACTCCGGTTTGCGCTTCTTTATGACTTCGGCAATCCCCGTAATCGTGCCACCGGTGCCGACTCCAGCCACAATATAATCGACTTTGCCATCGGTATCGTTCCAAATTTCCTCGGCGGTTGTATTCCGGTGGACTTGCGGATTGGCCGGATTTTCAAACTGCTGAGGCATGATTGCATTGGGAATTTTGCTTATAAGTTCTTCCGCCTTGGCAATCGCGCCGGGCATCCCTTTTGAACCTTCAGTCAAAACCAGTTCCGCGCCGAGTATTTTAAGCAGTTTCCGCCGCTCGATACTCATCGTCTCCGGCATGGTTAAGATCATCCGGTACCCTTTTGCAGCCGCAACAAAGGCCAAGGCGATACCGGTATTACCACTGGTCGGTTCCACCAAAACAGTTTTGCCAGGTGTAATCTTGCCCTCTTTTTCAAGAGCCTCGATCATAGCCAGACCAATTCGGTCTTTGACCGAGCCCAGGGGATTAAAAAATTCAAGTTTGAGATAGATATCCGCCACCGCACCATACTTTTCCGCCACACGGTTAAGCCGAACCAAGGGGGTGTTGCCAATGGTGTCGATAATACTTTCAAATAAGCGCGCCATGATTCACCATGTCTCCTCTGTTCTGAATCCCGTTCAGAGCCTTAAGATTAGCCAGAATTACAGACTATAAGATAGGTTTCTCGGCTTGCATAGTCATGTCGGCAACACGTGCGCCAACCGGGTCATTCATCAAGACATACGTGCCCATGCTTCATACTCCTTGCTACCATCCCGAATAGGGGCTGGGCATCCTAGACTGCCATTTCGAAAGATTAAGAAAATGAAAATCGCCTATTTAGACTGTTTCTCCGGCATTAGCGGTGACATGATGCTCGGTGCATTGGTGGATGCGGGCGCGGATTTGGCCGCAATCCAGAGTGCGCTGGAACCGATGGGCCTGCCTGGCTTCAAACTGCAAGCACGAGATGTGGTTTCCCATGGCATTCGCGCCACAAAGGTTGACGTGCATATCGAGGAATCCCCCCACCATCGCACGCTGGCTCAAGTGATGAGTGTTGTTGAAAACTCAGGATTACCGGGATCTACACTTGAGCGCATCGCGGCCATCTTCGGTTTTTTGGCTGAGGCGGAAGCCCATGTGCATGGAAAAACACCCGAGACGATCCATTTTCATGAGGTAGGCGCAAATGATGCCATCGTGGATGTGGCCGGAACTTGCTTGGGTATTGAGCAACTGGGGCTGGAACATATTGAATGCTCACGCGTCATCACCGGAAGCGGCACATTTCAATGCGCTCATGGTGTTTTACCGATCCCCGGTCCGGCCGCGGCATATCTCTTGTCAGGTTTTGAGGTGGAGAGCGGCGGCGTTGACGCTGAGCTTGTAACGCCCACAGGTGCCGCCATTCTGCGTTATTTCTGTGAAACAAGCACTCCAATGCCCCGTATGAAGATTGAAAGCGAAGGTTATGGGGCGGGGAGCCGGGAATACAAAAAGCGCGCGAATGTGCTTCGTATGCTCGTTGGAGAATCGAGTCCTGTAGCCGATACGGATATCGGTGACTATGACGAGGTGATGGTCTTGTCGTGTGACCTCGATGACATGGTGCCTGAGTTTTACGGTTCGCTCGCCGACGATCTAATGGCCTCGGGCGCTCTCGATGTGACTTTGACCCCTGTGCAAATGAAAAAAGGACGCCCGGGAACCCATGTTTCCGTTCTCGCCCCCTTAGGAAAAGAGCAGGAGATCGCACGCCTATTACTTGCCCAGTCCACGACGATCGGCGTCCGTATGACTCGCGCATCACGTCTAAAATTGCGGCGCGAACAGGTTACCGTGGAAACTCCGATGGGGCCGATTCAAGGCAAGTTGGTATGGGGCCACGGCATCAAGCCCAGATGGTCGCCCGAATATGAAGAAGCAAGAAAGATTCACGAGCGTGATGGAATTCCATTACGGGAGATATATCGCACCGCAATGGAAGCCGCGCGTGCAGATGAATCAGCCAAAACCAATGGCAAAACCAGCGCAGCCGCCGGTTCGAATTCAATAAGAGGGGAGAGCTAATTTTATCGTGCCCTCCAAACGCTCTATTCTAAAGCAGAAGAAATTCTGGCTGGGGCTGATTGTCAGCGTAGTCTTTCTCTATGTCTTTGCCAGCAAACCGGAATGGAGCGATGTCTGGTCCAAAACCCGTCACTTACTAAGCGATCCCAAGATTGTTGTTTTCTTCATTCTGCCAAGCATATTTTTAAATCTATTCAGCGTTGTGTTGCGCGCCTGGCGCTGGCAAAGCATGTTGGGCGAGCCTTGGATTTCCAGCAAAAAGCTATTCATTTATTTATCCATCGGCTTTTTATGCAACAACACCATGCCCGCCCGGGCCGGTGAGATTATTCGTACAATCTTGGTTTCCAAACGCGAATCCCTACCGCTCACACTCGTTCTTGCAACTGTTGTCGTTGAACGTGTTTTTGACTTTGCCATGCTGCTTCTGTTTTTAGGAACAGTTTTGGCTTTTGTTCCGTTTCCCGAGCAGGCCCACACATCCATGGTCGAATTACCCCAAGTGGGCGAAGTCCAGGTGATGCCTTTGCTCCGTTCGCTAGGCAACATCTCTTTGGCTATTGTCGCAACAACCATCACCGGGCTGTCTTTGCTTGTTTACCTGCCACGGCAGATGAAAAGTATCACCGGTTTCTTCTTGAAACCGCTTCCCAAACGAATCGCCGATAAAATTTTCGGCCTTTTCGATTCATTCGTAATGGGGCTATCCACATTCAAACGGCCAACCTCGGCGATTTGGTCCTTTTTCCTGACGGTGTTGATTTGGCTGGCAATCGGATACGGTGAGTATCTATTGATTCTGGCTTTCGGGATTGAGGGAATCCCATTTACCGCGGCACTGGTGATTATGGTCACGATTGGCATCGCAGTCGCAATGCCTTCCAGTCCGGGCTATGTGGGGGTCTTCCACACAGCCTGCTTGGCGGTTATGACCGGCATCTACTCCGTCGATGTCAATACCGCTGCCGCCTTTGCCGTTGTGCTTTGGGTAATCCAGATCATCCCTATGATTTGCCAAGGGCTTGTTTGCCTGGGCTTTGCAGGACTCAGTTTCCGCGAAGTGGCCAAAACAGATTGATCTTAAATTGTACAGATAAGCCCAAATGCCATTTTATGATTTGTCTTCGTCTTTGGGATTCACTTGTTCCGGCACAGGAACAGGAGGAGCAGGCGGCTTGGATATTTGAGCGTCCACCAATCCCAAAAGATTGATATTGACCTTATTCGGCCGCTGGCCGGTCATACACTCAACCGCTTCCACAATGCGGCGTTGCAATTCTTGGGCTAGTTCTCGGATATTGCAGCCATAACGCAATGTGATTGAAAGATTGATTTCTAATCCATCGCCTTCGCGGCGGACATCGACACCGCGCATGCTGCCGCCTTTCTTAACCAAACCACGCAAATCGTCCACGAAGCTGCCTTCAGGCCCCAGCCCCACAACGCCTTCAACCTGAGAGGCCTCTCGATAGGCAATATGCTCAAACACTCTTTCGGCAACTTGGATTTTGCCCACACCATCAATATCCAGACCGGAATCCCGGTCGAGTTCTTCTGCGGAGAATACTTCGTTATTCACTTTGTTTTGATCCTCATTCATGATGATCTCCTCAATTCGGTAGCGAACCACAACCCCTTCATCAGACGGCTAACGATTCAAAATCCAATCCGTTACGGTTGTTTCCGCCCCTTGCCATATTGAAACATGATGTGCTCCCGTCGGTAAATCGGGAAGCACGAGTTCACCGCTCTCATTAACAGACCAAGCGATAGGCCCGACACCTTCAACTTCGCTATGATAAACCTCACCGCCTCCAATGTCATCGCTTATCTTTAGAATCATCGTAAAAGGCGCGCCGGAACCGGCGGCATAGTAAATCCTGAGTCGTTCATTGCTCTCTGAAATGGTCTTAACATATAGATTCAAAGGCTGGGAGCCCGATACACCAATGTAAGAGTTTTGATAATCAACAAGTCCGGTCAATTCCAAAATGAAACGTAGGAAATCCCCCTCTACCCATGTCCGGCCCCATCCCCAAGAACCGGACTCAAACCTCCACTCATCCACATAATCCCCTGCAACAACACGGGCTGCGCTTTCATTGGCGGACTCTAATATCAAGCGAGGCTCTCCGGTGTAACCTTCAAGCAAAGAAACGCAACGCGTAGTCGAGGATTCTGTACGGTTCAAAATGACAGGAATATCGCGTCCGGCGCCTTCTCCAGGGCCATCCGCCAAGATGATATCCCGAGCGGATTCGAGATTCGCCGAGATGGCCACACCGGCTGTAACCTGTTGTTCAGGCCCATCGGCCCCCTCCGCCTGAATGTTATCGATATGGATAAACGATGCGCCTTCACCTTCATCCGGGCCACGATGGTAAAAGATCAACTGCTTGCGGTTGTCATCGCTACCCAAAACCGCATCGGGATTTCGTAAATCAACCTCGACTGATTGCCAGTTTGGCTGCAAGAAGCGGGTAAGATCATACCAACAGCCATCCAGCCGCCCCGGATCTTGTATGATCAGCCCGAAAGAGGAGGGAAGAGCGCCTTCAACACATACATCGAATGAAACCCTGGAGACTTGGGAAAGATCCACCAAAGGATGCGTTAGATCTTTGCCAATCGTTGAACCGATCCGGGGGATCACAACCCAACGAAAAGCCGCATCGCCTTGGGTGCAATTATCAGAAAGAGTCAAATTGCCGAACCATGGCAGAAGGTCATCGCAGGTATCGCTAAGTTTCAGGTAATTCTCGGCACGGATCCGAACGGGCAAGTTCTCTTCGGTAGCATCGGGCGAATTTAAAGCATACGGAAACGCCACAGGTTGATAATTCTGGAAATCAGGCCCGGCAAGGAACCGAGGTGGGAGAAGATGCTGATATCCCCATGGTATGTCTTCCCAAGAAACAGGGGCGGGACGCTCGCCAAAACGCTCCGGTTGCTCCAGATACAGAAATCCGGGCGTATGCCAGACAATATCGATAGGTGAAAGCGCATTGGCAATCTTATCGATAACCAGCCAATAATCGCCGGGGCTAAGAACAGTCCGGACTACATTGGCGCCATCTGAATAGATGCCGGATTGAGCTGCGGCCTGGGCAATACGTAAAGGCCCTTCTGTAGGAAAGGATTCATCTTCATTGGAATAATTGGAACCGGCTTTAAACTTTAAGAGATCATTAGGCACATCTCCGGCTTCAGATTGATCCCGCTCGCCGGTCAGAATCGTGTTGTGGCCCAATGTTCTTGCATACCACGTTGCATCTGTGCCACGCGCGTTTCCGCCATAACCAAAATCGGTCAGCAGTTCGCGGTTTTGGGCATACAGAACCAAATTGAGTTTATCATCATGCCCATGCGTTCCTCCCTGAGGACCATAATCCATATAGGCGGCCGTCTCATCAGGAAAAGATGAACCGGCATCTTCTGCATGAACCGTTTGCATCGAACGAAGTACGACAGTACCAAGTTCGGAAAGATCTTGGCTCAAAGCATCATCAGGGCTTACGGATTGTCTCGCCCCGCCCATAAGAAGCACCCATGGTTCGTTACGGGTAACAGACTCCCAATCGTAGATCCGCGCCAGGATCGCATCATAAGCCAAGTCATCCGAACGCCCCGCTGCAAGTTCATATAGATCCGCAACCGAACGCAAAGATCCCCGGTCGCTGTCATTGAAGCGGGGATAACGGTTATCGGGCAATAACAGATGTGTGGGACCGAAAAAGGCATCATCCAGCCTTTGTGGCCAAGGATTTGCTCCCAAACGTTCAGCGGCAAATCCCAAAAGGCTAACCGGCCTCAAGCCGTAATAGTGATAAGTCGGCGATCCTTCAAACCAGACGCCATCCGGCAGAAGTCCCTCCGCAAGAATTCGATCGAGGCCGCGTGAACCATGTAATGAATCTTCGATAATCTCGGCATCATTCAACAATAATCCCAACAGTCCCCGAATACCGGTATGCCACCCTTGGATATTGTTTACGCCGACATCATATCGGGTCATGTTTTCAGCAAGCGGGCGCAACAGGTTGTATTCGATATTCACCCGTTTGGCATCCGTGAGTTCCGGACTTCGCCAAACCGCAGTGAGCCCTTCTAAAAGGTTAAGGGTCCACGTTGCTTCGGTGAGTGTAAAACCGGTTAATCGCGAGGCTCGTTCATCTTCGCCACCCGAGGGATCGCGTAATGGGAAGCTTAGGTATAACTCTGCATAACGATTGGCCATTTCAATTGCACGCCGGGCATAACGCTCGTCCCCTGTAACTGCATAGCCCCGGCCCAGACTACGGATACGCCGTGAATTCAACTCATGATAGAAGCCGATCCAGGCTTCGTTATACGGCGATCCACGGTAAATGCGCCCATCCGTCGGACAAATGTGTTCGTATGGCCGTTCCGGTTCAAATACAAGTTGAGAGCCATCCCCATCATTGGGATCGTCATTGCCATCACCGATACCATCGCAAACATAGAAATGAGGGAACGCCCCCTCCCATTCATGAATCAAAACCGGATCGGCCAAAACTCCATTTGCATTAGCAATCAATTGGTTTCGAATGGCCTCCAGAATGGGAAGTTCATCTTCCGGAGCATTCTCAAATCTTTCGGCCACATCGCGTTCATCGAATAACAAGGCGGGACGGTCCCAGGCAATTGGGGCTGGTTCGGTGGCTAGAACAACGAGACGGCTGCGTGCCAAAGGAGTTCCCAATGATTCAATAGGCGGAATGGATTCCAGTTCGGATTCATTTATTTCATAGACACCGGCAATCAGCTCCGCCGTTGCGCCCACAAGAGCATCCGCCGCCACCGGGATAGGCAGCAAGATGTTTGTCGTCACACCGCGCGGCAAAGATGCTGCAACTTGCAGGTCATCATCCAAATCAATTAAAGAAGCCGCCGGATCGCTCGGCTTAGGGCGGGGCAGGGCAATTACATAATGGCGCAGCTCTTGATGGTCGTTATCGAGTCTTAAAAGAAAGGGAATCGTATCTCCCGGCAAACCGGCTTTGGACAATGATCTAGGACGCAATAAGCGTAACAAAGGCTCTAACGGCTCGGCATTGGGTTGATTGAGAACCCAAACATCGACTTGCGGGCTGTTAATCAGAATATCCTGACGGGGAATACCAACGCGCCATAAACGGATCGATTCAGGTTGATCTTCAGACACATCATAGGTCAGTACATAGGGTGTGCCCGGCTCTTCAATGCGCACCGTGGCGACTTGACTGTTTAAAGCGTTATTAAGCGTTACGATTTGCCCAACGCCGCTTTGGTGATAAGTCATGACTTCCAAACGAAAGGAGCCGGGTTGCGGCTCAAAGTAGAGGTCGAGCGGTTTCGTAGAATCATCCAGTTCGATGCCATTCCCCAGCCCTTCCAGCGTGGCATCTGTTTCGAGATCATATCGCACCGAACGCGGCGCATTGACCTGAAGCCTATAGAGACCGGCCTCAGTCAAAGGCACATCGGTAGCCAGCTCGCGTACGGTCTCGGTAAGCGGCTCATCATATTCACCTTGGGCAACTTCGCGATCAAGATCGTCATAAAGCGCCCAATCAAGCAGCGGCGGCTCATCGGTCAGATACTTTTGAGCACGGATCCGGATGCGTAGCGGCGGCTCATCGACTTTGAGATACCACGTTGAAACACTCCGCAAAGCCAGGGGCTGACGGAATGGATTGAATTCCCCCCAAACACCGGTAATCGTCTGTGTGTTCAAACGTTCCGCTGATGTCCGGGTAAAAAGAAAAGGTTGGGCAATACGATTTGTCTCTTCGGCCAAAACAGCCCGGCGATCACTTTTTTGTAGCCGTTCGGACGTCTCAATAGCCGTGCGAAAATCAACTTCTGTATCCGGTGAATCTACAGATTCCGGCAGTGTCGCCGCAGAAACCACGCCTGGCTGCAGAACAAACAAAACAAAGAGGAATGATGACACAACAATGCAGAATGAATAACGCAAACCGGTGAGAAAGGAATGCCGGCTCGTTGTCATGTTACTACTTCGGTCTCGTTCCTGTTTTTGCGGCGGTTAAGATTTAAATGAATCAGCCAGCCGATTGAGGATATCAAGTCCTTTTTCGATCACAGCGTTATCCGCCGCATAAGAAATCCGGAAATGCGTTTTCTTTTCCGAAAAAACGCTTCCCGGGACGATTAAAAGTTCGTTTTCAATAGCCTTAAGCACGAATGCATCGCCATCGCCGCCGGGCGCTTTCGGGAAAATATAAAATGCGCCGCCCGGCTTGGTAACTTCGAAACGGTCTTTCAGGCCATTGTAAATCAGGTCCCGTTTTTGACGATAGGCAGCCATCCGGCCGCTCATGTCTTCGTCAAGCGCCTCAAGAGCGGCCCACTGAGCCATCGAGGGAGAACAGACAAAGGTATACATCTGGATATTCAACATGGCGTTGATAATCGGCTCGGGCGCAATTGCATACCCAACGCGCCATCCCGTCATGGCCGCCGATTTAGAGAAACCACCCAAAAGAATGGTATTCGGATAGAGAGGCGCAAAGCTGCTGTAGTCCTCGTCGTAGCAGAAAATATCGTAGATTTCATCTGATAAGACAACCAAGTTGTGTTTGGCTGCGATTTCGGCAATTGCCTTGAGGTTTTCGAGGTTGGTGACAACACCGCTGGGATTGGCCGGACTATTGAGGAGCAACATCCGGGTTTTGGACGTGATCGCCGCCTCGACCCGCTCCGGCGTGATTTGGAAATCGGGATACGTATCCAAATAGACCGGTTTGGCGCCGATGAAGTTCGCCAGGTGCTTGTACATAACAAAATAGGGATCAGGAATAATCACTTCATCGCCGGGATTCAGGAGCGCCATAAATGAAAGCAGAATACCGCCCGATACGCCGGATGTGATCATTGTCTTGGGCTTATCGATGGCGGTATCCGGATACTTCGCCGCGACTCGGTCGCATAGTTCCGGCAATCCACCGGTCAGCGTGTAGCTGTTTTTCCCATCACGAATGGCTTTGATAGCCGCCTCTTTCACCGGGTCAGAGACATCGAAGTCGGGCTGCCCGATGGAGAGATTCACGGGATTTTTCATATTCGCGGCCAGGGCAAAGACCTTGCGGATGCCCGAAGAGTCGATCCATTTCGTACGGTCGGCGAGTTCCATGGTGTTCGATTGCTCCAAAATCAATTTGGGGAATAGTCAAAAATCTAGTCAATAAAGCATAGCCTACTCAAGTACCTGACTTTATGGAACATACTCCTGAAGCCTCGGAACCTGGTCTCATCAATTGTAGAAATACCCGTAAGAAAATTGTGACAGTTCTGATAGGCTGCGTTATAGTCATTGAAGATGTAGTTGTTTTATGGTTTTGTCAGGTTTTTTGGGTTTTTTAGGGTTTTGTTGGGTTTAGGAGGATTTGGGATGAAAAAGGGAATATCTGCTTACCACACCGTACTGCTTACGTTTGTTTTCACAATTACCACTTCTACCGCCATAGCGCAGGAGACCCCAACGGCAACACCGGCAAATGAGACTCCAACCGCGACGCCTACACGCACTCCATATCCGCTGGGCGACCTCACCGTCTATCAAGATGGCGTCAATGGATACGAAGGCGGCTTCTTTATACAACTGCTCAAAAACAATCCTGACGACCACATTAGCGCTGCTCCCGAAGGCAAACTGCCACTGCATTTATTGAATTACGATAAATCTACCGGCCAAGTGGATGAAACTGGCGCTGCACTGATATTTGGTTTTGAAAATGTAATCCTGCCCGATTATCCCGACCAGATTGATCATGCCATTCTTACCATTCATCTCGAACCAACAAGCGAGGACCTCCCCATCTTCCTTCACTACATACTCGGCCTGATACGACAAGAAGTATATTACAACAATACGGCAGGCCCCGCTGATCCGGATTTGGGATTGACTACCTATTCGCATCGCTCTTATCCGGAATCGTTATGGCAAGCGGCTGGTGCGAGCGGCCTTGACGATAGAGAATTTAATTTGGTGGCTCGGATAGAGATTCCATATCATACCTTGCCCCAAACCATAGAGTTCGATGTCACCGAATTAATCCAAACCTGGTCCGGCCTCGGTGAACGTAACCAGTTGGCCTTTTTGCTTAAACACATTGCCTATTCCTATCTTTCGAGCGATCAGCCGATCCAGAGTTTCTTTAATGTGCGATTGGAATCGGAAGGCCAGACTTTACAGAGTCCGCAACTTGAAATCTGGTCTAGTCCCAACCGGCCAACATTTACAAAAACGCCTACACGTACTCCGCAGCCTACACATACCCCGCGGCCGACACGTACGCCATCCAACACACCAACAAACACTCCCACATTCACCCCAACAAGAACACCAATACAACTCCCCCCCTCACAACCTCGAATCGTATGTGGAGTGAGTCAACGCCCCGGCATTCTTCCGCCGGTATCGCTCGTTCGCGTTTTCGATCCTGAAGGAAATCTCCAATCCGAAGCAGATGTTCGACCAGGTGAAGGCCTTGAAGTCCAAGTCGCATCCGCAAACCTGCGTGATCTACAAAACAATCTAATAGAAGCAATTGCAATTGGCGATCCGGAAACACAAAACAAAGTGGCGGATTCAGTGAGTTACAAGACGGCGCGATTGATACGCATGAGCGACATGGAACAATTAGGACCGTTATTTGACCTATTTGAAAGCCGGCCAATCTCTTCAAAATATGGCTACCTAGATCAAATTCGTGTAATAACAGGGGATCTATTCGGAGATGGTTATGACGAAGTTGCGTTCGCACAAGGAAATATTTGGAGGGGAAGATTTGGTTTTATTCCCTTTTACGATGAAGAACACTATCGCGTTTCAGGAGTCAACTCGTTTACAATCGTAAATTTGAGCGATCCACCGGGCGGATATCACATCGGCATAGCCGATCTTGACGGCGACACTTACGATGAAATTATCCTGGCTCAAATCGGCGAGCCTGAGCGCGCATATCACTTTTACATAGGCAATTTAATACAACCCGTTAATATTATAAATCAGAAAGAAATCGAATCGCCGCTCGAGATAACCAATTCAGACGATATTATTGTACGAGGACAACGTTTTTCAATTCATAGCAAACTTACTAATCCATCTTCGGCTTTGCGAATTGCCGGGGGCGATGTTGATGGGGACGGGGAAGATGAGGTCGTTGTTGTTAATGCACTCTACGATGTGTATGACAACTTGGTCTACCAAGAAACCATCAACGGTGGAAATAAAATCTCCATCCTGGAAGCCAACTTTGATGACAATGATTTTGTAAATGGAAGATTCACCGTCGCCAAGGATGCGGAAGGAAACAACGTTAGTTTCGCGCTCTTTTCTCCACAATCCAATCCCAGCGGGGATATACGTGTCGCCGTGGCGAACATTGACGATACACCTGAGGAGGAGATCATTGTCGGTCGCGGCCCCGGGGCGCGGTCCGAGGTCCTAATCTACCGCTTCGATCCAACCCAAGTTCGCGGCAAGACGTTGCAATTGCTTTCACGTTTCCAGGCCTTTACCGAAGAAGAAAACCCCGCCGGGGGAGTTCATGTGGCGGTTTTCCCCAAACGGCCATAAATCATATATTTAATTGATAATGAGGTCATGAAAATGAAAAAGGGGCTGTTTACTCTGTATTTAGTGTTTGCTGTTTTTACATCCATAATGGTGTCGCTTCAGACTGCTCTGGCCCAAGAGACGCCGACTGCGACACCCACAACGGTGCCAACAAGTACTCCAGCGCCAACCCAATCCCCACTCTATGTACACAAATCATTTACGCAATACGTCGATGGTTATAAAGGAAATTTCTTTATCCAACTCGATCCATCACATCCGACTTGGCATATTAGCTATGCTCCCAATTTGTATATCCCGATGCCACTCGATGGGAGACATATCGACAAGTTAGGAATACCAACAGAAGGCGAAGTATTCGGACCGATTCTCATTGGTTTCGAAAACATTAACATTGAAGATACAGAAGTCATTTATAAAGCGATTTTAAATTTAACCTTACTATTCGATAAAGACAGTCAAGCTCAAATTAACTCGACAAGACAATACAAAATCAGCATTATCACAAAAAAAGTTAACTGGAATCATTCAATCCAAGTTGATAACGATTCATCACACTTAACGACCTATACGCACGCGGATGTGCCATCCTTGCCCTGGGCAATGCCAGGCGCAATAGGACAAGAGGATTCATCGGGATCTGGGATTACACTCACTACGGATCGCTCTTTCCCACAGACTATATCTATTGATATTAGCAGCCTAGTCACCCAATGGCGAAAAATGGACTTAGGAATCCCACTGGTATTTCATATCGACAACACAAATAACTCATATGTTCGTTGGGATAGACATCCGTATCTCGTGACACCGGATGCCCAGCAAGCAAACATGCGTCCGCAGCTCGAAATTTGGTCTGAATCGGCAACAGCACTACCGACTTCGGAACCGCATATCATCTGTGGTAATAATGCGGCTACAGAAAACTTGCCACGCCTATCCACATGCAAAATATTCGATTCAATTGGCAATCAGCTAAAATATATCGACGCACGGCCCAATCAAAAAGTTGAGGTTCATCCACATGTAGCCAATCTAAGAAACTCGGTTGATAATTACATGGAGGCAATTGTCATTGGATGCGGCCCTCATCTGGCGCCTCAAGACCATAAAACATACTTAGGAAAAATTGGAATACTTAATAGAAGCAACACAAACCTTCGGCCGGATTGGTTTGGACCATTTGCCAAACAAAATGGTTGGTCACAAATCGATGCCAATCCAACCAACGAAGTCCGTATCACAGTTGGAAATATACTTGGCGACGCTTTTGACGAAATTATAGCAGCCCAAGGATCGGCGGCTTCCTCACGGCTTTGCCTTATCCCATATATTAACAAATTTGTTAGTGGCAGTTTGCATCGGTTTCGAGCTCTCAACCTGCTTAATCCGCCTGGAGGAGTTCAGATCACAACGGCCGATATTGATCATGATGGATATGATGAGATTATTGTCGGGCAAATGGGTGAACCGGAAAACACCGCATCCTATCATTTCGGTTCATTGATTCAGGCTATTAATTTTTCGAAACCTTGGCTTGTTTTGCCCGGAATTCAGACAATCCCGCCGGAAATCATACAACGAGGGAAAACATTTGCGACATTCGGCGAAAGTTCGAATCCATCTTCCGCCATCCGCCTCGCAGGCGGCGATGTGGACGGCGACGGCCGCGATGAAATCGTCGTCGTAAGCGCACAACTCAATGTCTACAATGGGACTGAATTGCAATATTCCATAAATGGTGGGAATAAATTTTGCATCATGGAAGCTGAATTCAACGATGATGATTTTCTAAACGGCCGATTCTCCGTCGCCAAGGATGCGGAAGGAAACAATGTAAGTTTCGCGCTTTTCTCAGAGACATCGAATCCCAGTGGGGATATTCGTGTCGCCGTGGCGAATATTGACGATACACCTGAAGAGGAAATTATTATCGGTCGCGGCCCCGGGGCGCGTTCTGAAGTTCTAATCTACCGTTTCGATCCCACCAAGGTTCGCGGCAAGACGCTGCAATTGCTATCACGTTTCCAGGCCTTTACCGAGGAAGAAAATCCCGCCGGGGGAGTCAATGTGGCGGCATTCCCATTTAGGGAGTGATTAAGCAAATAACTTACAATGTGTCTGTCGGATCCACATCGACTGCCACACGCAACTTATGACCGGGACGGGTAAGCAAAGCGTCCACATCAGAATCATCCAGAAGTTGGGCAAGGCTCTTATGGCCGCGCGCTCTCAATGCGATATGCCAGCGATACATATTGCGTATCCGGTATAACGGCGCTTCCAAAGGAGGCAGGACGGTAACTCCTTTCGCTCGTTCAGAAAGCAAGCGATACAACTGCCAAGCCAGGTCTTTCACGCGGACTTCATTTTCACCTTCCGCCCTCAACAAAATTAGGCGGGTGAATGGCGGAAAAGAGAAATTCCTGCGCAGACGTATTTCCCGGTCATAAAGCGAACGGTAATCCTGCTTCAACGCCAATTGAATTGCATAATGATCGGGACACCACGTCTGGACAATCACCTCACCGGCCTCAGTACCGCGTCCGGCACGCCCGGCTACTTGCACGAGCTGGGCGAACGTACGTTCCGAAGCGCGGAAGTCGGCCACATTTAAAGAACCATCGGCATTGAGAATTCCGACTAAGGTTACATTGGGAATATCCAAACCTTTGGTCACCATCTGCGTGCCGACCAAAGTGTCCGCCCCGGACCGGAATTCATCGAGCACAAGCTGATGGCCGTCCTTACGTTGGGTTGTATCCCGGTCCATTCGAACGATATGCGCTCCGGGAAGGTCTTCCTGAAGCATCTCAACAATCCGTTCCGTCCCCCATCCTTGTTGACGGATAAACCGTGCATTGCACTCCGGGCAAACCGAGGGTTCCGGTTCGCTATGCTCGCAGTGGTGGCAGATCAGCTGCCGGTCCCGCCGGTGATAGACCATCGAAACGCTGCAATTCGGACAACGCAGCACATGACCACATTCATTGCAGCCCATCGAAGTCGCAAAACCGCGCCGGTTTAGAAACAGAATACTCTGCTGCTTATTTGCCAAACGCTCTTCAAGAGCCGTACGTAATTCGATGGAGATGATTTGTTCATCTTTGGGGCGGTGACGCATATCCACCAACCGTACCGTGGGCAGATGTTGCGAAGTTGGGCGGGAGCGCAGATAAGTGCAATCGTACTTTCCACGTTCCGCGTTGTAGGCCGATTCCAAACTCGGTGTGGCCGATCCTAAAACAGCAACAGCACCAACCTGCCGGGCAAGCACAATAGCGGCATCCCGGGCATGGTAACGGGGCACAGCATCGCTTTGCTTATAGGAGTGGTCATGTTCTTCATCCACAACCACAAGTCCTAAGTCCGATAGGGGAGCAAAAACCGCCGAACGCGCGCCAACCACAACACTGCGCTCGCCGCGTCGAACCGCCCACCATTCATCGAAGCGCTCGCCGACCGAAAGCCCACTGTGCAACACCGCCACAACATCTCCAAAACGAGCAACAAAACGGCGTGCTGTCTGTGGTGTGAGCGAGATTTCCGGTAGCAATACAAGAGCGCGTTTGCCCCGGTCCAGGACTTCACGAATTGCCTGAAGATAAACCTCGGTCTTTCCGCTTCCCGTAATACCTTCCAGGAGCACCGGAACACCTTTGTTGTTCATGCTGTGCACAATGGTATTCAGGGCTTGCTCTTGTTCGGCGGTAAGGGCCGGCGCCTGGTCGGCCTCGGCATGCAGGGCATTCGGGCGGCGGATTTTTGTGGTTTCTGAAACCGTAAGCAATTCCCGGCGAATCATCCCCCGGATCACACTTTCCGAAACACCCGTTGCGGAGGCCAAATGCCGAGTCCCTATATCCGCATCGTTTTGTTTTAAAAACTCCAAGACAGCCTTTTGCTGTTTCGATGTGGCTTTTTCGATAAGCGTCTCAATACCGATCCCAATTGGCAGGCCGATCAAACGGATATTTTTAGAATGCATAGAAACAGGGAAAGGATAAGCCGCCGCAATCACTTCGCCAATTCCGCAACGGTAATAGTCCGCTATCCAACGCACAATTTTGATAAGTTCCGGCGTAAATGTGGGGAGGTCTTCATCCAGTACGGCCTGAATCGTCTTAATCGTGCCGGATGTAAGATTGGTCGCTGTTGATGTAGCAACCAGCACTCCGACTGTTTTTCGTGGTCCGAATGGGATACTCACACGGCAGCCGGGAACGGCTCTTTCAGCCAAATTCTTCGGAATCCTGTAGGTGAACGTCTGCCGTAGCGGCACATCAATCGCCACCTCAGCATAATGGGGAGTATCGGAGGAAGGATCACGCACGACAGTTAATGCAAGTCTTTCTTACGGTCTATTACGATTTCTGAGGAACCGTTATCCCCAAACGGGCCATGACTTCCTGCAGGTCGGCCCAAACATCCTTTTTCGCATTTTGATTGCGTAAAAGATACGAAGGATGGAACGTCGGCATTACCGGGATGCCCTGATATTCAAACCATTTCCCACGAATACGCGTAATTCTTGCCTGAGAATCACGCATCAAAGTCTGCACAGCATAACGTCCAAGACACACGATTACTTCCGGTTGAATGATTTCCAACTGTTGAATCATAAACGGTTCGCAGATTCCAATTTCATCCGGTTCCGGATCTCGATTGCCGGGTGGACGGCATTTGATGACATTGCAGATATAAACATCTTCGCGCGTTAATGTCATCGCCTGAATCATTTTGGTGAGCAGTTGCCCCGCTCGGCCCACAAAAGGTATCCCTTGTTTGTCTTCTTCACCTCCCGGGGCTTCACCGACAAAGACAAGACGTGCCGCCGGATTACCGGCCCCGAATACAACCTGGGTCCGTCCTTGCCGGCATAAGCCGCATCGCTGGCAATCGCGCAATTCTTCCTGCAATGCCTGCAATGCGGCCGCTTTGACCTCGAGTGATGGGCCGCTGGGCCGTGGACGAGGCTTGGGCTTACCTAAATCCTTTAAAATTTGAGGTTCCAAATAAATACGCTCGACACCCAGCTTGGGCAATTGAGCCACATACTGGCGGAGCAGTGTATATGCGTCGCGTTCGTCAGCCATGCGTCCCCGCTGTAATCACAAATACTGCATACGATTTACAGGCTATGCCTTCTGCCCGGCCAAACGGTGGAACAATGAACAATTGGCCGGATAGATTTCTTTATAAAGTTCCAGAAGTTCACCATAGCGCTTGGCATTGGAATCGTTAGGCAAGTACTCACGGTCAATCTTCACCAGATGATCAACGGCTTCCTTGGCGGATTTGTAGACTCCGGTGCCGACACCCGCCAAAATCGCACACCCCAGGCTGCCCGCTTCCGATACCGCAGGCACCACAACCGGACGGTTCATAATATCCGCCTTAATTTGGAGCCAGTAATCGCTTTTGGCACCGCCACCTGTGGCACGCAAAATATCGATAGGCACTCCGGATTCATCCAATAAATCCACGCACATGCGCAGTTCATAGGTGATTCCCTCAAGAATCGCCCGGACGATTTCTCCCTTGGTGGTATCCAAAGTCAATCCCAAAATCGCACCCCGGGAATGGTTATCGAAATGAGGAACACCTGTTGTGGTGAAATGCGGAAGCACAAGCAAGGATGTCGGCTCTTGGGCGGCCTTTGACGTGATAACATCGTAGACATCGCGCTTTTCTTGTTCTGCTTGGCGCTTTTCTTCCGAACTGAGTTGGTCCCGCACCCAGCGGAACAACTGGCCGCCCGAATAGTTATAAACCAATGCGATATAAAGTCCGGGAAACGCATGGTGATAGCAGCAAATATTGTTTTTATGCATCGAGTCATTCAGGATCAACTCCGAAAATGACGGGGCAATGCACTCCACGGTCCCGATACCGTAGGCCGCCGCACGAGGCTCAATGACGCCCGCGCCGAGAATCTGGCACGGTTGGTCATGGCCTCCCGTTACAGCAACCACACCTTTGGGCAATCCCAACTGCTCGGCGGCTTCATCGCTAATTTTCCCGATCACAGTTCCGGATGGAACCGCTTTGGGCATGTTGTCCGGTGTCAGTCCGATATGGCCTAAAAGTTCCTCGGACCATTTCTCACCTGGAACATCAAATAACATCGTACGCCCGGCCAAGGTGTAGTCCGTAACCGGTTCCAATCCGCAACGCTGATAGACCAATTCTTCAAAACAAAGGAAATACCGGGTTTTCTTAAAAATTTCCGGTTCGTTATCTTGAATCCACTTCAACTTGAGGGCCGTAAACATAGAGGCCAAGGGCTGCCCGGTTGTCTGGAAGGTTTTATCGCGGCCGACTTTTTCAGCCCACCAGGGGACCAATCCGGCGGTCCGGCTATCGAATGAGACAATCGCATTCGCCAGGAAGTTGCCATCGGCATCGACCGGGGTGACTGCCTCGCCTTGTGCCGAAACACTAAAAGCCGTGATCGGATCGTTCTTGGTGGCCTCGGCCACTTCACGGATACAGACTTTGATATCTTCCCAAACCCGCTGACTATCCAACTCAAACCAGCCTTGATTCGGAGATATCAATGGATATTCACGGTATGCGGACGCGAGAATCTTGCCGTCATGGTCAAACGCTACGGCTTTGCAGCCTGTGGTCCCTACATCAAGCCCCATCAAACTCATTGCGGATGCTCCTGTACGTGTTAAATACGCCGGGCCGGACCTCAATGGTTATGGCCGGACTCCGGTATTTGAAAAGAGTGGCTCAGGTTATAACGATTCAGCGAGAAATGGTACCAGGCAGATTGGGGAATAGGCTGGATGGAAAGCTGTCTACCGGCGCAGTTCGCCTACGATTTCAGGTAGAACATGCGTAAAGCGTCGCACTTCATCGGGGGAATTGTCTTTGCCCAGCGATACCCGGAGTGCCGCAAGAGCTTCATCATCGTTACGGCCAATGGCCTTAAGCACATGCGAAGGCTGAGAATTTCCTTGAGCGCAAGCAGATCCACTTGTCAAACAAAATCCATGGGCGGAAAGGGCGCGAACCAGTTCACGAGAATTCACACCCAATACGGAGAAATTCAGTGTTCCGGGCAAGCAACCGGTTCGAGGACTGTTACGTAGAAGATCAGGAATATCAGAAAGGCCATCCCACATCATTTCCCGCAGACGCTCAATGCGTGCCTCACGTTCTTTCATATCATGTGCAGCGATTTGTGCGGCCATGCCCATTCCCACAATACCTGGGACATTCTCGGTGCCGCCCCGGTGGCCGGATTCCTGAGGACCGCCGATTTGTTGTGAAACAAATGGAGTCCCCGGATAAATATAAAGCGCGCCGCATCCCTTGGGACCGTAAATTTTATGAGCGGATAGTGATATCAGATCAACTTGCCAGGCTTCGGCATCGATAGGCATTTTGCCTGCGGCCTGGATCGCGTCAGTATGAAACACAACTCCCCGGCTGCGGCAGATTTTCCCGATTTCAGTAATCGGCTGGAGGCTCCCAATCTCATTGTTGGCGGCCATAACCGTGACCAAAGCCGTATTCTCGCGTATCAGCCCGGCAACATCGCCCGGACGCACACGTCCATCTGAGTCAACGTCTAACCAACTGATTTCATAGCCACCGCGCCCCAAATAGTCACACACAGCATAAACAGCAGGATGCTCGATAGCACTAACAATGATGTGCCTTTTGGCGGGAAGAGCATCCAGAACACCAAGTATGGCGATGTTATCCGATTCTGTGCCACCGCTCGTAAATACGATTCCATCCTCTTTGACATTCAGCAAAGCGGCGACCTGCATTCGCGCCTTTTCAACCGCATAACTCGCCTCAACTCCCAATTCGTAAAGACAAGATGCATTCCCATACTTTTCCCGAAAGTAGGGCAGCATTGCCTCTAGCACACGCCCATCAAGCGGTGTTGTAGCATTGTGATCGAAATAGGCAACTTCCATTTGCAATATCCACAATTTAACGCCATGAATCTAACGGTGGACCTTATTCCCGCCAAGTCAAGCTTCTCAATCATGCTTAAAGGCCGGACGATAATAGACACTATGAAGGCCAAAGGAAATCGGCAGTCGCCAAGCACAGACAAAACCATCGTCCCCCGCAAGGAACTGGAACAGGCCTGCCTGCTCCTAGCAATCCTGCCGGATGAACTTCAGGGGAAGATCGTGCGTTTTTTGGGAGCCGGTGAGCTGATCCGCCTCAACGATACAGCCAAACACTTGGCCCGAAAGCCAGCCTGGCAACGAAAGAAAATACTGCTCGAGGCCCTGCAAAATGCGCGGCTGGCGCCGATTCTCGCCCAAGGAGAGACCCAACGGCTCAATCGGATTCCTGCCAAATCTCCCAGTACACTTCAGACTCTTCGTAAATCCTTGCTTGAAGGTCTCGATCCAAGAGTCTGGTTTTATTTTCGAAAAGAAAGCAAATAGCATAGCCAACTTCGGTTTTACCCTTCGGGGAAAGGACAGTCCTTGCGGAGAGCGCATTCGATGCATTGCGGTTTACGGGCATCACAGACTTTGCGTCCATGATCGATTAGCCGCAATGAAAACAACGTCCATTCCTTCTCGGGGATCATTTCCATCAAATCCTTTTCAATCTTGTTCGGATCGCTTTGCTGAGTAAGCCCAAGGCGGTTGGACAGGCGTTTCACATGAGTATCCACAACAATGCCCGGAACACCGAATACATTTCCCAGAATGACATTGGCGGTCTTGCGGCCCACACCGGCCAGGGTGGACAACTCATCCATAGTCTTAGGAAGTTCGCCGCCGAAGCGCTCAACAATATCCTGGCAGCAAGCCACAAGCGATTTGGCTTTCTGCCGGAAAAAGCCTGTGGATTTAATAATCGACTCAAGTTCCCCCATTTCGGCATCGGCCAAATCCCCCGGAGTGGGATATTTCTCGAATAATACAGGTGTGACCATGTTGACACGGACATCGGTGCATTGCGCCGATAGGATCGTAGCCATAAGCAGTTCATACGCATTACGATAATCGAGCGCACATTTGGAATCCGGATATTCTTTGGCCAGGACCTTCACAATACGCTGAGCCCGCTTCTTCAATTCGCCGGTCCCGGTATCCCTTTGTTGCTTTGCCGCCTTTGGGACAACCGTCTTTTGGGACCTGCTGCTTGCAGCCTTTTTTGAACTCGAAGTTGACTTCTTGGCCGTTGTTTTTGCAGTACTCTTGGCTGTTCTTCCCATCGAGGAACCTCGCAAAGTCTGGCAGGATGAGGCCGTAACGGTCAGATGCATTTTGAAAGAATGATGCGCAAACGACCGTGCGGAAAGTAAGATGGTGACAAACCCGGATTCAATCGTCCATACTCCCCGGCGCACTCAATGGCTCCTTGGCGGAACAGCGGTGTTTTGCGCCGCCATCCTCGGACTGATTTCGTATCTAGCGGTGCATCCCTATATCGAACTTCCGTTCGACGATAGCTACATCTCCCAAGTGTTTGCTCGCAATTACTTTCGGCTAGGGGGGCTTTCTTTTGATGGAGAAGGGCTCACGGGTGGAGCCACAAGTCCGCTCCATATTGTGTTTTTGGCATCTGTGCGCATTGCAATCCAATCCCCGGTGCTATCGGGAATCGCACTCGGCATTGCCTGCCATCTGGTAATGATTTCTTTGTATTGCGTGTTATTGGCAAAGTTAAAAAGCCATCCGTATATCGTGACCATCTCAGGAATCGTTTTGGGCTCAAGCGGCTTTTTAATTACGGATGCCCTCAATGGGCTGGAAACTTCGCTGTTTCACGTATTGGCAGTGGCCGCGTCATTGGCCTTTTTATGGGAGCGGTGCACCAAATCGCGCATTATCTTAGGGCTTGCTCTTGGCGGACTCATTGCCACCCGGCCTGAAGGAATGGCGGTCGCAGCGGTGTTTCTTGTTTTTGAAATTCTTTCTCTCTTCAAAAGCACCGACAGGCAAAAACAACGAATCCGGCTGCTCGCAGCAAGCATTCTGCCGATGTTCTTTATCGTGCTGGCCGCACGCTGGCAGGATCTTTCGAGTGGAGGTACCGCCGGAGCCAAACTTGCACTCTGGGGCGAAACGAACCTGCCCTTATCCGATAAATGCGCCTTGATGACAAGGGCCATCACAGGATTCTGGACACCGCAGTGGGGATGGCTCATTCCAGGCATCGTGGCCGCTATTTATGCCTTTTATCGCGGCAATAGCAAAAAAGACGAGCTCCTCACTCCGGAAATACAATTGATTCTGATATGGACTGTCTTTGGCATCCTTTTCTATTCGGTTTACTTCGGACTTGCCCCCAGTTCTCTAACACATTTGGATTTCCGCTACCAGCACATTCTACTTCCCCCGGCCGTGTTTATTGCCGCTTTGATGATTGACCGCGCGTTTTCTCAGTGGCAATCCCAATACAAACGTTCTGCCGCATTGCTGCTGGCCGTCGCGGCGTTATGCAGTGCAGGGCATGGCCATATCTATTCAAGGCCCATGTACGCGTTTTTTACTCAAGTAAGCCGCAATTCACTCATGCGTACCGCAGAATGGATACACATGAACACGGATGAAAATACCATGGTAGCCGCGCATGATATCGGAGCGCTCGGATATGCTTCAGGACGAAAGGTACTCGATTTATCCGGCCTCACCGGCTCGGCTCCACGTGCATATGTGAAGAATCGCGACATTTTCTTCTATCTAAAGCAAGAAAAGCCGGACTATCTGGTGATACTCCCCGATTGGGCATGGCAATACCTGGGACTTGATCCGGAAGAAAAGCCATCAATTTTCACAGAGGTATTCCGCTCCGGTATGGCCTACGGAGAACCGTATATCGTTTACCGTTGCGTTTGGGATGCGGACACTGAGACAGCCTCAGCAGGCTGAGCCAGTCGCAGACAGAGCGACGATAGTGCAAAATCGACCGGCTGGGGATCGTGCTCATGACGATGCAGCAAAGCAACACCGAATGATCCAATCCCAGTCAACCATTGATCTTCGCCGGGCTTGGGATGCAAATCGAATCCCCATTGAGGCCCTAAAGGCAAAACAATAAAGCGCCATCCATCGGCAGGGAGATCGAAGTTCTTCGTCAGAGCCCAGTGCTCATTGCTCCAAACGCGGTAATGATTCTCACCGATCTTAAATCCGATGCGTAAAACATCGACATCGCTCCAGTCCGTTGCAAAAGACCACAGAGTCAAAAAATCTCCATCTTTCGGTTCGCGGGGAATATAGGCAGGGAAAGGTGAGGCAAATACAATCTCGGTTTCCGCTTGACGTGTGTTAATTGTGCAAAAGACTCCATCACGGATTACATCTTGGTTTTGCCCGCCAAAAGGCTTGATGGTTTTCGGATACCAACCGGAAGCATCCGGCGGCGCAAGCATCACTGATTCATAGTCATTCAATTTATCTACATAAAGAACAAACGGATCAAATCCGGAATCTGCTAATACGCGGCGACAAGTCTCTTGTGATCGCTGCCAACGCTCGATGCTCTGGCTTATGCGATATGGAATTTTAAAATCATCGCCAAGGCCGGCCAAAACAAGTTCTGCAAAACGTGGCTCGTAGTCGTAGTCAGAAGGCTCTATGGCCAACATTAACGGCCGGTCGGGCGGCCCTGGAAAATAACGTTTACCACTGATGGATTCTAAATACGACCAGCCGGGCGGCGGACGATGGATGTTTGTATCCCAAGCACCCCATCCGGCGCCAAGCTGCAAAGCAGCCAAGGTTAATCGATCCAATTCCAACGGTGATCCAAGCAACCGTCCCACCAAAGGACTCTTAGAAACACAAAGTGCATCTGCAACCGCACGCCGCGCCGAATCATAGAGCGCACGCCGGCGCGGCATGATCGATTCACGAACAAAGATATTCTCAGAATGAATCGTGGAGGCAAATCCCAAGAACCAAGAAATGGCAACGATTGCCAAAACAATTTGAAAAAGTGCATGGGAAGAATTGGCCGGCTCGGTTTTGCCCTGCAAAGCCTGCGCAATTTGTCTCAAATCATTCTTATTTGGAAGATGCTCCGCGATTAATGCGCCAACGATCCAACTGGAAGCAAATGCAGCAATTAGAAATGAAAATTGGACATGCACACCCAAAAAAACTGCAATAAACGAGGCGAGCATGCCCCCTAATCCAGCCCACAAGAGTCTATCGTGTTGTGTTTGAATCCAAATAGCCAAGAGCACAAACAGCACGCCACATGCAGCCAAATGCCAATGTGCAATCCAACCAAAAAGAATCCAAACCAATGGCAAAACCAGCCAAATTCGCAATCGTTGTTGGCGAATCTGCAAAAGCGCGGCACAACAAAGCACAGCAAATATCGGCACACCTGTGCCTGCCGTAAGAATTCTTTGGACTGGTACGAATCGATCGGCGCCGTCCGTAAGTGGAAGGGCAGAGGACGCAATAAAAAAAGGCCACAGTAAATAGCCTAACACCACTGCAATTAAAATTGTCTGAGCAGCACGGGAAGTGGAACCTTTTGCTAGAAATAATGCAAAAGCCCCCAAGAGAGCCACAGCAAAACCGGGCCATCCCATTGAGGCCGGCGGGTACAAGACAACGGCCCAAAGAAGCCATGGATGCCCTCGGTAATTCGAATCGCGCCAAGATTCGATAGCCACGATTCCCAAAATAGCAAACGATGCAACACAGAGAGCGGGATCGACACTCAAGCAATTTTCAAATTCATAAAGGGGAATCGCAATCGAGAAAAAAAGTATTCCGGTGACAAATCCCGCCTTACCTCCCAATGTACGATCAGCAAAAGCACTGACAGTGAGCGCGAGAAAAAGAAAAACTCCAACATTCATCCAGGAAATGGCATGGCTCCAAGGCTCGATCCACGTCAACACCCATCCGCCCAAAAACCGAACAAGGGGCGATGTGTATTCGAGTTCGGTGGGGACACTCGCACTCCAGGCTGCAAGAGGTTCGCCTTGATTTTCCACGCTCCAGAGCAAAAGGCTCAGATCGTGATCGCCGGCAGGTACGTAAAAATAAGGTGCAAGCAAAACAAGTGAAAGAATCGCCAGCAATAGCCCCGTCACGATGAAATTGGGAATGCGGCACCCATCGGATGGGGATCGACGATTGTCCACAAGCGATTTATGGATGCCTATATCATTTTCGTCATGAGAATGCATGGTATGAATTACAGCCTCGTTTGCATAAGCAGTCCATGTTGTCTGTGAGATTCCCGATTTCCAATTCTCAGATCAGCCATGGCCTTGTGTGCAACAGCGCGGTAGATTGAATCCTTCACTTCTGTGTCTGTCTGTATAAATCAAATCATGAAAGACAGTTTCAGTCTCAGAAAGAAGCCTGTCATTGCGATTGACGGGCCTGTCGGTACGGGAAAAAGCACGGTAGCCAAGAAACTTGCGCAAAGGCTCAATTTTACGTACATCGACACCGGTGCAATGTACCGTTGCGCCACATTGGCGGCATTGGAAGCAAACCTGGATTTAGAAGACCGTCAAGCTGTGGCGGCAAATACTGCGTCGCTGGATATACGTTTTGATTGGCAAAATCAAAAAGACCAGCCAATTTCAAACAAATCGAATACAACAAATTCAACACAGCGAATTCTCTTGAACGGAAACGATGTAACTGAGGCCATCCGCTCGCCGGAAGTGAGCAGAGCCACATCCCCGGTTGCTGACAATGAAGAAGTGCGAGCATTACTGGTCGCTCAACAGCAGAAAATAGGCCATGACGGGGGCGTGGTGATGGAAGGCCGGGATATTGGAACCGTTGTTTTTCCCGATGCGGAACTCAAGATTTATCTTGATGCAAAGCCTGAAATTCGCGCTGAAAGGCGCCACAAAGAACTTCTGGCAAAGGGCGTCAAGGTAAGTTTCGAAGAAACATTAAGCGATCTGAATGCGCGTGACGAGAGAGATCGTATCCGTCCCGTGGGCGCTTTGCGTTTAGCCGATGGAGCGGTCGTCATTGAAACCGGCAATCTGGCAATTGATGAGGTCGTCGATAAGTTGGAGGCAATGGTCCTTGAGCGCTGAACTGCAGGTACCTTCCGCTTGCTCAGGAGATCGACTCCTGGTAGGTTCGCAACGCCCGGCGGATACCGGCGTCTACTTCTTTCATCGGGTCGCAATGGCACTTTTTTTCGGAGCCCTTTTCCGTGTCACAGCGACGGGGAGACGCTATATTCCGCTTGAAGGCCCTGTCATCATCGCGTGCAATCATGCGAGTTACGTCGATCCTTTAATTATTGGCGTGATGTCCCCGCGCATGGTGACACCCATGGCAAAACAAGAACTTTGGCGCATTCCGCCTATCGGATGGTGGCTTTCCACCGTCGGGGTATTACCGGTCAATCGTGGCGCTGCCACCTCCGGTTTGGGAATGGCCGTGGACGCTGTAAGAAGCGGTAAGGCACTGTTGGTCTTTCCTGAAGGCACTCGTACTTCGGACGGAGAGATTGCCCCCTTTAAAAGAGGGGTAGGATGGATCGCTAGTCGGAGTCGGGCCCCCGTGGTACCGACATTCATCGATGGTTCCTACCAAGCTTACAGCCGCCACAGGCTGATTCCTCGACCACATCGCGTCACACTTCATTTCGGTAAGCCGATATTGCCGTCCGATGTGGATGGTAATGACAAGAATCGTGTCAATATATTGACACAGCGCATTGAAGAAGCCGTACATGAATTGAAAGCACGGTTTCAGAAACCTTGTCATGGTTAAATACGTTTTTGAATAGGCGGATCAATCCGCCAATGAGTTTAAGGAGCACCGCAGGTCATGACGGAACAGGAAAGAACCACAGAGACCTCCCTAGAGGAAAACATGGAGAACCGGGAGGAGCAGGCAGTAGCCTCACCAGAGTTTGATGGTGGCATGACAGCTGAAGAAGAGGCCATGCTTACCAGTACGGTTGACGAAGATGCCGAAGAGATGGACCGGCTTATTGAAGCCAGTTTCGCCAAATTTGAAGTTGGAGAAATCGTTCGGGGCGTTGTCCTAAAAGTCGGCGAAGATTATGTCGTCATCGATATCGGCTCGAAATCCGAAGGGATTATTCCTCTTCGCGAATTTCTCGATGACAAGAAAGATCCCAACGTGTACATCGGCATGGAAGTCGAAGTCATGGTTGTCCAGAAGGAGAATTCCGAGGGACTTCCGGTTCTTTCCAGAAACCGCGCAAAAGAACAGATGGCCAAGGTCCATACTCGCCAGGCTTACAAAAAGGGTGAGCCGATCGCGTGTGTCGTAACGGAATTGTTAAAAGGCGGCTTCCAAGTAGATGTGGATGGCCTGCGTGGATTCATTCCATTCTCACAAATGGGCCCGGATTCACGGACTCCTGAGCAGCAACAGGCTCTCATCGGCCGCAAAATTAATGCAAAGATCATCGAAATGCGCGGAAAGCGCGATCTCATCCTCTCTCAGCGTTCTTTCCTTGAAGAACGCCGCGAAAAAATGCGTGAAGAGACGATGAATAAGATTGAAGAGGGAGTCTGGATCAAAGGGCGTGTCAAGAATCTGACAGACTTCGGCGCATTTATTGATCTTGGCGGCCTCGATGGTCTCCTGCACGTCAACGATATGTCCTGGGGCCATGTAGGTCATCCAAAAGAAATCGTCAAAGTCGGCGATGAAATCCAAGTGATGATCCTCAAGATCGATGGCGACCGCATTTCGCTTGGACTGAAACAGCGGACTCCCGATCCTTGGCTGACAGTCGATAATCATTATCCGTTGGGTTGCATCGTGCACGGCCAGATTACGAGTTTGGTCAAATACGGTGTGTTTATTCAGCTGGAAGAAGGCGTCGAGGGCCTGGTTCATATCTCTGAGATTTCATGGACACGCCGTCTGCGTCACCCATCGGAAGAAGTGAAAGTCGGTGATGATGTTCGAGTGAAAGTCTTGGGTATCGATAAGGACCGCCGCCGCATTTCGCTCTCAATGCGTCAAGCCACAACCGATCCGTGGACATTGGCCAAAGCCAATTATCCCATTGGCTCAACAATTGAAGGCGAAGTCACCGGATTGACCGATTTCGGCGCATTCATCCGGCTGCCTGAAGGCGTCGATGGAATGATCCACGTTTCCGACTTGTCTTGGACCGAAAAAGTCACCCATCCCAAACAGGTTGTGAAAAAAGGTGACAAGATCGTCGCCAAGGTCCTGGACATCGATCCGGATCAGCAGCGCATTTCCTTAGGCGTCAAACAAATGGAGCCGGATCCCTGGGATCGAGCTCGTGAACAATACCAAGTCGGCGACAATGTTGAGGTCGATGTGGTGAAGGTGACCGACTTTGGCGCCTTTGTCCGCTTGGAAGAAGGTGTTGAAGGGCTCGCCCACGTTTCAACATTGCCCAAGGGCAAATCAGGTGTCGAATTGAAGGAAGGTGACCGGGTCAAGATGAAGGTCATCAAATTCGACCGCTATAACCGCAAGATCAGCCTTTCAATGAAAGACGTGATCCGCGAGCAAGAGCGGGCTGAAACCGAAGCCTATATGGCGGCTCCCGCAAGCGGTTTCAACTCACTTGGCGATTTGATTTCTCAAGCGCTATCCAACCAGCAGCAATCGGCTGCAAGCGCCGCTCCTAAGCCTCAAGAAGCCCAGGAAGCAGAGCCTGTAGAAGAGGAGCCGGCTGAAGAAGTTCCTCAAGAGGATGTTGCTTCCGAATCCGAACCCGAATCCGAATCAGTCGAGACATCCGATCCGGCTGTAGAGGAAACGGCGGCCGTTGAAGAGGTTTCCGTTCCTGAAGCGGAAGCGGAAGCAGAAACGGAAACGGAAACCTCGGCAGAGGAAGCGCCGTCCGAAGAAGCCTCTTCTGAAGCAAGTGCAGAAGAAGAGACTCAAACGACAGCCTAATCGTTTGAATCACATAATCCGTAAAAACCAAACGGCGCTTTTCATAAAGAAAAGCGCCGTATTTTTTAGCTATCGTATCTATAAAGATTACGATCAGTTTTCTGTGATCGCAACCAAACGGGCATGATGATCTTGCCGCTTCGGAAGATGAAGAACGAGAACACCGTCATTGTTCATGACGGCACGCAAATGGGATGCATCGATACCTCGGCCAATGGTGAATGTGCGCCGATAGTCATCCAAATCACGCCCACGTACTACAGCGGGGAGACGTTCTGCATCGAGACCCTTACGATGAGCCTCTAAAACAAGACGTCCATGATCGACTTTAATATCGATATCCTCAGGGCCAATCCCCGGGAGTTCCGCCTTTACAACAAATTCTTCAGGCGACTCCAGAATAGCAATGCGCGGCGTACGGAACGTACCTGCGGCGGTCATTTCATTCTCAGGGGTCAATACACTGATGCGTTTTTTGCCTTCGCCGTTCGTACTCATGATACCACCTTCCGAGGATTAATTTCCGTTGATTGCGGTTTCTCATCCGGAGATTGCACATCCAACCGTGTTGAAGTCGATTCTTCTTTACGCGCCACGGTGATCGTGAGAACACCGTGCCGGTATGAAGCTTGAACTTCATCCTTGTTGGCTTCCCGGGGCAAACGGACTACACGCTCGAAGTCAGATGAAATAATTTCACTGCGCACGAGACGGTATTTGGGAATACTGATGTCGCGGGTGCCCGAAATAGTAAGCAGGCAATCACGGACAGAAACCTGCACCTGGCTCGGATCAACACCGGGCAAATCCATCAGGATCGTATAGTGCTGATCGTTGCGATACAGATCGAGTGAGGGAACAAAACGTGCCTCAAGCCATCGGCCTTCGGAGATCTCGGATTGTCCGCTGATGTCGAGGATGCTTTGATCTTCAACGTCAACGATAGGTCCTGCCTCCACCGTAACAGTAGTTTTCTTCTCGTTCTTCAAAAAAGTGGACAAGTTCATCGCCGCCCTGTCCTCCGTCATTGGTCTCCTCAACCCGTGATGGCAGTGCAGCAACAGTCAATACATTGTGAGGCAAGCAAAAAACGTTCACAAAGTGAACCAATTTCAGTTAAGTGAGTTTAAAGCTGAAACCCCACAAATCAAATATTACATCGACCGAAATATAATGGAAGTTAAATTTTTCTTTGGTAAATAGTTATCATTTTTAAAAATCGCTCAAAACATATCATGCAGACAGAATCCATTTTGACTGAAATTGGCAATAAAAACTTCCCGAAATTCTTCCATTATTTGTTACTAGACAGATGTCTCAAGCCACAACATCTTGTATGCCCACAAGAGACAATCACCAAATATAGTCTTTTGCATAGGAACGTACATGATGTCCGGAAAGAACGTGAAATACCCTGAGTTTTTTAAGAGTTACCGGAGAAAGATGACCAAGAGGGATATAGACAATCTTCCGGTCAAGCCGGTTGGCATAGCTGTGAAACCATGAGCGTGGAGGCTGGGCGGCAGCATAGACAATATAGCGTTCTTCCGAGTAATCGAGTCCGGCCAACAGCAGCCTTTCCGCCTTATTACGAGCCAAATCGAAGGAAGGATCTTCCCATACATAGAACATTCTGCCGGGTGGATAACTCATTAGGAATCCGCCATATTCGCTCCGCCCGATCCCCGGGCCTACCATTTTTTCTTGAGGAGGCGTGGCATAGAGCGCCATATCCGATTCTTGTTCATGCTCTCCCTGCCAAGTCATCGTCCAAGAATAGCGGCTGCGCTGAAGCGGATTTTTTCGTTCATCTTCATCGAAGATCACAATAACGGATCCGACTTTACCCTTAACTTTCAAACATTCCCGCACATAAATCTTCTTCTCGTACCAGTGCCGAATTGTCTCGCGCACATCAATTCCATCAAGAAGAGATGACACAAATGGTTCAACCCGTGTCTGTTCTTCGGACAAGATCGACTGGCCCCGCTTTTGAAGAAAATGGCCATACGATTCGATCACAATGTCTTCAGGCGGGTGGCTGCAAATGAAATCGTTCCCCATGGTCTGGCTCCATTCCCCCGGAAATTTCTCCTGGGGACGGGGACGCAGCATTTTCCGTATTCGCCGCTGGCGCTCCATCTTTCGCTCAAAACGCAAGGGACGGGAAGTGAGCCCCAAATCCTCCAAGGAAACTCTCACAGTCGGCAATTTCCCGGGCATATTTTGCCATGGGTATTCCGTTGCAGCTTCCCAAAACCTGTAGGCAAAGTCGTCGTCGCCAATTCCACGGGCAGCAAGAATCGTCTGATACAAATCCGGTATCAGCCTGGAATCTACAAGCGCCTGATTTCGGGCGTATTGCAAAAAGTGACGCAGGTCCTGAGCCGTGAGTTGCTCTCCATCCTCTCGGTGATAACGCGTACGCGCCTTTTGCAGCAGATGTCCGCTTAACTCCCACCGGTCAAACGTATCAATAGGTAGATGCGAAATGTCCCACCCAATCCGGTCTGAACCAGCGTCAAATTGCTGATTCGATAGATCGGCGCCGGGAAAGGTCACAACACGGCCTATGCCGCTCCAGCTCTCTTGCACCTTTTCCGGTGTTTCTGCGGTTCGGGGCAATTCCAGTCCGGATTGTTTTGACCGCCAACGTTCATAGGCCTCAGCCATAAATGGAGACTCGCTCAAAATCTCCTTGATACTCTCGGAATGAACCTGAACCAAGCATGCATCCGCCCGCCGTGCGCGCCCCAGCGGCTCCACTTGGGGTTCCTGTAAAAGCCGCAAAAGAGCGGGGAGGTGCGCCATTCCCACAATGCCCAGTACACGGTCATGTGACTTGGCCATGTTCTGTAGATGATAGGCCATTGTCACTTCGCGCAGGTGCTCCTCAGGTGCCTGAAAAGGTTCCTGAGTAACATCTGTATCCTTTGTGCATTGTAGCCATGAATCAACATAAGGTTTCAATCCGGCAAGCCGGATAGCATATGGATCGGGCCACGGCCGTTTATCACAAGGCGGGCTATCCGTATCGCGATCAATGCATGCAACCGCGATTTTCTTTTCCAGCCCGCACCGCGCCGCTTCAATCAAAGGTTCCGACGGCTCGATTAAAACATAGGCAAGCCTGCCCGAACTTTGGTGAAATTGGACTGCGGTTATGAAAGGAAGATGTTGTATGCCGGCAAGTATGGGCGCTTGCAAGGTTTTGGGATACTCGATGCCGATTGCAGAAGGATTTAGAACCTCAATAGCCCGGCGGACTTCGATACAACACTCATAGGCTGTATGCAAAATGGGAAGCAAATCGATGCGGCCAACGCGCCATGGCCAGCTTTCGGATGTCATGATATCCATGAGATACAATTGCGAAATACGCCGGGTATTTTTTACATTTCAAATACCGATTTCAGCGCTAACCGAGCAAATGCATGGCTTCGGGACCAAGAATTTGTCCGATTGCATGATGAACCAATGCCTCGACATCCATTTCCGTTTCACTTTTGTCGTAATGCTTAAGTTTGACTGCATACCGGGCAACGTTGACACCATCGCGTACGCTATAGCGTTCATCCATGGCATGCGCGCGCCGCAAAAAACCGGCGACATAATTGAGAATATCCTCTTCGGCAAATGGCAAATTTGCGCGCAAGATCTGCCGTTCTTCATCGGCCTCGGGGAAATCAATATAAATCTGAGGCTGCAGGCGGGAATGAATGTACTCCGGAATATCGAATGTGCTGGCATCATCGTTCATGGTCGTGCACAGCCGAAAATCAGAATGAGCATGGACCGTGATACCCGCCACAATCGATTCCACATAGCGGCGTGCGTCAAGCAGCGGAGCCAGGGATGCCCAGCTCTTCTCACTCATCCGGTTACCTTCATCGATAATACAAACACCGCCAACGATCATGGCCGAGACAAGCGGACTCGCCACATACCGTAAATGACCGGAATCACCAATCACCGGCTGGATAATCAAATCCTCCGGACGCATATCCATGGTGGCCTGGACCAAATAGACTTCACGCCCCAGGCGCTTCGCAGCGGCATAAGCCAATGTGGTTTTGCCGACTCCGGGTTTTCCGGTCAGACGAGGATGTAAAGGTAGATCGTCTGGGGCCACGACGAGCCAGGCAGCCAGTATTTGCCGAACCAACTCTTCACGGCCAAGCCAGGTCAACTCGGCTTCCAGCGGATGGCTAAGTGCGATCCGCACGCCATCAACTTCAACATTTTGAGGTCCACTCATGATCTTACAGCAAAGTCTCTAACCAACCCACTGATTTTTCAAGAGATAGTGGTCATAGAAGATGAGAGGTTAAGACACCCCGCGCTCACATGACCACCCAAAATCACACTAGAGACATTTTTGGATTTTCCGGATGCTCTGTAACCACATGACAATTGTGTAAAGCAGATTCGCGATGATAAAAGGTATGAAATGGAGCGTAGACGGTAGAATAGTGCAACTTGAATTGAGCCTGCTAAGAGATATCGAAAAATGGTGGCCTTTCAATAAACGAATCACACTGAATCTGCGTATAAAAATAAATGGAGCCTCCGTGAAAACGGATCAGGCTCCATGGTGCTGGGCGCTGATGAAATAGGGCCAGCAGCGCTCAGCACTCTTATTTACTGCATTTGAGTTGAAATGGCAATTCAGAAAAGCTGTGATAAGAGCATAAAGTGACCGTCACAATACAAAAATAGCTTCTCATGACAGATAAAAGACTAAGAAATACAATATCTTGGGAGTTTTCTCGTTAACGTTTATGAAGCATTGTTTTTTTTATTGGTATGACGCTGCAGGGGCCTTGTTGCGTCTCCGTCCGGATACGGACCGTGCTTCGTCTCCGCGCGTGTTACTCATCCATGACTCCTGCGTTTTATTGGATTAAATCAAATCGCCAAATTGTCTAATCTGTACTGACGATTGAAATCCCGGAAAGATGTGAGTGACTATGCGAATCAGCGCCGTCAGCACCAGGAAACACCACTTCGCTTTATGGAGTGGAATGATTGCACTAGCGCTTGTTTTAGGAATTGCCGCATGCGGCCCCGGGGGTAAAGGTCCCGGCGGCAAAGGCCCCGGAGGAAAAGGATTCGGCGGACCGGACGGAATGAGCGGGCCCGACCGGCCTAAATTTAAGATTCCGGTGACCTGTGAACGAATCGAACGCGGCGCAATGGAAGCATACCTACAGACTGTAGGTTCAATCGTTCCCTATAAAGAAGTAGAAATCAAATCCGAATTTCAAGGACGCATCTATTACACCAAACGATGGATGGAAGGCGATTTTGTCAAAGAGGGTGAGATTCTAGCCCGTATCGATGACCGCTCCTTAAAAATCGATATTGCGGAGGCTGAGTCTGCCTTAGATATCGCAAAGGAGGGCATTCTGCCGGCTTCGGCCTCGTTGGCCCAAGCGATAGAAGATGAAGAATACAACCGGCAGATGCTGGAACGCGGCGCAATTTCCCGGAATCAGTACAAACAATCGACACTAACCCGGATTCAACAAGAAGAACGATATAAAAGCGCCGTGGCCGCGGTGGAAACCAGGCGTGCAGCATTAACAAAACTGAATCAAGACATCGAGAAAATCATTATTAAAGCGCCGTTTGAGGGAATGTTGCTGCCGCTCAACACCACACAGAGCGATTCGAGTTCTCAAGATAGCAACCTCACCCTAAACGAAGGCTTAATCGTCGGCTCCAACCAGGCCATATGCCGATTGGCTGATATCGACCAGGTTGTTGTGGAACTGGCTGTTCCCGGCAAAGACATCGACAAAGTGGAGCTTGGCCAAAAAGCCGTACTCGATATTTATTCGAAAACCGGCCAGGAGTATTCAGGGAAAATATACGACATCTCATCGACAATGGATCCGACAACGCGCACCTTTACAGTAAAGGTGTTAGTCAATAATCCCAAAGGTCCAAAGCGCCTCCGCCCGGGCATGTTCTCAAAGGCAAAAATCATAACGGAAATTCGCCCCGAGACGATTGTTGTTTCACGCGACTTGGTTTTGTTGCGCGATAACCGGCATATCGTTTACGTGATCGAAGAAGTACCGGATATCGCCTCCGCGACAAAAACAGAACAAATCGACATGGCGATAGAGGAAATGGATCGGGATGCCATCGCCGCCGACCAAAAAGAGCGGGGAAAAGAAAGCGCTCAAGATAAGCAAGAAAACGACAATAAAGATGAGGCCAAAGGCGATCCTCAAGAAAAGCCCGCCGATCCATCCTCATCATCGGATTCTCAGGGCGCTTCTACCGGCTCAGAGCAAACCGAGGAGGCGGAAGAGTCCGAACCGGATACGATTCCTACTAAATATGTAGCTGTTGAAAGAGAACTGAAACTCGGCCTGGAAAACCGCGAAGAATACGAAATCATCGAGGGACTTGGAGAAGGCGACCTTCTAGTAACCGTGGGGTATGAGACGCTTACTTCCGGCGTTGATGTCCGCCCCACTGTGGATGGCAAAGAACTCCAACCGAGTGGCGAAGAAAAGACGCCGGAGGATGAAAACGAAAACGACCGTCCACAAGACGCCGTTACCAAGCAGTCGGATAAGAGTGTCAAACCGCAGAGTTAACAATTGGCGATGCGGGAAGACATGCACTCAGAACTCATGCATTTATTCATAAACAGAAGATGGAACCATGGCGCTACTATCGTGTCATGAAGTCACAAAAATATATCCCGACGGCAAGTACGCCTTGCAGGGAATTGATCTGGAACTCGATGTCGGGCTTTTCGGATTGTTGGGTCCTAACGGCGCCGGAAAGACGACGCTCATGGAGATTCTTACACTCCGGCTGGAAGCAACTTCGGGAAAGATCGCGATTGACGGTATTGATCCGTCACGAAATCCTATGGCTGCCCGGCATTCCATCGGCTATTTGCCGCAACATGTTGGGTTCCATCCGGAATTAACAGCTGAAGAATTTCTCACCTATGTGGGAAGATTATCCGGACTCCCCAGAATAAATGCACTCCATCGTGCCGATACACTCCTTTTTATGGTGAACCTGGACCAGGTTCGCCATGAACGACTAGGTACATATTCCGGCGGCATGCTGCGCCGTGTAGGCATTGCCCAAGCGCTGGTTAGTGATCCCCGGATTCTGGTAGTCGATGAACCAACCGCAGGACTCGACCCGGAAGAGCGCATCCGCTTTCGCAATCTTTTATTTCTATTGTCTTCAGACCGGACAGTCCTGCTTTCTACTCATATCGTCGGCGATGTCCAAGAAACCTGCTCCACGCTTGGCCTTATTTTAAAGGGACGGCTTGCATATAACGGCCCTCCGGAAAGCATCATCGCCGAAGCGGAAGGCGCAACGTGGGAATGCCGTGGGAATTTAGACGATATTGAACGTTTTGCAGGAACCGGGAAATTAGTCCAGACACGTGAAACTGCTGACGGTTTGATTTTACGGCTTGTAGGGGATCATCCCGACCTACCGGATTGTGAACCGGTGACTCCTAACTTGGAAGATGCCTATGTTTTTTTCTTACTTCGGCAGGGGGCTTTGCTTCAGTCAAATGGTGAGGTTGCGACTGTATGAAACACACAATCGCCACATTCGCCACCGGTCTTAAAAGCCTTCCCCTCAATTTGGTTTGGCGCTGGCCACGTATGGGGATCAGCACACTTTGGGGCGCCATAAAAGCATCCGCACGCGGCATCGCACGGGGCACGCGCTGGTCATGGCGTGAAGCCAACTATGCACGCGCTTTATTCTTTTCACTTTCCCGGACCTTTTTATCCGCCGATGGCTTGGTTGCGATAACAGCCATGCTGTTTCTATTCGGCTATTTGTTCTCGCAAGGACGCCCTATCAGCAGCCATGTACTTCAAGATTTAGGCTATCGTTTGATCTCGGTGCTGATGATTCTTTTCGGAATGAATCTCATCCCCCGCGAAAGAGACCGCAACACTTTGGAATTAATGTGGAGTCAACCGATCTCGCGAGGCGGTCTGGTCTTTATGCAACTTCTGGTGCTCACAATATGGTTAGGGATATTCCTTTACGGAACACTAGCCTTTTACGGACGATTCAAAGCGATCGATATTCACACCGGCGCCATCCTTCTCATGACACTTAGTACAGGATTCGCAGTAGGATTGATCGCAGTTCTGACCAGTACTTTCTGCCGCCAGGGAATCGCAACAGGCATTGTTTCGGCTCTCATTGTGGGAGCACATTATGTTTGGATTCCCAGGTTGGGCCCAATCGTTCTCTTTATGAATCCATTTCAAGAGAATGCTTTGCCTGGAGAAGAATTCGATCCTCGGATGATTGCCTTCAACCGAGTCTTTGTACTGATTCTCATCATTTGTCTATTGGATTATTTGATTCGCCGGTTGCGAAAAACAGCGAGGTGGTTTACCTGATGTCAAATGCACCACAGCCAGGTCCGGACAACCATGCCGTCACACGTCAATCCGGCGGTCTGGCCGCGCTTGCCGTACGCTTTCCCGTCACAATATCGATGCTTTTTATTGCGATTATATTGCTCGGGTATGTGTCGCTTACAAATTTGCCGACCAGCCTATTCCCGGATTTAAGGACACCCCGGGTTACGGTCACAGCCGATGTTCCGGGTCTCTCTCCGCGTGAGGTGGAACGCGTGGTTACCGAGCAAATGGAGGGCTCGCTAGCAACAATAAAAGGCGTCGAAGAAGTCACAAGCATCGCCCGTGCTGATACCGGGGTGATTCAGGTCGATTTCGAGTGGGGCACGGATATGGATTTCGCGCTCCTGGATGTAAAAAAGGCTGTGGGTGGAAGCGATATTGAAGAACTTTCCGAAGCACCTGAAGTACTGCGCTACGATCCAAACGATATCCCCGTCGTAACGCTGGCTCTTTATACAGATGATGCATCGCTCGAATATCTATATCTATTGGCGTACCGGACCGTCGGCCCCGATCTCGAACGGCTGCCGGGAGTAGCCCGAGCGCTTTTAAGTGGCGGAGCAATCCCGGAAATACGATGCCGGTTAGATCCCGAACTAACTAATTTCTATGGTTTTCGAACAAGTGCGATCGAGCAAGCCATCTCGCAGGCCAATGTCTCCGCAACCGGAGGCTGGGTTGAAGAGGGCAACCGTCGTTATCTCATCCGTGCCGTCGGCGAACTCCAGGATCTCGAGCAAGTCCGTGATGTCGTCGTCGGCTATCGGAACGATGTACCCATTTACCTGGGCGATCTGGGAGAAATTTCTTGGGATATCCAAGAACCCGAAAATGCAGTCCGCTACAAAGGAAAACCGGCGGTCGGACTCAGCCTCTATAAAGAGGCCGGCAGCAATACCGTAGAAGTCGTTAAAACCGTGCGCAAATATTTGGAGGAATCCAAACGGCAATTGCCGAAGAATTCACACTTGGAAGTCGCTTACGACCAGTCCATTTTCATCACCAGAGCGATTGATGAAGTTAAGTCATCTGCGCTGCAAGGAGCAGGGCTGGCGATTATCATTTTGCTTCTATTCCTGCGCAGCATCCGTAGCACTTTTGTTGTCGGCGTTTCAATCCCGGTTTCAATTATCGCCACATTCAACTTGATGTATTTCATGGATCTCTCCTTGAATGTCATGACGCTGGGCGGATTGGCTTTAGGTGCGGGAATGTTGGTTGATAACGCCATCGTTGTTCTTGAAAATATCTTCCGGCACCGGCAAGCCGGAGCAGATGCGCAGACAGCGGCTATTTCCGGCGCATCAGAAGTGGGTTCTGCAATTATCGCATCAACCTTGACCACTGTTGTCGTATTCCTGCCGATCGCCTGGATAGGCGGACTAACAGCACAATTATTTAAAGAGCAGGCATTAACGGTTGTCTTCTCCCTGATGACCTCGTTAATCGTGGCTCTACTTATGATTCCGGCCTTAGCGGCGCGCCTTCTAAAAAGACGCATTAAAGATAGGGAGCATAAACATCGAATCTACGGTGCGTTTTTATCCGGTTCATTGCGCCACCGTTGGGCGGTTCTGTTTATTACCGCGGCCATCGTTGTGGCCAGTTTCTACCCGGCTCTATCGATCAAACAAGAATTCATCCCTCAGGCAGCCGAAAAACAATTCATTATCGAGATGAATCTGCCTACCGGAACGGATTTGGAGGTTACAAGTCAAGCCGCTCTCGCTGTCGAAGGCTGGTTGGGGGAATATGGCAAAGAAATCGACAGCATTTATACGCATATGGGAAAATCCGTCGATGTCTCTGCGGCAATGGATACTGAGCCCGATGGACCGCAAACAGCCCGCTTTTTGGTTACTATGGCCGATAATTCCACAACTCCGGTCCCCAAAATCGTCGCTTCAATCGATAAGCGAATACCGAGCATCCGCGATGCAAAAGCACACTATCTGCTCTCTCAATCATCGCTCGGATCTCTGGTTGGTAGTGAAAAAGCGGCCATTATAGTTGAAATTCGGGGAAGAAACCTGCAAACGCTTTCCTCTATCGCTCAACAGATGCAACTTATGCTGATGGAAAGCGACTATGTCAACAATGTTCGGTCAAACATACTCGAAGGAAATCCTGAAGTAACGTTAATTCCGGACCGCACATTGATGGCCAGTATGGGCATTGCACCTCAAGAGCTGATAACGATTGTACAATCTCATCTTCAGGGCAACGTTGCATCCACAATTCAAGACATCGAACAATCAAAAGACATTCGAGTCCAATTAGGAGAAGATGACGTTTCTCTTGTTGAATTGAAGGATTTGGCTATTCCTATCGGGACAAATGATTTTGTTCGGCTGGAAGAACTTGTCGATATTATTGTGCGTCCCGGTCCACGCGAGATTGTCCATCGCGATCAGGAGCGGGTTGCAAGAGTATTCGCGGATATCCCCGAAGGAATTAAATTATCGGATTCCGTGGCATTCGTCCGGGGCGCGCTCAATACACTTCAAATCCCCGATAGCTACAGCTTCACCATTGGCGGAGAAGAACAACGCCGTGTCGAATCCTTTAAACAGCTGAGTTTCGCGCTGATCCTTGCCTTAACTTTGGTATACATGGTAATGGCCTCGTTATTTGAGTCCTTGATTCACCCCTTTGTCATTATGTTCTCAATGCCGTTGGCGGCCATCGGTGTCATATGGGCTTTCGTCTTTTCCGGTCAAACACTAAATATGATGGGTTATATCGGCATCATTATGCTTGCCGGAATTGTCGTAAATAACGCCATCGTACTCATTGATTACATCAACCGGCTCCGGCGCTATGAGGGATACGAACGTTCCGAGGCCATTATTTCCGGCTGCAAACGGCGTTTGCGTCCAATCTTAATGACAACATTAACGACAATTCTGGCACTCTTACCCTTGGCGATGGGATTCGGAGAAGGTGCGGAAATCCGCGCGCCCATGGCGATTGCGGTGATTGGCGGATTGACATCAAGCACTCTATTAACGCTGATTTTTATTCCTGTGCTTTACAGCATTGTCGATGACATCGTTGAATTAATTGCACGTCCCTTCCGGCGCAGGGCGGAGGAGAGTGAAATGGTTGAAGCCCTCACAGCGGAATCAAGACAATGAGGAAATGAAGGAATAACACAAACGAATTTGCGACATATAGGTTAATTAACATGAAAACGGCTCACGTGAGACATACAACGCCCTGGTGGCGGACGGTGGCAGCAGTCATCGCTTTCGAGAGTCGTATTGCTTTGCGTACCTGGCGATTCTGGCTGATCTTTGGCCTGTTGGCATCGGTTGCCTATCTGGTTCATCGCGATTTCAAACTTATTGTTGAACAAGATATTTTCCTCGATCCGGCCCGTGCGTTCTCCCATCCAGGCATAGGGATGGCAATTCTTGTCTCGATCTTCGGCTCGATCTTGCTTGGAGTCGATATCAGTGCCCGGCTGGACCGGACGCGTGTCTCGTCGATTCTCTACACACGGCCCATGGGAACCTTTGCTTTCTTACTAGGCAGATATTTAACGGTTCTCATCATTCTGATCCCGCTTACCGCATTGGGTTGGTTTGTATTGCCGTGCATTCTTTGGACGCTGGGGCATTCCGATTCCATTTGGCAGCCGTTTGTGGTTGTTTATGCGGCAATGCTGCTGCCTACATTATTTTTAGGAGCGGCGGCCGGGCTTCTGTTTCGGATTTTGACCGGAAAAGATTTCGTCGCTATTTGCTGTGTATTGGCCGTATTCGGTTCCTTGGCGTGGCTGACCTATTCGCTTGGTTCACGTATCGAAATTCTCGATACGGTAACCAATTCCATGCTTCCCGCGATTCGTGCAGCCGAAGAAACCCTAAAAGTAGAAGTCGTTCGGCAAGGATCCTCCCGTCGCGGACGGCACAGCATGCACCACAGGCACAGAGGCGGATCTTCTCAGCAGTCTTATAATGTTCAAAATATCGATCCATTCAAAGATCTCGCACCTACAACAGAACTCCCCTCTCCCACACTTGGATTGGCCGTCAATCAAAAAGATTTGTTGAAATACAATCTGAGCACGGCACTGATCGCGTTGGCATTTCTCACAGCCGCACCCTTATATATACGCAGACAGGAACCACAACAATCGGTCGTGCTACGCAACGCGCGCTGGTACACATTGCCTACGTTCCGGCGAGCGCTCGGAAAGTTACGTTTTGATCATCAATTGCCCTGGATTCCAAAACTATTCGGTATCCTCTCGTTGGCAGGCATGATCGCAGGAACGGCCATGATGGTTCAACTTAGCAAGGCCGAAACCCATGCAATCCGCGATTACGAAGAGGGTGTAGATGAACTGAAAGTTTCGTTGCAGCGCCGCGATCCGGTCGATACATCCGCCTATGATATCTCATTGGAAATCGATATCCCCAACCGCGCCATCGCCGTCAAAGGCACCATGCGTTTAACACCAGAGGCGGAGAACTTATCGGAAATCCACTTGACGCTCCCGCACAATTTTGTGGTTTCACGCCTGGATATCCAGGGTCTGGCGTCTTCCTACGAAAACGGAATTAATCCGGTTCGAATCATTAAGTTTGACTCACCGTTGGCCAAGGGGACCGAAATCGAAGTCGCCTTTGAATACGCGGGACCGCTCGATGGCGAGATTTATGAAACTACGGGCCAGCTGGCAAAAGACTTGGAGTGGTATCCAACTCCTTACGATCCATCTCTCGATTTGGCGCTGGATGATTCGACTTCGCAATCCGGACACATGCGGGATATCTTTGACGCAACCATCCGCGTGAAGGGGCTATCGTATCCCATCATATTCGCAGGTCAGACACTTCATGACGCCCCCAATGACGAATGGGCGGAAATGAAAACAAACTATCCGATCGATAACCTGGCCGTTTTTTGGGGACCTTATATTGCGATTGAAGACCAGTTCGGCCCAACACCAGTGACATTTCTGGCTTTGGAGCAGCATGCCTACCAGGCAGAGGTTTATCTACGGGATGTTAAAGGATTGCAAAATAAAATTGTATCTCTACTCGGTCCGTTGCGGGTTCCCCGGTTGACCTTTATGGAGCGTTGCGGTTGGCTTGACCGCTATCCCGATCCACAGCTTAGCGGATTGATATCCATATCCGAGCGAAAGCTGGTTTATCTGCACGAAGGTATTTGGGATTTGGAGCGATTTGATATCAATCCATTGGAGGTGCCTTATTATAGGGCTTTGCGCCCGGTTGTATGGGAACTCCAAAAACAATACCTCGACCGTTATGTTGAGAGCTACCTTCAGGGGACCTATGAAGCCACCGGTCCACTCGCTTTTTGGATCGAGAAATACCTGCCTTCCTATGTCGCCAAATTAATGGAACCCAATATTTGGAGACGCCGCAGTCTTCTGACATTCGATGCCGGCACCTCGGTTTCCGGCGCGGCAATAAGACACCCCTTGGCCCAATTGCGCGCTACTGACCAAGATGACAGCCGAGCGGTTGCAGCCGAACGCCTTCGCGCTGAAGGATTATGGCGCACCCTGCATCACATGTTGGGTGAACGCGCATGGTGGAAATTCTTGCGCACACTGCTAAGCCGCTATAACGCCGATGTCGTCGACGACAAGGCGATCCAAAGCGTTGCTGAAGAAGTCGCGGGACGATCACTGGATGGATTTTTCAAAGAATGGGTCTATGGCAGTGCTTTACCCCAGTACGAAATAACCAAGGCGGAAGCCGAGCTGGTGCAAGACCCGAATAGTTTTTTGGCTTCTTACCGGTGCACGGTACATGTGAAAAATCTTGGAACCGGCAGTATCGACGTCCCCATTTTTATAAAAACCGAAATCGATGAAGTCCAAAGGCTGGTTTGGATTGATTCCGGCGGCGAAGGCACGCTGAATATCGAAGTCCCGCATCGGCCGGTATTTGCCATGATCGATCCCAGCAACTGGTTATTGCAGGAAGTTTATCGTGTTGAAGGGAGCCGTTTGCGCCAACATCACGAGGCCCGGTTTGAGATTAAGTTAAATAAAGACGGGGCGCTGATGTTGACCGCTGATGATGTTTAATAAAGGAAAAGGCTGACCGGTAAAAGATGAACCTGAGCAAAATCGCCATAGACAGGCCCATTACTACAATCATGATCTTTGCGGCTCTGATTGTATTAGGATGCGTCTCTTACGTGCGGCTGCCGGTTCAATTCCTTCCCGATATCAGCGAGCCGGGAATGGGAGTTTGGCTGCATTACAACCGGCCCTTAAGCGGAGAAGAATTCGAAAGACAAATTATTGAGCCAATCGAAAGCGAAGTCGCCCAATTATCCGGCATCAAAAACATGTGGGTATACGGACGCGGCGGTAATCGCGCGTTCTTCCGCATTCAATTGGAATTCGGCACCAACGCCAAATTCCGCGTTATTGAACTCCAAGAAAAACTGGATCGGTTCCGGCGCACTTTCACTCGCGGCGCTCTCAATATGCATACGTTTTCCTTCGATTCGTCATGGGAAAACCGCCGTTTTATGTATGTCGCCATTCAAGGTCCCCGGCACGATCCCTATCTACAAGGAATCAGTATTGACCGGTTGGCACAACGGTTACAAGAAATCGATGGCGTGGCGCGCGCCGATACATGGGGAGGTCACGAACAAATTATCGAAATTGCGGTCAATGAAGACCGCATGCGCGAATTCAACCAACCGATCTTTCAACTTCGCAATACCGTAAGCAGTTATGCCACAGATCCGATCTTTTTGGGTGAAGTACAGGAAAAAGGACAACGGCATTTCGTCCGCCTCGACAGTCAGTTTAAAAAGACAAATGACTTGTCCAATATCATGCTCAATACAGAAGGCGGGCTTTATTTACGGCATTTGGCGGATGTCAATGATCTCTTATTACCACGCGACCGGCTTTCCCGTGTAGATGGCAAACCTTCGATCATTTACGCCCTGGAAAAAGAAGCCGAAGCCAATCCGATTGAACTATCGAAGCGCGTCCGCAAGACCATGGTTCAAATCGAAGAGAGCATGCCGGAAGGCTACTCACTTACGGTGGCCTATGACGGATCGGAAATCATTTCCGATATGATCCGGCAACTCATGCGATTGGCCGGTATCGGCATTGTTCTTGCCATGTTGATTCTATTGGCATTTGTTCGCTCATTACGAATGACGCTTATGGTTTGCCTGGTCATCCCGATTTCAATCATCGCCACTTTTAATCTGATGTATTTCAGCGATATGTCGATTAATCTTATTACTTTGGTGGGATTGGCAATCGGCGTAGGAAGTCTGCTCGATAACTCAATTGTCGTGCTTGAAAACATCGCCCGGTATCGTGAGCGAAACAAAGACGCAAAATGGGCAGCGGCTGAAGGGGCCAGGGAAGTGACGCGGCCGATAATGGCTCTGACACTAACCAGCATTATCGTCTTCTTGCCAATTGTTTTCGTTAAAGGCGAATTGCAGCTGATCTTTCGCGAAGGCGCGCTCGCCGTTATTTATCCGCTTCTGGCATCTATGGCTGTTGCTTTGCTTTTGGTGCCAATGGCCGCCTCTTTCTTCTACCGCCGCACACAAAACAAAATAAAAAACGGACCTTCCTCTTCATCGGGTTCATCTTTTAAGCCACACGGCCGCGATGGCATCCACGGGTTGATGGCTAAAATCAAAAAATTGACCTCGCACACCCAATTCGTGCGTTTCCGCACATGGTATTTGGCAATGTTAAAAAGTTGCCTGCGGCACCGGGTGCGGCTGGTGTTTGTGATTGTCGCCGTCATTCTTTATACATATTTTTATTTAATGGGTGGTGTGAACCGGGGAGGGCGGCTGCAGGCTCCTGAAGACCGGGAGAGTTTTTCCGTATTTGTTTTCACACCTGAAGGCACACGTATTTCATATACGGCCGCAATCGTGGATAAGGTTGAGGACCTTCTAAAAGAGCTTGTTCCCGAACGCCGTATGATCCAAAGCCGTATCTCCGATGATTTTGCCTATATCGATGTGGAACTCGTCGATGCAAAGGATCGCGAACGTGAGGTTCCTTCAATCAAAGAATCCCTGCGAAAACCTTTCAGCGAGATCACAGAAGCAGAAGTCTCGTTCACGTGGAGCCGGCAGCGCGGCGATCAAGCGCCGTCTGTCGTTGTAACCGGACGCAACGGCTCTATTGAACTTAAAGGTCCCAGCCAGCAGGCCTTGGTCGGAATGATCGATATGATCCGGCCATTGATCGAACAAATTGATTCAGTTCGAGATGTCTATAGCGATTTCGAGCAAGGAGAACTGGAACTTCGTTTTACACTGGATCGCGATACCGCCAATCTATTGCAAATCAATGCCCAATCGCTGGCCTGGCAAATAACCGCCGCTCAAAGCCGGGGCGATGCATCGCAGCTCCGGATGAAACGGGAAGACGAAGACGATCTTGAGATCATTTTCCAACAGGTTACTTCCGACCAACCTGCCCGTACAAGCCGCGTGGCCGAAGAGGATGAAGGATTATCCTTGGCGGATATGCGGCGCATCCCGATTTATTCTCCATCGACAGGAACGTATCTGCCATTAGAAGACCTGGGCATTTTTGAATTGGTCCGCCGGTCAACCCAGGTTATGCGCAAAAATCAGCAACGCCTGGTTACAATACACTATTCACTTGCTCCAACTGCACAATTCCAAGATGTGGAAGATTCGATCAAAGCCATCACCGAAAACTTCCCCTTGCCCGCAGGTTTTAGTTTTGAATACGGAGGCTTCTCCCAAGAATGGGAAGACCTCTCAAAGGCGCTTCAGCTCGTTCTGATTCTCGCTCTAATTCTCGTTTATATGCTGATGGCCTCGCTTTTCGAGTCCTTTTACCAGCCTTTTATTATTTTGTTCACCATTGCCTTAGCCTTTGTGCCTTTGATCTGGGGCTTGTTATTGACAGAAACTGAATTCAATCACATGGGTGCTTTCGGCGTAATTTTCCTGATCGGATTATTGCCAAATAGCGGGATTCTTCTCGTTAATTTTGCATCGTCAATGCGCCGCGAAAAGCAATATCCCCGTCCCCGCGCCGTCATGTTGGCCTGTGCTTACCGTTTGCGTCCGATCTTTATGACTGTAGGAACAACCGTGCTGGGCCTTTTGCCTATGGCCATCACAACCAAAGGCTCAGAAGGTGAGTGGGTTCCGTTTGCCATTGTGGTCATTAGCGGTCTTTTAGGATCCACAATCTTAACGTTGCTTTTAATCCCGGGTTTCTACTTCATGTTTGAAGATTTGGCAGCGTTAATTAAACGCGGTGTCAAATACGTCCTAAGTCTTCGATGGATATTCGTTTTTTGGAGTTCAAAAAGGCGGGGGGAAACTCGTACTCGAGTAACAGCCTATCGGACATTCGCACCACGCCATGAACCGCTTACGATTCAGACCTGGAATCTCACACGCATTTACGAAAGGCCTTGGCTTTTAAGGCTTCAAGAGATGCTTCCAAGGCTTCGGCGCACAATCTTGCCTTTGGAGCCAGCCCCGATCGGGATCATTTCACGTCCATCATTGCCTATGGATGATAGCCGGAAAGTGGATTTGGCCGGCGCACAAATGCACGGTACAACACGCCGCCAGAAGGCATTGGCGGGCGTGAACCTTGATATCGGAAGGGGCCTATTTGGCTTGCTTGGCCCTAACGGAGCAGGGAAAACCACGCTTATGCGGTTGATTGTCGGTATCGATCAACCTACACGGGGCACGTGCCACGTGTGCGGTTATGATACAGTCAAAGAAAGCGGTAAAGCCCGCAAGCTTATCGGATATCTGCCACAAGATTTCGGTGTATACGGTGAACGGACGGCGCGCGAATACCTCAATCACTTTGCCCTGCTAAAGCGCATCATGAACAAACGGGAACGGAATTACGCAATCGACCGGGCGTTGGAAATGGTCAACCTGACGGATGTGGCCGATACAGCCGTGGGAGGATTCTCAGGCGGCATGATTCGCCGTATCGGCCTGGCTCAGATTTTTCTAAAACCGCCACGTGTATTGATTGTCGATGAGCCCACAGCAGGCCTGGATCCCTTAGAACGGCTCCGTTTCCGCAACCTTCTCTCGCAACTCGCTACGGAACGCGTTGTTGTGCTTTCGACACACATTGTCGAAGATATTGCCCACAGCTGCCGAAACCTGGCAATCATGCAAGAAGGAATGATTACATATCAAGGCGGACAAGAGGATTTGATTGCCGAGGCCCGGGGCCATGTGGTCGAAATCATGACTGATGATCGCGAATGGTCAAAACTCCGTATGGCGGGCGAAACAACCGTTATGCAACGCACGCCCCAGGGCTTGAGATTGAGGTTGGTTTTCAAAGACATGCCACCGGCGGATGGCCGGATCGTTGAACCGACATTGGAAGACGCTTACGTCTATCACACATTGGTGCAGAAAAACAAAGTCTTTCGGGACACTTCAATCCATTAGTTGAAGTGCCGTTTGTTACATATATTGATGGCTAAGGCATTACGATTGTGCAAATGAGGTGCGAATGATGAAACGGATTTATAAACGCGGGCTTGTCTGTGTCCTATTTCTTGGGCTGACCTGCACTCTGTGTGCACAACAAAACGAAATGCCTTTGCTTCGGGATTATTACGATACAACACTCGACAGGCTGGATGGCACCAACGGTGAGTTTCCCAAGCAGCTCGAACTGAGTTTGGATAATGCCATTCAATTGGGACTTAAGTATTCACCCCAAATTCGGTCGCAACACGCTTCGCTCCGCCAAAGCGATGCCAATTACGACAGAGTGCTATCCGACTACAACACAAAATACGATTTGAGCGGCGATGCATCCCTAAGCCAAACCCGCGACCGCCTGTCTTCGGCTTCGGTCGGCGGTGCAACCGGGATCGACCGTTCTCCGAGCTATGACGAACAGAGCGCGGCGCTTAGCCCGTCGGTATCCCGCCGTTACCGGAACGGCATGCGGCTCTCACTCAGCGGCGATGTCGAGGCATTACGGGATGGAGATCCCACGCTGGGGGATAACCGCGATAAACATGAAGATTTTGAGAGCAGCGCTTCGGTATCATTAGAACTTCCGCTCAACTCCCGGTCCCGGTTGGAAATCCAGAATGATTTGCGCTCAACCGAAATCAGCTATGAGCGCGCCGAAAATGGTCTTTATCTGCAAGAAAAAAATCTGATTCGTTCGATTACAGATGCCTATTGGCGTGTCCGCTTGAATGAAGAACAACTACAAATCCAAAAAGACCAACTACAGATCGCCAAAGATCTTTATACGCAAATGAAAGTCAAAAATGAATTTGGCTTCGCCTCGGATTTCGACCTAGCCCAGTCAGAAGTCAACGTGGCCGAGCAGGAATCCAGCTACGTCGAAGTTGAACTATCTTTGGCCAATAGTTATGAAAACTTCAATATTCTCTTAGGCATCCCGATTGGCGCCAAAATCAAATTGACAGAGAACCCGGAACCCCAGCCTTTGCCGCATGATTCTGAAACCTACGTGCAGCTTATTTTGGAACACAATGTCGAACTGCGCAGCCAACGACTGGCTCTTGAAGAAGCCGAAAATGCACTAACACTGGCTCGTTTGGGTAAACAACCCGATGTTGCCATGAATACGTCCTACACTCGAACCGATGAAGGCAGCGATGCCGGTTCAATCGGTTTGTCCTTTAGCTGGCCTATCGGCGATGGAGGCCTCACTGACGCCCGTATCCGAGCCGCTGAGGCAGCGCTTCAGCAGGCACGTATCAACCTGTGGGATATCGAGCGGCAGCTGGTGTTGGATATCTACCAAGACCTGCGTGATGTTGAGACCCAAATGCAGCTGATCGAGATCAGCAAAATGAACGTCGCCCAAACTCAAAAGAACCTCGAGACCGCCAAACTGCAATTCAATGAAGGCCGCATCGAGTATCGTAATTTCCAGGACACACAGTTTGAAGAAGCGCGCGCCCGGCAGCGTCTGATTCAGGCTCAAGTGGCCTATAACGCCGCCGTTTCCACATTGAAAAACAAAATACACGATGACTTCCCGCTCTGGACCGCAACCCGTATCGAATCAGGCGAATCACGCGGATACCAAAGCGTGATGGCGGATAGTATTACAGAATTGAAATAGACAACCACAAATCATCCGGATAAGAATTTTACAGGTAAACATAAAACACCCCGTTGCGCATTGGGCGGAACGGGGTGTTGCTTTGTCTGAGACGATTTCGACTACAGTAGGGATTTATCCGTAAACGCGTTGCATCTCCAAATAATCCGGCGTGACAAACAGATCGCCGTCCATGAATCCCAATGCCTCATAGGCTCCGCGCAGGGTTTCGATTGTATCCTCGGCGGCCCGGCGGCGGGGGAAGAGATCTTTCCTTTTGAGGCACGCGGTAACGATGCGTTTTTTGGCCAGACGCAGGCCATGAGAAGCAAACAGATCGTAAACAAACTCCAGACGATCTCTCATAACCTGATCTTCTTCGCAATAAATAACCTCTTTGAGCGGTTGCATAGCCTGGTAGCGTGCTTCTTTGGTTCCAGGATCAGAAGCCCGGGTTCGTTCGCTGGCAACTTCATCCTTGGCAAACTGAATGAAATAAGCGAGCTGTTTCTCTGATAAGCCGCCACGGGCGCTTGTCAGACGATCCAAACCATAGACAACGGCCCGGCGCAGGACCTCGGGTGCGGCTTCGTAGCCGAAATGGGCATGGTGCATACGCGCCAGGTGCATTTCGAGCTCTTCAGCAAAACCGATGAGGTCTTCTGCACATAAATCTTTATGACGTCTGACAAACCTTCGCGCTGCATCTTCCTCGACATCCCAACGCTCCTTAAGCACCAGGATGACGATTTCGCCTACGGTTCGCTTCGAAGAAGAAACACCAGAATCAGATGACTGATGAACTGTAACCTGTGACATTGGATCCTCCGGTTTCCTGTAACAATGTCCCCATGACTAAGATGACCAAACAGATTAGTTAAGTAAGATAATAGACTTCTTTATTGACCACGTCAAGTATTATTTTTTTCCGATAGAACCTCCTGACGCCTCAAAGATTTGCCTAATATCGAAGTAAGCTGATTCCACACATAAGCCTCAACCATGAGCATATCCATCTCAGTAGACAGAGTTTAAAGCAATTAACTTATCAACGAATAAGAGGGAAAGAGGTAACGCGAGGAAGAAATACGGGACTATGCCCCCCTAATCCACAAAAATATTACACCAACTGTAACTTCTGTCTAAGCCATATTGACAACCTTGCCGAACAAATCCTTCAGAGTTCAGATAGTTCAGTATGGCTTCCGGATCGCCGAAGCAGAGTACGGAGGGATTGCAGGATTTCGTCACGGCTGGAGCCATGCAATGCAAGCGCTATTTGAGTTTCTACATAACCAAAAGGAATGCCCATGTCGTAGCGATACCCACATACTTCATATCCTACAGCGCCTTCATTTTCCATAACCATCCCTAAGGCGCCGGTTAACTGAATCTCGCCGCGCTCGCGGATATCCTCATAAACATGCCGGTCCAGAGCCTCAAAGACCGTGGGAGTTAATATGTACATACCGAAAAAGCATAAAAACTCATCATCGGCCAATCCCGGAGTAACCAATTCGGCCCGGGCCATTTCCGGTGAGGGTTTCTCGATCATTCTGTCGATCTGAAAAATCCGAGGATTATCCTCGAATGGTATCCCGCGCAGAGTCCCAAAGCGGCTGACCTGGGAAACCGGCGTGGCTTTTACACCAAATACAAGACCTTGCTGGCGCCGATAGGCTTCCATGACCTGGGCTGCGCAACGTTGTTCGTTTTCAGAGATATAGACATGATCGCCCAGCAGCAGCAGAACCGGTTCATCGCCAGCCCACTCTTTGGCGCACCAAACAGCGTGCCCGTATCCTTCTTGTTCACTCTGAGTGATGTAATGAATGGAAGTTTCAAGCCGTTGTATACGCTTGGATTCCTCAATCGCCCAGGTTTTGGATTCGAACGAAGGCAATAAATCCTCCGCGATTCCGGCAAAATGCTGGCGGTAATTCTCTTCATCGCCCGGTGAGACCACAATCGCCAGTTCTTCGATCCCGGCTTCAAAAGCCTCTTCAGCGATAATTTGCAGAGTAGGTTTGGTCAGGCCATCACGGTCGACTAAAGGAAACATCGCTTTTTGAACTGTAGTCGATGCAGGATATTGGCGGGTTCCTTTTCCCGCAGCCGTAATAACCGCCTTGCGTACGCGTGACATCCCCAATCCATCTCCCAGCTATTTGCCGAACCAACAAATAGGCGAAAACAAAAGACCTTTAAGTTATTGGTTAAATAGGTTCTTGCTCGGTCCCGCCTGTGCGGTTTGTTCTTGCTGTTTTTCGCGCATCGCGAGGTCAATCAGCACCTGTGGATTACGCATATGCCGGCGCGCTTCATCCGGTGTAATCACGCCACGCTTATAGAGACGCACCAGGCTGGCATCCAATGTGCCCATTCCATCTTTGGTGCCGGTTTCGATAACCGTATAGAGCTGGTGGGTCTTGCCCTCGCGAATATAGGCGGCGGAGGCATTGTTGTTGCGTAATACCTCGGTGGCCAAAACACGGCCCTTTCCAGCGGCTTTGGGCAAAAGCCGCTGTGATAAAACCGCCGTCAAAACCAAAGACAGCTGCACACGTACCTGCTGTTGTTGACGTTCGGGGAATGCGTCCACGATGCGGTCAATGGTCTGGACAGCATCATTGGTATGCAGTGTCGCCAAAACCAAATGTCCGGTTTCGGCCACGGTTAGTGCAGCAGAAATCGTATCCAGGTCGCGCATTTCACCAACCAAAATGACATCCGGATCCTGCCGTAAAACGTATTTGAGAGCGGTTGAAAACTTATGGGTATCGCCTCCCAATTCGCGTTGCTCAATAACTGATTGTTTGTGCCTATGAACATATTCGATGGGATCTTCAATCGTAATTATGTGACAACTTCGGTTTGTATTAATAACATCGAGCATCGATGCCAAGGTTGTAGATTTACCATGCCCGGTCGGTCCGGTCACAAGAACCAGTCCTTGTGGCGCAAAACAGAGATCATATGCAATCGGAGGCAACCCAAGTTCTTTTAGGCTGCGAATTTCCGTGGGAATTGGGCGAAAAGCAGCCGCCACGCTGCCTCTCTGCAAAAAACAGTTGACGCGAAAGCGGTGATCTACACCGGCAGCAAGAGAAAAATCAAGTTCCTTGTTTTCTTCAAACTCTTGTTTCTGCTCGTCGGATAAAAGTGAATACACCAGACGCTTGACTTCATCGGGACTCATATCCGGCATAGGAAGTTTCATCAAGCGGCCATCGACACGTATCATCGGCGGAACGCCTGTAGTAAGCAGAAGGTCGGAAGCACGATTTTCCGCGATTAGTTCAAACAGGTCTCGTAGCTGGACGGGCATGACTGGCTCCGATAGGTGAGGTTTTCTATGTTGTAACACGAGCAAGTGACTGCTGTCAGTTTAATCGCTCGACGGGGCAAAGCCATTGGAACTCAATGCGCTTATCCCTGTCCCGGCGGTCTTGTATGTGAGGCGCAACTATGGAAGGGCTCGGAAAAATGCTGCTCTTGGCCGGGGGACTTCTGGTCCTTATGGGCCTCGCATTGCTGTTTCTTCCGCGAATTCCCTTTCTCGGTAAGCTGCCGGGCGACATACAAATCGAGGGCAAATACGGGGGATTTTATTTTCCGATAGTCACGTGTTTACTGATCTCTCTTATTCTCACAGTACTCTTGAATCTGTTTTTTCGGCGTTGAATCTTGAAATTATCCGACTTCGATTACGAACTCCCCCCCGGGCGAATCGCTCAAAAACCGCTTAAAAGCAGGGATGACTCCCGCTTGTTGGTTATTGACCGCAAGACTTCCCAAGTATGTGAATCTTCCATTGCGAAAGTTGGGGATTACTTGCAGCCGGGCGACATGCTGGTCCTTAACGAAACCTATGTGCATCCGGCTCGTTTGCATGCCCATAAAGCAGAAACCGGCGCAAAAATCGAACTGCTACTGCTGAGCCGCCACGAAAGCCAAACCTGGATCGCAATGGCCCAACGGACAAGTCGGCTACGTCCCGGAACACGATTAATTATTGGCCCCAAGTTGGAGGCGGAAATCCTGCGGATCATCGGTGACGGAAACGTGGAAATCCGATTTGATTTCGAAGGCCAATGGGATGATGTCTTGGCGGAATACGGACATGTGCCATTGCCCCCCTATATTAGGCGAGGGGACTCAAACGGCCCCGGCAACCAGGAGATTGAGGACCGCGAACGTTATCAGACCGTCTTCGCTAAAAACGATGGCCTGAAACCTTCGGCCGCGGCTCCTACTGCTGGATTACACCTGACTCGGGAATTGCTCAATAAGCTGGAAAAGAGGGGCATCACAATAGGATATGTTCGTCTGCAAATAGGCCGTGACACTTTCTTGCCAATCCGTGTGGATGACCTTTCAGAACATGAAATGCACACCGAATGGTACAAAATGCCCCAAGAAACTGCAGATCGAATCAACACCATTCGCAGCCAAGGGGGCCGTGTCATCGCCGTGGGGACAACCGCGGTACGGGTGCTTGAATCGAGCGCCAACGAGGATGGTCTTGCCGCCGCCGGAGAAGGGCAGACTAGCCTCTTCATCTATCCCGGCTATCGTTTCCGATGCGTGGATGCCATGCTCACAAACTTTCACTTGCCCAAGTCAACACTCATCGTCTTGGTTGCCGCATTTTGCGGTCACGAATTGCAGCGGCGTGCCTATCAGGAGGCAATTGAGAAGGAATTCCGTTTTTATTCGTATGGGGATGCAATGCTCATAACATGAGCCTACTAATTGGGCAACCAATTCTGATAATAGGAAACAATGAAAAAAGTCATCGATTCGGGTCCAGGTGAAAAACAGCGTCACTTGGCTGCTTTCAATCCTGTCAAAAACAAAGATCTATCTGAAATCCAAGCCGCATTGGATCGTCATTGTCAATGGATAACCGGCGATCCGCGCTTTTTGCGTTGCAATGCAAAAATAGAAAAGACAAAAGAAGGCTTGGCCGTGAAAGGCCGGGTTATGTCGCCTCAAATGAGGCAGAGTATCCTTGAGGTTTTGGACTGCCTCAAAATAAAGGCGGATGTGGAAGGACTCGAGATTTATCCAGACCGCTCAACCCAAGGTTTGCACTATGGTTTGGTTCGGGTTGGCGTGGCTGATGTATATGCAGAAGCCGATGAGGCTTCCGAGCGGGTAACTTCAGGACTCTATGGCGAATGTGTCTTTATTCTCTCCAAAGAAAATGGCTTTCTCTTCGTACGCACTTTGGAAGGCTATCTCGGCTGGACACAATCCGGCAACATTCGGCCCATCGACCTGCAAACATTGCGCACATGGAAGAAAGGTCCCCACGCGCGTCTTTTATGTGACTATGACCTTCCGGATTTCACATTACCTATCGGGGCCGTGCTCCCGCTTGTGGGAGACGACACAATCCAATGTGTCGATGGAGCTGAAGTGAAACCGGACAGGGAAAGCATTGTTTTATGCGACCGCAAAACACCGGCATTTGATGAAGCAGTGCATAGAGAAACCGAGCGCTACTTGGATACCTGCTACAAATGGGGAGGAAGAAGCAAAGAAGGGATCGACTGCTCGGGTCTCGTCCAAATGGTCTATCGCGCTTTGGGCATCATGTTGCCGCGTGATGCAGGGCAACAAGTCCTATGCGGTGAAATCTGCGCCACTCCGGATTGGTATAGTGATCTGCAAACAGGCGACTTGCTGTTCTTTTGCAGCACTCTTGGCCGGATCGGGCACGTCGCGCTGTCTTATGGTGGCAGCACTTATATCCATGCCTCTTCAGACAAAGGCATGACGATCAGTAGTCTGGATGAGACCGATCCCCACTATGATGCAGAACTGAAGGCACGCTTTTTCCTGGCCAAACGAGTCATGCTGTAGCAAACTAAATGGCCCGTTTTAAATATGATTCAGTGCCACAAGGTTCCTACAATCAACACAAGGGATGAAATGCAGAAGGGTGATGTGCGATGACCGGCCATTTCCTTATGACGGTTGAAGTTGGAAACACGACTATAGATGTCGGACTGTTTCGGGATGACGAGCTGATCGAAGTCGAAAACCTGCCGACATTAGATGCGGCGGCCCCAATGCTCGGTAATTTGGCCGAACGGTGGCGAACAGGCTACGAGGTCGAGCTGACTGCTATTCTGGCTAGCGTTGTCCCCACCCATAATCGTCCGATTCGAGAGGAATTAGCTAAAGCTACAGAGCGCGATGTGGTCTATGTTAATGCCATTCGCACAGGCCTAATTCCACTTCTAGTCGAGCAACCTCAATCCGTAGGCGTTGATCGGATTGTCAACTCCGTGGCGGCGGTAAATCTCATCGGTCCCCCGATTATCATTACAAGTTTAGGCACAGCCACTACTTTTGAGGCCATTGATAGAGACGGACAGTATATCGGCGGTGCGATATGCCCCGGCGTGGGTATTTCCGCAGAAGCCCTCTCACAAAAAGCAGCGCTGCTCGCGCCTTTTGCATGGGAAAAGCCGGAGCGGCTTATCGGCAAGACTACGCTTGATCATATGCGCTCCGGGAGTTTTTACGGAACCATCTCAATGATTGAAGGTATGGTCCGTCGTTTTAGGCAAGAAATAGGAGAAGAAGCCCAGCTCGTCGGGACAGGCGGATTTAGCCATTTATTGGCTGGGGAAGGGATTTTCCAGCACCATGAGCCTCATCTTAGCCTAAAAGGATTGGCGATTATCGGACGTCAAAAACGAGAGGAAAATCAACCGTAGAAACAGATTCAGCTTAGCCGGAAGTACTGTTTGCATTTTCATCATTTTCAACTTCTTCAGAATTTTCCGGCTGAACGGCACTACCCGAATCTTGAGGTTCTGCATGATCGTTTGAATCCGAAATATTTTCGGTATTGTTATTTTCGGCAGATCCGGCTCCATCCTTTTTATCAAAAGAAAAAGTAACAATAAAAATCAGCAGAGCACCGATTGCAATGATGGCAAGGATTTTTAAATAGGTCACAAAGCCCGGCCGTTGCTGACCGCCCGATACGCCTGACAGGCTCGTCCCTTTCTTTTTATCGTCATCCGATACGAAGTGAGCGTTAATTTCAACATCTTGACGGGGTGTGATCCTCTTTGGTTTCGCTTCAACCTCAACATCAATTTGAATCTTCGTGGCACCGCCGCTTTGCTCTTCAGAATCGTCTTCTTCGCGTTTTAAATCATAGGAATCCAACGCCTCATCGATAGTCTCAAAAATCTGGATCGGCGGATTTACATTCCAATCGGCCAATTCATCTACGAGAGAATCCGGCAATCCCACAATGCGCAAATCTCCTCCGGCTTCGCGCATTTGACGGCATATCTCTGCCACCAATTCGACGCCACTGCCCAAAGATTCAATCTTGCTGAAATCCAAAATCGTGCGCGTCATACGGCGTTGCGCCGCCGGTTCAAATGCGGCACGCAGGCGCGGCAAGTCCGATTCAACAATCGACTCCACAGCGCTTTCAACAATCCAAACCCCAGCACATTCACGCTGCCCAAATTGCACAGGGGCATCTTCACGCTTATGGCTGGGCGATGCGCTTCGTTCCTCCCCCTCCTGTTTGCTCTCCTGTTTGCTCTCCTTTTTGTCGTTCACGGCCTTTTTCTCAGGCGGGGATTGCGGCGGACGGGGGGGGACTTCTTCGGTTTTGTTTTTTGGGGGAGGTTCGACTCCCAAATTGCGCAATGCTTCTTCGCGGCTATCGACAATTTGAAGATACTGCCCGAGATGCAAGGCTTGTATCGTTTCCAAAACATGAGCCGTTGCGGAACAAACCGCCACATCTCCACCATGCTTATGGCCTTCATTGGCAATTTTGAGGATAAGCCCCACAACGGCGCTGTCGATCAGTTCGACTCCCTCCAAATCGAATACAAACCTGAAACATCCCGTCTTTAGCGCCGGAGCAATTGCCATACGCATTTGATCGAGATGCGCGGAGGTCAAATCCTTCTCGCGAACTTCGACCACATGGACTCCATGAACATTGCTGTTTGTAATAGCCATCGCGGCACTCAATCATCAAAAATACCGCCCTTAGGATAAATGATTTCCCCGATTTCAACTATGAAAATTGCATGCCGCTCCTGGTACCCTTCCATGATAATGGGAAAGTTCTGCTCAATCTCAAGCCAGGCACGCCCCGGGAATCGAGAAGAGAATCTATCACCTTAAGGTCCCAAGAATGCCGCCCCAGGCAAATTCCTCCTCACAATTCTTTAGGATTTGCAGTTCTAAAAGAGGGAAAAAACATGAATTGGCGAATCGTCTGCCAGTCGAGTCCCAATTTTGCCCTGGCATCATAATCCAAAATTACTCCCATCATTTAGGTACATCATTTGCATAATAAATATCCTTGGTCATGGCTGCGGCTGAGAATCCATAATCCGGCGTGCTCTTTTTGCTCAATCCGGAGGGAAAAAAACTCAGCCGATTTGTCTGGAAGGAAGTCCACGATAAACATCAACGGGACGCATCACATGGAGAAAAGCGGACCTCCCCAAATGCCCCAAGGGATTGAGGACCCGGCATAAACACAAACGTCAAAAAAGGTATTACAGCAAACGGCGCATAAGAACAGTCAAGACTACAAACCTCGCGAGTGAAAAAGCCCACGCGCTCTTCGAGGTACTTTTATCATCCCCATTTTCCTTCTGCCCCGAAATGACCCATCGGGGCCTTTTTTTGACTCTCATCTCCCCATCAATGCCCTCGGTAGAGAATCAGAATTTATGCTAGGGTGACAAAAACGCACCTTCCGGAAGGGTTGGTCTTATTATGTACGTACGCGTTTTATCGGCAGGAACACAGGGCATCGATGCTTATGCCATGGAAGTCGAAGTCGACCTCTCGGCAGGGATGCCTTATTACGCATTGGTCGGGCTGCCGGATGCAGCCATTAAAGAGAGCAGGGAACGCATCCGTAGCGCGCTGGTCAACTCAGGCTACGCATTCCCACAACGGCGGATCACCATCAACCTCGCCCCGGCGGATATTCCCAAAGAGGGTTCCTCCGTCGATCTTCCTATTGCCATCGGTCTCTTGGCCGGTTCGGGATTGATCGATACCGGAGAACTTGAAAAAAGCATCATCTTGGGCGAACTCTCTCTGGATGGAGAAGTGCGAAGCGTACAAGGCGTTTTGCCGGTGGCCGTATCCGCACAAAGACAGGGCATGAAACGCATATTGGTCCCCCGGGCCAATGCCAATGAGGCCGCGGTAGTCGATGGCCTCGATGTGATCCCTGTGGAAACTCTTCAGGAGGCAATGGATTACCTAAACGATACCGGCACTATCTCACCGGTTAAGTTGGATATCTCCCAAATCTTTGAAGATTCCTGCGTTTATGCCGTGGATTTTCAAGAAGTCAAAGGCCAAGAAAATGTAAAACGGGCGCTCGAAGTCGCAGCGGCCGGAGGCCATAATCTTATTATGGTCGGTCCTCCGGGATCGGGAAAAACCATGCTGGCGAAACGGTTGCCGACGATCATGGCGGGGATGACCTTAAACGAGGCCTTGGAAACAACCAAAATTCATAGCATTGCCGGACGGTTGTTGGCCGAACAAAGTCTAATCGCCACTCGTCCGTTCCGTTCGCCGCACCACAGTGTTTCCGATGCCGGTCTCATCGGGGGTGGCGCAAATCCCAAACCGGGTGAAGTCAGTTTAGCTCATCATGGTGTTTTATTTCTGGATGAATTGCCCGAATTTTCCAGAAACGTTTTAGAAAATCTTCGTCAACCTTTAGAAGATGGCACCGTCACAATTTCCAGAGCACGGGCCAGTCTTACTTATCCCAGCAGGTTTATGTTGGTTGCCGCATGCAATCCGTGTCCATGCGGTTATTTTGGCGATCCATCTCACACATGCACTTGTAATCCGACGCAAATTCAGCGCTATATGAGCCGTCTATCGGGGCCGCTATTGGATCGTATTGATATTCATATTGAAGTACCGGCTGTTACTGTAGATGATTTACATACGCCCCCATCCGGTGAACCATCGGCAACTATCCGCGCACGTGTGCAAGCCGCGCGGAAAATCCAAGCCCAACGTTTTGAAGGTTCCGATCTGCATTGCAATGCCCATATGGGTGCAGGCGATATTCAAACCTATTGCCCGCTGGAGAGCGGTCCCCGTGAGTTACTTCGTCATGGGATCGAAAGACTCGGGCTCTCGGCGCGTGCTTATGACCGCATACTGAAAGTCGCCCGAACAATTGCCGACCTTGCCCAATCAGACACAATCGAAGCTGAACACATCTCGGAGGCGATCCAGTATCGAAGTCTGGATCGTAAATTCTGGCTTAACTAGATTGATGTCTCCACAAGTAGACACAAAGTTCATTTTGGGAGGCTTTGGATTCCAAATCATCTCCAAAAGCGTTGCGTAAATAGAACAAGACACAAATAGCGGTTACCGGCTCCATGCAATCATATTACCGTGGCTGTAACTTTACGCTTGCTATTCGTTCCGTAACCTACTATCATTCCAACAGTTATCGTCGGGCAGACTATGAGGCCTGGATGGGGAACTATGGTTGGTGACGTAAAGCTATGATTTTGTCACGCTTACGAGGAATGTTTTCCCGGGACATGGGTATCGACCTGGGGACCGCCACGACCTTGGTCTATGTCAAAGGTCAGGGAATTGTGCTGCGCGAGCCAAGCGTGGTTGCCATTGTGCAAGGAACAAACCAGGTTTTGGCAGTTGGCAGCGAGGCCAAAGACATGCTCGGCCGCACGCCCGGCAACATTGTAGCCATCCGGCCAATGAAGGACGGCGTGATTGCTGATTTTGAAGTTACCGAGGCCATGCTTCGGTATTTCATCAGCAAGGTGCATAACCGGACGCGTATGGTCAATCCACAGATCGTGATCTGTGTCCCCTCAGGCATTACCAGTGTCGAAAGACGTGCGGTGCGTGAATCGGCCTTTTCGGCGGGCGCCCGCAAAGTGCTTTTGATAGAAGAGCCTATGGCAGCGGCAATCGGAGCAGGTCTCCCGGTGGCCGAAGCTCACGGCAATATGATTGTGGATATCGGTGGTGGAACCACAGAAGTAGCCGTTATTTCACTTTCGGGCATTGTTGTTGCCCGGAGCGTCCGCGTGGCTGGAGATGAGATGGATGACGCCATCATCCAGCATATTAAGCGGACATACAATCTAATGATTGGTGAGCGAACGGCCGAAGATATCAAGATGCACATCGGCTCAGCCTATAAGGTTGAATTCAAAGATGGCGAAACCGATTCGCATACGATTAAAGGACGAGACTTGGTAACCGGTCTGCCCAAGAGCGTCACCATTACCGCCAACGAAGTCCGGGAATGTTTAGAAGAGCCAATCTCGGCCATCGTGGAAGCGGTTAAAGTCACTTTGGAGGAAACCCCTCCGGAGTTATCTGCGGATATCATGGACCGGGGCATCGTTCTGGCTGGCGGAGGTTCTCTGCTTCGTGGTTTGGATCGGCTACTTAGCGAGGAGACCGGCTTGCCCGTCTTTTTGGCCGATGATCCGACAACGTGCGTGGTTATGGGAACCGGGCGCGCGGTAGACGAACTGGAACGTCTATCCGGTGTTCTTTCGTCCGACGATCAATCGTAGATCCAATGTTCTCCCGGTATTGAGGGATTCTGGTTCATACATGCTGATACGCAGTTTTTACGTGCCAGTGATTTATAACCGGAACAGCGCTCCACGGTCAATCGTTGTTTTATCAGAAGAAGGCTTATCGCCTAAACAGATAAAACTTCAAAGACCTGGTAAAGAACCAACCTGAGTGCCGAAGCAGGAGCAACTATGGTCACGCTGAGCAAGCCCAGCAGCCGCCGAAAAAGCCGACGCCGCTCGCGTTTTGTGAATCCCGCCAGTGTGACCGTGCTGTTGCTTGTCTTTTCACTCATTTCCGTCGCCTCATGGCGGGTTACTGAGGCAGGTTGGTTTGAAGCCCGGTTCATTCATATTCTGGGACGCCCGGCAATGATTGTTCATAAGGCGACACTTAGTGTCGTCCATGTCTTTACAAATATCTGGGGAAGAATCTCCGCAGCTCAAGAACTCGAAGAATTGCGCCACCAAGTTGATGCCCTTTCTTTGGAAGTCGAAACGTTGCGCCATGAGTCTGATGAAGCAACTCGTTTGCGCCGTTTAAATGAACTTCCTCAATACTCCCACTTTCACACATTCCCGGCTTTGGTAACCAATCTCAACCTGGATCGTGATAGTTCGAGCAGCCTCATTATTGGACGAGGTTCAGCCGATGGGATTCACCTCTATCAACCCGTGATCTCTCCCAATGGACTGTTAGGCCGAATCGAACGCGTTTTAAATCACTCCAGCCGCGTGCAACTGCTTGACGATCCGGGCAGCATTGTGGGAGTTGCAATCGAGAATAAAAGTTGGGTGGGAATTGTCCGAGGACGCGTAGGAGAGGGCGTTATGTACCTTACAGACCTACGCCAAAGAGCAGCCATGAATGTCAGTATGGTGGCCGAACCTGAGGTTGGGGACCGGGTATTGACCTCAGGGATTGGCACCAGTTTCCCGCCGGGATTAACCGTTGGGACCATCGTGAAACGAATAGAGAATGAAGCGGATAAAATCTTTGTGGTCGAGCCTGTATACGATGCTTATAAGATATCCGAAGTCCTCATCGTCGCCGGCATGAGCCGCACTGAAGAAGAACTACTTCTTTCCGATGAACCAATCCCGATTCCGCCTGCATCCTCAGAATCAATTGAATCAGCGACTGATGACGATTTAGAAGACGACAGCAACGGACAAACCGCCGAGATTGCTGAAATCCAGGAAACTCAAGAAGAAAAAGAGGCTGCATCCATTGGTCCGGATCCGGCCGATAACAATGCGCTGGAAAACAACGAGGAAGATTTGACACAAGTTGTTGAGCCGCCGGAAGCAACAGGACCTGTAAATGCTATAGGACCTGATGGTGATGACGATTCCTTGACAGGCGTTGAAGTGGCTGCACAAGACACCGGAAACAGTGCAAAAGGTGCTGAAGCTTCCGGCGCCACCTCGGCAAGCACATCAAAAGCGGAGGAGACCAATGCTGCGCCGTAGTCTCGTCCTCCTTTTCGCAGTGCTTTTTGACATCTGCATGGCCATGATCGACAGACCATTCGGTGGTCCACATGCCACACTCATGGCCCTGGTTGCACGGTCTATTTACAATTTCGATTACAGCACGCCTTTTCTGGCTTTCTCAATCGGCTTTCTTTTCGATGCTTGGCATTTGGATATTTTTGGAGGCCACGCTGTAACGTGGTTATTGACATTATTTCTAATAACGCGAGTAACACGCTTCTTTAATTCCGAACAAATTTCAGCCCATCTTGTTCTTGGATTTGCGGCATCCCTAGTAGCGTCTTTTGTGCACTTCATTGTTTGGAGCAGCGTATACCGTACTGGCACACCTCTGGCCGCAATCTTTTCGCAACTTATTGTAACGGCCATGATCGATGCTGTTGTGTTGGCGTTGTTGTACCGTGCCATCTATAGCACTTCGGGACGGCGCAAGGGGATGTTTACGGAGGTGGCGGTATGAATCCATTCCGCAAAGAGATCATCGTCCCTCCGGCCCATGATAGCGTTCGGCGCGTATGGCAATTAGCCGCCGTACTTGGCTTTGTCATGGTAGTCATCCTCTACAAAATTTGGTCGCTTCAAGTATTGGAAGAGGAATATTACCGCGTTCTATCTGAACAAAATTACGAAGAAGAAGTTTTCATCCCCAGTCCCCGTGGGCGTATTCTCGACCGCTGGGGGCGAGTCCTGGCGCAGGATGTCGATACGTACGATGTTTACTTGGATGGAACCAAACTCAATCGAGAACAGATAAAAGAAACAATATCGAGGCTAAAGGTTATGGGCCTTCCGATCGTGCGCGGCGCCCTTGGTAAACGCAATCCCGACAACCAATATCTTATCGCCAAAGGGATTAGCTTTGAGCAAAATGTCGAATTATTGGAACGCCGGATGGAGTTTCCGGGGGTTATTCCGAAAAAGGTGCCGGGACGTCATTACCCTTACAAAGATCTGGCGGCGCATGTTATCGGCTATACGCGTGAAATCGACCGAAAAGAACTCCAGAAACGAAAAGATCAAGGCTACAAACAAGGCGACCGGCTTGGGACTCAAGGAATTGAATATGCCTATGAGTCATTTCTTCGTGGCCAGGACGGCATCCAAATTGTCCAAAAGGATGCTACCGGCCATACCCGGGATGTGCTTCGTGAAGACCGCAAAGTACAGCCGGGACAAGACTTGGTTCTCTCCATTGACCTCGAAATCCAACGCGTTTGTGAGGAAGTTTTGGGAGCCTCGCGCGGTTCGATTATTGTCACCAATCCTCAAAACGGCGCCGTCCTGGCAATGGCCAGCAGCCCCCGCTATGACCTAAACAAAATCCGGTTGGAAATCGGCCAACACTATCAAAACAATCACAAGCCCCTGGAGCATCGGGCTATTCGTGGTCTGTACCCACCGGGATCTACTTTTAAGTTATTTGAATCTGTAGGAATCCTAGAATCGGGATTCAACGTAAACCAGACAGTATTTTGCGGCGGAAGTTTCCGTTTTGGAAGAAATACATGGCGCTGCCACAAACGCGAGGGACATGGCCATGTTGACCTTTATCATGCGCTGGAGCTCTCCTGCGATGTCTATTACTACACCATGGGCAACCGGTTGAAATTATCCAGAATTGCCGATTGGGCGGAACAATTCGGATTGGGGCATCCAACCGGTATCGATCTTCCCGGTGAAAAGTCAAGACTCTTTCCATGCAAGGCAAATGGCTACAACCTCTATCCGGGTGAGACCATCAATATCGCTATCGGCCAAGGCAAAATCGAGATCACACCGATGCAGCTGGCGATTGCTGCGGGAGCATTGGCCAATGCAACCGGTGGAATCGGTACGGTTTATAGGCCTCGAGTGGCCCTCGGTCCTCTTAAGCGGGATGCAAACGGCGCTTTAATGAACGAAGAAGGTCACCCTGTAGTGGATATTGTTGAGCCGCAGGTTGCACATGAAATACACGCGGCAACATCCACATGGACCGCGGTACAGAAGGCGTCTTGGATGGTTTGTAATAGTCCAAGAGGCACGGGCCGCCGTTGCGTAGTTGAAGGGATGCAACTCGCAGGAAAAACGGGAACGGCCCAACATGGCGGCGATAAGAATACAACTCATGCCTGGTTCGTTTGCTGGGGACCGGCAGGAGAAGGCGAAATCCCCCAAATAATGGTTGTCATTCTTGCAGAAGAGGCCGGTCATGGAGGCGAAAATGCCTCCGTACTGGTACCTCCCATTATCGAGGCTTGGTTACGTGGAGCAGGACAAGAGCTGGTTTAGATTGGACTGGTTTATCCTTGGTACCGCTTTGGCGCTGGGGATGACCGGTATCTTGGTTATCGCCGGAGCAACTCACGGCAATGAAGCCAAAAGTACGCTGTGGTTAAAACAGGCGTTTTGGCTATTCGTAGGCCTGAGTATGGCTCTAGGTTGCACCTTTCTTAATTACCGGCGCCTATTACGTTGGGCTCCCTACCTCTTTATCGGCTCGCTGATTCTCCTGCTCGTGGCCCTCAGCTCTGCGCCTATCAAAGGAGCACGTTCTTGGATACAAATTCCCAATGTCCCGTTTCGGTTGCAGCCTTCGGAATTTGCCAAAGTCGCTCTCATATTGGTGTTGGCCCGTTATCTGGGAAAATGGCAAGGCAAAGTTGATGGATTCAAACCCATTCTAACAACATTCTTTTTGGCTGGATTGCCCACAGCACTCGTAGTCCTGCAACCGGATTTGGGTACTGCGATTATCTACTTACCTATATGTGTCAGCATGCTTTTTGCGGGGGGGCTGCATCCCGCATATTTTCTCCTCCTGGTATCTCCATTTTTGGGATTCTTTTCACTTTTTGATTCCGCTGCTTTTCTTTGCCTATGGCTTGTGAGTGTCGGAGTGGTGCTCATGTGGGCGGTCTGGTCGCGTGTATCATGGGGCATGTTGGTGCTCGGGCTGCTGATGAATGTCTTCAGCTATGTGGCCGTGGGAACACTCGGCACAGAAGTCTGGGAACGGGCTCCCAGTCACGCCAAAAGCCGTATTATCGTCTGGCTCGATCCGGATTTTGAACCGCGAGGGGCCGGATGGAATGTACGCCAATCCAAAATTGCACTCGGATCCGGCGGATTCTGGGGACATGGCTGGGGGCAGGGCACTCAAAGCAAACTTGAGTTTCTACCGGAACTTCAACATGACTTCGTATTTGCTGTTCTTGGCGAACAATGGGGATTCTTTGGGTGTGCAATTCTGCTGACGTTATTTACATTACTCTTTGCAAGATGTGCCTATATCGCCTCTTCATCGGCCGATACGGAGGGATTGCTCATCTGTGTCGGTGTCGTGGCCATGTTTGCCACTCATGTTATTGTCAATATAGGTATGTCTACAGGTCTGCTTCCTGTTACGGGTTTGCCGTTGACTTTCATTTCTTATGGAGGCGCTTTCATGATGACCAACCTGATTGCGGTTGGTTTGATTTGCAGCGTCTCATTCCGGCGCAATACCCGGATTGAATAGCAGGCTGCCAAAAACGAACCAAACACATCGCATTTATTGGTTCCGTTCACTATTCAAATGCACGTTTCAGATTCACTCGCCCGGCTCGCCTTTAATGCATTTATAATCCTAATTGCAGGAATCCTGATTCTGGCCTGCCAGGACCGGAATGAAGTCTATATTTTCGGCAAAGGGCAAACCGATGGTCTAATTGTGGATACGGAAAACCATTTGGTTATTGCTGAGGGAAACATATTCCCCCACCGTTACAACACCGATTCCCGGCGCGCCCATGGTCATCATGCGATCACCTGGACAGGGGGCGGGAGCGCGAGGCAGGCCCTCATCGAAACCTTGGCCAGCGATTATGAAATCGCCCAGGCTCTTCGAAAAACAGGAGCAAAGGCCGGACGGTTGCTTCCGGAACAAGCATGGACTGAGCGCGACGTCGCCAATTCGCCTTATCCTGATTGGCATGCGGAAGGATCTCTGTTAAAGGTTGAAGTTTCTTGGTCTGAAACGGAAAACAATCTTCCAAACTGGCATAATCTCAGCGAACTGCTGAACGACTCCGGGGGGCAGGGGATTGAGATTCGCTTTCAAGGCCAAGAAGAATTGATCCCGGTTTGGAAATCAGGATGCGTAGTCTGTATGGCTTCTTGCCCGGGGGCAAAGGCCTCGAATGCGCGTTACACCATTCGGGATCAGTATATTGGTCATATGGAGTTTACTGCGTCCGCTCCCGAACTCACTCTTCCCGAAGATGGAACAGCAGTAAGGATTCGCTTTACAGTTCAATGAAACAACGAAATAGCATTCCAGAGCGGGACTAGACGATCAGTGGCAAGTCGCTGCCATCATCTTTGGGGGGATCGTACAAACAGGGTTTAAGGTTTTTCGCCTTATCGGCCTCCGGGGGCTTCTCGACAATCCGGTCAACAACCTCTTCGATGGGCAGCATGCCCCATTCCACAAAGCCAAGTTCACGCCGTTTACCCGCAATAGCCGACACCAGTTTGGCCATGGCGGGGCGTGATTCGGCCCCCTCTTGTTTGCCTGAAGTCTGGTGCTTTTTCTTGCCGGAAGTCATATCGAATTCCACCTTAAATCACACATCAAGGGTACCGCACCTCGGGTCTAAAACCAATTTGGCCGTATCGTCCCGATTATACTTCCGAAAGACACAACACAGAGGGCTTCTTACACTTGACCGCGTGGCCTCCTCTCCCTAGTTTCACAGTCGGTTGAGCGGCGAAAGCCGCTCGTTGTTTTTTGACTCGACAACCCGGCCGGGTAGCTCAGTTGGTAGAGCAGAGGACTGAAAATCCTTGTGTCGACAGTTCAACTCTGTCCCTGGCCACGGTCTTAAAGGCTCCATGGTAACCATTGGGGCCTTTTTCTTTGGGAAACGGCTTAACGCCTTGTAACGGGGCAAACAGCCTGTATTCCATTGTCTTCCATTTCGAGACGGATGCGTTATGTTTCTTACCCGCATACGCATCTCGGCCTAAAGGCCCTTTCGGAGGGGTGGCAGAGTTGGTTGAATGCACCGGTCTTGAAAACCGGCAGGCCTTTACGGGTCTCGTGGGTTCGAATCCCACCCCCTCCATTACCATACCAAGCACTTCCTGAATTTCTTGAATCATCAGAATTTATAACGGCCAATAGCAAGTATCCCCACACGGTGCCATCTTGTTCAGTCAAAGTTCCGGGCCTGAGCTGGAACCGGATAGTCCCATACAACCTTCCATATCAAGACGCAGAGACACCAATGGCGGATCGAATTCGATCCGTCTTGTTTACTACAACTATAAATTCGGAAGGGCGGTGTTCCCACGACACCGCCCTTCGTTTTGTCATTTCGAGAACTTGATCCGGGCCCGCAGGCTTCGGAACAAGTGAGTCTCATTCAAAGAAATAAAGCCGCTTGTATCTCTTCAACATTTTACCAGCGTCATAACGATGTAAACAAGCACCGGAGGTGCTTGGTGTTTGAGAAAGTTGGTGGATGGAGAAATACGTGTGTATTTTAGGAAGGCTTGCCAATGTTTTCGATGGGTGCACGGGATTGAAAAGGGTTCCTTTTAGGATCGATTAGATTATTTTGTGACATTGAGATCAGGTTTGTCACTCAATTCTTTAGGATTTTTAATCTATTATAAATTTGATCAAATTGGTTAGCAATCAGATATATTGAGATTTCAGCAAATCCAAAATTTTTAGTAGCCGACGCCGAACGCCCCTGATATACTTCTCATGTTGAATAATTCCCCTTAGGAGGGTGCTATGAAAAATTCTATTTTCAAATCTCGCTCTTTGTTATTGATCACCAATTCTCATTTTCTCATCGGTCTCATCTTGCTACTGTCTGCCCCAACTTGGTCTCAAGATGAAGCGCCGCAGCCGATATTAGAGATCGGCAAAGGTGTTCTGCAGGCAGAAACGGGCTATGCGAAATTTACTCCGAACGGCAATATGATTGTTACTTCTTTTGAAGGAAATCTATTCTGGGATGCTAACACCGGCGAACTTTTACGCTCCGAACAGGGAGGGCGTCCGATAGCGTTCTCTTTGGACGGTGAGAAGATTTTAGTGACGCAGGGTAAGACTATTGAATTGAGAGTGATCGAAACCGGTAAAATTCTTAACACTTTGCAGAGTCCTGAATACATGTTGAGTGCTGCCATTTCTCCGGATAATTCAACGATTTTGGTTGGTCTAGGCAACGGCAAGGCCTATCTTTTTGATGTGCAAACAGGTTTAGATTTTTGGAATATTACATGGGTTGATGATCGTGTTAATGCTGTACAATTCTCGGCGAATGACGATTTCTTCATAGTTGGTGGAAATAATGAATGGATAAGTTCAGGGATAGGTATTTTTTCGAGAACTACCTTGGAGCCGATCCAGTACTTAAATGCTATGGGAAACTGGTTTGATGGGGCCGCTCTTTCACAGGATGACACAACAATTCTTGTCTGGGGATTGTCCTTTGGCGCATATCTCTATGATGTAGAGACCGGTCAAAGAATAGTAGAATATGTGAATGTAGGCTGCATCAATGGAGCGATATCACCTGATAGTAGAATGGTGATTTTGGAATTTACGTTCAATACCGAGGACCATCTGAACCAGGCAAAACTTTGCGATGCCAAAACAGGAGAAGTTTTGCGGACTTTAGAATATGATGGATACTATTGGGGCTCGGTTGATTTTTCCCCGGACGGCACCAAAGTATTAACCACCGGCGGCGGCCGGGTAATGGTTTGGGATATTAGCGATTTAACGGAGCCAGCAGGCGTGGCGGAGTGGGAGAAGTATTGAGCAGGGGGTGCCACTAATGGGTAATCAATCTAAAATCATAGTTGAACAGAAACATCTTAATTGTTATCTAATGAGTCTCATCTTGCTACTGCCTGCCCCAACTTGGTCTCAAGATGAACCTCCGCAGCCGATATTAGAGATCGGCAAAGGTGTTCTGCAGGCAGAAACGGGCTATGCGAAATTTACTCCGAACGGCCAAGAGATCGTGACCTGTTTGGGGCAAATTCTATTCTGGGATGCAAACACCGGCGAACTGCTCCGCTCATTTCCGGGGGGACTCCCGATAGCGTTGTCTTTAGACGAGGAGAATATATTAGTAACGCGAGGCCAAAACGTTGAACTGAGAAATATTGAAAATGAAGAAATTATTAGGAGTTTCGATTTTTCCTCTACTATTCGCGGCGTCTCAATCTCCCCCGATGACTCAAAAATACTGATTGGTTTACGGAATGGCGAGGCCCATCTTTTTGAGGTCCAGACAGGTTTGAACCTTTGGAATACCGCTTGGGTCGATGATGGTGTTCCTGTAGTACAATTCTCAAAAAATGGAGATTTTTTCATTATTGGTGGAAATAATGAGTGGATAGGCTCAGGGATAGGTATTTTTTCAAGAACGACTTTGGAACCGATCCAGTACTTAAAGGGCATGGGAAACTGGTTTGATGGGGCCATTCTATCACGTGATGATACGTCAATTCTTGTGTGGGGGTGGTCCTTTGGTGCATATCTCTATGATGTAGAGACCGGTCAAAGAATAGTAGAATATGCGAATGCAGATTGCATGAATGCCTCGATATCGCCTAATGGCACTTTGGTGATTTTGGGATATGCACAAAACGCCCGAGACTATCCGAACCAAGCAACACTTGTCGATACCGAAACAAGCGCGGTTTTGCGCTCTTTTGAATATGATGGAACTGTTGGTTATAGCGGCACAGTCGATTTCTCACCCGATGGGACCAAGGTGCTGACCACCGGCGGGGGAAGGGTAATGGTTTGGGATATTAGCGATTTAACGGAGCCAGCAAGCGTGGGAGAGTGGAGCAAGTACTAAAAATTGCAGTAAGTAAGTTATCCGGTTTTCATAGACACAATTGTTCCGCATAACAGCATGTTTTGTCATCATTCTGTATGACTCACCACAACTCGAGATGACAAGACAACTCTCAATACCAATAATTTACGGTAAAATTTTGCCCGAGCCTGATCACAAACTCGGGCAAAACGAAGAAGTACACTTTAATCCTGTATTAGGATTTTAATGACACGCTCGTTAGAACACTCAACTTAGGCCGCGTTCTTGAAACGTTCGCGCAAGGCGTCAATAAGGTAGTGGAACGCTACACCGTGAACGGCTTCAACAACACCCATATTCATGCTTTTAACATGGAAACAGGCATCGACCATATTCAGCATCTTGCCACCGTCGTATCCGGCGATACCGATGTTTTTCATACCATGTTCTTTTGCCCATTCGATGGCCCGGATGACGTTCGGGCTGTTGCCGGAACCGCTGATCGAAAGCAGAAGATCTCCGGGCTGAGCCAGATTTTTAAGTTGCTCGACAAAAACCCGGTCATAACCTTCATCATTACCCCAAGCCAAGATGTACGGTGTATTGTCGGTCAGGCTGATAACCCGCAAACGCTTTTGTTTATCAAAATCGCTGAGTGTGCCTTTGCCAAGATCCTCGCAAAGGTGTGAGGCATTCGCACCGGATCCGCCGTTACCGATAATGAAAACGGTTTTACCGTTCTTATAGGCTTCAAAAATGGCATCTTCCATTTCTTTAATTTCGCCTAGTTCCATTTTCTGCAATTCGCCACAAAAATCATCAACATATTTTTTAAGTTCCATTTTATGTACTCCACAATAAAAAATCGTATTCAGTGGACCACCGGAATTATAAATCCCGGTACTGTCCGGCAACCTTTTCAAAGGCCGCATGAAGTTCGGGTATGGGACAGGTCCCGGTTGTTCCGATTTGACGGATCGTTACCGATGCCACAACATTACCAATGGCAGCTGCCTCGGCCAACGATGCCCCGGCAACCAGGGACGATGTAACCCCGGCCGTAACGCTGTCACCGGCTCCCACGATATCGATAGGACCGGTAACATGCACACCGGAAACCACTTGGGCTTGATCCCCATCCACAACGGCGATCCCTTTTTCATTCAATGTCAGGAACACAGGCCGTCCATTACGCTTCGAAAGGGCTTTGGCCGCCTCGATGGCTTTCTCGTCTGTGACTTCCACATCGGTCGCCGCGCCGGAGCCTTCGGCTGCTTCATAGCGGTTGGGTTTGATAATCACATTCCGGAATTCACGGATTCGGCAACGCGAATCGACGAAAAAGGTTTTTTCGGGATTGGCCTTGGCAATCTCCGCCACAGCATCCCGTACCCGGTCGGTCAGAACACCATGGTTTCTTTCATCGACCTGATCCAGCATCACCACAGCATCGACTTTAGGAAGAACATTTTCCAGGCGTTTCAGGAGTTCATCTTCAATATCGGCGGGGAGGTTGGAGCGGTTCTTAATATCCTGCCGTTCCATCTCAATCTCGCCTTCAGGTGTCTGCCGCATGGGCTTGGTGTAAGTGGGTGTAAAACGATCCTCACGGACCAGCAAGTCGCTTAAATCCACCCCCATGGCACGTAAGGCACGCTGCAATTCGTAACCTTCGCCGTCATCACCTATTACTCCCAATGCGCGCAAAGTTCCGACTCCAAGGGCATGGAGATTGCTCGTTACAGTGCCCGCCGCACCCGGCTGGCATCGCTTCCCGACAATTTGATGAGCAGGCAGGTCAGTCTCAATCGACCGCTCCTCAATCGTGGGATCGACTTCCAAGTACTTATCGAGGAAAAAGTCTCCGAAAATAACGATCCGCGCTTCGCCGATACGGTCCGTTATGGTTTTTAAACGCTGTAAATCCATAATCGCCTCATTCCCCCAAGAATCTCAGAGGTGAACTGTGAGGGGTGCTGGGATATTCTCTGATTACATGCCTTATTCGTTGATTTCATTAAACAAATAGGCGAGAAGTTTGTCTTGTTCCCTGTAGCTGGGGATCATCATATCCGCGCCGGCACGGGCCAAGCGTTCTTCTTTCCACGGATCGCAGGTCATGCACTCTTTTTCGTCTGTCGCAACAGCCACGGCAATCCCGCCCACCGCTTTAACATTCTCGATTTCTACATAACCATCGCCAAAACCAAGCAGTTCGGAACCGTGCAGGTTATGTTCCTTGATAATCCGGTCAATCACCATGGCTTTCGAGAAGCTCTTGTAATCGTCTTGAGCGCCATAAATGCCATCGAAATAATCGGCAACACCAACCAGACGGGATTCTTCCATGACAAAAGGTTCATCCGTACCACTGGCCAGATACATCTTTACGCCGCGTTCTTTAAGATTGGTAAGTAGCGCTTCGCTGCCCGGAACTTGAAATTTAGCAGGCTCCACTTTCTTATCACGCAGGTCTGCTAAACGATCCTTAATCCGGATATTCAATAGTTCGAGATACTGATGCTTATAAACAAGCGCATCTTCCGGTGTGCCGCCACGCTCTTTGATAACATCGCATAGCGCGATCATTTGGTAGATCGTCTGCTTACCGGTTAAACGTACAACAAACTCGCGTACAACTGCTTCGAGTTGCTCTTCCGTCTCGTCTGTCAGATTCATGTCTACCAGAATCTTGACCATCATAGGGATCATGACTTCCGGCCAGCCTTCACGAACTAATGAAATGGTTCCATCAAAATCAAACAGCGCAAAGCGGATACGTCCGCGTTCAATCGCATCGTTAAGAATTTGAATCTGCGTGCCGGAAATGGTCTTTGAGTTTTGAGTCACGAATGGCCTCCGAAAGATTTAATAGTAAATGGATTTGATTGCATTAAGCAGTTTTTGCCCTACATACAAAACGGGCCAAAGGCCCGCGCGCAGTGGTTGCAGGGACAGTATAGCACCTGATATGCACTTCTGCCCCGGCGCAAATTTCCAGCGCCCGTGGACGGTACCGGGGCAGGGCAGCCCGGTCAACCGAATGGCCCCCGAATTTGCTGTTCATAATCGAAACAATAGAAGCGCATCCGGCATCTTGCGAGATATGACTCAGGATATACAGTGCCTTACAGAACAGATTTCACAGCCGAGGAATGAATCATGCGCCCTTATGGCCATCTACACAAATGGTATACACATTTATTCATTCTAGCCGCAGCCCTATGCATTCCCGCCAAGTCCGGCGCCGAAATCCTTTTTGAAACAAAGGGAGGCACGCTTGAGGATTGGGATGTGCTTGATTTTGCCGGAGATGGCAAGCTGCGCATCATTGAGGATTCATCCGCACCGCCAGGATTCGGCCCTGCGGTCATGCGCATCGAAGCCACACGGATGATCATGATGGCCCGCGGTGTTAGGACGGGAAAAGCTGTGCTCACTGCTTTATGGCGTGAATTAGAGCCTGACAAGCGGGACACGGACGGTGTAATCCTTTTCTCATCGCAGTATCGAGATGACATTCAGAATGAACACAATACCAAGGCGCTTAGGTATTTTGCCTGGTTTGAACAAGATAACGACTCAGGGATTCATGTCAGCCGTATCACTCAAGATGGACAAGAGAAGATTCTAAAGGAAGCTCCTGGAGTAGGCATGACAGGCGATCCCTGGAATAGAACCGGCTGGATTTGGCAAAAACTTCAAATCGATGGAGATCAGCTTCACGCCAAATTCTGGCCCGCCCACTTGCCGGAACCTAAAGATTGGCAATTCGACCTGCAATCCAGCGAATTCAAAGAGGGGCGTGTTGGTCTTTTTATGGCCTCATGTATGACCCACCTGGCCTACTACGCAGTGGATACCGTCGATACTCGCATAAAAACTCCGGCTTGGTATCTGCATGCTGAGACATCTCGCATCACAACCGCATCACAGTTTTCACTAACACTTTTTGCCAACCTGGAAGAGGCTGTATCCGCCAATCAGATCAAAATTACGGTCAGCGATACCCAAGGCGTTATGCCTTGCAGCCTGCCCAATGGTTTTAATCTACAGCCGGGTCACAACGAATCGATACTCACTTTTTCCACGCCAAAACAAAGCGCCAGTTTCCCAGAGGGAGGTGTCATCATGCCTCTGAACCGCCCACTCGCTTCCGGAACCATTCAAGTTGAAATCCAGGATGGGCAGGGAACCGTTCTCGCAAAGCGGTCATTGGAGCTCTTGCCCCGCGAAGAGATCGACACTCAACTCGAGGGAATGTCGCAAACCATAAAAAAGACAGAAGAAATCCTGGCGGGCCTTAAGATTGATGACCGGCGCACACGGTGTATTCGCGTATCTTGTTATGCAGCAGATGCCCATCTACAGCGTGCACGGCAACTCTTCGACGATGGCGTTATCGATGATGCGGAACGTTCATTAGAGTTTGCCCGGCAAGCGCTTGAGGAACTTGAAGGATATCAAAAACAATGGTTGCAGGAATTGGAGGGCCAATCATGATGATGAAAACAACAAAACACTCTTCAATTTCAGCCCTGCTGGTCTTTTCATTTTGCCTGATTTCTACTGACGCTTTTGCATGGGTTTATTCAGACAAAACACTGATTGGATTTGATCCGATTCAAGTATCATCCGAAAGTCTGATTATGGGCGAGAGTTATCAAGTCAAAATCCCATGGCGCAGAACCGGTGAAAATCTTACTCAGGATTTCCGGACACAGCTACAACTTGTAGACGAGTATGGCCGCGTTCGCGCAGAGACAATTGAAAAGACCGGCGCCCCCTCAAAAACATCTCCGGAAACATGGATACAAACCATAGAACTCACACTGCCCCCCGAAGATACCTTCGATGGACAGACACAGATGAGCGAGCCGGTGATCTATGACGGTCCCCATTCAATCCTGATTAGCGTCTTGGATGAAGAAAACGACTTTTTGTTGCTCGATAATGCGGATTTTGGTATTGGACTCCCCGGAAATCGTTATTTGGCACGGGAAATCTATGTCACATCCTCCCCATTTGAAATCAATAAGATCGAGATTGCGAGTGGCCAGGTGCTGGAACCGGCAAAAATCAACGGTCTTCTGGCGGCACATTTCAACGATACGTATTATCACAAAACCATATTGGAACGTTGGCCTTCCTATGACCTGATTGCATCCGTGCATAGCGAAACCGGGAAGATCCTGTTTGAAGCCGTTCAGCAGGTGGCTTTTTCCAAAGAGCAAAACCAGTCTCAGCCGTTCAGTTTTGAATGGCCGGCCGAGGTTGGCGGAAAACATACGCTGGAATTACGCCTTCAACACCACAGCACACTGGTCACAAGCGCCGAGGTGCCGTTGACCATCACGCTGCCGGGTAAGAATCAGCCTTTTATTACACGAGAGAATAAAACAGAAAAAGCCGGTAACGGATTTGTTACACCGCTCACCTTCCATTTCGATCCCGCATTGGATGGCCCCAAACACATTCGCGTATACGCTGAAGGCCGTTTGGTTGGTGAAGAGCAGGGAAATGGATCGGAAATTCATGTTCAAGCTGAACCATGGTTTGGCCGGTATCGTGTAGCCGCGAATTTTGAGAATTATTCATGGGAATCCGGAATCCTGGCAACCGTCATAGAAACAGAAGGCATGGATATTTTGGTCAATGGCGAGCCGTTTATCGTTAAGGGTCTTAATGTTCATGGATTGGATGGCGGCAGCCGTGAACGAACCGAGAATATAATTCGTATCCTTAAAGATCTCGGCTTTAACACGCTACGTGGCGATCATCCCTCTGTTTGGCAATTGCGTTTGGCCTATAAGCACCGCATGGGATATATGGTTCTTGGTCCCTTTAGTTGCAAAAACACGGAAGAAATCTATCCCAGATGCAAAGACGCAGCACCGCTGACCGTCGCTCGTGCTGTAGAACAGAAATTCACAGAGCTTTACCGCGAAGAAGAAGGCAATCTTTTATGGAATTCCTGTAATGAAGTCGTCGGAGAAACCGTAGACTTTTTGATCTCGATGGAGGCCGTAATCCGTGCTCACGATCCGTACCGGCGTCCGGTGCTCTACGCCAATTTGTACGGGCAAGACCGTACGGAAGGCCAGCAGATTATGGGAGTGAATTACTATTTTGGCCGTCCCCAACGGGCAGCGAGCCGTCAACCGCTGATTCTGCGTAGCATCGAAATCGCCCGGAAAGCCGATATGCCGGTTATTTATACTGAAACGAACTCATATTACGGGGCATCCCAGGTAACAGCGGTTGAGGCTGTGGAAGAAATTTTCCAATTCGGCATCGATAACGGCATGAGCGGGGGAACGATCTATATGTTGGGTAATTCAAGTTCGCATCCGGGCGTGATTAGCAAGGGATTCGATACCTATCATATTTACGCCGATGCTTTGCGAAACTGTTTTGCCGATGCGGAGATCATGGTTGATTCGCGAACCGATCAGGAAATTTCACTCCGGATTCGCAACAAAAGACGTTGTACGCTACGGGACCTGCAACTGCATGCCACAATTCGTGGAGAACGGGTTGAGGTTACAAATCCGGAGAATCTCTCAGACCTGCAACCTTTGCAAGAGACAATTGTCAAACTTAGAATTCCTGAATCAGTCGGCAAGCAAGATATGGTTGTGGAAGGCGCGCTTGAGTTCGTTACGCATTACGGATTCACCAACCGCGTTGACTTCTAGTTGGCAGCAGGATCTACACGACAATGCGGATATAGGGCATAGTAGAACGGTTCACATCTGCTGGTCTTATAACTTGTTTTTGATTTTTCGGATAAAGACCGGAACAGCAAAATAGAATTTAGAAATCGTTTAAATCCATGCCTTTTAAAACAAAATGAGCCTGTGGATCACGTTCAAGTTTTTTTCGCAGTCTATGTTCAAGAATTGATTTATCAACAAGCCCCATCAATAGTTTTTTCGCTGAGGGCCAGCTTCTACCCGTGAGGCGCTGCACTTGACTAACATTAACACTGCTGTTCTCCGCAGCAAAGTTAATTATCATCTTTTCATTTTCGCTTAAGGTTTTGGCAATTTGCTCTCCAATAATTTCACTTACATCAGAATCGACCCAGACTCTTCGTTGCTTAATATTATTGTGCAAAGTTACACAGACTTGACCATATGTTAATGCCGTATCTTTGAAATCAGGCTCGGGTAATTTCATTTCAAACATGGTCGCACGCATACGGCGAGTTCCCTCATGTGCACACTTCACAAAATCAAGATAAAACATGGCCTGCATAAGATGTGGATTACGTGGACAATGCATTCTGTAAATATTTTTGGCATTGACAATACCAGGAAATCCACCAGGGCTCTCAATCTCAAGTCTATCGTCAAACATCTTGATGAAAATATTCATCGTTTGAAGCGAATAGGACCGGTGCACACAAGCATTAACGATAGCTTCATACCACGCAACTTTGGGATACTCAGGAGCAGAATAAAATTTTCCATCGCTTCCAAGGCGGCTAAAATTGCGTAACTGACTACCTAAAACTTGATCGGCTTCAACGATAAGAGTTGGAACCGGACCTTCAATCCAAATATCTTTAACTGCATTAAATTTCTCCCCCGTCCCTTCACGTTCACCTTCAAAACGTAAGAATCGAATTTTGCACCCTGGGACTTTCCGGCATGGATCTTTAGCAAATAACAAAACACAAGCAAGATTCGGGAAAAATTGTCCGTTCTGAGTTTGGCCGAGATGCATTAATTCGAGAACCTCAGACGTCGATAAATGGTTGTCTCCCAAATTCCTACTCTTCTTCCATTCGTCCACGGCCTGGTTAACAAGATGATCAAAAAAATCCTCCGGAAAAGAATAGTCAGGACAGAGTTCTTGCTCAATTTGAACTTGTCCGCGCGCACTCTGCAATTCACGTTTTTCGGTATCGTTAAGTTTCTTCTTTGCCCCGCCGATTCGTATGTAGGCCTCACCTTTCACAGTTTCGATAACACGGTCCTCTAAGTAGCGAATACGGATAAGCAGGATGAAATCACGCCGCCCATCACTGCCTGTTACTGCGAGTCGTTTTGTCTCGTATCTTGCCAAAGGGCAATAAGTGTGTCCCGCACGCTCCAGTTCGTTTAAACGTGATTGTTCGAGGAAACGACAACCTGAAAACACGCCATTGTCCTCAATACCAATGGCGATTATGCCACCATCCGGTGGTGTATTTGAAAACATGGAAAAGTAAACGGCCAAAGCGGCCGGTTGAATTTTGGCTGATTTTCTCTCAAGCCTTCGGTCTTCCTCGAGTTCTTTCAGCAGAGACTCAGATGCCTGGTCATAAATTTCATCTATAGAAAGAAGTTCCAAAGGCTTTTGTGGAAAAAGACTGAGTTGTAAATCCTCACTATTATTAACGATCATGCTAGTTTTTGCTTCGCCCTAAAACAGATGTCTTTTTTGATGTGGTATAATCGTAACACATCGCGCCATACCAGACACCTCAGATTTCGCTCGAATATGTAACCATGTTTTGTCGAACCGAATTTTCTGAACCTGAGCCCCAATTCACTCATGCAACTGATAGTGGGCACGGTGTACAATCCGGTGTTCGCGTTCGAATTTGATCTCGAAATGGGTGGCCGTGCGGACATTCGACGACTGCGCGGTTGTGTCCCAAACCTCCAAATTGGCCCACGAACCGGAGCCTTCCATCACCTGGACCATATGCTCAAAGTATTCCGCATGGTCGCTTGCGATTCGCACCTCGCCGCCCGGAACCAGTGCATCCCTTAGTAATTGGGCGACCGGCGGTTTGACCAGTCTCCGTTTGTGATGGCGGGCTTTCGGCCACGGATCGGGAAAATAAATGTGAAATATCTGTACTGACTGCTTGGGGATCAGTTGATGCAAACAAAACTCAGCATCGGCACACATCATCCGGACATTGCTTTGTCCACCGCGATTGAGACGGTCAAGTGAAATACGCAGATACTTACGCGCTCTCTCTATACCTAAAAAGTTCACATAAGGCCGGTCAGCGGATTCGGAAAGAATAAACCGCCCTTTTCCACAGCCGATTTCAACTTCGACAGGAAAACGGTTCCCAAAAACAGTTTCCCAGTTCATGGGCTCCGTGAACTGTGCCGGATCGAGCAACCATCGCTCATCAACGGCATGGTGAAGGGTTTTAACCATCTGAACTGTACAGCAAAACTACCAGACCGGATTTAACTGAACGTAACATAATGATTTTATGGGAGATGTGAACGGTTTCTTAAGAAAATCCATGGAAAAACGGGCAAAGGCACAAATAATGTATCGGTGCAATAACAAAACTGCACCAGCAAATGGAAGAAGTGCTACCAAACACAACGTCGAACGCTAATTGGCAAACGATGGTTGAATTTCTAGAACGTGCGGTGTCTTAAGTCCGGCAAATAGCGAGATAACAAAAGATCCTTGGATCACACGAATAACAACCGGAACAGTTTCACCGCGTGACAAGATTAGCCGGTGATAGGATAAAGCAGCATCGAGCGATTCAACATCGAGACCTTCGCCGCCATCAAAGAATAGTTGAAGGGGACGGTTAAGGGTTCTGGATTTGCCAACAGCATCACGGACAAGATCATAGAAATCCAGATTAACAGGGCCTCTTACAATCACGCGCACGGCGTCTCGGTCGATGCGTAACACAGAAGATGGATCAATCAGTCCGAGAGGGGTCATGGCAGGGTACCTCCGAACCCAAAAACAAGCACCCCAATTTCAAACTTTGCTGTTTTCATTAGTATAACAGACTCCTGCCAAACGCCAACTCTTTTGCGGCCATTTTGCAGCCTTTTATGGATTCATTATCGGCAGGTCAAAGCATTCTCCACAATAAAAATGTGGTTTTGGGGTTATTTTGCATGGAGACTGGGAACGTGCTTCTACAGTACGCTTTAAGTTTTCCTAATTTACACACTCATTTAGAAAAAGCGTTACGTTTTGGCCTTTCCAGCCGATAGTAATTTGATTCAGTTCGTACGCGAAGATAGACATAGAATGAAACAACACCAACGAAAATTACAACACTTATCCCTCGCGATACTTGGGTTAGCCGCCATCCTCTACTCAACCGGCTGTGCCACATCTCATCGCCCACTGCTAACAATGGTAGACACTGCGGTTGAAACCGTTAAAAATCCGGCGACTCTTAATCGTCCGTTTCAACGCATTGATGTTCCCGAAACCCCTGAACAGGCCCAGGAACTCCGGCTAAAAACAGAGGTTTACATGATCAAAGCCAGCAGGGCGGGAAATCAGCGTGAACGGGAACGATATCTGAAATTGGCCCGGGAATGTGTCATTAACCTAAGCTGGGTTGAGCCTGATGATCCGGAGGTGGCCGACATTAACCGGCGCCTTGCGAAGCTGGAGACTGACCTTCTCGCGCAAAAATCCGAAGCCCTCTCAAAAACTCCATAAATGAACCGTCCGAATAAATAACCGGACCAGCCGCATATTTCTGATTCCTGCTTCTGAATTAGCGATTTGATCCTGACAAATTCATAGAGAAATCATAACTATAAAACAAATTAGATTTCTGCTAGGATCACTCGTTGTTCTGAGCATTGGACGGTTTATTGGTACTGGGACAGGTTACGCATAAATACTCGGTTGCAGAGAAGATATTGAAGCGGAACTAAGCGGTTCACGTCACAAAAATCCTATTCTTCTATAGCAGCAGCGAACCTATCCAAGAATGGAGATAGATGATGAGTGATTGCAAGGCGGTTCTATTCGTTGACGGCCGATATTTGCACGGCGCATTAAAACGGCTTCAACTGCAAGAGCGGGACGTTAATTGGGAACGTTTTTTTGAAGAAATCACTCCCTCAGGCCACCGGCTAATTCGAAGTTACTGGTACTATCCATCGCGGATTGCCCGCTATGACCGCAGGGGATTTAATCGGAAAGAATACGAAGAAAACGAAACGAACAGCAACGAAGAAGATACGGCAAACGAATGGTTCATCGAACAGGAATTGCGGCACAAAAAAATTCGGGATGAAGTCCATCCGGCAATTGCAGATAATTACGAACGTATCGAATTTCGTTACGTTGGTGTCCTTCGAGTTAATGCAACAGCACAAGAATATTTAGGCGAAAAAGGTGTTGATGTGGGTATGGCCGTAGATATGGTCAGTTTGATCCCCCATTTCGACACGGCTTTGATTATTACCGGAGATCAAGACTTGGCCCCTGCCGTCCAGCAGGTTAAAGACCGGCTAAAGCAAGTTGTCCTCGTGACTATACAAACCAGTTCCTCAACCTCGCAGGTTCACGCCTCACGGAAATTGCGTGTATTAGCTGACCGGCTGTGGGTTTTCGACGAAACCGATTTCAACAACAAAGACCTTGGACTGACCGTTTTCGATTGAGTAGTCTCTTACTTCGATTCGTCGTTGAACTGAGGCTCGCTTCATCGAGCAACTTGGAATTTCCGAACGCTAGAGGTTTGTGATGATTTCTCCCTATCAGACATTTACAGGCGACCACTACCCGGACTATTTCTTTGCCGGCTTTACGGCCCAACCTGATGAACTGAAGGTGCTTGAAGCGACTCAAGCCCAGGTGGTTCTGTACAAGAAAGTGACCTGGAACGTCCCCGACGCCAAAACCGGAGAACCGGTGGAACGCGGCCTCCGTTACGGTGACAATCCCACGCAAGAAGCCGCGCTTTACAGGCCGATCAATGGCAACTTGGTCCTGGCCGGCATCGAATTCATCCACCTTGATGGCGCTTTGGTCGGGGGAATTGATACCGAAGCTTTGGTTCGTTCCGGTAAGCACCCGGGCCGCATCAACCTGACTGATATCGACAGTGCCCTTGGAATTCTAAGGTACCTCTCTCAACAGCCCGCCGTGGCCATTATCAAACACAATAATCCTTCAGGAGTAGCCATCGGCGAGCGGCTTATCGATGCCTACCAACGCGCCTGGGAAGCAGATCCCGTAGCCCCCTTTGGCGGTGTTTTGGTTTCTAATCGTCCTCTCTGCAAAGAGACCGCACAGGCGGTTTCAGAGCAGTATTACGAAGTGGTCTGCGCACCTGATTACGAAGAAGGCGTGGTCGATATCCTCGCATCAAGGAAAAACCTGAGAATTATCCGTTTGCCCAACATCAATCGTTTGGGTGAGTTTGCCGACCGGCGGTATATGGAACTAAAAACACTCACTGACGGATCAGTAACAACACAATGGTCCTATGCACCGACTATTGGCAAAGAAAACGTAGCCATTCAAACCGCAGAAGACTTCGCCGCCAATATCAGCCTTCCTACCGATATTCCCGAACGGCTGCCCGAGGGTGGCAGACTGAAACGCACCGGGCGCACGCTTTCGATTGAGCGGAAGCCTACCGAAAAAGAACTCCGTGATATGTGGTTCGCCTGGATGGTGGAATGCGGAGTTGTCTCCAACTCCATCGTGGCCGCCAAAGATGGCGCCACAATTGCCATCGGCGTCGGCGGCCAGGATCGGGTGCTCATGGCCCGTCAGGTAGTCAACAAAGCCTACGCTTCTCAAAAGGCCCTCTTAGCGCTGCGAAAATACGGCATGATTTTCGACGCTCTGGCTCTTGAGGTTCGTCGAGGCGCCTATGACGCCAGCGTATTGACCGAAATCGAAGAGAAGGTCAACGCCAACAATGCCGGTTTGCGTGGCGCGGTTGTGGCTTCCGATGCGTTCTTCCCGTTCCGGGATGGTACCGATGCGCTGCTGCAAGAGGGCATTACCGCCATTGCCCAGCCGGGTGGCTCTTTGCGCGACTATGACAGCGTGGAAGCCTGCAATGAAGTTGGTTCAACTATGGTGTTGACCCATCAGCGTTGTTTCAAACACTAAGTTTGGCGCTCAACACAAAGACAGGTTGACAATACACGCGAAAGTTACATTCCAGCCGATAATGCGTTTATTCACTGAGGCAATTCGATAATGCCATTCTGCCCCGGTTTGAAAGCGTGACTCTAAGCACAGATCATAGGGAAGGCTTTATACGTTTGCTTGCCCGATGGCTGGTTGCCTCGGGACCGCTTTTAGCGGTTGTTGTCTATTGCCTGGCCTGTATCCAAGCGCCTTCTTGGTCTCCAAACGGCAAAAGCATCGCTTACACCATCCCTGGCGGTGAGCTTGGCCCCGATACCATCTGGATCACTCAAACAGTCCGTGGTTCCCATCAGCTGGTTCTTGAAGGCGGCCAAGAGCATTTCGGGGCTCCACAATATTCGCAGAATGGAAAATATCTGGCCTTTTTCCGCAGGGCCAAACGGGATGCAGCCCCCTTCGAACTCTGTGTCATACGCACCGATGGATCGGACCTGCGGATTCTGGGGGATTTCCCGTGCAGAGAGGGCGGGGAAGACGATTACTTCTTTTGGCCATCGCCTTCATGGTCTCCTGATGAAAAATGGATTGCAGTTTCGGTCCCCGGGGATGGCGATCCCGATACGCCCGAAGTCGTAATTGCCGGCGTGGATGAGAAAAGCATACGCACACTCACAAAGTCGGCCCATTGGCCTAAATGGTCGCCTGATGGGAAATGGATCGCATGTCTGGCACATGAGATTGAAAAAACGGAACAAGGACAAAAAGAGACAGACTCAATCCGTTTTTTTGATGCAGAGACTTTAGAGTCTCACCGCACGATACCGATTGAATTGGATTCAGGTGGCGATAACGAATTGGTAGACCCATTTGTATGGACGCGCGATTCGGAGGCGGTTTTTATCCGCAGACAGACCGATACGATCTCCGGACAACAAGTACCGGAAAATGCCTTCGCCACAGTCGGGCCCGACAGCCCACCGCGTTTTTATGCATTTGAGGTTTCTTCTCCCAATGCTGAGCCTGACCTACTAACTCAAATTGTCCAGTTGCCCGCGTGCCGGGAATTCGGTTATACCGAATCTTCAAAACAATTTGAGTTTGCTTCACTTCAACAATTGGTCGAACCGATCAGTTGGTCGGTATCGCCCAAAGGCAGAAGGGCCGCGGTTTGGTTTAAGGCCCCTTCGCAAAATGAAATCTTCGCAGGCGGACTGTGGATTACCGATTTCCGTACGGGCAAGGAAAATTTATTCCCCGTGCAATATGAGGGGGAATTACCCCTGATTAGCGATTTAATCCGCTCCCTGCATAACCTTAATGCGCAAGGCCGGCTCCAAGAAGCCGAAAAACTCGCCACACTTATCAAACAGGCTTTGCTTCAGCCCATCCCCGCCGTCGGTGGTTTCCCGGTGAAAGACAGCATGCGTATTCAGCAGGCATTTCTTGGGATCGCTCTTGAAAGGGATACTCCCAGTCTTCTGTTTTTCGGCAAAGAAAGCGCCATCCGTCAGGAGATGCGGCGATGGATTTCTCGTGATCTAGAAATCGGCAAAGTCACAATCGAGGCGGGCGAACATTGGATCGATGGCGATGTCCAATCCTGTTTTGCAATTCTACGCACCGTTCCCGGCGGGGACGTTTTGATCGAGCGCCTGTGGGACGAGCTCCGTAAAAGCGCGGATTCCTGGAAGAAATACAAACCGGATATGGATGCTTATGAGTTGAAGTTGCTGATCATCGATAGCAAAGAGGCATGGATCGGCAGCCGTTCCGGACAGAGCTTTTTAAAAAAGGCTGTTCAATCTTATCTCGACAAAGAGCCGGAAAGTCCTGAAGCCGAAGAATACCGGCAATTGCTGAAGGATTTGGAGGAACACGGCGACTTGGCCCGCGCGCTCCGCTTTATGGAAAAAGTCTGGATCGAGGAGACAACGCCTTGATGGAATCTCTGCACCAAATGCTGTACGAGATCTGCGGGTATTTCTGCGGGCAAGACGCTACCCGTAGTCTTTGGTGGCATGGACATCCGCTGCCGTTTTGTATTCGTTGTTGCGGCGTTTATACCGGAGCGTTCTTCTCTCTGGTAACGCTTTTTCTATTCATCCGTCCCGGACAACTTCGGCCTCCCCGCCATTTGATTCTGCTCTCGGCCTTAACCATCCCGCTCATGCTCATCTCCGGCCTGCATCTATGGGATGGCGGTGAAACCACGCGTTTTATAGTGGGAATGCTGTTCGGATTCGCGCTTGGTGTGGCTTGTTCGGTCGCATGGCATAGTGAAATATCCGTGCTTAAAAGCCCCACGTGGAGCCGCCGTCAAACTCGATTTTTCTACATTTCGCTCTTGTTCCCACTTTGCATATGCCTGGCCATGCACCGTCTCTATCCGCTGACCTACTTCACTTCCATTCTGGGCTTTGTGGGATTGTGGATAGCATCAATCGGAACGCTGGGACGATTCGCATTTGACGGCGCAACAGGTGCCTCTTTATTGTACAAGCCAATTGTCACACCATTTCAAAAAAGTAGTTGATTTTCGAAATCGCCGGAGCATAATGGCAAATAAGTCATTTCGGCGCTTCAAAAGGTACGGATTTTATTCATTAGCATCTCGTATATTGCGAGAGAACTCGGACAATATTCAATCGTAGGATTATTTCATATAACTATGGAGTAATATGAGCTTCATAATTCCAGAACTCCCCGGGTACGCTCGCTTTTGAGGATAGAGATCATGGCAAAAAGAAGCACTTTAGTTTCAACAGAAGGTATCAAGACCATCGCAATTTTGACGGTAATCGTTGCGTACACAATTGCCATTGAGAGCCGTGTTTCGGTCGCCCGGGAAGAAGCCAATTATGAAGTTTCCGGACAGCCTACGATCGATAATCCCCAAGCATTTGACTGGATTAATACACGTCCGGACGGACTGGACGATGAGATGGTTTTGGCCGTGTCAAAGGGCCAAACGCGCTACTTAACATTTTATCTTCCAGGCGGCACACAATCTATAGGCAAAATCGAAAAAACTTTTATTCGTTCTCTACATGATTATACCGTTTACGGAACGCTGGACGGCCATCCATTCGATCAATTTATCGTAGCGGTTCTCGATGACATCGTTCTGGGCAGTATCCGTACACACGATTGGAAGCGTTACGAGATCAGCATTAATGGCGGATCTGGCTATAAAATGCCTCCACCCAATGAGGAAATTGAACCATTCCATTGTTCCGCATGTGAGAGCCGCTTAAAAACACCGCCTCTCGAAATATCGGATTCTCGGCAATACATCAGACGCAAAATGCAAGACGATGGCAGTACAATTGATATGATGGTGATTTACACGAGTGGGGCACGAGCAAAGATCGGCGGGGAAAAATCCATTCGGGTGCGTATCAATCTAGCGATCGACATAACCAACATCTGTTATGAGCACAGTCAGATGATACCTCGTATGCGCCTGGTCCACAGACAAGAAGTCGCATTCGACGAAACAGGAGACGATCATACCGATCTGGCAATGATTAAGAACCGCGACGATGGCGTGCTGGATTTTGTACACGACTTGCGGGACAAGTATGGTGCGGATCTGGTCTGTTTCTGGAATAGCGGAGGCGGTGGAACAGGATATGCGCCGTATGATGAAAATCCTGGCTGGGACGCATGGGCATTTTCGATATGCGGTGTCATGGGCGCCATTGCCAGAAACGTCATGACACACGAAAGTGGCCATAATTTAGGCTTAATGCACGATATCGATCCTGTTCGACGCCCGCGCATCGATAGAGATGGCAACGTGACTGAGCGTGGTGAGGATGCCGTATTCACCTATTCGTATGGATGGCGTTTCGACAATGAAAAATTCATTACGATCATGGCGTATCCACCAGGAGTTCAGGTCTGGTATTTTTCGAATCCCAACGTTTTGTTCAACGGTGTACCTACCGGAATGCCTAAAGGCGATCCATTGGAAGCGGACAATGTAAGTTCAGTCAACGAAACCCGGCTTTGGTATACTAATTTTCGTCCTTCTGTCCCCACGCCCTCTGTGCCAACCGGTGTGAGCGCCAGCGATGGAGAGCGAATCCGGACCAAGATCAGCTGGCAAGCGGTTGCCGGAGCTACGCATTACAGGGTATACCGCTCATCGTCTCCAACGGATATTCCACTTGAGATCGGATGGTGGACATCTTCAACTGAATTCTACGATACAAACGTACCTGCTCACGAGACTTTTTATTATCAGGTAAAGGCAGCAAAGAGCAATACCGGATCTCTGGCCAGCTCTTTTAGCCAACCTGTCTCAGGATGGCGCGCATTAGACATTCCGTCCCATGTTAGCGCAACTGATGGTGAGTATGAGGATAAAATTGAGGTTCGCTGGGTTGGTGATTCTTACCGGACAGAGGGGTATTACCGTATCTTCCGCTCCGAAACCTTGACTGGAACAAAGTCGCCTCTAACGGGTTGGGAATTGAATACCTATACCTATAGCGACCGCAACGTAGAGCCGCATAAAACCTATTACTATTGGATTTCAGCCGCAGTCGATGCAAACGGAACCCATGCAACACCGTACAGCGAATCGGATTCAGGCTGGATGCGGATGACAACCCCAAACGCCCACGCGACTGATGGACTTCATGACGACCGCGTTTTGGTGACGTGGGATTTGCCGAACGGCGCCTCCCATTACCGGGTCTTTCGCTCGGAAACCATCGATGGAGAAAGAGAGCCCATTACAGATTGGATCACCACGACATCATACAGCGACAGAAGTGGTTTGTCGGGCAAAATATATTATTACTGGGTTCGCGCCGCTCAAAATAGCTATGGCTTTGACGGAACTGGCTACGGTCGGGAAGACTCAGGATATCGAGCGGTTAAAACGCCTTGGATATTAGCAGGCGATGGAACAGATACCGGTGGTGTACCGCTGGCTTGGGAAAATCTCGAAAGTCATTTGTATTACCGTGTGATGCGGAAAGACAGTACCAGCCAATCGACGGGCTCGTACATTACACCCTGGACACAAGATACCCAGTTTCATGACGTTTCAGCCACGCCAGGAACATCGTATTACTATCTTGTAAAGGCTGCAGTCGATGCACAAGGTACCCGCGAAAGCCCTTTGAGCTCATATAACGAGGGCTGGCGTAAACTGGAAACACCGAGCAATGTGCAAGCGTCGGATGGAGCGTACACAGACAAAATCCACGTTAGCTGGGATCCCGTGTGGGGCGCTACACATTACCGCGTTTTCCGGGCCGATTCGGCAGGGGGGGAGAAATATGCACAGACGGGATATCAGACAAACCGATTTATTGATGACCGAAATGTCCAACAGGGTGAAACGTATTATTACTATGTCAGCGCGGCCATCAATTCCGTAGGCGCTCATGCCAGCGATACAAGCCGTGGCAACGGTGGATCAATTGGTCTGACTCCACCTCAAAATGTTAAGGCAACGGATGGTGATACTTCGAAAGTCATAATTACGTGGACAAGACTAAGTGGAACATATTATTACCAAGTATATCGCTCAGATTCACTCCAAGGCGAAAAGACAGCGATTACTGATTGGGTATCTCAGGCACTACGCTACGAAGATCTCAACGTCCGCGCGGGAGACATCCATTATTATTGGGTTAGAGTGGCGACAAGCCAGTCCGGGAATAACGCCAGCTCATTTAGTGATCCTGATCTGGGTTACAGGTATCTGCCGCCGCCAACCGGCGTGGAGGCCTCAGACAATGAATATACAGGGAAAATTGTGGTTGTGTGGGACGAAGTAGTCGGCGCCACACATTACAGTATCTCTCGAAAAGCAAGTCCGGAGGGCTCCTTGGCAATTGTTGGCACATGGCAAACGGAGAGGATATTCGAAGATACTGATGTCGAGCCTGGTCATACTTATTATTATCAAATTAAGGCGGGAGGAAGTGATTCGGGAGCAGGATTGAGCAGCTATAGCTCGGCAAACGGCGGTTTTAGCAAAATGCCACCGCCATCAAATGTTTCGGCATCAAATGGTGCTGTTTCCGGTTCCGTGCGTGTGATATGGCAAAGCGTAGCTGAAGCATTCTATTTTCGTGTATATCGCTCCGAGTCTATTGAGGGAGAGAAGATAGTCTTAAACGATCTTCAACGTATTTCACGATTCGACGATACGACAGCCGAAGCAGGCAAGTTCTACTACTATTGGGTTGAAGCCTCACGGGGATCAACGGGATACGGACTCACAGATCTAAGCGACTCGGATGTGGGGTGGCTGTCGCCTCCAACACCAGGCCGTCCCACGGTTTCTAATTATGAATACGATGACAAAATTGTCGTAACTTGGAACGCAGAACATGAAGGGATTTACTACCGTGTTTACCGCGCCGCAGAAGCCGGAGGCGATGCCGAGAAAACTCCCGTAACACAGTGGAACAAGTCGACTTTGTTTGAAGATTTTGATGTGGAACAGGGGCTAACATATTACTACTACTTGCGTGCCGGCAATGACGCACAGGGGAATGGAGCCAGTGACTTTGGGCCGGGATATGGGGGTGCTCGCAACATGCCGCCGCCTGAAAATTTATATGCGGCACCGGGAAATTCCACAACCAGTATTCACGTCACGTGGCGGCAGGTCGACAATGCAGTGTATTATCGACTTTATCGTTCGGTTAATCTTGAAGGTGAGCGAGTGCCACTGGGCGGCTGGCAACGGCAAACACACCTGGACGATACAGATGTTATGCCAAATACCTTCTATTATTATTGGGTACAGGCGGCCAGGGGCAGGACCGGGTATGGAGCAACAAACGATAGTGAACCTGCCACCGGGTGGCTAAAACCAGCCACACCGAAAAACGTAAGTGCGTCGGATGGTCAGTTTCTCGACCGAGTTACTGTGACTTGGGATGCGGTAACGCCCGGCGCATTCTATCGCCTTTATCACTCCGAAAGCCTTGAAGGACTCAAAAATCCCATTGGAGATTGGGGTGCGAGTATCTCATACAATTATTCTGATGCGGTTCCCGGCGAAACGGCGTATTATTGGGTACAGGCTTCATTGGATAGTACTGGCTTGGGCCCAAGCGATTTTAGTTTGAGCGATACGGGTTGGCGTGCCATGGAAGCGCCGCAAACGCCAAGTAATCCCATACCGGCTGACGGTGCAACAGATGTTTCACTTACCCCCCTGCTGGACTGGGCAGATTGCGAAAGAGCGGAACTGTATAATGTTACTCTCATAAGACCAATGATACCAAGCGAGCAAATGGGCAAGATCGCTTCAGAAGTTCCGGATTTACTCGATTATCAAGGGCTTTCTGAGAGCCAGACCATTTTGGGAATAGAACTTGAGCCGGGAGTCACATATATGTGGCAGGTTATTGGATGGAATCGCAGTGCACAAACAACCGGACCGCTTTGGCGCTTCACAACGTTTGAAGAAGTCGATGTTAAAGATTGGATGATTCGATAATTCAAAAATTTAAAGTAAGAACTATCGCGGTTATCGATCTGTATCCATGGTTGCGGTGTTTATACCGGAGCGTTCTTCTCTCTGGCAGCGATTTTTCTATTCATCCGTCAGACTCGAATTTTCTACATTTCGCTCCTGTTCCCACTTTGCGCATGCCTGGCCATGCACCGGCTCTATCCGCTGATCTACTTCACTTCCATCCTGGGCTTTCTGGGCATTTTTATGATGGCAATCGGCGCATTGGGAAGGTTTGTCAGATTTCAAAACGCTCGAAGGCTATCCTCAATCCTCTCCAAACAGACTCCGGATATCACGAGCACCGTGTAAAACACGGAACACCCAAGCAAATCCCGCCGCGCGGCTTCGCTTATTTTAATAGCCGGTTTCATTTTGATTTTCGGCTTTTCATCTGTTTGCGAACTTCATGCTTCATGGCTTCCACATCTTCTTGTGACCAATCCCCAAACTCGCCGCGCATTCCCTCCACTAGCGCCGCCTCCAAATCCTTTTGGGCATTGCGTTGCTGATCATCCCGCACGAGAGAACGAATGAACTCGCTCGCCGTGCTGAATCCTCCATCCAGGACACGCTTCTCGATATAGCCCTTTAGAGAGTCGGGCAGGGAAATGTTCAATGTCGGCATCGCAACAAGCTCCTTAAATAACACAGGAATGTATAACAAAAAATAACATATATTGCCAAAAGATGAAGAAAATCCATTAAATTGTGAAAACGCAACAAGCGCTAAACCTAATCAAATGAACAGGATGAAGGAAAATCGCTCACCCCATCAATTTAGCGATGAGGGGGACGTAATAGGTGTCTACGATATGCGGCCACGCAAACCGGTTTTCGGTCCGTTTGCGGCCCGCTTCACCCATACGTTGGCGGAGTTCGGGCGACTGGATCACTAGAGCCAACTTCTGCGCCAACTCTTCAGCACTACCCGGCTCAAATAGGTAACCCGTTTCACCATCAACCACACTGGTTGCCAGGCCGCCGATACGTGAAGCCAACACCGGCAATCCCGAGGCCATCCCCTCCAGAGCAGTAATCCCGAATGGTTCGATCCAAGTTGAAGGCACAGCCACGATATCCATCTCCCGGTAAAGCGTGGGCAGTTGGTTCTGATCCACCCAACCGCGGTTGACCATCCAAGAATCCGAGCTGGGATGATCCATGGCAGCCGTGTAATGCACTTCAATATCCGCCCCGCGTTCACGCAACCGGCGGACAGCATCGACCAAAACATCCAGGCCCTTCAGTGGATCGTTTCCGCGTCCGGGCATAAAGACTTTCAGCGGCTTGGCCTTATCTTCCGCAGTTGCAGGCTCTGTGGACTCAATAGGGCAAAAACGTTTTGTATCGACACCTGAGGGAATGATATCCACGCGCGGCGCATGAGGGCGGAACATATCGGCAATGGTGGGATTATAGGTAACAACCGATCCCAGCCGTCCCAAATCCTCCCTTAATCGTGACCAGCCGCCATGCGTGAGCGCTCCTGAAGCGACATATTCCTGTGAAAAATGCAGCCGGGGATGGCTCTCCGGCCAATAAACTGCAACCTGCGCGGCACGAATCCACCAAGGAACACGCCGAAACCAGCAGCGGCGGCACTCATCGGGATCGTTGAGATAGCCATGCGTGCAGATTCGATCTTCGTGGTAGCGGTAGTAATGCAGGTTGGGGCAGTTGAGTTCAAAGGCATATAAACGAAGAATCGTCTTGGCCGGATCATGAACGCGCAGCAGTGGCCCTTTCATAAAAGAACCATCCATTAAGAAGACAATATCCGGCCGTTCGGCTTCGACAATCTGCCGAAACCTGCGCAATACCACCGGACCATTGAAGGTGAACCGGTTAAAAGGAACTTTGATAAGGTCAAAAGGCAACGGCTCCCGGACATCGCCGCGCGGGTAATAATCCTGAAAATCGGGGCAGAGCAGAGCCACATCCGCGCCCCGGTCTTTAAGCCCGGCAATCACATGGTACGCATCCACCCAGCAACCACCCACCGGCGGCCAGTTAAAAGTCAGATCGATAAACAGGATTTTGGGAGTCCGGAGCCAAGTCATTGCAGTACTTTAGCGTAAGCTCCTAACAAGACATCGGCAGAGCGCTGCCAGTGATAGATGCTTTCGGCCCGATGCCGTGCGCGCGCTCGATGCTGCTTACGTAACTCGGGATCGCCGGCATAGCGCAGAATCCCTTCAGCCAAGGCTTCGGCATTACCGGGAGGGGCCAGAATGCCCGCATCTCCGATCATCTCCGGGACTTCGCCCACAGCGCTGCCCACAATCGGGCACCCGGAAGCCAGGTACTCGGCTATTTTCAGAGGGCTTTTGCAGCGGGTTGCGGCGTTATCTTCAAAACAAGCAAGGGTTATATCCGCAGAGGCCAGGTAACGGGGCACTTCGTGAGCGGGGATATATCCGGTTAACGTAATTGTGCGAATTCCTTCTTCATCGATTCTTTTACGCAATCCCGGCAATCCCTTACCGCCGCCTACCACAACAAGGTGAACATTGGGATTTCGCGCATGTACAATCTCCATCGCATCGACTGCCAGCTCGGCATAAGCCGCCCCTTCCAGTTGACCGCAATAGACCGTGAGCACACTTTCCGGTCCCAACCCCAGCGCGGCCCTCAATCCCGGCTCTGCACGATCCGGGTGAAACTGCTGCAAATCCGCTCCAACCGGGATTTTACAGATATGGCTCTCCGGAACGCCAAGCCCCACAGCCAATTCCCGGATACCGTCGCTGGCCACCGAAAGAGAATCAACCAGACTGGGGATTTTATTCTCCCAGGTCTTGATGAGATGGGCCCATAATCGGTCCGGCGCCGTTAAGTCGGCCAGAATGCTCTCATTGTCATCCCAATCCAGATGCACCGGTTTCCCACGCCGATAGGCCGCCCACAGCCCCGGACAGGCCACACTCGCGAAACATTTTTGGATGTGCACGATATCGCATTCCGATGACAATCGGAGAAGCATCTGGTAGTTCTTATTGAGGTCGCTATGACGGGGGTGCAAAGCAACAACCGGCGGCGATTGAGGCAGTTCATCGCGTAACAGCCGGTCGTGTTGGTGAATCTTTTTTTTAGGGAGATAGGCGACGACGGCCTGATGCCCACGCGCAATGATACCCTGAGCCAAGGCAATTATGCGAATGGTCCACGGATCGTACCGTAAATCGTGAGGATGAAGCATCAGGACGCGCATCGGCGTCTACTGTAGCTCCAAACAGACGGGGTCGCCAATCTGTGCATCGAATGTCTTTTGTGCAGAACCTTGATTGACCGCGATTTCGATCATGTCAAAGCCATCAAATGGAGCCAACAGGCCTCCCGGTTCGACATTCCCATAAGAACCGCCTACGGGGAGGATGCGTTTGCCTTTATACATCAGAGACAGAGACGAGATTTCGGCCCGAAGTTTTTCAAGCCAGGTGTGCACACAAATCCGGTTCAGATTCGTAATCAGATTTCCAAACCGGTCAATGTAAAGTATTTCACCTTGTAAGGAGTTCTCAGATTCAGCAATCCGGGGCAGGGAAAACTCAATTCCCGGCTTGGCAATCTCCGGCCCCAGGTCATCCAATGTTGTTCCTAAAGCCAAATGAGCGGCTACCGGAGAAAAGATATCCCGCCCATGAAAGGTTGCCGAGACTCGATCCATCCATAGGGAATCATTCGTAACTTCAACAATCCGGCAAGGTTCCTGAAGTTTTACAAACTCCTCCCACAGGGGGTACAGAAGCCCGTTATCGGGAGCGATAAAGCGATGACCGGATGCCTCCAGGGCGAGAATCGGTCTCCTTGTGCCTACGCCGGGATCTACAACGGCAACATGAATTGTGCCTGCCGGAAAATAGCCATAGGCCCAACGTAAAAGAAACGCGCCGGCGCGAATCCCTTGGGGGGGAAGGTCATGGGTGATGTCGATAATGGTTGTCCTGGGAGCCAGCGAAAGGATCACGCCTTTCATCACCCCCACAAATCCATCAACCAGGCCAAAATCGGTTAAAAGGCTCACGACCGGGGGGCGGTCCTTGGCGTCGGACAGATGTTGGGCGAAACCACTCATGATCCGGCACTCCCGGCCGTCTCAGCCGACTCTGTTTCCAAAAGCCGTGTCGGTTCCAGAGGAGGCGATAGTGTTATGGTGAATTCCGTACCCACACCGACCTCACTACGGACATAGAGCTGCCCGCCGTGTTGACGGATAATCCGCTCACACATCATAAGCCCGAGACCGGTACCCGTCTCTTTGGTTGTGAAATAGGGCTCAAACACGCGGTCGATATCTTCTTGAAGCATTCCTGCGCCACTATCGCGGATATGGATGATGGTTGCCTCTTCGTCCGCTTCTACTTGAATTACAATTCGGCGGACAGCCTGATCTCCAAGTTCCGCCACAACCTCTTCAATCGCTTCCGCCGCGTTCTTAATAAGATTGATAAAGACTTGGCTTAACAACCTGTCATCCGCCAAAATCATCGGACGGTCGGCGCCTTCAATGATTTGTACATCGATTTTCCGGTCTTCCAATTCCGGACGCAGAAGCTGCAATGTCTGCGTGATTAGGTCATAAAGAAACACCCGACGGAACTCGGGTTGCGCGGGACGTGTCGCCTGCAGAAACATCTCCATGACTTCATTAAGCCGTTTAACTTCCCGCCCCAAAACTTCGACGGTGTTGTTTACGCTGTCATCCCCTTCGGGAAGCGCCTTGGCCAGCTGCCTCTTTAGAAGTTGAAGATGGATTCCCATGGCGTTAAGAGGATTGCGTATCTCATGAGTCACACCGGCCGAAAGAGTCGTCAACGCAGCCAACTTTTCAGCTCGTCGTAAACGGGCCTCCTGCAGGCGTTGTTCGGTGATATCCATAAATAGCATCATGATCCCTTGCGACCTTCCTTGCGGATTACGCAGGGGCAAGACATTCACCATCAAAATTCGCTTTCCATTATCGGTTTCAATAGCAACCTCACGATCACGGATCGTATCCTCACGGTCAATTCCGGCCCGGCAGAGTTCAAGAAGTTCAGAGGAAGCAAAGACCTTCCCAAGAGGGAGTCTCCTGCCTTCGTTGGTAATTTTCAGAACACGTGAGGCGGTCTCATTGACATAGGCAATTGAGCGGTCTGAGGAAATTACAACCATGCCTTCGAGCATTGTGTCGAAAAGTAATTGCATCAAGTCGCGTTCTTCAACAACCTCAAGCAACACATCGACAACGTGCTCTTTATTCAGTTTTTCGGTACGGCTGAGAAGACGGCGCAAAAACTCCGTTTTCATGGTTCCTGTTGAAACACCTCATTGCACGAGTATAAAGAGGAATAATTCCTGTTTGAAAAGCTTAGAACTTGCAGGCAGACGGTCAACAGAACCGCTGATTTCTGAAATTTGTCAAACAATCCGAAAACCGCAAAATCTTATAAGAAAGACGGTAGGGCAATGGGAAGCAGGCCAAAACACTAATCACTAATATGGTGATTCAATGTTTTAAGTAGATGAGTGAGACTGTCTCGAATCTCCCGTTGTTCGGATTGAAGATCGCCGGCAGCCGCAATCAATAACATGATCGAATCCTGGATTTTAGGAGCATCCGAACGCAGATTATCGATAGCGCTTTCTATCCGATTCAACGCTTCGCGGGAGCGTTCAAGCCGCTCTTGCGTATTCCGATGAATATAACCGACGGTGAAATCAACTTTCGTCTCGAGGGCTAAGATCATATCCAGCAATGCTTCAATCTCTTCAGTTAAAACATCGCCCATATGGTCTCGCAGAAAACGCCGGGCTTGTTGTAGATCATCCATGGATTCGGCTCCTTTGAAGCTGACAACATACCATGAGATCGATACATTGTAAGTGGTGATAGACGTGCCACCTACAAAAACGACACGAAACCCTTTAACCCCAATGCCGCATTTTGGGGACATAACGTAGGACCGCTGCCGCCAAAAGCGAAAGATACAAATCTGCTGGCTTGTTTATCGCTCTCACAGGGCGTAGATTACCTGGTCTCAAGGAAGTTTTATACACGGAGTAAACCATGGCCACAATGACGCTTCAGGAAATCGAGGAAGAGATGGAAGAAATCAAGATGCTGATGAAGTTATGGAATAACTTCTACCGCATCTTAACCCTCGCTTTCGAAGCCGACGAGGAACAGGTCCGTAAGGCCGATCCCGAGTTTCAGCAGATTAAAACCGTGGTCGCTGAGCATCACGATCACTTTATGAAGGTTATCAAAAAGGACTTCCACATCGGGCAATCCGTTTTGACAACAGTGAAACGTACAATCAATCTGGATGGTTTCAACCACCTTTCGGATGTTGAGCAGAATAAGACTCTCATCGACTGGCATGCAGCCAATATCCTCTTGAATGAAACCATCGGCTCACTGGATTGCGAAAAAGACCGGATTCTTCGCAAGCGTTCCTTAATACCCGAAGAAACCTCGGGCACCAAAATCAAGCGGTTCTTAAAAAGCCCGACTTTCAAAAATTTGGTCACATTCATCGTATTGTTGGTTTTAGTGCTCGGTTTGTATTTAAACTGGGAAGCAATCTCTACAAGCCCCTTCTACGTCGATACGATCAAGCCCTGGGTAGATAAGCTACTCGGAATGATGGGAATGGGCGGAGCCGAGGAAGCCGCTGCATAGGCTGTGACAATGACTGGTAGGCTGGACGCCTACGCACCCTGGTTGACTCTTCTGCACGTCAAAAACCTGGCGGGGCAACGTTTGCGCCGTCTGGTTTCTGAATTGGGCAGCCCAGAGGCGATCCTATCCGCACAGTATTCCACCTTATGCCGTGTACAAGGAATCGGTGAGCAGATTGCCCAAGGCATCCGGGAAGCCGCGAGCGGAAAATTCAACGAAAGCGTTCAGAAAGAGTTAACCTGGCTTAAAAAACACGGGGCTTCAGTAATTTCATATAAAGATGCGGAGTATCCCGCCCCTCTTTCCGAAATCCATTCCCCTCCTGTATTGCTTTATGTGCGTGGTTCACTTCAACCGGTTGAACCTGCGATTGCAATTGTCGGTTCACGTAGCGCTTCAGAATATGGACGAAGGCTGGCCGGAAAAATTGCCGAAGAATTGGCCGAACGTGGTATGACAATCATCAGCGGCTTGGCGCATGGCATTGATGGCGCAGCTCATAAAGGAGCCCTGCGGGCACATGGACGCACAATCGCGGTTATGGGTTGTGGACTAAAAACCATCTACCCGCGGCACCATAAGGATCTAGCCGAGCAGATTGTACGTTCCGGGGCCGTGATCACAGAACTCACGTACAGCGTCAGCCCGCAGCGTAAAAATTTTGTGCCTCGAAATCGCATTATCGCCGGATTGTCGTGGGGTACGGTCGTCGTGGAAGCGGCCGAAAAGAGCGGCGCACTTTCTACCGCTCATTTCGCACAAGAGGAAAACCGCGAAGTTTTTGCTATTCCAGGCCGGGCCTCCGATGAAACCAGCAGGGGTACCAATAAGCTGATTCAAGAGAATGGCGCACAATTGGCAACCTGCGCGGACGATATTTTGGCAGCACTCAAGGAACGCTTCGATTTATACGAAAAGATAAAGGAGCAACCAGGCGGTGCCGGGAATGCATCAAAACGAATCAAATCCGAGTCAAATGCGGCAAAAATGCCGAAAAATGAGTCCACAGCCGGAATTTCACCCCAACTGGACGATGACGAGGCGGTTCTTTACGATACACTTAGTGATGAAGCTATACATATTGATGACTTAGCGCGTATAACTTCTATGGAAATTGGGCGAATTTCTTCGCTCCTTGGGTTGATGGAACTGCGCGGACTCGTCGAAAGATTGGCCGGAGCACGTTTCCGCCGGATGAGGTAACAATGATTTCAAGATTGCTCGAATTGGTGAGTTTCGCTCTATCGCAGGCTTTTGATGCGATTGAAGCCGATTGGCTGGATACACGCCAAGATATCGCCGACGAGTTAGAGGCCCGGGGCTTTGAGCCCGAAGAGATCGAAATAGCCTTGGATGTCGCTGGGCGAATCCGGGAAAGTCTTGAATTCGATCCCCTTCCGGAAGAAATGCTCAAAAGCAACCGAGTCTATAAGTTCCTAGAAGAATGGAAGTTAACCCCAGAAGCTCGAGGTTATCTCTTAGGTCTTGTGACCAAAGGGCGAATCACACCTCAACAGCGTGAGACCATTGTGGAGCGTTGTCTTTCGATCGATTCAAATGAGCCAATTGGCGAAGAACTAATTCACAATTTAACCAATTGGGTCATCTCCGGCGATGAGGATGAACTCGGTTTTTACCTGACACGAACCGTTCACTAATCGTCTCTATCCATCCGGTTTTGGGAGCCGCTCGTCGCTCCACCACGAATCCAAAACTGTCACTTCTTTGCCATCGTTCAGAGATTGCGATCCAGTTACAATCTCTGTGCGGCATTTGATTGCATCCCCGCTTTACACAAAAAACAGCTCATATTGATCCGGAAAGGGTTTCATGAACGCAAATCTTGAGGAACTCCGTGCACGAATTGATGAAGTTGATCGGGGGATTCTGGAACTCCTAAACAAGCGTGCCAAACTCAATCAAGAAGTGGGTAAGGCGAAAGGCAATAATGTGCCACCGTATGTGCCTAGCCGTGAAAAAGAACTGGTTCACCGCCTGACAGAGACAAGCGAAGGCCCTTTTCCTAAAGAGGCGGTTGGCATCGTATTTCGTGAAATCATCTCCGCTTGCAGATCGCTCCAAAAAGTCCCCACGGTAGCCTATATGGGGCCGGAAGGATCGTATCACCATGCAGCCGGATTACAGCAATTCGGTCAGAGTTCAATTTACTTGCCGTTGACCACCATCGGCGAAGTTTTCGATGTTGTGGAACGGCGCAAGGCGGATTTCGGCGTTGTGGCTATAGAAAACTCCACTGAAGGCGGAGTTACGGCTTCGATGGACCGCTTTGCCGAAAGCAATTTGAAAATCATCAGCGAGATTTATCTGCCAATTTCTCACCACTTGGTCAGCAGGGAAGAACTCTCGCACATTAAGAGAGTTTATTCTCATCCACAGGCTCTGGCTCAATGCCGAAAGTGGCTTGAACAAAACCTGCCCCAGGCCGAATTGGTGGAATCAAGCAGCACGACTCAAGGAGCAAAGCTCGCTCTCCAAGAGGATGGAGCCGCTGCCATCGCCGGCGATCTTGCAGCCGAATTGGTTAAAATCCCTATCGTTGTTCACGGGATCGAAGATATGAGCGGTAATGCCACACGATTCTTTGTCATCGGACGCGAGGCGACTCATCCGACCGGTCAAGACAAATCAGCCATGATCGTCTTTGTACGAGACGAAGTCGGCGCACTCTATAAGATGCTGGCTCCGCTGATGGAACATAAAGTTAATCTCTCCAATCTCGTATCGCGTCCCACAAAAAGGCAGGCCTGGCAATATATGTTTTTCATCGAACTCGACGGACATCTGGAGGATGAAAAGGTGCAAACCGCTGTCGATATTCTTTCGTCCCGCTCCCTGCATGTTCAATTTCTAGGCTCGTTCCCCCGTGGAAACATCGTTTCATGAGGTGCTCGTGACCCGGAAAACGAAATTTGGACGGATCGGTATCGATGGCGTAGGACTGCTGGGAGGCTCATTGGGGCTGGCTCTCAAGCAAAGAGAATTGGCGGAAACGGTAGTTGGTGTCGGCCGCAATCGAAGCCGATTGGAGCGTGCGCTGAAAAAGGGCCTGATTGACGAAATCCGGACGCATGATGAGCTTTCGAATGTGGCAGGTCCGCCGTGGGACATTCTGGTTTTAGCCGCTCCGGTTCGGCTGATCGCACCTTGCCTAAAACGTCATATCGTTAACGGTTTAATTGGCGCTCAAACCGCTGTAACTGATGTGGGAAGCACAAAAGCCGTCTTGCAGCACGATTGCATTCACATGATGGGCGGACTGGGCCCCTCTTTTGTCGGCGCTCATCCAATTGCCGGCTCCGAAAAATCCGGTGCGGACTATGCAGACGCCGAACTGTATAAAGACCGCATAACCGTTCTCACTCCGGGACCTAAAACCAGCAAGACAGCGATTACTAGAATTCAAGAGCTATGGGAATCCGTCGGCAGCCGGATCATAATCATGAGCCCCGAGCGGCATGATGCATTACTGGCCGCCAGTAGCCATTTGCCACATGTAACAGCAGCGGCGTTATGCGCCATGGTCCAGAAATTCGGCAACGATGTTGAGGATATTCTGGGCACAGGTTTCAGGGATGCCACACGGATTGCATCGGGGAGCCCTGAGATGTGGCGGGACATTTCCTTGCACAACAGCGAGGCTCTGGCCGCGATGTTGGACAATATGCGCTCTCACTTGGGAGAGCTTGCCGACATGATTCGACAGGGCGATGAGGAAGCGTTGCTCAATTATTTTAAAAAACACCGGGAATGGCGGGATCGTCTATTCCCCTCAAACGGCGGTGAAACGGATTGAGCCAAGTCTCCTCGAATCAAAAAGAGCAGGGGACACTCGAAGATTCCCCTCGAACACGTATCCTCCGCTCATGATTTGGACAGCCATACGACGTCTCTCTCTCGCCTATATTGTTGGGGGGGGAATCCTTCTTGTTTTCATTGCCGCCCCCCTAATTTTTGAACTGGCCCCTAGCCGTACAGCGGCGGGACAGATTGCCGGAGCCATAATCAACCGCCATTCGCTCCTGGCCTTGATCCTTACGGCAATCGCGTTGATTTCACTGTTTCCGCAAGGAAAAAACTCCGTTCCACATTCCCGAGGATTGCTTATCGCGCTGCTCGGCACGATGATCGTTATTGAGTTATTTTCCTATTCTATCGTACGTCCGATTCTCAACGATTTGATTGCACAAATCGGAGACTTCGATCTAACGCCTAAGGACAATCCGTTGCGAAAACGATTCGGCATGTGGCACGGCATTTCGTCGCTGGAAGCACTGATTACCCTTATTCTGGGCGTGTTGGCAGTGGGATTGGAATGCAGAACAAACCAGCCTAAAGAACCGGCGGATCATGAATCGGCTTGAACCGGTGACGGCCTTCATCGCACTGGGTTCCAATATAGGCCGCCGCGCGGAAACCATTAACCGTGCATTGGATTTACTCGGTACCCAGGATGGGATTGAAATCATCTGTGTCTCCCCCCTCTATGAGACGGAACCGGTTGGCATGGCCGCGAATACGGATTATTTTTTAAATGGCGCGGCAAAGATCAATACGGTTTTAGAAGCCGATGATCTTTTGCGGGTTCTTCTGGATATTGAAAACCAACTCGGACGTATCCGGACAGACGCAAATAAAAAAGAATCCCGGACCATCGATCTGGATTTATTGCTGTACGGCGATGCAACTATACAGACACAGCATCTTGAAATCCCACATCCGAGAATGCACAAACGCCTATTCGTATTGCTGCCCCTGCTGGCATTAGAACCTCAACTGGCAATTCCCGGGATTCCCGCAAATCTGCCGGATTTGATTCAAGCCCTTCAGGATGCAGGAAACGAGGAAATGCCTCGAGTTTTCAATACGATAAAACATGGTCTGCCCTAAAATTTAAGCGCAAATCGATAAAAGAAACCTGAAGGCATTCAACGTGTCTATCATGCCCATTCCAGCCAGCCAAGAAAATTCAAAAAACAATTTTTCTTCTTGGTTCGAGGCATGGGTATGGACAGCCATGGGGGCCGGTTTGGTTGGCTATTTGTTGTTGGCGCTAATGGCCGAAGGACTCCCGCCGCGTGGCGCTCAGCACAACTCAATTACTGCATTTCTAGTGGTTATAACGGCATTATGGTTGCTCTATCTTTCAGTAGTGCTTCCGCTTGTTCGCGGAAAAAGACTCTCAAAAGGGACATTTTGGAGTGCGTTGATCTTTGCCTTTGTTGCGCGGGCTATGCTGCTCCCCACGGATTTGATTCTGGAGAATGATATTTACCGCTACATTTGGGATGGCAAAGTCATTGCCCATGGAATTAATCCTTACCTGTATCCACCATTAAGCGGCGAATTGGCTCACCTTCGAGGGGGAACATGGGAGGCCATTAACTTTCCGTATATCCGCACGATTTACCCTCCGGTGTTGCAGGCGGTTTTCTTTCTATCCTATTTGGTCTACCCGGACAGCGTTATCGGTATGAAGTTAATTCTAACCGGATTCGATGCCGGAACGGTCCTGCTTCTTGTCCGCCTTCTTCAAAATACAGGCAAATCCATGCAATTGGTGCTGGTTTACGCTTGGTGCCCATTGGTAATTCGTGAAGTTGCCAACGCCGGGCATGCCGACGCCATAACAGCATTTTTTGTAGTTCTGTTCTTGTTGACTCTCGTTGAGAAGCGGCGAATTGCATCGGGATTTGTATTGGCGCTTTTAATTATGACCAAACTATATGCTGTTCTATTTATCCCGCTTTTAATGCGGCGGATTGGATGGCGTCAAACTCTTGCCGTACCGGCTTGGATCCTGCTGGGGTATACACCCTTTATGGGCGCCGGAAAACATCTGTTTTCAGGTCTCTATGCCTACAGCACAGAATGGCGCTACAACGCCGGCGCCTACGAGCTTGTACGGCTGATTTGGGGAATTCTAGAACCGGCTTGGATCGATCCCGGACAAGCGGCGCGGTACTCCAGCGCGGCCATCGTATTTATAATTTGCGGGATCATATGGTTACGTTCCCGCTCAGACGATTCCTTAACGATCATCGCGTCGCAACTCTTGACCATTACTGGCTCATTGCTTTTCTTCTCACCTGTGATTGATCCTTGGTATCTTTTATGGCTCGTGCCTCTTTTGGTGTACCGGCCCAATGGAGCATGGCTCTTTCTCATAGGAGCCGTGCAATGGTCCTATGCATTTTATTACAGCCTTGAATTCCCATTTTGGACACGTCCCGCCGAATATATCCCCTTTGCAATCCTGCTATATGCTGGCTACGTCCGTAGCCGTATTCGCAAACCATGCGAAGCAGCCATGGTACAGGCTCCGCAGACTCCCGAGAATTAGCGGGGGGCCGATTGTCAATAGAACTCAGCCGGGTTACGCTAAAGCAGTATCAGCCGTATGTGAATGACGGAGAACCGAAGAGTTTGAATGCCACCGCTCCAGCAAGGAGGAGAGGCCATGTTCAAATCACTCTTGCTTGCAATCGACCATTCCGAATATAGCTATGTCACAACGCGTTATGCCATTGAGTGGGCGCGTATTCTGGATGCGCATGTGACCATTCTTTCGGTATTGGATAAAAAAGAACTAGCGATTGTTTATCCCTTTATTTTCCCTCAGGATGAAATAGCCCTCGATTACGATCCGCAAAGACTTGGAAACGAATTACTCGAAAGACAAGCGAAACAAGCCCAGGAGGCTATTTCAAAGGCTGTACAGGCGTGTCAGGATGCAAATGTTCAATATACCATTCAGACAGCAGAGGGCATTGTCGCCAAAGAGATTTTGGCTTCTGCGCGGGATACGGACATGCTTTTTATCGGCCAGCGCGGCCACGGCGCCGAACACAGCACAGGGCTGCTTGGATCGAATCTGGAAAGCGTCGTTCGCCAGGCACACCGCCCGGTGTTAATCACTCCAAATACATACCGGCCCGTAGACAGTGTTCTAGTCGCTTATGACGGTGGCACAAGCGCAAGTGAAGCTCTGCATTGCGCGGTGGCTATTTACAGCGCATGGGCGGTTCCCAGCAAAGAAAAACGATTCACAGTACTCATTGTCGATAACGATCCGGAAAGCGCAAAAAAGATCGAAGAGCGGGTACTCGGTTATGTTTCAGCCTATGAACTGGAGCCGGATATCCGCCACGCCGAAGGGGATCCGGCCGCGCAAATCCTTTGCCATGCGGAAGAAACCGATGCAGATCTGCTGGCCATGGGTGCCTATGGACGAACGCGGGTATATGAAATGATTCTCGGAAGCACAACCGAACAGGTTCTGAGAAAAATCGACCGACCGCTTCTATTGATCCATTAGGCCGCTCAATTCCACTCTTTATCCGGCACAAATCCGGGAGTGCGCAAGACGCCGCCCGGCTTGCCGAGTATGATGGTGCACCCGGCAAAGCCGTTGAGACTTTTATAGGGCGGTACAAAGTGTAATGCAGGCATCTTTTAAAAATTTATTTTCGGTGCTCACCAGCCGCGAAACATATGATTTGCGGCTGAATATGTACGCTTTGTTCGGCTTTTTGTGGGGATTACCCATACCCGTAATGGCGCTGGGATTGAGCCTCTACTTGCTCCAACTGCCACCAACCCTAAGCAATGTCTATTCACTTCTGGTCAAAAATCCAATTCACATATTCTTTATTGCACACCCTGTTCTGTTCATGGTCGTCTTCGGGGCCTTGGGAACCTATCGCCGGCGCAAAGAAGCTGAACTTGCCGAACGGGATACCCGATTGCATCAAAAAGTAAATGAACTTAATGATGCCAATAAGCAACTCCGGGCCTTAGATAAGCTAAAGGATGAGTTTTTAGCCAATGTGACGCACGAATTGAGAACCCCCTTGGTTACAATCCGGGGTTATACGGAGATGTTTCTAAATGGGCGCATGGGCGAGATTACATCTAAACAAGAACGCAGTTTGCGTATTGTCGAAAGAAACGTCCACCGTCTGCTAAAGTTGATCGGGGACATCCTCACGCTATCGCGCCTGGAGCGGCGGCAGGTTCTCGATAATCAACAGACATTTTCTCTGGCCGAGCTGATCAATCACGTTGCAGCAAACATCGGCCCAAGTGTGGAACAACATAATTTAAATTTGGAAGTCGATATGCATGATCCCGAATGCTCGGTTGTTGGATTGCGGGATCGAATCGAACAGGTCTTTTTGAATTTGATATCCAATGCCATCAAATTCACCGGAAGCGGCGGAGCCATCAAAATTATTACCGGCCCGCTCTCTTCGGAGCGAATTCAAATTGAGGTCGAGGACACGGGATGCGGCATCCCTGAACAGAACCTGCCGTATATTTTCGAACGGTTCGTGCAAGGCGATGGCTCTATCCGCAGACGTCATGGCGGAGCCGGACTTGGCTTAAGTATCGTACGCGAGATACTGGAGGCGCATGACTGTTCGATTCGGGTTAGAAGCACAGAAGGGCAGGGGACATGTTTTACATTCGACTTGCCTCTGGTGGATCCCACAGTCGAAAACCTTTCAAAAAACAACGCCTAGTCCTCTGGTTTGGACAACCTGCCAAGTCCTATCCGAAATACAATTAACCAATTCAAATATTTGTGAGATGAAAGCCAAATTACCTAGCAACTATCGCAGATGTGCATTTAGAATGACTCAGGGGGACAAACCTCAAAATACATAAGCCGCATTCTAAAAAGACGTTCTTGACAGACTTGTGGGTACCTATAAAGTGGAAGTATAGGGTAGGTGTTTCTTGTCAAAGTTCGATTTGATTTTGCAGCTTCGTGCTAGGAGTGCGCACAGAGTTATTTTCAACTCGTGACTCACTTTGACTATGAAGACTGCCCGGTTAATTCATCTTAAAGAATGCGGCCAGCGTGAACTCTCATCCTGAAAGTCCGCGCAGCCCCATTCGCTACGCTTGCGAGGAGGAGCTGAAACACATGGCAACACTTCAAGAAGCCCTGAAAGAAAAAATTCCAGTATGGCGTGAGGAGCGGGCGGATGTTTTGAAGAACTATGGAAGTGTCAAGATTTCTGACGTTACAATCGCGCAGGCATTCGGAGGGATGCGCGGCGTCAAAGGGATGGTCTGTGACACCTCATTAGTCGAACAAGATAAAGGTCTGATTATTCGTGGCCGTCCCTTGTTGACTATCAAGCATCTATGGCCTGAAGAGATCTTTTACCTGCTGGTAACCGGGGAGGAACCGGACGCCGAAGCAAAAGCCGCACTCCAACTTGATTTTGACAAGAGAGCCCATGTACCTGATTATGTTTGGGATGTTCTTACGGCCATGCCCGCCGACAGCCATCCCATGGCGATGCTGGATACCGCCATTTTGGTCATGGAAAAGGAAAGCGTTTTCCGCGAGTGGTACGAACGGGGCATGCCCAAAAGCGACTATTGGGTCCCAACTTTAGAGGATTCGCTTCAAATCCTCGCCAAACTCCCGTCTATTGCCGCCGGCGTCTATCGCATTCGCTACGGCAAGGGCGACTTAATCCCCTGGACTCCCGGACTCGATTGGGGCGCCAACTACGCCAATATGCTTGGCATTAGCGATGCTACCGGCAAATTTGCCGAGCTGATGCGTCTCTACCTCAACTTCCATTGCGATCATGAAGGTGGAAACGTATCTGCCAATACATGCCATACAGTCGGTTCGGCACTTTCAGACGCTTATTACGCTGTATCGGCCGGTCTGAATGGCTTAGCAGGTCCGCTGCATGGTCTTGCCAATCAAGAATGCCTCAACTGGGTTCTGGAGCTAATGGATAAGTTCGGCGGTGTTCCCAGCGAAGAGGAATTGAAAGATTTTGCTTTCGAAACACTACGTAGCGGCAAAGTCGTTCCGGGATATGGACACGCCGTATTGCGCGTAACCGATCCGCGCTTCGAAGGCTTCCATGAATTCGGCGAAGAGAACCTGGCGGAAGATCCCGTCTTCCAGACCGTATCGTTGGTGTTCAAGATAGTGCCCAAGGTTCTTGAGGCATACAGCGAAGAACGTGTCAAAGCAGGAAAGAACCCGATCGCCAATTGCTGGCCCAACGTGGACGCAGGCTCAGGAGCGCTGCTCTATCATTACGGCCTGCGCGAGTTCTCCTACTACACCGTGCTGTTCAGCGTCAGCCGCTCCATGGGCATGCTGTCACAGCTTATTATGAACCGGGCTATGGGAACTGCGATTACGCGTCCCAAGTCAGTAGGTACGGATTGGCTCAAAGCGCAAGGTGAAGCCGCGGGTTAATCCGCAAATCACCAAACCATATTGGTTCTTGTCTGAACGAAGAGAGAGGGCGAGTCACACGATTCGCCCTCTTTTATTATCCTGCCGCAGCTCGTTGCATAACAACTTCATCACGGACAAAAAGTAAGGAAATATCAAGGTCGGGAGATGAATGGGTTAACGCGCCAACAGACACTTCATCTACGCCGATTTCGGTCAATTCGGGTATACGATCCAGGGTCACGTTACCGGAGGCTTCCAGGGGCACGCTTTTATTCACATATTTAACGGCCTTTCTCATTTCCTCCAGCGGCATGTTATCTAACATGATTTTGTCGACACCGGCTTCGAGCGCTTCTTTCACCTCATCCAAATCAGTCGTCTCGACCTCAACAACAAATTTGGAGCCATAGCGCAACCGCACTTCTTGAACGGCACGAGTGATTCCCCCGGCAGCGATCAGATGGTTCTCTTTTAAGAGCACCATATCGTAAAGGCCGTTGCGATGGTTATATCCCCCGCCTGCTCTCACGGCGCGTTTCGCAAGATCCCGCCAAAGAGGCATAATCTTGCGCGTGTCCAATATACGGGGACCGTTGGGACCGGCCTTGTCGACAAACTTGCGTGTCATTGAAGCGATTCCGCACATGCGGCCCAAAATATTGAGGGCTACACGTTCGGCGCCCAAGATGCTTCTGGCAGGTCCGGCCACTTCCAGCAATATATCCCCGTTTTTTACGATCTGTCCTTCTTCACAACAAATGTTGACCTGAATTTCATCGTCTCGGATCTGAAAAATCCTGGCAGCGACATCAAGCCCACATACCACACCTGGCATTTTCGCAATGACACGGGCCTTGGACATCTCGCGAAGAGGCTCAATCGCTTCGCTCGTAATATCGGCATTACCGATATCCTCTTCCAACGCCGCCATAATCAATTGGTCTAAACGTGATTTCATGCTACACCCACACGCTTGCGCTACCCCAAAGGGCAACCAATTAGCAAAATGGATTTGACTCTTTGTAAATTACGCCGAGTTGACTTTCGAATCGAGCGCTCAAGTTCTGCCGCTCAAGTTTGGTAAGGAATGCGCTAGCGATAGCCTGCCGTTGGGCCGCGATCAACTCATTTGGCCGCATACCTAACCGGCTGACGGCCAGCTTTAACTCTTTGGTCAAGGTTGTGTCAAAGAACGGCGGGTCGTCGCTGCCTATGGTGACGTGTAATCCCTTGTCCAGGAAGTGCCGAAGCGGGTATGCAGAAGGCTTTTGCACGATGCCGAGTCTGAAATTGCTGCTGGGACACATATTCAGGACAACCTCACGCTCCACAAGCGCACTTACTAATTTGGGATCTTCAAGCGCACGTACGCCATGGTCAATCCGATTGACATTGAGATTTCGCAAAGTCTCCCAAATCGATTCCGGGCCGCCGGATTCACCGGCATGGGCTGTCACTCCAAGTCCCAAATCCCTCGCCTGCTCAAATGCCTTAACAAATAGATGCGGTTTGTAATCCTCCGTGCCCCCAAGCCCGATTCCTGTCACCAAGGGATGAGGATGAGCACGCAACAACTGCATTGTCTTCAATGACTCGTCATGTCCGAGATTACGAACAAGGTCAATAATGATCTTGGCCTGCAACGCACCATTCAAGCGGCCTAATCCAGCCTGAATAGCATCTAACAGAGCCGGATAGGGCAATCCATCACGAACAAATTTCTGAGGAGCGAAGGTCCATTCCACATACAGACAATTCTGGTCAACAAGACGCCGTCCAGCATCCGCTACAATATCAACAATATCTTCCAAAGCCCGGACATATCCCGATATTTCCAAAAATCGGCGGAAGAAATCGTTGGGTACATCAAAGCGATAGCGGGCCAGGGCATCATCAAGCTTTCGAATGTCAGTGTTGTGCCCCTTTCGCTGGACAATTCGCCAAAGAATCTCCGGATAGATGGAGCCTTCCAGATGAACATGAATCTCAGCCTTGGGAATTGCATCAATCCATTGACACATAAAGAAAAATTCCTTCCGAAATTACTCATTTGCCAGAAGTAGAGATAAACTAAAAAAAGTAAAGACTATTTCGACCTTGGGGGATTTCACAGCCTCCATACTCCAATCAAATCCGTTCCGGCCCAACTCAGGGCAGCGAGAAAGGGTTGAGCAACTATGTCAATCGGCATAACCTGCCGATTAGCAACACTAGGTGTAAATTATGGCAAAACGTGGACTTATTGTTGATGACGCTGCTTTCATGAGGATGATGCTCCGGGGTATCTTCGAAAACAATGGATACGAAGTGGCCGGAGAAGCAACCAACGGCAAAGAAGCCGTTGAACAATACGGATCGTCCAAACCGGACTTCGTAACGCTCGATATTACCATGCCGGAGATGGATGGTATTGAGGCGCTGAAACAGATCATCAGCATGGACTCAGGCGCGACTGTCATCATGTGCAGCGCTATTGGGCAGCAAGCCAATGTCCTCGAAGCCATCAAAACCGGTGCTAAAGACTTTATTGTGAAACCCTTCCAACCGGATCGCGTAGTCGAATCGTTAAAAAAGGTTGTCGGCTAGACGTTAAACCAGCGGTCCATGCGGCCGTCTTGCGCTTCTGCGAGGAAGAGTCTCGCTCCTGTGAGAACGGCCCGTGTATACAAAACTGAGCGTAGTTCCTTTTACACCTGACCTCCTACCGGAGGTTCGGCCTTTGGTTGAGGCATCTCTTCGTGCACGCCTCGATGACGGTCTATCCGGACTTTATGTCTCTGACTCCCGCCTGGTCAGTTTTCATTCGAATCGGCTCGCCTCTTTGGCGAATTCGGAAAAGCCAGCCTATCTTCTCCGGGATGGTTCATTGCCTATAGCCCTCTTAGCCATAGATGGCCCCACCTGGCATTCCCGCTTTGCGGGTTCCCATATTGGCCGGATAGGCGTGTTTTACCCTTTGTCAGAAGATTTCGGGGCACTTTTAGCGGTCACAGCATGGATTCGCGAAAAAGGCGAAGAAATGGGATTTGAGATGCTATCCGGGAGATGTGCGGCCGAGCTTCATGCCCTGATTGCGGCGATGAGTGAAAACGGCTGGAGGCATGTGGGGACCTCATTGAAATACATCCTGCAACCAATCCCGCCCCATGATCATCCAAGACCGTTGCCTCCCGGCCTCGTTATTCGAAAGGCCAAGGCCAATGATCTCGAAGCCTTGCAAAAGATTATGGCCGATTCGCATAAACACAGTCATTTTTTCAATGAGCCGAGCTGGAAACAGGGCGCAGGGCAGAGCATTTTCGCGGAATGGCTGCGAAAATCACTACAAAATGAGGCGGTTTATTTTCCCGTCGCAGAATACGAGAACCAAGTCGCTGGCTTTGTAAGTTTGATGTTGGCCCAAAATATCAAGGATTATCTTGGTTATCCCATCGGCATTTTAGATTTCATTTGCGTAGACCAGCAAGTCCAGGGGGCGGGTCTTGGTAGAGCATTAATGCAGGAGGCCCTCAAATGGGCTGGTTCTCAAACCCCGGTTCTTGAACTCAGGACGATGCTGGATAACCATCACGCCTCAGCCTGGTATCAACGCTTAGGATTCCGGCTGGCGGGAGCCGACCATCACTTCCATGCATGGCTGAAGGGCGCCTCCGGCTGAATGACACAGTCTTCTTGACCGGAAAAGCCGTAGCAAAGCGTGTGAGGCTCCTCTCTACATGCCAGTGATAGCGGGCTAGCGCATGGCTCATCAGTTTCTCGAGTATTTCCAATCCTAAATCGCATTTTTTTATTGGAATACATTGACCGGAACGTGTAGTTTGGGGATGATTCTTTTCAATATGCGTTGTCCGGCCAATACCGGCTGGAAATTATGGCTGGGCCGCTTAGAGCCATGGGTTTATTAAGACAACACCAGGTTCTCGTGCTGAACTCAAGTTATGAGGCCATCAACGTCTGTAATGGCCGACGCGCTCTCCTATTGCTCATGAAAGGCGTGGCCGATGCGGTTCAAGACTCACGCTTTGAAGTCCGCTCAGCCACAACATCGTGGTCCCTTCCTGAAGTCATACGCCTCCGACGGTACATCCGTATTCCTTACCGGCCGATTCCTTATTGCCGAAAAAACGTTTTTTTGCGCGATGATTATACGTGCCAATATTGCGGACAAAAAAAGCCCATCGATCAACTCACACTAGACCATATCCTGCCCACATCACGGGGCGGAGGCGATAATTGGAATAACGTCGTCACCGCCTGCCGTTCGTGCAATCACGCCAAGGGGAGCCTCACTCCTGAAGAAGCTCAGATGAATTTACCCTATCGTCCAACGCATCCCCATCTCCCCTCATTCTTGCATTTGGTCCGCAAACTTGGCGCAAGAAGGGCTCAATGGCGTAAATATCTTTATTATGACGCCCATGAATCCGCTGCGGTCTAGCTCTATCAGGACAAAATCGCGGTATGTCCCCTAAGCATCTTCTAATCATCGTAATACCCTATAAGTGAATAGAGTCAGATGTCCTCCGCAAAACCGGGGTTAAAGAACAATGAAGCAATTACACGATTTGAGGGGCAATGGCTCCCGTTATTTCGTTTATGCAATGGGAGTCTTGTTCTCTTGCTTTTCGGTTTTCGCGCCTTCAGGTTTTGCACAACAACCGGCTTCATGGGCCGAGATTGTTGGATCTATCAGCAACGATCCGAATCAAACCGAAGCGATCAACAAACTCCTATTGGAAGCGCAAAAAGAAGCCGGAAAGGGAATCATCCGCAGAGCCTATAAACTCGAAGATGTCGGCAAAAACCGGACATGGCTGGATGGGCGCAGTGAGGCGCTAGAGGATGAAATCCGGGAAACGTTCGCATTGGCCATGAGCGATTTTGCGGCCTGCAATCAACTCGCGCAGTCGTTGCCATTAACCGCCGTGGCGGCCCGAATCACCGGCGATGAAGCCGTCATACAGTTTATTCTCGATCAGCTTAATGAAACCGCCGGTTGGAGCCCTTTGCAACGTCCGGGATGGACACTTTATAAACCCGGTAATCGTTTGCCTGAAGATGGAAAAGACGGCAACTGGCTGGCTACCGGGTGCGGTATTCGCGCAATTGTGACGGCGCTTGAAATCATGGGCGACCGTATTCCGTCCGAATTGCAGGAAAAACTCAAACAGCTCCTGCAAAAAGAAATCGCAAGCATCGCAGACGACTGGGAGACAAAACGGCCGTGGTTTGTGAGCGGCAATAATGCCATTACAAACCAATGGGTTTTGCCGACAGAAGGATTGGTGCGGGCTTGTTTATATTTGGGCGTGGAGCAAAACAGGGAAGCCTATGAGCTGGGAGTGGCCAATCTTATGCAGGCCCTATCCGTACATGGCCCTAAAGGCGAATTCGAGGAAGGCGTGGGGTACGCCAACTTCACCGTGAATTCAATGCTCCATGCCGCGCGGGCGATGGCTGTGGTAGGCGACCGGCGGGCCATGGAGCATCCTTTTCTTAAGTATTTTCCAACCTGGCTTGTTCATCACATTCAACCCGGACGGATGACCGTAAACTGTTTCGATGCAGGGAACGCTCAGATTCCACGTGAGCATAACGGCTGGCGGTCGCTACTCTCACTTTTAGTATTTACGCTGCAAAGTGAAGCAGCGAATTGGGCGCTGATAGAGCAGTTTGACGGCCCTTCTGAGGATTTGCCGGGTATTTTGTGTTCGGGAATATCAGCCACGATCCCAAAGACTCCGCCGAACCTTTATGCAGCCTACGAACGGGCCGCAATGGTGGTATGGCGGGACAGTTGGAAAGACGATGCCACAGGCGTATGGGTACGCGGCGGCCATGAACTCGATCAACATGATCATCAGGACCGGGGCCACATTAACTTCATTGCCAGGGGAAAGCCGGTCCTGATTGAAGCAGGCACTCCATCATATTCCAATCCGGATATGGGCGTGCATTACGCTTCCGGAGCGGGCCATAATGTTCTTCAGATTGGAACGTATTTCCCCAAACGTCCTTATCCGATTCAAAGCCAGGGTTTGTATGAAGGCTGGCAAAAGGCCGGATGTGTTGCGTCAATCCAGGTGGAACAACTCAATAGCCAAGGCGGACATGTAATCGTCGATGGCAGCGCCTGTTACGATGGCGTGGATACCTGGCGCCGGGAAGTAAAATGGACCTCTGCGGGGATTAAGATAACAGACCGGATCAAGTTGGCTGCCGGCAAACTTGAGACAATTCTCTTCCGTTGGCATCTTGGTACGGCAACCGAGGTCGAAATCAGTATTCCAGGTTCTAGCGTCAATGTGAATTGGATTGATGCCTCTGCGCAATTTGCAGCAAATCACCCATTGGTTATTCGACAATACAAGGCTCCGGATGCCACCGTCACAAGCAAAGAAGACCATCAGCATACATGCCTGGAGGTTCTATCGCAGAATAAAGTCCAAGAACTTACCGTTACAGCGGAATGGACATCTCATTAGTTCACGAGAGATTTAACGATTCAGTGTTGAGGGTATGAAGTGGTAAGACAACGGCGTGATACAGTATCTCAGGAATCTTCTCAGCAGGCTTCATCCTCACTGCGCAAGATTCATCCGGATGAACTTCAAGAGATACTGCAGAAACATAAAATTTGGTTTGAATCACGGGGCAAAGAAGGGGAACGGGCGGAATTATCCAAAGCCGATTTACACCAAAAAGACCTTTCTTTTCAAAACTTGGCGGGTGCAAATCTGCGGGATGCAGATTTTAGCCAAGCCAGCATGCGCGGTATTAATTTCAAAAAGGCGACATTGGCCGGAACCAACTTTTCAAAGGCCGGCGCAACTTTTGCCGATTTTAGCGGGGCCGATTTGCGCGGCGCAAAGATGCATGGCGCCAACCTCTCATTTAGTAATTTTAACGATACCAATCTGAGATTTGCCGATTTTCTCTTGGCCTATATGCGCGGTACACAATTGGAACAGGCCTGTTTGGCCTACGCCAACTTCACCGGTGCGGCCATGCTTGGTGTCAACTTTCATGGAGCTGATTTCGATAACGTCAATTTGGCACGGACGATTCTATGGGAATCCAGTTTCCGTGATGTTCAAAATTTAGATGCTATTCGCGATCTTAAAGCGGCACAAATTTACGGCTTGGCTCATACGCCGCGCGATTTTAAAAATTGGGCCGTGCTGGAACGAGACGCACTCGATGACAAGCCACCAAGAAATTGGAAAGACCTGCCTCCAATACTCCGCGAGCATATTCCGGAAATCTGGTGGTCTACGGTCCGTGCGGAAATTATGGATTCCTGACTTCCAACGCATAAGATATTCGCAACAGAAAACAATCGCGGAGAGCTAATAAACCATCCACGCATCTACACAAACCGGTTGGACACCTTGTGAACCGATAGCGCTGCCATCATCCGCCAAGTTTTTAATCGGCGAGTCGTTGGCAATAGCAAAACCGGCGGGATCGAAAGTATACGGATCGGCCGTGGGCGATATATACAGAGGATCGAAATTACGGTCCTCAGTCACTGCCACATTGACATACCGTTCATCTTCCACAAACACATTGCAATAGTTGGCGAACAGCGCTTCTTCATCAAAACTGTCAGCGAGCGTAAGGTCGCCGTTATAAATGCCATAGAAGCCAACGACATTCGTATTCGTTAAGATGAGTTGGATCAACTCCGATGTTGTGGGATCAACATGAATCTCATAGGTCGTTTGGTTCTGGTTATTGTAATAAAGATCGCAATGATCCACAGCTAGACGAGACTCCAACTCTTGATTACGGACGTGAATCCCCTCATTGCCGCTTCCGGCTATGATACAACGCGAAAGTTCGATGAATCCCTCATCCACTTGGACGCCATCGTCGCCGCTGCCGATGAAATAACAATCTTCCACAATTCCGCTAATCGGCCGAGTCCCGCGCGTATCGTCCAAATCCACTTCCAATCCGCGCCCGCGGCTGGCGAGCACCGTGCAGCGGCGCGCGATGCCATGCCCGCCGCTGAACATGATGCCCACATTGCAGTTTATGACGGTGTTATCTTCAAAAAGATTTCCGGGACCGGCAGTGCCGGTCGGATCGGTATTGCCGGGCACGGAACCGCTATCCGCCTCCAAGCCGGTGCTGTTACAGTTCTGTACCAAACAACCGCGCACCGTCACAGTTGGATCTGTCGGTGTACCCAGCTGGAGTTTTCCGGTGGCCAAACCAATGTGACATTCTTCCATCAGGCAATTTTCAACCAGAATATCCGCCGGGGCGGCCATCACACCGGCGATTAAAACCCCTACGTTATTACCCGCATAGCTGACTCCTTCGCCCCCGGCGCCTCGAATGGTGCAGTCACGAACCGTAATCCCAAAACTATCCAATATCGACAGGGCACCGGCAAACCCCAATGCGTCAACCTCAGTATTCGGATTAATAAACGTAATTCCTTCGATTAGAACGCCCTGGCAGCCAAAAAACATGGCACCGCCATAATCGGGACCCGGAATGCCCAAAGCCACCAGACGTTCCGCTGTATTCTGCGCCACGATGGAAGGATTCTGCCCCTCAGCAGCCCGCAACGTAAACGATCCCGCAAATCCGGCCCCCGCGCCCCCAATAACATCCTCCTCATATACCGCACTATCCAGAATTACAATCTCATCCCCGGCGGAAGCGATGGCCAGCGCGGTCTGGACATTATCGACCATTCCTGCGCCATCTTGTGACACCGTAATTGTCGCGGTTTCAGCCGCCATGCCCGAAACCATCAAAAACCCTATGAAACCAACGAAAAGTTTATGATTCATGACTCTCTCCTGAAATTACCCGAAAGGTGGATACGTAGAGCACAGCATGCTAGCCGCGACACGTCGTCTAAGAGGATTATCCGCTCATAGGGGGTCAAGTTTCAACTACTTTCAAGAGGCTCCCGCAATTTTCCTCGCAGATGTTTCACAAGGAAAAAGTATGCAATTCTAAATAAACAGCAGGGAAGAGCTGAAAATTGCTCCAGGCTATAGGCGCGTTTCTTCACACAGGCCAACCAAATCACAGAAAGACAGAAAATGAGATATATACCGGGCGGGACGAACGGCTGGGAATATCAGGTAAGATGAAAAGCGGATCCGGCGCGATTCGAACGCGCGACCTCTGGTTCCGGAGACCAGCGCTCTATCCAACTGAGCTACGGACCCGTTTTGAAAGCAGAACCGACTCTAGCACTTCATTCATGACCATGCGAGAGACAAAGAATCAGAGTCAAATGCAAAAAGCGGCATAGATACCAACCGCATGACTGATATGACCATCATCAACAACGAAGGTTATGTATTTATCGCAAACGCGTGAGACCCGGGAACACCAATCGAACGCCCATAAGTCAGCAGTTTACAAAGCCTTAGGAAACAGTCGGGCAAACTGGAAGAGCCTGGCTAACCAATCACAAAGATGGGTAGTGCCACACACGCAACTTAACATAATATATCTTATGCGAAATGAACAATATGTGTTTTTAAGGGAAAAACGCTCCCATTCTTGTCGGCACCCTGCTAGCTTTTCTTAACGTCTCCGGTAGATGGAGGTGCCAACGTGATCCATTCTATTCACACCAAAGCCGCCAAGCAAAAAGACTTCGGCAAGTCCACGTTCTTTTGTTCAGCGTTTATCGCTCTGGTTGTCATCTTTTTGCTTTCATGCTCCGAAGACAAACCCTATCCGTTATCACAAGCCAATTCACAAGTGCATATGCCTACTGATTCAGCTATGGAATCCACTTCTGCAGTTCCACAGACAGAATCACGTTGCTCAGCAGACCGCCAGCGAATGGTTGTCCGTGACATTGAGGCCCGCGGTGTGAAGGATTCAAAAGTCTTGGCAGCCATGCGGAAAGTCCCTCGACATGAATTCGTGCCTATGGCTAACCGTTTTGAGGCGTATGCAGATCATCCCTTGGCCATCGGATACAACCAGACCATTTCACAGCCTTTTATCGTTGCACTGATGACCGAACTCTTGGATTTGGATGGAACCGAAAAGGTTCTGGAAATCGGAACCGGTTCCGGCTATCAGGCCGCCGTGCTACGCGAGATCTGTGCACAGGTCTATTCTATCGAAATTGTTGAGCCTTTGGGCAAACAAGCCATTGAGACTCTGAATCGGACCGGGTATGACGATATTCACATACGTATCGGAGATGGCTATGAGGGCTGGCCCGAGGCTGCGCCTTTCCAAGCCATTATCCTCACGGCCGCCCCGCTAAATATCCCCAAGCCGCTATTGGACCAATTGGACATCGGGGGCGTTCTTGTGGCGCCTGTGGGCGATTACTTTCAAAACCTGATTGTGGTTAAGCGGACAAAAGACGGCTTGGAACAGAAAAAGCATATTGGCGTGCGTTTCGTCCCGATGACCGGTAAAGCGCAAAAGGATGATGGATAGCGATCTAATTGAAAAATAATAGGAACAGTAGATGTAGTTCCCGACTATTCGTGGAGCGCATCGATCAACGCCCGTACAAAGGCCGGCAAGTCTTCAGGCTTGCGTGAAGTAATGAGATTTCCATCCCGCACAACTTCTTCATCGACCCATTTGCAGCCGGCCGCAATCATGTCGTCTTTGATCGCCATAAACGATGTCGCGGTTCTTCCTCGCAGAATATCTGCTGAAACCAACATCCACCCGCCATGGCAGATGGAGGCAATGATACCGCCGGAATCATGCACCTTACGTACAACCTTGGCGAAATTGCCATCACGCCGCATAAAATCGGGCGCCCAGCCTCCCGGGATGATCAGGCCGTCAAATTTGCGCCTCGCTGCAGTCTTAACATCAAGATCGGCCTGCACCGGATAACCATGCTTACTGGGTATGGTTTGGCCCTTTTTAGGCCCTATACAAATCACCTTGGCCTTCTCTTCAGTTAACCTGTATTTGGGATACCAAACCTCTTGGTCTTGGTAATCCTGCTCAACAAGTATACCGATTGTTTTTCCTTTAAGGTCTTTCATGGTGCATCCCTCGTTTTACAATTTAGACAATCCCGCTGATATATTGAATTAAAGGACTTCCCTTATCCAAACGCCCAAAACATGGGATTGAAAACCTCAAAAATGCAAGACGGTTGTTCCGGTCTAGATTTTCTCTAAAATCCGGTCAACTTGCTCTTTCAGAGATTGGATATCATCCTCGATACGATCTAACTTTGAGCTCGTAACCCTCATATAATCAATGATTTTATCAATCTTCTCATCCGCAGTTTTGGCCTTTACCACTTCAGCCGCGGGGTCAGATTTGCGTTCTCCCTTGTCATCCCCATCATCATCCTGTTTGTTCCCACCCCGAAAGGAATAAAACAGTTTCTTGGCCTCTTCCTTTGTAAATCCATCACGGTTCTTGCGCATAAAAGCAATCCCCTGCCCCCGTATATTCTCAGGAACAACTGTAAAGATGCAGGACATCCAGCGAAATACATCAGAAGCCGGACTTTGGAGTATTAAAAATAGCTTTCCAATCCAATGAGCAAACAAAGGGAGTGGTTGACTGCTCAAAGTGTGGCTTTGAATAGAACAAACCGAAATCATATCGAAGAAATCCTTTAAAGAAAATATAAACAAGCTATGGATAGGCCTAAGTGATTCAAACAGATACAAGCATGGTGTCGAGCACCGGATAGCAAACGATGGAATCCTGGCAAAGAAATAGCGCCGGTTAATAGACGGCGCGTTCCAACGCCGTCTCCCGGGCCTTTGCCTTCTTGCCCCATTCACTGTTGGGATCACGATCGACATAGGCGCGATAGGCCTCAATAGCCTCTTCCCACTGGGCTGTCTTTTCCAGAATTACGCCCAGGTTGTAATACGCGTCCAGGTGCTCCCCGGTCTCGATGGCCTTTTTATAGGCCCAAATGGCTGGCTCAATCTCACCGAGATTGTCATAGGCTACGCCCATATTATTGAAGGCAGAGGCATTCTCAGGATCCTTAACCGTTGCCTCACGAAACTCGACAACGGCCTGCTGATAACGCCCTGTCTTGAGGAAGATGGTGCCTATCCGTTGAAGGATATCACTCCGTTGCGGATCGATCACCAAGACATCCCGGTAACGTTTGATTGCATCATCAGGAAGGTTGCTGAAATCCAGGAATTCAGCCTCCTTGATGATTTGATTGATCTCGTCCACCTGTTCAGGTGTCAGATAATCCGGTATTGGCGTGGGTGTAGGCTTGGATTCCACGGCGGCGTCCGAAGCCAGGGCTTCCGGCATCGGCAATCCGGGATTGGTGACCGCCCCCCCGGCCATTACAAAGGGAGGCAAAATGGTCTGCCCTTTTTGTTCCGTTTCCGGCCCGGTTTCCTTGGTCTCCTGGGAATCAAGCGTCTCGATTACGCTGATTTTGGCTGCAATCCGTTCAATTTCTTGCTGAGCCTGAAAGAAGCTGGGATTCTCCTCCAGGGCCAAATCCAATTGTTGGCGTGCCAAGTCGAATTCATTTCGTTCAACATAAATTTGAGCCAAGCGCCAGCGCACAATGGGGCGTGCGGAGATATCTATTGAGGATTCGAATTGGGCCTTGGCGGCATCCAAATCGCCCGCACGGAGCAGTTCCTCGCCCTGATAATAGACATCTAAGGCCTCCGAAACCGCAATCATTGGATTTGGAGCCTTAGCACGAAGACACGCCGAAAAGGCCATGCCTACAGCGACGGCATAGATGACAAAATGGATTGAGCGCAAGGTTGAAATCCGCATGAAATCTCTCAGGTGCAAACAATCGTTGCACGGCAAGTTAGTGAAGCACGACAGGCGTCCCAAGACAACTTTCGGTAAAACCAATTTCGCCGGAATCGATGATCCATTTTATTCCAAGCATTACAGCAGAAGCAATCCGGTGGCAGCAGCCAAGAGCATAACGGCAAAAGGCGGCACTTGAGCCAGCACAAGCAGCGCAACGGCCACACCTGCAACAATGTAGCTGGTTATATCGGTCATGCAACCGCCGCCGGAAGTTCCCCACCCCAGACGGAAAAGCATTACCCCCAGCATGGCAATAACAGCCGGACGCACCCCTCGCAATAAGCCATTCAAACGGGGGCTATCTCTAAATTTTGCCATCAGTCCGGCCATTAAAATCATGGCTAGTGCCGTAGGCAATACCAGGCCCAGCAAAGAAAACGCCGAACCAATTACACCCGCCTGTTGATAGCCCACAAAGGCTGCCAGTTTGGTGCTAATCGGCCCCGGAAATGCATTCCCTACGGCTAAGACATCCACAAATTCTCTGGAATTAAGCCATTGGTGATTGTTCACGACTTCTCCCTCAATCAGAGGGACAAGCGATTGCCCACCACCAAATCCCGATACACCCACCTTAAAAAAGGATAGGAAAAGTTCGCCATTGGTCTTCAAAAAAGCCATCACGAGGCATCCTTGTTCTGCTTGTAGATTTCATTTTGCCAAGTATTCATCCAATCCTTTTCATAATCGGCAACACGTCCCCAGTTCACATCCATGGCAATTTCAGACCAATTGGTGCCCGTAATCCAATCCGGCATCAGTTCGCTATCGATATCGGTACGGGCGGGGATTCGATAATAGGGGGATTTGGCTAGGTGAATTTGGCTCTCTATGCTGGTTAGGAATTCATAGGCCAAAATTGCATCCTTTGCCCGTTGGCTATCCGGATCCAAACGTCTTTGAATAAGGGCAATTCCATCCACAATGATTGGTGTTTTGGGCGGGATCACATAGCCAAAAGGATAGGAATACCGCTCCCGCTGCAACTCAATATCGGACAATGTCCACATAGAAACCAACGCCTCTTGGCTGCGAGTGATATGCTGAAACATCTGTTCCGGGCTGTTTATATATTTCTGCACATTCGCATCCAGCGCACGCAGCCAATTAAGGCCGGCTGTGGCGTCAACAAGGGCTTTGTCCGGTGAACCACACCAGATCATAGCCGAGAAGATGCTGCGCATCGTGCCGGACTCCATCGGGTAGCGAAGGACGATCTTTCCCCGCCATTTCGGCTGAATAAGTTCATCCCAATCTTGAGGCGCATCTTCCTTCTTCATACGGTCGCGATTAAAAAGAATCACTTCGGGAGACAGAAAAGTCCCATACCACTTATCATTGTCGTGCTTGGCATATTCGGGGACAGACTCAAACCAGGTGGGCCGGTACGCTTCCAGCAAAAGGTCGGAAGCGGCCTTGTCAAACATCGAACTGGGCGCCCCCCACCAGATATCGCATACAGGATTCTTATCCTCCGAATTGATCCGATCGAGTATCGTTTGCGAGGGCAAATACAAGGCCCTGAAATCAATATCCGGGTGCTCAACCTCAAAACGTTGCTCAAAATCACCCAGAATCTCCTTGCCGTGGGGAGAATAAACGGTTACCACCCGCACTTCCTCATCATCCCCGCAACCGGAAAGCCCCCAAGCCATCCCTATTACAAGCAAAACCGGCATGAGGAGCGATTGTATTGTTTTTCTGATTCTTTCGTCTCTACGCATTCGCGGTACCATCCTTATTCCCACGGGTTGAATACCTGTTACCGCCATTTGATGCACTAAATGTACACTTGGCTTTGGGCTAGGCGAAAGGTCGCGGTATGATAAGCAAAGGCCCGGCGGCATGGTCGGACACTCATGAAAAAAAACGTAAAGACCGCCTAAGATTTGCGTTGAACTTGAGTTCAATCTTGATATTGTGGCGAAACTAAGCTTAACGAGGAACCTTTGATGGGGCCTACACCTGCTACAAGCATAAAAGTCGTCGCCCAAATGGTGGCCAAGCCTGGTAAGCGTGATGATCTGAAAGAAGCCCTGCTGGCGCTAATTGAACCCACCCGCCAAGAACAGCCCTGCCAGGAATACGAACTCTTCACTGATCCCAAAAACGATCATACCTTCGTTTTTGTTGAAACCTGGAGCAGTCAGGAGGCATTGGATGAGCATCTGCAGACGCCTCATCTCCAGGCCTTTTTCTCTGTTGCCGAAGACTTGCTGGAGGAAGAACCACTGATTGTGACTCTCAAGCTGATCGCCTAAAGGCGTTGCCGATGTGTCAGTCAACGGATTCCAACAACAATCGTGATTCTATTTCAAGTTAAAAAGGTAAGAGGGGGTGCTTCAAGAGTACCGTCTCTAGGTCTTACATTTGCAAGAAAGAAGTCTGTGTTATTGATAATTAAAAATCAATACAGGACTTCGCGGCTCATTATTGCGGCATAGAGGGGTATACAATTATGGATGTCCGAGATTTTACGGTTGCAGTTGTGGGTAGCGGAGGTGACGGCGCTGTAACCTGCGGTGAAATGTTGACGCATGCTGCGGCAGGCGAAGGGCTTTACTGTTTTATGTCGAAGTCATTCGGACCTCAAATTCGAGGTGGCGAGTCCTTTTCGCAGATCCGTATGAGCGAGGACATGGTCCTTTCTCAAGGCGACCGGGTAGATGCCTTAGTGGTATTCTCCTGGCCCGATTTTCTCCGGTTTAAGGACGAGATCGAGTTGAAGCCGGGCGCTATCGTCATTCATGATGAAACCAAGAACAAAGATTTTCCCGATGGGCTTCCCATCAATGAGTTCCTGGAGCCGCGCATCATTCATGTGCCTTTCACTGACCTGGCTGAAGAAGCCGCAGGCAACTCCTTGGCCAAAAATATGGTCATGCTTGGCGCAATTTCAGAATTCTTCAATCTGCCAGTTGAAGGTCTAAAACAAAGCATCGCCAAAAAATACAAGAAAAAGAGTGCCAAAATCGTCGAATCCAACTGCGCCGCCGTTGAAGCCGGGCGCAAATACGTGCGCGATAATCATGAAGTCGAATCCATGCCCCGGCTCTCTTATGAGAAAAGCGACACCAAGATGGTCATGAACGGAAACGAGGCCGTGGCGTATGGCGCACTCTATGCCGGTTGCCGTTTCTTTGCAGGATATCCAATCACGCCTTCCTCCGAGATTATGGAGTGGCTTTCACGTGAATTACCCCGTTTCGGCGGCGTTGAAGTCCAGACCGAAGACGAAATGGCGGCCATCAATATGGTCATCGGCGCCTCATTTGCCGGTGCGAAAGCCATGACCTGCACCTCAGGCCCCGGTCTCTCGCTGATGCAAGAAGCAATTGGTTTGGCGGCTATTGCCGAAATACCTTGCGTTATCATTGATGTGCAGCGCGTAGGTCCCAGCACGGGCATTCCCACGAAATCCGAACAATCCGACCTGTTGGCGGCGTTGCATGGCTCGCATGGCGATGTTTCCAAAGTCGTTCTGGCTGCGGCGGATGTCGAAGACTGTTTCGATGTGACCTGCTTGGCATTTTACATTTCAGAAAAATATCAGGTTCCAGTAATTGTGCTTAGCGATCAATTTATCGGCCAGCGCATGGAAGCCGTGCCGCGGATCGATCTTTCCAAGCGCAAGAGTTTCGAGCGGATCAAGCCCAGCATTCAAGAAGGTGAAAAATACGAGCGTTTCAAGATTGACAACGGCGGCGTTTCTCCCATGGCCGTGCCCGGGATGGAGCATTGCGAATACTTAGCCTCAGGAATCGAACACACAGAAAGCGGTAGTCCGACATCAGCACACTCCATCCATGAGATGATGAACAAAAAACGGTTCCACAAGTTGGACGATATCCGTGAAGATCTCACCTTTGTCCGCCGCTATGGACCGGAAGATGCCGAGGTTGGCGTTATCGGCTGGGGTTCCAGCAAAGGCGCAATCAAAGAGGCGATTCTCCGCGCCGAAAAGCTGGGTATGAAAGTGGCCGGATTGGTCCCCCAGATTATCCACCCCATTCCGTACGACAAAATCGATGAATTTATGAAGCCCTTAAGGCGTATTCTGGTCGTGGAAGTATCTTATGCCGGGCAGTTCTATAACTACCTCAAGAGCTACTATCCCGTTCCCGATAAATTGATGTTGTATAAGCGTAGCGGCAGCAAATCGTTGACAGTTGAAGAAGTATTCCAGCAGATCTGTCATGCGATGCAATCGGAGTATGTCCTGTAAATGGCGCGATTCCGTGCTTATTTAGGAGTGAGGAACAAATGGCTACAACAGCAGAAGCAACAGAAATAACAGTAACAGAAGAACCCAAACTCAAACCGGTCGATTACAAGAGCGACCTTAAACCCATTTGGTGCCCGGGATGCGGCGACTATGCCACATTAAGCGCCATTCATCAGTCTCTGGCCAGACTCGGTGTGCCGACACATATGGTCGCCGTTATATCGGGCATTGGGTGCAGCAGCCGAATTCCCGGCTATTGCGCGACCTATGGCTTTAATACGATTCATGGACGCGCTTTGCCGATTGCCACTGGCGTAAAGATGGCAAATCCGGAGCTGACCGTAATCGCAGCAGGCGGCGATGGAGATGGTCTCTCAATCGGCGGCGGTCACTTCCCTCATGCCGGACGGCGTAATGTCGATATGACCTACATCATGATGGATAACAACATCTATGGCCTCACCAAAGGCCAAGTTTCACCCACAACGCCTGCCGGTGATACAACCAAATCATCACCCTATGGTCTGGGTGACCGGCCTCTGGATGCCATTCAACTCGCCCTGGCCTACAATGTCTCTTATGTTGCGCGCGGATTTTCCGGCAATATCAAACATCTGGTGGAAATGATTTATGGCGGCCTGAGCCATAAAGGTTTTTCCTTTATCCATGTCGCTTCCCCCTGCCCCACCTATCGCGGCATTGACCGCTTTAAAGAATATAAAGAACGGGTTGTGTATCTGGATGACGATCACGATGCCACCAATCCATTGACCGCTTATCAGGCAGCCCTCCGCGATGATGGCAAAGTGCCTCTCGGTGTTTTCTTCAAACAGGAGCGCCCCACCCTAACCGACAACTGCGAGGCCATCAGCCGTAAAGCTCTGGCCAATGGGCAACCGACTATCGAAGGGATCATGGATCAGTTCATCCCCTAAATACGAATATACACATCCGTTTCCTTACTTCGCTTTTCACTAAGCCGCGCCACCCAGCGCGGCTTGGTTTGTTTTGAGGGGCGACAAGAAAATTCGATTACAGGTGATCACGTAGTTCCAGGCCGCCGTTTATCCGCCCTTGGCGTCCAAACTTTGACCTGGGCTCCACTTGCCTCGCACCTTCGGTGCTTTGGCTTGTTCTTTTTATATTTTTATGTGGATAGTGAAATCATTTTTTCGATCGGCGATGCCTTATTTCCCCCTCTCGTGCTGATGCAGTCGTACAAACAAGAATCCTTTTGATCGATGCTATTTATTGACTCATCAGTAGACTAATTACAAAACGCACAGCTTTAGAGTGTTTCTCGAAAGTTTTTTCCTTTTAAGTGAGTCTGTCATAAATCGGTTTTCATGGTACAGGTCTTCTGGTTGCCTTCTTGCCGATCCATCAACCAGCAAAGCGCCTGATCGAGTCTCTCCATGAGTTCATCCCGGGTTTTGGCGACAAAATCCGCGAACCATTCGGCTTTGAGAAGGAGCCAGAGTCTTTCAATCGGATTAAGATCCGGGGAATACGGAGGTAGAAACATCGGTTCAAAGCGTCCCCAACGCAAAGAACTTCGTTTATGCCAGGAAGCGTTGTCCACAATCAGAATCTGGCGCTTTCGTTTGAGAGCCAAATCCTGGTTGGCGTGATTCAAAAAACACTGGAAAACCTCCGTGTCTGAATGCGTGAATTCAAGTGCGTAGGCTTCACCCGTCCGGGGGCAAATAATCCCCGTAATGTTCATCCGGATGTGGTCGCCATTCTTCGTGGTCCGAGTCTTGGAACCCTTGGGCGCCCAGCGCCGCCGGGGTCGTGGGTCTCCCTCCACACCACATTCATCGCCAAACCAAAGTTCAATATCCGGGTCTTCCGAGAGTTGTTTCAGCTTGTCGCAGAAGGCTTTTCGCGCCTCTTCATCTTGGCGGTCCGGCCAGGGTTGAGGGACTTTCAACGCAAAATTCTGATCGTGAAGAAAACGAATGACCGTGCTGTAGCCAACCTCGATCTCGAACTGCTCGCAGATGTAGCCATGAAACTTCACCCCTGTCCAATGAACTTGATCCGCTTGCTCGGGGTTCGTTAAAACCTCACGCAAATCTTCGTGAATTTCCTCGGGAATCTTACTCGGACGGCCCTCACGAGGTTCCTCAAGTAATCCGTCAATGCCTTGTTCGTTGAAGGCCTTTATCCAATTACGCAACGCACGGTCACTCACGCCAAACAGTTTCGCCATGCTCTTGCATCCAAAGCCCATGACCAAGCCGATGATGGCCCGAAATCGATTATGTTCACGTTGCGTACGCGCACACTTCGCCGCAATCTCGAGTTCTTCCATCGAGGCGTTCTCTGCATTCACTGTCAGTGCTACGCGTGCCATCAAACGTAGATAAGCACAAACCGAACAACGGATCTACGGGAAAAACCTACTCAAACGGAAAAAACTTTCGAGAGATGCTCTAATTGTAAAAAAAACTAATCCAATAAATGCAACCACTCCTCCTAATATAAACGAACAGATCACAAGAATATCTCTCCAAGACATCGGCCCCGAACTCTCTTCGAAAATCTCTGCCACATAACACACGTTTTCCTCATTGAATTTGTAAGGCATCCCGTTACGAATCCGCCATCCGATAACATCCAATTCTTTTTCGCTGAATTCGGGTAATCCCCAACTTTCCGCTGGATCCATTCCATCATCGACCCGCAAGGTCGACAAAATGTAGCTTTTGGCTTGGGCTTCAAAGTCGGCGCAAGGATCAAAGTCACAACCGGCACATTTTGAAGACCAGTCCTTTTTGGCCGCTCCGCACTGAACACAGATTGCGTTTGCCATGCCTTAATCCACCCCCTATTTTGAAATACCCTCAGCTACGTGGTTGGCTCACACGGCATTAGAACAGAAATTGCAGAATGAATAAAGAACCTCGCCGGGTCATGGATTTCAATCGGCCTCTTCCATCTTCCGGCGGAGGCGGCGGAGTTTGCGCCGCAAAAAGAATCCCCGCAGCCAAAGCCAAGGGGCTTTGGGCAACATGACCGCATAAGAACAAAGCAGCGGCCTTCCCTGCTGGAATCCTGCACCTGTACGCCACCAATCGATTTCCGCCCGCATAAACGCAGAAAAATAATATCGTATCCCGAAATGTTTAAAGATATAGCGCAAACGTCCACGGTGAAAACGAAAATAATAATCGAAACTCTTTTTCTTTAGGCCAAAAGTTTCATAGTGCAATAAAACAGAATCAGGCCGGTAAAGAACTTTGAATCCCCGTTGCTTCATCGAAGAAGCCAAGTCAACATCGTCGTAATAGAAAAAATAACCTTCATCCAACAAGCCGATTTCGTCCAGCACATCCCGCCGAATAGCCAACGACGCACCGCTAAGGTAATCCACCTCGCGTGGCTCATCATGCTGCCGCTCATCTTTTTTGCCATAACCGGTGTGTTGGCAAAGGCCGTTCGGCAACACTTCCCCACCGGCATGCTGAATGGTTTTACCGTCTAAAAAGAGCATTTTTGAACCGGTTAAGCCAACCCGTGGATCTTCCAAGAACGGCTGTACAAGTGCTTCCAGCCATCGCTTACGGACACATGTATCGACATTCAACAGCACAACGATTTCGCCATGGCACTTGCGGATACCCACATTACAGCCCGCCGAGAATCCCAGGTTTTTTCCATTTTCAATACACGTTATACGGGATCCGAAATTGCGGGCGATATCCATAGAATCATCGGTCGATCCATTATCGACAACGATAACCTCAATCCGTGGATATTCGGAAGCCAAAACCGATTTCAGGCAACGCTCAATAAATAAACGCCCCTGATAATTGAGAATAATCACGGATACCAAAGGAACTGTATCCGGAGATACGGATGGGGATTCGGAATAAGATTCCGTAGAAATACCGCTCAACTCGATGCTCATAGGGTCGATGCGCGCGCCACTTCACGTTCTACTTTTCAAGCGGTGCGTCCTCCCTGATGATTAGACATTGCGGCATTGTTAATCCGGGCAAAAACCATATGCCCGGCCGAGGTCTGCAGAACCGTCGTTACAACAACCGGAACGCGTTGGCCGATATGAGACCGTCCCCGGTCGACAACAACCATAGTGCCGTCTTCCAAATAGCCGACGCCTTGATGCTCTTCTTTGCCTTCGCGCAGGATTTCAATCTCGACTTCATCGCCGGAGAAGATGACTTGTTTCATGGCTTGTGCCAAGCGGTTGAAATTTACAACCTCAACTTCTTCGATCTCGGCCATGCGCGCCAGATTATAGTCCAGCGTACACAGGTTGGCGCTGTGTTGTTTGCAGAACGCCAAAAGTTTTTTATCTACACTATCGAGATCGTTAAAATCGACTTCAAAGACTTCAACATTCCGCGACTTATCCCCTTGAAGTTGGGAGAGAACATCAAATCCCCGGCGGCCTTTAGAACGTTTCCGGTGATCGGTTGAATCGGCCAAGGCTTGCAGCTCACTCACAACAAACCGGGGCACAACGATAGGGCTCCGGAAAATTCCCGCATTAACGATATCCAGAATACGGCCGTCAATTAGGATGCTGGTATCCAACACTTGGCACCCCCGCAGCCGGTCTTCCGATGGCACCAGAAACCTCGCCTCGGAAAAGTCAAAATGACGCGTATAACGAATCCCCATAGCCGCGCCGATATAGCCGAAAATAAAGTGCAATCCAACACGCAACCCGCGGGAACTGACACTGGTTTCATCTAAAATGACCGTTGAACAAACAAATGTGGCCAGCATAAGACCCGCAACAAATCCCAAGACGCCCATAATCAGCTCTTTGGGGATATCTTTGGTCTTACAGAGATTTTCGAGATAGGTAATGATCCCCGCGATTCCCACAAAGATCAGTGCCATCAGCAGACGGTCGCCCTCGTCGCTGAACTCATCCAGGTAGTAGCGGTAATGGTAGCCCACCGCAAACGCCACAATGAGAAAAATCAGGCGCAAGAAAAACAGATACTGACCAGTCGTCCTACCGTTTTCGTGTTTTTCAGTGCTCATCTGTGGTTCTCCGCCGGAGAGGGCAGAAGTGTATCCAAAGCTTCTCTTAAGGAGTCTAGTGCTACAAGACGGCCATTTTCAATGAGTTGGGGAGGTAATTCCGTCAAACCCGCACGAGGCAGGTAACAGGTTGCTTGCCCCAACTGCGATGCTTCCATGATACGGGATTCCCCCCCTCTGACTCCACGGATCTCTCCGGAGAGCCCAATTTCCCCAAATACAACCGAACGCGAGGGCAAAGGACGGTCTTGATGAGACGAGACCACAGCGGCGGCAATCGCCAGGTCCGCCGATGGCTCCGAAAGCACAAATCCACCCGCAACATTAACAAAAACATCCCAGGTGCCCGTAGGCAGTCCCAATCGCTTCTCAAGGACAGCCAGCAGCATAGCCAACCGTCCGGCATCCACTCCTGTAACCGTTCGACGGGGAAATCCATAGCCATGAAACGGCGCAACCAGGGCCTGTACTTCAACCAAAATCGGGCGTTTGCCCTCAAGCGCCACGGTTACGACAGAACCGGCCGGACGTTCGCTCCGCCCGCCCAGGAATAGTGTTGACGAGGCTGTGATCTGCTGGAGTCCGGCTCCCCCCATATCGAATAGGCCAATCTCATGAGTCGGACCAAAGCGGTTCTTCACACAGCGCAGAATCCGGTAACTCGAATGAGGATCGCCTTCAAATGACAGCACCGTATCGACCATATGCTCCAAAATTCTGGGGCCGGCAATCGAACCGTCTTTGGTCACCTGACCAACCAATGTGATCGGTACAGAAGTTTCCTTGGCCACACGCGAAAGCAAAGCGGCGCAGTCGCGTACCTGCGCGATACTGCCCGGCGCGGAATTTAATTCCCGCCACGAAGCAGTCTGGATCGAGTCCACAATCACCCAAAATGGTTGTTTATCTCGAATTCCGGAAATCATCGCCTCGACATCCGTTGAATCGGATACGTGCAGTTCGGCGGCTTTTAGGTTAAGTCTTTCCGACCGTAGACGGATTTGGGGTAATGACTCTTCGCCGGAAATGTACAGCACAACACCATGTTTTTGGGCGACACTATCCGCAACCTGCAAAAGCAAAGAGGATTTCCCTACCCCGGGCTCACCCGCCAAAAGGGTCACCCCTCCGGGAACCAATCCGCCTCCCATAACCCGGTCATATTCCGACCAAGCCGTCGGAAGCCGGTAGCCATTTTCAATTGCAACATCATGCAGCGGCTCGGAAACAAATGCGCCACGGCCTTGTACGGCCGCCTGACGAACCGTTTCGGCTTCCGGAGCCAATTCTTCAACTGCGGAATTCCACTCACCGCAGCCCGGGCAACGCCCGAACCATTTGGTGCTGAATTGACCACAGGCACTGCATACAAACCGGGATTTATTTTTGTTGCTTTTGGAGGACATAAAAGATCGCTTCGTATGGTAGCCGCGCAGGCAGTCAACACCTAATAGCTGATGGTGATCCCAAGATTAGCAAAGTTTTCTTCACCCACATCTTGGACACCGCCATAAACGGACACTCCTTGGATAAACCGGACCGGAACCCGGGCGTGGGCATCGAAACGTTCTTTACCATCCTCAGTCAGGGCGATTCCATCGAATTCCAATGTGGCCCAATCTCCTAGATGGACATCCGTCCCCAAAGCCATCTCGGATTCCAAAATTCCTGCGCGGATCGTTAGCGGCCCGATAGCACGCGCCACCTGCGCCTCCAACCCGGTATCCATTCCAACATCATTGGCCCCAACCAAGACAGACCAGTTCTCATTTAACGCCACCCTGAGACGCAAATCGTTGCGAAGGTGTGTCTGGTCATCGTTAAAGCGTTCATGTTCCTCAAAACCGCGCAAGCTATAATCAAAGCCTAGCCGGTCCCGAACTCTGCTGACACCGCTGAGGGTGTCAAAGGTATCCCTCGCATCGAGGATTATTTTCTCAGCCGCCTGCTCCATGGTGGCATCGGCGATCAATTTACCGATCACGCCTTTGCCCTGTTGAATATCATTAATTGTACGATCCAGTTTTTGAAATGATTGCTCTAATTGCGCGGCGGCGCGTTTTCCGTTGGTGGTTAATTCTTGCACATTGGCCAATGAAGCATTGACCGATGGTTCGTTCTTGCGAACCATCTCATCTACCCGGTCAATCAATACGGAGAGTTTTGAAGATGTCTCTTGAAGATCAGCGGCGACCAAACGCACATCTTCGACCACCTGGGTGCGAATGATTCCCATCGTATCACTTGCGCTGGCCACGAGGCCGGTGATCCCCGGCTCCGTCTTCGTTATGACACCACTGGCATTGGCGATCAATCCATTCGCATGATCGATGGTTTTAATGAGTTTGCCGGAGGCCTCTTCCAGATTTGAAATCGTGCTGCGGAGTGTGTTCTCTTCCGCGCCGATTAAATCCGCTGTAGCCCGGCTGATATCGCTGACATTTTGTATGATTTCTTTAAAGGCCAGCTGGGTATCTTCCGGCCCCAGATATTTGTCGAGCGTGACAAGAAGTTTTTGAACCGTATCGGCAACTTCCAAGCCCTGAGCCATGATATCGAAGGGCTCGTGGCCTTCGAGAATTGAATCCTCAGGAGCAGGATCGCCCGTGCCATACGTAACTTCAATATACTTTTCCCCCATCAATCCGAGAGCAACAATTTCTCCAACCGAATCGCGGCTAATTAGCGCGCTCGGGCTGACATGAATCTTAACTCGCACGGTGTGCTCTTCCCGTCCGTCTTTAACGCTTGTTTCCGGCCGCATCGCCGTCACTTCGCCCACAGTTAATCCCGCTTGCTTAACCGGCGATCCCTTTTCCAATGTGCTGATACCGCGAAAATCGATATAATAGGTTTTCCAGTCGCCTCGCAGAAAACCACGCGATAAATTCAGCGTAAAGATGGTAAAGACCACGACGACAACCGCGACGAAGAATCCCAATTTTACATTTGTATTCATACCGCCGCCTCCTCTGCAGGCATCGCATCGCCTGTTAGCGGACCGTGCGCCAAACCGTTTACAAATTGGTGGACATACGCATTGTCCGTATCCTTGGTTTCCTCAACCGTGCCGGTAAAAATAATCTTTCCAGTCAGGAGCATCGATATTTTATCTGCAATTTTGAACGCGCTGGCCATATCATGAGTAACAATAACCGAAGTAACATTCAACTCTTCCGCCAGCTGCACAATCAGATCGTTAATGGCGTCGCCGGTAACCGGATCCAATCCCGTTGTCGGCTCATCATACAAGATGATATCGGGTTCTTGTGTGATCACGCGGGCTAAACCAACCCGCTTTCTCATACCCCCGGAGAGTTCGGACGGCATTTTGTGCATGACATCTTTCAGTCTTACCATCTCCAAATTGTGGGCCACAATCTCGCGAATTTCGCGGCGTTTTTTGGTGCTATGTTCAAAAAGGGTAAATCCGACGTTTTCTTCAACTGTTAACGAATCGAAAAGAGCCGCGCCCTGAAACAGCATGCCGACTTTTGCGCAGGCTTTGTATAACTCACGTTCCGGCAGCCGTGTAATTTCAACGCCCTGAATGTAAACCTCTCCGGCATCTGCCCGAAACAAACCGCAAAGATGTTTCAGCAAAACGCTCTTGCCTTCTCCGCTTCGCCCCAGAATCACGCGGGCTTCGCCGGGTTCTATTTTCATATTGACATGCTGCAGCACATCAACAACACCCAGCCGCTTTTTGAGTCCGCGCACCTCTACCGCGGGAAGAAAGGACTCTCCCTTGGCGGCAAACCGGTCCCGGTTTTTATGGGGCTTCATCTCACTCATGGGTAAAGATAAATAATCCAAGAAGTTAGAAAATAATCGGCGATAAGAATCAGAATCGATGCCATCACTACGGATTTTGTCGTGGATTGGCCGACGCCTTCGGCCCCCCACCCTGTTTCAAATCCGCAATGGCAGCCAACGGTTCCGATAATTGCCCCGAAGAAAAATGTCTTGAAAAGCCCAGTGTAATAGTCCATTGGCATAAGCCATGCCTTCACGGTGGAAACATAGAGGCCGGGAGTAATTCCTAATGTCGTCACTCCCACCACATAGCCACCGATCAGACCAACCAAAATCGCCAGGACAGTGACCGCCGGAATCATAAGCGTGCTGGCAATCAACCGCGGTGCGACCAAATAGCCAACCGGATCAGTTCCTAGCGTCTTCAACGCATCGATCTGCTCCGTGACCTTCATCGTTCCGATTTCCGCGGTGATACCGGATCCAACCCGCCCGGCCAAAACAACCGCAGTCAGAACGGGGCCGATTTCCCGCGCAAAACCGATTGCCGCGATTCCGCTTGAATACGTCTTGACACCGAATTTTTCGAGTTCAACGCCGGTCTGTAAAACAAACACCATCCCGGTAAATGTGGCGGTCAAAAGCGCGATGGGCAGCGATTCGATGCCAATACTGACCATCTGCTCGCTGATAATCCGCCACCGGAACGGAGGTGAAATCGCTGCAATACAGGCACGGATGAAAAGACTGGCAACCCTTCCCGTCTCGTCGAAAAGGTCATAGACCGCCCGCCCGAGTCCGGCAAAGAGAGACTCCGCCTGCTGTTCGATAATCCCTTTAGAGTCCTGACTCATAATTTAAATATCAGTGCAAATTCATGCGTCATTGTGAAAACCCAAAGGCAACGGATCGAAACATCCAGGACCATTTTCGCTGCAAATGCGGGAATAAGTATTTACACTCGCAGTTTATTTCTTGGCATTCTTCGCTGCAGGGCTTTCATATAAACCGCACTCCACAGGAAACACAGGTGGTACGGTTTCGCCATTCAAATAATCAGCAATGGCCTTAACGGTTTGGCGGCCGATTTTTCCGGGATATTGTACCGAATCAGCGTAAATATCCCCGGCATCAATTCTGCGCCGCGCTTCAGGGGCGCCATCGTATCCAATAATAACCATCTCACCTTTGCGCCCGGCACTTTCGATTGCCGCCAACGCGCCCAAGGCCGTTTCATCATTGATCGCGAACACGCCATCGATCTTGGGATTGGCCTGCAAAAGGTTCTCCATCACATCATGGGAAGTTTCACGGCGGCCGACTCCTGATTGACGGGCAAGAATCTCGATTTCGGGATGCGATTCCAGAATCTCTAGAAATCCGGTCACGCGTTCAGTTACAGAACTACGGGTGGGATCGTCGATAATAACGATTTTGCCGCCTTCCGTACCGAGAGCTTCGACCATGGCTCCGGCGGCCAGCCGCCCGCCCTGCACGTTATCGCTGGCAATATGGCAAACCACATCGCCGTCAGCGGCAGCGATATCGGCCGTGAATACGGGGATATTGGCCTCATTTACTTTGGCAATCGTGACCCCGATGCTCTCTGTATCACAGGGACAAACAACAATCGCATCCACGCCACGGGTTACAAATGTATCGATTTGATCGACCTGTTTGTTAGGATCAAATTCGGCGGATTCGATAAGCACTTCCATACCATAACGCTTGGCTTCGGTAACCAGGTTTTCCTCGAGTTCTTGGTAGAATTGATGTGTGCGGGTAAGCAGCGAGACGCCGACCACGGTGCCATCCAGCCGTTGAACATTTCCGCCCGGAGTACTTGACATAACTTCCTGCGTTGGAGCGGCATCCTCTTGGCCACACCCCCCAAACCAAACCAATAAACCAACAACACAAACTGACAATGCAAACGTCACGTAATGATTGTGCCTAACCATGAATTTTCTCCAAGCATTCCAATTAGTATCGGCCTAAAACTGCCAGGATCGCACCCAAAGCCGCGATTTTTCAACACCATCGTACTTGCCGCTTCGGTTCTTGCCAACATCAATTACAGAAATGAAAACCTAACATTACAAGCAATCTAATTCGTAAAGACTTCAGGAGGCAAAAGGACCTTATCCCCGCTCTTAATGCCATTCTCCTCAAACCATCCTTGCACCATCTCCAGTGCAAAACGGCAACGATGCTTTGAGCGATGATGTGTCTGCTCATCAAAAGGCTGCATATCACGGATGTTATCGATCGTTCCATCTGCACGAATAAAGGCAATTGAAAGGGGAAGCCGTGTGTTACGCATCCAAAAACTCATGAACTGCTCCTCGGGATAGATAAAAAGCATGCCATGATTTTCGGGCAACCACGAACGGTACATCAGCCCTTGTGTCTTTTGATCATCCGCGATCGCAAGTTCCGCTGTGATATCGATGGCTCCAACCTTTATAGGGACGGAACGCAAAGGCCCCAAAGCGGTTGTCGGCAAGCCCAACTTCTCCCGCGTTAATCCGGGGACTTGAATTCCCGGTAATGAGTTATCGGCACCGGTATCCGCTTTTTGGCATGCGGGCATAAGTCCTAATAACAGCAATAAACCAATGCCAACAATCCGTTGCGGCCCCTTATGGTTCTTGCCACCCGATTGAATCATGTGCTGTGATTAACCTCCCAGACGTCCGAGTTCGCGCATGTAGGTCTTAACCCAGCCGCGGTAGGCAGAAGGAATCGGCGAATCGGATTCGGACGTCTCCACTTGGATATCGTCTTGATCGACAAATCGAATATCATCTCCCGATGATTGGACGAGGTCTTCTTTGCTGGTTTCCGCTTGCCGGCGGCGGCCCATGATATCTTGTTCTTGTGTAACCTGTGCCTCCAACATACGCGTGAGCAGACGTTCCTGCCGGTCCTGAAGATCGGAATCCAGTTCCCCGCTTTCTAGTTTTTTCTCGATAGCCGCCATTTCTTGGGCGATACCATCCATACGCGACTGCATTTCGCGTACATGCCGGTACTCTTGCATGAGTTGACGGATTTCCTGGCGCATTTTGGCTTGCTGCTGAGCCATACGCTTCAGTTGTTCCATTATTTTTTGGCGCTGTGTTCCCTGCTGCCGCAGCTGTTGCGATTGTTGATTCAGTTCCTTCTGTTGTTGAGCCATTTGCTGCAACTGTTGCATTAAATCTTCCGCTCCCCCACCCCCCGATTGCTGGGCTAAGGAACGCAGATTTTGCTGAATGAGCCACAACGCCTTATTGAGATGCCCCTGAGCATTTTGTGCGTGACCGTATCCAATCCAAACTCGGCCTTCACCCTGCTCCATGGCGCGCCGGATAGAATTACCTGCCGCAGTGAATTCTTTTATGACCGAACGGTCAAGAAACGGATTCCCCCGTGTTAATTCATCCCATTCCGCTGCAAGACGTTCGGCTTCAATCCGGCAGAATCCGGCTTCTTCAAGCGAGCGCAGACTGCGCCGCCGTGCTAACGGGGATTTCACAAGCGTTTCATTCCAGCGTGAGAGAAAGAGCCCACGTTGGAAAATCTCCTCCAGAACCTGCATATCAACTGTGATACTCATTCCCCCGCCGCCCATACTCTCTTTGGAATCTTCAAGTTGCTTATTTAGTTTCTGCAGGCTTTCTTGGGCTTTTTGCTGTTGTTGCATGGCCTGCTGAGTATTCATTTGCTGAAGACTTTCCGAGGCCTCTTCCATTGCCTTTTGGACTTGGTCCTGTTGCAGGCTCTCACGTGCTTCACGCAGTTTCTGGGCCGCCTCGGGATTCTTCTCTTCCATCATCTGTGCGGTTTGTTCCAGCTGCTCCATGAAAGCCTCTGTATCCTGCCGAAGCTGCTCCTGGCGCTCCGCCAAACGCTCTGCCTTTTGCTTCTGCTCTTCAGAGGTTTGGGCATCGGAATCCTGCGCCTCTTGTGACTCGCCGGTCTCGTTTTGGGCTTCGGCCAGCTCCTCTTCGAGGCGGTTTGTCTCTTCTTGAAGCGCATCTTGTCTGTTCTGGAGGTCCTCGGCGACACGCGACAGCCCCTCCATTTGGCGCTCTTGAAATGCCCGCTCCAGCTGCTCCAAGGTGCGATCCAAATCCTGTTCGTACTCTTTGAAAGAGTAGGCAAGATCTTCAACGTTTTCGGGATCAATCTGCTCCGCCATTTCATCGACAATCCGGTCAATTTGCTCGAGCAGATTCTTCCCTTCTTCCGTCACCAATTCATTGAGCAGTTCTTGGATACGCTCTACCTTCTCCAAAACTTCTTCCGAAAAGCCCGTATCTTCTTCGACCACCTGCGGCTGTTCGGCCACCATCTCTTCAAGGCTTTCTTGAATGGCCTTGTATTCTTCTTGGAGTTGTTCCTGACGCTCTTTCAGCTCCTGCAAATCACGTCGTTCATCCCAGGCTTCTTCAGGTGTTGGAGCCTCTCCCTTTTGTTCCATACGATCCCGCAAATCTTGGGAGGTCTCTTGGGCTTGCTCGGAAAGAGTCTTCTGCTGCTCTAAAAGCTCCTGAAAACTCATGACTTGTGTTTCTTCTTCCGTAAACAAGTCGTCATAGACTTCTGCCAGGCTGGGAAAGCGAATAATCCGAACATCGGATTTTCCGGTTTTGGGACCATGGATGGCATCGGTATCGCACACGGTCAGCCAATACGTGACTTCATCGCCCGGATAAAGATCGAAAGGTTTCATGTCCAGCGGGTGGTCCAAATTGACCGTGGTGGCGCTGGATGGAATCGAACTGGTTTGCCATAGGGTTTCTATCTGGCGTGTCCCATTCTCATAATTGCGCTCGGTATGGAGCACGACTTTTCCGATTCCGTAGTCATCCTTTAATAGCGCCTGGATTTGTACCGTTTGATCCCCTTCAACTTTGACAACAGGCTCGGGGCTAAGAATGATGGCCCTGGGCGTAGCATCGCGGATCACTGAAACTTGCCCTGTGGCTGAATGAGTCGAGAGGCTAAATGCGTTTTCAAGACGAATCCTAAAAGGACCGCCCGACTCCACCGCAAACGATGCCGACAAGACTTTTTCCTTTACAAGAAGGCCGCTTGAAAAGTCAATTCCGGTCAGATCCCAATGCCGGCTGCCAATTGAGATATTCGCATTATGTATTTCTTGATCAGCCTGCACATGAGCTGAAAGAACTGAACCTTCCGGGACACTCAAATCCCAAACATCGTTTTCGAGATGTGTTTCCGGCAAGAAAGTGTAGTCCGGAGGAACAATATCCCAACTCAAGCGGGTGAGTTTAGGGGCATCCACAACCTTCACTTTCCTTAGTGGATTCGACCAATCCGGCCCTATGAAGGCGTAGGTAATAGGTCCAATAACTTCAGGAAGTTGCACTTCCCACCGGCCATTGATCCCAGGTGAAGTCTCGAGGTTTTCCCAATTGGTGCCGCTGCCAATATCGACGGATACTTTAGAATCGCCATCTTTGGCCTCAATCCATAAAGTTAGCGGGGCGCCGCGAGGAACAATCAAGTCCCCGGAATCTTCACGGATAATCTTGGTCACCGGAGTCGGTTCAATCCAAAACCATGAAGCGGCCTTGGCCAAATCCATGCGCCGCTGTCCGGCGCCGGGCAGAACGAAAAACGCCAGGAAGGCCGCTCCGAACAGCACCGCGGCACAGAGCCGGAGTCCCCGATTATCCTTCTGATTAAGGCTGGGCGTACTTTGGATAGCCTGTTCGCACCATTCCTGAGTGGCGCCAATTAAGTCATTTGAATAACCATACTGGTTATCGTGCCCTTTGGCCTCAAAGAACCATGCACTATAAAAACGACCGGCAGCATTCCTAACAACTTTGTCAAGTTTTTTTGCTTCAGAGCCGCTTCCCACTCCTTCCTTCCAACAACTGTGCAGAAAAAAACCAACCACAACAAGAAAAGATATACCTATAAATGCTCCGGCAAGATTGACGAGGCCAAAACCAGCGTCCCCAAAAACCAAAAGGGCGGCCATGAGCGCTCCCACAGCCAAAATGGAGACAATGGCAGCGAAAAGATCGAACAAACGGCGAATTCCCGCTTGAAGAGCGCGCTTCCGCAATTCCGCCCTGTATTGGGGGACTTGAGCCGATGGAATGGAGGTCGGCGGGCGGTCATTCATGCGCGGAAATATCCCTGTGAATTCTGAAACTGGAATGCATGTAAGTCTAAGAAAACAAACGGCTGGGCGTGTTCACCCGTAATGATGGTTACAATATGATCGTTCAACCCATCCTCGACAACGGAAGCTCAATCTTTGGCATCGCCGCCGGCGTAGAGGTAACGATCCAACAAAGGAATATAGGGGCTCCAGGTTTGTCCCTCCCGCCGTGCCTGAAGGATTTCCCTGGTCATGGCGTTAAGCTGCGCGTCCATGTTCTCAATGTAATGCAGAATGTTGGCCTCCAAAGTCTGCGGCTTACATGGCGAATGTGCATCTTCGCCGTGATGAGAAAGAATTAAGTGCCGGACTAGATTCAGTTTGAATTGTGGGAATGAAGGTATAGCCGCCGCCAGCCGCTCAACAATCAGCTCGACCAGTAGAATATGCCCAAGAAGACGGCCTTCATCGGTATAGTCGATTGTGTAACTGGCCTCCAATTCACGAATTTTGCCCATATCGTGAAAAAGGGCGCCACAAAGAAGCAAGCTGGGATCAGCCTCACGATAAAATGGTGCGACTCGATGACACAGTTCCAAAACGCTGAGTGTATGTTCCAGAAGACCTCCGACATGCGCATGATGCCAACGTTTGGCGGCGGGCTGGCTGCAGAAGGCCCCAAACAGTCCCTCATCGTCAAGAAATGCGCACATTAGGGCACGGTAATCCGGATCCGGCACAGAATGAATGATCTCAACCAAACGGATGGCCATATCCGTCCGGTTGTATGGAGTAACCGGCAAGAAATCAGTTACATCGAAATCATCGGTAGACTTAATCTCCCGCAGAGCGGATACGGTGATTTGCGGGGCATTACGATACAACCCGACGCGCCCGCTGACATGAGCCAAGACACCATCTTTGAGCCACTTCTCCGGCCCGGTTACGCCATCCCACATGACCGCATTCATTTTCCCGCTCGCATCCGCAAGGCGTAACCGCAGATATCGCCCATTCTGATAATCACGGAACTCAAAACGCGTAACGGCGAAGACGCCTGAGACGTCTTCGCCGTTTTGAAGTTCGGATAATTGGATCTTGGCCATGAATTTCTTATCGATCTTTTCGGAACCTCATGAACAGCCCTAAGGGCCACTCGCGGCCTTCCGGCTCATTGCTCCAAGATGGGTTCGATATTGTTCCATTTAATTTTGGCGATGACATCCTCATGGAATGTCACTTTTTCGGGATCGGCCAACTCCAAACGCGTCTGCCGTATGAATTCCTCACGACGTTCACTTGTGGCTCCTCCCCAGGCCCGATTCTGGGATACATCATCCTCAAACGGTCGCGTCTCAAGCGGATAACGTATGCTTGTGAACACAAGAGCCATGGTATCATCTTTCAGTTTTTCAACGTCTTTAGTAATTTCATTCTCATAGAGATTAAAGGCTTCTTTTCCGGTAAGCGGCATATCTTCCATTCCGCGGACCAAACGCCCAAGATAACCACCGCTTTTGGCCGTATCGCTTTCGCTATATTCGGCAACGAGTTTTTCAAACGGCTCACCTTGTTTAATCCGCTCCAAAGCTTCTAACAACGGTTCTTCAGCTTCTTTCTGAGCTTTATAAATCTGATACTTCTCACTCTCATCGTGCTCGGGTATTTTGCGCACGATTTCATAAGCTTCGAGTTCCGGATCGGCCTTAAACTGAAGGGGATGTGCCTCGTAAAATCGGCGGGCTTCCTCCTCGGTAATCGGTTTCTCTTGAATGTGCTTTTCCCATTCCGATTTCAGATACTCTTGGGCCAGTTTGGGAACGGCCCAGAAGTTGACTTGATGACGAACAAAATGGTGATCGCCATATCCTTCTTGAACAACTAATCCCGCATAGAGGGCCGGGGCAATGACATAGTCGCGTAAAAATGAATCGAGTCCGTCGGCTTCGACCATTTCACGATAGCTATCTTTATGCGGGCTCTTCATCAGGCGGTCATAACGAAATAAATCGATAGGCTCCCCCCAGACTTTCACAAAAACATTCTTCTTCTCTTCTTCGGTTATAGTGCCGTCTTCTTCGGCGGCCTCGATAACCTCAGGCTTATAATCGGCAATTGCCTTATCCCATTTCTCATCCATGACTTTGTCGCGGAATTCCTTCACCAATTTTCTACGCAAATCAAGTTGAATCGAGCCACGAACCTGCTCAAATGGTTTTATGGTTGGCAATAAATGATCTTCCAAACGAAGGATTTCATACCCATAATCGGTTTCGAGAATGCCGCTATATTGCCCAACTTCCAGAGATAGAAGAGCCTCTTCAATTTTGGGATTGATTTTGCCCAGTTTGAACGGTCCAACAACGCGGCCTTTGTTGTCGGAATCCGACATTTCCTCGGCAACCTTGTCAAAGAGTTCTCCCTTATTCAGACGTTCCAGAGCCTGTTCGGCACGGACTTTGGCTTGTTTTTGTACCGCTTCCGGCTCATCTACGGTCTTGAAGAAAATATGGCGGAATCTGAAGTTTTCGATGTTGCGGAAATTTTCTTTTTCTTCCTCGTAAAACGCTCGTTCTTGCTCTTCGGTAGGCGGCCAAAAGTCATCATTGTGAAGCATGACAAAGAGCCGGGCGCGAAGCATTTCCTGATAAACTTCATAGTTGCGTTTGAATGTATAATCCTGGCCAAAGCCCGATTCGCGTGCTTTTTGTGCCGCGAATTTGGTAAATAAGAAATCAAGCGCTTTATCTTTTTTGAAAGCAGTGGCCTCTGCTTCCGGAAGATCTCGCATATCGGATAGGTCGGAGTCGTTCGCAAAGTAAAATTCACCGACTTCAACAGTCTGATCCTTATACGAAACCATAACCTCTTCGCGGCCGACTTGGACAAATGCAGATTCATCTTGGCCATCGGCTGCTTCAGCGGCGATGGCATACGGCGCCATGGTCCCGATAGCGCAAGTCACAATGAATGTCAGCCCCATTAGATAAGTTAGAGCGTCGGCCGTTTTATCGGCGGCATATGACTTACTGAAACATACCCTCATCGCAATCTCCTCATATCGTGTCGCTATACGCCAAATTATGTAATTGTAGCAATGTTCCTACCGGTACTTCGGCAAAATCCGTAAATACCAGAGTGGGAAAGTGTAGTCGGTATAGTGCATTTAATGAAGCGAAAGGTACAACGGCACAGATTCGTTATTCTGACCGTTCTTTGAGCAATTCGGCGAGACGGCTACGCAGTTTTGATGTCTTCTGCAAATATCCCTTGGTCTCCTTGTAGGGAGGTACACCTCCCGCACGTTCAACAGCGCGTGGTCCGGCATTATACGCGGCCAAGGCGAGCTCATCGTTTTCATACAACTCCAACAAAGCGGACAGATATTCCATGCCACCGCGCACGTTTTGCTGGGGATCGAATGCGTCTTTGACACCCAAATCCGAAGCCGTGCCAGGCATTAATTGCATAAGGCCACACGCGCCTTTGGGCGATTTGGCACGAGGATTCCAAGCGGATTCGGTCTGGACAACAGCAAGTGCGAGTTCGGCCGGGACTCCGAATTCATCAGCCGTTTCCATGACCAGCTGGATTAAGTCAGGCGGGGCGGAAGGCTTGGTAGGCCACCGGGATGCCAACACCATTGGATTCAGACGCACTCCGGGCCGGGGACGGGATTCTTTCTCATCAGTGCGCCGTGAAGTATCAGGCCGTTCTGCCGCCTTGCCGTTATTCACATGTTCTAATAGCCTTGCAGCCTCCTCAGCATAAGGACTATCGCTGGCAATTTGCTGCAAATGATGCCTGGCGCGGGCATAGTTAAGTCGATCCCAAGCTTTCCATGCCAAAATCAGATGCAATACATCACGATTGACACCCCAATCTTCGCGCTGAGGTTCGGCCAGATTGACCAACCCCCGCTTCTGACGGTTTTCACCGGAAATTGTACGTATTGTTTCCTCTATATCCGCGCTCCGAAGGACTATTTTCCTCGGACGTGTCCGGGCTTCGATTTTCTCAACCAATCCAGAAACGCTGGCAGCCCAAACCATATCCGCCACCAAGGGTTGGACTGTGCGCGAAGCATCCCCTGGTCTTCCGGCCTGTAAGTATGCCTCAGCCAGTCCATACATAGCCTCCCGCGCATCGACACGAGTTACGCTTAAAACCGCCGCGGATGGAATACCGATACGGCCCTGAATAGTGGCAACCAAAATAAGCTCCTCATTCTCAACAATCACTCCCTCGATTACGCCACCACTTCGCAGCTGCACAATATCCATTGCCGGCCAAGCAATACGCGGCATAAAGCAAAAAGCCGAGAAGCAAATCCAGGCCGGGCCAAGCCAACGAATAGCGTGGCGGCCGTATTTGCTTATAGCCGTATTCACGAGACAGACTGGTACCATCATCTCTCTATGCTGCGTCTCAACGCTTCACATCCCCAAACATCGTTAACCGGGCCCGCGCCGTGCAACCGCACGGTCAGCACGTCGAACCAGGAAGCGCCTTAGCCAACTTTCGGCGGGTTCATCCGTACGGATTAAATGATATTCAAGTTGCCGTTCAGCACATCCCTTTCGATAGGACTCCAAAAATCGCTCAATCCGTTCTTTGTAAGCGGCACGAATAGGGCGCGGTGAGAGTTCCAGGCGCTGCTCGGACTCCAAATCAATAAACCGCGCGGCCTGCCGATAGGGAAAATCTATTTCCTCCGGCGTCAGCAGCTGCAGCACAACAACTTCATTTTGACGTTTTCGCAACAAATCCAGGCCGTTAATGACACGCTCGGGATCATCGGCAAAGTCCGACAAAACAAACGTCAGACCTCGTCCTCGAATATAATCGGAAAGCGTGCTTAGCCGTTCCGATAACGGAAGCGAGCCCTCAGGCTCGACTTGAACCAAGGCGGAGAGTATCGCGTGCAAATGATCTCGTCCGCTACGGGGCGGAACCGTGGCTGTTTTCTCAGCACCCAAAATGCCGATCCCAACGGCGTCTCCCTGACGCAACATGAGTTCTGAAAGCGCCGCCATGATGCGTACCGCATAGTCGGATTTACACTGACGCCCCGTGCCGCAGCTCATGGAACCGCTGCCATCAAGCCATAGCCAACAGCGCAGATTTGTATCCTCTTCATAAAGTTTAATGTGGAAGCGATCACTACGGGCATAAACACGCCAATCGACATAGCGCAACTCATCGCCCGGGTTATAGAGTCTGTGCTCTGAAAACTCAACATTACGGCCACGAACATGGCTATGGTGAAGGCCCGAAATCGTACCTTCTACAGCACGGTGAGCCTCAATGGCCAGATTCGCAACAGCGGCCCGCAAGACAGGATCCAGCAGTTCTTTAGGATTGCGCTTATCGGTCAGTGAATCGTTCATAATATGAAGTTACGCGCACGAGCGTAGCCGACAACGAACGATTAACGTAGGTAATCCAGGGTCATGCCGGGGATTTTATCTCAACATGCTCCGGCCCTGTTCATTGTCTCGTTACAGATGTTAAGCACATACGCTATTGTACGCGCATGGCCTTTAGGAGAGCGAATATTGTGTGCATAAGAACCATTTCAACATGGTCAGCCATTATTTGTTGCACCTGGACATTATGTCGACCTTCAATTGCAGAAAGACCGGAATGGCTTCTCTCCCCTGAAATAACAATCCAACAAAACAACCAGGGATTATTGGTCCTCGAATGGGATGCCTCCAATCTTGAACTTAATGCCAATCTCCAAACGCTGCTCGCGATTCCCGAGGATCCCCTGCCGGAGTTGGAAATTGAGGCCCTGCAACTGAAAGATCGTTCGATCGAACAGCCGGGCTGGAAGGCGGGTGCTCCGGCAACATTAAAAGAGGCTTCGCCTGAATTGTCCTTCGATGAGCCAAGGATTCACCTGACTCCCCTCGGACATCTCGGGCAATGCCGCATCGCATCTCTGCAAATCAATCCCACAGTGCGGGAATTTTATGAAGAAAACGCATTCACCGGTGTCTACGAGAAGGGACGCATTACGATCCAATGGCCCGAAAACTCCACGACAACCGCGCCGAACCGCGATCCACGCCCTTTTATTGATGAAGTCCTAAGCGCCACGATTCTGAATTATCCGGCTCGATTCAAACCATTCGCTGACTCGTCTTCTACTCTGAAAAGTCTTCCGGATTGGCTAAGCCCTGCTTCTCTTCTCTATTTGAAGGATGATGAAGAGATCATCCGCATCAAAGGCAGCACCTTATTAGAGCATTTTGGCGCCGGCGGCCCGCTACAAATGAGCGGACTCAAAGCAATCTCTGATTCGAAACCGCTGCCGGTGGCATTTACGGACACATCCGGCCGGTTCATAGAAAACAGGGCTCTGCGTGAAGACGACAGCGCCTGGATTTGGTCTCCAAAGCCGGATGATCCCTATCTACGGCAACGGCATGTGCTTGTTTTCTTTGGCAATGAGGATGGCTTGGATTGGCAGGCCCCCGTTGCCGATCCCATAACCGGGCTTATCGAATCGGCAACAGCAGAAATCATTCTCGAAGAGGATCATGTCATTTGGCCGGAGGGAAGCTCAAACGAGCAGCAAGATAATTCATGGATGTGGTGCGAGATGAGCGCGGGAGAAGTCGCCCGTGTTACTTTTCCCTCTCTCCCCGGCAATGCACAATCGGTTCAGCTAACTCTTGCCATGAAAGCCTCCCGCGCGGGGATATTCGATACAACCGAGGCCCAAGCGGGATTGCTGGAATTGAACGGCCACGTTCTCAAAATTGAGCAAACACAGGGATCCGGTTACCAAGAGCGCGACATTGTGGCACACATTCCACCCCGGCGGTTGCGCGGCCCCACCAACGAATTAACTGTAGCCATACCTCCCGAAAATGGACAACCAACGCTCTATTCAAAGAACGATCGGTTCTATATAGACCGTATGACGCTCGAAATTGTGGGGACATTCAGTGCAAAAGATACAAATGTACCGATAAAGGTCTGTCCGGGCAAAATTCATATCCGGGATTTTGGCAATCACCAATTGGCCGCGCTCGATATTACCGAACCGTGGCTTCCGCAACGCATAAAGACCGAGGGAGATGCTCTATTCGTATCCGGAGAGAACGGAACAGAAAAAAGAATCGTCTTTTTCGATTTAACGACAGCGGAAACGCCACCGGCGAGGCAGTACAATGCGACTCCCGCACATGGGCGGCTGATCGATCCCGGCGAGCATGTCGATATGTTGGTCGTCGGCCCCCGTGATTTTGAGGAGCCTCTGCAACCTTGGTTTCATGCGCTTGAAATACGAGGCATGAGGCTTTTCTATGCGCCCTTGGAAGATGTCAATGTGGTCTTTGGCGACGGCGGATTACGGCCACAGCCGATTCAATCATTTGTGCATCATTCACTAAACGCCTGGTTGGATGGCGGACCGAGTTGGCTTGTATTGGTCGGTGATGCAACCTGGGATACCAAAAGCCGGTTCGGTAATGGTATCGGCAACATCTTGCCTTCCTACCGAGGCAAAGATGATTACGCGGTGGAATCTTGGTTCGGCGCGGTATTGGGGGACGACTCACTGCCGGATTTAATGGTTTCACGTCTTCCGGTCCGCACAGTTGAAGAACTACAGACACTTGTCACCAAGCTCGTTCGCCAAGAAACCACGCGTCAAAAACCGGAATCCTGGCGAAACCGTGTATTGCTATTAACGGACGACTCTTTTGAAACTTATATGGAGCCGGCCAGCGAATACGGCTTGCCCCCATCCATGCGTCATAATCAGCTGTTTGTAGCCGACGCTCCTTTTGAAGATAACTTCTATCTCCCGGAAGATGTCCGCCGCCGTCTCAAGAGCAAAACCAGCACCGTTTTAACAACTCAAATTATCGATGCGCTTAACGAAGGAGTCTGGCTGTGGGAATTTTTCGGGCACGGCGCACCGAATCTCCTGGCGCATGAAAGGGCCTTTTTCGGCGGCGGCTCTAAATTCAGCGATGTTCTGCGGCTCAATGAGTCAATGCCGCCCTTTATGCTCTGGGCATTCACTTGCGAGACAGGCAGTTTCGACTATGCCCAAGAAAAGTGGAACATCTCTATTGGTGAAGACCTTTTGGTCCGTCATGAAGGTGGAACAGTATGCCTGCTCGTGGCAACCGGACGCGGTTATCCACGAGACCACAAACTGCTCAGCCTGGGCATGCATGAAGCGATGTTTGCCAAAGGTTTGGCCACTACAGGTCAGGCTCTTTTGGCAGCCAATCTCATGGCCATGGCCCAGCGCACGATTTTTGAGCCCCTAAAACAATTCGCCATACTTGGGGATCCATTAGTCGGACCAATTTCATTCCGGGATTTAAAAGGCAAACTGGAGTGGAGCGGCGCAGATACACTTCGCTATCACTGGGATATACCCGCCAATCTTCGTGAAAATCCGGCGAAAGCGACAATTTGGTGGCGGGATGATCGAGGTCAGGAAAGGCAATCCATCGAAAAAGACGCAGGCAGCCGGGTTGAAGGCAACCTGCAATTCAAAGATATCAAACGGGGGCGCTCCGCAGGTTGGGTTGGCATCGAATTGGTCAGAGATGGTGAAGTGCTGGCCCATGGCGCGGAGAAGATACCGGCGTTGGAAGCGGTCCCAGCCAAGCCATTGATTTTGGATGGAACACCAAACCTTCTGATTCAATCGGCCAAAGTGGCCGCTCCTCAAAATCCCTATACCGGACAGACGATTTATGTCGATGTTCAGGTGGCAAATGCCGGAACAGCCAGCGCTACTCAGATAGAAATCGGCCTTTTTGACGGCCCCCGGGAAAATGGAGGCACACCATGCGAGGCACGTGTAGGCAAGAAGCCTTTTATAATCGAAAGGCTCGATCCGAATGAATCTGGCAAAATCAGGCTGCGTTGGGATCCCGTCGATAATGCCGGAGATCACCATCTGCAAGCCATAGCGGACTCCAACGAAAGCATTCTTGAATCGGACGAAACGGATAATACATTCGATATTCCGCTCCATGTCCGACAAAAGGCCAACTTGGTGGTACTCGAAAAAGACGTATCACTGCTAAAGCTCGGCGAGGGATACCGTCTCGATTTTGTCGTACGCAATGTGGGAGACCGGGACGCTGAACGCATCCAAGTCGAATTGAAGGTCAAATTAAAAGACAATCCCAAACCAATTGTGCAAATCCTCCCTCCCCAAGAGGGTGTAACTCACTCAATTCAGGCCAAGGGTTCATGGGCCAACTCCAATATCAAGCTACCCGTACCCAATATCGAGTGGATTCAAATTACCGCCGATCCTGAGAGCCTGGTGGATGAAGAAACGCACGCCGATAATAGTTTCCGGATTGAACCACAATAAGGGCACGCCCTCATTATCCTTGCAAATTGAAACTTTAAGTTTAAAATTACAAGGATGATTAGCCGTACACTTGAGAAGACAGTTGCCGAATCACTCGAGAAGTATCCCATAGTCGGACTCATCGGAGCACGACAAGTCGGAAAGACAACTTTAGCCAAAATTCTGACAAAAAAGATCGACATCAAATCAATCTATCTTGATTTGGAGCGTCCATCGGATATAGCCAAATTAAGCGAAGCCGAACTTTATTTGCAGAACCATTCCCAAAAACTGGTCATTCTAGATGAAATACAAAGACAGCCGGAATTGTTTCCCCTCCTTCGATCATTGGTGGACGATAATCAAAGCAAAGGTAGATTCTTAATCTTAGGTTCGGCCTCTCCGGAATTGATTCGAAAATCATCAGAAAGTCTTGCAGGAAGAATCATCTATCACGAGTTAGCTCCTTTTTCATTGATGGAAGCCGGAACAAATGAGAACACCGTTCAAGAACTGTGGCTTCGTGGAGGATACCCAAGCAGTTTCCTGGCAAAAACAGAATCGGATTCTTATGAATGGCGTGAGTCATTCATTCAGACTCATTTAGAGCGTGATATTCCCAACCTTGGTGTGCGAATTTCGGCGCCTGCCCTTCAGAGATTTTGGACGATGTTGGCACATTTTCACGGCCAGCTTTGGAATGCCAGTAAGATCGCAAACAGTCTTGGAGTTTCGGTAACAACTGTTAAAAACTATCTTGATCTCATGACCAGCACATTTATGGTGCGCCAGCTCCCGCCTTTTTTTATCAATATAAAAAAAAGACTCGTTAAATCACCAAAAATATATCTGCGGGACAGCGGCCTGCTGCATACGCTTCTGCGTATCCAAGATCAAGAAAGTCTATTGGGGAATCCCTGTGCAGGAGCATCGTGGGAAGGTTGGGTTATCGAACAAATTCAAAACCTTATACCGCGCACTTGGAGAATGTTTTTCTACCGAACCAGCGCCGGTGCGGAAATAGATTTGGTCCTTCAACCTTCGGCATCGCGGCCCCTCATTGCCATTGAAATCAAACGCACATTGTCTCCTAAACCAACACGCGGATTCTTATCCGCTATTGCCGATTTGGAAAAAGTCCAAAGTTTCTTTATTTACCCGGGATCCGAGTACTATCCGTTGAGAACCGACATTAAGGCCTTACCTGTGACACAACTGGAACGCATTCCGGATGCGCCGTAGGTTCCGGTTTGCCGGAGTGCCCCCATTCCCCCCCAACGCGTTTCGTGCACCCTATTGGGGCCATGCGTCTGCTCTTTTTGAATCATAATTTGTACGAGCGGGGAACGTTTTTCCGGGCCTTCCATTTCGCGCGGCAACTGGTGCGAATGGGACACAGTATCGAACTCTGGACTTCGGCCGCCGAAACGCTCCGGAGCGGCCGCATGTTCGAGCGGGATGGCGTACGAATCTGGCAGCCCCCGCGTTGGCTGCCCCCCAAACATCATGATGGTGGGTATGCGCCTCTCGATTTATTGGCGCGCATGGCAGCGGCCCGGAGCATTTATCCGGATGAGTTCGATGTTATTCACGCCTTCGACCATCGTCCCAATGTCAGTTTTCCATGGTATTTGTGGCTCCAACAACGGGGAAAAAACAAAACACCTTTGATGGCTGCCGATTGGTGCGATTGGTGGACCCAGGGAGGAATTACGACATCGCGCAGATCATCCCCCGGAGTTGATGCCTGGGAAGCAAAGTTGGAGGAAGGCAGCAAAACCAGCGCAGATGCAGTAACCGTAATCAGTTCGGTATTGGAAAATCGTGCCCTGGATATCGGCATCCCGGCTTCGCAGGTGAAATGTATTCCATCCGGCTGTGACGGCGAGGGGATTCGCTGTGAAGACAAAAAGTCCTGTAAGAGGAAATTGGATTGGCCGGAAAAGGATCCCCTGCTCTGCTTTGTCGGCCTGGCATTATGGGACTTGGATATCATCGCCGACACCGTGCTCGAAGTCCGCAAAAGTCACCCCCGGACCGGACTTTTATTGATCGGTGGCGGGGTCGAGGCAGAGGCGATCCGTAGCATGTCAGGCAAACTGCAAAATGAGCTTTTGGTATTGCCCGGGCAGGTGCCTTACAGCGAGCTGAGCAGGTACCTGGGCGCGGCGGATATCCATCTGTTGCCACTGGAAGATAATCTTGCCAATCAAGCGCGGATTCCCAATAAGTTGGGGGATTATTTGGCCTCGGGCCGTCCGGTAATTACACAAAATATTGGCGATACGGGCGATGTTGTCGAACAAACCAGCGTAGGCTTGGTGGCAGGCCGAACATGCAAAACCATGGCCGAAGCCGTCAGTTATCTGCTTGAAAATCCCTCATTGCAATCGGAAATGGGCCAACACGCACGCCACATGGCGGAGACGGAACGTTCATGGTCCACGATGGCGGTCAAGCTGCTAGAGTTCTATAACCGGATGCTATAGTCCGGCTTTAAATAAGGTAAATAAGAACCGTCAGCCATGGCGGTTTGCTGTCGGGTCGAGGAAAACAAGAGACAAATCAATATGGGGCGGATTCCACAAGATGTAATTGACCGTGTATTGAGCGCCACGGACATCGTTGATTTGGTGGGCACCTATGTGCCACTGAAACCACGCGGCGCGAATCATATCGGTCTATGCCCATTTCACCGTGAAAAGACACCTTCGTTCTCGGTCCATCGTGAGCGGCAAATCTTTAAATGTTTCGGCTGCGGTAAAGGCGGCACAGCCATCTCCTTTTTACAGGAAGTCGAAAACCTGACGTTCATCGAAGCAGTGCAAACCTTGGCCGACCGCGCGGGTATTGAGATTCCTAAAACCGAAGAATGGAAACCCAAAAACGCGCCCGAAGTTGACCGTTACGATGTAATGGCCTGGGCGGCCAAACAATACAAAGAATGGCTGGAGAAAAGCCCCCGCGCATTGGATTACCTCAAAAATCGGGGTCTTGAAAAAAAGCATATCGATCATTTCCAGCTGGGATTGGCTCCGGACTCATGGTCATCGCTCACCGATGCTCTGCAAAAGCAGAAGATCCCAATGAAGGTTGCCGAAGAGCTTGGACTGACCGTGCCCCAGAATTCCGGACAGGGCTATTACGACCGCTTTCGAAACCGGATTATTTTCCCTATCAAGAACAATCTTTCCCGAATCATCGCCTTTGGCGGGCGCGCCTTGGGAGATGACGGAGCAAAGTACCTCAACTCGCCTGAAACCCCATTGTTTAGCAAAAGCCGTACGTTGTATTTGCTGGATAAGGCTCGCGAAGCCTGCAAGGCCGAAGGGATGATTCTGGTTGTTGAGGGCTATATGGACGCCATCAGCCTGCATGTAGCCGGTTTCCGCAACACCGTGGCAACCCTGGGTACGGCTATTACTGAAGAGCATGTGCGGGTTTTGCAGCGTTACACCGACCATGTGGCCTTAATGTACGACGGCGATACCGCGGGCATGAATGCGGCTCAAAAAGGAGTGGCGTCTTTTTTAGCCACAGGACGGCCCGTTGATGTCGTGCTTTTGCCGGAAGGGGAAGATCCCGATTCATATGTCCAAAAGAACGGTTCGGAGGGTATGAGTAAGCTGGTCGAGGGAGCGGAGGACGGCTTTGAAATTCTGATCCGTCAAAGCATTGCCAATCACGGCATCCATGGAGCGGCCGCCAAGCGGGCCATTAGCGCCGAGCTGCTGCCTATTCTGAGTTCCATCCCGGTCCGGGTAGTCCAACACGAGTATTTGGAGATGTTGGCCTCGCGTTTGTCTATGCCGCGTGAAGTGCTTGAAGAGGACATGAAAAAGCATCATGCGCCTCGCCCAACGGCAGCGCAGGCCGAAAACCAAAAACGGAAACCTCCGGTTCGTGTGCCCCAAACAAGGAATGCACTTAACTCAGACGAGCAGCTCATAGCAGATGTTATCTGCTTGGTTTTACATGACATAGGCGCTCTAGCCCCGGAAAAGTCCACCGGAACAGATTTGCTGGATGAACCGGAGACCGGCTTTCTTACATCCGAGCAACGCAAACATTGGCGGGAACGAGCCACACAATTGATCGGAGCAGAGAATCCGCTATGCCTGCTGCTTGAATGGGCCTTGGATTCGCGGCCTGGCAAGCCCTTCTCTTCTCATCTTCAACGCCTGGAAGAAGAAAGCGCAGAAGTCATTCCTTTGGCCTGCGATCTGGTCGAACGGTGGCCGATTCCTAGCTCAGGACTCAAAGCAGCCAAAGAAATCGACGCAAGAATTCTGCAAGTCATTGAAAAGAAAGAGTTTGAGGAGTTTAAAGCCAGCCGCCCGGGGAATCCCGACCGGATTGACCATGAATTCCTCAAGAAAGTCGAATTAGCCCAAGCCTCCAAACGGCATGCCTCCTAAAAGACTGTCAGCCACAACCGACGCAATCTTTCCTAAATTGATAAACTTTGTTAAGAATATTGCAGCGAATGCTTTCCATTCGTTAGGGCTGTTGCATCTGGGGAGGTGCATCAGCCCTTTTCTGTTCAGGCGTGGAACATGTTCAGCAATCGGTGGCGGTTCGATGCGATGCACGCACCTGCCTGATGAGCCCGGATCGACTAAGATTGAAGCGGTATGGGATTGGGCCGAGGGAGGCTTCTGTTCCCCCATTCTAAATAACCAAAGGTGGCAGCAGTACATCACCCGCGATGAGCACAGCCCATCAGAGCATATGGGTCCGTCTGGGCAAACCGGCGGCCTACACAGGCAAACTGACGATTTTATTTCTTCAGGTATTGCGCTGGATCTTCATTGAGCCATTTCGCAGCCGTAAAGGGATAAGACGGATTGCCACGGTGGATCACATGGTCGAAACCGGCATCCGCACCATGCCGACTTTGTTTCTAATTATGTTTTTGGTCGGTTTGATTCTGGCAATGCAAACCGCAAATCAATTAAAACAGTTCGGCACAACGGAGTTTGTGCCCGGTCTGGTGGGTGTTGCCATTGTAAAAGAATTCGGCCCGTTGCTTACCGCGATCATCGTGGCTGCCCGTGTGGGAGCGGCCATTACCGCCGAGCTAGGCACCATGGTTGTATCCGAAGAAATCATGGCCCTCGAAACCATGGCTTTGCGCCCGGTGCAGTTTCTTGTCGTGCCGCGTTTTATCGCAATGCTCATTTGTGTCCCAGCTCTGACTATCATGGCTGATGTCGTGGGCATGGCCGGCGGCTTTTTCTTAGGCATAACCAATCTCAATATTTTACCCATCGAATACATCAACAACTCGCTGAACTACACCGATTTTTCGGATGTAATCGAAGGCTTTGCCAAAAGCCTGGCCTTCGGAGGTGTGGTTTCCATCATTTCCTGTCATGAAGGTTTGAGTGTGGAGGGCGGCGCGGAAGGTGTCGGCGCAGCCACAACCAAATCGGTCGTCTCCAGTATTCTGTTTATCATTCTCACCGATCTTATGTTTACGATTGTCTTCTATTAGGCAACGGAATTACCGGCTATGGAACATGCGGCGGAAAACATAAGCCAGAACGGCAGCGATGCACCGGATGTAATCATTCGCGTTCGTAATCTGGTCAAAAAGTTCGGCCCGCGCGCGGTGGCCGATGGCTATAGCTTCGATATCGAGCGAGGCAAGACAACCGTGATTATGGGCGGCAGCGGTTGCGGCAAAAGCACGCTGCTCAAAATGCTAGTCGGCTTTTTGCCGGTCACCTCCGGGGATATTTATTACGACGATCTCAATATCACCCAGCTCAATGATGATGAGATGGATACTATCCGGCGGCGTTTCGGAATTCTTTTCCAATACGGCGCATTATTCAATTCGATGACCGTGGGCGACAATGTTGCCCTGCCCCTCCGTGAACATACTAAACTGGATGAAAAGATCATCCAGATGATGGTTAAAATGAAATTGGAGTTGGTGGGCCTGCGCAGTTTTGAAGATTTAATGCCTTCGCAGATTTCAGGCGGCATGAAAAAACGTGTCGGCTTGGCGCGGGCAATCGCGCTGGACCCTGAAATTGTCTATTACGATGAACCGAGCGCGGGATTGGATCCTATCACTTCGGCGGTGGTGGATGAGCTGATTATGAAGATCACCTCCACACTTAAGGTCACCTCTATCGTGGTTACGCATCACATGGACAGCGCATTCCGTATAGCCGATCACATGATTATGCTCGATAGGGGAAAAATCATCAGCGAAGGCACGCCGCAACAAATTCGGAACGATCCCAATCCGATGGTGCAACAATTCATTAATGGGGAACCTGATGGAGCCGTGCCATTAAATCAAACCGCAGACTCATATATCAGCGACCTTTTGGGAGTAAAATAGGGATTCATAAGGAGCACAAAGGACCGTGGCAGCTATCCGTTCACAAGAAATAAAAATCGGCCTTTTCGCAATTGTGGCCATCGTATTGACGGTCATTATTTTGTCGAGTCTGAACGATCCCAAGAGTTTTCTAAACCAAAGCGAAGAGTACGAGATTCAAGTCCGTATCGCCTCCGCCGCAGGTCTGGAACCTTATAACCATGTGGCCTATGCCGGAAAAAGGATCGGCTATCTAGAGACCATCGATATTTGGGAAGGCGAAGAAGCAAAAGAGTGGCACAACGAAACTCCCATTAAACTGGTATTAAAAGTCTGGGATCTGCGCCGCCTGAAAAATGACAGCGAAATCTATGTTCGGTCAAAAAGCGCATTGGGCGGTTCGTATCTGGAAATTACCGATGGCACCCCCAAAGGCACAGCGTTGGCCGAAATTAGCCCGGGAGAATTTCCGGTACTCTTGGGTGAGCCGTTTGTAAGCATCTTCGATCTGACTTCCGAGATATCGCCGATTATTCACGATGTCCGTTCATTGATTCAAACCTTACAGACCACAATTCAGCGGGGTGAAGTGCATAAAACGCTGGTACAAGCCCAAGCCGCCTTGGCTTCGGCACAGAATCTTTTCGCCACGTCGGAGATGGATATTCAAGAACTTTATCACAGCCTTAAGCCCATTGTGGCCAAGGCCGATGCGCTCGTCGATAGCGCCAGCCCTATCGTCAAAAACGCCAAGGCCGCATCGGATCATTTTGTGCCGTTGATGTCCGAGACACGTGAGGGGATCAGGCAAATATCCGGCGATGCTTCGGATTTGATTACGCAAGTCAACGAAGTCGTGGACGAAAACCGTCCGAAAATCGCCAAAACATTCGACAGCGCCCAAGAACTGGCCGAACGGCTAAAAGAGGATGTTGGCGCGGTTAGCCAAGACCTGCAAAAACTGGCCAATGCGCTCCATAGCACGGCCACCGATAACCGGGATGAGATCGACGCGCTGCTAGCCAATCTCTTAGTCAGTAGCGAAAGCCTCAGTTCCCTGCTCGAACAACTCGACCGGGAACCTTGGCGCGCGGTTTGGCGTTCGGAACCCTTACCCGAACCGGACCGCACCATGGCCGAATGGGACGAACGTATCTACCTGCCTGAAGGTTCTGCCGCGGGCGGAAAATAAAAAAGTCGCTGTGATCAAAATTGCATGACGTTAATTAAAAATCCCCCGGTAAACAAATCCACCGGGGGATTGAAAAGCAATCAGGTTCGCTAGTTTAACTCTTATTTAGGATAAAGAAGCTAAGTTCCGATCTGAATAGTCCATCTAGAGGGATCTTCATATTAACTGTCCGATTGAAGCCGTTCTCTTGTTGTCCTCGGGGTGGGTAATAACATCGAGGAGAGCGGTGTCGAGGCGTTGAATCAACGCGTCACGATCCTTGCAGTGCACATTGGTAAACCAGCGTGCCTTGAGGACGCGCCAGATGCGTTCGATGGGGTTCAAATCCGGGGAATAAGGCGGGAGGTAGACCGGTTCAAAGAAATGCCAGTTGGTGGATTTTCGATGATGCCAAGAAGCGTTATCCAGAATGAGGATATTCCGCTTGCGCTGAGGATGAATCATTCGATGCGCTTCGTCTAAAAACGCTTGGAATACATCACTGTCCACATGACTGGCTTCAATCGCGAAAAATTCTCCAGTCCGAGGCGCCACCATTCCCAAGGCATTCATTCGAATGTGGTCGCCATTGTGGGTGACGCGTGTCTTTCTCCCTTTTTTGTCCCAACGCTGCCGCGAGCGCGACTCGCCTTCAAACCCCGATTCATCCGCAAACCAGAGTTCAACGTCGGGATTCTCACTCAGCTCCCGCAATGTCTCACGAAAAGCCTGGCGTTTCTCTTCATCTTGACGGTCCGGCCAGGGCTGAGGCACTTTCAACGTAAAATCATTTTCATGAAAAAAACGTAAAACCGTATTGTACGAGCATTCGATCTGGTAAGTCTCTCGTAGAAAACCGTGAAAATTCCGAGCCGTCCAGAAGGTGCGAGCCACCTTTTCGGGGTGATCCAGCACTTCCAGCAATTCATTTTCCTGATTCGGATCAATACACTTGGGACGTCCACGGCCCGGCTTGGGAATCAGCCCATCAATCCCGCATTCATTAAACGCCTGAATCCAGCGTCGAAGGTTTCGTTCGCCAATCACAAGCGCTTTGCAGACCTGATCCCGGGGAATCCCGGTAATCAATAACTGCATCGCCGTACAGCGCGTGTTCATCTCAAACGTACCCACCCGTGACGCCTCTTTCAGCTCCTCACACGTCGCGTTCTCTGGATTGGGTTCCAAGCGTGTACGGCACATGCTGGTACCTTGACAGCAACCCTCCATAAGATCTAGGGGAAACGGACAATTCTTTTGAGGATCCCTCTATACATCATATCATTGCTCGATCCTGAACTGGGAACAGCCATATAATAGAGTTCGTTATAGTAGTGTGTCAGCTTATCTGAGGTTCCGATACAACTTTGATGATAATACTTGCTGACACTTCCACCAGGCGCAAGTATTTGCAGTCCACTTTGCGAATTCCATGTTACGAGGTCAGATGATACAAACATATAGATGCTACCCCATACTTCTGTAAACATTACCCACATGTCTATTTCGTCATTCCAGCTCACAACCGGAGAGGTGTATTCTTCAAGTATAATCCAGTCCTCCATATCGTAGCCTGACCGGTCACTCGTGGCTCCGATGCAGAATGTCTCGCTGTCTTCATCATAGATATTCCAAGGATTGGCATGAGTACGGTAATAATCTTCAGAAACGTCCAGTTCAGATTTTAGACACGATGCAACCGAAATGCCCCATGTGCCGGTAGCCAAAAATGTGGTGCCACTGTGCGCAAATTCCCAATATGTGTGGAAACAATAATAGCGTGTTGCATCAGCAACAATATGTGGATCGGGTGTTCCGATATGCCATGTAGCTGGCTTGTTGGTTATAGCCCTTGCATCGGCTTCCGAATAATCGGGTGTGATAATAGCATGTCCCCAACCGGCGCTTTGCGGACAATCATATCCAGGCAAATCCTCTCCATCCGAGTGTGTCATCCGATAGAGCCAGTAAGCATCCCGATGATCTCCATAAGTGTTGCGGGTTCTTGCATATCCAATTCGCCAAAAATTCGGCAAAACTTTTGTCAAACTTTCATAATACTTATCTTCTGTATGGACAACAGCATGCAGAACTTCGGTTGTTCCATCAATCAAGCCTGCGCTAACACCATCAACGCCAGCATAATGATTGTCCAGTTCATAATCGATGGCTTCTGTCACTCCACTAACAGGCTGCAAAGCAGGCCATAAAAGGTAATCGCCGTTCCCGGTGACTGTAGGAATCTGACCAACATTACGAACGGTTGAACCTGTTACATTCTGAACTGTGCTGCCATACCCAAGCGTCCCGGCATATGGGCGATCAAAAATCATTGTTGACTTTCCTACACTTCCAGAATCGCCGGCATAATAACCAATCGTATGACCATGAAATTCATCAACAGTGAGAGACGTATCGGGATAATTGGCCGCATTTTCCAAAAAAATGTACTCTGAACTGCCCAGCAGATCCCCGATGTATCGCGGTTTACTTGCTCTCCTGTTCCTGCGCACATTTGTTTGATTAACCTTTTCAGAATTGCCGACCAGTTTTGCCACAAAATTGGCTGTAACCAAGCGAGCCTTTAACCAACGTGCATGAACCGGCTCATCAGCAAAAGGCGCCGCATGGATTTCAAACGAAAGACGCACATATTGGCCACTCCATTCGCACAGATCTGCAATGAGTGAATACGTGCGGAATTTTTCTTCAGCAACCGAACAAGTTGGAAGAGAACCGCCATGGCCATCGGTTTTCAGATCAGACGGATCGAAAATGCCTTCTGTTCGCCAGGCTCCAGGCTCATTGATATCCTGTGTTTCTACGCGCAACAATACTTTGGCATTCGGCTCTTCACCTTTTCTATTGAGAACCACATCTGCAGAGATTTCCGCCTGAATCGTCTTCGCAATAGGTAATCGGTTCTCCCAAACAGCTTTTACGCCTTTCTCGTCTTTTGTGTACGAAGGCGCGATATTGACATCGATAACCGGCTCCGTGACTTCAGGATAAAAAGTGGGCAAACCATCGCGCGAAGGCGTACCGAATTTTCCTCCTCGTTTCACTCCGTCGGCAACAGTAACACCATTTTCAAGACGGCCTTTTTCTAGACTATTGCCATCCAGATCAAACCATGTAACTTCTCCAGCGTTTTCAACCATCTCAAAAACTTCGGTAATTTTGGCCTGACCCTGTGCATCCACCTGGCACAAGGTTAGAACAGATAATAGAATAATTGCCGTTGGAAATACTCCTTCAGAGAGTCGATACGGTTTATTTGTTCCTTTTTTGGACATAGCTATCCCCTTTCGATGCGCAAAGCCGTGCCCTAAAAACACAAAACAACCCTTTGATGCACAGTCTGCGCACTACACTTGTTAATACCTATGTGTATTTGTTTTAGTCACCCCGATTGAATAGACAAACTGCCTCGATACAACCACCTCCTTTACCCATTTACTACTTGAAGGCGCATAACGTTTGGAGGTCCCGCGAGAAACAGGCCGAATACTCGATGCGGATTCATAAGATGTCAGTGGCGGTTCAGCGTTACCCGTCTTCAAAGTACGACTGTATGTACAAGGAATACTATAACTCCCCCCCCCCCCGCTTTGTCAAGTACTTTTTTTAAAATTTCCCATTTTTAGATTAATTTACATAACAGCTTCTAATTTCAGAAGTTGCGCATTTAGCAAATGCAGCCTAATTAGGAATGTCTTGTTTTCGGTGAAAATTTATTGACAGATACCAATTGTTGAGATATAGCTTACTTAATCCAATTCAAAGTCATAATAGCGAAACAATGCAAGGAGGGTCCGATGCGTAAAAAACGAAGAATCGTAGCGACTTTCTTTTCACTCTCCCTTTTTTCTATCTCTGCATTTGGGTATGAAGAAGTCTCTTCGAAGAGTTTAGAATTTAGTGCCTATACGGATGAATTATTCACAATTTTTTATTCTTCTAATGCTGCCATAATATACACGTGTGGTCTGGATGATGATTCAACGGATTCTTTTAATACGGATGTCAGTATAAAAGCGTGGGATTCACAGACAGGGCAGTCCTTAGGAACCATTTATACTGGTTTGCTTTGCGATTATTCGGTCGATGGTCAACGCGCGATTATACGCACGAAGCCGGAGGAGGGCGCAATCTTATTTGACATCCCCACAAAGTCAATTCTGCATACGTTCTCACACTCATATTTGTTATACAACGCGGCATTTTCAGCGGACGAAAATCAAGTATTTACTTGCGGAGCCGTTTTGCCGGAGGGCCAGGAAGACTCTTACGCTGAAATCAAAATTTGGGATTGTGATACCGGTGAACTTCTCGATTCAAAAACCAAAGGATCTGTAATTGTAGATAGCGAGGAAATTATTCTCCGTTATTGCAGTAGTACCGACATATCTCCTGATGGAAGATATATATATGCCCTATACGGTTATTGGTATGAATATTCCCCCGGTATGCAGGTTGTTATGGGTTATGACGAGTTAATAGACCTGAATGATTGGCAAGTTTTACGCATTTACGGACCGGGAGACCGTACTTACTTCTCTCCCGATAAAAACCATTGGGCGGTTGGGAAAAAAATATTCGATTTGGGCACACATTCGTGGGTAGGTTCGTTCGAAGGAGCCGAGGCATTATTTAACTACTCACCAAATGGAAAATATATGCTCGGGAAGTCCGCGATCAGCGATTGGGGCACAATCTGGGATGCGGATACCGGAAATCCAATTGTCGTGATGCCCGCTCCATTCGGATACAGCACCGCCGGAGCATGGTCACCGGATGGTAGCAAGGTAGTTATTGGTGGGTATGATGGGAAAATCACAGTTTGGGACGTGAGTGAGTTTGTGCAGTCGTCTGTCGGTGAAGAGGCGGAGGAGTACGAGGGGCGATGAGGCTCGATTCTCTAACTTGATTTTGTCTCTAACTGGCTATCAAGAATGAACTTACGGACGATGTCGGACGTTCGACATTGAATCACCACAATCTCTTTCGATTTCGTTTCGCAAACAGGAAAAGATACCCGCACCACTCAGCGGGAACATATTTTTGTAGCTGACGGAGACTCGATTTAATACTGCAAAATAGCCAGCCCGCTCACCCCGCCAAAAGTTGAATGGCGGTGATCAGTGTCATAAGACCGATAACATTAGCGGGCGTATTGGGGGCTTTGGATTTTACGGTGATTTGATCCTCGGAACGTTCGGCAATCATTCGTACGGTTTCGATAAACGGTTTTAATTGCACCGCCAAATCGGCCGCTTGTTCATCGCCACCCGCTTCAAACGCAATCATGGCCAAAATCAATTCCGGAGTCAGATCCGCATAAGCCAAATAGTTTTCGCCGACATCCGAATCCTGCTCAATATCTTCCGGACGAGGTACTAGCAAAGCCGGGAGTTGATCGAGTATGGCTTCATCTTCAAACAAAAGAACTTCTTCTTTTTCCTTTGCCGTAACCAAAATGCGGTCTACACCAAAGAAATGCAAAAACGGGCCGTCTTCAAATTCATAGGCGATGGCCGCGCCATCCTGCACCGGCTCGGTGTATACCGATTCGGCAATCGGCGAGGTACCTTCATGAATAGCGGTAAACCATTCCGCGATTTTGCCATCGGGGTCTGGGAGCCGCGCCAACCAAGCGGGATCATCGGTGCCGTTATCCACCAAATCGATGACCAAGGCATTTACCGGAGGTAGAAAGCGTCCCCTGCCCCGTCGTCCCCTAGATGCGCGCCGTGGGCGTTCTTCCGAGCCGGATTGCATGCTTTCGGATTCGGAAGGATTTTGTGAGTTCTGGGACTCGCCTTGTATTTGCTCTCCGCGTTCCCCGCGATCATTCCGGTCTCTACGGCCGCGCCGTCCTTGCCCCCCATCGTTTCCATTTTCCCCGTTGGAATCTTCGCTTTCGGTAAGCATAGGTCCACGCATTTCGGGCATCGAAAACGCAAGCCGTCCCAAAGATGCCGGCGGACGCCAGATCGCGCCACTAAATGTGGCAGGCCATAAATCATCGGAAGGAGCATCTTCACCGGTCTTCATGCCTGCGGCAATTACCGAGCCGGATGGACCCTCACCGGCTTCGATGCGGAACGATTGAGCATGCCAAGGACCGCCCCAGAGCCAGGCCAAAGGCGCATTGGGGGGCAGGTCACCCACCGGCCGCCGGGCAACTGCGGTCAGCCATGACACTTCTCCATTTAAAAGAGTGTTTTCCGATTCATGGACAGGAGGCGTTGCATCGCCGGGGCGTGTGGCAGCCAGACTCTCAAGAATTGCGCGATGATTGGCGATCCAGACTCCGCTTTGTTCGGCCAAAATTAACATCTCACCGCGCGGGCCATGCACTCCCTGTAGTGGATGCCCGTCGATCCGGTCGGTCACAGTCGCCGAATCCGGTTGTCCTGCCGCCACCGGGGCAAGAATGCCTTCCGATAAAAGAGTTAAATCCGGCTCCGGCCAGAGCACATGAATTAATATCCCCATCGGGGTGCTTTCGCTGGGAGGAAGGGCAAAAATGTCGATGCCTTTGCATTCAGGCAACAAGGGCAGCAATCCTTCGCCCACCGGGCCGAGAGTCTCCGTTACGGCCTGCTGCCATGCCGGTTGAAGTTCTTTGCTGGCAAACAGCGGTCCCAGGCCGGTTTGGGGATTGGCCGGATTGGCTGCCAGTTCGAGATTGAGGGTGGCATAAGCAATCGAAGCAGCCGGATAATAAGTCGTGCTTAACCACTCCGCTTGCGGCAGTTCCTTTAGCTCAACAGGAACCTCGGGCACAGGCAGGGCGACTTCTTCTCCGGGCACCGGCTGTTCGTTTTGCCCGCTTGCCTCTGTTTGTGCGCCAATGGAAGATGTCTCAACAACCCGGGCCATATCCAACAAGCCCGGAAATCCCGCTCCCGCCAAATAGCCAATCACAACTCCAGCCAGCAAAAACACAATCCAAACACCCCTCTTCACGTTGACGTCTCCATTAGCCGTAGTCTGCCCCAGGCCACAAGATTCCTTGTCAGTCTGTCCATTTGGATAAAATGAACGGACAGCCAGCCGAATTGATCGGGGCAACATTCTTTATGAAACGAACGAACACACCATAGGTATACGTAGGATAGTCAAAAAAGCCGGACAATGTACATCCGTTAAGCGGCGTCGCAGGCCTTAGGATAGCGAAGTTGTGCGGGCGGCGGGATTTCATTGCGGTCCAGCCAGGCTCTAAAATCGGCCTCGTCTTGGCGTATTTGAGCAAGCAGGGCCTGGGGATCGGAAAATGCGACTTCATCCCGGATGCGGGTGAGCAGTTCTACCCGAAGGGAATGGTCGTAGATATCATCGACCTCGCCAAGCAACATGGTCTCTACCCGCAATCCTGCATCCGGTCCCCGGAAGGTCGGAGCCGAGCCGATATAGGTCAAGGCAAGCAAGACATTGCCATCAGGCAAAAACGCCCTTGAACCAAAGATCCCCGGCGGGGGCACAGCCTGTTCGCAAACCTCAAAATTGGCGGTAGGAATACCTAATTTCCCACCGCGCGCATCTCCTCGAACCACTTCACCATACAATGCATAGGGCCGGCCAAGCATGGCTTGAACGGAATCCAAATCGCCGTCAAGCACCGCTTTTCGGAGGCGTGTGCTGCTGATCGGCTCTCCTTGATATTTGATCGGCTCTGCAACTTCCACCCGCCCAAAGAGCTCTCCCTGCCAGTCACGTAATGTGTCACAGGTCCCTTCCCGATTCCGCCCAAAACAGAAGTTGAAGCCGACAAAAACGTGTCCCGCTCCGATCCGTTCATGGAGTATCTTTTCAATAAAATCCTGGGCACTGATATTGGCTAATCCGGCGTCAAACGGAGGCGCAACCAACAAATCCACACCGCGTTCGGCAATAAGCGCCGCTCGAAGAGGCCATGGTGTTAATCCATTAACCGGGGCTTCAGGCTGGAAATAACGAATGGGATAGGTACTAAATGTAAATACGGCGGCCAAGCCACCCGTTTCCCGGGCGCATCGGACAGCATCATCAATCACCTTTTGATGAGCCAAATGCACGCCATCGAAAACGCCGATGGCGACGGCTACAGGCTTTTTGCCGGAAGGAGGATGTGCCTCTTCAAGTTTCAAACAGAGTTGCATAGATCAGGATTATGGCAATCGAATACAGGCATGCTACGGGATTTGCACTGGTGTAAAGATTTTCAAGATTCAAGGCCAAGGCCAACGGCAACTGTACCAAAGCGGAGACCGATGGCTAAGTGTCCATCGTCAATGCTTTTGCGCAGTCGTTCCGAAATCCCTCTGGGAGTCTTCGCGACAATTAGGGATTTACCTTGCGGCCCCAAACCCGGACGGAGTCGATATTGCCGGTGTCATCAAATGAGCCCACACCAATCCGTCCCCATGTGAAATGAGAGTCATGAGCGCGCATGACCGGCTCGGTCATATCATCGAAATAGACCGAAATCTCCCCGGTTTTTACCCGGCGAACAACGCGCACGGTATGATACCACTCACTCCAACGCGTCCCTGCAGTACGAATATCGGCGATTGAGGCACGCGGTTCTCCATTCACTAGAAAAATGGAATTCGAGTGGGGATCCGCATGGAGTCCAAAATGGACATAATAGAAATGGCTTGGATCTTGGCGTCCGAAAAAGAGGCACATGTCCCGGTGTCCATAATCGGCTGTTGTTGAGCGAAGCCGCACTTCAAGCACAAAATCCGAGACCACAAGGTCTTCATAAATCGAGAAATTGACCGGTGAACGTACAGGCGGCTCGTATTGGCAATCCCGCATCAGGCCATAAACGGGACGGTCTCGGTCATAGTGAATAACCCAGGCGGTTGGATCCGACGGATTCCAACCTTCCGCGCTCAAATCCGAGAAATCCTCCTCATACAGCAGGGGCATGCCCATAAGCCGCGAGGGCGTACTTTCATCGGTTTTTGCGGTTTCTACTCCGGAGCATGCCGATAACAGCAGACATACGGCACAAAGAACCGGCAATAAAAGATTACATTTCACAGACATAATCTCGCTCAGTTTGCTCATCCCGTTTCTCCATATTTCATATTCACGATAGAGCTATTGTCCACTATTTTTACACGCAACTACAATAGGAATCGACGGCAAGCACCAAACGCTCTATCCGGTTACATATTCGTTACATAGCCCGATTTGGCTGGCACGGCTGGGCAAGCCGTTGTATTGTGCGCTTTTACGCAACGCTACGGATAGAGGTCGATTGCTTCGCGCCTTCTGTTGGCGTGTTGGAATCGCATAGCTGCCGAAAGCGGACTTGTCACCGTATCCTTTCGAACACAGCAGACGTTGCGACAATTGAAATCAAATCCTGAGCGATTTGGAGGCAATAAGACTACGGTGGTCCTTGAACTTCAGCAGACACGGCATGATCGCCCGCTAACATCTCCGGACCGGCTTCTTTCAACTATTGGTCAAAGCATTGAGGCCTCCCAAAAGGCTTTGCTGGATATGCAACATCCTGAAGGTTTTTGGGAAAAACCGCTGGGCGCCGATACAACTCTGGTTTCCGATTATGTCATGCTCATGCATTATTTGGGGGAGATCGACGAAAACCTCCAGAAAAAGGCCGTAAACCGGCTATTGCGAGAACAACTCGAAGATGGCGGTTGGAATATCTACCACGGCGGTCCAAGCGAGCTGAATGCCACGATCAAAGCCTCATTGGCTTTGCAGATGACCGGCTATGCTCCCGACCACCCGGTACTCAAAAAATCGGCCAAATGTATTTGCCGTCTGGGCGGAATCGAAAAGACCAACAGTTATACGCGGTTCTATCTGGCGCTGTTTGGACTTATCTCCTGGAGTTGGGTACCGGCAATCCTTCCGGAAGTCATGTTTCTGCCAACTTCGTTCTATTTCAATATTTACGAGATTTCATCGTGGTCACGGGCCATTTTGGTCCCGATGAGCATTGTCTGGTCTCAAAAACCCTTCTGTAAACCGCCTGAGAACGTGGATATTTCCATGTGGTGGATAAACGATAAGGGCGGCCAAAAGGGGCCGGAACCGGGTCCGGTTTTCTCCTGGCGGCGTTTTTTTGAAACGGTCAACAAGTTCCTGCAGACATCAGAAGGATTGTATTCACCATTTACCCGGCGTGAAGCGCTCCGGCGTGCCAAACGTTGGATGCTTGAACGGATTGAGAGTTCCGAAGGATTGGCCGCGATTTATCCGGCCATGCTGAATGCTGTCATTGCGTTGGATACCTTAGGATACGAGCGGGATCATCCGACTTTCCAACACGCATACAAATGTTTTATGGATTTGATGGTTGAGGGCGACACCGAACTCGCATTTATGCCCTGCACATCTCCGGTTTGGAATACGGCCATGACGGTAGCTGCACTATGCCGTTCAGGCTTGAAGCCGGATCACCCGGCTCTACACAAAGGCGCAGATTGGCTTATGGACCAAGAAGTCCGCATGAAAGGCGACTGGCAAATCAAAAATCCTTATGGCCCGGCCAGCGGATGGTGTTTTGAATTCGGAAATCCCTATTACCCCGACTGCGACGATACGGCAAAAGTGCTGATGGCACTCGATGGGGTCTTTTATGAAGATTCCACCCAAAAGCGGGAAGTAATGGAACGCGCCGTGGAATGGCTTTTAAGTATGCAAAATTCGGACGGTGGCTGGGGAGCATTCGATGTCGATAACAACAAGGAAATTTTAAATCACATTCCCTTTGCCGACCATAATGCCCTGCTCGATCCCAGCACAGCGGATGTAACCACACGCGTGCTGGAGTGTTTGGGGCAGTTGGGGTATGACATGGAATCGCCGATTGTGCGGCGCGCTGTGGAATACACACGCAAGCAACAAGAATACGATGGCGCGTGGTATGGGCGTTGGGGTGTCAACTATATCTATGGCACCTGGCAGGTGATTGTCGGCTTGCGCACAGTGGGTATTGACGCTGATGACGATGCCATTCAGCGCGGTGCAAAGTGGCTGCTTCAATGCCAAAATGAGGATGGCGGTTGGGGTGAATCTATTCAAACTTACGATGATCCTCATCTGCGTGGCCAAGGCGAATCGACAGCCTCGCAAACCGCTTGGGCCTTAATGGGTCTTGTGGCTGCCGGTTACGCGGATCATGCGGCGGTGGAACGCGGTGTGAATTACCTTACCGGCACTCAAAAAGAAGATGGCACATGGGATGAAGATTATTATACCGGTACCGGATTCCCCCGTGTTTTCTATCTGCGTTACACCATGTACCGGGATTATTTTCCGCTGATGGCTCTTGGCCGTATTCAAGAAGCATTGCAGATTATTTATAGTTAATTTCTCCGTTGTGTTAGCAACGGGTTATAGCCACTCTTGCAAATCTCAAGCCTGTGGTTTTACTTAATCAGGAAGCAATATTCAGCGAAACCAAAATACAAGGATAAATTCGAATACGATGCGTTTTCCCCTCGCCCTTTATCAAACAGTCGGCGGCTACCTCATTAAGAAATGGTGGGAAGGTGCGCAACGTTACCCGTTGGTGCTCATGCTGGAGCCAACGTTGAAATGCAATTTGGATTGCATCGGTTGCGGACGAATCGCGGAATATCAGGCCGAGCCCTGGCCGGATATGAGCATCGAAGAATGTCTTCAATCCGCCGATGAATGCGGAGCGCCAATTGTCTCGGTTTGCGGCGGCGAACCGCTACTGTACCAAGGTGTGGGCGATCTCATTTCCGAGTTGATCGCACGCAAAAAGTACGTCTATCTCTGCACCAACGGCATGTTTTTGGATCGTTTTTGGGATCGTGTCCCTCCCGATCCGCGTCTGGCGCTCTCGATTCATCTGGATGGCCTTAAGGAAACACACGACCATATCGTTGCCAAAGAAGGCGTGTTCGATAAAGTCATGCCGATTTTGGAGGAAGCCAAGGCGCGTGGGTATCGCACCTGTACAAATACAACCGTTATGCGTGGAACCAATCCGGACGATGTCGTGGGATTGTTTGACCTTCTAGCCACCAAAGGTGTGGACGGAATTCTAGTCTCCTCGGTCTACCCCCAAGAAGGCGAAAAGGCCAAAGCCACACTTGAACGACAAGAAATCGAGGCCATGTTCGGTGAGATATTCCGCCGGAACGGCCACCACCCCTTTAATAACACCCCCCTCTACCGGCGATTCTTAGCTGGTGAAAGAGAGTTGACCTGCTCCCCCTGGGCCACTCCCAACCGCACTGTACGCGGCTGGAAAGGCCCCTGCTATGTCCTTACCGATGGGTATTATGAGACCTACCAAGAACTGATAGATAAAACAGATTGGGATAATCTCGGCCCCGGCAAGGATCCTCGGTGCGAAAACTGCAAAATCCACTGCGGATTCGAACCGACCACAACCCTCGGCACCAACAGCACCCTCCGCGACCATTTCGAGATGGCAAAATGGAATCTTTTCGGATAAAGACGGGTTATTAGCAGGCAATTCGCCCGATGTTGCAGATCACAGGCCGCTCGGTATCTGGATTGTAATTCTCTTATATCGCTTCGGCATATTGTTCATCACTGCCGGCAAAAGGGATTTTGTTAACGTCCCAGGTTTAATTTGTCTGGGAAAAAAACACACGAAACCCGAGGTAGGTGTCCGTGAAGTTTGGAGTGATCCAGTTGCGGTCTGCAGAACGGCAGTTCTGAGCGAAGATGGACCAGCCGCCGCCGCGGTAGACGCGATAAGAACCAGAGGATGGCCCTGCCGGGTCAGTTTGCGCACTGCTTGAATACTCACCATACCAATCTTGGCACCACTCATAGATATTCCCGTGCATGTCGAACAAACCCCAAGGATTTGGTAGTTTCAGACCAACTTCCTTTGTGCTAGAAACGTTTCCCTGATGCGTGCTATTTCCCAACCACCACATGTATTGATCCATAATCTCACAGTACCTTCCTACGTCATCGCATTCCATGGCATCGCCAAATGAGTATCGTGTGGTCGTACCGGCCCGGCACGCATACTCCCATTCCGCTTCGGTTGGCAGCCGGAAAGTGCCTTGCCCCAACTCGTTCAATCCCGCAATGAAAGTCTGGCAATCGTTCCACGAAACCTGCTCCACTGGATGATTAGGATGTCCGCTGAATAAGGATGGATTATTTCCCACAACTGCTTCCCACTGTGCCTGGGTCACTTCATACTTGCCAAGATAGAACGCCTTCGAGATCGTGACCTCATGCTGTGGGCCTTCGTAGAAACCCCGGCTCCGCTCACTGCTAGGCGAGCCCATTATGAAAGTGCCGGCAGGAATCCTCACCATCTCCAAGGGCTTTGCTCCGTCAGCCAGGTTGGGAAGGTCGATAGTGATGGTCGAACCGCTAATATCTCGCTGCTCTCCCCAGTAGTTTGAGATTATCAGGAGTTCGTCGTCATCTATTTTATTATTTCCATTCAAGTCGGCGCCACGTAAATCCATCTTCCCCGATTGTGCATATGAAGGCAAAGCAAATAAAAACAACATGAGCAGGGCGCAGCTTATTTCGTAAGTCTTTTTTGCTTTACTGAAGTCAAAAATGCCGCACTGGGTAAAAAGTGTTTGTTTCATTCGCCTGCTCCGAAACTTAATTCTGTCCGTTTTCCAGTAACTCCGCAGGGATTGCTTGACCTCTTTGGAGAGCATAAATCTCTATTTGATCGAGGTAGACAATCGTTGAGCCTGCCTCACCGAGATTCGCAAACTGGATAAATGGGAAAACCTGTGTTGCCGGATTCTCAGGAGTGGTTCCGCACCAAAGGCGTGTCCAGCGTCCTGCAAATTTTGTCGTAGAAACGGATTGGAGGAGCCCCATTGAACCATCCGGGACGCCATTTTCGGCAGGCAGCAGACCGGCGAATACCATGGCGCTTCCGCCACCAACTGATGTGACAGATAAGCGCATGAGGGCGGGCCTTCCGGCAACATCAATCGGCGGCCCAAGGATGGCATGCACCTGCCCGGGGGCAATAACACAGCTCATACCCATGCCATCTGTGGCTCCTTCAAAAGCTCCTCCCGTTGGAACGTTGCCGAGATGAAGCATCGCAGGAGGATATCCGGCAGTGGTATCCAGACCTCCGTGTACTTCTATGAATCCCGTTTCTGCTATGGTGGATTCGTTGAGAGTAAAAACCTGAATAGGAGTGAGTTGGTTCTCATCTCCCGTCGTGGGGATAGGTGTAAGCGTGGAGAACTGAGTAGGGGTCGATGTCGGTGGATATACAGTAACAATATGTGTTGGTGTGAAAGTAGGAGTGCTGCCGCCGGTCGGAATTGGCGTTGGCAGGGATGTCGGTATATTGGTAGGTGTTGAAACATTCGGCGTGCCAACTGTTATCGTTCCATCAACTCCCAATATGCCGATAAGCCCGTTAACAAAATTATCAGCAGTTAAGCCGATTGTGCCCGATGCATCGCTATTGATCTGAAAGACGATTCTGATAATTACGCCATCGGTTGTGATTGGTGTTCCGTTTCCGGAAACTCCGCCGATCCACAAAAGACCGCTTCCAGCATCGTTGGCCTGAGATACAAGCCAGTCCGAGGTTTTGGATCCCTCCTTTTCTGATCGTACATATGTTAGCAAGGAAGAGTTGTAGTGAAGGCTGAAACCGTACGAATCGATGTTCGCAGGAGACTCGAGCGAAATATCAATTGATACTTGATCTCCGGGCGAACCGGATGCGGACCCAATAACCAATCGCGCTCCTTGTTCAGGCAATGGTGTTGGAGACGGTATGGGGGTATTCGTGGGGACGGATGAGTGATTCACGGTGGAATCACCGCCCGCATTTTCTGTGATGATGTTATCTTGTGCATCGGCATGAGCCGCCATTCCGCTGAATGTCTTCGTACCGGCCGCTAAAACATAGGTAATCGTTTGTGATGGTACGCCGCTGGCTTGAAAGAAGAACCATTTCAGTTCGTGATCTGCGGCATTGTTTTGGTTGGGGGCGGGTGATGCCGACACAAACGTCCAGCCTTCGGGATAATGCTCGGTTACAATCACAGAGAACGGGGCCGTGTTGGGATCCACCGTAAGGTTCAGTGTGACTTGTAGTTGCTGGCCGGGCGTATATTCCGAAGGAAGAGCCCGCGTTACGCCTACCGTTTGCGCATGCGCACCGTTCATTATCAAAAAGAAAACGATACCAAGTAGAGAGATACCGTGCGTGCGTATAAGAGTTTTTCCCGTGTTCATTCTGCAATACTCTTTATGCGCGCCATCGCGCTTTTGGGACCGCCGGGGTGAGACGTTCGGCTTGCGCCTGCTAATCCCACTCCGGTTGCTTCTATCTTCGTCCAGTGGCCACGGGCGTCTTCATACCTCGGTCGGTTGCGCGGCGCAGAAATACGCATTTGGACTCCTCACAGTAATCTCCCGGCATATCCGTGGGCACCGGAATTCCAACGGTTCGGAGATACAGTGCATGCAATCAAGCTTCGATTTGACGAGGAGTGCGCACCACACGAAGCCCGTTGTTGTTGTTCCTGTTCGCAGGGTTGTTCCTGTTGCGGTTCCCCGAACGCAACCTGTTCGAGTTGTTGTTCCAGGAATCCCCGCGAAGAACACGGGTACGCGGTGAAGCGTATCCCCTATTCTTAAACTGGGATTTCCCATATGAACTCTCGATTTTCCTCCAAAAGACACGACCCGGGACACGTCTCGGCCCTAGAGACCTGATTTGGGTCTGAAAAGATGATACTCCGGCCCTTTCAGAAGTTCAATCGCTTTATGCAACTGTTTTTTGGCACACACGGACAGAAACGCTATATGAGAAATCCAGGTTTAATAGGCTTTTGCAATCCTAGCCAAAATCTTTCACTTGTAGGCCATGATCCAATCGATACTTATCATTTTGTACGGCCGGCAATATGCGATTGCAGAAGCCGCCATATTGAGAGATTCTGCTACACTCTCACTCCATCATGCCGTTGATTGCCATTGCCGCCGCATTACCACAAGAAACCGCGCCGCTCTGCGCCCAGCTGGGTGTTGCCCGGCCCAGCCGGAGTATGCCTTGGACAGCAGCAACAACATTCGATGCCAAACACATCCTGATCGGTGTCTCCGGAATGGGAACCATCGCCATGCGCCGGTTGCTTCAATCCTGTCCTCAGCCGAATGTCGATATCTGGATTTCGCTGGGATTTTCGGGTGCATTGGTTGATACCATCGCCAAAGGCGAGGTGCTTGTTGGGCATCGCTGTATGGGAGCGGATTTGGCGGAAATCGAGACAATTCCCCCTGACCGTATCGAGACAGTCAGTGAACTGCATTTCACCGCCGATAACGCCCTGCTCCATCCCGCACAGAAAAAGACCGCTGCAGAGCGCACCGGCGCGGGATTGGTGGACATGGAAATGACAGCCGTAGCCAAGCATGCCGCGCAAAACTCAGCGGAATTCTTATGGATACGGGGAATCAGCGATGGACTTGAAGATAGGCTACCCTTTGAGCCGGGCGCTTGCGCGGATGCGGATGGATGGCCCTCGGTCTGGCGGGCGATGGGCATTTTAATGCGTAATCCCTTGCTCTTGCCTCACATGCTACGCTTGGCCGGTGATACCAAAACACTCGCTCATGATATGGCCGGCAAAACATTGGAGATATTAAGTCGGCTTTGAAATAGAAAGAAAGAGGAACAATCATGCGCTTCTTTTGGGTTCCATCGCTCGTAATTTTCACTCTGGCCGCCGCTTGCGCCTCTGTTGAAGATTTGCCGTACAACAAAGTTCAGTTTAAAGCGGCACACAATTCTATTGATCGAGAAGAGAGCTTATACGAGCAACTCCAAACCGATACTGTGGCCGATTACCAGGCAGGTTGCCGGGGGGTGGAGTTGGATATTGTCTTGGATCCGGCCTCAATTGACAAAGGCAAAGCCTGGCGTTTCGCTGTCCAGCATGGCGGCGAATACACGGCCGAAAGCAAACACCTGCGCGAATGTCTGAATGAAATCAAACGTTGGGCCGACGATCACTCCGGCCACGGCATCATTACCATTCATATCGACTTAAAAGGCGAAGCGTGTATCGGCGATCCGAAAGAATTTACTGAACAGGTTGACGCGATCTTTAAAGAGACGCTTGGTGAAAAAAATATTTTTAAGCCCGCCGAATTGCAGCGTGATGCAGAATCGCTCCTTGCCGGGGCACGTAAATACGGCTGGCCTAAACTAAATGACCTGCACGATAAATTCATTATTTGTTTTAGCGGGACAGATTCAGAGCCGCCCGTACTCAAACACAAACGTACATACTCACTCACCAATCCTAAAGAACGGCTGGCCTTTACCGATGTGGATATGCGTAACGGCTATAGCACGGGTATCGATGCGGGGTATTTGGAGAATGAGTATTACAACGAAGGCTGGCGTGTGTTTATCAATCTTCAACGCGGCCGTCCCGGCTGGTTGCTGCTTGGAAAGCGTGCTTATGAGGAAGGCGGATTTGTTACCCGGGTATGGAGATTGAATACGGAAGAGAGTTGGAAAGACGGCGTCAAAGCCTCAATCAACGTGCTCAGCACAGACATGCTCCGCAATAACGAGTGGGCCACGGTAGGCGGTGAATACAAAGAAATAAAGCCGGAATGGTGAGATATAAAGGATAAATAAATAGGCACATCCGGGATGGAATTATTTAGCCTTTCTTATTCCAGTTCCGTATATTTTTTATGGCTGTTGTAACTTTTCTCTACGGGATATTTCTTTTCGTTGAGTTTCATCTTCTCATGCACGGCGGTTGAGAGATCAATCCCGCATGCGGTGGATAGGTATAAGAGAAAGACTTGGATATCCGCGAGTTCTTCAGAGAGCCGCTGACGGCCTTTTTTCGATTGGACATAGGCCTGGATTTCCTCCGGGCTTTTCCAGAGAAAACACTCCAGCAGTTCCCCGCTCTCCGCGGCTAATCCCATCGAAAGATCCTTGGGCGTGTGAAACTGTTCCCAATTGCGCGCATCCCGAAATGCGATGGCTTTCTGTTTGAGTTCTTCAACTGTGGTCTCGGCATCCATAATTCAGTAGACCTTTTTAAATAAAACAGCGCGGATCATAAACAAAACGGGGTCTTCAATTATGAAGACCCCGCAGCACAATCATTGTGATTTAACGAAAGAAAACGCCTGAATGAAGTTTAGCCGTACTTTTTGGCCATTTCTTCAAGCGTGATGCATTTGATCTTGTCGGCTTGACCGGCCTGACCGAAAGCGATCATACGGGCCTTGCAAACTTCAGCCATGGCCGCACGGGCTGGGCCTAAGTATTTGCGCGGATCGAACTCTTCGGGCTTCTCCGCATAAACCTTACGGATAGCGCCGGTCATGGCCATACGGTTGTCGGTATCAACGTTGATCTTACGGACACCGTGCTTAATGCCGCGTTGAATCTCCTCTACGGGCACACCGTAGGTCTGTTTCATCGCGCCGCCGTATTGGTTGATGATATCCTGCAATTCCTGAGGAACGGATGAGGAACCGTGCATAACCAGGTGCGTGTTGGGAAGTTTTTCGTGGATTTCGGCAATACGCTGAATCGCCAAGACTTCACCATCCGGCTTACGGGTGAACTTGTAAGCGCCGTGGCTGGTGCCGATGGCAACCGCTAATGCGTCGACTTTGGTTCTCTCGACGAATTGAACGGCTTCATCCGGGTCGGTCAGCAGCTGCTCGCGGTCCAATTTACCTTCAAAACCGTGGCCGTCTTCTTTATCGCCGGTTCCGGTTTCGAGGCTGCCCAAGCAACCCAACTCACCTTCGACGCTGACGCCTTTGGCGTGGGCCGCATCGACAACCTTACGTGTGGTGTCGCAGTTGTAGTCAAAATCGGCCGGGGTTTTACCGTCTTCTTTTAAGGATCCATCCATCATGACGCTGGTGAAACCATTATCGATAGCCGACATGCAGGTTTCCGGACTGTTGCCATGGTCTTGGTGCATGGAAATAGGAATTTTCGGATACAACTCGGCGGCGGCAATCATCAGATGGCGCAGGAAGTTGTCGTTGGTGTACGAACGTGCACCGCGGCTGGCTTGTACGATGACCGGGGAATTGGTCTCTTCGGCGGCCATCATAATGGCCTGGATTTGCTCCATGTTGTTCACGTTGAACGCAGCCACGCCGTAATCATTTTCGGCTGCATGATCGAGCAGTACGCGCATAGGTACCAGTGGCATCATTAACTCCTTATCAAACGATATGAAAATCTAATTTGGGATCCGACTGACGGGCCAATCAAAGACCTGGTCTCCCGTGCGGCGCACGCAGGACCGTCATCCCCTGGGAAGTGACCCAGACCGGGCGGCCGGGAACAATAACCGGACTTGCCCCTACCTTCATGATACCAAAGCTAAGCCGGTTAGGCACGTTGGGAAGAGGCCTTTTCATCCTCCGCCGGTAAGATTGTTTAATTCGGAACAGGAACAGGTGTAATCGCGAAGGGCGTGACCTGCATTAAGTCAAATTCCACCTTACGGGCGGCCACCGGCAATGGCAGTTCGCTCAGGTCGGGAAAACGGGCCGGGCTGCCGTGTAGACGGACCAAATCGTTCTCACTCGGGACCGGGCATGTAAGAGACTCCGGGAGCCTGGGGCCGATATCCAAAGTCAAGACACACGTTCCTTCATTATCCGGAAGATGGAAATAGGCCTGCATCACACTCGGTTTTGAAACCATTTTGCAGGTACGAATCTCGACCATCACCTCCAGACACATATCCAGCGTGACCCCCTTTTCGGGATAGGGGACGCGATGCAGATACAGACAGCGGGCTTCTCGATTGCGCCATTTGAGATCGGTAATGAAGAGCGAGAGTTCGCCGGCAAAAGATAAAAACCGGAAGACATCGGGATGCCCCGAGGCGGCCCCGGCGATTTCCCTGGGCGATAAGGCCTGGGTATCGGCCTTATGGATTCGCCTTCTGCCCCAAAAGCCATAGATGGGCATGGGGACCACGATGCAGCCCACAAACGCTCCGATCACAGTAGGGATATAGGGCAAACCAGCCCAAAAGTGGCAGACAATCACGGCCAGCATAAAGGCCATAAAACACCAGCGGGCGGCGGGCTTGTAATCAACATCTTTTTGGGAATCGAAGCGCGCGGGATCGAGATAACGCAGGTTGATCGCACGAAAAACAAAAGAAAATACAAAATATGAAACTGCGGCCATAACTCCCCACTGCGGCAAAAAAGGCTGATATGTAAAAACAGAAATGATCGTATGAGCCGCAAGAGCTCCAAAAGCAACTGCCGCGCCCCAAAACCAAAGAAAAGTCGATGTTCTCACTTCCGGCCCCTCCGGCAAAAACATTCTTGGTATGACGATAAAAACAGAATGTTTGGATCGTCTTTGGAATTATGGGTTTTCTTGAATCGTAAGGCAACAGCATACCAAGGCTTGAGAGCCAACATGGTGCTAATCTTCCCTGCATGAAACCATCCGAATCCAAACCCGTTGGCAATGATTCAGCCGCTAGGAACGCCTATGCGTTGGCATCGTTATGGCTGCTTGCTGCGGGCGCAGCAGCCTGGTTGGGCTATGTGGCTGTACAACGGCATCTGAATCTTCATGCCGGCTACGATCTCGCGGTCTTCAATCAATTGCTTTGGAACTCGATGCACGGCCGCATTTGGGAGAACTCATCGCCTTGGCTGCAACCTTATTTCGCCACCCATTTTACACCGTTTTTACTGGCTCTGGTTCCGGTTTATGCCCTTTGTCCCGGTCCGATTTGGCTCATGCTCATCCAGGTTCTGGCGGTAGTCGGAACCGGCCTCATTCTGGCTTTTACCTGTAAACATCTGGGCCTCAATCTATGGGTGGGAGTGGCTTTGGCTTTTGCCTATTTTCTGCATCCTTCAATTCAGGGGCTGGCGCTGGATGACTTTCACATTGTCAGTTTCGGGCCATTATTTCTGGCAGCCGCTCTTTGGGCCATCGCCGCCGATAAGCCCCGTTGGACTGTGTTTTTGCTCATAATTCTTGCACTGGTGCGGGAAGACCTGAGCCTGGTGGCAACATTGACCGCTTTCTCATGGTGGCTTCAATCCCCCCGCCGGTGGAAGCGTTTAACCTTGGCAGCCGGAATCGGAATCTATGGGCTGCTGGTGCTGCTGGTCTGGATGCCTGCTCTACGCCCCTTCGAGGCTGCGCCGTTTCTCGACAGGTTGGGCATTCACGGAGGTTATGTGGATGTATTAAAGGCGCTGCTCAATCCGCTACGCTGGATCGAGGCGTTCCAAGTCCCGGCCCGGCTCTGGACATTGACATCGGTACTTATGTGCACGGCCTTGGCACCGTTACTCGCTCCACGGTTTTGGCCGGTTGTGGCGATTCCGGGTGCAATTTTTCTGTTGGGTCAAGACCCGGCACTTTACGAGATGTACAAGGGCATTCCGCTGCATTACACCAGTCTTTTTGCGGCCACCGTATTTATCATCGCTCCCTTTGGCCTCAAGCAATGGACACGATTTGGGCCGTTTCAAAAACAACCGGAATACTTGATTACCTTCATGCTGATCGGCTCATGTATTGTCAGTTGGCAAACCGGATACCTGGGTGTGCGGGATTTCTGGTCGCCGGATATTCGCTACCAGTGGACATTCTCATCGCCGCATAGAGCCGAAGCCCGCCGGATCGCGCGCTCACTCGCACCGGAACTTCGCCTGGTGCCTTCACACCGCCTGATGTCGTTAGTCGCCTGCCGCAGAGGACTTCTGATCCCCGAGATCATCCCCGATCTCAAGCCGGATGATCTGCCGGTCTTTCTATTTCTGGAAAAACAGGTACTTGAAAATCCCCAAGACGTCGAACATGAGCGCTTTTTATGGGCGCTGGAAAACGGAATTTGCACCACAATTCATGATCAAGAAGGCGTGCTCTTAATCCGTTACGATGGCAAACATTGACACTGTTAATCCCCGCCTGACATAGATTCTCATTTGAAATTGACTTGCAGGAAGTGGAGTCCGGGCTGCAAAAAAATGATTTTATTGCAGCCCGCTTACGAAACTCCTTGACCTTTGTGGCCCTATCGTGTTACATTTCAGACGCTTAAGAGGTGATCTCATGGCCACACCCGCGCCTCGTCCGCCGGAAACGGTTCCGAAAAAGATTTACTACTCCATTAGCGAAGTCAGTGAATACACTGGTGTAGAGCCACATGTACTCCGCTATTGGGAAACAAAGTTCAGCCGTTTATCTCCCAAACGTGTCGGCGGAAATCAACGTAAATACACACGACACGACCTGGATTTGATTTATGAGATCATCCATCTTTTGTACACAGATGGTTACACGCTTGATGGCGCAGAAAAGAAACTTCGCGCGGGCTTATCAGCCGTAAAGGCCGAACGTGAAGAAATAGAGCGGAATGGAAACGGCAACGGTAACGGCGGGGACGATGCCAACGGAGAGAATGACACGCAGGAAACACAAGTCGGCGGGACTGCACCACAAACTGAAGCAGTAAAAGTTCCCGCAGGCATTCCCCGCGATGAAGTACGTCTGATCCGCAACGAAATCGCCGCGATTCTTAAAATCCTATCGTAGAGAGTGCTTCAAAGGGGACGTTTTACACAACGCCATTTATCCGCAAATCTTGTTTCAACGGCTCAAGCCGCTAGCATACCCTTCGCTTCGGACAGTCTGATTCGGATTGGTGTTTGAGATCGAAGGCCATCCGGTTGGTGTCCGGCAAGTCAATAACCGCTGTTTCACGGGGCGTAGCGCAGTCTGGTAGCGTACCTGAATGGGGTTCAGGTGGTCGCTGGTTCGAATCCAGTCGCCCCGACTTTCGCCCTGATAGGGGCGAAAATAGAGCAGGAGAGAGTCGAGAGGAGAAAGTAGAAGAACCTCGAGGCTTGGGTAACACAACCGAGATCATTCGCCTCCATCCTCTCCTGTGGTCTCCTTTCTACTCTCTACTTTCCAAATATTGTTCTCCAATTTCCAAAGATCACGGATACAAAAATGGTGTTTGCATTTGAGAAGCTGAAAGTCTGCCAAAAAGCAATCGCATTCGCTGATTCAGTTTGCACACTGAGCAAAGACTTCCCTCGCGGGTATTTTTTTCTGGCCGATCAACTCAATCGCGCCTCTCTGTCCATTGCCGCGATGCTCGCTTTTGCAAAATTAGGCTGGATAAGGACTTATGCGGAGGCGGTTCTTTTGGGGACGGCGCTTCAGAAGCCGCATGGCAACGGTATCAGGAAATGGGGATCACATCGGGGATGGGGATCATTCCGAAGATGGCGATTTGGCCTGTTGACCTACTGTCCAAATGGCCTTTCTGCCAAGTCACAAACGAGCCTGGTTAAACTGCCCACCAAACTCTCTCTCTGATTAGATATATGTTTGGCAATGTACGTGGAAAGGGAGCAATGGACACTGAGTGGCACAGGTCGGCGAGGGACAATAGGCCGCGACCGCGCAACTTAATCAAGCCACGGGCCACTAAAAGTCGAGTTATTCTTATCTTCTGAATCAAACACATTACGAAATGCAGTTTTCATTGATTCATCGAAATTCACCCAATCATCTTGTGCGGCCAGCAGCATTTCAAAATACTCATCACAATGTGATAAAGTTTGAAATCGCTTCAACTCCATTAAAGCATTTTCATGCTTTCCTTGGTCCCACAAGGAATGAAACAATCCCAAAGAAGCAAGTCTTCTTAAAGGCTTTAGAACAACTGCATTTTGAAAGGCATTCTCTGCCGATTCTATCTCTCCAAGCTTCCAGTAGCAGTGCCCCAATACCAAATGAACCAGAAAAGATTCTGGACTTTCTTTTGCCAACTCAGATAAAATATCTTTTGCCGCCCTATAGTTACCTTCTCCTCTTAGGATTAATGCCTTTTCATATTCTCTATACAATTTGTCTTTATTCATTTCTGACTATAGCTCATTTCTTTCTTTAATCATTTGCTTCTTCTGAGGCGTTTGTGTGCCAGTATAGTCAGCCAATTCATTATCTGCAGCCTTTCTTGCTTTTTCGATTGTTTCTGCAAAGTTTCCCTTCATTTCTTTATTTGTATTCTTATTCACGTTTTGAAGTTGCTTATATGTTTCCTGCTGATTGTGCCCTTTCCTGAAAGTATCACCTCTATTGTTGTCCAGTTCTTTTGAATACTTTAGTTCGTCTACTGCAGTATAATTGTTTTTGAATCCCCCCGCCATATCATCCGCATTTTTCCCAGCGAAGGCAAAAATATCATCGATTTTGCTAAAAAACAGTTTCGCCCCGGCTTTTGCCAATCCTTTCAATTGGATAATATTGACAACCCAAACTACAATACCCGCTCTTCCCCTTATTCGGTTTAAATCTGGATCATTTGGATCCACAAGAATAAAATCACAAAAAAGGCTGAGTCCAACATAATCCTCGAGAGCAACTTCGATAATGACCCATGCCTTATCAGGATTTAAACCCATTGCAGCGAAATGTTGCATATCTTCACGGCTGGGACCATATCCTCCGGGGGATAAACCATTTGGGTCGAAGTAATTGACCGGATCATTGAAGCAATATATATATGTGCCTTCTGCTAATGGCCCCAATGGAGTTCTGGAAATAAACGCTCCCTGTTGGGGCTCATACCAACGATAACCAAAATAATAGAGCCGGGCTTCGGGATCCCACTCTTTGCCAGCCAGATGGTGAGGAAAGATTTCGTTCCAAGCAATGCGCATTGCCGTTTCGGAGTTGGGCTGATTGGGGGTAGCCCGGTAAAGATTGTTGCCAAAGGCATCATATTCAAACAAGCACATGGCGGCGGCAGCCGAAGGCACAAAGTTACTTTCAGAGGATGTCCTGCCTTCCGGATCGACGCGGACGATTTCTTCATTCTCATCCAAAATGGCAGCTACATTCGAAGATAGATCGTAGACATAGCGGAAGAGCAGAATTTCATCCGCTTCGGTGTCAGTCTCATCGCTGTAAATAAACAGCCGTACACGTCTGTGCCGCTTGACCGCCGCCATATCGATAGTTTTCTACATGGAACCGGTGCTTTTTTGGGGATGGTGCTTGCGGAAGGCGGATGGCAACGGTATCAAGAAATAGGCGTGGGGATCACATCGGAGATGGGGATCACGCCGGAGATGGGGATTTGGTCCAATGACCTACTGTTCAAATGACAACTTCTCCCAGCCAAAAATAATCCTGACTAAACCGCCAACAAGCTCCCTGTCCGATTAGAGATATGTTCTACAACGTGTATGGGATAGATAGGTTCTTCTTAGCACAAACCAGAGGGCGCTTCTCAAACGCCATCCACGCTCTCATCGTTCATCTTGTCAAGGCAATTCTTTTCTTCTTCAGAGCAGAGCCAAAGGAATGGCTCTCCACAGCAACGACATTTTGTTAAAGCAACATCGTCGAACGATAAATTATGAAAAAACTTTTTATCCCCCCAAACCAAGTTACCGCAACGGTCACATCGCATTTTTTTTCTAAGATAATATTCTTGAGAAAAAAAATTGTAAATAAGAATCACAACACAGGCAGGAACGAATAAACCCATCCAAGCATCGTTAATAGGTGAAACAAGCACAACAATGCAAAAACACCATATCAAAATTATCAAAATTAAAGGGCCACGACTCGGCCTCCAAATCCTTCTTTGACACAATAGTCGGCGTTTATACGAAATTGAATTCATGGTGAATATTTCCCGACTTCTTTTCACATAGATATAATAAATTTAGATATTTCCGCCCCTTAATAATTTTTGATTCACTTGATGCTGGAACATGCCATCCTAGAATTACAACCATTTATCGCCTATCTGAAGTTCGGCGACGATCTCATATATAATTTAGCACGGATTTACTAAAAAATCCATTGCAAAATGAGCAAATCAATTATTCAACAAAAGCAATCATGCTCTTAGATATAGGGCTCGGCATGTTCTGACTATATGCATTCAATTCGTGAAAGCATTAATTGCCTCAGTTTGTCTTAAAGTAAACTTGTTTGGCTAATCCTATTTTTCGCTCCATTTGAAACAAGAGAACTTTTACATTGTTGTGCTTGAGGGCATGTGGGGAACTCAAAACGAGTTTTCCAAGGTTGAGTGGATAACACCCGATGGCGTTATCTTTCGAACCATCACGATCCACAAACTAGTAGTAAGTCTGTTAGGCGTTTGATATCCCAACGAATTATGGCAGTTCGTATTATCACACCCTTCCCGCCAAGCCTTAATTAATCACCTGCCGTTTTTCTCCGTTCTTAAAGATTCTTTATCGCATCATAATATCAGCATTGCGTGCCATGTAAAATTCGTTCAAATCATTTTGGTACTGCTCCCACGTCCTTGATATAATAACGAATTCACTTTGTTGACTAATAGACACACCAACCGGAAGTCCCTGAGAGAACGGGGGGTCTATTGTTAATTGTATCACAGTGGTTGGCTTGTCTGCACAATATATATAATATAATATTGACCAAATGTCCCGATGATAATAAGCAAAAAAGCCTGTTTCTGCTAAAAGGCGCATCGTTTGAAAAGCATCAGCACTGACAGTACATCCTGCGCCTAAATAGGAAGCATCTAAACACATTGAAAGTCCTTCAAGATCACTCACTTTATCGGCATTAGTCCAGCCTGCTGCAAGATCAGCTCCGATATTCGCACCTTGTGCCGGCCCAAGAGATCCAGTAAAACCAAAATCATTGCCGGTTGCAACAAAATTTAGTTCCCCTTCAAAACCTATAGGTACCAATTTCCCTTTACTATACGTTTTAAGTCCAACAATATCAAAATCTCCCCCAATCACAATCCCGTCAAGCCCATCAGGGTCAAAATAATTAATCGAATTATTATTGCAATATGCATACGTCTCCTCCGCTAACGGCCCTAAAGGACTTCTTGAAATGAAAACTCCCTGTTGCGGCTCGTACCAACGATGGCCAAAATAATAGAGCCTGGCCTCAGGATCCCATTCTTTGCCGGCGAGATGGCGGGGGAAAATTTCATTCCAAGCGATATGCATGGATGTTTCAGAGTTTGGCTGATTGGGAGTGGCCCGGTAGAGATTATTCCCGAATGCATCATATTCAAACAAGCACATGGCGGCGGCCGCCGAAGACACAAAGTTACTTTCAGAGGATGTCCTGCCTTCGGGATCAACACGGACAATCTCGCCATTCTCATCCAAAATGGCAGCCACATTCAGTGACATATCATAGACATAGCGGAAGAGCAGAATTTCATCCGCTTCCGTGTCAGTCTCATCGCTGTAGGTGAACAGGCGTACACGTCTGTGCCGCTTGACCGCCCTATCGATAGTTTTCTACCTGGAGGCGGTTCTTTTGGGGACGGCGCTTCAGAAGCCGCATGGCAACGGTGTCAGGAAATAGGGATCACCCCGGAGATGGTGATTTGGCCTGTTGGCCTGCTGTTCAAATGGCCTTTCGCCTAGCCACAAACAATCCTGGCTAAACCGTCCACCAAAGTCCCTCTCTAACTAGAGATATGTTCGGCAACGTGCATGGGATATGGATGTCTTCGTCACTTTTTATACTACAATCCTTGACAAGTTAGAAAATTGAGTTGTCCGTTCTTTTTGGTACAGGCCGCGCGTGACAGTAACATTCACTCGTCATTTTTATCCTTCGGCAGAGCACTTTTGGGTTCATAAAAGAGTTTAAATCCCGCGCCACAATTATGACAACGATTCACACACCAGTCCACACCCCACGGCCCCAGCAACTTCGTTTTCAACGTTGCACGGAATGCAGCCCTTTTACATATTGAACACTTGAAAAACAACCTTGAAAACCAACCATATAGCACCAGGAAAATAATTGGAAAAATACAAAAGTAAGCGGTTTCGACGAACTTCTTTGGCAACCATTTGGATAAAATCAAAAAAAATAAAACCGCAACAAATAATGGTATGAAAGTAACTATTATCGCGCGCATCATACCTTGTACAGCACGATCTGTTAGAAATTCTTCTGGACTATCTTGTCTTGTCATTGTGTTAAAAAAGTCCTGTTGCTTCAATGGCTGGTTTAATCCTATCATCATCAGGAATTAGAAAGTCGAGAATAGGCGTTAGGTATGGAACGCGTCGGGAGAATGATTTTGAATAAGACTTACCTAAGGCAACACCAGGAGGCCCAACACCAACTCCGCCATAACTGGTATAAATGAGCTTTTCACCAGGTTGTAGCGAATTATAATTTGTGGTTAAACTAATATTGGGACCAACCACAGGTAGAAGTGGATGTGATGGCAGATTAAGATCAAAGGCCAGTGCACCATCCGGCGAATCCAATTGCCATATTCTATCGGCATTTGATCTAAATCTCCCTGCACTTAAACCAGCATCAAGCCCTGCGCTAAGACCAACAGAAATAAGCATTCCAATACACCCTTTCTCATCTACAACTCCTAATACTTGAAATTGACCTCCAAAAAGGGAAGTTGAAGAAATAGATCCACCCTGTCCATACACTCGCATACCATCTGGGTCAATAAAATTCACAGGATCATTATGACAATATGCGTAAGTTTCTTCAACCAAAGGTCCCAGGGGGCATCTAGAGATAAACGCTCCTTGATGCGGCTCATACCAGCGGTAGCCGAAGTAGTAGAGCCGGGCTTCAGTATCCCATTCTTTACCCGCCAAGTGGTGGGGGAAGATTTCATTCCAAGCAATATGCATCGCCGTTTCGGAGTTAGGCTGATTGGGGGTAGCCCGGTAAAGATTGTTGCCAAAGGCATCATATTCAAACAAGCACATGGCGGCGGCAGCCGAAGGCACAAAGTTACTTTCAGAGGATGTCCTGCCTTCCGGATCGACGCGGACGATTTCTTCATTCTCATCCAAAATGGCAGCTACATTCGAAGATAGATCGTAGACATAGCGGAAGAGCAGAATTTCATCCGCTTCGGTGTCAGTCTCATCGCTGTAGGTGAACAGGCGTACACGTCTGTGCCGCTTGACCGCCCTATCGACAGTTTTCTACATGGAGCTGGTTCTTGGGGGGATGGTGCTTGCGGAAGACGTGTGCAACGGTATCAGGAAATGAGGATCACATCGGGGATGGGGATCATTCCGAAGATGGCGATTTGGCCTGTTGACTTACTGTTCAAATGGCCTTTCTGCCCTGCCACAAACAATCCTGACTAAACCGCCCACCTTCTCTAATTAGAAATATGTTCTACAACGTGTATGGGATAGATAGGTTCTTCTTAGCACAAACCAGAGGGCGCTTCTCAAACGCCATCCACGCTCTCATCGTTCATCTTGTCAAGGCAATTCTTTTCTTCTTCAGAGCAGAGCCAAAGGAATGGCTCTCCACAGCAACGACATTTTGTCAAAGTAACATCGTCCTCCGATATATTATGAAAAAACTTTTTTTTATCCCCCCAAACCAAGTTACCGCAACGATCACATCGCATTTTTTTTCTAAGATAATATTCTTGAGAAAACATAGCGTAAATAGGACACACGACACATGCAGGCACGAATATCCTCATCCAAGCATCGTTAATAGGCGAAAAAAGAACAACAATGCAAAAACACCATATCAGAATTAGAAAAATAATAGGACCACGACTCGGCCTCCAAAGTCTTTTTTGATACAATAGAATGCGTTTATACGAATATGAGTTCATGGCAAATATTTCCTGGCTGCTTTTCATACAGATATAAAAATTTAGATTTGCCTTCCAATAATCTTTGATTCACCTGATGCTGGAACATGCCATTTTAGAATTACACTCATTTGTCGCCTTTTTGAAGTGCGGTGACGGTATAATATATAATTTAGCATGAATTTACTGAAGAATCCATTGCAAAATGATCAAATCAATCATTCACCTAAAGCAATCATGCTCTTAGATATGGGGCTCGGCATGTTCTGACTATATGCATACAATTCGTGAAAGCATTAATTGCTTCAGTTTATCTTAAAGTAAACTTGTTTGGCTAATCCTATTTTTCGTCCATTTGAAACAAGAGAACTTTTACATTGTTGTGCTTGAGAGCATATGGAGAACTCAAAACGAGTTTTCCAAGGTTGAGTGGACAACACTCGATGGCATTGTCTATCGAACCATCACGATCCACAAGCTAGTAGTAAGATTGTTGGGCGTTTGATATCCCGACGAATTGTGGCAGTTCGTATTGTTATATCTTTCCGGCCAAGCCTTAATCACCTGCCGTTTTTTCTCCGTTCTTAAAGATTTTTTATCGCATCATAATATCAGCATTGCGTACCATGTAAAATTCATTCATATCATTGTGGTACTGCTCCCACTTCCTTGTTATAATAACGAATTCTCCTTGTTCACTGATAGACCCACCAATCCTAGTTCCCTGCAAAATCGGGAGGTCTAGCGTGCCTTGTATCACAACGGTTGGCTTTTCTGCACAATATATATAATATAATATTGACCTAATATCCCGATGATAATAGGCAAAAAAGCCTGTTTCTGCTAAAAGGCGCATCGTTTGTACAAAATCAGTACTGCCAGTACATCCTAAGTAAGGACCGGAAACATCGAAACACATTGAAACTCCTTCAAGATCACTCACTTTATCGGCATTAGTCCAGCCTGCTGCAAGATCAGCTCCGATATTCACACCTTGTGCCGGCCCAAGAGATCCAGTAAAACCAAAATCATTGCCGGTTGCAGCAAAATTTAGTTCCCCTTCATAACCTATAGGTACCAATCTCCCATTTCTCCACGTTTTAAGTCCAACAAAATCAAAATCCCCCCCAATCACAATCCCGTCAAGCCCATCAGGATCAAAATAATTAATCGAATTATTATTGCAATATGCATACGGCTCCTCCGCTAACGGCCCTAAAGGACTTCTTGAAATGAAAACTCCCTGTTGCGGCTCGTACCAACGATGGCCAAAATAATAGAGCCTGGCCTCAGTATCCCATTCTTTGCCGGCGAGATGGTGGGGGAAGATTTCATTCCAAGCAATATGCATCGCCGTTTCGGAGTTAGGCTGATTGGGGGTAGCCCGGTAAAGATTGTTGCCAAAGGCATCATATTCAAACAAGCACATGGCGGCGGCAGCCGAAGGCACAAAGTTACTTTCAGAGGATGTCCTGCCTTCCGGGTCGACGCGGACGATCTCACCGTTCTCATCCAAAATGGCAGCCACGTTCGAAGATAGATCGTAGACATAGCGAAAGAGCAGAATTTCATCCGCTTCGGTGTCAGTCTCATCGCTGTAAACAAATAGCCGTACAGCCTCTTTAAGCAGATATTCGCGCCGGATACGCCAGTTGGTCCAGCCCCCATCGTTGAACCGTTCCCACTCCCGTGCAACAGCAAGACTTAATCCTGCGTAGCCGTATAAAACTTCCCGTACGGCATTCCCAGACTCGATGTATCGTTTTTTGATCCGGCGGCCCCAAAAGTCGTAATCGTATTCTGCAAGTGTGTTGCCATTACCGTCCTTGACCGCGGTCAAATTTCCAACAGCATCCCATTCGTACCGACGGGTTAAGTCAAGCGCTTCATCTTCCTCACAATCCTTTTCCCATCCCGGCAAGTAAACTGTGACTGCAAGTTCAGAGCCCTTCTACAAGCCTGCCGCCCTGTTTTTCGAATTCCGCCGCGCCGGGCATTACATAGACTCCTTTATCATACCGGACAGAATGGCTCCTGATCCAACGCGCCAGACGGTCATACCACTTCTCGAATGTCTTGCTCTTTCGGACAAGAGTGCCATCACTCTCCCACATGGCCATCTCCGCCCAAATACGCCCACGAACAAGACACTTCTCTTCTACTGAGCATCTACTTAATTGAATAACCTCGGATCCAAACCTGTCCACCAAAAAGAAGTGATGCTTTGGAATCTCGGTGAGTATTGGAGTTGGACTATGATCACGATCCCAAAGCCAGACCGAGTAGCTGAATGGCGCCTCACGCTCTGGCATGTCTGTAAAACACGGATAATCTTCGCTCGTCATTCCATCAAGAATGATAACTGCATCCCTGTCAGACCGGGTGAAACTAAAAAAATCTTCTTCATCAGAATCTGTCATATAGAAGTTAACCTGCTTACCCATGGTTGTTCATCTCACAGAATTATCATTACTTTCTATGGAAGATTCTCTTTGCATAACGAAGTATCCTACTCAGCCTCACATCGCGCAAGGCAGCGCGTTCACGAGCAATCGGGACATTAGGATTGGACTTGAGCGTGTCGCCAACCTGGTGTACTTCGACAATAGTACCTTTCGGCTTGTCACGGGCAACAACATCCATAAACCGTTTTGATTTTTCTCCACTGACTGTCGGTATGCCTACTTCTGTATCCGGAAATAAATGCCGCAGAGTAATATCCGCAATAATTTCCGCAACTTTATTCCGGTGTGCTGGACCTCCAAGTCTACCCGGAGACACTGCTCCCAAGCCGCCGCGCAGCATATTCCTGGCGCCGCCAGTTCTAAGAAAATCGATGAGTTGCGTGGTTTTCGAGCCGATATCACGGCTTATTTGCAGGTCTGCCCGGCTTTGGTCAGTGAAATATAATGCAATGCAGCCATTGCTCAGAAATCGAACTGATCCTTCTCCCGCTGCTAGAAGATTGTCCAGCCAGTTCTTGCTGACTTCATCCCCGAAGAAATTAAGAAATTGCCACAGGTCTTCAACTTTTTCTTTGAACAGTCCATTCGGATCAATGAAATTCACAGGATCATTGGAGCAGTAGGCGTATGTCTCCTCCGCCAGGGGGCCGAGAGGGCTTCTGGAGATAAACGCCCCCTGCTGCGGCTCGTACCATCGATAGCCAAAATAATAGAGCCGGGCTTCGGGATCCCACTCCTTGGCGGCTAAATGATGGGGGAAGATTTCATCCCACGCCTTACGCATGGCGGCGTGCGTTGTGAATACATTTGTCTCATATAGGTTGTTCCCAAAAGCGTCATATTCAAACAAACAGATATAACTATTTGCGGCGTCAAAATCAGCTTCCGATGATGTATCGCCGTCACGATCGACGCGCGCGAATTCTCCATTCTCGTCTAGGACGGCGGCGACATTCAACGAATGATCGTATAGGTAGCGGAAAAAGAGGATTTCATCCGGGCTCGTATCGGAATCATTCGTATAAGTGTACAGACATAGACCGGCAATCTGGTATGCCCCACCTCCGGCCAACAAATACTCCCGTTTTGTCCGCCAATCCGTCCACTGCCCACCCACGGAATGCCGTTCACTCTCTTTGGTTACACCCAGGCTGAGCCCGGCATATTCATAGAGGACTTCCCGTTGCAGCGTCCCCGATTCAAAATAGAGTTTTTTGACACGCCGCCCTAAATGATCGTAAACATATTCCGCCAGCGTGACGCCATTGCCATCCTGTACGCGAACAAGATTCCCAGAAGCATCCCACATATAACGCCGGCTTCGGGCTAGGTCTTCTTGAGGCTGCTATGATTTCATTGGCAACACAGAAACCGAGATATGTATTTCGGGGCTGCAAAACGCGGTTTATGATTCTTCCGGTTGGACGCCGAGCCGCTCGATGCGGAAGATCAGGTCGTCAAAATCGTCATCCGGTTCGCCATCGTTGCAAAAATAACGAAATCCATTGGGGATTTCTTCTTTATACATGGCGCTGCCATTGTGCCCAAAATGGCACATGCCATTTCCTGAATCCCAAGTATTTTGTATTTTTAATTCTCCTCTTTTTAAATATTTATGACGCACTTTGCTTTTCAAATCTATCCTTATCGTATTTTCCACTTTTGCATCACCTAGCCATAGCAATAAGCCTCTTTTGTATCTATTGTTGTTTAATTCAATGATTCCAGAAAGTTGCAAAAAGACTCCTTGCTTGTAATCACTATTAACCTGTTCAAATGTTAAACAAAGGTGCTCGCCATGTATGACAGCAATATAATCAGCTAACATAATTTCTCGACTTTTATATATAAACGGCTTTCCTTTAGATTTATTAAACAAATGTTGAAATACTATTTTCATTTTCGCTTCTTATCTTCCATAATGCAATGCATAATGTTCTTCGGGCCACAGAGCCTCAAAATCGAAAATATTCTTGGGACTTCTTGGTGGATGACCAGTATGATGTAAATGCATACTTTCCCACTTTCCTTTTTCTAAATTCCATTGCTGTGGAGCTAGTCCTTTACGCATTCGCTTTAGATTATCTGCGTCATAAGATATAGGATTATATAGGGCCTCATTTTTCCAGAATCGCTGACGAATGGCTGTCCATGATGGTGTGGTCTTCTTTTTCGTCAAATTGGTGATTGGATCGCCGAGTTTCCAACCAATATTATCCGCTTGACGTAAGCCTGCACGGGCGGCTCCATCCATCAACCCGGCCTTGGCGCCCTTCTTGAGTAGCAGTTTTCCACCACTCGTACGAAGATTTTCAAAGATCTCAGCGGTCCAGTAGCCAATATCTTGACTGAGTTGCAGGTCTGCGCGGCTCTGATCGGTCCAGGTGACGGCTAGGCATCCGGCGCTAAATGAGTTTATCGCCCCTTCGCCCGCCGCGGCAAGATTATCGACCCAATTCTTGTTTACTTCATCAACAAAGTAAATGAGTGTTACACCAATCCATTTGAACTCTTCAATAACCTCCTCCGCCGATAAGCCATCTACATCCACAAAATTCACAGGGTCATTGGAGCAATATGCATAGGTCTCCTCTGCAAGCGGACCGATTGGACTCCGGGAAATGAACGCACCCTGCTGCGGTTCATACCAACGAGAACCAAAGTAGTAGAGCCGGGCTTCGGGATCCCATTCTTTGCCGGCCAGATGATGGGGAAAGATTTCATTCCAAGCGATGCGCATCGCCGTCTCGGAGTTAGGCCGATTGGACGTGGCCCGGTAGAGATTGTTTCCAAAGGCATCGTATTCAAACAGGCACATTACTGCAGCAGCCGAGGATACAAAACCACTTTCAGAGGACGTTCTTCCCTCCGGATCGACGTAAACGATCTCACCCTCCTCATCTAGAACGGCGGCTACATTCAGTGACAAATCATAAACATAACGGAACAGGAGAATTTCATCCGCTTCCGTGTCAGCGTTATCGCTGTAGATAAACAGGCGCACACCGGCAATTTGACCTGCTCCTCCCCCATTGATCATGTATTCCCGCCGGATTCGCCACTCGCTCCACTCCCCATCATTGAATCGTTCCCATTCCCGTGCGATAGAAAGACCGGAACCTATATATCCATAGAGCACTTCCTTAACTGCACTACCATTCTCTATATAACGTTTTTTAATCCGGCGGCCCAGATGATCGTAATCATATTCTGCAAGTGTATTATTATTGCCATCTTTTGCAGAGATCAAATTCCCAGCGACATCCCATTCATATTGACGGGATAAATCAAGCGCCTCATCGCCCTCGCAGTCCTTTTCCCAACCGGGCAAGTAGGTTAGATTGCCCTGAACATCGTATTCATAACCATCCAATCCAGATTGATTCTCAATCTCAGTTCTTCGTACCGTTTCTTCACTATCTTTCTCGTAAAGCCATGAAGTGTTGACATCCTTATCATTCCCATCTGCATAATCTAGATGTCGACTTAAGCGGTGTCCGGCATCGTCATAGGAATAATCAACACGCCATTGTTCACCCAGCCGATGATGTGAGCAAACCTCGGAGATCAAACGGCCATAGACATCATATTCGTAGCTCATATGCCGGGTTTGCGTACTCTCCCTAAGGACCGTCATTTCCCGCACTTGGCCTTCGGCATCGCGCCAGCCATTACTGCCGCTGATATCGAACTTAAGCATGGATTCAAAATACGATGAGACATACCGTTGATAATCAATAGTTTTAACACGATCCAAGAGGTCATAAGACAGATTTTGCCGCGTTTCAGTCAGTCCCGAACCATTAAAGTCGACATTCGTTACGCGGTTCAAATTGTTATATGCAAATTCGATCTGATAATCTGGAGTTGGAGTTGGCGATGGATTTACCCCCAAAATATCGGCACCGCAATGTAATCCAACAGAAATTGGCAAACCGCCTTCAAATTGAACCGTCATCGAAGTCGACTGTGATGGAACTGGAGTTTGCCCGGCATAAGGATAGGTCAGATCTGTAAGACGTCCGGCACCGTCATAGGCAAAACGTTGTACTAGTTCAACATCGTTGCTGTTATCATTATGAAATACATTTTCTAATAGGCCACGGCGTTCATAGTTAAAAGCATAGGATCCATGATCTGTATCATCCAATTTGCGCAACTGTCCGGAATCGTCATATTCATAATAGAATGAGCGGACGGGCGTAGGCGTACCTGTGCCGGATACATATTCATGAACAGCAGAAGGCATATCTAAATCGTCATATTCGATTTCGATATAAGCCTCGGGAACGGGATCCGTTTCATGCATATTCAGATCGCCCAATCCCAAATTCACTCGTTTTACCAAAGCTGGATTCACGTCGTCATATTCATAACTGGAAAACACATGCCATTGACCAAGGCTGCCGGTCGTAAGTTTGTAGCCCTCATACGTGGGACGGCCAAAACCATCATAGGCAAACATAAAACGTGTTCCGGCTGGATCGATTACGCTCCACCATTTGTCTTCATCATCGTACTGGATTTGCGTGCTGAATCGTTTCTCATTTTCGCCATCTATAACAACCGGGCCTTGAATTTCAACAACGCGTCCCACGCCATCATATTCATAACGGACCGTACGATAGGTGGGCTGGGCGGATGGCGTAGGATTGACATTTGGGCCCCTGGACTCCAATAGGCGGCCGACAGGCGCATAAACTTGGCGTGCGACATTCCCGGAGGCGTCTTCGACTTCATTAACTAATCCTGCTGGATTGTCTTCATCATAACGAAGAAAGAGAATTGGCGTTGGCGTGGAACCGACCTGCCCGCGCCGAATCTCTTTTAAATAGCCTGCGTTTGGTGTTGGTGTTAAACCCGCTTGTGCGTTATGATAATCATATTCATATCTCACTCCCTCATATTCAGATGACGTCATCTGCCTGGTTTGTGTATTATATTCAAATTCTTGATCCAAATCTGTTCCAAATGCCGGCTGTGAAATCTTCTCGATAAGATTTGTCCCATCCACATAGCTAAGAGTTGTCTGATAGATGGGCGATTCGTCTTCTAGCATCAGGATAGACTGCGGTAGACGATCATCTCCTGTTGGCAAGGAATTTGGTGTAGGTGTGGGATTATAGATACTAATTTGATCTGTTTCACTATCGGCCCCATAAATGTGCGGCGATGAAAAAGTTTGGTCTCGCTTCGGGTAGCTGACGCCTTCCACCAGGCCGCGATTTTTGTACGAAGCGTTATACAGTTTTGATGTGATGATAGGGTTAGTCGGTTGCGGTAATGGCGTGTTCTGAAGAACAGCCGGCAAAGGTTCAGTCAAGACTTTTAGTGCTGTCTCACTCCAAAATTCATCGAACTCCACGATTGCACCCATCCCATCATTGTCTAAAACCGCAATGGCACCGCTCTTATCTTGATTTGTATAACTGCTGTAATTAGTGGTATAGGATGTATCTGGATCATTCGTGAAGTCTGGATAAGATGTGATTGTTTTGAGCGTACCGTTAGAATAGTAATCTAGTTCAGTTCGGAGGATCAGAACATTGCTTGGGGCCTTGCTGTTGTCTTTCGCTGTGTATTCATTGACCGCGTATTCGTTTACGGCGACAATCTGAGAATCATCATAGTTGTCATGGTCCCATTCATAACAGACTTTCTGCTGGGCATACCGGACGGATGCTTCACCACTCATGGCCCCTTCGAGTTTCCTCTTGAAAGTGACCTGAGTTAGATATTGAGTCGAATCCTCTTTGGAATCATTCTCATAGTCATAGAATACTTCATCCACAATACCGACACTTACGTTTGCCCCATCCTCAAACTCAACTACCCGGCTTGGCCCGCTATCGTAAACGATGCGCTTGAGAAATGAGTGAGTTTCGTCATCATAGTCAAATTCAATGGCGCGGCCATCTTCATCTTCTATACGATTCACTTGATTCGTCTGACTATTGAAGAAAAACCTTACAGAATGTCCATCCGCTGTTATTACATATTGCAGTGGAACCTTTCTTCCAGAATTAATATCATCGATTCCATTGTAATTTCCAGGCTCGGCACCACTGCTCGGAAAGATAAATAGATTGCAATTTAGACAAGAAAGAACGTAATGAGGTTCAGGAATATATCCTTCGCTTTCCCCGGAAAAGTACTCTAACTTGTAAGGGCTCAAGCGCATAAGGCTCTTAATATCTTCTTGACTCTCTGCATTCGACTCAAAAAGAAGTTTCCCATCGGATAATTCCACCGTGTATAACCGTCGTTCCGGCTCGCCTTCGACATAGTAATCAGCAATTTTTAGTGTCAAATAATGCGCATTCAGACTCCACCCAACTCCCAATGCGCCATAACCATGCCCTTCATTTCGATCAGCTGCATGACTGGTGTATTGCCGAAAGACATACATAGGATATCCATCATTCGGTATAGATAGGTCAGTGGACTTAATCAGCGCGGACATACGATCATGACGCATTTGTGGACCGATTGAATCAGAAAAGGACTTCACGCAATTAAAAAAATATAGAACAGTTAGTATTAAAAAGGGATAGAAGAAACAATGATTGCTCTTTGATATATCGCTCTGCTTAAAATTCATCATTACCCTCCTAATATTTTCCCACAGCGAAATTCAAACATCGCAGTCGGTGTCGGAATCGGCCCAGTTGGCGTAGCAGTCGGTGTATTTGTTGGAGTCGGTATGGGAGTGTCCGGAACAGGAGTTGGAGTCGGAGTGCCCTCCGTGCATTCTTCAAGATCACAGAACTCGCCAATATTCATTATTACTTCATGAAAATAGACATCATATGTCTGCATGCTTTCTTCATCCTGAGAATCTCTATTTTCCTTTGCATTCCTCCATTTTCCTTTGCCATATACAACAAGTGCGATACCACTCTCACAAAAATCTTCTGGAATATTTTTCAAACAAATATTTTCCTCAAGGTGCATTACTGTGTAGACAGTATCAGGATCTTTTACTCCAGGTATTTCGAAGTCCGCTGCCACCATGTAATCTTCAGAGCCAATATCGTCATCAGCATAACAATCCCGTCCATCAAGTCCATAATATTTGTACCAACCAGGGACGTCCTTATTTCTAAAAATCCTAATATCAACATCTATCGATGAAATCGTTGATTCGAATTCAAAATAAATTTCTAAACAATATTGTTTTTTTTCATCAAAACATTCATGCTGCAAAAACTCAATATCTTCCCACCACGCATCTTTTATTCGTTCAGAACTAACTCCTGAATCTTTAAATAGCCAATCCTCAATTGACTCGGAAACTTCACCATTTGCCAGTCCTAATTTTATAGGCTCAGCGATTTCTTCCACATTCTCTTTTATTACAGTCTCAATTACTTGAGACTGACAAAGATTAATCACCCATCCACCACCTGCATCAGCGATTCGTGAACCATAGTAGTAACCCGCGTCATCATAACAAATCGTAGAGACCGAGCCACCATGCAAGTGAAAAATGTCTTCAGAATCATCGACAGCATTTTGGTGGCTAGTTTTCCAGACTTTATCGTGATCAGCCGTGTAAAGAATAGAAACACTATCCATTGAATCTGTTGGTGAAACAATATTTTCAATAGCTGCCACATCCAGCCCAGTTGTTTCGGATTCACCGGAGAATTCAAGTGAATCGATGAAAGACTTTGCAGTGGTAATACGCTGATTGAGTATTTCGCTTGTCCCTAATTCACCGGAACTGAATACATCTTCGCCGTCCGAACTAGTCACAATAAATTTTTCGTTAACTTTAATTTGGTCGAGTATTGCCTTATGGAGATCAATAATACCAAGTTCTTCAATGTCAGTGCTCGTTGATGTATCTAAAATCATTACAAATGTTGAATATTTGGGAGTGGGTGTATCCGTCGGTTGCAGCGTGGGTGTATCTGTCGGTGTTGGCGTTTCAGTCGGCGTGCGTGTCTCGGTCGGTGTTGGTGTGATACTGGGTGTCGGTGTTGGTGTCGGTGAGTTATTCGGCGTGTTCGTTGGTGTAAGGACTGTCAAAGTGACCGGTGTTGCCTGAGTCCATCCACTCTCAAAGGACGACAAATTCCGCTTGGCTTTAACTCTGTAATTGTATTGTCCATCCTCCGTTAGGCCGGTATGTTCATAGGGGCTATTGGTACGGTCTGATACAATAGTCGACCAAGAAACCGGGTCTCCCGGCATATCCACTTGAACATCATAGCTCAGGCCGCTGACCTGGTTCCAATTAGGAACAAGTTCTCCGGTTCCATTAAAACTTACATCTGTATCTTGATGATCTACGGCTGGGACGCCGGGCTCGGCCTGAATAGAAACACCGGAAGGATCGGGTACCGTTAGGCTAAAAGTAATAGCCGAACTCTCTGCCCAATCGCTGGTTTGCACGCCATCGCTACGTTTTACGCGGTAACGGTATGACGTGCCCGTCAGGTTATCATCTTCGTAACTCGTAGCGCTGGTATCAAAATCGGTGATTGTCGAATAATTTGAGCCGCCATCCGTGGAACGCTGTAAGGTGTGTGTAAAACTCCCGGAAATATTATCCCAACTAACCACCAGTTCGCCATCCCCCGGTGCATAATAAGTATCGGTATCGGAGGTCAACGGCGCCGGCATGGTACTGCCATTGTCCGAAACCACAATGTCCGGCGTCGGAATAGGAGTTGGCGTACTCGCGATATTCACTTCAAGTTGGGGTGAATTGGCGTTCTGTTCCTCGGAATAACCACAATAAAATTTAAGACGCCCGGAATAGGATTCATCAACATAAACAAAGAAACCGTTGTTGGGATAGGATTGGTTCAACCAGTTTTGAACAATATCCTTCACATCCCAGACCGCCGTGGTATCTGCGCTAACGTTGGTACTGGCAACATCATCGTAATAGACATTGCCGGCATCTTTGACATTGTCATTGACCCACGGTCTATGATCCAAAGGATCCTCTTTGTCTAACATGCGGAATGCGAAACAGGGATAGGGAAGAAACTGGACTGAAGAATCGTCGATGTATTCCAGCATATCCAAGTATTGTCCGGCATCCTCCCAGTCTTCATTGCCATTACCGTCGTTGACGGTCTTCATGGCACCGACTTTTACTGTCGTGTTGGTTCGGTCAGTAAGAACAAAACCATCACTTTTTACATACAAACGGAGGCTTGCCGAATCCACTTGGGAATTTGCCTCCAGTTGTGAAAAAAGATTATTAAAGCGAATAAGTGAATAGCAATAATACCCAGTATCCGTAATGTATGATTCGAGACGCATACTTTGACTGTGGTCATAGGGACAAGCACTATAAAGCGTCACATCATCAACTACGGTGTAGTCAAATGTGGCATCCGGATCGATAAGAATCGTTCCTTGATCTGCGGTTTGAATAGACTGCAATGGAACTCCGGCCACAATCACCGGGATATCATTCTCGTCTTCCCAAGCACGGAACAGTTGGATTTTCTTATTCGGAGTGTCGATGGGATTTTCATATCCCGGCAGGTAGGCGAATGCATACGGGAACCGGTGTCCGCGATGCTGATCGGATTTGAATATGACCGGCCGAGTCATGTCTTTACACATGGCCGGTTGAACTTCGACTTCGCTATAAGCAGCCAAGGTTGAGGGCGCGACCTCTTCTTTTTGGGGCGTCTCGCGTCCGGCTTGAATGGCTTCGGTGCGGGCCTCTTCATACTTGTGGGTCCGGTTCAAGCGTGCGGTCATAACATCGTCACGCAGAGCGAATTGGACCCCACGCGTGTCTTTGGCCTCAAAGGAACCCATCTCCACATCGGAAACGCTGAATTTAGCCACCAAATGCAAATCGCCCGCCTGGGAAAAGGCTTCGGCAACTGTGGCGGGCTGCGGCAATACATTTCGCGCATCCTGATGGAGCAGGATTTCTTCTTTCATCATTCCCGGTTGCAGGGTGATTCGCAGATCCACATCCGGAAAAATACCCACCCAGGTGGCGATGTTGCCTTCCACACGAAGATCGGAGGGATTTAATTTCCAGCCCAGCGATTTGGAGCGTTTTGTATGGGGATCGTAATACGCCAGGTCCTCAAGGCGGTACTCCATCTGCCAGTCCTGATGTTGGATGCGTAACGTGCCATCCTCGCGCAGGTAGACTTTGTAGACTCCCTGGACCATTTCGTAATCCCAGGCGCCGCCCGGACGAGTCTGCGTGATGGTTTTAGCGGTAATACGCTCGATTTGAGTGTTCGTCTGTTGCAGAACGCCGTTTTCATCTTCGTAGTATTTCGGGTACGAGAAGAACCGGTATGTATTCCCTTCCCGTTCCGAAGTATTCGATAGAGGCACAACCTGGCCATAAGCCGATAGGCTCCACAATAGGCTTGCACAAACCGAGACAATAAGCGGTTTCGTGGACGTCATGACGCTTCCCTCCTTACTGCCCTTGTCCTGCAAGATTCAGGCGCACATGCAATTCGTTGGAAGCGCTATCAATGATGACGATATCCGCATACCCATCCGTACACAGTTCCACCACTTCGGCGGCGCGCGGTCCTGTGCCTTGGCCGAAATGGATGGGAGCCGCAAAGGTCCCATCCCCGTTGCCATACAAGATGGAAACCGGTTCCGGCCCGTCGTTCATACCCACAAGATCGATGTAGCTATCTTGGTCGACATCCCCTGTGGAAAGCGACCAATATTCTTCACCGGTAACCATCGGAGAATTCGGGTATTCATAGAGCTGCCCCGGTTGGACATCGGTCACACCGTATGTGATGCCATAAATCAGATTCGCAAATAGGGAAATACTGCGGTCGAACTGATTGGCCACAGCGATGTCTTGGTCGCCATCCCCATCGAAATCACCCACTGTGATTGCCCGGGGATAGCTGCCCGTTTCATATACAGTCGGTTCGCCAAAGACCGGTGTGGGGGTTGCCGTTGGCGTTGGCGTGTTTGAAGGCGTCGGGGTTTCCGTTGGTGTATTGGTAGGAAGCGGCGTATTGACCGTAAGCGCAATCGTGGCGCTGTTCACATATTGGCTGTACGTGCCGGGCGTATCCTGGGCACGCACTCGAAACTCATAGGTGGCCGAGGGCAAATCTTCGGCTGCATAGGCAGTATCGGTTGTCGAACCGATTAGATAGAACTCAGACGAGCTCTTGATTTCAACGTGATAAAGCAAATCGGAGCCGGATGGAATCCATTGCGGATAGACCTCGCCGTATCCGCTGAGACGCACATCCACATCGACGGTTGCTGTAGTTCCATCGATATCATCCATCACCCAAATATGCGTCGGAACAGGGACGGGAGTGGGCGTCACAGTCTGAATGACAAGAGAATACTTTCCGGCATCAACAGAATAATCCGATGAGTCGCCCCTTGTTAAATTCTCACATACACGAAAGTCCCGGTTGGTGAATTCGCCCGAGGACCAAACATAGGGATCGCTTGCTGTGGCTGAGACTTGGCTATTCCAAGTACCGTCATTGTCTTGATAGTCCAAATCATAGCTGCTGACGGAAGCATTGGTAGTCTGGAAGTCAGCACGAACATTGACCTGGCCGTCGCCGCCATAATTTTCGGTCGCCGTGTTGGATGCCCCCTCTGTCAGATTGTTCCAGGCTTCCGAAAATTCATCATAATACTGCATCACCGGCGGTGTGGGCAAAATCGCAGTGGGTGTTGGCGTGGGTGTTGGCGGATCAGAATACGTCACCGAGATATACGGACGGTATGCTAGTGTTGAGTTTCCCGGTCCACCTATATAGCAAAGTGTATCGATTGCTCCACTTGTGAGTTTGCCATCCAGCAGCAAGATCACAGAATCATGGTCATCGTAGGCATCCTGGAAATCACTGATCTGTGGCGCCGTTAAATTGAAGACCAAATCCGCCTGTGTTGTCTGCGACAATGTTTTTGAATTTTCTACATGGCTTGATGGGAAGACATACTCTGTCCATACAGATGAACATGACCAGTTCGAGCCATCATAATAGGACCAGTTCGCGGTATCAGATGAATTGTTCGTGTAATGATCATAATCGATAGAGGTTGTTATACCGGTTAAGTTTTGATCATAGGCAGGATCGACTGTTGATAACCTCTGTGTGTCTACATTTCCGGGGTTGAGCCAAGTGCCTCCATCATAATAGGTGACAGCCACAGAACTTATTACTTTGTCATTTGGAATGTCTGATAAGTCCAACTTATGGGCATACGCATAAATCCGGCTGACTGTGCTAACATGCTTTCCAGGACTAAACATCCAAGGCTCGTTATCGCGTGTCCAAGTAGCCTCATAGTTGTAACAACGAGCTGATCGCGATGTTGTTCCTTGGCTTTGGTCTGTCCAGGTGGGATCAACGACAAACGATTCTTCTCCGAGATATTCCCATTCGGTGAGCACATAAATGTAGTTGTCTACGCGATCCAGAATGTACGTGGTGGGATGCTCGAATTCATCCCCGATGAATTCCGTACTAATGGGTTCGGGTGTACATGAATCGGTATTGTATATGTGCCCCCGGTAGGTGTAGCCAGGAAGCATTTGCGCCATTAAATCGCTTTGATCGCTGAAATCGGCACGGCTGCCATACCAAATATCCCCATCGGCTATCGTTAATCCGCCAATATTGATGTCATAGCCTGTCCAATCCAATACTTTGTAGCGCACGGCCACATAGATTGAATCGGATGATACAGAACCAAACTCTGCAGGATCAGGCAGGATGTTGCGAGAAGAAAATTCCGTGAAACTTTTAAATCCTTCAGGGCTTTTAAGCGCCGCCCAGTTCAAGCCGGGAATGATATCATAGGCCACAACCTGATTTCCATTCACTTCATCAATAGAAATATCAAAAGTTGCCTGAACAGGAAGATACTCAAAAGCGAGTGTGTCTTCATCTGAGTGCAGCGTGCCCACATCCTGAAACATCATCTCGAATTTGGTGGGCGCGGAATGCCATTCCATGGCCGTGATATGGATTTCATTCTCATCAATAACAAACTGCGAATCGCTGGCTACGGCCTGGTAGAGACCTTCTGTGGAATCCAATACGAGCGTATCGCTACGGGCCTTCCAAGAGCCGGAATTTACATCGTAGTAATTCATGCCGCTTTGGCTTTCCCACGTATGCGTAACACCGTCGTGAATCAGGCGAGAGTCTTTGCCGAGAAATTCGGCGTTCGGTTGCGTAATAATCAGGAGAGAGAAGAAAAGTGCGTTCATCGGTCCAGCTTCTCCTGCAACGATAGAATTTCCCGGTTATCGGGTGTTTCAGTCCGCCTGACCGAAAAAGCACGTCCCTGGGATTTTAAAATGGCTTGCTCCTGGAGCGCATCGCTTTCTGAGACAATCTGTTGGCGGGCTCCCCCGCCGCGTTCCTTCACTTCATCGATAATGCCGCTTGTTTGCTCCCGTTGGATAACGCCTCCCCGCCCATGCGCCGATTGCACGCCCATAAAGCCGCTTATACGGTTGGCTTCGACCGACTCCGGCTTTGGACTCATGACCACACTTCGCTGCAATCGTTGGTTTTGCTCAATTGGAATCACATACAAATCGCTTCCCGCTTTTTGTATTGAAACCGATCCTGTTGATGAGGATTCGCTTTGCGCGGCAATCAACTTCACCCCTCCGGTCATCAACAAACCTACAACCAGGCAGACCAGCAACACGGCTATCAGAACCGTGCCTCGCGCCTGCAAACCTACAGATTTATTACGCTTGGGTGAGGCATTCATATCCCGCACTCCTTCCTTGTGCCTTCCCTTGGCACATGCCATAAGGCTTGATATCTCTTTTAAAAAAGAATGTTTTGTAATCCGAAAAATACGATAAGATTACATTTTCATCTGATGTGGATTTTAATGATACGTTTGGATTATTTTGCAGGCCCGCAATGGCTCCCCTGAAATACATGCTGCATCCCCTTCGATGCCATCCCTCGGTTCGAAAAACTCCGAAGGCTCCCTCGCTCTGCGCTTCTCAAAGCACCCGGTGTTCAACTATCGATATTTATTTATCACGTTCATTATTAGAACGTCAATAGGGAAAGTGCTATTTCTTATACTTTTTTAAGAATTGACAATTGTTATCCTTTTAGTAAAGATTACATTTGTATGCTATGGAAGGTCATCAGTACTTATCACCGATGAGCAGCCAACTTACTTGTAATCATTAACTTACTACATTTTCATTACCAAATAGCATTATGCTACGAATGCTATGATAAACATTTGCAGGCCCCTACGGCCCCACCCATAACGAAATCAGTAGCCATTAGAAGTAAAAAGAGGGAAAGTGACATCCCGATATATAGGCAAATATTGATTTATGTTTGCAAAAGTTTCATTACTTCCTCCTGCAATGCATTGATGATTTCCTTGTGCGAAACCTTTGAGCGCTTGAATTGCAGCGTAAGTTTGTAACTGCTTGAAGTGGCGGTAAATACATACGGTTTAGCGCGATTCACTTTTTTCTTTTTCTTGCACTTCCTGGCCTGAGGTGTACGTAATTCTCCTCTTTTATGCGCCTCCCAGGCCTCAAGCATCTCCTCGCTGCTTTTCATCGTAACTATCTCATATAACAGGGACTTAGGCGCATTGCCAGATTTCTGGCATTCCTCTTGGATACACTCAGGGAGATTATTTAAGGCCAAAAGGATATTCACATTACTGCGTGACATCCCTAAAAGTTGGGCTAATTGTATTTCAGTAAGATTCTGTAATTCTTTTAAGCGCTTTACGGCCCTTGCCTGTTCAATAGCGGCCAGATTTTCACGCTGAAGATTCTCAAGCAACGATAGTTCAAGAGATGATTCCGGCGAGCGGATAATCGCAGGAATTGTGCTCAAGCCCGCAATAGCAGCCGCCCGGACTCTTCGTTCTCCGGCAATAAGCTCATACTGGTTCAATCCATCAATTGGTGTGACTAGAACCGGCTCCAATACACCGTGCACCTCTATGGAGGCCGCCAGTTCTTTGAGTTTTATCTCATCAAAAATGGTTCGTGGCTGATTTGGATTATTGGTGATACTGTCGATGGGGATCTGCTTAAATATCAGATCACTTTGTGAACACGAACTTGTTGTACTCTTCTTAGACCTCGTACCTAGAATCGGCAAAGTCGCCAGCATCAGTTTCCCTCTTTTCCCCGCTCCGCGCCGGTCGTCTGCTTCAATCCCGGTTCAAGGCAAAGTCCCAACGACCTAAATTCGCCGAACGTACTTTATATTCATATCTACTGAACGAAGCGTATATTATTAATGACGAACAAAAGGGGCGTTTTGTGGACAAAAAATTCACTCCCGCCCGATTAAATGTTAATCCCTTCCTGTTTTCGCCTTTAACTACCTAATTTTGTTTAAGTTACGCCCAATGCCAGATTTCCGGCAACTTGGTCACTCCAAAGCATTTAAGAGTCGTACCATACAACTTGTAGCCCATAATCATTCAAGTATCCCTCAACCTCTTCACGAAGCCCGAAGCACTCCGGTGCACGCGGATAGATGATCCCCGCGCAGACGCTCGTCTCATCAATATCGACATATTTTTCAATGTAACGCCATACTTGCCTCTTGTGTGCAGCCATCAACTTCTTCCGGTTATGAGGCAATACGCGGTCCCAGTCTGTCCCTTTAATCTCGACGATGCTCACGAAATCACCAAGTTCGTCTATTAGCAGGTCCATTCGGCCTTTCCTATGATGCCTCAGATTTCCTCGGCCACATCTTAAGGAAATAGTCTTCTCGGCAGTTACATGGCCATCTTTGGCCGTACGCTCCCAGTCTTCTTGAACGCGGCGGTGAAAAGCTTTCCCTAGCCGCAATATTTTGGGTTCTTTGCTCATGATGCAATGCGCTTCATGCCATGGGTAGAACAACCAATCTTATTGAGTTCAGCATCATCTACTGAATTCTCTTATGAGCATTGACTTTTGGCAAAAGACAAAAAATAAACGATTTCATTACCTGATTACATCTTTGCTCCGATAACTTTATCACAAATAAAACAAGACAGTTACGCCATTTTCAAGAAGTGATATCACACGAGCCGGTTTCATGCCTATCCACAAGCAGTTCAATGGATTCTTCATACACACATTCCCGGAATCACTCTTAAATGACTTTATTCATTCTAAAGGCATATTCTCCAATTCTTCTCAAAATTGGACAACAAACTGGTTGACATTCGTATGTTCCAAGAGCAACATATTTTCCAAAATTCATAGTCAATAGTAGCAGGGTATTTAGACCAAGAAATTTTTCAGATTAAGAATCAAAGGAGACCAGGCATGAAACAGACCTCAAATACGGCCATCTGCAGTTCTTTACTTTTGCTTTTCTGCATTGCGTGTCAATCAACCGGCTCTCACAAGGCAGGTATTCCCTCCGCACGCATTGCACCTGAGCAACGTACCCCTGAAGAAGGTACGGGAATTTCCAGCGCCGATCTTCTTGAAGTCACTGACAAGATTTCCCGTGTAATTTTGGATGTGCCTGAAATTGAACAAGCAGTCAATCCACCAACAATAGGCGTATCAAAAGTTATAAACGATACACGCTTTCGAATTGATACTGGACTTTTTACGCAACGGATACTCAATTTGCTTTTGGACCGCGGAGATAGAAAAGTCCGTTATGTAGCGCGTGAACATATTGCCGCCGTCGAGAGAGAAAGAGAACTCAAAGACCAAGGTCTCGTAACAAGTTCGGGTAATTCACCAATGGCCGGAATCGACTTTTTCTTAACCGGAAAGTTGCAGGGATTATCACAATCTGGTTCTCAAGGTCAGTCAGATTACGTGCTCTATACATTTCAGCTGATCGATGCTTCATCAGGAGTCGAACTGCGTCGAGGATGGGCTGAAATAAAGAAATATGGCCTGGAAGACGCGATCTATAGATAGGGGCAAGAATATGTTAAAACCAATCTTAAGCATCACAATCCTAATGATTCTTTTTGCAGCCTGCGCAAGCCGGGGTCCCTATGTGCCCAAAAGTGAGGCGCCCTCAATTGAGGATACATATCATGCCGTTCTTCTAGACAAAAGCCTAAAGAAAAGAATTGCAATTGATCACATCGGTTGCCAAAAAACTCTAAACGATAGGCTCGAAGTCTTTGCAAATATTCGGAACCGCAAAAAAGGCGACATACAGGTGCAAGTGCAAACCATATTTAAGGACATGAATGGCTTTTCGATCGGTGAAGATTCAGCGTGGCATACCATTTTTCTGACTTCTAATGAAACAGAAACATACCGTATCGTATCACGATCTCAAACCGCCAAGGACTACACGATTCGTATTCGCGAGGTGCGTTGACCATGTACAAAAAATATCCCCCGTTAATCGTCTTACTTCTTCTATCACAAATAGTCTGCGCGGTCGATTACAAATACGATCATAAGATACGTGCGAAAAACCAAAATTTAGATAAATATTTAGAATTCGTCGACGCCACCATCGCAGAGTTTTCGGAGGCATACCATGAAGCCGGAAGCCCGAGAATACTTATAGTGATGGGCCCCAAAGCCTTTATTGAACTTGGAGGATTAGACGTTGCCGGGCAGGAAGATTTGACAGTGGAAAGTACGGTGCAGGTTTCGCTTACTGAAACAGGCAACGCAAATATTATCGGACCAACAGCAAGTGCATCTGCAGATATCGACCTCAATGCAAATGGAACCGGACAAACACAAGACATTATAACATTTCGGACTTTCATGCCCATCAGTGCAGAAGCATGGATTGAACCGGTTATTGATGGATCCAATTGGGTCGATGTTGAGGCGGCAATTGTTGGGCCTTTGCTCGAAGCAGAAGCGATTGTTGTCGACCGCAGAACGGCCTTGGATTTTCACGCTGAAGAAATTTTCTCGTCATTGCGCCAAGATCGTATGTATGCACAACGTGAAGCGCTCAAAAAAGTCGCAGATATAATCGTTACGCTTCGAACAGGCCATACATCACAAACAATAATCCGTGTATCGGGAGACGTGGAAGAAACAATCCCCACTTTATCCGCAAAGATATTGAGCATCGATGACGCTCAGTTAATCGGCTCAATCTCATCAAGGTCCACTCTCCGTACAGCGGCCGCTTATGGCATAACGAACAATTCTATTGAAAACCAAGCAGAAATTCTTAGTTGCATCATTATGGAGCGAATGCATAATTATCTAAAAAGGAGAGCAAAACAATGAAGCGTTATTTAGTAGTACGTTTGTTGTTATTCTTCTCGTTTACAATTGTGGTATCTGCAGAAGTAAGAATTCCTTCACAAACAAATATGGTCCCGGACAATGGAAGTCATTTTAACTGGATATATGTTCCGGATCAAAAAGTCCTCTTCTTTCCGGTGCTACGTTCTTCTGCATTGGGGGATGTCAGTAATCATCAACTTGATAGCCTTCGTTCGGAAGGCCTTACGCACTTGCGTTCTGCATTTCCTCAAATTCAGTGGGATACCATTAACGTTTTCCCGGCAAACAAAAAGGGTGAACTTTCCCGCTCACGAGCAAAACTTTCGACGATGGTTCCGTTCGTTGCAGAGCAATGCAGTTCTCAAAATTCACGGTCCGGACTCGTTGCAAGAATTTCCGCAACACAAAGCAGCCAGGGTATCCCTATTTTCCAATGCGAAATGGTTCTCATTGATTCTGAAGCCGGATGTGCAGTAGCCATGACCAAAGGCTGGGCCGATACTGAGGCTGGGATGGCAAAAGCGTTAGAGAAAGCGGCAGATCTTCTAACAGAACAACATTTATACGTTATTAGACCGAAGATTGACGTTGAGCCACTTCTTGATGAAAAAGGCAAGCGTGTGGGAGCCTCGATTCCTGTCGGGTCTCGTGTTGGTGTGCTCGAAAAATCGCTTCTCATTCTATTGGGAACAGGCGAACAAGGCGTTTTAGAATCTGTTGGCACACTCACAGTTGAAGAAGAAGGGGTATCTTCGAGTACATGCAAAATATCCGGCATCCGCGACAAAGATAACTGGCCTGCTGCCGCGATTTGTATGCCTGTTGATGACGATGCATTTAAAGAATTCAAGCCAGCAAAAAAATCAAAAAGCACAGGGCGATAGGAGGGATAGAAATGAAGAAGTATATAGCAATCGCTATTGGTTTGATTTTAGTATCGCCACTACTATCAACCGCCAGGGTTGGCAAAGCCGCGAAAAAAACGCCAAAACCGACACCAACACCACGCCAATTGCCATGGACCTCCGACAGTATTCCTGAATCATTACAAGCGTACGATACCGCCGCACGAACAGGCGACGAAGTAGACCTCGTCCTTAATATTCTTGAAGTGGGGCACGGGCTACATCTGCTTGGCGATATTGACATGGCAGCGCAAGTATACGATACGGCGCTTGTACGCATCGACACTGTTGATGCTAAAAGCAAAACGGCAAAACGCGCTCGGAGTCTGTTTGTGCCTGAAGAAGAAAAAACCTTCAAAGGCGAACCCTATGAGCGTTCAATGGCGTTCTTTTATCGGGGAATATTGGCCTCGCAACAAGCAGACTATGAATTAGCCAGAGCATGCTTTCGCTCGGCCTCTTTCTATGACTCAAGTGCGGCCCAGGAATATGAAGGCGATTACACCATCCACTATTGGATGGAGGCAAAAATGGATCAGTTGTTAGGAGAAAATGAACGTGCAGAGGAAGTGTTTCAATGGGCTTCCGAAAGTTCAGAAATTACGGATTTATCTCCCAATCCCATTCCAAGCACGGATCCTACAGCAAACGTAATACTAATAATTGAAGCGGGTTCAAGCCCAATCAAAATTGGAACCGGTTCTTATGCTTCAATTCTGGCTTTCGATCCACCAAGCTGGCCGCCACCGGAAAATGGGTTGGCTGTCAATTGTGGTAGTAATGAACTGATTAAAATGGAACAGCCTACCGAAGATTTGCTGGCCCAAGCTCGAAGCCGGGGATTGCGTATGGCAGATCGCATAAATACCAGCAAAGCAGCTTTCAAATCTTTCACCGATGCCGTTGGAACAGGCGCCATGCTTGCCGGCGCAGGTGTAATGGCAAGTTCCAGAAATACTGATGACCTGGCGGCAGGTGGTGCGATTTTGCTCGGAGGGCTAATCATAAAAGGCATTGCCGCTAGTGCAAATCCGACTGCAGATACACGCTATTGGCAGTCACTTCCAACCCATATCCATATTCTTCCTCTAATTATGGATGAGCAAGCCGAACTTCAAATTGACGCATTGACCATCGGAAATCATGTGCGAAAGAGTACAACTGTCAGCTGTACTCCGGGAACTTCTACAAGACCCGAATTTATTCTTGTAAACACAAATTAATGAGCAAATCTGCTTTAGAATTTTTATGATAGTCTGATTATGCAAACCATAGAAAATACTGAATTTTCAGTTCTTGATGTTGAAACAACAGGGCTTTTCCCTGCGGCACATGACCGGATTATTGAGATCGCCATTCTTCGTGTAGATCACAATGGAAATGTCTTGAGAAAATATGAAAGCCTGTTCAATCCGGATCGCGACATAGGTCCAACCCACATCCATGGCATCCACTCTCGAGATGTTAAAAACGCACCTCACTTTGAGGAAATTGCGGGCGATGTGATTGATATTCTTGCTGGAAGCATTGTGACGGCGCATAATGCTTCATTCGACGTACGGTTCATTCGTGCCGAGATGTCCCGCATAAACTGCTGCCTGCCGGACTTTCCTTATCTCTGTACGCTCAACCTGGCACGACGCATGGAGCCACAGACTCCATCACGAAAACTGTGCCGGTTATGTGAGTATTTTCATATTCCACTTTCAGAAGCACATTCAGCACAAGCTGATGCCCAAGCGACCGCCGATTTGCTTCGCTTATTGGTCTCTCGCATTAAACAGCCAGCGACTACACCATTAGATCAGATCGGCATCCATGGTAAAGCTATACCATCTGAATCCTGGCCCCGGCTGCAAATAAGTGGAAAATTTTTCAAGCGAAAGGATGCCGCACAGGCAAATGCCAATGATGCATCCTTTGTAGCAGGGCTTATTTCAAAACTTCCAGTCCATGCTGAAAACGATGTGGTTTTAGACGAATACTTCTGTCTGCTGGATCAAATACTTGAGGATCGCCGCATAAGCAATGAAGAAATAAATCTACTTTCAGAACTTGCACAAGACATCGGATTATCACAGGAGCAGGCAAGGCAGGCACATCAAACCTACATGAAAGACTTACTCTTGACGGCTTATGAAGATGGTATTTTTACGGATGCGGAAAAGCACGATATTCAAGAAGTTCAGCAGCTACTATCCATATCCGATAGTGAATACCGTTCTCTGCATGTCGAAGTAAAAAAAGCCCGCAGCGAAGGAAATATAAAGCATTCGATTGCACACCAAAATGACGAGATAAAAGGAAAAGGTGTTTGCTTCACGGGGGCCCTTGCCTGTCATATCAAAGGAGAGAATATTACACGATCTCAGGCTGAAAAATTTTCTACAGATTTTGGCATGATCGTGAAGAAAAGCGTAACCAAAGATCTTGACATCCTTGTTTTGGCGGATCCGGATTCCATGTCAGGTAAAGCAAAGAAGGCAAGAAGTTACGGCGTTCGTTTACTTGCAGAAGCAGTTTACTGGCGAATGATCGGAATCGACATTGATTAGGTGAGAAGTAGCAAAATAAATTGAAAGAAATTGCATATTAAGATTGGCTGGTGCAAGGCTTGGCAGAAAATGAAAAATATACCGGTCCATGCAAACTTATTAAGCCCTTACAGACAACATCTATTAACACTCCTGAAATTCACTCTCTCCTCGGACGACATAACTTGGAGTCCCAGAGGAAACACCCCGGGGGGTCTGGTTAAGATTCTGGGAGACAATGGGGCCCCAGTTTTGTTTTTTTGATCTATGCCGGTCGTTGCGGAGGTTTGGCTGGCTTAAAGTTCTTTGCCTTTGCCGGTGCTCGTTGGCCCTGCCCCCCAGTCCGACTTCCCTGCCCTAATCTTTCTACTCCTAGATCTACCCTGTGTAATTAGTTAGAGGGTATTTCTTACACCACCCTAGTGCAGAATTTACCCTACCCCTTGGGAAGATTTCTCTCTGCTTAAAAAATCTTTCTCGTTTCGTTGATTCCTTCGCACCATTCATTGTCGATCCGTACTCACTCAGCTACATGTGCCATAGATTGTCAGACAATGACAAATTATTTATGAAAGCTGACTTGGGCATTTTCACCGTCCTAACTCCATTCTTAAAACACCTGTAAACCACCCGTTGTTCGTCACCGTGCGCATTTCTCAGCAAAAGAGTACCAAGTTACCCACAAGTCCTCTTTAAGGGCTTCTACACCGGTTCACGGGCCTAAAACAAGAATGGGTCGCTAATGATTACAGCCCAGCCGCAAAAACCATCGACTTTTCTTCTTTACGCCGAACGGCCCGATGTTGTCCCGTCGTGATATGTTTCTGTACAAACAGGATTACGATGAAAGGTTTCTGTCTGCCGTTCTGGAGAGGCGACTGGGAGTTTTCCACCCCCCTGCACACTTAAAATTCGTGCATTTTTTTGCATTTTTGGTATGCCTAAGGGGGGTCTGAGAGGGTTCTGAGGCAGGTCTCAACGATTTGGGGTCTCTTCGCAACCTTCTGATTATTCTCGCATTATGCTACGTTTCCGAGAGTTACGAAAAAATGGGCTTTTCTGGTTCGAATCCAGTCGCCCCGACTTTTCACTTCCTGCATCAAGACCGCTGTGCTGTGGTAGTATCTTTGGTGACTACCATCCGTACACGTCTGTGCTGGAGATGAGTCATACTCGGTTTCGACCGGCGTTCAACCACCGGCGGGCCGATAAGCGATGCGCCAGTAGCTCAGTTGGATAGAGCATCGGACTTCTAATCCGGTGGTCGCAGGTTCGAATCCTGCCTGGCGCGGTTCTTCTGCATTTCTTATAAACCTTCCGCCGTCTCTGTAGCAGATCCAACCAACTCTGTTTTTTCTATAATCATGATGCTCACTCCGCATGAACCATGCGTACGATACCGAACGGAAGGCAGTTTGATGCTACGGCTGGCCTCATCAATTTCGCTGGCGCTCCAGGCGATTAGATAACCGCTGCTATTTAAACCATTCGATGTATCGTAGGCAGCTTTTTGCAGGCCTTTGTAGATGGCATCCAAAGGTTGGTCGCTGACTGGAAGGTTCTCCGCAATCCCCCTAACATCCATGCTAGGCAGAGAATAGTGTTTGTCTTCGGCATAAGCATTAGCATTAGCCTGGTATCCTGCAAAAATCTTCTGTTCAGATACGAGTGTTTGAACCGGCTCAACAACCTGTCCATCACAAACCGGTTCAATGACCATCCAGACATGCTGCATTCCATACTGCCGAAGCATCCCAGGCAAATTATCAATATTAGGATCGATGAGATTCAGATCAGTCACCTCAACAAAATGCCATAACTTGGCCTGATTTGTAGGCCCCTGAAATGGTACGCTTATTGAGTTGTAGTTTCGAAAATTGAAGTAAAAAACCGGAAGATTTCTGAATTCCCCCCAAATATCACTTCCCATATCAAGTACCGACTCAACGTCTTTAAAAGCGGCACCTTGTTCGGTGAGGCGGTTGACCGAGTCTTGAAGTTCGGCCTGTCTTTGCTTGATACGATTAATTTGCTGGGCGGCACGGAATTTGGGCCAGATAATCCAGAGGAGAACCAAAGCAACTAGTGTTGCGGCCAAGAACTCTACAAGCATCCAACGGTATCGTCTTATTGCGTTCAAAAGGCCAACCATCCTTTAAAGCAGTACAATCCAAAACCCTGCCTTTCAAACGAATCACCCAATCCCTATGTCACGTTGCCCGCGAGGCATATCTATCCCCAATCCCGCCGAATTCAGATAATTTGTTTTCGCAAGGTAAACCCAACCACCTTCTCCGGCATTCTATGATTGAAGTGTTTTCGCCGAATAGACCAATCGAAGGGGAACAGAACTGACCATGCGTTCTCGCATCTTAAAGCCACAAACTACTCCGTCCTTCACCCTCCGGATCCAGTTCATCGTGATTTTATTGAGTTTGGCTTGCACGCTGCCGGGCTATTGCCAGACTCCGGCGCTTGCGGTCATCATCCCCGATGAGACACGGGTGGTGAATACATTTAGGGACTACCGGAAACTGGATGAGGAATACCAATTCTTGTCCATGGTCCATTTGCTCCCCGGCGAATACAAACTGCCGGTGCAAAAGGAATCTTATTTGCTCGAAATCATCGAAAAGGTGGAATACGGCCCCGAACGTAATGCCTATTTCCCCCAAAATCCCGCATCGATGACATCGACTTCAAATGATGGAGAGACATTCCTGTTTGAGATTGTGCAAGAGATTCCGATTGAGGGCGAGAATCTGGAAATCACAATTCGTTTTTCAAATATCCGTATCCAGGACGATGGGATCGAGCCCGCCTCGATCACGCTCGATGAGCCCTATCTTTCAACCGAATTGTATATGGCCGGACGGATGATTGTGGGCCAAGAGGAAGAATACTTCTTCTACGCTTCGGAGACCTACGAATCCCTGCCGTTGTATCAATTCGATGTGCAATTGGAGAACGGACAGTCAGTGCAACTCTATCTACGCTGGCAGATTCCATTTTGCGGATCCGGCCCCGCAGCCTTGGTCTATGCCGTGGTAGATATCGAAGAGGGCCATGTCATCCAAGATAATTATTGGAAACTGATCTATTCCGCGATCCACCACAATTGGGATGAAAAATTCTGGGTATTATTCGATCAGCCTTTGGGTGACGCGTACGGCATCGCCGTGTTCACGCGCAATGTATACAATGTTGAGCCGCGCGAGGTCTATACGCTAGATGCCAATCTCCAACCTCTGCGCACCATCCCCTTAATCGACATCACCAAATCCGAAACCGATTCCCTGCCCGCGTTATCGGGCATTAAGGGATTTGGAGGATATGAGTGATGCAGGATTGTTTTTAAAAACACTGTACGACTTTTATACAGGAAATATTTAATAGAATCTTCAAATACGTCTAATTCTTCCACCTTCCATTTTCGTCATAATTTGGACAAAATGCGCGCCCCGCAGCTTGCCAGAGAGCATCTAGAGCAGGCCTAGCAACAACATCAGCGGGAACACTAAAATCATCAATCTGAACATCCGGCAACAACAAAACGTCCTGATTTATTTGATAATTACCGGTTTGTGAGCCCTCTTCGTACTCAATCCTTCTATTATCAATCAACACTGATCCACCTAAACCTCTACATGTTATAAACAGGTATAGCGGTGGATTTATTCCAACAATCGGCATTCGCTCCAGCAGATTACCTAAAGCATCAATTATTTCTTGACAAATACGATGACCATCCACAACAGAAATCCTTGGGTGTGACAATGGATTATGATCCACATAATATGGATTTGCTAGTTCTTTTGCCTGAAAATGATAAGCGTCAACTGCCTCAATGACACCGGACCGAAAGAACTGTATATAGCCAGGACATGCTTCCACATTGCCAACCGTATAATTCAAAACGCCATCGATATTAAATCGCGAATTATGCCCGTTAAAGCAAAAAGGCGTAATTGAACCAACGTTGTGCATAAGATCTACCATATCGAGATTTACCGGCTCCAACACAGACGAAAGTGGAATAAGGTGCATGATCACCTGAACACCGTGACGTAAAGGTATGGGGGTGTCTCCAGAAAATATTCTTGATAGACGCTCATCTCTGAATCTTCGAATACGTTCGGGTATCTGTCCTGACAATTGAAATGCTGCGCGTATTTCTCTCGCATCCATGGCGTGCTTACCGTTGCTATTTCTCACCCAAAACCTTGAATCCCTAGTTTTAAGCATATGTGGCCGAGACCAACTTTGAGGAATTCTCAACAAAATGACATGTGAGCCATTAGAACACGGTATTGGCCAAAATCTCGCGCCTGGTGTTAAACGAGGATCGATACTATCTCGAATGACATTTTCCAGGCGAGAGATCACTTGATCAACATTTCCAGAGATTCCGCATATGCTTTGTGGCTTTCCTGTATTCTTGCCTTCGAAATCAATTGCTTCCTCAATCCCATAAAGAATGTCCCCACCCAAGGCATTGGCAAAACTTGTCACATCCTTTAGAAATTCCTTATAATTCTCTTTCGCTTCAGGCAAGTCGCGCTTATAATCAAGTGTCTTATCCTCCATGACTTGCCGATTGATGTATTCGAGAATCACTTTTTCATCAATTTCTTTAATAGGCAAATCGATCATCGCTTTTTCCTCCTATACTACTACTTAATTCTACTTTATTCGCAGCTCACTGTCAACCAAATTTACCGCCACATGAATATATCTGTGCATAAAAAACCCCGAGACGGGTGGTTCCGTCTCGGGGAAGAAATTTGCAGTAAATGTTTGTCGCGTCCTAGCAGCACCCTCCGTCGTCGCAGCAGGATTCGGCTTGGGGAGCGGGGGCGGGGGCGCAATCGAAAAGCCCAAAGTGAATCGAGCGGTCTCCATCGATACGGAAGTGTCTCCCGAAACGGGTCTCCTGAATCATGGCCGCGGTGTTGCCGCAAACCAGGTGCGGACGGTTGGTCTCGAAAGTGTGGTGATCGTCCAAAATAAAAGCATGCGGGCAATCGGAAACCGTGCCTTTATAAACGACGACCTGGCCGTAATCCTCGCAACGGTCCTCAAGCGAAGCCAATTTGAAAGCGCGGACGGTTACCGAGGTGAAGCGGGTATTGCCGGTCTTGTTCCGGATTTCAGGATCACCGATTTCGATGGGACTGGCTGACATGATGCGGTAATCCGGGCAGCCCAAACGTTGCAACAGACGCCGAAAATCTTCGCTATACATCGCCCCGCCCAAACATTCACCATGCAACACTTGGTCCTCGAAACAAGCGGCAGACAGACGGCGGTCGGCAAATACATCCGAGAAATAGAGTTCCCCGCCCGGCTTGAGCACCCGGAAAATCTCTGCAAAAACCCGGTCTTTGCGCGGTGAGAGATTGATGACGCAGTTGGAGATGACCACATCCACGGAGTTGTCTTCAATCCCCGCCGTGGTGAGGTCCTCGATAAAACCATCCCGAAAATCGACATTCGGTTGGGCATAACCGAAACGCTCCATCTGCGGCTTTAGGTTGCGCCGGGCGACCTCCAGCTGCTCGGGAGTCATATCGACACCGATTATAAATCCATCCGGCCCGGCCAGACGCGCGGCCATATACACATCGCGTCCGGTGCCGCAGCCCAGATCGAGCACCGTGCAACCTTCCAGGGCATGGGGTAACGGCGAGCCGCAGCCGTAAGATTTTTCGAGAATCTCCGGTTGGATATCTTTCAAAATCCTTTGAAAACGAGGCGGGAGCGAATCCGTCGAACAACAAGCCGAGGTTTTAAGGTCTTTTTTTGAACTGAGGATTTTACCGTAGTATTCCTGAATTTGGTGATGCGAAAATTCTTCTGTGCGATCAAGTACGCTGTCGGTCATAATTCCTTCTACATAGAGAGCGATGGTTGCCTGAGACACCCTAATGTCTCAAGCAGAATCATACCCGCCCCCGGTAAAGGGCTGTAGGCTGACCGGGGAAAGGTGCGAAAGGGCGAGTTTTTGAAGATTTATGGCACACTGTACGTAACTTATATTAGAAGTGGTTGCAAAATCCCTTTACGGGCAACCAAGACTTGGCCTAGTTCATGCGGAAGGTGCTAAAACAGCGGCTCATCAGGAGATTCGCCCTCCCCCTGACTGTTTTATGATACGGCGTTTTGAAACCGCTTCTAAGAGGTACAGATGTTTGCACCAAGGGCTTTAGAAGGAGGGTTTCCCGATGGGATTTCTCGGATTTGTCTTTTTCACAATTCCTCAAATGACCATTGCTGTCCCGGTGGCATGGGTCGCATTGGTTCTTACCGGCCAAATTCAGGATCGAATAAGTGGTGATGATTCGCCACCTGATTTCAAGGCCGATGCCATGGCGGCCATTGCCGTTATCTTAATTACAGTTCCGTTCGTCATCCTGGGATATTTCACGGGAATTCCCATATTCAATCTTGCAGCCACCGTGGTTTATTACATGTTGATTTATCGCGCTTTTCAATTGGATGGATTCTCAGATATCTTTTGGTTCGGCGTCATCCACGGATTAATTTGGCTGCCTTTGATTATGACCGGCGCGCACAGACATTTCATGCTGGAAACTTGGTTTGGGTAATCGAAGCGCTCTCTTTTTCAGGCTCATAGATCGCGTACACAACGAAAGCCAAGGTTGCCGGTGGAACTATCGATGGTATTGGAAGTACGGGCGGCAACCCGGTAGCGGTTGCAATAAGAATCGTGACATAAAAACGAGCCGCCTTTCATCATTTTGCGTTCCCCGGTTGGGGGACCTGTGGGATTGCTACGCGGACCATTGAGATGAAACGTGGGACAGAACCAATCCCAACACCACTCCCAAACATTGCCGGTAATACAATACAAACCGTACCCATTAGGCGGATAGGTTTTCACTGGGCACGGCCCCGCGAAGCCAAGGGACGAGCCGAGGGAGTGGCACGAGCACGGTGGCGGCGAGAAAGTAGAACGGCGAGAGTAGAGAGTAGATTTGCCTCGCACTTACAGCGCGGCGTGACCGCCGTGGGCCCGTGACCGGGCAGTATCCCGCCAGGGCGGGACTAACGCCTCACGATTTCAAAGCATACTTATTAGATATTTCTTGGTCAGCACCCTGCAGAACGCCGCTGGCAGCGGCGAGAAAGGAGAAGGTGGAGAGGAGAAAGTGGAATTGCTACGCGCTTACAGTGCTTTGGTGTGGGTCTTTGAGGGAGTTGGTGGATGGTGAGGTACGTACTGTCATTCATCATAAACGGGAAAGTGAAATTTTGTCCGGGGCGAGCGGAATGTTGAATTTTCAAGCAGAGTATGGTCTTTAGGAAGGAGAGTATTGTTTAATTTGCATTAAAATGATTTTGTAAAAGCTTCGGAGATATTGTATAAATTATATATTCGAGTGAATTGGTGTGAGGAACCATGAAACGACGCGCATTTACATTAATCGAATTGCTAATCGTTGTGGCAATCATCGGTATCTTGGCGGCCATCGCTATTCCGAATTTTCTGAATGCCCGTCTGCGCGCGAAGATTGCCTATTCGCAAAGTTCGCTTCGCACCATCAATCTTGCCTATACTTCTTATATTATGGATTCTGGCTTATCGCGTATGCAAAGCCGTATGGCTGTCAAACATGATTCAAACGGCTGCTATCAACAAAGGCTATTCACAACGCCTGTGGCTTATATGGGCGCTGCATTACGCGATCCCTTTCAGGAGGGGCGGCCTCCGGAAGAAGTATCGCATGGGCAGTATTGCTATCATTTCGATCCGATTTTCAGTTCGATTCAGGCAACCATATTTTTGCGGGAAATGCCAAACAATGACCGTCTGCTCGCTGAAGCCACTCAGAGTATCGGTGTTTTTTCCGGCCATGGGCCCACCAAACGCTATGAAACGGGGATGCCGTTTTATGCGGCTACGAACGGCTTAAGCAGCCACGGAGCGATTGCACGTTTTATTCAAGGACCGAGTTGATTATTTGATAGAATAGGGATTTAAGATGCACGTCTTGCTTATTGGCGGAACGGGGCATGTCGGTTGTCATTTGACGCCCCAATTGATTGAAAACGGATTTGAAGTTTCTGTGTTGGCATCGGGGAGGACTTCGCAACCAAACGAAGCAGTTTGGGATAAGGTTCGAATCATCAAGCACAATTATTCATCGGAGTCTTTGCCGGATGCCGTGTTTGAAAAGCCGCCGGATTGTGTCATCGATATGTTGGGGAGCCCGAATACTTACGAATGGTTCCACGGCCACGCCGCACATATTATTGTCTGCGGTTCTCTTTGGATGTTGGGGGAGCCGAAGGTGGTGCCTACGCCGGAGAGTCCTCAGTCTGTTCCGTGTCCTTTCCCAGGCTATGCCAAACGCTATGAAAAAATACATGCGGATCTTGAGCAGGCCAAATGTGACGGAATCGCCTTTACGGCGATTATGCCGCCCAATATCTGCGGGCCGGGGAAAATCCCGTTAGAGGCCATGGGAGGCCGGAGTCTTGAGGTGCATCAGGCACATGCGGCGGGAGAGACGGTTATCTTGCCGGAGGGCGGGGAGTGTCTGATCGGGCCATGCGATGCGGCCGATATCGCCAATCTTTTCTATTTGGCGGTCAGCAACCGTGAGGCCGCGCGGGGAGAAATCTTTAACGCGGGAGCGGCCTATGCCTTAACTGCAACGCAGTTGGTCAATACATTTGCGGATATCTATAAAACAACAATACCGATCCGTTATGTTTCATGGCGCGAGTATACGGAAAACGTTTCGCCGGATATTGGCGCGTATTGGCATTTTAAGGCGCATATGTGCCCCGATATCTCCAAAGCCCGTCACAAGTTGGGTTACGAACCGCAGTACACGCCTGAGCAGACTTTAAGCCGCGCTATTGAATGGATGTATCGACAGGGGTTGATGTAGGTTTCACCCGCCCGGGCGAATTGGTTTTATGTATTTGAATCACGAAAGCATGAAAAGGGCACGAAGGGCACGAAAAGTATGTGAAGTTGGGTGGATAGCGGGGGAGTTTTAGCGATTAGCAACATTTGCTACCGCCTCTTGCACCTTTCGGCGCCCAGATAAAAGATTTATCTGGGCCACCCGGTTAGAGATAAATATTTAGATTAGAACAAACAGCGGCTCGGCAGGAGCCTCGCCCTTCCGTCGGTAAGAGATACATGTTTCGCTTAGAATAACAAGCGGCTCGGCAGGAGCCTCGCCCTCCCGTCGGTAATAGATACATGTTTAGCTTAGAATAAACGGCGGCTCATCAGGAGATTCGCCCTCCCGCCGGGGGAGCCCCGTGGCAAATTGCCTAACGGCTCACGATATCAAAGCATATTCGAAAAAGTTGCCCAATCAGCACCCTGCGGGGGCGAATTCGTAAATTATTTAAATAACGAATCCGCCAAAGGCCCCGGAAAGCGCGAAAAAGGATTAGTAGTAAGGCAGTTTCCACGGCCGGCGGTATTTGACCTTTAGCAGACGGTTGGCCTTACGGTTTTTGACGATGCGTTCTTTTTTGGGATCCCAAGCGATTTGCTCTCCGGAGCGGATGGCCACATTGCCCAAATGAGCGATGGTTGAGACGAAGTGGCCAAGGTCCAGGTTTTCAACCGGATCTTGGCGACTCTGGACGCAATCCAAGAAATTCCTGACATGGGCCGGGCGGGCGTCGCCTTGGGTTTTGCCCTTTTTGGCCTCAATGTTTTTATCTTTTTCGGGGATGATCTCCCAGCCATCGGCATCCAAAATCAAGGTCGCTTCGCTTCCACTGAAAGAGATACCATGAGGCCGTCCGCCGATTCCAACTCCGCCCAGCATCTGATGTTCCCAGATAAATGTATAAGTTGGGAAGTCATAAACAGCGGTTTGGGTGTCAGGTGTTTCGGAGTTATCGTCCACGACAAATTTTCCGCCGCCGCTATAGACGGTTTTGGGGTGTTCGGGACCCATGGCCCACATCACGAGGTTGATGAGATGCACGCCCCAGTCGGTCATCAAACCGCCTGCGTAATCCCAGAACCAGCGGAAATTGAAATGGAAACGATTCGGATTGAAAGGCCGTTCAGGCGCCGGTCCGAGCCACATATCATAATCGACACCTGCCGGGGGAGTCTGATCGGGCGGATTGCCGATCCCGCCGACCCAATCCAAATAGGCCCAAGCGCGGACCAGGCGGATTTTGCCCAAGTACCCGGATTGGACCATTTCCACGGCCTCGCGGTAATGCTCACCGCTTCGCCATTGAGTGCCCATTTGCACGACGCGCTTGTTCTCACGCATCGCGGTGACCATGGCTCTGCCTTCGGCGATTGAGGTTGCCAGAGGTTTCTCGCAATAGACATCTTTACCCGCTTGACAGGCATAAACGGTGGGCAATGCATGCCAGTGGTCAGGTGTGGCTACCAAAACGACATCGATATCATTCCGTTCGATGATCCGACGGAAATCTTTGACTGTTTCCGGCTTATGGTCGCGTTGCTCCTGAACAAGTTCGACACCCTTGGCCAGCATGGCGTCATCGATATCGCAGATGACAGGACACTCCGTCTCCGGATTCATGAAAAATGTCTTCAAATCACCACGGCCCATGCCGCCGCTTCCAACCAGCCCCACACGTATCTTTTCATTGGGGCTAACGACGGTTTTTGCATTGCCGGATGCCGTGAGAATCAAGGGACCGACTCCGGCGGCTGCTGTTGAGACGGATGTCTTTTTTAAGAAATCTCTGCGTGTAACCTTTTTCATGTCCTGACTCCATTGCTACTGCAAACGGAACTGTTATCGGTTTTCCAGCGGGATTTATTCCTTTGGCGGCTCTTCGGGATTGCTCATATCGGCAAGCATACGCTTGATATCAAACGCTCCAAAAATCACAACCCAAATGGCCATTAAACTGAATACAGTAATGCTTGCGAAGAAGACGATTGTCCAGATTGTTATCCAGCCTTCCATTATTTCACCTCCGTGAGCACAAATTCAGGCTTTTCTTTGTCGGGGAATAACAAAGAACCGACGATCATGGCCAGGATGCACAATGCCAAGGTGATCAAGCCGACAATCGGCGCGGTTAATTCAAAACCGATGCGATGTTCCAGGGCTGCATTCAGAACCACTCGGACTTTGCTTAGGCCGAAAATGGCGCTAAAGCCGGCCAGTAGTGCAAATACGGCACCGGTGGAACTGGCACGTTTCCAATAAAGGCCGCCAACCAGAACCGAGATTGCGCCAAGGGTATATATGCCGCCGGTTAATGTCATGTATTCCCAAATATCGTCGGAACCTTCATACCACAGGCCCCAAACCAAGATGTAGATACCGATCATTACCATCACCAGACGCGCCCAAAGAACCTGCCCCTTATCGGAGAGAGGTTTCTTGCACATTGGATTGATGATGTCTAGCACGATAACCGATGACCAACAGAGCAGATAACTGTCATGGGTGGACATAAAGGCCGCGATCATGGCCGCCGTGACCAATCCTAAGACGCCTATCGGGAGCACATGTGAAACGAAGAGCGGCATAGCGTAGAGATTGTCTACGGGTTTCATATCATCAGTCGGGAAAAATGCCTGCTGGAAGATGCCGCCACTTTGAATGATGTAGACAAATGCCGCGATGCCCAAGAAATAGGGGATCATGAAACGTATTAAGAATGAGATTGAAGAAAGCATATATTGGCGTTTTACAACGGTTGTATTTCGAGCTGCCAAGGCGCGGGCTACGGCGGTCGGCCAAATGGCGCAACTAACGAGGCCCGAAACTGCCTGCCAACTGATATACGCGGGTCCGAAACCGACGCCTTCCTCGGTCGGATCGAATCCGGCCGGTCCCATTTGCTGTTGAACGACATCGATCATGTTGGTCCATCCCAGTTTGGCCAGAGTGAGGCAGACCAGGAGGACAAGACCGAGCGATAAGACCGTAAACTGCACATAATCGGCAAGGACAACAGAGATCATGCCCCCCAGGATGGTGTAAAACAGCACCAAGACGATGAGCGAAGTCATGACCAGCATGAGCAACCCTCCGCCGGGGGCGATGCCTGTCACGCCGATTACGAACTGCGAGCCGACTTTTAGGAACAGACCCATATTGAGGATGCCGCCGAAGGCCAATAGGAATCCGCCGAGAATACGTGTGCGGCGTCCGAAACGCCGTTCATAAAACTCGGGTATGGTCATCACGCCGCACCTGCGCAAGGGAACGACGATAAATCCTGTCACACCGACAATGAAGGTCATCACGCAGGCCACCACGGCGATATGGAACGATGCAAAGCCGCCTGTGAATCCCTTTTGGGCCGAATACATAACAGTGATAAGACCCATTTCGGTGCCGGTCATGGTGGCGACAGACAAGGCGGTTCCCAGGTTGCGTCCGGCTACGACATATTCTGTGACGCCTTTGATGAATCTGTTGGCGAAAACTCCAATAAAGATCGAGATCGATACATACCCAATTACGATGACCCAATCCAATGTGGAGAAATGTCCGGTTGAAAAAAGCTCCTGAACAAGCTGAGTTCGATCCATGTAGACTCTCCTACCGCGCGTTGCTCTTGGTGGGCGACTGTGAGCGGTAAACTAAGATTTTGAGAAGGATACCACATTCATAGGTAGTTGAACTACCGGGAGTTTGAAGATGAACTCAAGTTTGTTGTTTTGAGGAAGTTTCTGTCCAAATTACGCACCAAAGCACGCTGCCTGATTATTCCTGATCAAGCAGCATGGGACGCCCGAACTTGTGGGGCCGGGGAACGGGGCCTACCCTGAATATGCATCATTTTGCCGGTTCGTCATCAAAAGTGTCAGGATAGCGATATGAAAGTCAAATGGGGTGTTTTAGGTTCAGGTGGCATTGCCAACAGACGGACTATTCCGGAAGGAATTATCCCGGCTGAGAATGGGGAACTGACCGCCGTCTACGATATCGATCAAAGCCAAAACCGGGCAATCGCTGAAAAATATGGGGCGCATGCCTTCAGTAGCGAAGAAGGACTATTGGCCTCCGATTGCGACGCGATCTATATCGCAACGCCAGTTGATTTGCACTGTCAAGAAACCCTTCGAGCCTCCGAGTCCGGGAAGCATATTCTTTGTGAAAAGCCTTTGGGGCTTACGGTTAAAGACGCCGAAACCATGCTCGAAGCCTGTGCCCAAAAAGGTGTTCGTTTGGGTACGGGGCTGATGATGCGTTTTCATGCCTATCACCGGGAAATGCAACGCATGGTTCAAAGCGGAGCCATCGGCAAACCGGTCTATGGCCGGGCGCAGCTCTCATGTTGGTATCCGCCAATTGAAAACGCATGGCGGCAAGATCCAAAATCCGGAGGCGGGGGGAGTCTGATCGATCTCGGCAGTCATTGTATCGATCTGTTAGAGATGTTTTTGGGGAAAGTAAGCCGAGTGTCTTGTTTTACCGGCAATCTTGTTCATTCGTATGCCAGCGAAGATTCGGCAACAGTGATGCTCGAGTTTGCGAACGGCGCGAAAGGGACGGTGGATAATTTCTTCAATGTGCCGGATGCCAGTTCAAAGAACCGTTTGGAGATTTACGGCTCCAAAGGAAGTATTTTAGCCGAAGGGACAATCGGGCAAGGCGATGCCGGTGAGATGAGCGCGCTACTGCAAGAGGTTCCTGCCGGTTATGAAGCCCAACAGGAACGTGGGGAAGGCAATGTGCTATGTCTATCTCCCGCACCTATTAATACATACAAAGCCGAGATTGAGGCGTTCTCGCAGGCCATCTTGGATGGAACAACGCCGCCGGTGGATGGGGACGCGGGGGTATGGAGCCAGAAAGTCCTTGCGGCGTGTTACCGGTCGGCGCAAACGGGACAGGTTGTTGGTGTGGAGTAGGAGAAAATAGAACCACGAAAGCGCGAAATGGGAAGAAGGGCACGAAAAATTTACGGAGTTAGGTGGATGGCGGGGGAGTTTGTGCGGTAAGCAAACCTTTGTACGGCCTCTTGCGCCTAACGGCGCCTGTGACCAGGCTGGACGTGACGCCTAACGGCACACGATTTCAGGGTGTATTTATTAGATATTCCTAATCAGCACCCTGCAAGGCGATTCACCCTGCGCCACCCTAAAGAGATACATGTTTAGCTTAAAACATACAGCGGCTCGTCAGGAGACTCGCCCTCCCGCCGGTGTGACCGCCGTTGATCCCGCTAAGGCGGGACTAACGCCTCACGATTTCATAATTTAAGAGCAATGATTTTTCTGGTCAGCACCCTGCGGAGCAGGTTCGGTTTAGTTATGACACACGGCTATTTGTGACAGTACACCTATTTGCTAAAGCACACCGCTGGCTTCTAAGATGGCCTTGTGGGTTGCGAGGTCATGTTCGGGCGAGAAATCAGGGGTTTTTTCTCCGCATATGATTTTCGCCAGATCCGTGAAATCGGCATCATAACGTCCGGTAACCTCCGGCAGCTCCACATCCTGGTATCTTTTTGAATAGCCGCCATGAGGTTCTGTCAGAGCCATTTTTATTTTGGGTGGTTCCAAGGGACGGATGTCGATCACGCCTCCTGTTCCGCAGATTACAAATTGTCTACGTAAGAATCCATACGGTTCAATCAAAGTGCTGCGTACGGTCGCGGTGGCCTTGGGGTATTCAAAAACAGCCAGTTGGTTATCGGCCAAGGTGTCCTCAGGCGCTCGTGTTTTGCGTGTATAGGCAGTGACTTTTTGCGGCGCTCCCAATATCAGCACGACCAAATCAATTAAGTGACAGCCTAGTTCAAACATGCTTCCGCCCGCGTACTCGCCAATCTCTTTCCGTTTTTGATCGTTAACTTCTTTGCTCAATACGGCGTGGAGTTCAAAGACTTCGCCCAGCCAGCCTTCTTTCACTGCGCGTTGGCAGAGTTGGAAAGCGGGGTGATAGCGGTACATGTAGCCCATCTGGATGACGAGATTCTTTTTGGTTGCGCTGTTTAAAAGAGTCCGAAACGCATCGAGCGACTCGCCTGCAGGTTTATCTAAATGCACGTGAAGCCCCGCATCAATGCAATGTTGAGCGGTGGGGACGAGATCGCGGACGGTGGTCTCGACCGCAACCGCCTTTAGGCCCGGCGTGTTGAGTAATTCTTCTTCGGATAGCCAAGGTACATCCTTATAAGCATCATTTTGTTGGGCCTGTTGACGCAACTCGGGATCCGGTTCCACAATTCCCACAAATTCGTATTGGTCAGAAAACTTCTTGATTGTTTCGGCTTTGCCCGGCGCGTGGGCATGTCCGGTTCCGATCTGGCCGATCTTTATTTTTTCACCGGCTGCTTGTGCGGACTTGGAAAGAACTCCGGTTGACATTGCCAATGCGGTTACTGTGGAGCCTCCGGCGAGTTTGGAGAATTTACGCCGGTTCATGGTCTTTGAGTCTTGGCTTTTTTGCATATTCGGTCTCACTTGGTTTGGTTGCGGATTATCGTATTCAATTCCAATACACGATGCGGTATTAACGTGACTAGGGAAATGATAGTCTAATCCAGGCTGTCCTAAAACAGGCTTTACAACGAACAAACCGAGAAGCGACTTATCCCATGAAACAGAAAACAGACAAATCCTTGACGATTTCCCTACCACTGTGCATAACTTTTACGCTTGTAATGGCTGTGTTTGCCATGTCCGTGCCTGCGGCGGAGTCCGGTCCGGGCCGCGATCTCGGCCCCAAGGTCCCTGAGGATGTGTATGAAAGCGATTTGGTGCGTTTTCCGGGCCCCTGGGCATTCAGCCTGCCCCGCCCGCATATCATTTTGGTCAGTGACGACGATCTTTTGGCGCTCTCTGATCCGGACAAAGAAATTAATCTAAGCACCGGGCGTCAAGAACACTTCGACAGTCTTCGAGGCATCTGTGAACGAGGCCAAAAAGCCGGACATAGGACCCTGGTAGTTGCTTTCGATCATTTCTTTAGCCAGTACCGTCCGGGCCAAGGCGATAAACCGCGCCGTCTGACACCGGATATGGATGAATACATCGAGCGTATGGCGGCTATTAGCAAGTACGCGGAAGAGCACGGTATGGCTCTAGAACTGAGCCTTTTAAGTCCGCTCGAAATCGGCCCGGCTTATGCCGCCGCCACCGGCGAGCATGGAAAGTGGATGCACTACCGCAAAGGATTGCGGGATCCGGAGACCGGTGTCTATAACGTTCAACTCTGGCGGCATAAACGTTGGGTGAACAACAAAGGGGCAATCAATCTGGCCGATGAAGGAGTGCGTGTCTTTGCATTTCAAGAAAAAGGAATCGGTGGCACCCGGTACCGTGAAGTTAATCCCGATGAGATTGTTGAAATTACGGATACGGCGAAAGTGGAAGTTTACGATGGGCTGACGGTTTCGCCGGGCGATTTTGAAGCGCAGCGGATACGTGTGTATGGAAGCGGACAAACCGATCTTGGTCCGTTGAACCGGGTGTTTGTGGTTCAGCAGTATGCCACACCGGAGATGGACTATTTTAGCGATAAGGCTTTGCCCTACCTAACCAATCTGCTTGACAAGTACGCGGATGCGGGTGTGAAACTTACCGGACTCTATTCCGATGAGATGCACATCCAACAGGATTGGGTCTATTTTCGCCACCACGATCACGGCGAGTTGGCAATGCGTTATGTGAGTGACGGATTGGTCAATGAATTTTCCAAACGTTATGGAGAGCAATACAAGGATTTTGCGAAGTACCTGATTTATTTTGTCCACGGACAGGAAGATTTCAGTAACGAACTCGACGCCAAAGCGGATGTTATGCATGTGTGGGGCCGGACGCCGGAGGCAATTGCCGAAACGGCATTATTCCGCTCGCGGTATTACCGTTTCCTACAGAACGGCGTTGTGGATCTTTTTGTCCGTGCCAAACGTCACGCGGAAACGCGTATGGGGCATCTACTGCATACGCGGGCTCATGCCACCTGGGCGGAGAGTCCGACTATCGATAAATGGGATGGCGGGCAGGAAAACGAATACCGTCACAAGTACGAATACACCTCCAATTTCATTTGGTCCAATACGGTGCAGCAGGCAGCATCGGCGTGTTACGACTATTTTGCCTGGGGCGATTACCTCACCGGAACAGGCAACGATTATGCGGAAGGTGGATGGCTGGACCGCGATTATCTGGGATTAGCGCTGGCCTGTTCCACCGGCATTTTGAATGAGATTCCTTACTCCTACGGCGCGCATTGGGGGATGCCTCACGAGTTGGCGATGCGCCGGTCGGCTTTGGCCAGCGCCTATGGAGCCGCCGGGTCACCTTTGCACGGGTTGGTGCAGGATATGCAACATCGCGATACAGATGTATTGATGTTATGGCCATTGGATTTGGTCGCTGTCGATGAACGTTTCGGCGGTTGGATGACTCAGTATTCCTATGCGAATTATGTCACGCAAGATAAATTGCTTGAACGCGCCGAGGTCCGGGATGGCAAAATCCATATGGCAGGCCGCACGTTTACGACGCTGGCGATTCCGTTTGAGCCTTTCCCCAGCCGTAAAATGATGGAGATGATGCGGGAACTGGCGGAAGGCGGCGGTGTGGTGGTTTGGTCCGGGATACCGCCGATTTTGGATCGGGATGGGAATCCCGTTTTGGAAGACTGGGAGGAACTTTTCGGAGTGGATTATGTACCGCGTGAGACTATCGGATGGTATGCGCCGGGAGCGGTTATCGAGTTTGAGGGAGAACTGAGCAAGGTTCAGCCTCAGACGATTCTTACGCATTTTCTCGTAGACCGCATCTATCCGGTTACCCCCAAAGATGGCGTTTCTGTTGTGGCCAAACAAGATCAGCAGGTGCTCGGAACCGTGAAAAAACTGGCGAGCGGGGGAACTCTTACATTTCTCGGCTACCGTCCGCGCGACGATCAATCCAAAAGCCTTGGTTATGAAACGCGTAATTGGTTTGAGATTCTTGATGCATTGGGCGCTTATCCCAAGAAGGGTAAGTTTGCCATCGACAACGACAATCCCGATTATGTATCGCGTACAAGCCCCTATTTGGCCTGCCGTTTTCCGAATGGCGCGGTTTCGATTGCTCCCCATTTGCGTGAGATTGTCGAGGATTGGCACGGCGGATTTTCGCGTGATGCCGAAAAGGACCGTGAATATATAGAACGTTGCCCGCCGCCTTCGGATGCAATCGAACTTAACGGCTTTCTGGTCGACGGACATAAGGTTAGCTATTCAGGCCGGTCTGTGGTGACATTCCGGGTAAACTCCAACAATGACTTAATCGGGTTTGCGGGGAGCGGCGCGGACCGTATCACTATCGATGGGAAAATGACCGTTTTTGCCGACTCCGCCCCGGCTCAAATTGCTTGGGCTCCCACATTGCCGGAAAGGCGTGTTTCCGGCGGCGCGGTTCTGCAACTCCGAGTGATTGGCAAAGGCAGTTTTACAATACCCCTGGAACAGCCCTATACCGATGCTCATCTCTTTGCCGAGGGGGCAAAACCGGGAAGTATGGGAAAAGAAATTCCATGTGTAGTCAGCGGCTCTATTTTAACCTTTACCTCCGATGGTTCGTTTAACAATCGTTGGCTTTATTTGACAGGGAAGGAATAAGTTGACTGAAGTTGACCTAAATGCGTTAAAATAACAGCACGGTTCAATTGAAAGGATTTAAAAATGAGACTCTATAAACCGGCTTCTCTTTATTCCTTGGTTTCTGTTGCGACCTTTGTCTTGGTTCCGCTACTGCCTCTACAGACGGTATGTTCCAATGCCGATGCGCAAGATATGGATACCATCGATTTGTTCGATGGAGAGTCCTTGAAGGGATGGCATGGACTGAAAAGCCCGCACGAATGGCGTGTCGCGGAAGATGTGACCGCGGTTCCCAATGTCAAGAAATTGAATATCAAGCCCGGAAAAGGGATATTTGTAAACGGCGACGAGGGCCATACCAGCAATCTCTTAACGGATTACGAGCATGGCGATTGCTATTTGCATATCGAGTTTGTGGTGCCCAAAGACTCGAACTCGGGTGTTTATTTCCAAGGGCTGTATGAGATTCAAGTTTTGGACAGCTATGGGAAGACCGAGATGGCGTTTTCGGATTGCGGAGGGATTTATGCGCGGCATAAAGATGATAAGTCCTATGAAGGGCATCCGCCGCGTGTGAATGCCAGCAAAGCGCCGGGCAAATGGCAGAGTTTCGATGCTATTTTCCGCGCCCCGCGGTTCAATGCGCAGGGGGAGAAGATCGAGAATGCACGTTTTGTTTCAGTAATCCACAATGGAGTTGTTGTGCATGAGAATGTGGAATTGACCGGCAATACGCGTGCATCACTCGAAAAGCCGGAGGCTGCACGCGGGCCGCTCATGCTTCAGGGTGATCATGGCCCGGTGGCTTACCGGAATATTCGGATGGTGCCGTTGAATTTGAAGTAAGAGAAAATTTCCTAAAGCGGGAAAGAAAACGGTGTATGTAATAAAGGCGGATTGAATCAATCCGCCTTTTGTTTTTGGATTTAAAAGAGTTGGGTGGATAGCGGGGGCGTTTTGGCGATTGGCAATCCATTGTATCGCCTCTTGTGCTAATGCAGATACATGTTTGTCTTTGAACAACCAGTGGCTCGGCAGGAGTTAAATCCACCCGGGCACGATTGTAAGATGGTGGTTTGAAGCCGGGTCTAAGAGGCATGGATATTTGCACTGAGGGCTTTCGAAGGAGGGTTTCCCGATGGGATTTCTCGGATTTGTCTTTTTCACAATTCCTCAAATGACCATTGCCGTCCCGGTGGCATGGGTCGCGCTGGTTCTTACCGGCCAAATTCAGGATCGAATAAGTGGTGATGATTCGCCACCTGATTTCAAGGCCGATGCCATGGCGGCCATTGCCGTTATCTTAATTACAGTTCCGTTCGTCATCCTGGGATATTTCACGGGAATTCCCATATTCAATCTTGCAGCCACCGTGGTTTATTACATGTTGATTTATCGCGCTTTTCAATTGGATGGATTCTCAGATATCTTTTGGTTCGGCGTCATCCACGGATTAATTTGGCTGCCTTTGATTATGACCGGCGCGCACAGACATTTCATGCTGGAAACTTGGTTTGGGTAATCGAAGCGCTCTCTTTTTCAGGCTCATAGATCGCGTACACAACGAAAGCCAAGGTTGCCGGTGGAACTATCGATGGTATTGGAGGTACGGGCAGTAATCCGGTAGCGATTGCAATAAGAATCGTGACATAAAAACGAGCCGCCTTTCATCATTTTGCGTTCCCCGGTTGGGGGACCTGTAGGATTGCTACGCGGACCATTGAGATGAAACGTGGGACAGAACCAATCCCAACACCACTCCCAAACATTGCCGGTAATACAATACAAACCGTACCCATTAGGCGGATAGGTTTTCACCGGGCACGGCCCCGCGAAGCCATCTTCGGCGTTATCGTGAATGGGGAATTCGCCCTGCCAAGTATTGCTGAGATGCTTTCCGCCGGGCGTGAGTTCATCCCCCCACGGGAAAATTTTCTGCACCATTCCCCCACGCGCCGCATACTCCCACTCGGCCTCGGTGGGCAGACGTTTCCCGGCCCACTCCGCATAGGCTTGCGCATCATTCCATGAGATATGGATCGCGGGATAATCCATGCGTTTTTTAATATTCGAACCGGGGCCTTCCGGACGCCGCCAGCACGCGCCATCCACTTTGCACCACCATTCAAGTCCCATCACGGTGTCGTTCACCAAACGATGAGCGTGCTTGGCGGGCAGTTGATTATGAAATACATAGGACCATCCATACCGCTCGGCATCGGTACGGTAACCGGTGGCCTTTGTGAACTCTTTGTATTGGCGATTGGTGACTACACAAACATCAATGAAAAATGGGTCCAAAGTGACTTCCCGAACCGGGCCTTCGCCATCTTCAGGAAATCCCATATCAAGGTCGGTGCCCATTAAAAAGGCGCCGCCCGGCAGACGTTTCATGCCTTTGGTGGAGCCGGTATTGATACGCTTCAATTCGCGCGCAGGCTCAACCGCGGACGGGCAACAGGTTCCGGCAGATGCTTTGGTTTCGGCGCTGGGCGCACAACAGGGCTTGGGCTTACAATCTTCAGGCATAGGTTCCTCTCCGTATTTCTCCCATCCTTCCCCGGGAGATTTTCCCCTACGCCATCCGAACAGACTGCATGCACGCTTTGCATAAGGTCAAGGTTACTTCAGGATTGTACCGGTCTGCTTTTGAGGACTACATTTGTATCTCTCCCCTTCAACAAGACACGATCTATGGAATACGTAAACAAGACGAAGCCAACCACAAATCGCCATGATGAGGCACCTATATCAACCATGGTGAACATAAACCATTTTACATTATATTAATATATTAAGCTATTATCATTATCTTTAATAGCAAATTGGTATATTCAAATTACATCACTTTAAAATTACAAACGATCAAGAGCCCCATCCGCCCTTTTCACAACACTTCAATCCAGGGAAGATGCGCAGGGACAGACACGAAACACCTATGGAACTATCTCAACATGCAAAACTTAAGAAGGCATCCTTAAGAAGAAGCCTTCTTAATTGGTTCCGCGCCGAGGCCCGTGATCTGCCTTGGCGGCGCACAAACGATCCCTACAAGGTTTGGCTATCGGAAATCCTCTTGCAGCAGACACGAGTAGAGACTGTCATTCCCTATTACGAACGTTTTCTTGGACAATTTCCCACGGTAAATCAGCTGGCAAATGCGGATTTCGATGATGTGTTAAAACTTTGGGAAGGTTTGGGTTATTATCGCCGAGCGCAGAATCTGCACAAAGCGGCGCAAACGGTGGTTAAGGATCACGGCGGGGAGTTTCCGGAGACAGCAGAAGGTCTGCTCAACCTGCCCGGCGTCGGACGTTATACCGCGGGGGCAATCGCCAGCATCGCCTACGGTAAACAAGCGCCGATTTTAGATGGGAATGTTAAGCGCGTGCTCGCCAGGATTCTGCGTCTCGAGGACTCCATTGATACAACTCAAGCCCAACACCAATTGTGGGCCGCCGCTGAGATCTTGGTGCGTGGCAAGGATCCGGGCGCCTTTAATGAAGCGATGATGGAGTTGGGAGCCAGGATATGTCTGCCCAAATCCCCCAAATGTGCCGAATGCCCGGTAAAAAAAGTCTGTGAAGCACAAGCCGCCGGCATGCAGCATCTGCTGCCTATTCGCGATCCGAAAAAACAAGTCCCTCATGTGCAGGTTGTGGCCGCCGCCATTTACCGGAACGGCCGGTATCTTTTGGGCCAGAGGCCGCCCGATGGAATGCTGGGCGGATTGTGGGAGTTTCCAGGCGGGAAAGTTGAACCTGGTGAAACCCACAAAGAGGCGTTACGCAGGGAACTGGATGAGGAGCTGGGCATCGATACCGAGGTCGGCGAGTTGGTCACATCCGTAAACCACGCCTACACACACCTTCGAGTAACAATCCACCTCTACCTATGCACACTCGTTGGCGGCCGTCCCCAAGCGATTTATCACAGCGCGATCAAATGGGTTCCACGCTCCCAGTTCTCACGCTATGCCTTTCCGGCCGCAAATCACAAGTTTCTAAGTCTGCTTTAGCCAAGTATCAGGATTGCCCTTTATAGGCCGGATCGAGGTCCGAACCTGAGCCTTTATTATGTTCCCAAAATGCACGTAAGTTGAATTAGAAAACAATCACTTAGAACAGCTTCATATGCTATGCAGAAGACTGGTGCGCTCGCTACAAGGAAATATTGGGCATAAGAACCGGAGCAGACTCAATGCCAAGATAACAAAGTGAACAAAATGGCACTTAGGATGACATCTTATCATCCTTTGCTGCCATCAGCGACATAAAGCAAGTCAGATTATAATAGCATTTTATTATGCTAACATAACAAAATAATCAACATAATAGATTGAAATCTTTAACTTTAAGATTTTTTACGATACAAACTTCCCGAAATTAGAAAGCCATACACTTTGTGGCCGCTGATCGAATAACGATTACCACTATGAAGAAGTAACCCTCCCACAACGAATCAAAAAACCCCAAATCGCAGGAAGCATAAAGTTATATTATTATAACCAGATAAGTAACAATGAGATTGGCCACCTGGCCATCAATTGGGTATTGCTCAGAGAAAAACACAGGCAATTGAACCTAAGTAGTCCAATCAGAAATTCACTTACGTCCTTTCGGTTGAAGCGATCTCAGAGCAGCGAGGTTTCTCACATCATCGCCATCGGTCTTCTTAGGTGTCTCAAGTATCCCCGGAAGGTCTTTTATGGCCTTCCAACGCAAGAAGCGCTTAAAACCATCCACTCCGATCGTCCCTTCGCCTATATGTGCATGCCGGTCTACACGGCTCCCGGCCGGTTTAAGCGCATCATTGAAATGGATAACCTTAAGTCTTGATATATCAATGAATTGTTCAATATCAGACTTTAAACTCTTAAATCCGGATGGGCCGGAGAGATCATACCCTGCGGCATGGGCATGACATGTATCAAGACAGATGCCCACATCATCGCGGTCCAGACGATTGAGCAGTTCTGCCAAGCAAGACATCTCAAATCCCATCTCCGTACCCTGCCCGGCGGTGTTTTCAATCAGGAACATACAATCGCGAGAACGCCCTCCCAGGACCTCCAGAATCGACTTTAGCATCAAGTCCATACCGGATTCGGGATCGGCCGCTTTGCCCATATGACAGACCAAATACTCGGCCCCAATCTGTTCACATAACCGGAGCTGCTCCTTGGCCATGGCAACGCTCTTTTTTAGGATATCCGGCTTATCTGTAGATAAATTAGGGAGATAGGGCATATGCACAACCAGGGGTCCTAATCCCATCTTTTCACGCAAAGATCGGAACTCCTTAATTTCAAGCATATTAGGTTCACTTGCGGCCCATCCGCGCGGATTTCCGATGAAAATCTGCAATGTCTCGCATCCCAGCGCGTCCGCACGATCCAACGCTTTTGTCAGGCCCCCGGCAATCGAAACATGCACACCAAACTTCATTTACATCCTCCAGACATAAAGTCAGCCTTAATCAATTCACTAAACCAAAATCGCCACCGGGGTACTACCTGGTTTTTCGAGAGTATAAACCTTATCTCTAAACAAATAAGGAAGATAAGTAATATTTTCTTCAACAGGATTAACCTAACCTCTTTACCCACAATTCATAACCCCTTTATTTTAAGCAAGTTAGATAAAATCACGTCTATCCCATAAGGATTTCTATCAAAGTCAGGAAAATCCGGTCTCCAGCGCGGCCTTACGCGCAAAATGGCTATAACGAAGCCTCAAGTCATTAAAACTGAGTCCCACCCCTCATTGCGCCCCTCTACAGAAGCATCATAACCACTGAATAAACAGCATGTTACAAAAGCATTACCAAATAAAGTAAGAAATTCCGGTTTTTACCCTTGTAACACAAAGCCTTGTATTATAAAGGTACCCACATGAAGTTCTCCAGAGAATCGTTAAAAGGAAACTTGACAACTTTGTTGCTGGCTTCAGTCGAAGATCGGCCACGGCACGCTTATGAAATCATCGGATGGTTAAGTGACGAGAGCCTGAAGTTGTTGGAGCTGTCCGAAGGTACGGTGTACCCTTCCCTACACAGATTGGAACACGAGGGTTTGTTGGAATCAGAGGTCGAAGAAAGAAGTGGAAAGCGAACAATACGTAGATACAAACTAACACCCAAGGGTGTAAAGGAACTAGAGCGTGGCAGACACGAATGGAGATTCTTTAGAGAGGCCGTTGATAAGGTACTGAATGCGACGAGATCCCCTGCACCGGACCAAGAGATGCCGAGGGATGAATTGGACAAGACAAAATCCGAACCGGAAAATGTCGAATCCGAGTAAGAAAATCGACGAATCAAAAACAAGCGGAGTTCTAGGTTTACGTGAAGGATATCGAACACACCGACAAACAAATACGACATAAGAGTGCCGAATATAACGATATGAAAAGTTGACATAAACCTTATCCGGACAATCCCAAGAGGCACAAGACAAAAGGAAAAATGGGAAGGGATTGAATCGACTTATCCAAAGGTAAGGAATCACAAAATACCGAATTAGCATAAACGTGAACTTGAACTGTAACCCCGCAGAGCCCCATAGAAATAGCAGCGAAAGGCGAAATAAAGCGTGAGCAGACGTGTTGGAAGTTGGTTGTTGCAGGCGGTGCTGTTGGCGGCAGCCTTCGCAATGTTTTGGGCGCTACGCTCATGGAACCTTTACAATGGGGATGGGGTTTTCTGCACCAAAACGGTAATAGATGAACGTCCGTTTCCGGTGGCATTAAATCGATCGGCATTCTGCCTGCTGGGATTGCGTTGGATGTACCAGGTACTGAATGCACACGTAGGCATGTGGCCGCAAGATGCTATCGCAGTAGGCTCATGCATTGGGGGAGTGATATTTCTGTGGATCGGATATCAGCTGGGGTGCCTGCTTTACCGGGAATGGTGGAAGCGTCTCCTACCGGCGGTGATTCCGGCATCGACCTATCTACTGCAGGTCTTTTGCGGCGAAGTCGAATTTTACGCGTGGTTAAACGCGGCATTATTAGGATACCTGGCCATAGGCTGGCTGGTTTTGAATCGAAGGCTTTCCCCTATTTGGGCCAGCATCACATTGGTTTTCGCAACATGTTTGCATGCCAGCGCAATTTTTACATTCCCTTCCCTGCTTTGGTTACACATTCTTTGGCTCGAACAGACCGCCAAACCGCCGGTTGAAGATGCAGAAAGCCCAAATGCGATTGAGCCGGTCCGCAGAAAGACACACATCCGGGATGCAGCAGTGGCTTTGGCGGTGTTTGCGTTTGTAGCCGTCATGCATCGCAACCGGCTTTGGTGGGTAGGCCCGGAGCCGATAGGAGGCTTGGATATCGATGCTTGGGCGCGCGAGTTGAGCCGTCTGCATTTGATTTATCCGATTTCTTTAGCCGTACTGGTTGGCGGATTCTTTTGCTGTAAAGCAACAACTCGTAAACGTTGGCGCTCATGGTTATTCATACTTCTGCCGTGGTTTGTTTTTTTTACCACGAGAAGCCTGCTGGGCATGCACCCGGAACCGTTGCTCAAGCATATTCCGCCGTTTACAACACCATTTGATATCGAATCGTTCTGGTATCCGTTCTTTTCGTACGATCATTTGTACGACAAGACCTGTTTTTATCTTTGGAGCGCACCATTAGGTCTTTTTGTCTTTTTCGGTTGTTTATGGACTTGCGGCCGGCGATCATGCGATATCTGGGTAAAATTTCTATTGGGGGCAGGTGTCTGTGCCGTAATTTGGACAATCTTTTTCTATCCGGAATTACGCAGACGCGATTGGGATCTATTTAGTTCTATGGGGATTCCTCTCAATTTGCTGCTGGTTCATATCATTGTTACTCGTCTCGCCGGAAGATGGAGGATAACCGCCATAGCAGCGGTTTTAATTGTGCATTTGTCAATGTCCGTACCATTTGTAATCGGAAACATGCTATTAGAGCAAGGCCACGGATACGTGAATCTAAAAGTAACCAGCGACCTCCCTGCTGAAGTATTTGTGCGCGGACTTCGTTATGGAACAACACCATTTGAATCAGCATGGGTGCGTTCCGGCCCTGGAAATTTACGCGTTGTCCCCTTGTCACGAATTGTGGATGAAAAGCGAACAACTTCAGTTCAACATGACATTGACCTTCCGGCCGGAGAGACCGTCAACCTGCATATCGATGAGCGCGATTTATTTGCACATCAATCAGAAATGGAAACTGACAGCAAGACTCCGAATAATATCTAAAATTATCAGTTTAGTAATATATAGACATTGCCATCCATGCGTTCCTGCAAATTGCGGAAATTTGCAGGAAAATTCCCTTGTGCCACGAATTTTCACGTTATACTATCTTCATTGAAGTGATTACTTAGTATAATTTTGATGTTTCTTGTTCCAATTGAAAAATTCAATAGGTTGTTGACTATTTTTTTGTATTTCAAATTTGTTTTTTCGGAATCGGCCACTTCCTTCCATGTCCCCTCCCCAGTGACCGATTCCTTTACCCCGGGGTCTGGTTCCTCCCCCGGGGTTTCGTTTTAGAGGGGATGTTTCACAAAGGTTTAATAACTTTGCTTCCCAAAATACTCAAGATACTAGAAAAAGAAACTACGTAATTATAAATACTTTAAAGGGTGACGGCGAATAAGTAGTGAAAACCATTTGCTAAGTCTATTTGCACACAATATAAAAAGTGAAAATCGAAAGTCATATACCGCACAATAGGCCCCGGTATATGACGCTTATCTTGTACTTGCACGCTCCAAATTGTATATCGGAAAAAACTCATTTTCTTAATACGGCATATTCTCTTTTTCAGATTTCACGCTTAACCTAATCACTTCAGCTTGATTAGTCAGCTGATTTCAAATTGCCGCAGCACGGTGTATTTGGCTCCACCGGGTCCCAGCTGACTCTGAAATAAGACGATCTGACGAACTTCAAATTCTTTATGCGATGGCATGATCTCTTTGAGTGGAGGCCATGGAATCCAACCACGGCTTTCCGGACGTACGCGGGCAAGCGTAAGATGGGCTTTGAAAGGTTTTTTATCGGGCAGGACTCCGCACGCTTCGGCGGCCCCGCGAACACGCCCGGCTAAATCGTCTAGATGTTCCAAGGCCTTTTCATCCCCGCCAATCCCCCACCAAAGCACTCGGGGCCGTCCTCGTTCGGGAAATTGCCCGGGTTCTTTCAGACACAGAGCGAATGGCATTGCCCCCTGCAATTCCTTGGCAATTTTGTCCCCGATACCGGGGATTTTCGCTTGGGGAACATTCCCTAAAAAAGCGAGAGTCAGATGCATCTGTTGCCTGGTCACCCAACGTACAGAAGAAGTCTGAGATGCCTCTTTTTGCCCCCAGATTGCTACGGCTTCCAGTGAATCAAGCACCTGGACGGGCAGTGGAATCGCAACAAAGCAACGAGCTTCACCGCTCCCAGGCTGTCTTGGGCCACGCATAGGCCTGCGGGATGGATTTTGGGATTTACGTGGTTTCATTGATGGCATAGCAAGACCGGCTCTGTAATAATAGATAGACACACGGCGGCTTCCGCAAGCGATAGGAGTCACTATAATCTGTCTTCAAGTGGACGTCTGCGGGCAAGCATACTAATGTGCCTCAATATGTCAGGATGCATTCCACGACAGATAAGAACCGCAAGGTTCTGCTCGTACATGAAACACGTTAAGACGGGAATATCATCTCTGTGAGTCTGCAACACTTCGTCTTACTTTTTGCACAGGCCCTGATCCTTTCTTTGCTGCTAACCCCCGTGGCCCGTAATGTAGCAATCCGTACAGGCCATGTTGACGATCCGGGACACCGCAAAGTGCACAAATCCGCCAAGCCGGTTCTCGGTGGCGCGGCCATCTTTCTCGCATTTCACATTGTCGTAATCGGCGACTGGTTTGCACTTAAATATCTTGGTTTTTTATTCTCCGAAAGCCAGGGCGGCTTGGCCGGAGAAATCCGGATGCTTTGGAATCACGCTATTGGCGCGCGGGCTGTATCCAACGAGTTGATTGGCTGGTTGCTGGGAGGCGCATTGGTATTTTTCGTGGGTCTTTGGGACGACCGTTACGGCATGAATCCCTTCTTGAAGCTTTTTGCTCAAATTATTGCCGGATCAATTCTTTTTGCGGTCGGTATACGTATCACGCTTTTAATTGACAATGTGTTTTTCTCGTACCTGTTAACGGTAGGCTGGGTTGTGGCCATTACAAACAGTTTCAACCTGCTCGATAACATGGATGGGCTTTCGGGTGGTGTAGCAGCGATTGCGCTACTGATTTTTGCAGCCAGTTCCCATACGGCCGGACAGGATTTTCTCACCGCGGCATTGGTCGTATTGGCCGGATCGGTCTGCGGATTTCTATGGTACAACTTCAATCCTTCATCAATATTTATGGGCGATGCAGGCTCAATGTTTATCGGTTATAACCTTGCCGCATTGACCACATTGCTAACTTTTTGGGGAGAAAGCGGCGATGTACGCATTTGGGCGCTCTTTACGCCTTTGATTATTCTGGCGGTGCCCATTTTCGATACGTTATCAGTGATTGTGATCCGCATACGCAACAGAAAACCGATTTACGTTGGAGATACGAATCACTTCTCACACCGTCTCGTATCTTTGGGAATGAGTCATCGACGAGCCGTGCTTGTGATCTATTTGGTTACACTATGCACCGGCCTTGCGGCTTTGATCCTGCCCCATCTCACCCGCCCCCAAGATGCATTCATTGTGTTTGCACAGACCGTCGCCATTTTCTTCATTATTTCCATTCTTGAACATGCAAAAAGCAACGGCAACTCCAAACCTGATCCAAACAAGGCAGATACCGGTCAAAAAATAGAAAAATGATGATCCCCGGCCGCGTGTTACATCTCGGGAAGGCCTATCCACCATGGATTGGTGGGGTTGAACGAAGTATGGAGGATCTGGCCATAGAGCTGGCACGGCGGGGATGGCATGTCGACGTTTTGGCAGCGGCTCACAATCACGTCCATTCAGAAGAAATCCGTCAGGGTGTCTCGGTGCATCGAATTGCCTGTCGAGGCCGCATTTGGTCCTTACCGATTGCCCCGGGTTACTTACGTGCCTGCCGCCGTCTGGCCCAAAATGCAGACATTATCCATATCCATGTCCCGAATCCTGTCGCTCAGCTTGCCACATTACACTGGACTTATGATCGCCCCGTCGTCGTGACCTGGCATAGCGACGTTGTCCGGCAGCGGGGAGTGGCTCTACCACTTAAGGCGCTTGAGCGGCTATCACTCTCCAGGTCAAAGACGATTTTTGCTACATCCCCCAATTATTGGAAATCCAGCCCAATGTTGCAGGAACATACAGACCGAGTTCGCGTCCTTCCCCTCGGTTTGGATTTAGAGCGTTTCGATTTAAAAATGGCTCGTGCAGAAAATATGGCTGCACGACTATCCTCAAAATATCCAAGACCTGTGACGCTCTGTGTAGGCCGGCTTGTCGCCTATAAAGGCCTTCAATATCTCATCAAAGCGATGCCCGGATTTTCAGGGAGTGTGGTTATTGCAGGTGACGGCCCACTTCGCAACAGACTATGCACATTGGCCGAACAATTGGGGGTACGGGATAGGCTGTTTATCGAGAGCGGGCTGAGCGATAGCGAACTTCAAGCGTATTACAGCATTGCCGATGTTTTTGTACTCCCTTCGATACTAAGGAGTGAGGCATTCGGTTTGGTGCAGTTGGAAGCATTTGCAGCGGGTATACCTGTGGTGAGTACAGATATCCCAACCGGAGTTCCTTGGGTCAACCAAGACGGACAGACGGGCTTCATTGTCCCGCCCAAATCATCGGAGGGCCTTACACAAGCGCTCCGCATCCTCTTAAACAATCAGGAACTGCGGAAATCCATGGGCGTTATGGCCCGTTCCCGGGTAAAAAGAGTTTTCAACCTTAAAAATGTGGTAAGCGCACTGGAAGCGGTTTATACTGAAGTTATGGCTGATAATTCTCGAAGCGAGGAGCGTCCCAGAGAGTATGCCTCACACGAATCCGGTTAGACAAGAATCGGCTCATGCCGTGAAAGATGTCTTTGGGCCGATGGTCATACCTGGTGACCGTGTTGTGCTTGAGGTCTATCAAGGACGTTTCCGGGGAGTAATTTCCGCCAGGTTCATACGTAGCACCGAAACAGAAATTATATTGAGTTACCCATCCTACAATGGTCATCCCGTGCCTTTGAGAAAAGAATCTGAAGTCCAATTATCGGCACATACAAATGATGGCATGGCCATTGTCGAGGGCCTGATTGACCATGTAGTCAACGCACCCAGCCCCATGCTTGTGGTTCGGATTCCAGATGCCAGTTCCGTACTGCTTACGCGCCAAAGACAGTTTGTGCGGGCCAATACGAACATCCCATTCGACTATGAAATCATCGAGCAAGGGCGGCGATCTGAGTCAAAAGAGACCGAGACTGTTGATTTATCGGGCAGTGGAATATGTTTCACCTCACCTAAAGAACTCGTGCCGGGCACCAAATTGGACATTCGGCTTAAGCTACCCAGCCTGGAACCGATGCAAATCCAGGGAAAAGTCGTGCGCTGCAGTCACGAAAGCCGAAAAAAACCTCACCTTTTTTTCATCGGTGTGACGTTTGTTGAAATTACGCTCTCCGATCAGGACACAATTGTGCGTTATATTTTTGAGCTCGAGCGGGCAACCGGCGATCCCAGTGAACTGCTGCCGGGTTAGTCCCCCGTCTCCCTTTCTCCGATCGTTCGGCTAGTCAACAGATTTACAACAACTCAAAAATCAGCCTTTTACGGCATAAAAATCCGGGGGTGAGAATGTACTTGCGGATCAATCGACGGTATGTTTTTAAATTAAACGCAGCGGCATGAGGGAGACATCTCCAATCCCATGAGATCCTTGGACTTCATTAACCGTGGCAATGCCGAGTACATCGAAACCCTATACGAGCAATATCTGGCAGATCCCCGCTCGCTGGACGATGAATCTCAGGCTTTCTTTGCCGGATATGAACTAGCCGACGGCTCACCATCCGCATCCGCCAGCGTGGCCGATGCAGACGGCGCCAGTCTTATCACGGAACCCGGCCAGCTGACGAAGGGCGTCTATGCTCTCGTCCACGCCTATCGCGAATTCGGCCATTTTGTCGCCAATCTCGATCCTTTGGGGAATAATCGTCCCGATCACCCCCTCCTGAAACTCTCCGAATTCGGCCTTTCCATCGACGATTTGGACCGTGTCGTGGGCAAAGGCGATTTCTTGGGCCCCGCCGATGGTACTTTGCGCAACCTAACCGAGCGGCTTCGCGAAACCTACTGCCGGACGCTGGGTGTGGAATACATGGATATTCCCGACAAAAACCAGCGGACCTGGTTGCAGGAGCAGATGGAACCGATTCTCAATCATCGGCTATTTTCCGAAGCGGAACGCCGCAATATGCTGTATCAACTCTATGAAGCGGAAATGCTGGAGCAATTTCTGCAGACGAAATACCTTGGGCACAAACGATTTTCATTAGAAGGCGGCGAAGCGCTGATCCCCATGCTCCACGCGATTTCTAATCAGGCGGCTGATTTAGGAGTTGAAGAGGTAGTCATCGGCATGGCCCATCGCGGGCGGATCAATGTACTCGCGAATTTTCTGCGTAAGCCGGTAGAAACGGTCTTTTATGAATTTGAAGGCGCCGCTCTTTCACGTAACACCGAAGGGGATGGCGATGTTAAATATCATTTGGGATATTCTTACGACAGAATTACTGAGCAAGGCAGGAGATTTCATTTATCGGTCACTTACAATCCCAGCCACCTCGAACTTGTGGATCCGGTGATTGAAGGGATTGTCCGCAGCAAACAAGAATATAAAGGCGATGCACAACGAAAACGAGTTGTGCCGATCCAAATCCATGGTGATGCATCATTTACCGGCCAAGGAATTGTCGCAGAAACACTGAACCTTTCGGAATTAAAGGGATATCACACCGGCGGCACGATTCATATCATTATCAACAATCACTTGGGTTTTACTGCTACGCCTGATGAAACCCGATTCACACCCTATGCAACCGATATTGCCAAAACCATCAAAGCTCCGGTGTTCCATGTAAACGCAGACGATCCGGAAGCCGTGGTACATGCAGCAAAGATGGCCATGGCATTTCGAAATCAATTCAAAGCGGATGTGATCCTGGATTTGTGGTGCTACCGGAAATATGGACACAACGAGGCGGACGATCCGACTTTCACACAGCCGTTGCTCTATGCACAAATTCAAAAACATCCCAGCGCCACAGAAATTTATCGCGAGAGGCTGTTGGATCAGGGTGTTTTGACTGAAGAAGATGTAGAAGGAATAAAAACTGAGATCCGCTCTAAATTGGATCACGCCCTGGAAGCTGTACGCGCCAACGAGGTCCCGCCCCCGAGTATCAAGCCGGTCTCTATGGATGGACTCTGGTATGGATTCACCAAGGCGGGTAAAGACTGGACCGCAGATACCGCGGTACGGCGGGATATTATTGAGACAATTGCTGAAAAAACCTCTCGGATACCTCCGGGATTTTCTCTCCATCCAAAATTAAAACGTCTTTATGAATCCCGGAATGGCATGGCTGCAGGAGAACAACCCATCGATTGGGGTTGTGCAGAAATGTGGGCATTTGGAAGTCTTGTATTAGAAGGAATTCCAATTCGCTTGGATGGACAAGACAGCCAACGTGGAACATTCAGCCACCGCCATGCCGTATGGAACGATATTAAAACCGGCGAACGTTACGTTCCACTTATGAATCTGGACAAAGATCAGCCGTATTTTGTGGTATACAACACCATGCTTTCCGAATTGGCTGTATTGGGATTTGTTTATGGTATTAGTTGCGCCGATCCCCGCCGCCTTGTGATTTGGGAAGCCCAATTCGGCGATTTCTCTAATGGGGCTCAGGCCATTATCGATCAATTTATTGTCAGCAGCGAATCGAAATGGCAACGTATGAGCGGGCTGGTGATGCTGCTGCCGCACGGTTTTGAAGGCCAAGGTCCGGAACATTCCAGCGCCCGGCTGGAACGTTATCTCAGCCTGTGCGCGGAAGATAATATCCAAGTTGCCAATCTGACGACTCCTGCGCAATATTTCCACATTTTGCGCCGCCAAATGCACCGCTCCTTCCGGAAACCTTTGATTATTATGTCTCCTAAAAGCCTGTTACGGCATAAGCGCGCGGTATCAAAATTGTCGGATTTCACGAACGATAGTTTTCACAATACGATTGATGACGCGTCCGTTACCAAAGCCGGTTCAGTGCGCCGGATTATTTTATCGACAGGCAAAATCTATTACGATCTACTGGAACGCAAAGAGCAGCTGGGCCGGGACGATGCAGCGCTTCTGCGAATCGAACAGCTTTATCCTTTCCCGGCCCGCGAAATCGAAATGCTGCTCGAGCGTTATGATAATGTCGAACAGGTGATGTGGGTTCAAGAAGAACCTCAAAATATGGGTGCATGGTCTTTTATTGAGCCGCGCATACGACCACTTCTGCCCAAGGGCTATGAACTTCAATATGTTGGGCGGCCCGAGGCGGCAAGTCCTGCGCCGGGTTCATTGAAAACGCATCAAGAAAAGCAGGAGAAAATTGTCCGGCAGGCTCTTGAAGACTAGGATTGGGCGTTATTTAAAAGATAATGGACCAGCTTTTGCCCACTTGGGCGAAAGACAATAGAAAAGCAGCGATAAAGGTAGCAGCAATGGCGACAAAGGTTACAGTCCCCGAACTCGGTGAATCGATTAACGAAGTCATCCTCGTGGAATGGCTAAAAAAAGATGGCGACCTTGTAAACACAGACGAGCCGCTGTGTGTCGTTGAAACCGATAAGGCGAATGTGGAAATTCCCTCGCCGGCGAGCGGTGTCCTGCATACGCAAATAGAGCCGGAATCCAGTCTTCAAGTCGGCGACACATTGGGCACCATTGATCCCAATGGCAAAGCGAGCAGGGCCGCCGATAAGGAGCCTGCTTCCAAATCAGCCGCAAAATCCGGGAAAGAAGAGGAAGCCGGCGGTGATGTTATCATGAGTCCCGCTGTGCGGCGTTTGATACGCGAACATGATTTGGATCCATCCCTCATTAAACCAACCGGCCGCGGAGATCGCCTGACACAAGAAGATGTAACCGCCTATCTGGATGCGCAAAAAGAAAAAGAAGTTATAGAAAATTCCGAGCCGGAACCGGCTCCCGTCAAGTCCAAACAGAAAACTCCAGCTATACAAACTTCAAACGTCCCTGTGGCAGGACTTACAGAGGACGAAGGTGTACGCCGCCAACCCATGAGCAAAATCCGGCGGACGATCGCCCACCGGCTTCTTGCCGCACAACAAAATGCGGCAATGCTGACAACCTTCAACGAAATAGACATGCACGAATTGCTCGATTTGCGGAAACGGCATAAAGAACATTTCGAAAAAGTGCACGGTGTCTCGCTGGGCCTGACCTCATTCTTTGGACGTGCCGTGGTTTTAGCATTGAGGGAATCGCCGGAACTGAACGGACGGATTGAAGGCGATGACATTATTTATCATGGATTCATCCATTTGGCATTTGCCGTTAGTACCGAGCATGGCTTGGTGACTCCGGTATTGCGTCACGCTGAAGAAAAATCGTTAGCACAGATGGAAATCGAGATTCAGCGAATGGCCAAGGCAGCCCGGGCCGGGCGGCTGAGTATTCAGGAATTAGGCGGTGGGACTTTCACCATCACGAACGGCGGTGTATTCGGCTCCCTGCTCTCCACGCCCATGCTTAATCCACCACAAAGCGGCATTTTGGGCATGCATACGATACAGAAACGGCCGGTTGTGATCGATGATGAGATCGTCATTCGGCCGATGATGTATACCGCTTTGACCTACGATCACCGGCTGATCGATGGAAAAGAAGCCGTTGGATTCCTGGTACGAATTAAACAGTTCCTTGAGGATCCCGGAAGATTGCTTTTAGAGGTATAAAAAGCGCCGTTTCTCGCGCCGCTTTAAGACTCAACTTTGCCCAACGACTTCGGGAATCGATTCATTCAGTTTTTCAAGCAGTTCATTCATATTTAACTTGGTAATATGATGTTCCGCCTGTAAAAATTTGGCCCTTTCTTTCATCCCGATATCCCCGATTGAAGAGTAGACGATGACAGGAATATGCGCCGTTTCAGCATTTTCTTTGACGGCTTTGGTTAACGCCAATCCATCCATGTGAGGCATCTCAACATCGGTAACAATTGCCGAAACATCGGTATTGTCCATAAGCATATCATGCGCTTCACGCCCATCCCGGGCCACAAGAACCTCAAAACCGTGATCTTCAAGTTCGAGGCTAAGCATATCCCGGATCGACGAGCTGTCTTCGGCAATAAGGATTTTATGATTGCCAACGGTTGGAGCAACTTTGTCGCCGCGCTGCAATTCCTTATTCACGCGGTTGGGCATAAGTTCCAAGATGATCGTTTCATAATCCAGCAATAAGATCATCTGGTCTTCGCGTGGCCGGACAATTGAAATCACATAAGGATTCTGATCTTTTTCCAACACATTCTGAGCATTAATAACTTGATCCCAGCCCAACGTATGAACGGTTTCGACACGGTCAACGAGAAATCCATTCAGCAACCCGAAGAACTCTGTCACAATCACGCGGGAATGCCCATCAATATCGATCTTTTGTCCCCCGAGAAAGAACCCTAAGTCGAGAAGAGGAATCACACGGTCGTGGTCATTAAAAACGCCGCGAACCGCCGGATGAACATCGGGAATACTCCGGAAACTGTCCATTTCCGCCAAGACGCGATTGACCTTCAAGATATTAATGCCATAGACATCGCCCGCGGCGGTGTATTCCAAAATTTTGAGTTCATTAGAGCCGGAACGCAAATATGTATCGGCCTGAGTTTGTATGTAGTCGGCCATTGTGTCCTCCGTCAGGCCATAGGAATTTGCAACCAGAAATTTACATCATCATTCAAATGGCGGTGGGCGCCTACCGTTCCGCCATGCGCCTCAACCGCCATACGAGAAAACGTCAATCCCAAACCGCTACCCTGCAATGAACGTTCCGTTCGAAGCTTAATTTGGCGAACGGGATTAAAAATATCATCCAAATCAGCATTAAAGTCATCTGTTGCACGGTTCCATACCTCCACACGAACTTGTTTGTCTTGCAGACGGCTGCGGACAGTAATAGGAGTGCGTACAGGAGCATGGCGAATCGCATTCACCAAAAAATTATCAATGACGCGCCCCAAAAGTCCTGCATCCAAAGATACGGCCGCCGGAATCCGGTCATCCAACTCGGCTCGAATCTGCAATTCCTTATCATCAAACAAGGGAGCGAGCATTCGTATGCAATCTTGAATCAATGCATGAAGATCCAGCGGTTGTTTATGGGCTACGAGACCGCAGGAACCATTTCGCGCTTGATCCAGTACATCGGCTAAAATGCGTTCGGCACGATCAAAGGCCAAACGCGTCGATGTAAAGAGCCGTTGATGGCGAGGTTCGGAGGGATCATGCCGCCCGTGTTCCACACGTTGGAAGAACTGTTTTGCCACAGCAAGCGGAGATTCCAAATCATGCAACAATAATGCAATAAGCTGGAGATCCAGCCGTTCGCCCGTTTCTAAAGATTCAGACATAGTCGAATGGGAAATCCCTCGTAAAATCTAAAATTACAATCTCATCCCCAGCAATGTCATTACGTACTGCCGGTCGAGTTCATTGTACCTCAATTTCTTTTTGGGGCGCCTTGTTTGGGGTAGAATCGAATATCTTGTAGCCAAGGTGTTGACAATTCTTCTGTACGTAACAGAATCTATGGATAAATATACCGATTATGGGAAAAGCCTCTTACCGGCGATCTCTTGCTATGCTGTAAAACCTCATGGGACTGGTTTTGGAAATGATCCGGTCCCGGAGCCTTTTAAGACTTCGGAGAAATTGCATGAAAACGAAAATTAAGAACTCAACCTTTATGCCCATTGCTCTATTCACGATGGCGGCAATTGGCATGGCTGCATTTATGGGATGCGCTGTGCAATCTGCGGATACATTTGATCTTCGGTATCCGCAACCCTTGTATTACCCGGGAGAGAAAGTGCCGGCAACGACGGACGTTCAGTTCCAGGCATTCTCCTACGACCAGAATTTTCCATATGACCTGGTTGCCCATTTCGGAACAGAAGACCTTGATGATTTTGAAGTACAGCAGGTAACGATCAATGGCCATCCGGTGCAAGACTTCCTGGTCTATAACGGATCAATCAAGAATCTTCTTCGGCGGGCCGCACCCATTATGGGAGTATCCGTTCGTTTCTTATCCCGTTGGGAGCCGGAAACTGAATATACGGTTGAAATCAGCGGCAAAACGCCGGGAGGCAAGGCTGTGCAGTTGGCCGCTTCGGGCACATCGCCTCAGAAAAACAGCGGCAGCGGGCTTTCGTTTCAGTATCCGGCGGCAACATACCCCTATTTTTATATCCATTGCTCGTTCGGTCCCGAAAGTTATAAGCCCTTCACAATCGAATCCATCACCGCAAACGGAGAAGAAATACTCAATCCGCGTATCCTCAACAGCCAAAGTGCCGGGGGGCGGCCCGAGCAAATCCGCGCTTTGCAGGCAAACGATGGGATTATCAAGGAAAACCGAGGATTCTCAATCGACTTTCCATTCCAATGGAAAGCGGATGAGGAGATCGAAGTTGTTGTGACCGGTAAGACCGAAGCCGGAGAAAGTCAAAAACTACAGGCCAAGGCCAAGGCAACCTGGGCCAGTGTAGTGCTCGATGGTTGGAAACATTCGGGCGGGATTTTGGTCCAAGAAACAGCGGGTGTCGAACGTTCCGGCGAACCTGTCAAACTGATGTTAGGGATTGTGGCAGAAGACATTGGCGATCCATATAAAGAAATCCGTGTTGCCACACGCATACCGGGACATCCGAATGCTAATTCATTTGGATTTGTGGAAGTTCCCTGTCAAGTTACACATGTAACTGATTGGAACGATCCCAAACTAATGAATAGCGGAGAGAAGGACATTGAAACCGGCAAGCCGATCCGCCGTTATATGCCGACAAAAACTGTCGAACTCGTTTTCTTGGCCACGATGCAAGCCTATGAAGAGCGTGTCTTTATGGTTTGCTACGGAAATTCGAATGCTGAAGCAGCCAAATACGAGTCCGATCTGCATATCGAAGGCCGGGGACTGGGACAATCCGTCTCCAACGACTATTACAAAATCGGTCTTGCGAAAAACAGCGCCGCCGTGGAAACCGTCCTGGTTCGCGGTGAACCGGATGTACTGCTCGAACACAAAATCGAGACCAACGGCGCAGTGCAGTGGAATCCGGGTGTTTACTCGCCGCCTGAGCCCTGGGTTCATGCCAGCGATTGGGAGAATCCCGAATATGAAATCACGACCGGACCGCTTATGCACCGCATAAGCCGCTACGCGAATCTTCCATTTGTAAAGCATACCGCCGCCCAAGTCACCAACGAATTCTATGCGGATCAGCCTTATGTACGTATTGAATCGGTTATGCAGGTGAAAGAGGATATCTTCGTACAAGCACTGCGAAATGGAGAGATTGTCTTTAACCACGCCGTGCTGGATGAATTTGTATGGATGGATGAGCGCGGAAAGATTCAATGCTTGGATTTGAACACCGTTAAGAAACATCCAATCCATGCTCTTGAAGTTCCCGCCGATACTCCTTGGATCGCTTTTATCAGCCGGAAACATGGCGTGGGATTCGCAAATATCAATATCGATTACACTAACGTGAATCTATACGGCGATCCTGTATCCCAAGCTCAGCCATATATTTATGTCCAAGTGGGCCCATGGATTTATTGGTCCCGCGGCTTGGTTTATCCCTTTGGTCACGCCAATTTCACGCGGATGATGCCGGTTCGCAAAGGCAGTGTTTATTGTGAAACCAATGCATATCTTCCGTTCCATCTCGATTCCGGTCCAAATCCGTTTGCAACGGTTGAACGTTATCACAAAATACTGACACAGCCGTTGCTCGTTTCAGAGCATATTCCTCAGCATCCCGAGACACCCAAGAATTGGATTATGCCGCTGCTAACAGCCCCCTTCGATGAAGGCGTTGATGGCGCCCATAGCGCACGAGAGGTACCGAAAGAATGAAACGATATAAAACACAAATCAAAAAAATCGGAGCGATAACATTCGCTTTGGCCTTTTCCATGATCATTACCGCTCCTTGGGCTGTTGCGGGCAGCGTTGTGGATCGTTGTTCCGATGGCATCGACGTTGGATTGATTTTCCAGCCCGATACAATCACTTTCGATCCAGCCACTTTGGATACCTTGACCTGTTTCGCACCAACCGGCGAGCGGCCACTTTATGAAATCGCGATACCCTTAGGAGATTGGGAAGGCGGCTCAGGAGCCAAGATTTCGAAGGTTGTCATAAATGGTGTGGAATGTATCGCCTATGGCATCTATACCGACGGTCTCGCCCACTTACAAGAAGGCCACTCCTGGATCACCCGTAGTTCAGAAACAGCGAAAAATGTCGTCGTGCTGGCGAAAGCGCTATGGCATAACGATGAAAGAATTATCGCCAAAGTTGTTGTTGAGCATGCGGATAACGGCAAGACTTTCACAATTGCCGGTCGTGCGCCCAGCACCGGCGGTATGCCGTCCGGCTCGGTGCATTACGAATCGTTCGGTCTTACTGAAGAAGCAGGAATTAACCGCGAAGGAGAACCCGTCGAAATTTCTCTGAGTGTCTATCCGGAAGAAGTCGCAACCCCGGATGAAAAAGGCGGTTTGGCTTCAGAAGTTCGTTTGTATCGAGTCCCTGAAAAAGGCGATCCAATTGCGGTCCCCTTCCAGGTCTACGATTCGGGTGGCGTTCCTGGCGTTCCCAATGCTCCAGACAACCAAAGTTATCTCTACCGGGAATCCAAGACGGTCCGGATTGTATTTGCCGCAGAAGTCTCCGCTCACAAGACTGTGCCTTATGTTTTAACCTATGGTTGCGATTACCTGCCCCCACCCCCCGCCCCCAAAAAGCGGCTGCATATTGAGGGCGAAGCCCCCGGATTTATTGTTAGCAATGAGTATTACACTTGTAAGTTGGAACCGAATTCGGGCCAAATCGTTAGCATTAAGATGAACGGTGAGGAGAATGAGGATGTCCCTCCCTTTACCAACAGCCTAACCCGGGCCATGCACTGGAATCCGGATTCTTACGGCTCCAATGGAAAATGGGGGCATACATTCGCATGGGATCCCCCGGACAAGACCGTTGTAGCGGCTGATGGGCCGATTATGTTGCGAATTACAAATAGCGGCCGGATGCCGGATGAGACTCCTCATGTCTACGCTTCCGTCTCCTATACGTTTTACGCAGACACCCCCTATATCGGCGTCAGCACGGTTATGGAAGTTCGCGACCGCTATAGTTCCTCGGCCATGCGAAATGGCGAAGTGGTTGTGGATTCACATCTGGTAACCCACTTTGTCTGGAAAGATAACGCCGGACAAATCAACCGTGTCAATACCAAAGTGACACCAGGCCAACGCGATGAAATGGCCGTGATGGCGGAATACAATATTCCCTGGATTGCCGTCACCAATGAACTAGACCGTTACGGTATGGCAGCCATCTGGACAACGGTCGATGCCTATCAGAGAGACATGGGCACAAAACCGATCCATCGCCCCGGATATTTCTGTTACAACCACCATGCTTGGGGCACGCCCCTGACCTATTTCACCCGTGCGTGGGTATACCCCTTCGCCTATAAAGAACGCCGTCCCAATATCTATATCGAGCCGGGCGCGGTTTATTTTGAACGGGGTGCTTTCTATCCATTCCGGATCGCTAAAAAGAACGACTACGGCAGTGTCGAAAAAATGGACACACTCCTACGTCAGCCGCTTATCCGCAAAACCGGCAACTAGTTCTGTCTCTCCATAGTCTGTTAGAAGACCTATTTCGACTCCCCGCTTCGCTGCCCCGGCAAAGCGGGGAGTTTTTTGTGACCTCCGAAAAGGCAACATACCTTGACCCCGAGATTTGAATCCTAAAAAATACGCCACGGTAGCGAACGAGGAACCAATTCAATGTATTTGCAAATGAAGGCTACACGTCTGCCTGCATGTGGTATTTTGTTGTCTGTTTGCCTCCTGGCATTCGGCACGGGCCAAAATACGCCGGACAAACAAGGTTCTCAACCGGCACTTCCGCCAGCATCAGAAAAGAAGGTTAATTTTTCCAAAGATATTCGTCCCATCTTGGAACGCAGTTGCCTGACTTGCCATGGCGCACAACAACGTATGGGCGGATTTCAAATAGATACCCGGGAATTATTCCTAAAGGGCGGCGCAAGCGGTCCGGCGGTGCTCGAAGGCGATGGCGAAAATAGTCTCCTCATCTCTCTCGTGGCCGGGCGTGTTCCCGGGAAAATCATGCCTTTGACCGGTACGAAATTAACGGCGGAGGAGATTGGCCTACTGCGTGGCTGGATCGATCAAGGCTTGGATTGGGTTGGCGGTTTTTCATTCTCTGCGGGGGAAAAGAGAAGCATTCAACCTCGTCGCCCTGAAATTCCATCGACAGGAAACTCAGGTCTTTCCAATCCCATCGATTTATTTCTCCAGGAATATTTTAAAGAGAATGGCTTCACTCCCCCTGAGCCTGTCAGTGACCGCGTTTTTGCGCGCAGAGTCTATTTAGACATAATCGGCCTGCTGCCCATCAAGGCTGAACTGGAGGATTTTCTCGCTGACAAACATCCCGATAAGCGGGAGCGGCTTGTCCATACATTGCTTTCGGATAACAAACGTTACGCTGAACATTGGCTGACATTTTGGAACGACCTTCTGCGCAATCAATACCGGGGAACCGGGTATATCGATGGAGGCCGTACTCAAATAACCCATTGGCTGCTCCAATCTCTGGAGGAGAACAAACCTTATAACCAGTTCGTTTCAGAACTGATTGCACCGGTCACCGGCTCCGAAGGTTTTTCAAAAGGCATCATTTGGCGCGGTGTAGTCAATGCCAGCCAGGTACCCGAGATGCAAGCGGCGCAGAATATTTCCCAGGTATTCATGGGGATTAATCTAAAATGCGCCTCGTGCCACGATAGTTTTATTAATAACTGGAAACTTGCCGACTCCTATGGTCTGGCCAGCGTATTTTCCGATCACCCCCTCGAAATGGTCCGCTGCAACGCCCCCACCGGGAAAATCTCAACCGTACGTTTTCTTTACCCGGAATTGGGTGAGATTGTTGCTGAAACTCCATCCGAGAAACGCAGAGTGCAGCTCGCTCAAATCTTAACCAGCGAAGAGAATGGACAATTCACACGGACCATCGTTAACCGGTTATGGGCCAAGTTCATGGGACATGGCCTAATCGAGCCGGTTGATGATATGGAAGGAGAGCCATGGTACTCGAATCTATTGGATTATCTAGCCGTAGACCTTTCCGATAATGGTTACGATCTGCATAAAACCATGGAGCGGATTTTAACTTCCCGGGCCTATCAGCTGCCTTCAGTAGGCATGGACGAAATGGAAGACCGGTATGTATTCAAAGGACCATCTATGCGCCGCATGACGGCGGAGCAGTTTGTGGATGCTGTTTCTTCGCTTACAGGCGTATGGCAACTGCTACCGCAGAATTTCTTTGAAAAAGACGGACGCAATCAAGGTGGACAAGCCCCTGAGGATATCCATTCTTCAGTCCGCTATGCCAGCGGACGAATCCACCAAGGATCGGCAACGGTGGAGGTGGATGTTTCCGATATAAAAACATTGCGTTTGGTTGTCACTGACGACCGCGATGGGAAGCATCCAACCCGTGCCTTCTGGGCCAATCCCCGCCTGATCGGGGCGCAGGGAGAACTTCCGCTTACCCAATTGGATTGGCAAAACACGAATAGCGCAGATGGCAGTCTGCCTTCTGTCATTACCGGCCAAGATGGTTCCTTCAAAGTCGGCGATTTTGATTTCGATTATGGATTATACGTACACTCAAAATCGGCGCTTACCTTCGATATCCCCGATGGGTATACGAAATTCACTGCAGAAGCTGGACTCGATCCGGAGACATTGAGCGAAGACGGCGGCGAGATGAATCTGGAATTTTATGTTTTATCAGAAGAAGAAAGCCTGCGCGCTGCCTTCGTTGATACTGATCCCCTGATGCAGGCTCTAGGCCGATCCCGCAACCGGGAGCAAGTTATAACCACCCGCGACAGTCTGGCGACAACTTTGCAGGCTCTGGAAATGACCAACGGGGAGACCCTCGATACCGTCCTAAAAAAGGGCGCGCGTAGCTGGCTGGAAAATTACACAACAGAAAGTGACTCGCAAAATAGCATTGTCGACGAAATCTTTTGGCAGGCATTAGGACGGGAGCCGACTCAAGATGAACGTAAGACAGCTCTGGCTGTGGCAGGTTCACCGGTACAGCAAGAAGGGATTGAAGACCTGCTATGGATCGTCTCCATGTTGCCGGAGTTTCAACTGATTTACTGAGGGAACACAATGATATACAGGGATCGAAATTGGGACAGACGGGAATTCTTACGCACGGCAAGCGCAGCCACGCTTTCGGCACTGACGGCAGGATTTCCAAGCGCTTCCCACGCAAATGAATTTGCACAGGAGGCTGTCCCCGAGGCAACGGCCGATACCGTCATCCTGCTTTGGATGGCCGGAGGCATGGCCCATACGGAGACCTTCGATCCCAAACGCTATACACCCTTTACTCCCGGTCTTGATCCGAACGAAGTATTGAGCACTTTTCCCGCCATCGATTCGGCGGTTGATGACATCAAACTCTCGGAAGGGCTGGAAAAAATCGGTTCGATTATGGACCGGGCCACACTTATCCGCAGTTACCGTTCCGGTGATTTGGGATTCATTCTCCATTCACGTCATCAATATCATTGGCATACAGGCTATGCACCTCCACTGACCGTGGCCGCACCGCATATCGGCGCAGTGATATCCCGTACACTAGGCTCCCTAAATCCGGCAGTTCCCGCTTTTATCGATATCGGACAACGTTACGAAGGCAATGGCGAAGCAGAAGAACTGCGGGCGTTCCACCAGGCAGGATTCTTAGGCAGCGAATACGGCCCCTTTTTTATTCCCGATCCCAACAACGCAATGGAAGCCGTGCGCCCACCGGAAGGAATGGGCCCTGACCGTTTCCGCAACCGTTATAACGCATACAAGAAAATGGTGGCAAATAGCCCCATCGGCGAATTCGGAAGCGGACATCAAAAGGAATCACTCCTACGCTCGCTCGATAACGCCCACCGGTTGCTGAATTCCCCGGCAGCCAAGGCTTTCGATCTCTCTTTGGAGCCGGAACAGTCATTGGCAAAGTACGATACGGGACGGTTTGGGCGGGGCTGTCTGCTGGCCAGAAGGCTGGCCGAAGCAGGGGCACGGTTTATTGAAGTTACAACGGAATACATCCCCTTTATGTATTGGGATACTCACGATAACGGCCATACACGTACACGGGAGTTGAAGCGGCAGATCGATGCGCCAATCGCTCAGCTGGTTTTGGATTTAGAGGAACGGGGACTATTGGACCGGACCCTGATTGTGCTCGCGTCAGAATTTAGCCGGGATATGATGGTAGAAGGCCGCCCGGAGGAAAAGGTTAAAGACCAAGTCACAGTACCGGACAAGATTGAAGACCTAAAATACTATGGAATGCACCGGCATTTCACCGGAGCAGGCAGCGTTCTGATGGTAGGAGGCGGAATGAAGAAAGGGATTTTGTATGGCAAAACCGCCGAAGAACGACCATGTAGCCTAATCGAAAAGCCGGTCACAATCGAAAATCTCCACGCAACCATCTACCGCGCCTTGGGAATATCCCCAAAACTCAGTTATGAAGTGGAAAAACGTCCCTTTTATGTAACCCGGGATGGCGAAGGTGTGCCTATAAAGGAAATCTTTGCGTAGGGCGATATCTGACAGAATCATTCGCTTAAGAAACCTAAATTTTAATTCCTTACTCTCTGTTCGGCTTATTTCAAATCCGCTAACCTAAGTCTAATATTTTAAGCGGCGTTGATTTACATATGAAAATTTAAATTGCCGGAATCCCTGAATTGACAATTTTATTTTATGAATACCTCAAAACAAACATCTGCCCCCAAAATGATCGGTAGCCGCGGCTCCCACGAATGGATACTGCGCACACTTGAGGAACTGCCCTGCGGCAAAGCGTTGGATGCTCCCGCCGGACGAGGGGCGCTCTCGGCATATATGCGCGAGTTGGGATACGACGTGCACTGCGCGGATATCGATCCCGGCCTGCTGGACGGCGATTATCCTTTTGAACAGGCAGACCTTAACGGCAAGCTGCCTTATGAAGATGAGACTTTCGATGTTGTTGTTTGCGCCAATGCCCTGCACCGAATCGCAAATTTCCGGTTCGCTCTTAAGGAATTTGCACGCATCCTCAAACCCGGCGGAACATTGCTGATATCTGTCAATAATTACGCATCAATCGCCAAACGTTTAAAATTCTTCCTGGTGGGCTCACTTTCCGAAACGAACAATGAATTAACCCATACTCAGACCATCGATGATGCCAACGCCAATTTCCGTCAGGCCCTGTTTTTTCCTGCAATTCAGAATGGAATGGATCGCGCAGGCCTTACGGTGCAAGACATACGCGCACAATCCCGGCGTCTGAATCACTATCTCTTATTTCCATTTGCTGCTTTGGCCTGGTTAGGTTCTTTCTTACAAAGTCCTAAATCATTCCGCCGTAACGCCATTGGCGTAACGCGTGGCGCGGCAGTGAATTTTGGTGGAAAATCGATTTTTATACGGGCGACGAAATCGGCATGAGCGCGTTCCGAATCGTATTCAATCGACTCCCGGACGCTATTCTCAATCGAGTTCTGCAAGTTGGAAGCATTCAATCCAGCGATCCCGAGTGGCACCTGCTCCGGTCGGGAAATACACGTCGCACTTTTCGTTTTACACCCGCCGACGGAGGACCGGCCTGGGTCGTAAAATGGGGATTCCGGTCCCATACCTCTCTCAAAAAAATCGGGAATACATTGAGGGGACGCGACGCGGCCACAGTAGAATGGCAATTGACGCGGCAAGCGGGCGATAGAGGAGTAGATGTTCTTGAATTCGAACTAGTTGGCGTACCCCGGATATTCCGAGGATCCTTTCAAACCTTATTGGTTACTCGCTATCTGGATGATACCTGCAACATGCTCGATTACCTTGCGCATCACTGGGACGATGAGGCGCGTATCGAGCATGTCTTGAAGAAATTAGCGGACCAAATTGCAATCATTCATCAAGCAGGACTTCTGCACCAAGATCTTTCTCTCGACAATATTCTTGTCTGCGGCAATGACGCAGAACGAGTGATTGTTATCGACTGGTTTAAATCATTCGAGGCTCCAAAGGGAAAAACCGACCGTTATTTCGTTGAATTTTTGGCGCCGCTAAGTGATATGATCTACGCCGGGCTTCCCGACCAGTACTTGCGTATATTTCTGCAACATTATTCTCGAAGCATGCCTTGGTGTGAATCCGAAATCGACGCTCTCATCGAGGCCGCATGGAAAATCAGAGTCTCAGTCTGCCGGCGCGCGTATCGTAATTGCACACGGCGCAGCCGCCGCCTGATTCAATACCGCAGCCATGGTTACCGGGTGTTTCAGTTCAAGGAAGCCGACCGTTCCCAAATCGAAGGCGGCCTTGCCGCTCCGATGCACACGGAAACGATCCTGATCGGAAAACCTGAATCCCCCAAAGGTTCCGTTCGTTTGAACCTATGGCGCATGGCCAATTTGCTGCATATGACCGGGATCAAGGGGCATTGCGTGGCCGCTTATGCAATTCAAAAGAAATGGCTCAAAAGCAAAAGCAACACATAAGAAATCCTGTTCTATGATCCACCAGCCGATGCGGTCCTACTCTCAAAAATTGCCTCCGGCGATTTCCCGCTCCGCTTGCGAAGAGAGATTCTTCAACAAGCAGGCCGTTTTGTTCGCCGTCTGCACAAATTGGGCATCGTTCTTCAGGGTATCGATTTGAATGATCTTTATTATCGCCCATCATCCAGCGGGCAGTTTTCATTTTTCTCAAAGAAACTTGGCTGTTTCGTTGTTTTGAAAAAACCGCAATATCACAGAGACTCGATCAACTTCGAGCAGCTGCGCTGGCTACATGAGAAAAGTCTGGCCGCATTCAGCATCAAAGATTTACTTTATTTTCTCCGTGGATACGGCCTCAGCAACATAGACCGGGCGTTGCTAAAAGAATTTCTCGATTTATAGTCAGATTTTCGGAATTAACGCAAGCCGGGCATGCCCCGCAGACGTTTGATGTAGCCAATCTGTCCTAAATGATAGCTTTCATGAAAATGGAAGAAGTTGGCACAGGCTTTTAAAGTGTGAGAACCATCCGGTAATTCCCGCTGCCATTCTTCCTCCTCGGCTTCTTTGGGCAAAGCCGTAAAACGCTCAATAATACGATCGCCATTGGCAGAGTAATCATCGAGCAGAAAACCCGCATCCGGATAGTCTTTGGTTAAATCCGGAGTTGAACTGAATGGGAAATAGGCTTCCCACGGCTCTTCCTCAATAGCCTCTTGGATACCCCGCAGAATAACTCGTCGATAAAGAGCGATATGGCCCAAGACCCAGATAGCCGGATTGCCGCCCACCTCAGGTGTGAATGACCAATCTTCCGGTTTAAAATCTTTGCATATCTTTTTCAAAAAAACACTATTGAAGCGAAAACGCATACCAATTAAGCGCATTTCTTCTGACATCGTAAACTCCTTGCTTCGTAGGGTTATCACGTATGCAGTATTTTACCGGTGCATCGAATTCCGGAACACACTCCCCTGGTTTCCACCGTGTGTGGTACTTCTTTATTTTCGTTTTCGCGGGCCGCCTTTGGAATTCTTATTATCTTCAACCGGCATAAAATCCATCCAACTGAAAATCAGGCGGTAGCCAAGAGTATTATCCTGAAAAGCGCGACAGGTGTTGGCAAGATTGAGATGGAATACATCGTCTTCGGGAAAGATATGAAAGTCTCTTTCAATAACACCCCGATTCTGGTCAGGGTTCGATGAAAGCGCCACGCACCGAAGTGGCTCAGTCACCATAGCAATGACCGGTTGCGCAATGGGAATGGCTACAGGTGATTCATCCGTGCCGATATTCGACCAAAACGTGTATTCAGGATCGAGATTAGGCAAAGTGATATTGTGCGTCACCGAACAAATCCGTACACCAGCGGCCGGTCGGCACTCGACCTCCAATCCGAAAGCGTTCTGATTAACCGGAATGTGATAGCGAAAACAGAAATCGGAATCTGCGCGTTGGGCATGTACCTCAACAATATCTCCATCGCCCCGGCTGGTACGTTCAAAATATAGATTGATCCATGGCTCTGTCGCACTATGTACAACGGGATCGGGTGTGTTGGGCAGTGGCCTGCTTATGGAACAGACTTCCGGCAAGGCCGGCATAATCAGAATCGGCTTGCGAATCGTACCCGGCCGATCCACACGGAAGTTTAGCTGTTCACCATCAACAACAAGCCGGGAATCGGCGGCCTTCAATTCGGTTGAGTAAATGGTTGAAAAATGAGCCCGCTCTGTAGCGCACCCCCAAAGGATTGCACCTAATCCAAGGACACAAACAAGCAAGCCACTCCCCGCCCCCAAGCGCTCACAGCATGGGAAGTGTTTGAGAAATATGGGCTTTCGCAGGCGCGTCATGTGAGCAGTATACATGCACAATAGAAGAGCATACCCCACAATAAAACAGCCGGAGAGTAAGATATGAATACAGAAGTGCGGCATGCCCTATGAACGCAACACCTTGTACCTCTGGTAACGTGCGGCTACTATCTATCGTGTATTGGCACAGTGTCAATCTCACAATCTATCCAGGAATTGGTGACAATGCCTCGCGACCATCGCTCGAGGGGATAATAAAGAGGCCAAAGACACAGTCTTGAGCCTGCCCCAGGGTACGCAGGTGGAGCGCATCCAAGAACCTTCGCGATCCAGGCCATATCCGGTCCATCCTGACTACTCATGTGACTGAGGCCTTTAAGCCATCTCCTGAGAAACAAAAACTTCCCGGATTATCCGGCAGCAATATAAAGAGGTTTGTCATTTTGAACGATATTCTGCGCTCCGTAGACCCTGAGATTTACAAAGCAATTCATGCCGAGATTGACCGTCAGCGGTACGGATTGGAACTGATTGCCTCTGAGAACTTTACCTCACAGGCGGTTTTGGCGGCTTTGGGCACCCCTCTTACGAATAAATACGCCGAGGGCTATCCGGGGCGGCGTTATTACGGCGGCTGTGAATGGGTGGATTGTTCCGAAACCTTGGCCATTGAACGTGCCAAAGCGTTATTTGGAGCGGAACATGCAAACGTTCAACCCCATAGTGGATCTCAGGCCAACATGGCCGCCTATATGGCTCTGATTGAGCCGGGTGCGAAGATTCTCGGTTTAAATCTCGATCATGGCGGACACTTAACCCATGGCTTGGGAGTCAATTTTTCAGGACGTTGGTTCGAGGCGGTTTCGTACCAGGTCAACACGGAAACTCAGCGGATTGAAATCGACGAATACCGTCAGGTCGTGGAATCCAATCGTCCGGATTTAGTGGTTCTCGGAGCGAGCGCTTATCCCCGTGCATGGGATTTCGAAACGATGTGCGCAATCGCGCATGAAGCCGGAGCGAAAGTCGTATCCGACATCGCTCATGTGGCCGGTCTAATCGCCGCAGGAGAACACCCCGATTGCCTTCCCTATGCGGATATCACGACGACAACAACTCACAAAACCTTGCGGGGTCCACGGGGCGGGATGATCCTTTGCAGCGAAGCGCATAAGAAAGATGTTGATCGCTGGATTTTCCCTGGTCTTCAGGGCGGTCCCTTGGAGCATGTTATTGCAGCGAAAGCTGTCGCATTCCATGAAGCCCAATCCGAAGATTTTAAGGTTTATATCCGTAAGGTGATTGCCAATGCCAAGACGCTGGCAGCCACTCTGATAGAGAACGGTATCAGCCTCGTCTCAGGCGGAACTGACAACCACCTCATGATGATCGATCTTCGTCCACAAGAGCTGACTGGGAAGGCCGCACAGACTGCCTTAGAAGACGCAGGCATCACAACCAACAAAAACATGGTTCCAGGCGATCCCCAAAAACCGATGGTCACCAGCGGGATTCGCGTAGGCACTCCTGCGGTAACAACACGAGGCATGGGCGAAGAGGAAATGAAGAAGATCGGCGGCTGGATTGCCGAGATTATTTTAAGTGAGTTCGACGCCGGAATCATCAAACGTATTGGCGGTGAAGTCAGGCAACTTTGTGAAGTATTTCCGCTTTATCCCGGTCTAACCACATCATAGCCGGGTTATGCGCGATGCCGCGGCAGCCCCGTTAAAAAGGCACAGAGCCGGAGTATCAAGATCATGAGATGCCCCTATTGCGGTGAAGATAACGATCGGGTTGTTGATTCTCGAAGCATGGCCGATAGCGCGTCCATCCGCCGACGCCGTGAATGCTTAAATTGCCACCAGCGATTCACAACCTATGAACGTGTTGAAGAGCTTCCACTGGTAATTATTAAGCATGATCGCAGGCGGGAACCCTATGACCATGAAAAGGTGGCAAAAGGTATTCGTATCGCATGTCAGAAACGCCCGATCAGCGAAGATCAAATTCAAACGTTAAGCAGTGAGATTGAACGAGAGCTGTTTGAGCCGGGGATTCGCGAAGTTGAATCGTCACAGGTCGGTGAAAAAGTCATGGAGCGTTTGCGCGAATTGGACCAAGTCGCATATGTCCGTTTCGCTTCGGTTTACCGGCAATTCAAAGATGTTTCGCAATTCATTCAAGAACTCTCACAGATGATGAATGAGGATGAGAAAAAGGCGATAGAGCCCAAACCTATGCCCGTATCTCCGTCATCTGAATCATAAAGCCAAGTGGTCCGCATCGGAGGCAACACCAGTATGAGTTTTTTCGCATCGAATCTTGAGCGTCTCCGTGTCACTCAACCGGAATTGGCGGCCCGGCTTGAAAATCTAATTGTCCCCGAAAACCGCTACCAAATCCTCCCCACCAAAGTCGAACAACCGACAATGCAGGTAGAGATAGAGGGTAAACGCCCCCACCTTTTGGGAAGCCGTTACGATCCTTGGACCGAAGCTTTCCGCTGGACTGAGGCCTTTAAAGACAACGAGCATTATAATCTTTGTTTTATCGGCGGCGGCATGTGGTATCACGTGCTGGCGCTTATGCATGAAACCCAACAAACACTCAGCGATGTAATTGTTATCGACTTCGATCCGGCTATCGCGCGCCTGGCACTGGAACATGTAGACCTGACCCAGGTACTCGGCAATCCACACCTGAGCTGGTTTGTAGAGCCCAGCATCGAAGCCATTCGTGAGAAAATTCGTGAAAATAACACACAGTTCGCGCTCGACGGTTTAACCATTATCGAACATGATCCGACCGTCGCGCTGTCTCCTGAAAAATACGATGAGATAAAAAAAGTCATTGTGGACGATCAACGCAGTGGTGAAATGCTGCTGCGCACAAAAGCCACAATGGGAGCTCTAATCCAAGAAAACATTCTTCTGAATCTTCCCAATCTATTCACAGAGCCGGGGGCTTCAATCCTAACCGGACAATTTGAAGATGTCCCGGCTTTCATTGTCGGAGCAGGGCCTTCATTAGATAAAAATATTGAAGATTTAAAAGCCGTGGATGGGCGCGGCCTTATCGTCGCCGTCGATACAGCCTACCCGATTTTGCTGAGACGGGGTATCAAGGCCGATGTTAATGTCACCTGCGATCCTTCGCTCTATAATTTGAAGCATTTCGAAGGCGTCTCTGATGTGGGCGATGGAGTTATGGCCTATTCGCCATCTATTCGTCCGGAAATTCTGGAAGGAGTCGGCGGCGCAAAAGTCTCGATTCCCCTCCCCACATCGCGGACAATCCTTCGGCTAAAGGATGCGCTTGGACTTCCAGCCTATATGAAGCCGGGCATTATGGTTGTTCAGGCCGCTTTCAATCTTGCCAAGTTGTGGGGTTGCGAACCCATAGTATTTGTTGGGACAGACCTATCGTTTGCACCCAAAGGCGGTCCCACACATGCAACCGGCTCCGCATTGCTTCGTAATATCACGAGTTCTCCAACCGCAGGAAAGATGCGTGTAAAACTTTTAGATGGACAAGATGAGGATTTCACGCCGCTTATGATTCCCGGCAATGAGACTTCCGAAGTCCCCACAAGTCAATTCTGGTATTCCTATTTGCGGTCCTTACAGGGTGATATTAAAAATTTCTATGGACGTGTCATCAATGCAACAGCGGGAGGAGCGAAAATTGAAGGCGCGGAATACAGAAGACTGGATGAAACGATTCAGGAGATATGCAAAGACTCGGTCAATCCATCGGAACGAATCAAGAAAGCTCTGGCATACTTCATCCCTCCTGAAATCAGTATCTTGGAAGAGTTTTTCGCCGAGGCGGAAGTCCTACTAGAGAACGCGATCCGGGCTTGTGATGAAGGTGAAGGACATATCAAAAAACTGGAAGAGGAACTCATCGATCCCACACCGGCTAAACGAGAAACGATAGAGAAAATTGTGGATGAGATCGAAGACGCCCATCGCGCGGTTACACAAGACCAGAAACTTTATTCCATATTGGATGATGCCGCCGATTCAATCATACAGCCGTTCCTAAAGCGCGCGAATTCTCCGATCGGGGAACCGCTGCTGATCAGTAATCTTACAAAGACAGCGAAGCGTTATGGTTTTTATTTTCCGAATATGCGCAATCTTTGCAGGCACACATTGAAAATTGTGCAAAAAGCAAAAACAAAGATTCAATCTAAACCAGGGCTACAAGGTCCACTCCCCGATGATTTCCTGACATTCTCTTAATCTTGGATAACGTCACCGACGTTACTCACACGCTCCACAGCCCAAACACCAGAAATCAATCCAAAATTATGAGACTTGAAGTGATTTTACGACAACACAATACTGCAGGCCGGGTGCTGCACTTTTACAGCGCCGCATGATTTACTTCTTAACCGCCATTTCCACCATTTTTATTCTTGTCTTTATGATACCAGGGTTCGCCGCTGTACAGTTTGCTGTAACAATCCTCACAAAGACCATGACTGAATTGAGCGTCTGAATGCTTCTCGATATAGAACTCAAGTTCATTCCAATAGCCCTTGTCATCACGAATTTTTTTACACATCGTGCAGATCGGAAGAAGACCTTGAAGTTTCTTGACGTGCTGCAACGCCTCTTGGAGTTCCGTGGCCATTTTGTCTTTTTCAAGATATTGCGACTTAACGAGTCGGCGATTTCGATTGATAATCAGAAGTAAAACCGTGAGAATAAGTATAAAAACTGTCAGGATTACCGGCAATAAACACAGCGATACGATCTCCTTATTCCAATCGTCGGCCTCGATATCCATCCCCAATACGGCAATTAAATCATTCGTAACCGGATTGATGATAGGTACCAAACTGGTAACCAGAATCCCCCAACGATCCTCGATCGGCCCAACGGTACATTGTTGACCGGTATCGAATGCATATAAATACTCGTCCGACACTTCCTCATAGATCAGTCCCGGAGGCGCATAATCTTTAGAATCCGGTGGTTGCGAATCTAAAAAGAAAAATACCGTCCCGTCACTTCTACGTCCCATCAAGTACAGAAAACGGCAGGTTCTGTGTACAAGACGTATTTGGATTAATTGATTCTTAATCTGTATATAGTCCGGTGAGTTCACATCATCCGGAAGACCTGTCAAATTCTTTAACCGTTCTAAATCGATTGAACGCGCCACCATTTGCGCCTCTTCGAGCGCCTCCGCGGACAAACGTTGCGTTGTGAGATTCCAAATAAACCACGTTGAAAACAATCCCAAAGCAAGGATGACAACGACAAAGATCGCTACCAATATATGTTTACGTCCAGAAATCATATGTAAGAAAACACTCAAATGGTTTATCCTGGATTTCTCATATAGGCTCTCGATTTTCCTCCAGAAGGCACGATCCGAGAGGTGTCCCGGCCCTAAAGGCCTACCCGTAGTGGACTCTTGCACGCTTCACCCATTGGATTCACTCAAATTCGCATTCCCGATCAACAGAAAAGCCTTTGTTTATAAGGCCAAACTGTATTTTAACACACACGGACAGAAAAACTATCTGGGAAATCCGGGTTAATAAGCAAACCGCAGGTTCACAGCTGGCGTGTGAGAACGAATGATAAACCCATGGGAAAGACCTAGATCATCTCCCCGAATAATTCCTCACGCGGGGCAGGGATGGTGATATAGCTAACAAGCAGCCCCTTACGCCCAGCGGCTTGCGCGCCGACTTCTACCGCCGAACGGACATCCGCGACATCGCCGGTAACCTGCACAAATCCCTTCCCACCGACCGCCATGGCTAAATGAACGCGAAAGACGGTTACGGTCGCCGTTTTGGCAATTGCGTCGGCTGCTTCAATGGCTGCGCTGGCGGAAAACGTCTCGACAATACCCAACGCTCCCGGACCTCCCGGCGGCAACGGCACAACGCCGGAAATAGCCGGGTATACATCTTCGTGCACATTTGGGATTACAAGCGTATCGATAACTCCATCGGGGCAAACCGCTTCTCCTGCATCCACGCTGGAACGGACTTCATCGACCGCCCCGCCGACCATCACCATATATTTTCCGGAACAAATCGTCCGTGCAACCAAAAGTTTCACATCAGCGGCTTTCAACATGGTATCTTGCACCTGAAAGCCTTGGGCGATGCTGGAAAGTTCAACGATGCCGATTGCGTTTACTGCCATTTTCATCTTCCAATCACTTGACGCTTGTTTGCCAATATTCCAACAAACGTCACGAAACTCCGCTTCGAATTTATCTCTCAATTACAATCGAGCCATTAATCGACTGTACAACTCCGTCAATACTGGCATGAATGGGGCATCCCAATTGATCTTCGGCCACATCGGCCACCAGCTGTCCGGCTGACACTCGTTCGCCGACTTTTACAACCGGCTGGGCGGGAGCGCCAATATGCTGCTGCAAAAGCAATGTAACCCGTGTGGCGTTCTCCATCAGTGGCAAAAGCGGGCCGGTGTTGTTGTATTTTTTGAGCCCCAATTTGCGCATCAAGGAAGTCACGGGAATTCGCCGTCCGTTGCCCATGGGGTGCGGATCGCGCGGTTTGCCTTGCCATTTTTTGTCGATGTTACGAAGTTCCCGTTTGCCTTGCGTACAAACATTCTTCGGATCTAAATCCTCGGGGCAGGCATACATCGTGCAAAGATTACATTCGCAGCAAAATTCCGTGCCCTGCATATAAAGAAACGGCTCCGCGACAAATCCAAGCGTCCGCATGGCCTTATGCGGCTCAATAGGATGGCCCAGAAGATAACGCGGACACATTTCTGTACAGAACGAACATTGGTCGCAAGCCGAGCGGCCAATCGTGTTAATTGTCTTGAAATCGGCACGATAGCGGCGTGCTACAGCATGCTCCCGGTCCACAACGATCAACCCGCCGGTGGTTTTCGTAATAGGGGTTTCCCAATCAGTAACGAGTTTGCCCATCATCACGCCACCGGAAATCAAGATCGGTTCATCAACAGTCGTGCCGCCCGCGAGTTCGAGCGCCTCACGCATGGTGACACCGATAGGAACATCAATCGTTACCGGATTCTGGACTGCACCGGCCACAGTCAAGTATTTATGCGTGACCGGTTTACGCGAAACCAGATTGAGTATTGTCTCAACATTTTGGACCAGCACGTTGACGTCTTTAGGTAGCTGCCGTGGCCGAATCACACGCCCGGTAACATCGTACACCAAGACAAACTCATCACCGGCCGGATAGAAATCTCCAAGGTGAAATACCGACATCTTGGCGGGAATGATACGTTCCAGTTCATCGATGATATCGTGATACTTGTCTTTAATGCCGATAATGGCGCGGTCCGCCCCCACGGCTTCCCGCACTTCATCCAAACCTTGGACAATTTGCTGACCAAATGCGTGAAGGAGTTCTTTGTCTTTGTGTAGAAGCGGCTCACATTCGGCCGCGTTCAAAATGACGGTGTCGACCGAGCTTTGGAGTTTGACATAGGTCGGGAATCCCGCACCACCGGCGCCGACAACACCATTCTTTCTGGCAATGTCCGATAACAACATTCCATTCTCCTAAAGGGAGGAACAGACTACCAACTTTGTTATTTTTTCCGAGTGGGGACGACGGGCAACACCGGATTTCACAGCCGCTTCCGCGACGGCTTCTGCAACCGCGGTAGACACCTTTCGTTGGAACACGCTCGGAATGATGTAATCCGCGAAAAGCTCCCGTTCCGGGATACTTTCCGCAATGGCCCGCGCGGCGGCTTGCTTCATATCTTCAGTAATTTTCGATGCATGGACATCCAAAGCCCCTCGGAAGATGCCGGGGAAAGCCAATACATTATTAATCTGGTTCGGATAGTCGCTACGTCCGGTCGCCACAACAGCGGCATGCTCACTGGCGATTTCAGGTGCAATCTCAGGATCGGGATTCGCCAAGGCGAAAACGATGGCATCCTTTGCCATCGATTGCAGGGCTTCAACAGGAAAGAGACCGGGGCCGGAAAGACCAAGAAACACATCGGCTCCTTTGGCTGCATCGTTAATATCGCCTTTGACGTTATCTTTGTTGGTATATTCGGCAAACCACTTCTTCATGTAATTCATCTGCTTGCGGCGGCCTTTGTAAATCGTGCCCGTACGGTCGCAGCCAATAACGTCTTTTACGCCGGCATCTAAAAGCATTTTTGTGCAGGCCACACCAGCCGCACCGACACCCAAAACAGCCACTCGGACTTTGTTGATTTTCTTGCCGACAACCTTGAGCGCATTTAAAAGCGCCGCCAGCACAACGACCGCCGTTCCATGTTGATCGTCATGAAAAACAGGGATATCAAGGGAGTTCACTAATTTCTCTTCGATCTCAAAACAACGCGGAGCGGCGATATCTTCCAGATTGATTCCGCCAAAGGTCGGTGCAAGCGCCTTTACAATTCGCACGATTTCATTGACGTCTTTGGTATCCAGGCAGATTGGGAAAGCATCTACACGGCCAAACTCCTTAAAGAGCATCGCCTTGCCTTCCATGACCGGCATGGCCGCGCAAGGCCCGATATCACCTAAGCCCAATACAGCGCTGCCATCGGTCACAATCGCCACCGTATTCCCCCGGATGGTCAGGTTATAGACGCTTTCGGGATTCTGTGCGATCGAACGGCAAACACGAGCAACACCCGGGGTGTAGGCAATCGAAAGCTGATCCCGATTCTTTAGCGGGATGCGGTTCTCGATAGTGATTTTCCCGCCCAAATGAGAAAGAAAGACACGGTCCGAAACAGTACGAACTCGAATGCCCTTCACTTTCTTAATCGCGGCAATCAATTCGTCCGCATGGACATCGCTTTGCGCATCGACGGTCAAATCGCGTGTGACGCGATCCTTTTTCACACCAACAATATCGATGGCCCCCATATTCCCGCCATGATCGGCGATGGTTTGGGCCAAGCGTGCAAATTGCCCCGGACGATGTTCCAATTCCACACGCACGGTAAAACTGTAACTGGCTGAAGTAATCGGCTGTCCCATAATGTTCCTCGCTGCAGGGGTAATCTACCCAAACACAACCAATGGCTGCGTATTCGCTCTTCTCTTACAATTCGTCTGCCGCCGCACGTTCTTCCGCTTTTTTTCTTTTCCGCCTCTAGGAGAGCATCCCAAACCGCTTGATGAAAGCCTTGTCGGTACTGACTGCGGCTGATCCCTTCCCGTGTGGGATGTACCGCATTAGCAAGCAGCACGACAAAGGTCTGATGCTCAGGATCAATCCAAAGACTGGTTCCGGTGAATCCCGTATGACCAAAGGCACGGGGTGAGGGTAATCCGCCGGTTTGAAGAATATCTTTTTGCTGTCCGACTGCATACCAACCCAGCAGCTGTTCGTTTTCGGCGAGGGAACCATTCCCCGCTTCCAAAATTTTGCAGTCCAGCTGAGGTGTAAGCATCAGTGCAACGGTTTCCGGTTTCAAGATGCGGACATCGCCATAGGTCCCGCGATTTAAAAGCATCTGGCAAAAGACAGCCAAATCGTTGGCGGTTGAGAAAAGCCCTGCATGTCCGGAAACACCACCAAATGTACTGCAATTCTCGTCATGCACAGTACCGACAATAAATTTGTTTTGATCGCTCGACCATTCAGTAGCCGCACAACGTTTCCGAATGCGGAAAGAGGGATTGAACCCGGTATCTTTCATACCCAACGGCTCAAATATCCGCTCTTTTGTAAAGCGGTCCAAGCGCTCGCCGGAGACTTTTTCGACCAACATTCCCAATGTAATAAATCCGAGATCGCTGTAGACACGTTGCACACCGGGCGGAGATTCCAGTTCGGTCTTGCAGATTGCCTCCCAGATTTCACCACGGTTTTTGCAGTATGTATAAAAGCCCTTCCAGGCCGGCAATCCCGAT
>CAXXIH010000002.1:0-541951 GCA_963663365.2 bacterium | reverse complement strand
ATGACCGATGTCCCCTTTGCCATTGGAGAAGAATGGCCCAGTAAATGGGCGGCGCTTCCTTATATCGAAAGTGGGCTGACCAATTTCGCGCGGGTGGATATTTGTTGCATTGGCGGGCTAACAGAAGCTAAGAAAGTGGCGGGGTGGTGCGAGGCGCATTATATCGATCTCATGCCGCACAATCCCATCGGCCCGGTTTGTACTGCGGCAACGATTCATTATGCAATGGCTGTCAACAATTTGACTTGGGTGGAAGTTATTCCGGCCTTTAATGAGGGTGGTGGAGATGTTTTTCCGGTTACTGTCGCACGGAAAGGCACTTATTATCCTTTGCCAACCCGCCCGGGTCTTGGTGTGGAATTCGATGAAGAAGCCGCGGCGAAATATCCTATGACTCCTCATGAGCATCCGCATCTACAGCGCCCCGATGGAAGTTATACGAATTGGTAAATCTGTTTTCGTTAAATCTATCTCGGCATCGCACGAATACGTGCCGCGCGTTCTTCCAAGGGCTCGGCCTCTTTGGGCCTTTGGGTGGTTCGATAGAACAATGCCAAGTTTTCAAGGATAGTAGCTACAGAGGGGTGATCCGGTCCCAGTGTTTTTTCATAAATTGACAGTGACCGTTTATAGAGTTCTTCGGCCTGGTCATATCGTCCCTGGATTTTGTATATTTCAGCCAGGTTATTCAGGTTTATGGCGACATGGGGATGGTTCGGCCCCAATGTTTTTTCCCAAATAGTAAGTGAGCGTACAAAAAGTGGTTCGGCCTGAGCATAATTGCCTTGTGTGTGATAGAGAGTGGCAAGATTGTTGACGCACATTGCAACATCCGGATGATCCGGCCCTAAGGCTTTTTCCTGGATTGCTAATGCACGTTTTAAGAGTGGTTCGGTTTGTTCGGTCTTGCCTTGGATTCTATAGAGGGTACCCAGGTTGAGCAGACTGGAGGCCACGATGGAATGATCCGGCCCAAATTCTTTCTCTCTAATTGCCAAAGCGCGTTCAAAAATCGGCTCGGCTTGATCGTAACGGCCTTGGCTTAAGAGAAGTGAGCCTAAATTATTTAGACTTATGGCGATATCGGGATGCTCCGGCCTCAGGACCTTCTCTCTTATTTCAAGCGCTCGCCGGTAGAGCATTTCAGCCTGCGTATACTGGCCTTGATTATAAAGAAGTGCTCCTAAGTTGTTTAAATTTGTAGCAACTTCAGGATGTTCCGGCCCAAGCGTTTTCTCTCTGATTGCCAGAGCCCGCCTTGATAATGGTTCAGCCTGTGCACACTGATTTAGGTGCCAGTAGAACTCAGCCAGGTTGTCTAGGCTTGCCGCTGTGCCGGTGTGATTCGGGCCCAGCGCCTCTTCATTTATCGCCAATGCCCGTTTGTAAAGTGGTTCAGCTTGGGCGTATCGGCCCATGTGTTCGTATAATCGGGCCAAGTTGTTCAAACTTGCCGCCGTACGGGAATGATTCGCTCCCAAGGCCTCTTCGTTTATCGCCAGTGCGCGTTTGAGAAGCGGTTCAGCTTGGGCAAATTGGCCTAAAGGTTCGTATAAACGTGCCAAGTTGTTTAGGCTTACGGCAACATCCGGGTGATTGGGATTTGTGTTCTTTTCTACTAATTCGAGGGCCTTTTGGGCAATAACAAAAGCATCCTTATAGTTGCCGGCACGGGAGAGTTCTTCAATTTCTTGATTGAGGCCGCTCCATTCTTCGCTCGCATCTTCGGCCAACGCAAACTGTGCAACCGGCAAAAAAAGAAAGAAGGCAGCGGTGAACTTCTGAATATAACTCATGGCTTCCTCCAGTCCTCCCATTTCACTCTGCACTTCTAAACAGACTATTATCTTAGCAAAAGACTTTAGAGATTTATATTTATGTTTAAAAGAGTTTTCTATTGATTTCGAACTTATTATCTGCCTTTTGCAGTTGAGCCTAATCTCGACGGCACTCAGTAGATATCCCAGTTTTTGATGACAGAGGCGCCGAAAGGATTCTTGAGCAACCGGGCAATGTAGGTATATGCGTACCATTCGGCCTCGGATCCGTTTGCCAAGAGCGGTTCCGGGTCGCCATAGGGTGGTTCGTTTGTTGGAGCGACGGCGATGATGATTTCGTCGCTCATAGAGATTCTGCATTGTTTTGTCCGTCCAGGTCCAAATAACGGATCGATTTCGTCTATATTTGTATTGTTCCCGATTTCAAATATGCAAAATGAAGGAGTCAGCGGCTCTAAATTGACATCGAACATACGCGCCAGCATTTCCCAGCGTCCACCTTGGAAACGCTCCCAACTTTGATCTTCCCACATGACGATGATATTTCCGGCGGAATCGACACCAATGTCGGCATTATGCTTGAAGTCGCTTCGCGGATGGTCGATGAACCTAATCGTCTTTAAGACGGTGATTCCATGTTCATCCACCCGCATTTTACATAGCAATCCCTTGTAATCATTTCTGCGATGCGTGCTCATAAACAGCAAATCACCAACTGCATCCAAATCCTGAGCATCGCCACGCAGCCGGGCGGGAGGTCCTTCCAACTCAGGGATATCGATTGCGGGATAGATGCGTCCCTGCCCATCGCCTAGCTCATTGCCGTCGTTGTCAAAAGCCACAAGAGTAGGCCCATCAATACCGTCTTGGTAACGCACCACAAACCAACCATCACCGGCGGTCAGTCCGCACCGATTTTGCGAATTGGCACTGCTTGGAGTACAGATCGCAAATGGAGGTTTGATGATCCTCCCATCCGGAGCTACAATGATAGCGCCCACAACATAGCCTCTATAGTCTGAACTTCCATATTGTGCTGCTTTCGCAGTTATGCTTGTGGTTCTGTCTTCAAAATTGATTACAATGTTTCCATTAGAAAGAAAACAAGCAATTCCGCCGCGAATTAAGCCCCGTTGCTGGATGTACTCGCCCCATGGATTGATAAGTTTGGATTCCGGAATGCCGTCGTTTCCGATGACCTGAATCACTGTATGATATTCTCCGGAATTTTCAGGGAGATAACCGGGAAACGCTTCGGGAAAAGCCTCAGGATTGGCGATGGAATGAACCAAATAGCGAGGCCCCGAACGCCCTCCTGCGGTATCGCTGCTCAAATAGTAGAATTTGTCATCGGTCCGATGCGTGCAGATGGTTCGTTCCCATTGCTCGCCTGCATCGGTGTAAAAGGCGGGCCGTGCCGGTTCGATCAATTCGCCGGTAGGAGAAAATATCGCGATCATGTCCCGCATCTCGCGTTCAGTTGCTTCATAACTCATATTTCCCGACCAGCCCGGGTCTTTTCTCATACCGCCGAGGACGATTGCATTGCCATTACTGAGAATGGCGCAGCCTGCTTGCCAATCCCTGCGCCCGCCACCGTTTTCCGCCCAGAGATTCACATCACCGGTCAAAGGTGGAATGCCTGCCGCCTCCGGCCCGGATAGGATAGGGAACTGCTCAACGGGAGTTGCTGCAATATTCGACACGGAAACGCTAATTTCTGTATTTACAAGGCCTTGTGGATCGTCCGAATATGCAAGAAACGGAATTAATTGCATGATTAAAAGTGTAAATGCGGAAAGTATAAGTGGCTTGTGCAAAATTCTAGACTTTTGGTTTTCTATAGGTTTCCTGGATGATCGATCCACCATGTTCACTACACCCCCAAAATGAGCGAATCTCGATTTTGTTTCTTGTTGAGGATTATAGCAAAATTCTACTGGATATTCTTATTAATATCGACACTTAATTTCGAAAATATTAAATTATCTGTTGAATAGGCATATTGGTAATGTGCCCAATCGATTTTGACTTGCCCGCATAGGCGATCGATCGGATTGCCGATAGTAAAATCAAGACAAGGATCAAATGGGGCGTTTTGCGCCGTTTTGTCGTCTATCTCATCCCTAAATGAAATTTTGCAGCCTTTTATAATACCTAATAAAACTCTTGTTACTTGGCTTCTTCGATCATTTTGATAAAGCCCTCGTATTCGTGTTCCGGTTTGTCCGAAAGATGCGTGATCGGGGTTTGTTCGATGATCTTTTTAACACGCTCAAATGTTCTATCGCGTTTGGCTAAGGTCGGCATCCGGTAACATTTGAGGTACATCACCGGCAGACGGGCCATTTCGACGCGGCGGAGCACATCCATATCATCGGCGGCTTTTTCTGCTTCATCGAATAACTCTTCGGCCCGATAAATGAACTCATCGGAGAACAAGGCGTTATCCAGTTTTAGGTATTCTCCCATATGCGTGTTCGGAGTGATTCTGTTGTGAAGCAGGTCGATATACCGGCGAACATAGATACTGCTGTTGCGATAGTAGCCTTGCACAAAATCATCGATAACCGCTTCGGCGTCGCAATCCGGATTCCATAAAAGTTTTGCAAGCAGGTAAGAGCGTAAGGGGCCGAATTCGCTTCCGGTTGTATGCGATATACCTTGTGGGTAGTAGCCAAAGGCCTTGTGATCACGATAAAAACGTATGTGTTGCTGAAGAATGCGTAGATTTGGAAACGGTGAAGGGTAATGCTCGAAATTGGTAACGTAATCCCAGATAAAGAGGTGGGGCGCAATTTGTGACCATTTCTCGATGTCTTGAACAAAGGGTGCGTTTTTTGAGCAATCATCACTCAGTGGATGCGAGAAGCAACCGTGGAAATTACAGAGGCGAATGACGACATTATCGCGCGGGATGATGCCCACGGGAGGCGATTGCGTGTAGTGATAGGCCAGCGTGCTTATGAATTTGTTGGGAAATTCTTTTTTGACTTCATCCGCGACTTGATTGACAAACCATAAAATCAATCCCGACTCGCCACCATACTTCTTGATGAGAGCCTGGCAGTTCTCACACTGGCAAGGATTATCGCCATCATTTTGCGAAACGGAGTACATGAGGTGCTCAGGCTGTTCGCGCATGACCGCAAGTATACGCTCCGTCATGATCCGCAGTACATCGGGATTGCTAAGACACGGCTGAGAATCGTTGGGAATGTATTTTCTTTCACCATTGAGCAGGCTGAAGTACTCGGGATGCTCATCGAGAAATTCCCATTCCGGCATCAATTTTCCGAAGGTGTGGACGCTCCAATAGGAGTCTATCCCTCCCACTTGATGGCGTCTTTTAATTGGGGTGCGGATATTGCCGTCTTTGTCCGGAACGGTCCCGGTGCCGGACATTGAATCGCTGTTTACCTTGTTTCGGGCGCACCATACGGGATCGTCACAATCGAATATCTCCATATCGCGAACACGGATACCAGGGCTTTCGGCATGATTGAGATAGGAGAATGAATAGGTATCGTACGAAGGGATGGATTCCACATTTGGTGTAAGCCAACGGCAATGAAATTCGCGCTCTAAAAAAGTCATAACACCATACATTGTTCCCCTGAGGCGTCCGCCGTAGATCACAATATCTGCGCCTGTATTCCGATACAGAAAGGATTCGTCATCTTCAGCCATCGGTTTAAAGTCCTTATCCAGAAGCGCCCTGGTTGTCTGGCTGTCACCGATTGAAATCAGATGCGAGGCACGTCTACGCTCGGACTCGCTCCGTATCCGGAAATAGGCTCCACTGATTTCCATTAGCCAATGCTGGAGTTCCTGAGCGGCCCACCACTCGGATTCAGAGGGATCATCGGCGATTACGATTTCATAATTGGTTGTACCGTTGTCAAATAATGTATAAGTGTGTTTTTCGCCGGATGTGAAGGGAATTGTCTGTTTGTATTCGCCGCCATCATTGAATTTTACATGCGTCCGAAGTAAGTATTTGGCAAAGTTTTGCGAATCTACCGGAATCTCCAACACGCCATCCTGTGGGAGTTCTCCGTGCCAGATAGGACTTTTATCATAACTGTCTTTAAAGATTTCGATGTTGGTATCTGCGATGGCATTCATCGAAAGTAATTGTGGATAGAGCAGCCGGAGTTGTGGTGGCGCGGATTGCTGTATCTCAACATCAAAGAGCCGAAATTGTTCGGGTACTGGCTGCGAACCACCTAAAAGAACCAAACGGCATAAGAAGCCCCAACTTCTTCCGCGGTTCTCGATCTTAAGCAATAACCGGTTACGGCCTTTCTTTAGGTGAACCGGAATGATGTCTTCATCGGCGACGGCCGGACGTCCGCGCACATGATCCAATACGGCCTCGCCATTTACAAAGATACGGCAACCATCGTTCGTTCCGACAGATAAAAGGGCGACCTGTTGTGTTTCCGCCATGAATTCGCAATAAGCATAAGTGAGGAGACAATCGCCGGTTCCAACAGCGGTATCGAGATTGATTTCATCGGTTGGCGAGACATATCGTTTCCATGATGCTTTCTCGCTGTCGATTTCAACTGTGGCGCCTTCTTTGACATTCAGTTCTGTTTCTCCGCCATACTCTTGAAGGAAGTCGTAATCGAAGCGGCTGAGATGCCGGTCTGAACTTCCACCATCAGGGCCCTTCGGATTTGAGAACGGACCGCACAAAAGCCACTCGCGCATGAATTGGGCGGATGATTCATTGGAGTAGGCAGGGATGCCTGTGGTCGGTTCCTGAGTAGGATTCGTTTCAGAAACTGCGGCCACCGCATAAAAGGTCATGATCAACAATATAACAAACAAAGACTTACACATGGTATACATCAAAGGTGCCTTTCGATGCTTGAAAGTAGTCTGATGTGGGCTTAACAGGAACAATGCATCCGGATACGCAAAGTACTCAAGATTACCGGTCTTTAAGCCACCTCGTATATAAGAATAGACTCACCAATCGCTCAAGAGGGATGTGATCGAATACCAACGTATGGTTATATTTTATCTTGTACAGTTCATTACGCGCGATCTTGCTTCGGTTTGAATCTTGAGACCAGACTCCGAGCCGCTGAACGGTCGGTTGGTTGGTCTGCAAATCGGTGATGTCTGAGTTGAAATGTGGTTTTGGGGCAGTGGCGATGGTCTTGATTGCCCTGTTGTTTCGAACTCGTTCCGGAACCTCGGATAAAGAATCAGTGTCTTGCTGTCTAGACAGCCAAGGAGTGCTTTTCCTGCCACACGAGAAGAGCACACGGAGGGATATGGGGGCCGCTTGTGTACCCATTGATCCGTTTATCACCTGCACAGTCCGCTCGATGCCCATTAATGGCTGTTAAGCTAAGACAGCAGAATGATACTTTCGGAAATTGCAATAACACAAGTGCCTAGACGTTATATTATTTATTGGATTGAAATGAAAGGCCCATTCAGAAGATAAGTCCGCATCGAGAACGGAAAAGATAAAATTGAAGCGGATGCGGAATCCCGTTATGGGCTCCAGATGTCGTACGGTACGCAACATAGCCTATCTATTCCTTTGTTTGAAGTGAGCGGAAATCTGAACCGGCATTTGAGGATGAAAGAAACAGAAGATATGTGGAAGAACAAAGTAGCATTTCCAGTTGGTGTTTCTCATTTATTCTTTGTTTTGGCGGTTGTGAATCCGGCTGTAGCGAGTGATGGTTTGTCGAATGTGGTCATATCTGAATTCATGGCGTCTAATGTGACTGCCATGATGGATGGAGATGGAGAGTTTTCAGATTGGATCGAGATTCATAATCCAACCGATCAGGCTATCAATATCAATTCCTGGTATCTGACGGATGACCTGTCTGAATTAACTCAATGGCGATTTCCGTCTTCCGATACACTGGATTTGACCGTAGCGTCCGGAGGGCGTCTCTTGGTATTTGCATCGGGGAAACAGACCTCGGAGGGATTGTATCTGGATAGCAAATCCTATCTGCATTGCGATTTCAAACTTCAGTCGAGCGGGGAAGATTTGGCATTGGTCCAATCCGATGGAACAACCATTGTGCATGAATACGCAGGTTATGCCAGGCAATTTAGTGATATTTCTTATGGCGTCAGTGAAACCAGCGGCGGTCTGGGCTATTTTACCGTGCCGACACCGGAAGCGCCCAATTCCAGTCTGTATTTTGGAATTGTCGGAGATACACATTTCAGCATTGACCGTGGATTTCATGAAGAGCCTTTCGATCTTGAAATAACAACCGATTTGGCGGAGGCCACGATCCGCTATACATTGGATGGTTCTGAGCCGGATGAAGATCATGGCATCATCTACATGGCGCCTATTCGAATTGGAAACACCACAACGCTTCGAGCCGCCGCCTTTAAGGAGAATTATATCTCCAGCAATGTCGATACACACACCTATCTATTTGTCAGCGATGTTATCGTCCAGTCGCCGACAGGGGCGGCGCCAAATGAGAATTGGCCTGATCCTGAGACTATTTCATCTGGTGGAGATAATCCCGGACCGGGAGGGCCGGGCAGGCCGGGAAATCCCGGGGGAGGTGGAAGCAGTAGTTCGCAAGTGATCGATTACGGGATGGATCCTGATGTTGTTGAAGATCCGCGTTACTCGAGCCTTATGGTCGATGCCATGTTGGCCATTCCCTCGCTTTCTATTGTCACGGCATTGGACAACTTATTCGATACAAGCACCGGAATTTATGTGAACGCTCAACAGTATGGTATCGACTGGGAACGGCCGGCATCTCTCGAATTGATCAATCCCGATGGTTCCGAGGGATTCCAGATTGACGCCGGATTGCGGATTCGCGGCGGAGTGAGCCGGTCCGGCAGCAATCCGAAACACAGTTTCCGTGTCATATTCCGTTCGGAATATGGTAACGCTAAGTTGAAATTTCCTCTTTTTGAGGAGGAAGGTGTTGACGAATTCGACAAGATCGATCTGCGCACCGGACAAAACTTTTCCTGGTCATTTTCCAGCGCTGAGAATGCCACTTGGCTCTACGACGTGTTCACACGCGACACGGAAGGAGCCATGGGAAAGCCCTATACCCGCAGCCGTTTCTACCATCTCTATATTAACGGCTGCTATTGGGGGCTCTATCAAACCGATGAACGGCCGGAATCGAACTATGCAGCGTCATATTTGGGGGGAGACGAAGACGATTACGACGTCATCAAAGCGGACAATGATGATGGATCGATTTATGCGGTTGACGGCAACCTGACGGCTTATCAGGCGCTATGGTCGGAAATCAACAGCGGAATCACGGATAATGTCGACTATTTTCGTCTTCAGGGTTTGGACGAGGATGGCCTTGCTCGCATATCCGAGTATCCGAAATATCTTGACGTGGACAATCTTATCGATTTTATGCTGGTGATCTATTATACGGGCAACCGGGATTGTCCGCTTGGCCCTCCGGGGAGCGATAACCGGCCACGAAATTTATATGGAGTATTTAATCGTGAGAATCCGAATGGGTTTCAATTCATTACGCATGACAATGAATGGACCTTGCTGGCCGGACAATCCTCCTCACGCTCGGGCGAGTCTTCCGATTTGTATATCAACCGCGTAAACGCCTCTCTCAGCTCTTCTTTAAGCCTTGAATCTTATTTCAATCCATGGTGGATGCATAACCGGCTTATGACAGATAATAGCGAATATCGCTTGCGTTTTGCCGATCATGTCTACAAGCATTTCTTCAATGGCGGGGTGCTGATCGCTGCGAATTGCGCAAGTCGTTTTGAGGCGAGAAAGAACAAGATCGATCTGGCAATTATCGCCGAATCCGCGCGTTGGGGGGATTGCCTGACGCCTAACGATCCGCGAACCAAGGACGACGACTGGCTCGTTATCGTCAACAAGAACCTAAATGACTATATCCTTGCTTCTCCTTCTACGCGAACAGAAATCGTATTCAGCCAAATTAAAGCGAAAGGGTGGTATCCGGACCTAGAGCCACCGGCGTTCAATCAATACGGCGGTAAAATCACCGCGGGCTTTGCGTTAACCATGACAGCGCCCGAGGGGAACATTTTCTATACTTTGGATGGAAGCGATCCGCGCCTGCCCGGTGGAGAATTGGATCCCGAAGTGATGGTATATACCGGCGAGCCCGTCATCCTCGACCGCTCGACTCGTATCATGGCTCGCGCGTATTCAGAGAATGAATGGTCCCCGCTTGCAGATGCCAGTTTTGATGTTGCGGGAACAATAGGCCAATACCTGCGGATCACAGAAATTCACTATCATCCTCTTTCCCCCACCGAAAGCGAAATTGCGGCCGGTTTTGACGATCAAGACGATTTCGAATTTATTGAATTGATGAATACAAGCGATGAACTCACACTTAATCTTTCAGGAGTGCAATTCGCCGATGGAATCGATTTTGGGTTTGATTCCGATGATGTACCATCATTAGGTCCGCAGGAATATCTGTTATTCGTTTACAATAGGCTCGCATTCGAATTCCGCTATGGAGAAGGCTATGCAGTCTATGGTGAATATAGTGGCCATCTGAACAACGCAGGAGAAAGAATTGAAATAACCGACTCGGAAGGCGGCAGTATTCTAACTTTTGAATATGATGACGCCGATCCTTGGCCGGAAGAACCGGATGGCGACGGCCCATCTTTGCAGGTGATTGATGTCAATGGTGACTATAACGATCCAGCCAATTGGAGGGCAAGCAATGATATTGGCGGGAATCCGGCGCTGGCTCCGGAACTACCGGCTTCTGTAGACAGTTGGGGCATTCATTAGTCCGCGTCGATGTTGCGGATTCGTGAGGATAAAAAGAGCAACTTCTCACGCACCGTACTCTGCTAGCCGTCCAAGATTCTCCAAAGAAATAGATAGACCGGATACAGTTCCGGTTTTGTAGGGCCGCCATCAATTGATAGGTATTCTAGTCCATATTTTGCATTGAACAAACAGATTTGGTTCTGTACAAGCACGCCTGCGGCCAGTGTTGCAGCTCCTTTCCTGCAAAGCGTCCGCTATCGGTCAAAGCGTCTAGAAGAAATGGGCGCAAACCCGAATGAGTTTGCGCCCAGTGTGTTTTTTGTAGTAGTGACGTTAATAAAACAGAATCTAAACAGGCCACCTGTTTTTCAGTTGTGCCTTCTGCCGTAAAACCGAATCGCCTGTCAGGCGCCTAATATGCCGTTCAGGTGTTCCAGGCTCTTTTCTGCTTGTTCCGGAGTGCCGCACTCCACCGAAAAGACGATATCCCGTGGTGTCTTTTCCTGCACAATTTGAATAATCTTGTTCCAATCCAATACACCTTCACCACATGCGCATCCGACCGGGGTACCGGTTACTTTGCCGCGTTCCTCGCCGGATTGGGAGACACTGATATCCTTGGCGTGCAAATGGACCAGCCGCTCTGCAACACGTTCGAGCCAAGTGTATACATCGTGACCGCACAAATAGGCATTGCCGGTATCGAAATTGATGCCTATGGATGGCGAATCGACCAGATTGTAGATGCGATCCAACCCATCAGGCGTTTTTGAGTATTGCGCATGAGGTTCAATCCCGATTTTTACACCACGGCGCTCGGCGATAAAAGCGGCTTCTTGCAGGGTGTACTTAATCAATACAAAATCTTCTTCTTCTGTTGTCCATTTTGCCTTGATGCCTTCATCGGTATTCACAACAGGAACTCCGATTTCAGACGCGACGCGGATGGCCAGTTTGATATAGTCGCCGTGTACATCCGGTCTTCCCAAGGGGCCATGGGATTGCAGCCCGGATATGGCTATGCCATGTTTGTCACAGATTTCTTTGATTAGCATCGGATCGTCAAACATAGAGCAGGTATGATAGTAACCGGCCTCACTCATCAATTCGCGTCCGAAGTGGATCATTGGCTCGTAATACTTGTAGCCCATCTTTGCAGCCATCTCGACACCCCATGCGAAGGGTTTGTCTGAGTGGCGTGAGAATTCGGCGTTTAGTCCAACAGATATCTTGCCCATTTCTATTCTCCATCGTTCCAGTTGGGTCTGTAGCAACGTTGTATTGATGGGTAGATTCTGCCTGCTCTTAAATAACAACGCAACCGGGGAGTTGGGGCGTGAAGTGATAAAGAAAAAAAACTGCGCCATTATGTCCGGATGTCCCAAACCATCAGAAAACAAAGGGCTTATGCTTGGTGTTCCGGCATGTTCCGGAAGATTACCGAAGGCTGTTGTTACTTGTGCTACACTCCTCCGGGGGTGCGCGATTTATATTGTCGCGGCTATTCCAATCTATCGATAGGAGTTGAATGATGAAGCCCATTTGGTGTTTGGTACTCGGTATGATTGTGTTCGTATCTCATGTTTGTGGCGCGACGACATGGAAAAGTGTTGTTCTACACTCGGTTGAGGGGGCGGCCATGGGAGGATGCGCGATTGGGGATCTCGATGCTACAAGTCCCGGCAATGAGACGGCTGTGGTTGATGACAGAGGGGAGGTGTGGATGGTGAAGTGGTCAGGCAACTCTTGGGTTCCTGAATGTATTCACAAAAGCCCGGGCGAGATGATCATGTGCGCCATCGGCGATGTCTCAGCAGCATCCCCGGGGAATGAGTTTGTCGGGGCTGGAATGAAAGAAGGGGAAGAGTCATCACGTGGGGGAGGGGGAATGGCAACGCTTGTCTATCGAGAAGGCAATGAGTGGAAGAGCCGTCCGATTTTCCAGGATACTCATCTATTGCATGGCGTAACCATTGGCGATGTATCCGCAAAACATCCGGGAAATGAGGTCATTACATGCGGATTCAATCACAAGGTGACGCTATTATGCGAGGAGAACGGCGAGTGGATATCCGAGACGATTTATGTGGCCAACAACCGTCAGAAGGTTCTCACTGTCGGGGATGTACTCCCCGAACATGAAGGAGACGAAATTATTGTAGTTGGCACCGATGGTAACGCCACTGTGCTGTGGGAAGGCAACCTTGGGTGGTGCCATGAGGTTATCTTTTATGACCTGGCGGGTCAAAGCCGCGTGACGATAGGGGACCGTGGGGTGCTTATTGGCGGCGATAAAGGCAAAATCACACTGGCCACCCGGGAGGAAGGCCGTTGGTATACCGAGACCATTGGGCGGGATTCCCGCAAGATACGTGGTGTGGTCATTACCGATTTGGATTTGGAGTTTCCCGGCACGGAAGCGTACACCTGCGGCTATTCCGGGAGAGTTATGCAATTCAACTGCACCGATAAAGGACTCTGGTCGTTTACGACGCTGCATGAAGAAGACAAGCCGTTGCACCATTTGCTCCTTGGTGAGTTTTTCCCTGGAAATTCTACTTCTGAATTGCTCACCTGCGGACATGGCGGCCGTTTGATTATGGTCTATCCGGAAAAGTAAGAGAAAATTGAGAACTGTGGAAAGTGATTGCGGCCGTTATCGAGTAATTCGACAACGGCCGCAATTCTAAATCTTCATTGTGTTTCTAGAAATAAGTGTAGGGAGCTCGAGGGGGACGGCTCAACCAAGAATTGGCATCGTCATCGTCCACAAAGAGTTCTGTTTCCGGGTTCCACTTGAGACTTCTTCCAATTCGCCCGCAGATATTGGCTAGATGGCAAACCGTGGCCGAACGGTGGCCGATTTCGACATCGCAAATCGGACGTTCGCGGCTTTTGACGCAATCTACCCAGTTCTGCATATGATTTGCACTCTCGTATAGATGAACATCGCTGTCCTTTAGTGGTTCTTGAAGAATGCTTTCCGGTGTTGAGGTGAGTGTCTCGCGGTTAACGAAAATCTCTCCTTTGGGACCGTGGAATGTTACCCCGTTACCGCCCTCATCCACGATGGACATCTTTACGCCATTCGCGTATTGGAATTCGAATTTGAAGTTCACAAATGTATTGAACTGTCCCGGTGTCGATTCGCCGTAGCCATCGACTGAGATGGGGCCGTTGCCATCCATACCCAGCCCCCACTGGGCTATATCGCAATGATGAGCGCCCCAATCGGTGAGTACGCCCCCGGAGTAATCGAAATACCACCGGTACTTTTCGCGGCAGCGGCGCGGATTGTAGGGAACATACGGTGTGGCACCCAACCACATATCCCAGTTTAATCCCGGAGGAACCGGCTCATCCGGCGTTTTTTCTTCTTGAGGGCCATGGAAAAGACCGACCCGCACCCATTCGATGTCACCAAGCCGTCCGCTTCGCACATATTCACATGCTTTACGGAATTTCTCATCGGAACGTTGCTGGCTTCCGGTTTGAAAAACACGGCCGTTTTTCCGCGCGGCACGGACCATGGCCCGTCCCTGATCAATGGTTAGCGCTAATGGTTTTTCGCAATAGACATCTTTGCCCGCATCCATAGCGTCAATCGAGACTTTCGCGTGCCAGTGGTCGGGAGTCGCAATCACAACGGCATCGATATCATCGCGTTCCAATAACCGCCGGTAGTCACCGTAGGCCTCAACGGCTTTCGGTGGAATCGGAGCATAAGTGTTCTTATCGATCATCTTTCGCTCAACGTCGTAATTATCATCCAGAAGTCCCCGGCGTTGCATCAAAAAGTCCCGGTCGACATCGGCAATTGCCGCGATCTGGAAATCCGGCATACCCAAAATGGACATCATTAGGTCGTATCCCCGTCTACCAAGGCCGATATTGCCGAGGATAATTTTATTGCTGGGGGCGTCCGCGCCGAGAACAGTGCTTGGGACGATTGTCGGGAAGGCTGCCGCAAGACCGGCCGCTGCCGAGGATTTAGCCATTTTCTGTAAAAAATCCCGGCGGGAAGATTTATGGGGCTTATTCATGCCGAACTCCTTGGAAGAAAACATCTCGAAGTAATCATGGACCTATGGTAGACCAAGGATTCTAGCACCACCGAGAAATGAATTCACGAACTTGAAGATAGACGCCAGACGGATATTCCATCGTATGTGAAACAAGCAAGTCGCAGTATCTGTTTGTATTGGCACATAGCCACCGAACAGCCCGAAGACAAGCAGATATGCAATTGGCTTTCACATGCTATTCGACCACCTTTGAATGATCTACACTTCGGGCAAATAGAATCATTGCTCAGGGCAGACAGAGTATTAAAGCGTATGTCACGACTGCCATGGCTTTGAGACCCAGATTGAGCGGATACAGCCAAATGATTAAATCAAGCCGAGTCACAATCACCTTCATTGCCGCCGTTATTGTAGTCAATGCCTCCGGGGGTACGATTCCTGGGAGTGAAGCCATTATTCCTGAGCTCCCAGTCTCGCCGCAGGTCGATTGGATAGAAGGTATGGCTGATAAGACGGAATTTGTATTTACCAGTCAGGGCGAGTCTTACGAAAATCGGCGTTGTACGGTTGAGGTCAAACTGGCGGCATCCGGCGAACCAGCTGTTCTGTCTTGGCCTTTGAAAAATGGAGGTATGATTTCTGAACTACGAATCTGGGGTGATACGGATGATGCTGGTCTGGTGCATTTAGAACTCGCCACGCCTGCTCAAGAGAACGAAGTTCCGGTTGCGCCTGAGCAAGAGGATTTTCGGCTCTGGCCCGCGGTAGACAGCTGGAGCCGGAATGAAGATGAACGTCTGGCCTATACGGAATCGTTCAAGTCTTTGCCCAGTTGGGATCAACGCTGGTTTCGTGCCGCTGTTGATTTTACAGCATCCGAAACAAGAGTGTGGATTGAGGGGCGTATGATTTGGACACAAGCCACAGACCAATACCGGGCGAATCAGATGAAAATAGCCTTACCGAAGGGAGCTGAGAGGAGAAGATGTCTCTCATTTCCACTGCCGGAAGCTAGATTTCTGAGTCTCGATTTATCTTCATACTATAACAACGATGCGTTGCAGGGCGGCGATTTGGGAGATGGTTTTGCGTTTGATGACGAGTCGCTGTATGGATGTGGTATGGTCGGCATTGCCGGTATCCCCTTTTATGTTGAGTGGTTGCGTGGTCAGGATAACAACTGCGACCTCGGCGAGACCGACTGCCGTGATTATCTTCCTTATATTAATTGTGACGCTTTATCGTCAGATCCAAAGCGTATGCTTTTGCGTGTACCGAAACGCTATTACGACCGCGCGCATCTTATTTGTGTGGCAGATAAAGAAGACGGCGAAATACCATCAGCCGCTATTCGTATGATCAAAACTTGGCGGGGGCATGAAGCGACGGCCACATACGCTGTGCCGTATTGGGATGATGTGATTGCCAAGGCTTTACCCTTGGCATGTGGGCCAAGGGGGAAGATGTGGCTGGTGAACGTTCCCTTGAATCCCGCGGATTTTCAAGATTTTCTTGCATCAGAGGATGAGTCTTTCCTGGAACTCGATTTGACCAAACTGGTTGGTTTGGACAGTGAAAAATATCTGCGTCCGATGGGACCTGCCAGTTCTGTGCATGTATTCGCTCTTACCTTGGAAGAAGCGCCCGCCAAAATGGTGGTGACTTCAGAGGCCATCGGTCATATTTTTGAAGAGCCCAATCATCCGGTTATGCAAGTCCAATTGCACTCCCAGCGAAGCGAAAAGCGGGAATATGAGCTGGCTGTAACGACTGTCGATCCTTCCTACAGACAGGAACAACAAAAACATCAAGTCACACTTGGACCGTACGAGGAACGTACCGAAAACATTACGTTGCCCGATCCGTTGAAGGGAAAATACGATGTGACGTTTCGCCTGACGGATCGAGACGAGGGCCGGTCGATTGCACGTTCCACAACTTATGCCGTGCTTCCATCCTATCAGCGGCAAGCCCGGGATGACTCGCCCTTTGGTGTTTGGTGTTTCTTTGAACAGCATCACGGTGCAGGGCCGGAAATTGCCGGACCGCTGTTTAAGATGCTCGGGGCACGTTGGACCCTGCCGAATTTCTTATGTAATCGAAGCCCCGAAGAAAATGCCAAGCGCGTGGAAATATTGAACCGCTATGGTGTGACGCCCAGCTTCGGCTATTTGTGCGGCATTCACAATACAGGTTGGAAGGGGCCGGGCGATGTGGAAGCGAAAATCGAGGAATTGCGGACCACGCCTTGGGTCAAGAATTTTAATGTCTTTTGGGAAAGCAGTGTTAGCAGTGGCACCCGGGACATTATCCCGCCGGAAATTATGGGGAAAGCGCCATTGGAACTGAGCGATGAAGGAGTTAGAAACGTAGAGAATTGCAGAAAAACCGGTGTGGCCTATTCCAGCCGCGTGCGGGAAGAATTTTCTGAGGCCAAGCTGATATTTGGCAATGGCTTCCCCTACTTTATCAGCTGCATGTTACGCTATGGCTATCCGAAAGAATATATCGATGGCTGTGGGCTTGATTTCGATCTTTATACGTCCATGCCCGAAAGGCAGCCGAGCATTCCCTATGCGCCTTTTAACGGCCTCTATTTTCTAAAGAAAGTCCAAGAATATTACGGCTACGAAGAATTTCCCCGGTATTTGACCGAGGCGATTTACGCGCCGGTGGCCCCGGGTTGGCTCACAGAACGGGAGCAGGCGGATCATTATGTGCGCACGTATCTACTGGCTATGGCGGCCGGAGTGAAATATTTTGGTATGTGCACGGAAATATGGGATCCCGGCGGTTGGTACGGCTACGGACACTATGGTCCGGTCGGCTTCTGCCATCGTCCTCCCGAATTGAATCCGCGAGAGAGTTTCTGCGCCTATGCCACAATGACGGCGGTTTTGGATCAATGCCGCTATGAACGGCTGTTACCCACGGGATCGCCCAGTGTGTTCGGTGTCGAATTCCGCAACATCGAAAACAAACCGGTCTATGCCCTATGGACCATTCGCGGGAAACGGCCCCTAACGCTTCACACTGCAACGAATGCTTCGGCAACGATCACGGATTGCTTTGGAAACCAAGAATCAAAGGAAATCACAAATGATTCGCTGGACGTTATTCTCACGTCTTCTCCACTCTATATTGAGGGAATTGGTGCTATCGAAAATATCGTCCTCGGAGATGCGGAATATGACCAGCTGCTAGACAACGGCAAACTCCTTGTCGCACTCAACTCGCTTGAACACTGGGAACAGGAGCAGGGCCGCTATGAAGTGTTGGAGAAAATCGACCCGGATGTTCCTTTTGTGAAGTCTCCATTGAGTTTTTCGATTCAGAAGAATGACCGCCCCGGACGTTCCAGCCTGTCGGTTGCGTTGCCGGAAGTGGCGAATTGGCATCCTATAGAAACGCCCTATAGCGTTCTCAAGCGAACGGGGCCGGAAATTCAAATACCGGTAAGCGCATCGAGCATCGGGGCATGGGTATGTGGCAACAGTTCTTGGGGGCGAATCCTCTTTGAATTGAAAGACGCAGCCGGTCAGCGCTGGCTCTCAGCCCGCTCGGAATCGACATTTATTGACTTTGATGGATACCGCTATATCGGTGTTGATTTGCCCCACATGCCCAAAGGTAAACGTGTGGAGCCGGTTGGATTCCGTCCTTGGGTATGCAATGTCAATAAAGATGTGAGAAAAGCCGTGCCTGCGTATCCTATGACACTTACTCGTTTGATTTTTGAGACACGCAGTCACACCATCCGGGGCGGCGAAATTGAATCCGTGCCGGTCACGCACTATGAGGTTGACCGTATCGTGTGCAAAACTTTGCAAGAGTGATGGTGAGTCGATTTCCTGACTCCAGAAATGGATACAGGATTCCACCTGTCAGCAGAAATTAGACTCGATGATGACTGGTGTGGCCAGCGAAAAACAGGCCTAAACCTTGTGTGTGCCAGCTGCGTGGTTTCCCGTTTCGTGCATCTATTTACCCTCAGGCGGGAGAGGCGATAATCCCACTTCTTTGCGAAGTACGGTCATGCACCAGGTCCACCAACATGCCTGTTCGCCGTTACCCGGATCGTGTTGTTTCCATTGGCCGGTTTCTGCATCATAACTAAATGCTTCGGCAAGCAAACTATGTGTATTGACCTGCTCCAAAAAGTCAAGCCAGTTGCACACGCGGTCATATTCATGAGCACGTAGACAATAGACAATATCCCAGCCGATAACCTTGCCGATGACTTGGTCTGATTGCTGTTTGCCGAATCGGTCTTTGTGGCCTTGGGGGAGCCAATCCGAGGAGGGGATATTCGGACCATTCCATCGAATTGGCGCAACCCGGTGCCATGCGTCGATGGTGTTCTTAAATAACGTGGCGTCCACGCTTTTCCATCCCGAAGGAATTGGGGCCAGATTGAGCCAACCGATCCCGGGAAACGGCTCCGGTTCACGGCCCGTTGGCAGCAGCATTTCAAGGTAGATACGCTCGCCCTCAAAATCGCGAACCATATTCTCGGCGATGTTCTTATTTAAAAAAGCGAGGCGCTCTGTCCACAGGTGTTCGTGTTCCCGGTCACCGCGCCGGGCGGCCACAGGAATCATATGTTCCAGCGCCGATGCCACAAATGATTGGGTGAGAAAATCGTAAGTGTCCCAGAACTGTCCATCCCGTGAATGCTCCAAATTGATATTCCGCACCAATCCCGGATGAATTCGCCAACCGGTATTCTCCGAAAGATAGGGTTCTGTTGTCGAGCGGTCCAAGAGCTGGGCTATGACCGGATAACTGAAGTCTTCAAATGGTGTGCGATCCCGATGCAGGGCAAGAAGCGCCCAGGCCAAGATCACATGGGCCTGACCGTCAATTTGATCGTCGCCGTCGATCAAAGGGATGACCTGCGATTCCGCACGCGGGCCGATTACATGCGGAATACGCTCCATCCCATTATCCAGCATCCCCTGAATGCAATAGGAAACGACCCGTTCGGCAAGTTCCGGTTCACCCGTATCGATGAAAATCCTTACCAACGGCGCGCTAACCCGGGGAAACATGCCATCATAAGCGCCGGTAAGCGATTCCTGGAAGTATCCATCGGGCTGTATACGTCCACGAATGCTGTCGTATGTATTACGCAGCAGATTTCGATGAAATGGCGACTCAAGCCGGGCTTTGACATGCTCCACAGCAATAGCCGCATCGCCATGAGATTCCCCTTGAGGCGACTCAACGGAGTAAGCAGTATTGAAGAGTGTGAAAAGAAATGCGGCGGCGAAGTGGATTGTGGATTTCATAATGATCCTTTGGCTGTGATATTCCCAGCCAGTACTTTAGCAATCCATCAGACGGTCTGCCACACCGAATTCCCTACGTATCGGGCAGTCTTTCACTGGGGATTGTTGCACCAAGCAATCTTTGAAAGTGGTTCAATTTGGAATCGAAAGGATTAGTTCTTTTTTTCGTTTTTAACTGGAGCCAAGGTAATTGTCTGCTCGTGATGCAGTGTGTTTTGGTTTTCAATTTTAATTGGGAACATGCCTCCTTCCATCAGCAATACATAGAGCGAATAGCCACGGGTTATATTTAATCCCTTCAATTCCAGAACTCCGCTTTGGGGAATACTGCCTTCTTGAAAATATGATGCGCCGTAGTGCTCATCCATAAAGCCAAAATTGTATTCCTGCCCTCCCGCGGGTTTACCCTTGGTGTCGAGAACCTTAAGCGTTAAATCATGACCACCCTTATATTGGTTTTTATCCAATTCCTCATATTCATGATTGATATTGTGTACCGCCCCCTCACACAGCTCTGTTTTTTCAAAATCACGAAAACAGCCGGGATTTGGCTTTCCATACTCAGAGGGGGAGATTTCGGTTATAGGCCGAGTGTAAGATGTAAATGTGTATTTTCCCGGAGAGAGATCATCGACTGTGACTGTATAGTCCCCTGCGGGAAATTCGCGTGTGTCCAAGATCGTCACTCTGCGATCAATCAAAGAACACGATTTCATAATTTGCATAGTTACGGATTTAAACGGAAGGTCGCCTAAATCTTCTTTGTGTGAGTTGAACTGAATCGTGGTCTTTGCAGGCTTTGGTAAATCGGCTGTAATTTCTCCCTTGCGCAAGTCTCTGCGTGAATAAGGGCCGCCGATATATCCTTGTAAAAACCCTGGCTCATTGATACAGACGTAAATATCTTCACGATCTTCCGGCCATTGAAAAAGATACTGCCCATCAGCGATTCGTTCTGTCTGAAAGGGGTAGAACTCCGTAATATCGCTTGGCAATGTTCCATCGTCGATTCGCTGGCAACGCATTGCCAGGCTTTCATGGCGCTTGTAGAAAAGGACTGGCCTTAATGATTGTGGGATTGGTCTTCCGGTTTGATCTTTGATCGTCAGACGCACGGGACGTCCTTCCTTAAGTTTCACCTTCAGTTTGACTTCTTTGGCAGGCTCATCTACGCCAACAATACGCGGCGCATAACCTTCGGCCCGAATAATTAGATCACACTGAATAGATTTCGATCTCTCAATGGATGAAAATAGATATCCACCGAGCCTTATATTTCCTTCTTTTCCATTTTGCCATCCACGACTTGAGTGCCCATCTATGACGCTAACTTGAAAATCTGAAACAGGTTTACCTTTATTGCCTATCACTTTTAAAAAAATCGCCGGATATGATTCAGCGTTTACCGTTCCTGAGAAAAGTGTTGTAAGGAGAAATAAACTGATTACAGTGCTACTCTTCATAATTGCCTCCTAATTTTCGATACCCGAATTATTCAGTTCGTGTTTGCCACTAAACACTATAACGCCGACGGTAAGTTAATTATTCACAAACCCACACTACCAAGTAGCGCAAATAAAATTCTGTCAACCTCCAATGCTACTACAGGGCATCAGCAGGCACAAGGTAATTTTGGGGGAATCAATAGCGTCGAACTTCGATACATGGGTGCCGCAGAAATTATTCTATCTTAAACCTTAAGTGCCTAATCTGATTGATGTTACAGCCATTCGAACAAATGTTTTTGTAGCGGTTTGCCGGAAAGCGGCTCGTGCTTCATTTTTTCAGTTTGAGTAGGGACTAGGCCATCATCTCTTCGCTGCCGCCACGGGCGATGATGATTTCACCCGATTCTTCAAGACGGCGGATTACGGCCACGATCTTCTGCTGAGCTTCCTCCACCTGTTTTACACGGACCGGGCCCATAAATTCCATCTCCTCGCGCATGTTATCGGCTGCGCGGGAAGACACATTGGAAAATATTTTATCCTTGACCTCTTCCGTTGCCCCCTTAAGAGCCACTGCGACTTCTTTCATGTCTACTTCTTTAAGCACCGATTGGATAGCTTTGTCGTCCAAGAGCATCACATCGTCGAAGGTAAACATCAATTTCTTGATTTCGACCGCCAGCTCCTGATTTTCCTCTTCCAGCGTTTCCAGGATGCCTTTTTCCGTTGCCCGGTCCACGCGGTTGAGTAATTCAGCAAGGGCTTCGATTCCACCGGCCGTCGTAAACTCCTGCGAAAGCACGGTCGCGATCTTTCGCTCCAAAACGCGCTCTACCTCAGAGATGATCTCCGGTGCAGTTTGGTCCATGGTGGCAATGCGCAAGGCAACTTCGGTCTGGGATTCTGGCGGCAAGGCGGACATAATCACCGCCGACTGTTGGTAATCCAAATAAGCCAAAATTAGCGCGATGGTCTGGGGGTGCTCTTTTTGAATGAAATTGAGCAGATGGTTGGGATCCACCTTTTTAAGGAAGTCGAAAGGCGAGCCCTGCAGCATGCCTTGGAGTCGTTCGATGATCTCCATGGCTCTACCCGGGCCGAGAGCCTTTTCGAGAATCTCGCGGGCGGTACCGATACCGCCTGAACTCATATACTGTTTGGCCATCGAAGTGTGATAAAATTCCTCGATGACTTGTGTTTTGAGTTCCTGAGGCACCGTGCCAAGATTGGCGACTTCAAGCGTAATCTGCTCGATTTCTTCGTCGGTTAGATGACGGTATGCGTCGGCCGCAGCCTCAGGTCCCAGAGTGACCATCAAAATAGCGGCCTTTTTACGTCCCGTAAGTTTTGCCTTATCTTTGTTGGCAACAACCATCGAATTGCCTCCTATATATGAAGGCACGGTTACATGTGTACGATCTGGCATGGCGCCATCCGCAGCTATAACCACGGTGGCATTTCTACAATCCTCTGATTCAACAGTAGTTACTTAATGGTTCCAATCCATGCCTAGCATGCATCTGCTCCAGAATCGGCGAACAATAGCAGAAGCGAAATCAGACAGCAGGGATAGACGTCAGCGGGTAGTAGGAGTTAAAAGCGCGTTGGACCGGCCAGCCTGTATTTAGACAATAGCGTAACTCAATTCTCCTTCTAAATAAGGATTGTACCAGAAAGAAGTGACTTTTACATGAGTATTGTTTTTATGCGCCTGACTTGAAACTGAAGATAGAAGAGTCGCCTGTGTCAGCAGGTCATAGGATTGCTTTTTTTTCCTGGCCCCGGGAAGAAAGGGGATTGCACAGAATGTGATTGACAGCCCGCCTGAGGCTAAGTACCGTGCTGAAGATCGTGCCGGGAATTCCAAAACGTACCGATGTTTTAGGTTTCCCGTTTTGAGAGATACTCCGGCTTAATGATAGAACTTAACGAAAGAGAGTGGCATGATGCATATGACTTTTCGAATCTGTATGGTGATAACAGCGATTGGTTTAGTTCTTGGCTCAGTACGAGAAGGTCTTTGCGAGCAGAATTCGAAATCAATGGTAACGATTGCGGCAAATGAAAAACAAGTTAAAACCTTGCGTGTGGCGGCGGGGCAAATTCCTGTTTCTGATGATATTCCAACAAACGTGGAGACGATTTCACGCGCGATTGATTATGCAATCGAACAGAAGGCGGATGTGCTTTTAACACCCGAAGGATCGCTGAGCGGGTATACGCACGAATTTGACCAGAAGAGCGTTGAGAAGGGATTAGAGCAGTTGCTGGCAAAGTCTACGAAGGGTGGATTGGCTTTGGCTTTGGGAACTTGTTTTGTAGAGCCCGGCGATGGCCGGTGTTACAACCAGATTCGTTTTTATGATGGTCAGGGGAATTTCCTCGGTTTCCACAGTAAGACGCTGCTCTGCGGTTCGATGACAAAACCGCTCAAGGGTGAGATCACTCGTTACGCTGTCCAACCATTGCAGACCTATACACTCAATGGAATCAAAATCGGCGGATTGATTTGCAATGATATGTGGGGAAATCCGGGCGGTACGCCAATGGATGAGCCTCATTTGAGTCAGAAACTATCGGATATGGGTGCAAAAATCATATTCCACGCCATTAACGGCGGGCGTAGCGGCAGTAATTGGTCGAAAAATGTCTATTGGCCTTTCCATGAAACGAACCTGAGAATTCGTGCATGCGCGGGCAAAGTATGGATTGTATGTGCAGATAATTGCGCTCCGACCGATATCCCCTGCTCAGCGCCGAGCGGTGTACTTGGCACAGATGGCGATTGGGTTGCTAAGGCTCCCGACCAAGGCGAGCATATTGTGGTGTATACGATCGAGTTGGAATAAAACCGGAAGAAAACTGAGAATACACCGACAATCACTACGTTTATTACGGGCTGATTTTTTCTATCGCAGCTCGTTTAATGTCCCTTTGGATAAGGGCCAATTTAATTCTTGAGGCGACGCAATGTGCCAGCGCATCGGATCCGATTTCCGTGAAATGAACATTAACAGGCATTTGAATTTGAGGAAGTATCGGCTGCGCAAAGGAGTACAGATCATCGACTGCGATGCCGTATTTATTCATAATTTCAAGTGCGGCTTTATTGTAGAGCGCAACGTCTTCCGGTAACCGCTTCGGGGATACTCCTCCTTCGGGAACCGGTGTTGTGTTGGCCCAAATCAGCGTGGCTCCAGTGGCGCTTAACCTTTGGGTAAGGCAATCCAGGTTTGTACGATATTCATCGAGCGGAATCTGGCGTTTACCATCTTTCATAAATTTAAGATCGTGCAGTCCCCAATTGAAGTGAATTACATCCCAATTGCCTTTGCCCAGCCATTGCTCAATGTTTATGAGTCCTCGGGTTGTGGGGCCGCCATTTTCGGGAATCCGGTGCACATTGGCCGTCCCTTTAAGTAGTTCGCGAACTCCAACTGTATAGCCCATGGAAATTGAGTCGCCGATTAAAAGAACACGCGGTAGATTCGGATCATCGGCGATTTCTGCGAAAGCCGGATTTTGGGGCTTATTTGGGGCCGTTTGTATTTGGTTTGTTTTTATTTCATTTGAATGGCTACAGCCACCAATGAAAGACAGTAAAAGGCAACAACACAGAAGGCAACCGTTTCGGATTCCATTCATAATGACTTCTCCTTTATCGATAGCGATCTGTGTTATAAGCATGCTTAGGCCCGAAGGCATGCAACATCCAACAAAACAATATATTAGGTTGGGACAATGGGTATAAGCGGATCGATCATCCCCATGTCGGCTAAGTCGCGTATCATGGTCAACCGCTTTTTATCCATAACTGATTCCTGTTTTAAGAACATTTGTGTTTTTTCTTTGTTAAATATCGGACGTGCCAAGACCGACCCGATCGGAACCTCACCTACAATAACGAACGCTACGCCTTCATTGTCTATATCAGGTTTTTCCTGCTCTTTGACGATAGATGAATCTTCAATCTGGGAGGCTGCGTTGTGTTCAAGAAGATCTCGTATCCGTGTATCGACATCCAACGCTTCATATTCTTGTTCGCTTTTCAGATGCGATTCGTCATCGGGATCATATTCGTCGAATATTTGCTGCAAACGGCTGGTCAGAGTTTGTTTTGTAACCGGTTTAAGCATGAATGAATTCACGTCAAGCTGAATCGCGAGTTCCACAAGTGCGCTGTCTCCATGCCCGGTGAGCATTAAAATAGGAAGGTTGCGGCGAATTTCGTTACGGCCGGTTCGAATATGCTTTAATAGCAGCAGGCCATGCATGACAGGCATATTAAAATCAGCGATTACGCAGTCAATAATGCGAGATTTCTTTTCAAGTATCGATAATGCCTCTACACCATTGGTCGCACTATAGGTTTCGGGGTCGCCCAGGTTTTTCAGCAGACGCAAGACAGTGATGCGTGAGAAGTTATGGTCGTCAACAATCAAGAATGTGCGTTTTGCAAAGGTGGAATCGCCCATGGATATCTATCCTCTGCTTCTTAACGTTTCGATAAAGCGCTTAACATTTTCGTATTGCTGTTGAGCTGTTTTATACATTAAACGGAGATCCTTCCACGGACCTTCCAGTGCTCCGAGCTGCAGCTCTTTCATTGTTTCTGACAAAGTTATGGCAGCGGCATTGCCTGCCCCCCCTTTTGCGCTATGTGCATTGTCGCGCAGTTTTGAGCGGTCTTCCGATTCAAAGGCCTGTTCTATGTTTTGTATCAGGCCGTCAAAATCCTCGACGAAGTAGTCTAACATCTCCACCAACCCTTCGATATCATCTTCTCCCAAAATTTCCTTTAGTTGCTCCAAGTCCACTGGAGGAGAATTGTCCTCCAATGAGCTGGATTTGGCAAGCGTTGTTGAATCATCATCGGTGGCCTGTTCGGACTTTTGAAGGGCCGGTTCCGGCTCGGGTGGAACATCTTGTGGTATCTTATCCTGGGGAAGCCAATACGCCAGTTTTTGAGCGAGGCTTTCGAGCGTGATGGGTTTGGTCGCAACGTCATCCATTCCCACCTCAAAGCAGGCATCGACATCTTCTTTCATTACATTTGCCGTCATTGCTATTACGGGTGTGCGCTTCCCGTGTTCGGCTTCCCATTCGCGGTAGGTACGGGCAAATTGGTAGCCATCCATTTCCGGCATGTTGATATCGGTAAAGATAATTAGGTACTCGCCGTTTTGGGCTCGTTGAAGTCCTTTCTTCCCGTCGTTGGCCGTCTCACATTTCAATCCGAAAGCGTCCAACTGTTTTTGAGCAACCTGCCGGTTCATAGGGAGGTCATCGATGACCAAGACCGGAGTATCGAAATTGGCCGCGCGAATTCGCCGCAGGATCGTATCAGGATCACCGGCTGCCTCTCCACCTTCATAAATGAATTCTATATTCAGGTATTTCTGAATACGCTCGAATATCTCCGACTCCTTAAAAGGCTTGCGAAGAAAATCATTGCAACCGGCCTCGATGATTTTGGCTTTGTCTTCTTCAAATGCGCTGGCCGTAAGCGCGATGATTACGGCCTCATTGTCTTCTGATTCTTTCTTGATTATGCGGGTGGCTTCGCAACCATCCATTACCGGCATGTTCCAATCCATCCAAATCAGGCTGGGTTTATGATCACGCCATAAATCGACCGCTTCTTGTCCGTTACTCGCTTCGAGTGTCTGAAATCCTACCCGCTTCAGTATTTTGATGAGTAGATTCCGGTTATTTGGATTGTCATCGACTACAAGAAGAGAATGATCTTTTTGCCCAGGCTGAATTCCGGCTATCCGTTTGGGAGTGAAAATCGATTGCTCTTCCACATCCTCCGCGCCGACGACCTGTATGGAAATCTCAAAGCGGAAACAGGTCCCCATATTGACTTGGCTTCGTACTGTCAGTTCGCCACCCATCAAATGGACGAATTCCCGGCTTATGGCCAGGCCAAGGCCGGTGCCCTGTTGAGATTTAATGCCGCTGGAGGTTTGCGAAAACGCAGAAAACAACTTTCCGATTTCATCTTCGGCGATTCCCACACCTGTATCTTCCACTTCAATGATGAGTAAGCCCTGGCTTTCCGTCTTGTTTTCATAACCTGCGCGCAGGCTTATTCCTCCCTCGCTGGTGAATTTTACGGCGTTACCCAGAAGATTCACGATGATTTGGCGCAGTTTCTTTTCATCGCTTCGGATATACTGGGGAAGATCGTTGGTCCGCTCTACCAGCAGTGTGAGGCTTCGCTCTTGTACACGCATCCGGAACATATCTTCCATGTCTTGAATTACGCGGTGGAGATCGAAATTCGATTCATCGAGTTGAATGCGTCCCGCTTCAATCTTGGACATGTCAAGGATGTCGTTGATGAGGTTCAACAGGTGATCGCCGCTTCGGCAGATAATATCAAGATTAGCCCTTTGTTCTTCACCTAATACCGGATCGTGCTGCAACAACTGCGAAAAGCCGATAATGGCGTTCATAGGGGTTCGTATTTCGTGAGACATGTTGGCCAGGAAAGTGCTTTTGGCGCGGTTTGCATCCTCGGCGGCAATACGCGCGTGAACGAGTTCCCCTTCTGCCTTTTTGCGTGCGTTGATTTCACGTGCAAGTCGGCGATTCCACCACAGGCCAATTACCAGCAGGATCAAAAAGCCGGCGATGATACGGAAAAGCAAGCCATAATCGATCCGCTGAATAACAACGTCATTACGGTCCCAGCGGCTGAGGATGTCGCGGCTTTCGTCTTCATCGATTGATTGGATTGCCTTGTTTAGGATGTCGCGAAAGATGGCCCAATCTTTCCGGACTGCCAGAGTGAGCTCCATATCGATGTCCAGCGTGCCCGCTATTTCGATATTGTGTAATCCCAATTCGTTGATCATGTAACTGGCAAGTGCCAATGTACAGACCAGGTTGTCGACACGCCCGCTCGATACGGCATTAAGACCCTCTTCGATATTTTCTACTTCCTGAAATTGGATTTTGGGATAAGTCCTATAAATCCGTCCTAAATAACCATAATCCTTAATGACTGCAATGCTTTCACCTGAAAGCCTATTCAGATCGGTAATAAAGATATCCCCTTTTTTCCGGACTACGGCCATTGGATTCGATAGGTAAGGCTCAGCAAAAACAAATTTGGCTCGAAAGGCGGTTGAATCGGCGGTTTCAGAGATTACATCAACTTCACCATTCAGCGCCATTTCGATTGAATGGCTCCAACTGGGCGAGGGGGTACGCTGGAAAGTAATGCCCAGCCGGCCTTCGATGACGCTAAGATAATCGTTGACAATCCCAATGTATTGACCTTCATTTGTAAAAGCCTCGTAGGGAAGCCACATTGGGTCGCCTGTGAAACGAATTGCCGGATGGTCTTTTAGCCATTTCATTTCTTCTTTTGTTAGTTCAACTGTTTTGGTATCAGTCTTGACTTTTGCCGCAAGACCGAACGGAATCCAATTGCTTTTAATAAGGTTATGATCGGCCGCGGAAAGGCTGTCCAAAACAGCACAAATGATTTCATGTAATTCCGGCCAATCCTTGCGGATTCCCATGTGGATATCGAGCGAATCGAATGGAGCTGGCGCAATTGCTTCTATTCCGGTTAACGAATTCTCGTTGATTGCAAACCCGGTTGAATTAATATCTCCGATATAAGCGTCGGCTGTTCCCGTGATGAGTGTTAATAACGCCTCCCGAATCGAGGGTTTTGTGATGATAGGAATCGCGGGAAACCTGCTTCGCATTTCATCCACTGTGCTGTAGCCATCAACCAAAGCGACTGTTCTACCTTCCAGGCTTTCAAAACTGTCGATTTCTTGTTGGCCTGCAAGAGTAAAAACAAAGTTTGTCACACGGTTGTAAGGGGGAGTGTAGAGAAGAAAAATTTCACGTTCCGGCGTGCGATAAAGGGAGGGAAGCAAATCAACTTTGCGTTCTTTTGTCATCTCCAGCAGCGAGTTCCAACTCTCGCCTATGTAATATTCAAATTGAATGCCTGTTTGCTCCGCTATGATTTGCAGATATTCTTCCGCGATTCCTTGATAACGTCCTTTGGCATCAACAAAGTCATATGGAGCCCAATCCTTCTCGCAGCCAACAGTGACTGTCGGCGCAGATTCAAGCCAACTTTGGGCTTCAGGCGATAAAGTTTTAACGAAATCGGGGTCGGCTTGAGCAAAGGAGGGCGGGACGCATACAATTGCGATCAGGGCAAGAAATAGTATCTTTTGAATCATTGATGACTCCTGACTATGAATAATCAAAACAACTGGAATTGTCAAGCGTCAAAGATGATTACTGATAACCGGTTCGTTTGAGCCAAGAGAAGCGTTCTTGGGAGAGCGTTTCTTTAATGTCTCGATATTCATCGGAAGCGGCTAGATTTTTCGTCTCCAGGGGATCATTTTTGAGGTCGTATAAGAATTTTTCTCCATCGGAGTATACGCAATATTTCCACTTGTCGCTTCGAACCATAAAATGACCATTCTGATCAGGCTCGATCTTTCGGGTTGTGGCTTGATTTGGTTTGATGCGCTCGCAATAGGCATAATGAGCTGTCTCCTCCGGATTCTGCTCACCGGTCAGGAACGGTTTTAGGCTCTTGCCTTGGACTCCGCTGGGGTTGGGCCTTTGTGTGAAGTCGAGTAAAGTCGGCATGAGGTCGGTTGAATCCGTAGGAAGTTTGCATGTTCCGGGGACAACTTTTGCGGGATAACTCACAATCAACGGTACGCGCACGACTTCATCATAAAAGGATGAATTGCTCTTCCACACCATACCATGACCACCGGCCATGTCTCCATGATCCGCAGTAAATACGATTATCGTGTCTTTATGTTGGCCGGTCGTACGTAGTACTTCCAGGATGCGTCCTATTTGGTCGTCAATGAAATTCACGGATGCATAATAAACACGCAAAAATTCACGGACAGCGGTTTCCCCGTTCTCTCCCAAATCAGAGACAAAACGTCTGGACCACTCATTCTCGAAACGTTTCTCTCGAATGCTGTAATTTTGGGGGAGTTCGATTTCATTTGGCGAAAACATCTCGTAATAAGGCGAGGGAACCACATTCGGATCGTGGGGATAATTGAAAGAGCATGTAATCATGAAGGGGTGGTCGCCAACGGTGCGCAGTCTCTCGATGGTGCGGTTCGCCACCCTGGCATCAAAAACCTGATCTGGTTTAAAATCCAGGCGCCCCATTTTCTTCAAAAACTCAGCGGCATTTCCCCGGTCCTTCCATATTTCCGTTGTGTTTGAATATGCGGCTTTGTAGTGCGGATCGATGGTAACGGGGAGAATCCAGTCATACCAATTTACCCAAGTATCGGGATCTTGTCTTTTGACTCGCTCAAATACAGTTTTCATCTCCTTTGCGTATTCGTGGTGCTCTCCATACATATCCGAGTAGTAGGGAAGATCGTCATCGAGCAGATGCCATTTCCCATAGTGATGTGTGGTGTACCCCGATGCATGCAAGATCTTTTCAGTCGTCTCATCAGTGGTTTTGATGCCTTCTTGGGTATCGGGAGCATACATGGCTGGGTAGTCCCGTTTCGCCACGTTATGAAGAATTCCATGAGCGTGAGGGTATCGCCCTGTGATTAACGATGCCCTTGTTGGTGAGCAGACCGGGTATGCACAAGTAGCGTCAGTGAATAGCACGCCGTTCGAAGCAAGGTGGTCGATATGTGGTGTCGGAACCGGTCCTCCATAGCAACTCAGCACGGAGGCATTTAGCTGATCGCACATGAGCAAGAGGATATTCGGTGGGCGCGGTGTTTGTTTTGCATCCTCAGGATTACTGGATGAACTTCTGCTTCCCAGTGCGATAGAAACACCCGCTCCGGCTTGTAGAAAACTCCGTCTGGAAACTTGTTTCATAGCCAGTCCTTATTCTGTATCTGTACAATCATACCATGCAAGTACTTGGTTTACAGGAAAAGCGTGGCAGAGAATTTTTTTCCGGCTCTCTTGCACCGCGGATAATAGAAATTCCTTTCGGGCGCGACTCATTCGATATTTTCGCTTATAATGTTGTTTTAGACGATGTATCCTTTCTTGATATAAAGGTACAAACAAACACGGCGGGAAGGCGAATGATGAGATTAGCAAAACAACTGGCGGCTGCTTGTTTCGTATGGATTCTGCTTGCTCCGGCGCACTCCGCGCCTGTGCCCGATGATTTTCCGCAGTTTAAAGTTCCCGGACATGAGAAAGAAATGGCGTCATTGCGGGCGCTCTTTTGGCTTCATTACAAGCCGGCCGGACCGCTGATTCCGCTGTGGGAAGAGTGGATGACCATATCCACACTTTGGCCTGCGCGCGGTTCAGGCCCTGAACTGGAGGCGATGCGCATGCGCTGGGCCGAAGCTTTGGCCAAGAGGGAGATCAATGCCGAGGGCTATGTGCGGACTCTGCAGCATGACGGTCCGGCGCACGCCGAGGGATGGCCTTTCCCGCGATGGATGGAGGCAGGCGGAATTGGGTGGCATTTCCGGGGCACCGGTGTGCCCGGGTATGATGGGCCACCCGCCACCTCAGAGGGATGGATTGTCACCGGCGGACAGGGCGGGGAGATCAATGATAAGGGGTGGATTGTCGATTTGACTGCCCCAGCGGCAACGGCCCAGGCACCGGCATTCTCGATTGTTGCTAAGACATCCCCTTGGCTACGTCTCAATTGGTGGGCGGCAGGCTTAGAGGGTGCTAATTGCTATGTTGAGTGGACCACAGAAGAGAAGCCCGAGTTTAATCCCCAATGCCGTGCTTATTTTGAACCGGCAACCACAACCGGGCATGTTCGTGCAACATTACCTATGGGCCCGAATTCAGCGAATCAGCTGAATACTTCATCGATTGAAACGCGCACGATGATCCCCCTTTATCGCATTCCCGGCTGGACAGGGACCATAACGGGACTCCGTATTGCTTTCGATAACCAAGCGAATGCGAAACTTGTGATTAAATCGATCCATACTGCCTGTGATACGCGCCACAATATCAATAACCTCAATTTTATACGTGGCTGCTGTGAATATTTTTTGTGGACACGCGATATTGCGTTTCTTCGTGATCAAATTGGACGAATTCGTACGGCCATGCGCTTTGTTATGAATGAATTCGATACACGGCAGCATAAATGCATTTACACGACTTGGCCTGGTCATGAAGGCCGTAGCGGTATTCATTGGACTCCGGATGGCAAAAAGACGGTCATCCCCGGCGAGGGGATTGGCAGCAATTACTGGGATTTATTGCCGTTTGGAGGCGAAGAAGCGCTCGCGACCATCTATTATTACGATACATTGCTCGATCTCGCTGACTTGGAAGAAGAGATTAAAGAACATCCTCAATGGTGTATTGCTACCGGCGCGGAAGCCTTTGATCCTGATGATCTTCGGACTCATGCATCGGAAGTGAAGAAATACAGTGGCAACCGCTTTTGGAATCAAGAGACCGGACGATTTGGTACGGTTGATCTCGAAGGCGTTCTGCATGATTACGGTTTCGCGTTTCTAAACAACGAAGCCGTTTACTACGACTTTGCTACACCGGAGCAAGCCCAGTCGATCCGCTCATGGCTTTCCGGACGGCGCATTGTCGATGGAGATACATCGACGGGTGCCGATATCTATCATTGGCGTTTTGGGCCGCGTTCGACCACAAAACGAAATATCGAATATTACTTTTGGGGATGGTCTAGACCGGAAAGTATTCCCTGGGGCGGCCAGGTTCAGGATGGCGGAGCGGTATTGGGATTTTCCTATCATGATTTGATGGCCCGGTTGATTACCGATGGCCCCGATGATGCTTGGCAGCGGCTTAAAGAAATCCTTGTTTGGTTCGATGAAACACAGGCCGCAGGTGGATATCGTGCCTACTACAGTGATCCATCACGTGGAACGATGCAGGGGGGTAATGTTGCTGGCGGATTGGGTCTCGATAAGGAGTTTTTCGAAAGCGTCATGGTACCACAGGTTATGCTATACGGTTTTCTTGGTTTTCGCCCGACAGCGGACGGATTTAAAATAGAGCCCAAAATACCGAAAGACTGGCCTGAAATATCAGTCACGCATATCCATTTACATAAATCGGTTTTAGATATTACCGTGCGTGGCAATACGGTGATCGTCAAAGGGATGGGGCCCGAGGGAGAGCCGCTATTAGCGGAATTGCCGAGTGGCTGGAAACTTGCGGATACTTCTCCTGGCCTGGTTACGACAGGACATTAAAAGAGAAAGTGCGTATTCGTGTGTTTTTAGGATTTTAGAGCCTACGGCATTACCACGAGCGTCTGGTTGATTTCAGGAGCGGTTACCGGATAGACCAGTTCTGATTCTCCCGCTTGCGCAGAAATATAGTATTCAAATGCCTCGGTCCCAGCTGGGAAAGATGGCAGCCTTACCTCGAAAACGGCGCGTGCAATATGCTTTAAGGGAAGCGTATTAAATTTTCCGCTCCCAAGCGGTCTCCAGTGCAATTCGCCATGCGGAAGAGATTTGCTCGGCTGATTTACATCCGGAGTTAAAAGAATCACTTTCAAAGCGAGCCTTTCACCGACAGAAATTGATTGTTGGACTGTGGGCATAATAATTCGTGCTTTGCCGTGATACGTTTTTTTGATCGCAGTTTCAGGCGGTAAAGGATGTCCAAGTGCCGCTTCCAGTTCCGAGTCTGTGGTTGAGCAACCTGGCATGTAGGGCTTATTTTTTGCTACCTGCTCCAAATCGGAGACTGTACCCATGGCTCCTGTCGAGTTTACGGTCATGAGCAAATAGGTCATCATTTCTTCCCAATCTCGGGCCGTTTGAATTCGGCAAGGCAATGCTTCCTTTTGTGCTATTGTGGCTTTGGTTCTCTGATCGCCGGCCTGATCTATTTTCTTCATCGCCTTTTCGAACTGACCGGCCGAGCAACCTAATCGTGCCATTGCTCTTAGGTAGCGGAGACTATTAAGCCAGTAATTGAAACGTTCGATGTTTCCTGCGCCTTGAACGGTGGGAAGAAGTTTTTCCAACTCATCGACAAATAAATATTGAGTGCGAACTTCCTCCCAAGGTGATTGCTGTATACGTACTTTGCCGATCCCGTAGGAGGGCTCCGGCATCTTTCCATCAATTTCAACAAAGATTTTCGCAATTTGTTCTGCGGCGGATTCGCCGAAATGAACATGGGCCCAATCACGATAAAAATCTTCTGCTGATGTCTGAATGCTCTTTTCGCCGGGATGACAAATCGAATCATCCCAGGCTGCATAAGCCAGAGCGGAAATATTGGGCGATAGGATTTCCGTTCTCCAATGGATTCCCATCAAACCTGTGCATCCGTAACGATACGCATCGACCGCATCCCGGTACATACGCTTAGCCCATAATTGGACACCCTCTAAATTGGGATCATCTTCAAGCCAGGGGATAGCCCATTTGGGGCGGTCTTGAATCGATTCGAATTGCGGTTCTACCGGCGCTTTACCAACATCATTGTTGATGCAGCTGAATGGCATATCCTTGGGGAGAATTTGGTCGAAAAGTGCCTTGTCTTGTACAGGTCCAAGCACCCATCCGCAGGTTGCTAAAGCAAAAGGCGCCTTAACGGCTTTTGCCGCTTCAATTGCAATCAATATATCGTCGGTGACCGCCTCGACTTCGATGCTGGGCCGTTCTTGACGCCAGAATTCTTCTGTCCAAAGCCAATAATAGTCAAGCGGATGGCATCTTTTTATACGTTCGAATGTGCCTTCGTAAACTTTTTGAACTGTTTGGCGATCATACACTTCAAGATCATAAGGATGGCCTTGCCTGAGTATTTGCGGATTAGGCACTGTTGGATATTGTTCGCGGATATGTGCGGCCAATTTGCGGGGAATGCTGAGCGGCACCTCTGTCCCCAGGCAGGTTTTGATTCCTAAGCTGCGAGCGTATGAAAAAACATCGTTCAGCATTTTTCCCGTCCGGTTGAAGACTTCCGCGCAATCCTCTGAATTTACGGGCCAGGTCATAAATTCATCCAACACCGGACTTCCCCAGGCATCGCGCTCAAAAATTTGCGATGCCCCGGATGTAAACTCGGAGGTAAGCATTGGTTCAATGCGCCAGCCTCGTTGTGTGGTCATATACCCCCCGGGATAGCCAAAATGGACTTTGCCTTGTTCATCGATATCACTGCGGATTCCATGCCAGACTGTAACTTCCGGGCCCACTACAGGATTACGCTCGGGGTAAGTATGCAATCCGATAAAGTTCATTCGCATTTTGCCAAGCTGATAAAGAATGTCTTTGTAATCCTCCGCACTCCACCAATCCGGTCCTTCCCCAAAATCGTGGAACGGCAGAATCCCCCGCAACGCAAAGTTTGGTTCTTCATGGATATCCAAATCGGGAATGCTCCACTGTGCTTGTTTGCCGGGTATAACATCGCCATGCAAATAAAACCGTACGCCTAATGTTTCGGCAAACCGGTAACTTCCATAGAGTGCGCCGACTTCATCCCCTCCGGCAATAAGGAGACATTTTGTCTTTTGGGTTCTTGATCTGCTTTTGTCTTGAGGTTGGAGTTTTATGGTGCGAATTAGAAATTGTTGGGAAGCAAGGGATTCAAAGTCAATGTTAATGTCTTCGTTTTCAAATACCGCTTTATGTTTTAAATGATCTTTTGTTGTAATGAAGATGCTATCCGTTGCGGAATCGAAGTCACCATTCAATATTTTGAGTCGTTCTCCGCTGCAAATATAGAGATATCGCATGACCTCGCGCGCCGCAAGCGTTTCCAAAATAGAGGGATTCTTTGTTAATTGAATAACCGGGCTCCCATTAATGCTTACCGGGAATAATACAGTGAATAGAAATAGTACTCTTGTGATGCCATGCAACTTTGTTGTTTTCATGCCCTGCTACCATTGATATTTAGTATACTATTGGTGGCTGTAGTATATAATATTGAAAGTCATTTCTCGTATTTTTCTTTATAACGCTGTTGCCGCAATCGGGCGTCTTTAACCCGTGTCCGCCGTTCAAACTCTTCCGGCTCGATATTTTGTTGTCCTGGTTTTTCAAGCGGGAGGCTTGCGGTGGTCTTGCACCGGCGCGAGATACTTTGCACCACCTCTTTGGCATAGGCGGGATTAGACTCGTTAATGCCCTTCCTGAGGAGCTCCTGAGAAACCTCGCGCATAAGAAACGGCTTGTCTTTTTCGAGCCATTGCAGACCATCGCCTTTCATTAACATAGAGATATGGCGCTTACGGTTATGCACGTCTAATGGAGATTCCAGTGATTCTTCAATCCGTAAGGCGGGCATGCGCGCAAGAAAGGTGTTAAATAAAAGTGGACGCAAAAGATCAGAAAGCTGGAGAGATGGAAATTCTTGTATTAAGTCCATGGAAGAAATCGGCGAATATCCATGATTGTCGAAAATATCTTCAATTGCCGTTGAACGCTTAATCGCCAAGCGTTCTCTTTGTCCCCAGGCGTGTAATAACGATACTGTCGCTTCGCCTTTTATACACATGAGTGGTACGACCGGAAGCGACCAGCGATTTTGATAATGTTGGAGGTGAGAACGATAAGTATGTTTGTCCATCCAATAGTGAAGGGCGACCCGCTCATCTCCAGCCAATTCACGGTCACTCAATGAATTTGTTACTACTAAATTCGAAAATGTCGATTTAGGAACCCGAAGCAAATCAAGATTGCCGTACAGAACCGCTTTGGGGATGCCCTGCCACTCGGCATACGCTCGCACTTCGTCACCGTGGTTTGTGACGGCCTTTTGTGTGATAAGAGATTTATCTACAGCACGAATAATTTCCTGCATATTGAATGTTGTCAGGAAAAGGCAGGTTTCCAGAGACAAACCGTTGAAACTGCATGTATAATCTCCGAGTTCCGAAGACTGCATCAGTGGATCGAAAAGATGCTCTGCAATTGCCGGGGCCGGCTGGCCGTCTCCGGTTCGGTTGAGCGCCATCGCTGGACTTCCATCCGGCCGAAGGCCAAGCGGTAGATCATTGTGTGTTCCGGCTTCGTATTGGCGTAGAGCGAATATTACTTCTTCCTTTTTCCCCAAAGTGGGAAGCGCTTTTAGATAAATCTCGAAAATATCTCCATTGATGCCTTGATCGAATAGCAAAGATGGTATCTCTTTGAAACCCTTAAGATGCCGGAAAAACGATACGATGTATTCGGGATGTTTTTTGATTTCTCGAAACGTGCTGGCGATCTCACCCTGTTCGCGTGATGCTGTAAGCGGATGATACATATAGACTCCGCCAACTTCGCTGAGATGCAGCCCGCCGGTAATGTATTTTACGGGAAGTCCTGAGAGTTGTTCGGCGACAAGTTTATATGGGCGTCTTCTTTCCTTTCTATCCGGCTTTTGTGAAGTCGACTCTTCAGATAATTCCGTTATAGGTTTTGATGGAATCGGCTCACTTGTCTCGGGGATGGCCGTTAACTTCCGTACTACTGCCAGGAGACGCTCGAAGTCCATAGAACTTTTTACAAAATAGCCTTTTGCTCCCAGGCTGATGGCTGTGTGGACGGAATCGCTGGTGTCGTCAGCTGTTAACATGATAACGCAAATGTTTTCATCGATTTCACGAATTACGGGCAGTATGGTTAATCCGTTCCCAAGGGGCATTCTAATATCGAGCAAAATAACATCCGGCCTTTTCTGGGCGGCCTGGACAAGCGTATCCAGGCCATTTGTGGCCTCACCGCATACATCAAATCCGTTTTTCTCAAGGATCGCTTTTACCATGCGCAAGGTGGTTGGATCGTCATCTGAAATTAGGATTTGGGGCCGATTGGAGCGCGGAGTTATTTGTTCTGTATCAGCCATGCTTGCCTCTCATCATGCTAAAGAACGTTCCGTAAATCTTATCTGACTTGCCGCCCATGCGCATCAAAATTTTGTGCCGTCATTAAGGGCAAGCCGAATACTCCGGCCTCGCCGGAATAATAACAGATAAATGAGAGGAATACATGACCCCAAAAGAGCGTGAAATTAGCATACACGATGGAATGAGCCGCATAGTCATAGGTTCACTCATCCGCAGGAAGTCATGCAGTGTCTAAAAATGCCTTGGGGGAATTGTTCTCTATACAGGTTCTTGAAAATTCTTGTAATACCGGACATATTAGAAAGAAGGCTTTAGGGCCTCATTATTCCAATTATTCATATGAATCCAGAGTCATATTCCTTTGGATGGGATTTTCTGAATACTCTGTGAGATATTTATATTCTATTTCTGGATATAGATGTCTATACCTACGCGGTCTGGCCTTACAAAAACCACATAGAGCCGGTCTTGTTCATCGACGACCATTTCCGTATTGCCGATTTCACCTTCCGGCAAATCGATGCGCGTGATGAAATCTCCGTTGTTGCCGTATTTTAGGATACAAACCTTCTTGCCTTTTTCTTTCGTAAAATCGCCCGGAGATATGCCTTCGCGGCGCGCGGCGAGATAGATGTTACCCCAACGGTCTCCGGTGGCGCTTTGAAAACCAATCGGGCCGTCCGGAGGCTCGGCATGAGCGAATGCGGCTAGGAATTCGCCTTTGTTTGTGAATTTCTGACATGGACCATAGTATCCGGGTACAAAAATGTCGTCATTACGGTCAATTACCAAACCGTATGGCGCGTTCCATCGGATAGGCACACCTGATGGATCTTCCAGAATATTCAAGAAATTTCCTTCGCTGTCGTAACAGCTTACGCGCATGTTGTCGATATCCGTTGTATAAAACCGTCCTTGGGAATCAAAGGCCATGCCTTCGGTGCGCAAGATGTGGCCCGGGTAGGTCCCCTTGGGGCCCAATCCGTGAAGCAATGTGCCATCGGCCTTAAAGATTTTAATTCGCGGCGGCCCTGTGCGCAGATCACTAACGAAAATACGGCCTTTTGTATCCACACCGATGTCGCGCGGCTGTTCGTAATTTTCCGGGCCGCTTCCGGGTCCCTTGCCGATTTCTCCCAAATACTCTCCATCCACGGAGTAACGGAATACTTTTGAAACGCCTATATCCGTCAATATCAATTCGCCTTGTGGATTAAGCGCTATCGCTTTGGGTTCTTGTAAATGCTCTCCTTTATCGGCCTCTTCCCCCCAACTTTTAGTCTTTTCATAGCTAGGTGTTCCCAATAAAACTGTTGCCCAACAAAAATGGTTTTCTGTTTCTTGGACTTCGGCGCAGATATGTATTTCTTTGGCTCCGGAAACAGTTGCAGGTGCGCGGTACTCACCTTGAGCATCGATTGTTCCGACTTCCTGATTCCCACCGGGGATATCATTGACCGACCAGATGACCGATTCGGCTAATTGGGCAGTGCGTAAATGGCCAGGAGTGACGATTGCTTTGAATTGCTGGGTATCGCCGGGCTCAAGTTGAATCAGGGATGGTTTGATATAGGAGCGATTGTGAAGATTTGTAGGCTGAGCATCGGCCGTATACACAAATCCTATTCCCAACAGAGCGATTCCGCTGCAAAGCACTAGATACCTTTTCAGAGATGTATTCATACTTTTGATGCTCCTTGTTTATGGCACCTGCCCGCACGTTTATCGTGGGGCGAAAATTTCAAATCCAACACGGTCGTCGCTTTCAAAGATTGCGTAGACTGTTCCATCTTTATCAACCTCAGCCCAGTTTTCTTTATGAGCATGCACCGACAATGTTATGTTGCTGATGTGGTCGCCGTTGTTGTTGAATTTCATGATGCTGACATTATTGCCTTCATTGTCTTCAATGGCGCCGCCAAACCCGCGCGAACCCCGCACCATGAGATAAACATTCCCCCAATGATCCGTGGTAATGCTATGGAAATAGACCGCGCTATATGGCGGATTTCCATGAGAAAAATCGAAAAGAAAACCACCATCTGCCGTGAATTTTTGACAAGGACCATAATATCCCACCACAAAAACGTCATCGTTGCGGTCTAGCGCAATACCGTGGGGAGCATTGAATTCTCCAACACGGTGTCCGTCATGCCCCCATGTTGAGATAAAATCTCCGGAGTGCGAATAGATATTTACTCTCATATTGTCTACATCGACGACAAAAAGACGCTGCTTGCTATCGAATGCAAGACCATGGGCACGAAGAATATCTCCTGTGCGCGTCCCCTTATCCGCAAACATACGAATGAATTTGCCTTCTGGGGTAAAGACCTGAATGCGGGGCTTGTCGCTTTTTTGGTCGCTGACAAAAATCAGGCCATCGCGATCCGTATGAACGACTCGAGGCAATGTTATCTGACCGGGCTTTTCACCTTTGCCTGAACCAACAGTCCCCAGATATTCGCCGCTGGGCGAAAATCGCAAAACCTGTGAACCATTATAATCTGTGATAATGAGATTACCGTCACGGTCGATACAAACACAATGAGGATCTACAAAATATTTTGCATTCGCCTTTTCTTCAGACCATCCGCCGATTCGTTCGTAGGCTGGCCCCTGAATATCCATAAGCACTGTCGCCCAAAGCAGTCTATTGGCAACACCGTCCACCTCAGCACAGATTTGGATGTCGTGCGGAGATGGTGTTTTTGATGGTGAACAGTACAACCCATCTTGACTAATCGTTCCGAGTTGCTCATTGCCACCTGGAACATCATTGACCGACCATTTCACATTTTGCGCCACTTCGGCTCCTGCCAACCGTGTTGCTTGTAGGACAACCTTGAACTTTTGCTCGGTATTCGGTTCGAGATGAATGACTGATGGGTGAATTTCGGCACGGCCGAGTGCGGGTGATGTTTCTGCAATAGCCGTATTCTGGATAAAGGAATAAAAAACGATTGAAAGATAGATAAATTTTCGAAAGTCGTTGGTATGCATCATTAGCAGTTCCGGGAACTGCCACTAGGGAGTCCCTTGTGTTTTCCTTTGTATGTAATGGCTTCCAAGTGCTCCCCCAAAATGATGTTGCGTGTTGATATAGCTTGCCAAGGATTATGCCAGAAAGAGCAAGCGGCACCACGGGCTTTTTCATGACAATGGGGATTTCCTTGAGGCCTGAATCGAGAATGAAATTTGTTTGCCGATTTAGGATAAAACAACAGGATATTTAACAAGCGGCTATTCGGCTGATTCCAAGTAGTTCAATAGAATATAAGCGCTTCCTCTAAATCGCCCGGTATCGATTTGCTGAACACCCTCGGGATCGCCTACGCGCTCTTTATAGATTGAAACAAGCCGTTCCGGCAAAGGAGTGAGCCAGTATCCATTCTCATCCAAGGCATCTATAATTGATTTTACACGTTTATCATCAAATGGTCTTTGGGATGGAGCAAGCTTTTCCCATACTTGGTGACGCTCTTCAACGGGAGCCTCTATGAGTGCTTTAAACTGTTCTTCCAGTTTTTCATCGAGATGTTTCCCCTGCCAACCGTAACCTTTGCGGGCCTTGGTGACATCGGTAACGATTTCCCCATCTTCAGTGCAGTAGATATCCTGATTTGTACCGATTTCATAAAATCGAGCCCAGAGGCCGTTTGGAAGACGGGAGGCCTTCATCCAGGCAAATGCCGGGGGACCTGCCGCGAGATATTTTTTATCACCGGTTTCTAAATAGACTTCCAATAAAACACGGAGCACGCCCATTGATTCTGCGGAAGTCAAAGCGACCGGCTCAAACTTTCGGGCGGGGGCCGGTTGACCATCCACGGTGAATTGCTGTGCCCAGCCAGCCTGCGGAGGCTTGCCCTGCAACGTCAAGAGGCAATCCGCGCCGCGGATAGCCGCATCATAATAACGAGAGTCTCCAAATACGGCGTGGGCCACAAAAAGCGTCCTCATGACATCCATCATCGCTCGATCATTAATGGTGATGTAACGCGAGTAACCATCTTGCAATGGATAAGCCTGCGGCCAGCCACCATTAGGATATTGGGAATCGAGCATAAATTGGCAACTTCGCTTTGCCGCATCCGCATAACGGCTGTCTTGTGTTGCTTTCCAAAGATCAATGAGGTACCTGGTTGCACCTTGTGTAACATCGTCATCAAAGGAGCCTGATTGCGCCTTGGAGTCGCCGGGTGTGAAATCGTGGATGAATCCTCCGCAATCCAATTGGCAGGCGATTAAGGCATCCCCTGCCTGACGGGCGACGAAAAGATAGTCTTGGTCATTTAGGACTTGAGCCGCTCGAAGGTAGACTCCGGCCGTACCGGGAGTTGCCGGTGGCTGAATCGTTATTGTATCCGCCGGGCGGACGTAATGTTCGCCGATGGTCAGCTTTAAATCGGATGACCACGCCATGGCCCATCCGCCGCCATGACGCAACTCTTTCATTGCATCTAATGATTTGCGCAAAGTCTGCTCGGCCTTTGACTTAAGATTCGAATCTTCCGCTTGAACATTGCCTGTACCCACCAATAGCATCAAAGCCGTAAACAAAATTCCCAATGTTCTGAGATTTAATGGCATGATCAATCAATCCTTTGTCGTAATTCCGGTAATGCTTTTATTTCATTCTTGATGATAGCAAAGAAGTGAAGATCAATTAGGGAGTTTTTAGGAGTTGAAAAAGAGAGGGGAATCTAAGCGGCTGATATGGCAGTTCATCCGCTAAATGATCTCATTGAAGAAAAGAGGCCATTGCCTTCGCGGAGGAGGAGCACCAGTATTTCATGGTAATTTTGATGCCGGTAGGCACGGCTATCCATTACCGCCATCTGGTTCATTATTGATCATTTGCATTTATGGCTAAATCGTTGTAACTCTCTGGCAATAAAGGAGATAAGCGTTAGGGGGATCGAAGCAAGGATCGCCCAGGCGTGGAAGAAAGGGGGCAGATGCATAGACGCAAAAAAAACTCGATAATTCCGATAAAAGATAAACTTTTGATTGACATGGAGTGCGCTGGGGTTTACAGTTGTACTGGGTGACTAACCTGATTTCTCCAGCACGTAGCGTAAGCGGGTGGCTGAGGAATATCCTCCCGGATGAATGGGGGTAACCAAATGGATTGGGAATACATTATCAAAAGAACATCGAAAGGGAAGATGTTTGGGATGAACGGATTTCTTTATTGTGTGGCTTCTGATTAGGAAACGCTAAGGCTAAAAGTATGCTTTGCATAGAAAGGCGAAGATTGAGAATGCATCAAAATCGGTGATTTGCAGTCGGGCCGCATTTATGCCGGGTGGAATCCTGGATATAAATTTTAAAAACATGCGCTCTGTCAGCAATCAAAATTAAACCGAAGATCATAGGAGGTGAAAATAATGGCGGATGGAAAAAAACAAAAACGTGGGAGTGCATACGATATTATTGCCGACAAGGTGGGGCTGGTTCCGAATTGCCGAGAAGATGATAATCTTTTTCAGTTGCGATTTATTGCAATTTTTACGCTCTTAAGTGTTGTTGTCGGTGGAGCGTGGCTGGGGCCGGAAATCGGGATTGTTGTAGGATTTTTAATTGGAGTTGTGGGAGGCGGGATTCTAAGTGGCATTATTCTCCTTGTCATAGGACTACTACGATAGCGCGAGCCAACTGTTTTCGATTTACCGATTCATAACATGTAAAACAAATTCTTTTTGTCCGCGAGACGCCAACTGTTTATTTAATACCGGCAGCTGAATATTTCGCCGTTTTGTCATATCATGCCCATGCCATTCAAATCTTAAAAATATGAATGGCGGAAAGATATGAGTGGAACAGAATGGCTACCAGAACAACAAAATCCTCTATGATTGCCGGCGCACTTTTAGTAATTGCGGCGGCAACCGCGTATTGCGGCGATTCTGATCTGAGACTCTGGTATCGACAGCCCGCTGAACGCTGGCTGGAAGCGCTTCCGGTCGGTAATAGCCGTGTGGGGGCGATGGTATTTGGCGGCGTTGATCAGGAACGACTGGCTTTGAATGAATCGACAGTCTGGTCAGGTGAGCCGAGCGATCGAAATGAAAATCCGGAGGGACCCCAGCACCTCAATAGAATTCGCGAACTCTTTTTTGAGGGCCGGTTTTTTGATGCTCGGGAGGAATGCAAGAACTATCTGTTGGGCCGGAAAGAAAATTTCGGAACGCATCTTCCTTTAGGCGACCTGATTTTTCAGTTCGATCATGACAAGAATACAGTTACGGACTACCGCCGCGAGTTGGACTTGGACGAAGGAATTGCCCGCGTCAGTTATGTTGTTGATGGCGCGCGCTTCACGCGTGAGATACTTGCTTCAAATCCGGATGATATCATCGCTGTCCGTTTGTGTTGCGATAAACTCCAACAAATCTCATTTGAACTGATAGTGGATGCCGGTGAGAAGCCGTCTGAAGTCAGTATGGCCGATGATAACACGCTTATGCTATCAGGTCATGCTTTTGAGAATAAACACAGCGATGGTCAATGCGGAGTTTCCTTTTGCGGGCAGGTTCGTGTTCTATCAGAAGGTGGAACCATAACACGCAGGGAAGGGAAACTGCGTGTCGATTCGGCAGATTGTGCAACTCTTTTGATTACCATCAATACTGATTATCGAGGCAAAAGTCCGGAATCGCTTTGCCGTGCGCAGCTGGAGGCAGCCTCCGGTAAACCATACCAGTCGATTCGAGAATTACATATTGCCGATTACCAGCCGCTTTTCCGCCGTGTGGCTATCGATCTCGGAAATTCCAAAGACGCGCCCACTGATGAACGTTTGGAGGCGGTTCGTGCTGGAGAAGACGATCCGGGGTTGGTCGAATTGTTCTTCCAATACGGACGTTATTTATTGATTGCCGGTTCACGCGAAAACTCGCCGCTGCCAATGAATCTTCAAGGAATCTGGAATGACGGCCTTGCCTGCAAAATGGGATGGACGTGCGATTTTCACCTGGATATAAATATTCAGATGAACTATTGGCCTGCGGAAGTTTGTAATCTATCGGAATGCAATGAGCCGCTGTTTGATTTCATCGAATCTTTGGTACCGCCAGGCCGCAAAACCGCCAAGCGTGTGTATGATCGTCATGGTTGGGTGGCCCATACCGTCACCAACGCATGGGGATACACCGCACCAGGTTGGAAATTAGGGTGGGGGATGAATCCCACCGCTGGGTTATGGCTTGCGTTGCATTTGTGGGATCACTACCAATTTACGAGTGATAAAGACTTTCTTGCGAAGCGTACGTATCCTGTTTTAAAAGAAGCGGCTGTATTTTTTCTCGATTATATGGTCGAACATCCCAAGTACGGCTGGCTGGTTACAGGGCCTGCGCTCTCGCCAGAGAATGCCTTTCGCCCGCCCGGTGAGGAACAAGGTTGTCATGAACTCATGGGGCCGGTCTGTGACACGGTGTTAGTCCGCGAACTTTATACGGCCTGCATCGAGGCAAGCCAAATGCTCGGCATCGATGAGCCGTTTCGCAGTAAACTGCAAGAAGCCTGTTCGCGCTTGCAGCCGTTTCAAATCGGGAAGCACGGCCAGTTGCAGGAGTGGCTTGAAGACTACGAGGAACATCTCCCTAACCACAGGCATACCTGCCATTTGATTGCTCTCTATCCGTTCGAGCAAATAACACTTGATGGAACACCGGAATTTGCCGAGGCCGCACGAGTGACTATTGACCGGCGCTTATCGCAACCCGACTGGGAGGATGTGGAATGGAGCCGCGCCAACCTCCTCTGTTATTTTGCGCGCTTGCGGGAAGCCGAACGTGCACATGACAGCGTCTTGAAACTGCTTGGGAAATTGACCGATCCGAACCTGCTCACATTTTCGGCGGCCGGGATTGCAGGCGCTAAAGAGAATATCTTTATAATCGATGGGAATTCCGGCGGCACGGCCGGAATTGCAGAAATGCTGTTGCAGAGTCATTCCGGTGAGATCAGTCTATTACCCGCCCTGCCTAATGCCTGGAAAACGGGAAGTGTTCAGGGATTACGAGCCCGGGGCGGCTACGAAGTCGATATCTTCTGGAAAGACGGCCGGCTCACCACGGCACGGATTCAGTCAAAATATACGGACCTCTGCAAAGTCCGTTACGGAACACTCATGAAGGAGTTCCAGGCCGAGGCAGGGAAGCGATATGAATTCGACCGAGGGCTAAACATAAGACTGTTGGATATGTAAGCGGGATGATGATGAAAGATATAATACAGGATATCTCATTAAGTATTCAGCGCGATCTTGTGGGGGTGGGTGAATTAGAATGGGCTGTAAAGTTGGCAAAGTAGTTTCTTGACTTTGTCTTGAGAGACCTCAATTCTCGCTGCTTCTTCCACTGGACCGTAAGAAAATCTCACCCGCGCTGGCCAGGCCGTTCGTGGCGTTGTAAGGCATTCCCATATTCAACCCAACACTCCATAATTTGCCCTGATCGGGACCATAACTTAAAAGAATAAACTCGCGCGGCTGGAGAGGACCGCCACCAACCGAGGCAATATGGCCCAGTACATAATCGGGATTTTCATACGGAGTAATTGTGGGATCGTGATCCCAATAGGCATACGTGTCATTACCGATACGTTTTGGATCTTCATTAAATCCGGTGATGATACGGTCACTTTTATAGGCGAATGGATCCTTGGGGATTGTCCCCATATAAGAGACGGGCGTGGTTAAAGGAATCAATATCTTTGTAAAGTCACGGTCGCTGCTGCCCTGGCCGCTGACACCTCTGAAAATATCTCTGAGCCGGTCAATGCCAACCTTGGTATCGTCATCTCTAATATCAACAAGCATTACCCCATTGTCGATTGTAAAGGCTTGGATTGCGACAGTTAGGGAATGCATATCGGAGTAACAGCGTGCAATCTTTGCCCGCATTTGGGCGTTCATAAAATTCGGAACCGCGATTGCCGCCAAAATTCCGATAATGGCGACGACAATCAGCAACTCAATCAGAGTAAAGCTAGAACGATTTTGGTGAGGCAAATTAGAACTTAGCATCCTCCGGACTCCATAAACCGCACAAACCGGCTTTCCTTTGCTCATGCCGGGATGATTGCATTTCTTGGTGTTGTAGCCTGTTGGATAGTCTAGCAGAGATGAGGCTTTTAAACTCAATAGAATTAGAAATCGCGCAAACGGTAGTCCAAGGCACGCATATCAGTTTGGCTTTACTCCACCACCAGAAATCGTTTTATCCCTAACAGATTCTCTCCATTGAGTTGTACGGCATAATGACCTGGGAAAGTGCCGGCCGGGACGTTTACTGTGACCTGATCCGAAACGGAGACTTTATCCGGTTTAATATTCAAGCCGGGGGCTGTGACATGGATGTTGCCTTTGTAGGAGTCTGAAGACAATAATTGAATCGTAAATGTTGTTGATTCACCGCCATGCAACACTGGCAATGGATCGAAGCCGGCCACTTTGGGGCTGTCCTGGCGTCGAAGGATAATCAATCCCCAATTGGTCTTCAGCCGCAAATGTAGATCATCGCCGTCTCGTTCGGTTTTGAGTGGTTGCCATGCAAGTGTTTCGATGTCACAAATGACCGCGTCTTCTACCAATGGGGCCAATCCGGGAAATGTCAGTGTATAATCGGCATGTTTCTCCGAGAGACCCGTGCCTCTGGGCCAAATTCGTTCTTGACTTGCAGGACGCACGGCAACAACGGCCCAATAGCCGTCTCCGGCAAACTGGCGTGTGACGATTTCCGGATCGGACGATTGCGGATCGCTATCGAGCACATCTCCCCATACAAGAGCTTGATGCACAGGAAAACGGGCGCATAGCCAGTTCGCATCCAATGGTTTTATATCGATTGACTCGCAGCCTCCGCCCGGGAAACCCGACAGTGACGCCCACACGGAACCTGTGGCATAGACATAGGGCCGGTACGGACCGACAGCCAGGCGCATAAAGGGAAGATCGCGGGAACAACGGCTGGTTAGTGCGCCATGTACCCATGGTGTGAACCAATCCGCAGAACCCTCAGTCGAGAGCAGCATATTGGGATTGGCTGCCACGGCTGCATCGTGGACTTTTGCCAGCAGTTGTTTGATCCACTCATTGTAGCCGAATGGTTTTTTATGGTTGTGTGCCGGGTTGTAGCAGGGCAAATAATAAAATCCGAGCGAATCGAGACGTACTCCATCCGCTCCCGTTTCGCGCAACAACCGTCCAACCATGCCGGCGAGATGGTCCTGCCATTCCACACAACCTGGGCACATATGGTAGAAATTTTGTTTGCTGTATGGACCGATTTGGGTGCCATCTCTATGTGTTACGGCCCAACGTTCGGCATTCCCGGAACGTGCAAGTTCGCTGTCTTTATGAACGATAAAGCCTTCAACATAGATTTGAGTGTGCAGACCCAGCCGGTGAACTCCTTCAATTCCCTCACGAAGAGCTTCAGCGCCACCCATGTCTTCACGGATAATGTTATCTCCATCGATATGCACGGGACCGAACATAGAAGCCCGGCAGTAGAAAGCGTATTCAGGAAAATCGATAGGACAGCGAATATGTGTGGCGGGAAGTTCCCTGAAATCATCCAAAATAACTTGGATACTATTGCTTGGGCTGACTCCGGGACCGGCTTTTTTAAAGTGGCGGCCGACACTTCCGTTTGAATGGCGATACCATTCCGGCGGCTCCAGATGTCCGAAGGCCTTATCATGCCAGGCTCGATAGGCGCGCGCTGCCGGTTTCCAGTCACCTGCATATACTAGAAAACGAACCGGCGGTGCGGTATATGATTCTCCTGGCTGAAGCTTTATGGGAGGAAAATAATGCAAATCGATGGATGGTTCCGCCAATACCAGCCGTTTGGGCCTGGCATCCGGATCCATAAAGAGCAAACCCAAGGCGCTTTTTGTATGTGGGTCCCAAATGGCGTGCCATTGCATGGATAATTGATTGCTTTCGCCTAATACGCCTCCCGGACGCTCCCAGGCCGGAACAGTTACTCCGGCTTGATCCATGGCCGTGGCTAGGTTTTCTGCCGGTTCCGGTCCCAAGCGGACACCATTTAGGGCAGGGAAATCAATTAGCAAATCCCGCGGTTGCGAACCTGTATTTTTTATCTGCAAAGTCCAATCGGAAACTCCCGCTACATCCTTAAGAACGATGGCCAGCCGAATTTCAAATCCACCGCCTTCATAAATCAGGGTCAGGCCGTTCTTGCGGATAACCTCAGTGAGTTGACAGGAATCAGGTTGTATTACGGTGGCGCATATTTCTTCCGGTTTTTGGAATACCAGCTGGAATAGTTCATTCTGCCCGATTACAAACTCTTCTTTTAGGTCGGCATAAATCCTAAAGGGCATTGTCCCGGGATTTCCATCTTTCAGGCATTCATCTTCGAGTTGTGGATTTCTTATGCTCCAGAGGCCGCCGGTAGTTGGATCAAACCGGATTTGGCAGTTTTCACTTCCGATCTCAATCGATCTCTCGGCCATGGCACTATTCGCTATAGCCATCAGCATCAACAGGATTATTCCCGGGATAAAAACGGTATGAACAGTGCGGGCAGCGGAATCCATATTTTAAATCCTTTGCCATTCCGGATGATGATGTACAATCAGTTGTCTCATTCCGACATTGCATTCATCCAGGTGATGATACACATACTGGCTTGGATTCTATTTCTGTGTCAACCGTAATGATCGTGGCTACATTTCGCAAAGATTACCGAGCATACGTTTTTAGGTGGTCGAATCCGGTTGCCAAGTTCGCCCGTCGGCAAAAACGCTTAGAAATGAATAGGTTTTCTTTTTTAGATCGAGTTCGATCAGTTTGGCGCCCTTTTCAACTTTATCGCCACCATACCCGCCATATCCGGTTGCCCGGCCATAAACCAGTTCCACTTCGGTTTCAGTCCCGGCGTAATCGTTAACATGATCGTGCCCGACAAACATCGCCTGGACTCGTCCGGTTTTCGCGATGGCCTCTAAGGCCGCACCCTGGTCTTTTTCAAAGCAGACATCTTCAAATTTGATGCCGTTTGCCCGCTTTTCATCCCAGATTGTTTTGTATTGATACACAGGAATATGGCAAAACGCGATCCCCGGAACATTCTTGATTTGATCTGTTTCGCTTTGAATCCATTGTCGTTCCCGGTCGGCGAGGCCGTCGCGGCCGCTATTCATCACATAGAGTTGCCATAAAGGTTCATTCGAACGCTTATTTTGAATCTCGATTCGATAGTTGCCAAATCCATCACCACGGGAATAAAGACTATTGGGGGATTGTTCAAAAATGGTGTGACCTTGCGCGACGTCGTCCAGCCGGTCATGGTTGCCCCATGCAAATGTCCAAGGAATGCCTAGTTCGGATAAGCGTGCCGCACTCCATTCGCAGAACTCTTGCCCGCGGCCATCCGGATTGTTATGCCACAGATCGCCTGTCGCAATCAACATATCCGGATTCCAGTGTTTAATGAGATTCCGGAGATCGCGAACTGTTTGTTGATCTTTCTCCGGGGTATCGGCAAAGAAATGAATATCGGTTACTTGCAGGATACTGAATGTATGGCTTGATTTGGCAGCGATCATGGATGGTGTAGTAAGGGCTTGAGTCATAGATGAAGATTCTGTCAATGAGTTACAACCGGAAGATAGAAGTGCAGTCAATCCAAAACTCGCGGGAGCAGCGATTTGTAAAAAGTCACGCCGCGTTACATCTTTTATCGTCATGATGAAAAGGTTCCTTTTAAGCCTGGATTTCCTAAATAGCCCTTCGGTTCTCCTCCCAAAGCAACGGCATAATGATGTCTTGCTCAAGAAGGCTGAATATCGAATTATCAGTAGGATACAACGGTTCCTTTGATGATCAAATACTTGTCAAAACAAGACTTATGACCACGCCGAGCGGCGAATTCGAGTCACTCAGCCATAAGTCTTGTTCAAATAGCTGGTATTCAACACCCTGAAGTGGGTTTTAATGTGAATCTGGCAATTATCGGCTAGGACTTTGTAAGCATAATGTTATCATAACCGTGACTACGGTTTTGCGGTAACCGTTAGATTGATAATGGACTAATGTCAGTAGAAAAAGGGGGAGAGAAGCATGAATCTCCAACGCGTATCATTGCCGGTTCTGATTTCGGTTCTTCAATTCATGGCCGCTTGCGGACCTTCCGGGGAAGATGAGACAGCAAAGAGTTATCTTCAGGTTGAGACACAAACGGCAGTTGTATCCGTACCTACTCCGATTTCTTCTCCACGTGCGGTTCCGGCGCGTACCTGGAGCCCTGAACTTATTGATATCTTGGAGTCTCGTGCACCGGACAAACCGGCCTTGGTCCGGGAGGAGGCGACGGAAGCGTTGCTGAGTATGGATCCCGCTCCCGTCGAGGAACTTGTGGCGATGCTGGGCCCGGAAAATGATGAACTTCTACGCTTGGGTGCGGCAGAGGCTTTTAAGATACTGGGCTCCAAAGCTAAGTCCGCAGTCCCGCAGCTCGCCAAGATTTTTCGGCAATCCGATGGTTTGATTGCTGTCACGATTGCCGAGGCGCTTGGAGCCATGGGGCCTGATGCCGCAGACGCAGTACCGGTACTTGTTGGAGCGCTCCAAAGGAGACATGGCAAAGTTGATTATGGAGTCATACGTGGCCTGGCTGGAATCGGCCCCGCTGCCCGTGATGCCACGCCCCTCCTCATTGAATGGCTATGTCTCGGAGAGTCATCTGAAAAGATCAATGCGGCTAGAGCTTTGGGCGCGATTTTCGCCGATGCTCCCCAAAATGATCCATCAATAGAAAAGGTCGTTGCCGCCCTGACTAGAGTGCTTAAGGATCAAAAAACCGAGGCTGGTCAGTACGCGGCAACAGCCTTGTGTTCTATCGGACCGGCGGCCGAATCAGCGGTGCCCATGCTTATGGACTGTATGCGTACACGATTTGAAAGCATATCGCGTTCAGGACAATATACGCCGTTTGTAGGCTCCCTTTATGAAGGTGTATCAGATATAGCATCGATACCAACAATTGTCAGAATTGGTCCGAAAGGAATCGATGCGTTAGTTGAAACGCTTGGAAGTGACCAATATTGTGTGCTGCAAGAAGCCGAAAGACTTTTATATTCTGTTTATCCCCAAATGGAAAAAGAGAAAGCGGCTGCATTATCGAAAAATGAATCCGCTCTGATGCGTATAGCCGATATGCTTCAGAGCGAAGCGGAACTTCGCAAACAGGATCAAGTCACATCACAAATGTTGCGTCCGATATTGGAATGCGCGATGGATGAGACTTTTTTTGTGCGTGGAGCGGCAGCAAGTTCATTGGGGAGGATCGAGAGCGCTTCGCCGCAGGTTTTTCCTGTTCTTCAATCCATGATGCAGGATGAGAACCGCTATGTACGCTTCAAAGCCTTGGAAACAACACAGTGGACAATCAAAGACCATCCCGAAGCCGCACCGGTACTGCTCTCCCTTCTACATGACGAAAGCCTTTTGGTGCGTGTCTATGCTGCCGGAGTTCTTCGATTTTTTGAGCATGATGATAATGCCCGCCCGGTCCTTATTGAGGCCCTGAAGAGCGAACAGGCGTATCTTTGCCGCTTTGCGGCGGATATGTTTTTTTCACCTTTCTTTTTTTCCCTTCCCGGAAATCGTTGATCACTCCGAATGGTGATGCGATACAGGCCGCCATTGAGGCATTTCATGCCCGGAAAATTGCGGATCACAAAGGAATTTCCATGTATCGCGTTCAGCATACGCCTCTTGATTCTGAGCGGTTCATTCCGTTTTTGGCCGAGGCTGTTGAGGATGAGAATTACCATGTGCGGATGCTCGCCGTTTCAGCACTTCTTATGATCGGCGATCCTGCTATGCCCGCGATTCTTGAGAAATTGAAAACAGGTTCGGATGATACTCGGATATTTATTGCCCGTTCTTTTACAGGCAACAGCGCTGGCACGACAAATAATAAGATAGCGGGAGGCCTATTTGACCTGGCCGATGACTCTTCAGCTCGTGTCCGAAGCGCTGGTATTGGTGCGCTAGGTATCATTTATCAGGCCACACCTGAGGTGATTACAGTTGCCAGTCGGGCCATGCAGGATACTGATTCCGAGGTACGTAATTCCGCCATTCATGCCTTGTCTGCATTGTTTCATAGAACAGATGAGGCTATTCCGGCCTTGCGAAAAGCACTGAATGCTGAGGATCGTTATGTCCGCGTCTGTGCTGCGCGGCTTTTGTATCAAAGATTTCCTGAAAAAGAACCGCCCGAGGGTGTATTTTTAGAAGCGCTGCAAAATGGCGATGATCGAGCCGTTTCTTTTCTGGCCATGAATCTTGGTACATCCCATAACCCCGTCGGTTCGGCGACATCTGCATTTGTGGATGAACTCGCTGGTGCTTTTAACAGAATTGAGGATACCCACACGCGTATCTATACTTTAAATGCATTTTCAGCGCTCACGCCGGAGTCGAAAACGGCATTGCCATTCCTAAAAGAGAAACTTCACACTGAAAGAGGGCGGATCAATCCATATATTGCAGAAATTGTTATTCGTTTCGAGCCGGAATCTGTCGAGGCGTGGGACCATCTTTTTAAATCTTTAAAGTCTGACGATTACAACGAAAGGGATTCAGCTTTGGAGGTCATTACGAAAATAGATCGCTCCCATCTATTGCGGGAGGATTGCATTTCAAAACTGGTTCCAGCGCTAATTGGTCATATCAATAAAAGTGAAGGAAATCCGGTCAATTATAGAGTTTTTCAAATACTGGGTGACTTGGGCCCAGCCGCCCGGGAAGCGGAACTGGCTTTGCGCAGGCTTGCTGCAGATAACGATGGCCACAACAGAAAAGCCGCAAAAGAGGTATTGGAGAATATATGCCCCGATGAAGAGCAGGATGCGGCAAAATAGTGGGATAGCGAAAATTATTACTGCATGGTTGGATATTTTCGAATAGTCAAATCAGTCGTTAGTTTGTTACTTTTAGATTTTGTTCAGTTGCATGAAGGTAATCCACAATCGGGACTGTTGTTTTCACCGCAAAACGGCATCGATCCATACCTGTGCGAAACGTGCATCGAGGATTGGATGGACTTCCGGGAGCAGTCTCGATCAAAATAATTTCGTACTCCCACTTTCCGCATGCTAGACTCTTGCAAGGGAATTGCGATGAGCAGCGGCGGCGTGAAAATGAATTCAGCAGAAGCGGAAGACGCCTCGATGTGGTGGGGGCATTGGCGTATGGCCTGGGAGGTTGTTCATAGGCCGGGCAACTTTTATCGAAATCTCGATCCAAGCAGCGATTGGCGTACGCCGTTATTCTTTGTTTTTATATTATCCGCTGTAGGGGCTTTTTGTGCGGGAACAGCATTTCTATTGGTTAACTTTATCCCGGTTTTAACTACTCCGAACGTTCATGTCGATTCTTTTCTCTTTCCTGCGCTTTTTGGGGTTGTGTTATTTATCATACTATTGCCGTTTCTACAGATCATGATCTTTTTCGCATTTTCCGGCCTTGTATGGCTAATTCAATCGACTGCATATTTTGAGAAACAAAGAATTCGAGTGGTTGGAATGGCCTGCTGTTATCCCTTTGGTGTGGCCGCATTTTTATTGCCTTGTGTGTATGTGATTTCAATGGTTTTGCTGCACCAATTGATTGAAGTAAGAAATGGTTTTCAAATACAGAGATTTAATGATTACAGTCAGATGGCCACGATTCCGGTTTTTGTCTGGCTTTTTACGGTAAGCGCATATGGTTTTTCGATCCTATCGGGTAGGCCCCTCCGGAAAGCCCTCACTGCGCAGCTGTTGCCATTATTCGTGGTCGGAGTAGTGAGCTGTTCTTATGAATCTTGTCTGTTGTTCATCCATTCAAAAAGCGAAGACAGCGACAAAGATGCAAAGGCGATTTATGATGCAGCGATGCGGGGAATGAGGATTGAAGATTACGGTTATGCGCAAAAGGCGCTTAAAACCTACATCCGCTTCTTTTATAATGAATCCGATATTGAGAATGCGTGGTTCCAACTTGCCGAGTGCCGTTATCGGATGGCGATGCGATGGAAAAAGCCCATAGTCCCCGGCGCACCGTACAATGAACAGAAATTTCCACGTCTGGTTGCAGCCGCCCGTGAAGCGTATGAGGATTTTGTGAAATCCCTAGAAAATTGTCCGGATGCAAGCGGTAATGCAAAGACCAGGAATGAAATGGCGGAAAGCGCCTTGCTCCGGATTGCCGAATGCTATGAATTGGAAGAGAATCCGGAACAAGCCTTGGAAACATACAGGGAATTTACAGCAAGATTTCCATCTTCTCAGCATATCAAAAGCGTCTCTGACAGTATTTTGAGGATGTCTAATCAGGTGACAGAAGTTTTTTAAAAAGGGATGATTGTCTCAATCTTAAACAAGTGCATATCTATAATTATATTTCTAGAGAATAACAACGCACAATAACGGACTTTTAGCCTATACTCGAATTGTGGTGGTGATAACCTTTATGGTTGCATATATAATAGGCTTCTTGTCGAAAGGATAGTTATGACTTCAGCACAAGTACCGGTTTCGAGAAGGAATTTTGTAAAGACGAGCGCGTTGACAGGTGCGACCATAGCCGCTTTCAATATCCTGCCTTCCAAGGAAGCGCGCGCCGCAATGCCGCTGAAGGTTGGTCTAATAGGCTGTGGAAGACGCGGCAAAGGGGATACAAAACGAATCCTTCAAGCCAATCAGGGAGTTACGCTTGGAGGATTTGCCGATCTGTTTCCGGATCGAATCGATGCAGCCCGTAGTTTTTTTAAAGAGTCTTGTGACGCAGTTGTCGATGACGATCGTTGTTTTGTGGGATGGGATGCTCACAAAAGGCTCATGGAGACAGATGTTGATATTGTCATGTTGACAACACCGCCGGTTTTCCGGCCAATGTTGCTTTCAGCGGCCGTTGAAGCGAACAAGCATGTATTTATGGAAAAACCCGCGGCGGTAGATGCGCCTGGCGTACGGGAAGTGATTGCCGCCGGAGAAAAAGCCAAGGCGCGTGGACTTTCGATTGCGGGGGGAACCCAACGGCGCTATCAAGAAGATTACCGGGAGACAATTCGGCGGATACAGGAAGGCGCTATTGGAAAGATCGTTGCGGCTCGTGCCTATTGGGTCAGTTCGGCCGCGCGGGGATTTAGCAAAAGGCGTCCGCAGTGGTCGGATATGGAATACCAACTTCGGAATTGGTTCCACTATTTATGGCTTTCGGGAGATCATATTGTTGAACAGCATGTTCATAATATCGATGTGATCAATTGGGTTGTGGGAAAACATCCGGAAACGGCTTTCGGTTATGGAGGCCAGGTCTGGAAAAAAGGCGGTAATATCTGGGACCATCACACGGTTGAGTTCGATTATGGTGAGGACCTGGTAATGACCAGTATGTGCCGACAGATTAAAAGCCAGTATGGCAAAGTCGGTGAAGTTATTGTTGGCTCGGAGGGGACTTCAAACGCACAGAACACGGTCAATGCACGGGGCCAAGAGTGGAAATACCCGGGTGAGCCGGTAGATGGCGCTGTTTCTGAAGTTGTCGAATTGGTTGAAAGCATCCGCAACCAAAATCCGATTAATGACGCCCGGCAGATGGCAGAAAGTACGATGACTGCAATTTTGGGCAGGATGGCCGAATATAACGGAACCTTATTGACTTGGGATGAGGCGATTGCATCCGATGAATCCTATCTGCCTAAAAAATTGGAGTTCGGACCGGTGGAACTCCGGCCATTAGCCGTGACCGGAGGCATGAAATACGATCCAACCGAGGCATGGACGGCGGACTGAAATTCCACATGACGCCCTTATTTGGGGCACCAAGCGGTTCCTTGAAACAATTAAATGCGTGATTCTGTCCCAAATCTTGAAAATGACAAAATCTACCGAAAGCGGGACTCGCATCTGCAAAAACTCTGATTGGTCTTTGCACCCCAAGCAGTCTTGCTAATTTGCATCTCAGTTAGGATAGTACGCGTGGAATATTCTATCTTCCTTTCGGCAGCGATATTGTGAAGTCTTGATAGGCAATGTGTTTTTTACATCTGGTGTTTTCTACATCTGCGAGTGTTAGTGCGGCCACCTGTTCGGTGTTTTTGCTTGACAGGCCGAAAGGCAGAGCGCAACATAAGATTGTTCAAAGGGAGTCGAGAGAATGGCAGCAAAATCGTGGGAAATTTTCAATCCTCCTGAGGAATTAAAGAAAATTCTTAACACATCGCCGCGTGTTTACACGGCCGGAAGTGCCGAAGATTTATTCGAATTGGCCTGTGGTGATCCTGCACGCGATTACCTTGAAGTAGCGTATGATTTGCCCGATGGAAAGCGGATTGTTGAAGCGACTGTCGCGCGTGCACGCAATGGTATTGTTGTCAATTATATTGAGCCTTACATGCGCCGCCGCGATCCGGATACCATGGCTATTGCCGATGATCAACCCTCAGATAAGCCGCGTTTTCAGGATCGATTCGGGCAACCGTTTGCCAGCTTGCGTCAGCAGACATTAGAGTGGCTTGGAAAACAAGAACTGGCAATTTTCGCTTTTCGCACAGGGCAAAAAGGTATGGGTGAAAACGCCTTAGCTGTCGCGCCCGTAAATGCCGCCTTTTTCCCATTATCGCTGGCCTTGCTTCAAGGGATTCTACCCTTTGAAGAGGTGACAGAAGACTTTTCTCCGAATGTCGTTATTTATGTTGCACCTCCGTTTCGGCACACGTTTTTTGATGGCAAACAGGTTGTTGTCCATAACCGGCTCGACGAGATGCATGAGATTTATTCTTACAATTTATATCCCGGGCCCAGTGCCAAAAAAGGCGTCTATGGTGCGCTAATCCATCTTGGTGAGGAAGAGGGATGGGTTACAGCTCATTGTTCGGTTGTGCAGGTTGTAACCCCTTATGACAACGTTGTGACGATTATGCACGAGGGGGCGAGTGGCGGAGGCAAAAGTGAAATGCTTGAACAACCGCACCGTATGCCTGATGGTGAATTACTAAAGGGGCGGAATTTGGTTACGGGCGAAAAACGCTATGTAGAAATCCCCCGTACATGCGATCTGTATCCCGTCTGCGATGATATGGCGCTTTGCCATCCGGATATTCAACAAGATAACGAAAAACTTTGGGTTGCGGATGCCGAAAAAGGATGGTTTGTACGTGTAAATCATATTACGTCGTACGGAACAGACTCTAATTTGGAAAAGCTGACGATTGCACCTCCCAAACCTCTCGTTTTTATTAATATCGATGCTGTGCCTGGCAGCCGGGCTTTGATCTGGGAGCATGTGGAAGATAAACCGGGAGTTCCTTGTCCGAATCCGAGAGTTATTATTCCGCGTTCGGTTGTTCCGAATGTCGTGAATGAACCGGTCAGCGTGGATATTCGGAGTTTCGGCATACGCACACCGCCATGCACTCGGGAGAATCCAAGTTATGGCATTCTCGGCCTGTTGCATGTATTGCCTCCTTCTTTGGCTTGGTTATGGCGTCTGGTTGCTCCCCGCGGATACGCGAATCCAAGCATTATGGAATCGGACCAGCTAAGCAGCGAAGGTGTAGGGAGCTATTGGCCCTTTGCTACGGGAAGCATGGTACGGCAAGCGAATCTTTTGCTGGAGCAAATTCTGGCGACGCCGCGTACGCGTTATATTCTTGTTCCGAATCAACATGTCGGAGCCTGGGAAACGAGCTTTATGCCGCAATGGCTGGCTCGTGATTATCTGGCAAGACGAGGCAGTGCCAAATTCAAAGACGATCAGCTTATCCCTGCGAGATGTCCGCTGCTTGGATACGCATTACGATCCATGCGTATTGAGGGAGTCCGTGTTTCTCATTGGTTCTTGGAGGTCAACACGCAGCCGGAAATCGGCGATGATGGTTATGACAAAGGCGCAGAAATTTTGAGAAAGTTCTTCCACGAGCAATTATCTCAGTTCTTGGAAGACGATTTATCGGAAACAGGCCGGAAGATTATTGAATGCTGCCTAAATGATGGTTCTGTTTCCGATTATGAAACCATCCTCGAAGATATGAATTGATGCACAGGTCCAAAGAGACGCTGAATGGGGATTGCATCTCCTTAGAGTGGTGCATATTGCGGAATCTTCAGCAATTCACCATCCTTTAACGCCGATTCATGCGCGACAATTCCGGATACGGTTAAGTTGAGCGCCATAGAGATATCCACGAACGGATTGCGGTCTTCCAAGATTGCCGTGACAAACTCTTCGCATAGATAACCATGTGAACCTCCGTGTCCCCCGGCATCGACATTAGGCGGCAATGGGGGTTTGGCAAGCGTCACATTTGAGATGTCGGCCAATCCGTCGTATTTGGTGCCGGTCATAGAACCTTTTTGACCGCGAACGCGCCCAACTTCGCCATGGAAGCCGGGTGTATCCCAACTCACAGCCATACGTGACACACTTCCACGGTTGGTGCGGAATAGGGCGACTTCTGTTCCAAAAGGATTTTTGTAAGCATTATTCGCAGGCATAAGCGGCTCTTTAATACTTGGCATGGCCATGCACGATACTTCTACAAAACTTCCGCACGTAACACACATCTCGTAACCATTGGAATGAGTCGGATACCATTGAGGCGGCAATCCAACACGCCAGTCTTTGTAGGAGGGAATAGGATCTTCAGAGTAATGGTAGTATTCACCCTCTGTGTAGATGATCTCTCCGAAACCACCGGCTTTATAGACTTCACGCATTGCATAGCAATCGTTACGAAAAGCGGTTGTTTCAAACAACATATACTTCAAACCGGACTTCTTTACCGCATCGTATAAGCGGTCGGCATCCTCAAGAGAACTGAATACGGCCGGAACCGCACTGGCCACATGTTTCCCGTGTTTGAGAACCTCCATGCAATGCCTCGCATGGCTGGGAGCATCTGTTGCCACAAAGACGGCCTCGATGGAGTCGTCTTTTACAAGTTCTTCAAGTGATGGATAGGTCTTACTGCACCTGCACACCTTTGCCAACTCGCTACATCGGTCAGGGAATAGATCGCTCACGGCCACAACTTCGACATTGGGATGATTTTGAAAACCGAACGCCGCTCCGAAACGGCAGACGCCATAACCGACAATACCCACACGAATTTTCCGGTCCGAAACCGGTTTCCACTCTCTGTTTTTCTGAGTTGTTGTTTCGGTTTCGTCGAAGCCCTGAATTTGTTTCTCATTAGCAACAGCCAATTGACTCAGGCCCATCAGGCCTGCGCCGGCAAGGGTTTCTTTTAGGAATGATCGCCGTGAGTTGGATTTCATTCTCGTTGATCCTTTCGTCCTGCACAAAGAGACTTTCCGTCCGTGTCCAGCGCCATGGACTTATGCCATGCACCGTGTCTGAACCAGTATATTCGAGATGTCGCAACAAAGCCATTTATAGTATTCAGTTTGTCGGATGTGTAATATTCACTTTGACGTTGAAAAATATACACCTGCTGCCTGAAATATCCATATCATGTTTAAAAACATGCATTGCTATGATCATGAGCCATCGTTGAACCGGCTTTAAGAATCCTTATACTGATAATTTGATCGATCTACAGCGAAATATATGAAAAATAAGGGAATTTCCCCATGAAAACGCTTCAAATCAACATGGAGCGCCTTCAAACGAATATCGAAGTCCTATCCTCAATTGGCCGCCATGAAGACCAGGGCATTTACCGTATGGCCTTTACGGATGCCGATATGGAAGCCCGCTGTTGGCTCAAACAGAAAATTGAAGACGCCGGGTTAGATTTCTATCAAGATGGCGCTGCGAACCTTTTTGGCCGGGTTAATGCGGATGACAAAAAGCCTGTTGTCATGATCGGCTCTCATATCGATACCGTACCGGGAGCCGGGCATTTAGATGGAAGCCTGGGGGTGCTGGTTGCCCTGGAATGTCTCAGCAGGATTCGGGAAGAGAAGATCGAAACCAAACATCCCCTGGAGATGGTTTCCTTCACCGATGAAGAAGGCCGTTTCGGTGGTTTGTTTGGGTCGCAGGCCTTGTGCGGCGAACTGAATCCCGAATTGATTCACACCGCCACAGATTTGGACGGACATAAGATTGCCGATGTCATGGAACATCATGGACTTCATGCTATCGATGCCTTAAAAGCCCGCCGGACAGCGGAGAGCGTCCATTCCTATTTAGAACTGCATATCGAGCAAGGGCCTGTTTTGGATCATCTCGGAATATCTGTTGGGTTGGTTGATAACATAACCGGATTGTTTAAATGGTCTGTGCGTTTGATAGGTCACGCGGATCATGCGGGTACGACATTGATGAATATGAGACGCGACGCCTTTGGAGGATTGGCGGAATTCTCCAATGAAATCCCAAGGGTTCTAGAGGAATACGGCTCCGATAATAGCGTTGCAACAATTGGAAAAGTCGAACTCTTCCCGGGGGCGGCCAATACCGTCCCGGGAAGAGTTGAATTTTCGTTAGACGTCCGCGATACGAGTCAGGATATTCTCGATCAGTTGGCCGATGCATTTCGCCGTGTGTTATCGGCAATTGCGCGGCGTCGGCGTTTGATGTTCGAATTTGACATCATAAGTGAAGTCGAACCCAAAAGTTGTGATAAGAAGATTTTAGATCATTTGCAGGCAGTATGTGGAGCCTTACGTATCAAACCGCATATCATGCCGAGTGGCGCCGCTCACGATGCGCAGATTATGGCGAACTTAACGCGTGTTGGAATGATATTCGTTCCAAGCAAAGAAGGATGCAGCCACTCTCCTGCCGAGTGGACATATCTGGAAGATATCGAAATGGGTGCGAATTTGGCCTTAAATACTTTGTTGGAAATGGCGTTTTAGAAAGGCGGTTACGCAGTACTATGGAAATAGAATCAACGTTGAAAAAAGAATATATCAATGTCGATCCGCTTCGTCCATCATACCGAAAATCAATTGTCGAGAATCCTGTCCGCCGACGGCATGAGAGCCTGGGACATGTAGCCCTTCTTTGTATCGATATGCAATACTTAGATGCGGCCCAAGGGTATGGTGTATTTGAAGATGCGGCGCTATCCGGTGTTCCACTGGAGGCGCAAGAGTATTACTTTTCGACACTGAAGAATGAGGTTTTGCCGAATGTGAGAAAATTGCAGAATTTTTTCCGGTCTCATGGGCTGGAAGTTATCCATTGCCGCATCCAAGCACTTACCAAAGACGGTAGAGACCGCAGCCCGGGACATAAGAACTTGGGATTGCTTGCGTCACCTGGTTCGAAAGAAGCGGAATTTCTCGAAGAAGTCGCACCGGTTGGCGATGAAATTATCATTAATAAAACCGCAAGTGGTGTATTTACATCCACCAATATCGAATATGTGCTCCATAACCTAAAAATCGACTCTCTATTTGTAACCGGTGTTTATACAAACGAGTGTGTTGAAACGACTGTCCGTTCCGCAAGCGATATGGGATTTTTTGTTACTGTGGTTGAAGATGGGTGTACGACAGTTACACAGGAGCTTCATGATTACTCTATTACAACAGTCCGTGACCGGTACGCAAAGATACTGAATACCGAGCAGACAATTGCAGACCTCACCGCAATCCTGGGATTGCCCAGCGGAGATTCGTGAGATTTGATTTGAAATCGTTCTCTCATTTTAGGCTGACAATCGCCTCTGCAAGTTGCTGCCGTAGTTTTAGAATTTCATCTGGATTTTGATTCCACGCACCGCATGTAGGCACAGCTTCTCGGACGATTTTCTCTACGGTTGCCTGGCCGCCGAGCCTCTCAAGAATTGAAAAGTACTCGTAATCTTCCATTCCATCACGCAGGTTTTTTAGACGGATACAAGAAATAGGGCCTTCAACACCCGCTTCTTCTCCCGGATAAAATAGCTGGCCTTCGCCATTCCAACGAATTCGGAATCCGGGATCGTCCCATGGATTTCGGTCCGGATATGACCAACAAACCGTTGACCAATACAATAATCCGGTAATCTCATAACGCCGATTGAGCCAAGGCGCAATCCGATAACTCAGTACCGGAAAATCCATCTGCCAATAAGGCGGATTATCTTCTTTCACATCTTCATAGCTGGGATGATAGGGCGGAGCCCGTTGAATCAAAGCCGTATAACTCCATACATCATCGCCATTCGCATGTACTCTTTGGATACTCGGTTCGTCAATGAATCCGAATAGTGGACACCAAATATCTACTGAGCCATCCAAAACACCCCAACTCGAATCTTGCGTATAGGGCTGTTCTACGACCAGGCAACGCATTCGTGGTTCGGCCTCGTGGACCAGGTTCGCCATTTGTCTTACACGTTCGTAAGCCTCAGGTTCGTTAGGTTCGTCCAGCATGTACAAATATGACCGTTCCGCCCAGCCGGTTTTCTCAAGATAGGAATACCACGAGCGAAAATGTCGGATGGCCTTTTCTCTGTCCGCGTTTAACGGATCGCGGAATGGAGCGCCCGGTATTTCAAAGTCCGTCACGTGGTATCGCTCCATAAAATTGGCGATCTGTTTATGAACATCATCAGTAATAATGATGCTTCCGTCATCTGAAGTCTTTGGACGTAGATTTGCGGGCATAGGCGGATTCAAACGGTGATCCGCCATCATTTGGGTGTAACGTTCCTCGATGATTGGTAATTTTTCCGGTGTGTCCTTCAGACTGGAATACCGGGTCATATACCCGAAGTGGCCGAAATGATTGGAATGTGTCGGCCCATCCGGTAATGCAAAATCCCATACGGTAAGTTTGATGGGTAGCGTTGAAGGTTCAGTTTCTTTTGCGCTTACGGTTATTTCCCCGGAATACAATCCTGGTGCGGCGTCTTTAGGCACGTGGATATCAATCCAAATCGGTTGATGATGTTTTTCCCAAAGAGAGAAATCTTGAGCCCCAAATCGCGGGCCTTCTTGTCCATTCTCTTTCCATTTCGGTTCTTTGATAGCCTCGCCGGTATAGGGATTGATAAAGGGCACTAGTGGATCTGGATAGAGTCCCGGAGGACAGTTGGCGCGTGGGGAGGAATGGCGAATGGGGATATAAACTTCGCGGTACAATGTGATCTTGTCTGATGATATCCTGTGTCCGTCTTTAGTACATAAGTCACTTACATAGGCATTCACATCGGTCAGATTGCCGTGTTCTGCGGTTACCACAACTTGAAAAGACTCCGTTTCATTCTGAGCCGAATAGATCTTTGCGGTTCTTGCACCCTTAAAACTCCCCGTCGAAGATATCCGCTCTGCGCCATGTACCGCCGAGAGTCGAATACTTGGCTCCGCAACGCTCAACATTGTCCAAGTTAACAGGGATAGCATAATACCCATTCGAATGTACATATTTCTATTTCTCCCGACTTGTCGTGCGTGCCATTCGCGTGGCGGATGTTTTCAATCACGGTTGTTTATGTTCAACAAATATCAAGTTTTCAGTATCAAATCCAAGTTCTTTGGACTCATTCACAAAACGGTCAATCAGTTCTTTGCTGACGTTGGGATTTCTTGCCAGGAGCCACAAGTATGACTTGTTGGAACTGGTTACAAAGGCATATTGGTAATTCTTTTTATCCAGATTGAATACGACATAGGCTCCATAAAATGGACCGAAAAAAGATACTTTCAAATAGCCTTCATCTTGACCTTTGACAAAGTATGCTTTGCCTTCAGCTTCTTTCCATTTATTTTCTGTTTTTGAAAAACCTCTATTGATTACCTTTACCCCGCCATCATCGCGCAAGGTGTATTCTGCGGTAACATTGGAAAGACCTTGCTCAAAAGAATGATCGAGGCGGGCAATCTCATACCATTTTCCTAAGTATCTATCGATTTCAAACCCATCGACAGGTTCGATTCCCTTCGGTGCTCCCAAACATCCGCACAATAAGAGTGTTGTGAATAGAAGTAAATAGGTTTTCATGGCGCGTATGCAAAAGTCTTTCTGAAATAGACGATATCATTGATGATCTCGTCGCCTTTGGCCCATATCCATCCGGCTTCGGCGGGGATTCCGATCAAATCCATTAGTTTCTGCTCTCCGCATGGTGTTTCGTGACCCGGTGCATAGATGGTTGCGGAGTCCCATTTGCTGTCGTCGCATTCGAGTGTTGCCCAGTTTGCAGGTGCATTTCGAGTCAGTTTCCAGGTGTCATCGGTTAAGATTTGCAGGCCGGTGGCCTGAAATGCGAGTGCAAGCCCCGATTTACCGAGTACGTTTTTCGCCTTCACCGCCAAAACATGCTTCCCGGGCGATAACTGCACCTTATACGATTCCAAATTCGTCCAAAGACTGTCCGTTCCGATTTCCTGCCCGTCGAGATAAACGGTATAAACATCGTCACATGTAATGGAAATCGATGCGTGGTTTTTTTCACTCAGACGCCATACAGCGGCTTGAGCGAGCTGCCCGGTCGATGAATCAGGCCAACGCTCGGCAATCTCCTTAAAGCGTTTCAGAGCAGCTTCATTTTGCCCCGAGGATTCGAAATTGACGGCCTCCAGATACATCAGAAAACCTGCATTGGCTGCGCCGGGGTATTTATGCAGCACAGCATTTCGTTCTGTTACTGCGCGGATGGTTTTTCCTTCACTTAGCAGTTTAAGTACGCGTAATGTGGCAACGGCGGTTTCATGCAGGGCAAGTGCCTCGCCGGAAAGCCGTTCTGTAACCGGGGGGATGGCAAATACACCGTTTTTGTTCTTGAAGGGACTGTCCTGGTACCAATAGGCGACGCTGGAGAAATTGTCGCTTCGATCATTGGCATGGCCGTGTTCGATGGACACGCGAATCGATTCTTGAAATGGGATCAGGTCGGGAATGTGAAACCGATACGCCGTTGAGCGGCCGCCGGTTTCATATCCATCGCAGAGAGTACAACCGCAGAACAATCCGCCGCCTTCGTGTAAACCCCAGGCATCCCCAAAGTACTCTTCACTTCCGGTCCCACGAAAACGCGGCTCCGTCTCACCGTCCACCCAAATGAAATCATCTCCTTCACCCCACCAGCCGGGCTTGTTGTTGACGATTGATAGGGTGCAACCCGCATAATTGCCTCGTCCCTGGGTATCCAATAAAAGATAATTCCCTTGTCCATCGACATTCTTCTGATGCAGGTCGATAGGAGGGCAGGGCCATTCCTGACGGTAACGGGCGTGAAAATAGAGTGAGTCTTTGGGTAGATTCGGAACGCGTTTGTAGTCGATGTGGAAATAAAATGCGCGTATGGTTTCGACACATTGGCTTTCGATTTCAAAACGTGCGCATTTAAAAAACGGCATGGGCCAAAAGCAGTTTCGCGACTTGCCATTGCCAATTACGTAAACCGGAAGGCTGTTGACATCCCGGTCCGCGCCATGGCCTACAGCGAAGAAATCCCCCAGAGGGGCTTCGATACTCGGTTCTTTTGCGCCATCCCAGTACGCGCGAAGAATGATCTTGCGCGCATAAAAATCCTCACCGGATGCGGTGATCCAGATATGATTAACGACTCCGGGGCCCTCCAATTCGCAGAGTTTGACGGTTTCTCCCGGTGCCACACTTAAAGCGTCCAGATTATCGCCCGTTCGGTCCCAAGAAGATTCCCGGTAGGCATCGAAATTGTGCGGGCGTGTCAATGCTCCCAGCATCCCATGCGGTTGAAGGGAGGTGAGGTCAGGAAGCGGATAGATGGTCTGAATTGAGTTGTCCCCGGCTATAATATCGATCTTTGCAGGAGCCGGTGGCCCAATCTGAAGCACGGTTGAGCATCCGGCGAAAAGCAGGATCGTAAGCAACAGTGACGACTTTTGAGTGTAGTTCTTTTGAATTTCCAAAATTTGCCCCTCATTGCCTTGGATTATCATCAGTTATGTAATTGAGCATTAAGACATTTCACCAGAAATGGCCCATGAAATCGGCCTATGCCCAATACGCAACGCAATATGGTGAAGATACTAGCAGAGTAGGGGAGTGAAATCTTGATTATATTCAATGTCTGGAATTGTGGGTTGACATGTTTCTCGGCCGAATTAGTTAACAACTCGGTGCAAGTGATGAGAAGTCCAAGGCATAAATCAGAATAGGCAGCCGGTCAAAATGAACACCGCCGATAATTGGGGCTGGCGATGTGACAAGTGGAAATTCAGAATAAGAATTCGAACTCTATTAACTTATTGTGCGCCAAATTTTTGGGAATTGCTGCGCCGCTGGTTTCTTATTGCGGAGAGTACACTGGTGGCAAAAATAGTAATGATATGCTAATTTACGGTGCCGGATTTTCTAATTTCTTTGCTTTTGATTGGGTACCAAGGTCTGGATAAAACCTCAAATGGGTCGAGACAGCTATTCATAGAAATGTAAGCAACCTGTTGTTGAGTTTACTAAATCGCAACAGTCCGATTTTAAAGGTGAGTGAGATGAAGGCCAATATTCTCTATACGCTGTTTTTTGTTTTGCCATTTCTATTTGCATGTCAACATACCGGGGACGACTTTAAAATCATTTTTGATGGGAAATCGCTTGATGGTTGGCAGGCTCCTAATATGAGTTACTGGTCGGTGACTGATGGTGCAATTACTGCGCAGTCCACTGAAGATAATCCGTGTGCATCTAACCAGTTTTTGGTTTGGCAGGGCGGGGATGTCGCTGATTTTGAACTGAAACTAAAATTTCGCCTAACTGACAATAAAGGCAATTCCGGGATTCAGTTTCGTAGTAAGATTTCACCCGATGGGAGTGGGATTGGATATCAGGCGGATATTCTTCCGGGAGGTGAGTGGTGTGGCGCGCTGTGTGACGAATACACCGGACGCGACACGCTGTTGGCAGTTAATGGCCAGAAAACGATTATTGATGAGGACGGTAAGCGTACATCCTCCCGCCTTGGAGACCCTATTCAATTAAAACCTGCCGGAGAATGGAACGATTATCACATCATTGCTCGTGGTAAACATATGATCCTGATCGTGAATGGTGTGAAAACCGCAGAAGTGATCGATAACGAGATTGGACATTATGATTTAACGGGAATTCTTGCCCTGCAACTTCGATCCGGTCCGCCTATGCAAGTCCAGTTCAAGGATATTCGTTTGAAACAATTTCCGTGATTGTGTCCTGAATAAGCGCAATAGCCTTCCATTGGAAAAGCCCCATGAAATCGGCCTATGCCCAATGTGCAATGCGATATGGAGATGTTGGTTATTTGGGGGCCGACTAATCCTCAATTTTAGATAGGTGAGAAATGCCTATCGATTTCATGTTGGAAGGTTTATCTTGATTTTCCCAAAATGTAAATTGCCCGGCAAAGCGGGCTGTGGCGCCTTTTTTTACTAAATATGACGCTGAAGTAGCCGTACGATATAATTCTCAGTGGCGAAAACTTGTGTACGCCAATCTGTTATTGGCAGGGGGGATGATGATGCCTACCCATAATTCTTCAAATTTCCGACCGGAAAATAGGGCTCAGTATCCTAATAATATGTTCAATGGAATGAACGGCAAGAAATTTCGGAAACAATATCTGCTGTTTCCTATTTTCTCATTGGCCTTCTTGCTACATGGCTTGCCGAGCGTAGCGCAAGTGGAGCTGGATGCCGCACTCATGGGGCCGCCCTGTGGAACGTACGGCAATGGTGTGCTTAGCGGTGCGGCGCTCTCGCCCGATGGCCGCTATATGGTTTCCACCAGCTCATCCGGCATTTTCTTTATTTGGGATGCGCAAACCGGGCAGGTTCTGCATCGTGTTGAATCCGTTTCTAATACACAAAGAGCAATTGCCTTTACGCCGGATAGCTCCAAATTTGCCACAGGTCATAGTAATGGCACGGTGCGCGTTTGGAATGCTGAAACAGGCGTGTGCCTTAAAGTTATCGATGAATGGGACCTTGCCATTGAATACCTGGAATTTTTTTCCGATAGCGTACGTCTGTTGGTTGTCGGTAACAGATGCGTTCAGTCTTGCGATTACCGTCCCGTATATATTTCCGTACATATTGTCGATACGAATACAGGGGCAATCCTAAGCGACTATTGGCTGGATTATACCGTTAATAAGGCAGTGCTAACTATCGATGAAACAAAATTCATAACAATGTTTTTAATCGCTCCAACTGCATATACATTTGTGTCTGTTGATCTTCAATCAGGGGAAGTCGCAGAGTTGTGCACGATCAATGCTGACTCGTATTCTGATTTTGTGCTGACTCCGGACAACAGCAAGGTTATCACGTATTCATCGAATGGATTGGTCAGGGTATGGAATCTTGCTACAGGCCAGTTGATCCAAAGCCTTAAGAAGCAAAGCGATGACTGGGAACGGTATTTGACCCTCAGCGTCTCTCCGGATAACTGTCACGTTCTGATCGGTACTGGAGGATATGGCATCTTGTGGGATATGGAGAGCAATAGCCGAGTCGGGCATCTTAGGTCTGCGAGGGGTGGAAGTGTCAGGTCGCTGGGATTCAATGTTGATGGGACGATGGCTTTCACAACCAATAGTGATGCACAAGCACGCCTTTGGGATTTGCGTGTGGGCAATGAGCTTCGTTCCTTGAGTCTGCAGGAAGGGTCAATTTCCAAGTCTGTTTTGACACCGAATGGTAATTTGATTCTTGTATTGCGGGAGGATGGCCAATTTTCTGTTTTTGATATTTCTGAAGACACGCAACCAACGCCATTGCAGCCGGTCAACTCTTTTAATCCCTATCCCGAATCTACAGTCCCGGTTGTTTTTTCCGCCAGCCAAACAATTGTTGTGACGGCGGTCGAAGGAATGGAGCCCGGAATCTGGGAAATTCGAACCGGCACGTTAATCGCATCGCTTGGTGAACAGCAGACTGATGTTAATGTTGTTGATGTATCCACTGATGAAACGAAGGTTGTTACCGGTGGGGATGATGGTTATTTGAGACTGTGGGATGCAGGTACAGGTGAATTGCTTAATGAATTCATAATCGATACCTCACAAATAACGGCGATTGAGTTTTCATATGATGATACAAAGTTGGCATTCGGAGCTTCCGACGGTTCGATTCAGGTTATCGAATTGGAAACAGGTGAAGTTCTGGAGCAAGCGCAAAGCGAACACGGACCGGCAACGGCTCTGGAGATTCACTCCCGTGGCTATCAGTTAACCGCCGGTTTTGAGGACGGTCTGATTCAGGATTACAATTTTTATTTGGATGAGTTTAATTCCAATTACGAATCGCACACAAGCGCAGTCAAAGGCCTGAAACTCTCGCCGTTGAGCAGTACACTTCTTTCGTATGATGAGGATGGGGAAGCGCGGTTATGGATGGCATCTTACGGTGGTGTGCAAGCTGAATTGAGGGGCGAATCTTCAGAGATTGTCGGTGCTGATTATACACCGGATGGGCAAATCATCGCAACAGTCTGCAAAGACGGGCATGTTATATTTTGGGATGCCATTAATAATGAAGTTGTCCAGGTATTTCCGGGGCATAATAATGATGCATATTCAGTGGCAATGTCGCCTGATGGAAACACTGTTATGACTGGGGGCAGATCAAATGAAGTTCTGCTTTGGGATGTGGAGACGGGTGAATTAATACGCAATCTGGCGGCGGATGACTATGCGCATTTGATCGATGTCGCCTTTTCGCCCGATGGCTCTGAGGCTCTTGTGGGCGCTTCACGGTGCGTACGTTTGATCGATCTCACAACCTTTCAGGACATCCGGGAATTCTCGATAGCGCGTGATTCCTATTCCTTATGTTTTTCACAAGATGGGACCAAGGTCTTAACCGGATATGGACGTCTTTATTCCGATGAACTTTCCGAAGCCGTGTTGTGGGATAGAAATACAGGTGAAATTATTCAGCGCTTTTTGACTGGAGAAGGGCGCAACGATGGCGCTGCAATTACACCGGATGAGTCCAGGGTTCTGACACACAACAGTCAAGAAGGTTTGCGGGTGTGGGATGTTTCCTCAGGCGAAATACTTTATGCAATTGAACATGTCTTTGCCTTCGCCTTATCGCCAGACGGCCAGACCATTGCGATCAGTAAATACAATGAAAATTTGATTGAACTTCTCGATATTGAAACCCAAGAAGTCCAGGAAAGTATGGAACTCCCATTTATTGTTGAGGATTTCTCATATTCTCCTGATGGACGCTGGCTTGCAGTCAATTATTACTACGACATCGTTATATTGGATGTTGAACATGGTCTTCTGCCTCTCTGCCGTGTCGATACAACATATTATGATGGTGGCCGGCCTAATTCGATTTCATTTACTCCTGATGGGCAAGGGCTGTTATCCACACATGATGATGGCCTTACGCGTCTTTGGTGTTTAGAAGGAATAGAAAATCCAATTCCTACCAATACACCTAGCCCAACTCCGCAACTCGAGCCGGGTATCGAACAACTGCCGGTTGCCGCCGGGCCCGAGGCCGTTGGAATTACACCCCTAACCGGCGATGTAAATCTTTGGGCGGAAAATGGCGGCGGTCGAGAGTGGTGGCGGCCCGAGGCCGATACGCTTAGCAATGGCAACGCCATCGTGCTAGGCGGAATGCGTAAAGAACCTGGTTCTGAAATCACGCGCGATATGATCGCAATCTTTTCTCCTTCCGGTGAATTGCTGGATCCTGCACGGGCGGCGTTCTTCACAAATGCGGGCGAGCCTTGGGAAAACACAATCTGTACCAGCCGCAATAGCGACAAATTTTACGGCCTTTGCGCGGATACCGTGAGCGGGCGCAATGGGGCTCGCTATGTTGTGCATACCATCGCCAATCCGGATGCGTTCCCCGAAGCCTTCCCGGATTATCCTCCCGAGCAGTTCGGGGAATATCACACCGCGATTCAGGTGATCAGGAATGATGGTGTTCCCGAAACAAATCTTATCAATCCCTGGGGTGGCTACATCACGGAACCGGGATTGATTCGTGGCGGCACGGTACGGTTTCTTTCCAATGGCAACATCGTGGTTAATTTTGAAGACCGTACCGCGATGGGTGCTGCAAAAGATGCGTTATACAACCGGGATGGTAACAAACGTGTTGTTGGTGCGGTGATTCTTGCGCCGGATGGAAGCATTGTTAAGGCGCCGTTTGCGATCTCGAATCCAAGTTCCAGCCGTAATTCCGAAAACCGGTTTGGTCTTACATCCGGAGATGGTTGGTTTGCCGTACGGTATTATGATGCTTTGGATGGTTCCTCCGTGGTTGCCTTCGATAATGATGGCAATGAACTTGGCGGCGGGATGGGACGTATCTATCCGGCCTTGGATATCCCCGAATTACTGGGATTGGGCGGCCAAATCGGCGGTGGACGCGGCGATGAAAATGGTTTGGAGGCTGCCGGAGACCGTCTTTATATATCGTTTATCGGCGCAGACCAAGCGGGGTATTTAACACAGTTCCAGGTAGGTGCGAATGGATTATCGGTGCTTAAAAGCGTTCGCTTTACCGATCACCCTTTAAGCACTTTCGAGCATAATGCAGATCTGGGCGTCGATTCAGATGGCAATGTGATCGTGATGTGGCAAGATCAAAGCTGGGAACGTTTCCAAACAGGCCGTTGGGAGATGTTGGCGCGCATGTTCGATTCGAACTTGGAACCGATAACATCTTCATTTTGCATGTTCGAGGTGGGCAACAATACCGATGTGGATAGTGTCGATCCGGTACTTGGCCCCGGACGGACCAAACAGGCGCGCATTACCATGAACGACGATATCATTATCGCGATCGCGCTTACGAATGAAGTTCCCTATGGCGATGCTTCATCCGCAACCGGCGGAAGTGGAGAGCAATGGTATACCTATACCTATATCGCCCGCGTTCTGCAAAATCCGGCAAAACCCGCTGTGGAGCAATGGGAACTCTATTAGAATGCAAATACTTATTCAATGCACCTTGCTCTTCATCATGTCTTGATGAAGATATCGATGCTTAACTGACGGTGGAAGCAAACGGCTTAGTTTCCGCCCGCGGAAATGCCACCGGGGCCGGCACGAACGATTTCACCTTCAGTAATTAAGCCATTGGATGGTGCGTAAAGCAATTCTCCGCCTTTACATCCCCATATGACTCCATCCGGTCCTTGAGAAACAAAAGCATACCGAAGTCGGTTCGCGTCAATATGCAGGCCCTCGCCCACTCTTTCGAGAAAACTCCAACTACTCATACCGGGTTTGGCTACCCAGCTGTCGTATGTCATGTATAGGCAATCGCCGGTCATATCGCTTAGTTTCTGTGTTCCATGATCACCAAAGGGATCGTAAGGGAGGGATGAGATATAAGCGATCGGAGTTGTCAGCGGAATCCATCGTCTTTCAATCGGCATATTCCCTTGGGGAAGAGTGGCTGTCCACGGATAGGCAGTGTTATCCAGATAATACATTTCCATGGCATTGCCGAAATTCCGTTGATCTGCCTGCACGCGTGATATTTTTGCCCTTATGCGTGCGTTCATGAAGTTAGGTACTGCGATTGCCGCTAAAATTCCGATGATTGCGACGACGATAAGTAACTCAATTAGTGTAAAACCCAATAAAGTCTTCTTTTTCACAATAAACCTTTTGTTCCCGGCATGTCCGCATTGTATCCAATGCCTGATAAGCAAACCGATAGGATTCAAATTTTGATAGATATAATAATCCAATTCTATCATATGCTAACAGATTCAGGGGTGATCATGCAACTGGATACCGGAGAGAAAAAACACACCCGGTATCCTGGTGGTGCACAACGTTTTTATTTTAAGAATTCGACTTACTTGGCAGGCTCAGTTTGCACGCCCGTCGCTTGATTGATGACAACTTGTGTCCGCCATACTTTTGATGCGGGTTTGCCTGCAAGCACGTCTTCCTCGGTAAATGTTGACATAAGTATCTGTTTTGCTCTGGTCCGTTCAAAATCGTAGATCAGATAAATGGTTCCGTCAGGGGCTTGTACACCATCCGGGTAGGATACTCCCCGGCGTTCGTCAATCATCAAGCCTCCCTCCCATGTGATACCGTCATCTTTGGAAATAAACGCCTTCAAATGAGAACGTGTTTTTCCATCCGGCGGATCGTGTTTAACAAAGAGCAGATTTCCGGAATTCAGACGGCGTATAAAAAAGCGTGCATGGGGAATATGGGTTACATGGGTAGCTGCTTTGCCCTCGCTCCAGGTTTTCCCACGATCTTTAGAAAAACTCTCACCGATACCATATTGAGTGCGTACCAGCTTCCAAAGTTCTCCGTTTTTCTTCTCAACAATTAAATGCTCATCGCAAGACCGTTCGGGAACTCGTGATTGTCCCAAGAATGTCCAGGTTTTGCCTTGGTCCTTCGAGACAATTACATTGGAGCCACTTTCTTTTGTGAGTGGATGTTGGTGGGCTTCGTCGGTTTTCCTGGGTGGGAAAGCCCAAACCGCGGCAGGCAAAAGCCATTCTCCGCTTGAAAGGGCCGTGGGTTTGTTCATCATGATCCCATGGCAAAGCCGTCTCGGTTTAGACCAATCCGGATTTCCTGAATCGGGGTTTTGAGTGGTGATACACCACACCCCTGACCTTCCATCCCACCAGCCGTATGATTGCGCCCAAAAGAGCCACATGGTTCCGGTTGGATCGATCCAAATCGCCGGGTCGTAGGCGCGCACTTCACCTGCCGGATCGAGCACCAATTGAAGATCTGTCCAATGTTTGCCATCATCCGCGCTGGTTACCAGCATTACGTAATTCTCCGGTCCTTCTCCCGGTCCACCACCGTACCACGTTGCCCATAGGCGGCCGTTTGATGCGCGTTCAATACCGGGGATGCCTTGAAAGATTCTTGTGCTGTTTGCGTATTCGGCGCCTGGCGATGTATTTACGGTAACCGGCCTAAGAGCGGGATCATCCGTTTGAGAAATGTCCGAATCGGCAGCGAGCGGAGTGGATGCCGTCCACATGATAAGCAAAAAGAGTTGGCTGATTATAGTCACACTATTCCGGGCAAATATCCTCATTGTTCTCTCCAGCGTCTTTTGTGAAGAATATCTCAAGCAAGCTAAGAGTAGCCTTAAAGGCACACAATATCAAAATGTAAAAAGAAAATAGCAAGAGAAGATCAGGGATAAAGAAATAGAAAATCTTCCTGCTATTGCTCCGGCGTCAATTGAAACAATGCAATATCCTGGCTTTTTAGGGGGTATTCATCCAACTTCCAGATTGTATCCCGAATGGTTTCGGAGCCTGTCAATTGTCCATCGGCATTGTATGGGTTGAGAACATACCTGCCGGTTGAAGATGGAAGCCATGCCTGAAGATCACAGGAGATTGAAATCGTATCCGTTTCTCCGGTATTGATGGTGATAATGAGTATTTGCCCGTTGTGAATGTATGCGCTGATATGTGTATTGGGGCTTGGTTTCGACAAAATACAATCGCTTATAAAAGTTCCTTCAGTAAAATAAGGCAAAAATTGAGCACGGAGTTTTGCGCATGCCTTGAGTGCGGCGCTAAGCCCCTCATGGTTGGCAATCCAATCCGAACCATTTGGAGAATCCGGTTTGAGCGGCCAGACATTGACGTAAAGATTATCCGCAAAACACTGTTTCACGGCTAATGGAGAATTGTTGATATTGACATTGATTCTCGGTGCTTGAAAGACACTAACCAGCGGTTGGATGTCTTCGTGATGTCCCCAGTTCCAAGTGTAATCGAGATAATTGCTGTTAATTTCGAAATTCCTTAACTCCTCGCCGCCGAATGTGGATTCGGCATCTTGGGCTTTGGCAAGTTGACGGATTTTTGAGGTTAATGTATTTAAATTCGGAATATCCGGCACACTCCAGTACTGATCCCAACATAAAGAAGGAATACCGAGCCGGATTAGTCGTTCGCAGGACTTATAAACATCTTCCTGCCATTGCTGATTGGTAGTATCGGCTTGAGCGCATGTGAATCCTGAAGCATAACGGGGGTTGAAACGTGGGATCAGCTCCGTGTGATAGGTCCAATTCCCGCTGCCTTCCTTCACATGAAGGCCGTATCGTTCAGCAGTCTGTTTTTCGGTCTGAAGTACACTTACAAAAGGCGCGACATTTACACCGATGGATTTGCATTCTTGGATCGCTTTGACCATGTCTTCTTCACTGCCAAGGTGAGCGTAGGGAGGTGGGAAGGGAAGCACGAATGATTTGTGCCAAATCCACATCACGATTTCGTTTAGACCGTGTTCTTTAGCTTCCCGGGCCAATGCCGGTAAATCGAGGAATTTCCAAATTGCGTCTTGGGGATCGTTCGGCTGGTTCTGGCACATCCAGATTGAGCGAAATCCCAACCCGTCTCGTATGTGTTTCGGGAGAGAGTATTCCCGTTTCATCTGTTTTCTGGCCCATTCGCGGTAGATTTCGATTCCTTTGGCCCAACCATTCTCATGGGGAGTGAGCCAAAATTCACCGCTGTTCCATTGGCTGTTGGACTCAATTGTGACCGAATGTTCGTTCATAAGCCGTAAGCGGCCGGTGGTGTCCGAGAGATGCATCATGACCCGCGTTCGAGGATCCCAACCCCATCGTTGCGGAAACAGGCTGAAGCCACCGCGCAGACTGCCCAGGTCCAACCAGCGGACAATCATTTTTGTGTCGTTCAAGTCGCCGGTTTCCAGAACCTTGAAACTGGCATTAGTGGCATAGAAACGGTCCAAATCCGATGTGCGCAATTCTTGGAATGGTTTCATGCGCAAGCCTGCGCCTCTAAACTCAGTTTCATCCTCACCTGCAAATGGGAGAATGCCCGTCAGGTCAGGAAAGAGCACCTGTCGAACCGGATAAGGAGATTGATTTTCGATCTCGCAGCTTAAAATAACTGTACGGCCGTCATCCGCAGCCTGCATACGCACTTTCGCGGATACCTTCCCCGGCAAATCGAAGGCCCGGCTCGCGCCCAGCTTTTCCCATGAGATTTCTATTTTCTCATTTGTCGCTGTGATCCTGGCGCCTGATGAATATCTTGACGCCAGACGTAATGGCTCAAACTCCCGGATGGGATAAGCCACATCGAGAATGCTTGCATTTTGCGGGGCTGACTCCAAAATCCTCCCGGGAGTGCCGTAGTCGAGACGGACGATGCTGCCGGTCTCTTTGTCAATAGAGATCAGTAGATTATTAAGGGTTGCTGTTACACAGCCACTGGGCTCATCCGTGATGTTCCCGGCCAAGACAGGTGGTCCGTATAACTGCGTGAGTATTGATACAACACAGACGATTCTCAAATAAACAGCCATCATTGCCTCTCCCTTTGGTCTGTAGGTTCTCTCGTGTGCCTGTGCTTGCTTCTTCGGTTCCATGCATGGAGACAGAAAAATTTCCTGTTCTCTCCCCATAAAAAATGTCGGATTTTTCCTTGCTCAGGCTACTCTACTATACAGGTAATTTTGCCGGGGCTCTTGAATGTGATGGATCGGGGCCGCGGACTGAAATGGGCTGCTATGGAACATCGCGATTTTGAAGCGTTGGCGCAGGAGCATCTCACGGCGCTCTACAACTATTGCTTGACCCTAACCGGCGATCCGCATCAGGCGGAAGAACTGGCCCAAGAGACCTTGACCCGCGCCTATCTGGCCTTCGATTCGCTTCGAGATCAGGATCGCTTTTTTGCCTGGCTTAGGGGAATCGCTCGGCGTTGTTCATGGACATGGTTGCGCTGGGCTCGTCAGCGGGTGTTTGGGGATGACACAGACATACTTGAGCAGGTTGAGGATCCTTCCGGCACCCCCTCTGATTGTCTCAACAAAAGAGAAACCGACCGGAAAGTCTGGAACGCTCTTAAGAAGCTAACCCAACGTAATCGAGAAGTGATCGTGCTTCGGTTTTTTGAAGGTCTGTCATACGCGGATATCGCTCTACGGCTTGGTGTCACGGTCGATGCTGTCGATCAGCGCCTGACCCGGACCAAGTTAAAATTGAAACGCCTTTTGCAGGATGTGGAGACTTAATCGTGCGCAATCGTCTAAACCGGTTCATAAAAACGCATCTTTCCCGCTACCTCGATGGGCAACTTGGCCCGGATGAAAGCGCCATGGTTGAAAAAGAACTGAACGCTCATCCGGAATTGCAGAAAACATTGGACTCACTACAGCGCACTTCTGAGCGGTTGCAGGAGGCTCATGACGAAATGAACAATCATGAAGAAACGATCCAACGGCTTGGCTTGTTTGTTAAATCACTTCCCCAAAAGGTGCGGTCAAAGAAAGCAAAGGAACACAAACCTGTTTGGGGCAAGTTTTTCGCTATGCCGGATTCATACCGTTTGGCCGGATTGGCCTTCGTGCTCATGGTTTTGGCTGTGATTTATGTTCCCAATGTCATAACCCCGCAAGTACGAGCGAGGGCCACGTCCGTATCGAGTGTTCAAGATCAATCCCAGGACATGGCGCGAAATGAAGTGCGGCACGAGGCGACCGGAAAACGCCGCGGAGAAAATGTGGCAGGAGATATTGTCTCGCACTTTGATGAAAGCAGCGCGGATTTGTACTTCGGCCAAGGCGGTCTTGGGCAAATGGGAAGAGGCATCGGAGGGATGGGAATGTACGGCATGGGCATGGGTATGGGTATGGGCATGGCCGGCATGGGTATGGGTGGAGGAAATAAAGGGCAGGATGTGTTGTTTACGGCAACGGATGTTGGGGACAAAAATGGTGACGGCTATTTTGGATTTGATATCAATCGACAGGTTGGAGAATATGCGTGTAAGCGATTGGCGGTTGACTTTTCAGATTTTGTTGCCGGAAAAGAAGAGGGTGATGGTGAACGAATTGATGAAGATGGCGATAGTGTATCCGGCAAAGAAGTCCACTCCGTAGCCGATGGGCGTAAGATCATCCGGACTGTGCAGATGGCTGATAGTGTATCCGGCAAAGAAGTCCACTCCGTAGCCGATGGGCGTAAGATCATCCGGACTGTGCAGATGGCTGTCGAGGTTGAAGAACTACCGTCTGCGCAAAATGCCGTCGATAAAATCGTTGGGGATGTCGGTGGGTTGGTGGCTGTCTTTCAAAGCCGGGAGAAGGAGAAGAATCCCTCTGCGTATTACATGCTTTGGATTCCTGCGGAAGCATTAGATGGGTGTATCAAGTCTTTGGAATCGCTGGGAGAGACTGAAAATCTGGATATACGGATAAATGATATTAGCGAGACCTATTTTGATACTGAAACACGCATTAAGAATCTGCAGAATCAAGAAGAACGCCTCCAATCGCTTTATGATCGTGATGTGAAAAAACTGGATGAATTGCTCAGTGTAGAGCAAAAGATGGGGCAAATACGTCTGGAAATCGAGCAACTCCAAGGACGCCGGCGCATTTATGACCGTCAAATTCAATATTCGACCATTGAACTTAGGTTGCGTCAAAAGCCTGAAGAAGTGCGGATTGTTGAATCCGAGCCGGATGATGTGTTCAGTCCAATACGCCGCACGCTAAAGGACTCGTTGGCAATCCTTCTCTATTCATGCTCCTTGGTAACCACAATTGTGGCCCGTGTAATTTCGTTGGTTCTGTTTTTGCTGCCTTGGGCCATCATCACAGTAACTGCGATCTGGCTTTGGAGACGATATGGACGGCGGAATAGGTAGTCGACGTCTTAGTCGATTCCTATTCCCAATAATCGCCGAATATCTGGCTGTTATAGGCGCCGGCATAGGGGCCGCTGTCTCGCAACTTACGGGAACGCCAAATATCACCACTGGAGGCCAAGCCATTGCTTCCGTTGTAAGGAACGGCATGGCGATTTTCGATCCAATCTCCGTGATCCTTATCCGGTCCTGCGGCAAAGATCAGATAGTGACTGCCTTGCTTGTTTGAACAGCCATAATCTTCAAAGCCATAGAACAATCCGCCGCCAAATGGATCATAAGGTATAGAACCGATATAGTTTATCGGCGTGGTTAATACGGCCCACATACGTCCATCAAAATGTTCACTGTTAAAAGGATTTTGTATGCCGAGTTCTGCCGGTCTTTTACCGATATATTGCCACCCATCGGGAAAACAGCATTCCGGAGAGCCGTCGCAATCATTCCCATCAATCGGCCAATAATTGGTATCCATGTGCCGGATTACCGATTGATCGTCCAACATTCGTGTTTCGGCTTTTGTCCGTGCGATATTGGCGCGCATTCGTGCGTTCAAAAAATTCGGGACGGCGATGGCCGCTAGAATTCCGATGATCGCTACGACAATTAATAATTCGATTAGCGTAAATCCACGTTCCTTCACAATCTCCATCCTCCACATGTGGACTAGTAAGCATTAACCGAAATGCTTCCGGATTTCGGAGCACAGAATCATTTCATATTTTATATTGCTCCCCTTTTTCCGGTGTTTCAACCGAAAATTTCCTGATTGACCATTCTGCTTACTAGGAGTGCATACGTGAGGGTGTGGATGTGTAAATCTAATAAAATCAGTTTGTTATGTTTGGTTAAGAGGTTGCCGGGATTTATGAATATGTGATGTCCAATGTCCATCTTTTGAATTGATTTTGATTTGCAGATGTTGCTTTTTAAAAAACAAAGAAAAAGGCCACGCTCTATCGATCCATAGGTTCAAATATCCTATGGATTTCCGGCATTGCTTTTAGATTAAAGCATTATTGACTACAAATTCAGTTTGTGACGTATATTTCCAATTCTTCCGTATATGGACTTTTTTCTTGGCCTGGAAGCGGCGGCTTCTTTATTGTCAACCCCAATTCGTTGTCACCGCGAAATGGCGGACAATTCTCCAAAGATATTTCGAAGCGTTGACCGGGCAAACCACCGCGGCGCTGGCCTGCAGGCAAGCGAAGAATATTGGAGCTGTCTATTTGCAGACCATTTATATCAATATCGATATCATCTGCTTCGGAAAGGTAATAAATCCAAAATGTAAGACGCCCGGAGAGTTTCTCGCCGTTTCGGCCATCGGCCATGCGGAACGGGAATACGAGCCTTTTGCCAATGTGAATATTGTCGAAGGTTAGTACGGGACTGTTTACATGTCCCAGCGGACTACGGCCTTCATCGTACCATGGGTAGTTCCGGGATGGTGGTTTGCGGCTGGATATGCCTTTGCCCATCGGCAAATAGTGGTATGTACGCGGCCCGGCGAAAACATTTTCTTTGGTTTTGACTGCTTGTGTCCATCGGGCAATCCGATCTTGTTGTTCCGGTGCATCGGTTGGTTTGTTGCCGAAGTGAATACCTACATTCCAGAATGAGATACTGTCGGCTCCCCATGCGTAATAATTCGCAGCGGCGCCACGGGCTTCGGATTCTGTGATTAACATAGCCTGATAACTATTCGGCTTATGCTTGGCTGACATGGCAATCGGGCGGTCGAGAATGCTGGGCGGGCCTGTGTAAAATGTTCCGATCATATTCCCCATAACGACAATTGTATCGACACCGGCAGGTTTGGTGAATTGAGTGAAACCATCGACGGCGAGTTGCGGGTCAGTATTATTCCATGTCGATATGACGACATAGTCGATCCAGCCATTCTTGATCCATGTCTCGATATCGATACCGGCCAGCCAACAAGCCTCAATTGATTCCGGGACTCGAATGCCCAATGTGAGAGGCTTCCTGCCCTTCTTTTTTGCGGCGGAATCGAGCATCTCGTGGATTTGTCCCACATATTCGGTCATGATCCCCGCTTTTTCACGGCCCTTGTCCCGGGGGAAGTGTTTGGCCCAGCGTACAAAATTAAGTTCCAGCCCATCGACTTCGTATTTTTCGGCAATCTCGCGCATGATGGCCATGCGATGTTCCCGGACTTCGGCATGTGAATAGTCCAAAGCTGTTTCGTTTGTTCGGCCATCAGGTTGCTGAATAACATATTGTGGATGTTCAATAGCGAATTGAGAACAAAAAGGCTCTTTCGGATCGAGGCTTCTGTGATGAGTATCATTCATACGGATCGCCGCAAGGATTTCCTTCCCTTTGGCGTGCATATGTTCGCATACAACATCAAGTATGTCGGTGCCTTCGGCCCTCAGGCCACGTATGCCGGGAACCCACCCTTCTTGGAAATCTTCTCCGAAGCGATCTCCATATGTTTCACCGTGCTTGGAATCGAAAGTGCATATATCCGGTGTGGCCGCAAGGAATACGTACGTTGTGAAGGTAACGGCCTTGTCTTCTTTGTCCATCCAGTTACGGACAAATTTCAAGGTTCCTTCCATAGGTGCTTCAACCAGCATCTGTGCATCGTCATTGAATACGATGCGGGGCGCTGCTTCATCACTAACAGCATAACAAGCGATTGCCGTAATCAAAATGAGTTGAATCGAAATGGAGCGTAGCATGGGTTAAAACTCGCAGTATTTTGGGAATAGAGGATTCATTTCAACAAGTGCATCCAAAAAAAGTAAAATATGCGAAAGCGGCTCGATCTTAACATCCGCGTTCTTTTGCCATATCATTTAATGAGTGTACACAATCTATGAGGAATCAGGAACAAGGAATTTAAGATGATGTGCGAAACATTGATTGCATTGACGATGCTGGCCGGTCTTCCAGGAGAACCGATGTTGATTGCCAATAATGCGGAACACGTTAAGGTTTATTTCGAGCAGGGCCGCTTTGGCGGTTGGCCCGCGAATCACGGCATGTGGAATTGGGGCGACGAAATCTTGGTCGGATACAGCCGGGGCTACTATAAAGACCTCGGCGCAACCCGCCATCATATCGACCGTGATAGGCCGGAGGAGTTTTGGCTGGCTCGAAGTTTGGATGGTGGCAAGACTTGGACGCATGAGTACCCCGCCGAAAAAGGATTTCTTATTCCACGCGGCGAATTCTTGCATGGAACGGAGACTCCCGGCTTGGCTCTTCCGCCGATTAAAGATTTGAAAGAGCCGATGGACTTCACACAACCGGATTTTGTTCTGACGTTTCGGATGGAAAATATCCATGCCGGCACTTCCCGTTTTGAATATTCCTATGATCGCGGCAAAACCTGGAAAGGCCCGTACCGTTTACCAAATCTTGGAACCAAAGGCACCGCCGCCCGCACCGATTACATCGTAAATGGAAAGCACGATGCCTTTATCTTTATTACGGTTGGCAAAGAGAATGGGCGTGAAGGCCGTCCGCTCTGCGCGCGTACAACCGATGGTGGTGTCACTTGGGAATTTGTATCTTGGATCGGCCCGGAACCTGCGGGATTTGCGATCATGCCGTCCACCGTTCGTATTTCCGATACTGAGTTTTTAACAACCTTGCGGCGGCGTGAAGGTACTTTCCGTTGGATTTCAGCATGGCGCAGTCTGGATGGCTGCAAGACCTGGATTCAAGAAAAGAATCCCGTCGATTACCTTGGTGAAGGCAACCCGCCTATGTTGAATAAGCTTAAAGATGGGCGTCTCTGTTTAACATATGGATTCCGTGCGTATCCCTTCAGTATTCGCGCACGCCTGAGTTCGGATCATGGCCAAACCTGGGGACCTCAAATTGTTTTGCGGGAAGATGGAACCGACCGCGATGTTGGGTATGTACGAAGCATCCAACGGCCCGATGGCAAGATGGTGACCACGTATTATATCAGTGATGAAGAAACAGGCCCGGAGCGTTATATCGGCGCTACAATTTGGGATCCCAATGATCTATCGGAAATCGTAAGCGGCGATCCTGACCGGCAACAGGCATTTTAGCGTTAAATATCACATTTCAATTGATCTTCTGTTTTGTATGGCGGGAGACGAGGGCGGCTCTGGCTTTCTGCCCACGAGTCAAGTCCATGCCGCCCTGCGTCTGTAACACTGTGGCCGTTGTTGTGGCCTGTTGAGCCTAATGAATCTCCCAATCCCGGACGGCGGCCGGGCCGAAGGGATTTTCAAGCATGCGGGCGATGAAGGTGTATGTATACCATTCCTCGCTGCCGCTCCATGTGACCGAATCTAGATCTCCATACGGCGCTTCATTGGTTTCGGCGATGGCAATGATGACGTCGTCATTCATGGCGATCCGGCATTGCTTGGTACGTCCCGCCCCGATGGCCGGATCAATGTCGTCGATATTGGTGTTGTTGCCCACTTCAAACATACAGAATGACGGTGTCAGAGGTTCGAGGTTAACATCGAACATCCGCGCCAGCGCTTCCCAGCGCCCCGGTTGAAAACGCCGTTCCCAACTTTGATCTTGCCACAGGACAATTAAATTGCCTAAAGAATCGACGCCCAAATCGGCATTATGTTCGAACGTACTTTCCGGATGATCGGGAAAGCGGACTGTCTTTTCAACGCTTACACCATTTTCACTTACACGAAACTTGGTCAAATACCCTCCCAAATCTCCGCCGCGATGGGTGATAAAAAGCAAGTCGCCTATCGCTTCCAGACCGTTCGGGTCCCCGCGGTCACGCCCACCGTTACCATCCAGTTCGGGGATGTCGATGGCCGGATAGACACGGCCGTTCCCTCCGCCGAGCTCGTTTCCGTCGTTATCGAAAGCCACAATCGTAGGCCCATCAATTCCATCGTCGTAACGAATTGCAAACCAGCCGTCACCGGAGGTTAAACCAAAACGATTGTCGGATGCATACATATCGCTGGGATTGGAAATGGCAAAAGGCGGTTTAACGATGCTTCCATCCGGCCCCAAAATCACGGCGCCGACGACACGCAGATTACCGGTGCGGCCGTAAAAAGCCTCCTTGGCCGGACCGTCATCTGTCCGGTCCTCAAAATTGACGACGATATTCCCGTTGGATAGAAAGCGGACCATTCCGCCGCGGATCAACCCCGGTTCGCTGACATAATCTCCCCACGGATTGATCAGGTTGGTTTCAGGTACACCGTCGTTGCTGATGACCTGAATCACGGTGTGGTATTGGTTAGAATTTTCAGGTGGATAGCCGGGGAACGCTTCCGGAAAATCATCCGGATTGGCGATGGTATGGACCACATAGCGTGGCCCGGAACGTCCCCCGACTGTATCAGCACACATTCCGTAAAACTTGTCGTCGTTACGGTGCGAACAAATTGTGTATCTCCATGGGGCGCCCGCATCGGTAAAGAAAGCCGGGCGGTCAGGTACAAGCAGCTCGCCGGTGGGGGAGAAAATGGCAATCATATCGCGCATATCTCTCTCTGATTCCGGCGTTAATCCAAAGCCTGGCTCCGTGCGCATGCCACCCAATACGATAGCGTTGCCATTGCTGAGCGTATCCGCCTCCGGACGCCAATATCGACTCCCGCCTCCGTTCCAAGCCCAAAGATTTACATCACCGGTGAGTGGTGCAATTCCCACAGCTTCCGGTCCGGCTTGAATGGGGAGTTGTTCGATGGGCGGGCCGCTCGGCAATGTAGGCGTGGGTGTCGGGGTGCGGGTCGGGCCGGGAGTGGGAATTTCACCATGCTCGCCTGTCAGCTCCACGTCGGTGAAATAGCCAACCGTAACTCCTCCTTCGGCACCTGACCATGCTCCCAGAACGACATATATCGGATCGCTGATCTCTATTTCGCGCTGATCATGGATTATCAGGTCGCCGGTTGATGGATCGACATAATACATGCTGAAAACATTGCCTTCTCGAAGTAATCCAACACGGCCCTCGTGCAGAGAAAAAGGCACATTTGCTGACCAAGCAGTATCCCCTCCCGTAGTCGTCCGCCAAAGAGCAAGGGCTGCGCGGCTGGTGGTATGCACCCATCCCGTATAGTAGCTTGTCTCTATGTCCAGGCTATCGAAGACGCCAAGGTATGCCGAAGGATTGCCCAGGCTTCCGCCTAGGTCTTCCGAACGGATCGTGCCCTCGATTTGAAAATCGCCGTTCACTACAGAATAAATAACGTGGCCGCCTCCTATCCCGCCTTCTAAGCCGCCAGCCGTGACCGTGTACTCATCTGTCTCGCTGTTGTAACTGGCATCGCCCGGCGGTACAGGCTCGCCCCAATCAGCATGACCATCGAAAATGCCGACTCCTGATGTTCTTAGTTCCACATCGTTAAAAGTAGCCCGTGCAACTCCGCCATTTTCCCCTGTCCATACACCAATTACTGCATACACCGGATCAGAGGTCTCCATTTCACGCTCATCATAGATGATGCGGTCCCCCGTGGGTGGATCGATGTAATACATGCTGAAATAATTCCCCTGCCGGGTAATCCCAACACGGCCATTGTGTAAGGAGAAAGGCAGAGTTGATTTCCAGTCGATTGCCCCGCCATAGGTTGTCTGCCAGATTGCGATAGCATTTCCGTACGTTTTTACCCATGCTAAATAGTAGCTGGTTTCCGGATCCAGGCTTTCAAATACGCCAATATAAGCGGAGGCTTCGGCGGCGCTACCGCCCAAATCTTCCCCGCTGAGTGTGGCCTCGATTTCGAAATCGCCGCTCAATGCCAAATAGGCCATATGAGAATCCTCTGCCATACCGGGTTGGCCGCCTCCTGTAATAACATATTCTCCCGTTTCTTCATTATAGCTGGCACTGCCCGCCGGTTCTGGATTGCGAAAGTCCATATGGCCATCGAATATGCCAAGTTTTGAGGTCGTCAGTTCCACATCGCTGAAAGTAGCCCGTGTAACACCACCGTACGCTCCTGACCATGCGCCGATTACTGCATACACCGGATCGCTGGCTTCGATCTCATGTTGGTTATAAATGATGTGGTCGCCGGTGGCTGCGTCGACATAGTACATGCAAAATAAATTACCCTCTCGAATTATTCCGATGCGCCCCTCGTGTTGAGAAAAAGGCACGCCCTCTGGAGTGTAATCGTAGGCTCCTTCAGCAACCGCCTTCCATAGAGCAAAGGCGTTGGTGTCGGATCGCACCCAACCCTCGTAATAGCTGGTGCCTTCATCCAGACTATCGAATACACCGATGAAAGCCGTGCAATTGCTATGGCTGCCGCCCAGGTCTTCCGCACTGAGCGTGGCCTCGATCTGAAAGTCGCCGTTCAATTGCAAATAAGCACAATGATTATCTTCGGCTGGTGCGGGCTGGCCGCCGGTCGTAATTGTGTATTTCTCCGTCTCGCTATTATAGCTGGCCTCTCCAGACGGTTGGGGATTCCCCCTATCCATTTGCCCTTCAAAAATACCGATAGGTTCCGCTTGTGCGTTAATAACAAAACAAAGAACAAGGCATGTGAATAAGGCTATTGGATTTTGTCGGATTTTCATTGCAGTCTCTCCTTTATGTCCGTTTCCTCTAGTAACATGAAACGTGCATGCTTTTGGAGCAGAAAACAATTAGGGAATTTGCGTATATTAAGGGGAAAAACTCCCTATTGAATACGAATAGATAAAAAAGTGTCCGCTAATACTCCAACGTCGTTAATCCTTCGCGAATTGCGTATTTTGTGAGTTGAGCAATGCTATGCAGGTTGAGTTTGTCCATGATGTGTTGCCGGTGCACTTCAACCGTCTTATCGCTTACATGAAGCCGGGAAGCGATTTCTTTGGTTGTATTTCCTTCCGCGAGCAATTGAAGAACCTCGCGCTCGCGCAATGTTAGTTGAGTGGCAACAGAAGTTTCTTTTGGAGCGGGGCGGCGAACATAGTTTTCCACAACGATATCGGTGATTCCCGGACTTAGGTAAATTTTCCCCTCCACGACCCTATGAATAGCATCTACGACCTCTGCGACCGCACTATTTTTTAATAGATATCCGCAAACACCCGCCTTAAGTGCACGGTCGACAAAACGCCGGTCGGAATGCATCGAGAGAATTAGTATTTTTATGTCCGGTTTGTCGCGCAAAATCTGCAAAGAAGCCTCAATGCCGTTTAATTCCGGCATACTGATGTCCATAAGCACAATGTCGATTTGATGTTCAAGCGCCAGACGAACGGCATCTCGTCCATTCTCGGCTTCCATGGCGATGTGCATGTCATCTTCATCCTCCAAAATGCGCTGGATGCCCTCTCGAAGCAGTCTATGGTCATCAGCCAATAAGATTTGCATAGCCATGGCTTGTTTCCTATTTTTCTTTCAACGGCATAATCAGCGCACAACGGGTGCCTTTATGAGGACTTGAACTGCACTCAAAAACTCCCCCGAGAAATTGGATTCGTTCCCGTATGCTAAAAAGTCCAAAACTGCGGTTGTTTCTTGACTCTGAATTGAGTTCTTCCATATTGAAGCCGATACCGTTATCTTCGATCTCAATCCGTACGACCTCACCCACTCTTTGAATACGGATTTTAGCGGCATGGGCCTTGGCGTGTTTTACGATATTGTGGAGTAATTCGCGGATCGAGCGAAAAACAATACCCCTTGCATCTGTTCCAATATCTTTGGACTGCCCATCGTCTATCAGTTCCACTTTGAGATTATGACGCTTTTGGACTTCATCAACGAGCCATTCAAGCGCGGCTTCCAATCCCAATTCGTAGAGTACCGGCGGACTGATTTCGAATGTTAGCGTTCGTGCATCTTCAATTGTCTGTTGGATCAAATTCCGGGTTTGTTCCAACATTTCTCCGGTTTTGCCGTCTCCATTGTTGCGTTGTAGCATTTCAATTTGCATTTGGCAGACAGCGAGACCGTGGCCGATACGGTCATGTAAGTCGGCGGCAATATGACGCCGGTCACGTTCTTCGATAAGTGATATAGCCGAAGCCAAAGACCGGAGTTGCTCCTGATAGGTGAGCAACTCTTGGTGAGCCTGCCTAAGATCTTTCGTCCTCTTTTTGACCGTAAGTTCAAGGTGAATGTGACGGTAAATGTGAAGTGCAATAAGGACGAGGATTATTGCCGTACCGATAACCACAAAGGCAAGAAAAACCGGCTGACGGTGCCAGGGGCGTGCGACTATGAAACCAAACACGGCTGGTTTCGTCTCAATATTGCCATTACGGTCCATGGCGCGGACTTGGAATTGATGCCTCCCTGACCGTAGGCGGGCAAAGGATGCAAGCGTTTGTTGTGAAAAAGGACTCCAAGGACCGGAATCGAGTCGGGTGGAATAGAGCAGGCGTCCGGGTTCTGTAAAATTCCACTTATCGACGCCGTCATAGACAATCCGAATCTCGCCGCTCTCGCCTGTAGCTGCAACATTTTCCTCCGCTCGGATATAGGAACGAGGCGGATTGCTGTCTGCATTTTCGTCATAAAGCGAAATTCCGGCAGCTGTGCTGGCCCACAGCCCGTTATGTTTGTCCTCAAAGACCATATAGGAATGTTCTGCCGGAAGTCCGTCTTCCTCGCTATTGGTCAACCACGTATCGCCTAGAAGCCGATGAATCCCGGTTTGCGATGCAGCCCAAATACTCCCATCTCGCCGCTTGAGAATATGATGAACACTCGCCAAGTCAGTCTTAATCAACTTCCATTCGTCGCCGTTAAATTCATGAATTCCTTGTGGTCCCCCCACCCAGAGCCGGCCTTTACCGGTTTCGGTCAGGCAATATGCGCCCTGTTGAATCCGGTTCCTGGGCATTTCATAAAACCGGTAGTTTCCATTCCGAAAGCAACCGATTCCGTTTCTGCCCGCGAGCCACAAGTCTCCCGAATCCAACTCCAAAATGCGGTGCGGCTGGCCTAAACATAAATCTTGATCTTGCCCTAAGAGCGTGTCGAAATCTTTACCATCAAAAACTTCAAGAAAGCAATTAAGATTGTTCGGATTGTCGATGGTAAGCAGCCAGACCGAACCATCTTGCCGTGGGGAAACATTCCAACATATTCTCCCCTTGGGATGCTCAACTTCTTTAAACGTTGCTTCATTATGATCCAGGGATACGAGCAATAACGGACCTTTTCTTGTGGCAATGACGAGCCTCCCATCTGCCATGTCGGATAGAGTCTGAATACCGGATGTAATTTGACGGCTTGGGGAAAGCTGAAACGCTCGCCATTTTTCACCTTCATACAAATAAAGCACTTTGGGGCCGGAGAACCACAAACGTCCTTTGCGGTCCTCAAAGATTCCTCGAATGGGACCGCTGGATAAATCAACGGGCAATGGTGTCTGCCAGATCGAAGGCGCGCAACGAATAAGACCCATTCCGCCAAACCAGAACGTTCCATCGGTTTCGACAGAGGCCTCACGGTTTCGCCCGGCCCGGTCGCCTTTCCAGGGAATGGTGTACTTTTCTTCGTGATCCAAAGTATTCAGTTCAGGAGCGGGGACTCCGAATCCACTAAAAAGATTACGCGAATCCGAGATCACTTGGCTGGAAAGAAACCAAATCTGATGATCCGCCCCCCGCCAGCCTTTAATGATATCCGCGTCGTGGTCTTGATAGGCAACCTCCCATTTTCCCTCATGCAAGCGCACAAGCACGCGCTTCTTATGCAAATCAGAGAACGCTGTGCAAAAAACGTCTCCGCTTTCATCTTCATAGGGATAGATGAAATTGCTTAGTTCAAGATTAGATGCCGGGATGTATTCCTGCCAATCTTCTTGCATTTCCCAATTTCGTTCTTGAAACTGAAGCCCGGTAGTCTGCAATTTGGCAATCCCACGTTGGCCGGTTAGCCAAACATTACCGTCGCGCGCCTGCGCCATGTGGATAAAAAATCCCAATGCGGTGTTTGCGACGTTCTTAATTCGCTTGGTTTGATTTTTTTCAGCATCAAATTCCAGCAGGCTGTCTTGGAGCAGAATCCAGATTTGATTGGGGCTCTGGGGCAGGAAGGGGAAATCCCAGGGTTGCAGCGCCGTCAACGGCGCGGCTGACTCTAATTCTTGAATCGGATACTCAATCCACCGGCCTTTGGCTAAATCTCCATGGTGCGTGTAATGAAGGACTCCCCGCACACGGCCCTCCAATACACTGCCGTCCATGGGGATGTCGTAAAATAGGCCCCATGGTTGGCCGTCTTGGTCTTCTTTTAGGATTGGCGCGAAATGATCTTGCGGCAACATGCCTATCTGATAGCCGTCGAACCAGGAGTTTCCATAGGCGTCTTTGGTAGTCGTAAACCAAATCCTCCCGTTGGGATTTGGTGATACGAATCTTGCGTGATAGCCCGGGAATTGATTCGGACCTTTCCAAAAACGCCACGTCAAATTTTCCTGGGCTGCGACTGGTTGTGGCCAGCCAATCACCGTGGCAATACAGAAGCAAAGGTTGAATCTACCTAGCATTAAATTCTCACCGCCATTCTTCACCCATAAACTATCCTCCTAACCGTGCCATGTGCCAAGATGCATGATTTAGTCCGCGCGGCGCTCGAATCTTGCACATGAGAGGTGCTATCTAATGGGAAAGAATACCGAAAATCAGAACACTCAATGGTTAGGGATATTCCTTATTCATGAAAGGAAAATCCCTTAGGTTTTTGCTGCTCTTGGAATTCGTGCGGATTTGAAATTGGATTCCGGATGCGACTAAATGGTTTATCTAGGTGATTTTTCTCAAAAAAATAGGGATTTTCCCAATGGCGAGAATCCAGACTCTCCTCAAAATGTTTTTGACAACGTTGGGGAATACGCTCTCTCGGAGGGTATATGCCTCTGCGATCTTAGAGACTGACAGGTTTTGATCCATTTGTAGACACTGTGTATTAAAACTTGATCCGGAATTTTTAGCGATGCAGATAAACAATATCTCCTCCTCTAAAGATTGAAAATGCAATCGCTGAAATTTCGATGGAGTGTGCATGGTCCGGGGGATGTCCCTGTTTCCCCCGGGCCGTGGGGAAAAGAACTAGTATATATGTTAAGGCTTGGAGGTGAACATGATTAACAAAAACGGTTTCAGTCAGATTGAACTCCTAATGGTGGTGGCGATTATCGGTATTCTCGCCGCTAGTGAGTCAAATGTTGCCCTCGGCGAAGTGGTCTATGTTTCTCAAGATGCAACCGGTGATGCCAGCGGGACCAGTTGGGAGAATGCATGTACCACCATTTCTTCAGGGGTGATTCAATCAACGACTGGCGACGAGGTCTGGGTGGCTTCCGGACGCTATCCGGAATCGGTCGAGCTGAAGCCGCACGTTTCGCTCTATGGAGGTTTTCTCGGTGGGGAAGAGACCCGTGAAGCGCGCAATTGGGCCGCCAACGAGACAATCATTGATGCAACCGGTCTCTATGCTACGGTTGTGACGGTTGCAGATCACACGACATTGGATGGCTTTACCGTAACGGGTGGCGATTCCCGCCGAGCCGATGGAGGCGGCGTGTATTGCCCGGCGGAAGTCTCTTGCTCGCTCGACAACTGTACAATTACCGAAAATACAGCACGGAATGGCGGTGGAATATACTGCTCGGAAGAGTCGTCCGTGAGATTCACCAATTCCATCATCACAAATAACACGGTCATAAACCGGAATTGGCAAGGGGGTGAAGGCGGCGGAGTTATTTGCTCACATGTGTCTTCTGCCATTTTTGAAAATTGCACCATCAGCGGAAATGCTGCTGCTTTGGGCGGTGGGGTATTATCAGTTTCAAGTTATGATTCACCTGCTTCATTGGTGCTTGTCGACTGCACAATCTCTCACAACTATGGCTATTGTGGTGGTGGTGTGTTTGGCAGAAATATCACCATGACCGATTGCTCTGTTTGCGAAAACACTCAAGAAGCCGGAGGTTGCTTTTTTAACGCGGCTGGAGGTGTGACCTGCTACGGCATATCGACTCTTGATGGATGCACGATCGATGGAAACATCGTGTCGGAGATGGGGGAAACAGGCGGTTGTTACCTGCAAAGCGGCTGGATCAAAAACTGCACGATCAGTAACAACGGTGGCGGCGCGGGAGGGCTCTGGACTGGAGGGTTCGATCCCCCGGCACCATCGGTGATTAAAGACTGTACGATTAGCGGCAACACAGGCGGCTATCGGGGTGCAGTGTGCGGGGAAAATTTCATAATGCTCGATTGCACGATCAGTGGAAACTCCTCGGACGACACTTCCGTTCTCGGATTCACTGAATCATGCGTATTGAGCGGCTGTATCATCACCGGAAATTCTGCGCGTATTTCTGCCGTGGTAAGCGCGTGGGGTGCATCATCTGCGCTGACCAATTGTGTTATTGCCGGGAACGCCTGCGAGGTGGCCTGTGACCTGCCAAGCGAATCTACCCTGGTGAACTGCACCATCGCGGGGAATCAGGGATACGGTTGTTCATTTCCGGATGCATCGCAAGCGTCTTTGAGTAACTGCATTCTCTGGAATCCCGGGCATTCGAGGCGCGAAATTACGGGCCGAGCAGAAGTAACCTACAGCTGCATCGAAGGCGGCTGGACGGGAATGGGTAACATCGAAGCCGATCCATTATTCGTAGATCCCACAAACGGAGATTATCGCTTGCAAGACAATTCTCCTTGCATCGACGCAGGCAATCCTAGCCCCGATTTCAACGATGGTTTTTTCCCACCGGGTTTGGGAGCGGTGCACAACGACATGGGCGCCTATGGCGGGCCGGGTAACCGCAGTCTGTTGAGACAATCTGAAATGTCGACAGTCGAAGCGTGGCAACTTTATCGCTGAAATGTTGAGGGGAATGTGCATGGCCTGGGGGATATCCTTGTTTCCCCCGGGCTATGTACGGGGTGAGCAGACAGTCTGGTTTGTATGAACTGAAAATATTCTTTTCTAAGCATAAAGGCGTATCGGCAATACTCGTAATGCAATTGTTAATTCTGAAATGTAGTGACAGAGAGGTTATTGAGATGCAGGCCGATACCATGAATCCAATGAGTTGATGCTTAATTCTCCCAAGTCTGTTGTCTCATTGTCTTTGATTTCTATAGAGGTCAATATTCCGGCAGGGTGATCGAACAAGCGTTCTTCATCTCTCAAATAAAACATTAAATCATGTTGACCGGCAGGTATCTTGTCTACCAGAAACATCTCACCGTAAACGGGTACAGATTGTACTCCAACAACTTCGACGCGGGCCAATGATATACCCGGCTCCAATCGCAGAATTCCTGTGATGGCTCCGAATTTGTCTTGTGGTTCAAGTTCGAAGTCGTGAACATACGGAGTCTGCTCCTGTGTTGCTACAGTCAATACCAAACTCGCCGGACGATAATTGGGTGCCACACACAAAAAACGGTACCTGGCAGACTCGCTTAGCTCAACCAAGTACCTCCCATCATCGGATCGCATTTCTTTTGTGATTACAAAGCGGCTTTCCGTTTGTCCCAATGGTTTCCCTTGGATACTTAATGTGCAATTGGTAACAGGCGCTCCGTTTTGGCGGTTACGTATGACTCCGCTCACGACAGCCCGGCCTGCTGATAGTGTTGCATGAGCCTGGCCTTCACCTGCCTCAATCCGGTACAAGGCCGCCGTAAGAGGAGGACTGGATTTGTAATAGAAAAGGATGTCGTAAACACCTTCAGGAAGTGACTCCAAAGTATAAACACCGTTGATATCTGTTGTGGCGGTGACGGCTTGTCCCACCGGTGAATACGTTGTGACACGGACTCCTTCAACCGGTTTCTGTGATGAATCTGTTACTTGGCCCCTGATTGTGCCCCCTGGCTGCAATGTCACGTCAATCGTATTGACCTCCTCCGAATAGACCATGATTTCCCGCTGAACCATGGAGTATCCCTCTTTGGAAATTTGCAGCGTATGTGTTCCCTCATGTTGTGATAAATCTTGTGCTAGAACAGGGACAACATCAAAAGAATAAATGCCTTCCTCATTCGTTACCGTTTCCCACTTATGGCCTCGTGCTCTGTCTTCCAGGTAGGCCGCTGCATTCTCGATTGGATTGCCCAGGGGATCGGTCACTTTACCGAAAACGCTTCCGGGACCTTGAAGTATAATATCCAGCCCGGTTATTTCTCCTTGATATTGCCGAGGTACAGGATTGCTGTATCCTGCGCCCAGTGTTGGATGCTCTGCGGCAATTTGAACCTCGGGTTCTGCTATTGTGCGATAATATCCCGATGCATCGCTTTGCACCGATTCTATTCCGGGCAATGTTTCACCGATTTGAGCTCCTTCCACAGGTTGCCCGTCTTTGGTTTTGACTTGTCCACTGACTACGATTCCGCGGATAACTTCAATATCCACATTTTCAACATCATGCCCAGCGACTGTGATCGTGCGCCTCGCTTGATCTTGCGGAATTACCCAACTTGATTCTGCGTTTTGTGAGGCAATTCCGGCCACTGCATAATGGCCGCGTGGCATATCTTGAATTGAGTAATCCCCATTTGGAGATGATGCCGCTTGCCATGTATTTGGAATGTCCGGTGTGTTTTGTATTCTGCTTATCGTGATGTGAAATCCTGAGACGGCCTCATGGCTGTCTTTTTCAATGACTTTGCCTGAAATAGAGTACGTCTCGAGTTCCAGAGTAAGGAGAATTTGTTCCGGTACCTGCAAATCGACGATTTTTTCTGATTGACCGGATTTTTCAAATCCGGTCATCTGTGCTTGCACATGTATTTTATCTTGTGGTGGATTGTACTCGTAAAACCATCCCGCGCTGTTGGTTTTATAACTCTTGATCCATTTCTTTTCCAAGGCCTTTGCCGATACTTCTGCCATTGCCACCGGTCGGCCAAACTGATCCTGGACACGTCCGGCCAAGGCGCCTTGCTCGACCAAAATAATCTCGATTGGAGAGTGGGGAAGAGTAATGCCTTGTTTTGAGACACGATAATAGCCCGGAAGTGATATGTTCAGATCGAAGGATTGAACAGGAACATCGATGAGTTTGAATTTCCCATCTCTTTCTGAAGAAGTAGAACTTATTCCCGGAATTTCGACAGTTGCCCCTTTGAGAGGAAAACCGGAGACGTTTTTTACGATTCCCGCCAACGTACCGGAGGTAATCGACATGGCCGTCGGGAAAGGGGTTATTTCCGGCGGTGCTGAATCAATGGCTACGGTTGGTTCATTTGGTAAAGTCTGTTCCTCGGTCTTCTGCGGTTGCCGAGTGGGCGGAAGGATATCTTCCTCCGGAATCGATGTCGCGCTGATAGATTTTTCCGCATTTTCCGCTTGCCCACTACCTGCCGCTTGCTTGTTATATTGGGAAGATGATGGCAGCAATAAAATCGCGCCAACGATTACCACGGCTGCCAAAATCAACAAACCTGAAAACCAGGATAAAGACCGCATATTGATTTCCCTTTAAACACTAGATTAACCAACTATAGCGTACTTGTCGATCTGTTTTCAGATTTGTCACGGACTTGGAATGGTATTAACTTGGCCTCCTTGGACCTCATAATTGCCTTGCGGTAGATCGCTGAAACGGAATGGGTATGTGCCGGGAAGCAACTGCATACCATCAATGAATGTACGCCAGCCGCCTGCGTAGTATTGAGTAATTAATCCCACCGGAGAGGCGTCTATCACTTGACCGCTTTGGAATTGGACGACCGGATCACCACTGACATCTTGATTCTTTTGATTCGACGCAAATGCATAGTACAATCGGAAGGGGTAAGTCAGGGGCAAAAGTTCAGTGCTGACTTGCCCGCTGGTGGTGATTCCAGCGCCGAAGGTGTGCCAACCACCAGCATAATACTCAACTGCATCCGCCTCGCCGAGTAGATCGCCTTCGTGATCCCGCAATTCTATCGTGACCAAAGTGGTTTGGAATACTGTTGTTGATGCGGATGCGATATTTTGAGTCTTTTGTTGTGAGGCATACGCATAGGAAAGCCGGAAAGGATAGCTCAGCGGCAATAATTCAGTGCTGAGTTGTCCGCCGCTTGTGATTCCGTTACCAAAGGTATGCCAACCGCCGGCATAGTATTCAATCGAGTCCGACTCACCAAGCAGACTGCCTTCGTGATCCCGCAATTCAACAGTGGATAGGGTTGTTTGAAAAACAACCGGCGACGCCAAGGCGACGTTTTGACTTTTCTGTTGGGTGGCGTATGCATAGGTCAATCGGAAGGGATAAGTCAGGAGGAATAACTCGGCATTGACCTGTCCGCCACTGGTGACTCCATTCCCGAAAGTGCGCCAGCCGCCGCTGTAATATTGGACACTATCCGCATCGCTGAGCAATGAATTTGTGCTGTCTCGGAGCTCAATTCCCAGATTTTCAGTATGGAATTGAACAATGGAATTTTCTGCAACATTCTGATTCTGTTGTTGTGTCGCATAGCCATAAGTTACGCGGAATGGATAGGTGAGACCCAATAATTCCATATGGGTTTCCCCATTTGTGACTGTCCCATCACCAAACGTATGCCAACCGCCGCTGTAATACTGTGCTTGCTCACCATCCAAGGGGAAGCCCCGGCTGTCGAAGAGCCTCATCGTAATATCCCGAGTTTGGAAGGCAACGATTGGATTTTGGGAGATGTCTTGGCTTTGTTGCTGTGTTGCATCGGCATATTTCAAACGGAATGGATAGGATAAAGGCAGGAGTTCCATTTGAATCTCGCCGTTGATCATCGAACCGCTTCCAAACGTATGCCAGCCGCCGCTGTAGTAGAACACATCTTGTGCCTCCAGTGGGCCGTTTTGACTGTCCTGAAGTTTTATTGTTGTGAGTGTTGTCTGGAAATGGACGGTTGGATTGGTTGTGATATTGAAACTCTTTTGTTGTGTGGCATAAGCGTAGGTTAGACGGAATGGAATTGTGTTTTCCAAATCCTCCGGTTTTGTAAATAGCAGTTCGCCGTTCCCATCCGTTGATCCCGGGATATTGTGCCACCCGCCTTTGTAATATTGTGCAGTGCCGCCGGATAAGCCCGAGTCTTGGCTGTCCAGCAAACGGATTACAATATTTTGATTATCCGGCTGGATATTCAATGTGAATGATGTCGTCGGCGATGTATCCAGCCCGCCGTTTAGTGTCCCGCCGTTATCATGCAGTGTGACTTGCACAACCGTTAAGCCGTTTGCATCAGGCGCCGGCGTGAAAGATAAGGTTCCTGTGGCATCTATCATAGGCAAGGATGCAAACAAACCGGGATTATCCGCAATTAAATCAAATGATAGAGTCTGGCTTGCCTCGTTAACAGCACCCGCGCTGATCTGCTCTGCCCATTGTGGGATTGTTTGGGTGCCATCTCCCGCATTCACAGTTAAACTGGAGCCAATCGTAAATGAAGGTGGATCGTTTACGGGAATGACAGCAATGTTGACCGTTGCCGGATTGCTTACAGCAAATTCATCGTGCACTTTGAAAGAAAAGGCATCATTTCCATAAGCGTTAGGATTCGGTGTATAGGTCAGATTTGGAGGCGTTCCGCTTAATAATCCTAATGACGGTTCGGACAATAAGATGTAAGTAAGCGGGTCGTTTTCCGTATCCGAAGCCGTCAACGTAATGCCGATAGACGTATCTTCCAGCAACGATACCGACTGCCCTTCAGCTACCGGAGCATCGTTGGATTCGTTGATCGGATTAGGAATGTAATTGATCTGGCCGCCCAGTATTTCATAATTACCCTGTGGCTGATCGCTAAACCGGAAAGGGTAGGTGCCGGGCAATAATTGCATGTTATTGATGAACGGTTGCCAACCACTTGCGTAATATTGTGTGATGGAACCAACAAATGATGTATCGGCAATTTGGCCGCTTTGAAAGATGACTATTGGGTCGATGTCCACATTTTGACTGTTCTGGTTGGATGTGTGGGCATAGGTCAACCGGAAAGGATAGCTCAGTGGCAACAATTCCGTACTGACTTGCCCTCCGCTGGTTACCCCTGCGCCAAAGGTATACCAGCCGCCGGCGTAATATTCGACCGTATCCGCTTCGCCCAGGAGATCGCCTTCGTGATCGCGCAATTCCACTGTGACCAATGTTGTTTGGAATACGACGGTTGAAGCTGAAGCAATATTTTGGCTTTGTTGTTGTAATGCATGCGCATAGGAAAGCCGGAAAGGATAGCTTAGCGGCAATAATTCTGTACAGACTTGCCCACCGCTGGTTACCCCGGTGCCAAAGGTGTACCAACCACCAGCGTAATATTCGACCGAATCCGCTTCACTCAGCAGATTGCCTTCGTGATCGCGCAATTCTATTGTAGTTGAAGTTGTTTGGAATACGACTGTCGAGGCTGAGGCAATGTTCTGGCTCTGTTGTTGTGATGCATGCGCATAGGAAAGCCGGAAAGGATAGCTCAATGGCAACAATTCAGCGCCGACTTGTCCGCCGATAGTCACACCATTGCCAAAGGTATGCCATCCTCCGCTGTAGTATTCTACGGAGTCTGCTTCGCTCAGCAGATCGCCTTCATGATCGCGCAATTCTATTGTGGTTGAAGTCGTTCGGAATACGACAGTAGCGTCTTCACCAACATTTTGACTTTTTTGTTGTTTTGCATCACCGAAGGTCATACGGAATGGGTAGGTTAAGCTCAGCAATTCCATGTGGGCTTCACCATTCGTCATCGTGCCGTCGCAGAATGCATGCCAGCCGCCACTGTAGTATTGTACCGTTTCTCCGTCTAACGGATTTCCACAGCTGTCTTCCAGTTTAATTATAACATCTTTTGTTTGATATGAGACTGTTTGGTCCAGTGCGACATTTTGACTCTTTTGTTGTGTGGCAAAGGCATAGGTTAGACGGAATGGATAGCTTAACGGCAGGAGCTCCATCCGTATTTCGCCATTTGTCATCACACCATTGCCAAAGGTTCGCCAGCCGCCGCTATAGTAAAATACATTTTGAGCATCCAACGAACCGCCTTGACTGTCTCTAAGCCGCATTGCCACATTTGTAGTTTGGAATAGCACAGTTGGATTGTTTGTTATATTGAAACTCTTTTGCTGTGTGGCATAAGCATAGGTTATGCGGAATGGTACCGTGCCGTCCAGATACGCCGGCTTTGTGAATTGCAGTTCGCCGTTGATATCGGTTGTGCCCGGAATATCGTGCCAGCCGCCGCTATAATATTGTGCCGTTCCGCCTGAAAGCCCATAACCGAAACTATCGCGCAAGAGGATAAGGATATCATTCGACGGTGCTTCAACGGTGACGGCAAATGAACAGAAGGATTCATTTCCGCATGCGTCTGTTGCTGTGCAATCAACGATTGTTGTCCCTACGGGGAATAACGATCCGGAAGGTGGATCGCAGACAATCGTCGGCGAAGGATCGCAAATATCCGACACACTCGGTAATGGGTATGTTACTTCCGCACCCGAGGCATCTTGAGTTTGAACAGAAATATCGTCCGGACAGGTGATGTCGGGCGGAGTCTGATCAACAACATAGACAGTACGAATAATAGTTGCAGCAGCATTTCCGCAATCATCAGCTGCGTCATAAGAAATTAAATATGTGCCTGGTGAACAAACATCCACAACATCGCCACCGATAACCACAGGCACATTAGGATCGCAGATATCTGTCGCGATTGCCCCAAACTCAATGTAATCACTTTCACAGCATTCCAGTGTGATTTCTGAATCGCCATTTAATATGATTACGGGCGGAGTTGTATCGGTCACGCTCACAATAAACGAGCAGTTTGAGGAATTCCCGCTCGCATCTGTCGCCGTACAATCGATAATCGTATCTCCACCGGCAAATAACGAACCTGATGGTGGATAGCATTCAACTGTCGGATCCGGATCGCAGATGTCAAATACTACGGGCGTGGCGTATGTTACAACTGTTCCAGTTGGATCGGCAATGAGTTCCCATGTATCGCTAAGTTGTCCCGAGGCGTATCCGCCAAATAGAACCACCCGCCCACGTAGACTATCGTAAACCATTCTGACGCTATTGCGTGCGCAGGGACTCGTCATCGGGTGAATTTCTTCCCAGTTTGTCCCGTCCCATTCCCACAAATCTCCAAGATAGTCTGGTGTGCCTCCACCGCCGAATAAGACCAATCGATCTCGCGCACTGTCATACACCATCCCGTGATCACCCCGTGCGCTGGGACGCGTTACCGGATGTATTTCTTGCCAGTTCGTCCCATCCCATTCCCACATTTCGTCGCTGGGGGAGCCACCTCCAAACAAAATCACGCGGTTCCGCGCACTGTCATAGGCCATCGCGTGAATGGTTCTTGGGCTGGGACTTTCAACTGGATACTTCTGCTCCCAGTTTGTTCCATCCCATTCCCATGTGTCTCCTACATGTTGTGAGCCGTTGTATCCCCCAAACAAAACCACGCGGCCCCGCGTACTATCATACGCCATGGCATGATTCTCACGTCCATCAGGCATTGTTAAGGGGTGTTTTTGCTCCCAATTTGTCCCATCCCATTCCCATGTGTCATTCAGGAAACTGGTGCCGCCAAAAAGGACGACTCTGTCCCGTGCACTGTCATACACCATCGCGTGACGCTTCCGGCCGGAGGGTTTGATCGAGGGCTGTTTTTGCTCCCAGTTCATGCCGTCCCATACCCATGTTTCGTCTAATCCGGAGGCAGAAGTTCCTCGGCCCCCAAAGAGCACGACCTCACCCCGAAGACTGTCATACGCCAACGCATGAAGTTCGCGCGGTCCCGGATTATCTGCTGGTTGGCTTAGCTCCCACTCTGGCTCACTCTGTTGTCCGCCACCCTCGCATTCAACAATTAAATCTGCAGGACATTCAATGTCAGGCGCTGTGGTATCCACAACACTGACCGTAAACGAGCAACTCGCAATATTGCCGCTCATATCGGTGGCAGTGCACGAAACAATCGTATCGCCCAGCGGGAAAAGCGAGCCCGAAGACGGAGCGCAAACCACTACTGGTGACGGATCGCAGTTGTCAGATACAGTGGGTGTGGGATAAGTGACCACTGCCCCGGATGAATTCTCTGCTTCGGCAACGATGTCATTGTTCTGTTCCCAGAAATCGATGACGCCGTTGCTGTTGCCATCCATAGCCAACATCTGAATTTCAGTCGAATCTAGCGCCCGCTCAAAGATGACGATCTCGTCCAGCGTGATCGTTGTTTCACTGAATTCATCGGTCCAAAGAGTCCCGTCGTGGTTATTTCCACCCAAGAATAAAGTGCTTGGATTGGAGGCGTTGATTGTTCCTGTCGAGCCCGGCATTCCGGCTACGAGAAGCCCATCAACATAAAGTGCGGCTCCTTGATCGGCATCCTTAACTGCGGTGAAGTGATGCCACATTCCATCGCATAGAACATCCGGGCCAAACACGCCTACGCCGGGCAAACCGCTTCCTGAGTATGTGAAACCGGCCAAGCAATCGAAGAACGGGATATAAAGACAAAGCGAATCGGTAGCCGTTTTTTCCAATCCCCAAATATAACCAGGATCGTGATAACTCGGCATTTTTACCCAGCTGGAGATTGAAATACTTTCTTCCGGTTGTATTACAGGTGCATAGTTCGAGTCGATATAAGTTCCGGGTACGAAATGATAGCCCTGACCGAAAATCCCTTGCGCGGTTTGTGCGCCATAGATGGTGCCATCATAACCGTTACCGCTTTCATCATGGGCATCACCATCAAAAGGCCAATAGGCCGTTAAGCCCTGCATATTGCCACATATTATCTCCGGCGGAGTTGTATCTTCTACCGTAATCCGCACGCTGTCGGTTGAAGAATCGATGCCGTCAGTCACGCTAAGCACGTAATCATAGGTGCCCAAAGGTAGCGAAATTGTCGCAGTAACACCCGATACTGGTCCAAGCGCTCCTTCCCAATTGTACTCGAGGATACCTCCATCCGGATCGTAAGAAGCAGAACCATCGAGAACGACAGAAGCGCCTGACGGACTGCTGCATTCGACAACCTGATCCTCACCCGCATTCGCAACCGGAGGCTGGTTCGGCGGAGTTCCAAGCGAGTTCAGAGCAATAATGGCCTGCTGCGATTGAATCCCTTGTGCCAGATCGAGGTCCCCGTCTCCATCCACATCACCTAAAGCAACATAAATAGGTGTTGTATCTGCCGGGCGAAAGATGTCGCCTTGCGAGAAGTTGCCGGCCCCATCGTTCAAATAAACACTGCTTTCTGAAAACTGGTTGGCTGCGACAATGTCTAAATCGCCATCGCCATCGACATCGCCAAATAAGACATCCAATGTGTTGTCGCTACCTGAGCCGAAGGCGCGCGTAACGTCAAAATGGCCTTGGCCATCATTTAAATAGACAACGTTTTGGAGGCCAAGATTGGCCTCTGCAATGTCTAAATCGCCGTCCCCATCCACATCGCCAAATGCGAGAGCATAACTCTGATCTCCATAACCGCCGAAAGTCAGCGTCCCGGAGTCGAAATTCCCCAAACCGTCGTTGAGGTAAATCCTGCTTAATTGCTGATCGATATTTCCAACGGCGATATCCAAATCGCCATCGTTATCTACATCGCCTACAGCAATTGAACGAGTCCAATCGTACGATGGTCCAAAGGCATGTGAATCGTTGAAGTTGCCTGCCCCGTCATTCAGATAGACAAGGTTCTGTGGGTAAGGCCAAACATTCCCCACAAAGAGATCGATATCCCCATCGCCGTCTGCATCACCGAATTCCATGGATGACGGCGAATCATTACCCAGGCCGAAGTTAATGGTTCCGGCGTCAAAGGCTCCCATTCCATTGTTGAGGTAAATAACATTTTGTCCGTTCTCAATTCCGACTGCGGCATCCAAGTCGCCGTCGTTATCGACATCTCCGAATGCAACAGCTGAGGTCTGTTCAGATGTAAGTCCAATGATAGGACCAGCCACAAAATTCCCATTCCCATGATTCAAATAGACGCTGTCCTGCTCGCCATAACGTCCAACCAACAAATCCAAATCACGGTCGTTATCGACATCGCCAAAGAGGATGGAAGCCGTAGCTGCATTGGTGGAGCCAAATGCAAGTACTTCAGCACTGAAAGCACCCGGACCGATGCCGGCCGCAGAAGCGTACTGCCATACAAATGGGGTCGCTAATGAAATTAAATCGGCGCTTTGCAGCCCTATAGCCAATGACACTTCCACCTTTTCGCCGGGAAGTGAGAATTCGGAGGGGTGGAACTCAAGCGTATCTGTTCCCACGCCTGTAATAACTCCCGGAAAATTACCCCGGAATTCCGTCCGCACTGTGAAGGCCGAAGCTGTTGGAATCACCATAGGAGTTGTGAAGACAGCGAGCGTGACACTGGCCGAGGCCGCATCAATCGAATTCTGAGACGGCGCCACCGAAGCAACCAATGGAAGCACAGGCACAGGAGGCACGATGCTGAAAGTATTGTCACTTATATCCGAAATAGTGTTATTGGAGGCATCCGATACACGCACCAAACAGGTATTCGAGTAAATTTCAGGTACAGTCCAAGCATAAGTGCCGCTGGCCGGGACGCCGCTGGCGATTGAATCCCAGGTCATTCCTATCCCGTCATAATCGATATCCAGATTTACAACTGAAATTGATACAGTGGCATTAAAAACAATCTCTTTGATTGTGCCAGAGGTCCATTCTTCGCCACCATTCGGAGTGACTACTTCAATTAGAGGTTGCGGAACAATAGCAAAATTCCCATCACTCACATCTGAGGCGCTACTAAATGACGCATCCGATATTCGCACCAAGCATGTATTGGAGTAAACCGGCGGAATGGTCCATGAGTAGGTTCCGCTGGCTGGAATGCCGCTGGCGATTGAATCCCAGGTCATCCCCATACCTTCGTAATCTACTTCCAAATCGACCGCTGATATAGAACCGGTTACATGATAAACAATGTCTTCTATTTCGCCGGCTGTCCACACTTCGCCACCATTGGGCGAGACAATTTCGAGCGTAGGTGCAGGTGGTGGCACAATCGTAAAATGATTGTTGCTTATATCCCACACGGCGCTGTCGGAGACGTCTGAGATACGCACCAAGCACGAGTTGGAATAGATGGGGGGGATCATCCAGGTATACGTTCCGCTGGCTGGAATCCCGCTGGCGATTGGATGCCAAGTCAACGCCATGCCGTCGTAATCCACCTCCAAATCGACGGCTGAAATCGTGTCCGTTACATAATAGACAATTTCTTCTGTTGTTCCGGCTGTCCACACTTCGCCGCCATTGGGTGCGGAAATTTCAAGTGATGAAGTTGGGGCCAACGGAGGACGAATCGTGAAGTTATCATCGCTTCTGTCCCATACCGCGCTATTGGAGGCATCCGTAACTCGTACACGGCATTGATTGGAATAAACCAAGGGAATCGTCCAGGCATAGGTCCCGCTGGCCGGAACGCCGCCGGCAATTAAATCCCAGGCTATTCCGTTACCATCGTAATTAATTTCCAGGCTAACAGACGAAATTGTGTCCGCCACGGAATATGATATCTCTTCAGTTTCTCCAACCGTCCACACCTCGCCGCCGTTAGGTATAACGACCGTAATCGGTGGTGTAGGTGTCGGAGTGGGTACAATTGTGAAATAGCCGTCACTCGTGTCCGAGACGGCGCTATTCGATGCATCGCACACACGCATTTGGCAAGTATTTGAATACACAGGAGGTACGGTCCAGGCATACGTGCCGCTGGCCGGAATACCACTGGCAATTGAGTTCCAGGTCGTTCCTATTCCGTCATAATCGACATCCAAGTCGACAGCCGAAACAGCGCCGGTTACTTGATAAATAATTTCCTGTGAGGTTCCCGCCGTCCACACTTCACCACCATTGGGAGAGACAATCTCAAGCGCGGGTATGTCTATAGGCTCTGAGAGTCCAGTCACTTGAGTAAGATCAAACATATCCACGACAGATTGTGCGGAACCACCATATCCATCTGTTCCTCCAAGCACATAGACAATGTCTCCCACACGTGCCGCCGCTCCATAGTGCCGCATTCGTGGTATGTCGGTGGCCGTTTGCCATACGTCAGAAATACGATTATAGATCCAGACTTTATTGCCGGGATTGCCCCCAATTAGAAAAATATGGTTGCCATAAGGAATTGCATACGCGGCAACCCTAGTACCCGGCATAGTGGCGCCCTCATGCCATTCTTCATTAACTGTGTCGTAGATATACAACGTATCTACGTGTGTCGATCCGCTATTGCCGCCTCCAAAGACATAGAGTTTTCCATCGACATAGCAGGGGGTGCATTGATTGAGCCCCATCGGCATTGGAGCGCCCACGGTCCAGGTAGCGGATGCGGTGTCATAAATATCGACCGCATTTGAGTACAAGCCGCCTAGCACGAATATCTTGCCATCTCCTACTGCAGTCACAGAATCGTCTGTTCGTCCAATTGGTTTTGATGGCAATTCACTCCATGAGTCCAGTGACGGATCGTAATATTCAAAAAATGTTGGTGATTGATGCCCTGGTGTCACATAGAAGAGATTATTCCAAGAAGCACCATCATTTAATGTCATTAAATGCGAACTGGACATTGAGGTCCCGTATGACCAAATTCCAGTATTTGTGTCAAAAATACGCAGTCCCAATGTGTGGCCGCCATAATATCCACCCGCCACATAAATCTTTTCGCCAACCACTCCGACACTGATTTCGCGCCGAGCGTCGAGCATTAGGTTTGGATGTTGTTCCCACGGGATTGTTGCGGGAGCAATGGGTGTTGGCGTAGGTCCGTCATCGGCCCAAACCAATGTGCCTATCGCAAATAGTACCGAAACCAATATCAAGCGTCTGATTGTATTCATTTTTTGTCCCTCCTGCGGATTGAGCAGAAAAGCATCGAATTGCGAAGATGTAAAATATTTAATTTATTACATCAAGATCGACTGCCTTATTTAAATACGCGTAACGATTGCTTTCTAAAAACATATGATGTTCTTACTTTAAATCTGAGAATTGTTCTCAGTTTGTTTACGTGGGACAAAGATGAGGAGTGCTTCCCTCACAAAGCATATGCACGCATATGCACCCTATCGCCCTTTTTTCAGATCATCCGCCTTATATGCAATTCCGTCAACCAATTTGGTTCGATAATTCCCGTTAAATCTTAATAATGAAAATGGTTCAATAAAAATGAGATTAAAGACAAGTCTATCCTGTCTTTGTTGATAATTATTGTAATATTTGTTATTTGATGTTTAGTCTCAGTTTGATATTCCGTTAAAAAGCAAAAATAATTTCTGTTGCCCCAATTTTTAAGGACTATTCTCAAAAAGAGACTTAGGCTTATCCCTGTTGACCTGACTGAATTTATCTTAGAAAGAGATAATCTAACTGCTTTATTTTCTGAGACTTGTCTATTTCTATGTCGGATTCGTACGATTGTAAGTAGTCGTTTCGAACCATCAGCACCACAAAAGGAATTTTCCGAATATTTTCTTCCTGATCATCGTAACTAGTGTATTTTAAGAGGTAAAAACATTGCGGACAGATTAGAATGTAGATGCGAACCTTTGCCATTGATGTTGGACCTCTAATAACCAGTTGGAATTGGGGAAGTTACGTCTTCAGGCAGCAACCATGTCCGTTCGTTCATAATAAACTGGACCAACAGTAAAAATGCACTGATGTGCTTCATTGGGCTACATTTCAAGCATTGGCGCGACCGGTTCCTGCCACAATCAGGCTATGGTTTGTGTAGTAGTTTTGTTCTTGACTGTAGCCGAAGTGTCCTCATCGATTGGAGCAGTCGGCAAATGAATCGTAAAACGGCTACCGATGCCAGGTTCGCTCTCGACCGAGACACGCCCATTATGCACATGGGCGACGTGTTTAACGATAGCAAGCCCCAACCCAGTCCCGCCTTGCTTACGGCTCCGGGCTTTATCAACTCGATAGAATCGTTCAAAGAGCCGGGGAAGATGCTCGGCGGCAATACCGCATCCATGATCGATGACATGGATTGAGACCTCTTCTTCGGCTTGTTCCGTTTCGACAGTAAGCGTGCTCCCGGAAGCGCTGTATTTGATCGCATTATCGATGAGGTTGGCTATGGCCTGTTCGACCAGGGGGGGAGAAACACGAACTTCGATATCTTCAGGGCAATGCCAAGTGACTGTGATCTCCTTTTCCCGCGCTTGTGAACGGCAAAGATCTATGGCCGTGTGAATAATCGGATTTAAAGCCGTTTTCTCGAATTCGATTTCTCCGGCTTCTTCTCCCCGCTCGATCCGTGAAAGACTTAGCAGATCGTCGATAATCGCATTTAGGCGGTCAGCCTGCCTCTCGACAATCGAAAGAAATTTCTCTGCATCCTCCGGTGATTGAAGCACGCCTTCACGCAGGGTTTCAACATACCCTTTGATAGAAGTGATCGGTGTCTTCAATTCGTGGGAGACATTGGCTACAAATTCCCGCCGGACATTCTCGAGCCGCCGAAGACGGGTGATATCGTTTAGGACGATCACGCCTCCGATTCGTTTACCGCTTTCGTCTTGCAATGCCGAGCCATTAGCCTGCAATATCCGTGTTCCGTCTTTGCCGATTTCTATTTCTTCCTGAATAAAATCTTGGCCGTCCAGGATCGAGCGAACAAAACTTTGCAGAGTGGGGAATTGGACGATTTTATCTAGACGTTGCCCTTTGCCGCTGGAGGCTTCCACATGGATCATTCGCGCTGCGGCGCGATTCATGCTGATGATCTTTCCGTCAGGGTCCACTGCTAAAACCCCTTCCACCATGCTGGTTAGAATAGCTCGTTGTTCGTTTCCTTGTCGAAGAACTGTCCGCAGCCGTTCATCCAGCTGTTCCGCCATCTCATTCATCGCTTGTGCCAAACCGGCAATCTCCTCTGATGCGCTCGGAATGAGCCTGTGATCCAAATCGCCGGAAGCAAAGCGATCGGCGATTTGTTGCATTTCTTGCAAGGGACGGCTGAAACGTTGTGAAATTAGAAGACTTAAACTGGCTGCAAGCACCGCGATTGCAAGACCACCGACAGAAAGCCGTAAATAAAAACTCCATAGTTGGCGCAAGATGGAAGTCTCAGGAATGGCTGCACGAGTGACACCAATGATGGTGCCATTGTCAACGATAGGAACGGCAACATAGAGCATTCGGATGCCCAGCGTATTGCTATAGCGTGGAGCAACACCAATTTCTCCACGTATGGCCGAATGTATTTCCGGGCGCTCACGGTGGTTTTCCATAACAGCAGGATCCTCAGCAGAGTCACCCAAAACTTCTCCCGATTTCAAAATTACAGTGAAACGTGTCGACAATTCCGCTCCCAACCGTTTGCAGGCTTCATCAACTTGAGCCAACTGGCCGTTAAGGACAATTGGTTCCAAGTCCCGAGCCGCAAACCGGGCGCGCATCTCTAAATTTTCGGCCAGACGTTCCCTATTCAATATGCTGAGAAGTGTTGTGGCGTGCCAGGCAACGGCGAACATGGCTAGAAACGTGACAAAAAGAAGTGCTGCAAGAATTTGCGAAAAAAAACGTGGGCGGCGCATGTGTCAGTTCCTGAGATTCGTTCCGGCGAGCAAAGTCGATTTAAAATGATGGTGCAAGATGCCCTTTTATTGTTAGCATACTGCGAGAAACTCACTGATCTAAAGATACAAACAGTCTATGTGACTTACAGGACGGTACAACGATAATGAATATCGTCCTGCCATTTGTGGCAGCTTTAATAGAATTATGTGAGGGCCGCAGTTAAAACAAAACTCCTGGGTTGTAATAAATTTATTAAATTATAGGGTGTGCGAATTTTATCTAATAGGTTTGTGGATGGATAAGGGTGCAGAATTGAGAGACTGCCTCAAATATCCTGAAAATCCGATCCTGTATGTTAGTGCAGGGCGACAGTCGATGTGCTTTATTTGTAGATTTCTAACAAAATTCAAACGTAAACGTCGCGCAGCCCCGATCCAATTCTTAGGTATGACGATTAGACTTTCTTTTGTTGTACCTACTCTTCAACGTTGAATCCTTGATTTTTGCAGACCTACATGGACCAAAGTCATTCATGGAAAACGACCCTCAATCCTTTCTTTACTTCGCAGGCGCTGTCGCGCTCTTAATGCTGATTTGGGACACAATCGAAGTCGGGCGTAATGATGCGGCCAATCTCGTAAATGCAGTTTTTGGAGCACGAATTCTACGTCGTCGTCAAGCGGTTTTTGTTGCAGGCTTGGCGGTGATTATAGGCGCGACGGTTTCATCGCCGGTCATGGAAACCGCTCGTAAAGGCATCTTTGATCCGACAGCCTTATCACAACATGGTCCACTGGATCAAATCCAATCCGATGAAGTGCGCGCACAGGCTCGGTCCGAGGCTATGCATAAAGCACTGTCGATCTATATCTCTGTCTACATGGTCGACACTGTTCTGTTGTATTCGTTTTCCGCATTCGGTATGCCCGTGTCGACAACGGCTTGTCTTGTGTTTGAACTGTTGGGGGGCGCATTGATGCTGGGCGGAGTCGATGCGGTGCATTGGCCCAAAAGCCGGCAAGTAATTCTGGCGATCATCTGCTCGATCATTGCCAGCGGTATTGCCGGATTCATGGTTCAGCGGGTTTTCCGCGCGGCAATTGGGCGCGATTGCCGTGATCCAAAGCGCGTACAATTACATGGCCCTTGGATTGCGGGGGCAATTCTGACCGGACTGCTTTTCTTTATTTTGCTAAAAGGCATGAAAGATGTGGAACTAATACAGATGTTCCGCACCAGTACCGTCGATGCAGCAGGGCCGACGATCGCCTTATTTGGCATATGGGCCGCCCTAACCGGGGTTTGCTCAACGATCTTGGCTTGGGGAGGTCGTTGGCTGCAAGAGAATCTCTTTTCGGCACTGGCCATTTTGGGAATGCTGGCAATTGCCGTGGCATTCGGCCAAAACGATCTTGCCAATTGTGCGTCGCCGGGATTGGCGTCGTTTATGATCTTAAAAGAAGGCGCATTCCATGCCCGAGTCCCCGTACCGACCTATTTGCTGTTTATTTGCGGTGCGCTTCTTTTTGCAGGGATGATGACCCAGAATGCTCAACGGGTGACACGGGCCGCAGTGAACACCGGCAGCCAAAGCGATATCGTGCGGCTTTATGCACCTCGCTGGTGTTTATGGTTAGCAAGACGGATAAGCCCCGAACCGCATCCCGATGAGGCGTTGGCTCCTAGAGAACCACTTATCCCAGATGGTAAACATCAACATTATGATGCATTGCGCGCCGCCGTGATTACCTCTGTCTCGGCCAGTGTAATTGCATTTGCATCAAGTTTGGGATTGCCGGTGTCGACCACCTATGTGTCTTTTGCCGCCGTAGTGGCGACAGGCTGGTCGGATCAGATATTTCAACGCGGAGATGCAGTAACGAAGATTGCTAGGACAATTTGGGTTGTCTTCTGTTGGTTCTTCTCGGCGTTATTGGCAGCTACCGTGACAGCCGTTGTGGCTCTTGTCGTTTCAAATCTTGCCACGTTTGGTATTGTTTTCGCTCTAGTCACAAATATCACTGTACGAACATTTATGAAACGCAGGGCCGATCGCCAAGAGAAACGGCTTCAAGAAGAGGCTCAACAACGGCGTCAGGAATTACAAAGGATTCAAGAGTCGGGTGGGGCTGTATTTGAATCGTCCTTTGAATATGATGATTAAGTCATTTTAGATCAAGACGCAGCGCTATTTAACAAATAAATCCAATCCCTTTCGGATTGTCTTCATCGGCCTTTGGTTCCGGCGCCCGGCGAGCCATAAGTGTTATCCAACTGCAATTACATTGATTTGTCTTCTTGTTTCCCGTTACCATTCCTAAGCTGGAAATCTGTGGGGACACGAACGGTATTTGCCGCGGGGATAACATGGCAACAGAAGTCCGCTTTGCATGATGGCCTTATTAATTCCGGCCAGTAGCTCACAGGTAATGAAGGTATATTTATAATGACAGTTTATTTTTTGGTGGAAATTCTGCAGGTGACCGATGAGGGACAATACAATCGCTATATTGATGCCGTTCGCTCGATTGTAGAGAATCACGGCGGTGAGTATGTTCTCCGCAGCAGCCATGTTACACTTGCATCCGGTTCTGACAAACCTGAACGGATTATTCTTATTCGATTCCCGAACGAGAAAGCAATTACCGAATGTTTTAGCTCGCCGGAATATATTTCCATTGCACCGTTGAGGGAATGCTCAACAAAGTCACGTGCATATATCATCCAAGATAACGGATGATTCTGCAGTTCGATACTGGAATATTTCTCTTTTGATGTCTCTTTTGAAACGCGATAACTGCTTTTTATAGGAAATATGATGAACCGGATTGTTGAAGTCGCTGAGTCAATGCAAGAAAAAGCCTGGCGAATTATCAAAGACACGAAGATAATTGAGATATGGTCGGCCATTGGGGCCACCGTTAATTTGGTCGGTTCGCTTAAAACGGAACTATTGGTTAAAAATCGCGATGTTGATTTTCATATTTATACAGATCCATTTGATCTTACAGAAAGTTTTAGGGCCATATCGCAACTGGCCGGGGATCAGCGTATCAAGAAAATCAGTTACACTAATCTTTTGGAGGCCGAAGACAGGTGTATAGAGTGGCATGCCTCTTATGAAGATACGGATGGTGATGCCTGGCAAATTGACATGATTCACATCCTTAATGATTCACCCTATGCCGGTTATTTCGAAAAGGTAGCGGAGCGTATCGCCGCTGTATTAACGCCGGAAACCAAAGAAGCCATCCTTACTATTAAAAACGCCATTCCCGCCGAGAGAAAGGTGATGAGCATATTGGTATACAAGGCAGTACTCGAATCCGGAATTCGAGACATTGATTCCTTTTGGCAATGGAAAGACAAAAATCCGGATGAGGGAATAGTGACTTGGATGCCTTAATCGATGTTTGCACGCTGACCGTAATCGCAAATATTGCATTAAGAGATCGTTTGAATAATGAAGAAATCTTCTAAAGCCGAAGTCCACCAATCAATCTCATTGTAATCACTCACCTAATTTCCCATTGGATGATAAAAAGCAAAGCCTGTGCTATTCGTATCGGATAATCCTTTGCGGGACGCCACTCGCTGGAGCACAGACTGTCAATTTAGTGTGCTATTAATTTGCTGCTCACATGGTGAGCGGGGCCGATTGCCGATCAACGGAAGGCATTCTAGTAGGGGGGGGCGGCAAGCCAGCTCATAACGGTTCCAATTCTAAATAGGAGTATTAAAATGCCTCCTTCGGTCAGATCGAATGATCTTGGCCAATTATCTTTGCTGTCTTCTCTGTGCCTGAGGCGGCGCCATTGGAGCCCTCATGCAACGAGAAAAGAGAAATGTCCATGGCTGAAAATCGGGAAATCTGTGAAAGTGTACTTGTGGCTCTTCGTAGTATTATTCGCGCAATCGATCTGTATTCAAAAGAACTTGTGCGCAACCATAGCGTAACCGGGCCGCAGCTTCTTTTGCTCAAAGAAGTCGCGCATATAGGAAATGCCACGGTAGGAAACTTGGCCAAACGCGCCAATCTGAGCAGCGCGACTGTCACTGGAATTCTGGACAGACTTGAAAAGCGTGGTCTTGTTGAGCGAATTCGAAGCGAAGACGATAGACGTAAGGTTTTTATAAAGGCGACAGAGGAGGGGATTAATCTTTACCGTCAAGCTCCTTCAATGCTTCAGGAGCGATTTGTCTCCGAATTCACAAAACTCCAAGATTGGGAACAAACGCAAATCCTTTCGTCTCTCCAGCGCATCGCCACGATGATGGAAGCAAAAGAGATTGAAGCATCACCTCTTTTGGTAAGCGGCCCGATTACTTCATCACCGGAGGGAGCGAGAGAATTCCTGGAACAGGAATAGCCCCATAAATGCGGTCGGAATTCTTGCCAACATGGCTAAAAATTATCTTCATCTAATACATTGGTATCATTACCGATTTCATAGGCAATAGCATCTCTGGCGTCCCGGTCAACGCTCCCTTCTTCATCCCCAAAGATATCAATGAGTTCGTCCAATAAAGCCACCGCCTGTTCCAATTCCTCCTCGACGATTGTGTCGCGGATTTCTTCCAACTTGTTGCGGATTCTAAACATCATAATGCACCATTGGAGGTGGCTGCACATTTAAGACTAGGCTTAAGACTGATCGGCTAGGATGCCTTTCTTTTGCATGTCAAAAGACAAGGTGCGTAGGATGCGGCAGACTCGGGTCCACCCATGTCTTATGAACTTGCGCAATTATCGTCTTTTAATGTAATCCTATCTGTTCATATTTCAATTCCAGTACCATTTGGTTTATCACTGATTCCGGCTCATATAATTTGTGTACAAATTATAGTGGGGATGATAATTCGTTGTTGCAATCTGTAAAGCAACCGAATACTCACATAGGCAAGACGGATCAGGGCATTGTGTCTCTCTGGGTTTATATGTCTTTCTGGCTTAATAAAATGTACACATACATCTTCAAACAAATAAGTTTATTTTTATGAGTAGGTTATGGAGTATCTGGTTTGCTCTGGCATGATGGTCTCAGCCATTATTTAAATGTTCTTATTTCTCAGATGGGAATCATGAGGCATCAACTTTGAATTGCCCCAAATGGATGACCGTTGACGAAGAATTGTGTATAGAATATGTTCTACACTAAATGATTGTACAGAAATGTATATCGCATCTGAGTTCTGGGGGGAGGTTATCCGCAACTAAAAATTAACCCAGCTAAATACTTCCGGCTGTGATCCTTTTTATCCCCCTGGTTTCGGCTCGGAAATCTCCTCCTCATAACCGGATGTTGACATGAAGATTTTCCATGTATGAAAGGTCCATCAAAGCATAAAGACACCGGATATTTGTAGGAAAAAACAATGCGTTGTGGATGGCGCAAAAAAGATAGGAACATTCATCACGGGAGATTTGGCGGAACACATTTGATCCTGTGGGGGATGATTGAAGCACGATTCCCGTCTGACTCGCAGGCGGTTTACAGACGCATCGGAAGAAAGCAGAGGAGAGAAATCCCAAAATCATGATTCGATTTTCGATTTGGATGTTCTTTATGTTATGCATTTGGAACGGGCCATATGGACGGGGCCAAGGAGAGACGATGTTACCTGACTCCGGACATTTATCGCCTCCGGAATTCAATATACCTGATACCAATTACACGAACTCCGGGCAATTGAAAGTAATATGGTTGGTGGAAGGCGAACCATCGCGCGATTCCGAATACCAATTTGAATTACAGCAGTCGATGGATTCCGATTTCGGCAAGAGCGAGACTCTGTATAAGGGGCCGGATTATGCGACTTTTTTATCAGGGCTGCGTAATGGAACGTACTATTATCGAGTTCGCATTGTGGATCATGCCGGCAACCCGCTAAGTGATTGGTCTACCACAGTTAGCATGGTGGTTCAGCATCATTCTCTATTTCTTGCCTATGTGCTTTTGGCCGTTGGCGGCTTTGTTTTTCTGTTGACCGTTGGAATCGTTGTGCATGGCTTCCTAACTACAAGAGATGAGTCTTTAAAGAACGCCAACGCTTGAAAGGAGTTGCTTCTTGCTTCATCAAACAGCCATTCTCTCACCCGTGATGGGTTGGATTTTGATTGCCGTACTGGGTGTACTTTGGATCGCTCTTGGTATGTATTGGGGGCGTAAAGCCAAGAGCATGGAAGGCTATATGTTAGCGGGCCGTAGCGTTGGTTTGGCTTTGGGAGCGGCCACGGCTATGGCAACATGGGTTACTTCCAATACAACTATGTTAGCCCCCCAATTTGCCTTCGAACTGGGGATATGGGGCATGATTGCCTATTCAACTGCCTCTTTTGGTTTATTCCTTTTTGCGCCATTGGCGCAAAGAATCCGGCGGCTTATGCCGTATGGCTACACGAGTGGTGATTTTGTTCGCTTGCGTTATGGCAAGATTGCATGGTTGATATTTTTAGCCATATCAATCTTTTATGGATTCACCTGGTTGATCAGCATGGGAATGGCTGGCGGAATTCTCATGAACGCGCTTGCCGGTATTCGATATGAAGTCGGGATGACGGCGATCCTGTTTGTGTGCGTTGTTTATACATTATTCGGTGGATTGTATGCCGTTATCGGAACAGACTATATCCAAAGCCTGATTATTCTTATTGGAATTGTGATTGTAGGTTGGGGTGTATTAACAAAATCAGATATGAACGCCGTCTATACGAATTTATCGGAAAGCCGGCCGATGCTTTTAAGCGTTCTTTTTCCGGCGGCGATTATGGCCATATTCAACAATCTTTTGTTTGGCATCGGGGAGATATTTCATAGCAATGTGTGGTGGAGCCGCGCTTTTGCAATGCGTAAAGGTGTCGGTTGGAAAGCCTATATCCTATCCGGAATATTTTGGTTTCCCGTTCCGATCGCGGCTGGTTTTATTGCACTAGCGAGCGGGATTTTTAACGTCAATGTGAGCAGTCCGGACATGGTTGGTCCCCTTGTGGCCGCTCGTGTTTTGGGACAAATGGGAGCCGTTGTTGTTTTTGTAGTCTTCTTCTGTTCTCTTGCTTCCAGCATTGACAGCCTTTTGGCTGCGACATCCGATCTTATAACTGAAGACATATACCGAAAAATGATCCATCCCTCAGCTGGAGAAGAGACTCTGCGCCGTGTTTCATCGTGGATTATCGTTGGCCTGGGCGTACTCACTTGGATTGTCTGTTTGCCACGGATTGGAACGCTTGCCACTGTCTTATTTTTTGCCGGTCCGATGGTTGGAAGCGCAATTTGGCCGATTGTAACGGGACTTTATTGGAAACGGGCGAATTCTACCGGTGCGGTATTCGGGATGCTTCTCGGCACCGCAGTTGGCTTGTTTGCCTACTTTGAGATCGGTTGGTTTACTGCATCGTTAATTGGCGCCGCAACTTCGATGGTAACAGTTCTGGTTGCCACATACCTGCGTCCTGCAAAATTTGATTGGCGCAGACTTGATGAATCACAACATCACGCCCTGGGAGCCGAACAATGACTTTTTCAGTTTTTTTTGTCGGAATTCTTATCAAGGCGGCTCTGGCCACAACAGCCGTTAGTGCAGTCGTTTTAATTACGCTTTTGGTCATCGACTTCCGGAAAGGTAAGGTTTGGTAAGATGAAAGAAATCACAAAAACCGGTCCGATTGTTTTGGATAATCCAATAGAATCGAACGGCCTCTATCCGGATCCTGAACAATTACTATCCGGCAATACAATCCGCCTATCCATTCTTCAAAAGATGGTAGGTAATTCAATTCTTTCGGTCCGGCAGTTTGACAAAACTTTGGTGTTAGAACTCTGTAAATTCGCGGCGCTGCTGGAAGCAACCGAAATTGCCGCAAGCCATCCTTTGGATGGCAAGATTGTAATTACGGCTTTTTTTGAGGCCAGTACGCGAACCCGTTTGTCATTTGAAAGTTCCGTGCTTCGTCTTGATGGAAAAATTATCAGTATTCCTGATGGTCAGATAACGGGGGTGGCCAAAGGCGAATCTCTGGCCGACATTGGGGAGATGTTTAACGCCTACGGTGATACGGTCATTATGCGCCATACCGAAACGAATTCTATCGATGAAATTCGTGAGGGATTACGTATTCCATTAGTCAATGCGGGAAATGGGACGGGCGAGCACCCAACACAAGCTTTGGCGGATTGGTATGCGATCCTGAAATGGAATCCGGAATTACCCAAAGCACAGAAAGACGAAGACCGGATTCACCTTGGAATTTTAGGAACACCGGGGAGCATGAGAGCGGTAAAAAGTTTCTTGCTGATGTCGCTTTTATTCAAAGATTCTATCCGAAAGATATCGATTGTCTCGGAAATGGCCGATCCACTTGGAGATGGTCTTGATAAAGATATCGAGGATGCCGGAATCGATTACACAATAACCAATGATATTAATGATGTGCTTTCGTCATTAGATGTCATCTATATGAATTCGATTACATATTTGGGTGACAGTTACAAATCGCTTGATTCAAGGTATAAATTAAATAGGGACAGCAAACTCAAGCATGATGCCGTTGTACTGCATCCGCTTGCCCGCCTTGATGAATTAAGCACCACTTTGGATGCTACAGACCATAATTTGTATTTCACCCAAGCTCATGGCGCTGTCTTTATGCGTCAGGCCCTGTTGATTTCCATTCTGGATAGGTTTGACAGGCTTCCGGACAAGATTCCGGTGGAATAGGCTTAATCCCCTGCAAAGAAAAGAAAGGCATTATATATGTGCGGAATAGCCGGTTTTTGGTGTGCCCATGAACTTGAGGAAAATGCGCCTGCGGTTTTGCGCGAGATGGTTGGCACACTGAAACATCGTGGTCCTGATGGTGATGGATATCATGTCGATCGTAAACGGGGCTTGGGGATGGGACATGCGCGTCTTTCCATTATAGACCTGGAGACGGGCGCTCAGCCGCTGTTTAGTTTCGATTCTTCAATTGTATTAACGGCGAATGGCGAGTTCTATGATTATAAGCGAATCCGTGCAAATGCCGTTCTGAATGGCGCGCGGTTTAAAACGAAAAGTGATAGCGAGATCGCGATTAGCCTCTATGAACGAAAGGGGCTTGAATTCGTCGATGACTTGCGTGGCGAGTTTGCGTTCGTTTTATATGATCGTAAGAACGATACTCTAATTCTTGTCCGTGATCGTTTCGGAATCAAACCGCTGTTTTATCACATCAGCGATGGAAACCTCTATTGGGGATCCGAAATCAAAGCGCTATTTGCCCATCCCGCTGTGCCGCGCAGGTTTTCGAAAGAGGGCCTTCTGCACCAAATGATGCACACCATGGTTTTAGGAACCAGTGCGTTTGAAGGCATTAACGCTTTAAAGCCGGGTCATATGCTAATCGTTTCACGGAAAAGCGATCGTTTGGAAATACGCGAACAGTGTTATTGGGATGTTGAATTTCCTGAAGAGCGAAGTGAAAAATACGATCCACAGGAATATGTTGAACGTGTCCGTGAGAAATTGTTGGAAGCTGTGCAATTACGGTTGGAGGCCGATGTCCCTGTTGGGTGTTATCTTTCAGGAGGAATCGACAGCTGTTCAATGCTCGGATTGGCCTCTTCTGTCCAACAATCCCCGGTCAAAGCCTACACCATTAGTTTTGATCATGATGCCTACGATGAAGCCACGATTGCCAGGGAAATGGCACAACGCACCCAGGCTGATCAAGAAGTGTTGAACCTCAAAGCCTCTGATCTTTATGGAGACAATTACGTCTCAACCGCCTGGCACGCAGAACGCACTTTCTATAACACTTTGGGAGTTGCGAAATACTGTATGAGCCGCCGTGTGCGTGAAAGTGGCTACAAAGTCGTTGTGACCGGGGAAGGTGCTGATGAGCTGTTTGGAGGATATCCCGCTTTTAAACGTGATATGTTTCGATTTGGGATGGATCCGGCTGCTTCGCACAAAAGTGGAGAATATCAAAGCAAGATGAATAAAAAAAATCAGTTGTTTCAAGGCGCGATTCTTTCCGATGAGTCGGTATCCCACCCGGCTCTTGAAGCAAAATGCGGATTCACGCCTTCATGGATTCAACCTTGGATGCAGACTTTGGAGGTTGTACGGCCGTTATTGCATAATGATATTCAGCATGAAATTCGTGACTATGATCCTATTGAGGCAATCGCGGATTCATTTGACTCGTGTCAAATTGAAAACCGCCATCCTCTTGATGTCGCTCAATATACTTGGATCAAAACCATGCTTGAGTGTCAAATTCTAAACTGGGGTGGTGACCGTGTTGATATGGCCAACTCGATGGAATCACGTCCGGCCTTTTTGGATCATCATGTTGCTGAGACAGCCAAAATGATTCCTCCCGAGTATCGAATAAATGGTGAAACGGAAAAATGGGTGCTTCGTGAGGCCATGAGGAGTATCTTGCCGGAGATTCTCTATAAGCGGGAAAAATTCGCATTTATGGCGCCTCCCAGTCACACTGAGGAGAAGAAAAAAAAGGCTGTCCAAAAACTCATTGATACTTATATGAACGAACAGGAAATTCGTAAAGTCGGCGTGTTTGATGTCAAACGGCTTCAAAATTTCTTGAATGGAATCAAAGAAGACACCGATCAGACATCGCTTACACGAAAAGACGCGATTCTTAATCATCTTCTCGGATTGCATATTTTGCACGGGCAGTTTCTGTAGTTGTTTTTTAATTACCTCTCAAATATGAACGGCCAAGAAATGTGACATCGCTATTTGCAGTGTTACAGAAAAGCGTATGTCATTCTTGTCGGCGTGCTTACATCATTTAGTTATTTAAGATTAATACTTGACATCCACCGGTTGTCCACGTCATAATTGCTATGTTAGTTTACATGTATATGAAAACATATCTTCAACTTAAAACCTTCTATGAGTGCAGAAATCTCGGGGGATAACATGGTTCAGCAGGTTAGGTTCCTTAATTGTTTAGCAATAATTTGGGGTTTGTTCGTTCTCTGTGCCGCTTTTCATTTGGATTCGTATGCGGCTGGTGGTGACATTGCTGAACGCTCCGGCGCGAAAAATCCTTATGGTTCAACCAGCCGATGGACCATGTTTGCGGATGACGAACTTGCCGTTCTTTCATTTGGTGAATCGAACGACGATGAACGGCTGAAGAGTTCCAAACTCTATATCAATAATGGAGATGACCAAATAAGCAGTACTGATGGACACTCAGCCTCAATATCCCTTGATGATGAGGATATTCGAAATCGGGGAAAATATGCAGCCGCATCCGGACGATTTATTACAGCGAATGATGAAGTCGTTGCCGCTCATGTGAAAGACGATGCCGGTTGGCAACTCAGCTTTTTTGATAACAATTTGCTGCGTATCCGCCATAGGGATTTTGATGATCCCGATGAGGCGTTTCTCGACCTTGTGGTGGGAGATTTCATTGCCAAGGTAAACGATGATGGTCAGTTTGAAGATGAAATCATCGTTACGCATGTTTATGTGGAACAGGATAGTCCAAATAGTGTTTTGACTATCGGGATTTATAATCAGCATCTGGAAACCCTAATTCAATATCCGGATATTGAAATTGAAATAGATTCCGATTCTCCCCCAATAGGTATTCAAGTTGAAAAAGGGGATTTCAACAACGATGGTATATTGGACTTTGTTGTCGTAATTCCTTTTAAAGAACAATCATTGCGCTTTTATGCTTTTACTTTTAAAGATGACTTCAGTGAAATTGTTCAGTTGGGTGTTCACACACATACCGAAGAAACAAATGTTCATGTGTATCGCTTTGATGTAACGGCGGGAGATTTTAACGGCGACGCAATTGACGATATTGCAGTCCACTATGAAAACCTTCGTATTTATTCAATGCTTGATCCTGTGTCAAATACTGCCACAGACCGTTTTGAATTTCAGAGTTACATAGAGCCGCCATTTTCACTAGGTCCAATTCGAATTGCATCAGGTTTGTTTTATTATGATCCCGAAAACAATTTTGATACGGCGCGGCGGCAAATCGCACTTGTTTATTTTGATCCTCTAAATAATAACGAAATCGACTATAGGATTTCTCTTTATCGCGTGTTAAAAGACTTTAGCATAAAAGAAATTTCTAAAGTCCAGCCTCATATTTATACAAATGGTTGTGCCGGATTCAACGATTTTCAATTAACTGCAGGCAATTTTGACACGAGTGAAGAAGAGGGTATGCCTCCTGGCATGTCGGAATTGGCGTTGATTGTGGCTGACTGCGGAGCCACACAGGCGTTTTTCCTGAAGATCGCGCAAGATAAATGGGTAAGCCGTTATATGTTTCACGTTTTTAGCCATGAAACATTATCATTGGCGACAGTGCCTTATGACTCGGATGGCGATGCGCTAAAACTCGGCGCTCCGGCGCATATCGTTGTCGAGAACTTTGTTTCTCTCGATACGGCCATGCAGGAGCCCCCAAAGCATGTGGATTTCCTCCCCAAAGATCCAACGCAGTGGATCGATGACAAGGATCAGTGGGAGGTGGTCAATATCAGTGCTTACCCCGAATTCTATGTCAAATATGTGAATGAGGACGGCACGAGCGGCAGTGTTACGGAATCTGAGCATTCAACGCGAAGTTGGATTTGGTCATGGGCCGCATCGGTGCAAGCGACCTATGAACTGAAATTGGGAGGAGAAAAGGAGGGAATCTCTGCAAACCTCGGATATAAAATGTCCGGCTCAAACACAAAAACAAAAGAGAGTTGGGATAAACACTACACATCGACAACCAATGAAATTTCGATTGAAAGCAATGACGATGACATGCTCGAATGCGCTTTTCAACTAATCGACATTTGGCGCTATCCGATTCTCAATCAAAAAGATGAAGACGACGATAATCTATTCCAGGATGTCTTTCTGCCCTACACAAAAAAGAAATATCTGGGCAACGGTCTTGGAAAGGAATTCTACCAACCTCGGCATGTGAATCATAACCTGCTCACATACCCGCGCTATACGGATTCATTCCCGAGCGATATTGGTGAGTATACGGTCATCCAAAAAGACAATGACGGTGACAAAATATCGGAAACTCAAATGAAGAAGACCTGGAATGAAATCCGGGAAGTTCGATATTCGGCGAATACCGTGGATGAAGCCGTAACATTTGATGATGTCGAAAGCAGCGGATATTCAATCTCGCATGAACATTCGCTCGATCATAGCGTGGATGTTGGTGTTAAAATTTATGCTGAAGCCACTGTTGGTATCGAAACGGCAAAGGCGGAAGCAGCTGCAAACGCGCATGCTGAGCGAAATCATCACTGGGGTGATAGCAAGATCAAAAGCTATGAAGAAGAAGATTCAAAAAGCGTCAAGGTCTATCAGCCCGGATACCTTTTTGCCGATATCGGCTGGGAATATAACTATTATCCTGCGATTTATGTTGCTTCAAAAGGCGGCGGATGGAAGTCGGCTTTTGCCGTTGACTTTGATCAATTGGATTTCCGTTGGTGGAACTATTACGGTTCGCGTCCTGATCCGGCGCTTGGATTACCCTATCGGCTTGAAGCCTCTCAAAACACCAAGTCATCTTTTGTTGCCTGGAATCTGAATGAAGAGAACAGCCGTATGATTATGCGCGGCTTCTTCCTTTATGAAAAAAACTCCGACTCGGATGAGAAGATTCTTCACTCCGGCGTGGGTATTGAAGAAGGCGATATTATTGAGGCCGCCGCCCGTATCTATAATTTATCTCTTTCTCAAGAAACGGGATCTTTCGATGTGCGTTTTGAGGCGCAGATGCTTGATACCCGGACTGGAATGGAAGTTGATGACGAACGCGAAATCATCGGTACGGCAACGGTTCAACATTTGGATCCGCTTGAAATGCAGTTGGTTTCTGTTGATTGGGATACGACAGGCTTTGGGTTGGCCGAAAGCAGTTTCAATACCTGGCGTATCTATGTGATCGTTGATCCCGATAACCAAGTTTCCAATGAAATCCACGAATGGAAAGATGAAGCCCATGTGGGTGTGGACGGTTGGACAGATGATGAGGGGCGGCTTTATCATGGAAATAACGAAGGCTATTTCCCTCGCAATAATGGATATTTTGTCGGCAAAATGCTGAATCAGAAATCCAAGGCCGCTACGCTTCCTGATGCGTCAAATCATCCAATTGTGCCGCATGCCGCGCTGCATGAAGAGTCATTGGCGATTGAGTATGAGCAGGGCATTGTGACCGGTGGGGAAATACGAGTCCCACTTGGTGGCAAATACCGACTGCGGACACATATTACCTTCGATGGTTCCTATCACCCCAAAACCGGCTATATCATGTTCCACGATCAGAATCCGGAAAGCACGAATGAAGTATTCTCGGTGGAACTGGTCCGGGGGTTAAAGACCGATAATTATATCTGGACAACATGGACGCCAAAAGAAGCCGGAGAATACGAATTGTGGGCTGTGTATTTGGAGCATTCGAATGATCCTGAACAAGGTGACGCTCAGGACTTTTTGCGGGTCACTGTTTATGATCCGGAGGATACGGATGTTGCGAATTGGCCGCTGCATTAATTAACGATTTTCACGATTGTGTAGCGGAAGAGTGTTTTAGATTATAGCGGGCTCGGGAATTACCCCTCGAGCCCGTTTATCTTGTTGACGTATGCATCGATATCGAACTTGCGGCGCAGCCCTGCATCATTCATATAGCGTACGATGCCGAAAATATCCCGCTCGGTCCAAGGTCTGTCGTGTTTCCCGAAACACCAGGCCACACCGGCAAATGAATTCGGATCGCGGCCGTCAAGAAAGTATTTGTTGTTGAAATAAAGAACTCTTTTGAATGCGGTTTGCGGATTGGGGCTCCATTCGATTATTTTTTTCCCCCAATACATCCGCATGTAATTGGTCATCTTACCGGTGACACGCATCTCACGCATCGCCGCATTCCAATAGGGATCGTGTGTCTGAGCGGATTCAAGCCGGCTTCGAGTATAAATATAGTCGCGTGGATCTTTTGCATGCCGGGCCAGGGTGCTTCTGGCCCAACCCGGCAGGCAAAGATAAGAATCATAATCCTCATTATAATAGACAAAGTTGATACTTAACTCGCGGCGGACGATTAGCTCTTCCAGAAAAGCATCTTTTGACGCCTTTTTCTTTTCTCGTGCCTTCTTCACTTCAAGCGCAACAGTCAATGGCGACATCTGCCCGAAGTGAAGATAGGGACTAAGATTCGACTGAAGCCCCAAACTCGGATCGTTACGCGAATCCGCATAATCGTTTAATTTCGAGTTAATAAAAACAGCAAGCCATTGTTTCGCCTGCCGTGTGCCTCCCTTATAAAAAGATTGGGCCGGGACACTTCGGTCAATTTTCAAAATTCTGAGAATTCCCTCGATATCCTGCAAATCAAGACCTTCAGAGATCAATCCCAGAGATTTCTTATTTACTTTGCGTTGTTGTAGCGGCACAAGAAAACGGTCCTGCTGCTTGGCAAGTTTGCGGCGCAGTGTTGCCGCAGAATATTCCTCTTTATGAGATGCCGTCTCGACCGGGACGATAATATCGGATTCTACTTCATAAACAGGGCAGGGAGCCTTATGAGCAACCGCCCGGCGCCACTTCCTTTGTATGCGTGTGTATCCGCTGTCTGTTACGGCAACGCAAGCCCGATCCGCGAATTTCAATGCGGCGCGATCAGGTGAGTCGTGCAGGATGCTGAACTCAATGCCTCGCTTATGTAAGGCATGCTGAGTCTCTGCCAATCCCTCGAGCATAAAAGCGTAATGACGAAGGTTGGCATCGGGGAAATCATCGGTTAGGCCAAAAATGGCAACCACCGGGACTGCTTTCTGATTTGCCATATCGATAGCAAATTCCAGGGCGTGATTATCCTCGGCTCGTTGTGAAGCCTGCATCCAATAGAGGACATATTGACCTGCTTTTTCCTGGCACTGATTCAGAAGATGAATTCGTTCGGTATGGATCATGGCCGTTTCCTCAGTTCTCTTTGCTATTGACAAAATTAAACCTAGAACAAGGCCATGGCTAGTTCACCCGCTCCAATGAATCAATTCATCATCAATGACAACATCAAACGATTCTTGCCGAAATTATAAGTGCCGCTTGGACTGAAAATCAGCGCGGAAATATCCGTTTCTAGCGTAGTGACCAATCACCGACGCCGGTTTCGGATGTCTGCAGGATTTCCACCTCATCCAATAACACACCCCAACCGAAATTCCCAACGGTCTCGAAACGGATTCGGTAGGATTCGCTCAAATCCGGTAATTCCAGAACTTGATGTGTCCATTCGGTCACATTACTCATGTATTCCGCACCGGGCAACAAAATCCATTCTCCATCCGGTGAACTCTGATAATACACACGCAACTCATCCTGGTCGTCTCCCCAAGCGGGTTGAGCGTAGTAGAATGACAGATAAGCCGTATCGAATTGACTCAGACAGAAAGATTGAGATGTGGCATAAGAAAAAATACCGATTTCTTCTGTGTAATCATCTTCAAATTCGTACCGTGGGTCAAATGAAAAAATACTGTTTTGCTTCCCGTTAAATGCCGAACTTGGATTTTGTTTCGGCATTAAATTGCCATTGGCGTTATACCAACTATAACTATGATCGAAATACATTTCGCCGTTATGTGAATAAGAAATTCGAAAATGTGGATTGTCCTCGTTCGCTTCAAATCCGTTGCGAAAGATATTTTTTGATGATTTAAATATTGCCTCATCCGAACTTGCGGAAGCGATCCCATTGTTCATCGTCCATCTGTAATAATAAGTGGTATCGGGAAGAAGGTTGTCGATATCCAAAGTGATTTCTTGATCGCGCAGTAATGGCGAAACCGATTTGATATTTCCGTATTCAGGTGTTTCACCGTATTCGAAATATACATTTGTTGGCAGATTGTTGGTTTCAAACGCGCCGATAAATGTCGTCTGCAAATAATTATCCCGTACAACTGGACGATCCGTTTCGACCGAAGGCTCCTTAAGCGTGAATGAATCCGGCAAGCCTTTAATATCATTCTCACCATTTTCCGGATTGACGATAACCAGACGATAGTCATACGTGTGTCCGGAAACCAATCCGTTAACGGTTTCTGTGGCGCGGTAAATGCTTTGGCCGCTTGAATAGGAGATTGTCTTCGTTTCTGTTTTCTGATTGAACGTTTCATCCTTTCCGTATTCAAAATAATAAGAAACGGCGGCTCCGCCCGTTTTGACATAACCCGAGAAGGTTGCATAATCCTCGCCGGCATCTTCTACTCCCGTTGTATATGCGTGGATAGACGATTCATCCAAATACAACACACAAGGATACAAATTAACTCTGGCCGATTTGTAGCGGATGCGCATATACCCATCCTCACCCCATTCGGTTCCCCAACTGTTTCGCAGTATCCAGCAGCCGCCCCCGCCTTCCGGTGGATGATCATCCCACCCGACCAGAGAGATGGCGTGGTTCGCAGATGAATAATAATAAGGGGTGGCATTCGGCTCCGTACACGTATCCTCATAAACGCCGCCTGCGTAATTATAAAACGCATTGGTGACATAGATGGCGGTAACGACACATCCATATTTCAGTATGGCCGCTTTGATCGCATCGGTTGTGTCTTCATCATTGGGAGTGAATACACGAAACCAATTGTCCACATAAATACGAGGATAAGATTTAGATTTTTCACTATAGTCATCGCCCGGGTAGATGTCCTGATATGGAAAGTCTTTTTCAAAACAAGTTCCTTCCAATCCGGTTCCTAAACCGAACTTGGTAAGCGCTGTCAAGTTGTAAAAATCTACGTTGGCCCCAATCCAGCCTGAGAAATATTCGGAGTAATCATCAACTTGCCCGAGAGTCCAAGACACATACGATTCGGATAGATCGATGCAGTTTTCATCCGTTAAATTTGCATGGATGTTGAAAACCGATTCCGCCGCAGCGTTACCCGCGAACATTCCGCAGGTTCCTGCTTGCATCTGATCGCGTATTGGGCCGATATAGGATTTCCCATCGACGTTACGCCAATCGAATGATTCAGGCAGTTCTTCGGGAATGTCTATTGTTCTGATATTGAGTGATTTGCTTTTTAAATTGGTTCCACTTTCGACTGGAAAAAGGCCTGGAACGAAGTAACTTCTGCCCACTTCTGTTTCGTAATCGCGGACTTGAAACGAGTATCCATTTTGTTTGATTTTCTCACGAATTGTGCGTATATCGTCATCCGCTTCAAAAGGCATAAGTGTTTGTGACCAAGACAAGCCGACAGCAAACATCACTAACAAACATAGAGCATAACGAATCCAAGTATTCATATTCACAGTATCCTTATGAAATAAATATTCTTTGCTGGAATTTCCCATTTGAACCCCCAAAATCCTATTTTAGAATCCCATTCAAATTGCCAATACAATAATGCAACAAGTCAAGCATCCTTTTGGAAATCTTACATTTTGCAGAGAAAGGAGGCGATTTCATCCAGTAATTCAACCTAATGCATACAACTTTTCCAGGGCAGTTATAAATCCTCTAATATTTCGATGTTTGATCCTGAACCATTACACCGGAATTAGTTTGAGCCGGTGAATCTTCTTAAGAATCCTCTCAAAAAGTCCTCATGGCGCCACTACTTATGGTATTTGGAAGGTCAAAATGTCACGTGTGTGATATGGCCTTTGTACCGATCTTGATGAGTTTCTTCATATAAGTTGTCGGTGACAGATTCTTTATTGATACCACGATTTCGTTCGATAGAATGAATGATATTGAACCACCGGTTTACAATTCTGGAACAGCAAGGAATGATTCATCAAACGGAACATTTCCTTTTTCAAGACTCGATTCATCAACTTCGAATATTGAAAAACTCATCCAAGGCTCTGCCAATGAGAATACTCTTGATATCAGTATACCAACTATTTCAATCTCTCTGGGGTATCCGGAATAGAGCCAAGGTCTTGACGATGGTATCCATATCCGTCTGTATGTGGGCTATGTTGGATTGGATAGGCGCATTTTGAAGATTCGGAACTGCAGTGGCGGTCAGAATTCACCAAACGGTTGTCTCCCTCCGTACGTGTGATTCCTTACTGGGGTTAAAGAGGATTTACACTATGGTGTGTGAAGATATCTCCACCCAATTCGCACATGCGTCAGATAGAAGCGGAAGACTTCTTCTCCGGTGGCCTCCCTTTTCGGCATAATCCTGTGAAAAGTCTTTGGGCGGATGCTTGCCGTAACATTTGTAAGCGGTGTTATTTTGTGTATAAGGGGCATATTTCCATGCCCTGTGTTTTTACGAGCCAGGCCAAAAGAGGAGAAGCCTTCCAACGGCTTTCTGGGCATGAATCGTATTGATTTTCTTCGCTGCCAACTCGCAGACTTCTATGGCGGCAAATTGCATATTACAGGGTCAATAAGTGGCTTGAGTAAATCGCATACAGTCAATCGAAGGGGTGCTTTTTTCCTCTTGATAAGAGCACGTCTGTCATGCTGTCATTACATTCCATGCTTTTGCGGTTGTTTCCCTGACAAAGAACGCTATAATTTATACAGTCCTATGGAAGGTGTTGGTGCGGGTTTTTTTGTGCTTTTCATGGGACTTGACGAACCTCGTGGAATGAAGCGCATGCAGACGTTTCACCACGCGAGGAGGGAAATTGCCGGAGACATACCACCGAATCATTTTGGGGGGGTGATCTTGCGGCCAAAAACAAGGGAATACCATAATGCAAAAGTACAGAGGTTTTACGCTTATTGAGCTGCTGATTGTTGTTGCAATCATTGGAATCTTGGCGGCTATCGCCGTCCCTAATTTTCTGAACGCGCAAATCCGGGCGAAAGTTGCACGTAGCATTTCTGATTTGCGCAATCTTGATGACCAGAATTTTCTCCGCAAGAATGATACAGGGCGTTGGTTGATTGATGGAAATGACTCCGGCGATCCGATCTCTAAAGAGAAATGCACTCTGGAAAATACATCAATGTGGGGTGTACCCCCCGCACAAGCTGGGATTAAAGACCTTATTGGTGATTTTCGGTACTACAGCGGCCACATTTGGCAGCAACTTACAACCCCTATTAATTATATGGGCTCTATCCCCACTGAACCGTTTTCACGCGGGATGTTTTATGGTTTTGACGACATTAACTGCTCGAATGGGATTGGAATGGTCTATTTTATGACTGCATCAGGACCTGATAAGGATATCGGCGAGTGGCGCGGTCCGACAGGCATGGCCGTGCTTTACGAGCCGTCGAATGGCCTTAATTCCGATGGAGATATCACGCGTTGCCGTATTCTGAAAGGCGATGGCGGTGAACTGGTCAATCGACTCGGTTACCGTATCTGCAGCTAATTTATTGCCATCGGTTTAACAGTAATTTCTAAACGCCCGCGCTCCGGTCAGGAGCTCGGGCGTTTTTCTTTATAATAACCATCCTCTCACAAAGCGCCGTCTATAGCTAACTGTGGTAATGGCTCAGACTGTCTAAAACCTGAAATCATTTCTGTCTCTTTGGTTGTTATTGGTTTCTCCATCAAATAATGAACAACCCACCATTCCTGTCCCTTATTGAAACCGAATGTTTCTGCACAAGCCAAGAAAAACATCCGCCAACGGTTGAACCATTGAGATGCGATTTGTCCACCGTAGGTTTCCACCAAGATCGGCATGATCCTGTCTTTCTCCCGGTCAAGATTCTCCAGCCAAGCCTCGGCTGTTTTTTGGTAGTGTATCCCATCCCAACACCACTTATCTCTTACATGAAGTGAATCCTGGAAATGCGTGAATAAATCGTCGCTGGGCATAATGCCACCTGTAAAAAAATATCTCGCCATCCAGTTTGCTGCACCATTTGCTTCAAAGCGGTAGGGGCTGTTTTTGTGGCAAAATACGTGAACAAACATTTTCCCTGATGGATGTAGCCAAGAACTAACGCGCTGCAGCAGTTCCCGGTAGTTGCGCATATGCTCAAACATTTCTATAGATACGACGCGATCGAATCGTTCTTCGGTATCGAAACTATTCATATCGGCGGTGATAACTTTGATATTGTCAAGTCGGCGATTCCGGGCTTCTTTTTCGATAAATTCCCGCTGCGGATTTGAATTTGAAACCGCTACTATCCTGGCCGATGGGTATGTCTCAGCCATAAAGAGAGTCAATGAACCCCAACCGCAGCCCAGCTCAAGAATATCCTGCCCGTCGGCCAATTCCGCACGGTTGCAGGTTGTTTCCAAGGCTAAAAATTCAGCATCGCTGAGTGTTTGTGTACCTTCTGGCCAATAGCAGCAGCTGTATTTACGATATTTTCCCAAGACGATATCGAAAAATTCAGGTGGCAGCTCGTAGTGTTGTTCATTGGCGGCTTCTGGTACTGGAGCAACTTCGCTAATGTGCATTTCTTCGATAAAACCGGCTTTGGCCGTCTTCAATTCTTCCGCAGAACTGTAATCAATCGCCTTAAGCCGTTGGCGGCAAAGGTTTCGAATTCCCCAACGGATGAATACGTCTGGAACCAATCCGCGTTCCGCAGTGTATATAAAAAATTTAGAGATTTTCTCGATCATGGTTGTACCTCTTTCTTTGGTGGTAAAGGAAAAAAGCGGCTTGTTGTCTGTTGATAAACTTCGTAGGTCTTGCCCCGGGATTTGAGAGACTGTTTCTCAAGAAACGGTATTCCGGTAAGGAAATTCAAAAATAGATACATCACCACCGGCCCGCATGTGGCCAGCCAGAAATAAGGACCACCATAGGCGAGCAAGGGATAGGCAAACCAATGCAGCCACTCGAAAAAGTAATTGGGATGCCTCGAATACTTCCATAATCCGGTACTGCAGACACGTTTTTGATTCGCAGGATCGTTTCGGAAAGCGGCCAACTGCCGGTCGGCAACAGTCTCTCCCGCAATTGCTATGAGTCCAATTGCCATTCCGAGACAATCCCATATTGTGGGTGCATGGACGGGATTGGCTGCCGCTGCCAACATCGGCAATGCAAACAGAACCGCCCAAGATGCCTGCAATTGGAAAAAGACAAATATTTTGATTTGCTGTTGGTCGCTCCAGAGTGCGCGCAACGCCTGGTAACGCCTATCTTCATGTTCTCGTAAAATCCGTTTTAGAAGATAATAACCAAGCCGAAATGCCCACAACCCTGCCAGTAACGCCACAATTAATCGTCGTTCCCCGGCACCATCCAACCGCAATGCAAAAAACAGCGCATTGAGGCCGGTCCCAAAGGCCCAAGCGACATCCACAATTCCCGCGTTTTGACTGCGGTATTGAATGTACCACATCGTGGTCATCAAGATCGACATACCCAATAAGCTGATTGCTAAGTAAAGCCACAGGCTCATGATGCGGCCTCCGCTTCTTTGCATTTCATCTCAGCGGAATGGGGCTTTGCTTGATGGAATGAAAATTCCTTGTTTAGCCATAATAATGTGGGCATTGCCAAAGCCCATTCCAGACCGATAGTAATTGCGGTTGTCAATGTTGGTTGGGGGAAGGCAACGGCGCCCAACTTCATCCCTGCAAAATACGCCAAAGGTCCGCCAATAAAACCGAGTACGGCAGCAAGTGCTATGCGGTCGGCCAACCACACAAGGCATCCGTTCAAAGTGGCCGCAAAGTTGATCCATAGTGCGATCATCCAAAAGGGAACCGGCAAGAAACTTGATTCGGAGTGTGGAAATTGAATTAGATCAAAGACAGCCAGAAAAGAGTCGCAAACTAATCCCAAGATAATGGCGGTCGGATAGAATTTTAGACGTTGATAAAAAGGTGTCCTGCAATAGTATTCATAGCCAATCACCCAGGCTATGATAAAAGCTGGGCCTAGCCATGCAGTGCCGTTCACGGCCCCATAAATAACTATAAACCATCCGGTTTGGAATAAGATGAAATTGAATAATTTCAACATGGGATGAGATTCCAACTGCTAAAATTTTGAGGCAAGCGGTGTAAGCCGGCTGCCATGTTTGGATAAAACCATCTGATAATTACTTATATAACGCTCTTCAAAACCGGCCTCGCAATAACAGAGATAATAATTCCAAAGACGGATAAACTCATCGCTGTAACCCAATTGCCGGACACGTTCCAGATTGTGCTGGAATGATTTCCTCCATTCATTTAACGTGCGCGCGTAATGGGGGCCGATTTCCTCCAAATGAAACAATTTGAAATCCGTCGATTGCCGAATCGCGCCAAGCATCGCTTCAAGCGAAGGACAACAGCTGCCCGGGAAAACATATTTTTGGATAAAATCGACCGATGCGAGGTACCTTTTGTAGACTCGGTCTCCCATCGCAATAGCTTGGATGAACATGACCCCACCGGGTTTGAGCAATTCCGCACATTTCGAAAAGTAGGTTTTTAAATTGCGGTGTCCGACTGCTTCGATCATTTCGATTGAGACAATTTTATCGAACTCACCCTGCAAATCCCGGTAATCGCATAAAAGGATTTGAATTTGATCCGATAAGCCTTCGCTTTGTACTCTCTCTTGCGCGAATTCATACTGCTGTTGTGAAAGCGTAGTAGACGTAACCCGGCAGCCGTAGTTCTTGGCCGCATGGATCGCAAGTGCACACCAACCGGTACCAATTTCAAGTAGATGGTCTTCAGGTTTTAAATCTAATTTGCGACAGGCACGATCCATTTTTGTAACCGAAGCCTCAAGCAAGGATTGTTCAGGTGTTTCATAGACGGCACAGGAGTAGTTTAGCGTATCATCCAAAAAGAGTGAGAAGAAATCGTTTCCGAGATCGTAATGGGCATGGATATTCTTTCGGCTTCCGGATCGGCTATTATCCCGCAGACGGTGTCCGATTCGGCGAATCGTCTTGGCGGCCCATCCCCATCCCCGATCGAGTCTGTGCATCGAGTCGATATTTCGCACGAAAATCCGAAGCAATGCTGTAAGATCGTCAGAATCCCATTCTCCCTTGATATAGGATTCGGCCGCACCCAACGCACCGCCCATCAGAATCCTTGTGTAAAGGGACGGATGATGCACGCGGATGGAGGCTCGTAAATCGGTTTCTGACTCCGTCTGGCCGAAACTATGGGTCTCGCCCCCTTCAAGAATGGTGATATGCCCACCCGCCAGACTGCGAAACCCCTTAAGAACAATACTGCGTGCGAAATTTTGAACCCAATGGAGGGTGTTGCCCTGAGTGCTTTCTGTTCGTGTGTCTGTGATTGTGTTTGAAGGAATCATGATATCTCCTCTACCGCTTGCTTGCGCCGAGGGTGTGGATAAAAGGGGCATCGTTTGAGATAAAGTCTCAACGCTTGGTAGTGAATTGCGCTTATGACTTTTAAGGTCATAAATGGATACGCGATGAGAACGCGCATCAGATTGAATGATGTGATCGGTTTCCGTTGCAGCGCCATGGTTGCGTCAAAAAGCAATTCTTTCGATTCATAATTCTCCATATGTACATGAAGGCGTTTGTTAGGATCCGTAAACCGCCAGTCATACATTTGATTCATATCCATGAACGGCGACACATGGAAATCCTTTTGAAACTTGAATCGCTTCCTGGGCTCATTGGCAAGATTGTCTTTCGCTCCCAAAACATAACAATGCCGTTCTCCCCACGGCGTATTGTTGACTTCGGCAACGATGCTTTCGACTTTTTCCCGGTTCGAATCCCAGCAATAATAAAAACTTACCGGATTCATGACATACCCGAAGTAGCGGAGATGGGTTAATAACGTAATCGGACCTGTCGGGCGGTTGCCCGTATGCTGCTCCACGAGAGCTCGGACTTCTTCGTCGAGTGAGATCGAGGCATCGCTCAGATGATCGTCTCGACGAAAGCGCGCGAGGGCAAAACGGCTTGTGGACCAAAGCCAGCGTCCTGCAAATACGGTCTCCAATTCGGCTAAATCCAGATGCATCATGAACATTTTGTAGTTGAATGAGTTCTCGACCGGTTGATAGCGCCTGTGTCGTACCCAGCCCTCATAAATGCAGTTATGCATAGACCGCCTCCTGCACCTGTGGAATGGATCGAGCGGGAGTTTCGTATCGTTCCAGAGCGTCACAGACTTCCAGCGCACTCCGCACGCCATCTTCGTGAAATCCATACCCCCAATAAGCCCCGCAGTAGGATGTCCGGTTGGTATTCAAAAACTCATGTCTCCGCTTTCGAGCCTCAATTTGGCCGCGAACCGCCAAGGGGTGATGATACGTAATTTCTTTAATGATCGATTCCGGTTTGATGCTGTCGGAACGATTCAGCGATACGCAAAATGTGTACTTGGATTTGAGATTTTGTAACAAATTCATGTTATAGGTGATTTGCGCATCTCCCCTGTCTTCCTTGGGGATATGCACGTTCCAACTGGCCCAAGCCCGTTTGCTTTTCGGGAGCACAGAATCGTCGGTGTGAAGAATCACATCGTTCTTTTGATAAGGAAAAAATCTCAATACTTCCCGCTCGAATTTTGCCGGATCGGCGAGCAATGTCAGCGCTTGATCGGCATGGCATGCAAGCACCACATGGTCGAAGGTTTCCGTGATTCCGCCGTCGCAGGTAATTGTTACGTCGTTGTCATAGCGGTGGATTGCGCGAACAGGGCAGCGAAGCCGGATTCGATCCCGGAATTTTGCCGTGAGTTTTTCAACGTAACGATAGGAGCCGCCTTCAATTACCCGCCACGCGGGTCTTCCACGTAGTTGCAGCATAGAATGATTGGCTAGAAACTCGATCACAAAACGAACGGGGAATTCCATAAAATCGGATGCTGGCGATGACCACAACGCGGAACCCAACGGGACGAGATAGTGATCCATAAACTCACGGCTGTAACCGTTCGTTTCAGACCATTCTTTAACCGTTGGTCCCTCTCCATCAATCGATTGAATCGCTCCGGCTTCGCGCCCGAAGCGAAGAATGCCGGACAACATGCGATAGAAGGATGGCCGTATCAAATTTCTACGCTGAGCAAACAATTGATTGAGAGATGAGCCACAGTATTCCAGGCGGTTTCGGTCGCATCTCACGCTGAAACTCATCGAAGTCGGGGCGGATTTGACACCAAGCTCCTCCATGAGTGCGCAAAAATTGGGATAGTTAGGCTGGTTGAACACAATAAAGCCGGTATCGATCATGTGTTCTTCATCACCGAGGTTCACGGGGACGGTATGCGTATGGCCTCCGATTCGTGAATTGGCTTCGAACACGGTAACATCGTGCCGGTCGTAGAGTTTGTAAGCGGCAACGAGTCCTGAAATTCCAGATCCTATGATTGCTATTTTCATTTCTACCTCTGTTTGTTAACGCCGTTAATCTTCCTTCTGTTTCGATACGAGTACTGTTTGGTTGCCGACCGGTGCAACCTCTTTGGGCTGATTGATAATTTTTTATCTGTTTTGTTCTTTTTTACGTTTGGACAGAATTTTTGGTGGGACAGGACGCAGGTCCCATATCAAACCGAATTTCTCCAGCAAAAGGAGCAAGTAATATGTTAAATCGATTTCCCACCAAAAAAATCCTTGTCTGACAGATGATGGATAATGGTGGTGATTGTTATGCCATCCCTCTCCCAGCGTGAGTATTGCCAGAAACAGATTATTACGGCTGTCGTCGCCGGTCTCGAAACGTTGCTGGCCGTAGCGATGCGCGATTGAATTGGTTGAGTACGTTGCATGGTACAACGCAACCGTGGAGATAAAGAATCCCCACACCAATAATTGTGGCCCGCTGGTATTGAGCAAGGGAGCAAAGTATTCAAGTGCGGCGCCCATTGCGTAAAGCCCCAATGCGAGGAGAATAAAAGGAATCCAGGAGAGTTGATTGACGCGCACGAGTTCCGGAAACGTGCGCCAATCTTTTACGTAGTTCATTTTCGTTGGGAAATTGATGCGGTCCATGAACCAGCCGGCATGACTCCACCAGAAACCATGCTGGCTTGGTGAATGCGCGTCGCTATCACGGTCGGAATGGGCATGGTGGTGACGGTGATGCGCCGCCCACCAAAGAGGTCCTCGCTGTCCCGCCATACAGGTTAGGCAGGCCATCACAAATTGGAACATACGAGATGTTTTATATGTGCGATGTGAAAAATAGCGATGGTAAAACCCGGTAATGAAAAACATACGTGCGAGATAAAGCACAATGGCAACCAGGACCGCTGTCGTACTAATCCCAATCCAGAAGACACCCAGGCAACCAAGGTGAATTCCGATAAATACCGCCCATCGAAGCCAATCGAGAGAGGGTGCGGCCTGGGACGGCGAGGCGTCGTTTAGCAGCCACCCGCGTAACTGCTGAACCATCGATAGACCGTCGTCAGTAGTATGCCGTATCGCTGTTTGCGTGCTTGTCGTTCCGGTCTTTGCACTTAAATTCTGCATGTCTCAATCGCCTTTAGCTTTGAATGATTGAAGATGCTCCCGGATTGGTTGCCAGTAGACCTTTGGCAAAGGCGGCAAGTTCGCCCATTGAATTCCCATAGTGGAGAGAAACATTGAGTCCTTTTAATGGTTCGCTGGCCCGTCCTCCCGCGATAAACGTAATTTCGTGAAGGTCGACCTTTTCCAGCATGTTTCTGAATTGTTTTGTCAATTTCTTCTTGTCTGAATTCGCGCTGATCGAAACCCACACCAATCGTGGAGAATATTCGTGAATGGCTGACAAAAGGGCCGAGGCCGGAAGATCGGGGCCTAGGTTGATCGTGTTCCAACCCTCATCGGCCAACGTCGAGGCCGCCATCCAGGAGGGCAATAAATAAGGATCGTCTTCAACCGCGCACCCGACCGCGATCGGTGCGTCTTTGGCCGGAGGCGCAATCATGGAACGCAGATAGCTTAGCGCCTGGACACAGGTGGCGGTGGCACGATGTTCAATCACAATGCCGTCGACATTGTGATGCCACAGTTCCCCAACATGATGCATTGCGGATGTAATAGGTCCATCACATATCTCGGCAATGCTCGTTCCCTTGAGATACATATTGGAGACAATATCTTGAACGTTATGAATGTTTCCAGCGATGATGGATTCTTCCAAAAAATCATCCGGATTCGAGAACTTTGTTTTCTTGCCGCTGATAGTCTCCATCCCAGTAATCCCTAAGGGTGCGGGATCGGCCAGATTAATCTTATTGGTATGAATATATTGAATAGCCTCATGAATGGAGATGCGTCGGTGCCCGCCTTCGGTGCGCGTGACCTTGATTTGACCACTGTCGGCCCAACGCTTCACAGAGGATTCACCAACGCCAATGACACGTGCAAACTCTTTGGGTGAAAGGTCTTTGTTCATGTGGAAATTTTGGACGTTTTGGACGTATTTAGATAGGGTTCCCCCTGAAGTTTGCACCTCAATATGTCAGATTCCAGCCAAAGTATTACCTGGGTCCTTCCGTAAGTCTAATATTATAAGATATTTATGATGATTCGTTGAAATGGGCTCATTTTGACCTCCAATGTGATGGAACTGTATGAATTCAGCCTGTTTCTATCTGACCGCTTTTGGGGGCCAAAATGTCTTGGCGGCATTTTGCCTGACCGTCCCTTTGAAGAAGTCCTGTAACGATTGAACCTGATATGTGTGTTATAGGCAGCGTTCACGAAGGTGGTTTGACCGCAATTGATATTTTTACATGAATCAGATGAGTAACATCGCCAATCCCAAACGAATGATTCTTTTAACCGGTGCGACCGGTTACATCGGCGGACGCTTGTTGCATGCTTTAGAAGCGAATGGGCACTCGGTGCGTTGCCTTGTACGTAATCCGGTTTATGCGCATCCAAATGATTTGAAGCATACGGAAGTGATTCAAGGAGACGTGCTGGATCGAGAATCACTCCGGAATGCGTTGCGGGATGTAGATACCGCCTATTATCTCATCCACGCCATGGGATCCTCGGAATCTTTTGAAGAACATGAACGCCAAGGGGCTGAGAACTTCGCCGCTGTTGCGCGGGAGTGCGGTGTACGGCGTATTATTTATTTGGGAGGTCTGGGCAGCGGCGATGCGCTCTCGCCGCATCTTCAGAGCCGCCAAAACGTCGGCGCCATTTTGTGCGAATCGGGGGTGCAGACCATTGAGTTCCGCGCCTCGATAGTCATTGGTTCCGGCAGCTTGTCTTTTGAGATGGTACGCGCTTTGGTCAGCAAACTCCCAATCATGATAACGCCCCGTTGGGTTCGGCGATTAGCGCAGCCTATTTCTATTGAGGATGTCCTTGCCTATCTGATGGAGGCATTGGACATGGATAGTGACGAGCATTGTGTCTATGAAATAGGAGGTCCGGATCAGGTATCGTATTCGGGGATTATGCAGGAGTATGCGAGGCAACGCGGCTTAAAGCGGCTAATCATTCCCGTACCCGTTCTCACGCCATGGTTATCGAGCTTGTGGTTGCGCCTAATTACCCCTGTCTATGCGCGAACCGGGCGAAAGTTAATTGATAGCATTCGCAATGACACCGTTGTCCATAACCAACAGGCTTTGGAAGATTTTAAGGTCAAGCCGCGTGGAATCGCGGAAGCAATTGCACGAGCCATTGAAAATGAAGACCGTGAATTTGCTGAAACTCGCTGGTCGGATGCGCTTTCGGCACAGGGGACGGAACCCAGCTGGGGCGGAGTTCGCTTTGGCTCGCGGCTGGTCGATTCCCGTGTCGTACAAACTTGTGTTCCTCCTTCAAAGGCATTTCGGCCCATCGCTGAGATCGGTGGTAATACTGGATGGTATTATGGGAATGGATTATGGCGTATTCGCGGATTAATTGATCTCATCTTCGGTGGCCCCGGACTACGGCGTGGAAGACGCGATCCAAAATATATTAAAGCGGGGGATACCATCGATTTTTGGCGGGTTGAAGAAGTCGTCCCTGACCGCCTGCTCCGCTTGCAGGCCGAAATGAAATTACCCGGCCGCGCCTGGCTTCAGTTCGAGGTCAAAGATCATCCCCAGGGTTCGGAGATTCATCAAACCGCGATTTTCGATCCCGTTGGCGTTTTCGGCCTGTTGTATTGGTACACGCTCTATCCGGTGCACCAATTGGTGTTTGACGGCATGCTTAAGGCGATTGTGCGTACAGCGGAATATCAAGAATCGGGATAGCTGGAAGCCAGCAAATCGAATACCGGAACGAATGGTTTATGCATGGCTATCAGCGTTACAATTCTCTCAGAACCAACTTCACTTCCTGGCCCGCCTTAATTTCGATGGGGATGCCCTCGTGCAATTGTTTTCCCGTGTAGTGGTTTTCTTTGGCTTCGCCGACGGACATCAAAGCGTATTTCTTATCGAACTCCACCGTGAACCATTCAGGCATGGTGTTCATACGCGGCCAGTCCTTCTCGAAATTCATGATTAGCCGATGACGGGGGATATCGAACTCCAACCCGCCCTCAAAATCCTTTTCCGCTTGGATTACGATGGCGATCCCATCTTTAACAGGGCTGGCCCCCAACTGAAGATCACTTCGCCATGGCCGGACAATGGTGTTTTGTGTATGCATCATGGCGTGAATTAAAACCGTCCGCACCGTATTGGCCTCCAACTTGTGTGTGTCCCACAGCCATGTTTGATCAAGCGGTTGGGAGGTATCGACCAGAACCGTGGCGATCTCACGGTCGACCCATTGCAGACATTCCTCCACGGGTAGTCGGTTGAGCAGATAGATCCCGCCTTCCACAGAATCCGCGATGTTATCGCGTGAGTTGTGATCCCAGTTGAAGTTTTTGTAGCGCGGCTTCAGTAGATTGCTCATCGCAAATTCGATCTGCTTACGGTAGCGATCCTGGCCGGTGACCATGTCGTAATCCAAAAAGGCGACATAATCGTAGCCCCACCCGTCACGCAACATGACATCATCATGGGGACCGGGATTGTCCTGCAAGGCTGCGATGATGATGCCGTCGGAATTGGTTCCCCGGCGGATGATTTCATCGCACATATACTTAAAATGCGGCTCATATTCAGCGAACTTATTCGGTGATGCTTTCGCATCGATTGCCAAAAGCAGACCCAGCCCACCGACGATTTCGCACCCGTGGTCTGAAAGTTTCTTGGGAACGAACTTGCCCGGCTTGAGATAATAATCCGCCAGCCGATGTCCCCAATCGAGGAATTTCTGTTCTCCGGTCATGCAATAAAGGCGCGGAAGCAACTGGAGCAGTTCTCCGTTTACCTCGATGTTTTCCGAAGGGATTTTGCCATAGGGCGTATCGATCATGGCATTCTTGAAGATATCCTCCACAATGGCCTGCATCCGTTCGAACCACTCATTTTTCCCCATTAATTCAACGATCGGAACAAGCCCATCCTTTGCGTATTCGCACGCCCCGAAAATGATCTGATCGAGTGTCCTGTCCATCTTTTTCTTGTTGGTCAGATCGTAATCAACCGGAAGGCGGTCAATGTGATTGCATAACATTTGTTCCGCGTGCAGCAAGTCGAGCATCGGACCGTCTACAACATCATGATCCGTATAGTATGCGGCCCAGATTACAAAGGGATAGCAGTCTGCTGCCGTGTCGCGGTAACTCCATTCGGATTCGGATTGTCCGCGATAAAGCTTTGTGTCTTTGTCGATAGCAGGCAAACATTTCTCATGCAGCCAGCGTTGCACTTTGCTCAATGAGTAACCTGCGATTTTTGCGGATTGCCTTGCCTGCTCAAAAGCCTGCTCGTCGTCGGCGTGAGCCATGACGGCCATGATCAATAGGATGGTTACGAGCGAGAAATGTTTAAGGTTCATATTTATCTCCTCCGCATGCACACTTCGGAAAATCAATCCGGTCCAATTCTTCTCAGGCATTTTAGCAGAGTCGAGAAGTCTGCCTACCGGCAAATCAGAATGAGAATCTCATAAAAAATTTCTTGTGGGGACAGTCAAAAAAGGCCATTGTTGCCGGATGTATGCTGTTCATCTTGGAGTTTTGCAAGGAGAATTCTCAGGACGACAGTAAGAAAGGTATATGCTATGATTTTGCTGAGATAATATCGTTGAGGATTATTTTTCGGCTGGTGTATCTTGCCAAGAGGTATTTGGGAGATTGAAAATGAAACGGCGAGAGTTTGTAACTTCCACGGGAACAGCCGCGGCCGGATTGGCGATGGGCCGAATGGCATCGGCCATAAATGTTTCAAAAGGCAAAGGCAGACCCAATGTATTGTTTATCATGACCGACCAGCAATCGGCGCGGATGCTGAGTTGCGCCGGCAACCGTTGGGTAAATACTCCGGCGCTTGATCGGTTGGCGAATTCTGGAATCAGATTTGAAAGAGCCTATGCATCCAATCCGGTGTGTGTGCCCAGCCGTTTCAGCCTGCAAACCGGACTTATGCCCAGCGCCATTGGAATGCGTCAAAATGAGGATGCCCCAGAGGCTGCCGTAACCGATGGCATGGTTGAGCAGTCGCTTGGCAATCATTTCCGGCGGGCTGGCTATGAGACTGTGTATGGCGGCAAAGTGCACCTGCCCAACAAGATGAACAATCTTGAGGCTATCGGCTATCGAGACCTGACACGGAATTCACGCCAGGAACTGGCCGAGGTCTGCGCGGGATATATCAAACAAAAGCATGATAAGCCTTTCTTCATGTTTGCTTCGTTCATCAATCCTCATGATATCTGTTATATGGCCATTAACGATTATCGGCGTTCAAAAAGCGAATTACCTCACGATAACCTTGATTCCAAAACCTGTGAGGCACTCTTGGAACCTGTGCGAAAGAACGAAAATCTCCATGCTTTTGTTGAGCAGAACTGCCCGCCGTTGCCACAGAATCATAATATCCCGGAATTGGAACCGGCGTGTATTACAGAAAAATATGCCGAAGTGCGCCCCTTCCGTTCTTTTATCCGTAGCCAGTGGAATGAGGATCAGTGGCGGCTGCATCGCTGGGCGTATTGCCGCTTGACTGAAATGGTTGATCGAGAAATCGGCGTACTCCTTGATGCTGTTCGTGAGGCGGGCCTCGAAGAAGATACGCTTATCGTATTCACCAGCGATCATGGAGATATGGATTCCGCTCACAAAATGGAGCATAAATCCGTGCTTTATGAAGAGGCAGCGCGGATACCTTTTATAATGAGTCATAAAGGCGCGATTCCTGCAGGCCGTATTAATGATACGCACCTGGTTTCCAATGGCCAGGACTTACTCCCAACGCTTTGCGATTACGCAGGTATTGAATCCCCATCGGATTTGCCCGGGGCCAGTGTTTGTCCTCTGGCAGAAGGCAAGTCACCTCAAGATTGGCGTAATCATGTTGTTGTTGAAAGCCAAAATGGCAGGATGGTGCGAACCGAACGCTATAAATACTGCATTTATGAATCGGGAGCCCACCGCGAGCAGTTGACCGATCTGCAAAACGATCCGGGCGAAATGAAGAATATCGCAGAAGAGCCTAACTCACAGAAACTTATCGAACAGCATCGACGGTTACTGAAAGAATGGATCGATAAAATCGGCGATTCAATCGGCTCCCAATATGTTTGACAAAACGAGGATCGTTGCCTAACTCAATTTTTATCATGGAATAGCGCAGGGAGAGTCTGCAATGAGAACTTATTCTGTAGCACTTATGGTTGGCGTAATGCTGTTTCTGGCTTTAACGGGGTACTCGCAGTCAACTTATGTGAGTTCCGAACGCAGGGCGTTGACCGCTCCCGAACTTCTTGATGCGCCCGATGAGTGGATTCAGCGATCACTTGGTTGGGCCGATGAGATTTTTGACCGCTTTCCGCCTTCGATTGTTGAACATCCGGTCCGGCGGGCTGCACTGATCCGCCTAGATGATATTTTGCATATAGAATCCGCGCCTCGTAATGCACTCGTTCAGGTTTTTTACCATCGTCGTATGGAAAAGGCCGTCTCTCAGATTCAACAAACTCGTGTTGACGATGGAATTCGGATTTGGAAATTGTACAACCATGGTTTTTTTGTACGCACGCCGATTGTCTCGTTCTGTTTTGATATCATGCCGGGGACAGAGGCCGATGGATTTCCTGTGGAAATGCGCTTAATGGAACAGATTGCCGACCAAGCGGACGCGCTATTTATCAGCCATCGACATGGCGACCACGTGGATGTGCGTGTCGTTCAACTTTTTATTGAACGTAACAAACCGGTCATTGCTCCGGAGGGGCTATGGCAACTTCAAGAGCTGGAGTCATCATCAAATCGGCAGGATGATTCCCAGCGCGCCACATTGCAGAACGAGACCGTGTCCAATCTGCTATTCCCGGAACGAAGTGCTGAAGTTGTTCACGAAATACCTGTCCAAAATGGCGCTCAAATTCTAAGAGTTGTGGCTTATCCGGGGCATCAGGGAACCATTACCAATAATGTACATCTTGTTACGACACCCGATGGTTATACTGTTGTACAAACCGGCGACCAATCAGGGTCAGAGGAACCGGGGGGAGATTTCGACTGGATTGCACATATCGGATATAACCATGATGTGGATGTCTTTTTGCCAAATTGTTGGTCGACCAATATCAAACGGTTTATTCGCGGCGTGAATCCTAAACTTGTAATTACCGGTCATGAAAACGAAATGGGCCATACGGTAGACCACCGTGAAGATTACACAAAAACCTACAACCGCCTTTTCGGGACACGGTATCCTTTCATCGTTATGACCTGGGGTGAATCCTATCACTATCACCGCGACGGGACGTATTGAGCCGCTTTCAAAGTCGCGGAGTTGTCTATTGCGGATAGACTATGGTTTTCTGTAAGTGTTGTGATATAGCAGAGCTTCTTGCGACTCAAATGTATTAACAGGGGACTATGGTATATTGCTGATTTGGATTCTAAGTTTGGTATGCGTCCCACAAGTTGCGCATTTTGCTGACATGTCCTCTCCCCGAATAGACCGAATGTGGGATGTCGACCATTCGGGGAGAGGTAAAGGTTTCCCACCTTCCCGCGGGTATTAACTGTCCAATGCGTTTGGACACCTACACTTCCTTAACCTTGATGACGTATAGCCCCCCCCTTTTGTGGACAAAAAAGATTTTTTTTTTCGCTTTTTTTCCAGTTGGCAAAGGTGTCTTGACGGATTTATCTATTGTTGTCTCAAAATGTGACCGTTTTGAAATCTTTAATTCACAAATAGTGTTAATGTATATTTTCGTCTGGGTGCATACACCGAATAAATATTGGAAACTTCCCGGTACATATTTTTTGAATTCTGTGTTAAGCATGGTTGTAGTATTAGACGGTTTAATCCATCCGGCTGGACGAAATGCCAACGGCGTTTGTGAAATCAAGACTTGGGGGTGTTTGGCGGAATCTGCCTGGAATAATTCAAACCGCAGGCTGATTGCGCTTTTTCTTTGGAGGTTCTGATCGTGCAAGACCGTGGATTCACGTTAATCGAATTATTAATTGTGGTGGCGATTATCGGGATTTTGGCGGCGATTGCCGTTCCGAGTTTCGTAAACGCTCAGGTTCGGGCCAAGGTGGCGCATATGCAATCCACCCATCGGACGCTCTTTACCGCGATGGCCATGTACCATAGTGATCATAATACCTATCATGCGCATTCCCACACTGCGACGCAGCACCGTCCCTTAACGACTCCCATTGCCTACTTGCAGCAACTTCCATTCGATATTTTTCAAGATCATGTGCTCGATTCGGACAATCCGAATTCCCAGATTGCTCTGCGTACGATCCATTGGGAACCGCATATGGGCTTTTCCGATAAAATGACCCAGAGCCAAATGATTGCGAGATTTCCGGGTACCGTGGGCCTGAATTTTAGTTTAGGTCCGGCCAAAGAAGGCGGGGCTCTTTACGACTCAAGCAATGGCATCAGGAGCAAAGGACGAATCGAAACCTCAATCCTTGGCGATCCCCGTGGGGATTATAAGTTTCATTCGGGGACATTTGCCTTTTAAACTGAGGCTTTCATGTAGCGCTGATTTATTACCGTCCGGTACCAGCACGAGGCGTATAGAACCATGCGAATCGGCGGTCATTGATCATGATTTCCTCTTTGCCATCGCCGCTGAAATCACCTATGCGTACATAAAATCCATAACCATAATCATCGGGGCGGCCCGGAACCTCACCCCAGTCTTGGGCCATGTTTTGCGTGTAGGGGAACTCCGATTTCCGCGCACTTCCCGCAATCACATAAGGCCAACCGGCATCGGAAAAGATGGCCAAATCCGCAGTCTCTTGGGTGCCGCTACGCAGGATGGTTAGCGGATCGAATGTGTGAAAGGCCTGGCGTTTACAGGGCTCTGCTTGCCCCAAGGGAAAATTAATTGGAGGTGTCAAATGCAGGCACTCGTTGCCCTGGCTATCGTAAATCTGAAGGTCCGAACGCTTATTGTGTACAATCACCTCTAAGCCTTTCTTTTCTGGCATGAAATTCCCGACCGCACAGAATTGAGGGTGTATTCCTTCGCGTTTCCAGATCAAGTCTCCTGTTTCAGCATTGAGCAAATATTCCATCTCGCTGGCGGCCAGTGCGATGCAATGCTGCCCATCGATTTCTCCCAGGGCAATCGAATCCACATGCATCTCGGCGGCATCCCACTCGGACTTGGGAACCGGGGGATAAGTCCAGATTGTTTCCAGGTTGTGATCGATTGCATTAAAACCAATTAGAAATTCGTCGAATCCGTCTTCGTCGATATCGTGAACGAGCGGCGCATGACCCGCGCCAAGGTAATCGGCGGATTTGATTAGCGTCAGTTCCGCATCGTAAAACCAGCATGGGTTTGCATATTCGTGCGGGGCATAGGATGACTCTGAATTCTTAACGAGGATCGTCCAATCCTTTGCGCCTTTGCCGGTATGGGCGATTCGTACAATCTGCGCGTTGTCGGCGGGTGCTGTGATCGATTTTTCAATTTCACCGCTCTGTCCGTTGATGATCAAAATCTCCTGACGCCGGACACAGATGACTTCCACTGTGCCATCGCCATCAATATCCGCGCAATCGAGTCCCCGTTCGCCGCAGTGTGTCAAAAACGGACGGTCGCCTTTCCAGGGACTCCCGATCTGCCATAGGATTTTCCCGTCCGGAGTTGTTGCAGTGAGGCAGAAATGCACACGCTCATCCTCTCGAATCCGTCCTTTCCAAGGGCCGTTGTCGAAAACCCGGCTGTGAAAAATCCCCGGGGACTGAAGCCATAGAATCTCATTTCCTGGATTGCCATCGAGATCGTATACAAAGGGAATACCCCCAAAATCGCTGAGCGGGACTTCGGAAGTCATCTTAAATTCCGTTACCGGTCCGGAAGCGAAAAGTTGGGCGGTTAATCCCGCCAGCATGATTACCGAAATGTGCATTCTCGATACTCCGGTTCAGATTTCGCATTTACGGTAGTATAGCAGAATCGATACAAGTGACGGTCGATGACGGGAGGTCAGAAGTATGTTCCGGTTTGGATGTGGAGCGGTAATCGTTATTTCCTTGGTTTGTGCAAGTGTGACCGATGCTTATGCACAGAATTTGGCGTATGAGATTGGGGAAGGGCCTCAACTGTTTCTGGATGATGCTCTTATAAAAGATATCTCAAATCTCGAACGAGTCATCGAGCATCCCGTCAAGCATCCTGACAATCCGCTGATTGTTCCTGAGCATCCCTGGAAAAGCGGATTCTTGAGATTTATGGCACGGTGCTGTTTGATGATTCGCTAAATCGTTTCCGTTGCTGGTATTTAGCGAATGAATATAAGAATGGGATTCCCGATAATCCCGAGCATCCCCGTACGGTCGAATACTATACCTGTTACGCCGAATCCGATGATGGCCTTCATTGGCGGAAACCTTTGGTCGGTGCTGCGCCGTTTGGGCGTCATGCGAAACACAATGTCATCATCGAAGGTACACATGGTTTTTGTGTGTTGCCCGATCCGGATGATCCTAATCCTTTAAAACGCTACAAAGGCGCGGGCGGTGTATCGGTGGGTGAGTCGCCGGATGGCATAGAATGGAATGTTCGCAATTGGCGTCCTGTGATCGGAAAAAACGATACCAGCACCTGTGTGGTGCGTTGGAACGGCGACTATTTGGCTTTTGTTCGTTACCAGGTTTCCGATCCCGATTGGCCGGGTGTAATGCGCGGCGTGGGGCTCTCGGTCAGCAAGGATTTTGTCGAATGGACTCCCAAGGAAGTTGTTTTCACGACCGATGAGCAGGATGGCTATCCCTGGACACAGCCGTATGGGATTTCTGTTACGCCTTATGGCGATGTGCTCATCGGTATCCTTTGGTTGCTTCATCTCGATCCGAATGAAGGAAATAACAGTGTCGGCGGGATGGATACGCAACTTGTGGTGAGCCGCGATGGCCGCACCTGGGAACGTGTTGCCGATCGCGCAACGTTTCTGTTACCCACACCCGGCGCTTGGGATAACGGACGTGTCTTTCCCGGCACGACCCTATTCCGCCGTGATGGCAAAGTCTGGATTTATTATACCGGAGTCAGTACTCGTCACGGCGAAGGGTGGGGGGAGATGGGCATCGGTTTGGCTACCATCCCCGAAGACCGCTTTGTCGGTTTACGGCCCATAAACAAGAATTCCTCCGGAATACTCCAAACCCGTGTATTGTTATTCCAGGGCACGGAATTACTTGTGAATACCAATGCCCCGTCTGATGGTTTGGCGGTGGAACTCGCGGATGATGAGGGAAATGTATTAGATGGGGCAGAGCAGGGCGCTTCACGCCTGATCCGTCAGGATTCTCTGCGCTATCGTGCCGTGTGGGAGAATGAAGGCGTAATACGCAGTCTGGGTGAGTGCACCGATGGTAAACCAGCGGCCATCCGTTTCATTTTGTCCGATGGCGCGGTTTATGCCTTTCAGGTTGTGCCTTAACAGTCACTCCGTCCAGAATGAGTAAAGATCCGCGTTCCGCATTTGAATGCGCAGACGTACGCTTTTTCCGCGTATTGCATCGAGATTCTTTGCCCTGTTCCATGTCACCGGACAATGCACATTATCTTGCGTGATTGTCTTGCAGTTTTTTAGGGTATACGGCGCCATTGCCTTTTGCGTTTCACTGTCCAAGATTTCAACCCGCATTTTGCCCGCCGACGCATCGGCATTGATATAGAGTTTTTCGCCCTCAAGCCGTAATGGCCTTGTAATCAGTTCGCCGTTCTTTGCACCGGCCTTAAGCGATACGAATCCATCCAACCGCAATGTAGCCAGACAGAGCGAGCCGTTTGTATCGGTGGGTTCTTCGTAATGCTCCAGGCTGCGCCCGCCGTAATAAATCCACAAATCGTCCCCCATCGGGATCGGATCGGCCACCGGATCCAGATTGCCGTAATCGTACGCGCCCTTTTCATCCGAGCAATACAGAAACGCTTCACGGTTAGGCCGTTCCCAATGTTTCGCGTTACGGCTAAAGGCCAGCTGCACGTCGCAACGGTCGGTGTGGACATGAAAGACTTTTAGCAGCCCGATGAAGACGCTCTCGTAACGGAACACCCACATCGAATAGAGTTGGTCTTCGGGATGGTCCCGCTCATCGGCTTTGAGCATAAGGTAGGTATCGGTCCAGTGATCGAAATCTTCGCTTTCGGCGTACCCGCGCGCGCGTTTACCATCCGCCCAAATCTTGCAGGAGGCGACCCATTTTTGTTCGACAGGATTCCATGAAAAAGATGTCGCATCGTAGGCCTGGCTCACGGCAGGCTGGGAGGCCATGGTCCAGTTCAGACCATCCGGCGAGACCATCGCGGTAAAACCGTCCACGCGAGTCATGCCTTTATAGCGTCGGCCCGGATCAGGATCCCGGGGATCGTAATTCACTTTAATGCCCCGGCCTGACCATACGATGTTGTTCTCTTTTGAGCCTTCGAAATCGAATATCCCCAGCGAGGGCCGCTCCCAATGGATGCCATCGCTCGAGTCCGCGACACAGGTGTAGGTCAGTTTACTTTTGGACCGGCGGTAACTGCCGTACCAAACGCGCAATGTTTTCCCGTGAACTTGCCACAGCACGTTATAGGGGACATACCATCGCCCGCCGGTCTCCCAGGCGGTTTCGGGAACCAGCAGCGGATTATCGGGATGTTTTTCGACCTGGCGGAATGCGCGCTCCAACCCGTCCATGGATTCGAGCAAGGCGTCATCCACAAAAAGTTGTTTGGTCGAATCCACGGTGATTGGATACGCGATTTCTTCCGTTTCTTTGGAAACATCGCGCATGGTTTCGGGTGCGGCCAATTTCGCCCCGGCCTCGAGCGGCGCTCCGATACGGATGCTGTCCCAAATCCCCGAACCTCTCCGGGTTTCGCTGGATGTATCTCCGATCTCCACCCGTCCCGTAGCCCGGTCCGGATGCAGCCCCGGGTAGCGGCCAATCCAACGTTCCTGGCCCTTGAGGCCAACCCACAAATCCACCATTCCGGTTTTTGACTTACGGCGCATGATGAACCGCTGCCATAAGTGTTGCGGCAGCCCGGTAAGCACACCCTCTTGCCGTGCGGAATCCTCATTGCCGGTCAGCACATCGATCCGGTAGGTTCTGTCTTTCGCCTCGCCATTGGCAATGAGTTGAATCCCCACCGGACCCGAGTCATATCCCAGGCCGGACCAGATCACGAACTCACTCAAATCCGCAGCATCGTGACGTGTGGGGCGGAAAATAAACTCGATCACCTCATCGGTAAATTCCGGCGCGTCATATCTGCGCTGCAAAATGATCCGTCCCCGCTGATCGTCCGCATCGGTAAAGATGTAGGCGCAACGTCCCCCGTCGGAAGCGCCCTTCACGTCGTACTGGATTTCGGTGATATTCTGCTTGATATCCGTGAAGGGGTTGCCCAGCCAACGCACCCCGGCATTCAGCGGTCCCACCCAGCCATCGGCGTACTGCTCGAAATCCACATGCAGCGTTTGCCCATCCGAACGCGGCATGGGTGGAGTCTCCTCCGCAAACGCACCCGCCCCAACCAGCATCAAAATGAGTATCGAAGCGAGCATAGAGACGGGGCCGGAAACGAATATCGAAATGGTTTCTGAATCAACACGAAGCATTGAGACAAAGCGAAGTATCGAGTCCAAACGGAGTACCGAATTCAAACGCACCATAGCGGTTTTCTCCCGGTTATTCATTCACACCATGTTTAGACTCTAACTTGCGAATCCCCACCCGGCAACCGGGGTGAAATCGGCCAGAGCCAAGCGCCGTAGGCGCGAAAGGCAATAGCCCCGGGCAGAGTTTGGACGCCGAAGGTGGACAAACGACGCCCGGGGTAGCGAATACCCAAAATCTTAAGCCCTGTAAGGGCGCAAGAAAATCGCTAATCCCACACATAACGCTCATCAAATTCAATTTTGTATTTCCGCAAAAACGCACGGTATTCATCTTGGAATGTTTGCCTCTTGTGATGCTCCTCCTGCTTCTCAATATAGGCGCGAAGCGAACTCACTCCTGACTGCCCGATTGAAAATGCACCATACCCCGCCTGCCATTGGAAATCTGAATATTCTTGTCCTTTGTTCTTTATCCATTTAGAAGAGCTTTTCTTGATTCCTTCGACAAGTGTAGAGGCGGAAATTGTGCGTGACATCGAACAAAGAATATGCAGATGGTCGCGGACGCCCGAAATTGCCATCATGGGGCATTCCAAATTCCGGCATATACCTCCTATGTAGGAATAGAGGTCTTTCATAATGCCCGGATTTAAGATTGGCCGCCTTTGTTTCGTACAAAAAATCAAATGCACATAAATCGCAGACATAGATTTCACCATATTCCACCTCTTTGCGCCCTTACAGGGCTTAAGATTTTAGGGTACGGACCATACCCCGGGCGCCGCTACGCTTGCCCGGGGCTATTACATTGCGCACCTACGGTGCTTCTTTCATTTTTTCCCTTTTTGATCTTCAGCATATGGATACACAGTTAGCCGAGGAAGTGCAAGAGGATAATTTGTCAATAGATGGCATTAGAACAGCCCGCATTTGAGATTCACGCACTCATCATCCTCTCCGCTCCTCACACACCCACACCAAGCGCTGAAGGCGCGGAGCAAAATGAATGATATCTTCCCCCACTACTCCGCAATCTTATGCTATATTTTCATTATTGAATGATATGGCTTATGGCAATGCAAATTATAGAAGGATTGGGATTGCTGCCCTTCGAAGCGGATGAGATTTATAAAATCGTTTCTTAATTTACCATACCGGGGCGAGCATGGCAGGCGCTGTAGCGAGGCCTCAGTTTTGGCGTGGCTCATAGTCGCCGCCGTTTTTGGCTTTTATTTCGTCATAATCCATACTCTTTTAGTGGCAAAGGTGATTTCAGAATCACAAATAAATTTATTTGAAAATGCCGGAGGGATTACTATATGTTTGACTTGTTATCCTACTGCATTTGTTTTTTTTATACGAAAGAAGTTGCGTTGCGCCAAATGTGGAAATGTTATCTATGATTATCCTGATAAAAAGAAACGGTTTCCTTGGGTGACAGATTTCATGCGCACGAATTGCCGGACTTGTGGAACTCCCTTTAGGATTTATACCTCACTGCCCAAATAAAATTCATCCAAGCCGGGAGCGACTGTCTTGAAAATCGAGGGCGAAGTCACCACGAGTCGAATCGACTATCTGTACTCTGCCTTGCAGGGTGTTAATCCACTTATTCTCTCGTACACTCCCCGAAATCGTGACTTGATAGGCACGCTACTCTCTCGGCCTTTATCGCCGAAAAAACACATCAACTCATGTAAATCATGTTTTGTGAGATACTTATGTATTGAGAAGCGATTAGAACAATGGATTGGCGGATGATTTGCCAGGTTTGATCGTTGTATATGCCTCATTATATCTAACTCTTTGATTATATTCTATTTGTATGCGTAGGTGTGTTTTTTCACACAGAGACATCGATTCAACCATCAACGACTCAATCGTAAATTAATATTTATATATATATGTATATATTTATTCATTAATTATATTTGGGGTTTTTAGGGAAATGAGGATTATCTGTATAAGAACACAACCACGTCCGTATCTTATAGAGTATCAGGCACTTAGGTGACTATAGCCACTCAGAACACCTTGCAGATTCCTTTAGGGCCATCTATTTGAAGAATTAGTCTGGATTCTTGCCTCGCACCTTCAGCGCTTGGGGAATGGGAGAAGGACTGTTACCCAGGCCGCCCCATAAAATACACATGCCAAGCGCCGGAGGCGCGAAAGGTAATAGCCCCGGGCAGAGTTTGGACACCGAAGGTGGACAAACGACGCCCGGGGTAGCGAACACCCAAAATCTTGAGCCCTGTAAGGGCGTAAGAAAACCGCTAATCCCACACATAACGTTCATCGAATTCAATTTTGTATTTCCGCAAAAACGCACGGTATTCATCTTGGAATGTTTGCTTCTTGTGATGCTCCTCCTGCTTCTCAATATAGGTGCGAAGCGAACTCACACCCGACTGCCCGATTGAAAATGCACCATACCCCGCCTGCCATTGAAAATCGGAAAATTCTTGTCCTTTGTTCTTTATCCATTTAGAAGAGCTTTTCTTGATATCTTCGACAAGAGTAGAAGCGGATATCGTGCGTGACATTGAACAAAGAATATGCAGATGGTCGCGAACGCCTGAAATTGCCATCATGGGACATTCCAAATTCCGGCATATACCTCCTATGTAGGAATAGAGGTCTTTCATAATGCCCGGATTTAAGATTGGCCGCCTTTGTTTCGTACAAAAAATCAAATGCACATAAATCGCGGACATAGATTTCACCACATTCCACCTCCTTGCGCCCCTACAGGGCTTAAGATTTTAGGGTACGGACCATACCCCGGGCGCCGCTACGCTTGCCCGGGGCTATTCCCTCGTCGCACCTACGGTGCTTCTTTCATTTTCCCCTTTTTGATCTTCTGCATATGGATACATAGTTGGCCGAGTAAGTGCAAGAGGATAATTTGTCAATAGATGGCATTAGAACAGCCCGCATTTGAGATTCACGCATTCACCATCCACACCACCTCCCGGCCACCCCATTACTTCATCACTTCTTCTAAGGTGACGCTACGTTTTTCTTGATAGGCCAGGCGGGCGGCATCGACAATGGCGATCTGTTCGAGCATCTCATCATACGGCATAGGCGGCTGTTTGGTCTGCACCATCTGTTTGCAGAGTTTGAGGACCTCAACAGCGGCGTGGGGATACTCTCCATTGGCAAACTTGGGCGAATGCAGCACGCCTTGATCGCTATAAACCGTGGCGAAGAATTGCGATTCGAGCGAAGAGCCGCCGGAAGCGCAAAGGAGTATCACACCATCTTTGGGACGGTCCGGACGCTCTCCATAATCGAGATGAATATAGGCCAGCGGATATTTGCCCATACATTCCACACTTTTCACACCATCGCCAAAAAGATGCTGCGCCAGGGCGATGGCGTGAATCTGCCCGGCCAATGAAGTCCAGCCGCCCCGGACCACACCGAACTGCACCTCGCCGATTTCGGGAAAACGTTCCTTGAACCGCGTGGCATGAGGCACCACCCGTAACAGGGAGAGCGAGAGGAGCGGTGTTTGGTGGGCCTTGGCCAACTCGACCATTGCCAGCGCATCCTTATAGGTGCTGGCGAACGGTTTATCGACAAAGGTAGGGATGCCTTTTGTAAGGCTGGGCGTAGCCAGTTTGAGATGGTCGGACCCGTCAAAATTGCAGTCGGCCACCAGCACCAGATCGACATCGTCCGAGACTTCTTCAAAGGTTTCGCATACAGCGGGCGGATCGAGGAATACGCTCGCGGCGGTCTGGGCGGCATCGGGATATTCATCCCATACCTTGGTTACGGCAAATCCATCGGCGTGAGGCATGGTCATAAAATCGGGGCGGTAATAGGCCCGGTAAAAACAGAAATGCGAACCGCCTCCCTGCCAGGTATACCGCCTTTTAAAATCGGTGCCTTGAAGCGGATCGCGCAGTTTGAAGGGATCGTGACGGCCCATCAGCGGCCCGTAATACATGCCGTGAGAGTCGCAACGGATAATACCCACCTTGATCGGAGGTTCGCTTGAATCCCCCTTGGGCCAGGATTCGGCCTGTTGCGCCATGCTTATCTGCGCAACGAGCAACATGCAAAGGACCTGTACGCTCCAAAATCCATAACGTTGAATGACCGGCGAAATCTTCATCGATACACCTTTTACTCATGCAGACTTATGCGAAAATCGCGAACAATGCCACCATGCCAAAGAAAACCACGGCGGCCCAAAGTTTATAATTGCCGAGCCCCGGCCAGGCCTCACCCCGTAAGGCATCCAGCGGGGAGGCCCAAACCAAGGCTTCGCTTTCGGCGGTGTGTTGGTGCGGGTTGAGATAAGAAACAATACCCAAAAAGATCGAGCACAACACAAATAGGTAAAACGAGGCCAACATAAAGGGCATATCCCACCCTGTCTTATTTTTATAAAAATCCAAAAGGAAAATCACCAGCCCGGCGGCGGAGCCGGTAACCAAGGTCCAAAACGCCGCCCGCGCCGAGGCTTTGCGCCAGAATACACCCCAAATAAAGACCGTGGTGATCGGCGGCGCGATATAGCAGATCATGGTAATGACCCCGTCATAAAGATTGCCGAACTTCTCCACAAAAGGCGACCAAATGATGGCTGCGATCATACCGGCAAAAGTCACGATCCGTCCGATCTTAACCAGGCTTTCATCGGAGGTTTCCGGTTTCCAGACTTTGTATAAATCGTACGAGAAAAGCGTAGCGATGGAGTTAAGCGAGCCGGATACGGTGCTCATCAATGCTGCCAGCAGGGCTGCCGCCACCAGTCCTTTAAGCCCCACAGGGAGCAGATTGGTCATCATAAACGCGTACGTATCGGCAGTGTTTGTAATCTCACTGTCGAAATGCCCCTGCCTGACCAGGCCGAGACAGATGAGTCCCGGCAGAACAAAGATAAAAACAGGCAGGATTTTAATAAGCGAAGTAAAGAGCGGGCCGATACGCGCATGGTTTTCATCTTTCGCACCCAAAACACGCTGAACGATGGTTTGATCCGTGCACCAATACCAAATGCCGATAATCGGATAGCCGAGGAAAATCGCGCACCATGAAAAGTCGCCTTTGGGGCCATACCATGAAAACCCCTCGGTCGGGCGAAGGATGGTAATCAACTCCTGGTCGCCGGTTGCCGCCAAGGTGGCTTCAAGGCCCGACCAGCCCCCCACGTGATGCAAGCCGATTAGGGTCATGATGATGGAACCGATCAGCAAAATGATGGTCTGGATCGATTCGGTCAGCACGACCGCCAAAAGACCGCCCACAATCGTATAGAGGCCGGTCAACGCCGCGACCACCACAATGCTTACCATCATATTGATGCCGAACAGCCCGTGCAGTACCACCGCGCCTGTGTACAAAGTGAAACCGATATGGATAAAGATGGCCGAGATAATCGAGAGCAGCGCCAGCCAATTTCTACACGCACTATTGTAACGTTTCTCCAAAAAATCCGGCAGCGTGGCGACTTTGGAACGGATATAAAACGGGGCAAAAAAGAGGGACAAAGCAATCAAGGTGAAGGCGGCCATCCACTCAAAGTTCCCTTTAACCAAACCGGTCTCATAACCGGATTGGGCGAAACCGACGATATGAATCGTGGATATATTGGTGGAAAACATCGCCAGACCGATAATCGGCCAAGTGAGTGTTCCGCCCGCCAAGAAATAATCTTTCCCCTTGGATTCAGCCCGTTGGCGTGAGCCCGCCCAGCAGCCGAGACCCACAATCCCCACCAAATAAACAATAATGATCGCCAGGTCGATTCCGGCTATGACAACTTGATTCTCATCCATTCGCTCTCTCCAAAGCAATACAGTGAATCAGCATCTCCCATCAGAGATGGTAGCAGAAGGGGGAAAAGAGAAAATTACAGGAACCAAGGCTCGTATGGGCCTTCAATTTACGGTGTGCTGAGTGCTTATCAGCCGCCACACCGGCGGGAATGGAACCGGGTTTACTCAGTGAGTGAAGCGTATAATCTTGGATACTTGAGGCGTTTCTCACTCACACCCGGTATCGCCTCTTTGGGAAGGTGTAAACATGTTTGGAATCGAACTCTCAAGTTTGAATGAAATGAATGGCTGCCAATCGCTCGCTCTCTGCGCGCTTTTGATGATGAGTGCCATCACGGTCTCGGGCCGTGACTTCCCGGCGGTAGACAAACTTCCATCCCGGCCGGAATTGCCGGATGCCTTAACGATGCTCGATGGAACCCCCGTGAAGACATCCGAGCAATGGGTTAAGGATCGCCGGCCCGAACTTAAAGAGCTGTTTCAGCACTATATGTATGGCTATATGCCGCCGCCTCCCGGCATTAATGCGCGTATCACTCAAACCGATGACAGCGTGTTCGATGGCAAAGCCACATTAAAAGAAGTCGAAATAAGCTTTAAAAATCTTACCGCTCCCAATGCGCCGAAAATTCATCTGGCTTTGTTTATCCCTAATCACCGTCAAGCCCCCGCGCCGGTTTTTCTGGCATTAAATAAATGCGGCAACTTCACGGTAACCGAACATCACACTGTGACCATCGATCCGGATACATGGTGCCATGAAGCCTGCGAAAAAAAGGAATATCTAAAACGCGGCTCTAAAAGAGATTTCTGGTGTGTGGACTATTTGATCGAGCGTGGCTATGCGTTTGCCACTTATCATGAAAGCAATATCGATCCGGATGAGAATGATTTTACAAATGGAATCCATCCATTTTACTCCGGCCTGCCCGGAGATAAGGATTCGCAATGGGGCACCATTTCCGCTTGGGCTTGGGGATTGCAGCGTTGCGTCGATTACCTTGTTACCGATAACGATATCGATAAGGATTGGATTTGTGTTACCGGCCATTCCCGCCGGGGCAAGACGGCTCTGCTTGCCGCAGCCCTGGATGAACGTTTCGCATTGGCTGTGCCTCATCAGTCCGGTACAGGTGGGTGCGCCTTAAGCCGAAATAATAATCAAGAGACTTTAGAGCGGATCAACCGTGTGTTCCCGCACTGGTTCAATGGCAACTTCAAAAAGTTTAATGATCGTGAAGAGTTTCTGCCGTTCGATCAGCATTTGCTTATGGCATTGGTCGCTCCGCGTGCGCTAATGGATACAGCGGGCATTCAAGACACCTGGGCCAACTATGAAAGTTCATTACTAGCGCTCAAAGAGGCCGACAAGGTCTACAAGTTTCTTGGAGCGCCGGGCCTTGTGGGCGAAGGTCTGCTGGTTGGGGATGTCAAAATAGACGCAACCAATTCCGGCAACCTGCTTCAATACCGGCGGGACACGAAACATCTGCTCAATGCAGGCTACTGGGAAGCGATCCTCGACTTTTCGGAACGTTGCCGCAAGGCCGCCAAATAAAGCGGTAATTCGTTTTGATGGGGAAGGGAATACAGACACGCCTTGGAATTCCATGGTATGCTTTACGCCTTCTGGTTGATAAATCTGCCGATTGGCAAATAACCAGGGCGGCAATAAATTCATAAACAATAAACGAACTTGAAAGGACAACACCATGTCAAGAATGAAGATGATGACCTTATCCGGATTGCTGGTTTTCGCTCTGTCGATTCCGGCGCTGGGGGCAGAGGATGGATGGGTATATCTGTTTGATGGTAAGACCTTAAATGGCTGGGTGCAGAAAAACGGTATTGCTACATACCGTGTCGAAAAAGGTGCCATCGTTGGTAAAACAGCCAAGAATAGCGCGAATTCGTTTCTTTGTACGGAAAAACTGTACGGCGATTTTGAATTGGAATTTGCCGTGAGACTTTTCGATAATGGACTCAACTCCGGAGTTCAAATCCGCTCCAATACAAAAGAGCCTAAAGAAGGCGAGAAAGTCGGACGTGTAAACGGACCGCAAGTTGAAATCGCAGCCAGTGGAGAGAATGGCGGAGAATCCGGTTATGTTTATGGCGAAGCCTGCGGCGGCTGGATGACACCTGACAATAGGCGCAAAGTGCACAAAGCCTTTATAGACAATGATTGGAATAAATACCGCATCGTGGCAAAGGGAGCCAGGATTGAAACTTGGATTAACGGTCAGAAGATCGACGATTTGGTGGATGAAGAAAAATTTAAGACGCATCCCATAGGCTTCATTGGTCTTCAGGTGCATGGCGTCGGAGAACGTGGACCGTTTGAAGTGGCATGGCGCAACATCAAGATCAAGGTTCTTGATAAGAACAAGTAATAGAAGCGTCTCGTTCGCATCGGTATGCAACAGGGCCTCTGAGCGGCTGGAAATCCCTTCTGCTTAGAGGCCCTTCGTTTTGTCTATCGAATGGTTGGGTCTGAAAAGACTGTATCAGTGTCCGTGATCGCCTGATGGTTCCGGCGGCAGTTCAACGCCTTTGCTGTTCCATTTTACAACGAAGAATGTCAGAGGTTCTTTTCCGGTATTGATTAAACCGTGCATTGCCCATGGTTCGACATAAAGTACATCGCCTTTATGTGCCGGAAATTCTTTGCCATCCAAATACCATACCCCCTCGCCTTCAGTCACAAGCAGGTATTCTTCCTCTACATGTCGATGGGCGGGATGCAATGCTTGGCCCGGTTTGATGACGGCTAGTGCGGCCAAAGCATCGGTGGTGCCAAAGGTTGTCCCGCGGAAATGGCTCCGCATCTCTCCCCAGTCGCCTGTATTGGAAGGGGCCTTGTCCCATGAAATTACTTGAGATTGTATCGGTGGAGAGGTTTGAGATTCAGCATCTGTTACCATAAGTGCGCAATAAAAGCCGAAACTGAATGCGGCGATGGCGATAAGGGATGTCTTAAACTGAAAAGCCGGCTTTGCCATGAGTTCCTCCATAGCGCGTATGATTAGAGTTTCATCACTGTAAAAAACTAATGTTTCACAAAGCATACAGCTTGTCCTGAACTGGAATCTATGCCGGTGCGTGCATGCTTCCAACATGAACAATCCCTCTGTTAGGCACTGTAAATTAACAGTATCCTGAGTCGGATGCTTTGATATGGAAAGTCCGGATACGGATTGAAGGCATCTGAAGGAACCAGTTGACTCATGATCCCGGACATCTCGGTTTATCCAAATTGAATATTTTCTGGAGTTACAACATGCGGAAAAGCAATGCAATCGCAAATTTATCCGGTGCGAATCAGGCTCAAAGCTCCGTCGGATTTCTAGGTCTTCTCACCGGATTGGTGAGCGCCATTCTGATGTCCGCTATTTGCAGCCATGCGGTCGAAGTCACAATCGAGAATCCCGTCGAATTCCTGGAAATGGAACACAATCTCTCGATGGAATTTGAAACGCCGCATACCAAATGGGCCAAGCCCTATGCGGGAGGTAGCATTCGCGCATTCTTTTTTGTTCCATGGTTCCAAGGAAGCACAGATGGCCGTGAGATTATTGAACTTATGCAACGTTTCGACATCGAAGCCGATGCGGCCTTCTTTGTGAATGGGCATATCTTGGGAGATTTAAATCCACGCTGGTATGGCGATCCGGAATTAGGCACCAAACGGATTCTGCAGCATTTTGAGAAACCGTACGACGTATTCTTCCTGAATCAAATAACACTCGACAAACTTCCTGAAACAGTACAGGAGAAAATTCGCAAAGCGGTCCAAAACGGCGCCGGATTGGTGATTATTGGGAAAGAGATCACGGTCCCTTACAACTCGGTCAAATCCATAAAAGCTGATGCTCCCATTCAGGGCCAATGCTATGAATTCGGGCAGGGGCGGATTGTATTATTGCCGCTCCGTGAAAAACTGGAATATGCCTTAGGATGGGAAACTCAATTTGACCACCAGATGGCTGAGCAAGGCCGCGCGGTTTTATGGGCCGCTCAAAAGAGCCCTCGTATTGCGCTTTCGGTTGAAGTGGCCGCGCCTGAAATCAGTAGAAATCTATTGCCTCGCGAGTGCATAAAAGTCACATGGAAACGCCCGGCTCCCAATTGTGAAGCGCGTGTCCAAGTCCGGCGTTCCGATGGTTATGCGCGTTTAATTGGCGCGGCCGATATGGCTTGTGAAACAGAGGCTTCCTTTGCGCTCCCTCAAATGCGCGTGGGTGGCTATACGGTTGAGGTATTTGCCAAGGGATCGAATGGAATGGAAAACTGGGCTTTGGCCCCTTTTTCGATTGTCTGCAATCCAACAATCCAGGCAATTCAATTATCTCAAGACTGGGGTGAGATCGGCGAAACAATCCGCGGTAGCGTCGTCTTAACCGGCAGTCTTGAATCGAATGCGATTATTCGTATTCGACTGCTCGATAAAGACGGAAGAATTCTTGCCCGCCGCGATTTGGCAAGTTCAAACAAAAACGAAATCCCTTTCGCTTTTGCATTGGAATCCTGGATGCCGATGCTGATTCGTGCAGAAGCCCTGGTTGTGCAAGACGGCCTTGAAGTCGAAGCCGTGAGCGAACTGTTCCACGTAACCAAACGGCATCGCGATCAATTTAATTTCATGGTCTGGAACATCCCCTCCGGAGATTTGGCCCCTTATGGCGCCGAAAGCATGGCTCATTACGGGACGACAATGATTCTCCAAGGCGGCACACCACCCGCTTATGTCGCGGCCAATGAAATGGCCTGGGTTCCTTATGCGGAAAGTTTTCGGGTGAGCAGCCATACCGTGACAGCCATGTTGGATCCTGTAACCGGAATCATAAAAAGCGGTTGCTTTTGGGATGAGGAGTTGATGGCAGAGCGTGTCAAAGAGCGTGTTGCCAATCAACAAAAAGCGCGTGAGCATGGCGTCTTTGTCTATTCGCTGGGAGATGAGAATGCCGTACGGGCGTCTTGCCTCAGTGATCATTGTCTCAAAGCCTATTGCCGCTACTTGGCTGATCTTTACGGCGATATTGGTGCTCTCAATAAAGAATGGGAAACCAACTTCACCTCATTTGATGAAATCACCCTGCTTCAGGATGAAGCCCTGCCGTCGGAAGATGCACCCGATTGGTTTAAAGACTACTATACAGACCGTACACAAAAGAATCGCACCGATAACGAAGGCTCGGATGAGCAACAAATCGCGTTTGGCGATATCAATGATGAAATACGTGCTCTGCAACAGAATAACTTCGCGCGTTGGTATGACCGCCAAACATTCCAGAATTATACGTATGTAAATTGGGTAAAGCGTTATGTAAATGCCTTTCGTGAACTGGACCCTCAATCGCTAACCGGTTTTGAAGGCACGGACAGTTTTTCGATACGCCGCTTTACAACGCGTTCCCGTCAGGGTGGCGATTTAGATGCCTTTGTCCGTGATACGGAATACTTCGGCCCGTATGAAGGTCCCGCCAACGAAGTCGTACGCTCAATTGCCCCCCCAAAATTTCCGACCGGTAATTGGATTGGTTATCACATGGATGCCGATGTGCTCCTTGAAGGTTATTGGGATCAGGTCACCAACTGCATGAATACAGTCCAATGGTGGCGTTGGGATAACCTCGATGGCTACCATGGATTTATCTCACCTGTACTGGCTCCTTTCGATGATTCGAGAGAGATGATTGAAGATACGCAGGTTGTGCGGGATGGCCTGGGCACTTTGCTTATGCAGTGTCAAATGGTCGATAACGACATCGCTATGCTTTACTCGTTACCTTCTACCTATATCGCCCATTTTGACGGAAACCGAACCTATGGCGATTACAAACGTGACCATAATATCTGGCACGAGATGATCCACGATTCCGGCCTGCAATTCCGCTATGTGACGGATCGCATGTTGCGCTTAGGTGAATTTGAGGCCTCTCGTTACAAAATCTTCATTCTTCCTCTCTCGTTTGCCATTGGCCCAAAAGAAGCCGAAGTTATTCGTGAATTTGTACGTAAGGGCGGGACAATCATCGCCGACGTCCGGCCCGGCGTTTATGATGACCATTGCAAACCCCTTGAGCGGGGAATTCTGGATGATGTTTTCGGGATCACGCGCACAGGCAAACGTGATGCTGTTGCATTGGACCGTATATCCATTGATGGTGAGATTGACGGCCAAAAGGTTTCCATGCGCTGGGGAAATTGGTACGGCGTGGAAATCTTTCCGCAAATGATGGTTGATCCAACCGTAACTGCGCCTGAAGGCAAAAACCTCGGGGAGGCTTTTCCAATTCACTATTGGGGTGGACTGAAACACCCTCTTTGTGTTGTTAATAAATTTGGCAACGGACGGGCTATCCTTTTGAATTTCCCGGTCTACAACGCTCCGGCCCAGCCGTTGGTGAAAGTCATTCTTGCTTCAGCAGGTGTCTCTCCCGAGTTTGAAGTGACTGGGGCCGATGGAAAAGAAGTGCAGGGAGTGGAACTTACACACTGGATCAATGGCGATAGTTCGCTTATTGCATTGTTTGGAACGTATACTGGTGAAGTGAATATTAAACTTCCACAAGAATTATATGGTTATGACCTAAAATCTCACAAAGCATTGGGGCGGGTAAAGCAGTTCAAGACTTCTGTACGCGCACATCGTGCCGAAGTATTTGCTTTGCTGCCGAAGGAACCTCAACAGCCAAAACTCAAACTGGAAACAGAGACCGCACGCTTGGGAGATGTCGTCAAAGCCACGGTCTCAATCCCTAAAGCAATGGGCAAACATGCCGTGCGTCTTATTGTAACCAATCCGAATGGTCGTATCGTGCCACAGCTGGAACGCAAGTTGATTGTGGATAGCACTCTACAATCCATCGAAATTCCATTTGCATTTAATGATCCGGCCGGACAATGGAAAGTCAAAGCCATCGATTTGTTTACGAATGATGGCCCCTCTGTTGAAATTAAAGTGTTGGAGAGTGAAGCCATTACCTACAGCACTCCGGCGAGATAGCCGAAACATATGTTTCACACAGTGGGATGTGAGGAGTCAAAATGAAATACAAGTTATTTCTGATAACGCTGAGTCTTATGATTACAGGCTTGGGCGTGATGGATAGCCGTTCGCCTGCAGGAATGGTGTATGCGGCCGGAGCCTCCGGCATGCAAGAGCAGGAATTCACCTTGGCCGATAAAATGCAAATCGAGCGTAATTCGAAAATTGATTCGCCATGCTATCAATTTGCCGTGGCCGAACTCAAACGCCTTTTGGAACGCCTTGGCGTAACAGTGACAGTGAAAGACTCCAGTCTATTATTTAAAGATACATGCTATATATTGCTAAATTTTCCAAATTCCGGTCCGGAACTTATTGGTAATGTCCCTCAAAGAAATGGTATTTCTGCCGATGGCTATATCCATCATATTATCGGCCCAAAAGCATGGATTATAGCCACGCAGGAAAAAGGTGTTCTAAATGGTGTCTATGGTCTGGCCGAACGGCTGGGGTATTTCTTTCTTTATCCTGGAGAAGAAGGCGAATGGCCGCCGCTAAAAGATAGAAACACGATTAAACTTCCATGCGGAATCGAATGTTTTAATCCGCGTTTTCCACATCGTGGTATCTTTAACGGTTCGTCGGATGAGGAATGGGCCGGATTCTATGCCAAACTGCGCATGAACGCGCTTTGCCAACCCACTGATCCCGAGCTGGCCGCAAAACTGGGATTACGCATTGAAATCGGCGGACATGACCTCGATGAACTTTTACCTCGTGAGGCCATGGCTGATAAGCCTGACATGGCTCGTATGATCCAGCCATCCGATTTCTTTGGTGAGCGTGTGGATGACTTTAATTTCAATGTCACCAGCCCCGATGCGAAGCGGATTATCCAAGAGAATTACCGGAAGCGGATCCACGAACTTTCAAAGGATGGTATTTATGCCTGGCACACGTGGCCCGAAGACTTACCCGCCGGTGGCTGGTGTTTCGATCCCACCAATCGTTCTTTTTCGGCTTCCGATCAAGCCATGCTCGCTATGCGTATGTTGGCCGAAGTAATCGAAGAAGAAAAATTGCCAATGCGGGTACCGTTTCTTGTCTATCACGACACTCTCTTCCCAGGCCCCAACTTCGATCCTCAAAAAGAAATCTATCTTCTCTATGCGCCCCGGGAAAGATGTTACGGCCATGCGCTAAATGATCCCAACTGCCCCAATAACCGCAAACATCTTGATGCGCTCCGCCAATGGATGCATAAATTCAGAAATAGCAATGATGCGCACACATTCGAGTATTATCTGGACCGGGTTTTGTTCCGTGGTCTCTATCCATTCCTACCTAATGTCATCCTCGAAGATATGAAGGTTTATGAAGAAGAGGGGATTGAAACCCACCTTGCACTCCAAGTCGGCACGGCATTTGTTCCCAAACTAACGATGCTCAATTTGCCTGTTTTCGGACAAGGTATGTGGAAGAAGGATTGGGATGCGAATGATGCCATTACTATGGTTGCCCAAAATATCCTTCCTGAGAATCCTCAGCCTTGGCAACAGTATTTCACGGATAGAATGGAATTTTTTGAGGAGGCCATGCGTTGGGAACATGGCGAACATGGCTGGTTGGATTATCGGTGGTTGCCTGAAACAACAACCGAGTTCGGAGCAGAGATTGCCAAGGCGTACGCCTGGAACTCAATCGCGCTTAGCAAAACTGCCGATGCCTTAAAAGAGTCTGTGGCCCAAGACTGGCCCGAACGTGTGAAAAATCTGGCCGCTGTTGAATATGGACGTTGCCAATTTGAGGCCGCCGAACTTTATGCGATGCACTGCCAGCAGACTGCTGCTAACCACATCGGGAAATTCTTGAATTCGAATGACCATAGCGAATTGGAGTTGGGGATTAAAATGATGCAGGGGACCAAAACGGCCTTAAGTGAGTCCCTGCAAAAGGCCAAAGATGTTGGTGTCAAAGCGGGCGATTATTACTATATGTATAACGATTGGATTCAGAAGGAATTGGATTGGAAAATCGAACATTGGAAGGGGGAACTGTCCAAGAACTGATTCCTGGTGATCCTTGTGTTTTAACGACCGAAAATTTTGAGATTTTTTTCGTCTTACGTTCCGGTGCTGAATCCTGATCATTGCGGTTCCAACGATTCCGGTTTTCTGTATAGAATTACATTGGAATTGTCGTTTGAACGGGAGATGAAAAATGGCAGAGACATTTAAATCCGTATTGGTTTTCGTCGGGGTACTTATTATGGCAAGTTTTAACAATGGATGTGCATCCAATCCGAATTCTCACACAGGGCCGGCGTGGGGGCTGAGCACGTTACCGTATCTTATGGGCGAGAAAACGCGCTCAATATCAGCGGAGAATCCAACGGGCGAAAAAGGCAAAGGCGGGATGGCGATTCCCGATCCTTCCGAACCGAAACCCGCCGCTGCGGCAAGAGCGGCGGACGATTTGGGGCAAGGGTGGAAGGTCCGTCCTTTTTTACGGGTCAATGCCGGTGAGACAGTAACTCTGATGGATGTGGATGGTCCGGGTATCATTCAGCATATATGGATTGTTGAAGGCTTGAACCGTGGTCATGTGTTTCGTTTTTATTGGGATCATGAAGAAACACCTTCGATAGAGGTTCCCGTTCCTGATTTCTTTGCTGTCGGTCATGAACGGTTCGGACGCGTCAATTCTCTCGCGGTAATCGTCAATCCCGCCAATGCTTTGAATTGCTATTGGCCGATGCCGTTTCGGAAGCACGTAAAAATCACATTAACCAATGAACGCAATGATGATTTGGAACTTCTGGCATATCAAATTACTTATGCGGAAACCGAAGTTCCTGCCAATGCGGGCTATTTACATGCGCAATGGAGACGCGCTACGACCGAATGTGATAATCCCTATGTCATTATCGATGGAATTCAAGGAAAAGGCCGGTATGCCGGAACCTTCTTGGCTTGGACTCAAAACGAAGAGGGCTGGTTTGGTGAAGGCGAAATCAAATTCTTCATGGATGGCGATAAGGAATTCCCAACCATCTGTGGGACCGGTACAGAGGATTATTTTTGTGGCAGTTTCGGTTTCCCTGAGGTTTACAGCACTGCCTACATAGGAACGGTATTGCCTGGAGACAAAGCCAAAGAAGAAGGCCCTCCATACTATTGGAGTCTATACCGCTGGCATGTGATGGATCCCATCTGTTTTGAGAAGGATCTAAGCGTCACGATTCAGGCTCTCGGTTGGGGAGACGATCATAAGTACAAAAAACTGACGGAGGATATCGCCTCTGTTGCTTACTGGTACCAAATCGAGCCGCATGCCCCTTTCCCTGATTTGCCGGGGCTGTCTGAACGGATTCCCGTTCCTACGAAAAAATAAAAGGCAGGCCTTGATCAAATCCGGCGAATCGATGCCACATTACATAAAGGACAGGTGCCTTTTGATGTGCTATATTCTCTAATAATGGAGAAGGCCCCACTCGCACGGGTAATCGAGATGGGAAGCAAAAAAACGCTGGGACAGGGATGTATGTAGTCACCTACCTCTTACTTTGCGTGACTGTTATTTGCAATGCGGCCGTTGCCGGGACAACAACCTTAAGTTTTGATTTTACAAGAGATAAGGAGCAGTTTTTTATTGCTGCGCCTCAGGGCTATACCTTGGGCGAATATACCTATCTCGAAGGCGGCAGCATCCTAATTCAAATGGAGCCGGGAGAAGGATTATTGCTATACGGGCCGGTGATTTCGGGCGGAGATGGTGTCTCACATATTCAATGCTCAGTATCATCAACGCAGCCCGGCGTTCAAATCGTGTTGGGCGCGCTAAACATACCTCTCGGTGGCGAACTTGGTGATTCCGACGGCTCTATAGGCGCCAACTACGGCACGGGGGATTTGTTCCAGAAGTGGACTGAACTGGATTTGTATTACGAACCTGTAAATTCATCATTTGCACCTGTGATCCAAGCCGTAAATCCTTCTTCAGTTGCAGTGGATGTCTATCTTGCCGGCCTCACAGTAACGCCGTTGTTTGAATTTACGGCCACCGACTTGGGAGAACTGCTGGATATTCCAACTCCGCGGCCCACGCCTGTTCCGCCTTATTCCGGTGCAGGTACTCCCGTTTATTGTTCTGCAAACGGTCATTACTACGCGATTATTGAAGGACGGTATACTTGGTTTCAGGCTCAATGGGAAGCCGGTTTGTTATTGAATGGCAGCGGGTACATGGCCACCGTAACATCGCAAGCCGAAAACGATTTTCTATTGAGCACTTTTGGCTCTGAGAGACTTGTCCGCAATTGGCTTGGTGGTATTAAGGCTCCTCTGGACTCCACATCCGGCCAGCCTGTTTGGCATTGGGCCAATGGTGAGGATTGGGTATATACTAACTGGGCTCCGGGAAAGCCTTTGTATGGAGGGGATGATACGTACGTACTGGAGTTTGGATCAGCAGGAAATTACCCCGGATCATGGGCTGATCGATATATAAATTCAGAGCAAGGTTTTATCGCGGAGTGGGATAGCGATCCATTTGTAGCACTGGATAGGGCGGGGAATGGTGCAAAGCAACTGGTTCCCCCGGACGGGTCAACCATCGTCGTCGAATTGGATGAGCCTTCAGAGGATATCTTTATTACCGCGCCGGAAGGATATGAGCAGGCCGCTTATACTTACGGAGAAATTCCCGCTGAATTATCATCTGCTGTTCAACAACGAATATTTAGCAATGGCCTAGGTATGACAGCATCTTTGGATGCCGGTCAGGGAATAACTGTGTATGGACCCTCCATCGCCACGGGAGTGGAGCCGGTTCTTGTACAGTGCCGTATCCGTACGGATACACCCGGCGCCGCAATTACTTTGGCCGTATTGAATGTTGCATCGGGAGGCGACCTTTCCACCTTCAATGGGGTCATGTTCACCAACTCCTTCGCTGATAGTGAAGCCGTTACAGGTCAGTGGCTTGATATTCAACTGATTTATAATCAACGCGACGGAGATTTGGTTCCCGTTATCCAGGCCGTGGCGGCTTCAGATAATCCTGTTTCCGTATATATCGACAGAATCGTTGTTACTCCTCTTGAGAATTTGGGTTACATCAATGCGCAGGAAGTGCTGCCAATTCCTACGCTCAGTCCAACGCCGACACCGGTGTTAGATTCTTGGACGGTTGAGTCATATACTGTCCCCAATATGCTTGGTGAAATACGCATCCAATTTGTGGATGTCGACAGCGATGGAGATCGCGATATTCTGATTGCCAATAGCGCTACTCGCGATTACGATCCTTCGTTCCAGGTAATGTACTGCACCAGCCCTGGTGTATATCAAAGCGCGGAGCCTCTGCTTGGCCGCGATTGGGTTCCCGGTTTACATAACGAAATACTACTCGTCCCACACGCGTCTAATTTAGTACTCGATGTTCGTGCCGGCAGCGTTTACACCATTAGTGGCAGTAGCAATGTCACCGGCGCGCATCTTCGAATTTTTAATTTCGCGCAACGGCGATATGCACGTTTCGGTGCCACCGTATTTGAGCAAAATATCAAAGAGATTTCTGAATGGGGGAGGGCTCGCACAATTCCCATAGCGATTCAAATGGTACCCACAGAGAATACCAGCCGGGTTGTAGCGAGCCTGGGAAGGACTTGGGACTTTGAATTGGATTCTCCCAACGAGATGAGGCTTGCCTCGTCTGTATATGAACTCGAAATCGATGGTGATAAGGTCAGTTTGGTTCGGGAATATGACACAACATCGTCGTTGGATGATCCTAATGATTATCTTATAACTTCCATCGCGTTAATTGACAACCGGACTTTTATGCTTGCAGATACGATTTTCCGTTCGGCGGATGATCTGGCCGCTGAACCTTCCCGTGGCACAAGCCTGCTCGAATTGGTTAATGAAGATACTATTCTTCCGATAATATCTTGGCCGGAAGGAAACGGCGGGCATCTTGCAACATTTAATTCACTTCATGGTTCCAGCGATCCCCGGCTTGTGGTTCGCTACGGATCAACAGTGCGGATTTACTGGATACTCAGAGACAGTGAACCGATCGAACAATGGGTTGGATCATTAGATGAACCCAGGATATCCGGTGGATTTCTTCTTGGACATTCGACCCCAAAACGATTTCAGACGCATTTAAAGGATGATGCGTTGGCGATGACATTTCAGGGGGAACTCATTCCGGGAGATTTTAACAATGACGGTTTTCTTGATCTTTTATCGTATGCGAATGGTCTTGAATACCTGCCGGGAATCAATAGCATCGAATTCGGCGCTTCAATCCCGCTCGAAATGAATTTTTATCCCACGGATGTATGTGTGGATGATATGGATGGGGATGGCGATGATGACATTATCGCCTCAAGCGGAAATGAACTGCGCCTCTATTTTCAGAATGGCTCGCATCAGGATTCTAATTTTGTGTTGCCTCCTGTGCCGCATGGAGAAGTCACCACTTTGGCTGGGGATCGTTTTGTCTCCGGTCCCATTGCCCCTATCCAAGTTGGGACTGAGTTTCAGCAGGCCCGCCGTCTTGTTATGCATGACGGCGAAATCTTTGTTAGCGACACCGCAGCCAACCGCATTATGCGTTGCGATGCAAACGGCTATTGGCATCAATTTTACGATGATACGGGTACTGATTATCAGTTATCTTCCCCGACCGGTCTCTATGCGACGGATGATAGCTTGTTGATATGTGACTCAGGCCATCATCGTGTCCTCAAATATGCGTTTGATTCAGAATCGTGGTCTTTGGTCGCAGGAACCGGCGATCTCGGTCATTCCGGAGATGGTAATTCGGCAAGCAGTGCATTTCTGAATTATCCATGCGATCTGGCCGAACTCTCCGATGGACGCATTTTAATTGCGGATACGGGCAATCACGCCCTGCGTGTTGTTAACCTTGAAAGCAATATAATCGATTCATTTTTTCCGGAAGATTTTGACCCGCAGTTGGATGAGCCTGTTGCCATTGTGCTGAAAAACGATGATGAAATCTTTGTGACTGAATACAAACAAGCCCGGATTCGCCGTTTTTATAAGTCTGGCGATACGTGGAATTCAGAAGTCGTTGCCGGACATAAGCGTGGCGAAAATGGTTTGGAGATGGCATCGGAAACATCGCTTCTGTTTCCTGAAAAAATGGTTCTTTTGCCCGATGGCCGTTTGCTTATAGCTGATACGGGCAATCAGCGCCTCCTTTTATGGTCGGAAAACGGATATAAATGGTTGGCGGGCAGCGGGATTGAGGGATTTCAAATTGATGGAGTGCCTCTTAATGTTTTTCATTTCTCTTCGCCTTCTGATATCGTTATTCAATCTGCAACCGAATATATCGTCGCCGATGATCGTTCGCTCCGCCTGTTGCGGATAGGAGTGGAAGCGTTACAGGAAGTTCCGCTTCCATGGATTGTGCCCACTCCAACGCCATCACCTACACCGACCGCGATTCCAATTAATGACCAGGGGATAGCCGGTCCTGTTCGATGGGACCACAATGGTCACTATTACGCGTTGGTTGCTGAAGAATTGAGTTGGACGGAAGCCCGCCAATATGCGCAACAACTTTTTGATGAAATGGGCGATCTTGCCACTGTAACGTCTAGCCTCGAAAACAACTTTCTTGTCAATACGTTTCGATGGGATCTTCTAAGTGGATCGTGGCTTGGTGCATATCAAGACGAACGCCTGGATGAGACAAGCGAAATTCTATATGGGATGGCGTGGCGTTGGGTCACCGGTGAGAGTTGGGTATATACATATTGGGGCGCCAATCGGCCTGACAACAATAATGATGCCGATTACTTGGCGTACGAGGCTTTTGGCGGAAACTTGTTATATGGCGCCGGTGCATGGAACGACTATGTGGAAAGCCAACCGATGTCGTTTGTTGTGGAATGGGATCACGATCCACTTGCCGAACCGGTCTCGGCCGAGGATAGTGGCTAGTCGTACGAATGGTTTCTTTATCGTGTCGGCCAGTCGCCGATTTCCGTGACCGGCGGAGTTGGAGTAGGGACCGGAAAACCGGGATTGTTCTCGCTAAAAGGATCTATTTCGATCTGTGGTGAGTAGGCGAACCCTTCCTTTAACAATCCATTTTCAAATACCGGCCTCGGCAAATAATCACGCAATTCCTCGATATTATACCAATCGTCAAAAGTCAGGTAGTTGTATCGAACATCAAGGACTTTTAACGCTGGAAGATACAAAAATTCAGGAAGGTTTCTAAACATATTATGTTGTGCCAAAATCGACTGTAGATCGAGATTAGAAGAAAGGTACAATTCCGATAGCAGGTTGTCGTAGATAATGAGGCTGCGTAACTGCGTGCAGTCGTCTAAATCCAACTGCGTGAACTGATTCCCGTTGATCTCCAGCGTCTCGAGGTTTGTGCAGCCTCGGAGATTGATCGTTTCCATTTGGAGATTGTCGGCTTGTATCCAATTGAGGGCCGTACAATCTTGAAAATCGGCGGCTCTAAGTGTCGAATTGTCTGAGATAAATAGCCCCAACTTAGTACAATCCTCGAGGATGAGCGAGTCGATCCTGCTCCAAATTAAGCCTGCTGCAAGAAGTTGTTTGCAGCCTGTGAGGTTAATCTCATGGGCGATACGGTTGATTGCAATATAATTGGTTAATGCCGAACAGCCCGAAAGATTGACACAGATTGAGTAACTGTTTGGAAAATCGATATTTTGGAGTTTTGTGCAATAGGACAAATCTAAATATTCAAATGGATTGTTGTCGCACTCCACATTTTCCAATTCTTCCAGGTGAGACAGATTTAGATTGACAAGTTTATTCGATGAGCAGTTTAAAGAATAAAGAGAAATACATGAAGTAAGGTCCAGGTTTTCTAACTCATTTTCATCGCATTCAATCGTCTTAAGATTTTCGCAGCCTGATATTTCCAACTTTGAAAGTATGTTATTGCGGCAGTCTATCATGGACAAAGAGGGGCAATTGTCGATCTTTATCTCTTCGAGTGCGCCATTTTTACAGATGATGCTTTCGATCATGGGCAAATCGGCAATCTCGAGTATAGATAATGGATTGTTTTGGCATTGGAATTCAACTAATGAGTCGCATCCCGTGATGCGGAGTTCTTGCAGATTACATGAATGGCAAAACAAATTTCGAAGCGAAGTTATGTATAGCACATCGAGCGTAACCAGCGGATTGTATGAGCATTCCAGGAGAGTCAGATTCCCGTCGCCTGCAACCAGTAGTTCGCTAAGTGAATTGTGAGTGCAATCCAATGTTTTTAAGTTTTTGTTTTCGCGGGTATCTAATCGAATAAAATCGTTGGTGCTGCAATCCAGGCTGATTAATCCCTTACAACCTGAGAGATCGAGTTCCTGCAAATTGTTCGAGCGGCAAAATATAGTCTTTAAAGCATCTCCGGGCGGTAAATCGATTTTGGTGAGTTGGTTAAGGTAGCAATGAACTTCTTCCAAGGCTTGATTTGTGTGGAGGTCAAGTTCCTTGATCCGATTTGCCTGACAATATAGGCGCTGCATAACCACACAGTCTGTTAGATTAATTTTCCAAATATCGCAATCGGAACAGTCCAGATACTCCAACGCCGAGCATCCCAAAAGTTCGAGTTTAGAGAGCCAATTATCGAAACAGCGAAGTTTTGTGAGCGACTCGCAGGCTTGGGCGTTTATTTCCTTTAAATTGTTTTGAAAACATTGGAGAACCTGTAATTTCTTCAAACCGGAAACATCAAGAAAGTCGAGCTTGTTGTTATGACATTCCAAATAGGTCAACTCTGTACATCCCGAGACATTCAATTGACTCATAGCGTTTTGGTAACAATACATGTCTATGAGTGCTGTATGATCGGAAATATCCAGTGTATTTATAATGTTATTGCCGCAATTTATACTGATGAGTTTTTTGTTTGTGGCAAGGTTGAGTTCTTTGAGTCGATTCACCCGGCAATCGATTGCTGTCAACTCTTGGCATCCGTCTGTGATAAGATTTTGGAGTTTGTTGTTAGAGCAATACAATCGTTCTAGCCTCGGCAAAGCGCTGACATCCAAATACGTGAGGTTATTATCGGAACAATTTAACCAAGTGAGTCCGCTGAAATATTGAATTCCTTCCAGGCTCTCAAGTTCCCGATCATTGATGATCAGTTGGCTTTTGATAGCGGAGACCGCCGCGATACGTGCTTCGGTAAAATAGCCATAGGGGGCCACTTCCAGGAATTCTTCTACGATTAACCTGAAATTCGAATCCGGAAAGTTTGCATGGGTATTAAAACTTGAGCCCGGTTCGGGTGTTGAATCGAGACGGAACGAAAACGTCATTGTTTCGTCCGGCTCGCTGATACTTGTGATGTAAACGCCGCTGGGATAATCATCCCACCACATGGCCGCAGGAGTGGTACTCGGATCAAATGTCGTTTTCTCGGGCGCGCCCCAAAGATCTTCTGTGTCGCCCGCATTGCGGCGGCCTTCCAAGTCCCATCGGCCATCTGCTTGGACCAAGGTAACCAAATAGTGTTTTCGGGCGGTTTGTTGTTGATATCTCTGATTCCCCAAAGTCCGGTCAATGTGCCATATCGCCAGGCCGCCATCGGGTAATTCTGTGTCGCGGCCGGTTTGGGATCGATTCTCGATCAGATAATATTCACCCCCATAGCTTGGATGCTTGATCTTAAAGGCTGTATTGGTATGAGCCTGAAGAATGCAATCTTGTGTTTTATCGAGAACTGTTGTTTCCAACCATCCATTAACCTCTTTGAGGTATGCACATGGATGCACGGGATTTAAGTCGAAATCGCCGTTTGACATCAAACAGAAATATCCCACGCCTCGTGAATCGAAATCGTAATCGTACAAATCCGGCCAGTCAAACAATACGTGTCCGGATTCGTGGCAAAAAATCCCAATAGTCGGGAACTCGCTAATCGGACAAACCTGGTAGCGTCTGGTATGAACACCATCTGCCTCGAAATTAACGATTGAGGTATGCGGCCAAAGCCCATGTCCCCAACCTGAATAAGTATTGCCTGCATAAAATCCGTGAATGGCATCTATCGCACCGTCTCCATTGCTGTCGAAATCGCTGAAGTCGAATCCGGTTGATTCGAGATAATTCAATGCCTCTTTAAGCAATAGATGCGTGCGAGCGGTAGAGCCGATGTTATCGTTGTCGTAAAAACTCTTCTCATTTTGCGCCGTGTAATACCATGGCGTGACATAGTTGGTATAGGTCAAACGGCCGCCGGAGACCTCAAAATAGTAATCGCGAACCGAGCCGTTGTTTCCGTAATTGCTGTATCCGGTCTCATTGAGCATTCGGTCAATTTCATCAGGGGAAATGACGCCCGGCTCATCAGGAAAATCGATCAATAGACAGATGCCGCGCACTTCACCCGAGGTATTGGCTGAAGTGCTCAATGGGCTCGTAAGGTTGGATTTTGTGTAAACAGAATCCGTGTTTAATTGCCGATCGAATTGTGCCCTCAGAGTTTCCACTTTTTCCTGTGCGGCTTCTGTCGAGATTCGCAGGTGTGGCTTGAGTGAGAGTTGTGCAACTGATGAATCAGCCTGTTTGGCAGCATTTTGATTGTAGGGAATGCCGGTTGATAGAAGTTCGTTACCGTCTGCGCTTAAATCCGCATAACAGATTGAACCTGTCTTAGGATCGCGAATGAGCGTATAACCGTCTGGAGATTCTACAACCTGATAGAATTCATCCCCCCAGATTCGCACGGTGATCAATGATCCGTCCGGTTGGCGAAGCTCCTGCACCTTGCCAAATACCGGCGCGCCTAAAATTGTCAGTTGGTTTGTTATAAGAAGCCCCAAGCTGAATAAGACCACCCGCCGAAGCATCAATCTCCTCAGTACTGGTGCATGGACTGCAACAAGACTTGCTTAAGCAGTAAAGAATATATCACAACCAAGGCCTATCTTCGAGCGGAGATTTCATATAAGCCCGCGGAAATCATTTTTCCCGAAGGTACTGTGCTATCGCCTTGGCCAGAGATGCTCCAAAAATCCTGGCGTTTTCGGTCGTAATATTCGTGCCACTGGATTGAGCGTAAGGAATTTCAATGGTTGTTGCTATTTCGATTCCCGGTTGCTCCGATGCCCAACGTGCAAAACTTTTGCCTGTTGCATAGTTATTCCCGGTATTCCACGCTTGGCCGAACGCCAGGTTGTTCTTTGGATCGAAAACCAGGGGACCGCTCCGGATATCTGCCAGAAGCAAGGAAAAGCGCCGCACACGATCCCATATCTCTTGATTTGGTCCGCCTACAAAATAAATCCATTCGTTATGGAGACCGCGGATGTAGGGATCGTGCAAATCCAAGGCGATACGCAATCTCCCCTGAGACCATTGGGGAACAAATGCGCGAAGGGCCTTAACGGACGGGTAAAGGCTCTCACCAAGATAATCCCGGTTATGGTCACGAGGCCGCCTGTTTTTTCCCTGGTCGCCGTCTTCCACGCCATCTTTGTCCATAAATGGAATAACCGCGAATTCCACGTTTTCTCGGAGCCATGCACCTTCTTGCCGATCGGTTAAGATTGACTCCATGATCCCTTCTAGAACATAGCTGGCGATCATTTCGCAAGCGTGGTGACGGCAGGTTAAGAGCACGCGATGGCGGCAAGTGCCTTCCAAGTTTCCCAAGTGAATCTTTTCAATCGCCCGGTCCTTGGTGCTGTTGCACAATATTGTTGTCTGAAGACTTGGATTGCCGGTGTGCTGTTGAAGGAAGCGCCGAAGGTTCGATTCCAAATATGGGATGGCAAAGCAGAATCGCACATCCTGTTCGTCCTTTTGAAACGTGTAGGAAAAAGACTGACTTTGCACCGAATCCGGTCCAAGCCAGGACCAGGTTTCTCCGGCATCTTTGCTGATGGCAGGTCCTTGTACGCCAATGACATTGCTTTGTGTGAACTCAAATCTCAGTGTCTCTTCGTTGGCCCCGCGTACCCGGAAGTACCAATAGAACCAGTCTCCTTCGGTGTCACGAAGATCTTGGTGCAAAAAGACGTGATTGCCCTCGATCTTATCGATAATGATATTTCCGCCTGGGAAGTCCGCATCAATTGTGAAGCCTGATACCGTTGGACGAATAAGAAGGATTAGGACGAGGCTTAGGAGGGCGGTACGCAGAACTGTCAATTTTGATCTCCATCTCAATCTATGCAAGCCGTACTAAATCCTTTCTAATACGGAACGCGTATATGTCAATTCCAGTGAGATGATCGTCATGGCCGGATGGGCTTCTGTCAAGCATGTCGACCGAATCCATTTGGCTCGATAAGTAGTGCTTGCTCCTCAAAATCCGTTTGCGCGGCATTTCCCGGTTGTTCCAATGATTCTTTCATGAGGACTGGGATATCCCTCGGTGCATTTTTGTAATCCACTGTTTATAAAGGAGATAGGCTCTAATTTGCCGTAGGCTGGCTGGTCGGATTGAAGTCTTCAGCAGGACTTCATCCATATCATTTTGACTATTTAAATCGGTATTTAAAATAATTGCTTAGATTCGGCGTTGACTGTATAGAGAGTATCTATTATGGCCCAACGAAAAGACGGAATTGAAACCAAAGGACGCCTATTAGAGTCTGCCTGCCGGTGTTTTGCTGAACGTGGATTCCATGACACCAGAGTCACCGATATCTGTAAACAGGCAGGAGCCAATGTGGCTGCAGTAAATTACTATTTCGAGAGCAAGCAGGAATTGTATAGCCAGGCATGGAAGTACGCCTTTGATAATGCACAGAAGGTTTTCCCCTATAATGGAGGTTTGGGGAGCGATGCCGAACCCGAAGAACGCCTTCGTGCTTTTATTCGCTCGCTTTTGCATCGTACGTTGAATAGCGGACGCCTGGGATATACCGGAAAGTTTCTACTACGGGAAATGAGCCAGCCCAGTGAGATCGCGAAAGAAATTAAGCGCCAGACTATTGAACCGTTGCGAAAACATGTTATTGAAGTGGTTCATAATATCCTTGGACCTGAAGTAGATGAAGAACAAGCCCGCTGGTGCACTTTTAGCATTATTAGCCAGTGCCTCATGATTGGCAGCAGGGGCGGCGCGTTTCCTTATGTGTTACAAGGCGAGAGCATAACGGATGAGTTTATTGAACGGTTGGCCTCACATATCGCAGAATTTTCATTAGGTGGTTTGCGATCTTTACGGCAAGGCAATTGTGATCATATACAATCCGGCTTGCGTCTACACGCTCAATCTGCGCGGGGTGCGCACGCATGATTTTTCCAACTCTCAAAATACCAAGATTTAATTATCTCATTACTACTGTTTTTATGGCCATAATCGCATTTCAAACCGGATGCTCTTCCACACCTGCCACAGTTTCTGTCCCGGTTACATTGCCCGATTCCTTTTCGAATGTGGGGCAAGCCGAGGTGGTGGCGGATTGGTGGCGGAGTTTCGACGACCATGGCCTCGAGCAAGCCATAGAATGTGCGCTCACCGGGAATTTCGATCTAATGATGGCTTGGGACCGTCTAGCAGAGGCGGAAGCCATCGCCCTGCGTGAGGGTGTGCCTCTTTATCCTGGAGTGGATTTCAATGGGATTGCTGACCGTACCCGGAATGACCGGAATGGACAGACCGATTATGAGAGCAGTTTCCTGCTCGGACTTGCAGTGGACTATGAGGTTGATTTGTGGGATCGAATCCGCGCTGCTCATGATGCGGCGCTTTTGGATGTGAATGTGAGCAAAGAGGATATCCAGACTGCGGCGATTTCACTTGCCGCCTCTGTTTCAACGGTTTGGTATCAGCTCGCGGAAGCCCATGCACAGATCGTCGTAATCAATGAACAAATTGAAACCAATGAGCAGTTGTTAAAATTGGTAATTGAGCGATTCCGCCAAGGACAAGTCCAGGCCGCCGATGTGCTGCGTCAGCGGCAATTAGTACGTTCAACTGAAGGGCTTTTGGTGCTGGCCAAACAACGCGCTGAGATTCTTCAGCATCAATTGGCGGTGCTGATGGGGCGCCCGCCGAAAGATGACTTGGGATTGCCCACTCCACAGTTGGTTGAACCCGGCTCTTTGCCTAAAACCGGGATTCCCGTGGAACTTTTGCAGCGCAGGCCGGATGTACAAAGTGAGTTATTGAATGTTTATGCCGCCGACCGGCGTCTGGCTTCTGCGATTGCCGCACAATATCCCCGCCTGAGTCTCTCTGCGGATCTAAATACCAGCGGCGTCGAAACCAGGGATCTTTTTGATAACTGGCTGGCAAGCATGGCATCGAATCTCTCATATCCGGTTTTTGATGCGCGCAGTCTTAAAGCGGATGTTATGCGCAACCAGGCTATTGTATCCGAAGCGTTTCATAATTACGGTCAGACTGTTCTTGGAGCCCTGCAGGATGTTGAGGATGCATTGGCCAATGAAATGCACCAACAAGACTATCTGCAAAGTCTGCGAATCCAACTCGAAATAGCGGATGATGTGATTGAACGGACTGAAGCCAGTTATCTCAATGGCCAGTTTGATTATTTACGTGTTCTTGATGCTTTAACGTCACGTCAAAGCCTTGAACGTCAATGCTTGGAAGCGCAGCGGGAATGGCTTGAATACCGTATTCAATTGTTCCGGGCACTTGCCGGACCGATTGATCTTACACGTCCCTCGATTGAGACTTTGGGAGAGGAGACATATTCGGCCGATGCTTGGACTGCCAAACCGGACGGGATGTCAAAGGACGGATCATGATTGGACCAGAAACAAGGAATGACTCGTTGATGATGCGAACGGCACGTGGTGTTTTCGCTTTGTTTTTTAAAGGCGTTTTGCCCCTTACGGTCCTCGCTGTTGCGGGAATCTATGCCAAGGAGATGATTGAAAATCCTCCTACAGCGCCGCGCAGTCATGGCGAAAGACGGGCAAAACTGGTCGATATTCATACGGCACAAACAATATCGAGCACCGTAACAGTGGAAGCATATGGCAATGTGATTCCGGCCCAAGAGGTTGAATTGAAGCCTCAAGTAAACGGAAAAATAGAATGGCTTACAGAGTTGCTGATTCCGGGCGAGCATATTAAACAAGGCGAGCCTTTGCTCCGCATCGAAACGCGGGATTATGAACTTGCCATTGCGCGCGCCCAAAGCCAGGTGCATATGGCCGAAGCGTCATTGGTTGAGGCGCAACGCCAGCTGACCTATGCGGATCGTGACTTGAAACTTGAGATGGGCAGTCAGTCTGTTGCCAAACGCGACTACGAATTGCTCAAAGACGAAATCTCCGACAGCAATCGCGATCTTGTGTTACGCAAACCTCAGCTGGAGGCCGCAAAGGCCGAAGTAGGAGCCGCGAAAGCCGGGATCGAATCCGCGGAGGCTGCTCTTGAATCAGCCAAAGCCCAGTTGGAGCAGACAAAACTTGATTTAGAGCGTACAACGATTACTGCTCCATTTAACGCCATTATTGAAGAAAAATTAGTGGATCGAGGTGATACGGTAACGACGAATATACCATTGGTGCGGCTCGTTGGCAGTGATGAATTTTGGATTGAATTGGCCGTACCCCTTGGTGATTTAAAATGGATTCAACTTCCGGAGCCAAACGATGGTCCCGGAGCCGAAGTGCGGATTTATAACACGGCGGCCTGGGGTGAGGATGTTTTCCGGATGGGCCATTTGCTTCGGCGGCTGCCCGGAGTCGATAATGGCCGCATGGCTCGTATTTTGGCAACCGTTGATGATCCATTGGCTTTGGAGTCTCAATCGGAAAACAATCTGCCCCTATTGGCCGCAACCTATGTACGCGCTGAAATCACCGGAAAACCAGTAGATTCCACAGTTGTTCTTCCCCAAGAATTGGTCCGTCAAAACAATGAAGTCTGGGTGATGGGTGATGACAATTTGTTGCAAATACGGAAGGTTCGTATCTTGTATCGCGGGAGGAATGAGATTCTTATTGCATCGGGAATTGAACCCGGGGATAAAGTTATTGTCACTGAATTGACGATCCCGGTGGAGGGGATGCCGCTTCGTACCGAAGATTTACAATCGCAAAACAATGCAACACTAGATGCACAACCGGCGCAATCCTAAGAGGCTGTGAAATGAGTAGTTCCGACAAACCCGAATGGATGCGTGGCCCGATCGCGTGGATGGTAGACAACCGCGTAACGCCTAACATCCTCATGATAACCCTGCTGATTGGCGGGCTTATTACGGCCACTCAAATCAAGCAAGAGGTATTTCCGGAATTCACTCTGGATATGGTGACCGTTCGAGTGCCCTATCCGGGATCCAGCCCTGAAGAGGTCGAACAGGGAATTATTCTCGCCACAGAAGAGGCGATGCGGGGAATTGAAGGAGTCAAAGAGATTACCGCTGTTGCCTCAGAAGGAATGGGCATGGTGACGGCGGAATTGTTGGAAGATGCCGACCGCCAGAGGGTTTATCAAGATATCAAACAAGAAATTGACCGAATCGTGACCTATCCGGAGGATTCAGAAGAACCCCAAGTTTCACTAAGCATTCACAGGCACGATGTTCTGGATATCGAACTCTATGGAAATGTCAGCGAAAGGGCTCTGCGTGAGGCGGCCGAGCATGTTCGCGACAGCCTATTGCAGAGTAAAGGAATCACACAGGTCGAATTGGATGGTGTCCGCGATTATGAGATTCATATCGAAGTGCCCCAGGAAAACCTGCGCAGGTATGGTTTGACATTAGGGCAAATTGCACAAAAGGTCCGCAGTTCGGCAGTGGAACTACCCGGCGGCAAAATCGAAACGAGCGGCGGAGAAATTATGCTGCGCGTTTATGAACGCAAGGATTGGGCGCGGCAGTTTCGGCACATTCCTATAGTCGCCAATGAAGAAGGAACCTTGGTCTATCTGGAAGATATTGCCAATGTGTACGAGGGTTTCGAGGATACGGATAACGAAGCAACATTTGATGGAATGCGGGCCGTCGGCATTGACGTGTATCGTGTAGGCGACCAGACTCCAATCAGTGTCTCGGATGCGGCAAAAGAAATACTTCCCGAGATTGAAGCAGAACTTCCTCCGGGCATTACTTTAGTGTTGCGTATTGATGATTCCGATGTTTACCGGCAACGTCTTGAGTTGCTGCTAAAAAACGCTTTTATCGGGCTCATTCTTGTTTTATTGCTATTGGGTTTGTTCTTGGAATTCAAACTTGCCTTTTGGGTTACAATGGGCATTCCCATTTCTTTCTTAGGTGGACTTTTATTCCTCCCGACAGTCGGCATAACGATCAATATGATCTCGATGTTCGCGTTTATCATCGCGCTGGGTATTGTTGTTGATGATGCAATTGTCGCCGGAGAAAACATCTATGAATACCGGCAGCAGGGAATGGGATTCGTGCGTGCCGCGGTTCAGGGTGCGCGTGACATCGCCATTCCAATTACATATGCCATTATTACCAACGTTGTTACTTTCGCTCCGCTGATGTTTGTCCCGGGATTTATCGGCAAGATATGGTTCACTGTACCGATGGTTGTTAGTTGTGTTTTTATGATTTCCCTGCTTGAGGCCCTATTTATTCTCCCTTCGCATTTGGCCCATACTTCAAGCCGTGGACGGACTCAATTCACTCATTTCATGCACCAACGTCAACAGGCGTTCAGTATGCTTTTTAAGCGTTTTATTGAAAATGTTTACGGACCGTTTCTTAACCTTTGTTTGAAATTCCGATTACTGACACTTTCCGTAGGAATTGCGATTCTTGTTTTGGCAATTGCATACATTGCTTCGGGGCGGCTGGGATTTATTTTAATGCCCAGAGTGGAATCGGACCGTGCCGTGGTAACTGCTGTTCTCCCCTTCGGAAGCCCGATTGAGAGTGGGCGTATAGTACGGGACCGGCTTATGGAATCCGGTAAACGCGTAGTCGAGGAAAATGGGGGAGAGATATTATCTGAAGGGGCTTTTGCACAGATTGAAGACAATGAGGTGGAAGTTACCTTCTATTTGACCGAACCGGGTGTCCGGCCTATTTCCACAATGAAATTTACGGAACTCTGGCGTGAAAAGACCAGCGAAATCGCCGGGCTTGAATCGCTTCGTTTTGAATCCGACCGTGGTGGCCCTGGCTCAGGCGCTGCTTTGACCATTGAACTCAGCCACCGCTATATCGAAACGCTTGATCGGGCCAGCGAAGCGTTAGCGGAACGTCTTGCTGATTTCAGCGTTGTAAAAGATATCGACGATGGCTATAGCCCCGGAAAACAACAGTTGAATTTCAAAGTGAAGCCGGAAGGCGAGAGTCTGGGATTGACCGCAGAGTCCATAGCCAGCCAGGTTCGTAATGCATTCCAGGGCCAACGGGCGATTCGTCAACAGCGTGGCCGCAACGAGATTACGGTTCGCGTTCGACGCCCGGAGGCTGAACGCATCAACGAATATGATGTTGAGACAATGATTATTCAGACACCCGATGGCGAACAGGTTCCATTGTTGGATGTCGCTTCCGTGTCTCGCGGCAGAGCGTATACGACCATCGACCGCCGTGACGGTCGGCGCACCGTTTCGGTCACGGCCGATGTTCATCCGATAGATGAAACCAGCCGGGTACAGGCGATTCTCGATACGGAAGTTTTGCCCCAACTCGCACGAGAGTTCCCGGGCCTAACTTATCGTTATGAAGGTCGGCAAGCTGATTTTATGGAGAGTTTCCACGCCTTGCTCGAAGGCATGGTTTTGGCTTTATTGGTAATTTATATATTGCTGGTAATCCCATTTCGCAGTTACTGCCAACCGTTGATTGTTATGATCGCCATTCCATTTGGAATTGTTGGAGCTGTACTGGGACATCTTATAATGGGATACAGCCTATCGATTATCAGCGTCATGGGAATCGTCGCTTTGTCCGGCGTTGTTGTAAACGACTCATTGGTTTTGATTGAATACACCAACCGCTTGGTGCGGGAGGAGGGAATGGCGCCTTACGTTGCGATCCGTGAGGCCGGGATTCGGCGTTTTCGCCCGATTCTGCTAACGACTCTTACGACATATGGCGGCCTCGCGCCGATGATTTTTGAAACATCACGCCAGGCTCGCTTTATGATTCCTATGGCAATCAGCTTGGGATATGGGATTCTATTCGCAACCGTAATCACGCTGATTATCATTCCATGTTTGTATCTATTGCTTATTGATGCGACCGCGTTCTTCAACTCCATCCTCTCGCCCATTGACGCCGATACCGATACCTTGCATGGAGGTACCGGCGTCGATGCCGTCAAATAAATTTCGGAGCGGATTTTTCCTTGTTTGATTGAATAGACGAGGCGGAATTCAATATCCTTCAAGTGGTGTTATGAATAGAAAATTCCTTCCCAAATATGCAATTATAATTGCGGGGGTAGCCGTGTGCCTAAGCGCGCTTTCCCACCCAGAATGGCAAGCCGGTCGATCTCTCGCCTCCGAAAGCCTATGACAGTCCATTTATCCAAAGCGGATTAAATGACGGTATGATCCGTATCCGCTTTGAAGATCAAGAACTGATTTTAGGCAAAGAATAGCCTTAAGACCGGCGTCCGGTCGTTTTCTAATTCATGAATAGGGAAAAGTTCTTTATTCTTCCCGTTTCGTGACCAGCCCTAATTTTCTGAATGCCTTAACAGCCGGTTCCCATCCACCTTTTTGTCCGAATATGTAATACGTGAAATAGGTTGTAGTTCCTTGTTTTAGTTCAACCCATGGCTGTAATTCCGTGTAGTAATAAGGCGTGGGATCATTGTCTGGATGGTTATTCCACATATGCAAAAGTTTTGCATCATTAACCGGGTAACCTACAACCAAACTAATATCCATTTCCGTATCGTAACCGGCGGCCCATCCCTCACGTAAAAACAGCGTCGCGCCGTAGTAGCGTTCAATTTCCGGACGTTTTTCCAGGAGACCGGAGCCTGCATCGATGGTTGGGAAGTGATACACATCTTCGGGGCCGGTTGAAGGTCCTATTTGGAAAAGCGGATTGATTCCGACCACGCTAATCGAAGGGGTGATATCGTTAAAGGCGTAACGAGCCTCAAGCACCGGGCTGCCCGCCGCGAGTGTGACTGTTTTCTCGATTCGGCTACCATGCACATTGGCCCAAACACGGACGCGGGCATAATCTCCCTTGGCCTTTTCAATTTCGTATTTGTAAATGATATGCCCCCCAATGAAGGGATAACCGAGAAACTCTTCGAGGCCTCCATAGGGATAAAACGCACGGACTGCCCGTGGTTCGCCATGCCAGGGCGGCTTTTCGGGCCAGAGTTTGAAGAGCAGATTTTCATCTTTGCTTTTAACGATGTATTCGATCACCCGCCCGCCAAATAAAAGCACCGTGGCGCGAATACGGTCGTTTTCAAGCACGATTTCGGGGATGCCGTCATCGTTTAGGTCTTCTTCTCTGGCGGTTGCACGGCCTTTTTGTTTACGGATGGCAATCTTTCCTTCCGCGCTTACGCCAAGGGCAGTGACTTTTGCACAATAGTCCCCGGAAGGCAGTTTGAATTGAAAACCGGAGATGGTTTTATTCCATTGTGCCGCACTAACTTCCAAATGCTCGGTATGGATTGGTTTATCACTGCCTTCAGGCATGATCGCCAAATCCATCATCACGTTATCATTTTCGGAATAATTCCAGATTGTCACCGGATAATGGATTTCTCCTGGAGCCTCAAAGATAATAGGATGGATTTCGACTGCCTTGGGGAAGGTGAAACGGGCCAGGGCGCGCCGATGCCCGTTCGGTGTGCTTAATTCGACAGCAATTGGGTATTCTTGACCGCTTGCAGAAGCCGCGCAGTGTATGGTGTAGTCCAATTGCCGTGTTTCATAAGGCTCTAATGCCACTTGAGCGCTCTCAAGATTATCTTCAAACCATACGCCATTGGGAGCCTTAAGATTTATTGTTCCCTCCAAACGAGTTGATGTTTTGTTGCCGATTGTTATCGACAGAAGGCCATTCTCGGCCTTCGCTGCAAGTGTGGAAAAGCCACCGAACTGCTCTTCTAGATATTCCGACTCAAGCATAAGAATACGCAATGGATTGAGATATTCTTCCGGTCCTGCGAGCGCCCCTTCGGCGAAAACCGCGACGCATCGGCGTTCTAGAATCGCGCGCATGATGGCGTCTTGATTGAGCGCAGTGTCTTTATCCATCAATAAAACCATCGCGGTTGGCGCGCTATCCCGGATTGTTCCCGCAGATGTTATAAAAGGCGTTCCCAGTTTTTCGAGCTGATCTTGGTTGCCTGGCCCATTGAGCACGAAACCGGCATATCGTTCGGCGTGTTCATGTTCACCGGCCATCCCTGTGCCGAAGAAATACCCATTATTCGCTTCTGTCCAATCCAGGCATTGTTCAAGTGTATTATCTTGAATATCGGGATAGCGTTTCATCCCGTACATAACGCCGCCTTTTCCTGTCTGACCGGAAATGCACGGAAAGTCAAAGTCGATGGTTGCCAGCATTTTCGATAAATCTTCGGGTACCAAAAAATCGTTGTATCCGCAAAGAGTCATCCACGAAGCATCGAACTGAAGGAGCAGGGAAGTGAGGTCGAGCGGATGCCATCCGATAGAAGGAGTAATTAAGAAGTGATTGGTTTGAATGCCTGCAACGCCTTTTTTTAGTTCAAAGTGTTTCGCGAATTCCTTTGCGGCGTGGATATGCTCATAAAGCCGGTGCACTTCTTCCCGTGTTTGACATGCAATCACATAGAGTGTCCGGCCTTGGTTTTCCAGGTAAAAGGCACGATTACGCCGGAATTGATAGTCTTCGGGGAGTTTGGCAAGCAAATCCGCGACACCCGGATCCCGATCAGTTGCCAAAAGCAGCACATCCTTGCCGGCTAGCTCGTTTTCAAGTTCCGTGCGCGAGGGAGCGAATAGCACAGCCGGATTGACTTTGGCCAAACGATTCACAAAACCTTTTTGTATCCAAAGTTCATCCAACAAAAGCTGGTTGCCAATAGTATTATAAAACTGTTCAAGACTGCTAAGCGGGGAAGTGCGTGAGGTCTGATAAAGGCCGCTGTGAGAATACCAATCCCATGAGTACTGTTCCCAATGACTGGTGAATCCGTCGAATGTATGGCTCAAAACATGAAAACTATTGGCATTGCCTGGCGGAAGATGAAAACTCATCTCCGTTATTGAACTTGTTCCCGCACTGTTGGCAAATCCTCCGGAGGCGGCAAATAGCACTGCCGCAATCAGTAATCCTAAACCGGTTATATACAGTCCATTGGTTTTATTTAGGGTTCGAGTCATCTCACGCAATCCCATCCTCTTTAGATTTTGCAGAAAACATAGTGTATATCGTTACAGACCATAGAGTGAACCGGAAAATATCGTATCCCGTAAATCACTCTCTCCAAATTCGTGCCATGGCGCAATTCATGTCATGGAGCGGAGCGCTGCAAAAAGCGAATGCATACCGGTTTGCCTACGGTAATTTTATGGCCGGTAGGCATTAGAGCGCCGGTTTTTTGATCGATACGGAAGGTTATAACACTATCCGCATCTTGGTTGCCTACCAGGCAGAATGTGCCTGTTGGATCGATATTGAAATTCCGGGGCGTCTTTATCCCGTCGGTTTCGTGTTCCACAAAAGTCAGCGTTCCTTTTTTAGGATCGATGCTATACACAACAATGCTGTTATGTCCCCGGTTTGATCCGTAAAGAAACCGCCCATTTGGGTGGGTACGTATTTCGGCACATTTGTTGGCATCCTCGAATCCGTCTGGGAGGGTTGATATTGTCTGAATCTCATCCAACGCTCCCGTTGATGGATTATAAGAAAAGCCGGTTACGGTTCCATCTAGTTCGTTAATTACATATGCGAATTGGCCGCTGGGGTGAAAGACAAAGTGGCGCGGTCCGGCTCCAGGTTTGACTTTTGCATAAGGAGGCGAATTGGGAGTGATTGTGCCTGCTTTGCTGTTCAGTTTGTAAATCAGGATTTTGTCGAGACCCAGATCTGCGGCATAGGCGTATCGGTCGTCAGGACTCACGTTGAAAGAGTGCGCATGCGGCTCGGCTTGACGTTCGGGATTGATGCTTGAACCTTCATGCTGCACAAATCCTGTCGGACTTCCGAGTTTGCCATCTGCCTCAATGGGAATGACCGAGACGCTCCCGCCACCGTAGTTCGCGACGAAAACATTCTTGCCTGCATGGTCGATGCTAATATGGCAAGCGCCTCGGCCGCCTGTTGTTTGTTGATTGAGGAATGTAAGACTTCCGGTTTTCGAATCGATAGCAAAGGCGTTTGCACTGCCGCTCCCGCCTGATTCACTTACCGCATACAGAGTCTTCTCTGTTGGGTGTATTTCCAAAAAAGAAGGACTTCCCAGTTCCGCCGCTAAAACCGGTTCAGCAAGTTCTCCGGTCTCAAGATCAAGAACGCTACGATAAATACCTTTGCTCATATCAGCGCTTGTGTACGTTCCAAAATAGACCGGAAGTGACTCCGCCGAGACAGTGCCGGGCAATAAAAATAAGGCGGCTAGTATATGTAAGATCGTTCTGTTCATATGCAAAGTACTCCCTTTATTTCCGGGGGATCAATTTTTTGGCTTTACAGAAACACCGGAGGACTCTTATCTGTCAGTCCTGTATTTTAGCACGGATTACCACGCGATAGACAGGACCGGCGCAAGACCGATAAGAAACTCTCATCCGATAGTCTCCGCTTTTATCCACTATTCGGGATTGACAACGATATTATCCTTGGAATGGACCGATGCCTCATGAGTTAGAATAGGATCAGAAAGCGCACTACGGATTAAATTGTCATGGATGACATGCGATTTTCCGTTATCGGATACTTCAATAGCCGCCAAAAAATCGCCGCTGGCTTCAGCCGCAATCGTGTTATCTGACACCACACAGCCTTCACCGCCGACAATGTGTATCCCGCGAATTTTAGGATGAATGATCTGGCAACCGGATATACGGCAATCCTGTGAATTAATCAGTGTCAAAGCGCCGCCTTGTTCTTTGGTTCCATAGCGGTTTTGGCTCAAAATGGCGTTACTGATAATACAACTTTTGCAATCTTCAAAAATAACACCATCGTCATACACATCGTTAACCGCATGCATCGAGGGCCTTGTTCCGATATTAGTTCCATTGAGTATGACGTTCTCCACCTGCTTACAATCTATATTTAAGGTCTTCCCCCCATAGATTGTATTGCCGGTTATTGTTACTCGGCAGGCATTTTCTAATACGATGTTTTTATCGCGGCTGCCAATGACATTGCCGGTAATGACAATAGTGCGGGCGGCGTAAGGTGAATCGGCCTTGCTTCCGATGATCCGAATATTCGCGCCCTGATTGTCCGGACGTGCCTGAATGGTGTTGCTGACAATCGTGTATTCGCTGATTAAACCGGTGGATGCTTCAAGAACAATCTCGCCTGATGTTTCATTACTGCCTGAATTGTATTCGATGTCATTGCCGGTGATTTGAATATTGTGAACATCGCCGTTTAGTTGGCGGATTCCTGCCCGTTTATTATAGCTGATATGATTCCCGATGATGTTGACCTGGTGAAGATTGCAGTTATCCAGAAAAACGCCCGTATCTCCCCCATCGTAAATATGCGAATCGGCCAGAATGAAATTCCGGTTACGCTCGACCAAATGAATCCCATACCGGCAATTCCGTATTGATACATTGCGTATGGTGCATTGCATTGTGCGGAATAATTCAATTCCGTCGGCCTCGGGGTGCGTCCCAATAATCTCGATTCCCCCAATCAGCGGAAAGCGCTCTTTTTCCCAAGTATGCTCTTGTATGGAACCCGGATCAGCCGTTCCTTGATGGTCGCCTACAACGCGAAAAGCCGGACCCGGTCCGCTCATGACAATACGTGTAGCGCCATCGGCTCCCCGAATCCCGCGATAGCCGTTGTTTTTAAGGTCTACCGTAAGTGTCTGGTCAATGAGATAGGTCCCCGCGGGAATATCGACCAGCCCGGTTGAATTGTCGATGGCCATCTGCAATGCAGTTGTGGCTGGGCCTTTACCAGCTGCAATTTGCGCAAGCTCATCGCTAGAAACCGGTTGTGCCTCTATTGTCGCCAAAACGGAGGCCAATATGAATGCAGCAAAAAAAGCCACGCAGGTTTTGGTCCCGCGTGATTTTATTGATAAAAGTACCATCGCATATTCCTTGCAGAGCCAATTTTATAGACGCACCGGTTAGCCACTCTGCGCTGAATCATCAAATCAGAATTCGGCGGCGAAGTCAAGAAAGGGTGACATGAGGTTTGTGGTCAATCCCTTGGGAAGTATAAGCAGTGATCTTCAAATTGATTGCTATTCTATTACGGTTGGAGTAGGATATTTTTCGTCTGCCCTATGATCTTTATTGTTGACTTATTTGAGGCTAAGGCAACGGCGATAAATAAGTAGAGATGAATGGCAACGAGGATATCAGTGTGGGAAAATGTGGCTTTACATTGATTGAGTTGCTGATTGTTGTAGCAATAATCGGTATCCTGGCGGCCATCGCGGTTCCCAACTTTATGAATGCCCAAATACGTGCCAAGGCGGCCCGCGCCCTTGCCGATATGGATGCGGTCAAATCCGCCATGGAGATGTACCGCTTGGATTATAATGTTTATATGGCTGGCCCCGCCGAGTTGGAGGCTGAGATGGGAGCGGACTTTATGGGGGATCGTGTATGGCAACAGCTCACAACTCCAATCGCATATATGGCGACTTTTCTTTATGATCCCTTTGTTCCCATAGAGAATCCGGATAGCACGGGAGCCGCCGGACGCTTTTTCCCATTAGGGCTGTATCACTACCGCAATGTTCGTGGTGACCGCAAATATATAAATGGTGGCGATTGGCATCCTGATGCGGAATGGCTGGCCAAGAGTCCCGGCCCTGACCGTTGGCATTATCCTTCGCCGGGCCGCTTATATCGCGAAATGGCATACAAGGCCTCCAATGGCCTCAGGAGCGCGGGGGATATTATCGTTTCAAATATTGGCATCCTTGGTGAGACTTACATTGGCCGTGATGGTCAACCTTGAGTACTAATGAAACCTTTCCATCTGCTTCGCCTCCCAATATCAATTCTGCTCTGCTTGATTTCAATGGCATCTTCCGGTTTGTCAGAAGATTGTGAAAACGGAACGAATGCTAGATTAGAAGTATCCTCCATCTTTTCAGATCACATGGTGATCCAAAGAGACCGGCCAGTGAATGTTTGGGGGGGGGGAGTTCCGGGAAGTGAGTTAAACATCCGGCTAGGGCAAAATGACTACAATACAAAGGTGTTGGATGATGGAACGTGGAAAATTCGTCTGCCTGCGCTGCAAGCCGGTGGACCGCATTCACTGGTAGTTTCTTCAGAAAATGAAACGCGAACTTTTCAAGATGTTCTTATCGGCGATGTTTGGCTTTGTTCTGGTCAATCCAATATGGCTTGGCCGGTGAACGTGGGCTCGATGCAGGTGGATAATGCAGCTGTTGAAACTGCGCAAGCCGACTGGCCGAACCTTCGTCTTCTTACGGTGAGTCGGCGGGGAAGCAAAACACCCTTGAAAGATGTTGATACCAATGGCTGGACTGTGTGTACTGAGGAGACAATACGTCCATTCTCAGCCGTTGGATATTTTTTCGGTCGCGATATCCATAGGCATTTGAATGTTCCCATTGGTTTGATCAATAGCTCGTACGGAGGAACGATGGCCGAGGCTTGGACCAGTGAAAAAGGTCTTCGCACGGTTCCTGACCTCGCTGAGTTCTTGGATGTTATCCGGCAGCATCCTGAAACCATTGACCGAATACGAGATGGCTTTGATCGTGACTTTGCTGCGTGGAAACGGAAACTGGACGACTCGGACAAAGGGTATCGAGAAGGAAAGCCGGTTTGGTCCATGCCGGACCACGACGATTCAATCTGGCAAACCATGACCCTCCCGGGTTATTGGGAAGACGCCGGCCATCCCGATCTTGATGGACTGATGTGGTTTCGTAAAGAAATCATATTGCCGCAATCGTGGAAGGACAAAGATGTCTACGTTCATTTCGGGGTAGTAAATGACCGGCTCCGAGCATGGTTTAACGGTGTGGAGATCGTGAATTGGACTGCAAGCCCACAACCTGCTTCCGGCTTTAGGATTCCTCCTGGCATTGTGCGCCAAGGTGGTAATGTGATAGCGGTCCGAGTCTTTGATATGGGCGGGCGTGGTGGCTTATTGGGAGGCGCTGACGAATTCTGGATTCGTTGCGGTAGCAGCCGCGAAACTGAAATACCGCTCCCTGGCGAATGGAAATGCAAAGTTGGATTCTCCATGAAGGATTTTCCATCACTGCCGCGCGCTCCTTTGCTTCATCCCGATAATCACAATTACCCGTCAAGTCACTTTAATGCCATGATCGCTCCGCTCACACAATTTCCGATCCGGGGTGTAATTTGGTATCAAGGCGAAGGGAATGTGAAACGAGCCTATGCTTATCGCTCTCTATTTCAGGCGTTAATTCAAGACTGGCGATCCCATTGGCATGAGGAAGATCTCCCCTTTATTTTTGTACAGCTTGCCAATTACTTGCCGGTAAAGGACCAACCAGGCGATGATGCCTGGGCGGAACTGCGCGAAGCCCAGGCCATGGCCTTATCATTGAACGATACCGGCATGGCTGTGGCTATTGATTTAGGCGTAGCGAATGACGTTCATCCTCGGAATAAACAGGATGTCGGCAAGCGTCTTGCGCTCGCAGCTCGCCACGTTGCCTATGGCGAAGACATTATCTACTCAGGCCCCAAGGTTACCGGACATACAATTCAGGGGCACGCTATTCGGCTCCAATTTACCAATGTTGGCGGAGGTCTCATGGTCAAAGATGGTCCGGAACTAAGAGGATTTGCAGTTGCCGGGAAAGATCGGAAGTTTGTTTGGGCCAATGCCAAAATCGAAGGAGATTCCGTATTGGTATGGAACGATAAAGTTCTGGATCCTGTGGCTGTGCGTTATGCATGGGCAAGCAACCCCGTATGCAATCTCTATAATTCAGAGGAACTGCCTGCCATTCCCTTTCGCACCGATGACTGGCCGTGTATGACCCGTGACCAAACACTCAGCTCGTGGCTATCTGATAGTCTGTCGGTTACTGACGATTCGAAGTAATCACGGTAAGACAATCTGACTTACGAACGACGATGGCAAAGCAAGTCCAATAGACTCTCTTGCTGTCCGGGACACTTCTTCGTAGTAGCTAAATCTTACAATAGTTTCATGCAGGCCTTGACGACCGCGAGTCCTTCCGCAACACCGACTGAAGGATTCTCAGGTTCGCTTTCGTACTCGATACCCATATGCCCTGTGAAACCGATTTCATTCAGAGCCTTAAGCACTTCATAAACGTTCAAACTGCCGGTCCCAGCGGGCGCATCGGCGTTGTTGTCGGCCACATCCTTGATATGTACTGCCAGCACACGGGTATTCAGTTGGCGAATCACTTCCGAAGGATCCTCGCCCGAGCGTATGAAATGGCCCGTGTCGACGCATGCGCCAATACGTTCGTCACGGTCTTTTATTGCGCTTCTGACATCCTCAAGTTTGTCGTAGCGTGCGCCCGGACCGTGATTGTGGACAACAACCTTAACGTTGTATTTCTTCACCAACCGGTCGAGAATCGGAAAACTTTCCGGTTCAGGATCGGCCGAAAGATATTCCAGATTCATCTCTTTCGCGAACTTGAAGAAGCTTTCGCAATAGGCTTCATCAGAATTAAAAAAAACAAGCCCGTATCCGACGCATTCCATTTCGGCGTCGGCAAGCATCTTTTTCATGACAGCCGGATCACCCTTCTCGTTAAAGTCGGCGCAGTGATCGGGATAGATTTCGATCCGGCTCAAGCCGAGGCTTTTAAGTTCCTGAAAAGTGTCTTGCAGAGAAAAATTGCGATACGTGTAACTGGCAACACCCATTCGGCGGCCGCCATAGGTGGCGTCATTTTGATTTCGTCTTAGGTATTCTTTATTCGCGCTCATTTACTCCTCCATACTACATTTTGTCATCAAACCACTCACGCCATTGTTCTTTATATGCATCAAGATTTTCCTTCGTTACGACATCCATCCCGGACCATGAGTACTGCGGAAATTCTTTATGGTTTACGATACTCTCCATTAGGATATTGACGCTTTCCGCACCCCAGTGGTAGAACTTCTGGCCGGCCAGGGCATCCACATAGCCTTGTTCGATGTACTGCCACATGGCGGGCAATGTATCCACGGAAACAACCTTACAGCTGCCCGGAGGATCAATTGCCTTAAGCGCGTTATCGGTTTGCAGCGGCCACCCGCCGACCATTGCCCAACCGCCCAAATCCGGGTGAGCCCGCATAACTTGTTCAACCAGTTCGATGGATTTTGCCACATCGTCATTGCAATAAACGGTCTGAATTAATTCCAGTTCGCTGTTCATCTCTACCAGCTTGTTTTTAAGTCCTTGGATGCGGGTCTCCAGATTGTAGGCGCCCGGAACTCCGGTCAGGATGACATAAGTTCCTTTGCCACCCAGTGCATTATGAAGATATTCCGCCAAAACCGCTCCACATTCCAAATCGTTGGTCCCGTAATAAGTGATCCGTTTGGAATTCGGTGAGTCGGAATCGAAAGTCATGGTTGGGATTCCCGCATCGATCGCCGCGTCGATGGCGGGGCGCAGGGCGTCCGGATTATTACAGGAGACGGCTATTCCATCCACTCGCCGGTTAACCAATCCTTGGATGATTTCTACTTGTTTAGCGGCATCGGCTTCAGTTGGGGCCACCCAAAGAATTTCGATAGGACCATAGGTCGCCTCTAGTTCTTTTGCTGCTTTTTCCGCTCCATATTTAGCCAAAGGAAAGACGGGGTTGTCCAATAATTTTGGAATAAATGCCAAAACGTATTTATGAGGTTGCGGCCCTTCTGCTGTACTTTCCGCCCCCTCTTGTCCACCACACTGCGTAAGCAGCCCAAGAAATACAAGTAAAAACGAATAGCGCAAATAGCGTCCCACGGTACGGTCTCCTTTCCTGCTCTCAATACCAATGGGATTATTGCACTACTTTTGCTGCGGTGTAAATGTCTATTTTCGAAATAAAAATTAATTCTGGGCTCGCCGCGAATGCAAGGCAAAACGCTCCTGGGCAATATCCATTAGTACGGCGACAATAATTACCGAGCCGATGGCCAACTCGATAAACTGGTCCATAACGCCGTAGGTGACCAATCCTGTACGCAGGCACCCCATAATGGCCGCTCCAACCAGCGAGCCGATTATTGTTCCACGTCCTCCGCTCAAACTGGTGCCGCCAATCACAATCGCCGCGATGACCTCTAATTCATAGGACCTTCCCGCTGTTGAAGATGCGTAACCGAACCGGCAGGCATAAAGTATCCCGGCAACTGCGGCCGTGCTACCGGATAATGTGTACACGAAAACCTTGAGCCACTGTATACCCACTCCGGATAGACGCGCGGCTTCCTCATTGCCGCCAAGCCCAACAATCCACCGTCCTAACGCAGTCCGGTTTAGGAGCAATGCACCCCCCAGAGCGGAAGCGAGCATTACGAATACCGGAAAAGGAATACCGATGATTCTTCCGTTACCCAGAAAATTGGCTGTTGGAGAGCCATCCAAAATGCGCGATAAAGTCAATCCACCGGTGATCCAAAATGCAATTCCCCGGGCAATCGAAAGCATCCCGAGCGTGGCGATAAAGGGCGGAAGCCTTAGAAACGCAATCATGCTCCCGTTGGCCAAGCCGGCTAACGATCCGGCCAAAAAGGCTGCAAGTCCCGCAACGAAAATTGAATATCCACCTGTTAGAAAATATCCTGTGACGACGACCGTTAAAGCAATTACCGAACCGACAGACAAATCGATTCCGGCGGTGATAATTACCAAAGTGCCCCCGACGGCTGCAATGCCCACTGTAGAAATATTGTGAGCAATACTTAGGAGGTTTTCTGTTGTCAGGAAACTCGAGTACGCCACACCTGTTTGCCGGTTGGTTACTTCCGGGCAAATAAGCCAAAATATAAAAACTTCGAGTATCAGAACGCCTATAACACCTAATTCCTGTATTTTCACCTATAACCTCCCGTCCTATTGTGCCGTAGGCTCCGAACGATAGGTATAAATCCAATAGGTATATTCATCCCACAACGTATTGTTTGCCGCTCGCAATGTAATTGAAATACTTGTCTTTCCCGTTGTGAATTCGGCTGGGATTTCGAAGTCCGTATCCCGCCATGCACGCCGCGCGTGCCCGGATGGGATCGTCCATTCACCCGCTTTTTGACCGTCGATGAAGACTTCTACCGCCTGTGGGGCGGTTAAGACCGGATTTGTGCGGTTTTCTTCTAAGTCTCCTTCACTCCCAAATCCGCAATAAGATCGCCGGCGGAGTTTCACGCCGTTGTTGTTGGCCTCGATCTCAGCCGTGAATGTGCAGGATTTGTCCCATACACGTCCAAAATCTTTGAGCGTATGTTCCCGGTCTTCTGCTGAATCGTCGCTCAATGCCAATTGGTAGCCCCCTTCATAGGGAAGCAAATAAAAATCTGTATTGATCGTTCCTTCGCAGAGATATCCATGAGCTTCTTCTGAGGTCAAATCGCCGATGTCAATCTCATCGGTTAAAACAAGTCTGGAAGTCTCTTTTTGATAAAAGAAAGCTGTTGCCGAGTAATTACCCGGCCACCGTCCTACAGGACCATGCTCCAACATGAACCGGAATGAACGGTAATAGGGAACAACATCGGTAAAATGAAACCGGTACATCACTGAGTGATCTTGGTCATCCAGTACATGAACAGGGTACCCGTGCATGGGATATTGAAAGACTTTGTCATGCCGTAAAAGGTCATACCACCCCCAGTTAAAGTATTCTTCCGTTCCTGTGCTGGCGACATGCGGCGTACGGTTATCGTCAATATAGAACCGGGCATCACCTTCAAGAAATCCGCGAATATAATCGTTTTGCTTATAAGGCGAATCTCCATATACGCTCGAAAATGTTATGACACAGCCCACATAATGCCCATGGCCGAACGTGTCCAGCACACAGAAATCTTCGCCGGGCCGCAAAGGCGCTTCTTGTCTCCAAAGGGCATGAAAATAACCGGACTGCTTGGGGTAAGTTTCTTCGGAAACATTCAAGACGTATTCAATCTGAATTTCCTCATCCGATTGGTTGAGGACTTCGAGATGGGCTGATTTCCAAAAAGGCATCGGGAAATGGCAATAAAGCCAACCATCGTTGTCTTGTCCGACCAAAAGACTCTGAGGTTGAACCACACCGCCGATATACAGTTTGCTTTCGAGTTTTTTAGGATCGCCGTGTTTGATGGCATCCAACTCTCGTGGGCATCCCAACGCAAAGAATGTGCTCAAAGGTGAATACACCTGAGGAAAGACTTCTCCATCCCAATAGCCACGCAGGTGGATGTTTCCGGCGGATTCGATTGGCGAACTTTTGGGAAAGCGTATCTTGAATTCCGTAATCGCCCCGCTGCCTTTCAAATCCAGAAGCGTCTCTTTTTTATGTGCAGGAATGCTGATGGTTTTAGGTGTTTCTTGAGAAGCGGAGGGCAGCGAAGCCGGGTGGGCCGGATCGGACCACCATTTCATGGCATCATCCAGGCGGAGATTCGGATCAAAAGCGGCCACTTGTGTGCCTTTCGCATATTTGTGCGCAAAGATGTTGAAAAAATGGGGCTTATCCATCTCATCAACTGTTAATTTACAGTAGTTGTTGTAAGGAATCGGCACATAGCACCATGATGATCCGTGTGATTCATCTTCAAAAGCGGTAAGCGGAGACAGGAATGGACTGGTCTTGCCTTTATTCAAATCGGGAAATGGAATTGTATAAACAGCTTTCCCGGAATCGTCTGTGTAGACTCTCAGATTTCCCTTGTGTCCTATAGTCCGAATTACGTAAACACATCCCGGACCTTGGTCCTCATATAAAACGTATTCGTCTCCGTCCCGGTAAAGATAAGAATAAAATGCGTCGAAGCCATCGTTGTTTCCACCGGTTACATCATGACTATCGGTTCCGGTGAGCCAGGTCCCGGTTCTCAAGAGCGGAAGCCCTTCCAGGTTAACCAGCGCATCGGGACCGATGCTAATGGCGGGGATTTGAGTTTGGATGAAAAAAACAAACAATAAAATACCGGTCATAATCACAGAACCTCTTTGCTTTTCGTCTGGGTCTCTTGCCCGGCTTTTAAACCATAGATCAAGGTGCGTTCCCTCGGCTGTATTCCATGCTAACACAATAAAAGATCGGATTCATCTACTTTTTCGCAAACCTTATGAAATAAAAAAGTCAGCTGAAACAAACCCGCATCATTGCCCGCACGCATCTTTGGCAAGGTGGTCCGAATATCTCAATCACGGCAACTCGACTGAATTCCGTCATTCTTAAAAGCCGATTGATCCGGTGGTGGCCCCATTGTACTATGTACATAGCTGAAGCCGGCCCAAAAGGCTTGTATGTCTACTCGTGAATGTATGATGGGAAGAACGGAGGCTTTTTGAGCAAATCCGGTTCAACCCTATAGGCTCCAATTTGACAGTGGTGGTATTTGATGACTCGTATTCTTTTTTTTTCAATTCTGACTTGCCTGTTTTTAAGTCCTGCAGTGGGCGAGACACTTCCCTTACGAGAGAATGGCACAATTCCAGCCTGGGTTGTGGCGGGGCCTTTCACTTATGATGTTCAAAGAAGCGGTGCGGCCTTCGATTATGATTTTTTGATGCCTTTGGGCGGCGAGGAGCATGCCAATCCCAACCCGGGCGATTGCATTGACCTGGAGACCGGCAAAAGTGTGACCTGCCAGTCCACGCTTAGCGAGCCTTCCGGCCATGTCGATTTCCGGACTCTCTTTGATGTAAGTCCGAATCTCTTGGGTGTGGCTTATGGGTATTGCCAGCTGAAAGTTGAAGAAGAAAAACAGGTCCTGCTCAAAGTCAGCAGCAATGATGGTGTAAAGGCATGGGTTAACGACAAACTGGTCCATGTGAATCGTGTTACACGCGGTGTCGATTCCGGCATCGATCGCGTTCCGGTTACGTTGCACAAAGGCACGAATCGTCTGCTATTTAAAGTCGATCAGTTTGGCGGAAGTTGGGGATTACTGATTGCTGTTGTCGAATACAAGGGTGTGGGGCCGGATCAGAATTTCATACCCGCTCCTGAAAGACGCCAAGCCGCCAATTTGCGCGCCCTCCCATTGTTGCAGAAAACGGCCAACAGGCCCGAGGAAGTCGAGGCAACAGGTATTGTTGTCAAAGTCCCGAAATCTTCATCGGAGTCGAAAGAGAATAAATCCAAAGCCGCTGTTGCCAAATTCATTAGCTATCCATTGATCTTAAAAACACCGGATGGACCAAAACAGTCGTTGACGATGGATTTATCGACGCGGGGACTAAAGAATGTGGCCATCACCGTTCAATGCAAATCATGGGATGAACCACAGCGGTTCCAGTTTGCTGAGATTCCTTTAGGGCAGCATCGTTTTGATCTGCAAATATCGCCTATAACAAAAACCGAGAGCCTCACTGTTGAACTGCAATCGGATAGCGAAACTCTTCGTTGGACCGATATTCAGATGTCCCCGATCCGGAAATGGACAATGTATCTCGTCCAGCATGCGCATACGGATATCGGTTATACTCGCCCGCAAGATAAGATTTTGCCGGAACACCTTCAATATATTGATCAGGTTTTGGATTACTGTGACCGTACTGATGATTACCCGGACGACGCGAAATTCCGTTGGACATGTGAAGTCTCTTGGACTGTGCAGGAATACATCAGACGCCGTCCTCTCGAACAAATTCAGCGTTTGAAACAGCGCGTACAAGAAGGCCGGATTGAGATCACCGGCATGTATCTTAATCTCTCCGAAATCGCAACGGAGAGTTCCTTGGCTGCTTCACTGCAACCACTCCGAGAACTTGAAGATTTCTTTGGATGTAAAATCAAATCGGGTATGCAGAACGATGTAAATGGGGCCGCCTGGTGCCTGCCTGATTATTTTCAGAGCATGGGAATTCGTTATTTAACGATGGGGATCAACAATACCCGCTCGGTATTGCCCTTTTCTGTACCGACTCCATTTTGGTGGGAATCGCCAGCTGGCAAACGCATATTGGCCTATCGTGCCGATCATTATCACACTGGGAATTATTGGAAAGTCCATAAAGGCGATGTTTTCCTATTTCAAGAAGGACTTTTGTCTTACTTAAAAGACTTAGAACGCCGCGAATATCCATTCGGCAGTGTCGCCGCTCAGTTTTCCGGATATCAAATCGATAACTCCCCTCCGGCCCCGGCGGCATGTGATTTGGTGCGGGATTGGAATGAGATGTACGAATGGCCCAGGTTGCGCATTGCCACGGACCACGAATTCCTTGAAGACCTCGAATCGCATCACGCTGATGAACTTCCCGTCTATCGGCAATCCTGGCCCGATTGGTGGACCGATGGATTCGGCTCCGCCGCGCGGGAAACAGCGGCTTCGCGTCAAACTCATTCGAATTTGCAGCGAGCTTCAACTCTACTGTCAATGGCATCTTTGATGAGCATGGAACTCGAAGACGAGGTTATGCAGCGCATTCTCGATGTACAAGAAAACCTCTTATTTTTTGATGAACATACGTTTGGTGCCGCCGGAAGTGTCGGTGATCCCATGGCGGGGGAAACGTTAATCCAATGGGGACTTAAGAGTTCCTATGTTTGGGAGGCGGTAAAGGACGCTGCTCTGCTTCTGGATGAGGCTTCGGCATATGCCATAACTCCACTGCCCAAGGCAAATGTCCCCACGGTTGCCGTCTTTAACACCTTAAATTGGGAACGTGATGGCCTTGTCGAACTGTTTCTCGATTATAAGACGGTTCCTGAGGACAAGGAGTTTTGCATAATCGATTCCGGTACTGGAGAGTCTGTCCCGGTTCAACAGATAGGAAGCCGTTTGGAAGGTGAATATTGGAAATTGTGGGTACGCAATATCCCAACTTTGGGGTATAAGATATACCGTATTGAACTGACTGATAAATGCGAAACCGCCACCCCATCAGTCAATATCTCCGATATCTCGCTGGAGAATGAATTTTACTCAGTAACCTTGAATCCGGACACGGGCGGCATAAGCGCATTGGTGGATAAACAATTGGGATATGATCTGCTCGATTCAAATAGCAAATGGAATCTCGGACAATTTATTGTTGAGCAGGCGCCTGACCGCCGGGAGTTTATCCGCAAGCAACTCAAGTATTCGACATTAAATAATGTCAGAGTAAGCCGTGGCGTGAATGGTCCAATTTGGACAAGCCTGCTATTTGAAGGCGGGCTTGAAAGCACCCAGCGGGCAGGGGGAGAAATCCGCCTTTATCATTTACAAAAGCGTATTGATCTCATCTTTCACCTGCGCAAAATTCCGATTCAGAGCGCGGAAGGTATCTACATGTCATTTCCTTTTTCTCTTGAACAGGGCGCTCTTTGCTACGAGGCTCAGGGTGGCCTTGTTCAGCCTGGATACGATCAAATACCGGGCTCATCATCTGATTGGAACACCGTCCAGGATTTTGTGGCCGTACGCAGTCCTAAAGCGCAAATTGTTTTTGGTAGCGACGAAATTCCTCTTGTTCAATTTGGGGACCTTAATCTAGGCAAATGGCAGGAATTGCTTATCCCTCAGAACACGCATGTCTACGCATGGATTATGAACAATTATTGGTTCACAAACTTCCAAGGCACGCAGCAGGGCGATTTTGAGTGGTGCTATTATTTGACCTCTTCTGATGATACAAGCAATGGTTTTGCTGAAAGATTCGGACGTGGTGCGCGGCTTCCACTTGTTGGCAGGATCATTTCACCCGATGTGAATATGGCCCAATCTCCGAATACGCCACAGTCGGTGGCAAAACTCGAATCGCGGAATATCGTCTTGATTGAAGCCCGGCCGTCCTATCATAACAACGGTATCGTTTTGCATCTGCGCGAAATCGAAGGCCATGAAACAGAACTTCCGTTGGCCGGAGATGCCTTCAATCCTGCGCCCAAAAGAATAGACGAAGTTAATGTTATTGAAGAGACGATTCGGGAAGACATCAAGGAACTCAAGTTTTCACCAAATGAGGCGAAATTTATCAGACTGTTCCGTTGATGATCGTTTCTTTTTCTTTTGAATCGCAGCTGCTCGTCTTTAATTACAAAAAAAAGTCGAAATCAAGACAAAATGTTCTTAATGGCTGATATTGGATGCGGGAGATATGGCGTATGTCTATTTATATCAGCGGGTTATGCGTGCTTACTGAGCGTATGCGCGATGGAGATAATACTCTATTGAAAATTCGTATTTGAAGGGTTACAGATGGATAATGGTCGGCATTATGAAGACTCTCTCAGCCTATGCAGCCCCGTGTTCGATGGTTGTCTGTGCTAGGATATCTTTGTGCAAATATCAAATCCTTGTTAGTTCGGCGGTGACTTTGTGTCTGAAGGGAATCTTAGGATGCGTCGTGCTTTTACGTTGATCGAACTTTTAATCGTGGTCGCGATTATCGGTATTCTGGCGGCCATAGCGGTCCCGAATTTTGTTAATGCCATGGAACGCGCCAAAGTATCCCGGGCCATTTCGGATGTGAAATCCATCTGCAATGCTTTGGAGATGTATCGTCTGGACAATAACAACTATCCATTATTCTATATGGTTGCCGAGTGGGCCGGTTCATTCAATCCGGCGGCAAATGAATGGGAACGGCTATACCCTTTAACAACGCCCATCCCCTATTTAACAAACATTCCAATGGAAGTTTTTCCTTATAAGGACGATAGTGCCGGTAAAACCACTCGGGCCTATATGTATACTGACCGTCTGGGATACGGCGAGAGTGGTTGGATCAGTCTGCACGATAAGCTTGGCAAATACAAATATGTTGTGCGTAGCATGGGCCCGGACCGGATGGGCAATATTATTGAAACCCCCGCCTCGCCATACCTAATCTTGCCTTATGACTTAAGCAATGGCCTTGCCAGCCGTGGCGATATCATACACTACGGACCCTGAATCGGTTTTTGCACGTTCATTCACGCCTGAAGTTGTGTGCGCAGCTTTGATAAATCGTTGCTAAGGCTTTCGATTTCGGATTCCAAATTATTGAAAGCCTCGTCCACGCCTTCCCAGGTTGATTCTTTCCCCATTCGTTCTAAAACATAGGCCGCCTCACGGGCGTTATGAGCCTCAAACGCGCCGACCGCCCCTTTGAGTTTATGCGCGCTATGATCTAAATCTTCACTGCTTTTTGAATTAATCGCTTCTTTCACACCGGTCAGCATTTCGGGAACATCCTCAAAATACATCGTCACCAGCTCGGAAATCATTTGCGAATCGCTGTTGTAAGTTTCAAAAAGTGCCTCTTGGTTGAATGCAGTGTATTCGGTTTGTCCGGTAACTGATGTTGTCTCCTCAGCGCTCACTGTGGATTGAGGTTCCTCTACATTTCTTATGCTATCCGGTTCGGGCTGAAATTCTGATTCTGTTTTGGATAGCGCATATTCGATAACCTCTTTGACTTTGTTGAGCATAATTGGTTTTCCGATATACGCATCCATACCTGCTTCAAGACAGCGTTCTTCGTCTCCTTTCATCACGTTGGCCGTCATCGCTACGATTGGAGTATGCTTTCCGGTTTCTTTCTCAACTTCTCGGATTGCCTTTGTTGCCTCGAAACCGTCCATAACCGGCATTTGCAGGTCCATGAATACTAAATCGTACTTCTCATTGCAGTAGAACTTCAGCGCCTTTTCCCCGTCATCGGCTACGGTAACGTTATGGCCAAGTGTCTCCGCAATCATACCTATTGCTACACGCTGATTGATGCGGTTGTCTTCGGCCAAAAGAATACGCAGTCTTTTACCATCCGTTGGCCCTTCGAATTGTCTTTGCGGTTCTTCTGTTCCCGGTTCGTCCGGCTCATCACAGAAGAGTGAGATGATGATATTGAACAATTCCGACTGTTTCACAGGTTTCAGCAGCGATGCGGCAATCTTTAGATCTGCATTCTGAGATTCATCTCCAATCATGATCTGGGAAGATGCCAAAATCATAATTTTCGTATCCCGGAATGCAGGAATGGAACGCACTCTTCTTGCCAAATCGATGCCTGTCATTCCTGGCATGTTGAAATCGGTGATGATTAAGGGGAATGTTCTTCCAAAAGCCACGGCTTTTTCTACTTCCATAATTGCCGCAAAACCGTCGTTTGCGGTTGTAACTTTAAATCCCCAGCCGGAAACCATCTCTTCGAGGATTTGCAAATTCAATTCATTATCGTCAACGACCAACACGGGCATCCCTTCAATATCCATCCCATAAGACGAAGGTGATTTTTTCATGGCCGGTTGACGCTCTAAGCGAACCATAAAACTGAAAACACTCCCGGGGCATTCGCTGTTCGCCTCGATATAGGGATTGGGGCTTTCTACCTGGATTTCACCTTTCATGGCTTTGACCAATTGCATCGAGATGGACAAGCCCAGCCCCGTACCTCCGAATTTACGTGTTGTCGATGTATCGGCCTGCTCAAACGAGTGGAAAATTCGAGCCTGTTGTTCCTTTGGAATGCCCACTCCCGTATCGCGGATTTGGAATGAAAGTTCGTAATGTTTCTTGTCGATTTCGCGGCTTTCCAAATGAATCGACACTTGTCCGTCTTTGGTAAACTTGATCGCATTGGCCACGAGATTCACAACAATCTGCCGGAGGCGAATAGGATCGCCAACAAATATATCGGGAATATCGGGCGGGATATGACATGCCAATTCAAGGCCCTTTTCGTCCGCGCGAAGAGCCAGTGTCCTTGCCGTATCGTAAATCAAATCCCGCAATTCAAAGGGGATGTGATCCAACTCCATCTTTCCGGCTTCGATCTTTGAAAAATCGAGAATGTCGTTGATGATTTGTAGCAGTGAGTTGGCTGAATCTTTTACATAAAGGAGATTATTTCTGACTTTTTGAGGAATATCCATGTTTAGCGTTAAATCGGTCAGTCCGATAACGCCATTCATCGGTGTGCGAATTTCATGGCTCATATTCGCTAGAAATTCGCTCTTGGCTTGATTGGCCTTATCCGCAAGTTCTTTGGCCTTCTGCAGGTCTTCATTGGCGCTGTTTAGTTCAGCCGTACGTCTTTCGACACGCTGTTCTAATTCACAGGTCAAACTGGATAGGCTGGAACTAATGCCCGCAAAGCGATAGGCCAAATAAATCGAGGCCGCGACAATCGCCAACAATGTCAAAAGCGAATTGTCCATCGTTTTGCTTTTCATCTCCGAAATCCGTTCGACTGTCTGTTTTTCGGCGTTGATTAAATTGTCGATAGAAAAGCGAAAGTGCGTTACCCCTCCGATTCCCCCCAAATCCCAATCGGTATGGCAACGGATACAGTCCTCCGTGAGTACCTGTGGCTGGTAGATATTGATATCACCTTCGCCGTACTGGAATAGCATTTCCGGATTTTGAAGCAAGCGGTTTCTGAGATTTTCGGGGAGCGTTTTTTGCAAAAAAGAGTCGTCCGATGAATTGGAGACAATCCCGAACCGGTCGTATAATGAAAACTCCAAAAGATCTTCAGTCCCTTTTTGTTGCCGCAAAAGCTTATTGAACTTATCCATCTCGCCGCGTTCGAGCGAGGCTTTGATGCCGCGTTCGACGGAATGGAAAATGTTTTTTGCGTTGTTTTCCTCGCGTTCCCGCAGTGTTTTAATGTTTTCTTCGCCGAACTCGGTCATTTGCTCGGTGACGCTTCTATACAAAAAAAACTGCGAAACGGCTACGACGGTTATCAATCCGCCAAGCAAGACCAAAATTAGACTGGTACTCTTATTCATAGTATGAGCCAAAATTTTATTTATTGGATTTCAATCGCTGTGTACGATTGATCGCCATCTTTTTTGCGTCGAGACCTGCTTTACCCACAAGCTGTACACGTTCCGGATCGGATAGTATGCGGTCGATCATGCACTCCAACTTATTCTCTTCCGGGTCCAGAGCAAAAAAGTTGGCATGAACCCAACACATAATATCGTTTACGGTTAGCGGATCGCCCTGATAAAGTCTGCGGTGAATCTTAAATGGATCGTCGTCCGGTGAAGGAAGTTTTTCATCTGGAACGATAAAGGCTTGCACGAGTTGTCCGGCGTCCAGTGGGAATCCTCCCTTGGCAACCATATATTGGACACAAGCGCATAAAAGTTTGGTGTCTCGTTCCGTACAAATTGGGCAGAGCAAAAAGGTCAACAGGGACCGGTTGTGTTTTCGGATAACTTCAGGAGAAGGGGAAAATTCAAGAGAACAACGCTGACATTGGATTGTGCATCCTATATTCAACTTGCCATAACGCGAAAATGTGCTGCGCTGTAGCCCGCCTTCCGCGGAGGATGAGGCGGACGGATCGATCTGTGGTTTTCGCTGTGGTTCCGGAACCGCAACGGGTTCAGCTGATGTGTTTCGTATCCAGATATTCCCATCAAAAAATCCAAGATCTTTTAGACCTTTTAATCGAGTGACATGCCTGTCGGTGATCTCTGTTCCGGCCTCGTACAATGTGCGGCCTGTTTCGGAAACGATATCGCGTGAAAGAACGGACGATGCGGGCAATGAACTCAATTGGTACATGATTTCATGCGCCGTATCTGCCTCAGGAACGACCTCTTCTTTCGGCTCATCAGGTTCTGCTTCGGCGGATGCTTTGATGATTGCTATATCCACTTGGATTGACTTGTAAGCCTCGGCTGGCCGAACCCATTTTTCACGGTTTTGGTCTTCTGTCAAAAGCCGTTCCAGGCGCGATGCCAATTTCTCTTTTTGAGCAGGCTTTAAAATAAATGTGTTAACATCTAGAGCCAATGCGAGACCGACCAGGCTCTCGTCACCGTGACCGGTTAACATCGCAATCGGCAACTCTCTTCTTGTATTCGGTATTCCGGTGCGGACAGCCCTAAGCAACTCCAAGCCATTCATCTCAGGCATATCGAAATCGGAAATTACACAATCGATGGGGATATTTCGGTCCTGAAGAATATCAATCGCTTCTTTACCGTTTTCCGCTTCATGGATTTCTTCGACACCGAGACCTTTTAGGACGCCGATGACATTCATGCGGCAAATCCGAACATCATCGACGATCAGAAATGAAAAATCTGCCAGATTGATCCCGCTCATCGATTGACTTGCGTACCTCGTGTCTTACATGATGTGATTTTCATTTGGCGGTTCCTATTCGAATAGTGAAACAAGTTATCCTGAATGATTCGTTTCGGACTTGGGTATCCGATTCTTATTTTGAGCCATATCTTTGGTGACGAAGGGAAATGATTTCTGGGCGGCAAAATTCCGTGAGGCACACCCGTAACAAAGCGAACGGGCGTTGATGCAGAAGTTTGTGCCTGAATTCCAAAGGCGCAACGAGCAATCGGCGTTGGTTAAAGGACCTTGGCATCCGAGCATAAACAGGCAGCCGTCATCGGAGAATCTTTGCGCGAAGTTTTCTCGTTCGTAGTCGGTAAATCGAGGACATTGCGCATGCAGCAGCTTTGAATAAAACATTTTGGGACGCAGGTCTTCATCCAATTCCGGAAAACCGAACTCCAGTAAATGCACCAAAGTCCCCACGATCCAATCCGGGTGGGTGGGACAGCCCGGCAACCGGATAATAGGCGTTGAAATTTTTCTTTCCTGCAAAAAGAAGGGAACGCTGACTGCGCCGGTGGGATTGCCTTCCGCGGCGGGGATACCCCCGTATGTTGCGCAGGTTCCCACTGCAATAACGGCGTTTGCAGAAGTTGCCGCATGAACCAAGAGGTCTGCGAGAGGTTTGTGGTTGAAATTGCAGGCCTCGGGAAGTCCTGCCGGGATGGCTCCTTCAACAATTAAATTGAAATCGCCGTCCTCAATTGTTTTGTTCACGATATCAACCGCAACATGGCCGGTCGCAGCGGATAACGTGGGGTGAAATTGCAGATGGATGTACTCGGTCAATACTTCTTCCGGATCCGGTGCTTCCGTATTGAGAAACGATACTGAGCACCCGGCGCATGAAAGACCCTGCAACCACAAAAAGCGCTTGGAGCGTTCTGCGAGCTCTTGCAGACAAAGCGCAATTCGGGGCGCATGCGTCGCGCTCATACCCATGATCGCAGCAAGCCTTCCGGCTGTTTTTAGGAATTGACGGCGACTGGTAGCAGCCATGAAATCACCTTTCTTAATGAACCGCGCAAGCGAGGCAAGGATCGAACGACCGGACTACACGGACAGCATTGATGGGATTATCGCGGTCCGGTATTGGTGTTCCGGCAAGTGCCTGTTCGACAGCGCCCGGTGTTCCCCGGTCATCGCGCGGTGAGAAATTCCACGTGCTTGGTACAACGCACTGATAACTTTCTATTTTCTTGTTTTTAATGCTTAACCAATGCCCGAGCGCGCCACGCGGCGCTTCAGTTAAACCGATTCCTTCTGATTGGTCGGGAATTGTAAAGTCCGTGCAGGTTGGTTCACCCGGTCTTAATTCGGATAACCACTCGAAACAAGCCTGAACGAGAATTTTACACTCGATTGCCCGCGCCAAATGACGTCCAAGAACAGAGGGCAGGTGTTTCTCCTCGCGGTTCAACTTCTGTAAAAACTGATCCATGAGCGCCTTAGCGGGATGTTCCGAATTTGCCTGGCTTGCGGCCAACAACCTTGCCAAAGGGCCTGTTTCCAGCACAGAGGTTTCGTAACGTGGCGCCTTAAGCCAGGAGTAGGCTTCCTCTTTATCGGTTTGCGGGATTGTTGCGCCCTCCGTTGGCTTTAAGTGCGAAGGGGGAGCGAAGTGGGAATAACGCACATCTTCATGGATTTTCGCGAGGTCCAAAGCCTGAATACCTCCATCCATGATAACCCCCTGAGGGAAAAGACATTTCGAGCGGTCGTGGCCGCTGGGAAAAACTCCATAGGCCAAAAAATTCCCGCAACCTTTTCCCATGTCGAAGAATTCCGGAAACTTTGCCGCCACACTAAGAATGTCCGGCAAATAACAATTATCAATAAACAATTCAATTTGCTTGAAACGGGATTGGAAGGTTGCGATACGTTTTGCATCAACCTGCTCTGTTACGCCTCCAGGCACCAAGGCCGGGGCATGGGGTAATTTCCCCGCGAAAATCGCCGCCGATTGATGTGCGCAACGCCGCGCTTTAAGGGCCTTAAAGTAATTATGCAAAATGCTGATGTTGTCTTCACCGCTAAACGTGTGTTCCGATTCATAGCCGGGAAGAAAAGGAGCCGCGGGAAAAATCTCATTCGATGAACGTTGCTCGGCAATCCAATTTTTTAAAGCGCGCAATGCCGGCTCTTGACCCGTATAACTGTCGATGGCAAGCACATCAACAAAATCAAGAATTGAAAACTGATAAAAATGAGTAATATGGGACTGCAAAAAATTAGCGGCGAGAATTAGATTTCTTAAAAGAATCCCGTTAAACGGGGGCTCGATCCCATAAGCGATGTCTTGGGCCTGGCATGAAGCCACACCATGGGAGATAGGACATACGCCGCAAATCCGTTGCGTAATTTGTTGAGCGTCAAGAGGATCGCGTCCGGCCAGAATTTGTTCAAAACCTCTGAACATCTCCCCCGCGCAATAAGCATCGGCGATGCGATCGTTTACCGTGGTGATATAAATTCCTAAATGGCCCTCAATCCTTGTTACGGGATCGATGGTGAAATCGGCGCGCATTACGTCTATTCCCCCAACGCTTAATGTGTAATAGTAGCATGTCGAACCGGAAAAATCTAAGATACTTATTTACGTACATAAGAGCAATAGTATGAGTGTGTTGCCACGTGTGCATTGACTGGCTTACGCGTATGTGGGTTGACCCGGATTTATAAGAAGTGGCAAGCTGAAGAAGGATGGCGTAAGGAAAAAGCACAGTTCAAATATATTGAAACAAAGGCATACTTAAGCGCCGGGGCTTAAGTCGATCTACCAATCCGCAAAACCCGATGCTGTAAATGAGGGTTTTCTTTTGCGGAAAGGGCGGATTTGCAATTTGGAATATGTCTGGATGAGCAATATTTGCAGAAGGAGCAGGCTCTGGAATTATAATGTTCATTATTAGACAGCAGGGGTGTTTCGAATGAAAGTATTGGTTGTAGACGACGAAAGAATCTCTCGAAAGGCGGTAATGGCCAGCCTTCAAAACGCCGTGAGTGTTGACAATATCGATGAAGCCGAAGACGGCTACACCGCCTCCTCCATGGTCGCCCGCGGCGCTTACGATTTGATTCTGATGGATTGGAGTATGCCTAAAATGTCCGGCCTCGAAGCCGTCAAGATCATCCGCAAGTTCAACAAAAAAGTCCGGATCATCATGGTAACCGGGCAGATCGAGCGGGAGTCCGTCTTACAGGCGCTCCAAGCGGGGGCCAATGACTACGTTGCCAAGCCGTTCAAGGTAGAAATTTTAAGAGAGAAAATAAACGCCCAACTCACGTCCGGCAATAATACCTGATAAATCTCTCCCCTATTCCCGGCATTTGCAATCCGGATCCCAGATGGTGAATGCGATAGTGCGCTCATTACGTTTTCCATCGTTGAAATAATACATCGTCACACATTTTCCGTCCGCTCTCTGGACGGTTCGCGGATAACCCAAATCCCATCCGCCGCCGTCACCGCGCAAAATAATCTCCTCACCCCATGTTTTGCCGTCGTCTTCGCTAATTCTGGCTCTAATACCGTATGGCGATTGCCGGAAACCATAAGTGAGCGCAATCCGTCCGTCTTGCAGACGGATCATGTGCGGCGGATTACCGTGATTGTTAATCGTCGGCTCGGCCAGACGGTACCAGTTGCGGCCGTTGTCTGGCGAAAGATGGCCTTCGATCCACCATTTTTTCTTGCCGTCGATCACGCCGCGCATACGGATAATCGAGAGCAGTGTGTTATCGGAAATGCGTAATGTCGAAGGCATAATCGCGTAGCCCCCCGGGCCGGGTTGTTCACCGATCCATCCCACAAAATCCCATGTCAATCCGCCGTCTTGCGTTTGTATACAACATGGCCACCCTTCATTACCTTCGTCTTTTTCAGTGGAGATAAAGGCCATTAGATCGTGTTTGCCATTTACCAAATAGTCGGTTCTTGCCAAAAGTCCTTTACGGCCGAAATCGGGCAAAAGGAAGGGCCCTTCCCAGGTGTGACACCGGTCATAGGAATAATAGAACCGGTTGCTTCGGAATCGCGCCGCGAAATCCGGATTCGTAAAATCCACCGCTTCCCGCAGCTGAACAGGTTCGCGTTCCTTGCCATCTTCTTTCAAATATGAGGGTGTTTCGATATTCCATGTCTGCCCGCCATCCATGCTGCGCGCCTGCATGGGGCCTGAAGGCCGCTCCCGGTCAATGGGATGTCCACCGCCTGCATATTTGTAATACCCCAAGGTAAATCCCACCACGATCTCGTCCCCCCAAGACCACACACCATTATTGGCAGGCCATCCGGCAAAGCGTCCTTCTGAAAAATAGACGGTGCCGTGTTCAACAGAATCGGCGTGCTTTACGGGCATCGTGTTACAGGCGAGCAATGACAGCAGCGGCAAAAAGGCGATCCAACGCATCATCGTAAGTTCTCCATTGAATTGTGCGAATGCACGGCAAATTAAAGACATAGTAGATTCCTCAAGATTAGATCGTACCATAAGCCGCAAAGTTTTGCCCACGGCGACTTTTGATCCTCACAGAGCAGTTGAAGTCTGCTATGATCGAACATTGTTTACTGTGATTGATTTGAGTCTTCCAAAAAGGAGACTGAAGGTTCGAATGACGGATCGGGAACGTTTTATTGAAACTCTGACTTTTGGCAATCCTGACCGCATACCCTTTATGCCGGGACATGATGCGCCTCGTGAGTCCACTCGGAAGCGGTGGCGGAATGAAGGCGTGCCCGAAGACGTCACCGATTTTTACGGTTATGCCGCGCAATGTATCGGTGTTGAATCACCCATCCCACCTCATAAACGGATCGATGCCGGTGTCGATTTCCGCATGATTCCGCAGTTTGAAGAAAAAGTTCTCGAAGAAATTCCGAGTGATTCTCAAGATGGATCGCCCGGAATGAAGATTGTCCAGGATTGGAAAGGCAATATCTGCAAAATCAGTGGCGCGTATGATCCCCGTTATTTACGCGAGCCGATTGATTTTGTGACGCGGTCTTGGATTCGGTGCCCTGTGGAGACGCGCGAGGATTGGGAGAGCATGAAAACGCGTTATGTTCTCGATACTCCGGGACGTTTTCCTGCCGATTACCGCGAACGAACTCAGATACTTAAGAATCGCGATTATCCCTCCGGATTGACGTTCCCGGGACCGTTCTGGCAACTACGGGAATGGCTCGGATTTGAAAATCTCTGCATGTTGTTTCTTGATGATCCCGCTTTCGTTAAGGATATGATCAATTTTTGGGATCGCTTTGTGCTGGAACTAATGAGCGAAATTTTTAAAGATTTTGTCCCCGACTTTATCACCATCAATGAGGACATGGCCTACAAAGAAAAACCGATGATCGGTCCTTTGATGTGCCGGGAATTCCTATTACCCAGTTGGCGTGGCTGGGCGGAACTCTGCCGCGAGGCCGGTGTACCCGTAATTGAGGTCGATTCCGATGGTTATGTGGGAGATTTGATCCCTGTTTGGCTGGAAGCCGGGTTGAATTGCAATTGCCCGCAAGAAGTCGCCGCCGGCAATGATCTCCCCGCTTACAATAGGACCTATCGTAACCGGATGGCGTTTCGTGGGGGCGTTGATAAACGCAAAATCGCTGAGGGCGGACAGGCTTTGCGCGATGAAATCGACCGGCTTCGTCCGGCAATTGATGCGGGGGGATACATTCCAACCTGTGACCATGCCATTCCGCCCGATGTCAGCTGGAAAAATCTACTCGAATACAGCCGCTTTCTCGCACAAGCCACCGGCTGGCTATGATGCTAGAGCTTGTTTCGAAACACTGTCTTAAAAATCAAGGACAACGTCACGCCGAGCCGATTCGACTACCGACACTCTGCTTTGCAGGGTGCTGACTTAGAAAATCAATTAAATATACTTTGAAATCGTGGGCCGGTAGGTCCCGCCTTGGCGGGATTTTGCCCGGCCACGGGATGAGAGGGGGATTGATGGCTGGTTTGCAGATAGCGGATTTTATTGTTCTTGCGGCCTATTTCGTTTTGGTCGCGGCGTTGGGGTTTTGGACAGCGAAGCGCATACAAAATATCGGCGATTTTGTTATGCCCCGCCGGTTCGGCAAAACCTTAATGGTCCTATTCGGTTTCGGAACCGGCACTCATTCGGATCAAGCCGTCTCGGTTGCCTCTAAAAGCTACACCAATGGCGTTTCGGGGATTTGGTATCAATGGCTTTGGCTCTTTTCAACGCCTTTCTATTGGCTGATCGCGCCCATGATGCGCCGTTTTCGCGCACTGACTACGGCGGATGTTTTTGAACTGCGCTATGGCCGTTCCGTGGCCGTGCTTTTTGCCGTTGTGGGCTTGATGAATTTCTCGGTCAACATCGGCGTGATGCTTAAAGGCTCAGCCCATGTCATCGAGGCCAGCACCGGCGGAACAGTCAATGTGCAATGGGCTATCGCGTTAATGACAATCCTCTTCGTGGCCTACAGCACGGCCGGAGGGTTGCACGCCGCGGTTTTAACCGACCTGATCCAAGGAATTCTTACGATCTTCTTTTCATTTATGTTATTGCCCTTTTTATTGAACGCCATCGGAGGATTGTCGGCTTTATCTTCACAAGTCCCCGCCGAAAAACTCACGCTTGTTGCCCCGGCTGAAATCGGTACTTTCTATATCGTTGTTATCGCTTTGAACGCGCTTATCGGAATTGTCACCCAACCCCATACCATGGCCAACTGCGCCGCTGGACGTACGGAAATTGAAGGCCAAGTCGGTTTTATGTGCGGAAGCCTCTTGAAACGTATCTGTACCGTCGCCTGGACTTTAACCGGCGTAACCGCGATTGCTTATTTCGCGGCGCAAGGCAGGACCGATATAGATCCCGATAATGTCTTTGGGCAGGTGGCTTATGATTTTCTTCCGAAACTCATGCCGGGCTTATTGGGACTTTTTATTGCCGGTCTCTTAGCCTCGGTTATGAGTTCTTGCGATGTTTTTATGGTCTCGACCAGCGGCCTCTTTACGGAAAATATCTATAAGCCGCTCTTTCCGGGACGGTCCAGCCGTCACTATTTACGGGTTGTGCGTATCTCGGCGTTGGGCGTTGTCGTCGCGGGTGTCTTCTTTGCTTATAGCCTGGAAAGTGTTGTCCAAGGTCTAGAAATCTTCTGGAAAATCGCGCCCATGTTGGGCGTTGCTTTTTGGATGGGGCTGTTTTGGAGACGAGCCACCGCGGCCGGTGCGTGGGCTTCAACACTAGCTGCTTTTGCCGCCTGGTGGCTTTCCACGCAGACCTTCTTCGTCGAATGGGCGGCGACGCTACCGTTGGCTGAAGATTTACGTTTCGTGTTTCAAAAAGAAACCGGTCCGGTGATTTACCTGCCATGGCAAATGATCTTCTATTTGACAGCCGGGCTTGTGGCGGGCATCGGGGCCAGCCTGATAACAAAACCTCGCGAGGAGCAGTTGCTGGAGCGGTTTTATGCTCTGTTGCGTACTCCCGTTGTGAGAGATGAGGTTGTAGAGGAACCTTGCACATTGCCGGTTGGCGCAGATGTTCCACCGGCCCGAAAACTCATTCCATCCGACTCGTTTGAAATCTATGTGCCTTCCAAGCAACTGGTTTTGGGCTTTCTTGCCGGTTGGGTGGCGGTGGCATTGCTGGTTGTACTATTCCTTGCGTTGATTTAATCCCTCATAATCCTGCATGACAAGGCGCTGTCCATTAACATGATGACCGGAAAAGAATGCGTTAGAAACGCTATCGAACGAAAACCTGTTCCTTTTATACCTCTCGGCTTCTATTTGGCCGACCATGATATTGTGGAACAGGTAATAGGCCGTCCAACCTATGTTCGTAACAAAATCGCCACACAGCTCGCCTATTGGGAAGGCCGGCGCGATGAAGTTGTCGAGAGCCTAAAAAAGGACACAGTTGAATTTTACACAAAGATTGATTGCGTGGACTTAATCACGTTTAAAGAAGCGGATTTGGTTCCGCCCAAAGATTATGAGCCCGATCCGCCGGAAAAAATCGGCGATGGCCTCTGGCGTGACCGGGAGGGACGTGTTTTCAAAGCCTCCGCTCATTCGAATGACATCTCTTGTATCGAAGACCCGGTGCTTGAAGCGCAGGAATATACGCTTGAAGATTTTGAAAAATCTCCAACCATCACGCCTCCCGATCCTTCTAGATTTGAGGCCTTTGATTATGTCATCGAACGCTTGGGGCCAACCCGTTATATTGCCGGACTTTCGGGAGGACTCGACACAATTGTAAAATTAGGCGGCATGGAGCGTGGCCTTATGGCTTATTGTCTGACTCCGGAAATCGTAAAGGCCGCGATTACATACCGTGTGCAGGAACAAAATCTTTTTGATGATTATCATATCCGCCCGGGGCAGGATGGCATCCTATTTGAAGAAGATATGGCTTCCAGTAAAGGGCCTATGATTTCACCTGCCATGTATCGGGAATTCTGCCTGCCTGCGCTTAAGGAACGTGTCTCTCAGGTGCGGCGGCGGGGCCATCAGGCGATCTTGCACAATTGCGGCAACAATCGTCCGCTAATGCCCATGATGATTGAAGCCGGTGTGCAGTGCTACCAATCCATCCAGACTATCCCCGATATGGAACTTCGCTCTCTTCTGCGGGATTTCGGCGGTGAGATTGCCTTCTGGGGCGGCGTGGCCGTTGAGTTTTTAATTCAAAGCACACCGGCGGAAGTCCGTGCAAATGTCCGTGAGGCAATGCAATGCGGTGCTGAACATGGCGGTTTTATACTCGGCCCCAGTCATTCTATCGCTCATAATGCCAGCTATGATAATTTTATGGCGATGTTGGATGAGTACAACAAATGCAAAGATTTGCTGTAAGGGAACATTCTGATTGATATTGCGGCTAGCGTAATATCTTTAAAGAATTGTGCATCACACAGGAGAAGACAATGAGAATCGGAATCCTGGTTTTATCGCTTGTTATCTCTCTCACCGGCTTTGCCCAATCTCCAAAACTTCAACCTCGCGTGGAAGTTGAAGAAGAGGTCTATACATACCAGCCCGCCAACAATGGGGCCGGGCCCATGTGGTGCCATGGCAATACCAGCATTGTCCGTTATGGCGATACTGTCTTTGCCAGCGGGATCGAAACCATTCCTGAGGCCAAGCCGCTGAACAATTGCCTGCCGATGCTTTTCTTCCGTGACGAAAAGGGCTGGGAGTGCATCTATAAGGGCGGGGAACGAACCCGGGAACCTTCTCCGATGGGAGTTTTCGGCGAAGGTCGAATCCTTCTATCCGTCAATCCGACCCTGACCGAACCTGATACGTATGGTGGCCCGGCCGAACCACGCATCCTTGAATTCTCAGCGGCGGATCCCAAAGCCGCTTTTCGAACTCACGTTCCCAAATGGGAGGGAAAGCCCGAGTTTACCGAGCATTCTTACCGAAGTTTTGCAGTTGATGGTCCTAACCAAGAGTTAATTCTTTTCCAAAATATTGGGTATACCCATGCCGAATGGTCGTATCTTGACCGGGAAGGGAACTGGTCGGCGCAAGGCAAACTCGTATGGCCTTATGGCGCGGAATATGACAAACCGCAACCGATTCGCGTCTGCTATCCGGCTGTAGCCTTAAAAGACCGTCAAGTTCATATTTGTGGTGTCAGCGATATTGTGGAGCCGTACAATGCTTGGCGGGAATACAAACACGAATTGACCGGGCAGAAGTGGGATTATGATTTCCGGCGGCTGTTTTATTGCTGGAGTGATGATATCAGCACCGGAAAATTTAATGACTGGGTTGAGGTTGCCTCACGCGATAAAACCTGCGGTTGGATATCTCCCAAAGATCTCTATATCGCTCCGAATGGCGATGTCTTTGTGTTGTGGACAGAACGCGCACTGGATGAACGGCTTCGAGAGAAATTCTTCCCCAATGAAAAACAACGTCATGCCCTGGAGTATGCCGTTATCCGGGATGGAAAAGTTATCTTGCGTAAAACGCTTGTTGAGGGTGGGGAAGACTTAGGCGGCGAACGTCCCGGAGATGCCAAGTTTCACGTAGCTGCTGATGGCCGTTTGATCGCGTTTTATGCGGTCAACGGCACGGATACAAAGGGACAGACTCTCTCCGAATACCGGCTTGTTGAAATCGCCGCTGATGGAACACATGGCGATCCGGTCGTATTGCATTTAGAGAATCCGCTTGGGGCCTTCTTTGCCTCAACTGTACGAGCGGGCTGCAAACCTTCGCCGGTTATAGATTTATTCGGCGATACCGGTGGCGTTATGCGCTATGCGCGAATCCGCCTCTGGTAAACATTCTGTTGAGAAGTGGTTGGCTATGCGTCTGCAATCATGTCTTGCGGATTTTGTATTTTAAACGATGCCAGGAATACAGCGAGCGGTATAAGCATACAACTGTAAATTGCGGTTTCGTAACTTCCGGTCCATTCGTAGGATAGACCGAAAAGAAACGGACCGATTGCGCTGCCAAACACCTGAGCGGATAGGTTGAGACTGCTGATTGCTCCCAAATGTTTGCGCCCATAAAATTTGGGCCAAACCACAATCATCAGCGGTCCGAAAATGCCGGTGCCGATTCCAAAACAAATGATGATGCATAAGTTTCCCCAAGTTTCTGCGATATGAGGAAGCGCCCATATCCCGGCTGCTTGTGTCAACATCATAACCATTAACATGTATTTGAGGTGAAAACGGTCGCTCAGCCAGCCGAACATGAGATTGGAGATGATCCCCACAACCGCCATCGGCAGGAAAATCTCCAGCGATTCCTGACGCGTTAGTCCCATCTCTTCACCAACAGATACAATGTGAAAAGTAATCGCGGTAAACACCATTGCCAGCGAAACGAGACCCATAGTAAAAATCCAAAAAGCATAGGTTCGATAGGCTTCTTGAACCGTGAATTCTTTTTTGATTCCCGGATCCAGTTTTTCGCTGGAGTCTTCGGTACTTTCGGGCGTCTCTACGGCAATGCCATCCATCTGCAGGCCGCATTCTTCAGGATTGTCCCGGAATAATAACCAACATACTCCGGCCATGGAGATAGATACCACGGCCAGCACAATCCACCCTCCCCGCCAACCGAATCGATTTACCAAATGGTCGAATCCCAATGGGGCCGCTGAAAAAAAGAATGAAACCATCACACCGCTTACACCGGATGTGAAACCCCGGCGGCGGTTGAACCACTTCCCGAGCATCGCGCGTGATGTCATCGCCAAGAGTCCCTGCCCGGAAAAACGGAGAATGGCGAATCCGGCAAAGATCACCAAAAAGTTAATTGAAAAGCGCAGTGTTTGATTCTCACCGGAAAACAGAGCCAATGAAATACGGTCGCATTGGCTTAAGTAAATGAGCGTGCTTCCCATAATGCACATTGCCAGCACACCCATTAAACGTGCCCCGGCCCGGTCGAACATCCGCCCCCCCCATGGGAGTAAGAAACTGCTGGCAATCGTGCCCAGCATATAAGCCGTACTGAGTTGGACTCTCGAAAGTTGTAGCGCTTCGATCAAATAATCCGTAAACACACTCACGCCCATCGTCTGGCCGGGAGCGCTCATAACCATCCCCATCGTGCTGACCGCAAGAATCACCCAACCGTAAAAGAAGGGCACTTTCTTTGGAGTAAACGGAAAATTAGGATGAAAGAGAAATGACAATGGCTTGGCCTCGGTGTGGACTTGGATCAAAAAACAAACAAGAGTGGCCGATTCTGTCTGAAAACGGCCCAATCAGCACATGAACATTGATCGAGCCTACACGCTCAAGACATAGCAAGCCACAGTAAATACGCAGTTTGGAGCATTCGGGTCACAGGCAGGTCCACTGTCAGCAAGATGTTGACAAGTATATTAGACTCCCGCTCAACAAATCCCATCCTTTTGTGTACCATGCGTTGGCAACGATGATGCTCAGGAGTTGACAAGACCGTGCCGAAAATGAAATCCCCGCTACAGCCTCTCAAGTTTACCGATGTTCCAGGATATTTAATCCTTCTGTCGCTGCTGTGTTCCCTTTGGAGTCCGCTGCATAGTGCTGCTGCGGAAAATCCCCTCGATAGTCCATGGCAGCTATTGATTGACGATATTTGTATTCAAGACTTATCTAAAGTTACGCGTACCCTCCATCAGCCCGTCAAATATGCAGGCAATCCGGTTCTCAAAGGTGATGTGCCTTGGGCTCAAAATCCTTATCTCTATGGAACCGTGATTTATGATGAGAAAACCTCGCTCTATAAAATGTGGTATATGAGCTACAACCATGGGATGCCGCTCGAGGAACGTACTCCCTTTCTATATGCCACAAGTTTGGATGGCATTCATTGGGATCTTCCCAATCTTGGATTGTATGAATTTCGCGGATCCAAGGAAAACAACATCATCCTGACCAATTACGGCTATCATGACCAATACAATCCCAGCGTGATCCAAGATGAAACTGAAACCGATCCCAAGCGTCGCTATAAGATGTTATATTGGGATTATCCTCACGGTGAAGAAACCTATGGCGATGCCGGAATGTGTGTCGCGTTCTCCCCTGATGGTATTCACTGGGAGCGTTACGCTAATAATCCCGTGCTTTATGCAATGAAAAAGGAGCGCTCCATCAGTGATGTTATGGATGTTTTGTTGGATAAGCGCAATGGAACTTATGTGGCATATACCAAAGGTTGGGCTGAGCCATGGCCAAAGTTCCGCCAGATTGTACGCACGCAAAGCACAGACTTTATCCATTGGTCAGAGCCTGAAGTTGTCCTGAGTCACGCTTTCACGGACGCTGACCCGCAATCGTATGGAATGCCTGTTTTTCAATATGAAGAACTCTATCTCGGATTGCTTCGTTCTTATAAAAAGCCGGGTGATGAAACCATCGATATTCAATTGGCCGTGAGCCGCGATGGAATTCATTGGGACCGCGTAGCAAACCAACAGACCTTTTTGCCGCTTGGGCCTAAGGGAACTTGGGATAGCGGTATGCTTTTTACCGCGCCGCCGGTCGTGCGTAACGGCCAAATTGAAATTTATTATGGTGGTTGGGATGGGCCACACAATGCTTCCGAAAGAAATGGCGCCATCGGATTAGCTACACTTCGCAAGGATGGCTTTGTCTCATTGGATGCGGGTAATGAGCCCGGCGAACTCGTAACCAAGCCGATGAAAAATAGCAGCGGCACTCTCCGTATCAATGCGGATGTGAAACAAGACGGCTGGCTAAAAGCCGAACTATTGGATGAACTCGGCAATGTTCTTGATGGCTATGGCCTGGATGAATGTATTGCGCTTAACATGGACGGGATTGATATGCCGGTTCGATGGAAAGCCAAAGTCTGTCTTCCTGATAATAAAACAATTCGTCTGCGCTTCCGGTTTTGCCGGGCCTCGCTTTACTCTTTTCATGCCGGTCCTATCGAAATCCTATCACGGTAATTCAAACTTATGACATCACTACGCGAACGCATTTTGACTGTCTATCGAGGAGAGGTCCCCGATACCGTCCCGTTTATGTTGGATCTTTCCCATTGGTACTATCACAAAATGCAGGAACCTTGGGATTTGAGCCAAGGCTATCTTGAACCGGATTACGGTCTTCTCGATTATCACAAAAAACACCACATCGGGTTTTATCTTGCCAACAATGCCCCCTTTTGGTCAGAAACATACGGGCCCAATGTCACACAAGAAGTGAAAAAAGAAATCGTCTATGGCGTCCCGGAGATATCATGGATAATTACAACACCGATAGGTGCCATTGAACGCAGAAGACGTTGGAGCGAAGAAACGTATTCATGGCATATCACAAAATGGGGCGTTGAAAATTCGAATGATTTACAGGTATTCCAATTTGCATTGTCCAATCGCAAATTCCGGCCTCATTGGGATCGCTACCAAAAATGGGCCGATGAAGCAGGCGATTTAAGCGTTCTCTATATCATGACCGGCTATAGCGCTATCGGTGCTCTATTGAATTTGTGGATGGGGATTGAAAACACGATCCTGGCTACAGTTGAATGGCCCGAATTAATGCGCGAGACAATTCAGCAGGTCAATGCCAATCAACTTGAAATGATCGATCTGCTTGCCGAGTCTCCGGCTGAAGTTATCTGCATGGGAGATAATTTTTCAAGCGATATTCAATCCCCGCGCTTTTTTGCCCAATGGTCCAAAGATTACTACACCGAAGCCGTCCGCCGTCTGCATAAAGCCGGGAAATATGTTGCCGTGCATATTGATGGCAGGTTGCGCGGAGCCATCAAGATGATTCGTGAAACCGGGGCCGATTGCGGCGATGCCATCACGCCTACGCCAATGGGCGATCTGACACCCCATGAATGCCGGGAGGAAGCCGGATATGACTTTATCCTTTCCGGCGGTGTGGCCCCGAATCTTTGGCTGCCGCAGACATCCGAAAATGAATTTATTCAGGCTGTTTTATCCTGGATTGATACACGAAAAGAGAGCCCTCGTCTCCTGGCGGCGGCGGGCGATCAAGTCCCTCCGGGCGCTGTTGAAAACCGCATGACAATTATGCGCGATTTGGTCGAAGAAAAAGGAAAATATTGACCTGTTGTCCGGATGCAACAACGGTGAGTCTGCGCTTTCAGCCGATTTTGATTTCTTTAGAACACTATGGCAGAATCGGGTGAAATCCAAATAACACGCTTAGGAATAGCAGCTAATGATTACGAATGGAATTCGCTCTATAAAAATGAAAACCTCCCTTACTTTTTTATTCATGATTGGGGCGGTGTTTTTTATGAACATGAATGCTTATTGCGAAAACAAAACATTTGATGTCGTCATCTATGGTGGAACTGCGAGCGGAGCGGCTGCTGGTGTGCAGGTTGCCCGGATGGGAAAAAGCGTTGTCGTTATCGAACCGGGACAACATTTAGGAGGACTGACATCCGGCGGTCTGGGCGCGACCGATATCGGAAACAAGGCGGCCATCGGTGGAATCTCCCGCGAGTTTTACCGCAATGTGGCCAAGCATTATGCCGATGACAGCGCTTGGAAATTTCAAAATCGGGAAGAATACAAATCCCGCCGTGCTCAGCCGGGTGACAATTCAATGTGGACATTCGAACCACATGTCGCCGAAAAGATATTGAGGGACATGACTGCGGACGCGGGCGTGACGATTCTCTATGGGGAACGTCTGTACCTCAAAAACGGCGTGGAAAAAAAGGACGGCCGTATTGTCTCAATACGGATGGAAAGCGGGAAAACGTTTTCCGCCAAAATGTTTATCGATGCCACGTATGAAGGCGATCTAATGGCTCTGGCCGGTGTTTCTTATCACGTTGGCCGTGAAAGCAACGCCGTCTATGGGGAAACATTCAATGGTGTACAGACCATACTCGGGCGCTGGTATCCTGAAGGTGTTCATGGTCCCGCCACAAGAAATCATAACTTTAATCGCCCCGTCGATCCGTATGTTATTCCGGGGGTACCCAATAGTGGACTCCTTCTGGGAATTGAGCCGGGACCGCCGGGGGAAGACGGGGCAGGGGATCATCGTGTCCAGGCTTATAATTTCCGCATGTGTTTGACCGATGTCAAAGAGAATCAGCTGCCTTTTCCCAAACCGGAAGGTTACGATCCAATGCGCTATGAACTGCTTCTGCGTTATATCAATGCGGGAGTATTCGATGTCTTGAAACTCACAACCCCGATGCCGAATAGTAAAACCGATACCAACAATTACGGTGGTTTCTCCAGCGACAATATCGGCATGAATTATGACTACCCTGATGGAGATCATGCCGTTCGCGAAAAGATATTCCGCGATCATGTCACTTATCAGCAAGGTATGATGTGGTTTCTTGTCAATGATCCCCGTGTTCCGGAAGAAGTTCGTGAGGAAGTCGGAAAACTGGGATTATGCAAAGATGAATTCACCGATAGCGGTGGATGGCCGCATCAACTCTATGTACGTGAAGCCCGGCGTATGATCGCTTCTGAAGTCATGACCGAACACAATTGTATGGGACATCGCGTCGCCGGCAATAGTATTGGGCTGGCTGCCTATGGCATGGATTCCCATAACACCCAACGTTATGCCATGTATGGAATCGTCCGCAATGAAGGGAATGTCGAAGTGAGATTGGGGACGCCGTATCCGATTACCTATTTTGCGATTGTTCCCAAAGAAACCGAATGCACCAATTTGGCTGTTCCTGTTTGTGTATCCGCTTCGCATATCGCCTTTGGCTCGATCCGTATGGAGCCGGTCTTTATGGTATTGGGGCAGTCGGCGGCTACGGCCGCATGTTTGGCGATAGATGACGATGTTGCTATCCAGAAAGTCCCTTATGAGACATTGAAAAAACGCCTGCTGGCCGATAACCAGATCTTAGAGTGGGCCGGTGGCGTAAAATAACCGCCATAAAAGGAAGAATCAAACACTATGGCATACCAAGGCGTTCTTGATGATATCCAAAAAGCAATAACGCTGGAAAAACCGGACCGGTTACCGGTCTTCGCCTGTTCGGAAGAATTCGATGTCAAATGGTATGGCAAGTATTCATATGAGGAAATGTGCCAAGATGGCGGCAAGATAGCCGAGGTTTGGATTGCCGCAATCGAGGAATTCGATTACGACTGGGCTTGGCTGCAAGTCGATGACTGTTTTGAAATGGAGCCTTTAGGTGTCGGCACGCATGGAGAAAACAACATCCTCCGGGCCACAACACAGTATCTGCCCGCGGCCCGTGAGACCTTGGCCGGGCTCACAATCCCCGATCCGGAAAGCGCCGGACGTATGCCTGAGAAACTCAAAGCCATCCGGCTTATGAAAGAACATTTTGGCGATACGGTCCTCATTGAAGGCAGTTGTGCTGCCCCGTATAGCGCTGTTGGATTACTGTTTGGCTTGGAAGAGACCATGATATTGGCGATCTCAAATCCAAGTTTACTGGCCGAAGCGTGTGATTTTTTTGTTGAATTACAGGCTTGCTATATCGAAGCGCAAGTCCGGGCCGGTGCGCACGCTGTATGGATTGGTGACTGTAATGCTTTTTCGGGAATGCTCTCTTTGGATCAATATAGGCAGATTGCCTTGTCTCCATGCAAAAAGCTGATTGAAAGAGCACATGAATGTGGTGCCATTGTGCACTTGCATAATAGTGAAATCTCTACGCCTTATCTTTTGGCGGAAACGGAACTCGGGGCCGATATTATCAATTGCGGCCCGGCAGCCGACCTTGCCGAAGTCCGGCAATCCCTGGATGGAAAGAACTGCTTTTCCGGAAATCTTGATCCTATTGAAGTGTTAATGCGCGGAACTCCTGATGAAGTGGCGGCTGAAACCGCACGAATTATCGATGTTGGATGTTCCGGGGGAGGCTATCTGTTCAATACCGGCGAAATGAATCCCCGCGATACGCCGGAAGAGAATATGCGGGCGATGATTAAGTCCGTGCGTCAATACGGCTGAATGGATTGAATCGTTTCTAACCGGTTTTGAATGAATCGATTCGGTAGTATGCTATCGTTGGAGATTACCCAGGAGATTAGAAAGAATGGCAAGCAAACAACTCGGTGTACTCATTCATGGCGCAGGCTGGGTTTCCGGCGAACACGTGAAGGCCTTTCAAAACAATCCGAATACCCGCGTTGTGGCTGTTTCGAGCCGAAAGCGGGAGAGTGCTGAGCGTCGCGCGGCTGATGCCGGGCTTGGCAGCGAATGTGCGTATACCGACCTGGGCGAGGCGCTGAAACATGATGGTGTTGACATTGTTTCAATTTGCACACCGCAGCAGATCCATGCTGAGAACACAATAGAGGCCGCCGAAGCCGGTAAACACCTGGTCATTGAAAAGCCGATTGCTAATACCGTCGAAGAAATCCATGCCATGGGCAACGCCGTGAAAAAAGCCGGGGTGAAAACCGTCGTTTCATTTGTGCTGCGGTGGAATCCTCTTTTTGAAACGATTAAAACCATGGCCGCCGATGACGCTTTCGGCAATATCTATTGTGTCGAAACGGATTATCAATCCAACATTGCCGGTTGGTGGTCCGGTTTTGAAGATGGCCGCAAAAAAGAGACCGGAATCTCCGCAATGCTTTTAGGTGGCTGCCATGCTTTGGATGCAGCGCGGTGGTTTGCCGGACAGGGTGCCAATAAGGCCGCGCGGGTTGCCGAAGTCTTTGCCTATCGGGGCGGATGGCGTAAAGGCTGCCAACGGGAATATAACTATTACACCGGTGAATGGTCCGATAACAAACCGCCTCTTGAGTATGAGGGATTGGAAATCTTTTTGCTTAAGTTTGAGAACGGCGTTGTTGGAAAAGTCTCCGTTAATTTCGACTGCATCATGCCTTATACATTTCCCATCCAGATTTTCGGTGATAAAGGCTCGGTTAAGGACAACCGTATCTGGTCCCATAAATTCCCCGGACAGAAAAACTGGGTCACACTCCCGACGATATTGCCGGACAGCTCGGATGTAACGCATCACCCCTTCCAGGGGCAGATGGATCATTTTGTTGACTGCATACTCAATGACCGCGAATCACATTGCAACTTGGATGATGCGATCCACACTCATGAGGTTGTCTTTGCCGCGCTAAAATGTTACGAGACCGGATGCCCGGTACAACTGCCGCTGGTCTAATTCCAAAACCGGCGCTTGCATAGTCCAATACCGCAAATCGAAAACACACGGTCTGTGCCGTTACAATTTCACTTTGCACGACACAACTGCGTGGTCTCCCAGAAATTTGCCCTCGAGTGGCTTGCCTTCCAATACCGGTGGATAAACCGAAGGCACGACTTTCGGCGATGTCACGTCATGAATGGGTTCGCAATCACGCACGAAGATATAATCGATATGGTGATCTCGGAAAGTTATTTTTCCGTCAACGCAATCCATCGCGGTTGGCTTTTCCATTTCATTACAGTTATCCACAACGAAATCGGCGTCTTCTAAGAGTTTGAACAGTGGTTGTCCGGGTTTTTCGTTTAGATCTCCCCCGAAGATCACGGGCATACCTTGGGCATGTTGGTCAAGTTCTTTCAAAATCAAACCGATCTGCTGCTGACGGATTCTGCCTTCGTCGTGGCTTTCAAGATGGGTTGTGCCTACGGTGACATCCTTACCCCCAATATTGACACGGGCCAGGACGGCGTTACGGCCTCCCAGGCGTTTTTGGTAATGCTCATACCAAAATTGAATCCCCGGAAAACGAAGCACACGAATATCGTGCAATGGATATTTCGAAAGAATCGCGTTTCCGTGATAACCCCATTCGTTCTCACCGGGATAGTCGATACGTTCTTGTTCTTCACCGCCTGATAGTTCTAAGACTTCAATCCCGTATGCGTAATTCATCTGCAATTCGGCAGCCAATTCTCGTGTTGTATGTTTATTCCAAGACCGCGCCATCCCCATATCCATCTCACCCAAAAATACAAAATCGGGATTTTGGAGCGCGGGGTGTTCGCGAATGAGTTTGGCACAGTACGGCCAATGTCTGCCGCGTTCCGTATTCCAAGATACAATTCGCAATGTCTCTCCCGGCTTGGCGTCGGCATTGGAGTTGACCACTTCAATCTCATCGAGTTCGCTGAGACTATTGGTTAGCACATCGGCGGTTTTATTTTCCAGATTTGCAGTGAGCTGATCGCGACGCTCTTTGCTGATTTTCCGCAATTGCCCAACCACTTTTGTAATTCGTTTGGCATCTCCTGGCGTAAATGGAGCGGGGCCGCGGTCTTTTGAACGGGCTATGACCTGTGGCGTGATAAAAGTTGTTGTCGCGGCTGCCGCTGATGTAAGCAGAAAGTCCCTTCTTTTCATTCTCTTCTCCTCGTTCCTACTAGTCAAAATTGTGTACCTTTTGGGATTATGCCACTGATTGCGCATGATGGGGATAAGTAAATGATGAAAAACTTAATTTGAAGTCAAAATCTGGCATTGCAATGAGGTAGAGGCTGTAAGCTGATAAATATCAGTGTGTTGTGGTGTGTGTGATGAGCCGCTCTACACTATGTTTTCGGTACGGTTCATGGCGGTTTGGGAGGGAAATGCCTATTCTAGCGATTCTTTAGTGATTCGGTTTTAATGATTCCACACGAACAGTTATTGGGCATTGCGGCAAAAAAGCAAACAGTTGGCCCCAAATAATCCAGAGATTTTTTGAATGAATCAATCACAAAAAGAGCCCCATCTAATAGACCAGTTATATGATTATCTTTTTGAGGAAGATGCGCGTGTTTGCAAAGATATCCCTGATTCTGCATGCCGTGAAGTCCCGGGCAACTTTTTCAAAATCGGTGTGGCCCAGACATTTGGGAAATTGGCCGATGAAATTTCCAATGCAAAAACCGTTCTGCCCTGGCTGCTGAGCGCCGTCGATGCATCCGGTTTTTGGATTGGGTTGTTGGTTCCTGTGCGTGAATCTTTATCCCTGCTTCCGCAGTTGCTTATTGCTGCCGCGGTTAGAAAACAGCCGCGCCGCAAGTATGCGTGGGTTTTAAGCGCTTTGCTCCAAGGAATTGCCTTATTGATCTTTGCCGCTACCGCCCTGTTTTTGCATGGCGCCATGGCAGGAATTGCAGTTATTTTAACGCTGGCTTTTTTCAGTCTTGCTCGCGGCCTCAGTTCGGTTGCCTTTAAAGATGTCATTGGCAAGACCATCCCCAAAACCCGCCGGGGGAGATTGACCGGTATCACGGCCGCTGTTTCGGGGTTGTTGACATTGGTCGTCGGGCTTACATTAATTCCATGGGTAAAAGAGGGGGCTCATCCCTCCATATTTGCTGTGATGTTTGTGGCCGCTTCGGCGGCTTGGTTTCTCTGTATGGGATTTGTGCTTAAGATTTACGAAACACCCGGCGAAACCGAAGGTGGCGGAAACGCTTTTTTCGAAGCGTTAAAAAGTCTCAATATTCTAAGGACAGATGCGGCATTCCGCCATTTCGTCATTGTCCGTTCGCTATTTGTTTCTACGGCCCTTGCGGGGCCTTATTATGTTGTCTTGGCGAATGAATCAGGTAGCGGGAAACTGCTGCCGCTTTTTATACTTGCCAGCGGTGCTGCGGCTTCGGTTAGCAGTCTGTTTTGGGGCCGTTATTCGGACCGCTCCAGCAAAATGGTTTTGATTGCCGCTTCAGCAGTGGCCTCAGTTACGGGCGTTCTATTGTATGGCATTTATAACCTGGGACTTCTCAAGGCCGGATTGGGCTGGGTGGCTTTGGCCGGTTTCTTCCTTTTGGCGATTGCCCATAATGGTGTGCGTATTGGACGTAAAACCTACTTGCTCGATATGGCTGGCGGAACAAAACGCACTGACTATGTGGCGGTGAGCAATACCGTTATCGGTCTGGTTCTGCTTGCCAGTGGCTTACTTGGCGTATTGACACCCTATATTCATGCGGATGGCATGTTGCTTTTACTTTCTGTGATCGGTTTGATTGGAGCCGCTCTGGGACTAAAATTGCCTGAAGTTGAAGACTAACCTGGTGAGATGTTGCTAGAATTGCTTTTTTAATTCCGATCTATGAATGACCGGGGGAGGGCGAATCTCCTGATGAGCCGCTGTTTTGCACCCTCTGTATTGGGTTAGCATAGCCGTGGTTTTTCGGTGAGGTGTATTGAAACCGGTTCTCTTGAAGATTAGCTTAAACCGTATGGCTCGATTCAAACTAAGATTGTGAGAGATGATATGAAACTATCTTTGCCAAAGATTGGAATCCTTGCAGTCACGCTGATTCTGTCATCGTATGCTCAAAGTGAACCGTTTCAGTTCACGACAGTTTCGATTGATGAGAATTTTCCACGTGGCTATCAGCTGAAAATTGCCGATGTCAACGCAGATGGCGCTCCCGATATCATCGCTCTGCGCGAGGGCACGGATGGGTTGGTTGCCTGGTATGAAAATCCGTCATGGACTCCGCGCCGCATCACTCCCGAATCGATCACCCGCCCATTAACCATTGCTCCGAAAGATATCGATGGTGACGGCGATCTCGATATGGCTTTGGGATACGAATTCGATTTTGGCGATAGTGTGGAAAAGGGCGCTGTCTGTTGGTTGGAACAGGGCGATGATGCTACGGCGCTCTGGAAACCCTATCCGATTGATCGCGAGCCGATGATGCACCGCGTCGCCTGGGTGGATTTGGATGGTGATGGCAAGGAAGAATTGGTGGGCGCGCCGTTAATGGGGAAGGGAACCAAGCCCCCGGAGTATTTGCAGGCTCCCGTCCGTATCAAACGTTCGATTGTGCCTGATGACCCTAAATCCATGCCTTGGCCCACGGAAGTCTTTTATGACAAGTTGCATGTTATCCATGGTCTTACGCCATTATACGATGACGCGAAAAAGACGTTTTCATTGTTGATTGCGAGTTATGAAGGAATCTCCCAGCTGCATTATGCAAAGAGCGGAACCGTATGTACCCTTTGGCATCAAGGGCATCAACTGAATGAATTGAGCAAAGGCAGCAGCGAAGTCGAGCCGGGCCAGGCCGGTAATACTGTTTTTTATGCCTCCATCGAACCCCGCCATGGCAATGAAGTTGCACTGTATTTCCCGCAAAATGGCAATCCGCTTCAAATGGAGCGGATCGTAATTGATAACACCATCCGAGTCGGGCATGGATTACTTTGCGCTGATCTGAACGATGATGGGATTTCCGAAGTCCTTGTCGGAGATCGGGGAGACACAAAAAGCTATTACCTCTATTACGCTGCCGATAAACAATACAGGTCCTGGAAACGCATGCCGCTCGATGACGGCGGTATGGCCGGAGCCGGTTGTGCTTCAGAGGATATGGATGGCGATGGCGACCTGGATGTCGTCGCGGTCGGCAGTTCTACCGGCAACGTCCGCCTCTATGTGAATCAACGGATCCCGTAGATTTCGATTTATTCGATTCACCGCGAAAACGATTTTTGCTGCTATTTCATCGAGGCATTGGCGTGATTCAGGCGAATAATCGATGGTTTGCCTTTTACATCTAGCATGCTTACGGCACGCACTTTCAATGTATTCAGGCCTGATTGCAGAATCCATGCCCAGCGGTCACCAACCGTTTTCCAGCCTTGTTCGTCCACATTAACTTCAAAGTGACTAAAGTTGGGAGTGTAGGTTTCAAAGCGCAAAAAGAGACGGTCGTTTCCGTAGCCACTGACTGCATCGACATGCACCTTATTGAGGTCCGGCCACATATCCCGGGGACGGTCGGTGTGCCATGAGTATTGTCTTTTGGGCGGCGTACGTTCGTCGTACCAATTGATATAACCATCCCAGGGCCACCAGGTTTTACCGTGTGTCAGGGGGCGTGGATATGGTTTTTCATACCAATTGTTGCGCGGCACGATACGCAAATGCGCGGCCAGTGATGCCCCGCTCCATGGATACATATGATGGGTCAATGAACCTTGCCCAATGCCATAGTCGCCTTCAGGAGTCCGCACATGAAGGGAATCGTTCATCCAATCGATGGGGCGGTCCGGGAAATTCGCATCGAGAAACCGTTGGTGAAGCTCCAACAAACTCAGAGGTTCGCAGGTTTCCAAGTCATAGTTGTAATGGTTGACCGAACTGGCATCGATATAAATCCATTTTCCATAGTCATCGTTCCACACCTCGCATACCTCATGCGAAACGATATTCACATGCCGAGCCTGCCAACCGTAAGCGATACAAAAGCCGCCCAGTAGATTATTAAGTTGGATACACATCCCTCCTGTGCCGACTCTTTCAATGCGGTTCAGAATACTTAATGCATCCCAGCCGGGGTATTCAGGTAAAGGATCGGTGTTATCCCAGCGTTTGGTAGCATGATCCAGCAGTTTCACCTGAGCGTCGAATTCCGTGCGGCTTCCGGCGATAACCTCATCCAAACTCTCACGTTCTTTGACTTCCTCAAATTCGGGACGGTCCCATGGTTCCCATTCCCATCTGATAGACGAATAGCGGATGGGCGGATTGTCGCATTCCAGTACATGGATATTTTGCGGCAGTTTGTAGTTCTCAGACAACTCTGCATCGATACGAATCGATTGCACAAGTGGCGTATGCAACGGATTCGCTGTTTTTAGTTCCATCCTGAGTTGAATATAACGGTGGTTGATTTTCTCGCCGTCTAAATCGAGATTGAGTTCGGAGCCTGTGCCGATCTCCTCGTATTCGCTCCATCCTTCGCCCATAGGGCTTGCTTCCAAGCCGGCGCGCATAAAATAAACGATCTCTGTGCCTTCCGGTGTCTTCCCCCCAACGTGAATACGAAGTTTTTTGACGCCCTTTTGGGTTAAGATGAAATTTGTGTCCTCGCCGCGCCACAAATCGACGACCGGCGTCGCCAGCCATCCGCTTTGTACATAACGATCCAAACTCAGACGAACGGAGTATTCCGCTTTTGTTTTTTCATCCTGACCGAATGGACTTTTTTTCCAACGTTTCCCTCCATCCGTAGATTTGAATGAAGTCTCACCGGCATTTTTCGGATCGCCGCCGCCATCTTCATATTCATCGGCCCGAGCCAAATACAAGCTCCATCCGTCTTCTTCCGATATCGCTTCCGGGCAAGACAGTTCGATGACATTGCGGCCTTTCTTGAGATAAGAAACCGGAAATTCCACCCAACGGTAAACTTCACGATTGGTCTTTACAATCTGTCCTTCAAATCCGTTCACATTGAATGTTAGCGGATGCTTGGGATTCTCCGTATTCGTAAAAATTACGATCCAGGCTTTCTCGGCGCGCGAATCCTCAACATTGAGAATCTTGCGGGCCTGATTCTTACCCCATACGATATCTTCAGACACACCTTTTTCGCTCAGGCCAGAGCCTGCGGCATCGTTTTCGATCAACTCCATATTGAAAAGTCCCACACCGCCCGCAGGATTCCTCATACACATTGACATAAAGCCGTTCTCATAGATTTCTTCACCGGTGGCTAACCAATGGGTTTCGACTATGGAGGCCGAAAGCGCTGTGACTGCAAAAATCGTAGTATAGATTGCGGATAAGATTACTTTTCTCACGGTTCTTGCCTCTTTCTGACTCGCCGGGAGGGGCATATTCAATCGGTGCATTTTATCATGAAGCCTTTAGTCGTGTCGAATAAGATCCCCCCATATCCAAATGCCGGAAATAAGGTGTCGTTGCGGCAAAGATGTTCACAAATTACAGACTTTGTTCATTTGCAGACACTTAATTGAGAGATTCTGGATTTTGTCTCACGGGCCGATTCGTCTAACGTAGATCCAATAGACAGGCGATGATTGGCCGTCATCTTCCACCAATTCGGCCCTCACGGTGGTGGTGCCGGTCTTGAGTGGCACACAAAACACGGCGGCAGTCATATCCGGTGACACCGGACGGTTGAGATCATAGTCTCCGATTTGCAGATGCGCTTCTGTAGCCTCAATAACCTTGCTTTGAGCGTTCACAGCCGCGTGAATTGGTCGATTCACTTCCCGGGGCCAACGCCGTAATTCAAACTCATACGTTCCCGCTCGTTCGACTTTCACAGCCCATGAACCCTCTCGTACGACGCCTTCATTGGCCGACTTTTGTGACCAATAATGGTTTGAGCCTTCCGCTAAATTCATGTCGGCGGCGGTGAGCCACGCGGAATCGTGTCCCGGCACTCCCAAATGAATCGGGCAAAACTCATCTGCCCGCCGGGTGACATCTCCAAACCACTCATCATATTGCTCTCGCAATAAGTTGACGGTTTCTGGATGTTCCGCACTGACATCTGTGGCCTGACCGGGATCGGCGTCCATGTCATACAGTTCGTTTCCGTCAATAAGACGCCAACGTTCAGTCATGGCCGCAGTCTGATACCAATGCAATGGTTTTTTATGAAATCCCACGCCAGATTGCTGGTTGTGAACAAAAAGAGTCCGTTCCGGCCATGGAGCCTCACGATTGCGCAACAGAGGTGTCAGGCTTTGACCGTCGAAGTCGATTGGCTGTTCAAGATGCAGCCCGCAGAGATCGATCAGCGTAGGCAGTAAATCTATATGTGCTGCCAGTCGTTCAACCGTATAATCTGTTTGAATGCCCCCCGCGGGCCAGCGTATAAAACAGGGTACACGGTGGCCGCCTTCGTATTGTGATCCCTTTTTCCCCCGCATTCCCGCCAGGAAACTATCATTGTCGGTTCCATTATCGGTCAGAAAAACCAGAATCGTATTCTGATCCAGTCCTTGATCTTCGAGGAAGTTCATCAAACGCCCCATCGCTTCGTCGATTTTCATGACCATTCCGTAGAAATTGCGTGCGCTGGCATCGGGCCCCGAACTACGGTCGGCGAATTCTTTCGAGACAATCCAAGGGAAATGTGGCGCGTTTGTAGGTAGGTAAACAAAGAACGGTTTCCTTTTGTTGTTTTCTATAAAACGCATGGCTTCATCGAAAAAGACATCCGTACAATAGCCCGTGGTCCGTTCGGGATTGCCGTTACGAAAATAAGTGTCGTTGAAACGGTCGTTGCCCCAAAAGTCGTTTGTAGCCGTCAATCCGGCGTCCCCCAGCATAAGTGACTCATGAAATCCCCGATGATGCGGCCCGTATGGAAAATTGTGACCGAGGTGCCATTTTCCGAAATGACCACAACGGTAGCCGTTGTCGGCAAAGATTTGTGCCATGGTAGTCTCATTGGGATGAAGAAAATTACGGCCGCCGAATGTGTAGTACACATTGCAGCGGGCTGAATAATGCCCGGTCATGAGCGCTGATCGCGTTGGTGCGCAAATCGGATCGACATGAAAATTTTCAAACCGCGTGCTCTGACGGCGCAAACGGTCGAGATTCGGCGTCTGCAGGAACGGATTCCTATGGCTCGATAGGTCCCCGTACCCCTGATCGTCAGTCATAACCAAAATCACATTCGGTGGCTCTTTCGCGCTCTTTTCTTCGGCTATTCGTTTCCTGCTGGCGCTGGAACATGCGGACAGATTCAATGCTGCCAAAGAACCGGAACCGATTGTTTTTATAAAATCACGCCGTGTGAAATTGGTCTTGTTCATGGCCGTTATCCCGCTTTCGAAAATGTGCGTATCAGGCAACTCGCAATAGGAAAACAACTGAATCTACAGATGGCGATTCAATCTTGACATTCGGAGGATTTGTCCTTCATGATTAAAAACCTCTAAAGCACGAGGTCATGAGTTGCCATGAACCGCCGCGCCTTCACATTGATCGAGTTGCTGATTGTCGTGGCTATTATCGGGATATTGGCGGCAATCGCAATCCCCAATTTTCAGAATGCACGAATTCGGGCCAAAATAAGCCGGGTTACCGCCGACCTACGCAATATCCAGACTGCAATTCAAATGTATACAACGGATCATGGCCGGGAAATGATTGATACCGTTGAAATGACGAACCATGGCGATACGGCTTGGTCGGTTTGGAAGCAACTAACAACGCCTGTCGCTTATATGCCGCCGAGTGCTTTTGTGGATCCCTTTATACCCGAAATCAATCCGGGCAACAGCGGTGCAGCAAATGAAGCCGTTAACGCAGGCACTTATCAATATCACAATATTAAATACTGGCGCGAAAACAATCTGCAAAGCATGGGGACGCTGGCCGATCCCACCGCGCGCTATTATGCGCGAAGCCCTGGACCTGACAAATGGTATATTATTTTGCCTATGCGGCTGTACCGGTGGATGGCTTATAATGCCTCCAATGGTCTCATCAGCACCGGCGATGTGATTGTTTCTGACAAAGGAATCCTTGGTCAAAACTTTATCGGCAACGAAGGCCCCGACGATAATATCTAAATTTATTCTTTAAATGTGGCCGTTTGAATATTAAGACGCAGAAATCTACCGAGCCTTTAGAACTCTCCATTCACACTCAACTGTTCTTTCAACTCAGCTGAAGTTAAATCTCAATCGTCTCTGTCTGAGTATTGAACTTGGCCATTGTCTCTTTATGCAACGCCAACATACCCATCTGCAAAGCGGTTTGAACCTTATAAGCCAATGACATTGGGCTGAGTGTTTCTTTTTGCCGCTTCCGGCAACAGTCAATGAAATTTTTATAATATTCGGTGAAACTTTCGCCATGCTCAATGGGATAACGTTTCTCTTTCTTTTCTGATCCATCGACCGGCATATAGACAACCTCTTCGCCTTGGACCGTAAGTGCACCGTCCCATCCCCGGACAATCGGTATCCGCTGGCCCGATCTTGGCCATTGCGCCGTCCTGTCCCGTTGTAGCTGTTTGCTTGTGTGCCCAGGACTGCGACCGTGATTCTTTCCGGATATTGAATCAGCATGTTATACGTGTCCGGAACCTCACGTTCTTCGTAACGCAAAATCCCGCCGACCGCGACGACTTGATCCGGCATATCGACGCTCAACATGCTTAAGACCGGTGTGAGTGAGTGCGGGAAAAGATCTGTGGCCGGGCCGCCCGCGTAATCTTCATACATACGCCACCTAAAGTAGCGGCTGACATCGTAGGGACGTTCGGGAGAATCGCCGAGGAATGCTTCCCATTTCAGGTCAGGACCCGGTTTGGCGTTAGGATCGTCAATCGGCATCCCGCGTTCGCCCCAGTCGCCGATTCTAAAGAACCCGCATTCGGCGTGCAGTAACTGGCCGATCACGCCGTCCTCAATCAGCTTGCGCATCAAATGCCATGCGCCATCCGACATCCCTTGCGTACCAAGTTGGAAAACCTGATCGGATTTTGCCACGACCTTGGCCAATCGTTTCGTTAGTTCAAACTGCCTCCAATGGGTAACCGGCTTTTCGCAGTACACATCCTTGCCTGCTTCAATGGCGTCAATCGCTTGATACCCATGGATATGGTCAGGAGTGGCGATGCTTACAGCATCGATGTCCGTATCCGCCAGCATCTCCTTATGATCCATATAGGTTTTCTGTGCGCCGTATTTTTCCGCGGCTTTATCCAGCCGGGGACGATATGTGTCACAAATCGCCACGAGTTCGAGATTGCATTCGTCTTTCAGTTTCTGGATATTACCGAGATGACTGTTGCCTCTTCCTCCAGCGCCGATCACGCCGAAACGCAGACGTTCATTGGCTCCCAGCACGCGCTTTGATGAAGCGGCCGTCATGGTTACTGCTGCACCGGCGAGCAAAGCCGTCTTGCCTAAAAAATGACGTCTGGTTTCGTTGGAATTGTTTTGTGAGCCCGTAGTTTTCATTGCTTGCCGATCTCCTCATATGGATTGCAGTTGAAATGCCGGAGAATGATCATTCCTCAGACACCTCAGTATCCAACACCATGGGATGACTTACAAGCGGTTTTTTTTACGGATTGTACAAACCGTGGGTGATTAGCGATGTGCTGTGAAAATTATGGCTTCACGGCCCCTATATGTCATATTGCTCTCCAAGGTAATTTCCGTAAGTAATAATCAATGTCGCGGCAACAATGATTGTCATGCCGATGTACAGGATTTTTCGTGGCTTTTTGTAGGATGCATCGTCTTCCCCCCGCCATTCCTGGAAAAGCGTCCCATAAAGATTGCTGAAAAGAATCAACATAGCCATGTGCAAAGCCCAGCTGGTAAATCCGTATTGTTCGCCCATATTCACGTGGCCCATACCATAGAAAAAGAACTGGAAGTACCACATTCCTCCACTGAGCAGTGCCATCAAATAATAGAAAGAAAGCTTCTTAGGGCTCGTGCCGGGAAGCCGGATCAACTGAGAGCCGGTTTTATTGCGTGCGATTAATACCAAACACCAAATAAAATTGGTAACCCAGGCTCCGCCGTTAGAAAAGGGATAAATGGCATTCATCCTTAGAATGTCGTTTGCGCCCGCTTCCAGAGCTGCTTTTTCTAAAGGGGCTCCCGCCAAAAGTGCGAAATTGAAAACGGCTGAGAAAATCCCGGCCATAATCGCCAATGGCACTCCGATTCTAAATGAATACCGTGAGGGTGCGGCTTCATCGGCTCGTTCACGCAAAGCGCCCGCCCAGCCACAAAAGAAAATACCTACCAGCGATAGAATAATGCCGGCCAAAACGATCTGGCCCGGGACTGTCGAGAATTTTTCAAAAATGATCCAGACAAAGCCGTCATTGGGATTCCAAATAAGCGGAATGATTGTACCCAAGCCCGCAGAAATCCCGATAGCGATTGTGTAATTGAGTGAAAATCCGATGTAACGGATCCCCAATCCGAATGTTAGGCCGCCGATGCCATAGACCATCCCCAGCACAAAGGATCGTAACATAGCCTCTTTGGGGCATGTTGCCAGAAGGTTGGCATAATCGGGAATCGTCAGAAATGCCCCGATGATTGGCAAAATCAGCCATGCGCAGGATGCCTGTGTGATCCAGTAGATTTCCCATGCCCAGAGTTTGGTTTGCTTTTGAGGTGTGTAGCAGCTGGCCGCCGAAAGCGCTCCTACACTATGCAGTCCTACGCCTAGAAAAGGATTTGCCACCATCTTTTATATTCTTTATCTTTCGCCGATTTTATTTGAACACCACCACAAATTAACTGTGTAGCGGTTTTGGGTGTTTTTAACTAGAGGGTATAAATAGAGATTTTCCGGATGCGGGATTCCCAGTGTCGTTGAGATTGTCAAAAGGTTCTATCGTGCTTATCCCCGTAACGGTATACTCTTTTCTCAAATTGCGGGAAAAACCTATTTCCGAATGGAGACCAAATGGATTATGGATGCTGTACGTTTTTTTTCTTTTTTGGCAGCGGTCTCAATCGCAATGAATATCGGCGCTCAAGAAACACCCTCTTCACCGTATGGCAAAGAGTTTGTGCGCCACACAATGACGGTGGATGACTTCCGTCTGTCGTATTTGTACCGCTCCGGAGAAGGAATCCCGCTCGTCCTGATTCCCGGAAGTTTCAGTGACAGTGCGCAATGGGTGGAAGTAGTCGATGGCCTAGATCCCAAATTGCCTTTGGTTTTGATTGAACTGCGAGGGCATGGAGGCAGCTGGCCACCCGATCCCAATGGATCAATTGAACTGTTCGCGCGAGATGTTCTGCGTAGTTGCGATGATTGCAACATCAGTGATTTCTATGTCGGCGGCCACAGCATCGGTGGCATGGTGGCGATTGAAGTTGGAAGGGCCGCTTCCGAGCGCGTAAAGGGGATCATTTCAATCGAGGGCTGGACCAACCATCACGCGGCTCGTGAAGCCTTTGATGGCGTTATGCGCAACACCCTGACCGAGGAACTCGAGGCTGAACGGATTGCATCCCGCAAACGTGTTCTGGCACACTGGACTGAGGAACAGGTCAAGACATTTGCCACACATTGGAGGCAATGGGATGGCCTGGAGTTTCTGCAAATCACAAAAATCCCGGTCCTTGAAATATATGGTGACAGGGGCAAGCCGAAACCAACACTCGATAAACTTTATATTCCGGAGAGAGATAACATCTCGGTCGTCTGGATTGAGAACGCTTGCCACTCGCTCCCCTTGGAGCGTCCTCGTCGCTTAGCTGAATTAACGATGGAATTTATCCAAAACCGGGAAAACCGTTCTGCGAAGTCGACAGAAAGCCATCAATGAACATGAAATAGACCTTCGAGTTCGTGCCAAAACTCTTCAACTTGCTCAACAAGTTCTCCCAGGATTTCATGGTGCCCGGTTATGGCGTCTTCCAATGTCTCATGCAACTGATTGAGGTCAAGCGGACGGTGCAGAACGCGGTAGGCGTGGAAATCTTCCAGTCTGTGTTCCCGGTCGGGTGGCAATGAATTATAAAGCAACACAAAACGGCTGTGCTCGGCATAATCTTTGAGCAGCCAGATCAAATAATCGATGTCGGGATTTTTTTCGGTTTGACCGATAACATATAAATCGAACGTTTCAACTCGGGCAATTTCGGTCAAATCCATATCCGAAGATGCCACTTTCAGAGCGGCATGATGCTCCTTTGCCAGATCGAGAATGATCTTCTGCTCTTTTTCTTCCAGTCCGATGCATAAAATTCGCAGTTGGTGTCCATCGTGATTATGAAGACTCACAGCCGTAACCTCCAAATATTTTCCGGTGCCCCATGGATGTACATGAAAAGGTAAGAATAGTCCTGGCTTTTGAAAATGAATAGAGGCCGGATGGGGCTTCTGTGGTATGATTGCCAGAGAGGCTTAAGCCGCTTGCGCCATACGCGGCTGTCCGGGAAGAGGATTTACTGGTTTCCCCTATTTTGCGGTAGTCGTGGCAATCGATTCGCGCTATGAATTACGCTAATACGGATACGGCAAATTCAGCCGGTTCAGTCTATTGCGTTAATGCGAGAGGAAAGTAATGAAGAAAAATGCCCGTTCTCAAAATCGCCGCCAGTTCTTAAAGGGGAGCGCCGCTTTGGCCCTAAGCGCCCCGATGATTATCCCCGCTTCTGCGTTGGGTGCCGATGGAAAACTTCCCCCCAGCGAACGGGTTGCCATGGGATTTATTGGCGTCGGTGGGCGTGGAACCGGCGTGATGAAGCATTTTATTACCAAACCTCATTGCCAGGCTGTGGCGATCTGCGATGTGAAACCTGAACGGCGTGAAGAAGTCAAGAAAATCGTTGAGGATTATTACGATGAGGAATTAGGTAAAGGCGCATTTAAGGGATGCGCCGTGTACGATGACTTCCGCGAACTCTTGCAGCGCAAAGATATCGATGCCGTCTCGATAGCCACACCGGACCATTGGCATGTGCCTATCGGCATGGCCGCCGCCCAGGCCGGGAAAGATATGTATATCGAAAAGCCGCTGACCTACACGTTGGCCGAAGGGCGGCGATTCTGCGATGTTATCAAAAAGTACGACCGCGTATTTCAACATGGCACACAACAGCGGTCCGATTTTGAATTCCGCTTGGCTTGTGAACTGGTACGAAATGGCCGCATCGGAAATCTGCATACAATGAAGGTCGGCGCGCCCGGCGGCTCCGAGTTTGAAGATTATCCCGAAATGAAAGTCCCACCCGGATTTGACTATAAAATGTGGTTAGGACCGGCGCCTTATAGGCCCTATACCGAAAACCGTGTCATAACGCCGTATTGGTATTTTATCTCCGATTACTCGATAGGCTTCATTTCAGGATGGGGAGTTCACCATGTCGATATCGCTCAATGGGGCAATGGTACCGATCATACCGGCCCGTTATCCGTCGAAGGTACAGGTACATTTCCCAAAGGCGGGATTACCGACACCGAATTAACTTGGGATTCGGAATTACATTACGCCAATGGCGTAAAAATGCTATTTGGTGACAATCAAAGATATGAGCAGGGTGTCCGGTTTGAGGGCGATGAGGGTTGGGTGCATGTCAATCGCTCTGTAATTGAAGCGGAACCCGCATCATTGCTTAAAGAGACTTTCGGACCTAATGATATCCGGCTTTATCGTAGCGACCGGCCTGATGTGGAAGGACATACGGATAACCACGTTTGGAATTTTCTGGATTGCGTTAAATCCCGATATCAGACAGCCTGCCCCCCGGAGATCGCCCACCGTTCGATGTCAATTTGTCACTTGACCAAAATCGCCATTGCACTGGGGCGCAGGCTCTATTGGAATCCTGAAAAAGAATGCTTTATTGGAGATGACGAAGCCAATGTTATGCTGGATAAGCCCGGCCGCGCCACATGGAAACTCTGAAAAGCGAAGGAGCCAGTATCGATGAATCGCAAAAACAAAACATCCCGTCGGCAATTTTTACGTTCGAGCGCAACGGCGGTGGGAGCAACTGCGGCGTCTTTTATTATACCGGCCACGGCATTAGGCCGCGGGGCATTGATTGCGGCCAATGACCGCATTGCCATGGGTTTCATCGGCATGGGTACCATGGGGACCGGACATGTCTTTGGAAGGGCCTGGACCTATTTGCCCGGAGGGTATATCAGCCGGAAAGATGTCCAAGTGGCGGCTATATGCGATGTATGGACCAATAAACGCGATGAGTCCAAGGCAAATGTGGATAAGCAATACGCCGAAATGACCGGGCAAAAAGATTATAGGGGATGTGCAGCCTATACCGATTTCCGTGACCTGCTGGCGGACAAAAACATCGATGCCGTTCTGATTGCTACACCGATCCATTGGCATGCGACGATGGCTGTGATGGCTGCGAAAGCCGGAAAAGATGTTTATTGCGAAAAGCCGACGGCTGTAACAATTCATGAAAGCCAGGCTCTTGTAAAAGCAGTCAAAGAAAATAAACGTATCTACCAGGCCGGAACGCAGCAACGTTCCGAATATGACCACAAATTCCGCACGGCCTGCGAGTATGTGCGCAGTGGAAGAATCGGTGAATTGCAGACCATTTATGCGTTCCGGGATGGCGGTGGAGTCATTTGGCCGGAGACCTATGAAGAGACCAAGCCGATACCCAAGGAACTGGATTGGGATTTATGGCTTGGACCTGCGCCGATGATGCCCTATCAAGGCCGGAGCGATGCGCACCTATTTGGCTTTGGGGGAATCAATTGGGGGCAGCATCATTACGATATCGTGCAATGGAGTCTGGATGCCGACCGTACAGGACCCATTGAACTGTTCGTCGATGAAGGCGCGGCGGCCTACAAGTATGCCAATGGTGTGACTGTTTATGGCCGGCCTTATCCCAATCAGGAAATCAGCACAACCGGTGGTGCTTGGTTCATCGGCACAGAGGGAAAAATCGCCGTGGACCGCGAACATTTGATCTCTGAGCCGGCGAGTATCTTAGAAAAGCCGCTCGGGCCAAACGATGTGCATCTCTATAAAAGCGATAGCCATTCCGGGAACTTCTTAGATTGCATCAAAACCCGCAAGCCGGCGATCTGCGATGTCGAAACTGCCCACCATGCAGCCAGTGTCATGTTGTTGGGTGGCATTGTTCAACAATTAAAGCGGCCTCTGAAATGGGATCCGAAAAAAGAACAGTTCATTGGCGATGATGAAGCCAATAAGAAACTGGCAATGGTGAAACGAGAACCCTGGGTGGTCTGAGAGTTCTTGAATCGCTTTCAAAACACCATTCTATAAAAGATACAGGGAGGGCGAAGCTCCTGAGGTTGTCTCAAAAGTCGGTATCGGCAGTCACGGATAGGCCGATTCGGACTAAAAAGGCCGCAATGAAATGCAGAATCGACCGTTTCATGGTTTGTATTTCGATTTTTGAGACAGTCTCTCCTGCTGAGCCGCTGTTTATTCTAATCTAAATATGTATCTAATGGGTGGCCCAGACAACTCGCTTGTCTGGGTGCGAAAGCACAAGAGGCGGCATTATGTTTTGCTAACCGCATAAACTTTCTCTCTATCCACCAACTCCCTCAAATATCCACACCAAGCACCGTAGGTGCGCAATGTAATAGCCCAGGTCAGAGTTTGGACGCGGAACGCGGACAAACGGCGGCCTGGGTCACCGTCCCCACAATTCATAAGCGCTGTAAGCGCGCAAGAAAAAACTGATCTCCTTGCAGGGTGCCGACATGGCAATTCATTTAAATACACTCCGAAATCGTGGGCCGTTAGGTCCCGCCTCGGCGGGATCCTGCCCGGTCATAGGCCGGGATGAGCCGCTGTTTTTCCATCTTCCGCATCAGTTTGGTATAGCCTTGTTTTTTCGGAAAGGTGTTTTGAAACCACTTCTCACAATTTACTGTTAAAAATCAGCCGCTAAGAAAATCGGGCCGGATTAAAACTCCCAGCCTTTGCGGTAATTTCTGTGCAGATACCGGTTTGCATCCGAATGGTTCTTGATCCGCATCTTATCTGCATCCCATTCAAGTTTCCCTTCGCAACGCAAGGCCACGTTCCCCAGTAGCACAGTTTCTGAAAATGGTCCGGCATAGTCGAAATTGGAGCAAGCGGGAACACCGCCTTTACAGGCTTGAAGCCAATTTTGAGCGTGATCTTCCACACGGGGAATAATCGGGGCTGGAAATGTGTAATCCCGCATTTTTTCGTCCGGCAATAGCCTGGGATTCCCGCCATATTCCCCTGCCGTAATCATTCCTGAATCTCCAATAAACAGCGAACCATTCTCGCCGTCTCCGAGTTTTGTTGATTGTGGGATACCGTCTGGCCAATGTGGCATATGCCCTCCGTCGTACCAATACACGGTTACCGGACACATGCCATTCCTCGCCGGGAAATTATAGCGGATGGTTGAACTGCGCGGTGCGGTTTGATTGTTTTTTGCGACTTGAGATACACATTCGACGCTTTCCGGTGGTCCAAGTTGTAGCGCCCAGTTGACCGGATCCATGATATGGCAGCCCATATCTCCTAACGCACCGCATCCGAAATCCCACCATCCCCGCCAGTCAGAGGGGTGATAGCCGGAATTGTATGGCCGCCAGGGTGCCGTTCCGATCCATAAATCCCAATTCAGGTCTTTCGGAACTGGTTCCGGTGGTAATGGATCCGGATAACCCTGAAGCCAGTCGTCCGGTCGATTGGTCCACACATGTACGGTGTGAACTGGTCCAATAACGCCAGACCAAATCATTTCGCATAAGATTCTGACACCTTCGCCTGAATGTCCCTGATTCCCCATTTGTGTTGCAACGCCATATTCCCGGGCTGCCGCCGTCAACTGCCGTGCTTCAAAAACATCATGCGTTAACGGCTTTTGCACAAACACATGTCTTTTCATTTTAATGGCGGTCATCGCTGCGATGGCATGGGTGTGGTCCGGTGTAGAAACGGTTACTGCGTCAATGCTTTTCTCCTTTTCCAGCATTTTGCGATAATCGAAATACCGTTTGGCATTTGGATAACGGTCAAAAGAATCGGCGGCACGATTCCAATCCACATCGCAGAGAGCCACAATATTTTCGCTTTTACAATTACGAATATCCGACCGGCCTTTGCCCCCCGCCCCAATGGCCGCAATATTCAGTTTTTCGTTCGGAGAGCGGTAGCCCATACGCACCAAAGACGGTATTCGTCCTGTGGAACAGGCGCCCAAAGTCATAGCGGATGATGCTAGGAATAGCCTGCGGGATAATTGTTTATGAATCATTGTACCCTCTTCTATAGAGCGTCAAATTTTTCACAGTCTTGGTGTTCTAGGCCATATCCCGCCCTTCGATATAGACCTTAAGCCCCATCAGGTGCGCCATATCTTTGACATCGTTCAGATGGTCGCCATAAAACAGCACGCGGTGCAAAAGTGTCATCATATCGTTTGGTAGTACGTTCGCGCCCCATTTTGAGAAAAGTTCCCGGGCGTCATCTATTTCTGTTACCACTTGTGTGCGGCACCCTCTGTCTTCGAAATCGCAAACTTCAATGATGGTTCCGGTTTTTATCAAAATGGAATCCAAGTTTGCTATTTTTGCCCATGTGACTTTTTGCCCGATATCTTGATTCATGAACACTTCCAATGAAGCCCCAAGGTTATCGTCACGGTGGTTGCGAATTGCAAAAGGCAGACGTTCCGATGCCGGGCCGCGCATTTTAGTCGGTGCAACACAATGAGCGTGAATGACTGCATTTTTGTCGGTATCGATCAGCGGATCCGTAATAAAACCGGGCAGCCCGAATGCGTAGAGGAACATAAGCATAGTCAGAGTCGAATCCATATCGGCCTCGCAAGCCCCGACCACGCCCTCGTCCAATAACTTGCTGAATCCAAGGCATGGATACCCCAACTCCCGGATCGGAATGCCGCCCAGGCATTTAACCGTTATAGCTCGTGCATTGTTCTCCAGCATGATTTTTTTCATGGCCAGATAGGTCTTGCACGATTTGATAATCTCTTCGCGGCTGGGCTCGACAATTTTCTCTGCTTTTGAGAGCCAATATTCTTCCGCCTCTTTTTTTGCAGCCGCTTCATCAATTGACTTGTGGATTTCCACAAATTCAGGCGGAGTGATTTGAATTACTTCCGTTCCCAGCGTGGATTTAACCTGTTCGAAATCGCAAGCCGCCTTGGTGCCGGAGGCGCAGCCGGGCTTTCCCATAAGGATTAAATTGGATTGTTTCATCCGAACCGGCACGCGTAAAAGCGCGGTGAGCCGGTCGATCTCTTCTAGGTTGCGGGATGGAGCCATAATCAGCCGATGGCCCTGTTGCTGAAGACGGGGAACATACATCCAGTCGTGTCCGCTAAATGGCTGCGAGTAAATGGCAACTGGCTTCCCGGTGCTGGCAAAGATCTCAAATGGGCGCGAACTGCCAAAAGAAAGATGAATTACCAAGATCGCGTCCGCCTCGGATGCTTCGATTTTGGATGATAATTTGGTTGCTTCTTCGGAGGTATTCTCAATTAGATCGCCCCCGATAAAAGTAATATCACCCAGTAGTTTTTGAGTCTTTTTCAAATGGGGCTCAAATTTGCTTCGAATCTCTTTGGGAGCGTCAAAGTCAGGTCTCGGCCAAGCTCCCCCTGTTCCCAAATAGACAACATAAACCTTTACGGGCGCAAGTTTGGGCCAGCCGGCTTCTTCGGCCGCTTGCAGCGGACGGGCTACGATGCCACTCGCCAGCAAGGCTCCCCCTGTGGTTTCCAAAAATGTACGCCGATCCATTGTCTGTTTACCCATGATTCACTCCATGTCATCTTGTTCGTAAGCATTCCTGTACCATGCTCAATGACCTTGGTTTTCATGTCAAGGAGTATGAAGACGTTTGATGGAAAAGAGAGGTGTTGCTAAAGGATCAACGGCATAGGGGCAGGGCACTACAATCCTGTAAACCGGTTAAAGACAATGGTCTGTTTGATCTGCCGATTTTACAATTCTAGAACGAATAGCCGATCCCCAGGCCATAGCGTGTGTCGAGTTCGTCCAAGTCCCCGGCCGGAGTGTTGTCGTACTCAAGCCGCATCGAGCCCTGGGTGGACCAACGCGAATTCCATTTCCAGGAAAGAGCGTGATCCCAAATCGCGATCCAGTCTTCGACATCTTCCAGACCCAAAAGAAACTCGAAGTCCTGCCCGTATTGCAGCTGTTCCTTTAGAATCCACCAATCGATATTGGCCGCAGCACGTGCCGCTGCATAGGAGGTATCGTCCGCATCGAGACTGAAATTCTCATCCACAAAAGAGATACCCGTTTCCCCGAAAATATTGAAAACATCGTCTTCAAGAAACTGATAGCCACCCCCCGCACCGGCTGTTGTACGCAGATCGAGTTCTTTAAGCGTGTCGCGGTCAAAACGCGTGGCCGTATAAAGATAAAATCTTTCGCTTAAGAAATAATCGTACTTTCCTGAAACGAATAGATCGTCACGGGTTTTATCGCCGTCATCTCTTGAGTAAAAATATCCCCCTCGGAGATTGATACGGTCAAAATCGCTTCGCCGTGTTGTCTCCGCCGATAGCCCGAATGACTTGGTGTCGCTATTTCCATCAGTCGCGGATAGATTGCCCACGACTTGCCCTTTCCATTTCACAGGAGGTTCCGCGGGAGGTTCGGGCGGAGCAATCGCTTGTACATCCTCGGACTTTACCTCAAAAGTCGTTTTCCCCTCTTGCCACGAGACTTCAAGATTGTCGTTCCCGGCCTTTTTTAATGTCCCAATAATCACGCTGCCGTCCCGAAGATGAATCGGCAACTCCGTCGAGGTCTCGACTCCTTCAACTTGTTCCCATGGGATCGACAGTTCGCCTGCAAATGAAGTCTCGATGGTGATTTTGCCATCTACCATCTTTGTAACTGTGCCTTGCAGCGTACTTCCATCCACTGTCCTTATCGTGTCAGCTGGTGTGGATAATGAAAGCGTCATAAATGCCATAAAATACGACAATGCGGCTGCGGTTGAAGTTGCAGATTTGCTTGAAAACACAGGAAATTCCATCTTGTGAATGAGTTTCGTCGTCATGTTCGGATTGTAACGGGTTTATAGATGCACTCAAGACATACACTTGCTTAAATCTTCAAGCAAATTGTCTGTTGATAGTGGCAATTCTTCCGCATATCACTTGTTGGGTACCGCTTACGGGGCGATAATCGCACACAGAGGACTGCATACTTACATAAGGAAAATCAAAAATGCCATTCGAGACAATTATTGCATTAATAGGACGCTATACCGTACGTGTCATCGGCGCGATTTTGCTTTTATGGGCAGTGTGGATGGTTGCATCTTGGTGCCGCCGAATTACCTCGCGTATGTTTGAACGTGCCGAGTTCGATCCCACCTTATCTAGGTTTTTTTCCAAAGCCGCTCACACCGCTGTCATTGTTTTGGGCGTAATTTCATGCCTGGGAATTTTCGGCGTCAACACAACCAGCGTGGCCGCTGTTCTTGCGGCGGCCGGATTTGCGGTCGGGCTCGCGTTTCAAGGCACTCTTTCCAACTTTTCGGCAGGGATCATGCTGCTTGCGTTCCGTCCATTCAAGGTCGGCGATTTTGTCTCGGTGGCCGGTACTTTGGGAACTGTTTATGAGATCGAACTATTCACGACTGCGCTCGATACTCCGGATAACCGCCGGTTAATCATTCCTAACAGCACCGTCTTTAGTGGAACAATTGAAAACATTACCTTTCACCCTAAACGCCGTGTTGATGTCAATGTCGGTGTTGATTATTCGGCCGATATCGATACAACCCGCGAAGTGCTGGAGCGGGCCGCGCGGAACGTAACAAACCGGCTGGAAGATGAAGATGTCCAAGTTGTTCTTATGGACCTGGGAGCGTCATCGGTCAACTGGCAGGTTCGCGTATGGACTGCCACATCCGATTTCTTGGCGGCTAAAGATAATCTAACTCAAAATATTAAAACCGCTCTCGATGAAGCCGGAATCTCGATCCCCTTCCAGCAGTTGGATGTCCATCATTATGGCCTGTCGAATCAAGATATTGCCGGGAAATAGGCTTGCGTCCACAAGTCTGTTTGTTGCCTCTTTTATTCTTGGATTTATGTGAGAGCGTCCTAAGTGCAATCATTTCAGCATTTGGTATGGCCAATAGCCTTCTGCGAGTATCTCCGATTTTCATATAGGCGGGCATCTGCCACCGGTGTATGATATTTCGTTCGGCCGTTGGATTCTGGCCGTCTATTGTTTATTTACACCGTGGGGGATTGTCATGTGGCTACTGGTTCTTCTCTTGTTATCGATTATCGTAATTATTGTAGCGACGGCCAAATTTCGAATGCATCCGTTTCTTGCTCTTCTATTGGCCTCGTTTTTCTACGGCATTCTTTGTGGAAAACTCGCCTTGGTTGATATCGTGAATTCGATAAATGCCGGATTTGGGGGGACGATTGGCTATATCGGAATTGTGATTGTGGCGGGATCAATCATCGGTACATTCCTTGAAAAGTCGGGTGGTGCGTATCGGCTTGCGGTAAAACTCTTGGGCTTTACCGGTGAAAAGAATGTCCCTATGGCTATGAGCGGTATTGGAGCCATTGTCAGCATTCCGGTTTTTTGCGATTCCGGATTCATTATTTTATCCCCGTTAAATAAGGCGCTCTCCAAAAAGGCCAAAATATCTCTTGCCGGTAGCGCGGTTGCGCTCAGCCTCGGACTTTATGCAACCCATACCATGGTTCCGCCAACGCCCGGTCCGGTAGCTGCCGCGGGATTGTTGGGAGCCGATTTGGGATTGGTTATTCTTTGGGGAGCCGTCGTAAGCGTCATTGCAATTGCCGCCGGTTGGCTGTTTGCAGTAAAAGTGGCCTCAAAAATTCCTATTACAGTCGAAAATGAGCCTTCTGAAAGTGATATTTCCATCGATACAGATGCTCCATCCGCTTTTAAATCTCTCTTGCCGATCCTCTTACCGATTATCCTTATTGTCTTGAAATCGATTAGCGATCTCCCTTCTGAGCCGTTTGGCGCCGGAAAAGCCGCTGCTTTTTTCCGATTTGTGGGACAACCGGTTGTTGCGCTTCTATTAGGGGTAATTTTTGCATTTGGATTGCCTAAAAAATTCGAGCGGAAAATGTTGTCTACTGAGGGTTGGGTCGGCCAGTCGTTGGTTGCCGCGGCCACAATTATTGTTATTACCGGAACGGGAGGCGCTTTCGGGCGGGTTTTAAAAGACTCGGGTATTGCCGATGTCGCCGAACAGTACTTTGCGGGTGTCCCATTAGGAATTTGGCTCCCGTTCTTTATTGCCGCGACTCTTAAAACGGCCCAAGGCTCTTCGACCGTTGCAATTACGACTACGGCGGGAATTATGATCCCTCTTCTTGAGCCGTTTGGATTGGATGGACCAACCGCCAGAGCCTTGGTTGTTGTGGCTATCGGCGCCGGTTCTATGGTTGTCAGCCATGCCAATGACAGCTATTTCTGGGTTGTAACGCAGTTCTCGGGAATGACTGTTAAACAGGGATATAAGTTACAGACCTTGGGTACATTGGTCGAAGGAGGTGCCGCTATCATTGCGGTTTGGGTAATTTCCTTATTGGTTCTGTAGTGGAACCGCTTTAACTTATGTCTGTGTGAAATCAGCGGCAACAGGGAAGTTGCTTTTTTACTTTTACGAATTGAAATGAGTGACCGATATCTGGTACGATAGCAATTCGCATCAACAGATGAACTCAGTATATTGAATCGGAGAAGATCGATGAGAATTATCTATTCATTGTGCTTTATTGTCTTTTTTTTATTTTCTCTGATGATTTCTCCGCCGGTTTTGGTGGATGCTCAAGATTCTCCTGAAGTTACACGTGCTTGGATTGATGGCTCGGGGCCGGGCTGGGTCGAACTGACCGCCGACGATTTTGCCGCTGTTAATTGCGATCCGGAGACATGGAGTTGGAAAGACGGTGTTGTCCATTGTACCGGGCAGCCTGTCGGAGTTATTCGCTCGAAAAAGACCTATACGAATTTCGAGTTGGTTGCGCAGTGGTGCCATTTACGCCCGGGCGGAAACTCCGGGATATTTGTTTGGGCTACCTTGGATTCGCTTAAAAATTTGGCGCCTGGCAAATTACCCCACGGTATAGAGGTTCAGGTCCTCGACCATGGTTATGCGCAACAGTACAAAGAACGAACAGGCAAAGAGCCTGATTGGTTTACAACCCATGGCGATGTATTCCCTGTTGGAAATACCCAAATGACGCCATTCCCACCCGTGGCCCCGAATGGCAAGCGGAGTTTCCCTTCAAAAGAACTCAGCAAACCGTCCGGTGAATGGAACCATTATTATGTCCGCTGTATCAATGGCGAGGTACGGCTTTGGGTCAACGGAGAGGAAGTCTCCGGGGGGACAGCCTGCAATCCGGGGACCGGCTATCTTTGCCTGGAATCGGAAGGCTCCCCCGTAGAATTCAGGAATTTGCGTATTCGCGAGTTGCCTTAATTATTAAATTAGGCCGGATAATCGAACTTCTCTAAAATTTCTCACGCCGTTTACATGAATTCCTGAAAAAAATGTATTAAAGTCCGAACGTCTGCATGAGCCATGCCTCATGCGCGACATCAGAGAGAGAGCTGGAGAAAGGGAAAGGTTAGGAGGATGAAGGTTTGTGAAAGAGGATTTACACTGATTGAGTTGCTAATTGTTGTTGCCATTATTGGAATTCTGGCTGCCATCGCCGTTCCTAATTTCTTGAATGCACGTATTCGGGCCAACGCGGCGCGCACATTTGCCGATATGAAAATGCTTTACGATCAAGTGCATATCCGCAAAGGTGACATCGGCCTATGGCTCATTGATGGCAATGACAGTGGCCCCCCCGAAAAATGCTCTTTGTTGATTCCTTGCGGCAGTTTTGGCTTAACGCCCGTTGCTGCCGGTGTGAAATCGACGATCGGGGACAATCACTTCAACGGCTGTATCTGGGCTCAGTTGACGTCCCCCATTTCCTATATGAATTCAGTCCCTGTTGATCCTTTTGGAAGGGGGCTCTTCTATGGATATGAAGACCGGGATTGCTCCAATACCACGGGATCCCACTGGCTTATGTTTGCCACGGGGCCTGATGGCGACCATGGCGATTGGTACAACAACCGCAAGGCAACAGCCTATCAGCCGTCCAATGGTCTTACTTCAGATGGAGATATCTGGCGCGCTGTCCGTCTACGCGGTGGTGACCACCAGGATCTCTGGAGTGAAATCGGTCTCTTTGACGTGTTCTTCTAGAATCACGTCGAAAAGATTTTAGAGTCCTGCAGAAGTACGCTGTTAAACCGGGCCAAGCCCGGCAGAGACTTGGGGCATATATAAATAAAAGCCGCAGACCGGTAATCGGTTTGCGGCTTTTTAATTCATTTAATGTTGTTTTCTTTGACGATTCTCGAAAGCGGATAGCACCAAAAGACCAGGTCGTTTTGAATAAGGAATCGGTCCTATTCTTATTCCGATTCCATTCGGCCTTGATGTATTACTAGCCCGCCCAATACGCTCTTGCGTAGTCGGATTTTGCGTTTCCCGGCACAAAACTAAAAATATAACCGTTACTGACCAGGCCGTTGGTTGCATCGTACATTTTGGTCGAAAGATCTTCGTTGATACCACCGCCTATTGGGCCTGGGCCTGCGCTGACATTCCACCCGACCATGCCTGAATATTTTTCGTAGTAACCCGCGGCCCGTGATGAGTCGAAACCCATAATCGGTTCCCAGTGGATCGTATATTTTCCATAGGCAACCATTGACTTGGCTTGCTCGGTCAGGTTTTCCTGGAAGAGGTCGATTGGCCAGAAATTCAAGTAGGCAATCGGTGTCGTGAGGGGTACATGCTGATACTCGGAATGCCGGTGTCTGTGAAAAGAATTCTGATCCATGCGGTACATCTGCTCAGCGGTGGACAAGGCTCGATGGTCGGCTTGGGCACGTGAAACCTTTGCCCGCATCTGTGCATTTAAGAAATTGGGTACCGCGATTGCAGCCAGAATACCGATGATTGCGACAACAATAAGCAGCTCAATTAGAGTAAAACCGTGTATTCTTGAATCTGGTGATTTCATAATCGCACCCCGTAAAAATATCTTGACTCACTAGTATAAGGCAGGTTCAGCGATGCAACGAGGGATATTTTCCGTATTTGTGAATTCAATCCTATTGATCACCTGCAGCGGCATATTCCGGCCAATTCCCGAATGCCATGCGCAGACTTTTGAATCAATTGGATATGAGCAAGCTGGTTTTGAATGGCAAAACCTCTTTGTGGCCGGTGATGGCAAAGCCGCTTGTTATCGCATTCCGGCTATTGTGACTACGAATCAAGGAATCCTAGTTGCGGTTTGTGATGCCAGAATCGAAGATTGCGATGACCTTCCCAATAATATCGACTCCGTTATCCGTCGAAGCACAGACCGTGGTAAGACTTGGAGCCCTGTAAAGACCATCGTTGATTATCCGGAGGATGAGGGGGCGGGAGATCCCTGTTTGTTAATGGATCGTCAAAAAAACCGAATTTGGCTTTTTTTGACCTATGGGGATGGGATCGGCTGGAAGCAATCGGTCCCCGGGCTTGGCAAGGAAACCTTGCAGGTGCTTTGTCTCAGCAGCGATGATAATGGCCTTACCTGGTCCAACCCCAGAAATATCACCAAGCAAGTGAAACGCCCGGAATGGAATGCGATGTGGACCTCACCCGGTATTGGTATCCAACTGCGATCCGGACGCTTGCTTTTTGGATGTAGCGTGTTCGATGAAAACAAAGAAAAAACTTCCCGTCTCATGCTAAGCGATGATGGTGGAGAGACATGGAGCCCCTCGGAGGTTTGTGGCCGTCTCACAAATGAAAACCAATTTGTTGAATTGGCCGATGGGACTGTGTTGATCAATATGCGCAGCAATCATGAGAAAGGATGCCGGGCCCTCGCCGAATCGAAAGATGGAGGCCGAACGTGGAGTGGTTTTCGTCACGATCCACAACTTCCTGAGCCGGTTTGCCAGGCCAGCCTGATTCGCTATACATCGGTTGCTGATGGTGGCAAAAAGAATCGTATCCTTTTTGCAAATCCGGCCAGTGAAAAGCAAGGTGACCGGCGGAAAATGACCGTACGGCTTAGCTGCGATGAGGGTAAATCATGGCCGGTTGAGCGGTGTATCCATGAAGGGCCTTCAGCCTATTCCTGCCTCACAGTTCTTGATGATGGTTCGATTGGATTGCTGTATGAGGCGGGTGAAGATGATGCGTATGAGTCAATTCGTTTTGCCCGATTCTCCTTGGAATGGTTAACTGGCGGCGATGATCGTTTTTAATCCTTTAATCTCTCGTGTTGACAGTATGCTCGTTTGAAATCTTTCTCGGATTGTCTGCCTATGAGAGTTTTCAGAAATGGTTTTGCCGTTTTATTTTCATCAGTTGTGATTCAGATTTGCTTGGGGGGAATCTACGCATGGAGTGCTTTTTCCCCGGCTTTGCATGATGTCTATGGCCTTGGCATGGGCCAAGCGCAATTGATCTTCGGGGTGTGCTATACAGCGTTTCCTTTGTCTATGACGGTTTCGGGACGATTGTTAAATCGTTTCGGGCCAAGGCCGGTAACCGCTGCAGGTGGTCTTTTCTTCATTGTCGGCTATGGACTCGCATCAATCTCAAATGGAGGCATGGCGCTGCTTTTGTTCGGATTTGGTATATTGGGGGGAACTGCAATCGGTTTCGGCTATGTAAGCCCGATTGCGGTCAGCGTACGCTGGTTTCCGCACCGCCAGGGATTGGTCACCGGAGTAACCGTTGCCGGTTTCGGGGGCGGGGCCATCCTTCTTTCGCAGTTGGCCGGCTTCTTTTTTTCGAAGGGATGGGATGTCCTCGATATCTTCCGATGGGTGGGGATCGGCTACGGTGCGATTATCATTTTTGCATCCATGTTTTTAATCGAACCTGAGGATTCTGCTCCAAAGGTGATTTCTTCCCAAGATGATTCTCAGACAGTTTTCGATACACGCCTTAAAATTCTTTTGGGAGGTATTTTCTCGGGAACATTTAGCGGCTTGCTCATTGTTGGCAACCTGAAGCCCATTGGCTTATCGTTTGGATGCGGCGATGTTGTCGCCACATGGGCAATCAGCCTTTTTGCAGTCGGGAATGCCGGCAGCCGGATTTTCTGGGGCTGGTTTTTTGATCGTGTCGATGAGTGGACCATACCGATTTCGTTGCTGTTGATGTCTTTTGCCGCCATTTTTATGTGTGCCGGTGGGCTGGGGAACTGGGGATATTTGGCAGGAACCGTTCTGGCCGGGGCCGGATTTGGAGCTTGCTTTGTCGTCTATGCCGCCGCTGTAACCCGGGCTTATGGCAGCGCCAGATTCGGGCATATCTATCCTCTGGTATTTTTGGGTTGCGCGCTATCCGGCATCACTGGACCGGGAGCCGGCGGATGGATCTTTGATTGGACCGGGACCTATATTCCCGCCCTTGTTGTCGCTGCGGGCGTGCCGTTGGCCGGGGCCGCAATTTCCGGCGTCTTTCAGTGGCAGAGAAACCGGCGGATTTGAGCAATCACGCCCTTTCATGCACAAACAACCGGCCGGATCGCTGACGGATGCGATTGATTTCTCTCGATTTAGCAAAAAAATGCTTGACACCTGGCTCGCCATGTTGTAGCCATTATGGTGTATAATGGCTTATCGGCCATTGGTCATATGATGATTGCCAAGAGGGGGGAAGAAAGGGAATAAATTATGTCTTCTAAACTGAACCGAAGATCCTTCATGAGAGATTCACTGTTGACTTCCACAGCCGCCGGTGCGCTGACGCTTCAGGCCGCACAGAATGATGCTTCTGCCCAGGGCTCATCCGCTGCTGCTCCAGTACCGAAAGCGGCGGGGGCATTACCTATGGGCAAGATCGGGGATATGGAAGTAAGCCGGATGCTCTTGGGGGGAAATCTTCTGACCCATTTTACCCACAGCCGTGATCTAAAATACGTTTATAAACTGGCGGGCCACTACAATACACAAGAAAAAATATTGGAGACCATGGCTGTTGCCGAAAGCCACGGTGTCAACACCCTTGTCATTCATACGGCCGATGGCGTGATGGATTTCCTGCAGAAATACCGCTACGAAAAAGGCGGCGAAATGCAGTGGATTATATGTCCAACAGCCGAAATAAATGATTCCATGGAAGCGTACCGGAAACAGGTCCATGAAATCGTCGAAATGGGCACAGATGCCATTTACCTATGGGGTGTCCGCTCAGATCACCTGGCCGCAACACAGCGAATTGACTTAATGGCCAAAGCCGTCGAAATCGCCAAAGAATGTGGAGTACCTTCGGGTGTTGGCGCGCATGATCTTAAAGCGATCGTGGAATGTGAAAAACAGGGTGTTGAAGCCGATTTCTATATTAAAACGTTGCACCACCATAACTATCCCACCGGCCCCAAAGCAGAAGAAATCAAAAATCCTTATAGCGAAATTCCCGGTTATTGGTGTGGCAATCCCGATGAAGTGATTCAATTTATGAAGGGTGTCGAAAAACCATGGATTGCTTTTAAGGTGATGGCCGCCGGTGCAATCCCGCCTGCTGAGGCGTTCCAATATGCTTTCGATAACGGCGCCGATCATGTTCTGGCGGGAATGTTCGATTTTGAAATTGCCGAGGATGTCAAAATCGTAAGTTCCACTCTGGAAAAAGTAAATCGAACACGTTCCTGGTTCAGCTGACCAAGCGAAAATGGATGCCATTCGGAAATGCCGCGCTTGCTATCGAAACCGTGGTGAGTGATTGTATTGATTTGTTAAAATGCGCCCAAAGGGGGATGAAATCATGCTCCTATCGTATCAAAACAGGACTATTGGCATTCTATGCGTTATTGCATTATGTGCAGGAAACTTATGCGTAGGGGAAGAACTGGGGAAAGCAAAAATGGCAAAAGACTCCAACCTGCGGGCGAAGGAAATCGCCGATCTCCGTTTTGGCATGTTTATCTGTTGGTCATTTAGCACATTCTCCGGCCAAGAATGGACCCAAGATGTCAACGATCCGGCCTTCTTTAAGGCTACCGGATGCGATACCGATCAATGGTGCCAAACGGCCAAAGATGCCGGGATGAATTACATCCTGTTTTTGAGCAAACATCATGATGGTTTCTGTTTGTGGGATACAAAAACAACGGATTTGAAAGTCACCAACAGCTCCTTGGGAATTGATGTCTTGGCCAAGTTGCGCCGTTCTTGCGATAAGTATGGAATTAAACTCGCGCTTTACTTCTCGGAAGGCGACTGGAGTTGGCCCGGCAAAGAAGGAACGCGTTCCGGCCCCAATCCCGAGGTCAAAAAGGCCCAGCTCAAAGAACTCTGCACACAGTACGGTCCTATTGAATTCTTTTGGATGGATCATGCCACTAATGATGGCGGCCTTAATCATGAAGAAACCGCAAAATGGGTTCGCCAATTTCAGCCTGATTGTTTTGTCGGTTTCAATCATGGCGATCCGGCGGGGCGTTTGGCACTGCGCGAAAGAGGCCAGCCCGGACCGATTGGCGATACCGCGGCTACCAAATATAACAAAGAAGGAGAACAGTCCTATAAAGGCTACTTGGTAGCCGAATTTACGTATCCTATCCTTCCTGAGCATGATGGCGGAGCGCAATGGTTCTATTCACTGCCGAAGCATGATGCCTTGTGCCTCCCTGCTGAAAAGATTTTTGAAGATTACACGGGCGCCGTTCAGCACGGCAACATCTTCTCATTGGATGTCGCTCCCAATTATGAGGGAAAACTCCGCGATATTGATGTTAAGACACTACAATCTGTAGGGAAAATGATCCGGGAGTGGAACACGAAAAAGCACTAGAAGTGTTTCCAAAACATAATTTAATAAATGGGTAAGGAAGCGGCTATCTTGCGAACCAAGGGCAACTTCCCTACAAGCCGAATCGACTATCGACACTCTGCTTTGCAGGGTGCTGATCAGGAATATCTAATAAATACACCTCGAAATCGTGTGCCGTTAGGCGTCGGGTCCACGGCGGTCACGCCGCGGGAGGGCGAATCTCCTGACGAGCCGCTGGTTGCCATACGTACATATGTATCTCCCCATCCACCAACTTTCTTAAATAACAAAACCGTGCCCTGAAAGGACACAAGCCTGAAGCCCAGGGCAAGCGTAGCGCAGCCCTGGGTCACAAACCCCAAAACTTCCGGCCCTGTAAGGGCCGCAGAAATAAAACAACAATTTGAAAACCTTGTCTCTATCCCCAAACTCCATCATACGAACACACCAAGCACCGTAGGTGCGCAATGTAATAGCCCCGGGCAGAGTTTGGATGTCGTAGACGGACGAACGTCGCCCTGGGTTATGGTCCCCCTAAAATCCTAAGCGCTGAAAGTGCGAGGCAAATCACCTTTCTCCTCTCCACTCTCTACTTTCTCGCCACCAACGGCGGCGCGCAGGGTGCTGACCGGGAAAATCAATTGAATACACCCCGAAATCGTGGGCCGGTAGGCAATTTGCCACGGGGCTCCCCCGGCGTGAGCCGTTAGGCAGCATGTCCTGCCTGGTCACGGGCCCTGACATCACTCCCACGTAATCTTATCCCGTTCACAAATAAAGATACGTCCGGTCTCGTTTCCGCAAATCAAATTTAATTTTCCACCCTTGCCCAAATGGGCCGCTGCCGCTGTGCATGCATGGGCTCCGCCGGGTTGAACCAATGCGCCGTTGTATCGCAATGGCGCCGGATGCCGGAATAACGGTTTTGAGTTGCTGCCCACGTTTTTCATAAACAGGACAACGACCAATGGACGTTCACCCAAGGCCGGCCGTGGATAGCCGGTCTTGCGGTTTGGGATTCCATTAGAGCGCGATGTCCCGATCAAAAGATCCATCTTGCCGTCCTCATCCCAATCCGTCAGATGCAATTTGCAGCGGCCTGTGCCCCCGCCCGGTTGATAACTGCCCGTAATCGGCGACCCGTCTTCGAGTTGGAGTTGCCCCCCATCCTCCACGTTGGTGTCATCAATACGCCAATAAAGATGAAATCTGTCTTCTCCATCGACCATAATCATGGCCATATGGTTATCCATGTCTCCAACGGCCGGTTGGACACGCCACATTCCATGAAGATGCAAACCATCGCAATAAATAGGCTGGTTTTTGTCGAGTAATGGCTTCTGTTTCGTTCCGCTATTGATGAATACTGAGTAATTGCCGGTTACATCACTTTGTACAATGTCGAGATCGCCGTCGTGGTCCCAATCGATGGCTGTCGGGCAAACATATCCCCATCGCGCCTCAAGCGGCCCCTGAATACTTCCGCCATAACCGGCCTGAATACAGATGTCTCTACCGGCTGCTTGAAGGCGTGTTCCATCCATAAAGGATGGCTCTGCATTAGAACCTGTATTTTTAAAAAAGTTGATAAATCCTTCGGAGTTGCCCGCTACAAGATCCAGAACATTGTCACCATCCCAATCTACGACATTGAGTACCGGCAATGTTCCTGTGTACAGATCGGCATGGGTTTGTTTTACGCATACTGGATTATCAAAAACCGGAACACCTTCCTTTGTAAAATCACCGCTGAAACGGTAGTAATAAAGCGCGCCTTCATTGCCCGCAATCAAATCGGATAAACCGTTTTTAAGGTTAGGATAAGCAACAGGACCGGGACTGATAGTGGGATGTCTTAAGGCATTCCCGTCTCGACCCGCAATCGCTCGTTTCGGTGCAAGCTGTAATCCGTCTTGTGAAAGATTTTCGTAATAATACATATTTCCGAATCGTGAACCGGCAATCAGGTCTTTGGATTTCCCCGGTCTGAATTGGACAGGCGTCAGCTGATAAGTATTAAACAAGATGTCGTTTTTCTTCGATGATACTTGATGCGGTTTACCGGCGGTTATGTCGCTTGGATTGTTATTTCCTATAACTCCGGAGAGCGGTGCCGCCCATAAATGCCGGTAGGGAATATCCCCGTGCCAACTCCCCGCGCTATCGAAGGGGTAATAGCCTTCTTCACGTGGCTTGATCTTGCTGGTGATATACGAAGCCCCATCCGATACATCAAAAACAACCTCAGAACTTGTTCCGGTTTCAAATATCGTTACCGAATTCCCAATATTCTCCGGCAATCCGGGGAGGCTGATACTTTGGGCATCCAAAAAGGAAAGAGTATCTCGATCAAATTCGGCATAGAATAAGGCTTTGTCTTTGAGCCAAACTCCGTAAATCTTCCCATTGCCGAATTGATGAACACGAATATTTCCGCGTTCGGGTGCTTCAATTTTTTGAGGACTTCCAAATACCGGAAATCCATCGGAGTCATCGCGGTACCATGGAAATAGATAAAGCCCTGTATGGGGGCCTGCATCTCCGTATACAAAGAGGTCCGGCCTCTCTGAGCCATAAACATTGGCCGTCCCTTGCGGGATGTTTCGCAAAACCGGCAATGCAATCGGGCCGATACCTTCTTCAGTTCCAAGTGCTATTGGTGCTCCCAAGTCAGCGGGAGTTGCCGCTATTCCGAATGGGATGCACAAACCGGCAACAAGCAGTAGGGGGATGAGGGATTGGATTGTCGTATTCAATGAATCTCTCCAACTATTTCGGACACCAATTCATAAAACTTCTTCTGCATTATGCAAAGTGGAAAGTTCGGATTGATAATTATGCTCTACAGGCTCTACATACCTGGGAATTCATAATGTCGATTAACGGGAGATATCCTGGAAGCCGTATCAATTGCATGTCCGCTTAGGAAGACTGCTTCTTGGTTTTCCTTTGCCTCTTATGCTCGTGGCCAGGACATTACCGACACTGATAAGACCGTTGCTGGGTGCATAGGCTTGCCAGGCCCCGCAAAGTTCCCGTGCACAAGCCGGGCCTTCTCCATAAATCACATAGGGTTTGCCCTGGTTGACCCATTGATAATAAAAGACAGGATTTGCTGCCAAGACGCCTGGCTCCCAATCGTCTGAAATCGGTGTGCTGTGGTACATGCCCTGGTGATTTTGCCAGTACGGCAAAGTTTCGTTGCCCTGCATAAAAGGATCGGTGAGTTTTGTGCTGAGATAACCCAAATTAATGTAGGGGCAATGCTCATCTGAACCGTCAAAATGACCCGGCAGGTCGCCTTGGTCAGTCATATAAAGCTGGTGGATTTGTTTGTAGGCCCGGAGTTCGGAGAGGGAATGTGCCAACTTTGCGCGAATTTTTGCGCCCATAAAATTGGGAATGGCTATTGCCGCCAGGATACCGATAATTGCCACAACAATGAGTAACTCGATTAAAGTAAAACCGATGTCTTTCCGTGCCATGCCATAGTTTCCTTATGGAATAATCATCTTCCTGCGCTACGAGGATGTCAATTGAAGTCGTTGGAATTAAAAAAAGGCTGAATTGGCATTTTGACCTCCTTGATGTGTTATCATAACAAACCGATTGTATAGGTACCTAGATACCCGATTCCGAACCGGATTAACCGGGCAATTTGGGAGGTCGAATGATGTGGCTACGGCTCTCGATTACTTTGACTATTTTCGGTTTGCTTTTTCTTTCGTGTATTTCACACGATCGTAATGAATCTGAAGCAACCAAGGCCAATGTTGAATTTCGGGCCGGGGTGGCATCCATCAAAATTACACCGGAGACAAGCATCTGGATGTCGGGATACGGCTCCCGCGATAAGCCTTCCCAAGGCGTAATACAAGACTTATTTACAAAAGCCCTCGCTTTCGAGGATGCGCAAGGGAACCGTTCCGTATTTGTTACTACGGATGTCATCGGATTAACGGCTGAATTGAGTGATCGTGTCGCCGCGCGCGTTTCTGAAAAAACGGGACTGCCGCGTTCTGCAATATTATTGACAGCCTCGCATACGCATACCGGGCCTATTGTCGGTGAAAATCTGAAAACCATGTTCGATTTGCCGGATGCCGAATGGCAAAAAATTCGTGACTATGCACAATCGCTCGAAGACAAGATGGTTGCCGTCGTCATGCAAGCCATGGCTCGGCTCGAACCGACCTCGCTGGAACGTGGCAATGGCACGGCGGGATTTGCCATGAACCGGCGGCTGTTTAAACCGGATCGTGTTAGCATGCGTGATAATCCCATCGGCACTGTGGATCGCGATGTCCCCGTATTAAAAGTCGCCAACGCAGATGGCGAAACGATAGCCATCCTTTTTGGCTATGCATGTCATAATACAACGTTGGATTTTTATCATATCTGTGGGGATTACGCCGGATATGCACAGGAGTATTTAGAGGAACAAAACCCGGGAAGTGTCGCCCTCTTCTTTTCCGGATGTGGTGCGGATGCCAATCCCAGTCCGCGTACGGGATTAGAATATGCCAAGCAGCATGGCCGTGAGTTGGCCGATGCGGTTGAACAGGTTTTGGATTGTCCCATGCAGCCTGTTCGTGGCTCAATCCGTTCCGCTTATTCGGTTATCGATCTTCCACTCACTCCGGCCCCTGCCAAAGCAGAACTTCAGGAACAGCTAAAAAGCAAAGATCGTTTTATTCGTAGCCGCGCCCAAGAACTAATGGATATCCTGGAACGGGAGGGCAAAATTCCCGAACTGCATCCTTACCCGTTGCAAGCGTGGCAAATTGGCGATGATTTTCTGATTCTTGCCCTTGGCGGCGAGGTTGTCGCTGATTATTCACTTTTGTTTAAGCATCAATATGGCAATGACAATACCTGGGTTGTGGCCTATGCCAATGATGTCCCTGCATACATTCCGACAATCCGTATCCTCTTTGAGGGCGGCTACGAAGCCGAATATTCCATGATCTTCTACGGTCTCCATGGTCCCTGGAAACCTGAAGTCGAGCCGTTGATTGTCGGTGAAGTGAAAAACCTTACCGAACGTGTATGCCGGAATTAATCAATCCGATTCTTCCGTTGTCACAGATGTGATAAAGCGATTTTGACTTACACCTTTGCCAATTCGGAAGCGTGCGCTTTGATCTTGAGGATCGCGTCGGCAATGTTATCCATATCCTCTTGCTCACCCAGGAACATGGATTGGAAAAACCAGATAGCCTCACGACAGAGTTGATCTGTTTCCGGACACCGGTTTTTATCGAAATAATCTTTGAGACGCTTTTCACCATAGATCGCCTTGCAACACCGTGAGTTGAGCGTGTTCTCAATAAACGGTTCCAGATTTAGCGGGCTTGTGCCGTTAACTCCGCCATAGCCTCCGGAACATGGAATCCCTTCCTCTCGAAGCGCTTTGAGAAATGTTCCGCGGGGAAGCCCGGCAAAAGCATCCTTTTTGTAGCGTAGCATATACAGGTGATAGGCATGCCGTGTGCATCCCTCATAAACCTTCGCTGGTTCGATGCCGTCGATTTCATTCAAACGTTTGGTTAGGTAATTGGCGTTAGCTTCGCGGGTTTTGCTTTGCTCTTCAAAACGCGTTACCTGAGACAGCAAAAGCGCGGCTTGGAATTCCGTCATACGCAGATTGGCGCCGTTTGCGTGATAACCCGGGCCGAGTTTTCGGTCTTTGCGCTGCATCCCGTTACTGTGGAATTGATAGCAGCGGTCCATCAAATCGCTGTCGTTGGTTAGCACCGCGCCACCTTCGCCGCTGCATAAGTTTTTGGATGCCTGAAAACTAAAGCATCCTGCTTTGCCCAAAGTCCCGGCTTTCTTGCCGTGCCATTCCGCCATATGGGCCTGGCAGGAGTCTTCGATTACCGGAAGATTATGTTTCTCGGCAATCTTCAAGATCGAGTCCATATCCGCTACCGATCCGGACAAATGCACGGGAATAATGCAGCGTGTTTTCTCGGTTATCGCCGCTTCGATCTTCTTTGGATCCATCAAAAACGATTCCGGATCGATATCTACAAAAACCGGCATGGCAAACTGCAATAGAACCACATTAATCGTGGCCACAAAGGTATAAGGAGGCACCAAGACTTCATCCCCGGGGCCAATCCCCAGGCCGTTTAATGCTGTCAACAAAGCACTTGTGCCGTTTGCCGTCAAAAGACATTCCTTTGCACCCGCACGTTTGGCAAATTCTTCTTCAAAGGCTTCGGCATAGGTTGCGCCCAGACGGCACCAACGTTTCGCTTTCAGAACTTCCATCCAGGCTTGTTCGTCATTCTCTTCAACTACAGGCCAGGATGGAAAAGATTTATCGCGCAGTTTGGGCCCGCCCAGTAATGCCGGCTTTTCTGATGCGGCTAACGATGTCGATGCCAAGAGATTCGTACTGGCAAAACTGATGCCTGCCGTTCCGGCTGCCGCCGTATGGATGAACTCACGCCGCTTGATATTTTTCCCATTCATAGTCTCGATGCCTCTGAAACAAGATTTTCTGCAAAACAATGCTCAAGAATCTTGGGGGAATTGTCAAGCGATTTTTTAAAGTTCCGGATTTATTCCAACGCCGGTCCGGCGATTCGCTCGCCACGCTGTTGCCGTGCTTGGTCTTCCTTGTCGAATGTCCCGTAAAAGAGTGCATTATTGTCCATCCAGGTGACAAGACGCTCAATTTCTTCTGCTGTGAGTTCGACGTTTTTATGATCCGCCAAAAGCATGTCCATGACCTTGCTGCCCCGCGCACCAAAATAATCCGGTGTGCTAAGAGGCTCGCTGTTGACGGCCTGAAAATTATTTCCGCCATTGCCCCATGCAGAAAAGGGAACACGAGAAACGAGAGTGTTATATGAGACCGTGTAATGCCCTTCCGGCTCCCCCGTCAATCGAACATCTTTGGGAGCGTTCTCCCCGCTGTGGCAGCTCACGCAATGACGCTCAAGCACCGGCTGCACCAAAATCGGATAACTGAAAGGCTTGGAGCCGTCAGGCCCGCGTTTGATTGTTGATGGACTCCGCAAAAGTGCTTTCGCCGCTGCTTGGGGCACAGGGGCCTGTGTACGATGTTCGTGACAGCCTTCACATGAGACATTCTCGCCTGGCTGCAAATAGGTAATGCTGCGCATACCTTGAATGGCGCGGCCATGCTTATCCAAAGCCTGAAATGCAAGCGGCAGTTTGGCGGGCGCGTAAAAATAGGCTGAGCCGTCATCTGCCACCGGAACCGTACCCAACACCTGACGGCCTGGGGAGGCGTTCGCAAGCCCCACAGATGGATCGTTGATGTTCGGTGTGGATTTGGGCAAAACTTGAATAATGCGTAGATGTATAATTTTATCGTCCGGACCTTGGGGCAAAGGAGGCCAGCCTTCGTAAACGTTTTTCACGAAGAAAGTTCCTCTGTTTTCCGCATCCTTTGGCAATGTCGATGCAATTGCCGGTGGACGCGTATGTGACTGGAGCGGCATGGGCCAGAGGCTGGCGATATTCAGATCACGGTACAGCAATTCCTTATTGCCGAAACGATCCATCATATAAATGCCGAATATATTGGCCGGATTGGCGTTGGGTTCACCAATCAATGACTCGTAACTATAAGCCGCAAGAAAATAAGTTTCTGAAAGCGCATAAGGACTACGGTAACAATGCCCTGGCCAACGTTTTTGTTCGACCGGTACAGGCAGCGGTGATGTCACTCCCACAGGTGCATGCCATTGGATGACTGGCGCTTCGCTTTCCGGGAAAAGTGCGTCCTGAGTAAGCCGCTCAATGGGCTCCAAGCCATCGACACCTTTGGCGACATCCAAAAGAATAATGGAACCGGCTGTCATGGCGTGATGCGCGGCGGCCGTAGCCATCACACGTTGGGAGCCGGGCACGGAACGCGCTTCCCATACACCCACCGGATTGAATGTATTGTTGCCGTAGAAAATACGTACATCGCTGCCGTCAGGCCGCACCGACCATAACTGTTGATAATGGACCGCATGACGGTCCACGTAATCCCACCGCGTGTACACAATCCTGCCGTCATGCAATACCGCCGGATCCCATTCGTGTGTTTCGTGAAAAGAAATTGTCTGCGGTTCTGAACCATCCCCTTTGGCTGTGGTCAACGTATAAACAGGGCAGGGACCGCGTCCGCACCGATGGAAGCCTTGGCGTCGTGTTGAAATAAAGATCATATCGCCATTGGGCAAATAGCGCGGAGAAAAATTATCGAATGTGTCATTAGTTAACCGGCGAATGCCGGAACCATCGGCGTCCATTTCATAGATTTGAAATGTTTGGCTGAAATTCGTACGCCAATCCTTTGGCTCTGAGCCCGTATTGCAATAGGCAAAGAGAATACGTTTCCCATCGAATGAGATATCCGGTTGCTGGTAACTCCCGAGTGGCAAGCCTTCAGGAGCCAATCGTTCACAGGTCATTGACCGGCCGGGATTTTTTAAAACATACAGTCCGCCCCCGGGGCGGGCGCAACGTCCGTAGTATTGCGTTAATTGATGGCTGAAAATCGGCGGGACCTGTTTTGTAAACAACAAAGGTCCTGTGTTGGCCAAAGGATTCTTGAATACGATGTCCCGGCGCAGTTCATGCACTTTACGCCAAAGGTCTTCCCATTGGTTTTCATCGGCATTCTGTTCTTGGCTTAGTTGTTCCCATTTGCTTCTAAAAGTATTCCATTGCGCGGCTTCAGACCGCAAGTCGATACCGCCGGTGTTCAGGTCTTCAAGTAATGCGTCGCCCCGCTCCAGGAGCTTTCCAATAGCCGCTTTCCATGTACTTGGAGCACGTTCCGTTTCAATCCCATCCTGCATACGCCAATCCCATTCAAGCAACTCACGCTCAATGGATGGCCTCAGGTTCGGAAGCTCAGGCGGCGGTAGTTCCTCTGTTTGATTGCCTTCAATGTCGAATCGCAGATTGCATAACTTGCCGTCTTGCCTAAAACAAATGTCATACAATCGTATTCCCGCTTCATTGCTCGTACTACGAAGATCGATGACCAATTCAGCAGTTGGTACGGGCGGAACAGTCAATGCCAGTTCAACCGGAGTATTGTCTTTAATTTCGTGCTGGACAGTATGCGTCCCATCGCTTAGCTGGATTTCAGCGGCAGACCCATGCGTCAAACGTGCCTTAGCCTCCAAAGTCAAATCGTTATGGATATTGCTGACAGGAATAGAAATCCGAAGGTATTCCTCTTCTCGAATCGCCGCGGCCAACATGGCCGCCGGTTTCATAACAGCCAATTGCGGGCCTTTATCTTCCGCAATGATTGAAAAACCACAGACTGATGAACTCGGTTTTGGTGCCGGGCGGCCGCAGAAACTGATAACTGGATGATCCATGCGCGGCTGAAGCGGGTCGCGCAACAGGCGGGCATTTGCCCACACAGCCATATCGCAGATGATGCCGTCGCCGTTATTGTCGGCTACCAGACGTAATTCCTCTGCACCTTCAAGCGGGATCGATACCGGGACTGGAGAGTTGCTGTCGGACAGAGTCTCGCTTTCAAAGACTTTCTGGTCATCCACAAAAATCTTGAATCGTACACTGCCTTTGCTTCCCCCCTGCCAAAAAACACCGGCTTCGCATTCAAATCGCAGGTAGGCTCCCCGCAAAGGCACCGTAATCTCCCCGTTGGCATGGTGTCCCAAACCGTACTTGTATTCTTTATCGCCGATTCGTATTGGACTTGCCTTACGTCCATCCAAAGGTCGTGTGGCGGTATTGATGCCCAAAGCGCCCCAATCCTGAGTGCTTTTGCAGCCAAGTTCCTCAAACCGCTCCCCCAAATATTCGTGAGTTGGTTCGGAATTGTCCGCCAATGAAATTACGGAAAATAAACCCAGTAATGTGCCAAGGATTAAAGATATGGGCAGGCGCTTATTCAATTCTAAAGTCCCCCGAAACATTTGTTGGCCGGAAGGCATATTTGTTTAAGCCAATATTTAAGAGTTGCAGCTACTTTTAGTATAGAGATTTAATCGTCGAATTTGGAGTGACAGAATATGTTATGCTCGCCGAACATGAATTGCCAAAACTCGACACAATTCTTCCTATAAGAATTTATAAAAGAAACTCGAACGGCATTATTCGGCGGCATCCCGGGATGGATTGGCCATGAGCAAAGGGCTGTTCTTTCGATCCGCTGTGCCTGTAAAAAGGATCCGTCCTACCTGTTTATATAGGACTTTTGCCGCTGGTCCTGATTCCCACGAAGCGCTATTCTAGGATGATTGACATACCTGAGTTGCTTTTTCTTGTCGAATCGAGTGTCACGAAGCACAATGAAAGGATAAAGGTCTATGCGCATTCACTTTTTAGGGGCGGCTGGCGGTGTAACCGGCTCAATGCATTTGCTTGAAGTCAATGGCAAACGGATCCTTCTGGATTGCGGGTTCTTTCAGGGAAGACGTGAAGAGTCGAATGAGTTGAATCGGAATCTCCCGTTCGCTCCGGAAAATATCGATGCGATGGTCCTTTCACATGCGCATATCGACCATAGCGGCAACGTTCCTCTGCTTTGCCGAAAATATGATGGGGATGTCGTCTGCACTTTGGCAACACGCGATTTATGCTCGGTTATGCTTATGGATAGTGCGCATATCCAAGAAAAAGACGCCGAGTTTTACAATAAAAAGATTGCAAAATCGGAGTCCGAATACATCTCGCCGATTTATGATTACGAAGATGTTGAACAGGCCTTACGGCAATTTATTGCCATTAATTATGAGCGTCCTTATCGGCTGACTGATGATATTACGTTGACATTTTACGATGCCGGGCATGTGCTTGGTTCCGCCGTTGTGGTTCTGGATATCAACGAAAATGGAACTAAAAAACGCTTGGTTTTCAGTGGTGATATCGGACGTCCGCGCCTGCCGATTTTGAATGACCCGACACTCATCGACAATGCCAATATCATGATCATGGAAAGCACGTATGGTAATCGTGAACACGATCCCTACGAGATGGCTGATGATCAACTGGCCGATGCTATCAATGCGGTTTGCGAGCGCAAAAGCAAACTGATTATCCCTTCGTTTGCTTTAGAGCGTGCCCAAGAAATCCTCTATAGCATTAACACGCTGCTAAAAGGCAACCGCATTCCTCGTATTCCTGTCTATGTCGACAGCCCCATGACCATCAAGGTGACCGAAATCTTTCGCCTCCACCCGGAATGTTATGACGAAGAAATCCAAGCCTTATTTGACAGCCGCGAAGACCCCTTCGATTTTCCCGAACTGGAAATATGCCGTTCAAAAGAAGACTCCCAGGCCTTAAATGATGAGAGTGGCCCGATGGTGATTATCTCCGCTTCGGGAATGTGTGAAGCCGGGCGTATCTTGCACCATCTACGCAATAACATTGGCAACCCGGACAACATCATTCTGATCGTCGGTTTTCAGGCTAAGAACACATTGGGGCGCAAAATCGTTGAGCGTCAGCCCCAGGTGCGCATCTTTGGTCTTGAACATGACTTAGAAGCTGAAGTCCGCATCATCAATGCATTTAGTGCTCACGCGGGCAAAAGCGGACTTGAGAGATTTGGATTGGCCTCGAAAGACACGTTGGAAAAGCTCTTCCTTGTGCATGGTGAGCCGGAGCAAAGCGAGGCACTTGCCGAAAATCTGCGGGGCAAAGGAATATCGGAAATCCATATACCCCAACGCGGCGACTTTTTCGATCTATAGAAAAGTCATAATTTCCCCTTTCCCCTCTTTATGATTAGTGGAATTCCGTGCGATGATTGCCGGTGACTGTTTTTGTCATAGCTGTTGATCTGTCTCTACATCCTGCGTTTTGAGGTTTGATAATGACAAAGATGAATGTATCCCGGAGATCGTTTTTGGCGGGGGCGGCCGCAACCATGGCGGTGGCCGGGTGTTCAACCGGTCGCGCGCGCAAGACGACATTGGCCCAAAGTCAATACCAATCACCCAATGAAAAACTCAATATCGCTGGTATCGGTATTGGCGGCAAAGGTTCCGGTGATGTGGCTCAATGCAGCGGCGAAAATATCGTGGCGCTATGCGATGTCGATTGGAACAGCGGCGGCGGCGCTTTTGAACGGTATCCAAAAGCCAAGCAGTATCGCGATTTCCGCAAAATGTTGGATGAATGTAAAGAGATTGACGCAGTAACCATCTCCACACCCGATCACATGCACGCCTTGGCTGCTTTGCGTTGTATGGAACTTGGCAAGCATGTTTACGTACAAAAGCCATTGGCACATACCGTCTTTGAAGTCCGCACCTTGAGGGAGGCCGCCCATCGATATGGTGTGGCGACGCAAATGGGCAACCAGGGGGCCGCAACAGATCAGCATCGCGAAGTATGCGAAATGATATGGTCCGGCATGATTGGTCAAGTCCTCGAAGTTCATTCATGGACTGACCGTCCCGCGGGATGGTGGCCACAAGGAATTCCGGGACCTTTGCCTGAACAGGCCGTGCCTGATTATTTGGATTGGGATCTTTGGCTCGGTACGGCTCCCTATCGTCCATACAATAAGGGCTATTGTCCGTTTCGTTGGCGCGGTTGGTGGGATTTCGGTACGGGAGCTTTAGGCGATATCGCTTGCCACAGCCTTAGCCCGGTTGTGAAAGCATTGCGGCTTGAATATCCGATATCCGTTGAATGTATCTATCTAAAGGATGTTAACGATCAGACTTATCCTACAGAATCGATCATCCGCTACCGTTTTCCGAAACGAGGCGCTTTTGAGCCGGTAACCCTGTATTGGTATGACGGATTGCTGAAACCGGAACAACCGAAAGGATACGATCCCCGGCTTGAGATATTAAGCGAGGAAAACGGAACCATCTTTATCGGTGATGCGGGAATCATCGCGATGAAAGGCGAACCGCCTGAAAACTGGCTTTTTGCCAATGGTGAACGCATTAAAGATTTCGAAAAGCCGCCGCAACAAATCCCACGTCTGCCCCATATTCCAAACCGTGAGGGCGATGGGATAAATTCGGATCAAATGCACAAGAATGATTGGATTCTCTCCTGCAAAACCGGATCGTTATCCGGCTCCAACTTTGACCATGCCGGTCCTTTGAGCGAATGGGTGGTTATGGGTGATATCTCGCTACGTTTCCCGCATCGGGAATTACAGTGGGATGGCCCCAATATGCGTTTCACGAATTGCCCGGAAGCAAACCGGTATGTATCCAAAGAATATCGGAAAGGCTGGGAACTTCTCTAAAGTGTGTATGGAATGACTCCACTCCGGCATATGCTTAGAAGCGGTTTCAAAACACTGTTTTTAATAACAACTTGCTTTGCAGGGTGCTGATCAGGAATATCTGATGAATACACACCGAAATCGTTGGCCGGTAGGTCCCGCCTCGGCGGGATCCACGGCGGTCACGCCGCTGTATGCTATACATACAATTGTATCTATGTAGGGTGGGTGATTTCACCCACCATTGAGAAATCCTTGTTTAAATAAATCGGTGGGTGCTAGCACCCACCCCAACTATTACATTTGTATCTCTATATCCGCCAGCTCCCTCAAACATCCACACCAAGCGCTGAAGGTGCGAGGCAATTGTATTTTCTCTCTGTCCACCGCGGCGTTGTTGTTTTCCGGAAATGTGTTTTGAAATAACTTTCAGTGTGTCAATGCATAGACAATCAGATTAATTCCCAGTTGTATAGATTCAGTATACCCCGGTCCCCGGTGTTGCCAACCGCAATGAATATCCGTTGAACTTAAGAATACGGCCAGACGGTCTCCAATCCACACCCCCTGGCCACCATGGTTTTTTCCATGACCGATAGCCAGCGGAAGTCCGGTCTTTCGTAGATCGTAGACGTTGTTATACACTTCGTGCTGGTTGGGAATTCGTTTGACCGCGCCTTCTCCGAAAATTTCATTTAATATCTTGTAGGAACTTTGATAGAAAAAGTCTCCGGTATTTCCTTTGATACAATCGTCCATCAGGATAAATCCACCCTGAAGAAGATATTGTTTCAATACGGCCCGTTGCGTTTTGTCCAGATCGTATGTGCCTTCTCCATTCATGAACAGAAACGGAAATTTTTCGACTTGCTCGATAGTATCGAGAGTCACAACCACATTAAAATGACCCTCATGACCCCAGCGTGGAGTGTTGTTGTGACAGCCTTGAGGTTCTTTAATTTTGCAGCGGATCACCGCTGACAATTCGAGAAGCAGGTTTCGTAATGCGCCCGGATAATAATTCCAACGGTCATCGCGGGTATCGTGACTGTGGAATTTCACAGTCGGTAATAAAAAATCGTATTTGTTTAAGTCCGCTTCAAGCAAGTCTTGGGCCACGGAGATTTGCGGAATAATGAGTGGACCGGCTCCTGTAAGTGCAGCCGTGGCAGGCAGGCTTTTTCTTAAAAAATCACGGCGATCCATTTAATGATTCCTTTCCCCGTGGCATGAACAGGATGCCGGCTGTTGGCTAAAAAGCGCGTAACAGCGCCCGGGCCGCGCGTTCGCCATCGACTTCTTCTTCCTTGTACAGCCAGGGGTGCTGACTGGGGATACCGTCGCCATTATCTTCCAGCAATGCATTCTCCGTCCGCATGTAATCTTCTTTGCGGTAAAGTTCGTCAATACTCATTGCTGCGGATTGAAATACTTCTAAGAGTGATATCCTTTGGTCTTTGTTGAGATCGCTGTTTGGATTGTCCAATGCCGGAATAAAATATTTCGAAAAATGTGTGCTATAGGGTTGGTCGCTACGGCATGAAGCAATAACAATACGGTTCGGACCGGTAAGTTGTTCGATGGCTAAACCGGCGTTGGGGCAGTCCATAATGATAACAGAAGTCGCTGCGTGAATTTCACCCAAATGAGCTGCCAACTCCGAATGAGTGATATCCTGACCGGGAAGATTGATGCGCAGGTCTTCTTGGATGGCGTTGGCTTGCCCCATGTAATAAAAGAGAAATCGGTCTTCGGGTTGGATACGCTTTGCCACGTGCATAAATGCGGTTTTTAAATTCTCCGCTGTGGCCGTACCGTTTACTTGGATATCACCCGTTACCGGCTCGGAAAAAATCTGGAGGCTGCCGCCTTGAATTCCAAAATCCCGAAGCAGAGTTGTTTTAAGACGCTCCAGGAGTTGGTGTTGTTCATGCCGAATTTCATAATCCTTATGAATCCCGCCTGCGATGATCGCATAAAAACCGGATTGGATGCTTTGACACCGCCCTTTGCTCGTAATCAAACTTACGACGATTGCCAGACTTAGCGGCAAAAGAAACGATTTGATATCTGTGCGCTTCATATCGAATTACACCAATCCAACAGCCCGGCGGGTGAACCAAATCAGAGTTAGGGCGATGCATAAGCCCCCAAATAACGGCCAACGTCTCCAGATGCTGGTTGTATTATTAGCCTGCATTACCTCGCGCGTTGCGGGAAACATCTCCCAGGTTTCCAGATTGATGTCGCCAAGTTCAAAATAGGCTGCTTCTGTCTTTTTAGCCAATTTCTCAAGAAATACCGGGTCCTTTTCGACATGCTCCATTTCGGTTTGCAGCAGTGGAAGATAAAAAGAGCGTGTCTTTTCCCCTAAAAACTCACCATTTCGTTCTGCTTCGGCATGCAAAAGCAACGCTTCCTGGTCGAAAGCCTGAATCGCCGCTATGTACTTTCCATTTCCGGTTTCATCCAACCGAATCACGTCATTCCCCGCTTCAATAAGAACTGTTGCCCCTGAAACCGGTTGGAACCGTGTGTCGTATACGAAGGCGTTAACTTGAACCGAACTTGGATCAGCTTCATCGCGTTCCGCAAAAATATCGAGTCCCGCGTCTTTCTTCGGGATTTTCCCGATATAGGCGGTTAAACCTGAAAAGAACTTTCGGAGCAGGCCACCGTCCAAATCTTCCCTATACCAGCGATAAGTATTGCGCATGTTGAGCAAACAGACATTGCCCCGTCCAACTTGGTGAATTAGCACCAAGGGAATCATTTGAGTGCGCAACAATGTTGTTGCAGCAGGCTTCTGGGATATGATATCGAAATAGGCTGATGATACCGCATATGGTGCGGTTAAATCATTCTCCTGCAGGATACCCGTTCGAAATCCTTCCGGAGTCAATGAGGGGGGGGCTTCCGGCTGCATCGGATTTTCGCTTGGCGTCATAAACATGTCGAAAGGCAGTAGCGCCTGCAAATTCCTGTCAAAAAGGACCTTATCGTCTATTCGATCATTCGCGTAGATAATCAAACCGCCGCCCCGGTCAGATACGAAATTATAAAGACTATCGATCTGAGCCCGTGATAGTTCTTGAAGCGTATACAGTCCGAAAATAATTACGTCATAATCGAGAAACTCCGAGCCGTCTTGAGAAAGTCTCGAATCGTTTCGTTCCTCGGGTGCTTCATTCCATTGATAACTATTTCGGGGACGGCTTTTTTTCTGTGCCAATATCGCATCCAAGCGAAAATCCATATCAATCTTTTTATCATGGGCCAATGCTTGGCGTATTTTGCCGACATCGAAATTGGCGACTTTAGAGTAGTATAAGACTTTCAACTGCGGCTCGGAGACAACTTCAACGATTGCGCTGCGTGTATTGTTAGCGGTGTTGGATTCGCCGGGCATGTTCTCGGCGATAATCGAAAGTGTATGGATACCCAAACTCCCGGCAGTCAAAGTGAATGGGAGTGTGAATCGCTCATCCGGCTTGGTGATGTGGTATGCTTGCCGGCCCGCCGGTTCATCATCCTGCATAACAGCAATATGGATGGTTTGATTGTTGAACCCTTTAGCCTGGATTGTAACCTGGAATGTATAGGCTGTATCGATCAAAACCCGGGCCGGACCATCGATTGAATGCACCGCCAAATCATTTGCCGGTTGGGATGAGCCCACGCCCACAACCGCGATGGGAAAAGAATCCCCATTGGGAGACGCATAGAAATCCAGACTTTTTGTATCGGCCTGGCCATCGGTAAACACAATGGCCCCGGCAATCGCATGCATTTCTTGAATTTTGTTTATCTTTGGAATTCGTATTGGATAATCCGGAAGGACCACCGGATGGTCCATCCGGGATGAATGCTTGAGCTTGAATCGACTCGAATACGCTGCATAAATTAGACTGTCCGCCCCACCGCACCAAAGACTGCATTGAGTTTGAGGCATACGCTGTTCGGTCGAAACCGAATATCTTATAACGAGGCCGGTCTGCACGGCCTGGACCGAATCCTTTTTCAAAGACGTCGATAGCCTTATCCAGACGTGTTTCTGTGCCAAAATCCATAACGGACATACTTTGGCTGGTGTCGAAATAAACCAGGACCGTATTCTGTAAAGTCCCTTCTTTTTCATTATTGCGGGATGGATCCCACAGCAGGAGGATAAGAGCGGCAATTACGGCATAATGCAGAAATGCCAAAATCCATCGCCAGAATCCGGCCTTGCGTATAGTTTCGCAACGATAGGCAAAAACTAGGATGATCGCCGGTGCAATCAGCAGAAAAATAGCAATCCCTATTCCTGGATAACTGGCAAGAATCATATTATTCCTGTACCGGGCCGAAATGAGCGGCTCGTTCAAAAAAGTCTTTTTCTATGGTGTAGAAATCCGCGTCGGATGCCGGTTCGTCGATCCAAACTGTCTCTTTGCCATCGGCGGCGATTGCCAGTGAAAAATAGGCCTGAGCCAGAAATCGTGCGGCCTCTTCCGGTTCCAGTCCATCCCAAGCCCAATTCCCATAAACAATTGCCGTTGATTGATGCCCCTCGCCGGGACCGCCGGAACCTTGGCCCTGTCCTTGGGAGGCACTTTGTTGATTGCCTTGTTGTTGGCCTTGTGAGCGGCCTTGTTGAGAACCTTGCTGTTGCCCGGAAGACTTTCCCTGGCTTCCCTTACGGCTTTGTTCTTTCGCCGCTTGTTGAAGGTCTTGTTGCGCCTTCTCCAATTGCGCCAGCTTTTCACGGCGCTCCTTGGCATCCAATGTGCGCTCCAATTCATCGGCCAGTTGCTGCAAGTCTTCCGCGCGTTGCCGGTATTCTTCCGAACGGCCCCCGTCTTGTCCCGATGAGGTTGCATCGTTCATGGAGTCTTTACCTTGGCCCAAAGCCATCGCTGCCTTTTCCAATGAATCGCGGGATGCTTCGGCCATACGTTGCCGGTCTTCTGGGTTGAATTGAGATGCTGACGCTTGTTCCAAGAAGTCCTCAATTCTTTGATCCGCTTCTTCAAGCGCCTTTAATGCGTTTTCAATCTTCTCTTTAGAGATGCCTTGTTGTACGGATTGCTGTGCGCATAAAGCCTTCATGCGCTCCAGTTCGTTCATTAACTCTTGCACACGCTCTTGAAGCATTTTTTCTTTGGCTTGGAACAGAACCAACCGATCCGAAGCTTTTGCAGCAGCGCCCCCGCCGCCGGGAGGAGGTGAGCCGGATTTTATTATTGCATCCAATGCCCCCTCAAGCGTAATCGGCGGCTGCGGTGGATTGATCCCCGAAGGCATATTCGGGTCCTGTTTCGAGGCAGGGCGGTTGGTTTGATCTTCTACATCGGCAATCCATGTCTTTTCGTCTGTTGTCTTCTGCGGACGCGATGCGTTCTTCTCATTATTCTTAAGAAAATGATCGTAACGCTTATATTCTTTTTTTTGCTGATCGTGGAGCTGTTCGATTCGATCCGCCAGCTGATTTGCTTCCTGCTTAATCTTCTCGATATCATGCCGTGTTAAATGAATATTTTCATCAACAACCACCCGGTCAGGACGCTCAGGCAAGGCGCCGCCCGGCGGACACAATTTTCGATCCGTCTCAATTAACAATTTGCGCAATGTCTGATAGGCATTGGTTTCCGGTTCAATCGCCTCTTTCGGTTTATGGCGTGCAAGTTGTGCACAGGCCTTCATTAACTGGTCGACTGAATAGTTGAGCATCTCCCGCTGCTCGATTGTAAAAGCGTACTGGGGATCGTCACGGATGAGCGAAAGCTGGCCCGCTGCATATCCCGCATCGGATCGAATCGAATCCATCTTGGAATTATCTTCATCGTTGAGAGTCTCTTTTGAGGCAATTGCCCAAGTCTTTTTCAAGATCGCGCGTGAGTACTCCAAAACATATTTAAGACTGTCATGTAGTTTGCCGGGATCTGCAGGCGCTTGTCCGTCACCGGATTGGCAAGCGGCCCGGTTTGGATGCCAAATTTGCATGTAGGGTTTAATCTCGATTAAGAACATGTCACTGCATGCTGTGGCGGCTTCCTTTTTATATCCTGAGTTGGCTTCCTTCGCGCGTGCGTAATAGAGAATGCTATCTCCGACACTTAAATCATAATCTTCTAGTTCAAGGATATGTGTTTGCGTGGCGCATGGCACACCCGGCTTGAACTTGAATGGAACCACCCACGGATCTTGTGCTGTAATTTCGAATACAAGTTCCGCTGATTGCAGCCCGTAATCGTCTTCTGCTGTAAATGTGACCGGAATGCTGCTCACTACCGTGGCCATAATATCGCCCCCGGGCGATATGCAACTTAAGGCAGGAGGTTCATCTTCCAACAAGGTAATCTGAAGCGCAGGAAGTCGATTATTGATAAGGCCGTTGAGTGCCGTTAATTGAAATTGGACCACACCGTCCTCTTTGGCTTTAAAACTTATTTCGAATGTGCGAGCCGAAGGTAGTTCGAGTACCTTGGTTTCGCCTAACGGGAGTGCCGAGGTGGCCTTATTGATCGGCTCTGTTGTTGTTGCCGTAAGCTTTATGAGTGAATCCTTGAAAACGGAGAGCGTATAGTTTTCGATCTTTTGGTGTTGTGTTCGCGGCCCGTTGTTTGTTTGTGTTACAATCTCGGCTTCCAACGAGGCAATCTCGGGCAATGGCGAAACGTCAATTAAGTGCCATTCGGACATGGCTTCGCCGCTTTCGAACCGGTAACGGTAATCGCCAACTGCCAGTGTGAGTTCCGTTCCCAATTGAGTTTTTCCGTCATCGGACTCCGCGGGGAATAATGGAATCGTCTGGTGATCGTTTTCTGCTTCGGCCTCGCCGGTTTTTGATTTTTCGACGATCAAATCCGCGGTATCGGGAATAAGTCCCTCAATCTCTGCACTTACACGAAATGGCCGGTCCGGCGCAGCGGCGATATCTCCGCTGAGTGAGCGCAGCACCGTGGAGGGAAGAGGCTCAATCGCTGCCAACGGTTGTGTTAAGCGGCTAAAATAACGCGAAAAGAATACATAATTGTTTTGCAGAAATAGAAAGGTGCAGTAGGCGCCTAAAAGCACAATAACCAAACACACATTCCTCTGCCATGCAGGGACAATGCTATTGAAATCCGCTTTAGAGCATGTGGCATCGGCTTGCCTTACCAGGCAATGGGCCAAATCCTGTGAGTATGCGTAATTTTCACCTTGTTCATAATATTCAATAGCGGCCACCAACTGCTGATCGCAGGGGGATTGCCCCTCGATAAAATTGGCGACCTGACTGCATGTACGGTGTGCGAGCAATAAGCGTGAAAATTGCAGAATAATCGTTATGAGTCCGATGCCGAATACAACCAACGCCGCCAGGCGTAACGCGATACCGAACTGCATTCTGTGGTCGAGCCAAGCGTAAAGTGCGGCATATAGCACAACCCATAGGCCGCATACGGCAAACAGTTTCAAAATGTTTAGGGTAAACATTTTGCGGCGGATAGCCTGAACCCGGCCCACGAGACCCCTAAGTCTTTTTTCTGTGTCGTCTCTGCTCATCGTTTTAACCTGTTGGCAACGACGGTCTCTGTCAGAATCAGCGCAATTAGCACCCATCCGATCTGTTTCCAAATCGGTTTGGTTCCGGTTGTTATTTTTGCTTGCAGCGCGCTTTCCGGTTCTGTTCTCTTTTGAAAGATTGCATGTAATGAAGCATCCAAAGTCTGCGCCTCGGGCTGCTGCAAATTGAGTTCTTCCCGCGGGGGATTAATGCCTGCATAAAGAGCCGGTTCGGCGGCGGTTTTAATCCATCCGATTTCTTGCAAGGGAGGCAGTACAATGCCGAAATCTGTCAAAGCCGCTGTCAATACATTCCCATTCGGCGAGAGTATTTGAATACCACTCTCGCTTCCGGAGATGGTTTTCATGTTTTCGGCTTTGGGTAAAACAATCGGCTCGCCGCTGGTGAAGATATGAGTTTGGAGTGGTTCCTGGCGTCCCAAAATCGTCCGGCAGAAGGCAACCGAAACCGGCGATTTAAGCAATGTCCCTAATGAATCGTCCGCGCTGGTATTAACCAAAAGTACCGAGCCCAATCCCAAGGACGAGTAATAAAGAAAACCGGGGCCGTCCTCTAAACGCCATAACGCCAAACTGTCGGGCTTCGCTTCGCATTCGTAATAGCCGGTAAGCACAGCCTGTCCGATTTTGTAATTCTGGAGCGCCTGCAATGCAGAAACATCCAAAGCGCGAGGGAGATTCTCTATCGAAGTTTCGGGACTCTGGGTCGTATGCGTTGTTTCGGATCGCAAACGCTGAGGCAGAGCAGGGAGCAGACCCGCTTCCCAAAAAGTCTGCACGCATGCCGGGCTTTGCATGGGCGATACAAAAAACACGATTCGTCCGCCGGTTTTAACAAAAGCCGTCAAAGGCTCCAACAGTTGCGCGATAGACTGCTGTATCGAAGTCAGAACCAACAGATCGATTTCTTGAAGATTCCGCGCATTGAACACATTCGCCGTAATTGTCTCTACGCCGATTGCCTCGCCGGGATAATTACGTGCAAGCGTTTGGAATGCAGTCTCCGGCAAAAAAGTCTCACGCGAATTAACTCCTGCAACCAAAATCCTTTTGCTTTCAATCTTCGGAATGCTAAGCCCCATGCAGTAGGTGTCATCTTCTGCCAGGCCGTCTCCTTCGAGATAGGCGATTTCAATCGCATAACTTGAAGTTGGGCGCGTATCGAATGAAATCCCGCGTTCAATACGCCGGTGTTCGCCTGCATCGAGATCAACCTCAAACCGGTGCAGCTCTTGCGCGAGATTGCGGATAACTACTGTACGCCGGACCGGCTCCGGCCCATCGTTAATAAGGGTTGCCTGGAGTTGGATTGTGTCATCGCTTCCAACTTTGGCGTCGCCATCGTAGATGGTGCAATTCGAAATTTCTTCTTGGGGATGGCTGAATTCATACTGAAACGAATCCACGACAATCGGTTCTGAGAGATTTGTGATCTGTTGGAGAATCGGAGGGGTGAAATCGCTGGCAATGTGGGTGTGTATCTTTGCATCCGGATTTGATATTCCAGCCTCCCGCAAATCGGATAAATACGAGCGTAAATCTCCCTGGAGCGGCGCCGTACGGATTTGCCGTAGAGCAACCAATGCCGCATTGCGGTCCAGTTCAGTTATCGGTTCTGCGCCTGCTAATGGGTACAGATTGAATTGCGCATCTTCATCAGATTTTTGAATAAATTCGGCTGTGGCATCAATTGCATTTTGATAAAGTGATCTGCTGCCTTCCCTGTAATTCATGGAAAGGGAGTTATCGACTGCCAAAAAGTAGCTGGCTTTGGCGATGGTTTGCTTTTTGCCGGTATTGATCGATGGCCCAGCGAAAAACAGAACCAACAGCACGATAATCGCGCACCGCAGGAGCAACAGAAGCAGATCCCGCAACCTGCGCCGCGATTCCATTTCGGCCTGTCCGGCATACAGAAAATGCAGCATTGTAAATGGCACCCGGCGGAATCGGGGACGTGCCAATAGATGCGCCAGGATTGGCCCTGCGACCGCAAATGTTCCCAACAAAAAAGCGGCTGCCGTAAAACTCATCCGAGTCTCTTCCGTTTCGCCAAATAAGCGAGAAATGCCTTGTCGAGAGGTTGGCTGGTATCCAACAAACAATAGTCGATGCCAACCTCACGGGATTTCTTTTCCACGGTTTCCACAAAATTTGCTACTTTTTCGCAATAGGATTCCCGCAATGAATTCGTAAATGTGCGGATTCGTGTGGACGATTCCAGGTCGATAAACTCGATAAGTCCCTCGTAATCCAAATGCAGTTCCTGATGATCGAGAGTTTGGAAGAGGATGACATCGTGATTTAAAAACTTGAGATGTGTCAGCCCGGTATGTAAATCCTCTGCGTCGTCGATCAAATCAGAGATCAGCACCACCAATCCCCTTCGGTGCGTTGTCTCCGCCAAGGTGTGCAAGATATCCGCAAGCCTTGTCTTTCCCGAGGCCTGGTTCTGTTGAAGTGCGGTAAGGATCGTATAGAGATGAGTCCTGCGTGATTTTGAGGGAACCCGGGTTCGGATCGTTTCCGAAAATGTAGTCAATCCAACCGCGTCGCCCTGACCGAGCATTAAATAGGAGAGAGCCGCCGCAAGATACGAACCATAATCCAACTTGCTGAGTTTGCCTTCACCGCTAAAAGCCATGCTCATGCTGGAATCGAGAAGGATATATACCGGAACGTTGGTCTCTTGTTGGAACTGTTTAATGTAAAGTTTGTCGCTGCGTCCGAATATCTTCCAATCGAGAAAACGCAGTTCGTCGCCCGGCTCATAAGCCCGGTGATCGCTGTATTCGACACTGAAACCGTGAAAAGGACTCGGGTGCAATCCGGCATAAAACCCCTCGACTGCGCAACGGGCCACAAGATCGATATTGCCGAGTCTGCTCAGCAGGTCCGGGTCGAGATAACTCTTCCGTCCGGCCACATTCCACCTCCCCTTGGTGTGTTATTTCGGTACTTGTACGTGTTCTAGAATCTTGCTGATGATCTCTTCAACGCCAATACCGTCGGCTTCGGCATTAAAGTTGGGAATAATGCGGTGACGCAAAACCAAGGGCGCAACATCTTTCACATCTTGGAAACTCGGTGTCACCCGCCCTTTGATAAGCGCGTTTGACTTAGCCCCAAGTGTCATGAATTGCCCTGCGCGGGGACCGCATCCCCACTTTAGGTATTGCTTAACTGCATCGGGAGCGAGCGGATCCCCGGGACGTGTTGCCCGCGCCAGACGCACACAGTATTCGATTGCCGCATCGCTTACAGGAGCGGACTGGACCATCTCTTGGAACTGCAAAATATCGTCCAAACTCAATACCCGTTCCAGTTTTGCCTTTCTGCCCGTTGTCGTTCGTTTGACAATCTCGTGTTCCTCGGCCGCATCCGGATAGTCGATAAACACCATAAACATAAACCGGTCCAACGCGGCTTCCGGCAGCGGGTAAGTCCCTTCTTGTTCGATCGGATTTTGTGTTGCCAAAATAAAGAACGGCGGAGCCAGTTCGTAGGTGCGTCCTGAAACCGTCACTTTATGTTCTTGCATAGCTTGCAGTAACGCAGCCTGCGTTTTGGGGGGAGTACGGTTGATCTCATCCGCCAATACCACATTGGCGAACACCGGACCATGAATGAACTGGTATTGCCGTTGGTGTGACTCGATATCTTCTTGAATGATATCCGTTCCGGTTATGTCCGAAGGCATCAGGTCTGGGGTGAACTGAATGCGGTTAAATGAAAGGTTGAGCGCATCCGCAATCGAATGAACCAAAAGCGTTTTGGCCAGCCCGGGCACACCCTGTACTAGGCAATGACCGCCGGCCAGCATGCAACTCAGGACCGAGTCAATGACTTGATCCTGGCCGACAATGATTTGGTGAATTTGTTCCTTTAGGTTCGCGTACCCGGTTTGCAGACGGGCCATGAGATCGCTGTCAGGCGTTATGGTTTTCTGGCCCATTCTCTTGGCTAACGGCAACTCAAAACGGTTGTCTTCTTCATCCCTAAATGCCATCGGTTGGCTTCCCCCTTCTAAAATGGGCTGAATCAATTGTGAGAACCATTATCAAAAATGTAGTATGATTTCCGCTAACCATCAGAATTGACACCGGGATAGTCTCATTTTAACCATCCGCTTGAATCGAAATCTTATGGATAGTGAATGGCTTGTCTCCTAATTCCGGTATGAGCCCGCATACGGGGTCCAAATTTCCAATAACTGTCAGCTCGATATCCCATAAATTGATACTTATAGATTACATCTAATTGTCCTATGTCATTTAGGACAATTATTGCGCCCATTACTTTATCGTCAAGTGAGATGTCGCATTTCATCTTCCTTGGCCGCATACCGGAGCGAATAGCCATATTTCCAATTACCTAATGGAGTGATGAACATAATTAACTCACTGACTTCATAGCGGGTAACGACTTTTCCGGTTCTGTCCGCCGGATATCAATTGAGACTCTTCATCATCTTTAAATATTGAGTGTTATTGCTTTCTACGTAGAAGCGTGCCTAAAGTTTCAAATGGAATAATTCATGAAGTCGATTGTATTCCGGTGCCGATGGAATCCGCGCAGTTTTTTGCCTTGTTTCTTAGCTTGATTTAATGATTTTTGGCTATAGCCCTGTGGCGCTTTCTGTTAGAATTATCAATAAATTTATATGCATTCGGGTTCTTTAATGATTCCAGCGGTCCGGCGATTCGTACTATGTATTCTTTGTTTTTTTTCTGTTGTTCCTTGCTTCTCCGGTGGCCTCGAATCGGCTGGTAACACCGATGGTGTCTTGACCTGGCGCTTGGGTGATCTGGCCCCCGGCGGGACGGTCTCGGAAACGGTTTTCCTACTGTCTGACGATTCGTATGAACATGTCGCGGATATGCTAAATCATATCCGCGAGAATCAATCCACACATCCCGAAAAAAGCAACTCCCTGGGAAAGAAAGCCTCTCAAGCCTCAGTCCAAGGCAATTCTTGGCTTGAAACCACGGAAACCAGCTTTGCCTTAGGTTCTTCAGGCGCTTTCTTCTGGGAGGGAGATAAGCAATCTCTTTTTTGCAACAATGGAGGCCAGCTGAGCCGCCTTGGCTATTTTATTCATTACGGCCCCAATAGAAGCAAACACGCAGGGACCTCGATTCATCAGAATGGACAGCTCCAAAACCTGCATATAATCCAACCGGTTCAGGCTGATGGCAGTGAACAACTGACGGGAATGCTTGAGACAGATGATGGTTGGCTGCGAATTGTCATACAGGCCGATATCCAACCTGGACCTGTCGTTCGCATTGGGTTTTGCATTGTGAATACAGGTTCGAAAACTGTTGAAAACGTTTATCTCTCTGTCTATACAAATCTCGAATCGAATCATACTCACGATGACGATTACAGTATTCTTGACCGGTCTACTGAAGCGTTAGTCGTAAGTGATCTCGCCACAGGGCATGTTGTTTGTCTGGCGGGATTGCATACACCAAAATCCGGTTACAGCGGTACGTGGGCGTCTTCGCAGCAACTTGAGACCGGCAATGGCATCGAGTTTGAGAAATGGCAGAACTTCAAAGGACTGCGGCCGGAAATTGTGCAGCGTTTGGGAAAATCGATTATTCCTCATCCTCCGGCGCAGTATGGAGTCGCCGGCGAGCCGCCCGTACGAACTCTGTCCGATAACGAAGCTCAGGAAGTTTTGCAGACGGATTGGCTTTTCCAGGCATGTGATGTCGATCTGACCGAACGTGCGCTTTCTGAAATCGGTTGGGCGCGTGAACTGGCTGCTAGATTATTGGAAAATCCCCAGACTCCCTCGCTCGATACCGAACTCAATGATCTTGAAGATTTGGAGGGGCGGCTTATAGCCTTGCGCGGCAAAACGGAGGCTCCAAACGCCGCTGAAACTCTCTATTACAAAGTGCGCGAAGCAAAGCGGCGCATTGTTTTCAAGAATCCCGCTGTCGATTTTGAACGGGTCTTGTTTATCGATAATCCCTACCCCCAAGGAGCGGAGTGGCCGCACCAGGCACGCCACCGGAATGGCATGATGGCTGTCCCCGGCGGTCGGCTGTTGGTCTTGGATGGATTACACCCGGGAGGAACCATTCGCAAACTTGCGCCGGAGACGCCCGGAAGTTTTTGGCGGCCCGATCTTTCTTTCGATGCCCAACGCGTTCTTTTCTGTTTCTGGGCGGAAGGTGAAAGGAGTTTTCATCTTTATGAAATCAATTTGGATGGAACCGGCTTGCGCCAGCTCACTTTCGGTGAATATGACGACATCGATCCTATTTACTTGCCGGATGGCAAAATCGCCTTCACCACAACACGCTGCAATACCTATGTGCGATGCATGCCTTATACTTATTCGTACATTTTGGCCCGTTGCGATGCCGATGGTCAAAACATCTACTTACTCAGCCGCAACAATGAACCCGACTGGCTGCCCACCTTGCTCAACGATGGCCGCATGATTTACTCACGCTGGGAATATACAGATAAAGCCCTGTGGCGCATTCAAAGCCTCTGGACTACAAATCAAGATGGCACCAATACCGCCGTCTTTTGGGGCAATCAAAGCGTTTGGCCGGATCACTTGACCGAAGCCCGGCCCATCCCGGGCAGCCCCAGGGTCATGTTTACGGGCGTTGCTCACCACAATTGGTTCGATGGTTCCATCGGAATTATCGATCCCCGCGAAGGCTTCAATTTTCCCCATGGACTGACCAAGGTCACTTGCGATATTCCCTGGCCGGAATGTGGTGAACCTCCATCGGATGTTCCCGAGTCGCCTGATTATCACGTGTCCGGCGGGTATACGGCTTACAAAACGCCTTATCCATTATCGGAAAAGGACTTCCTGGTTTCCGCCCGGGGACCGGATGATAAGTTCCGCTTGTATCTCATGGATACGGATGGCAACCGCGAACTTATTTATGAAGGCGTCTATAACATCTGGCATGCTATGCCCATCAAACCCAGACTAAGTCCTCCTTACCAGCCGGACCGCGTTGCCTGGCCCGGAACAGGTGACAAAAGAGAAGAAACCAAACCGGGTTACCTTTATAGCAGCGATATCTATCGAAATGTCCCGGATTTGCCTCGAGGCTCGGCAAAATACATTCGGGTGCTGCAGATCGATCCGAAGACCGCGAGCTCGTGGACCCGTGATTCACGCTTTTCCGGACCGGGCACTTCGATATTGCAGGATGACGGTGTTAAGCGGATTTTAGGCACAGCGCCGATAAACGATGATGGTTCGGTTTATGTTGAAGTCCCCGCTGGCAAAGCGCTTCATTTCCAGGTATTGGATGAACGCTACAGAGCTCTGCAAACCATGCGGACTTTTACGGGAGTGATGCCCGGCGAAGTCAGGGGCTGCGTCGGTTGTCACGAGATGCATAGCGTGGCCCCCGTGAATGCGCCGGGAGAAGCCGTGCAGCGCGAAGTCTGCAAACTCGATCCGCCGCCATGGGGCAGCGAGCGCACAATCAGCTATGAAGGTTTGGTTCAACCTGTTCTCGACCGTTATTGCGGCGAATGCCATCAAGGTGGCGGAAAAGCGCAACAAACTCTTGATCTTACATTGCGTCCGAGCGATCAATGGTTCTTTAAGGAACCTTATGTGACTTTGGTCGGAAAATGTTGGCCGGTCGCCAGCGGATTCGATCAACCCAGCCTGGCTGGCGCCATGCTAATTGAAAATTTCGATCAAAGCGAACCTGAGAGTTATGCAACATTCCGCCCCGGGCGGTACTTATCCCCCAAAAGCAGACTGATTGATATCGCTATGAGCGGTATGCATCATGAAGTAAAAGTCGATCCGGTTTCTCTGCGGCAGCTGATCGGCTGGGTCGATGCCAACTGCCCCTATCGAGGGGAAGATGAAATCCGTGCCGTCCCCGATCCCGAATTTGCCGGTGTCGATCTACTGCCCGTAAGGCCCCGCTGCCGCACCGCTCCCATTGTGCAAAGACCCTAGAACTGGTTTCAAAACGCCGCCTATATATACACGGGCGAGGCTCCTGCCGAGCCGCTGTTTGCCATGTATACACATGTAACTCTCCATCTACCAACTCCTTCAATTAAACACACCAAGCACCGGAGGTGCGACGAGTCAATAGCCCCGGTTTAGCCTGAGGCGGTCATAGACCGGCGAAGGCGTAAGCCGGGGTAAAATGTCCCCAAAAATCTCAAGCGCTGTAAGCGCGCAAGGAAAAAATGATTCTGTATCGCCCCGCAGGGTGCCTCCCAACTGCATATTTTGTATATACCCCGAAATCGTGAGCCGGTAGGTGTCATGTCCTGCCTGGTCACAGGCGCCGGTAGGTCCCGCCTTGGCGGTATCCACGACGGTCACGCCGCGTGAGGCGTTAGCCTTCTTGCCTACCGGAGCACCCGGGCCGATTCTTACTGCTTAATCAACCATATCTCTGCGATACGTGACTGTTGCCGCCAATTCAGATCGCCCTCATCGGTTGGGGCATCCCAGGTTAAGGTGATTTTGCCATCCTTCAGGCTTTCGGATGGAACCGGGAATTCACGAATTTCCCCCAACTCTTTCCCGTCGGTTGTGGCTGTAACGCGTTCCCCATCGATGCGTAACAAACACTTCCCGTACCCATTCGTACGGATAACATACCCCGCATCCTTATCCAAGCCCTCATAAACCACACCGACCGGCCAATCCATGGTGCATTGCCATGAAAGCCGCAACCGGCTCATGCCTTCATCGAACCACCAGTGTGTCGGCAACGGATTTCGGATTGCCAATAAATCCGTAAGGTTCACATTGCCGCGCAGCATATGGGGCGATTGGGCCGTATTGCCGAGATCATCATAAAAACTTCCCGGCCCGGGATTCTCCCATGTCGCGATTGTGTGCAAACGGGCCAGCCGTTCTTTTTCGCTTGAAAGTTTACGTATCTCTGCAAACTGATCCTCAAGCCACCAACGGTTATTCAGCGGATAATCGATAAAGTCCAGAAATGCCCCGCGTTCCGCGCTACTGGCCTGATAACGTTTAACACTGGTCTGCAAAGCGATTGATTCAAACAGCGCCGCGCATAGCTCCTCGATACACGTTTTAAGTTCGGGGCAACATGGCGCAGTGACCGTTCGATTAAGAACCTCCATCGCCTGGTTCATGGCTTTGTTGGCCCCGCTCTCGGGGGCCTTTGCCAAAATGGCATTAGCATCCCGTTCGAGTTGCGTTTCATACAGAAGACGTTGCCGTGTATAGGCATCGTAATAGGCCCGGACCAGATTCATTTGCCAGCGCCAATTATCCGCCAACTGCGGGGCTTTTTTCTCCAATTGTTGCCAAAGCAAAAGCGTGCCATCCACAGCGCCATTCTCGGCGAGCGGACCTTGCCAATTCTTTTCGAGAGCCAAAATCCCGTCTGCGGCCTCTTCTGCGACATCCGGATGGAAATAAACCCGCGCGTATTCTATTAAAATCTGCCGCACATCCGCATCGGGATTCCAACTCAGCGCGCTCCAGATTGTTTTATTTACATCGTCATGCACGCCGTCGGAATACGAAATAAAACCATCCGAATAGGGCCCAAACCAATTATGAATAAATGCGTATTGCACCGGACGCGGATTGATGGCTTCCCGTCCAAGCGTCAATGCGTAGGCTTGATCCCACCACGGAACCGGGTACTGGCATAACTTGTTATGCGTAATATCGGGATACAGACGGTAAGGATACTGTTTTGGAAGCCGTGTTCTTGTCTCGGGGATCGGCGGGCTTGATGGTCCCGCACCCAATCCGCCCAACCATTCCGGTTTCTTTTCCTCGATGTATTTGTATATCGCGCTGACTTGTTCTTCGTTAAACCACTGCAATGACAGCCATACCCGCGCTTCGGGATGAATCGGCAGCAGACGTTTGGCGATATCCTCTAAAAACGGCAAAACCAGTTCCGGCGGATTATGGCCGGGATCGCCTCCGGGGAAAAAGACACCGTTCAAACGCTTACAGTCACGGTAGAAGGCTTCGTGCATATCCAATTCTTTTGCACGAAGTTCTTTATTGCTGAGATCGATTTCGGCCGGTGTCCATACCCAGTAATCGAGATCGTATTTCGCGCAAATCTCACTCATCCGCATATTCATTTCATCGCGCGAGTATTTCATCATGGAGTTGGTCCGCGGATCTTGGAACGGGATATTCTCGATACTATTGATTCCGAAAAATACCAACTCACGTATGTATTGCTCGAATTGATTAATGTCCCACGCATCCCATGAATTGGCGCGCGCCCGGTACCCCAACTGATGGCCGCGAATGAAATAGGCCGGCGCTGTGGCGATATCGATAGCCTCAGGCAGCGTGATCGAACCGGCTGTGCATTGCAGCAAACGTAGAAGGTGTCCCGCTCCGTACATCGCTCCACGCGGATCCGCGCCGATAATCCACACAGTAGGAGCGTTGGTGGCACTTTCCTCAACAACCAGGCGGTAGCCTTCAGGTTTTGTCTCTGGTGAATTGTCTTCCTTAATCGCCGGGATGGCACGGCTCTCTTTGCCCTCTACACGTACCGTGATGGCGATAACCGGCTTACCCTCTGACCGTTCGGTGCCCAAAACCCACTTGATGCCGCTTCTACGTTCAACCTCTTCCGAGAGCATCTGCGCGGCCATCTTTTCTGCGGCCGGACGTTCACCGTCTCTGATCTCAATAACAGCCTGGCTCAGATCGATCTCAGCCGCAAATGAAGTGACCGATTGACCGATTCCGGCAATCAACATTGTGAGAACGAATAAAAACATCCGGTGACTTGTAGATGACGGATCGACATTCATGGCCCCGTTGACTCCTCTAGAAGAACAATCCCGAAAAGGCTAGCACAAGCAGCAAAATAATCCCCGCGAAAAGAGACCACCATAATACTACGCTGTTGTACCAAGCCGTGCCCAACTCGGAGAATATATTCATCTTTCTCCAGTTAAAGGTGAGTTGATCGGTAATTTGCTCCGCTCGTGGTTTGGCCGTCCCCAGGCTGACCACAATGCAGAGCACTGAGCAAAAGGCCCAGTTAACGATGGCCTGGATGGCAAACGGTTCTAGCCAACCAGGATGATTTTCCCCCTGAACATAGACCTTCATCAGGATGCCCAACACAAAGCCCGAGAGCACACCTACTGTCGCCCCGGTGGCATTGATACGCCTCCAGAGAATGCCCAGTAAAAAGACCGCCGCAAATGGCGGAGCAAAAAAGGCGTAAAGCGACTGAATATAGACAAACAAGCTGTCTCCGAACCGGTCGATAAATCCCGCCAAAACGATAGAGATCAACAAAATGACTACTGAAGAAAGCATCCCCATGCGCACCAAATGCTTCTCGGAAGCGAATGGAAGCAACAACCGCTTATAAATATCCAAGGTAAAAATTGTGGCGGTTGAATTGAGGACACTATTGACTGTGGACTGAATCGCGCCGAATAGCGCCGCCAAAAATAGACCGCGCAAACCGGCCGGGACCAGCATTTGCAGCATCGTTACATAGCCCTTATCGGCTTCGGGCTGGATTTCATCCCAGGGCAGACGCATCACTTCGGGGAATTGCGCAAATAGAATTAGGCCCGGTACAACGATAATCAACGGCATGAAAATCTTGAAAAAGCCCGCCAACACAATCCCCATTCGGGCGTGATACATATTGCGGGCGCCCAAAACCCGCTGGATCATGAATTGATTGAGCACGTTATACCAAATGCTGAGCGAGAAGACTCCGAAGATCAAAAACGGCCAGGGGACGACTTTATGGGTGGTCGGTTGAATCACAGAGAGACGGTTGTAGGTATCCGTCTGAGCCATTTCTTGTGCATTTTTGCTAACAACCTCTGCCCATACTCCATGCTGTGCCTGGTTGCGTTCCAACATGACCTTAAAGCCGTCGATCAGGGAATGTGAATCTCCGGATAGCATATAAAGTCCCAGAATCGTAACCATCAACCCGCCTGCGATCATGATGATCACTGTGAAAAAATCAGTCCATGCTACCGAGCGCAAACCGCCATAAATCGCCCAACTGCCCGCCACAATCCCCAGTGCCGCGATAGAGAACCACAAATTCCAGCCGAACAACTTATGCAGCGCCAATCCGCCGCCATAGAGAACAGCCGCTAAGAAAGCGACCACGTTGCTGATGACGGTTACGATGGCAAAGAACAGCCGCAATGTGGGGTTGAAACGTTTCTCCAAAAACTCGGGGGTGGTAAATACTTTTGCCGAAAGCAGAAAGGGGATAAAAAACCAAATTAGCAATGTGAACGATCCGATGTTTGACCATTCGTACAGCGAGACACAGATACCATAAATGAACGCGCTCCCGATCATGCCGATAAAATGCTCGGTGCTGATATTGGAGGCTAAGAACGAACTTCCCACTACATACCAAGGCAAATCCCGCCCGGCTAAAAAGTAATCGCCGGTATCGGTCTTCTCCTTCCGGCCCGTCCAGAAACCGATCCAGCAGAGGATGATGAAATAGAGCCCAAAGGCCAGGTAATCAATAAGTTCAAGCGAAAATCCGCTGATATCATTCATGGAGGTCGTTCCTTTTTAGTTCATGGCCTTCAAGCACGGGTGTGCGCATGGCCCCATGGCGTATTGGCCCGTGTCGCTGGGTAAATCGCCGGTATCTGGATGCCCGGACATTTCCGGTCTCCTGCGGCCGCCCCAGTGGCACTTCGAGGCTTTGTTCGTTTTTGATCGTTTTTGATCGATTCTGTTCGGTATTGTAGCGCGATGTCTCTCTTTTTAGTATTCTGTTCTCCGGGGTGTATTGCTCGAACGGGTGCCGAATTTGAAAAAGGCGCATGAAGCGAATGATACGCTAAATCAACGTTGACATATAGTTGATTCGTAAGGAGTCTCGAGTGAAAAGCCGGAAAACACGTTTTCGCCGCGTGGTTCAAAGTCTTCAAGACTTAGTGGGGAAAGATTATATCGGTGCTGTCTGCGCCGCCTTGGATGCTTTGGGAGTCATGAATGTTGCTGAGGCTCGTTCCTTAGCCACTGAGAAAATAGAGTTCTTTCCGGATGACTTTCATCGCCGTCTGCTCGGTTTTCTTAGGCAGACGGGGCAGGTCGTCTCCAAACCGTTGCGTAAAACGATATCCGGCGCAGCTTCGGAGCAATTCTCCGTCAGCACAAAAATGGGCTCTTCACCCATCGGAACGCTTGGATACTTTCGGGTGGGTGAAGATGGGCGGTTATTCTTTACGGCCAAAAGTGAGCATTACCATGTATCGCTTGGTCATGGTTTTCCCGGCTACCGCTTGGTGAACCATGCCCGCAAACTCGGTATTCCCAATGCAACGCATAACAACACACGCGGGTATATCACCCGCCTCTTGGAACGTGAACTCGTACGCACGGCTGCCGGGCTTGCTGCCAAGAATCCCTCGGAACTGGACCGCATTATTAACTCCAAGCGAAAAGGTGTTCTCAATCGCGTTTTGAATCTGGAGACCGGAAGTTTGGCTGTTGAGGCGGCCCTCAAGATGATTCTTAGCCGCTTTTATAAAATCCAGGCGGATGGCCCCGAGCCGCGCTATTCCGGCAAGACACCCGTTCTCTTAGTAATGGGTGATGATCGTGGCGGGCTCCAAGCCAATTATCATGGCACGACGGTTTTAACGCAGATCATGCGCGGAATGTGGCCCGGTCTCTATGAACAATTAGAAAAAAGCCGTCTGCTCCTTGTGCGTTGTGTATGCCCAAATGATTACGAAGGGCTCGAAGCCGCTTTTCAACGCTATGAAAAGGGCCATTATAAAATCGCCGGTTTCTTTCATGAATTGGTGCTCATGAATTATGGCGCAAGGTTGCTGGAAGAAAAGTTCGTACGGCGGGCGTATGCGCTCTGCAAAAAACACGATGTCCCTACTGTGGTCGATGAAATCCAATCTTGTATCTGGAGCCCGGAACTTTTTATGTTCCGCGAATACGGCATCAAGCCGGATTTCTTGGCGGTGGGCAAGGGAATTCCCGGCGGGGAGTTTGCCGCTTCACGTATCCTTTTTAATGCGCAAATGGATAAGTTGCCCTTATTTGGCGCTTTGGTTACAAACGGCCAAGAAGAATTAGCCTCGTTATCCTACCTGGTTACAATGCGCTGGGCCGAGACCAATGCCGCCGTTACCTGCGCCGTCGGCGATTATTATGAAGAACGGCTGCGCTCGCTTCGAGATAGCTATCCCCGGCTTCTTCGCGCCATTGAGGGTAAAAGACATCTGGCTGGAATCTGTTTTTATGATGTAGAAAGTGGGAAGATATTTGCCAAGCGCCTGAATGAGCTGGGTCTGGATATCAGCGTGCAGACCTATAAGTCCGACACCCCGCCCAGCGCATTAACCAAACTCCCACTGATTGCCGGTTATGAAACCGTAGATTATGTGCTGGAACGGATGGATAGCGTTCTTAAACATATTTGAAATGGCCTCAAAACGAAACATTTTGTATATGGGGATTGATCTGGGAACCACCGATCTGAAAATTTGCATCGTTGGTGCTCGTCAACAATCCATCCGGGCACAGGTGGTCCGGCGGTTACCTGTCCGCTGCTCTGAGAATGGCGGGCGTGAGCAATCTCTTGAGAAACTGGATCGCGCTTTTCGTGAAAGTATCGGTGAACTAAAGAATCAGTTGGGCGATGATTGGAAAAAAATCCAAGGCATCGGAGTAGCCGCTCAAGCGGGAAGCACCATAATCGCAGACCGACGGTCGGGAAAAGCCATAACGCCGATGATTCTCTGGAATGATGGCCGGGCTCATGAGCGGATACACCGGCTCTCTCTTCTGAAACCTCGATCCTTTTGGCGAAAGCACACGCTGCTGGAAATGCCACCCGCTGGTTTGGGACGCCTTTTATGGCTCAAGGAGTCACGTCCTGAATTATTCGATGAGAAGAACATCCACATTGGCGCTGGCGAATATCTCTATTTCAAACTCACCGGAACGTGGTTACAGGATGCCGGTAATGCCTTGCAAATTGGCTCCTATGATGCCGCACGGGGCGAATTGACACAAAGTCTTTTCGACTTAATCGAAGTCCCTCTCTCTTTTGTTGCCCCATTGCGTTTTGAACATCAGACAACTCCATTATCGAAATCGGGCGCGCGTCTTTTGGGTTTGCCGGATGGAATTCCTATCGCCGGGCCTTATTGGGATCAAGAAGCCGGATTTATGTCCGCCGCTTCTGCATCCGAACGGCCTTTGCAATGTTCATTAGGTACGGCTTGGGTAGGCAACTTTATTTTGCCGAAAGGACTTAATGGTAAATCACCGTATCAATTAGTAGTCCCGGCACCCGTACATTCCGGCAAGTTGGTTGTACAACCTCTTTTAACCGGAAATACTGCTTGGGATTGGGCGCTTCGCGAGACTTTGGGTTCAGAGGATAAAGAAACATTACAACAAGCCGCCAATATTTTTAAAAGGCGGCTTCTCCCGCCTCGAGGTCTAAAGGTTATACCGTGGTTTACACAGCAAAACTTTTTTTATCAAACTGAGATTGGAGCAGGAGTAATTGCCGGTTTGAGAGCGGATATGAATCGTTTTGAGATACTACGGGCTGTGGCTGCGGGAATGACATTTGAACTTCGGCGGGTTTTCGATGCACTAAAACAAACAGGGACAGTTGATAGTCTTGTCTTAAATGGTGGCGCCTGCCAAGCTATATATTTCAGACGTCTGATTAAGGCTCTTTTCTCGCCTGTCCCCGTAAATTGGCAACCGGGTGGTGGATTGGCGGTTTCGAAGGGCGCGATTTGTGCGTTCGATCCCATCGCCGCACAAACGCGAATCAGACAAATACCTGAATCACGGCACGATGAGAGTGAAGATATTTTGCGGGCCTACGAAACATATTTGAATGTATTTGAACGTGTGTGCGGATCGATAGGCGCCGGAAAGGCGTTTCGAATCCATAAGAGGTTGACATGAAAAAGCCGATTGCTGGCCTTTTGCCGTTCTATCTTAAACTTTATGACGATACTCAGCCCCGTCTGCGCGAAGCGTTTGAACCATTTCTGAAAACCATCACGGAACGTTTTGTTGAACATGGCATTAATGTTCATCGTGCGCCTATTTGCCGGTTACGTACCGAGTTTGAAGATGCGCTTGAAGAGATGGAAGATGTTGAAGTCGATTGCATTGTCACACTCCATCTGGCCTATTCACTCTCTATGGAATCCATCGATGCCTTGGCCGATGCAGCGCGTCCGATTCTATTACTCGATACAACCATGGACTTTGATTTCGGTATGGATGTCGATCCGGCCCGGATTATGTTTGACCATGGCATACATGGCGTGCAGGATCTTGCCTGCATGTTGCGCAGACGTGGCGTTCCATATGAAATCGTCGCCGGTCATGCAACTGAATCGGATGTCATCGAACGTGCGGCCCGAATCATTCGCGGCGCTTGCGCGGCCAGAGCATTCAAATCCTCGAAAGTCTTGCGCATCGGTGACAGTTTTTGCGGCATGGGTGATTTCAAAGTCTCAGATGATATTCTGGAAGAAAGACTCGGTATTCATGTCGATGAAATTTCTCCTGATGCGTTGATTCCAATGGTCGAGGACGTTACGGATGCCGAAATTGAAAAAGAAAAAAGCACTGACCGTGACCGCTACGCTGTCGAAATTGCGGATGAAGTTCACAACCGTTCGTTGCGTCTGGGCTTAGGGCTTAGAAAATATCTAAAGAAAGGCGGATATTCCGCTTGCACAATGAATTTTCTGGCTTTCAAGTCTGCTGCCCCGCCGCTTGAGACTGTCCCATTCCTCGAATTGTCCAAGGCAATGGCCCGCGGCATGGGCTATGCAGGCGAGGGCGACGTTTTAACGGCCGCATTGGTGGGTGCGCTGAATCGCGCGTTTGGCAGAACAACTTTTACGGAAATCTTTTGTCCCGATTGGAAAGGCGGCGCACTGTTTTTGTCGCATATGGGTGAAATTAATCCCGAGATTTCAGGGAAGAAACCTTTGATTTGCGAAAAAGATTTTCCATGGACCGGCGCAAGCAATCCCGCCGTCATTACCTGTGCACCCAGGCCCGGAAAGGCCGTATTCGCGAACCTGGCGCCTGGTCCGGAACACAGTTTTCGGCTAATTGTCGCTCCCGTTGAAATTCTGGATGACACCACACATCCGGATATGCTTAAGTCCGTTCGCGGTTGGATCAAACCTCAATGTCCGTTAGAGGATTTCCTCGAACGCTTCTCACGTTTGGGAGGTACGCATCACAGCGCATTGGTTCTTGGGAACCGCCGCGAAGCGCTTGTTGCATTTGGCAGATACCTTGGATTAGACTGTCAAGTAATAGACTGAAATTTGTTTTAAAGTTGCACAATCGATATGTGGCGTGAAACAACCATACACGAACGAAACGCTGTCATCTTCCGTGAGGAACTCGATTCCTTTTTACCCGAATCCATCCTCGATTTTCATGTCCATGTTTTCAATGAGGGGGTGGTCCCCCGGGGGGATGCTTTTTCGTGTGCGGGCCATCCGATTGAGCATTATGATTTTGATGATTTGCGGCGTGATTTGAGTGAAATTTATCCCGGACGCAAAACTTCAGCGGTCTGCTTCGGTTTTCCTGAAATTCAATACGATTTTCATCGGAACAATGCCTATCTGTCTGAAGCCGCCGACCGGAACAGTTGCTTTCCTTTACGGCTGCTCGATCCGGTTCACGACACTCCGGAACTTCTTGAAAAGGAACTTGTCGAAGGACGCTTTTTGGGCATTAAGCCCTATCCCGATTATGTGCGCAAAGAAAATATCCAAGATGTAGAAATCCCGGAAATGCTCCCCGATTGGGCCATGGAAGTAATTGACCGTCTTGGCCTGGTCGTGATGTTACACATACCCCGGAAAGCCCGGTTAGCCGATCCCCTGAACCAAAAACAACTCGTAGAACTGTGCCGCGCTTATCCCCGGGCGCAAATCGTCATGGCTCACATTGGCCGGGCATATTATCTAAAAAATGTCGTCGGCAATCTCGAAGCGCTTAAAGATATTCCCAATCTCTATTTTGATCTCACCATGCTCAATAATTGGGAAGTCCTGGAATATCTTTTCCAATGTGTTGAGCCGCACAAAATCATCTATGGAACCGATCTCCCTTTGGCTGTGGCCCCCGGCAAGTCGGTTGAAATTAACGATGGATATACGTATGTAACCCCGGTTCCTTGGAACCTTTCGATTTCGGACGACCACAAAAAGATAGTCTTTACGTCGTTTTTATATGAAGAATTACGTGCCATTAAAAAAGCGGTAACACGGCTGGGATTGGGGCGTGATTTTGTAGAAGGGCTTTTTTATAAGAATGGAATGCGGTTATTGACTCCTCTGCTTGATCGATAATCGGAGGTGCGAACGTGACACAGAATGATGCGCAGTATGGTTTGATATTCGATGTCGATGGCGTCATTGCCGATACCGAGGCCGTTAATGCAGCGGCCACGATAGCGGTATTTGCGGATTGCTTTGGTCTGCAGGGTGTGCAGAGATCGGATTTTGAGGCCGGGCTGGGGCGGGGTGCAGAGGCCTATGTCCGGGCCGCCGCCGAGGTTCATGGTTTCTCGATGACCTCTGAGCAGGTGGATTTGGCCGCCGAAAAACGCCAGGAGTATTTCTTGAGGTTGCTTGCCGAAAATCCTCTTCCTCCGTTTCCGGGTGTGATGGAATTGCTCAATACAGCCATGAACCGTTCCGATTTCAAAGTGGGGATTGCCACCTCCGGAACAAAAGAAAAATCTGAAGCCGTGTTGAATGCGGCAGGAATACCCTACCGTGAATTAACTTATATCAACGGAAGTGTGGTCAAACATAAAAAGCCCGATCCGGAGCTTTTTCTAACTTGTGCGCAGCAAATGGGGATGCCGCCGGAAAGGTGTGTGGTTATCGAAGACGCTCCCAATGGCGTTGAAGCGGCCAAAGCAGCCGGGAGCCTCTGCATCGCTGTCACAAATTCTACTACTCGCGAAAAACTCTCCCAGGCCGACAAAATCGTTGAATCTCTCACCGAACTCACCATCGACACTGTAGTGAAATTACTGGATGAATTCTGAGTCTTTGAAATTGAACTGCATTTATAAACCCGTCTTTTAAATTGCCGGGGGAGCCACTGGATACTATTTGTAAGCTAAATACGTATCTTTTAGGGGTGGCCCAGACAACTCGCTATATCTGTGCGCGGGAGGGCGAATCTCCTGATGAGCCGCTACGTAGAAAAATACTTCTGTATCGTCCTGCAAGGTACCTCCCTCACTCATACCCCGAAATCGTGAGGCGGTGGTCTTCTTGCCTCCCGGTCACCGTCTGCTAATAGCCATAACTTCATCATCGAAATCAAAACCGAAAATCTAATCCGGTTAAGATAATGTTATCGTCATCCCAGTCTTCTCGGCTGATGCGATTGGACTCCACCCGGTATGCGACGGTCAATTTTGCATGTTTGCTTATGGGAAAACACAGGCCTGTGGTGAAACGGTTGCGGTTCCAATGGTCGGCGGCCGTGTCGTAGTTGGTTTCGTTGGATAGGAAAAGACTGACTGCCTCGTCGTTTATACGAACCGGTATTGGGTGGCTTAGACACAGATTCGGCCGGAAACGATAACTGATGTCATCTTCGATATCCCGTACATCTAATTGAAATCCCCATCCTGCTTGAAAATCGGAATCGAAAATACTGCTCTTTTTATATGAGAGATTGAAGAAATAGCGATTTTCATCTTCTGCATCAATATTATTGACATGTCGAAATGCAGACCGGAATGTTAAATTTTCAGCATATGGAAGCCTAAAAATCAGTCCGATACTTTGATGATTCCTGAAATGATATTCGATATCTTGGTCGAAGCGGTTACCGCTTTCCAACCAAAGGCTGGTGCCTTCCCAGGCATCTTTCAATCTCAGATCGAGCGTCAAAGACTCCCAAGTCCACAACTCCAAGTCGTGGTCTTCGGCGTAGAGCGGAAAGACCGGTGAAAAAACAAATAACAAAATTAAACAAACAAAAACACCCTTGTGTTTTGCCAGCATAATTTTTCCTCAAAACGCATGCCGCAAACACAATCATCGGGTTTTGGTGCTGATCCGTCAAGCCCGTGATATCTAGTACAATATTACTGGTTTCTCAGGTTTGGTTGTTACTTTGACTTTTTAAGTTGTTCAATGCGTCGCGGAAAGTCCCTTCCGGCTGATCGTCGGGAAGATTCCGGTACCAGAAGATATACATGCCTGAAATGCCGATTAAAAAGAAAACAAGCGTAATCGCGAAATCTCTGTAGGCATGAATAATAAACTGCATCGGCAAAATAAATAAACAGATTTGCCATAAGAGCGCGAAGGGCAGGGAAATGATATCGTTGCGGTGCTCGCGCGTGACCGCTTCTTGTTCCTCCGCCGGAAGTCTGTTTTTGAATTGGCCCCAAATCCCAAAGGGGCGTGTTATCCGATAGAACTTGTTGAGTGTCTCTTGGTCGGTCGGCTGTGTAAGCATTGCCCCAAGAACCGACCCTACAAGCGAAAGCGATCCGGCCAAAAGGAATTGTTGCCATTCCAACATCCCCCCGGCAAATGCCCTTTGTAATATCGCGCCCGTTAAGCCAAAAGCGACTCCCGTTGCAAAGCCGTATCCATTGAACCTCCACCAATAAAGGCGAAGCACCATAGGCGCGATCAGGCCGCTCCCCAGGCCCATGATGAACCATCCCCAAATATCATTGATGCTTTCGGCTGTATAGGTCATGATAAATCCAGCCGCCGCAATGGTCACACATGTCATTCTTGAGGCCAGCATCAGCTCGCCCACTTTGGCGTGAGGACGTAGAAAATGCTGGTATATATCTCTGACAAAAAAGGCACAGGCCCGGTTCAATTCCGAATCGAAAGAAGACATGGCCGCGGCTACCAGCGCAACCAGCATCAGTCCTGTCAAACCGGGAGGAATCTGATACAACAAAACTGCTGGAAGAATCCGCTCCGGATTAACAGTGCCTTCGTAACTCACCAACTGCAAATCCTGAGCCCAGTTATCACCGAGAAAACCCTTGATGCCTTCGATCATTGACGGATCGTAATTTCCGGGTGAATGGATGATCCCCGCCAATAAATCGGGCCAGAGTTCTTTCGCTACATCCGGATTATACTGCCGAATGAGCTCAGCGGTCTGTACCAAAACACTTTGATCCGGGAACAACTGCGCAACGAGGTATATTCCCAAGACGGCGATACTGATCATCATTGGCCAACGCAGCATAATTAAAGATGTCCAAAGACAAGTCAGTTTTCCGCATTCACGGTCGCTCCGTGCTCCGAAATACTTGGGATCATCGCCGCTTCCCATACTCCCAATAACAGTACGCAAGAAGTAAAACAGCGCAAAAAGCCCCAATGCTTCATAAGGCTTATAACCTTCGGGCATTGTTGTGTGCCAACTGGGCATGGTAGAAACCCACAAACTGTTGCCCGTCACGGTCTCTGTTAAAGCGCTAAAACTTTGAAAATCTCCGATTTTTATCAACGCCATAATGCTAATAAACACCGCCACTACCAAAACAATAGATGATTGAATCAAGTCGGTGATTACCACGCCGAAAAAACCGGCGGTCATCGTATAAAGTGTGGCCACAAATAACATAATCAACGCACAAAACATGGGCCGGATTGGGATAAACATTGATAAAAACAGCCCCGCTCCTTTTGCCAAATAGGCAATAATACCCACCGTCATAATCAGTGCGCTGATTGCTGTCAGCAGGCGCGCTGCGTTACCGCCGGGATTTTCTCCAAAACGGAAATTCATCCACTCAGCATTTGTGATACATTGGGACCGGCGATGCCATTTCCCTGCCCAACACATCATAAAAGCCAACCCCAAAACCGCGCCCCCGCGAAATTCGATATACAAGCCGCGCGGCCCTAAAAGAAATAAAAACGAGACGATTAACATCGTCCCGGTCATATCGAAAAAATGCGCCATGCCCGAGGTGCCCAACAGCCACCAGGGAATCTGCCGCCCTCCCAAAAAATAACTTTCCATGCTTCCCGAGGCTACTTTTTTAAAATAAAATCCGACGCCGGTCACAAGAAGGAAATAGGCAAGAATAATCCCATAGTCATAGACATGCAGCATATTCATCCGTTCAAAGCCTCTCTCAATAAAGTGTCAGCAGACCGGCCAGTCTACATGAGAAAATGAGGCATTGCTACTCGCAACCTTATGCGCTGATGCCGGGACCATCGTGTCCGAAATTGCCCCCGGAACGTCGATCTTTTTTTACAACACATGCTTCAAGCAAGCTACTACTGTAGTGTCTGTGTCAATTTCACATTCTCTCGTATGATCTCAATAAAATTCACCAATGGCGCAGTTTCAACTTTCGTATCTGTGCTTTGGGGGATGAATTCCAGAACGAGATTGTCTCGAACCATAATATTTTTAAACTCTTGTATCAGCACTTGATCGGCGGATTTAGCCCCGTCCGCAATGTCGAACGCTTTGGCTTTTATGTCATTTTGAATTTTGATGTCGAATACGCGTTGACCGGGATGGTCGTTTGGCATAGCCCGGAATCCCAGACGGACCGTGTATTGTCCGGGACCTTCTGACGTATCCTCATGTCTCAGCAATGGTATTTCGCACCGCAAAAGGCCCAGGCAGCCGGATGTAAACAACCAGGGGCGTTCGGTGCCATCAAGATGGACTTCTTTGAAATCCTGACAGAAAAATCCCATATCCGGCTGAATCCGTTCTTTGATGTTGAACTTAACCCCATAGTTGGGGAAATGCGTATGACTATCGGTACGGGGATTTGGATAACCGAACCAAACCGTTCCTTGTTCGTCTTTGCTGTCTGCCAAAGCGCCCAAGTTAATTGCTAAATGGCTTACCGGCAGCAAATCGCCTGGGGTTACGTACACTGTCCACGGTTGGGGGCGCTCCGGTTTACGCATCATGGCCATTGAACAACGAATCGGATAAGAGCATGTGCAACCCGCTGAGGCTTCCGGAGAGAGTAAAAGTCCACTGGCGGGAATCACGCTGATGGCGCATCCCGGACGGTATCCGCCAAAAATCGTCACACCCCGATCCTTTTCGAGATCGTAAAACGCAGTGCAGGCCGAACGGTAAAAGAGGCCGTTTGCCGAGGCCGCCGATATGCCGCATGTATGCCCGGGACGCAGGAATTCCCAGGGCACCTGCTCGCCGGTAATCGGATGCGAACGCATCACAATTTCGCCGGTTTGGAGTTTGCAGGCCTGAGGTTCAAGAATAATCTCATCACCGACAATCACCGGACGTGTGCGGTAATTAAGAGGCCGGGACCAACGAACTTTGCCGTCTGCCGCATCAAGAGCCGTTATCCGTCTCCATTGCATCCCCCCCGCCCGGAACCGCCAGGCATCATGGTTCCCGTGATTGCCGAAAAACAAAAGCAAGCCGTCCGCGTAGGCCGCGCCCATACGGTCTCCGCCACAGCCCGTTAAATCCATGGGCATTTTCCAGACAATCTCACCGGTTGATGCATTAAGTGCATAGACTGTGCGTACATCCGCGTCATCATAGGTCAGTTTGCCTTCGGGGACTTCTTCTTCGAATAATTCCGCTTCGAGCGAATCAATGAGGTATTTGAGTTCACGTTCGTTAAATTGTTGATTGGATTTTTTGTAGTCCTCGTATTGTTTCTTCTTGGCCTGAAGGTCTTCCAATACCCCTGTTCTCTGCTTATGGATACCGGACGCTATCAGTTTCTTTCGTGATGCAAGCGCTTCGGAGCGCTCCTGCGCGGTCATCCCGTTGTCCGCGAAGAAAATCTTGTCTTCACTCAATGCAATCGAGATATTTGCAATTTGTCTTCCTTGGTGTTCCCAAAGAGTTTCCCCGGTTTGGATATCGATGGCAAAAATACCATCCCCCGCCAGCAGCCCTTCGGTTACTGCTTCCTTTTGTGTGAATTCGCCCCCGGGACCGAAGGATGACATCCTTCGATAGAATAATCCGTCTCGTTCCGCTCTGCGCCGGAAATCCTCGGGATCGGGATACTCTTTCTTGAAATAGGTGTACAAATCTTTTAGATCGTCTGGGATCGTTTCGATTTCATTCCAAGCATTATTCTCAATGAAAATCTTGTCTAACGCCGCGTAGTCTTCCTTCATTGGGAACGCCGCTGAACCATAAAGAATGTTATTTACAACCGCTATATACCCCCAACGCCTGTCTTTGCCGCGTGAGGAAGCAGGCATCTCATAAACACGGATCGTTTCGCCTGTTTCCGGATTGAGACGGTAACAGCGGTCTTGCGCGCCGACATACAACCCTGTCTCGGTGACCGCCAGGTTTCCGCTATCCGCTTTAATCTTGACACGCACGGCCCCGGGAATTTCACGTTGCCAAAGGAGCGTGCCGTTGAACGCATCGACTCCCATCAAAATCTCTTCGCCTTCAATAAATAACAGCCCGTTTAAGGACACCGGGCTTTGCGCTCGTCCGTGCCGCTCGACCATGCCTTGCGGGCCCGGTTCACCAAACCAAAGCAGCCCCAATGGACCATTCACCAGCTGATCGTTGGAACAGGCTGTATTTTGCGGATCGCCGTATTGATGTGTCCAATAACCGGCCCCTGCGAGAGCGCCTCTCCTCTCGACCTGAAAATTGATCTGACCGTCCTCCGTCGTTCCTAAGCAGCACATCCCCCCATACGGCCGTACAACACGGTTCCGTTGTTCGGTGTTGATCGAAGTTTTTCCGGTTAACAACATTCCATCTGACACGACCAAATTGGCGAAATAATCCGGCAGGTTCTCGATGTCCCACGGCTCGACTGCGATACGTGTTCCAAGCAGCCCGGCGGCAGCAAGCTTATCCCGCGCCGCCTTCAATGTTTCGGGATTTTGCTCCAATCCGATAATCTTGAATTCCGTACGCTTTGCGAGTTCATACGCCAGTTCACCCTCTCCGCAGTCCATTACCAGGCAATAACCTTTAACCGTTTTGCATTGTTCCAGAATTTTCTCAGCCGCCTTTTCGTAAAGGCCCCTGTTTGCACTTTCTGCATAGGGATTGGCAAGGGCTGTCTCTTGAATCACACCTGCCGTGCCTTTGCCCGTTTTTCCAAAGCAGTAGATTGGACCTTGCTCGCTGCTGGCTACAATCCGCCCCTGAGATGCCGCGATACTGACGATTTTGCCGTCAGTACGTTCTTTCCAAACCTCTTTTCCTGTCTTTATGTCTAAACCGGTTAAGGAATTCTTACCCCCCGCCAGTACACAATCCGCTGCAACAGTTAAACAACTGAGATCATTCCCTGCGTACTGCCAACGAACACTCTTCAAACGTAGCTCTTTTTCTTCTTCTTCCGTTTCACGAATCCGTTTCGTGACTTCATCGATTCTTTTTAGGATTGCCTCTTTGCCTTCCGGGGCCGCTTCTTCCAAATCTTTACGCAACTCTCCTAATTCCTCACCCAGATTTTTGCGTTCTCCCTGCAACTCTTGCGCATGTTTGGTCGCCTGCGCGTAGATTTGACGGTCGATGGCATAGAGCCCGTCCGGCGTCAGGATATAGGACGCATCTGAGGTAACCACCAGGTCGGTGCCGGGGAACCACGCAAAGGCATCGCCTTCCCGTTCGCCGGTTTCTGCATCGTAAGCCACTTTGTGCGGTGTTCCCGAATAATCCACACCGGCGATAAGACGGTCCTGATCCAAAAGCGCCCAGGAGCCCCCACGTTTGGCTCCCGGCGAGGCAAAATAAAGCAACTGGCCGTCTCCACGGTCGAAGGCCGCCGGCATAGCCCGGCCGGATGGCACATACAAAATGTTTTCCGAAGCCACCAGATACCCATGCGGTGACATCCCTCCAAATTGCAGCTCGTGAGCGCGGTCCCCGACTGTATCGTTTTTCCAAATGACTGAACCGCTATTCGCATCCAAAGCGCAAATGTAAAGACCCTCATAGGGAAATACACCGGCCGCAAAATAAACAACTCCTTGATCGGCCAAGACATTTGTCCGAACCGGCCACATGGAAATCATTCTGCCGTTCCCGATGACTTTTTCAGCGCTGGCGCCTGGACGGTATTTCCAAATCAAACCGCCGTTGTCACTGTCCAGGCAATAGACAAAACCGTCGTCGGAGCCCGCATAGATTTTGTCCTCATAAAATGTGGGCGCAAAACGCACAGGGCCTTGTGTGTCGAATGACCAGCGCACTTGCCCTGAATTCCCATCCAAGCAAGTGATTCGGTCCGTAATGCAAGATCCATAATAGACATTGTTGCCTGCGAGCACCGTGTGGTAGGCGTTGTCGATATGTACTCGGGGCTGCTCTTCGGCGGGTGGTGGCCAAGCCGGGGCTGGGGCGTGAAGAGGTTTATAAGTCCACTGCAAAGAGACCGTCGAGCCGATGACAGCATCCGTGGAGCCGCTTCGAGCAATATCGCCTCGATATGTCGGCCAATCGTTTGCGTAGCAAGTACAAACAGAGATCAGGGAAAGCGCAATGATCGGAATCGTTGTCAAAAAAATCCGTGAACATTTTACGGGGGAAAAGAAGCCAAAACGTTCCATTTCAAATTCTCCTTGTTTGAATTTGTTAGAATGGACTTATAGAAAAATCGGCAACACACCGAATTACAGCAGAATGAAGTTTGCTAAACGTTTGCGGGCAGTTCGTATCCCTTGCGCCGGGGGCGTGCCAGCATTTGGTTTGCTTCGTCGTCACCTGTAAACCGTTCCGATTTCGGATCCCAATTCAATGTACGTCCTAAATCCCGGCAGATATTGATCAGATGGCATAAACTTGTTGCTCGATGTCCGGTCTCCACATCCGCGTTTGGCGTCTGACGGGTGCGGATACACTCGAAGAAATTCTCAAAATGAGGTTCGGATTCATGGGCCCCTTCCGGCGTAATCGGCGGCGCATCTTTTCGCAATTCCGGAAGGTCAGATATGAAATTACCTCGTAAAATCTCAATACGGCCTTTTTCTCCGACAAAGATTGCTCCCAAATCCTCGTGCGCCCTTCGTTCACCTTCCAATTTCAGAACGGTTCCGTTTGCGTAATGCATAAAAACCTTGCATTGTGGACCGCTCCCAACCGGTTCGATTACTGTTGGTCCGGTATCGTCGGTCCCCAAGGCGCATTGTACTTGGTCCAGTGAATGCGTTCCCCACCCGGTCACTCCCCACGATTGCCCTCCGCCGTCATAATCTTTCCAACGGCTCCAGCCAAATTGCAGATCTTTGTGATACGGACGCAATTCGGTTTGATTGCACCATTGATCCCAATTCAAACCATCGGGAATCGGCTGTTCGGGTTGGGGAATCCATTGCATTGGCCCTTCAAAATTGCAGGCAATCACTTCTTTAATTTTCCCGATTGCCCCATCTCGAACCAATTGGCTTGCGTACATATTGATCGGCATGGATCGCTGTTGTGTTCCCGTTTGAAGAATGCGTTTGTTTTTCCGTACGGCGTTTACCAAAACACGCCCTTCTTCAACTGTAAGTGTCAGCGGTTTTTCGCCATACACATCCAAACCGGCCTGTATGGCATGCAGGCAAATCAGAACCCGTGCATGAGTTGTTGTTTCTACAAATACTGCATCGAGTTTTTCCTTGTCGAACATTTCATGGTAATCGTGATATTGGTTATAGGGCTTACCGCCGGGAATAACTTCGGCAATCTGTTCGAGGCGTGGTTGATAGCAGTCGGCCACGGCGGCAATATGCGCACCAGGCAAATCGTCATTCTTCATAATCCATTTGGCCCGTCCGCCTAAGCCGATAAAACCGATTACAACCTTATCGTTGGCTCCTGCACGCCCCGGGGCGGCCAATACACCGCTTGGTATAAGTGATGGCATAGCCATACCGGCCGCAACGGCTGAGGTTGTTGTACGCAAAAAGTCGCGCCGTTTCATAATTGGGACTCCTTACATTATCGCAAAAAGGCTTTGGCTGATTTTATAAGCCAAATAGGATCATCCTGCATCTTACCACGTCTTGTGGGCGGGGGGCTACCAAATATTTGTTTTATAGACCAATGCGTTTTAACGCATGGATACCGGCATTTGCATGTTTTGCCGGAATGTTCCGGCCGTTCTATAATCAGTCACTTCATTTTGAGGATTGGCAAATGCTGACAACATGGATTGTTTCTACAACACTTTTGATTGTATCCGCTGGATCAGGTCCCGATATCGTTGTGGCGGACTTTGAGAATGACACGTATGGCGATTGGACTGTATCCGGAGATGCATTTGGGCAAAGCCCTGCGCCTGGCAGCCTGGATAGCCAAATGAAAGTCACAGGTTTTGAAGGCAAAGGTTTGGTGAATAGTTATCATGGCGGCGACGCTTCTACCGGAACGTTAATATCTCCGCCGTTCTCTGTTGAACGACCTTTTATCAATTTCCTGATTGGCGGTGGCAACCATCCCGAAAGCACGTGTATGAATTTAATTGTCGATAAAAAAGTCGTTCGAACAGCCACCGGGCCGAATGACAAACCAGGTGGAAGCGAAAACCTGGACTGGCAGTCTTGGGATGTACGTGAATTCTTGGGCAAACAAGCCGTGCTCGAAATAGTCGATCGTGAAACGGGAGGCTGGGGTCATATTAATATCGACCATATTGTGATGAGCGATACCAAAATGTTTATTCTTTCTGCGGAGCGAACCTTGAAAATTGATAAACGATATATCCATCTTCCTGTCAAAAACGGCGCAAACAAACGGCGTATGAAAATTACTCGCAATGGAGACATTGTTCGCGAATTTGAAATCGAATTAGCGGATGACAATCCTGATTTCTGGGTCTTTTGTGATGTTGAGGCGTTTAAGGGTGAGGAAATCACAATTCAAGTTGACCGCCTGCGTGCGGCATCAAATGGCTTATCTTCCATTATTCAAAAAGACCAAATACCGGGTATTGAAAACCTCTACAAGGAAAAACATCGTCCGCAATTTCACTTCTCATCGCGGCGTGGTTGGAATAACGATCCCAATGGGCTTGTCTATTATAAAGGTGAATACCATCTTTACTATCAACACAATCCCTATGGTTGGGCATGGGGAAACATGCATTGGGGCCATGCCGTGAGTTCTGATCTTGTTCATTGGCAGGAATTGCCCATCGCGCTTTATCCTCATCAATTTGGCGATTGGTGCTTTTCTGGGAGCGCCTTCATCGACTGGGACAACACGGGAGGATTTCAATCCGGTTCCGAACCGGCCTTGATTGCAGCTTATACCAGCACCGGACGCGGTGAATGTATCGCTTATAGCAATGACCGGGGCCGTACCTTTACGGATTATGCCGAAAATCCGGTTGTCAAACACAAGGGCCGCGATCCCAAAGTGATTTGGTATCAACCCGGCGGGCACTGGGTTATGGCTGTTTTTGATGAGTGGGAAGATTCCAGGTATATCGCCTTTTATACATCGGGCGATCTGAAAAACTGGGAATTTCAAAGCCGTATCGAAGGTTTTTTTGAGTGCCCTGAAATATTTCTTCTCACTGTTGATGATGATCCCAAAAATCAAAAATGGGTGCTTTATGCCGCGGATGGCAATTATGCAATCGGCTCATTCGATGGCAAAACCTTTACACCTGAATCCGAAAAACTCCAAGGCAATTACGGCAATTGTTTTTATGCCTCGCAGACTTATACCGATATTCCTCAAGAGGATGGACGGCGGATTCAAATTGGGTGGGGGCGGATCAATACGCCGGGGATGCCTTTTAATCAGATGATGACATTCCCGGTCAAACTTACTCTCCGTAAAACTGAAGAAGGTGTACGTATGTTTGCGGAGCCGGTCCGTGAAATAGAATCGCTTCATACAAAAACGCATAAATGGGACAACAAAAAACTGGGTGCCGATACTTGGCAGGTTTCGGAGGTTAATACAGAACTTCTACATATCCGTGGGAAGTTTGATGTGAAAGAGCATTCTATATTGGAAATGAATGTGCGGGGTGTGTGTATTACATACAATTCGGATGAGAGAAAATTGTCTTGTCTGGACAAAAGCGCGCCGCTCTCCCCGGATGCCGGACAGATACAATTGGAAATCCTTGTTGACCGCACATCAGTGGAAATCTTTGCAAATCAAGGACGTATTTATATGCCGATAGGCACAATCCTCGATTCCGAAAACAAATCTCTGATATTGTCATCGAAAGGCAACGGAAGTTCGGTTGTGTCTTTGGAGGTTTATGAACTCAAATCGGCATGGTAATTCTCCAATTTCCAACTTTTGCCTAAACATATTCAAATGATTGATGTGTGTGCTATTGCCTGCTACGCAACGGTTGTGGCATGCTTACGCATCTTATTGTGTTAACAATTATTTGCATACATAATTTAAAAAGGTAACACGAATGAAGAAGGCCTATGGATTTACATTAATCGAACTTTTAATCGTGGTTGCGATTATCGGTATATTGGCGGCAATTGCAGTCCCAAACTTTAACAATGCCAGGTTACGGGCTCAGGTGTCGCGGGCGGAAGCCGAAATGAAAGCCGTTGGCGAAGCCTATTTAATGTACAATCTTGACCGTAACAAATGGCCGCCGCACATTGATGGTGATCCTGCTCAACATCGTTATGTAACCACGCCGATTCCATATCTCAATAGTTCCGTGCAGGACATTTTTCAATTGAGCCCTCAACAGCGGGCTAAAGGGAGCAGTGCGGCACAAGGCCAGTATCACTGCGAACCGAATGCCCGGCAACATCAGCGCTATAAATCCCGCTATCCTCAACTCTATGAGCGCATGTGGAATGCTGCCTACGTTGTTTGGAGCCATGGCCCCGATTCCGACCATGAAGGCGACAACTGGTATATTTACGACACGTCAAATGGCCTCGTTTCAAATGGTGACATGCAATATATCGTGTGGGCTGACCATAAAAACAGTTTCCCATTTGACGTAAAGTAAAGAAGCCGGTTTTGTGTAGCGGTCTAGTGCTCCAATAAATGTCCGGTGCGATTTCTCAAGGCTAAGAGTGTCTCTTCTTGTTCGTCGCTGAATGAGCCCAGCCGTTGCGCATACACATCCATCCATGTGGTCAATCGTTCCCAGTCGGTTGGGGTGAGTTGGACATCATGATGGCCGTTTCGCAGCATCGCCAATAACGCACTGCTACGTGCCACACATGCCCCAGCGGTTGAACGCCCCTCGTAATAGCGTGACAAGACATGATCTTTTAGGCTGGGATTTCCGGCATTCACAAGCATGTCATACGATTCATCCGTATTCAGCGGGATTGATGCTGCTTCCTTATGTTCGCTCTGCGGATTATGGCATTGAATGCAGTGACGGTCTAAAACAGGCTGGACAAGATCGCTATATCGGAGCGGCCAGGTGCCGGAGGGACCCGCAGTAATTTTGGAGGGGGCTCGCATGGCTGCTTGCACTTGTTGATTGCCGGGAGCCGTGCTCCGGGATTCGTGGCAGCCGATACACGATAAAGTCTGCCCCGCCTGCGCATAAGTCAGTGTTCGCATTGTTTGTACTGCATAACCATCTTTATCGAGCGCCTGGAAAAATACACCCACACCGGCAGGAACTCGAAAATAAGCAGATCCGTCTTCTTCCACAGGAACGGTTCCTAAAACAAATTTCCCAGGATCGTCTCTGGTGATCCCGAGACGCGGTGTATTCATATGCGGTTGGGTTTTGGGAGGAACGCCGACAATCCGGAGTCGCTTTACAGTGCCCTTTGAAATATCTTTTAGCCCTTCGTAGACATTCTGCAGCAGAAAATCCGCATCCCGTGTTGTATTCCAATTTACGTTGCTTGCAATGACAGGCGGTGTTTGCCTGATTTTTATCGGGATTGGATACATACTTGAAATGTCCATATCCCGGTAAATCAATTCCAAGTTTCCGAATGCGTCATACAAATAAAGCCCCAATGCGTTCGGTGGATTTGCCCCCCCTTCACGTACCAAGGGAATATCGCTCCATGCCGTCAAATAAAAAGTCTCTGATAGAGGATAAGGATTGGCATAATAACTATAAGGCCAGGCTTCGATTTCAGGATAACAGACTTCAGGAGTCAACCGCGTAATCGGATCTTCGCCGTCAACCCCACGGTCGGGATCGAGCAATGTAAGGCATCCACCCAGAATGGAATGATGCGCTGTGCCCGTAAAGACGATTTTCGATGAGTTTGGGATTGATCGTGCCTCAAACATGGCATGGGGCGCATGAGTAAAATTCCCATAGACAATACGCGGCTGCGTCCCGTCGGGATTTGTTGACCAAAGGCTCATGTAGGGCATATTGTCACGGTCGACATAATCCCACCGCGCGTAAAGAATCCTGCCGTCAGCGGCAACCGATGGCGTCCATTCAAAGTTCTCGAATGGTGAGATGGCATGCATGATACCTGTATCGGGATTCAAAGTGTGAAGCGCATAAATGGCCACGGGACGCCAATTGCCGCCGCCGCAACGCACATAACTGTTTCCGAGCGCTTTGCCGACTGTAGACATGGCCGTGTCTGCATCGCATTGAATAAATTGACCACGCCTTGTCGAAAGAAAAACAATCTCCCCATTAGGCAAATAACGCGCGTCAAAGTCGTCGTAATCACCAGAGGTTAATTGCCGAAGTCCGCTCCCATCTATATTCATTTCATACAAATGATAGAACGCATCCTCGGGTATATTCTCTTTGTTGACTTTATCCTCACATTCTCGAAGCCCCGGATAGTATCGGCAATAGGCAAACACAATCTTCCGCCCGTCAAATGAAAGATCGGGCCTTAAAAAACTGCCTTCCGCCATCGAGTCTGTAAGGCAGATGGTTTGTGGATTCTCGTCCTTCCATCCCTTAAGGATATAAATTCCCCCACCCGGACGAGACCACCAGCCGTAATATTGATCGGACATATGACTGTAAGTCCCGGGGATGCGCTTCACAAATAAAATCGAATCGAAATCGAGCAGAGGATTCGAAAACGCTATCTCGCGCACCAGGCCCCGTGCCTGATGATAAAGAGTCTGGATTCGGACAGCATCATTGCTGTCTTTGATTTTTAAATACGCCGCCTTAAGTGTTTTGAGTTCTCGCTCTGAGCTTGTTGTGTCCATGCCCATCGCTTGTAGGCTTCGGAGGAGTTGAATACCACGATCTGTAACTCGATCCACGGGATAATAGGCCGCAAGGTCTTTCTCAAAACGAATCTTCCTTTTTGAGTTGCCCGATATCGAACTTTGGTTTGCCGGTTTAAAGAGAGCTAGATTGAAATCCCTATCCTTTTGACCATAGACCTCCACCTCATCGAGGTGGAAATACTGCTCTTCACGCAATGCGACTCGCACATAACGCGTTTGTTGTCCCTTGCCGGGTACATTCAATGGATCTGAATTCGGAGCGCCCCCAAACACACTTCTGTTGTGCTTATAGAACTCATTCCAATGTTGGCCGTCTTCGGAGAAGAGAATACACAAAGTCTTTGCCTTCTTCGCCAGTTCATCCCTATCGCACCGGTTATAAATGACGATTCGATCAATCGCCTGGCTTTCTCCAAGATCGACTTGCCACCAGGGATTAATCTCGGATTCTGTATGGAATCCGTATCGGCCTTCTTTAATTCCATCGCATCCCCCGGCGGCGTCTTCCGCGCATGTTACGGGAATCCGGGCGTCGGGCAGACTCAATATTCGTTCCTGCCGTAGCCAGTCGGATTGAATCAATTCTTCTCTTGTCTCAAAAGCGGCAAAGCGTTCTGGGATGGATTGCGCCGGTATTTCTTGTGCAAAGCAGATAAGTATTACGGCGGGCGACAAAAGAACTACAGAAAAGAAATTCTGAGCTCCGATTCTCATGATTCTTGCCCCTCCCGATGGGCTGTAATTTTAATGTTTTTGAATCCGTTCGTTCTTTATTTGCGCAGCGGGACTGACATACGATTCATATTTCTTCAGTTTCTTAAGATCAACCGGATTCAACCGCGCTCCGGGCATATCCATTCGGGGAGTCTCTGCCAAACGCAGCTGACCGATTTGAATAATACCCAAAGCCTCTTGGTATAATGTTTCATTCTTCTCTTGAAGTTCCTGCAAACAGGGGCTCATTTCCGGACGTGTGAAATTCACCTGCGAGCCGCGCATCTCGGTATCCATTTCTCCAACCGCAACACCGGTGATTTCCCTTAGTCTTTTCAACTCTTCGTCGTTGAGCGGCGAACGCCCGAATACATTGTCCGGATAGACGCTGGCGTAGGAACCGTAGTACGGTGCGTTCATATCGATCCAGGTAATAATCCGGTCCATACTTTCTTTGTCGAGTTGAGTGCCTTTATGCCCGCTTCGGATCACATCCACCAACCGGCTTCGATGCGAACCCCAGGCATAAGCCGGAAGTATTTCCGCCGGGCCGTCATCGACCGCTTTCACGAGCAATTTAGGAGCGCTGGCCGAGTCTAAAAACCACCGGTAAGCGGATTTTGAGCGCAACTCTTGATACGATGTGTTGAACACCAAGCCAAGATCGCCGGAAAGGTTTAACTTTTCGCCTGCTGGTTTGCCGTAGTCGTGGCATTGAACACAATGCCGGTCAAAAACAGGCTGCACTTCGGTTAGATAGTTGAAATCCCGTGGTTCACCGTACCATGGAATCAAGTCGTTGGCGGGCCTCTGCATTGCCTTGGGGACACCCTGGTTCGGTGCGGTCGTCAGACGGTTTTCGTGGCAGCCGATGCACCCCGCAACCTCGCCCGCCTGAACCATCGTCCCGCTCCGCATCGACTGCACCATCATGTCGTTTTCATCGAGCAATTGGAAAAATACAAAACGGTCCGCTGGCATTTTAAAATAGGCGGAACCATCAGGTTCAACTGGAACCTTACCCAAAATCCGTTTGTTGTTGGTACAGTTCCAATTCATGGCCGGAGCTTGAGTGGCATCCAGGTTCCAGTTGGTTTGAGTCCAGTAAAGTTTGGGAGGAGCCTCAACAATCCGCAGCCAACGAACACTTCCGCGCTCAACATTCTCCATACCCTCGCCTTGATATACATCCATCACATAGACCAGGCCATGATCCAATGAGAAATTCATCCGTGGCGGTATCGGCGGTGGAGTTGCACGTGATGCAATCGGCATCGGATCGAAGCAGCCCAGCGCTTCTTCTTCGTGTAAAAGTATTTCGTTTCCGAATACATCCAACAAAAAGATGCCCATACGTTCGCCTTCGACCATACGCGAACAGAGGAAGTATTTTTCAGAGAGCGGATAAGGGTCCTCGTACTTAACTTGAAGACGTGTGAAATTATCGATCTGTCCGCCCGCCGGATGTCCCCGCTGCATCCCTTTGCCGTAATCATGGTGATTGGTTATGTACGGAGCAATATTTTCCGGCCAACTCTTCACAACAGGCTCGATGCCATCGAGTCCTTTTCGGCGGTCCACAACCGCAATCGCGCCCCAGGGACGGTCGTGGCACGATCCGAATGTGGCTACAAAACATTCGGTCCCGGGCACGATGCGGGCATCGAGAATCGCTCCCGGAGCCCAGGCATTATTCCCGTAATAAATCGCGTGGTTGGTGCCGTCAGGATTTACCGTCCAGAGCCCCATCGCCGGCCCGAAATGCTTATCCACATATTCCCAACGGTCATAGAGAATCCTGCCATCCGGCATCATCGAGGGATGCCCTTCAAACAGTGTATTACGCCCCAGTTGATGCAGATTGGAACCATCCGGATTGATCGCAAAGAGATTGCCCATAATATGCCGGTTACATTGGCATAGCTTCGGTTCGCGTGTCGATACGAAAACAATCTCTCCCCCAGGCGCATAAATGGGATCGAAATCTGAAAGTTCTTTGCCGAAGGTCAGCTGATACAATCCCGAGCCGTCACGGTTGATTTCGTAAATATGAGTATCGTCGCTCGCTTCCCAACGAATCGAAACCACGATCCGCTTTCCGTCAAAATGAACTTCGGGATCGCGCACAACACCTTCCGGAACATCCAGCAGTGTTGTAACAGTACCCCCGGCTTTATAGTCGATTACTCGTAACGCCGATCCACCCCGAAAACTGCCTGTATTGATTTCACCGTTTTGAAACAAGGTCGCTGTATTGTGGTGATCGGGCAGGTATTGATTACGCGCCACGTAAAGAATCGGATTCCGGTTCAAGAGAGGATTCGCTTTTAATGCTTCGTATCTGAGACCGGCCAATTGCGTCTGTAATGATTCAATCTCTTCGGTAGTGCAGACCTTAATCCGGCCTTCAATCTGCTCCAGATGTGAAAGAAATTCTTCGGCCTTAGGATACTCATCTTCAAAAGTCCCCGACAAATCCCGGATAGCGGCCCGCAGATTCGTCACATCTTTGGCCGAACCAATTCGAAAGGACGACAGCGCCTTTTCCCGGATGGCTTGTTCCCGCTGCTCGAGGTGCCTACGTGTTGCGGCATCATCGATTGTGCCCAATGTACGAAAATCATCGCAGGTTATATGTCCCCACCCGCCGTCATGTGCGTCGACAACTTTCAAGTAGACTTTTTCCCTAATCAAACTCTGGGTGTTCCAAGTCACACGGCGCATTTCCTCGGCATTCTTGCCGTACGCTTTTAGGACTTCCGTTCCATCGATTGTGCAAAGTGCAACGTAGGTTTGGTTTTGATGAGATCCTCCACCGATCAAGAATGTCATCTGTTCGCTTTGTAGTTCAAAAACCGGCGACTCGAGCGTGCCCGTCATTTTGTCGCTTCGATCATCGCCTGACCGAATAAGTGTTGTGAGAAAATAGCGCCCCTGTTTGTTGTACAAATCTTGCGGGCGATTAAAAAAGAACTTCCGGTCACTGACCGGCTCCCCAAGTCGACCCTCCACAATCCGCCATCCCTGGAGGTCGCCGCTCTCAAAGTCGAATACGATTTCAAGACCGCCCGTATCACCTCGAACTTGTTTCTCTGCGGCCCCCGGAACTGTCGTGATGAATAGAGTAAAGAAAAGCAATGGCAGATAATGGAGTATTTTTTTCATTTTCTTTGCCTGTTTTCTTTTATTTCTTTAGAAGCGCAATGGCATCGACCTCAACTTCGAATAAGAGATCGTCGCGGCATACATCGCAACAAGTTGTAATGAATGGAAGCTGATCCAACCCGCGCTCTTGGCAGTACGAATCGAAAAATGGTTTGGTCAGTGGATCCTTTACATACGCAATCGCCCTTGTTGTGTCGGACAACTGCAATCCGCGTGAATTGAGTATGGCTTCAATCACATCCATTGTGCGCAGAATCTGCGCCTGTGGATCGTTGCGGTACATACTGTCGCCCTCTTCGGCGATGCTTGCTGTACCCGACACGATAATTCTGCGTATATTGGGAGTCGATATCTCCATGGCCCGGCTAAACGCGCTCCCGTATCTGGGCGCGGGTTTTTGCAGAGGAGACTGTACCGTCTGAATGCGGACCGAATCGTTCTTGGGGCGTATGGCATAAATATCGGCGGTTAAAGCCGCGCCGGTGTGCGATGCTGCCCCAATACCGGTACTGGCCGGGAGCCGTGTATCGAATAGCCCGTAATCCTGATAGAGCCGGTTACGGACCGCGTTGAATCCATCGTACCAATCCAAAATATTATCGATAAAAAGCCAGGTGCGGGCCACATCCGTAAACTGGAAATTATGTTCGGCTAGGATTTTTTGAACCAGTTGAATTGTATCTTCCGTTTGCGCTTCCGGTTTTGTGGAAAGATTGGATGCGTGCAGATTCCCCAAGAATAAGTTTTCACTGTCGCCGTCATCAAAATAGAAACCGTGTGGATGTCCGTTAGGTGCAACCGGCTTCAATGCTATACCGCTGATTGTCTGCGCGTAGACACCGCATAAGGGCTCTTTCCCGCAGGTTCCTCCCTCGATCCAGGTTATAGGGCAATTGTGTTCTGTGGTTAACCGGTTGAGAGCGTCCACGCATTGAGAAGCGTATGCCACCGGTCCCAACACCATGATCCGTATAGGATATGAGCCGAGCTGTTTAATGCTGTTTCCGCAACGCTCCAAAAAGGTTTGTGCGTTTTCTCCTTTTAGCGGTGCGAATGTAATGTGGTGTTCCTGGCGGTCACTTTCTTGTACCAGGATATCTTTGCAGCCGTCAGTGTTTTTGCGGGTAATCTCTAATGGTATCGTCATAGCATCCTATTGTGTCATCGCCTATTTCTTGCAATCGGTTTGTTACAACGAAAGTAGAAAATCTTCCAACTCGGCAATTTCTGATTCCGTCAAATGCGAAGTTTTCCCATGCTTGTCATCGGTATTGCAGGTAGTCAGCACATCGCGCAAAGTTTTGGCTCTACCGTCATGCAGATAGGGACCGCTGCGCCACAGTTCAATCAGCATCGGCGTGTCGAAAATCTCTTTTCGATCCAGATGTCCTTTGGTTCCCACATCGTAGGTTTGAAGATTGGTGTAGTACGGTCCACTGTGACATGATGCGCAACCGGCCTCTTCTGAAAAGAAAATCTTCCGGCCACGCTTGGCGCTTGATTGAAGTTTCCCTTTTTTGAGGTAAGGACTAGGCGCCGGCTTGAGGGATTTGAGATATTCGTCCATCGCAATGGCGTCTTCTTCCGGACGTACCGTGAAGAGAATGTGCTTTATGCCGGCCCGCACCGCCGTCTCCGCATCCGCGCGTACACCCAAACTCATCGCCGGTGGCGTCTGATGTGATAAAAGCAGGCTTTTGGTGTTTTTGGGATTTCCCATCCCATCGTTCAGAAGATCCCAATTCAAAGCATCCGCGCGTGCATTGGGGTGGCAGGATGAGCAACTTTGCCAGCCCTGAAAACAAAGCGTTGCATCGTGAAACAATTTTTCGCCTTCCTGGATTCGATTGCACTCTGTTTCTTCCTGAAGTTGAATCGTTTCCACTTGCACTCGGCTGTCCATCGAAAGCGGAACAACGTTGATATCACTGGAGAAATAATTCGCCACATAGGCCGCATTACCAATTACTACCACGGCCCTCGGGCCGTTGCCGGGTAACTGAATACGGCGGCGAAGATCGACCAGGAAAGTCAAGTCGTTCGGAACATCCTCGATACTGGTGGTAGGGCTGGAATAGGTATACGTGTTGCCCGATGAAGCTGCCCGGTAACGGGGAACCGCTTCAAGTTTTTCAAGTAGACCCGGTATGTTGATCAAACTCAATTCATGCGTGCCCGCGTGTGTTACACAAGCGAACTTCCCATCGCTTGTACAGGTCACACCCCATGGATTGGCCGCGCCCCGGTCCACATTGTCAAGCAAAACCGTATTGATCAGTTTGCGTTCCGATGCGTCGAGGATCGACAACGCATTTGTATTCATCCACCCCCGTTCCAACTGCGTTGTCGGCATATGAAACCGCGCCAAAATGTGTGTCGCAAAAATATATTTCCCGTCGGGTGAAATGCTCAAATCTTTTAACGCCATACTCCCGTTCGGCAATTCAATCTCGTCAACAATTTGCAGCCCGCCCGTGCTGAGCACTTGGATCGTCGTTGCCACAACATCCCGGTCGGATGGGCCCATAGGCAGCTGATTGGCGATAAAAAGAAACGCATCGTTAAGACTCAACACCGCCGAAATCGGCTCGCGGCCCACCGGCACACAGGCGATCTCCTTATTGCGAGTGGCATCGATTACGGAAATGCTGTTCTCGTATTGATTGCAGATATAAATACGGCTTCCATCACTGCGGACTACCGGGCTGCATGCTCCAAAACCGGCTTTTACCTCTTTGATGATTTTGCATGTCTCTGTTGAAACCAACACAAGCGTCCCTTCTGGGGCAGCGCAAGTTACATAAAGCGTGCTTTCATTGGGGGAAAATGCCAAACCTGTCGGTGGGGCGGGCATTTCGATTTGTTGGATAACCTTGCGCTCAGGTATCGATAAAACAGAGATTCGCTTTGCAGCCTGTTCGGCGACATACAATAAGCTGCCGTTATTGGCTGCAACCAGCGCACATGGAGATGACGGAGGACTTGCCGAAACGCTGGATACCGCCTCCTGACCAAATATGCATGTAAATACAAAGTAAGCACACAAAAAGTGAATTGTTCTTGAGGGTGGAAAAGTCATCCTTCAATACGCTCCTGAACGATTACTTGATTCTTAAATTTAAAATACTGCAACTGAATTCTGAAACTCATTCCAGCGTCGGCAAAACAATCTCCCCCCGGCTCTGCGCTTCTATATTCTCATAAGAACCGTAGAAATCCGAATTGCAATCCAGCCATAACGTCAGCCGGTGAAAATCATCTTCCGGAAGTACAATGCCTTTATGCCCTTTTTCCAACATTTTAAACAGAGGCGAGGCGATGGCCCCAAATTGCCCAGGGAGCGTTCGCGAGCCGCCCATCGGCGCGGGATCGTTAAACGAGCCGTTAAAGACATTGAAATAAAAACCGTAATGCTCGGCCAAACTCCGGTAAGACGGTGACCAGCCTTCACCACCTCCACTCAAATCCGGTGCCTTGGGTGCGTTCTTGGTGTGGCAATTCACACAATGCTTGTCGAGAACAGGCTGCACCAGACGCGGATAGTTAAAGGGGTTGGAGCCATCAACATCTTCGGTAATGATCGAAGCCGGCCGTTGAAATGCCAGAGCCACGGTCTGTTGTGGATTCGGACTTCGTTTTCTTGGCTCATGGCAGCCTTGGCATACCAACTGTTCGCCGGGTTGCAGGTAGGTGAGGCTGCGCATCGATTGGACCGCCAATCCGCGTTCATCCAATGCCTGGAAATAAAATGGAGTCTGTGCGGGAGCCTCAAAATAGGCGCTCCCATCCGCCTCAACCGGAACCGTGCCCAAAACCGCACGAGCATTTGTTTGCTCGGCAACACCGATTCGCGGAATATTGTTGCTTGGCGTCGTCTTCGGCAGAACCTGGATGATCCGTAACGCTTTAATTTCCGTTCCCTGAGGGAATGGAATCCGTGTGTCATAAACACTTTGCAAAGCAATCGTCGACTGCTTCGTTTTCTGAGGAGCACTCATTCCCGGTGGTAGACCGATAGCCGAGTGTTGGGGCAACACCGGCGGCATAGGTCTCGCCTGCAAAGGAATTGGACTAAGGCATGCAATCTCCGGATCGCGGTAGATCAATTCACGATTTCCGAAAGCATCGAGAAGATAAATGCCGTAATTCGCATTCCCGCTTTCATAAACACAGAGATGATACTTCTCGGAAAGCGGCCAGGGCGTAGCATACAATTCACATTCCCGGTTTTTCCCTCGATGTTTCTCCGCTTCGGGGAATCCGACTTCCGGTGTTAGCCTTTTGATGGGGGACATGGCCCCATCGTCATCGGAAGATGGATCGAAAATGACTAGTGAACCGTATGCCTGCCCGTGGTGAGAAGCCGCTGTTGCCACGTATTGATGTGAATTCGGAATGGCCCGGATATCCATCTCCATCCAGGGGCGGGCCTGACGCTTGTCGGGATAGTTGCCGTGGATTGCTCGTGCATCTCTCCCGTCGGGAGTCGTTACCCAAGGATGGTGGGCTACATTTGTATCTCTGTCTACGTAATCCCACCGTGTATAAACCAGCATCCCGTCATGATTAACACTCGGATGCCATTCGTGGGTTTCGTGATAACTCAATGTAACAATGTCGCTTCCGTCCGGATTCATGCTGTGCAGCGTATAGGTGGGGCAGGGACGTGCACCGCAACGCAAATAGCCGCCACGGCGTTCCGAAATAAAAGCGATCCGTCCGTTCGGCATCTGGCAGGGATCGAAATCGTTCCAAGTACCGTCCGTCAGTTGAACCAATCCCGTACCGTCCATAGTAACTTGGAACAGATGAAAACTTTTGCCCTCCGACCAAGGTTCGCTTGCGGGATCAAGTTCCGTATAGGCAAAAAGCAGTTTTTTCGCGTCAAAAGTCAGTTCCGGCGATAGAAATGAACCGCCGGTCAATTGTTTGCCTGCCAAACGTCCGCTTTCGACAGTGCTGTTCTCCAACAGATTGACGATTTGAGGATTTTTATCGAATGGTTGTTTGAGTATAAAAATCCCCCCGCCGGGTTGTGCGTTAAATCCGTAAAACTGGTCGCACATATGCTCATACCCGGCCCTATCGCGTTTGATAAACAAGAGCTCATCGAAATTCAAAAGGGGATTGCTAAAAGCGACATCGCGCCTCAGACCGCATGCCTCCAAATAAAGATCAAAACGTTTGTTGTGGTCAGAAACAGGAATTTGAAGACAAGCCGTTTCTAATTCCTCAAGCCGTTTTTCAAATTCGTCAATCTCCGCGCTGTTTGTCATCTGGGAGATGTCCTCGAACAGCGCCCGCGTGCGGCGTAAGACAGTGTCAGCCGGGTCACGGTCTGTGTCCGCAATTGAACTGGCCGGATGAAACGTTTGCGGGAGAATTGCCTGCAATACATCCCGGTCCTGCAAATTCTTTTGCAGCTCAGCAAATTGCCGTTCCCATTCTTGCTTTCGATCCGGAGTATACGGTATCGCGTTAATTCCCTGCGCCGATGCCGGAATTGTTGTTAACAAAATTCCCGCTGAAAAAACAAGAATCCACCACACCGGGCGGACCGTTTGACTAACTCGATCGAACACCCCCATCGGAACCTTCCATTTCATAAATTGGAACAATGTGCCGCGAATGTCTTTTAAAAAACAGACGGCATTCATATGTCCCCAACTTGGCCTATATACTAGGGAATACACCCGCATTTGTATAGCACGTGAAATTGGAAATCCCCTTGAAATCGGCGGCGTTGCATGCGCCCTTTTAGCCATTTGGTCTTTGGGCGATTTTTAGGAAAACACCCGCTTTTCTTTCTTGCCCAGGTGGGTAGAATGGGTGCAATCGTGGCATTTTCAGCGATGGGGGAAAATATGATGATGAGCTTGCGCAATGCTCTAGCGGCACGTTCTGTAGTGATTTCCACTTTACAGACTCCTGTGTATTTCTGTCTATTAATCGGAATTTCTTTATCTGTGACTGCCGCGCCTCCGATTCCTAATCCTCCTCAGCTCCCCAAAGTGGGCGCGGATGGCTGCTTAATTGGTGTTGCCATCGCCGGAGATATTTGTGTTGCCGAAAACGATGACCTCGGCTTTGTCAACTTGGCTCTAAATCCCGATGCCAAAGCTTCATCGTCATCGGTTTATGGCAAGGCCACGCTGCCGCATTGGCAAACTGAATTTCTGAATGATGGCATAGCCGGAAACGATCACAGCTGGGCCAGTGATGGTGATCCGTCGTGGGCGGAAATCGATCTTGGCGATACCTACTGGATCTACAAGACGGCCTTTGGAAGCGATTCGACCTATCGCTTTGTTGATCGTGCTCCCGAAATCTTTTCGATCTGGGCCGCAACCGAATATAAACCGGATACCGGTTCGGATAATTGGAAACTTCTGTATCGCCAAGAAGATGGTCCCCCGGTGCATGCCCGCCGTGAATTTATGTTCTCTCCGGTTCAGGCGCGTTGGTTGCGCGTTTCCATCGATAAACGTACCGGATTAAATGCCCGGATTGATGAGATCGAAATTTACGGTCAAAAAGACCCTATTGATCCTGCCCGTATTCAATCGGCCCTGGCCGCCGCCCCGCAACAGGATGTTCAGGCCGCAAAAGAAGTGACCGAGCCTGGTGTAGATAACACACCCGGCGAAATTGAACAGACACAACAATATGCGATTCTCGGTGAGGAGCATGCTTGGCTAAAGACATATGGTCGTGCCGATCTCGCCGGTTATTTGGTGCCTTATAATGGGCGCGTTCAAGAATATCCCCGTCATGTCGGCGATGATTCCGTACCCCTGCCGCCGCTTACTTCCGATCCGGTTTTGGATGGACAGCTGGATGATGCCTGTTGGCTGAGTGCTTCCAAAGGCGTTGCCCGTGTGGCGGATCCCTATTATTTCTATCAAACGCCGCTGGTTGAAAATCAGGTTATTGCTGGATACCGCGATGAATCTCTTTATCTGGCTGTCAAAACGAATCGTCTGCTTGGCGGACATATTGCTGTTGTCTCGAGTGGTGATTGGCAAGGTTGCGGCGTTATCTCGTTTGCTGAAAACGGTCTCACGTTTAACACCTATGAAGACAATGGCGATTTAAAACAATCAATGCCTATACAGGGTGCCTTCAATCGCGATCTGACTTGTATCGAAATAGCCTTACCTCTGAGTCTGTTTCCGGATTGCCGTAATACCGGGCTTCGCATTGGAACCGGCATGGGTGGAAGGCATACACCCAATAGCGGACGTCCCGTGAATTTCCACTTTGCTTCATTCTCCGTTGCACAGCAGGGCGAATGCACGAATGGAATCTTTACGCTCCGGGTTGCTGTACCCGAGTCCGCTCAATCGACTGCAATCAAAATTTGCCAACCTTCAGGTGATAATGAATTCACACTCAAACCGGGCAAAAGCCGTAATCTGACCGTACCTGCCACAGAAAATGATATCGGCCCCCAGGCCGATATCACGATTCAAGAAAATGGCGGACGAACCTATTCGCTTCACCTGTTTCGCTATGATCCGCTGCAACGCACTCTGCAATTGGCCCGGGAGATGGCCGAACGGTTGGCGAAAAAAGGACTGGATGTCTCACAAGAACTGGCATCTCTTAAAACATTTCAAGATCAGCATCATACCTTTGTTGCCGGTGCCGATGTTGGTTGCGCTCAAGAAAGAGACCTGCTTTTCAAAGCTCATCAGCTGAAACGCGGGCTTTTCTTCCGCGATCCGGATTTGGCGCTTCTCCAGGATATCCTCTTTATTAAACGAAACGCGTTTCAGCCTTCGCATATCTACACCGACTATACCGATGCTCCCTTTAGGCCCGGAGGCGCGGTTTGTGTTCTAAACATCCCCAAAGACAATGGATGCTTTGAGCCGGAACAGGCAAAGATAACCGAACTCTTCGATGCCAAAGATGGCATCGCCCGCAATCCGGTAACCGATTACGAACGCAAAAAAATCTATTTCGGATATCGTCCTTCTGAAGATGGTTACTATCACATCATGTCCATGAATGCGGATGGAACCGGCCTTCAGCAAGTTACCGATGGTCCGTTTCATGATTTTTATCCCTGCTGTTTGGGTGATGGCAGTTTGGCGTTCATTTCCACACGCTGTACCTCGCGCGTTTTTTGTTTCCGCGGCGGATCATCTGTTCTCTTTAAAATGAGTCCCGATGGAAACGATATGCAGCCCTTGTCATTGGCAAGCCTGAGCGAATGGGCGCCGGCGGTAATGAAGGATGGACGTATCCTTTGGACCCGCTGGGAATATATCGACAAAGGCGCTGATTTTACCCAAACCCTTTGGTCCATACACCCGGATGGAACCCATCCTGAGTTGGTGTACGGAAACACCATCGTGCAACCCAATGGCTATGCCAATGGCCGTGAAGTTCCCGGAACCAATGAAATCAGCTGTACGCTCGTTTCTCATTTCGGCGACCTGAATGGTCCTATCGCCTTGCTTGATCTCGATAAAGGACGTTTCAATCCCAATGCCATTTCCAGCCTCACGCCTGAGGTTCCTTGGCCGGGTATGTGGCCCAGGGAAGAATGTTTCCGGGATCCGATCCCGCTCTCTCGCGACCATTTCTTATGCGCCCATGCGCCCCGCGAACGGTTCGGGCTTTATATCGTCGACCGTTTTGGAAATCGTGAACTTGTATATATCGATCCCGCGATTTGCAGCATGTATCCAACTTTTTTCAGGCCGATGGATGCTCCTCCCGTCTTGCGCGATTATATCGATGAGAAAAAAGAGATGGGCCGTTTCATGGTCGCCGATGTATATGCTGGTGTTGAACATGAAATCGAACGCGGGACAGTCAAATACCTGCGGGTGGTTGAAGAAGTCCGGCACCCCGTCGATATGCTCCCCAGCGGTGAGTTTCGCAAAGATTATGCGGAATTTTTAAATTGGTATGCCTCGCCTGTGGACTTGGTAAATGGACCTTTTGGTTGGCCCGCCTATGTTGCCAAAGCATCGTTGGGGCTTGTCCCCGTTGAAGAAGATGGTTCCGCCCATTTTAGCGCTCCCGCTGGCAAAACCCTCTATTTTCAATTGCTGGATTCAGACTTCAATGAATTGCAGCGTATGCGCAGCATGATTCAGTTACAGCCCGGCGAAACGCGCAGTTGTATCGGCTGCCATGAACACCGATATCTTGCCCCGCCGCAGCAAAGACCGACCGCTCTTGAGTCCGACCCCAAACCGTTAATAACCGCATCGTGGGAAGGCAAACCGCTCTTTTTCGAGGAGGTTGTGCAACCGGTCTTGGATGCCAAATGTGCCGGATGCCATAACGCCCAACATCAATTGGATTTCACGGGAACCCAGGATGAGTTCGGTATCCCCAATTCCTATCACACACTGATTAACAAAGGTTTGGTGCATTTTGTCGATTGCGGATGGAATTCCGGAAGTTGTGAAAAATTAGAGCCATTGACCTTTGGCTCGGTTCGCAGTCATCTTTGGGAGGTCTTAGGGCGGGGGCATCATGATGTGACGTTGACCGAAGATGAGATGCGGCGAATCAAAACGTGGACTGATATGAATTGCCCGCTATGGGGCGACTATCTCGACCGCACAATGCGCGTTTCGGCGAATCGCAAAATCGGCATTAAAGAGCCTTAATGGCTTTATCGCACATTGCCTTCTGGGGGTAAAATCATTTGAGTGCGGAATCTCAATCTGCAACGAAACCCTCCAACTATCGATGGTTGGTATTCGGTCTTCTTTCGCTTGGATATCTTCTGGTCTATTTCCACCGTCTTTGTCCGGCTGTCGTCGCAGTCGAATTGATGGATGACCTCCATGCCGGTGGCGGCCTGATTGGCCTTTTGGCCTCTGCATATTTCTATCCCTATGCCTTAATGCAAATCCCTTCCGGTCTCCTTTCCGATAGCTGGGGACCGCGCAAAACAATTACCACCTTTTTCCTATTGGCCGGTGTGGCATCAATCGCTTTCGGACTGGCTCCCACCGCACCCATGGCCATCATTGCCCGTGTTTTCGTCGGTCTAGGCGTTTGCATGTTGTTCGTCCCCACCATGAAGATTCTCACCAACTGGTTCAGGGTGTCCGAATTTGCGTTTATGACCGGGCTGCTCATGACCATCGGTGGTGCGGGTGCGCTTTCGGCCGCGACTCCTTTGGCATTCATGAGCAACCTGATCGGTTGGCGGGGAAGTTTTATCGCTATTGGCGTGGTTACTTTAGTTCTGGCTGTTTGTATTTGGATTTGGGTGCGCAACGATCCCCGGGAACTTGGTTTCGAGAGTATCCGCGATACGGAAAATCAGAAATCCGGCAATGCGCAAACGTATACTCTTTGGGAAGGTGTCAAACTGGTTCTCTTTGCTCGAAGGTTTTGGCCTTTGGCGGCGTGGTTCTTTTTTACGTTTGCGATCTTCTTCAGTTTCAGCGGCCTGTGGGGTGGGCCGTATCTGATGCATGTCTATGGGTTAACCAAATCCGAGGCCGGAAAAATCCTCAGTATGTTGGCCCTATCCATGGTTGTTACCAGCCCTCTGTTTAGTCCGGTTTCGAACCGCCTCAAGTCGCGCAAAAAAGTATTGATGGTTTCTTCCTTGATTCTTTGCCTCTTGATGATCCCTCTTGCGTTCTTCACCGATGATTTGAGTATTCCCCTCCTTCATCTCTGGAGTCTGCTATTTGGCATATTTGGAAGCGCCGTAGTTGTGATTGGTTTTGCGTGTGCGAAAGAGCTGTTTCCGGTTGAAATTGCCGGTACCTCCGTCGGTTTGATTAACCTTTCGCCGTTCCTGGCCGGAGCGATTGCGCAACCGGTCCTCGGTTTGGTTCTGGATCGCTGGGGGCAGGGAACCGATGGTTATCCGCCCGATGCCTATGCTGCTGCATTCACAATCTACTTTGTTTCTTCAATTTTGGCGTTTATCTCTACGTTCTTTCTAAAGGAGACCTTCCCAAAATCTCCTAAGTAATCATTGAGAAATAGTCGTTGGGAAACCCAACCATCCCGCTGAAGGATGAACTAAAATCCACTCAATCCTTAATCACACTCCGAAATCATGCCAAGGGTGAGGCTCCTGCCGAACCGCTACCACAATATACATACACACGTATCTCTACTGGGTGAGGGGCATATTCCCGCCACGTTTACGGGGAGGGGTAGGGAGGGGGCTCCTTCCTGACGAGCCGTTGATTGTTCTAAACTAAAAATGTATCTCTACCGGGTGGCACAGACAACTCGCTTGTCTGTGCGCCGCAGGCGCAAGAGGCGGCAACAAACCGTGCCAATCACAAAAACTTCCCCGCCATTCAACTAATTCTGCAAACGTTTCGTGCCCTTCATTCACATTTCGTGTTTTCGTGATTCAAATAAACGCCCAAACCGGTCCCGCAGGGTGCTGACCAACTAAATCCCACGAATACACCCCGAAATCGTGAGGCGTTAGCCTTCTTGCCCGCAGGGGTACCCTGACGTTACACGTCCGAAATATTATCCCACTTCATACCCAGCTTCCGCGCGGCGTAACCGGCCTCTTTCAAATAATCCCCATAAACCATCATCCAATGCGAATCGCGCACTTCGCTGACTAGCTCTTTCCAATTTCCCTGGATACGTACATCTTGCTGCGAACGGCAGATTGGCAGGAATGGATTATCCTCCACATTACCCCGCATTCCCACCCAACGGCCTGAAGTATATTCGGGATCGATAAATGTCACTTGTTGTCCGATAGGAATCTCCACTTTAGGCGCGGCCCCGAAATCGGATTCTTCATGGGTCTGGATACGTGTCGGCTCGTAACGTACACCATCCATACGACGGGGAGCGGAACAATGCGCGCAGGTCACGATCCCTTTATGCGGAAATGTCGAATTATGCATAAACACCGGCTGACCGGTGATATGGCGAAGCAGCACACCCGGCGGGAGAATCACAAAATCCGACTCGCAAAATGCAATCAGACCTTCATCGTTTAAAAGGCCCAAGGTCAGGCACGCTGTAGTCTTAGACATCGGAATAATGACACTCATGCAGTTTCTAATTGTAAATGCCGGTGCCTGATATTCCTGCATCAGATTCTTGAATATGTCGTAGAGGATAAATGCATTCACGACAAACGGTTTTTCTGTTTCGAGTGTCGTGTTCGGAAGTTTTAGGTATGCGTCGGCTTGCGCCTTTGCGCGGTCAACCCAATCTTTATCATTGAGCGCGTTGCGAATGGTATCCTCAATTTTGTCATATCCGATTTCAACAATATCGAAACCGAATTTATCTTTGGCCATTTGCGGTGCGTCGCCTGCGTATTTTCCCCACACGCCGCCTAAGGCTAGCATCCGTGTGTTTTTCAGGTTCTTAACGCCATAAAGCGCGCGCAGACGCCACAGCACGTCGTCGTAGTCATCCACGACAACATCGTCCACGTGGGTTTTTCCCAAAGCCGGAGGACCGCTACGCACCGTGTTTTCATCATCGGTGTCCAAGTAGGCGACACTTAATGCCTCATACCAATAATAAACCGGGCCGGAACGGTGACGTACAAAGAGGATCGTGTCTCCATCTTGTGGCACACATTCTTTAAGCAGACGTCCGGAGCCCGATGCTGGATAAACCAGAACCACATCGGCTTCGGCTTCCTTTGCTTTGGCCGCATCTTCGCTGGTTTTAATCTTTTGTAATGGAAGAATCTCTAATGGGAATTCAGCGTTCTTAGCCAGCCCTTTTAATTCATTGGTAATACGTGCCGCTTCCTCGGTTGCCGAAGCGTCATCTAACACTCCACCCCAGGACCGCCATGATGTCTCCTTTTTCGGCGTTGGGGTTGCATACATCAACATCGGCTGAACACGCAACGTTTTTCCCCAACGGATAAACGGCAGATCAGGATTCCATTTCTCTGTCCATTGAATTTGGCCGCTATGCGCGGAGGAGATTGCTTCTGACTGCGCTGCCCACGCATGCCCGCCTTGACCCAAACTCACAGCCGCCGCCATACCTGCGCTGCATTGTAAGAAGCAACGCCGCGAGCAGAGGTGCATCCCTGCTGTTTCATGAATGGAGGGATTAATTGCATTATTGATTGTGGATTCGCGCAAATCAGTCATCGTCTATACCTGTATCATCCTCAAAATCAGTAAATTATGACGTAGCGCTTTTAAAAACGCCGAACTTAGTAACAATTATGATGCATTACCGGTGTCGGTGATAGAGGAAAAATGACTTTGCCAACAATGGCTTACACTTGAAGTCAATCAGAACACATGATCTGTGGTGTTGTTTTTGGAATGAATGATTTATATGCGATGACAAATCCTGAAATTATCTACAACCGTCTTGATGGACGCCGGGCTGTTTCCTCGATCTGCCGCTGTTGTTCTTCGTTAAGTTCTTCTTCCGGCAAGGATACTTCCGCAATTTCACAAAGAACCTTTAGCATCGCCCAAAATTCTTCGTCTCGCGGCCATGAGCCACCATTAAGGTACGAAAGCCAGGGAATATCCGCCTTCTTTCCTTTATAGGAACAAAACCCCCAACCGTTGGCAATCAGTTTGCCTTCTTTATGACCGTAATCGGCATATTGCTCGGGCGCATCTTGGGCCACCCACCAACCTGGGCGGTATGGACGAAAACGAAATTCGGGAAATGCCTCATTCAGTTTTTTGCCCAAAACAGGATAGATGTGTTTATGAACGATATCTCTGTCCATGATCTGGACCTCCAATGACCGGAGCTATGAGATGGACCTTTTACGATGAAATACCTTCTCTGAATGCTAAGCGCCGTATTAACTTTATCGAATACACGCTTGTGGTCTTGCCGGATTCAATGCACAAGAACACAAAACCGGTTGTCTATTCCGGACGATGGCGATATCCACTGCCAAAATCATTCAATGCACCATCGTACCGGAGCATGCACTGTCATCATTCTTGCACATTTCCCCGATATGATGGAAGAGACTTGAAAACTTGATGTTTTACAGCCAATTGGCTGCCTGCAACCGCCTAAAATAACGCAGTGAATATGCATTTGTCCTTAAATAAGACCTAATTGAACATTGAAAATAATGCGTTCTATGAGTCAGTTGCGTTTTCCACTTAATTCCTGCCAATAACTTATTTTGTTACTTCAAAATGTCGTGTGTGGTTTTTTCGCATAAGCGGCACAATTCTTGTCTCTGATATCCATAAAGGCATATACGTTACTTATGTTTTATGAATGTCAATATCTACAAGTATTTGGATTTGAAAAACTTATGGATTCATTAAGTGATTTTGCGGTTTGGAGAACATTGGAATAGTGGAGAAAATCAGGCTGCCTATGTTCAAATTCCTACAGACTAATTGTACCTTTTTTCAACTTTTTGGGTACACCTAAAAATAGGACCTTATATAAGTGTCAATAACCATTTAATAGAGACTTTTGGAAAGAGGGGAGTCCAAATTGGGTAATCAAGATAAAAAAATGAATGATTTGCTTAACGTGTCAAGCCCCATGAATACTAAAGGCAGGCAGCTGGGTTTTACATTAATTGAACTGCTGATTGTTGTTGCCATTATTGGCATTCTTGCGGCCATTGCTGTACCGAATTTTTTAAATGCTCAGGTTCGGGCCAAGGTATCTCGCGCCCAAGCTGACTTACGCACGATATCCACAGCCGTTGCATCATATGCAGTGGATCATAATGGACCGCCTCCAAGCACACATGGAAACTTGGGGGATACCAGCTATGGATATATCCGCTTTAATTTGACAACGCCCGTCGCATATCTGGCGACGGGATTGTTAGTAGACCCCTTTTTTAAGCCGTATGATGATGAAGCCATACGCGGCGATGAGCAGTACTACACCTATCACAATGTTAAGTGGTATCAAGAAAATGCCAGCTGGCCATCGGTCATGCTTCGTTTTTATGGAACATGGCGCGCTTGTTCGTATGGCCCGGATGGTCGATATGCAAATGGTTCGTATGGAGTTCGCATTTATGATTCGTCAAATGGACTCAATAGCGAAGGCAATATCTGGGTCAGCGAAAAGTCGCCTCGAGTTACAGGCACACCCAAAGGCTATTTCTAAATGGAATTTGAGGACCGCTTGCGATTGATATCGCAAGCTTAAATTCATACAAATATCAATACATGAGGAGAGAGTCATATGATGAGAAATCTTAAAGTTTTGGAGATGGCTGTGTTTGTTTTGTGTGCGGGCGTCATGTTTGCCCCGGCGCAAACAGTCGTATATGAGGATGACTTTAGCAGCACTTCACCCGGTGGCTATACGTCGTTTTCATTTGAAAGCGAAGCAGATACACTTGTAGAATTCGGCTATGATTTTGGATCGACATTGAATGGTTATGGCGATCCCATTCCCTCCGCTCCGAATTCTGTGGATGGTGACACGTTGGCTTTGTTGCTTTCTGCTAATATCCTCCCTTCACCCGATAACAAAGAGTCTTATGTCGGTGTCTACACACCTGAATCTTTCTCGGGCGACTATCAAGTTTATGTTGATTTTTACTGCAACACCCTCGGCCCAAATGGTAGCGGGACTACCAACCACATGACCGTTGGTATCAATGCCAGCGGCGAAAAGAATAATAACTTCTATCAATGGTATGGCGGCACTGGAAGCGCCGAACGGGAATTGGCCGAAGATTCGGATGGCTATATGTTTTCTGCGGCTTTCGATGATGGCGATGGTTCCCGCGACTATGGCATGACAGAGGGTACCCCTGGAATCCGCGATTGGTATCTCGGAGTCGAGCCCGGCAACAGTGATGCTGATCCTCCTCTGTTGGCCGTCCTCCCGGATTATGCGCCCACCTGGTTTGCTGAAGAACTCACTCAAGGCTGGCAGGCCCGTGCCGATGGAACCGAGCCTTCGGATATCTACAATTCGCCCGATGCTCTTACACAGACATTGTTTGAAATCGTTTTCACGGATTTCGGAGACCCCCCGGCGGATATCAACCAAGCTCCGGCCAATGCCTGGCATGAACTGCGCATCGACTATATCGATGGCGTCGTTACAATTTGGATTCGTAGTAGCACCGTGGATTTCGAAGCCAAGGATGCTGCAACGGCCGCTGAAGTCTTCCCGTGGCTTCAAATCGATGAGGAAGGTTTCATCAAAATCGTCGAATATGATGATCCTGATGACACATGGACCTTTGGAAAAATTTTCCTTGGATTTGAAGATGGTTTTGCCTCACCCTGGGGCGATGCCCCCGTCGCTGGTGTCGAACGCCTTCAGTATGTCCTTTATGATAACCTGAAAGTCGTTCAGATCGGCGAGCCGGCCGATGTGGCCAATTGGAGCCTCTTCTGAAACTAGCCCTGCAATTAACCTATTAACTGTTGCAATTGGTGAAATCAATAGCAGTTATAAGGCCCCATACCCTTAAGGTGTGGGGCCTTTTCTTGTTGATCGCCTGGCTCAGATACTCCCCTGGCATCGCCGGGGATCGGACCGGTTTGGACCGGAGGACTACCAAGGGAGGGCCTCAAATGGGTTGCCGGACAGGCCCGTCCTGTGCAAGAATGCCGTATACAGAGGTGGAAATGGTGAGGTAAAGAGATGGAATATAAACGGTCAGGCTATGTTTGGTTTTCTGGTTTCACATTAATTGAGTTGCTTATCGTCGTCGCTATTATTGGCATCCTTGCAGCCATCGCCGTGCCCAATTTTCTAAATGCCCAATCCAAGGCAAAACTTTCCCGTGCATATTCGGATATGCGTGCATTAGGCACTTCTCTTGAAATGTACAAATTAGACAACAACGTATATCCGGGCGGAGATTTATGGGCAAGCACAGAATGGTGGGCAAAACACACGTATCGCTATCATCCCCTCACAACTCCCGTCGCCTATATTGGTTCGATACCGATTGATCCGTTTCAAACCGGAAATCCGCAAATGATCAACAGCAGCCTGGATTCGATCTGGGACGGCGGATTTGTATATGACGATGCCAGCCGCACAGGACAGACATTGGATGTCTATGGCAAATCTTATTTATTTACCGTCCGCAGCCCGGGCCCCGCGCTCGATTGGTCCCTTGCGCATGTGAGCTATGTTAATTTCTTCGCAATTTCCAATGGATTGCGCAGCCGAGGAATTTTGGCCTATCTCGGTCCCGGCGGAACTCTCTTTTAGTTGTTTTTTCTGAAGACGAAATCCGGGATTTGCAGGATTCACTGGTCTAAGGGAATGAATTGTACATCAGTTTCCCATGACGTAAGACGTTGAATTAAGTCCTTCACCAACTTCGGCTCATGTTCCGCCAAATTAATTTTCTCTTCCACATCTTTTGATAAATCGAATAGATGAAATCCCGAATTACGGTCCTCTCTGTCAGGAATTACAAGTTTCCAATTGTCATCCCGGACCGCGCGCTGATTCTTGAATGACCAAAATAGTGTACGTTTACCGATGGATTCGTTTTTCAAAAACAGGGAACACAAACTGATTCCATCGATGCTCCGATCATCGGGAACCGGAGTTTCCGCTATTTCTAAAACGGTCGGGAATAGATCGAGACTGATTGCTAATTCATGTGTGACCTGTCCCGCTTCGATTTTACCCGGCCAGCTGGCTATGGCCGGAACCCGATGACCACCTTCCCAAAGACTTCCTTTGAATCCTCTTAGACTCCCGTTGGAACCTTGTTTGGTTGCACCATTATCGGAAAAAAAGAAAACGAAGGTGTCTTTCTCAATTTTATTTTCTCGTAGCGCTTCCAGTATCCTCCCCACACCTTGATCCATTGTTTCCACCATCTCTTTGTAAGCAATGTCGACATCTTTCCGGCCGCCCTGTGTCGGAAATTCTCCCCCGGCCGTTCTTTCCCCACGATCCCCCGGCCCTTGATAGGGATAATGCGGCGCCTCATGCGCAACGTAGAGGCAAAATGGTTTATCCCGGTTTTCTTGAATAAAACCTACCGCGTGCTCGGTGATCAAATGCGTGCTGTAACCATCTTCCGGTTCAAGTTCTGCATTGTGCCACCAGTCCGCCACCCCGGTCTGATCGATATGCGAAAAATAATCCACATTCCCGCTGACATAGCCCCGGAATTGATCGAAACCTTGCCGGGTGGGATTGAAACGGGGAGCATAACCCAAGTGCCATTTACCGAATACGCCTGTAACATATCCCAATTGATGCAACTGCTCGGCAAACGTGATTTCATAAAGCGGCAATCCATGGTCCCGGTGATGTCGGGCTGTAATCACTTCGGGAACATTGCATCGTTGCTGATAACGTCCGGTCATGAGACCGGCCCGCGTCGGGCTGCACACCGGACAACTGGAATGAAAATCCAGAAACCGGATGCCCTGGGCCGCCAGTTGATCGAGGTTCGGAGTTTTGATGGTTTGATTGCCGTAACAACCTAGATCCCCGTATCCCAAATCATCCGCCAAAATGATGATGATGTTGGGATGAGGACGTTGACTCCGCGGTTGCGCATGGCTCCACTGAGGCGCAAGCATCAGCGCCGAGCTGCCCGCAACCGATTTCATAAACTTGCGCCGGTTCATTCTCTTTGTGCTCCGGGGGCGGTAGCCAATTTCACCCTAACACAAATATTTCCCCGCCATCCACCAACTCCCTCACACACCCACGCCGTGTCCTGAAGGGACACAAGGTTGTAGCCCAGGGCGAGCGTAGCGACGCCCTGGGTTATAAACCCAAAAACTTTCGGCCCTGTAAGGGCCGCAGAAATGAGACGCATTTTGCAAAGACTTTTCCCATCCACCCAACTCCGCACACTCTTCGTGCCCTTCTTTGCCCTTTCGTGTTTTCGTGATTCAAATAATTAGCCACCCCGCCTTCTTTCAACTTTCACCTCTCTACTCTCTCCTTTCTCGCCGCCAACGGCGGCGTGCAGGGTGCCGACCAACTACATCTTTAACCCAAACCTCGAAATCGTGTGCCGGTAGGCGTCATGCCTGCAGGGGTACCCTGACGGGCGGCGTTAGTCCCGCCTTGGCGGGATCCACGGCGGTCACGCCGCGGTCACGGGCCCGTATCCTTATAATACTCCTGCAATCGTTGAAGCTCTTTCTTTAATTTAAATCCAATCTCCTGATACTCCGGATCGGCGTAAACGTTATGCATTTCACGTGGATCTTTTTCCAAATCGAAAAGTTCCCACTCATCGATTTCAAAATACCGGATCAACTTATACCGCTCGGTTCGCACACCAAAGTGACGGGGTACGATATGCTCTGATGGCGATTCGTAATAGCGGTAATAAATACTCTCCCGCCAGTCTGCCGGATGTTCACCGCGCAAAAGGGGCAGAAGGCTTTCGCCCTGCATTTCTGCGGGAATCGAAACATTGGCAAGATCCGTAAAAGTCGGCGCAAAATCGATGTTCTGCACCAGTTCGCCGATTTGTGTCCCTGATTGAACCTGTGCGGGCCAACGCATCATCAGCGGACAAGTTAAGGATTCTTCGTACATCCAACGTTTGTCAAACCACCCGTGATCTCCCAAATAGAAACCTTGGTCGGATGTATAGATAACAATCGTGTTATCGGCGAGTCCTTGATGTTCCAAGTAATCCAGAATACGCCCCACATTATCGTCAATGGAAGCGATGCAGCGAAGGTAATTTTTGATATATCGCTGATATTTCCAATGTGTAAGTTCTTCCCCTTGAAGATTGGCTTTGCGAAAAGCCTCATTACGCGGCTCAAAATAAGCATTCCAGGCTGCCAACTGGCTTTCGGTCATACGTTCCATAAAACGTTTCCAGGCCGCGTAGTGTTTTTCGCTTTCATCCATCGGACACTGAAGATCGTAGGCCATCATCAAATGCTCGGCGATACCCATGGCATGTTTTGGGGCCGCGCTGGTACGAGTTACGTAATCGTCGAAAAGATTATCCGGCTCCGGAATCGTTACATCGTCATAAAGTGAAAGGTGTTTGGGGCTTGGCATCCATGTCCTGTGCGGAGCTTTATGATGGACCATCAGCAGGAACGGATTTTCTTGTTCATCGCGCCTATCAAGCCATTGTAAAGCAAGATCGGTCGTGATATCCGTAACATAGCCTTCGTACTGCTTGGAATTATCCGCCGTTTTAAAATCGGGATTGTAGTATTGCCCCTGCCCGGTGGCTAAAATCTCCCAATAGTCGAAACCGCGCGGCGTTTCCGGGATATGCCATTTTCCCACGAGTGCGGTGTCGTAGCCGCTTTCTTGAAGCAGAGAAGGGAAGTTGATGTAATTCGGATTCAGTTTATCGAAGTTGTTTTTCTTCCCGTTAATATGCGAATGCTGACCGGTTAAAAGCGTGGCTCTGGCCGGTGCACAAATTGAATTGGCGCAAAAAGCGTTGCGGAAAATCGCCCCTTCCTGTGCAATACGATCCAAATTCGGTGTTTGATTGATCTTGGAACCATAGGCACTGATTGCATGCCGTGCGTGATCGTCACTATAAATCAAAAGAATATTGGGGCGCTTTCCAGTCTTGGATTGCCCCCAAGAAGTTGGAATCAAACCGGAAGACAAGAATGCGCCGCCTGCCCCGATTGTCGATAACTGTTTAAGTGCCGTACGTCGGCCAATTTGCTTGTTGTCCATAGGTCCGTTCCATCCCCAAAGAATACTGTCCGAATTTGGTGAACGTTGATCAATGATAACACAAAGGCAAAGCGGGTGATATATGCCAATTGACAGTGCCTTTCACAATACATAAAGCGAATGGTAAGATGGAACTTGCTGGGGAGTCTCATAAACCGGGTTACAGCCGTTTGAACCGTATAGTGGCAGCAATGGACTTCGAAGTTGTGGAGATATTCTTCGCACTCAAAATTCTTCTGCCGGTTTTAAAATAAGTACAACCTCACGTCCTCTTTGTGACTGAGAATTTCATACTGCGTTTTGTTATACTTATCTTGTCGCCCGATTTCGGCATATAACCTATGGAGAATGAAGACACATACGTATACGTTCTCACGTGCTTCATTCAGTTTGGAGGTTAAGGTTATGAAAATCGGTATCCCGCGTGAAATCAAAGAAAGTGAATGCCGGGTCGGCATGACTCCGGCCGATGTGCATCAGCTTGCCGGGGATGGTCATCAACTCTTCATCGAGCATGATGCCGGATTGGGATCGAACTTTACGGATGATGAGTATGCCGATGCCGGTGCAAAGGTATTGGCTACTGCCAAAGAAATTTTTGATGCCGCGGAGATGATCGTCAAGGTAAAAGAACCTCAGCCTTCTGAAGTCGAAATGCTTAATGAAGATCACATTCTCTTCACTTACCTTCATCTTGCTCCCATGCCTGAATTGACAAAGGGACTTTTAGAGTCCGGTGTGTGTGCCATCGGCTATGAGACGGTTGAGTTGGAGGATGGCACGCTGCCTCTTTTAACACCGATGAGCGAAGTCGCCGGAAAGATGGCTGTGCAAGAAGGCGCAAAATACCTGGAAAGCGCCTCCGGTGGACGTGGAATTCTCTTAGGTGGTGTTCCCGGCGTACGTTCTGCGCGTGTCGTTGTCTTAGGTGGAGGCGTGGCCGGGTTGAATGCCGCCAAAGTCGCCGTCGGCCTTGGAGCGGATGTTACGGTTTTTGATATATCGCTTCCTCGGCTACGTTATATCGATGACGTTCTTCCTCATGTGACAACCGTGAAATATACACCTCATGCCTTGCGGGAGACTTTACCTATAACCGATTTACTGATCGGAACCGTATTGATTCGTGGCGCCCGTGCCCCACGATTGGTCACGCGGGAAATGGTGGCTTCTATGCCCCGAGGCTCTGTTCTTGTGGATGTGGCTATCGATCAGGGCGGCTGTGTCGAAACAAGCCGTCCCACCACACATTCCAATCCTACTTATGTACTTGATGATGTCATTCATTATTGTGTGACCAATATGCCCGGTGCTGTGGCTAATACATCAACATTTGCTTTGACCGCTTCCACATATCCTTATGTACGGGATCTGGCATCGAAAGGTGTTCCCCAGGCTTTGGTGGATGACCGTGCGCTTGCCTGTGGTGTGAACACATACAAAGGCAAACTGACGAACCTCGCCGTCGCCGAAGCCGTCGATATGCCCTTCACCCCACTCGATGAACTTCTATGACTTTTTGTTCTAGAGCCGATATCGAAAAAAAATCCTATGAACGAAAATAATCGCGAGAGCGTCTGTTTTTTGAATCATGAGCAACTTCTCCGCTGGCCGCTGGTTATTCCAATCTAAACATGTATTTGTTTGCAGGGTGCTGACCAATTTAATCCTTCGTACACACTTTGAAATCGTGAGGCGTTAGCCGTCATGTCCTGCCTGGTCACAGGCGCCGTTAGGCATTTTGCCCACCGGGGTACCCGGGCGGCGGTCACGCCGCCATCCACCAACTTCTTAGAAACCTTCTGAGATATTTATGGAACATCGAAGCGCAATAATACTCCATCCTGCTCCATGTCATCTGCGGTGATTTTAATATCCAGGAATTTGTGAATAATCTCCAAATTGGTGGACGCGTGTTTTGTTAGCCGCGTAGAGCGATATTGTCCGCTTCCCGCGAGCGCAAAGGGCAACATCAATTGATCAGCCAAATATTCTCCCACGGGTGCCGGATACCTCAAGTAACGTTGGTAACATTGAATCGCGTGGGTCGCCACTTGTTCCGCTCTTCTTTTCACTTCACCAAAGCCGGTGAAAACCTCTGTGATATTTTCAAAATCCACTTCGAGTGAGATTAGATTTCCGGGTCCGTTTGCATCGGGAATCTCTTCTAGAATCAGGCAAGAATCCGGCCAGTTCAATTTGGTTTTGGCTATTGCTATTTCCCGTTCGGCAATATGCAGAGGAAGATTGGCGATGATTACTCGGGCCAGTTGCGATATCTTCGCTCCTCGTTCGCATAAATCCAAGCCTTTGAGTTTATCTGTTGGCTTGATTTCAACTTTAATTTTGCCACCACCGGCGGGATAGAAGCCGTGTTTTTCCAAATGCATGTCTACATGCGGACCCATACGGTTGACTACGGGAACAAAACACTTCGCCAAAAAGTTATAGGGCGGCGCCCAAGGATTATGAGTTCCTCCTTCGACAACCAGTGTTGAAGGTCCTGGTGCGATAAGCAATGGCGGCAGAACCGTTTGAAGCACGAGTGTTGCGCTACCTGCCGTTCCAACCTGAAAAGTATAGTCTCCCGGCTGTATACCTCCGGGATGAAATTCAATCTCGGTTGAGCCGATTTTATTTCCTCTCACTTCGGCATTGGAAATCGCCGTTGCCGCCTCAAACGCTGTTAAATGCTGTCTTAAAAGGCCCGGTTTTCTCCGCCCGGCGCGAAGATTAAATAGCCGGAAAGGCTTTCCTGTTACCACAGAAAGCGACAATGATGATCGCAGGATTTGACCACCGCCCTCTCCGCTGGAACCGTTGATTTCAATCATTTCTTTCCCCCACAAATCGAAAACCGCAATGACGCTGGCGGTGCCAAACCGATTCTAATCGTCGGCTTTCGATTCATCTTTAATAACAAAGCATGCTTTGAGGCGTGCAACCTCTTGGGCAAGTCCCGCACCCGTAACCGAACGAAGAACTTCATTGAAATCCTTATATGCGGCCGGTGCCTCATCACGTGGATAATTCCGGCAATTGTAGAGAATATCCTGATCGTCAAACGATTGGTCGATTTGTTTCTGATCGAGGATTTCTTTTGCTTGTTTACGGCCTAACGCTCTTCCGGCCCCGTGGTTGACACTATAGCAGCTTAACTCGGCGTCTGGGCACGCGACCATAACCGAAGAACCGGCTTGAGGATTCCCGGGGAGCAGGATCGGGTGGCCTGTTTTGTGAAATGGAGTTTTCTTGAGCGCAAAATGATTGGCCGGAAACGCTCTTGTTGCTCCTTTACGCATAACCCATGTCTCTTGATTATTGACGATCTCCTTACGCGCGATGTTATGGCTAATGCAGTAAACCAATTTACCTCGCACTCCCGGAAGCACCTCTTGAAACGCTTCCAGCACCAGCGCGTTTATCAGAAGATGATTGATAGTCGCAAAATTGGCGCCTAAGGCCATGTCGTCCAAATAATCGTTGGCTTCCGGAGTTCCCAAAGGGGCGTAGACCATATGATGATCCCCACCTGGGAAAGGAATATTCCATTTTCTGAAATGCCCCTGGAGCACTTTGAATTGTTTTGAGGCCAAATCATGACCGAATCCCCGGGAGCCGCAGTGCGAGAGAAAAGCAATATGCCCATCTTTTAATTCAAAAGTCTCGACGCAATTCTTTGCATGATCGTTATTGGCCACATGAACAATTTCGCATTCACCGAAGTGATTCCCGCCACCGTATGATCCCAATTGTTGAATTTTATCTTCGAACCTTGTGATACTGCCGCTATGTAGCAAAATGTCCAAACGGTTACGAAGCGCGTCGGACGTGTTGTCATGCCCCAAATGTACACCATCTTCGCAGCGCGATGACCAGGAGTGCGGTATGCCAAGCATCTGGCAAACCGCTTTCGAAGCGCCTTCCGTAATCAGAATCTTCCCAACCTCTGGATGGATAAACCGGGATTTGGGCACACTCCGTTGGCCTTTGCCTGCGCCGGTTGGCGTACGCTCCAAGATGGCATTGATTAATGCTCTCCGCGTTTTTTTGTCTTGAACTTGATCCGCAGGCAAATCCATTTGCAATAGACTCATCGAGCATTTAATGTCCACTCCCACCGGACCGGGGTAAATGTGCGATGCAGAAGTCATCACGCTCCCTATAGGAGCGCCGTATCCGGTATGGGCGTCCGGATTTAAAACCAGACTTTCCACGCCGGGCGCAAGACGGGCGTTAAGGGCTTGAGTTACGCAAAGATCGTCAAATGAATTCCGAATTGATTCTGTTCCGATCACCGTAATCGGTGGTAGCTCTTTACCATCTTTTTTGACGGGAATGATGGCTGTAGCCTCGCCGGTTGCAATCATTTCGGTTTTTTCCGGTGTGGTAAACTGCTTCATGAGTTTGTCCTTGTTCATATTGGATCAAGATAGCACAAATGTTATGCAGGCGGCGACAAGTAGTGAAGAAACACTGAGGTCTCATTTTATATAAAATGAGGCAGGATTCGAACCTGCGCCTCTCGTTTCCAAGCGATGTAGTTTCTTCGGCATTCGCCACCCGCATGACCTTTAAAGATTAGTAACCTTTTGCCAAGTTATATTGCGGATAGCTGCTAATACCCTGCGCAACGAGGGAGAGCCGACAAGAAAATCGTGAGACACTTCTTCACAGGATGTAGTCTCAACGGGCATTCGGCGCTCCCTCATAAATAGCTCCTTGACCTTCCCGCTCTAGTGAACGCGTACCGTATCCGCACGCGATGAGAATTCGAAACGTTCGATCTGTTTGACCCAGTAATCCGGTTCGGATTTTCCGGAAACGATAGCCGCCAGCATATTGAAAACCTGATCCGAAAAACCGGCTACGTTGAAGATGTCTTCGCGCTCGATGACTTGTGTTGTTGCGTATGGTTGTAAATCGATACAAACCATCTTCGCATTGGGATTTCTCCGCTTAAATTTGAACCATTCTTTCATTGTCTCTGTTGAACTGCTTTGGTAGTGGCGATCCATTGAATCGATCCAAGACTCATAGTCGGATACAAAGATAACCAGTTCGCCCTTTGCCTTCATTTTATTCATATACCGAAGCGGTGCTGAGCAATTCGTCCCGCCCGTCGGAAGTCCCGCCAGTCTTTTTGCATTAGTCAGAACCGTATCGTTCGGTTCGATTGAAAGCCTGAAAATTCTGTGATTGAACGGAATCACAGTCGCTTGCGGACAGTTGCGCATGAGTGCCGCCGCCACAAGCGAGGCAACATCGATGCAACGTGTTGTCGATGTTGAGCCTTTTCGATATCCCGTAATCGGCGAATGCATCGACCCTGAAACATCGAGCAGGATGTATACTGTACCGTCAAATTTCGGAACATTGCTTAAGGCGATTTCCATGGCATCGTGTAATGAGTCACGGATTGCGCGCGGAAGACTTTCATTCACCGATAAATAGGTGGTCAACAGTTGGTAGGGAAAGACCTTTGCTTTCCGAATCGCCTCCGGATCACGAAGCCTCTCGGCCACAATGCTAACCAATTCTTTGTCGTCGAACACGCCGTGACGCAGGAATGTATTTAGATTCATACGTGTCATTTGCCACTTTGCATTCCGTGCGATCTCTTTCCATTCACGTGTTCCGAGTTCCAAAGATGTCAGCATTTGAAACGGGACATTCGGAAATGAAATTCCATCCCGATCTTCCGCCTTCTTATAGGCTTCATATTGTTGCACCGTCTCCGGCAAAACGGCCGGATCGTGCTCACGGTCAAGCAAATAGCCGTATAACGCATTTCGATATTCTGTTTCCGGTTTCGGGTGCACCATTTTAATGATGTCAGCCAGGGACGGTGATTGTCCCACTGATCCGTGAAACAAAACCATATCCGAATGCCGCTCCAGCCATTCTTGTACCAGGCGTTTCGGGCGGGTTCCTAAACTCCGGCGGCCCACCGCGCCTGAACGCATAATCTGAACAAAATTACGCAACATTTTTGAGGTGTCGATGACCTGTGCGAAGATGCTGCATAAAAGGTCACAGTCTTTATTCGCCAAAACCGCGCAGAGCAGTGCCGGCAAATCCTTCATGCATCCGGACTGACGCGCATAGAGCGCTGTCTTGGCAATAAACTCCGGTTCAACTTCATGAGTAAGGCCCAACACTTGCTCCAATTGCTGGCTTGCTGAAGCATAGAATGTCGAATTGAGGCATCCCGTATTGGCATAGACAGCCAGCGCTTGCTTCGGACTTAATGTATAAGCAGTGCCGCCCGCCTCATTCCACGTATCGGCCGAGGGCAATAAGAACTCCGGCATGAGGATCTGAAAGAGAGATTTGTTCGCCATGATGTTTGCCTCCATTCGATAGGCTGACTTCTAATCTATGCCTGGCTTCTATTACAGGTACTGTGCCATCTTCACTATTTCCGTAGTGTTTCGGTCTTATGTCTAATAATATGAGTAGGATATGTTGTGCTTACTCTTGGTGCGGAAAAGGGTAGTGTAGAAGGAGATCACAGATATTGTATAAATATATATAAGGTTATATAATTATCGCTATTATGAAGAAGGTAGTAATTGGTGTCCTTGGCCCAACTCTCGATAACGGCTTTGATGCCGGACGCTGGAACATATGGCGGCCAAGCGTCTCCTTGTTTCAACACAACGATCTCCTAATTGACCGCTTTGAAATACTTTATCAGCAGCGTTTTTCCAAATTGGCAAAACAAGTTATTGCCGACATCGGCACGGTCTCCCCTGAAACCGAAGTCCGTAAACATGTGATTGAATTTGCGGATGCCTGGAATCTTGAAGAAGTCTACGGTGCGCTTTATGAATTTTCCCGAGGCTATGACTTTGACACCGAGCGTGAGGAATATCTGATACACATCAGCACCGGGACGCATGTGGTCCAAATCTCGCTATTTCTTCTTACGGAATCGCATCACCTTCCGGGCAAATTGATTCAGACCTCTCCGCCGCCCCGGCGGGATATGGGCGATCCTGGCCGCTACACATTGATCGATCTTGACCTGTCAAAATATGACCGTATCGCCCAGCGTTTTTATCATGAACGTGATGAGAGTCTGTTTTTTCTTAAATCCGGAATCGATACCCAAAATGAACGCTTTAACCGGCTAATGGAACAGATCGAGCATGTCGCCGTGCATTCCGACCTTCCGATTGTCCTCAGTGGACCTACTGGTTCCGGAAAATCACAGATGGCGCGGCGTATCTATGAATTAAAGAAACTGCGGCGGCAAATCTCTGGTGAATTTGTTGAAGTTAACTGTGCCACTGTGCGTGGTGATGCCGCCATGTCCACACTTTTCGGCCATAAAAAGGGAGCCTTTACCGGAGCCGTTCAAAACCGTGATGGATTGCTGTTGAGGGCTGATGGCGGACTCTTGTTTCTTGATGAAATCGCCGAAATGGGCCTTGATGAACAGACTATGTTGCTACGGGCCATCGAAGAGAAAACCTTTTTGCCGCTTGGTTCCGACCGGGAAGTTCAAAGTCACTTCCAATTAATCTGTGGAACGAATCGCGACTTGAGGCAGCAAGTACAAAAAGGAAATTTCCGGGAAGACCTTCTTGCCCGGATAAGTCTCTGGGCCTTTGAAATGCCAGGTCTTGCTCAGCGCCGCGATGATATTGAGCCGAACATCTATTATGAACTCAATCAGCAGATGAAACGCACGGGACGGAATGTGTGTTTTAATAAAGAGGCGCTAAACCGATATCTTGATTTTGCAAAATCACCATCTGCACTTTGGTGTTACAATTTCCGTGACTTAAATGCCTCAATTGCGCGGATGGCCACGATGTCGCCTTCCGGAAGAATCACCGTCGAGGTTGTCTTGGAAGAGATTGAACGCCTTAAGACGGCGTGGACTTATGACCGAAACCAAACCGATGCGGCCGATCTCGTGCCTTTACTAGGGGAAGATGCCCTACACAGCCTGGACCGCTTTGATCGTGTTCAGCTAGAGGATGTCGTTCGCGTATGCCGCAATTCCAGGTCCATGTCTGAAGCCGGGCGGAGTCTATTCTCAATATCTCGCCAAAAGCGTAAAGCCTCCAATGATGCTGACCGTCTGAGGAAGTATCTAGCCAAATTTGGCATCCAATGGCGGGATATCGCCTCGCTGGGTGATTAGAACCGGTTTCAAAACGCCGTCTCATAAATAGTCATGGAAAGGCAAATCTCCCAATGAGCCCTGCTTGTTCTAAGCTAAACATGTATCTATTCAGGTAGCGGAACGACTATCTTAAAAATCAAGGGCAACGTCCCCACGAGCGGAATCGACTATCGGTACTCTGCTTTGCAGGGTGCTGATCAGGAATATCTAATGAATACACCCCGAAATCGTGAGCCGTTAGGCATTTTGCCCACCGGGGTACCCGGGCGGCGGTCACGCTGCGCCCCGGTTTACATCTTCAATGCGCCGCTGGTCATACCCCGCATGAAACTGCGTGTGCAGCAGAAAAAGAGAACCAATAGCGGCAACGCGGCAACCGTATACCCCGCGAACAACGGCCCGTATCTATAATTAAAATTAAACGCGCTGACTTGGCTCACAAACAAAAGCAATCCTGTTGTTACCACGGCGTGATCGGGATCGGTGATGCAAATCAATGGCCAAATAAAATTATTCCAAGTGCCCAACAAATGAATAATAGATACCGCCCCCAAAATAGGGATGGATAGCGGAAGCAGGATATGCAGCATCACCGCGCCGTCGCCGGCCCCATCGAGCCGTGCACATTCAAAAAGTGCACCGGGCAAGGTGCGCATATAGTTGGTGATGACAAAAATCCCCAACGCCAAACCGCTCGAAGTGTAAGGGAATATCAAGGCCCAATAGGTATTTAAAAGTCCGTTGCCTTCCGCCTCGGTTGTCCAGAAATAAGGGAAATTCTTCACAACAACAAAGGTCGGCACAAGCGTCACCACAGCAGGAACCAAAAGCAGACAGACGACTGATGCGAAAAGAATTCTGCGTCCGGGAAATTCCTCACGTGCAAAAGCGTAAGAGGCCAAGACCGAAAAAATAAGCGTTAACACCAGTGACAATCCGCTGGTCCAAAAACTATTGAACAAATACCGTTGAAGGATTGTCCAGGCTTCAGAGTAATTGGAAAAATGAAAGGGCAGGGAAGGCAACCAAAAATTGCGATAAAACTGAGGATTACTCTTTAAAGATGTTATGACCATAAAAATAAACGGAAATAGAGTTAGAAACAGCAGAACGCCCAATAGGAGACGCAAAAATAACCTTACAATCAAGTTTTCTTCCCGGCTCATGAGTCCGCGGTCTCCGTACGCAGGATGCGCGTATACAGCACCGTAAGCGTAATTAGGATTGCAAATAGAATTACACCGATCGCACAGGCGTATCCCATGCGGTTGAAATCGAATGCGTTGAAGTACATATAGAGTCCGGGCAGCATTGTCTCGTAACCTGGGCCGCCGTTCTTGGTCAGAATATAAACCTGCTCGAAGCCTTGGATGGCTGCAATCGTCGCCAAAACCGCAACCACTTTAATTTGCGGACGTATCAGCGGGATGTGCATGGTGCGCAGCATACGCAGGCCCGATGCCCCGTCGATTCGCGCCGATTCCAAGACGGAATTGGAAATGTTTGCAAGACCTGAATAGAGTATCAACAAAAAGAAGCCGTTTACAAACGGAAAACCGACAAACATAACCGCCCAAAGAGCAGTCTCCGGATCTGAAAGCCACCCTCGTGTTAAATGACCATAGCCCCAGGCCTTCATCAATTCCGTGATCGGGCCGATATCGCCGTAGATATAACGCCAAATCCGCCACACCACGACGGCATTCACGACCATGGGAATAACAAATCCTGCCCGGCAATAGTGAGATGCCCGCTCGCTTCGCAGGCTAAAAATAAGCTCCGCTGCACAGAATGGCATAATCGTAAAAACAGCGATTGAAAAGACCGCCAAACGCAACAGGTTATGCAAACTCTTCCACAAGATATCGTCGTGCCATAACTCTTTGAAATTTCCAAGCCCGATAAAATGCGGCTCAAGTCCCATATTCCAATCGTAAAGCGACATCCGGAATGCTTGCACAGCCGGCGTGTAATTAAAAACGAGCAACAACAGAATCGTAGGTGCTAGATAAACATAACACTTGCGCTTCTTCCAGATCGTGGCCGGTATGCTCTGCTTGCGTTTCATGTTTGTTTGTCTTCAAGTTCCCAAGGTGAAGGAACATTATAAGGTTCGCTGAGATCGAGTCCCGCCCGCTCGGCGTAGCGGTCGACGGCTCTTCCTAAATAATCCGTCAAACGGTCCAGAAATGAATCCAGGCTTTCGCCGCCCTCCAGGTAATAATGAACCCATCGCCGGTGTTCGTTCTGAAAATGCGTATCGAATGTAAACAGAAACTTAACCAAGCAGTAATGACGTTGAATAATGTCGGAGAAGGGCTGCAATTGGCTTTGCATTGGCGTACCGGCAATATTCGGGATCATCTGGCCCGCCTCGTTGATGACCCGTGCCGCGTTCTCGGGTGTTGTTAAAAAACGGAGGAAGTCGATAGCCAATTCTTCCTTGCTATTTTGAATTGCGCTTGAGGTTACCGAAAATTGAATCCCCGCACCGCCGATGACCGGCGCTTCTGCGCCAATTGCGTATGGGCAATCTTCCGGCGTCAGAGGCGGAAGATAAGTGATCGCCCAATCGAAATCGACCAAGGGATCGTTCAAAATACGTGGCAGAAAACCGCTCGAATCCCAATAACTGTAACTCCGCTTCGATAGAAAATACATAGCCCGGTCATCGGCCACGTAATCGTGTTGCCAGTCTTTGCGCCATTCCAAAAGAATCCGCCACACTTCACGCCAACGTGGATCGCGATCCGTAAACCAGCCTTTTTTATAAAGACGGCAGACTTCTTCGGGATAAAGATAGCCCTGCAAATAGGCTTCTTGTTCTTCGCTTGCTTTTACGATATCGATCAGCGGAATAATGTCCGCATAAACCATATCCAGAATAATATCGACAGCCCAATCTGAAACCTGTTCCGTTGCCAAAACCAATGGAATTACATCGGCCTTACGCAGGTGTTGATTGATCGTCCGCATCTCTCCCCAAGTTTTCGGCGGAGAGAGATTGTATTTTTTCAGCATTTCTTTGTTGATAAAAAGCCCCGTTTCGATCATATCGTATACAATCGTATAACTGTTGCCGTCTGGGGCGCGCTTTGCCATCGTTAACGATTGATTGGCAAAAATATCCAACCATTGTTTGTTTCCGGGGATATAGGGATTGGGTTCTGCAAGATATGGCTCAAGATTTAACCACCACCCCTTATCGATATCTTCCCACACAACTTCAGCGTTCATGTGCACAATATCCGGTGCAATCCCGCCCAACAGCTGCGTCTTAATCCACTCGCTGTCTACCGTCCCCATCGTTGGGGGAAGAGCAAAACGAACTCGCACGCCGGGGTGTAATTCTTCCCAGGCATCCGCGACTTCCTGCATGCCTTTCAGTGGTTCACCGATCCCCAAAGGCTGAGTGCCGGGTGTGTAGGTCATTGCCATGACACTTAAAACTGTGGCATTGCTTTCCTTTTTCTGAGGGGATGGGGTGCCCGAGTTCTGTTCCGCGCAGCCTCCCCATAAAAATGCGGCCATCAGGCAGGCCAAGAAAGGAACAAGCCGCTTCCGGCTCGAAATCGATTGATACGGTTGCCCGGATATCCATTCCGGAGATGGCCTAGAACATGCCCCGTGTTTGGAATGGAATCGGGCAATTGCCGGACTTTGCATCAGTTGATGTTTTGCAGCCATCCCCCATTCTATCACCCGGCCCGCATCCCCGCGACCGGGATGATTGACGTTGTATGCAGGGTGTGCTCCAATGCCTTATGAATGCAAGAATGCCCGGTTTTACGCTCATCGAACTGCTGATTGTCGTGGCGATTATCGGTATTCTTGCCGCCATTGCCGTACCAAACTTTTTGAATGCCCAAACACGGGCGCGCATTGCCCGTGTGGAGGCTGATGTCCGCACTGTGGCCTTGGCAATGGAAACCTACCGGCTGGATCACAACAACATACCTCCCGATATGAATACCGGAAAATATCCATCCTTTATGATTTCGCATATTCCCGTTTTGACGACACCGGTTGCATACCTAAATCAAATTCCCATCGATCCCTTCAATCCCGGTAGCGATACATCCGGTGCCGGATGGGTGCCCAGCCCCTTTCAATTCTACAATTCCGAGTATTTTACCCGGTGGGGATCGGCCGGAACGGTTTGGTCGCCGTTTGAACGCAACGAACTGAATGGCGAACAGAATTTTAGTAATTATAACGGCATCATCTACTCGGTAGGACCGTCAAAAGTCCGCTATGCCGATGGCAGCGCTTATGTCTATGGCTGCTGGCATTGGGATTATAATGCTTCAAACGGCCTACGATCATTTGGCTCCATCCGCCGTTTTGTTCAATAGCCGGCCGTTAATGCTTGAAACCCTAATCATTGTTCAAAGTGATTGTTTGCGGCTTTTTAAGTTCCGGGACCTGTGTAAAAGCCTTTGTTTGTTCGCAAAATCCACCCGACAGATTTAAGGCCGTTGGAAGAAGAATAGATATTGTTTGAAAGTTGTTGCGCGAGAATCGTATTTCCATAGGGCGCTTCTTCGACAAATGAGGGCCCGATGGAGCGCTGGATATAGGTATAGCCGAGAGCACGGCATTCGGCGGATTCATAGAGCGTGCCGTGACGGAATGTCCCATACCAATAGTAACGGTAGGTGTCTGTGCCAATCGGATCTCGGTATCCACCCGGACGTTGTTCCACAAATGGATCGTAGGGTATTGTCGACAAATAAACGATCGGTGTTGTCAACGCCTGATACGCGTTTCCTCTGTGGTCACCATCCCAAAGCCCAAGGTTCATCCCTTCCGTATAGCCAATGGGAGGGTGATTGTTATCGACCGTGTAACTATCAACCGCAACGCCGATGGCGCGCATGTCGGACATAGCCCGGGAAACACGGGACCGAACCATTGCATTGAGAAAATTGGGAACCGCAATCGCAGCCAGGATGCCGATGATGGCAACCACGATCAGCAGTTCAATTAAAGTAAAGCCCAATCGCTGTTTTGATGATCGATTCATGAATTTGTCCTCTCCTCTGACAAATGCTATCACAAATCGGAATGCCGGACATTATCCCTTATGGTTGATATCCTTCCAAGGAAAATGGCATTATCCACCCCGTTTCTCGATCGCCTTTTGCGTTTAAAAGGAAGGTGTTCCCGGTCATGATTCCCCGGCTTCCTTCTGCTATGCTTTATGTTGAATGTTATCCCGATAGTGATAACTATCCGGGATTGTTGCTTTGCAAAAAATGCTTGAGACTGGAAGATGGACTATGAAAGCCGCCTATATTGAAAATCCCGGCCCTCCTGAAGTGATCACCTTTGGCGATCTACCCAATCCCGAACCGCAGGGAACTCAGGTTTTGGTTAAGGTTGGAGCCGTTTCTGTAAATCCGATTGATACCTATATCCGTAATGGCGCCAAATTTTGGGATTTGCCCATGCCTTTTATTGTCGGCTGTGATTTGGCCGGCACAGTTGAAGCCGTCGGCTCTGAAGTCAAAAATCTGAAACCGGGCGACCGTGTATGGGGAAGCAATCAAGGCCTCTTGGGGCGCCAGGGGACATTCTCGGAATTCGCGGTTGTCGATGAAGAGTGGCTTTATCTGACGCCTGAGGGAGTCTCCGATGAGCAGGCCGCTGCCATTGCGCTGGTCGGTATTACGGCGCATTTGGGCCTTGTGAATGAGGTCGGATTGCAGGCTGGCGAGACCATCTTTGTGCATGGCGGAACCGGTGGTGTGGGGGCGATGGTTGTTCAAATGGCCAAGGCTCTCGGTGCGAGGGTCATTACGACCGGCGGCAGCGATGAAAAAATTCAAATTTGCAAAGAACTTGGGGCCGATATCGCCATCAATTACAAAACCCAAGATACCGTGTCCGTGCTAAAAGAAGCCGCTCCGGATGGTGTCAATGTTTTCTGGGAAACGTTGCGCGAACCCAATTTCGATCAAATCGTTGAGGTTCTGGCCCGGCGTGGACGAATCGTGGTGATGGCCGGACGCGATGCCCGTCCGGAACTGCCCGTCGGTCCGTTTTATGTCAAAGGCTGCTCGCTGCACGGCTTTGTCATGTTTGCTTTTACGTCTGAAGAACAACGCGCCTGTGCCGCTGATATAAATCGTTGGCTTAGCGAAGGCAAATTGAACGCTCGTATCGACCGTGTATTGCCATTGGCCGAAGCCGCCGCCGCGCACCGCTTGCAGGAGGAAAACACCCTTGGCAAAGTCGGTACATTGGCCGGTAAAATAGTCCTGAAGCCTTAAAAGACTAAATTCAATTTCCGGCAATGAGAGGCTGAGTGTTGAATGGGGGGGGATGAATGGAACTCTTAAAGAAGATCGATCCGGGAGATCCGAATGAGACTATTGTTTGTCCAGCCGCCACTAGGCGATGGCACCAAACGAATGCCCAACAAAGCCCGCATCTACCCTTGGGGATTTGCGTCGATTGCTCGCTGCTTAGAGGATGATGGGCATGAGATTGCCGTGTTGGATGTTTACGCCGATGATTTGATACGCGAAGAAGTCGAAACGTATCTCGACTCCAATCAGTTTGATGCAATTTGTATTACCGGCTTCTCGAGCGTCAATTACCTTTATATTCGATGGTTTGCCGAGGAAGTTCGGAAACGCTATTCGATCCCGATTGTCATTGGCGGAGTTATTGCCGACAACCACTGCGATCTGCTGCTAAAGAAACAAACCGCCGATATTTGTGTCCTTGGGGAAGGAGAACTAACTTCACTCGATTTGTTCCATAACTTGGACCGCTTGGATACGGTTAAAGGAATCGCTTATCGTCGCAATGGAGACATTGCCATCAATGAGCCACGAGAATTAATTCGCGATCTGGATACCTTGGAACTCCCTAATTTCGACCACTGGAATATGGAGCGTTACACAAAAGTCCGGATGTATGCGCATGACCGGTCTACACGTTACGAGGGCGGATTCGCAGGCGATAAAATTGAACTTGAAGACCTGAATCCCGGAATCACCTTTCAAGGCGGAAGAGGATGTCCTTACCGATGCAAGTTCTGCGCGAGAAGTTACCAGCAACAACGCCTCAAATCGGTTGGCCGCATTGTTGAAGAAATCACCTATCTGAAAGAAAAATTTGATCTTAAAAGCATCCATTTCACCGATGAATTGGTTATTTCCAGCCGCAGAAGGACGATGGAAATTTGCGAGGCTATGAAAAAAATCGGCCTCTATTGGGATGGCCAGGCTCGGGTGAATACACTTAAAAAAGATATGATGGTTGCTCTCAAAGATGCCAATTGCGTCTCGGTCGGCATTGGCATTGAATCGGGTAGCGATGAAATGCTCAAACGTATGGTCAAAGGCATTACGCGTGAACAATGCTTGCGTGTGCTTCGCGATGCAAAAGAAGTCGGTTTGCATCTCAAAATTCAACTCATGGGTGGCTATCCCGGCGAAAACAAAGAGACATTGCGCGAGACCGCTGAACTTATGAAAGAGGTCGGTTTACCTCCCAGGCGTTTAACATGGTGCACGCCGCTGCCTGGTTCTGAACTTTACGATGAATGTCTTGAGAAGGGGATGATCCCTGATGAAGAAGAGTACATTACAAAACTTCACACCGGGTATAATCATCGTGGGCATATTGTTTTAAATGCTTCGGGTAATAGTGATGAGGAAATGTTGCGTCTTTTGGATTGGGTCACGAAGAAGATGAATACCGACTTCCTGCTATCGTGCCTTAAAAATCCCCGCAACTGGACGCAAAGGTGGTTTCGTGATTTGGTCCGCTCCACGGGCTATATGGTGCTCGACTACCATAGCCCTGCGCTGCTGTCAGTTGTCCAGAAAATACGTGGCCGCTAGCTTAAAATGTTTGTTTGGTCAATTCCGATGCGCCGTATAGGCAGTATAGGTTCTCTAAAAAAGGTAAGGTGAATTTGCATGTTGTCCGAAAAATCTGCATTCACGTTAATTGAATTACTGATCGTTGTGGCGATTATTGGGATATTGGCGGCGATTGCCGTCCCCAATTTCCTGGATGCTCAGCTCCGGGCCAAAGTGGCCAAAACCGAAGCCGAAATGCGAAGTTTCGTAACGGCCTGTGAAATGTATCGCTTGGATAATGGACGCTACTTCCCTCATGCCGGATGGCCTTCAAGTGTGATCCATGTCGCATGGCAGAATAAATATATTACGACTCCAATTGCCTATGTGGCGGAACAACCCCGCGATCTGTTCCAGGATGTCATTAATCCCAGCGATACCGGTGCATGGGACCTGACTTTCGGAATGTACCATCTTGAAAGTATCTACAAACCCGATGGTTCGTTTTATGTCCCGGCTATGGATCCACGCCTGCGTGTTCCCAACAATCCCGCCGATGTCGCCCGGGGGCTGGCCGGAAAGCCGGATGCTTTCGAACTCTGGAGCATAGGGCCCAATCAAAAACTGGATTACTACGTTTCCGGAAGCGGAATAGATGGCTTTGTCTATTATCGGCCAAGCAATGGCATCCGAAGTGTTGGCGATATCGTCTGGATCCGTCCTTAGAAGTGGTTTCAAAACGCTATCCCATAAATAGTCAACGGGGAGGGCTCATCCCGCCAGGGGCGGGATGAGCCACTGTATATTCTAAGCTAAACATGCATCTTTGTAGGTGAAATCACCCACCGATATCCCAAATTATAAGATACGCACGTATCTCTATAGGGTGGCCCAGGCAACTCGCTTGTCTGGGTGCGTCAGCACAAGAGGCGGAACCATGCTTTTTCCACCGAAAAAACTCCCCCGCTATTCACAATCTCTCTTAATGGGACACACCAAGCGCTGAAAGCGCGTAGCAAGCGTAGCCCAGGCTAGAGCCCAAGCATGCCATCGGCAGGCGAAGGGCGTCAGCCTGGGTTGTAGTCCCCAGAAATCTTAAGCGCTGAAAGTGCGAGGCAAAAAAAACAGATGAAATCGAATAAAAATCTTAGGGCATGTTTTTGTGCCTTTAATTCTTCTTTCGTGGTTTCGTGATTCAAATAAATAAACCGAATCGCCTTGCAGGGTGCCGACATGGCAATTCATTTAAATATACCCTGAAATCGTGAGCCGGTAGGTCCCGCCTTGGCGGGATCCACGGCGGTCACGCCGCAATCCACCAACTCCCTCAAACGGGCCCATCCCGCCTGGCCACAGGCCCGATAGTCGCATTATCACTTTTGCCCTATGCCTAATAACGCAGCCAATGGGCTATTGTGTCCGCAAGTGCAGCCGGATCAATTGGCTTTCCGATATGGTCGTCCATGCCTGTTTCTAGGCACTTTTCCCGGTCGCCTGCCATTGTGTGGGCCGTCATAGCAATAATGGGAATATCTCTCGATGATTTCCCCTCGAGCTCCCGGCGTATTTTTCGAGTTGCCTCATAACCATCCATATCGGGCATTTGGATGTCCATTAGCACAAGATTGTAATGTTCTGTTTTTAACGCCTCTAATGTTGCTGTCCCACTATTAACAAGGTCAACGCTGTACCCGAACTTCTCAAGCAACCGGAGAACGAGTTTCTGATTGATGGGATTATCTTCCGCAACAAGGATGCGAACGTTCTTCTTATTGGTTTCGGCAATTGTGTGACGCGTGATGATTGGCTGTTTGGGGTCGTCTTTTTCGGCGGTGCCTCCGCTTAAAACAAGCGCGAGACAATCGTACAATTGGGATTGCTTAATCGGTTTTGTTAAATAAGCCGAAAATCCCGCGCGCGCCATACGGGCGCTGTCTCCGCGTTCTCCGATAGATGTCATCATGATCAGGCGGATCTTTTGAAGAGATGCATCTTCTTTGATACGTTTCCCCAGTGTGGCCCCATCCATTCCCGGCATCTGCATATCCAAAATGGCAATTGCAAAAGGATATTGCTCGTGATGAGCCTCATGCAGTTTTCGAAGCGCTTCTTCACCATTGGCACATGCATAGCAGCGGCTTCCCCAGGATTCCAACATACGCACAAGCAACGTTCGGTTTGTCGGATGATCGTCAACGACAAGAATCTTACTTCCTTTGACTTTATGCTCTTGCTGTTCTGCCGGTGGCGGGCTTAGGCGTTTTTTAAATACCCCCGTGAACTCAAAAACAGATCCTTCACCCAATTTGCTTTCGACACTGATCTCCCCCCCAAGGAGATGTACAAGTTTTTTGGATATTGCTAAACCCAGTCCGGTTCCACCGAACTCACGAGTTGACGATGAGTCGACTTGTGTGAATTCTTCAAAAAGGCTGCCGAGTTTATCTTCGGGGATTCCAATCCCTGTATCTTTGATTTGAAAGCGGAGTTTTACGGTCTCGTCTCCCTCTTCCAGAGTATCGACAAGAACACTGATTTCTCCCCTATTTGTGAATTTGGTCGCATTTCCGATTAAATTTGTAAGAATTTGACGCAAACGTCCCGGATCTCCCTGCAAGAATGAAGGTACATCGGGGGAAATAGAGACTATATATTCAAGCCCCTTTGCCTGGGCGCGAACTGCTAAAAAATCATTGAGATCATCCAAGGTTGTCCGAAGGTCAAAATCAATCTCCTCAATGGATAATTTTCCTGCTTCGATTTTTGAAAAATCCAGAATATCATCGATAACAGTGAGCAGCGCATGAGCGCTTTTCTGAATCATTTCCGCATCACTGCGCTGTTGAGTATCGAGATCGCTCTCCAACAAGAGATTAGTCATCCCGATGACGCCGTTCATAGGAGTCCTGATTTCATGACTCATATTGGCCAGGAAATCGCTCTTCGCTTTGTTGGCCGCTTCCGCGGCTAGGGCCAGTTTGTTGGCATGTTCAATCGATTGCTGCAACTGAGTGTTGATATCAGAAAGATTTCTAAATGCGCGCCTGCGTTGAAAAAGCAACTCTGCTGCCAACACAATAAACGTTGTAAAGATAGTGAGCGTGTAAAGTGAAGTTGTGGGACGTGAGTCTTTTAGAAGTATCCCCGTCGCACAGATGATGAAAGCTATCGCCCCCGAAGTGATATAACATCTTCTCTTTTGATAAACATGGGCCGCGTAAAGCATCGGCATCAGCACAAAAGCCACCATGTTGTCAAAAAAACCGATGTCGGTGAGCTGGCGCACATAGACAAGCGCGAAGACAAACAGCACGCTTCCAATTGTTTGACAGAGCAGAAACAGCCAGGGGCGTATCATCCGGAATGTGCCAATTCTCTCTCTCTTTCCCGTGCAGGCTTCTTGCGCAGATGCCGGTACTGACATTATCAGTTTACCTGTGAAATGATCCTTCGCAAACCTGTGAAAGGTAAAAAAAGTCTAAAACAGCCTTCTGATGCCATATTTTATAACAAAACAAGAGAGATTATACTTTAAAATTCATACCTATACGTCCGGGGATGATCTTACCCATTGCCACTTCGCAACTTGCGCCTGTTACCACGGGAATCGTGTTTGCAATTCCCCGAAGCGTACAATAACCGAGTAATGCAAAAGCAACTGCCTCCTTCGCATCACAGGGTATGCACTCTGCATCAGTTTTCTGGACGATTGCTTTAGGAAGATTTTTCTGAATACGTTCCACGAGCACCGGATTGTTAGCTCCTCCGCCGCTTAAGAGTACCCGGTCGAGCGGACCTTTGGGGAACAGGTATCTGCAATAAGCGTCCGTAATGGAATCCGCCGTGAATGCCGTTGCCGTAGCCAAAAGATCGTTGTCGGAAAGCCCCAATTGGTTTGTTGTATCGATTAGCTCCGCAGTAAAATTCTCTCCAAAATCCTCGCGGCCGGTTGTTTTAGGCAACGGACGTTTTAGATAGGGGTGGCGAAGCAGCCGCCGCAACAGTTTCTCTGAAATCGTGCCCTGGCGGGCCAGACGCCCATTGCGGTCGAATTGTCTTTTCCCTCCTGATATCCGTCTTACAATCTCATCGAGGACCATATTCCCCGGGCCGGTATCGAAGGCGATAGTCTTGTCGTGTTCTCTAATCTCTTTCCTCCCTCCTAGAAAAGTCACATTGGCGATCCCGCCGATATTTTGAAGCACTCGGTTCTCGCCCTTTTTAAAAAACAGGCAGCGGTCCAAGTAGGGGACCAGTGGCGCCCCTTGTCCGCCGGCCGCCATATCCCTCGGACGAAAATCGGCCACGGTTGTGATCCCGGTGCGTTCGGCGATGATGCTTGCTTCCCCCAATTGCAATGTGGAAGGTGTTTTCCATCCCCGCCGTGTATCTTTACGAGGGATGTGGTACACCGTCTGCCCATGCGAGGCAATAAAATCCACTTGAGAGCAGGGACGTTTCTGCGCCCTTAAGAAATTCAGAATTGTCTTCGCATAAAATTCCCCCAACTCAAAATTGAGCTGGCACAGCAGTCCGACATTGCCCCGTTGCGGATCGAATGCCTCAAAAATGCGCGTACGCAACTTCTTTGGGATGGGATACTCTTGAAAGGAATTAAGGCGGATTTTTGGAATCGAACATTCCCCGGGATGGAATTCAACCAAGGCGATGTCGACTCCGTCCGCCGATGTTCCGCTCATCACGCCGATACCATAATAGATCGCCTTTTTTGCTGTCATCTGCTTTTCCGCCGTCAGAGATGCCTCAATGCGAGTATGAGACAAGAGTACTTTTGCATCAACACAAAGAACCCAATTTGGAAAAAAGATGAACTGAATACGCAAAACACTCCATGGCCAGGCCGGGGGCATTGATGGATAATTGGGAACCGGATTTGGCGGCAAACATAGAATTGAGAGGCAATACCGATGGCGCTCGAAACGGGTCGACGGACATTTCTTCACATGTTGGGAACTATCCCCGTAGCGGGATATGCAGGGACGATGGCGGCAAATGCGGCCGAGGAGCCGCCTAAAGAATACCCGGATCGCGTCAAAGCCTATCTAAAAAGGCTTTATTCCGAATCCAATCGCCGATTCGCATTTCGAGCCGATTATCCCGGAGGATTTGATCAATGGCAAAAGGAGGCCCGGGCCGAACTGATCAGACTGTTGGGCCTGGATCGAATCGCCCGGCAAAATGAGAGCCATACGTGCGCCGTCACGCTTGAAGAGTCCCTGCCATGTGAAGGGTATATACGCCGCCGAGGAAGCATACAAACTGAACTCGATGTTTCGATTCCATTTTGGCTGCTCATACCGGATGGCAAAGGGCCGTTTCCGCTGGCCGTCACACCGCATGGGCATAGCAAAACCGGTATGGATGTCTCTGCGGGCCTTTTTAAGGATGAAAAAGAACGCATAAAGATTGAAACGGAAGATCGGGATGTCGCCGTACAAGCCGTTCGCCGCGGTTACATCGCGATAGCCCCCGCCACACGCGGCCTTAGCGTCGATGGTGTGCCCGATATCAAAGGACGGCATGGGCAGCGCGATTGCCGCAGCCAATTAATTCATTGCATTTTTGCCGGGAGAACGCCTCTTGGCGAACGAGTCTGGGATATGCAGAAAATTATCGATTGGGCCTTAACCCATCTTGATGTCAATAAAAATAATATCCTAATGATGGGGAATTCCGGAGGTGGAATGGTATCCACTTATGCGCCCGCTTGCGATACCAGGATAACCGTAGGAGTATCCAGCTGCGCGTTTTCGGTGATTGCCGGACCGGATGGTTATATTTATCACTGCGACTGCAATGCGGTTCCCGGCATTTTGGAGTTTGGGGATCTATACGATGTCGCCGGATTAATTGCCCCGCGTTGTTTCCTGGCCGTAAATGGAAAAAAGGACAGTCTTCATTCAAACGAATCTATTGAATATGCAGCAAATCGTCTTAAGTCTATCTATGAGGCTTCCGGTCATCCCGAATGTTTTGAACACCGCTGGGGTGAAGAAGGCCATCGCTTTTACAAAGACTTAATGTGGCCGTTCATTACCCAATTCATACAGATGTAAATATGCACCGGCGGGAGCGACTGTCTTAAAAATCAAGGGCAATGTCGCCACGAGCCAAATCGACTATCGATACTCTGCATTGCAGGGTGCTGATCAGGAATATTTAATAAATACACTCCGAAATCGTGTGCCAGTAGGCATCTTGCCCACCGGGGTACCCGGGCGGGAGGGCGAATCTCCTGATGAGCCGCCTTAATACAATAGATGCATATGTATCTATCTATCTCTCTCTCTATCCATCCAATAATCTCTACTGGGTGGCGCAGATAAATCTTTTATCTGCGCGCCGTAAGGCGCAAGAGGCGGTACAAAGGTTTGCTAATCCCAAAAACTCCCCCGCCATTCACGATCTCTCTTAATGAAACACACCAAGCGCTGAAAGCGCGTAGCAAGTGTAGCCCAGGGCAGAGTTTGGACGCCGAAGGCGGACGAATGTCGCCCTGGGTTATTATCCCCCAAAAATCCTAAGCGCTGAAAGTGCGAGGCAATTCCACTTTCTCGCGACCGAATGGCCGCGCCCCGCAGGGATCCCCTGACGGCCCACCCGGGTATTTTCTCACCTGCTTGTATAAAAACTGTAAAATATATTATAATATAAAGAATCGGGGATAAATTTATTGTAAGGCGAAACCGGCTATGGATGGTTCTGAAAACTTGGCAACACTGGATGTTGGTGCAATTGTCATCGGTCTATGTGGCGGCCTCGCTCTGTTCTTATCGGGGCTCGAACAAATGACGGATGCGCTCAAATCCGTAGCTGGAGGAGGAATGAAACACCTTCTGGCCCGGCTGACCACCAATCGTTTCAAAGCTGCTTTCACGGGTGCGTTTGTAACCGCCGTTATTCAATCGTCATCCGTAACAACGGTATTGGTTGTCGGTTTTGTCTCTGCCGGGCTGCTAAGTTTGGCTCAATCGGTCGGAATTATCATGGGAGCCAATATTGGTTCAACGGTTACCGCCCAGATCATCGCCTTTAAGATCACAAAGTATGGCCTGCTTATGGTTGCCGTCGGTTTCGCGCTTCGATATATCATCAAACACGACCGGTTAAAACGCTATGGCTCGCTCATCATGGGATTCGGCCTCATTTTTTATGGCATGGAAGTCATGAGCGATTCAACCCAGGCTTTAAGAACCTATGATCCGTTCATTCAATGGATGCGCGATATGGGCAATCCGCTGCTCGGCATTCTCGCCGGAGCGGTCTTTACCGCGTTGGTCCAAAGTTCGGCCGTCACAACGGGGATTGTAATCGTCCTTGCGAGCCAAGGATTCATCACCTTAGAGGCTGGCATTGCCATCGCCTTTGGCGCAAATATCGGAACGTGTGTCACCGCCTTACTCGCCTCGATTGGCAAGCCGGCTGAAGCCTTGCAGGCGGCGGCCATACACATTGCCTTCAATATCTTCGGCGTCTTAATCTGGGTATTTTTCTTGGATAATTTGGCAAACTTCGTGCGTTGGTTTTCTCCAATGGCTGAAGGACTTGAGGGGGAGGCCCGCCGGGCCGCTGAAACACCGCGTCAGATTGCCAATGCGCATACCGTTTTTAATGTTGCCAATACGTTGATCTTCATATGGTTTACCAGACCGATTGCCGCAATGGTTCAAAGATTGATTCCGCATCGCATGTCCAAGCGGGAACTGTTGGCTCAGCCTCAATTCCTGACAGATATCCTATTAGAAACTCCCTCGTTGGCCCTCGATAATGTTCGCCGTGAACTGGTAAGGCTTGGGGATTTTGCCCTGAAAATGGTCAATAAAGCGCCGGCCACTGTTTTGCATGGCAACAAAGAAGATGTTCTCGCCATTGCCAAAATGGATGACACCGTCGATGCGCTGCATGAATCGATTGTTGGATTTTTGGGCAGACTGACACAAGAAGAATTGACGTTGGATCAGGCCCGCCAGGTTCATGACTTTATTGCCGCGGCCAATTATATAGAGAATATCGGCGATACCATTGAAACCAATTTGGTCACCGTGGGGCTTGAGCGCGTCGGACGTGATGTTCAGATCGGTGAAGATGCACTCCGGCGTATGAAGCCGCTTTTTGAGCGGATTGTATGGAGTGTTGAGCGTTCTATGGTTGCCTTGGCGCAGGCGGATATCTCCGCTGCTATTGAAGTCCTCGATGCCAAAGAAGATATTGGTGACCTCGCTGACAATGCCCGCGAAGATCTTATTATCTGCCTAAGTCAACAGGATACGTTTGATTCCGCCGATTATCGAATCGAAATCGATGTAATTGAGAACCTAAAACGGATTTACTATTTCTCGAAAAGGATTGCTAAATCGGTCCTCGATATGGAAGATGAATCAGCCGCCGCCTAATCGCTAAACCATACCCGCTATATGACTGTGGTCGATCAAAATTTTGACACCTACTGCGATAATTGCCAGCCCGCCGAATAAACGTGCCCAAGACTGCATCTTCTGGCCGATACTTCTTCCGAAATTCAAGCCGATAGTCGTCATCAGGGCGGCCGAAAGCCCCACCAGGATACCCACTTGCCAAACATCCACATGCAAAAGTGCAATGCTCACACCCACGGCAAGCGCGTCGATACTTGTGGCGATACAGAGCGTAACCATGGTCATACCGCGCGTCGGATCATTGCTGAAGACATCTTCTTCGCTACGCCAATCTTTGATCATTTTGATACCCAGCGCACTCAGAAGCACAAAGGCGATCCAGTGATCGAAACTCCTTATTTGTTGCTGTATCGAAATACCCGCCAGCCATCCCAATGCCGGCATCAAAAAATGAAACAGAGCAAAATGAAATGTCAGCCTGAGCCGTTGCCGTAGTGAACTATCCGGAAGTGACAATCCGACAGCAATGGATACGCTCAGCACATCCATTGTCAAACCGAGCGCGAGCGCGAGAACTTCAAGAATCAGCATAGCTACATACAAACAGCGCGCGTGAATGCGGCCTAATTAAAGCGGGCAATTTTCCCAATAGTATTTGATAATTGCATCGCGGTGGCTGCGGTCCAATGAAGGAACGTTCGGCTGCCGGATTTGCTGCGCATCCTCATCCAAACAAATTTCCCGGTCCCGATAGGAGGCCGGTTGCCATTCATCGAGCGCTTTTTGTAGTTCTTCGATGTCAGCACGGCAGGATGCATCGTCGTAACGGTTTTCCATTTCAAATGGATCTTTTTCCAGATCGAAATATAGATTCTCCCCGCGTTCGCGTTGTGTCGTGATCAGTTTTTTTGTTTGGGTGCGGGCCACACATTCCGTGCGGCCGCAGAAAATTATGCTGTGTCCGCTCCCTCCATCACGCAAATCGAAACCCTTCATTTCCGCGGAAGGTTCCAATCCGGATGTTTTCAGAATTGTCGGCGCAAGATCGATATTGTTGACCATCGCTTTCGATACGGTTCCCGCTTGTTGGCTTTGGGGGTACTTAATAATCAAAGGAATCCGTATGACCGGATCGTACATATAGTTCCCCTTAAGCATTAGGTGATGGAATCCCATATACTCTCCGTGGTCGCTTGTGAACACAATCATCGTATTGTCGTATAGATTCTTTTCTTTAAGACGATCGATCATACGCCCCACATGGTGATCAATTTGCGAGATCGATGCATAGTAATATGCCATCGCTTTACGATAGGAATCTTCCGTAAGTGTCTTGCTATCGAAATAGCCGTGTGAATACAGGTAATCCCGCTCCAAACATTCGTTTGTCCATCCCGGCAAAATCGTCAGTTTGGAGGGATCGTATTTCTCATGCCATGGCGCAGGAGGATCGAATGGATGGTGCGGTTTGATAAAACCGGCCATGAGCAAATTCGGCTTTTTGTTATCCCAGGATTTCAGCGTATCGAGCGCGCGTTCCGCGATCCATGTAGTCGAATGATGTTCTTCCGGCAGATTCGATACCAGTGCACCGAAGCTGGGACGGTATTCCGGGCGGGCTTTTTCACGGTATTCCCGCCGCTGATCCTCCAAATCGTTCAGGTCCACAAGTCCTCGTTTCATCAGGTAACGATGATAATCGTCATCCCAACGTCCCGGGCCGTCCTGTTCCGAAAGTTCCATCTCTTCAAAGCCTGTATCGAGATAGGTGGGCGTGAAATGCATTTTGCCGACGGATTTAGTTTTGTAACCGGCGGACCGCATCAGACGGGGGAATGTCGGAATATCTGTCGCCAAAGTGCAGTGATTGTTGAATCCGCGATGCTGGTGTACGTATTGGCCGCAGAGCAGGGAATAGCGCGATGGTGTACAAACTGGAAATGGACAATAACTATTCTCGTATCGAACACCATCGGATGCCAATGAATCAATGTGTGGTGTTAGGATGTCCGGATTACCGCATACACCAAGGCAATCGAAACGGTGTTGATCCACATGGATAATTAATACATTCGGCAGATCTGTAGCCTGTTCCATTCCCAATAAATCCCTTCCTTGCGTCAGCGCAAAAGCACCCGCACCCAGAGTCTTCAAGCATTCCCGCCTGGATGGTTTTTCATTCATGATTCTTTTGCCTCCGGCCTTCTATCCTGCCTCATGCAGGATAGCCCATGGTACCATGGGCTTGCCACACTGGCTATCGGATTGGCAATCCTGGGCGGATTTCAAATGAGCCGCTGTTCGTGTATCTTGTTGAAACCAAATAATGCCGTGGAGGAATTGTGATGAAGTTTTCCGCTTTTCGCCTAACCGTGATCGCCGCCGTCTTATGTGCCGTGAACTTGAGTTCTGCGCAGCCCTTTGAGCCGAATTGGGAATCGCTGGATAACCGCCCCAATCCGGAATGGTTCCGCGATGCGAAATTCGGAATCTTCATCCATTGGGGTGTCTACTCCGTTCCTTCTTATGGACGTAAAGGCAGCTATTCCGAATGGTATTGGAACGCTCTTCACAATCCCGAAAGCGAAACCAGTAAATTTCATGAGCGCGTCTATGGTGATGATTTCACCTACCAGGACTTTGCCTCGATGTTCAAGGCCGAACTTTTCGATCCCGATGAGTGGGCCGATATCTTCTCCCGCGCCGGGGCGCGTTATGTCGTGCTTACTTCAAAACACCACGATGGCTTCTGCCTTTGGCCCAGCCCGCAAAGTTGGAATTGGAACAGTGTCGACTGTGGGCCTCACCGCGATCTTTGTGGCGATCTCATAAATGCCGTTCGCGCCCGCAGTATTAAAATGGGTTTCTATTATTCTCTTTATGAATGGTACAATCCGCTGTACTTATCCGACGTTGATCGTTATGTCGATGAGCACATGCTCCCCCAAATCAAAGACCTGGTCACCCGCTATGAGCCTTCCATTGTCTGGGGTGATGGTGAGTGGGATCAGTCCCCTTCAACATGGCGTAGCGAAGAATTTCTAGCCTGGCTGTTCAACAATGCTCCCAATAGCAACGAGATCGTAATTAATGACCGTTGGGGCCATGGAACACGTTTTAATCATGGCGGTTTTTACACAACCGAATACCAACCTGAACGTGCCGCTGAGCTCCTCCGCCATGGCCGCGACTGGGAGGAATGCCGCGGGATCGGTGCATCCTTTGGCTATAATCGAAATGAAAACATTGATAATTACCGCTCCGTAAAAGAACTCCTTCAGATTCTCATTAACGTGGTTTGCCATGGCGGCAACCTGCTTCTGGATATTGGGCCCACAGCGGATGGACGTATTCCGGTCATTATGCAGCAGCGTCTGCTGGGAATGGGTGAATGGTTAAAGGTCAATGGCGAAGCCATCTATGAAACCCGTCCCTGGCGTTTTGCCGAAGATGGTGAAAAGGTCTTTTATACATCTAAGGGAGACGCCGTTTATGCCATAAGTTTAGAGTGGCCGGGAGAAACCCTCACCCTGAAACATGCCGGTGCGCGGAAAGGCACGGATATCTATCTGCTCGGTTATAGCCAGCCGTTGCAGTGGAAACAAAGCAGCAAGGGCCTGGAAATCTCCATGCCTGAAAAGGCCGATCCCAATCTAATTGCCAGCGATGCTTATGTATTTAAATTCGTGTCGCAACCGGTTGTTTCGAATATAGAAATTTCGCCTGCCGGCGGTGTTCTTACCGATGCTCAACCCAAGTTTGAAGTCACCATACAAACGGATACCGATGGCGCGCAGATCCGCTACACCTTGGATGGCACCGAGCCTGGGCCAAAATCAAAACGTTATTCCAAGCCTTTCATTGTCAAAGATGATGCGGTCGTAAGAGCCAAAGCCTTCAAAAAAGACTGGATACCGAGCCACGAAGCGTCTGTGACATTTCAAAGTCCTGTGGAACCCGTAAGCGTAAGTTCTTCGAACCTCAAACCCGGCCTTAACTATGTGTATTTTGAAGACGATTCCCTTAAATGGACCAAGACAGCCGATTTTAAAAATGCCACACCTCAAGAAACAGGCGTTGTTGATAGGTTTTCAATTGAGTCCCGCAAACGTAACGAGCATTTTGGCTTTCGTTTTGATGGGTATTTACAGATTCCACGCGATGGACTCTATACTTTGTATATTGAGTCGGATGATGGCAGTATGCTTTTCTTAAATGATGATGTGATCATCGATAACGATGGCGAGCATGGTCCCCAAGAACGTGAAATCCAAATCCCGATGCGGGCCGGTGTGTATCGCATTGCCGCCGCTTTTCACCAAGGAATGGGCGGTTCTCTATTGAGGGTTTCCTATGCGGGACCGGGCATTGAGAAGCAACTCATTCCCGCTGATGTTTTGTTTCATGAATAGAAAGTGAATTTGTGTATTCTTCTTTTGAACATTTGAAACAGGATATTATTGTCAAATTCGATTTGGAGGCCGATGTGAAATACAAGCCGGTTACTGCCTTTACTTTGATCGAACTCCTGATCGTTGTTGCGATCATCGGCATACTCGCAGCCATTGCTGTTCCCAATTTCCTCAATGCCCAAATTAAGGCCAGAATTTCGCAGGCCTATGCGGATACACGCACCTTGGCCGATGCCATCGAAATGTACCGGCTAGATAACAACTCGCCGCCTCCGGTCAAAAGTCCTTCTTTCCCGGCTGGTTCGTGGATTGAGCCGATGAATCTGCGTTTTCTTCCCTTAACCACCCCGATTGCCTTTTTGAGTACCGTCCCCAAAGATCCGTTCGGTTGGCCCGAATGTCCTCCCAAGGACAACTCGCGTTTCCCGGCGTGTGGCAATTCGTATGACTATTGGTGGTACAAAGACAAAGCGTGGGTTATCCAAAGTCTTGGACCGGCGCGCATTCATTTCGAGACCACGCGTACACCTCCCTATGATGCCTCCAATGGCATCAAAAGCCTGGGATACATATCCCGCTTCTCTCATGGTTCCGTGGGCGGATGGCAGACACCGGAAGGCGATACGGCCGGCGGATTGCTTTAATTAAGTTCATGCGGAAGAAATGCATTCATAATCGAAACTGAAAATCATCGTCCCCCCGCTAACCTCTTCATGCTTCTACTTACTCGTCTCTATTTGCTACTTTCTCGCTGCTAATGGCGGCATGCAGGGTGCCTCACACTACATCCTCTGCACACACTCCGAAATCGTGGGCCGGTAGGCGTCACGTCCTGCCCGGTCACGGGCCGGGAGGGCGAGTTTCCTAACGAGCCGCTGGTTGCTATACATATACATGTATCTCTCCATCCACCAACCTTCTCAAATACCCACACCAAGCACCGTAGGTGCGACAATGGTATAGCCTCGGCTTAGCCTGAGACGGTCGAAGACCGGCGATGGCGTAAGCCGGGTTAAAGTCCCCCAAAAATCCTAAGCGCTGTAAGCGCGCAAGACAAATACTTAGGTATCGCTCTTGCAGGGTGCTTCCCCGGTTTATCCTTTCCACAAACCCCGAAATCGTGAGGCGGTAGCCGTCACGTCAACGGCGGTCACGCCGCGGCGCGCAGGGTGCTAACCGGGAAAATCAATTGAATATGCTTTGAAATCGTGGGCCGGTAGGCAATTTGCCACGGGGCTCCCCCGGCGTGGGCCGGTAGGCAATTTGCCACGGGGCTCCCCCGGCGTGAGGCGGTAGCCGTCACGTCAACGGCGGTCACGCCGCGGCGCGCAGGGTGCTAACCGGGAAAATCAATTGAATATGCTTTGAAATCGTGGGCCGGTAGGCAATTTGCCACGGGGCTCCCCCGGCGTGGGCCGGTAGGCAATTTGCCACGGGGCTCCCCCGGCGTGGGGCGGTAGCCGTCACGTCAACGGCGGTCACACCGCGGCGCGCAGGGTGCTGACCAACTACATCTTTCAAACACACTTTGAAATCGTGGGCCGGTAGGCGTCACGTCCTGCCCGGCCACGGGTCTAATGGAATCCCCAAATTATGGATTGAAGAAAACAACCCTTCAGGGCATCATGGCCATAGGCCAAAACATACCTGCTTAAAAGTTGGTTTTGTCCGCAATTGAACAAAGAGGTACTTCAACAATGCAACATCACACACGTACGCATCGAGTTGAGATATTGATCTGTTTGGGGCTTATGTTTTGTATAAGCGGTGTGCAAAATGTCACGGCGGCTGATGTTGGTGTTCAAATTGAGGATTTGAAATTGAATATGCCGGTTGCAGCCGCGCCGTATTATAGTTTTACGGCTCGCTTAAAACTGCCCGCATCTTCAATTGTTGATATCCAAGATTTAAAGATAAACGGACAAGATGTCCTCAATTACATATTGCTGGATGAAAGCGATTCTTTTGAGCCTGAAACGCCGAACAACCGTCGGCAGATGGTGATCGCCCGGGTTGCCAAAAGCCCTCGTCCGGATCGTGAATATAAAAACCCGCTGTTGGTGGGACGTTTGGATTGGGAAGCCTCCCAACAATACAAACTCGGTATTTCGGTGCGTCTACCGAGCGTTTCTGCCGATGTAATTCATGCTGAGGCGTCTGTCACTGCGCCGTCGGAAGGTGGTTACTGGAATTCGGCTTGGAAAAAATATCAAAGCGTGTTGGTCCAAGAGAACGATGGTCTCGACCGCAAAATGGAACCGGTAAGAGCCACGCTTCTGTTTTATCCTGAAGACATTGCCGGCCCGAATCGGGAATTGCGTGTGGTTCATTACGATCCCAAAAAAAACGCCCACACCAATATCCCCTTCCAAATTATCGATGATTCCTTTGTGCATGCCGCGGAACCTCCCGCGTTCAATGAAAAGGGACATCGCAAAGCGGCAACGATGGTTCCGACCCGTTCGGTTACTTTACTTTTCTTGGCTGATGTTAAGGCCAATGAAAATGGAATCTTCTTGGTCTTCTATGGCAATGACACAGCGTCTCTGCCGCAATCCGGTAACGATATAGAAGTATCAGGTGATGTTCCCGGCGTTGTTGTCGATACCGGACGTTATTTGGCAAAGTTGCACGATGCCACAGGAATGCTTGATGAATTGACAATCAAAGCCAAACCTCAGTACACCTTCGTTCATAAAAAAGAGACCAATGGGGCGATCCAGTGGAATCCGGGGTGCTATGCGCCGCCTCGGCCCTGGGTGCATGTTTCCGATTGGGAACCCGGCAAATACGATTATGAATATGAAGAATCCCGTGGCCCGCTTGTATTCCGGACCCGCCGCTGGGGCGAAATGCCTTTACTTCCGGAATTGGCCTGCTCCATGGTGTATGAGTTCTATGCCGATGTGCCTTATTTCGTAATGCGTTCAACCATCCATGTGCGCAATGACATTTCGGTGTTGGCTATACGGAATGCCGAAGTCGTCTTCGCGCGTGAAGCCTTCGCGGAAGCCGCTTGGTGGAATCTGGCCCGTGATAAGGTGGAAACCTGCAAAATCACGTCCTTCCCGGATCTTACTGAATGGACAATGCCTGAAGACACACCCTGGCTTGCGTTCTTTGACCGTGACAAAGGCTGTGGCTATGCAGGGATTCAGATGCGTCATGCCAATGGAGCCCTGATGGGATTGGAGCGCACCGTCAATCCTTATATGTATATCACCACCGGACCTTGGATTTACTGGACTCGTGCGTTGGCCTATCCCTATGGCAGCCGCAATCCGCAGCAATTAGTTGAAATCCCGGCAGGCAGCGTTTTCCTGGAAGAATGGGCCTATTTGCCGTTTGAACTCGGCAAAAAGCAAAGCCGGATGTTTGCCGAGGTTGAATACTGGCAGGAGCGGCTCGCCCATCCACTGCATATTCATGTTGATGAACCGATCGATGCGAAGATGGAAGTCCCTGAGGAAATCTATCTCGAACCCGAAAAGACCGGCTGGGAATAAGCTTCTGTCAGTAGATGCAAACTTACAATGATTCCGGCAAATCCGGGTGAATTTGATTTTTCCCGAAACGTGGCATTGTATCCATCAACGTGGTAAAATTGATTTTGTGATAAAATATAGGTTTGCTTTGAAAAAGATGGTTTGATCTGTGCGCATGGTGAGCGCCGGAGAACCAAACGGATAAGGTTAATTGTGGTAATTTTAATGTCATTGGGGACATGGCCTAACCGATTGGACTCTCATTTTCTCCCCTTTCAGAAAGTTAGCTAAGCTAATTACCATGAGCGCACTTGGCTGCATAGTTATTGTTTACGATCACCTCAGGATATCCAAGAAAAGAATTTCGCAAATTGGCGATTGCCTGCGTTTATCGGCTTATTGTCGAGTTTTGGTTATGACTTGAACAGAGTTGTATGGTGTATGGGCCGTGACTCTGATTTATAGATTTAAATCTTAAATGTACTGACTGGTTTTTATTGAAGGGAATACAGTGGCCTCTTGTTCATCAGATAAACAATGCATGCATGAGCATTGTATGCTGGAAATAGAAGAGAACGCTTCAAATCTGCGCGGCTGGCGTTTGGTTATTGGATCAGCCGCTATTTTTCTTTTGCCCGTTATTCTCGCCACGATTGGTGCCGTATGGGCCGGGCAAAATCAAAATGCACAATTCTTGGCAGCCATTATCGGGCTGGGCGGAGGCGCCGCCGTCTCGGTTGGCATTCATTCATGGCTCAGTCCAGTCAACAGGAATCGCACATGACCGCAACCTTGGATAGTTCAACTGACAAAAAGACGTTTGCACATGGTGTGCATCCGCCGGAGCATAAGGAACTCGCGGCCGGAGCGGCGATTGAAGTTCTGCCTACGCCCAAAGAATTACGGATTCCCGTTCTTCAGCACTTGGGCGCTCCTTGTGAAGTCATCGGGAAACCCCGCACACCGGTTGCCATGGGCGATACCATCGCCGAAACCAAGGCTTTTGTTTCCGCTCCGGTTCATGCCAGTGCCGCCGGAAAGACCGCCAAGGAATCGGTGGCAACCTTGCCTAATGGACGCCATGTGGCCGTGATTCCCATCAAAGTCGATGATGAGCAGCCGCTTGAAGGTCAGGCCCTTTTTGATGACGTTTTCGGCGGAGATTGGCCCACGGATGGTTTGGATAAATACTCGCCCCAAGAGATTTCCGATGCCGCTCGAAAAGGCGGACTTGTCGGGCTGGGCGGAGCGGCATTTCCAACTTCGATCAAACTGCTCCGCAATGATGAAAAGCCAATCAAGACACTGCTTATCAATGGCTGCGAATGTGAGCCGTATTTAACCGCCGATTACCGGCTGATGCTCGAGGCTCCCAAGCCTCTGGTCGTTGGCGCATTGTTGGCCAAGATCGCCACGGGCGCAGAAGAAGTCATTATCTGCATCGAAGATAACAAGCCCGATGCGGTTAAGGTTGTCAGCGAGGCCGCTGCCGGAACATCGGCAAAAGTGGCCATGCTTAAAACCAAATATCCTCAAGGCAGTGAAAAACAACTGATCGAAGCCATCACCGGCAAAGAAGTCCCTGTTGGCGGGCTGCCTTTGGATGTCGGTGTTGTCGTTATCAATGTGGGGACAGCGGCTGCCTTAGCTCGCGCCGTCTTACGCGGCAAGCCGCTTACTCACCGGATCGTCACCGTTACCGGATCCGGAATACGTGAACCGAAAAATCTCTTGGCTCCAATCGGAGCCAGCTATCGTGATTTGATTGATTTCTGTGGTGGACTCACGCAGGATGCCGTACGCGTGCTGTCGGGCGGGCCCATGATGGGCTTTGCACTCTCCGATTTAGATGTCCCCGTAACCAAGGGCACCAGCGGAATAACAGTCCTCACTTTTGCGGATATTCGCAAAGCCGAAGAAACCGCATGTGTTCGTTGTGGACGTTGTGTCGATGTCTGCCCTATGCGGCTGGTTCCAACCAAAATCGCACTGGCATCACGCGCCTCGCGGACTGATATCGCCCAGAACTATCACATCACAGCTTGTATGGAATGTGGTTGCTGTGCTTATACATGCCCTGCAAGCATTCCTTTGGTCCAGCTCATACGTTTGGGCAAAGTCATGATTCAAAATGAAAAGAAATCTGCTTAGAACTTGTTTCATAACCCCGTCCTATAATTGGCCGGGGGAGCCGCTGTTTTTATAAAACCGGTTTTAGTCAGATAACCAAATAAATATCTAACAAGAAGAAACGCTACGAAAGCATCGAAAAACAATGGCGGAAACTGAAGTAGAAAAAAAGACAGAGCCGGAGCAGGCCCCATCCGAGGAAGTGAAGGAACCGGCCCCGGTACTTCATGTCGCTCCCTCACCGCACCTGTCGAATATAGCGCTGAGCACGCGCTGGATGATGTACGACGTTTTGATCGGCCTCGCGCCGGTTATCATCATGTCGGTCGTCTTTTTCGGCTGGCGGGCCATCGTGCAGATCGGACTTTGCGTCATTAGTTGTATGGTGACCGAGGCGGTCTTTACCGCTCTGCGCAAAAAAACGGTCACCATTGATGATGGCGCGGCTGGTGTCACTGGAGTCATTCTGGCCTTGTCCTTGCCCTGGAGTGCTCCTTGGTATGTGCCCGTATTTGGTTCGGTGATTGGTGTTGGACTTGGCAAAGTCGTCTTCGGCGGTTTGGGCTTCAATATCTTCAATCCGGCCATGGTTGGACGGGCCTTTGTGATGCTCAGTTTCCCGATGTACTGCGGTGCTGCTGCATATATCGACACCGAATCGGCTATGCAGTTGGTTACACAGGCCACTCCCCTGGCCGCCGCCAAGGCGCAAGCCGCTTCCAGTCCCGCATTAATGGCACTCTTTTTCGGCTCGCATAATGGTTCTCTTGGTGAAACCAGCACGCTGGCCTGTTTGCTCGGCGGCATTTATCTATGTGCCCGCCGTTCTGCTTCTTGGGAAATCCCGGCCGGAATGTTGGGAACCGTCTTGGTCTTGGGTGCTTTGGTTCAAATGATGGGCCTCAGCACGCTGACCGTTTTGCATCAGCTCTGCAGTGGCGCCGTGTTCCTGGGCGCTTTCTTCATCGCTACTGATCCGGTTACCAGCCCCATAACCCCCATCGGCAAATTCATCTTCGGTGTGGGTGTAGGCTTTTTCACGATCATTATTCGTATTTTCAGCGGCTACCCGGAAGGCGTCATGTTTGCCGTACTTCTCATGAATGCAGCCGTTCCTCTAATCAATCAATGGACAATTCCGCGTCCTCTTGGCGGTCTGCAGGCTCAAAAGGCTTGAGGTTCAAACATGAGTGGAACTTCCAAAGGCAACTATATAACACAGGCATGGCTGGTGATTTTCCTGGCGGTTCTTTATGGCGGCGGTTTGGCGGCCGTGCAAATCGCATTGAGTGGCAAAATCGCTGAAAACAAACGCAATGAAACCTATAGCGTGATTCCAAGCCTGATTGACGGCGCGATTAAAGAAAACACCGTTGAGACGCTTGTTACCGGCCTGAATGGCAAAGACATTCGCATTTATGAGGCTTGTGGCGGCAGCGGCGCACGTTTGGGCTGGATCATTCCCACGGGCGGCCAAGGTTTCGCTGACCGAATTGAAGTCTTGATAGCCGTCAATGCTGATGTTTCAACCATTGCCGGCATTTATGTGTTGGATCAAAAGGAAACTCCCGGTTTGGGTGATTACATCACCGGACAGGATTTCCGTAGCCGGTTTGCTGGCAAACCTACCGGCAAAAAATTGGTTGTCGTTAAATCCGACCCAACGGCGGACAATGAAATCCGTGCGCTAACCGGCGCGACCATCTCTTCGGAGAGTGTTAGCGGAATCGTCAATGATGCGATTGCCAACCTAAAAGAGCCGATTTTGAATCTGCCTGCAAAGAGTGGCGCATCCGCATCGAGCTAAGATGGGATACGGATTGGGATAGAAATAAATGGCACAGCAAGAACCCTCTGCAATCGAACGTTTTATTAATGGGATTCTGCCCGAGAATCCGGTTTACAGACAGCTGTTAGGTATGTGTCCCGTTCTCGCGGTGACCAATGCCATGAAACCGGCTATGACCATGGCCGCAGCCACGGCGTTCGTGTTGATTTGCGCCAACATCATGATCAGTCTGATACGCGGTCTATTGAAACCCCACCTGCGTATTCTCATTTTCACGCTGACCATCGCCACTTTCGTCACCATCGCTGACAAAGTTCTGGCGGCTTATATGTATCAGATGAGCAAACAGCTGGGACCTTATGTTCCGCTGATTATCGTCAACTGTCTGATTATTTCCCGCTGTGAGATTTGTTCCTCGAAACAAGGCGTTGGCGTCGCCATTGCCGATGCCATCGGCATGTCCCTCGGATTTGCTTTGGCTCTCGCCAGTATTGCCACCGTACGCGAGGTTTTGGGATTCGGCACATGGTTTGGTCTTCGGATTCTGCCTGAAGCCTGGCCGAATTGGGGCATTATGGCTCTGCCGCCGGGCGCGTTCTTAACACTCGGTATCTTGCTCGGTATTGCCGAGTGGGTGAGCTCCATGAAAAAGCAGAAAGCCTAACAGGGGAATGTGCAAGAATGGATCGCGGATAAACCGCTGAATCGTGTGGAAAAACCATGGAAACGATAAGTAACCTTATACTTCTCTTCATCAGCGCGGCGCTGATTAACAATTTCGTGCTGCATTATTTTGTGGGTATTTGCCCCTTCCTGGGTGTATCCCGAAAGGTGGATACCGCTTTCGGGATGGGCTGTGCAGTTACTTTTGTTATCTCGATTGCCGCATTTTTAAGCTGGACTTTTACGTATTACATTCTCCGACCGGCTGCGCCGTTGCCTACTTGGGTATGGCAGGCCGCCGGGGGGGATGCTGCGGTACAGGTCGATTTGGGCGTTTTGAGTTATATCGTCTATATCTTCGTCATCGCTTCTTCCGTTCAGTTTGTTGAAATGTATGTCCGTAAGTTTTTCCCCCCGCTCTACAAATCCTTTGGTGTTTATCTTCCTTTGATTACCACCAACTGCGCGATTCTTTTTGCCTGTTTGGAAATCATGAAGCATCTTCAGGACCCCACCAAACTTTGGGGATTACATGAGGCGCTGACATTGGCGATTGGCGGCGGTGTCGGTTTTACGATTGCGATTGTGCTCATGGCCGGCATACGCACGGAATTGGATTTATGCGATGTCCCCAAACCGCTAAAAGGCGCGGGGATCGCTTTGATAGTCGCCGGAATCCTGGCCATGGCTTTTATGGGCTTTGCCGGAGTCGATAAAGGACTCGCCATCGCCATTAGTTCGAGCGCTCAATAATCGTTAAGAAAACCACTCCGAAGCGGGGGAGGGAAGAACCGCTTCGCTGTGGATTGAGGTTTAAGGAACCGAAAGATAACAAGACCGGAAACCGAAGGCGTTTTGTTTTATGGTTTACGGCTCCGAAATGAGTAAATAACTATGCTGACTTCCGTAACCTTAATTTTGGCATCGACCGTGCTGGCTGCCTTGGCGGTCGTCATGGCCTATATTCTGGGTTGGGCCAATCGTGCGTTTTATGTTGAAGTCGATCCGAAGGTCGAAGCGATCAACAACGCTCTGCCGGGAGCGAACTGCGGTGGCTGTGGGTATGTCGGCTGTTCGGAATATGCGGAAGCCGTAGCCGCTGGTCAGGCGGAAGTGAACCTTTGTGCGCCCGGCGGAGCGGGGTGTCTTCAGGCTTTGGGCGAAATCATGGGCGTGGAAGTTTCCGAAGCTCTCCCATACCGTGCGGTTGTGCATTGTGGCGCGGATGAAACCCAACGGCTGCAAATCACCGAATACAAAGGTGAGCGGACTTGTACCGCCGCCAATCTGGTTGGTGGTGTTCAAGGTTGCACCTATGGATGCTTAGGATTAGGGGATTGCGTAACTGCGTGTGATTACGATGCCATTCACATCGTCAAAGGGTTGGCGGTTGTCGATTACGAAAAATGCATTGGCTGCAAGGCATGTGCGCGTGTCTGCCCGCGCAACATTATCACCATGGTTCCCTTCAAGACCGAACAGGTTTTGGTTGTGGCCTGCTCCAATGAAGATTTTGGTCCCGATGTAAAGAAAGTCTGCAAAGTCGGATGTATCGGCTGCAAAGCCTGCACCCGCATTGGCGAGCTGCTCAAGATGGATGGTAATCTGCCCCGGATCGATTACGAATCGTACGATCCCGAAACGGCGTTCCAGCCCATCCTGGATAAATGCAACATGGAAAGCCTTGTCTTTGTGGGCAAACCTACTGAGGCCGACCTGGCTGCTGTGGCTCATGAAGAAGTGCCGGAACGCGTAAAGGCCGACTTCAAAACCACCGTCGACGATACCGAATGGCGCGGCTAATCACCTCATTCATTCTCAACTTTCTCCTCTCCCCTTTCTCCTTTCTCGCCGCCGACGGCGGTCTGCAGGGTGCCGACCTGAAAAATTAAATAAATATACTTCGAAATCGTGAGGCGTTAGCCTTCTTGCCCACCGGGGTACCCGGGCGGGAGGGCGAATTCCGCCATGGGCGGAATGAGCCGCTTCTTGCTCAAAGCTAAACATGGTTCTCTCATCGGGTGGCCCAGATCGTAGGGTGGGTAATTTTACCCACCGATAGCTTATCTTTATCTGCACACAAAAGACCACAAAGACAAATCTGTCTTTACCACTTTCTCCTTTTCTGCTGAATCGTGTCTGCTATACATACACACGTATCTCCCTATCCGCCAACTTCCTCAAATGAACACACCGTGTCCTGAAAGGACACCAGGTCGTAGCCCCAGGCAAGCGTAGCGCCGCCTGGGGTTAAGAACCCAAAACTTCCGGCCCTGTAAGGGCCGCAGAAATGAAACCATATTTCAAAAACTCCCCCGCTATCCACCTAACTCTACAAAATTTTCGTGTTCTTCGTAGGTATTCGTGCTTTCGTGATTCCACTTCTATCTTACGTTCTCAACCACCTTTAATTTCGGAACTTCACCTTTAATTAATCCCACAAAACCTTCCGTACAAAAAACATCGTACTCATCCGATGTGCCGGTAACCACGCTCGCCTCAATACCCACGGGCAAGGTCGCCAATCCATCCGGACCTTTCACACTTAATGCCGTTGCCCAAATATCCGCTTGCATGGCCGAATGCGCCACAACGGTTACCGAGGGGGCCGTTTCCGTAGGCCACCCACTCCGGGGATCGATAATATGGCTGTATCGTTTGCCACCAATCGTAGAATACCGCGCGTAATTGCCGCTGGTACAAACTGCGCCTTCGTGAATTTGTAAATGAGCCAATGCATCCTGGCTAAATGGATTCTTGATGTCGATAATCCAATCTTTGGAACTGTCCGGCGCACGGTAACATGCCAAATCCCCCCCAATATCCACCATCGCTCCCGGAAATCCCGTATTACGAAAACAATCCAGCGCCTTATCGATAGCGTATCCTTTCGCAATTCCCCCAAGATCAACCCGCGCTGTGCTTTTCTTTTTGACTGCCCCGGTTTCCGAAAGGACAATCCAGTCCCAATGTGAAGCATCCCGCGCTTCGGCAATTGCTTGTTCGGTTGGCAATGTTCCTTCTTTCCCCGCTTTACGCCAAAGTTCGATGAGCGGACGGCATGTGATATCGAACACGCCCCCTGTCTGTTCCAATGCTTCTTGAGCGGCGTGCAGAACATTGAGCGTATCCTGTGTAAGACCGATATCCTCTCCGGCCGCTGCATGGTTAAGACGGGATACTTCGGTCGTGTCGATCCAGGTGCTCATCGCGGCTTCGATTGTACGAAGCACTTTTTCCGCTTCATTGAGCGCGGCTTCAGCCGCATCGTTCCCGCGTGCATCGGCCACGACAGCCAGCGTGCAGGTCGTGCCCATAATCCCTTCAGGATGTCTGACCAGAAGTGTTGAGGCATCAGAGCCCGTTCCTTCTGTTTTCCATAAACCGATAGCGGTCAAAATGACGATGACGGCTAGCAGACCTGCGCATATTTTTTGACGTCTATTCATAATCGTTGATGATTCCAATGAATCCAAATCAGACCCTTGAGAATTGATGCCTTTTATTTACGCATGAATATTGATCGTTTTCCATTGGCCGCGTGCAAATCGTGCAAGAGTCAAGACCATTTGTAGCGTGGCTACAATACACCACGCCACCCAAGCGCCTTGGACATCGTACATCGATTCTGAAGCCAGGATGTAGGTTAACGGAAGCAAGAGCAGCCACTGGCAGGCCGCCGTGTAGAACAGAGGAGGCTTGGTATCTCCCGCCCCTGCCAGTGCCCCGGAAGCCACAATCGAAATACTGGTGCACAGTTGCTCGAATGCAATCGCCGAAAGCGTCAGCACGCCGATGGCCGTAACAGTGTGTGAGTCCGTCATAATTGCCATAACCTGTCCTGAAAAAGCATACGTGCAAATGCTAATCCCAATCCCCAGGCATAGGCAGTAAAAGATTGTTGTCCAGCTCAGACGGACTGCGCCTGGGATATCACCGCCCCCAATACTTTGTCCGACTAATGCGGCGCAGGATGCTTGAAAAGCCAAGGCTGGCATAATCGCCATCATCCGTAATTGAAATCCCACCGTGGCTGCGGCGGCCGCGGCCGTTCCCGCAACAGTTGAGGCGACCATGGCAAAGAAGATAATCCGTGCGCCGTTACGCAAAAGGCCCGAAAGCCCGGCGGGCAAACCGATTCGAAGCAGTTGGCTTAGAATGTTCACCTGCAATGGTATCCGAGGCGTTAGATGGATCTCGCGGCCCTTGGCGGATAAAATAGATATCGAAATAGCCGCGCCCAATCCGCGTGCGGTAATTGTCCCCAATGCAATCCCCGGCAAGCCCATTCCCGGCCAGTTTCCGGCTCCAAAAGCAAAGTAATAACTTATGACAGCATTGAGCAAAAGAATCGCCGAACTGATTTTAAGCGGTGTGATGGCATCGCCCATCGCCCGAAAAATGGCGCTTGCAGCGTAATTCAATAACATAAACACAATCCCGCCTAGCAAAACACGCAAATATCCCGTCCCTCCCGCCAAGACCGCCTCTTTCGCACCAAGCAAACGTAGTCCGGGAGCGGCCATGAGAACTCCCACAATGCCCAGCCCGATTCCTATGGTTAGAGCTAGAATAAATGAATGAAAAGCCGCTGAAGCTACCGCATCGTAACGTTTCCCGCCGTAGTGTTGTGAGATTAACGTTAACGTTCCTGTTGTAATGGAGATGGTTCCGACTTGGAGCACCAGGAACAGCTGTCTCGAAAATCCGATCGCTGCCACGCCTTCCGTTCCAAGGTAACTGGCATAATAAACATCGACCAAGCCCATACCCGCTTCCAGGAATGCATAGATCAATGTAGGCCATGAAAGTTTCCAGACCGCGCCAAAATAATGCGAAAGGGGCTTAGGGCAATCCGCAGGTGGTGCTGAAGGGATATTCATTCGTAAGTCCGGAAATCGTTCCTGTGCGGTCAAACGTCAACTACATGCCGCACGCAATAAACAGCGCGAAAAACTCTCTGGAAACAGAATAACGGTGCCGGGCAAATGGATGCAGTGTGCCCATCGCCTCTGTCCAAGCGTATCCCTGCCCGGAATACGAATTTCTTTTGTTCCCGTCACCACTTGCCCGGCGGAAAACCGCCGGGCCGCAAGTTTCGCTCTACAACTTGGACTGTATTTCCTCAATAAGACCGGCCAAGCGTTCACGCGCCGATAAAATCACGGCTGGATCGTCTGTAAAGTTCTTGTGATCCACGAGCACATCGGGTGTTATTGCAAGTTCTTGTTCAGCGCGCTGACGTAGTTCGGCGGGCAATTGCAAACTGGCCTTTTCCATAAGTTGCTTGAGCAAATAGAAATACTCATAATCCTCGATCCCGTCACGGACACCTTCAAACCGAACCGAACTATAAGGCACACCGTCCGGGCCCGGATAGACCAAGTATCCGCAGCCATGGTGACCTGGCTGACTGTTCCAAGGTTTCCAAGGGACTTCCGGCCAACGCTTGTCACCTTGCATGTTAAAAGCCCAGTGGGTTGTGCCCCAATACAAAAATCCTTCAGCGCCGTATTTCCAACACTGCCAGAACATCAGACGGTGGTCGGTGGCCGGAAATTCAATCATCACACCGGGACGTCCCCAAACCGTATAGAACCAAAGCCGTTCGCCGCGTTCCATTCGTTGTTTGAGCACATAAGGATTGAACACATCGATGACTGGGCACCACACATCCACACCGCCGAAAAGTGACAGTTCGGGCGCGCTGGTTTGGAAAAGAGGCCAGTCGGGATTCACTGTACGGACCCACTTGCTGAGTTCAACAACCTGAGGTATCTCATGCCGCCCCCATCACCGCGACTTCATCGCGTGTGTAGTAATAGATTTTATCGTCCCAACCTTCGGCCTTTACCAACTCACGGTCTTTGAGCAATTTTTCCTTGAAGACCGGCCGGTCTTTTTCGGGAACATAGCCCGGCAAATTGTAGAAAAGCGCGTTTTGACCGTGACTCATCACATACCGGAGATCCTCCACTTGTGCGCCGCCGCCGGATGGAAAACTCATAAGTGGACCTGAACGGTGTTCCAGATGAAGATCGTAATAGCGTTTCCTGACTTCAAATGGTGTTCTGTCATTGTATTTATAGAAACTCTTAAGACTTCCTTCTCCGAACCAAAGCGAGGTTTGCAAATGGTTTTCTTTGGAGATGTGAAAATCCCAAACATGCACATGCAGTGGGAGTTCTACCGGATTGCATCCGGTAGCTGTAACCGTTACGACTGCCTGATAATCTCCCGCTTTCGTATTCTCGTCTGCTTTTACAGTTAAAAAGAATGGCTGAGCATCTTGTTCTTTGGGCACATCCACAGGATCGTCAGGGAATAAAACATCCGGATAAAATCCGATTTTCTCGACTTTGTAGGTGTAGGAAGGCACCTGTGTCTCAACATATCCGATCCGGTTGACTTGAATATTCTCTGCCGGAATAACCGCTGAACCATCCGTCTGTTTGCACTCTCCCACCTGAATCCGCAGTGCATTCAAATCTTTCCACAGTGGCACGACAACAATTTGTGCGCCTTCGTATTCGTTTCCGGCTAAAGAAATTTCAATCGGCGCAGCTTCGCGTTTTTCATTCAAGTAAGGCTCGTCTTTGAACACTTTGACCAGCACGGTCTCGGGAACAGCTGCCAAATCCAGCTCATTAACATGCTTAGGATTCGTCGCCGCTGCGGCATAAATGCGAGCCATGCAACGCCGCAGTCCACGTAATGCAGTCTGAATACCGTTTGCGGTTTCCTGCAGATCGCGATCGCCTGCCGATTTGTTATTTATCGTCTTCTCGCTTTTGGAAAGCGTATCGTCCCACGCTGTAAGCACTGCCTGCAAAGCGTCGGCGGCTCGGCTGGACTTTTTGGATTTGATGATCTTCTTGGCTTCGGAACGCAATGTTTTGACTTCCAGTTTTTCAACCGCAAGCGGTTTCATTGCGCAACTTTGTTCGATAGATGCCTGAGTCTGCCCCGATCCCAAATCGACCAAGCGGACCTGAAGAGCATACTCGCCGGCGCGAAGCGCTGTGAATTCGAATTCAGCGTTCTCTTGTGTGTAGGCCTCAACACGCTTTGCCGATGTATAGGTTGTCCGTTTGCCTTGTGGTCCCAAAACTTCCGCTGCCAGTTCGAGCATTTTCGGGCGATGGCTGGTGTTGGCATAGTCCAAACGAATTTGGTTTGTGCCGAGTGTTAATGGTGAAAACTCCTGGAGTACTAAATCTTTGAGTTGAGTATCCGGTTGGATGCTGGGAATCGCTTCAAAGGGGATACCGTTTGCATTGCCGGTTAGTTGGTTGTCGCCATTCATGCAGGGCCAAACCATACGGTCTTTCTTGTAGGCGCCATGCATGGTCACACAGTAGATGTGACGGTCCTTGCTGGTAATAACAATTTCAACTTCACCATCGCCGTCCACATCCCCCAAGGCCGGGGTTGTTAAGGTTCCGAACTGGGTGGGGAAACTCCATTCTTCTTTTCCGTCCGGGGATAGGCAGATCAGACGGCTGGAACGGGAGCACGCCAGGATTTCAAGTTCGCCGTCCCCGTCGATATCGCCAACCGATGGCCCTTGGACAATTCCACCACCCGCTTCATAAGTCCATAACGCCTTGCCGTCGCGTAAACGGTATAAGTTGCCCGGCGCGCTTAAACCGCGCCCGTCGCCGCAGACAACATCCAAACGGCCTGTGCCGTCAAAATCCGCAAGAGCAAAACTATGCGTCTGATCGGTCTTGAATTTTCCTTTCCAACGCCATTCTTCTGTTCCGTCAAACGCATCATAGGCAATGACCGTAAAATCTTCGGTCGCGAACAGCACTTCTAAATTTCCATCGCCATCCAGATCGCCAACCGCTGGGCCGGAACGGCATTCATTTCGCTCGGCAGGTTCCTGGTGCGACCAAACCGCTTTTCCTTCGCTATCGATGCAACTGAAAAAGCCGTTCCCAAAGGATGCATAAACATACATCGAACCGGATGAAGGATGTTGAGCGGCAGCCGGAATCCCCCGTATCGAACCCGAGCCCTGGTAATGCCATAACTTCTGTCCGGTATCGTCCAGGCAATACAGAGTTCCGCTTTCCGATCCGAAAAGAATCTCGATACGTCCATCCGCATTAATATCGATTAGCAGGGAACCGTTGTAGTCGATCTTCTCTCCCAGGGAAGTACGCCAAATGCATGTCCCGTTAGAGTCCAGGCATCCCGCAATACCCCGGTTGCTCAGATAAAAGATTTCTTTTTTGCCGTCACCGTCGTAATCCAAAATGGATGGCGTCGCCTGAATCCCATCCGAGGTTCCGGTTTGCAGCGTGTAAGTCCACTTCACTTCGCCTTGGCCGTTCATACACATGATCTGACCGGCACGCGATGCGCATACAATGATCTCAACTGTCCCGTCACCATCCAGATCGGCCAACATTGGCGATGCGTAGATACGCCCGCCGGTATCGTATTTCCACTCCAACTCGGGACCGGCTGCGAATGATTCTCCAATTAAAAGCAAGACTGCCAAAATGGCGAGCGATACTACGGACAAACGGCTATACATGGTCTCAATCCTTATCGAGTATGCGATATAAGGATGATTTTATTACACTTAGGCGTTCCTGGATACGGGGGATTTTTTAATCCCATTTGAACGTTATTACGGCCTTCGCCATGAGCAATCAAACACCCGGTTAGGGCGCCCGGGCGAATCCTTCATGTCTTTTTGTTCTTTCATGGTGCTGCTTTCTCGTTGCCAACGGTGTCTTTGTGCCCCTTTCGTGTTTTCGTGATTCAAATGAATGCACGTATCGGCACGCAGGGTGCCTCCCGACTACATCCTTTGCATACACCCCGAAATCGTGGGCCGTTAGGCTTCTTGCCCGCAGGGGTACCCTGACGTGGGCCGTTAGGCGTCATGCCCACCGGGGTACCCGGGCGGGAGGGCAAGGCTCCTGCCGCGCCGTTGTCCGCTATACATACACACGTATCTCCCCATCCACCAACTCCCTCTAATGGGGTGGCGCAGATAAATCTTTTATCTGCGCGCCGTAAGGCGCAAGAGGCTGTACAAAGGTTTGCTAATCACAAAAAAGTCCCCGCTATCCACCAATCCTCTCCAACACCCACACAAAAGCGCTGTAGGCTCCCCCGGCATAAATTCTACACTTCAAGCGAAAGCGGGAAACGCGCATAAAAGCAGGTCCCCGCCGATGGATCCGAAGTAAACGAAACGTTTCCTTTAAGATATCGCTCCGTTAATAGCAAAATACTATAAGTCCCCAATCCACGGCCTGTACCTTTTGTCGAAAAAGAACGCTGAAATATGTTGAGTTGCACATCTTTCGGCATATAACCCGGGTTGTGCACAAAAAACTGCGCCATTTCATCGAAACGGCTACAGCCTATTGTTACCGTATCTCCGGTTGAGCAGGCTTCGAGTGCGTTTTTAACCAAATTGCCCAGTACTCTTCGAAGCAGATTCATATCGCTGACAAACTCAATCTCTTCTGTCCTTTCATCGATATGAATGGTTTTCCCCATTGCATTCTCGTCTAACTCATAGGTGCTTAAAACATCCGTAAGGATGCTTCTTGAGTTCAATCGTGCCGGACGCACAATGAGTTCATTGTTTTCGGCTGCGAGCAATTCGCGTTGCGATTTAATCTCATCGACAATCTTTTCTGCGAGTTGATAGACATCGTTTTGAAGCCCGGCGGCACGGTCTTTATCGGCCTCTTTAAGGATTTTCGCATACCCCAAAATACATCCGGCGGTATTGAGGATGTCATGAAAGAAAATACGCTCTAGCGCCATCCTTCTTTTTTCATCGCTGATATCTTCAACCGTAAAGAGCGTGTATTCCTGTTCATAGATTTTAAATGGAACGGCCGTAACCCGAAGATCCATAGCCTCGCTTGTGCCCGATTGGACAATCCGGCATTCCAATGAGACTTTTTCTCCTCGTTGGCTTGTCAAGATGGCGTTCACCGCCCCGCATTCCCGGCAAAATTCGGTCGTGCCGCAACCGCCTTCGGTTTCGGTCGCGTGAATGCAGTCAATTACTTCACCCGGACGGATGCCACAGAGTTGGGTCCGTTCATGAAGGCCCGTATTTTTCATACCTGAATAATTGCTAAAGATGATTTGCCGTTGCTTGTTCAAGACCAAAACAATATCGGGAACTCCATCCAACAAATCGCAGAGCAGCGACATCTTGGAAAAGTCTTCGGCCTGACGGAGTATTTCTTCTTGCGATGCGCGTTGCGCTGGTGCAAAACGGGTTGCTGGTTCGTTTAGTTGCATGTCCGGATTTCCAAACACTATGAGACGAAGTGGATGAGGACGGATTTTATGTGCTCAGTCTCGATCCTAAGTTGCCTACATTATCCATAGACATTTTATGGTCCAAGTAAGAGATCGTCAATAATTTTGCAACTTTCCGCTACTTGGTTTGCAAGACGTCTGGACACTTGAATTAGGACTCTAGGGCATCCGCCAACTCTTTGCACGTCAACACAGTGCCATAGAAACAGGCGATATCCCGAAGAGTTGCGATATGAGCCGCATCATCGCTGGCACCGCATCCATCGGCCAAAAAGAAGATGTGAAAGTCCCGGAACAATGCATCGTGTGCCGTCGCCTCACAGCAACAATTGGTGGCCACGCCACAAATGGCCACATCACGAACACCTTGATTGCGAAGGATCGATTCCAGGTTGGTTGCATGAAAGGCGCTGTAACGATGTTTTGCAATTACAGTTTCGCCTTCTTTAGGGGCGATACTCTTATGAATTGCAGATGATGGAAGCGCGGCGTTCAAGATTGGGCTATCGTCCTTCATCCCCCACCATTCGGCGGTTGTACCACCATCCACAGATGGATTGAAGTAGCAATGACGCGTGTAAATGACCGGACGATTCCGTCTGCGAAAACTCTCCATCAATCTCGAAACCCGAGGCAGGACAGCCGGACCGCCCCATGTGGGCAAAAGACCATCTTCCGCCAAAAACTCATTCTGCATATCGATGACAAGTAACGCCGCATGTTCCGGTTCCAACCGCCGGAAACGGGGAGAAAACTCACGTACTGATTCCATCCAAACAGAAAGATGGTTTTCCAATTCGGATTCGTGAAGAAATCGGCTCATTCTGTTTTCCTTTTCATTAAAAACATCTCATTGGACTATATTTGTCCAAAATTGAGCATTGTCGCCGTGTTCCTATGCAGTCAATTCATGTGACGAAAAATCCGCTTGTCAGCTATGGTATCCTCAATTACCATCAATGCCGAGAGCTTGCTATAACAGTTGCTGGTGGACGCCGCAGGCAATCAGCTCACCGGAAAAATCGAATTTTTGAATCAATCCGAGGCTTCTCTCGTAAATAAAGTAGTGACTCTTGAATTGAATGTGGACAATGCCCAACTCTATTCCTTATGGTATGAGTAAGGATACACCGGTCTAATGGATTGGATTTACTATCTCAGCGCTTGTTTTTTGCTCGTATTCAACCTGATTGCCTTGGCATCCTCTCTGTTGATGATTCCCGGGAATTGGATTGTCGTATGTTGCACGGCGCTGTTTGCCTATGTCTTTCCTGCGTCCGAAGGCCATGGTGTCAGCTGGTCAGTGGTCGGCATCGCGTTTGTGCTGGCGGTTTTAGGAGAGATCATCGAATTTGCCGCCAGCGCTGCCGGAGCGGCCAAAGAAGGCGCCAGCCGAAGATCCGCGGCTTTGTCGCTTGTCGGTGCTTTGATTGGAAGTCTCATCGGGGCTGTTATCGCTGTCCCCGTTCCCATCTTGGGGCCGATCATTGGCGCTTTGGCTGGCGGTTGTATTGGCGCATTCGGAGGTGCTTATGTCGGTGAACGGTGGAAAGGACGTACCCTGGAGGATGGAATGACTGTGGGCCGCGCTGCAATGTGGGGGCGTCTATTTGGAACCATCGGGAAATTCACCCTCGGCGCAATCATGGTCGCCCTGATTACAATTGATTCCATCTTTTAGCCATTCTCAATAAAAATCCTGACACACTTTCGTAATAGCAATCGTTATAAATTGCAAAATCACCACAACCGGTATCAGCCAATGCTTGGCGCGCGCGTAGCGCGACGCAATTGCATAGGCGCCCATGATGCACACACAGGGCGTCAAAAACAGCCATAACCGGGCCGATTCCCCTTTGGTTTTTCCAAAAAGAAGCAACGCTGCAAATACACACGCCAAAGCCAAGGCCAGACTATGCAGTTCGTTCCATTCCCCCCCAAGGCTCTTCTCGGTCGAATGCAACATCCCGTATAAGGCAAAACCGCATAACGGAACACCCGCCAAAAGCGCGAATTCAAGCGTATTTAAAATGCCGCAATGAATAATATTTCTCGGCGTGTTCTCCCATTCGCGCCACGAGGCATGGAACTTCATCGCTTCTACAAAACGGACATGAATGTTGTAATCGAGAACAATCCTGAATGCCAAATCGGCAACAACCAGCCCCAATAAAAACCAACTACACCGGACTGCGCTGCCACGCAGATGGGATTTACCCGTTTGATGAGTAGGTGACGCAATTAAAACCGCGGCCGCCAATGGGATAATGCACAGCAATGAGAACGAGATAAAGATAGCGCAATACACAAACGCTCCCGCTCCAATGGCATAGGCCGCCCGGGATGTTCGATTTGCAATGTGGCACAAGAGCAATGAGAGAACCAAGAGCAACGGATATAAAACTTGATCGGCGTGAAGCGTAATTAAAATTCCTGCCGGAATTAGAAGATAGAGCCAACAGGCCATAAGCGCCGTCTCGGTTCCGCTCCAGTCTTTAACCAATGCATACAATGGAATGAGAACAAGAAACCCGAAAATCGGCCAAGCAAAACAAGCAAAGGTCCTCATCCATGCCAGTCTCTCTTCAACTGATTCGTGAGGGCGTATGAAATTCGCCACTCGTTCCGTCAGCATATAAAACAGAAGCTGCCCCGGCGGCTTGGATTGTGCAAAACGGTTCAATTTGCCTTCCTGAACCAGTTGTTCGTAATTCGTTAAAGTTGAAATAATGCCGGCCTGGTTAACTGCGTCTTCTGCGAACTTTGCGTGGCCTGTATACGTGATACGGTCGCGAATCCCGTTCAAACCTCTCCCTTCAAGCAAGGCGAAACTATGTTGAAAACAAAATCCCAAACCAATCATTCCCGCCAAAAGCACGGTGTTACGACGCGAAGGGGAATAGGTGTACCACAATCCGATAGCCAAAAGTATCGCCATGACCGGAAGAACCCATACTGTACCGATCGCCGTATAGTGAAAATTCCAGAACCATCCATGCGGAAAAACCGGCACTTTGAAAATCAGGATCGACCAGTGCAGCAAAGTCAAAACCAGAATTCCGAGCGGCAGCCAGCCGTTCTTTGTAATGAACTCATGCGCTCGGATTCGTAAATTTGTTTTTGATTTGGAATTCACGGTTATGCCTGTTTCGGATCAGGTTTGTTTCCAACGTCCGCCGGTAAAGTCGGGTATTTCCACGCTGGTGCCGCCTTGCTCGATGGATTGTCTTGAAAGCGGCATGATTGAACTCCATGTGGCGCTGTCATAGACATTCACAAATGGTTCACGGTCCTGACGGGCCATCTCCACAAAATCGGATATCACAAAATAGTCGCCTCCGCCGTGTCCCGTACGGTTTGCTTCATCCGCCCGCGTTCGCCAATACTCGTGTTCGTATTGGTCCCGGTAGTTGCCAATCGGTTCCCATTGGTGCGCCGGGCTTTGACCGTCGATGTGGATGCCTTCGCGGGAATCGTAAACGCCTTTGGGACCTTGCACCAAATAGAAATTGGACATCGGACGCGGTGAATCGGAATCGTAATAAACCGTGATGAGCCGGTCCGCCGCTGTCTTGATGAGTGTGACGCACATATCGCCATTCACAAAATCGATCTTTGCGGCTTGGCTGTCTTTTCCGAAGCGTGAGACTGCGTATTCGTGAATCGATCCCGGCCTGCTCATCCGGCTGGTTAACGAGACCATACGGTCCCCTTCATGGATGCCCAGCCATTTACTCACCGGCCCAAGCGAATGTGTAGGATAAAGATTTCCGAAATTTTCGGTCTTGATATCTCCGCGCCAGGTTAGTGTTCCATCCTGATTAAAACGTAATGACCGGCAATCGTGGATATAAGCGCATTCAGCGTAATGTGGATCGCCAAACACTCCCGCCCGCACCATTTCGTAAATCATCATACGGTCGCGCGTATAATTATAATTTTCCAAAAGCATATACCGCTTGCCTGTGGCTTCCTTGGTTTTAACCAGGTTCCAGCATTCCTCCAATGTATATGCGCCCGGAACTTCGCTTCCGGCATGCTTTCCCGCATTCATTGTGTCCACGGCCATCTCGGCATGCAGAGGCGCGGGAGTGGCAATCAAGATGGCGTCCAAATCATCCCGCTCCAGCATGGTTCGATAATGATATGGCCCTTCGGAATACCCTTCCGGTGTTGTGCCATGCTCTTGTTTCACAATGCCGATGCCCCGGTTCAAATGTTCCGGATTGATATCGCAAATGGCCGGGACCTTGGTTCCCGGAATTCGCAGAAGAATTTTAAGCAGCCCCGTGCCTCGGTTCCCGACACCGACCACTCCCACCCGGACTGGCGCCAGAGCTGCTTCGTCATTCGGTTTTGCGTTCACATAGGAAGCAGACAAAATGCTGGCCGTAGATGCCTGTACGGTTGTCTGAATAAATGTTCTTCGTCCGATAGTCTTCATATCATTTTTCGTACGTATGGTTTCGTTGGGTCATACCACACCGAGGTGTTACGAATATCGCCTCCAGCGGCAATGTCACTGCATGATAAGATTACTGCTATAGTTAAGATATAGGAAAATCAGCCTGACAATAGACTGTGGATTAGATGGTGGATTCGATGTTTCTTTTAAAAGACTCTCAAGTCGGCAATTTGAAAACAGATTTCAGAACCGGTTCTAAAATGGTCAGGGGAGGGCGAGGCTCCTGCCGAGCCGTTGTTTTTATAGGCGAAAGTCGGTTTAGACAACCGCTTGCCCGTTCTTTAAACTGTAGAACCCGTTTCGCGAGTTTGCCGGTATTGGCCATGATGATCTTGGCCGCCATGACTGCATATACAGATGGGAACTCCAACTTGATACCGGACTATTTTAAAACATTGGCTGATGAGTGCGCCGAAACACGTCTTGCCCAACGGCAGGATGGTGAAGATTGGACTTCCTTTCGGCATCGTCTCCTGCAACGGCATGCTGAGGCTTTGGGAGTTCCTTTCCTCCATGCCCCTGAGCCCATTGTTTATGAGACTATCGAAACCTTGCAGCGCGATGGCTACAGCCTAAAAAAAATCGTCTTTGAATCCGTACCGCAGGTTCCTATTCCGGCTCATCTCTATATGCCCGGCAATCTGAATGCCCCCGCTCCAGGCATTCTCTGTGTGCATGGCCATTGGCCGGATGCCAAATGCGCCCCGCAGGTTCACGCCCGCGCAGTCTTTCTGGCAAAGCGGGGATTTGTTGTACTGGCTTTGGATGCTATCGGCGCGGGTGAACGGGCCTATCAGGGCATTACTTACCATGGAAGACAACTCGGCTACCAAGCCTTTCCTACGGGGCAGACCTTGGCGGGTTTGCAAATAGAGGATAACCGCCGGGCGATCGATCTTCTCGCCTCTCTGCCTGAGGTCGATCCGGACCGCATCGGCGTCACCGGTGCTTCCGGTGGCGGTAATCAAACCTTCCATTTGACCATCATGGAGCCACGTATCCGCGCCGCGGTGGGGGTCTGTTTCTTTGGAGCCTATGAGGGCTACACCCATGGCGCGCATTGTTCATGTGAAACCATCCCCGGTGTGTTGACGTATGCGGAAGAAGGCCTATTGGCCGGGCTGGTTGCACCCCGTGCGTTTGCGATCTTCGCAGCTCAAGAAGATCACGGTGCAGCCTTTCGGATTGAGGATGCCCGGCGCAATGCGGATCGTGCCCGGGAAATTTACGAAGAAGTCAGCGCTGGTGATAATTTCCGCTTCGTGGAGTTTGCGGGCGGACATGATTACAGCCGCGATATGCGCGAAATCATGGTCGGTTTTTTTGAGCAGCACCTTATGGGCCGCGATCCCGTGGAACGCGTGCCCGAACCGGAACTCGACCTGCTTGAACCGGAACAACTCAAAGTCTTTAAAGATGGCGTCTTGCCGGATGGCGCGCTTTATGTGCCCCAAATCGTAGCCCGGCAGGCAACCCGGCTGTGTACCCAAGCGGACCGGCAATTCAAAACCAGGTCTAATGAAAGACTCAAGCAAAGCACCCGTGAGAAACTTCGCAAGGACGTATTCGGTGGATTTTCCGAACCGGCCGTATACAAAATTCGGGATGCCGAACCTTCCCGCACCGAGAGCCGGTTGGGAACACTGAAACAAAAACTCATCACCACTGAGCCGGGCATCGAACTGCCTCTGCAAATACTGGATAAAAATCCGGACCGGCGGAATTGCGTTTTATTGATACTCGGCAACCTGCCGGATGATTATGAATTACCGGATGGAAACTCTCCCGCGCTCTGTATCTTTGAGCCGCGTGGGATCGGTTCCACAACCTGGGACAAAGCCGCCGCCGTCGATTGTGATGACTATCTTCTGACCCAAGGTTCCGCTGTCTTGGGAAAACCGATTTTGGGACGGTGGGTGCTGGATACCTTCCAAGTGATTGCCTATCTCCGCGATGAGTATGAGGGAGAAGAAATCAAACTCTGGGGAGAGGGTATTATGGGGCTGACAGCTGTTTTATGCGGACTTATCGATGGAGACTGCGCCGCCGTTGGTACTTGCAACACATTAGCCTCTTATAACTGGCCGGACCGTTTTGAGGATTGTTGGGGGCTGGCCCACTTTGTCCCGGGCATTATGACCTGTGGCGACATTCCACACTTCATGAGTCTGCTCCAACCGGGCCGGTTGGTTATCGGCTCACCCAAGAATGGCGGCGGTGCCGTATTGGATGCAGATGAATTGAAGGAATTCGAAATACGTATCCGCGCCTATTCCACACCGGATATTTGGCCTGAACTCTCAATCCTGACTCAGGCCGGAGCAGCGGAGACGCTCGATAATTTAATCCGTGAATAAATCGGCAAAGGAATGAGGCACAACGCCTTGGCTCGATCATGAACGCTCGCGAACGTGTACAGGCTTCAATCTCTCACATCCAACCGGATCGTGTGCCATTCGATTACTGGGCCGCGGCAGAAATCACGGAAGCGCTTTGCAAACATTTCGGCCTTGCCGATAAAGACGCCTTATTGCGTCGTTTGGATGTCGATTTACGTTATGTGCGTGGTCCAAGTTATGTCGGGCAATCGTTGCGCGAGTATCCGGATGGCACGGTTGAAGATCTTTGGGGTGTACGCCGTAAGACTGTACGCACCCGTATGCCTACGGGGATGGAGTGGACCTACAAACACGTTGACCGTTCGCCTTTGGCGCCCATGACCACCGTTCCCGAAATCGAGGCGTATGAACGCTGGCCGTCTCCCGCTTGGTGGGATTATCAGAATCTCGAAACCGAGTGCCTGCAATATGCGGATTATGCAATCGTGAACGCCGGTGACCGGCTCGACCGTACCGCGCAGCTGAAACCGATGATGTATCTGCGCGGCCCCGAACAGGCTGTCATGGATTTAATCGAAAATCCCGCCATTGCCGATGCAATTTTGGAACGTATCCGGAATTATTTCTTAGAGTACAACCGCGAGGTATTTTCACGCGCCGCAAAACATATCGACATCTTTATGATGGGCGATGATTTCGGAACACAAAATGGCCCCATCGTTTCGCTGGATATGTGGCGGCGTTTCTTTAAGCCCGGTTTTAAGGCCTATATCGAACTTGCCCATCAATACGGCCTTAAGGTGATGCACCATACATGCGGCAGTGTATGTCAATTAATTCCCGATTTTATCGAATGCGGTTTGGATATTCTCCAATCCTTGCAACCCAAAGCCGCTGGAATGGACTTGGGCGGATTAAAGCGTGAGTTTGGGCGCGATCTCTGTTTTCATGGCGGAGTCGATATTCAAGAACTCTTACCTCGGAGCGGACCGGAGGATATCCGCCGTGAGGTCAGACGGCTTCTTGAGGCCGGTTCTCCCGGTGGCGGTTACATCATCTCCACCGCCCACAACATCCTCCCCGATGTACCACTGGAAAACGCCATCGCCCTCTATGAAGCGTATGCGGAATTCTCTTGACTAGATACATATGTTACTCGTAGGGTGGGTGCTTGCACCCACCAATACCCCAAATTCAAAGCTAAACATGGTTCTCTGACCGGCCGCGGGAGGGCGAATCTCCTGATGAGCCGCTGTTTGATATACATGCATACGTATCTATCCATCCACCCACTCTGCAAAATCTTCGTACTCTTCGTGTCCCTTTCGTGTTTTCGTGATTCAAATGGAAAGACAGAATCGGTTCGCAGGGTGCTGACTTAGAAAATCAGTTAAATATGCTTCGAAATCGTGAGCCGTTAGGCATCTTGCCCACCGGGGTACCCGGGCAAGGGCGAATCTCCTGAGGTTGTCTCAAAAGTCGGTACTGGCAGTCACGGATAGGCCGATTCGGACAAAAAAGGCCGCAATGAAATGCAGAATCGACCGTTTCATGGTTTGTATTTCAAGTTTTGAGACAATCTCTCCTGATGAGCCGCTGCTCATTAAAAGATACATATGTAATTATAACGGGTGGCCCAGACAACTCGCTTGTCTGGGCGCGTTAGCGCAAGAGGCGGTAGCACACTGCATTTACCACACAGACTCCCTCGCCATTCACTCATCTTTGCATAATCTTTGTGCTTTTCGTGCCCCTTTCGTGCTTTCGTGATTCAAATAAATATACGTATCGCCATTGCAGGGTGCTGATCAGGAATATCTAATAAATACACCCCGAAATCGTGGGCCGTCAGGCGTCTTGCCACCGGGGTACCCGGGCGTGGGCCGTTAGGCGTCATGTCCTGCCCGGCCACGGGCGGGAGGGCGAATCTCCTGATGAGCCGCTGCTCATTAAAAGATACATATGTAATTATAACGGGTGGCGCAGACAACTCGCTTGTCTGGGCGCGTTAGCGCAAGAGGCGGTAGCACACTGCATTTACCACACAGACTCCCTCGCCATTCACTCATCTTTGCATAATCTTCGTGCCCTTCGTGCTCTTTTCGTGCTTTCGTGATTCTGGTTTCTCGTCGCCAACGGTGCCCTGACGTAATTAATAAAACCACCAATCCTCCACATCGGGCCGGAATGGATTCTCTAACATCCGGACAATATAGGTATAGGTGTACCACTCATCATAAGGATCGTTGCGAATTGATGATGGATCACCGTATGGGGGTTCGTTGGTTTGGGCGATAGCAATTATTAGATTGTCATTCATCGCAACCCGGGGTTGTTTGGTCCGCCCGGCTCCGAAGATTGAATCCGGCTCAGAGAAATCCGTATTATTGCCCACTTCAAACAGGCAAAATGAAGGTGTCAGCGGTTCAAGATCATAACGGAACAGACGTGCCAGCACTTCCCAACGTCCCGGTTGAAATCGTTCCCAACTGTGGTCTTCCCACACAACAATGATATTGCCTTTGGAATCGATGCCTAAGTCGGCGTTCCCGTTGACATTGCTCAGTCCATGATCGGTAATGTAATCCGTCCAAAGTTCAAAAAGTCCGTCTTGGCTTACCTCAAACCAGCTGATATATCCCGCATGGTCCGCGCCTCGGTGTGTGACATAAAGATTGTTTCCGTAGGCTTCGAGATCGCTAAAATCTCCCCGTCTTCCGGCATAGTCATAGAGTTCCTCGAAGTCATCGATATAAATTCGGCCCTCACCATTTCCTATTTCATTTCCGTCATTATCGAATGCAACGAGTGTCGGCCCCGTAACCGCATCAAAGTAACGAATAGCAAACCAGCCGTCACCCGAAGTTAAACCATAGCGCAAATTGGAATCCTGTTCGGAACTAGATTGGGAAACTGCAAAAGGTGCTTTCACAACACGCCCGTCAGCATCCAAGATGACCGCTGCAACGACTTTTTTATTTCCCGTACGGCCATAGAGTTCCTCTTTTGCGGGGCCGTCAGGCGTGTCGTCTTCATAGGTAATGACCAGATTTCCATTGGATAAAAATCGAACCGCCCCGCCTTCCAAATTTCCTGAAAAACCGGCGGATTGAAGATAACTCCCATAAGGATTGAGTAGCGCTGTTTGAGGGACGCCGTCATCGCTTAGTATTTGTATTGCAGTAAATTGCCGGGATGGTAAATACTCGAATCCTGCGGCAATCTGAGGAAATTCATCCACAAAGGCCCATGGTTTTACAATAGCCTGTACCGCGTAATGACCGCCGGATCTTCCGGCAATCGTATCCGCGCATAGACCGTAGCATTTGTATCCGGAGGTTGCTTCCGCTTCTGTTAAGAGATTGTCATAAAACAATGTACTTTCCCACGGGACTCCGTTGTCCGTGAAAAATGCCGTACGGGATGGCTCTATAAGTTCTCCGTCCGATGAGAAGATCGCAATCATATCCTGGGCTTTACCGGCAACCGGACTACCCGAATTATAAGAGGCCATACGCATCCCGCCGATGACAATTGCGTTGCCGTTACTGAGTGTGTCCGCTTCAGCCCGCCAGTACTTCCCGCCGCATCCGCCGTTCTCTGTCCACAACGGGACATCCCCTGTGAGGGGCGTAAGCCCTGCTGCTTCGGGACCGGACAGGATTGGAAGTTGTTCTTCCGGCGGGGATGTTCTTGGTGTCGGCGTGGGTGTGGGTGTCGCCGCAGGCAAATCGGCCGCCATGGGATCGATCTCCCAAATCTGCGTTATTCCTTCATGCAATCCAACAGCAATAGAATCGGATTCAGAAGAGAATGTTATCGTTTGAACTTGTGTTGCACTGATATCCTCTTGCATACGGTATAGAAGTTCTCCGCCTTGAGCGGTGCAGACAAATGTTTCCGGCCCCGTAGCCGCCAGCATTGTACCATTCGGAGAATAAACAATATCTTGAACTGTGCCGAATTCAGGGAAACGCCGTAGAAACTCTCCGGAGTCGATTTCATAAATCATGATATCGTCATTGCTGTTATTGCCTGTAAGAAACTCAACGCCATTAGGCGAAACCGCTACGGCAGGAGGGAGGGAACGAAAATCTGTCTTTTCCCCTTTGGAATACAGCAATTCACCTGTAGTGCTATCCCATACATTGATTTCAGGCCCACCCGCTTTTGCCGTCAGAATTTTCGATCCATCCGGTGAGAAAAGAACCTTTGTAACATCGATCGAATGACCGTCGAACCGGTGCAAAACCTGCGCTGTCTGTTTATCCCATAAAATCGCCAAAGCGCCTTCATCGGGTTCGATATAAACGGCCACATCATCCAGCTGGCTGTGTCCTGTAAGAATTTTGGAACCGTCGGAACTAAATGCAATTGATCGAATTCCCCGGTCGATTGAATAGGATTGGATGATTTCGTATGTATCGGCTTTTGCCAGGAATGCACGTTGGCCGTCAGTGAACAACAACTCGTCTCCATCCGGCGAAAAAGCCGTGATTGCGCTGTAGACAGGCGTATGCACTTCAAACTCATGCAGCAGGCGTTGGTGCTCGACATCCCATAATGCAACCCATGGACGATAATTACCTCCACCGGCGGCCAGTTTCTTTCCATCCGGTGAAAGAGCAATCGAACGAATGGAACCGTTATGCCCATGGTATTCACGAATCAGTTCGCCGAGTTTGGCGTTCCCAAAAGTCACCTTTCCTGTGTCTGTGACAGTTACTACATAGGTTCCGTCTTGGGTGTATCTGCCGCCCTGTATTTTCCCTTCGTTGCTTCCAAATGTTATTTGAGAATGAAGAGGTTCCTCTTGAATTCGTTTTTGAGGTTCATAAAGAGCGCACCCATCTTCTAAAATTGTGAGCAATTGCTGTGCGCCATCGGGTGAATGAGAAACAACCGTGCTACCGGGCGTTTCGCCTTCAAGCACAAGATTCAGTTGCCCGAAGAACGCCAAGAGCCGTTCGACAGAAGTACCATCTTGGTAACCGATTAAAAGCCCGTTACTCCACACGTTAAATTCTAACGACAGCACCTCACCATGCGGAGAAGAAAAAGTATCGAACAATTCTCCACTCGCTGCATTGAAAAGTTGCACGCTGGAATCATCCGTACCAATCGCAATAAACAGGTTGTCGGGCGAAAAGGCTATGGCATTAATTGAAGTACCTTGTTCTACAAGGTTCTTGATAATTGATCCCGTTTCAACATCCCAAAGAGCAGCGGTTCCATTCTCATCACCCGTAACCGCCAGTTGGGAATCCATTGAGAATGCCAATGCATGGACCGGCGTTGTATGTGCGCCTATCAAAGTGGTACGAAGCGTTCCCGTGGATGTATTCCATAGCTTGACTGTTCCGTTGCCTCCAGCGCTTCCCAAAATTTCTCCATCTGCTGTAACCGCGAGTGCATGGATTCCGGCCTCATGTGCCTGCCAAGTCTTCCAGGGCTCAATCGGGGAGTCCTGATCGGTTTCAGGTAACTTATAAAAAGAGAGTGCGCCATTCGCGCGTCCCGCCGCAATCCATCCGCCGTTTGGTGCGATAGCCGCATGTGTAATATCACCCGCCGAAAGCGTGAATGACCGCGCCGCCTGGCCATATCCGGGATTCCAAAGTCTTGCGGTTGTATCGTTGTGTGCACCCAGTATCCGGTTCCCATCGGGGGAGAACTGAAGCGAACTGACACCATCCAGCATTCCGATGTCGGCTATACGTTTTTCATTATCGATATTCCATAGCGCCGCCCCATGGTTGGTTTTTGAAATAAACTGTTTTCCGTCGTTGCGAAGGGAAACGGTGTACACCAATTCGGATGCGGTTTCGAGTTGGTAGGTCCTTATCGTCTCTCCCGTGGATAAATCGATCAGTTCCGGTGGGCCTGCATCGAATGCGGCGACAATCTGATTTTCGTCTGCAAGTATCGCAATGTCCGTGAATGTTTGATCGTTTCGATGGATTTCTTGAAGTATTTGTCCGGTTTGTATATCCACAAGCCGAAGCAGTGTTCCATCGCAAATAGCCACAAATTGGTTTTTTGTCCCAATTAAAAAGGTTTTGTCAACAGACTCCTCGAATTCGTAACCTCGAAGAATTGCGCCGTTATTTACATTAAGGAGTACCACATCGAAATAACGGTCCTCAAATTCGGATGCCAGGCGTTGGCCCGTTATAAGCAGACGATAGCCATCCGAAAAGAATTCCGGAGAATTGAGCCCGCCTTCCCATCCGGAAAATTCATTCTCCATATTTCCTTCGGTCAAATTCCAAATCGAAAGACTGTCTTTATGCGCAACTGCCAAGAGTGTCTCATCCGGTGAGAATGCAACTCCTCCGCGTATCGGTGGCCCTTCGAATCGATGCAAAATCTCGCCTGTAGAGGTGTCCCATAGAAAAGAAATTCCCGATGGACTATATGATGCAATCATCTCGCCGCTTGATGACATCACGACACCATCCAGCACGCCCGAACCGAGTACATATTTAGGTTCAGTTAACGTACCGATCAGTGGCTCATTATCTTGTGCATAGGAGGGGGGAGATAAAATAAGTAATACAAAGAGAACACAGACAACTAACCTATAGCTGCCTAATCTGCTGGCATTCATTTTCCACATCCCGCCGTTGGCTTTTTACGATGGATTCTGGCAATCCATTGTTCGCCGGTCCGAATCCGGCCATCGCAAATCACTCATGTATTATAACACTGGGAAACGGGACCTGTCAGAATTAATAATAATACACCCTGGTTAGCCGCCTCTTGCACTCCATAGACAGGGGAGACACGAATTTCCCACTGCGCCACCGCTATTAATTCTAAACGAATCAAGTGCCCCGATCACCGCAAGACACCAAAGGCGATACACCCAAAGGCTCCCAAACCATCCACCCACTTCTGCAAAGTTTTCGTGTCCTTCATGCTTCTTTCGTGCTTCAAATAAATATACGTATTGGCTTCGCAGGGTGCTGACCAATTAAATACCTCATACACACTCCGAAATCGTGCGCCGTTAGGCATCTTGCCCACCGGGGTACCCGGGCAAGGGCGAATCTCCTGAGGTTGTCTCAAAAGTCGGTACTGGCAGTCACGGATAGGCCGATTCGGACAAAAAAGGCCGCAATGAAATGCAGAATCGACCGTTTCATGGTTTGTATTTCAAGTTTTGAGACAATCTCTCCTGATGAGCCGCTGCTCATTAAAAGATACATATGTATATCTACCGGGTGGCCCAGACAACTCGCTTGTCTGGGTGCGCTAGCACAAGAGGCCGTAGAAAATTGTGGGAACCACAAAATCTTCCCCGCCATCCACCAACTCCCTCATGCATCCCCACCATGTCCTGAAAGGACAAAAGCCCGTAGCCCCAGGCAAGCGTAGCGTAGCCTGGGGTTAAAAACCTAAAAATTCCGGCCCTGTAAGGGCCGTAGAAATGAATAAACACTTGAAAACATGCTCCCCATCAACCCATCTCTGCAAAGTCTTCGTGCCCTTCGTACCCTTTCGTGCTTTCGTGATTCTACCATCTACTCTCAACTCTCTACTTTCTCGCCGCCCACGGCGGTACCCGGGTGCCGCGGCTAATTTTTCCCCCCATAACCCCGGTACCGGTCATAGGCATTTTGCATACGCTCGTATGATTCCGGCGTGCCGTCATGCTCCACGAATGCTTTTACGATTTCTACGATCTCTTCATCTTCGGGCGGTTTCAATCCAAGGTCTTTTTCAACATCCACAATCCCCGCCGTAAGCCCGCATTTCATTGCCAGATCGACATAAGCGCGCAGGATGCCGATTTTCCGTCCCCGCGGGAAATCGCGTATGAGGTTGCTGATCCCGAGAATCTTACCCACGCCTTTCATTTCTTCGTTCGCGGTGATTCTACGCATCCCTTCAAAGGCGCAGTAATTGAAGCCGGGATGATCGAAACAGGTAAACTCAATCGCCAATGGCATAACCGTCGCATCGTAGAAAATCTGTTCCGGTTTAAAGCCGCGCTTTTTCGCTTCTCTAAAGAAATGCAATGCATTTTCCAACATCTGATCGGGAGAGACCGGCTGGCCTGCGGCCTCAGCCGATTGGGATGATTCCATCAGCATATAGACCACGCTGAATGGTCCGAGTGGCAACAGACTCCAGAACTTCTCAAGGTTTCCGGCATTGGCGGAGTTTACCAATGGCGGACGCGCTCCCTTCGGCGCAGCTTCCTTATACGCTTCAAGCCCCGCACGTAACACTTCAACATCCGAACTATCGATACAGGGCGGCGTTCCCAAACCGTATTTAACAATGAGACGTATCGTATTTGCCATCAGTTTTTGCGCGAGTTTCTGATCGCCGCCGCCTGCATCGTCCACATTGCAGTCCAGGTAATCGCAGCCTTTAAGCGCTTGTGACTCAATTGCCGCTTTCACATATTCCACACCGGGGCTGCCCGGTTCAAAAGTTACGCCGTCTTGTTTGATTTGATCGAACGCTTCCTTAACCCGGGGGAGGGAAGTGTGCACCATCTCTCCCACAGCAATAAGCGGATTACGCAAGTGATGATCCGTATTTAAAAAGAAATTACGAAATGAAGAAGTGTTATATAAATCGGGGTTCTTCGGTGGATTCACCAAATTGCGTAACGCTTCCACATCGCCGGTGAAATACCGGGCCGCATCATAGACCTGACGTGCGGCACAGAGTCTGCTTTCGTCCACACCACAACGGCCGTCAGCGGTGGAATCTTCGCAAGGAACATTTGTTAGTCCCTTGGTGCATTCACCCATCAGGCACACAAAGAAATTCTCAGGCAGAAAACAATCCCCGCATGACCGGCATTTCGCCATCACCCGTTTGGATATCGTCTCAAACAATTCCAACGCCTCGTATCCGAATCCCTCACCCTCACGGATGCTTTTGTTATGTTCCATAACATAACGCACAGCCTTATACCCGGAAGCATCCGGTTCGAATAGACGGTCGTGTGTATTGTTTAAAATACGGCGGCGAAGCGGCACGGAGGGCGTACGGAGTGGAGTTGCTTTTCCGTTTTGATTATATAGATAAAACGCTTGGCCGTTTCCGGGCGGGAATGACAGGTTTTCTTGGTATTCACGCCAATTGCTCCCGATTTCCAGTGCCCGGTCGATGATCTCTTTGACCAGTTCCAACTCTTCAACATTACCCAAATCGACACCCGATGCGCCAAGGTCACGCCACATGGCCACCAGTTGCGCGCAACGTTCAACCCAACCTTCACGCGACTCACCGGCCACGCGTTTGTAGAGTTCTTCGCTGATAAAACACCCCGGCAGTTTTTCGTGACGCATCCGTCGTGCCGCCGGTTCCGTTAAGTAGAATACATTTCCCACAACCGGCGTATCGATGTCATGATCGCGCATATAATGGAAAAGATCCTCCACTTTACGCGGATCGTAAATTAAATTGGTGATGATATAACCTGCGCCCCCGTGACGGATTTTCTTCTCCATCTTAATCATCTGCTGAATGCAGACACCCTCTTCGTATTTTGCCAAGGCCACGCCCGCGCCGGTGAAAAAGTCTACGGCCGGTGGTTTAAGACCCGAAGAAACCCGTGCATCAGCGTTCATCTTACGCACGAGCATCAATAGATTGAGCGAATCCAATTCAAAGACCGATTTCCCGCCGGCCGGTTTATCGCCGGTGATCAAAAAACAGTTGTGTACACCGTGCGATGCCAAACCGTAGAGGAATGTTTCCATATCGGGCCGGTTCATACCCTTGGCGCTGATATGCGGGATAAACGATAGACCCCGGGTTCCACCATCTTCTTTAATATGTGCATAAACATCGGAGGGCGAAGCCGTTACCGTTCCGCTCGGATTGTGTGTTACCGTGACACCCGCAATTTCGACATCTGCCCAGCTCGGCGGATTGGCTTCATAATCCGCCAAAAATTTCAAAATCCGTTCCGGCTTTTTCCCTGGCGGGCAGGTGAATTCGACCGTTACGGTCAAATGGTTACGGTTAGGCAGGCTTTCACGAAAGCGGTACTCGGACATCTTACTCACCCGGTTCTGAAAAATTGTTGATCCCCCCAATAGGAACAACGATGCCGCGTGCGTATAAATACCTGAACGCACACGGCCATCCACGCTTCGTATCAAGTATAACGTCTAGAATACGGCTTAATAGTGCATTTATCGGCATTGAAGCCAATATCGGCAGACATGGCCCCAAGCCTGGTGGGCTCTTTTCTATTCCACCAGCACTCTCCCATCAACGGTTATAATGCCGCGCTGCCACGCCCCCCCCATTTTTACGATATCGCCTGTGCTTTTTAGACCGTTGCTAACATCGAAACTGCGAATTGTCGTTCCAAACGGAAAGCCATCATTACCGCTGACTTCTTCCGTAAGGTCCGGGCCGGGGGAAATAATCAGATAGGCTTGGGCAGGCCACTGTCCTTTGCCGGGGCTTGCATTACCCGAACCGAATTCAAAATTCGGATTGCCTTCCGAAGCCGTTATTCCGGTTTTCGAAGGAAACGGGTCCAGGGGTAGCGCCGACATATAAGCCATTGGGGATGTTAGACGGAACAGGCCCTTTTGACTTGTATCGGATGGATAGTCGTGATCGTCAACATAACTGTTCCAATCAAGAAAATATTGTTCCAGGGCTGTTTCCAATGACCGCATATCGGCATGCACACGCGATATTTTTGCGCGCATTTGTGCATTCAAAAAATTGGGCACGGCGATTGCCGCCAGAATGCCGATAATTGCTACAACAATTAACAACTCGATGAGCGTAAAACCACAAACTCGCGTTCTTTTCATTTTAATTTCTCTCTCCCATTGCTCTCCGCTGGATATGTCCCCTAATTGTGACAGTTAGAATTGTTCTATCGTAGGAATATTCCTATAAAAAAAGATTTAATTCAATATCTGGAAGGGGATATTTAGGGAATGTTGATAGGAGCCGGAACCCGCTTACAGACAGCTATCCAGTGCATTGAGGGGGAATTGCCTCTCGGCAGAAAAAAATTTCCTATGAATTGAATGCTTCGGATATTTGCCCACAGATTTCGAGGATGGCCAGCACACGCGCATCCGGTGTTCCTGCCTCGATATCCGCGAAAACCATATCGCATGGACCATAATCGCGGGCAATGCTTCTTAACTCCGCTTCGATCTCCTCTAAGGATTTGTTCGCAAGGTCCATCGGCGTATACATCAAAGCCCGGCGTGTATCAGGCATAAGTTCCCTCGCATGGCACAAATCGGATTCCATCCCCATGTCGATATAGGCCAGGTTGGGAAGACTCGCATAATCCTCCAAATAAGGATTGGCGTTCCATGCGCAGTTGTGGACTCCCAGACAACCGAATGTCTCGGCCAGGCGCTTGTCGAAGGGTAGCAATAGTTCCCGGTACTGCGCTGGCGAAACCATATTCACCAAACAGTTGCTTACTGTAAAAAAGCCGGTGTCCACACCCGATTGTTTTTGCCGCTGTTGGATTCTTTGGCAGCCTTCTGTCATGGTCGTGCAGATACAATCGAAAAGATGCATGCACAGGTCCGGATGCTCGATCATATCCATAAACAGCGCTTCACCGCGCAGACGTTGGGCGTTGTTGAGAATCCCCTGCCAATTCAGATAGCCCAGGATTTGTCCCTCATGTGCTCCGATCCAGTCTAGCTGCGCCATAAGGCCCTGGAAAAAGGGATTCGCATCCAGATCGGGGGGGGCAAGATTTTCGGTCTCCTCATCGCTCAGGTACTGATGTTCACAGTTCGGCCAGTTATCGGAAGCGTAACGGATGGGCACTCCATAGATCGCCGCCACACTGCATGCCCCATAGGTACCCGTAAGCAAATCCAAAGGGGAATCCGGCCTATCGATGCCTCCTATCGCTGTTCCCGGGAAACGGCGTTTTAACTCCGCACGCATGGATGCCAGAGATTCCTTTCGATAGGCGGGATCGCTATGCCATTGCTCGCCGAAATCGATACCAAGCGCGGTACAGAACCAATTCGGTGTAAATCCAACTTCGGGACGCAGATAGGCCTCATGGCCGCGGCCGGGCTGCCGTGTGGCCGGAGCGGCGGGGGCGATATAACTAATAAGTGGCTGTTGTTTGTTTTCACCCATACGTGTCGTTACTCTTATACCTCCGGCATTAGACCGGTATCGGTCTTTGCCGGGAATAGGATTGGTTTCTATCAGTAGGGTATGGCATTCCCAAGGATGTATGCAAATGCCACACACGATAAGGAGCGATTGCCAGGAGATAGTGTGTCACGATGAATGATAAGCGGTCATTACGTCCTCAAGGACCGGATTTTGTTGGGGTGGGGGTGCAGAAATGCGGAACGACATGGATAGCCAATATCCTAAGCCAACACCCTGATGCTGATATTCAGAAAAAGGAAATCAGCTTCTTCGTGCGTCACTATCACCGGGGCTTCGATTGGTATCATAAGTTCTTTGATCACAGCACCGGCCGTCTATGCGGTGAAATTTCCGTCAACTACTGGAACTCGCCGCGTCCGGATTCCACTCATAAAGAGTACTATCCCAAATGGAATCCACGGCGGAAATTGCTCTTCTGGCAAAAACAACCTTCTGCCCGCGATGAACTCAAGGCCCGTTACCCCGATGTCAAAGTCTTTGTCATGTTTCGCAATCCGGTCGACCGCGCCTGGTCTCATTATTGGTTCTGGCGCAATCGCAAGGAACGGCTGGGGAAACGGATCGTACCGTTTGAGCGTATGTTTGAGGATGATGGACGTTGGTTGCGCACACAGGGATATTATGCCGATACGCTGGCTCACTGGCGCGAGGTTTTTCCTAATATCGGTGTCTTCTTCTATGATGATCTTGTAAACCGTCCCCTGGAACTTGCCGTAGAGGTTTATCGGTTCATTGGCGTAGATGAAAGTTTTAAACCGGAACTTAAAGGCAAAGTCAATGCGGGCAGTTACAATCCCATGCCTCAAGCGTTACGTGAAAAAGTCCTTTCCGAATATGATGGCCAAATCCATCGCCTTGCCGCAATGACCGGCCGGGATCTCTCCCACTGGGAAAAGGTGTAGAACTGGTTTCAAAACACCTTCTCATGCCTGCCCGCTTTTATAGATACATATATTACTCGCAGGGTGGGTGCTTGCACCCACCAATATCCCAAATTCTAAGCTGAATATGTATCTCTACAGGGTGGCCCAGACAACTCGCTTGTCTGGGTGCAACAGCACAAGAGGCCTAATCCCGCCCCGTTTACGGGGAGGGCTAGGGAGGGGTTTCTTTCCCACCGAGCCGCCGTTTGCCATACATACACACGTATCTCTACAGGGTGGCCCAGACAACTCGCTTGTCTGGGTGCAACAGCACAAGAGGCGGTAACAAGGTTCACTTATCGCAAATACTCCCCCGCTATCCACCCATCTCTGCAAAGTTTTCGTGCCCTTCGTGCTTCTTTTGTGCTTTCGTGATTCATATCAGAAAGACCTTACTTATCACAAAAACTTTCTCTCCATCCACTAATTTTCATAAACATGAAACCAAGCACCGTAGGTGCGACGATGAAATAGCCTCGGGCAGAGTTTGGACGCCGGAGGCGGACAAACGCCGCCCGGGGTAACCGTCCTCCACAATCATAAGCGCTGTAAGCGCGAAAGAGGCTTTATCGCGAAGATTTGTTGTTTGCAAATACTCCCCCGCCGTCCACCATCTCCCTCAAACACCCACACCATGTCCTGAAAGGACATAAGCCTGGGGTTACGAACCCAAAAATCCCCGGCCCTGTAAGGGCCGCAGAAATGAAACGACATTCTGAAAACCTTGCCACCCATCTCTGCAAAGTTTTCGTGCCCTTCATGCTTCTTTTGTGCTTTCGTGATTCATATCAGAAAGACCTTACTTATCACAAAAACTTTCTCTCCATCCACCAACTTCCATAAATATGAAACCAAGCACCGTAGGTGCGACGAGGAAATAGCCTCGGGCAGAGTTTGGACGCCGGAGGCGGACAAACGCCGCCCGGGGTAACCTTCCCCCACAATCATAAGCGCTGTAAGCGCGAAAGAGGCTTTATCGCGAAGATTTGTTGATTGCAGATACTCCCCCGCCATCCACCATCTCTCTCAAACAACCACACCGTGTCCTGAAAGGACATAAGCCTGGGATCACAAATCCAAAAAAATCCCCGGCCCTGTAAGGGCCGCAGAATCTTGTCACAACTCAAATATGACTAACTTGTCTTCGTGTTCTCTCTCCCAATTTTGGACTCCACACCGAGGAAATAGTCAAGTATAGTTATTTCCCCGGTTGTGTTCCGGTATGAAACGATGCGAGAGGGAATTCTATGAATCGTTCATTGACACGGCGTGAGTTTCAACAACTATGCACCCTGGCCGGAGGAATGACTCTATTGCCTTCCGGTCTTATGAGCTGCGCTCACAATCCTCGGCGTTTGACAGAAATCGATCCGAAGTACGATATCTTCCATCACACGAAGCCGGTTAGACATTTAAAACGCTTTCAAATTTCCAATTTGAGTCAGATGGTCAATTGGGATGATCAGAGAGTCCATTGGCTCCTCGATACGGTTGCCACGATTTTCCAAGGTCTCGTGAATCGTTCGGAACCCAGAATTTATTTTGAGTATGGCGGCATGAACACGCCCTGGCTTGAAAAATTCCGGGAAGAGGGATTTCAATTCCAGGTCGATGAGGTCCAAGATTTTACTGAACTTTTGCAGTTATATGCAAAAGAGCTCGATGGCTATATCGTTTTTGATCCCGATTTGATTGATACCGTCAATATTGCCCAAACATGGGCCAGTCTCGATAATTATCTTGTTGTTTTTCCAAATTTGGAGCCATTGGCCCGGGATCTCGGCTTGCAGAAAAAGGAAGACCTGCGCGGGCGCTGGGGCGATAAATTCGAAGCCTATGAGTGGGCTTTTGACAATCTCTTACCGCACTGCTCCAAACATATTCTTGGCGCCCAATGCGTCCACCTGCCCTATCATCCCAGCGGAGACTCAACCATTCGGGACTTTTTGGTCTGCAATAAAGCTTTCACATTCGATCTCTCCGCCGCTTTTCGTCAACGCCGTGAATACCGCATGTTCAGCCGTATCTGCGCCGGGATGGAATTTCCGGCAGGCGTGTGGGGGTGGCATTGCGCACGCGACCATGAGCATTGGGCGGTCGCCCGCGCCTCGCGTGATGGCCTCTATACCCTCTGTGCTTTGGGAACTCAAAACCTTACCGTGCAAAGCGGATTTATCCCCAAAGATAAATCAATCCCCGTTCAAAAACCGAGCCCGCGTAAAAGCCTGAAAGCGGAAAAGAACAAAGTCTATATCGCTTTCATGATGACCGATGGCGATTCCTTATGGGTTATGAACAGCCTGCAACTCCGTAATTGGGCATCCGAAAAACGCGGAACCGTTCCCATGACTTGGGGATTTCTCCCGCTTTTAGCCGATATTGCACCGGCTATGTTTGCCTATTATGTCAAACATATGCTGCCGCAAGACTGCATGATCGCGGGCCCCACAGGGTCAGGTTATACCTATCCCCATTTGCATCCCGATCCACGGCTGTTTTTGCGTTACAGCAAACATTACATGCAACGCTGCGGCCTGGAAATCGTCAACATCACCAACTGGAATGATGATACCAATTGGCAGGAAGTCGATTTACCGGAGTTCAATCCGTTGCTCTTTAAAGAAATGGATAACTGTATCGGCTATGTGCGCGGTATGGGCGAATCCGCATTTGAGCCGCATTATAATTTCAATGACAAGCCTTATATCTTCTGCGGGGAAGGGATTCACAGCCCTGATAAGGATGATGTCGCCACAATTCGCAATTTCATTGAAGCCAATCCGAACCGCCCGCTTTTCATCTACTGCTTAATCAATATCTCTGTAAGGCTGGAACGCATTGAAAAGATCGTCCGGGACCTAAAAGAATATGACATAGAGTACGTGCGTCTCGATGATTTTATGATGCTGGTCAAAGACGCGTATAAGCAGGGCTTAATCACTGAGGATTTGTATCCCCATGTGGAAGGCAATCAAAGAATTCTTGCTGCTGAAGCCCCCGCACAATGGATGGGGACCAAGAATCGGATCGAGGAGCTTATTCCGGCTCTCCAGGCCGGTTCGCTGTCTGAGGCAATTCAGGCGATTAATCATGATGATTTGGACCTGGCCTTGGGTGAACGAATTACGGAAGATGATTTCGCGGATGTCCTGGGATTCGCACTCTGCGAGTGCATGTTTGCCCTGGTCAAAAATACGCTCAACTTAAAAGGCGTTTATGTGAATCGCAAGCAGAAATCCGTTGATGATTTTATGCGGCAGTTGGGAGATTTTGAAGGCGCAAAAGCGGTTCCCGCGTTATGGAAAATCTGGCAGGAATGGGATAAGAATCCGCCCCAATGGCCTCAAATCGCTCAAATTGGCAATGACTTGGTCAAACTCACCAGACGGGTCGACACCTTCTTCGCCCAAAATACATAACCTTTAACCCATACAGATGTATTGCTCAGCAGGGTGCCTCCCAACTTTTTTTCTATACACACTCCGAAATCGTGGGCCGTTAGGCGCATTGCCTCAGGGCTCCCCCGGCGTGCCCTTCGTATCCTTTTCGTGTTTTCGTGGTTCAACTTTCTCCTCTCCACTTTCTCGCCGCCGAGTGGCGGCGGGGGAGGGCCAATCTCCTGATGAGCCACTTGTTTACCATACATATATATGTATCTCCCTATCCACCAACTTCCATAAACATGAAACCAAGCACCGTAGGTGCGACGAGGAAATAGCCTCGGGCAGAGTTTGGACGTCGAAGACGGACAAACGCCGCCCGGGGTAACCGTCCCCCACAATCATAAGCGCTGTAAGCGCGAAAGAGGCTTTATCGCGAAGATTTGTTGATTGCAAAGACTCCCCCGCCATCCACCATCTCTCTCAAACAACCACACCGTGTCCTGAAAGGACATAAGATTGAAGCCCCAGGCAAGCGTAGCGCAGCCTGGGGTTAAGAACCCAAAACTTCCGGCCCTGTAAGGGCCGTACAAAATGAATTGTATTTTGCTAAAACTCCCCCGCTATCCACAATCTCTCTTAATCGAACACACCAAGCACCGTAGGTCCGCAGCAAAATTACTCTCTATCGGGGGTGCCCGGGCCGCGCGTATGCGCGCACCGGCTGCCTTTAATCCGGGCGCCGTTAGGTCCCGCCTCGGCGGGATCCTGCCCGGTCACGGGCGCCGGCAGGCGTCATGCCCGCAGGGGTACCCTGACGCTGTAAGTGCGAGGCAAAACATAAAACCAATTGGCGTGCAGGGTGCTACCCATCTTTATCTTCCAAGCACACCCCGAAATCGTGAGGCGTTAGTCCCGCCTTGGCGGGATCCTGCCCGGTCACGGGTACCCTGACCATCTCTAATTTCCCCGCCGATAAATCCCGTAATTGCTCTCCGATTCGATCCAATGCACTATCGGGGACATCCAGTAGAATCTCGACTTGTTCGCCAAATGTTTCTTCGATGATATCCAGCTTCTCATTTTGCAGAAGCTGCCGAACCTGAGGATGCAAAGGGTAAGGTACTGCCATATACACACGTGTCTTATCGATTTTCTCTTCTGTTTGAAGTTCTTGAAAAGCAAGTTTCGCGGCATTTGAGTAAGCCGATACCAATCCGCCTGTCCCCAGTTTGGTGCCCCCGAAATACCTTGTCACGACAATCGCTACATCGCCGATTCCCGATCCTCTCAAAACCGCCAATACCGGCGGCCCTGATGTGCCGCTCGGTTCGCCGTCGTCACTCATGCCTTCGATCACGCTGGCCCCATGACCCGCTTTAAAGGCGTACACATGATGCGATGCGTCCGGCATTTCATCTCTGATTTCACGGATGAATGCTTTCGCTTCCTCGGCGCTGGTTATACGGTCGATGGTGGTGATAAAACGGGAATTGGAGACAATCGTTTCAATCCGGATTCGCTCTTTGGGAACACGGTACGATGCCATCCTCTATCCTTATTGCTTAGGAACCGCCCATTCCCCGATTCGTTCATCCACCGGAAATGGAAGTTTATAGAACTCACGCTCCGGTTTTTTGCCAAAAAACTGAAGGTCCGCGTAATCGAGCAGAGCCAGCCAGTCTTCGGCTAATTGATCGTGCTGGCCTTCCCGGAAATGAATTCCGATCTTATCCCCCGCTCCCAAAAACTCGTAAACCTTTTTTGCGGCAATATGAGTCTGTTGTGAACCGTAGGGATTGCCCCAAAGGTCTCCGGATGCTTCTGTACAAACCAAAGCGCGTGGTGCAACCAATGCTTTCATAGAATGCTGATCGAAAGGCAGATGGTCCACTTTTTCCGCAAATGTTCTTAGACGTGGATGGAACCAATACAAAAGGTTCTTGGTGATAATCTCCAAAGTTTCAGAACGTTCACCGAGAATACGGAACGAGCCTGCGCCGCCGCAACCGCTCCCGTTCGGATTGGTTAAAGCGATCCGTTCGTCCATTGCTCCTAGTAGCAGTGCTGTCTTTCCGCCGCGCGAATGCCCGGTTGTCGCCAGGTGTTGTTTGTCAACAAAATCCAGCGTGTACAAATAATCGATCACACGCGAGCCGCCCCATGCCCAAACCGCCAAAGTCGCCCAATCGTAATCAGGATAGGCGGCCTGGGCCGGTCCGATGATATCGGTCTCGTCCGGATCCAATTCCGTACGGCCGTATTCCACGCTGATATAGCCGCGTTTCATCATCTCTTCCACAATGGGGATATACCCATTGCTATTGGCGTTTTTGATGATGACCGGGAAGGGCCCCGAACCGGTGGGGATATTCATAAGAATATGCATCGATAGGCTCTGATTCGGACCCATAGTCAGCACAATCTGCTGTTCTTTACCTTTACCATCGAAAATCTCTTTTTCGGATTCGATGACCGCTTTTACATTGCCCGGTGCCGGGGGCATATGCCCATATTCGTAGTAGAGCACCATGGCTTTGATTTCTTCCCGCCGCTTTTCCCAATCCTCCACTGTTTTAACAGGACTACCGTCGTTAAACACAAACGGATTAGGCAAAGTCTCTATCGCCGGGAGTTCATCGACAGGGAGAAATTTAAATTCAGTATCCGTTCCACAAAATGCGGAACACGCCAACAGAAGCAAGGCCAATGTTGTTTTCATAATCGGTTTTGTCATCCACCAAGTCTCAGAAATTGGAGTCGTAAAGAAATATCTTAGTCATATCATTTTTCTAGGCTATAGGTGTGCCAATCTTGAACACTGGTACTCGGATCGAATGCATAAAAACCGGTCGAGGTACCCGAAACCAGTGCATCCCAATACAGAGAATAGATCGTTTCACCATTCAGTCCGGAATAATACATCGACCAAGTTGATGTCGGCACATCGAAGAGCGCAATATCCGAACCCTCACCGGCAAAAATCATGTTTCCTGTGTTATCGGTCTCGATAGCCGTTAAAAAGTCAGAGGAGGGGCCGCTATAGGTTGAGGATAGATCCGTCGCTGTCAGCACATTTAGACCTGTTGCATCGTATTCAAGACGCAAAACTGCGCCGCCCATCCCCGGACCGATGGCCAAGGTTGCGTATTGGATTGCCGGATTTATCGGATCTTGAGCCAAATCGGTGACAATCCCATTCAATGGGGTTCCGCCTACTAGAACTTGGCTCCAAGTCGCCCCGCTATCGTTGGATACATAGATGCCTTTATTTGAGCCGGATGAAGGATCGCGTTCATTGCCCACAGCGACATAGATCAAGTTGGTGCCCACAACTTCCAATGCGTTGGGGTAGACATTCGCCAACGTCGCTTCAACCCAGGTTTTGCCCCGGTCATCACTACGGACCACAATACCATCATTACCTTCTTCCCAAAAACCGATACAGGCATAAAGCGTATTGCTGCCATGAGCGCTGTCGATATCGGTTACTGTAGAACGGCTTTCAATTGGAGTGGCCAGCCAACGGTACGTTTCACGCCAAGTAACCCCGCCGTCTTCAGATAAAAAGATCGTTTCGCTGTTGTCACCGACCACAAATTCCTGGGTACTGCCCTGCACAATCGCAACCGCGGTCAGTGGAGGGCCTCCGTTACCATGAGGAAATACCGGATAGTTCCAATCGGCCGGTGTCGGCGGCTTCTGAAATACATCGGTAATCGCCAGACCGCTTTTGCTGGCCACAACCGCGATATCTTTTGTAAATGCATCGACATCCACATCGAAGACTTCTACGCCTTCAATATTATTGTTTCGCTCTTCAAACGTTGCGGCGCTATCGCTGGATACGGCCACACCCACATCGCTTGAGATAAACACAACCGCCGGATCGTCTGGATCGAAAACGAGTGCGCCGTCGTTCGGATGCGTCCCGATGGTCGTATCGGGGAATGGTGTCCATGTTCCCGTATTTACATCGTAACTGTTTGCCGTTGTCCAAGTCAGACCGTTATGAAAAAGGATGAGTTGCGGATAACGGCTTTGGAAAGAGGATGGAGTAATATCTGTCCAAGTGGTGGGATCCAGATACGAGCGATTCAAATACATCGTCGCATCGGCCGAGTCGCCTCCGATATAAACATCGTCGGGATTGGCAGGATCCACGCCGACAATTTCAATCGCTGTGGTTATCGAGGCAGGCAAAGTTACTGATGTCCATGTCGTACCGGCATCCACCGACTCATAGAGCTGATTGCTGCTGGCTTGTGGAAAAATATGGTTTTGAATGATGGCCAAAAGTGTATTCGGATCGCTGGGTCTCGATGTGACATGGGCTACAGCTTCGTCGGGGGTGGTGGCGTGCACCACATTTCGTACCCAATCGCCCGGGAGTCCTGTCGGATTCATATACAGAACACCTTCGGCGGCCCCGGCTAACAGACGTGTACCGTCATGCGCAATAAAGGAAAGATACTCGTTGCGGTAGGGAGAGATGCCGGGGGCCAAAATTGTAGTCCATGATGCCCCATCCGCGCCGTCTGAACGCCATACTTCTTCACCGTTCACAATTACGTAAACATAGCTGCTGTCAGTGGCTACGCCGTATGTCTCCTCACCGGAAATTGAAAGCGTCCAATTCAGTCCCACATCGTCTGTAAAATAGAGTCCGTTTGCTCCACGCACATCGGCGTAAACGCGGTTGGGAGTACCGGGCATATCGAAGGTTGCCATATTCTCAATTTGACCGCCATAAAGCCCTAAGTTGCTTCTACCCACGACCGATGATTCAACCGGAATCACCAAACACAACGCTATGAGTAATACAAGCAATGAACGCATCTGTCTCTCTCCTGTCAGTATGAACTGTAAATAAGCATGACTATGCCTATGTATAGTGTACAGCATTAAAAAACAGAAGGCCGCATGTTTGAATGATCTGCGGCCTTCTTCCAGATTGATGAATATGTAACCGTCCTAAAGCCGATCGATTGTAACCGGTTCCGGATTCTTATTTGGAACCAGGCTATCATCTAATGCGGATGTGCCGCTTGTGTCGTATTGATACCCTTTCCCTGCAACCAATGGCCATAGCATAGGCGCAAGGCAAATAACCGCTGCCTGAAAACCTTGCACGATTGCGCCCAAGTCGCCGGTGCCTTTGGAATCGAATGCTTCATTCTCAATCACGAATGGGCCGGTGTATCCCTTTTCATTCAGGATTTCCGCAAAGGCTGTCCAATCGATACTGTCTGTACCGCCGAATCCCGGAAGTTTGGCCGCGTAATTGTGACGGTCCCATTCATGCGGACAATTCGGAACGCCTGCCTTCTTTGCCAATTCGTCATCCACCTGTTGCATGGGATACATACCGCCCCAGTAAACCCGCCCTTCGCTGTTCAGATTCCGTGTTCCTTTTACATGTACACGGTGCAGACGGGACATATCGGTTCGTTGAATGACTGCCACAGGATCCGTCCCCTGCCATGCGTCATGGCTCGGATCGTAGGTCTCACCGTGAGCGGGGCTATCGATCAGTGCGTACATGAGTTTCCGCGCAGCCAATGTTCCCGGAAGGTTGTTGTAAGTCGTTGTATAAGTTGCCGGACGCCATCCTTCCATCGGACAGTTTTCATAAATGACCGTAACACCCATGTCTTCCGCGTATTTTATGATCGGGCCGAAAACCTTGGCGTATTCTTCCAGGTTTTTCTGAAAACCGCCGTCTTGATTGCCAAGCTCATGATTGTATCCGACAAAAGTGCCCACCTTTACATTATTCTTATCGCCGCCCATAAGGCGCGCCATTCGGATCAGATGGAGTAAATGGTTCTGATTGGCTTTGCGTGCATCGGGATCGCCGCCGATTAGATTCTCATAAGCGCCGATTGAGAGACCCAGACCGGCCTTGTTAAAGGACGCCAAAATTTCTTTGGCTTGTTCCGGACCGAAATTCTCATACTCCATATGTGTTGCGATATGATCGCTTCGTGTTCCACCTTGACGGAAAACACAGACCTCAATTCCCTGAGCGCCGATCTCTTTGGCACGTTCGATAACATCTGACAGCGAAAGGCCCGGAAAGGCTGAACTCATAACCCAAATCGGATTGTTTTTTGGTTGCATGATCTTGATTCCTTACACAATTCTAAATCTCAATACCATAATCACAGACAATCTTGTCCCAGAAGGCAAGAGGACTACAACTCCTTCAAACATCTGCACCAGCGCTGAAAGCGCCCGGCAGGCGAAGGGCGTCAGCCTGGGTAAATGTTCCCTAATAATCCTAAGTGCTGTAAGTGCGAGGCAAATCTGTATTCTATAATGCAATAATTTCTATTTGGGTGCCCGGGCCGCGCGTATGCGCGCACCGGCTGTTTTTAATTCGGGCGGCGTTAGCCATCATGTCCTGCCTGGCCACAGGTGCCGTTAGGCGTCATGCCCGCAGGGGTACCCTGACGCTGTAAGTGCGAGGCAAATCTGTATTCTATAATGCAATAATTTCTATTTGGGTGCCCGGGCCGCGCGTATGCGCGCACCGGCTGTCTATAATTCGGGCGGCGTTAGCCATCATGTCCTGCCTGGCCACAGGTGCCGTTAGGCGTCATGCCCGCAGGGGTACCCTGACGCTGTAAGTGCGAGGCAAATCTGTATTCTATGATGCAATAATTTCTCTTTGGGTGCCCGGGCCGCGCGTATGCGCGCACCGGCTGTCTTTAATCTGGGCGGCGTTAGCCTTCTTGCCTACCGGGGTACCCGGGCACAAGAGGCTTATTCCCGCCCCGTTTACGGGGAGGGCTAGGGAGGGGGTTCTTTCGCGTCATTCGTGGCTTTTCGTGTTTTCGTGATTCAAATGAACACATATAGCGGTCACGCCGCGGGTGCCCGGGCCGCGCGTATGCGCGCACCGGCTGTCTTTAATCTGGGCGGCGTTAGCCTTCTTGCCTACCGGGGTACCCGGGCACAAGAGGCTTATTCCCGCCCCGTTTACGGGGAGGGCTAGGGAGGGGGTTCCTTCGCGTCATTCGTGGCTTTTCGTGTTTTCGTGATTCAAATGAACACATATAGCGGTCACGCCGCGGGTGCCCGGGCCGCGCGTATGCGCGCACCGGCTGTCTTTAATCTGGGCGGCGTTAGCCTTCTTGCCTACCGGGGTACCCGGGCACAAGAGGTTTATTCCCGCCCCGTTTACGGGGAGGGCTAGGGAGGGGTTTCTTTTGTACCCTTCGTGCTTTCTTCGTGTTTTCGTGATTCACCTTTCTCCTCTCTACTTTCTACTCTCTCGCCGCCAACGGCGGCGTGCAGGGTGCCTCCCAACTTTATCTTCTATCCAAACTTCGAAATCGGGTGCCAAACCGGGCTCCCCGGGTGAGGCATAAAACCAATATATCTGGTATGATGGCATACCATACTCCGATTCGGATCAAAACAAACAGGCAGATGTTCAGACGGGGGATAATGATTATGCGTCGTGGTTTCACCCTGATCGAGTTATTGATTGTTGTTGCCATTATCGGAATTTTGGCGGCGATAGCCGTTCCCAATTTCCTGAATGCGCAGATACGGGCTCGGGTGGCCCGTGTCGAAGGCGATATGCAGGCTCTCAGTGTCGCATTAGAGTCCTACCGTTTGGACAACAACTTCTATCCCCCGGTCAGCAACTGTGGCATGGCGCCGTCCGAAAGGCATAGTGAGGCTTGGGCGCTCTTGGTGCTAACCACACCAGTCGCTTATCTCGGCGCATTGGCTCGCGATCCGTTTCACCCCGGCGATCAAGTCGGCCAAGAACTCGCTGGAGTTCACAATTACGGGCTCTATTGGTACATGGACCGGCGCACACGGGGCATGGGCAACTGCTCCTCAAAAGATGCCGCCAGGTTCTTTCTCAATGAGTCGCATCAATGGTCTACCAAAAGCCCCGGCCCCAATAAAAAGGAAGATTTAAACACCAGCATCACCAGTTCGGAGCGGGGATTTGTCTACTTGCTTTATGACATGTCCAATGGACTCAATAGCAATGGCGATATCTACCGTTTCGGACCATAACCTGTCTATTTAGTTCCATGTAAGACTGATTTCGTAAGCGATTTCTTAATAAAACGGAGATAGGGATGAAACGCCGCGATTTTCTTCAGAAATCGATCTATTCCGCAGGAGCTTTGGCCGCATCTTCACAAACCGGGCAGTCGGCGTCATCGAATCCCTCCGAGAAAAGATATCTCGCTACGAATCGTGATTCAGACTCCACTCAACCGAACATCCTTTTCATTATGACCGACCAACAACGTTATGACGGTGTTGGTGTGAATGGCAATCCGCTGATTCAAACGCCCAATCTTGATCGTTTAGCGGGGCAGTCGGCCAACTTTACGCATACCTTCGTTCAATCGCCGGTTTGCACACCTTCGCGGGCTTGTTATTTCACAGGCCGTTATGCCCATGCCCATCGGAACCGTGTCAACTACACCCTATTGCCCCGCGATGAAAAATTGCTTCCGGCCTATTTACGGGAATCCGGCTATCAAACCGGCATGGTTGGCAAACTTCACCTTTATTACGATTTCCCGTTCAATGCCGCCGAGGCTGCGCGAACCGGCGGATTTGATATTGTTGAACTGCATGATGGCGTGCATTCCACCGACCAATGGTCGGATTATGTGATTTGGCGTAATCAGCGCGATCCTCAAAAAGATATCTATTACCGGGATTTGGCCGTTGATGTCCCCAATGCCAAACAGTCCGCCAATCCATTCCGCGTTGCCATTGATGCACGTTATACCGATACCGCCTGGGTTGGCGAGCGGTCACGCAATCATATTCAGACCATGGCCGCCCAAAACCGTCCCTTCTTCCTTTTTTCTTCGTTTTGGAAACCGCACTCTCCGCATGAAGTCCCCGAGCCGTATGATTCACTTTATAACGATATTGATATCCCTCTGCCCAAAATTGAAACGCTTGAGGATATCCGAAGGCTTCCGCTGCCTGTTCAAAAGATGATCCTACGCGGAAATAATCCTCCTTATGATATGGATCGTGAACGCTTGCAGTGGATTTATCGCAGCTATTACGCGGACATCACGCATATCGATCATGAAGTCGGAGAAATCCTGAAAACCTTAGATGAAACCGGACAAGCCGATAACACCATTGTCATTTTCTGTTCGGATCATGGCGACCAGCTCTTGGAACATGGTTTGATGGGCAAGAATGTCTTTTTTGAGGCTTCGGTGCGGGTACCCTTTATGATTCGTTATCCCGGCACGATTAAGCCTGCTGTGCATGATTGTTTCCTCGAAACCGTGGATGTTTTACCGACACTCTTTGAAATGGCCGGATTGGCCGAACCGTACAATTGCCAAGGCCGCAGTTTCGTTCCGTTGCTTACGGGGGAAGGGGACTACACCGAACGTGAAGTTGCTTTCTGCGAAAACATCATACCCGAAGTTTTTGGCAAGGACCGGATTGTCTTTGAAAAAGGGAAGGGAGTTGATGGTATCCGCCATCCGGATGCCAAGATGGTTCGCTCCAAACATTGGAAGTATAACTATTATCCCGAGGGCTTTGCCGAACTGTATGATTTGGAAAACGATCCTTTGGAACAAAGAAACGTTGCGGATGATCCGGCGTTTAGATCTGTCGCCGATGAAATGAAAGGCCGTATCTTGGATTGGCTGATTACCTCGAATGAGACAGATCAAATCGCACACACCTGGCTGGTATAAACGTGCCTTTGACGTATCGATATTGAATTTGCCCCAAAACGCAGCCTTAAAAATGATCAGAGGGAGTGCTCATTCCGCCTTGGGCGGAATGAGCCGCTACTTGCTTTAGGCTAAATATGTATCTCTTACCGACGGGAGGGCGAATTCCGCCATGGGCGGAATGAGCCGCTGCTTGCTTTAAGCTAAACATGTATCTCTACGCCGCAGGCGCAAGAGGTAGTAGCTTATTTTGCCTATCGCATAAACTCCCCCGCTATCTACAAACTCTCTCAAACACCCATACCGTGTCCTGAAAGGACACCAGATTGTAGCCCCAGGCAAGCGTAGCGCAGCCTGGGGTTAAGAACCTAAAAATTGCCGGCCCTGTAAGGGCCGCAGAAATGAAACAACATTTGAAAACTCCCCCGCCATCCTCCCATTTCTGCAAAGTCTTCGTGCCCTTATTTCTTCTTTCGTGTCTTCGTGATTCTAATGACCTACAAATCGCCCCTGCAGGGTGCCTATACGGCAATTCATTCGAATATGCTTTGAAATCGTGTGCCGGAAGCCGTCATGTCCATGGCGGTCACGCCGCGTGGGCCGATAGGCATCATGTCCTGCCCGGTCACGGGCTGTTTTAGCCCTTAGAGTGTCGCCGCTTCCTACGCTACACTGATACTTTATCTTGGATGATCCATCCTTATCGGGAGACCGGAATATGCAGACGTTTGAATACAGTCCTTCAAAATGGGTTCCTTTTCGTGACAAAGAGGCTTTGGAGCGGGTTCGTAAGATAAAGAAAGAAGACATTACCAAGCACTCCAATCCCGACTTTAAAATTTATGTCAAGAAAGCGGCTGAGATCGAGTTTATTTTGATTACCGATATGTTTTACCGTATCAAAACCTCTGCCGATGAAGGCAAACCCGTTACATTGATTCTGCCCAATCCGGTCCCGGCGTATCGACAGGTTGCCTATCTCATCAATAAATTCCGCGTCGATTGCAAGCATGTCCATGCCTTCGCCATGGATGAGTATGCCAATGAGCATGGAGTCACAGCGCCTGATACATGGCCTCAGGGATTCATGTATGCGCTTAAAAGCAACTTCTATTCGCAAATCGATGAAGACCTCCGCCCGCCTGAATCGCAAATCCATGCGCCAAGCCATGAGAACATTAATGACTACGGCAAGATGATCGCTGATTGTGGCGGCGCCGATATGTGCTACAGCGGTCCCGGATGGACTGGACATTTGGCTTTTATCGAACCGGATGCTCCCGAGTTCCAGGCCGATTTAGAGGAGTGGAAAAAGATGGGGCCGAGAATCTGCACGTTGAGTCCCTTTACCCTTGCTCAAAATTCATTACATGGCGCATTCGGTAAAAGCGGCGATATCGCCATTGTCCCTCCCAAGGCTGCCACAATTGGTCCGGCCGAAGTTATCGGATCGAAAAACCGCATCGACATGAACAGCATTACTGTCCATGGCACAACAACTGCGTGGCAACGTATGATGACCCGTCTGGTGGCTCATGGTCCGGTAACTCCTTTGCTGCCGACTTCAATTCATCAGACTTTGCGTACCGATTTCTATATTTCGGATGCAATCGCTGAAAACATCGAGCCCGACTGGGACAAGGCTTATTGAGCGGTGTGATTCTTATTAAAACTTGATTCAAAACTCTGTCTTGTGAATAACCAGAGGGAGGGCGAATCTCCTGATGAGCCGCTGTTTGCTAAGCATACATATGTATCTACTCATCCACCAACTCCCTCCATAGGGTGGCCCAGACAACTCGCTTGTCCGGGTGCGCCAGCACAAGAGCCTTATTCCCGCCCAGTTTACGGGGAGGGCTAGGGAGGGGTTCTTTCGTGCCCTTCGTGCCCCTTTCGCGCTTTCGTGATTCAAATGGATAAACGGAATCGCATTGCTGGGTGCTGATCTACTAATTCCTTCCCACACACTCCGAAATCGTGAGGCGTTAGCTGTCATGCCAACGGAGGGTCCCCGGCGTGGGCCGGTAGGCGTCTTGCCTACGGGGGTGCCCGGGCCGCGCGTATGCGCGCACCGGCTGCCTTTAATCCGGGCGGCGTTAGCCGTTATGTCCACGGCGGTCACGCCGCGCGGGTGGACGTATCTGCCAACACCAATCTAAGGTATAATCTTCTCTATCACATAATATCGGTGGATTTGTGATCTTATGTCTGATATGGAAAGCAATACTCAATTAAGCACTGGCCTCCCTGGCTTGGATCGTGTGCTGGAAGGCATTTTGCCCGGAGACAATGTTGTCTGGCATGTCGGCGATATTGAGGATTACGGTGCCTTCGTCGAGCCGTTTGTCCAACATGCGCTTAAGACCAAACAAAAACTAATTTACTTCCAATTTGCACGGGGCAAACCGCTAATCGAAAGCGCCGAAAATCTGGAAGTCCATCATTTGCGGCCCGGTGACGGTTTCGAACAATTCATTACTCACGTCCATAACGTTATACGCAAGAACGGACAGGGTGGCTGCTATGTTTTTGATTCACTATCCGAACTCGCCCTGGATTGCTACAGCGACCGCATGATCGGCAATTTCTTTATGCTGACTTGCCCCTATTTGCGCAAGTTGGAGACACTCGCCTATTTCGCTGTCATCCGAAATTATCATTCCCTTCATGCCGCCGCGCCGATTGCCGATACCACGCAGCTTTTAATTGATGTCTATCGGCATGATGACGCTCTATATGTTCAACCTAAAAAGGTTGATGGACGTTTCTCCGATTCCATTTACCTCCTCCACAAATGGAACGAGGACCGTTTCGAGCCTGTTGCTCAAAGCGCCCATGTGGCCGAAATCCTCAATTCATCGCCCTGGCTGGGATTGGAATACACACGTTACCGCATGGGCGTTTGGAACCGCGTCTTTATGGAAGCTGAAGAAATCCTTAAAGCCCATAATCGCGGTGAATGTCCTGATGACAAAGTCAAAGAGGTATTTCACCATCTCTTGTGGATGGCCTTTTCGCGTGACAAACGAATGCTCCGCTTGGCCAAAAAATACCTCACCCTCGCCGAAGTCCTGCAACTTCGCAAGCGTATGATCGGTACCGGATACATCGGCGGCAAAGCGGCCGGGATGCTGCTTTCCCGCGCCATACTTCGCACCAAAAGCCCGTATTGGGCGAATGTCCTAGAAGCCCACGACTCCTTTTATATCGGTTCTGAAGTTTTTTATACCTACCTTGTTTTGAATGATTGTTGGTGGGTACGTAACAAACAAAAAAATCCCGATACCTTCCTCGATTTTACCGATGAAGCCCGTAACCGGATTCTTAATGGGGAATTTCCGGATTACATCCTCAAGCGCTTCGAAGACATGCTGGATTACTTCGGGCAATCCCCGATTGTTGTACGCTCCAGTAGTCTGCTGGAAGATAACTTCGGCAACACATTTGCGGGGAAATATGAAAGCCTCTTCTGCGTCAACCAAAAATCCCGTGAGCACCGCCTGGATATCTTTCAGCGTGCGGTCAAATCGATCTATGCCAGCAGCATGAGCCGTGAGGCTCTCACATATCGAGCGCAACGTGGTTTGCTCGATACCGATGAGCAGATGGCATTGCTTGTCCAACGGGTTTCGGGCGGACGATACGGCAATTATTTCTACCCGCAGATCGCAGGCGTGGGGATTTCATTTAACCCATTTGTTTGGAGCGATGCCATTGATCCCGAAGATGGGGTTATGCGCCTTGTATTTGGTCTCGGAACCCGTGCCGTGGAGCGTAATGATGACGACTACACACGCGTTGTTGCTCTGAGTGCTCCCCTCCTGCGTCCTGAATCCGGTGAAGATGAAATCCGCCGTTTTACACAACGCAAAGTCGATCTGCTGGATATCCGCGAGAGTCGTCCCGTAACCAAACCGTTTACCGATGTAATCGATGAGAGCCCCGGTCTTCCCCAAAATGAATTCATCTGCCCCGACCAGGCTCTTTCGTTCATCACCCGTGGTTCCGAAAGCGGAAGAAATTATCATGTGCTTTCGCTTGATGATCTTTTATCGAAAAGTAATGTCGTTCCCGATATAAAAGACATGCTCGCCGCATTGCAGCACGGATATCAACACCCTGTCGATATCGAATTTACAGCCAACCGTTCCGAACATGGCGATTGGAAAATCAATCTCCTGCAATGCCGTCCATTCCAAATTAAAGGTGCCATTCCTGCTCCTCATCCGCCTCAAGACCTCTCGGAAGATGATATCGTACTAAAAGCCTATGGTGCTGTTGTCGGATCCGGTTTGGCGCAAACCGTCGATCGGATTGTATATGTTGTTCCTTCCATATACGGTCAATTGCCGGAGCGGGACCGCTATTCCATCGCCCGTTTAATCGGAAAACTCACTCATCTTAAAGAATCCCGGCCGCCGTCATCCATGATGTTGATCGGCCCCGGACGCTGGGGGACCACAACTCCCACATTGGGAGTGCCCGTCTCCTTTGGCGAAATCAATACCATTTCCATTTTATGCGAAGTCGTAGCAATGCGGGATGATTTAATCCCGGATGTTTCCCTCGGAACGCATTTCTTCAACAACTTAGTGGAGATGGAAATTCTCTATTTTGCGCTTTTCCCCCATAAACAGGGCAATTTTATACGTGAAGAGATTTTGGAAAGCATGCCCAATTGCCTGGCTACGCTTGTTCCCGAGGCTGCTAAATTAGAGCATGCAGTCAGAGTTATCGACACAAAGCGTATGGAAGATGGGCGGAAAATCCGCTTTTTGGCCGATAGCCTGAAACGTTCCGCCATCTGCTATTTGGACGGCGGAATATCCTCGAATGAATAATACGTTTTATCGCCTATTCCAGATAACAAACCGCTTTTTGCGACTGCGGATCCGCAACAACCTGTAACAGCCGCCCCCCTGAGGCCGATTCAATATCGATGATACGGATCAAGTTATCGGGCACACCGTCATCGGGCAAAATATCTTTTAAGATATTTGGCGATTCCATAAAGAACTTTTCGTTGAATTCCGTCTTTGCATCGTCCGGATACACAGGCAAGTAAATGATCTGTGCCTCAACCAGGTCTTGGAAGAAATGCGTGCCGTACGATACATCCGGCATATGTCCCGCCTCTTCCCGCGCGATCTCGACCAATACAGATGTATTGTTGATATCGCGATAACTCGCGTTCACTCCCAACTCGATATTGCTCGTGCCCCAACGGCCCGGCCCCATCATGATGGTTTTGCAGTCTTCAAAACGTGGATGCGCGTTGATTTTGCCGACAATTCGGCCCAAAGATTTTTTCTGGTCCATCGGCAGAGCGGCAAAAACAACAGGATCGATATAGACGATAGTATGAATTTTAGGAACCAGCCCGCCGCACACAATTCGATTGGAACGGAATAGTACGTCTTCGTGCGGAATTTCCTTGGGAATATCAAAAGGATGTCCTTCTGTTCCGGGCACTCCTAAAGGACGGCACTGCAAAAGATTGATGCGGACATTCCCGCTTTCGTCAAAGGAAGCCGTAAATTCGGTGTCGATCGGATGCTGGTATGCTTTTTCCAACTTGGCAACCATCTTTCCGATAAGATCGACCATGTTGGTTTTTCGGATCAAATTGTTAAATGTCAAAATGTAATCGTCAGGATTCCCGTCCAGAAAACTTGATGTCGGATCCGAAAGATAGCCATTCTCAAACAAAGACACGAACATGTGCAGATGGGGATAATCGCGGTCTTCGATGATCTCCGAAACATGCCGCGTACACAGCTGATTCTTCTCCAAATCGAGTAAGTCGATTTCCCGTTGCGAATATTTCATCACTTTCGCGCCGACTTCCGGACGCAGATCGGGATGGCTGACTGCGATCATGCGCGGATAGTCTCCGCCGATACGGTCCACCGCCCGTGTACCCAATCCGAACACCAGACGGATAATCCCTTTGTTCGGATCGATACGGTCGGTCCACACATAAAGATTTCTCGAAAAGGCCACGCCGGCCATGCTCGGGAAGAAATAATTCTTATAACGCATTCCCGAAACACGTTGAACCAGCAGTGCCATCTGCTCGTCACGGTCGGCCAAGCCCCGCTTCTGACGGTATGAGGTCGCATCGGGATTCAATGCGCTGGCATAAACCAATTTGACCGCCTGCAAAAACGCATGCATGCGTTGTTCGGGATCACCTTGATTGATACAAAATTCGCTTCGGTATTTCCCCGCGAATGCGTTTCCGAAACTGTCCTCGAGCAGGCTGCTGGACCGTACGATAATCGGCGCTTGCCCGAAATATTCCAGCATCCGCTGAAACTGATCCATGATCTCCCGCGGGAATGTGCCTTCCAAAAATCGCTCTTCCAAATCTTCAAATTCAGAATGTGTAATATCGCTTCCTTGTGTCAGTTCCAGACGCAACCGGAAAAGGTTGTTGTTTATCAAAAAAGTAAAGAAAACATCCGAACCGATATAAAACGAATCGTGGTTTTCAAGAACCTGCGTAAAATCGGTCGGATCGTTATCGTGTTTGAGAATGCGCCGCGCCAAAAGCATTCCGGCCGCTTTTCCCCCGATGCGGCCCGAACCGATAATCCGGTTCCTCATGAATAGCAGATCGCGCAACCGGAAATACTTGCTCGCCAAACGCGAAAAGTCAGGCTGGTAACCCAAAATCATATGCGACAGTTCTTCTTTAAGCGAAACGATTTCCGGATTGGCGCGGATAACCTCTTCATCTTCGTCTTCGTACTGAAGCAGTTTCCGGTAAACCGATGCCCATGGCGCAAGCAAATCGGGGCTGCCACCCAAGGGATTCTTACGGGCCAGCACACTGACTTTGGCCGCGTCGCCGCTTTTGGAGACCGGCGGCATATCGTCATCCGAGATACAGTGCGGCAAAAACATTTGCGACGAATATCGTTCCCACACCTTGATCGGATGAAAATATCTCTGGCCTTTGACTTTATAGACATTAATTAATAACTGCGTTGTATCTTGAATACGTGCCACTGAACTATCGGCGTGTTTGCCGAGCGTCAGGCCGAAATACGCAACAGTGTCCAGTTCAAAAAGAAACGGGCATGTGACTTGGAAAAAATTAGCCAGCAATTCATCCGTCGCCCATTCTTCAACCAATGCTGAAAGGTTGTCGAATACATAAAAGCATTTCAAACCTTTCTGCGCGATGATCCGGTGCACTTCGCCGCTGAAATAATCGAATCCCGGACTCGGATCCACCTCGATGATATCGAGCCCTTCCGTGGCCTCCAAAATCGGAGAATGTTCCGCAAAGCGCAAATACACGCATTCAAAGCCGTCTTGGATCGCCTGCGCCGCAAAGGGACGCGCAAAAAACTTATAGTCTTCGAGATCGTCGATCTGCCAGACGACATTGTCCCCCAATCGAATCCGCTGAAGGGCCTGGTCAAGTGCGGAAATACCGCTGCGTATTTCTCTGGATTCCATGCTCATAACTTCACAACCGTTTTCGTGTTACATCGATGGAAAGTATAGGACAAGTGGGGGACGGTTCAATTAGAATTCCTGCCGGTCCTAAACCCAACCTCTGCTTTTCATGGCTTCAACAACGCGCAATACCGATACAACATAGGCGGCCTCGCGCATATTGATCTTGAAACGCGTTGATGTATTCAGAACCGCTTGATACGAAGTGCTGATCTTTTTGTCCAAACGTTCGTGTACATCTTCACGATCCCAGTAATACATATATGCGTTCTGGACCATCTCAAAATATGAAACCGTAACCCCGCCCGCATTGCAAAGGAAATCGGGGATCAGATGCACGCCTTTGTTATAAAGTATTTCATCCGCCTCGGGAGTCGTGGGCCCGTTGGAAAGTTCTGCAATAATTTTCGCGCGGATTTTATCGGCATTGGCTTCTGTAATCACATTCTCCAAAGCGGCCGGAATCAAGATGTCCACATCCAATTCCAAAAGTTCATCGCTGGAAATGGTTTCCCCATCTTCAAAACCTGCCACCGAGCCTTCAGTCGCTTTATGCCGTCTGACATCTTCCGCATCGAGGCCGTTCCGATTCAGAATCGCGCCCTGCGTGTCGCACACCGCGATGACTTTGCAGCCGAACAGGTTGGCAGCCAGTGATGCCGCAAAATATCCCGCATTTCCGTATCCTTGAACCGCGACTGTGGCGTTCGAAAGGTCCAGGTTGCAGATTTTTGCCGCTTCGCGGATGGCAGACATTCCGCCCCGCGCATTGGCGTCCGTACGGCCCAAAGAGCCGCCGATGGCAATCGGCTTGCCCGTGATGACTCCGAATTCGCTGCTTTGATTGATCTTGCAGTATTCGTCCATCATCCACGCCATAATCTGCGGATCCGTATAAACATCCGGTGCCGGAATATCTTTATGCGGTCCGATAACCTCGCCTAACTTATCCACATAGGCCCGGCTCAAACGTTCCAACTCGCCACGAGTCATCTCTTTGGGATTACAAAGCACACCGCCTCCCGCGCCGCCCAAGGGCAGGTCCAAAAGCGCGCATTTCCAGGTCATTAAGGCCGCTTGTGCGCGGATGGTCTCGATTCCTTTGTCTGGATGAAAACGAACGCCGCCTTTGGTTGGACCTTTCGCATGATTGTATTGCACGCGGTAACCTTGATAGACTCTGATACTTCCATCGTCCATGCGGACGGGTAATTGCATATGAATCTCACGCATCGGCGTGCGAAGCATTTCATGGATGCCTGCGTCGAGTTTCAGAATTTCAGCGCATTCGTCCAACTGTTTCTGTGTAACTTCAAAGGCGTTTTGAGCCGGCATTCGATAAGCCTCCCTGGAATAAATTCCAATCGGTTAAATCAAAAAAGGATTTTCAGAGAACAACAAATCAACGATTATCAGTTCTTAGAAGCGCCGCTGGACGGCGCCATGAATGATTGGTAGCGCAGTTAATCAAAGCCCTAAGAATTAATTTCTCAAAAGGCCTCGTCGGTCAGTTACGCTTGGCCGTGGCCGGATCCGGTGATCGCCATCCAAAATCAAGCCCGGTCGTAAACGAATCGCCACAATCTTGCAAAGCGTCTCCCACACGGTTGAAACGTGTCAGCAATTCGCCTCCGCTTCGTCCAACTGCTGAAGGACGCCAAACTTCGTCATCATATCCCGGGCCGCCATAAGCCGGGGCTGGCGCTCCGGTGCTTGGACGCGCACCGCGTTTGCCCAAACTGATTTCCGGAGTACAGGCGCCAAGATACTCACGCTGCAACTCTTCGCATGCGTATTCCAAAAGCCATGCGCAGGTCCGTTTCGCTTCTGTGGCACAATCGTTTTTGCAGTAACGCATCGCCAAATCGTGCAGATCCGATGGAAAATCCAACGCGCCTGCTTTGGCGTTTTTTGCGTAGGTCTGTTCGCATAACTTCAGCGCATCGTCTCGCTTGCTCTGGGCGCAGAAAAGCATAGCCAAATGGTTGCGGCTCATTTTCAGCAACTTCGAGTTATTCTGACGATGGCTCAGCAGCTGCGAACGCTCTTTATAGGCCATCGCTTGTTTAAAAGCCCGCTCCGCATCCGCGTATTTACCCCAAACCTGATACAGCAGCCCCAGGGAATTAAATCCTTTGGCGATGCTCATATTTTCCGATTCAACCAACCCCTGCTCCACAGCCAAGGCCTTCTTAAAATACGGTTCGGCCTTTCGGTATTCTCCCAAAGCAAAATGAAAAACACCCAGCGTCCGTAATTGCTGTGCCGTATAAGCATTCGGCAGACGGTAAGAATTGGTTTCCTCCAATGCTAACTGAAAGAAACGCTTTGCATCATCATATTGACCTTGTTTGAATTTTTGCTGACCGGTTTGCCGGTGCTTCATCATGGCCGAATAACTCATCGTGATTACTCCTATCGCCGGGGAACGCTTGACGCGCAGGCTTTCGAGCTCATATCGGAGGGGTGCAATCGAACAATAATTTGCAGACCTCGCAGTTTGCGGTTTGATTCACCCATACAAATTATCCCACGAGGGTGAACAGTTCAAGAAAATCTTTTTCTTCTCGTTTCCTTTTTTTCCGTAAATTCAGCAAAAACTGTATGTTGATCGCAACAAAACACCATTGCGCCTTTATTGGCAAGGTCGATCCGTTGAAAAATACGTTTCATCGGCTCCGCCATCGGCTTAATTGTGTGCCTAATTCGCTGTAATGCAGCAGTCTTTCGAATTCATAGGTCGTACAGAGTGCGTAATTCGTTGTCGTAATACCGGCTTCCTCCACAGCCGAGGCCGGATTCAGACCGCCTTTGACAATCAAGCCCGTCCTTCCTTCGTGTACCGGGAATTCCAAAAGTGGCTGGTTCGGTTTGCCCAAAATTAAAATGCCGTCCAGGCCTGTTTGATGCAGTTTGCGGTGAATTTTCTGCACTTCGCCCAAAGCCGCTGAAGGCACCTCGCGGAAACTCGCTCCAATTCGGCCGTGGCCTGTGCGCGCCGCCGCGCGAACACTGGTTAATCCGCCTTTGATGAAAATCTCCAAGGGATCCAACGATGTGCCGTCATAGTAAATAACATCGGTAAACCGAACCGGCTCACCATCAGCAATCTCTAAAACACCGCCGAAACGGCAAACCGTGGGAATCCGGGCGCTTAAAAGCAATCCATTCAAGGTCACACTGCATACCGTGCCAATGGCGACCTTCCCCTCGGGTACTTCGAAATTCCCAATTTTGTCTCCCGGACGTGCCAAAAGAACATATTCCCCCATCCCCAATCCCGCTTCAAACACCGGCACAATTTCATGAACCGCACACCCCAAATACGGCTCATCAATCAAAGAAATATTGAGCACCACCAAACCCGATTTTGAGGAAAGCGTATAGGTAATCTGCCACGAAAGCGCATCCATGCGTGCGGCCGTCAAACCTACACGGTCTGTGACCAACGCGTCTTTGATCTCTTCGATCCCCAGCGAAGTTATTGTGCGCCCGCCTTCGCGGCCCCGCTTGGCCGGCGCAACCAAGCCATCCCTCTCCATATCTCCCAAATACAGACGGACGGTACGGTCGCTTAACTCGAAACCGTACGATTGCAGGTCCCGGGCAATCGCCGCACTCCCAATTGGACCGCCCGCATCTCTCAAGACTCTTAAAATCGCAACGCGTTGTTTCGGGGTGATACTTGTAATGATCCTAACTCCTTTTATTGGCAACGATGCCATTAAAACACCCAATTAAGGGCCTTATATTGGCAATATTGCCAATACGGTGTGGCTTCATCAAGACAATACATCCGGTTTTTGAGGCCATGAAAAAATCGTTTTCCACTGCTTTCGCGTCAAAAAACCTCATCACAACAAGCATTTTTAGCCGTTTCAACAACTAATTATAGTTGCTTTATAGGCTCATTACAATAGGGTTAGATTCATCCCATAAAAGTGTCGGGACTTTTGTTCCGGTAACCCGGTCATTTTTTAAACATCCAAAACTTTCGTCTTGAATAAATTTCCAATTCGTATTTATATTGGTCATGCAGTGCCAATAAAAGCCTGCTTCTGTCTGGTTTGATTTTTTATCTTTTGAAGCCGAATCCATAATCGAACGTGAAAAAAATGGCGGCGCAAAGCCGCTGGAATCCCGCCCGCGGGGGGGAATCGGAGGTTAGTAAAGTGTCTTATGCAAAGAATATCATTGATCTCGTTGTGAGCCGTAATCCGAATGAAACCGAGTTTCATCAGGCCCTGACTGAAGTACTTGAATCGCTTGAGCCCGTTTTGAATCGCCATCCCAAGTACGAAAAAAACCGGATTCTGGAACGTCTCACCGAGCCCGAACGCGTAATCATGTTCCGCGTGCCCTGGGTCGATGACCGGGGCGAAGTTCAGGTCAATCGCGGATTCCGCATTGAATTCAACAGCGCCATTGGCCCCTACAAGGGCGGCCTACGTTTCCACCCCACCGTGCGTTTGGGACTTCTCAAGTTCTTGGCCTTCGAGCAAATTTTCAAAAACGCTCTGACCACACTCCCCATGGGCGGCGGCAAAGGCGGTTCCGATTTCGAGCCCAAAGGCAAGTCGGATGCCGAAGTGATGCGTTTCTGCCAGTCGTTTATGACTGAACTCTGCAAACACATCGGTAAAGACACGGATGTTCCCGCAGGCGATATCGGTGTCGGCGGACGTGAAATCGGCTTCCTCTTTGGACAGTACAAACGTATCCGTAATGAGTTCACCGGCACGCTTACCGGCAAAGGCATCAACTGGGGCGGCTCGTTGATCCGGCCCGAGGCCACCGGATACGGCGCGGTCTATTTCGCTCAAAATATGCTCGCCGATGTCGGTGACAGCCTGCAAGGCAAAGTATGCACCGTTTCCGGCTCCGGTAATGTCGCCCAGTATACAGTTGAAAAAGTCAATCAACTCGGCGGCAAATGCGTGACCCTCTCCGATTCCAATGGAACCATTTACGATCCCAAGGGCATTGATGAAGAAAAATTGGCGTTTGTTCTGGATCTGAAAAACGTTCAGCGGGGCCGGATTCGTGAATATGCCGACAAGTTCAAGGGTGTTGAGTACAAAGAAGGTGTACGTCCTTGGGATGTCAAATGCGACTGCGCATTTCCTTCGGCGACTCAGAACGAAGTTTCCGGCGAAGATGCACAGACATTGATCAAGAATGGCTGCAAGGTTGTTTCCGAAGGCGCCAATATGCCCACCAGTCCTGAAGGCGTCGATATTTTCCTCCAAAACAAGACGCTTTATGGTCCCGGCAAAGCCGCAAATGCCGGTGGTGTGGCCGTGTCCGGTCTGGAAATGTCCCAAAATGCGCAACACTTGGGATGGCCGCGTGAAGAAGTCGACCAACGTCTGCAGATCATCATGAAGGCTATTTATGACCAAGTTTCAGGCACAGCCAAAGAATATGATGCTCCCGGTAACTTGGTTATGGGCGCCAATATCGCTGGTTTTGTGAAAGTCGCCGATGCAATGCTGGATCAGGGTGTAGTGTGATTTTTCCCTGTTTACATTGCATTCGTAAACGATAAAGAATGGTGATGCGGCCTTTGCCTCGATCATGAGGGAAAGGCCGCTTTTCTTTAGAACTCCAAGGCGCGAGCGGGCTATAAGGTGGTTCGCCGTGATTTTGATTCTTGCTTTGAGGAAGAGTGGTATGCCAAAACGCGAAGATATTCACAAAGTATTAATCATCGGCTCCGGTCCGATTATCATCGGACAGGCGTGTGAATTCGACTATTCGGGGACCCAGGCGTGCAAAGCGCTTCGCAAGCTTGGTTATGAAATCGTATTGGTTAATTCAAACCCGGCTACCATCATGACCGATCCCGGCATGGCCGATTACACCTATATCGAGCCGCTCACAGCGGAGACCCTTGAGGAAATCATCGCCAAGGAACGGCCTGATGCTCTCTTGCCGAACTTGGGTGGTCAGTCCGGATTGAATCTATCATCTGAACTATCCAAAAAGGGCATTCTTGAAAAATACAATGTTCAAATCATCGGCGTTAAGGTCGATGCAATTGAGCGCGGCGAAGACCGCCTGGCTTTTAAAGAAACGATGACGCGTTTGGGGATTGATCTTCCGCAAAGTGAGATCGCGCATACGGTGGATGAGGCGGAACGGATTGCTGATCAAATCGGATATCCGCTCGTTGTCCGTCCGGCCTATACCATGGGGGGAACCGGCGGAGGCATGGTCTTTAATTGTGAAGAACTTCGCCTCATCGCCGGCCGTGGCTTATCGGCCAGTCTCGTCGGCCAGGTTTTGATCGAAGAATCTGTTTTGGGCTGGGAAGAACTGGAATTGGAAGTCGTACGCGATGCCCAAAATCAGATCATCACCGTCTGCTTTATTGAAAACGTCGATGCCATGGGAGTCCATACCGGCGATTCTTACTGTACCGCGCCGATGCTGACCATCGCCCCGGAACTCCAGGAACGTTTGGAAAAATACTCCTATGAGATCGTTGAAGCCATTCAAGTCATCGGTGGTACGAATATCCAATTCGCCCATGATCCCAAGACCGGAAGAGTTGTTGTTATTGAAATCAATCCACGCACATCGCGCTCGTCGGCCTTGGCCTCCAAGGCTACCGGATTTCCAATTGCCATGATCTCTTCCATGCTTGCCAGCGGCGTCACCATGGATGAAATCCCCTATTGGCGCGATGGCACGCTTGAAAAATATACACCTTCCGGCGATTACGTTGTCGTCAAATTTGCGCGCTGGGATTTCGAAAAATTTAAGGATGTCGAAGACAAACTCGGGACACAAATGCGTGCTGTCGGCGAAGTCATGAGCATCGGCAAGACCTACAAAGAGGCCCTGCAAAAATCGATCCGCTCCCTTGAAAAAGGACGCTATGGTTTGGGATTCGTGAAAAACTATAACGAACTCACGCTTGAGGACCTTCTCAATAGGCTCACTGAACCCTCCAGCGACCGTCAGTTCCTGATGTATGAGGCGCTTCGTAAAGGCGCAACCGTCGAGCAACTTTTTGAAAAGACATATATCAAAGCCTGGTTTATTGAGCAGATGAAAGAACTCGTGGAGTTGGAAGAGGAAATTCTTCGCTTCAAAGGCGAAAAACTCTCCGATGAAATGCTCACCCGCGCAAAGAAAGATGGTTTTTCCGACCGTTATCTCGGAAAACTGCTTGGAATCCCCGAACATGAAATCCGCGAACACCGGCTTTCGATTGGCCTGCTCAAGGCCTATGATGCCGTTCCGGTCAGCGGTGTCGAAAACGCCGCTTATTATTATTCCACATATAATGCGCCGGACCGTGTGGAAACCACGCAGAACCGGAAAATCATGATCCTCGGCGGCGGCCCCAACCGAATCGGGCAGGGAATCGAATTCGATTACTGCTGTGTCCATGCCGCCTTTGCGCTTCGTGATGAAGGTTTCGAAACCATTATGGTGAACTGTAATCCGGAGACGGTTTCTACGGATTATGACACGTCCGATAAACTCTACTTTGAGCCGCTCACGGTCGAAGATGTTTTAAGCATTTATGAAAAAGAGAAACCGGAAGGCGTCATCGTTCAATTCGGCGGACAAACACCGCTTAATATCGCCGATGAACTCGAAAAGGCGGGCGTAAAGATCATCGGCACTTCGCCTCAAACCATTGATCTTGCCGAAGACCGCGACCGTTTCCGTAAGATGATGGGTAAATTGGGAATTCCCGAACCGGAATCGGGAATGGCCAGCACGCTCGAAGAGGCTCTCGAGATTGCGGAACAAATCGGTTATCCCCTAATCGTCCGCCCCTCCTATGTATTGGGTGGCCGGGCCATGGAGATCGTCCACGATGAGCAAATGCTGAAACAGTATGTAGCCGTCGCGGTCGATGTCTCTCCTGAACGGCCTATATTAATAGACAAATTCTTGGAGAATGCCATCGAAGCCGAGGCCGATGCGATTGCGGATGGAACCGATGCCTTCGTTCCGGCGGTTATGGAACACATTGAATTGGCGGGTGTCCATTCCGGCGATTCCGCCTGTGTTATTCCGCCGATCAGCATCCCTCAAAAGCATGTGGCCACGATTGAGGAATACACCCGAAAGATCGCTATTGAAATGAACGTCGTCGGCTTGATGAATATCCAATATGCCATTGCCGAAGATACCGTTTATATTTTGGAGGCCAATCCCCGCGCTTCGCGCACCGTGCCGCTGGTTTCCAAAGTCTGCAATATCCCCATGGCCCGTTTGGCAACACAGGTCATGCTGGGCAAAAAACTATCTGACTTGAATCTTGAAAGAAAAGCGATTCCTCATTTCGGTGTTAAAGAAGCCGTGTTCCCGTTCAATATGTTCCCGGAAGTCGATCCGGTTTTGGGACCGGAAATGCGTTCAACCGGCGAAGTTCTGGGCATGGCCGATTCGTTTGGATTGGCATTCTTTAAAGCCCAAGATGCGGCCAAACAACGCCTGCCGATTGAGGGCGCCGTCTTGATGACTGTGATCGATGATGACAAACCGGCCGTATTGGATGCTGCCCGGCGGTTTGTAAACATGGGCTTTAAAATTGTCGCGACTGAGGGCACTCATCAGTATCTATCCGCCCAGGGTGTAGCCTGCGAAAAGATCAATAAACTGCATCAGGGCCGCCCGCATATTGTGGATGCCATCACCAACCGCGACATCGATCTGGTTGTCAATACACCGATGGGGAAATACAGCAAGTATGATGACTCATACATTCGCAAAACAGCGATCAAGTACAAAGTGCCTTATATCACGACTACCGCTGCGGCGTTAACCGCCGCCAAGGGTATTGAGGCGTACAAATCCGGCCATGGCCAGGTAAAATCGCTACAACATTATCACGCGGATATTTCCTAACTGATATCGGCTATTCAATTTCATTCATCCGATATCGGTTGATTGATTTTGTCCGGCCGATGTTGAGGCTCTGAACTTAGAACTGGTTTCAAAACTCCACTTCGTATTTAGTCAGAAAGGGCTCATCCCGCCCTTGGCGGGATGAGCCGCTGTTTGCCATACGTACACACGGTTCTCCCCATCCACCCAACCCCCTCCACCCGGGTGGCGCAGATAAATTTTTTATCTGCGCGCCGTAAGGCGCAAGAGGCGATACAAAGGTTTGCTAATTTCAAAAACTCCCCCGCCATCCACAATCTCTCTCCTGACTTCATAAGGCTCAAATGTTCAAATTTATAACCTATTGATATTATGGCACTTAAGTTTTGGCGGGGTTGTGATTTGGGTGTCGCAAAGTTAAATTAAAAAAATGTTTGCGCGGAAGATTGTTAATCGTAGCGGTTCGACCAGTGTGAAAGTCATCCGCAAAGAAAAAGGGAAGTACCGTGTTGTTCAGACCATAGGAACTTCAAAAGATCCTGCTGTCATCGAGCGCATGTGGCTCCAGGCCCAGAGTATTGCCCAAAAATCGGATCCATACCAAAGCAAACTCTTCGCCCTGGAAAGCGCAACGGATTTAATTGTCGAAAATGCTATGGATTCGTTATCGAATGCCAGTATTCGCACGATTGGTCCCGAACTGATTTTTGGAAGCTTATTCGATCACATCGGTTTCAATCAAATTGATGACCGTTTATTTCGACACCTCGTGATTGCCCGTTTGGCTTTTCCTACCAGCAAACTGAAGACGGTTGACTATCTTTACCGTTATGAAGGTATTTCGCTGTCTGTTAATACGCTGTATGCATTTCTCGACCGTCTGCACGGCCGCTACAAACAAGAAGTCGAACAAATCGTTTACCGGCACAGCCAAAAGCACTTGGGTTCCATCTCGGTCGTTTTTTACGACATGACCACGTTGTATTTTGAAGCTGAAGACGAGGATGATTTGCGAAAGATCGGTTTTTCCAAAGACGGGAAGTTCCAGCATCCACAAATCATGTTGGGATTGTTGGTTGGGGAGGGTGGCTTGCCCATCGGTTACGATGTATTTGAAGGCAACACCTTTGAAGGCCACACGTTGCTACCCACACTCACCCAAATTCAAAAACGGTATGGATTTCAACAACCGATTGTTGTCGCCGACGCCGCCATGCTTTCGAAAGCCAACTTAGCGCGTCTTTCCGAAGCCCACTATCGGTTCATTATCGGAGCACGGATCAAGACTGAAAGCGAAGAAATCAAGCAAGAAATTCTGTCCCGCTCCAAGAGCTTACAACATGGCGATCACTTTGTGTTGAAGCGTGAGGATGGTACGCGTTTGGCCGTCACGTATTCGGCAAAGCGTGCAAGCAAGGATGCACGGAATCGGGAAAAAGGCTTATCCCGGCTTCAGAAACGCATCCGGAGCGGGCGTTTGACCAAAGAGAACCTCAACAATCGAGGGTACAACAAGTTCTTGGTGATGGACGGCGCGGTATCGGTACGGATTGATGAAGAGAAGGTGCTTGCGGATCAAAAATGGGATGGTTTGAAAGGATATTTGACCAATACGCGCCTTGGCGCCAAGAAGATTGCCGAACAGTATTCTCACCTATGGCAGATCGAGAGAGCCTTCCGTATTTCGAAAACCGATTTGCGAGTGCGTCCGATTCATCACTATCGAAGACGTCGGATTGAAGCCCACCTGTGCATCGCCTTTGCGGCCTATGCCATTTACAAGGAACTGGAGCGGCTATTGAAAAACAAAAAGATCGTGATGAGCGCAAAGAGGGCGGGGGAACTGACACACAATATGTACGAAATGCACTACACACTTCCAGATTCGAAAATGAAGAAAAAAAGAGTGCTGAGAATGGATAAGGAACAACAGATTCTATTTGATGCCATTCATAAAAAGTAAGGGTGTCGCAAATGTGAAGTCAAGAGAAAGGGCTCATCCCGCCCTTGGCGGGATGAGCCGCTGTTTGCCATACGTACACACGGTTCTCCCCATCCACCCAACCCCCTCCACCCGGGTGGCGCAGATAAATTTTTTATCTGCGCGCCGTAAGGCGCAAGAGGCGATACAAAGGTTTGCTAATTTCAAAAACTCCCCCGCCATCCACAATCTCTCTGATTGGAACACACCAAAGCGCTGAAAGCGCGTAGCAAGTGTAGCCCAGGCTAGAGCCCGAGGATGCCATCGGCAGACGAAGGGCGTCAGCCTGGGTAAATGCCCCCAAAAATCCTAAGCGCTGTAAGTGCGAGGCAATTAATGAAAAGTGTCGGTTTGCAGGGCGCTGATCAATTATATTTTCCATGGCGCTTTAATGGGAGCCCGGGTCGCGCGTATGCGCGCACCGGCTACTTTTAATTTAGGTGCCGTTAGGCTTCTTGCCTACAGGGGTACCCGGGTGTGGGCCGTTAGGCGTCCCGCCTTGGCGGAATCCTGCCCGGTCACGGGCCGGGAGGGCGAATTCCGCCATGGGCGGAATGAGCCGCTGTTTGCCATACGTACACACGTATCTCCCCATCCACCAGCTCCCTCAAACGAACACGCCATGTCCTGAAAGGACAAAAGCCTGAAGCCCAGGGCCAGCGTAGCGCAGCCCTGGGTAAACACCCCCAAAATAATCGGCCCTGTAAGGGCCGCACAAAATGAATTGTATTTTTCAAAAACTCCCCCGCCATCCAACACAACTCTGCAAATTTTTCGTGCCCTTCTTTTCCATTTCGTGAGTTCGTGATTCCACTCTCTCCTCTCTCGCAAAAAAACGAACATTCATGGTACCCTTATCCCCGGAACATCGTTTCCGATGGAAATCCTGGACAATGGGAGTTTGGACTTGTCCAATCGCAAGGGCAAACCGGCGCATCGAACGCTTAAACAACGGCTTTTTTCGGTCGAGAGTATGCTTTTTGCCCTGCTGCTGATTGCAATGTACGCTCTTTTTCTACCGCGATTCAAATCCGTCCAGGTGCAGGCCCAAGCGGAAAACCGGAAAAAAGAATTACAGAAACTCGTCGATACGTTTCTCCCGGAATACAAAATCGATAATGACCATTATGTAACTATATATTCGCGCTCCAATCCGCTTCAAAACAAAAAATCGGTAACCGCATACTATTTGCGTCAAATGGATAGCGATTCGCAAAACCTTCTGGATGAGTTTCCGAATTCCTTCATGATTGCGTTCACGGCCTTGGCGGCGCAATCGGAAGACACGGATCGTATAAATCTAAATTGGCTGCCGATTGCCGTAGCGCCTCTCCCGGGACGAGAGGAGGACTCACAACAGTTGTTATCTTATTGGAACTCGAGCCGTTGGGACTCGCTGCAAGACATCGAAAAGCATATTCAAATGCACTCGTTCCATGTGAGTAACGGCCTTCATAGTCAAGGCATTGTTATCGCTTGGCCGGGATGTGTAACAGCACTTGCCCATCAAAAACCTGACCAAAACATGGGCACACGATACGAGCGTGGCGTTAAACGGATCGATTGGGATATAAGCCAGGTTCTGGGCAAACCTAATACACCATTTGACGGGGATGTGGTTACAGCTTGGGCGTCAGCCACACCGGATGGGCAGGATGAATGGCTCGTATTGCACTATGGGAACGCAGTGAAACCTTCGGGAATCGAAATTCATGAAACCTACAATCCCGGAGCCGTTCACAAGGTCAGCGTATTGGACCAGGACGGAAACGAAGTCGAAGTTTGGGAAGGGCAAGATCCGACTCCCCCCACAGAATCGAATGGTATTTCAATGATTCCGATCAATGCCGGCGATACGATCGACGCTGTCAAAATTTATCTGGACTCACAAAAAATACGTGGATGGAATGAAATTGATGCAGTCGCCTTGCTCGATGAAGACGGCGGTAAGCAGTGGGCCGTGTCGGCCGAAGCCAGCAGCATATTTGGGCAAACGCTTGAGTCTCCGCCGCCGGGCACGAAAGACGCGTGGGCGCCGAAACAAGCCACCGGAAAACCGGATACATTAGAGGCCGGGGATATTGTAACCGCCTGGGCGTCCGCAACACCCGATGGGCAAGAAGAATGGCTGTTGTTGGAATATACTGAATCGGTGATCCCCAGCGCCGTGCATATTTATGAGACCTACAATCCCGGCGCAGTCATTCGGATATGTATTCTCGATTCAAAAGAAAAAGAAGTAGAAGTCTGGCGAGGTATCGATCCGACTCCTATCGGCTCCGGAAAAGGTGTATCGAAAATCCCCATTACATCCGATTTTAAAATCGACAAAATCAAGATTTATATCGATTCCGCCAATGTTACCGGTTGGAATGAAATCGATGCAGTCGGACTTTTGGATGTGGCGGGAGAAATCCAATGGGCCGCCACCGCCACCGCCAGCACAACCTTCGCCTCACGCTGAGAGGTTATATGTTTGAACAAGGCATTGTGTAGGATTAAATTTCATAAACTGCTTGCTTTTTGAAAATAGGATTGGCTGATACGATCTTGTGCCGGTCGCATGATCGGTTCAAACTCTTGTAGATGAATTCTTATAAACAGGGCCAGTGACCGATTCAGGAGAACTGTCGTGACACTAAAAATCAATATCATCGGTGTGGGGATTATGGGGCGGGGCGTGGCCAATACACTACAACGTAATCCCGATGTACAAATCACAGCCGCCGCCGATCTATCCGAAACCAACCGCGATTACGCTCAGGCGGGATTAAACATTCCCAAGGTCTATGAAGATTACCGGGCCATGCTCGAGAAAGAAAAACCTGATGCGGTCTATATCGCCACGCCGGACTGGGCTCACCACCGCCCGGTCATGGACTGTTTGGACGCCGGTGTGCATGTGCATGTCGAAAAACCGCTGACAACAAAAATCGAAGAGGCCGCCGAAATCGTGCATAAAGTCAAAGCCACGAATCTTAAACTCCAGGTCTCTTTTAACCACCGCTGGCTTGCTCCGTATTACTCGACGCATCGTATGATCCGCGAAGGAAAAATCGGCGCATGCCTTATGGGATACGCGCGCAAAAACAATCCGATTACCGTTCCTACCCAAATGATCCCCTGGGCCAAAGACAGTTCGCCGATGTGGTTTTTATCCTGTCACGATATCGATCTGATGAATTGGTGGTTTGACAAAGATCCCGTAGAAGTCAAAGCCTTTGGCGTCAAAAAAGTATTAAAAGAAAAACACGGCTGGGACACATACGATGCCATGCAGGCGCTGGTGCGTTATGAGGATGGCGCGTTCGCTACATTTGAATCGACCTGGATTTATCCGGAGAAACATCCGGCGATGCCTGACTCGTTTATGGAAGTTGTTGGGGAAGAAGGGCATTTTCATTTGGACCGGAAAATGGAAGCCATCGAAATGTCTTCCGCCGATGGGCTTGGCTGGCCGCGTTCGCTGCTCAACTGCCAGGTATTCGACCGTTGGGTGGGCGCGTTCCCATCGTGTGTCAACAGTTTTATCGATGCGCTGCTCGAAAACCGGGAACCGTATGTCACGGCCTATGATGGCTGGCGGGCCACGGCCGTGCTGGATGCCATCCACCGTTCGGCCGATTCTGGAGAGTCAATCCCCGTCAAAAAACCGTAAGTGTGAGATATAGGCACTAGCCTATAAGTACTATTTGTAACTGAGAATTTTGATATTCAGTACTATGCAATTAAAATATTAGCATTACATACCATAACGATATCACACTGCTCTCGGACTATAACCCTGCGTATATGAATCATAACAGTATATAAACGCGCTGGCATCTGCCGGGTTCTGAAATTATCCGTTTGCTTTCGCAATTGTTCCACGTGAAACAGCGGGACAGATATAGTCAAATAGGGACATTGAGAGGGGCCAATTCGACTGGATTTTTGTGTATCGCCGCCAAAAAAAACGAATGGCGGGACCTCGTTGGTTTTATCCCCGGTTGTCTCTGCAATTTCATTCTCTCAGAAATGTTGTCAGGAGGTTTCGAGAGCTTCGCAAAGACACGAGGTCCCCGCCATTGGTGTTCACTCAGTATAAGAAATAGTATATGTAATGATTATAGTAACTTATGTATGTTCCTAACATCACCTATTTCACTCTTGATTAGTTGCCATAACTGCTTGAACTCATGGTTGACGTCCCCGTTTTTGTATAGGTTCCGGTGGACATCGAAGAACCCACACCATCGGCGCCGTCAACGCTGATATGGAACGAAACATGAAGTTTGTCGAGTTCCGGATCGAGAACGGTGACAATGCCTTTTTCGTAATCGACCGTAAATCCGGCGCCCTCGGTAAGCGAGCGTCCTTCAATAACAACACTCACGCTGCCGGGCGCCAAAGGTCTGCGGTAATAGAAAATGTTATTGGGATTAGGAACGCCATGCACAAAGATATATTCGTTTTCTTTATCGTATTGAATGTCGCGTAAGAAATGAATCTCACCCAGACTTTCGTCATAGGAATAATCCCAATCGCGTTTGAGCCATTTCAAATCTCCGGGCGTATTCTTGTTGGCAATGGCCAGGATTAAACCTTTGGTTTGCATACGGCGTTGCAGGACATAAAGTTTCGGATCATCTGTAGGAGATGCATTTGTTCCGATTGTCTTATACATATCGATTTCAGGATCGTAATCATCGGAGTCGGCAAAGCCGCGCCCCCTGTATTCGTCTGAATTTTGCGTAAACGTATGGTTCGCGGCATGCAGGTCAATCTTTGCATCACGCCGTTGGGCATCAGGATCGGTGAGGGTGATTCTTCCGGTTTCATAATCGACGATGACATTCTCACCTTCAACAATTTGACGTCCATTGATGGTTCCGGTTACATCACCGATTTGCAACGGGCCGTGGGTTAAGAAAACATTGTCATAAGGATCGCCCATAACGAATAAGTATTCGCCGCGGTCGCGATTCGGGCCGATGCCATCGAGCAGCTGAATCAGGCCTTTTTCTTCATCATAGGTATACTGCTCATTCTCTTTTAACCATTTAACATTCCCGGATGTCTTGCGAGTGGCGATCCCCACGCCCATTCCTTTTTCAGCTTCCATCGGTTGCGAAAGCACATAAAGCCCCGGCGTATTGGTAGGAGTGGCATTTGTACCGACACTGTTGTAGCCAATATCCGGTTGATACCCGGAAGCGCCGCCGCCGGACTCCATGGCAAATGCGCTGACTTGGAGCTCGCCCTCTTCATTACTGTAAACATCATCGCCTGCGCTGATGGAGTATTTCGCGTCCGGTTCGAGTATCTCGGAATCGAGAATCATGACGTTACCGGAACTGTAATTCACGACATAGTCCGAACCTTCAATCAGCTCGCGTCCATTGATAACCACTTTGACTTCACCCGGATACAGAGCTCGACGGAACATAAAGATATCTTCATGCGGAACTCCGGACACGAACAAGTATTCCGTTTCGGGATCGATTTTGATATCCGTTAAAAGTGTGATTTTGGCTTCTTGTTCATCGTACGCATAATCTTCATCGCGTTTTAGCCATTTCATCTCACCATCGGAGCGATTCTTAGGAGCAACGGCCACCAAGAGCCCTTTGGTTTGCATGGGCAGGGTTAATCCAAAGACATGTGTATCGGAGGTCAGAATTCCGGAGGTTCCGAAAACTTTATGCTGATTGATATCCGGATCGTAGTCTTCGGCATCGGCATAGCCCCGGCTGTTTCTATCTTCATCGCATTTGCTAACAATTAGTTCGGTTAAGCGGCCTTCGTTATCATGTTGAATATTTGCACAATAGCCGATTTGGAGGGGGGATTTTTCAGGCGTAAAGTATGTAATCATTCCCGTTTCGTAATTAACGATGTAATCCCCATCTTCGCCTTCTCTAAGGAGTTCTCCACAAAATTTAATCGTAAGGTTTCCCGGACGCGGGGGTTCATGCAGAAATGCAATATTCGGATCCGGGACACCGTGAATGAAGATATTTTCACCTTTGTCGTAATCCGGTTTCTTATCACTAATGAAATGGATTTTTCCGCGCTCACGATCATAGATATAATCGACACCTTTTTCGAGCCATTTAATGTCACCTACGTAGTCATGGGAGAGAATCCCAACACAAATAGTGTCTTCATCCATTAAATTGCCAAGATTATAAACATTCGGATCATCCCAGCTGGGCAACGCGTTGGTACCAATAGATCCTTCGCCATGCCAGTCTACTCCTGCCGGAAATCCCATGAAAACCTTGTATAGATCGAAATCGCCTCTAAAGGGCATTTCCTGTCCGAGATACCCTGTACGATTTTGAGAGTAATTACGAGGCCATTTGTAATCCTGATCATAACGGTAGCGAATACAACGAAAATGTTCCGGAACACACAAGTCTTTGCTGATACGTACAATTCCGGCTTCCGGTTCGACGGTGAAATCGGCGCCTTCCTCGCAAATTCTGTCATTGATATAGACTTTTACAGATCCTTTGCGAATAGGTTTTTGAATGCGATATACCCAGGGGATGGATTGCTTGCCGGTTACCACAACACGGTTGTCTTTCATATCGACCGGGACCTTGATTTGCATTCTTCCAGTAGCCTGGTCATAGTCATAATCCGTATCCGGATCGATGAATCGTGAAAACGAATCACCATACGGCCCGTAGCGTTTTATGATTTTTACGCACTTTACTGAATCGAAAGCGGGCAATACATAAAATACACCCTGCTCATTGGTGACCGATGGTTCCGCGAAACAGTAGTCGCTTCCATCATCCGATAGTACGCTGGCGGAAAGTGCGATTAGTGGCGCAATCAAGCAAAGAAGAACGGACATGGCGATTCCGTTCCGTAACCGTGCAGGCATGGTATCCCCCTTACCCGATACGATTTCTTTTACGCGCCGCGACACAGACGGCGTTTTGGCGCCGAAAGGCAGCGCGAAAAGTTTCCGGTTCTCATTGCTGTTGTTCCATGTTTCAGAAAGAAGAAAATCCGCATACGACGCGCGGTTATTCGTGAGTTGAATTACAAAACGATCACAGAGGAATTCGCGCTCTTCGCGCAGTTTGCGCGCGGCCCAATGCACGGCAGGATGAAAGAAGTAAAGCGTGCTCATCAGCAATTCCACGGGCAGCCACCAGCTATCTCTGCGGAATAGGTGTGCCATTTCATGCAACAAGGCAAAACGGAGACCTTCACGATGCTCTTCATCCAAAAGATGACGCGGCAAGACGATTGTGGGACGGAATATGCCAATCACAAATGGAATGGCAGGCCCATCGGTCACTGCCAAACGCGGTGTTCTGTTTAATCCCACTTCACGGGCACAGACCACACAAAGGGCGTGAATAGAGGGATCATCAATACATGCGTACCCGCTGATTTTTTGGCGTAGCAGACTGTAATCCCAAAGAAGTTTTAGGCTCAATAGTACTACTACAAAGGCCCAGAACAACAAAAAAATCGCGCCCCAACCATACGTCACGGCTGTAACTTTGACATGTTGCGGAGGCGTGGCCGGGCTGCCGCTTGTATCCAGCGCCGAGCCGGAGTCTGGGACGCCTAAAGTGTTTTCAGTCACACTTTCCCGATAGAAAACGGGAAGTTCAGCCTGCCTTTCCCAAAAAGAACGATCCGTAGCGGAAGTATCTTCCGATACGGATGTTAGGTCCGGGATCACGGCGGTCGTTGAACCGGAATGTGTTTCAAACGAGGGCAGCGCCAATTGAAATTGGGCAGGCAAGATGTAGCTGACAGGCGAAACCAAAGGAAACACAACGACGACGGCCCAAATCCAGTGCGCCGCGATGCCCTGCGGTTTTAATGACTTACAAACGAGAACAGCGATAAGCCCTAAGACGGCTAATTGGGCTGACGATAAAACGAGGAACCAAAAAAGTTTTTCGAAAGTTTCAATCATGATCCTCCTCCTTGCGCCGCAAATCGAGGATTTGCTGACGGAGTTCTTCAAACTGCTGTGGAGTTAATTGTTCATCTTCGATAAGCGCATTAACGAACCGTGCCGGAGAACCATCAAATAAACGATCCAGCAATTCGCGCGCGGAAGAACGCGCGGCTGCATCCTCATCGACGATGGGCATAAAAACATGACTCCGGCCGTCTTCTTCATGACAGAGATAGCCTTTCCGTTCCAAGTTGCGGAGAGTGGTAAGTACGGTTGTGTAAGCGAGATTGCGTTGGCTTTTTAACGCATCCCGTACATCATGAACCGTAGCCCGTCCCCGCTTCCACAGTTCTTTCATGATGTGGGTTTCCAAATCTCCCGATAGCGGCTTAGGTTTGCATTCAGTCATGGTGGTGAAGTCTCCTCGTTTGCTGTGGCTTCCACATCGATCTGCTATAAACATAATACTATCACAATAGTAATTCAAGCGATTTTTGAAAAAAGTTGGGAGAAAAATTTTTAAGTGTAGTCTTATGAGCAGGTTGCGAGATTAAAAAAAGTTATGATACCCCTATCACACCCGAGGGAAACGAGAGGATGAATGGACCGGGGCGATGGGTAACAGGTCTTCAGGGATATGGGTTACACAGTCATTCCGTGCGGAGGTGGCGCGGGGGATTTTAGACGTTGCTGATGGCGATTTGTTAGAATTGGGAATGTGAGAGTTAAAGCGTGGGGGTAACGAATGCGAAGATCGTACGGCGGCAAGGCTTTTACATTAATTGAACTTCTTATTGTTGCCGCCATCATTGGGATTTTGGCGGCGATAGCGATTCCGAATTTAAAGGCGGCGATGATCCGGGCCAAGATCACGAAGGTTTATGGGGATTTCAAATCAATTTCGAATGCTATGGAAATGTATCGACTTGATTATAATACCTATCCCATAGCAAAAACAGCATATTCACATCCCGGGTGGGGGTTTTTAACAACACCTATGTCATATTTGGAGCCTATTCCGATGGATCCATTTCCACTTTTCGCTGTCAACGATCCCCAGGGAACCCCTGTTGGCATGACGGCTAACGCCTCACGATTTCAAAGAATATTCGAAAAAGTTTCCCAATCAGCACCCTGCAAAGAGATGCAGATGTATGTATGGCATACAAGCGGCTCGGCAGGAGCCTCGCCCTCCCGACCCGTGGCTGGGCGGGACGTGACGCCTAACGGCGCCCGGATTATAGGAAGCCGGTGCGCGCATACGCGCGGCCCGGGCACCCCCGTAGGCAAGACGCCTGACGGCCCACGCCCGGGTACCCCGGTAGGCAAGAAGGCTAACGCCTCACGATTTCGGAGGGTGCGTGAGGGAATTAGTAGATCAGCACCCAGCAATGCGATTCCGTTTATCCATTTGAATCACGAAAGCGCGAAAGGGGCACGAAGGGCACGAAGACTTTGCAGAGATGGGTTGATGGGGAGCATGTTTTCAAGTGTTTATTCATTTCTACGGCCCTTACAGGGCCGGAAGTTTTTAGGTTCTTAACCCCAGGCGGCGCTACGCTTGCCTGGGGCTACGGGCTTTTGTCCTTTCAGGACATGGTGTGGATGTTTGAGGGAGTGGGTGGATGGCGGGGAAGTTTATGCGATAGGCAAAATAAGCTACCACCTCTTGCGCCTGCGGCGCCAAGGCAAGCGAGTTGTCTGGGCCACCCCCAGGGAACCCCTGTTGGCATGACGGCTAACGCCTCACGATTTCAAAGCATATTCAATTGATTTTCCTGGTCAGCACCCTGCGGGGCGGATGCAGAAGTATTTTTTCTTACGCGCTTACAGCGCTTATGAATTTAAAGGACATTACCCCGGGCGGCGTTTGTCCACCTTCGGTGCCCAAACTCTGCCCGGGGCTATTGCATTGCGCACCTACGGTGCTTGGTGTGGGTGTTTGTGGGAGTTGGTAAGTAGCGGGGGAGTTTTTGAAATTAGCAAACCTTTGTATCGCCTCTTGCGCCTAACGGCGCGCAGATAAAAGATTTATCTGCGTCACCCGGGTGGAGGGAGTTGGTGTATGGAGAGGTACAGTTGTATGTATGGCAAATGGCAGCTCATCAGGAGAGATTGTCTCAAAAGTCGGTACCGGCAGTCACGGATAGGCCAATTTGGACAAAAAAGGCCGCAATGAAATGCAGAATCGACCGTTTCATGGTTTGTATTTTAAGTTTTGAGACAATCTCAGGAGATTCGCTCCCGGCCCGTGACCGGGCAGGACATGACGTCTGCCGGCACCCGGATTTAAGGCAACCGGTGCGCGCATACGCGCGGCTCGCGCACCCCCGATAGAAAGTGGATAGTCGAGAGGAGGAAGTAGGTAGGCAGAGAGAACCGTGTGTATGTATAGCAAACAATGTCCCTCCCCGGCGTGAACCGGGGAGGGAGTGGTCGATACGAATTTGCTTATCTGTTCTGCCTGTCAGAATTTCCAGAGATGGTCGACGCCGAGGTCCTGCCAAGTGACGATTTTCGGTTCGAAAACACGTCGGTTGGCATCATACATCGCTTTGCGGGCCATAATACCGATTAAGGTTGAGATACCCGCAGTGTCTTCATTGCTCAGCGGTTTTCTGTTTTCGCGAATTTGATCCACAAATCCACGCAATTCATAGGCTGTACCGAAATCATAATCGGGGCTGGGCTCTTCAATCTTTTCCGGTTCGCCCATGTTGGGCCGTGGGTATTTCATGGCCTGGCGTAAGTCGATGCCGCCCTTTTCAGCATGAGCCCAGAGTTTCTCATCACTAAAGGCTTCACAGCAATACATGAGATGGGTATAGGCGCAGTTCACATTATCGGGGAATTGGAAAAGAACGCCGCTGTGATCCTCTGAGCGTTCAAGCGGGGGATTATCGACCTGAGCGGTTGGAAAGCCCATGGCCGCGCACCGCAACGGCGGGCGATCCCGCATAACCCATGAGAAGACATCCAGATGATGACAAGCCTGCGCCAAGAGCCAACTTCCGCTTTTGTTCATATCCAACGCACGTCCGCCAAGGCTCCATGTGAAATGCCAACAACCTTCGAGGAAGGTAATTTTACCCATCTCACCGGAATGCAAACGTCGGACGCCTTCTTGGAAATTGGGAGCATAACGGCGTTGGAATCCAACTTGATAAAAACCTTTGGCCTGCCTTGCGGCCAAAATGACTTTCTCGACTTTTTCGATGGTTACATCGACGGGTTTTTCGCTAAAGCAGTGAATTCCCGATCCCAAAACCGGAATAGCGCATTTTGCATGATTGTATTCTTCAGTCGCGACAATACAGCCATCGAGTTTTTCTTTTTCGAGCATATCGCGGAATTCGAGGTAGATTTTCGGATCTGAGCCATACTCCTGGCAGATGGCTTTGGCCTTTTCGGCGCGTTCCTGAATTAAGTCGCAAACGGCCGCAACCTGAACGCCGGGCACGACATCCAAGGTTTTCAGCAACTGCCGTCCACGTCCCCCTGTCCCGATAATCCCCAGGACCACCTTGTCATTTGCGCTCCATGCTTTTTGTGCGGAACTCATGCCCATCGCCAATGCGGAAGCCCCGGCGGCGCTTGTTTCCATAAAACGGCGGCGGGAAACATTATCAAGACTCATGACCGATCTCCTCTCATTTCCTTTTATCAGCAGGCCGGTCTTTATTGTGCGGCCAAGATAGTACGCTACCACGAATGGGAGGCAACTTATACAGCCTTTTTCCATTTTCTTTTAGGGCGTCATACAGGTTGGCACAGCAACTTCGAGGCAGGATTTATGCTATTCTTTTCCTGCTTTGCAACATCCTGACGCTTGAGTGCGAAGAAGACCGGAGTGAAAATGAACAGTCAAAAACTTGCGGTAATATTGATCATGCTTGGTGTATGCACAGTTTCAGCGGACGATATCCTGCCCGTAGGCAGCGCCCCCGAAGCGCTGTCTATCGATTATTTCCCGGATCGGGCTCATGCTTTTATATGGCGTAACTGGCCGATTGTGGAAGCATCCCGTCTGGCGGAAGTCCTGGAGACGACACCGGACAATGTCAAAGCGATGGCCGAATCGATGGGTCTTCCTCCCCAGGAGCCCATCGCACCGCAAGACCGTTCGCGTATTACAATCACGATCATCCGCCGCAACTGGCATCTTTTGCCCTACGAACAACTTTTGACGCTTTTGGATATGAGCGCGGAGGAACTTGCGCTCACACTTCGTGAAGATGATTTTCTTTATGTCAAACTGGGATCGCTTAAGCCGCAATGCAAAGCCTTGAACTATGCGGAACCGGATGAAGCCGTGAAGGCGCGTTGCTCCGAGATCAAGAAGATTGTCAAGGAAACATTCGGCAAGGAATTGGAAAAGCCCTCGGAACCGCGTTTTGAATTTGTGCGCAGGCTCAGCCAGGTCAATACCAATCCATCAGCGCCATTACACAGCGGGAAAAAGAAATCCCGTTTCTCGCCACGGTACATCTATTCATATTTTGCCCTGTATGGGGATCCGCTGATGAATCCGGAACTCGATCCTTATCCAGAAGGGCTTTTGCAAAAGCTTTCAGAACTGGGTGTGGATGGAGTATGGATGCATACCGTGCTGCGTCAGTTGGCACCCAGCTCCCAATTTCCGGAATTCGGCGAAGGGCACGAAACTCGTCTGAAGAATCTGCGAAAGTTTGCCGAACGCGCCCAACGTTACGGCATCGGGATTTATTTGTATATGAATGAACCGAGGGCGATGCGCGACGATTTTTTTGCAAAAAACGCGGCACGGAAAGATATGCAGGGGGTTCGTGAAGGGGAATTCAGCGCGATGTGCACATCATCGCCACAGGTCCGGGCTTGGATTGAAGAGAGTTTGGCATATGTATTCGAGCAGGTGCCGGGATTGGCGGGGGTATTTACAATTACCGGCTCCGAGAATTTAACCAACTGTGCTTCGCATGGCAGGCAAGGGGACTGTCCGCATTGCCAATCACGGAATCCGGCGGAAATTATCGCTGAAGTCAATGCGACGATTGAACGTGGCGTGCACCGTGGCAATCCCGATGCCAAGGTGATTTGTTGGGATTGGGGATGGCGTGACGATTGGGCTCAACAGGCGATTGCATTGTTGCCTAAATCGGTCTATCTGATGTCGGTTAGCGAATGGTCGAAGGCTATCGAGCGTGGAGGTGTTCCCAACCGGGTGGGTGAATATTCGATATCAGTAGTCGGTCCCGGCCCCAGGGCAACTAAGCATTGGAAAACCGCAAAAGAAAACGGACTGTTAACACTTGCAAAAGTTCAACTGAACAATACATGGGAGCTGTCATCGATTCCGTATCTTCCGGTTTTGGATCTTGTTGCCGAGCATTGTGAGAATCTGCTTTCGACCGATGTAAATGGGCTTCAGTTAAGCTGGACTTTGGGAGGCTATCCCTCGCCGAACCTGGAGGTCGCCGCCGCATTCGATCAAGAGCCGGTCCCGAGCCGTGATGAGGCTTTGGAATTCATCGCGCAACGTGATTTTGGAACAGATGGAGCTATTGAAGCACGTAAGGCCTGGACGGCCTTTAGTGAGGCATTCCGCGAATATCCTTACGATGGCGGGGTCGTCTACCGGTGTCCGGTGCAGGTCGGTCCGGCCAATCCCCTGTATTGGGAACCAACGCATTACGGCGCGACAATGGTGGGGATTCCATACGATGATGTTAAGGGGTGGTGTGGTCCGTATCCCGCCGATGTATTCGAAAAGCAATTTTCAAAAGTGGCAAACGGATGGAAGGCCGGGTTGGATCATTTGCAGCGTGCTGTCAAAAGTGCACCACCGGAGCATACCGAGCGTGTACAAGCCCAGCTTCGGTACGCCCGCGCCGCGTATTGCCATTTTGCCTCGGTTGCGAACCAAACACGTTTTACCCAGGCGAGAAACGAAATTATAAGTAAAGAGACACCTCCATCGGAGGAACGCAAAAGAGAATTAGCCGGCATTATGCGCGCGGCAGCGGAGTCGGAGATTGAGTTGGCGCGGGAAGAGTTTGCATTGTGTTGCGAGGATTCATGCATCGGATTTGAGGCATCGAACCATTATTTTTATATTCCAGTTGATTTGATGGAAAAAGCAATCAATTGCCGTTGGATTTTGGAGAAGTTGCAGGAGAAGTGATCGGAAAAGACAGAAAGTGGGACGAGGAGATTTTCCTACGTATATCGGGTGTTTGGTATGGGCGGATAATTTAGACAATACATATTCATAATTGTATTGGTACTATGGAAAAGATATATTTGGCGTATAAGCATGGAATTCGCATCTGAATGTTGTGATTGTGGAAGGATCTAATTTGGGGACCGCCATGAACAAAGATTTACACAGAAGACTAGGATTTACGCTGATCGAACTATTAATCGTGGTTGCCATTATCGGTATCTTGGCCGCGATTGCCGTACCCAATTTTCTTAATGCACAAATCCGGGCCAAAGTGTCGCGCATGCAGGCGGACCATCATGCTATGCATAACGCCATGATGCTTTACCGTCTTGATCACAATACATTTCATATACACAGCCACGAACCGAACCAAAACGCTCCATTAACGACGCCTATGGCCTATATGACGATTTGGCCCTTGGATGCCTTTTCCTCAAATATGGTTACAAAAGAAGCCGACCAATACTATCACGGTTCAATTCATTGGGAGCCGATTAAGCCCTATGGAAGCGGGGAATTTAATATGAATTTACGGCGTTTGTATGTTGGTCTCGCGGGATGGGTGGGTAGCGCCGGTCCTACACAATTTTTAGGAGGCGGGGGCGCATGGACCTCAAAATATAATTACACCTACGATAGCAGCAACGGATTGATGAGTCCGGGAATTCTTATGACCTGGGTGCCAGGCGATCCGGACGCGGATTATAAGTGGTAGAAGACGTCTTCGATCGATTTGGTAAGTGAATGGGTGAGGGGGGATGCTAAAATAATTGAGTTTATAAAAATCAAAGAACAGGACGAATCTGTTTAACGATGAATGGCAAGCCTATTGATTTTCATGAACTGCTTGGACTCTATCGACGCACATTGTTGGAAGATGTGATCCCGTTCTGGACAAAATACGCCATCGATCCTAACGGGGGGATCAATACCTGTATTCAAGATAACGGTGAAGTTGTCAGCCGGGATCGTTGGAATTGGTCGCAGTGGCGGGCATTGTGGGTGTTTTCCAAACTCTATAATGCCATTGAGCCACGGGAAGAGTGGCTTCAAATAGCGCGGGGTATCTATAACTTTCAGACAAAACACGGTCCATTGGAGGATGGACACTGGCCGTTGCTTTTGGATGGCGATGGGAATATCAAAAAAGGTTTTGAAAGCATTTATGGGGATGGATTTGCAATTTACGGCCTGGTTGAATTCTTCCGGGCGGATGGCCTTCCGCAAGCATTGGAACTTGCCAAACGGACTTTTAACGCAGCCGAGTCTGTTTTTGCGGCGGGCGGGCCGCCACCGGCGGAACCGTATCCGATTCCCGAAGGCCGTCTGAATCATGGCATCAGTATGCTTTTTTCATTGGCCCATCATGAACTCGCTTTGACTTGCGGCGAGCAATGTGTTCATGAAGCAGCGGACCGGCATCATCATAAAGTGATGGATCGATTTTTATGTAAGGAGCGGGGGCTGGTTATTGAATGGTTGACCTTGGATGGGAAAGAAATTCCGCCGCCCGAAGGGACTGTGGTTATTCCCGGCCATGGAATTGAATCGATGTGGTTCCAGATTCATATCGGACGGGAAAAGAACGATCAGGCTACCGTGGATCGGGCTGTGGCGGCGATTAAACGGCATCTGGAGACCGGATGGGATGCCGAATATGGCGGGCTTGCTTGGGCAGTGGATGCGGATGGCCGGGATGAAGTCGGATGGCGTCAGCCCGACATCAAACTTTGGTGGCCGCATACGGAAGCGCTTTATGCGACATTGTTGGCATACGAATGTAGCGGCGATCAAGAATTTTTGGATTGGCACGAAAAAGTCCGCGATTATGCATTCCGGCATTACCCGAATCGTGAATATGGGGAATGGACACAGAAATTGGACCGGTACGGGACACCGTTTTCGGATGTGGTGGCTTTGCCGGTCAAAGATCCATTTCATTTGCCCCGCGCATTGATTTATAGCATTGAAGTGTTGGAGAGGTTGTTGGGGAATGTTTGAGGGAGATGGTAGAGGCATAGATACAAGTGTAAATTTACAGGAAATGTTTGAAAGAAACCCCTCCCTAACCCTCCCCGTAAACGGGGCGGGAACAGTCCTCTTTCGAGAAATCTTTCTAAATTTTGTTTCATTTCTGCGGCCCTTACAGGGCCGGGAGTTTTTGGGTTCCTGACCCCAGGCTGCGCTACGCTTGCCTGGGGCTTTAACCTGATGTCCTTTCAGGACATGGTGTGAGAGTTTGAGGGAGTTAGTGGATGGGGAGATACGTGTGAAATTAGCATAGATAACGGCTCATCAGGAGATTCGTCCTCCCGCCCGTGACCGGGTAGGACCTGACGCCTAACGGCTCACGCGGCGTGACCGCCGTGGACCCGACGCCTAACGGCTCACGATTTCGAGGTGTGTGTGGGAGATAGAATTGGGAGGCACCCTGCGGGGCCGATACAAAAGTATTTTTTCTTGCGCACTTACAGTGCTTAGGAATTTAAAGGGATATCTCCCCCGGCTTACGCCTTCGCCGGTCTTCGACCGTCTCAGGCTAAACCGGGGCTATTACCTGGCCGCACCTACGGTGCTTGGTGTGTTCCAGTGAGAGAGATAGTGGATAGCGGGAAAGTTTTATGGTAGGCACAGCCTTTTAAGCTGAATCATGAAGACACGAAGGAAGCACGAAGGGCACGCCCGGGTACCCCGGTGGGCAAGAAGGCTAACGGCCCACGCGGCGTGACCGCCGTGGACCCGACGCCTAACGGCTCACGCGGCGTGACCGCCGTGGACCCGACGCCTAACGGCCCACGATTTCGGAGTATATTCAAATGAATTGCCATGTCAGCACCCTGCAGGGCGATTCGATTTAATGTATTTGAATAACGAAAACACGAAAGGAGTTCGAAAAGAACGAAAGGCACGAAACGTGTTTGATCTATTTTAGATTCGTTCGAAATAGCGGCGGCGTTCCCAATCGGTGACGGAGGCTTCGAATGATTTTTGTTCGAGTTCGGCCATCCGGGCATAATGCTTCACGACATCAGCGCCAAACGCTTTTTCCGCCAACCGGCTTTCGCGGAATAAATCTGTGGCGCGTTGCAGGCTGGAGGGCACACGAGGGATGTCCTGTGAGCGATAGGCATCACCCGTAAAAGGATCGCCGCAGTCTAATCCTTCTTCGATACCCGCCAATCCCGCCGCCAAGGTAGCCGCAAACGCCAAATAAGGGTTGGCATCCGCGCCGGGCATACGGTTTTCGATTCGGAAGGATTGCCCGTTACCGATAACGCGAAAACCTGTTGTACGGTTATCATAAGCCCAAGCGATTCGTGTCGGCGCAAAGGAGGCGGCTTGATAACGTTTGTATGAATTCACGGTTGGCGCAAAAAGGAGAAACAGTTCACGGCAATAATGCAGAAGTCCGCCGAGAAATTGGCGGAATGTGGCGCTTTCCTTTTTCTTTTTATTATCCCAGAACAGATTTCGTTTTCCGGTTTTATCAAAAATACTGGTGTGCAGGTGGAAACTGGATCCGGCTGCGCGTTCATCATATTTGGCCATAAAGGTGACAGCACGATTTTGGGCCGAGGCGATCTCTTTAACGCCGTTTTTATAGATTACATGACGGTCGGCCATCTCCAGAGTATCGGCATACACAAGATTGATTTCATGCTGGCCTTTGCCCCATTCGCCTTTACTGAACTCAACGGGGATACCGGCTGCCGACATCTGATTGCGGATTTCGCGGATAATGGGCTCATCACGCGAGGTCTGCAAAATATGATAATCAATGATGTATCCGGATGCGGGTTTGGGAGCGTAAAAATTCCGGCCGGAGATTTCCTCCTGCGTTTCATCAAACAGATAGAACTCCAGTTCGGAGCCCATCATGGAGATGATACCCGCCTGGCGGGCTCGTTCGATTTGTCTTTTTAAAATGGCGCGCGGCGATTGAGTAACAGGGGAGTTATGGCCCCATTCCAAATCGCTCATCACTAAGGCTGTTCCCTCAAGCCAAGGGATCAGACGCAGGGTGTCCATATCCGCAACCGCGTGAAAATCGCCATATCCCTTTTCCCAGCTGGTCATTTCCATGCCGGGTAAAGGTTCCATCTCCATATCGGCGGCAAGTAAATAGTCACAGGCGTGCATTCCAGATGGAACGATCTCCTCGAGAAAAAACACGCCTGTGACCCGTTTTCCGATTAGCCGGCCAAGATGGTCGGGAAATACAACTAAGACCGTGTCAATTCGCCCATCTTTAATTAAGCGTTGCAGAGTCTCTAGTTGTAGAAGTTTGCCCATTAAGAATTACCCCATATAGATAAATACATTCTTGACTTCAGTGAAGTTATTCAAACCATGCATGCCCAGGTCGCGTCCCAAACCGCTTTTCTTGAATCCGCCAAATGGCGCTTCGATATAAACACTGCTGTTGGTGTTCACACTCATCACGCCGGATTTGATACCCTTTGCCGTACGCAAAGCGCGGTTAAGGTTGTTGGTCCAGATCGAGCCGGAGAGACCATAAGGGCAATCATTCACTTCGCGAATCATGGCTTCTTCATCTGTGAACGGTATCACACTTAATACCGGACCGAAGATCTCCTCCTGGGAAGTGCGCATTTTGTTGGTGGCATTGGTTAAAACCGCCGGACGAATATAGGAGCCCTTGGCATACTCGCCATCGGACAAGATTTCTCCGCCATAGGCAACCGTAGCGCCTTCGTTTCGACCGATATCGATATAACCCAACACGGTCTCGCGTTGTTTCATCGAAACCATGGGGCCGATTTCGGTGGAGTCATCCAGGGGATCGCCGATTTTTGTTTTCTTGGTTTGATCGATAAAGGCTTCCACAAATTGGTCATAGACAGATTGTTCGACAAACGCCCGGCTTCGCGCACAGCAGTCCTGTCCGCAGTTTCCGAATACGGCCAAGACCGATGACCGAGCGGCTTTTTCGACGTCGGCATCGGCATAGACGACATTGGGAGACTTTCCGCCCAGCTCCAAACTAACGCGTTTGATATCCTCGGCGGCGATCTTCATGATCTGTGTGCCGGTTGTGGTTTCGCCGGTGAAGGAAATTTTATTGACCGCGGGATGCGCGACAATTGCCGAACCGACAGCGGAACCGGGGCCGGTGATGACATTGAAGACGCCTTCAGGGATGCCGGCTTCCAGCGCCAAGCGGCCCAAATCCAATGCGCTTAACGGTGTGTAACTGGCCGGTTTTAAGATTACGCTGTTACCGGCGGCCAATGCCGGAGCGACTTTCCAGGCGGTCATGGGGAAGGGGAAATTCCACGGAACGATTGCCGCGACAACGCCAATCGGTTCACGCAATGTGAAATCCAAGCCCTTGTTGCTGACAGGGATTGTCTCACCGAAATATTTGGTGATCGCACCCGCGTAATATTCGAAGCAGTATGCGCCTGCGCCAACTTCACCACGCGAATCGGCAATCGGTTTGCCGACATCGAGCGATTCATGACGTGAGACATCCTCTAAATTGTCCCGGATCAAATCCGCCAGGCGATGTAGAATCCGCGCACGTTCCGAAGCCAACATGCGCGGCCATGGTCCCTCATCAAAAGCCTTCCGGGCCGCTTTCGCGATCAAATCGACATCTTCCGTTCCGGCTTTGGCGATCTCAGCAATCGCTTCGCCTTTGGCCGGGTTGTACGTTGTGAACGTTTCACCGGAGACTGCCGGTTGCCATTTTCCATCAATTAATAATTCGTAGCGTTCCATGATTACCAACTTTCCTGATAGAGACGAAGTAAATCTTCCCGCGTGCATGGACGCGGATTTGTGGCGTGACAAGGATCTTCAAAGGCTTTTTGTGAGAGAGCCTCAAGTGCATCTTCCGGTACACCGCAATCGCGCAAGCGGGCCGGAATCCCCAAACGTTCATTCAAAGCGCTGACTTCGGCGACAGCCTTATCGGCGGCTTCGAGCGTATCCATTTCAAATGTGTTAACACCGAAAATTCCCGCCAGACGGGCATAGGCCGATGCGGCAACTTCGCGGTTGAAACGCATGACCGCAGGGAGGCAGACGGCATTGGCTAATCCGTGATGAACGCCAAATGCGGTGGATAGCGGATGCGCCAGGGAGTGGGCCGCACCCAGGTCTTTTTGGAAGGCAATCGCGCCCATCATGGCCGCGACCATCATGTACGTACGTGCCTCTAAATCCTGACCATCTTTGGTGGCCCGTTCTAAGTATTTGACGGATAATTCCAATCCGCCCACCGCAACTGCATCGCAGATGGGGTGGAAGATCGGCGCGGTCAGGGATTCGATATTATGGGTGAAAGCATCCATGCCTGTAGCGGCGGTAAGTTTCGGGGGAAGTCCCAAAGTCAATTCGGGATCGCCGATAACCCGTTTGGCAAGAAGCATGGGGCTAAAGACAATAATCTTTTTGTCCAAACTGGGGATTGTAATTACAGCAGCCCGTCCAACTTCGCTTCCGGTTCCCGAAGTTGTAGGGATGGCGATAATCGGAGCCAAGGGGCCGGTAATGCGCGCGACGCCGCCATTGAATGCATCGAATGAAGCAAAGGGACCATCATGCGCGGCACGCACGGCGATACCTTTTGCGGCATCCAAAGCGCTGCCGCCGCCAATGGCGATAATGCCATCGCATTTTTGTTGCTTAAGCAACGCGCCGCCTTTTTCGACATCATCTTCTAATGGATTGGGATGGACATCAGAAAATAAGGCGTGATCCTGTCCGGATTCAGTGAGTGTGGTCTTGAGACGGGCAAAAGCATCCGTCTCCAATAGACCGCTGTCGGTTACAACCAAAGGCTTCTTGATACCAACGTCTTTGAGGCAATCGGGCAATTTTTTGATTGACCCGGGGCCGAAAACGACGGTGGTCGGAAATGAGAATTGTGTGATTCCTTCGTACAAGGTCGCTCTCCACAGTGACCGAAAAATGGGCCTCGATTTGAGGCTAAAGTTAATTTAATGCGTCACTGATTCTTTGATAAGGATTATCGCGCCGCCCGTCACGCGCTCAAGGGGGTGCGGCTGATTTTCTCTTTGGGGCAGCCGGTGTGCAATGGCTGCATTAGGAGCCCCGGACTCCAATCGGCTATACCCGCTTGGGTGGTCTGTGTTAGTTTGGGAGCAGAAGTTCAAAAACCAACATTGGGAGAAAGCCTATGCACCTACTTGCCGCATTGCTCGTTGTTATCGGTCAATATGGACAACCCGGCCAAACAATTGATTTAACTGCGACTCCCGGTTTGCAGACATCCACTGTCTGCAACGGTCAGGGATATTTTCCGGTCATGGACAAAAATCCGCATGGCGGGGTTGTGGTTGTATTACGCGGTGGCGGCGGGCACATAAACATTGGCGGACGGCTTGATATGTTCTTTTCCGATGATGGCTTGGTGTGGCAGAAGAAACGGACGGCGGTCGATACCTCCGCCGATGACCGAAATCCGGCATTTGGTGTAACTCCTAGTGGACGCATATTGTTAGGTTTTCATCATCAGGCCAGCTATACGGGCGATGGCATTTACACGCCAACCTTCGGCTTGGCTCGGGATATGCAGGTTTATTCTGATGATGAGGGATTAACCTGGTCGGCCTTTAAAAACCTGTGGCTGGGAGATAACGAATCCACCTCGCCCTTTGGCAGGATTATCCGTCTGCAGGACGGTTCCTATCTTCAAAATGTTTATGGCCGTCATGCATCCGCGGTACCGAACATGCCGGAACCGAGCGAGTCTGTTCGGGATTATGCCTATGTGGTTCGCTCCACTGATGAGGGCGCCACCTGGGGCGATCCATCCCTGATTGCTGCCGGGCATAATGAGACCGGTTTGATTCAGCTGGCTGATGGGAGCCTTCTGGCGGCGGCGCGTGACGACCTCAATGGCGCATTTGTCGATTTATACCGCAGCACCGATTCGGGGCGTACATGGACCCATATGGTGCAAGCTACGGATAGAAGTCAGCATCCCGCCGACCTAATTGATTTGGGGCAAAACACAATTCTTATGATCTTTGGGAATCGACGGGATGAGAAAAAAGAGATCCGGGGCATTCTTTCCCGCGATGGCGGCAAGACCTGGAACACCGAAACTCAACTTATCCTGACTTCTCCGGTCAGCGGCGATTTCGGATACCCCAGCGCAGTCGTGCTTGGCGACAATCTTCTGATTGTGCATTATTGGGCGGGCGAACACAAATCAAGTTACGATGGTTCCAATGCCGAATGCCGGGCGACGCTTGTTCCCATCAAGAATATTTTGAATGCCGGGAAATAGGCGGATTTTCATCTATTCCGCGACGTGTATCCAAGTGATTTGATTCCGCAACAGCGATTAGTGTCCATGCCAGCGGATGATTTCTCCTGAGCTGCGCAGGCCATTGCTTGAATCATAGACGGTAGCCAACAGAAGCACGCCGGGTGTTGTGATATTGCATACGGAACATAGCTCTGTGCCTTCGGTTTCCGATTGCGGGTAATAAGCAAAATACTGCAAGAGACCATCGGGACCGCTGGAGGTGACCATCCATTTGTGTGTGCCGAAATTGTATCGTCCGCCCGGGCCGCTCCTGTCGGCGCGAAAATAACCATAGGCGTAGGCTCCGGGTACGACATGTTTGAAGTCCACCGTTTGGTCGAGTTCGCGTGCGCTCCGATGGGGAAATGGATCGGTGGGTATGGCATTCAAATAAGCTATCGGCGTTGTCAAAATGTTGTATTGATGCGCAAAATTATATTGTTTGTCACCTGAATAGATGGTTGTGTGCGGGGGCTGATTTTTGTCGATTTGATAGGAAGAGATGGCAACCGCCAGATTTTTCTGGTCGGCTTGAACGCGTGAGATATTGGCCAAAACCTGAGCGCGTAGAAAATTCGGAACGGCGATAGCCGCTAGAATTCCGATGATTGCCACAACAATGAGCAGCTCAATCAGAGTAAACCCCAAACATAAGGTTGTTCTTAATTTATAATTCGTATTCATTGTAACGCACCGTCATAAACTTCCGAGCGGAAGAGGCGTCTTCTGCTAGCGCAATGCAATGCAAAAGACGCCTCATTTTACCCGGCTGTCTTCTTTAGAAATTCACCCAATGTTCAACATCTGAAATGATTTGGCCTTCACCTTTTACAAGTTGGTGGCGTTGGTCCGCTTGTACATTGTCAAAAAGTTCTACTGTTCCATCGGTCCAACGAACTTGGACTGATGCGGATGTGGCATCACCAAGTCCGAAGTGTTCGGCCGTTTGGGATTGGCTTCCAAAACCGCTCCAACTCATGCCGGCATCACGAATCTGGCTCTGCCCATTCGCGGTCACTGTGATCCGCGCGCCTGCGCAATTGGCATTCGATGGATCCGATTGCAGTTCGACTTGCAGCCAATGATTGCCCTCGGCCGCGGTTTGATTGGTGTAAAAACGTAAGGGGCCATCGCCGTGGCTTTCCGTAGCCACAAAATCCATATCGCCATCGCGGTCAGGATCGGCCCAGGCCATTCCGAACAAATGCGAGATGTCGGATACGCCTGTAACTTCAATGGCATCCAGATTTTCGGCATTCAGATTGGTAAAGGTTCCATCTCCATTGGAGAGATAGAGTGGATGTGGAGTCGTAAACAGAACACCGGCGGGGTAATCATCATGCGAAGGGTGATAGATAATACTTAAATCCAGATATCCATCGTTGTTGAAATCCACCCATGCAGCGCTTAATGCATAGAAATCATCCGCGATTCCGGCTTCGGCCGTGACATCGGTGAATGTTCCGCCATCATTCCTAAATAGGCGTGAGGGCGCGGCGGTACCTTCATTTACGGAACCGAGATTGCAGACGAACAAATCCATAAGCCCATCGTTGTTGTAATCTCCGCTGATGGCGGCGTGGGTGACAGCAGGATTGGGATCGGCGGCTCCACAGTCTTCGGTGCCATCGGTGAAGGTCCCATCACCGTTGTTGTAGAAGAACAGATTCTCGGATTCCGAGGCTTCTTCTTGATCTTTTTTATATTTGACGGACTCAGTTTCTTCATCATGATGATGGTGTTCCGTGGCTATGGCGATGCTTAAATACAGATCAAGATCGCCATCATTGTCGAAGTCCGACCATACGGCGTGTTCTGCGCTTGAAATATGACCTTCATGCTCATGCTCGCCTTCTTCCTCGTGCTCTTCGCCCTCATGATGCTCTTCATGCTCTAATCCCGCTTGTTCGGTGGCATAGGTAAAGGTTCCATTGCCGAGATTGCGGTAAAGCAATGGGCCGAAATAGCGATTGCTCACGATGATATCCAACGCGCCATCGTTATCGTAATCGGCCCAAGCGGCACTAAACGTACCGCCGGTTACGCCTTCGATTTCACCGGAAACCAACGCCTCGGCGGCTACATCGCTGAAGACACCGCCGCCTTGGTTACGGTAGAGCCGATTGGGAACAGGTTCAGGTTCACCATCTCCATTTTCTGAAGCCTCAACGGCGGCTGTGTTGCAGACAAACAGATCGAGATCGCCATCACCATCATAGTCTCCCCAGGCACCGCCGCCGGCTTTGAAATCCTCATCTTGGATTCCGGACAGCGCACTCACATCTTCGAATGTGCCGTCACCCAGGTTACGGAAGAGTTGATTATCGGGATTGTTGGCGACAAACAGGTCCTCAAGACCATCGCCATCATAATCTCCCCAGGCTGTACCGAACTGTACAAGATCGAATGAACCTTGAAGTCCGGATTCCTGGCCCCGGTCTTCAAATAAAGTTTGCCCATATCCCGGAATGGCGGAAATGAGGGTAAATGTGAATAAAATAAGAAGTGTTGAAATTCGAATTAAAGATAATTGTGAAACAACAGGCTTTGCATGTTGATAAATCATCTGCGTGCTCCTTAGATAATTGGCAATGATTAATTATTGGTACTACCAATCGATACAGATCCGGCGCATGAACAGAGCTGCGCCACTGCATTTTTGAAATACCGGTTTTCGTTTTAGAGAGGTCTACAAAAGAACCGGAGGAGCACGTTGCCTTGGATTTTCCCGGCAAATCGTATCCGGTTGGATTACGGCAACTGTTGGGAAATCAAGCGAGAACGGTATGAGTACGACTTGTTCTACATCGGCCGGACTCGAATGGAATGTGTTTAAAACGTGGCAAATCGGACAGTCGGCATCACTAGCCTTCAGGTGGCAATCGGAATCCGATTCAGTTAAGCCTTGGGTATGTGCGCCACAGACGCCTGATTCGGTACAGTTTGGATTGTGGGATTGGACATGATTATGCAAAGAAGCCGTCAGCAGAATCGCGGAGTAGCCGGCGATCTGTATCCAGGCAGCAATCTTTCGCATGTGAGTCGTTAACATTTGCCAATCCGATGTGTATCCCACACAGGGTGAACTTAGAGATTAAATACAGTATACAACAAAAACTTAGCTTAGCCTGACAAAAGTCAAGTCCATAGGGATGTTGCCGGGGAACCCCCGTTGGCATGACGGCTACCGCCGCCCGCCCGGGTACCCCGGTGGGCAAGATGGCTAACGCCTCACGATTTCGGAGTGTGTACATAGGATTTAGTTGGGGAGCACCCTGCACGCCGCCGTGGGCGGCGAGAGAGCAGAGAGTAGAATCACGAAAGCACGAAGGGGGAACGAAAGGCACGAAGATTTTGCAGGGATGGGTGGATGGGGAGAAGATTTTTCAAATGTTGTTTCATTTCTACGGCCCTTACAGGGCCGATTATTTTTTATTCTTGACCCCAGGCTGCGCTACGCTTGCCTGGGGCTTTAACCTGGTGTTCTTTCAGGACATGGTGTGGGTGTTTGAGGGGAGTGGTGGATGGTGAGATACATGTGTACGTATGGCAAACAGCGGCTCATCCCGCCCCTGGCGGGATTCGCCCTCCCGCAGCGTGACCGCCGTGGACCCGACGCCTGCCGGCACCCGGATTTAAGGCAACCGGTGCGCGCATATGCGCGGCCCGCGCACCCAAATAGAGAGTGGAGCCCGTGGCCGGGCAGGACAAGACAGCTACCGGCCCACGATTTCGAAGGGTGCGTGAGGGAATTAGTAGATCAGCACCCAGCGCGCCGCTGTTGGCGGCGAGAGAGGAGAGAGTGGAGAGTGGAGAGTAGAAAGCAGATTTGCTTCGCACTTACAGCGTCAGGGTACCCCGGTGGGCAAGAAGGCTAACGCCTCACGCGGCGTGACCGCCGTGGACATGACGGCTAACGCCTCACGATTTCAAAGTGTATTTATTAGATATTTCTTGGTCAGCACCCTGCAGAACGCCGCTGGCAGCGGCGAGAAAGGAGAAAGTGGAGAGGAGAAAGTGGAATTGCTACGCGCTTACAGTGCTTGGTGTGTTTGGTGGAGAGAGTTAGGAGGATGGCGGGGGAGTTTATGCGATAAGCAATTTTTGATACCGCCTCTTGTGCTGGCGCACCTAGAAGCGCTGACGCGTGTCTGGGCCACCCGATAAAAGATACAAGTTTGGCTTGAAACACACAGCGGCTCATCCCGCCCCTGGCGGGATTCGCCCTCCCGCTGCGTGACCGCCGTTGGCCCGTGACCGGGCAGGACATGACAACTAACGCCCGGGTACCCCGGTAGGCAAGAAGGCTAACGCCTCACGATTTCGAAGGGTGCGTGAGGGAATTAGTAGATCAGCACCCTGCGCGCCGCTGTTGGCGGCGAGAGAGGAGAGAGTGGAGAGTGGAGAGTGGAGAGTAGAAAGCAGATTTGCTTCGCACTTACAGCGTCAGGGTACCCCGGTGGGCAAGAAGGCTAACGCCTCATGATTTCGGGGTGTGGGTGAGGGATGAAGTTGGTCGGCACCCTGCACGGCGATACAGAAGTATTTTCTTGCGCGCTTACAGCGCTTAGGAATTGTGGGGGATGTTGAACCAGGCCGCCGTTTGGCCGTCTTCGACGCCCAAACTCTGTCCTGGGCTATTGCATTGCGCACCTACGGTGCTTGGTGTGGGTGTTTGAGAAATTTGGTTGATAGCGGGGGAGTTATTACCGTAAGCGCAAGTTTTCCAATATGAACCACGAAAGCACGAAATGGGATAGAAGGGCACGAAAGATTTGCGGAGTTGGTTGGATGGCGAGGGAGTTTATGGGATACGCAGACCTTTGTGCCGCCCACCCGTCGATTTATTTAAATAAGGATTTCTTCATGGTGGGTGAAATCACCCACCCTACAGAGATACATGTTTAGCTTATAGAAATAAATGGTTCGGCGGGAGCCTTACCCTCCCGAGTCGCCTAAAAATCCACGAAAACGGAACCAGGCAATGCAGCGGTCCGGCCAATTGGAGAGTTCGGGATCATTGGGAGCGAGCCCGAAACCATGCTGGCCTTTCTCATAGATATGCATCTCAGCGGGCACACCGGCTTTACGTAAAGCCAAATAAAAGAGAATGCTGTTCTCTGCAGGCACACCGGTATCGTTACTGGTGTGCATAAGGAACGTGGGCGGGGTATCTTTGGTCACCTGCAATTCATTCGACATCAACTTCATCAATTCGGGATCGGCATCCTTACCCAAAAGATTGTTGCGTGAACCGACATGCGTATACCGTTCATCGGTCAGGGTAATGACAGGATAGACCAAGACGGCGAAATCGGGTCTGCAACTGGCATGTTCGATAGGATCGGAAGCATTGGGATCGCCATGATCAAAATGTGTGGCGGCTGAAGAAGTTAGATGGCCGCCGGCGGAGAAACCAAGAATACCAATTCGGCTCGGATCGACGCCCCATTCATCCGCACGGCTGCGTACAGTACGTATGGCGCGTTGGGCATCACCCAGAGGAATAGGATGACGATAAGGAGAAACACGGTAACGAAGGATAAAAGCGGAAATGCCATGCGAATTGAGCCAGCGGGCGACATCATGGCCTTCATGATTCATGGCTAAGCCGCCATAACCACCACCGGGGCAGACAACAACGGCCGCGCCATTGGCAGTGTTTTGATCAGCCGGATAAAGAATAATGGCCGGTATGTCCTTGTCAGTATCCCCCATTGCACCAGGGGCGCCATCTTCCCAAAGCAACACCATTTCTTTTTCCTCCGCAAAACCGGATGCGGCAATCAATAAAACAAAAGCGGCTACTAAAACCAGCCGTCCCGTTTGTTTGCCATTAAAGCCAATCTGTAATAAGGATTTCATCGAAGTCTCCTCATTGGGGGGATTCATCATGATTTCCGGGGAATGAGTTTCGGCTCGTCAGGAGCCTCTCTCTCCCCAGGTACCAAAATTCTAGAAGTGGTTTCAAAACACCTTTTCCGAAAAATCAGGGCCATACCAAGCTGATGCGGAAGGTGCAAAAACAGCGGCTCATCAGGAGATTCGCCCTCCCGCCCGTGACCGGGCAGGATCCCGCCCATGGCGGGACCTAACGGCCCACGATTTCAGGGTGTGTTTATTAGATATTCCTAATCAGCACCCTGCAAGGCAAATTGGTATTAAAAACGGCTCATCAGGAGAGTCGCTCCCCTGACCATTTATGAGCCGGTGTTCTGAAACCACTTCTATACTGGAGTTTAGCAGAATAGCAGGGGAGAGCACAAAGGGCGCACGAGGGTGTTATCCATCCGTATCCACAAAAGGGAAAGCCATTACGGAAGGGGGATATCCTGCCAGCCTTCCATGCCAAAGCGGATATCTCTTTCAACGAATTCCCAAACGACAACTTTTTTGTTTGCCAGGAGCTGGGATTTACGTTTGAGTTCCTGCCGAACAAGTGTCGAAGCGCCGCCATCGCCGATAATGGAAGCGACAGGCATCTGTAATTCACGGGCAAGGTGGGCAGTGAAACCTCCCGATTTGGGTTCATCGCGTTCATAAATTCGCAGAAAACTATCGCCCAACACAAGCACCTGGGACTCGGGATCATCTTTGTAGAGTTCCCCGCCCTCACGCCTTACAACCTGCAAAGACATAACCGATTCGGGTTTGTAAGAATGTTCCAAGCCGGGCATGTCCATCATGCGTAAAACATCGCCATAACGCTCCAGCTCGATTTGATGCTCGTCATAAAGAATATCACCGCGTTCGATCCAGCCCAGCTCCAACAAACGTCTGGCGGCGCTTTGGGCAGCAAGACGCATTCCCTGTGGAGACCAGTGGGTATCTTGAGCCAGATAGAAATTGGTATTTCCTTCCCCTTCAGGAACAAGGTTATCCCGATAAAGGCTGAACAAATCAAGGACTTCAACTCCGTTATCACGGAGTTGGCGAATTAGATTTTGTGTATGAATCGAGACGGTTTCGTCTTTGGGTTCAACACGCGCCGCTAATTGATGGGGGTAGATGCTGGCTTTGCCGGGCGCGGGAATGACCAATAATTGGATACCGCGTTGGAGGAGTTGTTCGCGGAAGGAGACGATAGCCTGAACCGGATCGCCGCGAGGATCATCCGCTGTGACTTTGGGAAGCGGTTCAATCAAGTATTGCACACCGGGTTTGTAGAAGAACCACCCCTCGCGTCCCAGAACGGCCTTTTCACCGGCATCGCCCAAGGCAATAAACATGCTATAGCGCACCCAGGGTTGAACAGCCGTGGAGAGCCAATTGAGTTTTTCCAAACGGCTTTCGAATCTTCTCAGATTTGTCTCAGTGGGTTTATATAAAAACAAGTCCAAAAACTGGGGCCGTTCGCGCTCGCTCATTTCCAAGGCGGCCTGCACGATGCCCACACCGAAAATAATCAATAAAAATCCGGCAATGAGGAAGAGTTTATGTTTCTTATCATTTATCATTTTCTTACCTCATACCTAAAACTGAAAATAGAGAAACGGATTAAAGGATTGAGCGAACAACAGCGCCAGCGAAAAACAAAAAACAAGCAACAGGAGAAGCACGCGCCAAGCAGATAATTTTTCAACCCAATCGAATGCCTGGACACGTTGAAACGCCAGTGCGGCACAAAGGGCCATCATAAACCAATTACCATGGGTATAAATTTCGGCGCTAAGGAGTTGACTTCCGCCCTCAGCATGGCTCAAGCCGAACATGGCGGAGAAGTAATTGAGCCCGGCCTCTAATGTCCCGGCCCGGAACAGAACCCATGAAAAGAGAACCAGAACAAATGTTGCAGCAACACGTACGGGCCGTGGGAGACGGTTGTATACGCTGGTTTTTCCGCGCCAACGTTCAAAGGCCAATAATGTTCCGTGATAACCGCCCCAAATGACAAAGAGCCAGCTGGCACCATGCCACAGTCCGCCGAGAAGCATTACCAGGGCTAAGTTGATATAGGTGCGGCCGGGGCCATAGCGGTTGCCGCCCAGGGGGATGTACAAATAATCACGCAAGAAAGTCGAAAGGGAAATATGCCAACGCCGCCAGAAATCGGTGATGCTGTCAGCATGATAGGGAGCATTGAAGTTGCGGGGGAATTCAAAGCCGAACATGCGTCCCAATCCGATAGCCATATCGGAATAAGCGGAGAAATCATAATAAATTTGAAAGGCATAGGCGATAACGCCAAACCAGGCATCAAACGTTCCCGGAGATTCGGCGGCAAAAACAGTATCGGCAGCCTGGCCGATGATATTGGCGAGGAAGAGTTTCTTGGCAAATCCAAGTATGAACAGAGCCACGCCGCTTGTGAATTTGTCCAGGGTATGATCCCGGCTGACCAGCTGATCGGCGATTGTGTTGTAACGTACAATCGGTCCGGCAATCAGTTGGGGGAATAACGCCACGAAACAGGCGAAATCGAAAAACGACCGTACAGGCGGCGATTCGCGGCGGTATACATCCACGGTATAGCTGATGCTTTGGAAGATGTAGAAAGAAATTCCGATGGGCAGTGTGATTTGGAGTACCGGAAGGGCCTCTTGTCCGGCAAAGGCCAGCAGAGCATTCACATTCGATTGGAAGAACATGAAATATTTGAAGAATCCCAAAGTGCTGAGGCTGATCACGACGGAAATTACCAGCGCGGCATTTCGTCCGGGGCCATCATCGGGACAGCGCGCGATCCAACCGCCACAGATGTAATTCACAGCCGTGGCAAATAACATCAGAAGCACAAACCAAGGATTCCACCAGCCATAAAAGGCATAGCTGACGAGAAGCAAAAAATGGTTACGCTTGGCCGGTAAGAGATAATAGGCCAGCAGCACAAATGGAAGAAAATAGAAAATGAAAATATGCGAAGTAAAAATCATTGGGAGTTAATCAGCCGCACGGTTGGTCCACACAGCCCAATAAATCGGTCCGGTGTTTTCTTCAAAATAACGATTCACAATCCCGCCCATAAAATAATCATCAATTGGGACTTCAAGGGCCATGTGATGGATATCGCCTGCACGGAACTCTTTTAGATTCCCGCCAACTTCACCCGAACTTACATCGGCAACCGTGTCCCGGGGTTCAAGCGGCTTATAGTGGCCGATATAGACGATTTTGGAATCGAGTTCACCCCGGATCACGTTGACGATTTCGTATTTAAAGACAAAGGCGTAATTATAAAGCGGATCATCGGGCAACTCGCCGGGGATTTCCAATAGTTTTGCGGTGATTTCATAGGCGCCTTGGGAAGCGATTTGATCATCACCCGCAGTGGTGGCGGATTTTCCATCCGCAACCGGACCGGACTCTTTAGAACAAGAGAGACACAATCCCCCCAAGAGCAATAGAATGGCCACAGGCCGAAAGTAAGACACAACAAGATTTTTATACATCAGCAAGTTATCTCCCTTGCAGGATTTCAGCGTACGTCCAACACGGCTCCCATCCCGTGCCGAATTCGATTGCCGGGCCATCCTTGGTATTGGGATGGATGGAACGCATTTCGGCGCTTTCACCGGTTATGGCAGGAGTATCGTTAAACCGCATGATAAACATGGGGCCACCTGTTTTTTCAGCGCCGCCACCATCCTCAGTGCATTTTGTAAAGAGCACATAGTGGTCATCGGGGGACATGGCACCGCCGTAGATATGGACACCCTCTTCACCATAAACCAGGCTCCCGTTCTGACCATCGCCATCGGCCACCCAGAGTTGGGTCCAACCGTACCCTTTGTTGGTCTTCTGTTCGGGAGGGCGGGAAGAATAAATAACGCGTTTCGAATCGGAGCACCAATCGGGCGTGCAACTTTGCCCGGCATCGACCGGATTCAGTTCTCCGGTTTCGGCATTCATGCGGACCACTTTCCAACTTTTTCCGGCGATATTTCCGGTTCCGGTCAACCATTTGCCATCAGCGGACCAAAACAGCTGTTGGTAGATGCCTTTACGGGGCATGGAACGAATCACGTTCTTTGTAGCAATATCGACGATATCGATGCCTTTGCGATTCAGGCAAATCAGTTGTGTTGCATCCGGCGACCAAGAAGCCCATGGAAGCTGCTGGTCATCGCCCATGATGACGGGATCGGATCCATCGGCATTGGCAATAATGAGTTGGCCTTGGAATCCCCACAGGTCATGATTGATCTCAGTGCCTTTGGCGATACGCCGATAAAGGAGTTGTCTGCCATCCAGGGACCAGCGAGGCGCAGCCTCTTCAAAATCAGGAGTATCGGTCAACACACGGCGAGAGGTTCCATCGGGACGAGATACAAAAAGATCCCAAGATCCGTTTTTGGAGCGGGCACTGTATGCAATCCAGCCTTTGGCGGCGACTTCGCTGCGCAATTCAGCCTGCTGGGGTGTATCGGCGGCCAATCCCGGGCGGGCGAGAGCCATCGCGCCGATACTGTAACCAATCACAAATGCGATTTTCCCGAATTTCATAGGTTTCGACCTCCATATTCCGGGAAGTTGGATTTTCAACAAACCGCGGTCAAGCGGGGCGTTCAAACTGAGGGATTTCCAATTCTTCGCCGCCGCGCAATGCAGATTGATGCGCAACGATTCCCGGAACGGTGTAGGCCAAGGCTTCATAGACATCGACCTTCGGCCGCCGTCCCTGAACCAGAGCCTCGACAAACTCATTGGTTAAAAACGCATGAGAACCTTCATGGCCGGTCTCGTGGCGTAAAGGTTCCGGCAACATATCCGTCTTCCACCATTCCGGCTGCTCATATTGCTCGAATCGCGGCAAATTCCGTACGAATCCGGCATCATCTTTTTCTTGTTTTTCACTGGAACGAACGATGACGGGGCCCAATCCATTGGGATGGCGGTCATAAAAACTCATTTCTGTACCAATCCATTGTGCGCGCTCGCAGCCCCGGTGCGCTCCTTTCCACCAAACATTGACGCGGAATCCATGGCCCTTATCGGTGCGGAACATGGCGGAACCATTCCAGAAGGGATTGTTGTACGGATTGTCTTTTAAGATGGGATTATCATCGCCCCAGCCATTGCATACGACTTTGACGAGCCGTTCACCGGTCACACTGATGAGGTGAGCGGTGCAATGGGTGGGATAATGCATCGGCGCGAGGCCATAACGCCACGTGCGTTTGCCATTCTCAAAATACATGCGCTCTAGACCATCATGTTGATATTCGGATTCGCAGTAGAATATTTCTCCGAATTTGCCTTCTTCATAGAACTTGCGGGCGGAAATGGTTTTCTGTTGAAAGTAACTGGTTTCAGCCAGCATGTAGGTTTGGCCGGTTTCTTTAACCGCAGCATGGAGTTTTTCGGCATCTTCGACTGTGGCAAAACAAGCCGGGACAGCGCTGATGACATGCTTGCCATGTTTCATGGCTTGCACAGCATGTTCGACATGCAGCGGAGCATCGGTAAAGACAGCGACGGCATCAACATTCTTATCTTTGACCAACTCGGCGAGCGAGTTATAGACATTGTTGCAGCTATAGGTTTTGACCAGACGTTCCCGGCGGTCTTCACGAAGATCCGCAACGGCCTGGACAACACAATCCGGATGCTCATGCCATTGGAATCCACAGCCAAAACCGCCACCGACAACGCCTATACGAACCTTTTTAGGCGCACTGTAAGCGGCGAGCGGGGAAGCGGATGAGGCCAACGTGGTTACGGCCAACGCGGCGCCGCTTTTACCAAGAAATTCACGTCTCGAACAGTTCTCGCTTTTTTTGCCATCGGTTTTCATTGCACCTAAACCTCCGTATTTTTCCAAGTTGAAAGAATTCCAGATAAATTCCTAAAAATAGTCTTATAACACCTTTCCGAAAAAGCAGGGCCATACCAAGCTGATGCAGAAAGTGTAAAAACAGCGGCTCATCAGGAGATTCGCCCTCCCCCGGCTATACATAGACCGGGATTGTGAAACCAACTTTAGGCAAGAGACTCCACAGGCGTCCATTCGCCTTTGCCGCCGGAATCTAAAGCCGCCTCAAGCACGGCTTGTGTTTGCGCGCCTTCGGCTATATCAGGGCTTGAAGGCGTACCCTCAAGCACATGGGTAACGAAATTATAAATGCTATGAACATGGAACCGCTCCCAACCAACCGTGTTTTTGGGGCCGGGCAGTTTTGCGGGTTGCGGATAGCGGGCGACACATTCAATCGCTTTGAATCCACGCTCTCCCACCATACGCGCCGCCAGGAGCGGTGGCATCATAAAACTCAAGATAATTGGGCTGCATGAGATTGAAACGGATAGCCCCTTTGCTGCCATGCGCTTCAAAACGGACTTCGTCCTGCACGCCGGTGGCAAAACGGGAAGATTCAAGCGTGCCGATGCCGCCATTCTTTAGACGGAACGTAAGCAACGAAACATCATCAACCTCAACCGGGATTTTTTTGGAAGGATCATCCGCAGCCGGACGCTCTTTCACAAATGTCTCGCCGAGGTGGAACACTTCGGTAATATCGCCCAACAGATAGCGGGTGAGATCGACAACATGCGCCCCTAAATCGAAGAGCGCGCCGCCTTTGCCGCTGATGGCTGTATCCAGCCGCCAAGAAAACGGGCGTTTGGGATCAACATAACCGGCATGGAGATAACAAACACGTGCGGAAAAGATTTGCCCCAAGGCACCGCTATCGATCAATTCCTTGGCCCGTAAAATGGCGGGAATGAAACGGTATTGGAACGCCATCTGAGTGATTTGCCCCGGATGCTGACGAGCGCAGGCCGACATCTCTTTGGCTTCATCCAGCGTGCAACTTAAGGGTTTGTCCATATACACATGCTTGCCGTGCTCCAAAGCACAGATTAGGACATCCTTGTGGTGGCAGTTGGGAGTACAGCAGTCGACGATGTCGATGTCATCGCGTGTGCAGATTTCGCTGTAATCAGTAGTCCCGAATTCGTATTCCCATTCTTCGACAGCGCGCTTCCAACTGGTCTCTGTGTTTGTGGCTACTCCGGCCAGCACGATTTTTGCGGGTGGTGGATCGTAATAAAAGGGCAATGAGCGGTAAGCGTGGCCGTGCATTTTTCCCATAAATCCATGGCCGATCATACCTACTCGCAGTGTTTTTAAAGTCATATTCATACCTTTCCCATAGAATGAAAGGTGATTATAGAGAACGGCTGAGAGGCATACAAACCGGATTTATGGCTATGTTTCGGAGAGAAAACACTCTTCATTTTATACATTCAAGCCATTCTGCGAAAAACACAGAACAAGGTTTAAATCTGCAAATAACAATTCAATACCTGACAACTCAATTCGTGGGGATATTGCCGGTATAGAATGGATAGGCACTGTTGTAGGGAGCGTATAATGGTTTATCCAAAGTGCCTTGGCTCGCTAATCCATTACTGATGTCATAGGGGATGGTGTATTCACGGAGACGGTCCAAGTCCGGCCCCACTGAACGGCAGAAAAAGGCGGCGCGGGCATGAGTGCGGCCATAGCGGCGTCCGGCGGCATCCCCTGAGCCGAAGTATTCCGAAAGCATCTGTTTGGCCGGCTCTTCATGATATTGCCCTTTATACCAACCGATTGTAGAGGCATCGGTGGTGCCTTCGACTTGAAACGGATCTAGGATAGATGTTGACAAATAGGCAATCGGTGTGGTCACAAAGCGGTGCTGGGCCTCATCGCCATCCAAATGGGGAGGCCATTTATGGTTATCCATGAAGTACATGAGGTAAGCATCATTGACGGATTTCAATTCCGCCGTGACACGCGCGATTTGGGCTCTTAAACGGGCGTTGATGAAGTTCGGCACCGCAATCGCCGCCAAGATACCGATAATGGCAACGACAATCAGCAATTCGATCAAGGTGAATCCTTTTTTGGGCATTTGCGACTCCTTCTCACAAATTGTGCTTATACGGTCCCCTGCTTCGCTAACCATGCCTTGTTCGGCCAAATTCAACACCCGGAGCATTATACATCAATATCGATAGCAAAATGGAGAATGACACCGGGATCACCTAAATGTTCATTTATGTTCGATTATGTGCTAATAAAACATTACGGCGCCCATCTGTCAAGAGAGGAATTCAGAGATTGAATGTCCCCGAAATTGGCAAATCCGAGCGGCATTCCATGACTGCGGATAACGCGGGCGATGTCATTGCGGCTTCCCCCCGCCGTGACAAGGCTCTATGGTTCGTTTTATCCGCAATGGAATTCTTAGATCAGGTAACGCGACGATGAACACACGCCAGGCAGAGATTCTCGAGATCATCCGAATTCAGGGCCAAGTCACGGTTTTAAATCTTGCGGACCATTTTGAGGTAAGCCCGATGACAATTCGCCGCGACATGCTTTTATTGGAGCAAGAAGGCGAATTAACGAGGACGCACGGTGGCGCGGTTCTGTCCCAAATGGGAGTAGTTGAATTTGCATTTAAAGAAAAAGCAAAGACGTGCTCCAACGAGAAGAAAGCCATTGCGGAAAAGATTGCTCCCATGTTGGAACCGGGGATGAAAATACTGCTCGACACCGGAACAACAACACTGGAGGTGGCCAAGGCGATATCGGGGATGAGAGGATTAACCGTGCTGACGCCTTCGTTGGCTATCGCCTCTGTCCTTTATGCCAATGAGGATATGGAGCTGGTGATTTTGGGAGGGACGGCCCGCAAGGGGAATCCGGACCTGACCGGATGGCTGACAGAAGAAAACATTAAAGAATTCCGAGTCGATCTTGCGATCGTGGGTGCTGATGGAGTAAACCAAGAAGGGCTTTATACTTCAGACGGCAATATTGCGCGTGTGGTGCAACTGATGCTTTCCTGCGCACAACATTCAATTTGCGCCATCGACCATACGAAATTCGAACGGACATCATTTGTGAAATGCGCCTCCTGGAAGGATATCGATCATTTGGTTACAGATAGCGGGGTTCCCCAAAGCACCCGGCGATGGTTGAAGAAAAAAGTCAAAACGATTACATACGCCGGGCGCATAAAATAGAGCACAAACAATTCGAGGCATAAAAGGAAAGCCGGCAAGAACAGAAGCTGCTCTTGCCGACCCACCGATTGAAGGAGTGGCGCCGCCCAAGGCCGCGCCGTGTCCGCTTCAGTTTGAAGCGGTGTTTTCAGTATGCTTATTCCATATGATCGATGGAATCATTCGGTCCGAAGTGTGTGTTGTCCGGCAACATTTTGTGCGGTGCATGGAAGTCATGATGAAGACTTGCCGGCTTTGCGGGTCTTCCATTGTGGCCAACGGCAGCGCGGATTTTGAACATGCTAACCTGTTCCTGCATAGCCTGAGCTTGTGCAGAGAGTTCTTCACTGGCCGCAGCACTCTCTTCGGATGTACTGGCATTTTGTTGCGTAACTTGGTCGAGTTGAGTAACCGCCTGGCTGATCTGCGATGCGCCGGCAGCCTGTTCTTCACAAGCCGAGTTGATTTCTTGTACGAGCGAAGCTGTATCTTGAATTTCAGGGACAACTTCTTGAATCAAACGTCCAGCCTCTTCAGCGCCGCTAACGCTATTGCGTGCCAGTTCACTGATTTCCTGGGCTGCACTTTGGCTGCGTTCAGCCAGTTTCCGTACTTCGACGGCGACCACGGCAAAACCTTTGCCCATTTCACCCGCCCGCGCGGCTTCAATGGCGGCATTGAGGGCGAGCAGATTGGTTTGATCAGCGATGTCATCGATCACGGTTATTTGCTCAGCGATACGTTTCATAGCGTCGACAGTAGCCAAGACGGATTGTCCTCCCTTTTCGGCTTTTTCAGAACACTGCGTCGCGCTTCTGGTCGCGGTATTGGCATTTTCGGAATTCGATTGAATCGAAGCGGTCAGTTCTTCAATGGATGCAGAAGTTTCTTCCAGGCTGGCTGCTTGTTCGGTGGCGCCACTGGAGAGAATTTGGGATGAAGACGAGAGTTCTTCACTGGCCGTGCTGACCTGAACCGCGCTGGCTTGAATGCTGCCGATTAGCTCATTCAGCCGGTCTTCCATTAGATTCAATGCGATGGCCAACTGTCCGACTTCATCAGCTTGTTTGATATCGAGTGTCTGGGTTAAATCCCCCTGGGCCACGGCTTCAGCCACCTGAGTCGCCCGCCGCAACGGATTCGCGATCCGGCTGGAGACCAAAGTCGCCAGTGCACCGAAGACAAAGAATAAAATCAGGCCGCCGATTAGGGTGTAAAACATCATTCGGTTTAATGATGCAGAAACACGTTCCTGCGCTTGGCGGAAATCATCTTCATAGGTTCCGGAGCCAATTACCCAGTCCCACGGCTCGAAATAGGTCACCGCAGCAACCTTATTGCGGGCGATGGTTTCACCGGTGTTTTTCCACGGATAGGTTTCGAAATCGACTGAACCATTTTCGGTTTTCAACGCTTTGCCAACAACGGACTGGATGAATTTGCTCCCATTGGCATCTTGAGCTTCCCAGATGTTTTCGCCATCGCGTTCGCCATCTTTTGAAATCAAATAGACGCCCTTTTGATCGCCTTTGCCGCCCACGACAAAAACATATCCGGTCTGGCCGACGACGATATCCATAATCGATTGGCGGAGTTTTTCGAATGTGCTCTGCTTCACTGCGATTGCCAAAACGCCGACGACGTTTTTATTTTGATCATAAAGCGGTTTGTAGGAAGCCAGATGCCAAGTACCGAGGACTTTGGCACGGCCTTCAAAAGTCTGTCCGCGCAAAACGGCGCCGATAATGGGATTGGCAGAGCCATCGGCTTGTGTAGCGGATATGAATGTTCCTATGGCGCGGCTGCCATCGGCATTCCTTACATTGGTGGAAACACGCAACATATCGCCGGCGGAATTCATGCGTTGAAAAACGGAACAGATGCCTCCACTGAGCAGTCCGACACGGTCGGCGAATGCATTTGTGGTTTCATCGGCATTGGTGGCGGGAGTCATTAAAACGCCATCCAAATACATTTGAGGAAGGGAGATTTGGCGAGGCGTATTGGTAATGGGATCTATTCCATTCCAGGTGGTTGTGCCTTCTGCGAAGGCGATTCCGCTTGTTTCATCATATAACGAGCTCGCCAACTGCATACTGGTCCTTAATACTTCAACAAATACGGCGTTTTGCGCCTCGCACATTTTATAGACACTTTGTGCGATTTTTTGGGTCTCATTACGGCCAAGTGCATCGAGTTCGACATTAACATCATCTCGAAGGACATTTTTTTGCAGTGAAACAATACAAAGCAAAGCGAGAATTGTAAGAACGACCGCACTGATACACAACGACAGAATTTTAGTCTTTACACTTTTAATAACGAACATTATTCCACTCCTTCAACCTGCGTGCCTACAAAAAGCACAGAGGAAGTAATCATAATAACCAGCGTTTTCTATCCATTCGTCCAGAGGACAAACCGGTCTTGAGCCCAATCGTCCATTAGACTCAACCCAAGCCTGTCCAACCAATGAAAACTTCGGCGGGCCTCCACCACCACACTTTCCACACTCTCCCTAATAACAACACAAGCGCACTAATAATCTCTAGAGATAAATAAAGCAAAATAAAGTCAACAATTACTATTTATAAAATCCATAAAAGTAATGAGTGTTCCAGCCGTCCAATAATCACGTTCAACATCATTCTTCCTACAATCTGTGTGAATCAGGAACTCCCATTGTGCTTTTCTTGAGCCGTTCATTAGCCTCTGAAATAGAGAATACCGCAGATTTTTGAGCGTGCAGTAAATTCATCCAAAAAGTTATCAATATAGTTCATAAATACGGGCCACCCACCAGACGGTTTTTTCTCTATCCCGACGGGGAACGGGGAGCAGATTTTTCGTGAACCAGATATGTAGTCAAGAATTCACATGCGGTTTGGCAACAGACAAGATGAGGGCAACAGCCATCCGGCCGATATCAATTTTCTGAGTTTTGTGGCAGCAATTTGGTAGAAATCCCTTTTCAAAGCGCACGCAGTTGGGAATCATGTGTTACTCTTAATTGAGAGTTGTCGGAACGCGCCCCGATTGGCTCTAGAAGTTAATCTGAAATGACAAATATCCCGACGAATAGCAAAAAGCAACTCCTGTTTCTCAGCATCTATGCCGCTCTTTGCGTATTTATGAGTTGGATGATTTTTTGGCACCATAACTTATACGGCCCAACGGGTCAGACCGGCTTTCTTATTCTTCTGATAATTCCGATTTACTACGCCGCGTTCCATTTTCCCCGCCGCATCTACTTAGTTTCAATTATCATTTTAACGACAACTTCATCTTATGTCTTATATCATACGGCTTCGAACCGGATTGGCTCTTTTAATACCCTCACCATGATCATTATTGCCGTTCTGTGTACGGCGGAATTGATCAATCGTGCGATCCGCAAATTTCATGGAGCCGAGACAGCGCGGTCGGAATCGGAAGCGGACTTTCGAGCGGTTTTTAATGCGGCCAATGAGGCGTTTTTAATCCTGGACAAAGAGACGGGGGGATTTATAGACGTCAACGCCACCATGTGTGAGATGTTTGGCTACAGGCGTGCAGAGGCACTGGAACTGACTCTTGAATCATTAAGTTCGGGACAACATCCATTTACACACCAGGAAGCCACAGCATGGATCGACCAAGCGTCATCCGGTCACCCACAGTTATTTGAATGGCAATGTAAACATGAGAAAGGACACCTTTTCTGGGTTGAAATCAATTTAAAACAGGCCCGGATTGGGGGCAAAATACGTCTGCTGGCGATTGTGCGTGATATTACCGAGCGTAAACGTGCACAGGCAGAATTAGAAAAGAGCCAGAAGCTTTACCAAGACGCGATTGAGGTTGTGGGGGCCGTTCCATACTATCAAGATTACTTAGCAAATACTTATCAATTCGTTGGGCGCGGGATCGAATGCTTTACGGGGTATTCATCAGAGGAATTCACACCGGCCATCTGGGATTCATTGGTACAGGAGACGGTCCTGGCAAATTCGCCTAAGAATTACTCGGTTGAGGAGGCAATTACAAAGGCACGAAGCGAAGAGGGGATCAGTTGGCAAGCGGAGTACCGAATCCATACCCGCACGGGAGAGGAACGTTGGTTGGCAAACGCGGCTATTCAGGTTCGAAATGATGACGGCGAAGTGATTGGCTCTTTGGGAATTCTGCAAGATATAACCGAGAGGAAGCGAGCCGAAAAAGAATTGCTGGATGCCTTGGCAGCCGCGAAAGATGCCGATGCCGCTAAAAGCCAATTTCTGGCCAATATGAGTCACGAGATTCGTACCCCCTTGAACGGCGTAATCGGGATGACGGATTTGCTTTTGGACACGGAATTGACCTATGAACAACACGATTTTGCACTAACCATCAAAGAGAGTTCCGATACACTCCTGACAATAATAAGCGACATTCTGGACTTTTCGAAAATCGAGGCTCATAAACTCGAGTTCGAGACTTTGGATTTTGACATTACGAACTGCGTAGAAAGCGTGCTGAGCATTTTGGCGCCCAAAGCCCATCATAAAGGTCTCGAATTAATGCTGGATTTGGCCCCTGATATCCCCCGTCACCTTCGAGGCGATCCCGGACGACTGCGTCAGGTGCTCAATAATATCGTCGGTAATGGCATTAAATTCACAAAGCAAGGTGAGGTTTCTATTCAAGTCATTCTCGAAGAAGAGAGCGAATCTCATGTTTGCCTGAGGTTTACGATCAGAGATACGGGAATTGGAATTCCTGAAAGCCGCCTAGACACTCTTTTCGATCCCTTCACTCAAGTTGACGCTTCAATGACCCGGCGTTTTGGAGGGACCGGATTGGGATTGGCAATTTCCAAACAATTGATCGAACTTATGAATGGCGAGATCGGAGTGGAAAGCAGCGAAGGCAAAGGTTCCACATTTTGGTTTACAGGGCTTTTTGAGAAGCATCCCGAAGGGGCCTATGAAACTGCGCATGGCCACTCCGCAATCAGCGGGAAATTGATTTTGGCTGTGGCGCATCACGATGCCCACCGAAATACTCTATGCAGACATCTTGCATCTTTTAATTGTAAAACGGACGCTGCCCAGTCAATACAGACAGCATTTGACAAACTCGAAGAATATGCGCAAAAGAATGAACCATTTGATGTCATTATTATCGACGATTATTTTCTAGAGGCCGATGCGGAAGACTTTGGCCGAAAAATAAAAGGCAATCCTGTGTTAGAAAATACAAAAATCGTGCTTCTGACATCTTTAGGCCGGCGCGGCGATGCTGGTTTGATGAAGAAGATCGGCTATGCCGCTTATCTCACGAAGCCGGTTGTACAGCTGCAATTATTCGAATGTCTCAATGAGGTTCTTGCGCCAACATTCAACCGTGCTGCTGAAGAGCCCTCATTGGTTACCCGCCATAGCATCGCCGAACGGCATGCCGATGAGGTCCACCGGATTTTGGTTGTAGAGGACTATCCAGCCAACCGCGTATTGGCTGTGCGGTTGTTGGAGAAATTAAGCCTTGATGTGACTGCGGTATCGAATGGTCAAGAGGCTCTGAACTTATTGCAAAAGGAAACCTACGACCTGATCCTGATGGATTGCCAAATGCCTCATATGGATGGCTATGAAACAACTGCAGCCATACGCAAATTGGAAAGCGATGGCACACACACGCCAATCATCGCTCTCACAGCCCACGCTCTTAAAGGCGATAGAGAACAATGTCTTGCGGCCGGGATGGACGATTACATCACCAAGCCAATTCATAAAGAGGCTTTGGCGGACATGCTGGCACGTTTTTTCCCGCATATAAAACCTAAACCGCGGAAGCATTCCAATGTCGCATTTGGATCCGGAGACGATGTTTTCGATCATGATGCGATGTTGGTTCAATGCGATCAGGATGAGGACCTATTGCAGGAAATTCTTCAGTCTTTTCAAGCCAATGCACGTGATCGGTTACAGAGACTCTCAAGGAGTATGGAGGGAGACGATGCAGCCGAGATTGTGCGTTGCGCCCATGCCCTTAAAGGCTCGGCGTTAACCATGTGCGCCCGCACATTGTCCGAAACAGCTTTGGCCATTGAATCATCAGCAAAAGAAGGAAATATATCAGCCGCCCGTGATGCGGCCCAAGATATTGAGAAAGAGTTTGAACGTTTGTTGGAACGGATTAGGGAGTATGCGTAGTTAAATAGACTCGGTTGGTATGAAAGAAACCCCTCCCTGGCGAGAGAGGAGAGAGTGGAGAGGAGAAAGTAGAATCACGAAAACACGAAAGGGGCATGAAGGGCACGAAAACAAGATTCATGTTTGAGATATGACAAGTTTGTGCAGTCCTTAGAAGGCCGGGGGGTGAATGGTTTGGGCATTCAAACTCCGGCCTGAGACAGCAAAGTCGCACTTGTTATGAACTTCCGGTTCTTGAAACGTCCGATTAGGCCGCTTGGAGTTCTTTGGCGGTTTCACCGATGGCTTCATCGATGATATCGAGACCTTTGAGCATGGTGTCCGAATCCATCACGATGGGAGGGCTCATGCGCAGAATGTGTCCGGCGGGAATCCAAGCCAATCCCTTCTCGAACGCTTTTTGGTAAACCCGTTGTCCGGCTTTATTAAAAGGCTCTTTGGTACCGCGATCCTTTACCAACTCGATGCCCATCAAACAACCCTTGGCGCGAACATTGCCGATGATGGAATGTTCCTCTTTCATTTTCAGAAGACGTTTTTGGGCGATTTCACCAAGATCGCGGGCGTGTTGGAGAAGATTGTCTTCTTCAATAACTTCAATCGAAGCTAACGCGGCGGCGCAGGCCATGGGGTTGCCGCCATAACTGCTGCTGGCCGAGATGGATTCAAAAGATTCTTTAAAAGGCTCACGGACGGCGACACAGGTTACGGGGAAACCATTGCCGAAGCCTTTGCCTAAAGTGACGACATCGGGAACAACATCCCAATGATCGAGACATAACCATTGTCCCGTACGGCCCATTCCGGTGAGGACTTCATCGGCCATTAGCAGGATGCCCTTTTCATCGCAGTATTTGCGGAGTTTGGGGAAGAAGTCATCCGGAGGTATTACGGAACCACCCCAACCTTGGATGGGCTCCAGTACAAAACCGGCGACATCGTTGACGGTGGCCTTATCGATGTAATCATCATAAAACTCAATGTACTTATCGGTATCGATTGAGCCATCCTCAGAAGTCCAATAGGGACGGTAGACATCCGGGCGGGGTACCATGTGCATTCCCGGTGAGCGAACGGCGCCATAAACCGAGGAGCGAATTTGTCCTAAGGAAACGGCACCGTAAGTTTTGCCATGATAGTCATAAAAGCAACTGATCATTTCATTCTTGCCGGATGCGGCACGCAACACGCGCATCCCGGCTTCGACGGCCGTTGTCCCGGAATCGTAAAATTGAAAACCATTCAGATCGCCGGGAAGCACCTCAGCGAGTTTCTCCACGAGTTTGGTTTTGACCGGTGTGGTGAAATCATGGCAGTTCATCAGCCGGCCGGCCCAATGCTGAACGGCCTCCGTAATCTTAGGATGGCAGTGACCGAGCGTGGTGACATAAATTCCGGAAGAGAAATCAATGTAACGGTTGCCATCGACATCTTTGAGGACACATCCCTCTCCTGATTCGAAGACAACCGGGAAAAGTTTTACCTGCCCACTTAGCCCCTTAAAGTATTGTGTGCAGCGTCCATGCAGTTCCAATGAACGAGGTCCGGGCAAAGGTGTCGAAATGAACGGGCAATCGCTTAAATCAACACGCGCCCACTGCAAAGTCGTGTTTGACGTTGGCATTAGGTGGCTCCTTTTGGTCCAATTGTTAGCGTAAGCATACCATCAATCGATAGGCAACCAGCCGGGCTCGGAGGCTCCGACCGAACGCCTGACAATCACAATAAAACAGATTCATTCGAATCGGGCAAATCGTAGATAACAGAAAGAACACAACTGAGTGAATCACCCGGAATCATGGCGATATCTTCAAGATTGGATTCCTTAGAACAGAAGAGCCCGGCACGATTCTTCACAAGGCGCAGAATAGGCAGTTCGAGACAACTAAAACAGGCATTTTTGGGGGAATCGTAACAGATGTTTGCTTTTACAGTTTTTGTGATAGTTTACACTCGTGTAGAAGTTACTGGCCGCAAGACCTTACCTTGGATAGAGTACGTAAGAGGATAGAGCCAATGAATACTACAGCCTGTCTCCGGGCGGGGGCCGCCGTTGCAGACGTTACACCATCGAAACCACAGTTTTTGTATGGGTATCCGCATGTGGAGCGATGGAGCCAAGGTGTGCATGACCCTTTACTTGTTTCGTCGCTCTATCTTTCAGACGGAACAACCGAGTTGTTGTTTGCGGCCTGCGATGTGATTTATGTCAGCAAGGCAATGACCGCCCGTATCCGCGAACGGATTTGTGCTTCAACCGGGATTCCCGCCGGGAATATCATGGTTACTGCGACACATACGCACTCGGGTCCGCTGACCGTGAAATGTCTTTCCAATGAAGGAGATAAGGCGGTTCCGGATCCCGATCCCGACTATGTGAAACGCCTGGAAGACGGCATCGTATCGGCGGCTGAAGAAGCGGCCCACAAGGCGCGTCCGGCAAAAGCGGGTCTCGCCTATGCGGACGGTTCCTGCACCGGCACAAACCGCCGGGATCCCGCAGGTCCCTCGATTCCGACTGTGCCAATCTTGGTTGTACGGGATGCGACAAATGATCGGTGCATCGCCATAATGATGGTGTGCAGTATGCATCCCACCGTGCTTCATGAAGACTCGCGTCTCATCAGCGGCGATTTTCCTGCCATGACACGGGTGCATGTTCAGAAGTTCGTGTTAACACGCCAATGCCCGGTTATTTACCATACGGGGGCATGCGGGAACCAAAGCACACGTCACGTGGTACGTTCCAACACATTCGCAGAGGCCGAACGATTGGGAGAGCTTTTGGGCCGCGAAATTGAAAAGGCCATCGCCGATGTGGAATGCAGACCTACCTTGCGGCTGGAATGCAAACAAATTGCAGCCGATCTTCCATTGCGGGAGTTTCCGAGTGTCGCTGATGCGGAAGCCCATCTTGAAGCATCCCAAAGACGGCTGAAATCCTTGGGAGAATCGGGAGCACCACGCGCCGAGGTTCGCACGGCCGAATGCGATGTATTCGGCGCGGAAGAAACACTTGTGCTGGCCCGGGCAGCGGAAATGGGCCGTATCCAGGATGCGGCAGCGAACTGTCTTCCGGCGGAAATACAAATTGTGCAAGTTGGCGAATGGTTCCTGGTCGGGTGGCCGGGTGAGGTTTTTGTCGAGTTTGCGCTGAAAGTCCGTGAACAGTTCCCGAATGCCCATATCATCAGTATGGCAAATGGTGAACTTCAGGGGTATTTGGTTACAGAAGAAGCTGTTCAAGAAGGCGGATATGAGGCATCGAACGCGCTCTTCAAAAGCCCCGACAGCGGTTTGCTCTTGGTCAAGAAGACTCTTGAACAATTGACCGTTCTTCGGAACTCAGGCGCTGATATCTAATCTATGCTTTTTGAGCTTTCAATGTGAAAACGATACTGACTTTTGATTTAGGGACGACTTATTTTAAAGCGTGCCTCTTTCATGCAGTCAGTGGTGACGTGCTGTCGGTATCTCGTAAGGCACCAGCCATCAGCCATCCTCAACCAGGGCTCTGGGAACTCAGCGAAAAAGATTTTCAAGAAACCATTATTTCACTAACAAAAGACTTGAGTGCATCGCGCACAGCGGGTCTCTATGATGTTGCGGCGATCTGTTTCGCAACACAAACCAATAGCTTTGCCTTATTGGATACGGGCGGCTGCTGTCTGACTCCATTTCTCTTATGGCCCGATGGCCGGGCAAAAGCCTTTGCGCCACAACTCAATGAGCTATGCGCCGATACGTCGTTTGCGGCAACGACGGGCATACCGGGATTGTCTCACGAATTTATGGCCGCCAAGATTCTATGGCTGCAAGAGAATCATTCGGATCTTTGGAGCAAAACTGTGAAGATCTGCCTACTTGGGGATTACTTGGCGCTTTGGTTAACGGGTGAACACATCACAGAAGGAGGGGCGGCCGGATTGACCGGCTTGGTAAATATCCATTCTTTGCAATGGTTTGAAAACCCAATCCGTAATCTCCGAATCCCCTCCGGCTGTCTCCCGAGCATCGCCCGGGCGGGTTCTATGCTGGGGAAAATCAAAGATGAGACGGCGCAACGGTTGAGTGTTCCGAACAACTGCGCAGTCGTTTTGGGATGTCTGGATCAATACGCGGGAGCAATAGGCGCGGGGAATTGCGCTGACGGCGGATTATCGGAAACGACGGGAACTGTGCTTGCTACGGTACGTTGCGCAGAGGGATTCGGAGATTCAAATAGACACGGTGTCTTTCAGGGACCATCATTTCGCGATGGTCTTTATTATCAGATGGTTTTTGGAGATACATCCGCCAACTTGCTCGAAGCCTACCGTAACGGCTTGAATAAAGACGTCTCCTTTAAGGAATTAGATCGAGAAGCAGAGAAGATTGCCCCCGGCGCAGATGGTCTTCGGGTACATCCGAAACCGGCCACCTCCCACCTGGGGGATATCTTTGTAGGTATGAAAGACATTCATACGCGGGGACATGCTGTCCGAGCGATTCTGGAAGCGGTGGCTTTTGCACTTAAGCATCAAGTGCATTTGTTAACAGGTGGCCCGAAGCCGGAAATAATTCACTCCATCGGCGGCGCGGCCCGAAGCCGACTGTGGCTTCAGATCAAGGCCGATGTATTGGGGATTCCGGTAGCGGCAATCCAATGCGAAGAACCGACCAGTCTCGGTGCGGCGATTTTGGCCGTTGCGGCTCTTGAAAACGCGCCTCTTGAAGAAATTGCAGAAAAATGGGTACGGGAAGAATGTGGAAAACGGCCGGATATGGAACGTCATAAGATTTATTGCAATTTGCGCAAAGTGCAGTGATTAAAGGTGGCCCCGCGGCGTGAGTACCCCCGATAGAGAGTAGAATCACGAAAGCACGAAAAGGGCATGAAGGGCACGAAAAGTATGCGGAGTTGGTAGATAGCGGGGGAGTTTTAGCGATAGGCAAAATAAACTACCACCTCTTGCGCCCCACCCCGGAAAGAGATACAGGTGTAGCTTATAATAGGAAGCGGCTCGTCAGGAGACTCGCCCTCCCGCGGAGTGACCGGGCAGGATCCAGCCAAGGCAGGACCTACGATTTCAGGGTGTATTTATTAGATATTCCTAATCAGCACCCTGCATACCGATTGGCTCCATATATTTGAATCACGAAACCACGAAAGGGGCACGAAGGGCACGAAACGTTTGCAGAGTTGGGTGGATGGGGAGGGAGGTTTTGGGATAAGCGTATTTTATTGCCGTCTCTTGCGATCCGTTCAAACATCGTTTTGTAGTCGGGCAGGGTAATGAGAATGGTTTTTAATCCGAAACTGTCGGCCAGTTGTGTGAAGGCCTCCTCCTGTACTGAGCGTTCCAGAACAAATACGCGTTTTTCGGACAAATCCAGAATCGATTTAATATTGCTGCCTTTGCGGGTATACACTTGGAACCAAGATGACAGTACGGTTACTTTGTCACCAAGGCGAAGATTTTTTGAGATACACAACAGGTGTACTACCTATTTTTAATAACCCATCTGTATCATTAGTACCTGGAATAGTGGCTATGCCCATTCCAATAGAATGATGTCTTTTAGAATAACCTGGGCCACTCGTTCCTTGGACATTAATCCATGCATTTTCACTATCAAGACTGATTAGTCCAGTCTCACCATCACTTGTACCCAATATACAAAAACCATTACCACCTTTATTGTATGCTAATTTAACTACATTTTTACCGGAATCATTGACTATTGTCACGGACTTAACCCTTAAATGCTCCAGATTCCCATCACTAGAAGCTCCCAATGATACGAACACTAACGCCGCGCACAATGCTCCAATGATGATACTTTTAACATCTAGATGTTTCATTACTGATTGACCTTTCAACCGAAATTTCCCAGATAGGCCCTGGGTTCTCTTCCAAGAGAGACAACCTTGAAAACGTTTTTTCCTGAAAGTCAAATTTGGATCTAAAAAATGATACTACGGGTTTTCTAGAAGATCAATACCCGCCGAAACAGGATTTTTGACAATTCCGAGAAGCAAATTCGCCTTTGCACAGTTAACATTCCGGGAAAGTTTGCGGGATATCGAAGCGTGTTTACGGGCTTCGGGATCAAAACTTTATCATATGGGAATTCGAGGAAAGGTATCGCGCAATACGGGGGCGTCCCGGAACCGGCGTGAATTTTAGGCAATTTGGGGTGTTTTTGTTAATTGTGGGGATTTGGAGGTTGAAATATTGGTTGTGATTTTATTGTCACCCTCTGGGAGAAAAACCCTCGCCTTCAGGCGAAGTCTTCAGATAAACTTGAAGAATGAGCGAGTACAAAACATCCGCGCATGCCAAATATAGTCTGCATATCCATGTGGTGTGGGTTACGAAGTACCGTAAGCAAGTTCTGAGTGGTGATATAGCGAAACGGACGCGTGAACTGATCCGTGAGATTTGTCGAACCAATGATGTGGAAATCATCAAAGGCCACGTATCGAAAGACCATGTCCATCTGCTGGTGTCGATGCCTCCGTTTCTGTCCGTGAGCAAACTGATGGGATACATAAAAGGGAAAAGTTCGAGAAAAATCCAGCAAGAGTTTAGCGAAATTCGTCGGAAGTTTTGGGGCCAACATCTATGGGCAAGAGGGTATTTTGCCGCGAGCAGTGGCAATGTGACAGACGAAGTGATCAAAGCGTACATTGAGCAACAAGACCTCGAAAAGGAAGACGACTTTCGAATTACAGAATCTTAAGACGGCTTCAGCCGTATTCCAAACCCCTCGCCTTCAGGCGAGGGTGGTTTAGTTGATGCGGTCAGGGCGAATAAAACTCTAATCCATACACTCGTAATCCAGGAGGAATAAGGTGCCGAATATGCGAAAAAATACGTTTCTTCCTCTTTTTAGGCGATAACTTTAACCGGTTTTGAACCGGCCACTGAAAACCAACGCCGGATATTGTGGCTGATCGCCTGCAGATACGACTCCGCTTTCACTTTCGCCAAGCCCCGCACTTGGAAGCGGGTAAATCCCCGGTTGTGTTTCCAATCTCCGAAGACGCTTTCGACCTCGTGCCCCCGCCGTTTCCGCAACGCACGGCCCTGCTCGCTATCCAGGCGCTCCCGTGCTTCATTCTGAAACTGCCTCAGAAGCAAACTGACTTGAAGCATCCGGGGGGCTTTGGGGGCACAGGACTTACGGTACCGGCACCATTTACAACTCGAACTCCGGAAATGGTGAATCTTACTGACATAACCACCCGCACGCGGATCGCCGGTTTCATCCACGAACTCCAGTTTACGGCCCGCCGGACAAAGAAAACAATTCGAGTCGGCGTCATAGGTGAAACGTGACGCATGAAAACGGTATTTTTCGCTGGTGCTGTTTTCCTTGTGGTACGCCGGATATTTCAAATATCCCTCAATGCCCCGATTCTGCAAATACACATAGTTTTGTTCATGGCCATAGCCCGCATCGCCCACAATCCGTTCCGGCTGAGGCAAGCCCAACGCACGGTTTTCTTCCAAAAACCCCGGAAACGCCGTTCCATCGTTGGCATGGTGCGAAACGGAAACACCGGTCACAAAACCGTTCTCGGCCATGATCTGCATATTGTAGCCCGGGCGAAGTTCCTCATTTTTCATGTACATCGCCGTAGCATCCGGATCTGTCTTGGAAAACGAACTGCGGCCGTTCAACTTTTTCTTCTGTCCCTCATACCGCTTCAACTTCTCCGCGTCTTCCTTCAGCTGACGCCTCTCTTTTTTTTGCGCACTCACCTCTTTCGAGGGGACCTGCTCCCGCAACCGCTCGTTGATTTCATCCGCTTTCCGCTGAAGATCATCGCTCGACCACGAACGTGATTCCCCGCGCTCCGGCAAATCCCCATCCCCGTACACCGTATCTTCTTCTTTGTTTAAACGCTCGATTTCCTTCAGCGTACGAGTTACACGGTCCCGTAGCGCTTCTTCATACCGTTCCACATTCTTTGACCAGACGATTTTGTGTTTGTTTGCATCCGCAGCGAATTTCGAACCATCCACAAAAACATCTTCAAAACGAACATACCCCTCTTTCACCAACAACTTCACAACCTGCGCAAACACCTCCGGCAAAACCTTACGTAAATACACACTCCGGAAACGATTCACGGTCCGAAAATCCGGACGTTGCATGCCCGCCAGCCACATAAAACCGACATCCCGGCGTACCGCTTGAGCGATCCGGCGGCACGAACGAATCCCGCAACAATAGCCATAGATCAAAAGCTTTAACATCATTCGCGGCGAATAGGCCGGCGCACCGCCGCTTTGCTTATCCTCGAAACCACGCTCCAGAAGAGAACCATCCACACAATCGATAACACGGTTCACCACCCGAACCATGTCTCCAGGCTCAATGAAATCTTCCAGATGCGAAGGAAACAGCAAGCCCTGACTCGGTTCATATCGACGGAACTTTGCCATCAAAACACCTCGTGCAATAAATCACAAAACAAGAATAGCTGAATCCGGGTTCTGGGACACCCCCGGTATGGGTGCTTGAGGGAGTTGGTGGATAGCGGGATACATGTGTACGTATGGCAGACAGCGGCTCATCCCGCCGGTAGAGAACCATGTTTAGCTTTAAACAAGAAGCGGTTTGGCGGGAGAGGCGGCATCAGTTGGGGCGTTGGGTGTGAGTTAACCAGGTCTCATTGATCTCAACGTGTTTGATGGCATACCGCCGGTATGTATAGGTAATATGAATTTTGCCTGCCGAATCTTGAATCACACAAGGATAAGAATACTCGCCGGGATTGGATTCAAGATGCAGGGGTTCTTCCCAGGTGTGGCCATCATCTGTAGAGCGGGCAATGCTCAAGGGAGTGCGTTCGGTTTCGGAGTCATTGAAAACAATCACGCTATTTCCGCTACTGAGTTTTCGCATGGCGATTCCCGCGCCGGGATTTCTTAATACGGTCTCAACGGGATTAGTCCAGGTTTTACCGCCATCAGCGGAAGTGGCCTGCATAATCCGGGGATCATTGCGCATATAAGCCAATAAGGAACCATCGTTACGTTCGATGAATGTGGGCTGACTTCCACCTTTGAAAAAGGATGAGCGTTGCCATGTTGCGCCATTATCATTTGTCGCCAGGAAGAATGAGCCGGATTCTCCTTGGCCATGTCCGCTGAGCGGCACGATAAGGCGGCCATCGCTTAAGAAGAGCGGAGCATTGCGCGGCAAAGCGTAGAGGTTTTCATCCATTAGGCGATCTTTTGACCAGGTGTAGCCCTGGTCATTTGACACGCGCGCCATAAGGCGGCAATTGCTCCAGCCGCCCCCACGCCGTAAAGGCCGTGTATCCTCCATCCGTCCCCATATGATCCAGACACGTTGTTTGCCATCGATGAACACAACCGCATTGCCCGGCGGTTGAATGCCATTTTGCAGGAGAACTTGGGGGGCACTCCAAACGTGCTCGCCCGCTTTTTTTCGTGCGCTATATAACACTTGATCATCGGCAGACTCATAACTTCCGCCATACCAAACGCAGAGCAGGTCACCGTTCTCTAATTCGGCAATAGTTGAACAGTGGTGAGCTGCCGCGCCGGGGATTTTTTCGAAGATTAATTCCGAAGAAAAGGCGATAGATTCGTAACGATCAACGACAGGCCTTTGTGGCCCCGGTTCAAAGACCGGCGTTCCCTGTATTTCGGTTTCAGTAATGGGGATATCTTTTCCCTCTTCAATTGACGAAACAGCAATCTGTAATTCTTCACTGCCTTGAAGCGTTTCTCCGGCCTCGATCAATCCGCCATGAAATTGCAGGACGCCGTCTTTATCGAGGATAAAAATTTCAGGCGTGACAGTGGCTCCCAGCTGCCGTGCGGTTTTGCCATCAGTATCTATATACACGGGGAAAACGATTCCCATGCTTTGGCAGTAGTGTTTTAGCTCTTGTGTGCTTTCTTTGCCATTCGAGCAAATCCCTACAAATAAGAAACCTTTGTGGCGGAAAGATTCATGCAGCGGAATGAGCGTTTCGAGCGCCCGGTCTGTGGCTGTGCAGCGGGCCGATAAGAAAACAATGGCGGTGCCTTTGCGTTCGCTAAAATTCTCGATGGAATGCTCAATCCCATCAAGTGTTGAAACATCCAAAGAGCCCGATTGTCCTCCGATAGAAAGAGAAAATCCCAAACCGGGGAGGATAAGCAATGCCGTGATGAATATTAGTTTTTTCAGCTGCAGGCTGTGTATCATTGTGATTAATTTTTTCCTTATTCAATTTCTTCTAAGATTCCGGTGCAAAACATCGGATCACATGTTCCATATTCTCGCGGATCATGTTGGGATTGTCTTTTGTGCAAACTCCGATGACAAGCGCATCGCTATCACGCACCGCGCCACAGGCTTCGTCAAAAGCCCGCATAGGATCATAGCGACCGGCGGCCATGAATTTGTACAACAAGACGGGGGCGTGTAATTCATGAATCAATCCGAATGCCTGCGACCGGTCTTCTTCAGGAAATGTGTCCGGATGCGCCGATAAATTGTAGCAGCAGACGGCATGGAACTGCACATCCAATTCATCGCGGGCAATGCGGTGAGTTTCCGGATCGTGTGCGGCGATGCCTGCCACCAGTCCCCGATCTTTGATGTGTTGGATGGCATCAGCCAACTGTTGTTTTTTTCCCTCCGCAGCCAGACGGTCTGCCATGCCGCCATGAAGATAACAGAGTATTGCGCCTGAATCGGCTATCGAGTCGATATTGCCATGCAGGCTGGCACGTTCGGGACAGGTTTGGGCAATCCACTGAATGGTTCCGCCTTCCTGCCAATACTCATGAAGCATACGGCGGATGTGGTTATCGCCGCGCCCCAAGAATGTATTTATGCCGCACGCTTCAGCTTCGGATAAATCTTTTTTGATACGCGCGGTTGTGTACCAATCCATCATTTCCCGGTCACGTTCGGGGCATTGGTGAGAATTTCCGCTAAAAGGATTACCGCCGATTATCAGACGGCTGATGGTTTTTGAACCGATGGATATGGTGGGAAGTTTGGACATCATCGTAATGCCAAGGCTGTGGCTTTCGTTCAATAGGGAATAGCCAATCGGGGATTGCACTGTTCCTTATGTGGCATCATAATTACAGTTCGGGGGGGATTGTCAATCGTCCGGCATTCCTGTGGACTGCCATCCCCCATTGAGTGCAATTCCAATCCTAAATACGTTGAGCGCAGAAACTATGAGTGAATACGTACATGGTTATTCGCCTGATGAAGCGAAACGTCTGAAAGACCAGTCTTATCTCCTGAGCAGACTTTTTTATCGAGATGTTCATTTTCAAGAGGGGACCCGTGTGCTCGAAGCGGGGTGCGGTGTCGGTGCACAGACACCCCATGTTGCCCGTTGCGCCATGGGGGCGAAGCTCTTTTCTCTGGATTTGTCGATGGAATCATTGCTTCGGGCGCGAAATGCGGCCACCGAAGCGGGTGTTGAATCCCGGTTTTTGCAGGCCAATGTGTTTCAGACGCCATTTGAGGATCAGTCATTCGATCATGTTTTTGTCTGTTTCGTTCTTGAGCACCTTCGCGATCCGGATGGCGCATTATTGGAACTTAAAAGGCTGTTGAAACCCGGCGGGACGATCACGGTGATCGAAGGCGATCATGGTTCGTGCTTTTTTCATCCCAAGAGCGATGAGGCTTGGCATGTGTGGAGTTGTTTGATCGATGCGCAGGCAAAACTTGGCGGAGATTCGCTGATCGGCCGCCGTCTTTATCCGCTTCTGCACAAGGCAGGATTTGACAAGATTACTGTTGAACCACAATTTATTTATGCGGATGCCGGACGTCCGGAATGGGTGGATTATTTTACGATCAAGACCATTATTGCCATGGTTCAAGGTGTGAAAGAACGTGCATTTGAAATGGGCCTAACCGACGATGAACGTTGGGAACGGGGAATGCGCGCATTGCATCAAACCGCCGAAAATCCGGAAGGCGTTTTTTGTTATACCTTTTTTAAAGCCGTGGGGACAAAATCCTAAACCTGCAAAAATCCGATCTAATTAATGCATAAAGTGGCAGGAAGTATTGGCAGGAAAATAGAAGTGGTTTTAAAACTCTTTCAGGGTACCAAGATTCTGGCAACCTAATTCGAAAGGTACTGAAACAGCGGCTCATCAGGAGATTCGCCCTCCCGCCCGTGACCGGGCAGTATCCCGCCCATGGCGGGACCTACCGGCTCACGATTTCGAGGTGTATTTATTAGATATTCCTGATCAGCACCCTGCAAGGCAGAGTGTCGATAGTCGATTCGGCTCGTGGTGACTTTGCCCTTGATTTTTAAGACAGTTGCTCTCTCGACCAATCATAGTCTGGGGTTTTGAAACCAGTTCTGACAAATCCTGCTGTGTTATTTTTGCATGTAGCCGAAATCATATGTCTCGGCTATAATTGTTTAAGTTCGATTGGGGAGCATGCCGCAGCAGAGATGATGAAGGGGCACTGCGATGAGTGTTCGGAATACGGTTTCGAGAAGAGGTTTTCTGAGAAATTCTATTGCAGGCGGGGCGGCATTGGCTGTATCGCCTTCGTTCTTTTTTGCCGGAGGAGCATACGGCGCGGCCGCTGCTGATGTGTCTTCACGAGTAGCATTAACGACAGGGGACGACCGTACGGATAATATTTTTCGCGGTCTCAAGACATTTGAAAAAGAGATCATACAGGCCATCGGCTCCAAACGTGTCGTCATAAAGCCGAATAATGTTTCCACTGAAAACCAATTGGCTTCCACCCATGCGGGATGTTTGGAAGGTATCTTGGAATTTCTGCATTCTATCGGGCAAAAGGATGTGATCATTGCTGAGTCATCCGCGAATGCCCCAACCATAGAGGGATATGAGAACTTCGGATACATCCCTCTCGCTGAAAAGTACAAGGCAACGCTTGTTGATTTGGATGCTCAGGATTATGAGATTCTTTATTGTGTCGATCAAAAGCGGATGCACCCACATCCTTGCCGGATGTCGAGTGTTTTATTAGATCCCAATAATTTTATTATCTCCGCTGCGATGCCCAAAGCGCATGACCGGGTTGTGGCAACATTGTCGCTTAAAAATATCGTCGTCGGCGCGCCGATTAAGGATCCCGGATTCCGTTGGAGTAACGGTAAGCCGGGAGCCAAAACCGATAAACATTTGACACATGGCGACGGTTTTAAGGGTGTGAATTATAATCTTTTCGCACTTGCCTCCCGTCTGCACCCGGATCTTTCGGTGATCGATGGTCATACCGGGTTGGAAGGGAACGGTCCTGTCAGCGGTGAGCCGGTCGAACACCGGATTGCCTTAGTTGGTTTGGATTGGTTGGCCGCCGACCGTGTGGGAGTGGAATTGATGGGAGTAGACTTTTCGAAAGTCGGTTATCTTAATTTTTGCGCATCAGCCGGTATGGGGCAGGCGGACCTTAACAAAATCGAAATCATCGGGCCGGAACTCCACGATCATATTCGTACCTATCAATTACATCAGAACCTCGAGCAACAGTTAGAGTGGATGCTGTAACCCGGCGGCCAAGAAGGCTAACGCGGCGTGACCGCCGCCCGGGTACCCCGGTGGGCAAGAAGGCTAACGCCGCCTGTGACCAGGCAGGACATGATGCCTAACACCCCACGATTTCGGAGTGTGGTTTAGAGATGTAGTTGGTCGGCACCCTGCGGGGCGATTTGTTTAATGTATTGCCTCGCACTTACAGCGCTTCGGAATATTAGGGATCATAGCCCAGGGCGACGTTCGTCCGTCTTCGGCGACCAAACTCTGCCCTGGGCTACACTTGCTACGCGCTTTCAGCGTTTGGTGTGGTTGTTTGAGGGAGTTGGTGGATGGGGAGATACGTGTGTACGTATGGCAGACAGCGGCTCCGCAGGAGCGTCGCCCTCCCGCGGCGTGACCGCCGTGGACTCGCGCCTACCGGCTCACGATTTCGGAGCGTATTTATTAGATATTCCTAATCAGCACCCTGCAAAGCAGAGTGTCGATAGTCGATTTGGCTCGCGGCGACATTGCCCTTGATTTTTAAGACGGTCGCTCCCGGGCAGGAAGAGAACCATGTTTATCTTGGAAAGGTAAATAGCGGACGGTAGAATTGCAACTTCCCCCGTATATTTACATAACGGGGGAAGGCGAAAACGAACTCAAGTAGATTTTGTGTTTCCAGCAGTGTTTTGAAAACACTTCTAGTAGACTTCGGGGACGAAATTCTGATCTGTTAACGGCGGGCGGATATAACCGCTGCTCTTTTGGCGTGCCGGTAACTGGATCGGTTCCGGAGTCAAATCTTCATAAGGAATCAAACTTAGAAGATGTTTGATGCAGTTGAGCCGTGCGCGTTTTTTCACATCCGCTTCGACAACATACCAGGGAGCCTGTTTGATATCCGTATACGAGAACATATCATCCTTGGCTTTGGAGTATTCGACCCAACGGGCACGTGACTCCAAGTCCATCGGACTGAGCTTCCAACGTTTGGTTGGATCATGAATCCTGGCCTGGAACCGGCGTTCCTGTTCTTCATCACTGACGGAGAACCAGTATTTAATCAAAATAATTCCCGAACGTACGAGCATCCGTTCGAATTCAGGGCAGGAGCGCAGAAACTCCTTGTATTCTTCATCGGTACAAAAGCCCATAACGCGTTCGACACCGGCGCGGTTATACCAACTGCGGTCAAACAGAACCATCTCACCGGCCGCGGGGAGATGCGGTACATAACGCTGAAAATACCACTGCGATTTTTCACGTTCGGTAGGAGTGCCCAAAGCAACGACACGGCAAACGCGGGGATTCAGGCTTTGGGTAATCCGTTTGATTACGCCTCCTTTTCCCGCCGCATCACGTCCCTCAAAGATGCCGACAACTTTGAGGCCTTTTTCTTTAATCCATTCCTGGAGTTTCACCAATTCGATCTGAAGTTTGGCGAGTTCTTCTTCATAAATCTTATTGGGGATTTTTTTCGGTTTGGGCCGGGCATCTACGCCAATTCGGGCTTCTCCAGGAGGCTCTTTGCTTTGGCTTTCAGACTTTGCTTTTGCAGCTTCCGGATCTTGTTTCTTTTTCTTTTCGTCTTTTTTTGAATTGTTCTTTTCGTTGTTCTTGTCGTTCTTTTTTTCTTTTTTGGACATTTCGCGCCTCACCACACCTAAACCGCTAGAATATCCCCATTTGGCATGAGCCAAATTCCATGACGTCATTTCAACCGCGTATAACTCGCTGACTCCTTTTAGGATATACCATAGATCGGGCAGTTTGCAAATCGGAAAAATGGGGCTTTTAGGACAAAAAAATGTTGCTGAGGGATGGGGTGAGCGGTGAAGGGCACACAAGAGCGAAGCGAGATAAGGGCCGACCGAGGGACAGGGTAATCCCATAAAGAGAATAACTGTCTATGTACACACCCCTATTTTAGGTGATTCCAGCCACTCATCGTAAAAAGGAAAAGGAGGAATGAAAACCGCCTCCACCTTCAAAGCCGGCGACGAACCAAACCAGCAGGCAGGTTGATGCCACGATGGCAAGCCCCCACAGGAGCATGGCTTTTTGCTGGCGGTGGCGGGAGAGCTGGGCGCGTTGTTTTAGGCTGCGGAGCATATCGGACTCTGTTCTGCCGCTTGATCTCTCCAACTCATTCAGAACTTGAACTTGGATCAATTCCTCTAGTTTTCTCGAACCGGCCTCTCGAGTACGTTTGACAACACCATTGAGTGTTCCCGGATATATCTTGGATTGGGACCGCCCGGGAACATCTGAAATGCGGGCAAGCGCCTCTCTTTGAGCGGCGCGTTTTTTATTTTCGGCATCAACGAACTTACGGGATTTGGCCCCTTGGATACGTTTGTTCAATTGGGTCAAAAGGCTGCGGGGATCCTGGCCTTTGATATAGAGACCCACGGGGGGGAGATCCTTTTGAAGGACCTCATCCCGCAACCGAATGGCCTTTTCCAGGTTATGGTCGCCTTCTTCGAGTAGTTGTTTGGCATGTCTGAGTTTTGCGGTGGCCTGGGCCGCGGCCTCCGTGCGAATCTGGGTTGAGATAGCGGGTTTCCCCGATAACCGGTTGCGGATTCTCCAAGCGAAACTGAGCAGGAAGGCTGTTGCGGCCACCGAGGCCACAATAACAATAATGGAGGCCGGATCGGCGATTACGAGTTCAACTATCCCAAGCAGACGATTGGCAATGCCGCCTGAGGCACCCGATTGACTACTCCAAAAGAGTAGAAATGCGGCTAATAAAAGAGTGCTTGCGGCTAAGGCTTTTAGGTTTTTGTTCTGTCTTTCAACCCGAGCGACGTGTCTTAAGGTGATGTTTCGATTCATTTTGCCCCTCCAAATCTGAATTTCGGGCAATTTTGCTGCTGGTTCCTATGGCTTGTCCTGGTGAGGTACAGAGCCGAGTGAGTATGCCGATCTGAAACATTACTCACCTAAGTAATATTATATACCATTATTACCTACTTGAGCAATGTTTGGTGCGAGATTAAATGAGGTAAAATTTGAATTGATGCGTAACCTGCATAAAATGTGTAGGTTACAAATTATCAAGCGGCTGAAAAAAACGGAGTGTTTGTGAAAAGTGCGTAAATTTTACTTGCTGCCAGGGGGGTGGGTGCATCTTTCTGCTCAGCATGGATGTGTTTACATGAATTGTCGACTAGTGGAGGGGAGATAGTGTTTGAAGCTGAGGGTGCTATAGTGCCCGCCGCGAAGAGAGGATTTGCGGATTCGGACATGGGATTCCGCTGTACGGATTTATCGAAAGCCATCATTTACATGAGGTAGGGTTATGTCTCATACGATTTGCCTAATTCCCGGCGACGGTATTGGGCCGGAAGTTGCTCAGGCCACCCAAGATGTGTTGACGGCATCCGGAGTGGATATCAACTGGCAGGTTTTGAAAGCAGGAACATCGGCCTTGGAGGAATACGGTGAAGTTCTTCCTGAAGAGACGGTGCGTGTGGTGGAAGCGCACCGGGTTGCGCTTAAGGGGCCGGTTACGACGCCTATCGGGAAAGGTTTTACGAGCGTCAATGTGGGGCTGCGTAAACGTCTGAATCTCTACGCCGCAGTTCGTCCGGTGCGAACCCTGCCGGGGATCAAATCCAAATACGACAATGTGGATTTGGTTGTGGTTCGCGAAAACACAGAAGGGTTGTATTCGGGAATTGAGAATGAAATCACAAGCGGCGTGGTCCAGAGTATTAAAGTGGCGACACGCAAAGGATGCGAGCGGATTGCGCGGTTCGCATTCGACTATGCACAAACACGGGAGCGGGAACGTGTAACGGTTTTCCACAAAGCCAACATTATGAAAAAATCGGATGGGCTGTTTTTGGAGTGCGCCCGGCGTGTCCATGAGGAAGAAGGAAGCAAGATAAAGTATGATGAGTTGATTATCGATAATGGCTGTATGCAATTGGTTCGAGATCCATCGCGTTTCGATATCGTGCTGATGGAGAATCTCTATGGGGATATTGTCAGTGATCTTTGTGCGGGATTGGTGGGTGGATTGGGTGTTGTACCCGGGGCCAATTTCGGGGACGGCTGTGCGGTTTTTGAGGCTGTCCACGGCAGCGCACCGGACATTGCCGGGCAGAATCTGGCGAATCCGCTAGCCCTTATTATGAGCGGAGTGATGATGCTCAATCATTTGGGTGAGACCGAAGCCGCCGAGCGAATAAAAGCCGCATACGATGAGGTGCTGGCGGAAGGGAATCCGGAAGAAATTACCCCGGATATCGGTGGCAAAGGCGGCACCAAAGAATTTGCCAAGGCTTTGATTGATCGTATGTAGCCTTCATGCCCTGATTTCAACGCTAGCAGTGAAATCCGGAAACCTGCCATCATTAAAATGTGCTCAAAGCCCCCGGGCGATTCGTTCGGGTGGTTTCCATGGAACCTGGTGATATTTCTCTAGTTGCGTATTGAGTGCATCGCGTAATTCTTCGAACTTCTCTGTCTCGATCTTTGCAAGGTCCCGCATCTCTTTGGGATCATCATGCAGATTATAGAGTTCGAGGGAACCGCCTTTGGGTTTAAGCAGTTTCCAATCGCCCCTGCGAATGGCTTCCGTCGTCCAACCTGTCGCTCCTCCACCTTCGGGCCCGCCACCTTCGAGCCAGTTCCAAAACAGATCGCGTTTTTCTTCGGGCTGTGATTTGCCCAACAATGTGGGCAAGATGCTACTGCCATCGATTTCATGTGAAAAACCCACTCCGGCGGCCTCTAAGATTGTCGGTAACATATCCATGGTTAAGGCAACACGGTCTGAGGCGGTTCCCGCGGGAATTCGGTTTGGCCAACAGGCAGCCATAGGCACGCGGATGCCGCCCTCGTAAACAGTGGTTTTGCCTTCACGTAAGCCGCCATTATTTGCGCCGACGCGCACAAGACCGCCATTATCGCTGGTGAAGATGACGATGGTGTTCTCTTCCAGACCTTGGGCGCGCAGGGTGTCGAGCACGAGACCGATCCCTGCATCCATATGCTCAATTAACGCAACCAATTTTGCCCGTTCGGGATCGATGCCGGGTTGACGGCTTTTTACGCGCTCCACCCACTCCTCAGGCGGTTGTATCGGTGTGTGGGGCGCATTGTAGGCGAGGTACATGAAGAAGGGTTGATCCGGGGACCTTTGTTTGAGTTCATCGCAAGCCCAATCGCTGAATAAATCTGTGGCATGGCCTTTGGGGTCGATGGTTTCGGAATTGGTGCGCATATAGTTGATATCATGGCGGCGATGGGTGTAGTAGTCATCCATCATGTCTCCAAGAAAACCGCGAAATACATCGAAGCCGCGCTCATTGGGTGTGTTTGGAGAGTTTAATCCCAAGTGCCATTTGCCGATGATAGAAGTGTGGTATCCGGCTCTCTTCAGAATTTCCGGCAGAAGCAGGCTGTCAGAAGTCAAATGACCCCAAGACTGATGGGGAAATGTACGCACCACACCGGGCACGCCGACCATCGCAGGAAAACGTCCGCTCAGCAGCGATGCGCGTGTGGGGGAGCAGACCGGGCAGTTGGCATAGAAGTTCGTAAAACGCATCCCCTCGGCGGCAATACGGTCGATATTGGGCGATTGGATATCGTGCGCGCCAAACGAACACAAATCGCCATAACCGAGATCATCGGCGAGAATCAGCAGTACATTCGGGCGTTTTTGCTGCCGCGTGGATGAAGTTCTGGGATTGGAAAATGGCTTGTTTGAAGCGCAGCCGGTAAACAGCTCACCGGCCAAGACGCCCGCCGAGGCGGCGAGGAAATTTCTGCGGTTTGTGCTTCTATTGCGGTTCATATCATCCTCCGGCGCATTTTTCACTTTTGCAATTTTAGTTGTTCTTCCAAGCATGCACATTTTGCAAAAGATTTGAAGTGGTTTCAAAGCCCATTCCAGAAAACCTGTGGCCAGGCAGTATCCCGCCAGGGCGGGACCTAACGGCCCACGCCGGGGAACCCCCGTTGGCCCGTGACCGGGCAGGACATGACGGCTAACGCCTCACGATTTCAAAGCATATTTATTAGATATTTCTTGGTCAGCACCCTGCAGAACGCCGCTGGCAGCGGCGAGAAAGGAGAAAGTGGAGAGGAGAAAGGAGATTTGCCTCGCACCTTCAGCGCTTAGGATTTTTGGGGGACATTTACCCAGGCTGACGCCCTTCGCCTGCCGATGGCATGCTCGGGCTCTAGCCTGGGCTACACTTGCTACGCACCTACGGTGCTTGGTGTGGGTGTTGGAGGGAGTTGGGGGATGGGGAGATACATATGTACGTATGGCAAACAAGCGGCTCATTCCGCCCAAGGCGGAATTCGCCCTCCCGCCCGTGGTACCCCCGTTGCAAAGAAGCCTAACGGCCCACGATTTCAAAGCATATTTAGTAGATATTTCTTGGTCAGCACCCTGCACGCCGCCAACGGCGGCGAGAAAGGAGAAAGTAGAGAGGGGAGAGTAGAATCACGAAAGCATTCCGGTGGTTTAGAGAACGTGCCTAATCCAAGGAGTGGAATTCGATTCCGCAAATCAGAGGTTTGTGCGGGCTATTGGGATCGGAGGCTTTCAATTCGATATCGATATTCTCTGTGACTCCAATCGAACCGATATCGACGGCAATGGGCCGTCCGGCGCCACCGGCCTCTTTTGCGATGTCGAAATCCTTCAAAACGGGCTTGCCTTGGACATAGATGTCGAAAATCCGGTCGCCCGTTTTTAGATCATCTTTTTCCGCGAAATAGAGTTTTAGGCTGTAGGTTTTTGTGTAATCGAACCGTCCTTTGGCTGTCGAGACGCCGGTAATTAAGTCTTTGGTTGCGGCATGACGTTCAAATCCCTGAACATCGCGATTGGCATCAGGACTGACCGGCTGAAGGAAGGGGTGTATGGATATCACCGATTCGCCTTCGATTCCGGATGCCGCGATCCAGGCCGGGACGTTATTCTCGGATGAAGTGCGATCAATAATCATCTTTGACGAGTGTTGGCGGAACAATTTCGGTTCTTCGGCATGGATATCGACGGGGATATCCGGCGATGGTCCACCTACACTGGGAAACTCCAACCAAAAAGTGCCCGTATCATCGTATCGGTCTCCGGGTGCGCCGAAATTAATTCCCAACTGCTTGACCGGTACAGGCTTTTCCGGTCCCGGGAAAAAGTCAAAACTCCATTCCTCGATGGCCGGGCTGTCCGGATCATCGGCCGGCATATGCACGAGAGCCAGCGACGTCTGGTTTTGATATGCGCAGGTACAGGTGCGGGTGTAATCAGGCGCATTGAGCACGCCATCCGCCGCGACAAGATTTGATGTGCAACCGGAACGGAAGCCTCCGATTGTTTTTGTGCCTTGGCTTTCCGAAAGATTTACAAAAGCAGCCGATGCCGAACGGAAGGTTAGCAAATGATCGCTGCCAATGGCGGTGTTACAACCTTTGAACCGAACCCAGGCCCAAGGATTCTCATCACCGGTCAGTGGGTGATGAGCAAGAATTCGCTCGCCCGTGAGCAAGTCGAAGGCCTTGGCAGGAGGAGCGTGTTGGTTACTGCCCCCGGTTTGGGTGATGATTTGGCCGTGAATGAGAATACAAGGTCCATTGTAATCCTCATCGTTTTGCCACAGCACATCGCCATTCGAGCCGCGATAGACGGTCATCCCCTTGCCGATTTCATCCCGGGCGCGGTCACCCGAATCACTTCCGGCCTGCAATAAAGCGTCATGCTCCACAGAATACGCCAACCAAGTTCCAAAGACATTCTCAGCTACTGTCCAGAGGGGATCGCCGGTACGAATGTCATAGGCTTGGATTGTGGCTTTATTGTCGAATTTTAATCCCCGGCGTTTGAGTATATCCATGCGGGGCATGGACATGCTGTCCATACAAAACAGCTTGCCATTACCCGCCACAATGGTGTTGTGACGGAAATTATAGGCGGCCTTTTTTTGCCACAAAATATCACCTGTATGGCGATCCATAACAAACAAGTATTGGCTGCCTTTCCCGAAACGGTTATTGGCCTGAACGATTTGTTGTTCTTTATCTTCTTCAATCCGGAATGGCGCAGCACAGGCGATCAAAAGGTCTTCATAAACACCGATATAGCCCCAATTTGGGGTTCCGATTTCGGGTTGTTCGGGCAACTGCCATTTATCCAATGTCTCGCCATTGGTTGGATCGATAAGCAAGCAATCCTTGCTCATTACAAGATAAATAAGGTCTTTGGTGACGATGAAATTGGTTCCGTATTGGTTTGCGCCGGGGATATGGCGTTGATTGTAGCTCAGATCATAGATGTCCGGATTGTATGAATCGTTATAGTACATCTCGAACGTATTGAGTTCGGGAATTTCTTTGCGCCACAAAATACGTCCGGTGTACACATCGCGCGCGCTCAGGACTTGGATGCCTTGTATAAAGAGGCGTCCATCCATGATTTGCTGTGGCGGTCCGTGCCCATGCCTGGGGAGTACATCCAGATGGGAAGGGCCTCCGAACCACAACAGTCCAAGCGGAGGTTTTACGAGATCATCATCCGAGGAGACGGTATTGGCGACGTTTCCATATTGATGTGTCCAATCGTCCGAACCGGGCAGCGAACCTTCGCGTACCAGCAACGTATATTCGCCTTTATCGGTGACTTCGGCGCGGGGCAGGGAATTGGCTTGAACGGCACCCGTGAAGAGAGTCTTTGTGTTGTCATCCAACTCAAAGCAGGCCGTGCCGCCATAGGGCCGGAGAATATGAAATGCGCGTTTGGTGAATTGGGCCGTATTCTCGATTCCGCTTGCCTGAAGGTCTTCGGAGAGGACCAAATTGGCGACATATTGAGGCAAAGGGATGGTGTTGATGTCGCCCGGGATCAGTGCCATACGCTCTCCGTAAATGCCTCGTTCATCGAAGCGGCGGCGTAATGCATCGATCTTGCGTGTGTCGGGATCGAGACCGATTACATGCAGATTGGTTTGCCGGATGAGTTCTTCAATCAAACGTCCCGAGCCGATTCCCAGGATAAGGCAATAGCCATCACGTATGCCGGTGGTTTCAAGTATCTCGTGAGTTTTTTGTGTCCACGATTGCTGTGCATCACTATCATCTTGTCCGAAAGCCTGTGCGACACGGATAAGACGATGCATTTTAGGTTGAACTTGTTTTTCGCCAAAGCAGTAGATGCGGCCTTCTTGAGTTACGACAAACAACCGTCCATTGGCCGATAACATGCTCCAGGGTTGGCCTTCAATCTCTGTTTTCCACGAGAAGAGTTTTTCAGGCTGTGTAGCCTGTTCTCCGTTTGCGGAGGGAATTTCCATTGCGGCGACGATGCCCGGTGCGCCACCATAGAAGCGTTTTCCGGATTGAATGAAAATCTTTTCGATTGGTTTGGGGATGTCTTTGCCAATTTGCCATACCGGAGGGAAGACGGCTCTTTTTTGGGTTTCACCGCGTTTGTCTTTGTATTCCTGCCACTCCGGCACCATGGGGGCGGCAAGGATGCTGCCATCCGGTTCCATGGAAATGGCTAAATTGCCGGAAACGAGGCATGCATTACTGCGGGCAAATGGATTGCCATCGACCAAGTTGTACATCACGCCGCCATTAAAGAAGGCGTTTTCAGAAGCGAATACGCCATAACCGCCGAACTTGGTATTGGCGTGATAATAGAGTGTTTGGCCGGTTTTACGGTCATAAGCGGCTGGGACGGAGCGGCTTCCGGCGACAAGGATTTTATCCTTGGTCGCGACGAGATAGCCCTGAGGAGCGACGCCGGCAAAAGAGGGGCTGCTATGCGGTTGAAGGATATAATCCGAACCGCTGCCACTGTTGCACCAGACCACATCGCCGGTTTCGGCATCGATGGCATAAATGAATGTGCCCATAAACGGCCATATGCTGGCTGCGAAATAAACGGTGCCGTCATAAATAACAGGTGCACCACGTGCAGGCCACATCGACACCAACCGTTCATTGCCCAGGACTTTGCGGTCAGAAGGGCCGCCACGGAATTTCCAAAGCAAAGAGCCATTATCTGCATTCAGGCAATAGAGATAGCCATCATCGGATACGAAATAAATCTTTTTATTCCAACCTACGGGCGCGAATCGTACGGGGCCATCGGCATAAAACCGCCATTTCAATTCGCCATTGCGGATGTCATAGGCGCTGACACTGTCCCGGGCCATGGAGGGAATGTACAGCGTATTTCCCATCACAATCGGCTCATAGGAAAGGTCAAAGAGGAGCTTATATTGTGTGAACGGCCAGCATGATTTCGGCTCGGGGAGTTCCAAGGTCCATTGCAGATGAAGCTCGGGGGCGAGTTCTTCAGTTGAGCATGCCGTGCGGGACGTGTCGCACCGCCACATCGGCCAATCGGCGGCTGAGGTTGTGTTTGAAATCAGCAATAGGGCTATTGATGTATAAAAGGTCAAAGAAAGTATCTGCTTACAATTCATTCCGAAACAATCTCCGCCAGCATGTGTGAGTATTCTTGTTTATAAAGGGGAGTTCCATGGGCATGAAACCAATAAACATAGCATACTCAGGGATAAGCTTTGGTGGGTAGTCTTGGCTGAGCATGAGGTTTTTGTGTGCGGTGTGTTAGTTTGTGTTTGCATTTGGGGGCGAAAATGATGCATCAAATGGCATTTTTGCCATAATTTAGGGCGTTAAAAAGCGGCGTTGTGTTGCTACAGTAGAGTATGTCCGGGCAGACTTTTTGCCTGTGTTCAATCATAAAGACGATTGCCAGGAGCCGATTGATGAAACTCTGTTCATACGGAACTCTGATTGCGTTGATTCTTGCAGTTGCGGGCACCGGTGTCTGCGAAGATGGCGGGGCTGTCCAGAAGCCGATTCAACTCTTTAACGGGAAGAATCTGGATGGGTTTTACAGTTTTTTAGATGAGAATGGCAAGAACAACGATCCCAAAGGCGTCTTTACGGTATCGGATGGTGTATTGCGCATCTCCGGTGAAGAGTTCGGCTGTATTACCACGGAAAAAGAGTATTCCGATTATCATTTGGTTGCCGAGTTCCGTTGGGGAGGCGCGACTTTTCCTCCCCGTGTAGATCGTGCGCGCGACAGCGGAATCCTTTTGCATTCGGTCGGTGAAGACGGCGCTTATGGTGGAGTGTGGATGTTTTCTATTGAGTGCCAGATCATCGAAGGAGGAACCGGGGATCTTTTGGTTGTGGGCGATCAATCCGAAGCCTATGCGTTGACCTCGCCGGTGGCGGATGAAAAACAGGGCAACTGCAATGTTTATAAAAAAGGCGGCAAACCTGCGACGATTTATGCGGGACGGATCAATTGGTACGGGCGTGACCCGGGGTGGGAAGATGTGATTAATTTCCGCGGTAAAGAGGATGTCGAAAAGCCGGTTGGAGAATGGAACCGTGTGGAGTGCATTGTCGAGGGCGACAAAATTACGATCATTTTGAATGGAGTAACCGTCAACGAGTGTTTCGATGTACGTCCCCGGAAAGGGAAGATTCAAATTCAGTCGGAAGGTGCGGAGATTTTATTCCGGCGGATTGATCTTTTGCCATTGAAACGCCCGTGATAGAGAGTAGATAGTCGAGAGTAGAAAGTAGAATCACGAAAGCACGAAAAGGAGGGGGTATGAATAGAGAATTCTTTTTGTGTTGTGACAGGATTCTACGGCCCTTACAGGGCCGGAATTTTTTAGTTTCTTAACCCCAGGCTGCGCTACGCTTGCCTGGGGCTTCAACCTTATGTCCTTTCAGGACATGGTGTGGGTATTTGAGGGAGTTGGTGGATAGCGGGGGAGTTTTTGGGGTGGAAAAAGCATGGTTCCGCCTCTTACCATCCCATAGAGATACATATTTAGCTTAGAACAGGCAACGGCTCATTCCGCCCATGGCGGAATTCGCCCTCCCGCGCCGCCGTTCGGCGGCGAGAAAGTAGAGAGTAGAAAGGTGAAAGTGGAATAACGAAAGCACGTCCGGGTACCCCGGGAGGCAAGAAGCCTGCCGGCACCTGTGACCGGGCGCCCCAGGGATTGCAAATTTCTGTCTTTTGAAAATTGAAGTAGACGGGTGATCTAATTGAGTTCTTGACATTGAGCATTTTGCGGTTGAGAATCGTGTAGAGGATCTGCGAGAGGTGCATAATGCGGAGAGCCGGTTTTACATTGATCGAATTGCTTATTGTTGTGGCTATTATTGGCGTTTTGGCAGCGATTGCCGTTCCCAATTTTATGAACGCACAGGCGCGAGCCAAGATTGCACGAGCGAAAGGCGATATGCGTTCCCTGGGAACGGCGATTGAATCTTACCGCATTGATTTTAACCGCTACCCAGAACCGGTCCGTCCCTCGCGTTGGGATACATCGGATCACACCGGCACACTTACAGAACTTACGACACCCATCTCCTATATCGGCAATGTGGATATGGAAGATCCGTTTGTGATTAAACGGTTCTGGACATCGTACTCTCAGGATAAGGTCCATCCCACGTATGTCTATGTCTATTACCGTGGATTTTGGGGCAAAAGTTCATCCGGTGGCGCACCGGCGCGGTATGGCACGACAATTAACGGGATGCCGGATGGTGTGACCATGTACTCGCGGGGGCCGGATGGTTTGACCGGTGGCGCGGTGTTTTGGCCCTTAGAGAAAATGTTTAATAATGTGAGAATCGATTATGTTATTTATGCGTCCTCAAATGGTCTTATGAGTGGCGGGTGTGTTGCCAGGTTTTTGGGTGATATGCCTACGCCGGGAGATTGGGGCGGATAAAAGGGGGAGAAGATAGAAAGGGGAAAGTAGAAAAGACAGATTTGCCTCGCACTTACAGCGCTTAGGATTTTTTTAGGTCCATAACCCAGGGCGACGTTCGTTCGTCTTCGACGTCCAAACTCTGCCCTGGGCTCTTTCTGCTACGCGCTTTCAGTGCTTGGTGTGGGTGTTTGAAAGAATTTGTGGATAGAGACAAGGTTTTCAAATGTTGTTTTATTTCTACGGCCCTTACAGGGCCGGAATTTTTTAGGTTCTTAACCCCAGGCTGCGCTGCGCTTGCCTGGGGCTTCAACCTGGTGTCCTTTCAGGACATGGTGTGGGTGTTTGAGGGAGTTGGTGGATAGCGGGGGAGTTTTTGGGGTGGAAAAAGCATGGTTCCGCCTCTTACCATCCCATAGAGATACATATTTAGCTTAGAATAGGCAACGGCTCATCAGGAGATTCGCCCTCCCGCGCCGCCGTTCGGCGGCGAGAAAGTAGAGAGTAGAAAGGTGAAAGTGGAATTGCCGCGCACCTACGGTGCTTGGTGTGGGTGTTTAAGGGAGTTGGTGAATAGCGGGGGAGTTTTTTATAGTAGGCAATTCATTTTGTACGGCCCTTACAGGGCCGGAATTTTTTAGTTTCTTAACCCCAGGCTGCGCTACGCTTGCCTGGGGCTTCAACCTGGTGTCCTTTCAGGACATGGTGTGGGTGTTTGAGGGAGTTGGTGGATGGCGGGGGAGTTTTTGCGGTGGAAAAAGCATGGTTCCGCCTCTTGCCACCCCATAGAGATACATATTTAGCTTAGAACAGGCAGCGGCTCATCAGGAGATTCGCCCTCCCGCGGCGTGACCGCCGTGGACCCGACGCCTACCGGCTCACGATTTCAAAGTATATTCAAATGAATTGCCATGTTGGCACCCTGCAAAGAGCTGCAGATGTATGTATGGCAGGCAGCGGGTCAGGAGGACGTTCGCCCTCCCGGGGGGTGCATTTTTAAGGCGACTTCGGCAATGCGGCGGCCCAGATTGCGGGCTGTCTCCATGCCAAACTCATCGGCTTCAATCCCATCTTTCAAACCGCTGAACAGAGTCGCTCCGAAATGGGCTGTCGGGAATCCTTCGCTAACACATAACATGTCATGGCATAGCATTGCGGCCTGCACGGCTTGGATGGTTAATTCCTGCCCGCCATTACGTACACCGCCGACGGCTAATACGCCACCGGCCCGGTTTCTGAATTTCCAGCCATTCCGGCGGAAAAGGACGCAACGGTCAATCAAGGCTTTGCATTGCGCGGTCATGGTTCCGAAATAAACGGGTGTGCCTATGACCATCCCGCCGACATTTTCATCGGCCAAAATCGGGACGAGATCATTAAAATCATCATCCTGCGCACAACTCAATTCATTTTTGCAGCAATTGCAGGCCAAACAGGCGCCGATATCATATTCCGCCAATTCGATGATTTGAGTTTCGATGCGGGCATCGAAATCCTGCGCGGCTTTCATGCACTGCTGCATAGCTTTGTATGTGGTTTCGCCTTTTCTCGGACTGCAACATATCCCCACAATTTTCACGGATGTCATGATCGGATTCTCTTTCGCAAACACAAATGCACCGGCCTTTTATGATTGATAAAAATGAAACCGGGGGCACTGGTACAACGGTGTGCCCCTCGGTTGTTTGTTTTCAAATCAAAATAGCAAGAAATGAAAATCTATTCTTGATTTGATTTCTGGGATTGGATCGAGTCGATCTGTTTTTGAACGGCTTCGAGCGAACTTTGAAGTTGCTGGGCCTGTGCTTTTAGCATTTCGATCTCTTGTTCTTCACTCATCTGCGATGGGAATTGCTGAAACTGCGGTCCATAACCTTGCATACCGCGCGCCCAACCGGGCAGCCCGGTGGCCCAGAATTGAAAGCGGTTACCACGCCGTCCGCGTCCGCCGCCTCCGCCTCTGCCGCCGCCACGGCCCCAACGTCCACCGCCGAAACCGCCGCCTGCACTCGCAAATCCCGGCACCTGATTGCCGGCGCAATATCCCATGGCTCTTCCTGTCATCGGTCCCATACCTTCCGGACCTGTACCATCTCCACGTGGCATTGTCTTACTCCTTTTATTTTTCGTTTTCATTGATTTAAATGTCAGTTATTGCAATTGGCGTGCTAAAATCGAAAGATTTGCTAATTATGCTGTAACATATTGATTATGTTAGTATTATTGTTGGATTCGGATAAGGTGTCTTTCTGCTTAGAGTCGCGTATTGCGTCTCTGGAAATGGAAATGCCCCAGCATCATTGCGACACTGGGGCATATTACGGCCTCTTATTGCGTCAGATCTATAAGATCCGCACTACTTGCCTTGAAGGCGGATTTTGAAGGTGTTCTCGCCTTCTTTTAAGTCGTAGCGAAGAAACATCAGTTCTTGGGAAAGGATTTTGCCTTCGAGAAGACCAGGCGCATCTTCGATCTGATAGATGGCGAAATCACCCCAGATAGCCATTCCATAAGGCATGGCTTTACGGCTCTGTACGGTGATCTCGAATTCGCGATCCCACTTGTAACGTGTGTTTCGGACCAATCTACTGCGGGGGATGTAGTGCTCGATGAAGTACTCTTCGGGAAGCAGCTCTTTGTGATAATTGCGAATACAAACCGGCTCGACTTTGCCTTCGATAAACATCATCTGCGCATCGCAATCATAGAATAGAAAAGTCTTCGGCCACGGACCTTGGGCCATGCTCCAGTAATAATCAGGATTGGCGGGAAGCGTGGGGGTATCGGTCCACAACATATACGAAGAAGCCGTATGGAGGCATTTTTCCCGATAGAGTTTTGCGGCTTCTTGGAGTGTCAGCATGCGGGCTTTGTCTTTGAAATGGCGGACAAAAGCATCCAGCATTACAAAAGATTCGCGCACATCCTCTTCGGTATAGCAGCGATAGAGTTCGGAACATTCGCTTTCATGCGCTTCTTGATGCTGCAATAGGAAGACGTAATCGTTGTAACGCAAGTTGCGTATGTAGTTGTCGGCCATGCCTTTCCAATAATCGATATCATCCCAGGCACAAAGACTTCCGCGTGCAACATCATTCGGATCGGTTGAATAGAGACACGGATTTTGAGAATGAAAGCTTTTTAACAGATCACGCGCGGTCCATTCCATGCCGATAACCGGCTTTTTATTTCCAACGGAACGCGGGGCCGGACGGAGCCGGTTATCGCGATCCATATAGAAGAAGCCCCAGGGGCAACCGCGATCTGTGATTCCATCGACTTCGATCTGTTCCCAGCAGAATCCCCACAGGCCTTCAAAATTCAAATCCTCGAGCACGGCGGGCATATCGTTGTCGGGGTGTTCGGTGGCGGCGATGGTCAACTCGGCCCAGGGCAAGGCCTTTTGAACTCCATCGCGTTCCAATGCCATCTGTTTTGTTTTGTCTTCGACAGTCCCGGAAAACGGCGGCGTCTCGACAGCGATTGAATCGCCATAATGATTATGCCACTCGGTCAATTGCTGAGCAGCGATCTGAGCCGATCCGGCGCTCACGATCCAAGTGATCTTGACACCGAGGGGATGCATGGTGGCGGCCAGCCGTTTCATTCCCTCCAAGCAGGTTTTTCCATCTTGGTGGCGCGCGGCCAAACTTGAAAACATGTAAATCAATTCACCCATAAGAACCTCACATTAAACCAACTGGAATAGATTGCAGATATTATTCTTCGCTTTGGGAACCCTAGCCGACTTTTGCGTGGCATTGGAGTGCATTGATGGGGAACCGGATATTCTTGATTCTCTTTGCTATGTGAACCCTATTGCCTGTGAGTGGGATTCGCTTCAATAAGCTTGCCAAGCGGCAAGCCAAACGAAAGAGGACCGAATATGGATGTTAATGCTGTAAACCGCAGTATTTATCAGTGCCGTGCATACGACGAACGGCCAGTCGAAAACGAAACCTTGGAGACGGTTTTTAAGTTGGTGCGTTCCTGTCCATCAGCACAAGGGCTGAAAGACTGGCAGTTTGTGGCTGTGCGTGATGCGGATACCCGTCAGCGGTTGGTCAATGAGAGTATCCGCCGCAGTTTCGGATGCGTTGCGCCTGTTTTAATCGCCTGCTGTATCGATGCCGGGAGCGATCTCACAATTTGCGGTCACCCGACTTATTCGGTTGAGATTGCTGTGGCGATTGAACACCTGTCTTTGGCGGCCGCTTCCCAGGGCCTTACTTGCTGCTGGGTGGGGCATTTCGATGAAGCCAAAGTGCGGTCTATTTTGGGAATACCGGATCGCGTTCGCGTTGTCGAAGTTGTTGCGGTTGGCTATCCCGGACAGCGTGAAAACATCGAGAGCGATTCGTTCTCCGATGAAATTGTGCGATATGACCACTGGTAACAACCTGCCTGGTTGACATAACTCTTCAACATCCCGACACTGCGTTAAGGTTTGTGTATGAATACGAATAAACCATCACGCAGAAGATTCTTGGCCGGTGCAGGAGCATCCGGTTTGGGGATGTTGCTTGGCAGCGGTTGCAGAACCGCCAAGCGTTGTGCCTCAAGCGCACGCGGGCCTATCCAGTTCAAAAGCAAAGAAGTCTTTATTCCTTCGCAAAACGGGACGGGTGTATTTCCGGGCTTTGTTACCTATATCGATCGTAAAAAGCCTGTGCTTTTGAATCGTTTCGGATGGGTAGACGCCTCCGATACCTACGACAACTTTCATGAAATTGTGAGTGAGGATAACGGCCGGAGCTGGAGTGAGCCGGTTCTTAAACTTGCCAGCTATGAAGTCCTCGAAGGACGAATCCGTTATTGCGAAAATACGGCGTTTTTCGATGCGGATACGAATCTATTAATCACAGCGGTCAGTAAGTTTCTTTATCCCAAAGATCATTTCAATCAGGATATGCCGCGGCAGCTTGAGATTTCTATTTCCCGTCCAGGCTCCGAACCGAAAACGGAAACCTACGATTTCGGTTTGCCGGGAGGGATCGGCATCAGTTTTTGTTTTCCGATAAAAACGAAATCCGGCAAGATTGTAATCCCGGCCATGAAAGCCAGTACCGGGCCGGATGGTGAATTCCTGCATCACCCCAAATCGGGATTGGTGATCAATCAAGTACGTATGGTAATTGGGGAATATGCCAAAGATGGGGAACTGGAATGGCATGTGGGGCAGCCATTGAACGCCGATCCGGAACGAAGCACGCGGGGGTTCAGCGAGTCGACGCCGGTGGAACTTCACGATGGCCGTCTGGCGGTTCTTTGCCGGGGGAGCAATGCAAGAGCGCCGGAACTTCCCGGGTATAAATGGCTCAGTTTTTCGGAGGATGACGGAGAGACATGGTCGGAAGCGGCGCCATGCACGGACACCGAAGGTGTGCCGATTGGATCATCCGCGACGGGGGCGGCGTGTTTTCGGTCAATTAAAAACGGGCGGCTCTATTTTATCGGTAACCTTTGTCCGGATGGTGTGAAAGCGGATGGCAATTGGCCGCGCAGTCCTTTGGTGATTGCCGAGGTTCAAGAAGAACCTTTTTCTATAAAAAAGGACACCATAACCGTAATCGACGAGCGTGGACCCAGCGATACAGAACGTACGCAAATATCTAATTTTCGTTATTATCAGGACCGCGAAAACGGCGATGTCGTTGTTTTTGCCAGCCGTTTCGGCGAGCGTGATATGAAGCAGTGGAAATGGGCGAATCACTACCGCTATCGTGTATCGGTCGATTCGTTTTAAGTGAGGAGAAAGAAGATGTTGACATTGCAGAAGATATTTTATTTTTCCATCTTAACACCGGTATTGATTTGCCTTGGGGCAACTGCAGAGCCGGCTGACGATTGGAGCAAACATTTCCAGTATCAGTATGATTACACGCTTCAAGAGGATGCGGGGCTTGATCGTGAAGCCGAACCGGTGCATGTCACATTGAGCGCCAAGGAGGGCGAGGTTGAGGATTGGCAAAAGGAAGTGCGGGTCTTGCGTCTTGAGGGCGACGGAGAATATGAAATTATCCCGTTCCAGGCTTATGGGGGTGTGAAAGCGGTTGTGCCGCAAGAGGAAGAACCGACGACAATTAGCACGAACATCGTCTTTATTGCCACTTGTGATGCAAAGAAGAATGCCACCTACCGTCTGCTTTGGGACAATACCGATTCTGCGACGCTGCCTGAGGCTTATCCCAAACGCGGTCTCTTACTGCGGGGCGAAGCGCCGGGACTGTATGTCGAGAACGAATTTTACCGTATGCAATTATCCGGAAAGTGCGGCGCTATCGAAACGGCCTATCGTGCGGGGCAGGGCGCCGATTGCGAGATGTCGATCTTTCAGAAGATTCCTACGCATTTTGTGGCGGATGTATGGAGCCCCCCACAACGTTGGGACCACGATTACGATTGGGATACGCCGCCTCATCAAGAAGTGATCATCGGTCCGCTTATGGTCGAGTACCACCGTTGGGGGCCGATGAGTTTGTATAAGGATGTCGAGGCGCATCTCACCTACACGTTTTATGCCGGTGTACCCTATGTGCAAGTCCGCTCGCTGATGCAGTTCAATGAGAACCGTTCGGCGCGCGCAGTCCGTCTGGGCGAAATCGTTACGACGCATTTAGAAACGAAAAAACATCAGGGTAACCGTGCCGAGCCGCTAATTCCGACATTTACGCATTATGCTTGGCCGGAGCACGACAAGGTGATTACGCGTGAGATCAATGCTCATTTGAATGACGATAACGAGGTTGAGATCGAAGGATATGCCAAAGGCGCAATTGCCATTCTTGACCGGGATGTTCCTTGGGTAGCGGGCTACCATAAATCGAAGGAGTTCGGCATCGCCTCGTTGCGAAAATCGCATTTTGTGATGAATAAAGAGGGCGGCCCGATTCCATTCACGGTGCCATGTACCTATGTTGCGCAGTACGGGTGGGGATTTTCGTATTGGTCGCGTCCCGAGGTTTATCCATTCGGCGAACCGAATACGATTTTGGATCGTAATGCGGTTGTGGCCAAAGGGACGGTATTTTGTAATGAAGAGGCGTTGTTTGTTTTTGAACCATCCTCACGTCTGCACGAAGTCCGTGACGCCCATCAACGTTTCAATAATCCGTTGAAATTGAAATTCAAAGGCACCGGGCCTTGGTAAGACCCGTGACCGGGCAGGATCCCGCCAAGGCGGGACCTACTCCCACGCGGCGTGGCCGCCGTGGACATGACGGCTACCGGCCCACGTCAGGGTACCCCTGCGGGCAAGAAGCCTAGCGGCCCACGATTTCGAGGTGTGGGTGGAGGATATAATTGGTCGGCACCCTGCACGCCGCCGTTGGCGGCGAGAAAGTAGAGAGGGGAGAGTAGAATTACGAAGACACCCCAAGGGAGTGCCGTGGTGGTGACGGTTAATATTATGTTATTTCGTAGCGTGTGCGTGACGCCGGATTTTTAGCCCAGGATTTTTTCTGCGGCTTTTTGATCCGATGTTTTAAAGATGCACAGAGATTTTCCACCTTTAAGAGCGGCGCTGCCATAGACATATTCGATATTGATTTTTTTGGCTTGAAGTTTGGCGGCGGCCGCGCCCAATGCGCCGATTTTGTGCGGCAACATCACGCCGATGACATCATCCACCGAAATCGTAGCGCCATAACCGGCCAAAGCCTTTTTTGCGGCGGCAAGGTTATTGGGCACAAAACGGACTACGCCGGTGTCCAATAAGTTTGAAACGCAGATTGCCTCCATATTCACTTTGCTCTTTTTGAGCCTGCGTGTGAGACGGCTCAATTCACCGACCTTGTTGGGGAGTGTGATTGTGATTTGTTTTTTCTTGCTCATACCGAATCTCCTGCTGCATGTTGTTAGCAATTCATGTTACCACAGTTTCTTGGACGGCATCTACCACCATGATTCGGTTACGGGGAGCGGGAGGGCAGAACCTGAATTAAGGTCATTTCAGGCGGGCATAAGAAACGGATCGAGGGCAAATCGCTATGGTGTTCACATCCGATTCCGGCTGAAACATTGAGAACGGTTTGTCCGGCCTCATGAAATCCACGTGCCCAGTCGCGGGGAACCTGCGTAAGTGTTAAAAGCGGCCCGATGAAGGGGAGGCGAATTTGTCCGCCATGGGTATGGCCCGCCAAACAGAGGTCGATTTCCAGATCATCGACCGAGAGAATATAATCCGGTGCATGGCCGAGCAGAATTGTGAAGGTATCGTCTTCGGCTGCCTGCAACCACTGTTCTACGGCTTCCCGGTCTCCCCAGCGGGATTGCTCCAATGAAAGTCCAAGAATTGAGATCGTTGATTCATCCAAATCCACACTGCATGAATTTGAAATCAGCATGGTCACATTCTTTGGCCATTCAGAAGTCCGATGAGACAAATGTTGATCGGTATCTCCCAATACGCTTATGAATCCATACTGAGCCTGCAGGTTGCTTAAGAGTGCATCCATCTTGGGAATTTCTGTTTCCCAGGTTGCGGGACGTACCGGCTGTACCAAGTCGCCTGTATGCAAGATGATATCCGGGTCCAGTTCCTGAATCCGTTCAAATACTTTGTATTCATAATCGCCCACAGAAGCCGATTGGATGTCCGAAATATGGAGTATTTTCAGGGGTTTGTGAATTTTGGGTGAATGCAGGACGACGGTTTTGATCTGTAACCGGTAGGGTTCGATATGTGTGGCATAGATATGAATTCCCCAAAGCAAGAACGCAATACCACAGCAACAAGCGGAGACGATACGGGTGCGGTTTTCTGACGGCTGATGTTTGGTATACACCAAACCTACTCCGCCGAAAGCCACCATTAAAAACGGCAGCCAAACCGTATTTAAGGCATAGGCTTTTTTTACCCAAGGAAAGAATCCAAAATCGCCCGCCAACAGCGATAAAAGCATAATCGCATTAGAGCCCACGATGAGAATGGGAAGCGCGGCCAGCATCAAGATTGTTGTGCGGCGATTGGAATGTGCGCAGTTATCGATTTCGCTCGATACCTCTTGACGCGGCTCGGAGGGTGTTTTCTGGCTATTCATACAGAAGGAGCTCCCATGCCTTATTCAGACAATTCAAATATAACAAAAGGCTGATCATGTTGTCATCTGCTTAGAAGTGGTTTCAGAACTCCTTTTCCGAAAATCAAAGTTATACCAAACTGATGTGGAAAGTGCGAAAACAGCGGCTCATCAGGAGATTCGCCCTCCCCTGACTATTTATAAAACGGCGTTTTGAAATCACTTCTAAGGATTTTGTCCATTTTAGGTTACTTTGGCAACTCGACCTATGAATCATTCTGTGATTATACTTGATAGCCCAAGGCTATTTTGGATGGGAGGTTTTAGCAATGCACATCAATCGCAGAGATTTTGTTTTTCAGAGCGCCTTAGCCGCAGCCGCACTCACCGCGCCCCGGCTTATGGCCGTGCCCCGGCTTATGGCTGCGACGCCTGGTGTATTTCGCTATGTCCGCTACGCGGTTGGCGATGAGGCACATATTGGCGAACTGGAAGGGGAACGTATCCATGAATTGCGTGGCGATCTTTTTGGAAAGCATGCCCGTACGGGGAAGACTGTAAATTTGGATGCGGTCAAACTTCTCGTTCCCTGCGAGCCTTCCAAAGTGCTTGGTGTTGCCGCCAATTATTTCGGTCCGGAAGGGCAGAAGCCGGACTTTAAAGTTCCTCAATTATTTTTTAAGGCCCCATCCGCCCTCCTTGAGCATGAGGGGACCATCGTGATTCCAGAGGGAGCGGAAGATGTTGTTTACGAAGGCGAACTTGCAGTAGTAATCGGCAAGAAGGCAAAGAATATATCGCCAGCCCAGGTGAAAGATTGCATTTTCGGCGTCACCTGCGGGAACGATGTTTCATGCCGGAATTGGTCGGATTCGGATGTGCAGTGGTGGCGTGCCAAAGCGTCGGATACTTTTGCCTGTTTGGGACCGTGCATCGCAGCCGGGCTCGACTATGACAATTTGTTGATTCAGACCCGTGTGAATGGCGAGCGCAAGCAGCATGAGCGAACATCGAAATTGGTATTCGATATTTCCGCAATTGTGAGCCATGTTAGCCAGTCGATGACGCTTATGCCCGGCGATGTGATTTATACAGGGACACCGCCGGGAGTCGATAGTATCAAATCCGGGGATGTGATCGAAATCGAAATTGAAGGTATCGGCATCCTCAAGAATACGGTTGGCTAAGAAACCGCCGGTGGCGGTGAAAAAGTAGAAAGTGGAGAGTGGAAAGTAGAATCACGAAAGCACGAATGGGGCACGAAGGGCACGAAGCTTATGCAAAGATGGGTGGATGGGGAGAAGATTTTTCCGTTAACAAAACAAACTATCGCCTCTTGCGCACTTACAGTGCTTATGATTTTAAAAGGACCTTTTACCCCGGCTTACGCCATCGCCGGTCTTCGACCGTCTCATGCTAAACCGGGGCTATTGACTTGCCGCACCTACGGTGCTTTGGTGTGTTCGTTTTAGGGAGTTGAGAGGGCGAAGAGATACATTTATATGTATAGCAACTCCCGGCGCACTATTTCGCAGTGTATTTGGAGAACTTCTAAAAAGTTGGGTTTCGATACGTGCGTACTCAGCCTGCTTTAGGGAGGACGAGTTTTTCGAGCCAATTGATGAACTCATTTTGACGGGTACGATCACAAAGCACGTCGTCATCAATGGCCAATTTCCAACGCAAGTCTTTGCGTTCGGGATTGGCAAATAATGTTTCGAGATCATCCACATACTGCATAAGTTCATCATGCCCCTTGAAGAAGCCCATTGGAACCAGTTTGGATTCGCGGGCCACAATCAGGCGGGCCATTTCATGCAGATCATATTCCGGATGGTATTGCGTCGCCCAAAACGCTCCCTTTTTGTGTTCTACGGCAAGCGCCTGGATGTTTGTAAATGAATTGCCGGCAAGCCGAACACCGCCAGGAGGGAGTTTGGTGACTTCATCATCATGGCTGATAAAGGCTTCAAAGACAGTGGAACGTCCGGTGAACATCGGATGGTTGCGGGCCTCATCGGTTAGGCTGATTTTGCGGGCCATGCCCATCTCGCGGCCTTTGGGATTTTCTTTAACTTCGCCGCCGGCGGCCACGGCCGCAATTTGCAGAGCCCAGCAACTTCCATAACTGGGCACACCGACTTCATAGGCCAGTTGGGCAAATTCCACCTGACAAATAACCCGGGGATTATCTTTATCCAAGAGAGAGAGGTTGCATCCGGTCCAGAGGATTCCTTGGTATTCCTCCATCTCGGTCTTGTTAGGGAATTTTACACCCGGATCGCCGGGGAAAATAATTTGATATGTAGCCTGGGGAAGGTTTTGCAGCAGCATTGCCGCAAAAAGGTCTCCGGCCAGCTTCATACCCGATTCTTGGAGTTGATCCCGACTTTTCTCGGGATAACCGTCGATAATCAGGAAATGCGGCTGTTGCGCCATTCTAATCTCCTGCGTCTACCTTTGATCAAGTTTCGCAACGATCGCGGGCAAGTCTTTATAATCATGGCAGATTGCATCTGCCTTGCTGTCCTCATATCCCCGGTCTTTAATGACCGTCGTAAAGATGGCCCTGGCCCCAACGGCGTGAGGTCCGCCCACATCGTTATGCTCGCGATCACCGACGTGCACGATGTGAGGGATTTCAACACCTAAGGCTTCAGCCGCTTTTTCAAAAACGCCGGGATGCGGTTTTGAGCAGCCTGCTTCATCGGAAAAGATGAAGGCGTCGAAATGTTTTAATAAGTCTTCGCCTTTGAGCAACTCTCGCAACGCCGTACCCGGGCTGAAAATCGTGTCTGAAATTACGCCGAGTTTGTAGTTTTTATGTAACTCTTCCAGGATCGGTCCGAAGTTTTGGACCAGATCGGGGCGGTGTCTTAATTCCATATTCTCATGAAGTTCGATGAGTTCAGCGAATTCGGGCTCGGGCAATTCACGTCCAAGGCCATTGAGCAGAACCGACAAGCGTTCACGTACGGACCATGTAAAATGTTGGTCGTGCCAAACCTTACGAAAGGCCGCATCGGTTACGTTGTAGGCGAGATCAACTTCTTCACGCGAAATGGGTTCGTGTTTATTGAGAAAGGCGTGAACCAGATCCCGGCGTTCGACCGGTTTGGGCGGCAGGCCCAATTCTTTACGTCTGGGTTCCTCTGAATCATCGACAATAACGGTATCCCATAGGTCAAAGGTAATCGCAGTAACGGGTCTTTTACTCATTCAAATCCTCACACTTTTCCATTGCTGAAAGGCCGCATTCTTTGCCAGGGCTGCCTGACAGCCAACCGATCAATCGATCTTACAGAGTCGCCTCGTAGGTGGTGATTAAAGCGCGGTCCGTGTGAATATAGGCCAGCGGCCCGATTTGAGAAAGCCTGCGGGGATAACCTGCAGCCAGTCTGCAAATACCTCCCGCAGGCCGGTGGATTATGGAATAGTATATCAACTGAGATTGAGGAATCCCGGTGTAAAGGAATGGAATCCATTGGGGATTGGACGAAATCCATGAATCATTATTCGTATGACTGTGGAAAGGCTTTTTTCTACGGTTTATTTTTGGCGGCTACAATAGTTTTTTTGCCCTATGGTTTTGGGGATGGTCCGGAAGGTTTGCCAGGGACAATTGTCTTTTCAAGCGACCGGACGGGAGCATGGCGGATTTGGAAGATCGGTGCTGACGGCTCCGGTTTGGCACAGATTTCTGAGGCCGGGGACGATGCTCAGGATGTCGATCCGGTTACCAGCCCTGACGGGAAACGGATTCTTTTCAGTTCAACGCGGGGTGGTCAGACGGGAATCTGGATCATGTCCGCCGGAGGTGAAAATCCGGAACGTGTCTGCGATGGGGATCAGGCCGACTGGGGACCGAAAGGGAAGCTAATTGTTTTTCGGCGGGCAGGGCAGATTTTGACGCGGAATTTAGAGAGCGGTGAAGAGCAAATTCTAACGCCGGAGGATTGGCTACATTGCTCAGGACCATCGTTTAGCCCAGATGGGAAGACAATTGCGTTTGCCTGCCGTTGGGATGCAGGCAATGGGATTTTTATTATCGATAGCCGTGGCGGCGAGCCCCAAAAAGTCTACGACAAACAAGGGGCATGCGAGCCGCGTTGGTCTCCGGATGGGACGCTTTTGGTTTACGAAACGGAAACCAATTTATGCACGATTCAGCCGGATGGGAAAAAGAATCGCCCTGTGACCTATTTCGGTGGGATTCAACGTTATGGACAATGGAGTCCGGACGGCAAGTACTTGGTTTATTGCCAAGGTGTGAGTGAAGCCGGACCGTGGGAACTTTTTATTATTCCTTCTAAAGGCGGAACACCGATACGTCTGACAGAGGAAGGCTCAGATATGAATCCGGATTGGCATTGACTGAGCAATTGAACCGGGGATTTATGAAACTAACTATGAAGGCTTTGATGAGTCGTAACAGGTTTTTTTTGTACTCGCTTCTTGGTGGCTTTGCTTTTGTGTTGGTAATCCGGAACGCAGCCTTTGCGGAGGACGGTGCGCGTACATTTGAGCCGGGATCTCCATTTACGTATCTCATGGATACCGGACCGGCCGCTCCGCAATCATTCGAGCCATTCAGGGATGGAGATAACCTAAAGCGTGCCGAAAATTGGATCGTTTTACCGGAAGATGAATTGGAGCATGATTTTTCCGGTAATCCTGCGTTGCTCAATGACAAGATCACGATAACGATTCGGCGTGAGACGGGAACAATCAGTCTTGAAATGGGCTATGGGAAAGGTTTTGGCTTTCCACTGGCACAGATTAGGCCGGATTGGGGAATTGCCGATGAAGGCGTGGTGGAATATGCGATAAAAATTCTTGAGAATAATCCAGGCGCAGTTGAAGTAGAACTTATGCTGAATACGGAAGGCCCGGAGAAAGGTATTCGTATTCGTCTGACCACAGGAGAAAGTAAGGTAGAACTTCTGCCGCTGGGGGATTTGAAATCGGTTTTTGTAGAACGCGAATCGACTTATATTGTAATTCCGGATTTATTGGGCGACGATATGGTGTTTACGCCGGAGTCGTATCCAAGAAAGCAGGTGTTGCTCCCAGCCGAAAAGTTTTATCTTCAAGCGGATGTTTTTTTAAAGTCCCTGCTTATGTGTGTGCGGGAGTCTGAGGGAGGCGATGTGGTTGCGCTTGTGTCGGATTACGATCCTAAGATTTTCCGAAACACGAATATGGCTTGTGAGACGGGGAAACGAATTTGGATTGCTGTACTTGAATTCGCCAACTGGTATGGAGACAAATGGAACGGAGAAGATTCTACACAGGAGTCTTTGGAGCCTTGGAAGCCGCCTTTTTCAGCCAAATGGCGTGTGAATGAGCTACTCGGGAATGGTTTTGCAAAATCGCATTGGCATCAAGAAGGGGATCGCAATTGGGAGCAATACGAGCAGTTCTTTGTTTATCCCATCGACCGGAATCGTGACACGCCGCTAACCCGTCTGGTTCCTATCGATATTATGCGCGGGACCTTAGGTGTAGGGCCATGCCAGTACATCCTTGAAGCCGAAGGATTGGGAACCGACGACCATGCTACGCCGAATGTGGTTACGGAATGGATTGAGCGGCTCTTTAAACGTAATCGTGCAAAGCGTGAAACGGGGCGTATCAAGGAACAGACCGAACTTATGGTGCAACTGCTGGAACAATCACGGGGACGAGTCGACGAATACGCTGCACTGGCCGAGGAACTGGGTGCGAAATGTACGGGGGGTGATTGGGATGCTCCTGAATTAAAAGATGCACGCGCGGCGATCGTAAGCACTATCGATTTCATGAAACAAGCGGCGGAAGCGAACCGTAAGGCATGGGAGCCCGAAACGGTTTCCAAAGACGCGGAGCAGATACAATCGCTTATTGAAAAGGCGGATGCACTTTCCGAGTGCCAGGGGCTTTGTGAGCGGATCCGGAGCTCGGGCGCATCCAACGACCATGCGTTGTCGAATTGCCGAATGGCCGCGCGTTGGCTTATCCAACAATGCAAGATGATGGCTGAAGACCATAAAGAATATTCCGGTCTTTTCGATTCATTACGAAACCAGATTGAGGGGCACCTTCATGTATCCGGTCATGAGAAGTAAGTACGCTGATTGTGGAGTAATCTTAGGGGATAGAATGATTCGTTCGATTTGGGTGTTGGCGGTGGTGTTGCTGGGGTGGGCGACATTCTCTGCGCCTGTTTATGCTCAGGATTGGGAAGCGCCATTTGTACGAATTTTCGATACCAAAAGTCATCAAGATGAGCCTCTGAAAGGCGCGGATATCCAGAAATGCGCAGGCTGGGAACTTGTGCCGGAAGATGAAACGAACCGCGTGTTTCAAGGGGGTACGGTTCTCGCAAACGGACGTCTGGCAGTGGCATTCCGCGAACAGGGACCGGGGGGGGAGGTTTATGCATTCAACGGCGGCATGCCTATCAAACGCGCGGTGTTGTCACCATCGGGTGGGAGAATTGGATGGTTGATTGAATCGGTCCAGGTAACAGAAAACACAACGGCTTTGGGAAGTGTCGAGGTTACTTTGGTCGAGAAACAAACGACTTCGCAACATGCTCCGATGGAATGCGTGATGTCTTTTACACTGCAAATGGGGCAGGTGTTTGTACAGACCAAGCCGGTGCGCAACACGGTTGGATTGGGCATTGCTGCAGAGGCGGAATACGCGGTTATTCCCGATTTCTTTGCCGATGATATTGTGCTTGGCGCAGGGGACCTAGCATCTCAAAAGGTAGAACTTCCGGGAGATAATTTTTTATTGCAGATGGCGGGGCAGGGGGATTCGATTTTATTGTCTGTCAGCAAAAATCGCGAAAGCGACATCAGCATGAACCTTCGAGGCGAAGGCAAGAGGCGGCATTTCGAACATGCTTCTATTTACTACGGTGAGGATGGAGCCATTTGGTTTGCGGTTCTGGAGGGAAAGAGTATTTGGAATGAATATATGGTGCGCGGCAGTGATGCCGGGAAGACGATCGATTTGCAGTGGAAGGCGCCTTTTGCAGCACAGTGGCGTGTGGATTGGCGTCAGGATAATGGACTAACCGATAGTTGGGAGATGTTGCTTCAGCGTAAGGATGGCGCCTATGAAAAGCATGGTTGGTTAGGAACACCTGAGGCTGTGGGGACAGACGATTGGCTTAAGAGCGGCGGCAAACGTTGGACAACGGTGCTGGGGTGGTTTCACTATCCATGCTGGATCGATAACCGGATGAATGGTTATTTACAGCCATTGAAAAAAGTGGTCACGTTTGAAGGTCCGGTTCTAATTTATCCTATTAACCGCGTGCAGAACACACCTTTGGACCGCTATACGGTTGTGGATATTGTTCGTGCCACTTTAGGTGTGGGACCGTGCGAATATGTTTTGGATTTGGAAGGCCAACAAATGCAGTTTAAGGGGATGGCGACATGCGCGGCCCGCGAAGTTATTAATCCGATTTTTAAGGAGGGCAGGCAAAAGGAGTGCCGGGAAGAGATTGAGAAAGCATTGGCGAATGCATTAGCGTTTGTTAAGCACATTCGCGGGCGGATTGAAGAGTACCGTGCATTCGGACGGGAGATGACGGTGTATTTGGATAAAGAACGCGCCAAACATCCTGAACTGGCGGAGTTTTTGGATGAGATGAAATCATTGACCGCCGATATTGAAGGATATGTTGAGAAACGGAACGAAAAAATAAAATCTCCGGCGTATGTGGAAGAACTCATGCAAGAATTTCGAGAGAACTTGTTGGATTACGAAGGACCGGATGCATTGGAGCGCTGCAAGCAATTCACACATGAATTGACGACGATTGGAGGACATCAAGACGAATTGGTTGGCGAATGCCGTGTTGCGGTCCGGCGTCTTCGTCAGCGCGCCGGTTTGACCAGCGCGGATATGCCCGAAGCGGCGGACATCGCCAATGAAATCCGGGAGAAGACACAGGCAATTCTTCGAAATCCGGCCAGTTATGAAGCACCGCGCCATTGAATAAAGGAAGTACACCACCGATGCACAATTGGGACAGTATACTATCGGTTTGCCGAAGCGGTTTTTTTTGCCTGCTTATTTTGTATGCGAGCGGGTGCAGCAAGCAGCAAACAACGGATGATCCAATCGCTGAAGACAGCCAAGCCATTGTGACTGAAACCGGGATTGAAATGGTATTGATTCCCGGCGGGACCTTTATGATGGGCGATCCTAATGGTGAAGCGGATGAGCAGCCGGTTCGTGAAGTCACAATCAGTCCATTTACTATGGACCGGTTTGAAGTGACACAAGAAGACTTTGAATCGCTTATGGGGCAGAATCCCTCCAAATCAAAAGGGGCGGATAAGCCGGTGGAGCAGCTCAGTTGGTTCGCGGCGGTCAAGTACTGCAATATGCGTTCGTTGCGTGAGGGCCTGGAGCCGTGCTATCAACTGGAACCATTTCAATGCAATTATGAAGCAAACGGGTACCGTCTGCCGACCGAAGCCGAATGGGAATACGCATGCCGTGCGGGATCTGCGACTGTATATTCCTATGGTGACGATCCGCGCAAATTGAGCAAGTATGCCTGGTTTGAAGATAACGCAAACAATATGACGCATCCTGTCGGTCAAAAAGCGCCGAATGCATGGGGGCTTTATGATATGCACGGCAATGTTTTGGAGTGGTGCAACGATTCTTACGAAGATGCCTATGCCGATAAAAGTCCGGTTGTCGATCCGCATGGTCCCGAGAATGGCGAGGAGTGTGTTTTGCGAGGCGGGGGATTTGTGAGCGGCGCTGAATATTGCCGTTCCGCAGCCCGGTATAGCGAGCCACCGGGATTGGCCGATGTTTGTTTTGGGTACGATGCATACGGTTTTCGCTGTGTAAGGCGCGCCCGGGTACCCCGGTAGGCATGACATGCTGCCTGCCGGCTCACGATTTCAGGGTGTACGTGAAAGATGGAGTTGGTCAGCACCCTGCGAGGCGCGACCATTCGGTCGCGAGAAAGGAGAAAGTGGAGAGGCGACAGTAGAATCACGAAAGCGCGAAAAAAGAAGAAGGGCGCGAAATGTTTGAAGAGTTGGGTGGATGGCAGGGGAGGTTATACGATTAGCGAAAATTGCTGCCGCCTCTTGTGCTTACGCATCCAGACAAGCGAGTGGTTTGGGCTTCCTGTTGGAGAAAGCGGGTGGATAGAGTGTGCTGATAGGTGGTCAATCAATGGGCTCTACAGGGCGGGGAATCGGGCGTACAATTCTCTGAGTGACATCTTCGTTGAACGAATTTTGGAATCTGTTTTATGAATTACGATTACCATCATCGGCCTGTTCGCTTGCTTTGCCTTATTGTTTGTTCTTTTAGCACGGCTGTTGCGGGATATGGCATTGAAGACGACGCGGATACGACCCCGGTGTGGCAGATTCGGGAGGCTACGCAGAAACATGCCGGGATTGTTGCCGTCTACGACTGTGACAATCTCCCCCTAGCTATAACTTTGGCCGAAAGCGGTGATTTTTTTGTTCATGTTCTCGATTCATCGGAGGCCGATGTTCAAGCTGCACGTCAAGTTGTGGATGCCAAGGGGCTTTGGGGTACGAAGATCGTAGTTGAAACAGTCGATGCAGGCGCTCTGCCTTATGCGGATAACACCATTGATTTGTTTCTATCTGTTGAATTGACGCCTGAACAATTGGAGACAATTTCTCCTAAAGAAATTTTGCGTGTGTTGTGTCCAGGTGGTCATGCGAATATGGGAATTCGCCCCCGGCGCATCGGAGCCAATGAACTCGCAGCCTGGGCCAAGCAAGATAATACGGTGTATTCCGAGGTTCAGGATATCAATGGCAAAATGCTGTATTTCCGCAAACCGGATTTGGAAAATGTGGACGATTGGAGTCATTGGGAACATGGGCCCGATAACAATCCGGTATCGGTAGATCAGACCATTAAAGCGCCTTATATGACACAATGGTTGGGTGTTCCTTTGTATTGTGCGATGCCTGCCATTACCACCGCAGCCGGAGGACGCATCTTCACGGCTATGGGCCATATGGCGCATCACAAGCGGGAGGAACCGTGGCTCAATACGCTTATTGCCCGTAACGGCTACAACGGTTCGTTTTTATGGACACGCAAACTGCCCGACGGTTATCTGGTGCACCGTTCGGCTTTTATCGCCACCGACGATACGTTCTATATGATCGGTGAAAACGGAACGAGTTGTTTGCAGCTCGATCCTGAAAGCGGAGACGAGACCGGGCGTATTGTCTTGCCCCGTCTGCGGGGAGAGTGGAAATGGATGGCTCTGGATGATGGTGTTCTCTATGTTTTGCTTGGACAGGAAAAAGACCCTCCACAGACAACTATCGTACGAGCTCAAGAAACACACTGGAGTTGGATGGAGTTAAGTTCGGGGTATTATGAGGAACGTATTCCTTGGGGATTCGGCGATACAATTGCCGCATACGATTTAAATACAAAGAAAGTTCTTTGGTCCCACCGTGAAGATTCGCCGATCGATTCGCGGGGGATGGCTCTTGGGGGAGGGAAGGTTTATTTGTATTGCCCGGGAGACCGTCTGGTATCACTTTATGGGAAAACAGGTGAGATTTGTTGGTCCAACGACGATTCGAAAATCCAACGGATGATCGGAGAGCCGGGCAAAGGGCTGATCTCAACACCGGGATTTCGTACGGTGTGTATGTGTGTGTATACCCCCGAGGCATTGGTTTATCAGGGGCAGACACTAATGAATGTGGTCGCCATCTCTCCTGAAGACGGGGAGTTTTTATGGCGGCGGCGTAAGACGACCAGCAATCCAAATATCATTTATGCCGATGGGGTTTTGATTGGCGGGATCGGTCTTCAAGGCCAGACTTTGCTTATCGATCCTTCGACCGGAGAGGAAGAGCGTAATATCGGTTTTATCAAAGGTGGATGTGCGCGGCTGACAGCGACCCCGGACTCTTTCTTTTCCCGGGGGAATCACGATGGTCTTGGCCGTTATGACCGGATTGCGAAAGAGACGCTTTATAATGCGGCGTTTCGACCTTCCTGCAACGACGGTATCATCGGCGCGAATGGAATGCTTTATACCGGTCCGTGGCTTTGCGATTGCAACCTTTCTTTAATGGGCCAGATTGCTCTTTGTTCAGCGGGGGATTTTCAATTTGACTATGAGGCAACCGAGGAAGAACGCTTAGAGATTTTTGTTCAGGATACCGAATCGATTGCCAATTTTCCGGTTTCGCAAGACGATTGGTATACCTACAGGGGAGATAACAACCGTTCCGGTTCGACGCCCGTATTGCTTCCGGAACAAGCCTGCCGTCTATGGGAATATGCGCCTGAGCGGCCTTTTAAACCAACCGCGCCTGTTGCTGTGGGAGGAATGTTCTATATCGGTGGTGACGATGGAAAACTGCGAGCTTTCGATAGCGCTTCAGGATTTTTGAAATGGACTTTTTTGACGGCCGGACCCATCTTGCAGCCGCCGACGATTCAGAATAATAGAATTTATCTCGGATCCGCCGATGGGTATATCTACACGTTGGAAGCGGCCACGGGCCGGTTGCTTTGGCGTTTCCGGGGCGCGCCGGTCGAACGGCGTATTCCGATGTATGGCAGTCTATGTTCAACCTGGCCGGTACATAGCGGGATTCTGGCCGAAAACGGAACGATTTATGCCGCGGCCGGGAATATCGATTACGATGGAACCTATCTTTATGCCTTGGATGGTATAACCGGGAAAATCCAATGGCAGAATAATCGCAGCGGACATCTGGACCCTGAATTGCGTAAGGGAATATCCGCGCAGGGGACGCTTACGAGCTTAGGAGACTGTCTGTGTATGCCGGGCGGTAATGTTGTATCTCCGGCGGTTTATGATTTGAACACCGGCGATTATTTGGGATTGCCCCCGGGTACCGGGGAGCCCGCAAGCAACAGAGGGGAAGAAATTGGCGTATTCGATGAGGGATATTTGATCCTTGGGGGAAGGCTACGCTTTTCAGCCGCGAACAATATTGTGAATCCGGGGCATTTCGATATCGTGGCATTTGATGCCGATGGTAAACCAGTTACCAAACATACCATCAACCAAGGGAAGATCCCGCCGGTTTGGAATGACGATATCGTTGTTTGTGTCGATGGCCGTTGTCGGCCACCGCGCGCGTTCCGCAAAGACGCGTATCGGAGTTTTTTAAAAGAAACCAAACCCACGGAGTTGCCTGTGCGGGAATGGACGGCTGAGGAACTTGGCGGTCTTGATGTGCTTAGCTTGGCTTTGGCTCCCAATGCCACGATTGCGGTTTGTGAATATCCGAGACGCGGCGAGATCGAGATGGGGACGATGGTTTTTGCATTGGATAACCAAGACGGCCATGTATTGTGGCAGCAGCCTTTAGCCTATCCATCCATGCCCGGGGGATTGTTGGTCGATCAAAAGGGGCGGGTGATTGTTCTAAGCCCGGAGGGCCGTATCGCCGGTTTTGCAGGAGGCGACGAACTTCAGGCGGGGTACATCACGGATTGGAAACTTGCGGGGCCGGTGCCATGGAACGGGCAAAGCAAATCAGGTGACGAGACATTTGGAACTCCACCGCAAGTCGATGTCGCCCAAGCGGTTCATGTAGAAGATAAAGAGTATGTGTGGGCGGATTGCAGAACCGAACATCCCAACGGGATGGTTGATCTTGTGCCGGTGTATGGGACAGGGCCGAATCGCGCGGTCTATGCTTTTGCTTATGTGGAAATTGAATTGCCCGAAGCGCAAGATCTTATTTTGAAAATTGGAAGCAATGACGGTCATGCATGTTGGCTTAACGGCGAGTTGGTTGCAACATGTTACGATGCGCGAGGGTATGAAATTGACGAAGATATTGAGCAGGCCAAAGGGAAAAAAGGCGTAAACCGTATTTTGTTTAAGAGTATGAATTTGGGAGCGGCATGGGCATTCAGTCTACGTCTGGCCGATGAAAACGGCCGTCCCATTAAGGTAAAGCAGGTTGAATTGGGCAAGTAGCCGGGGGAGCCCCGAGGCGGGACCTACCGCCTCACGATTTCAAAGCATATTTAAATGAATTGCCTTGTAGGCACCCTGCGGGGCGCGACCATCCGGTCGCGAGAAAGGAGAGAGTAGAGAGGAGAAAGTAGAATCACGAAAGCACGAAAGGGCATGAAGGGCACGAAACGTTTGAATAGTTGGGTGGATGGGGAGAAGAATTTTATAGTGTTATATATTTCTACGGCCCATACAGGGCCGGATGTTTTAGGTTCTTAACCCCAGGCTGCGCTACGCTTGCCTGGGGCTACACTTGCGCCTTACGGCGCCCAGACAAGCGAGTTGTCTGGGCCACCCGGTAGAGGTACATTTATAGCTTATAATAAGAAGCGGCTCATTCCGCCCATGGCGGAATTCGCCCTCCCGGCCCGTGACCGGCGCAGGATCCTGCGGCGTGACCGCCGTGGATCCCGCCGAGGCGGGACCTACCGCCTCACGATTTCGTGGTGTATTTATTGGATATTCTTAATCAGCACCCTGCAGGGCGGAGTCGTTTTTATTATACACATACAGTGTCGGGGGTGTGCCGATTTCGGAACACCCCCATGGGGAAACAGAGGGGAGAGAGGCGAAAAAGTGATGTGATGGGCAATCCGTTTCGATTTAGACCTCCAATGTGGGGATGGCAACGCGGGTTTGAGATTTAAGAGATTGTTGACCGGCAAGGCAGGCTTGGGCGGCGAGAGCGGCTCGATAGCCATCGCATAGATTGGGCGCGCCGGTACGTATGGTATGCGCAAACCCCTGCAACTCCCAGCGATACGGCTCCAAAGGAGACATATCTGTTGCGCCTCCACCACCTGTGGCGGATTCGGAAACATGGGCCGCAAAAGCGGAAGCGCTCGCGGAAGCGGAGGTAATCTCGATTTGCGTGGCCTTTTCGGCGGCAGCGGCTTTTTTCGCTTTGGATTCATCCCATCCCGGTTCCCAGAACAGATACGACTCGTTTTCACTTCCGAGAATTACCGTGCCCCGGGTACCCATCACCTGCTCGTAATATTTATCAACACTGCTGCTTTGGATCGCCGAATAGGTCACTGTACGTTTGTTCGGATATTCAAAAATGGCATAAATATGATCGGCAATTGTCCGGTCATCCTTCGGATAGCCTTGTTTCATTCGGCGATAATCATCAAATGTAGGCAACGATGTCTCGCCGAGTTTCTTTTGCAGTTCATATTCGCCACGGTATTTTTGATAGAGAGCATCCTGATCTTCTTCGCTTTTGCAATTGCCGCCTGAGGCCATTACCGCCACAGGAGCAGCGTCGCCATTTTGACCGCCAAAGAACCAGTTGGTAATGGCGATTTGGTGGCTGCAAAGTTCTGTCCATAATCCGTGGGAGGTTTGGTTATACCAACGCCAGTTGACCAGGTGCTGGATGTCATCATATCCCCAGGGAGAGGGATTGAAGGCTTCGAGTTTATCGCGGTACTCGGGTTTGACATGAATCCAATAATTCCAGTCTGAATTCCGGTGCCAGAGTGCGCGGATATGATAGATGTTTCCTAAAAGATTGTCCTGAACCATGCGGAAAGCATCCCAATAGAGCGGATTGTAAAAACGTTGATGTCCGACCTGGAGATTTAAATTGTTGGCACGGGCCGTACGAATCATCTCTTTGCATTCATCGAGTGTGTAGGCCATGGTTTTCTCGACAAATACGTGTTTCCCGGCTTTTAGGGCATCGATCACCATGGGGCCATGCCATTTGAGCGGAGTGGCGATCATCACGGCTTCGATTTCGGGATCGGCTAGAAGTTCCTTATAATTTTCATAGGTGCGGGGATTGGATTTGTGGAGTTTGTCGATTAATTCACGGCCTAACTCGAGGTTGTCGGGACGGATATCGCATGAAGCCACGAGATAGAGATATTTGGGATCGGTCACGCTGACCAAAATCCGTCCCTCCATCCCGGTACCGATAATTCCGGTTTTTACAGGCCCGGCATTGGTGGCGGTCAGAGCAAACGCGCCCACAGCGGGGAGCGCTCCAGCGGCTTTTAAGAAGTTGCGGCGGCCAATGGCTTTTTGTCCTTCTGTCAGTTGCATGGTGGTTCTCCCTTTCAGTGTTGAATCTTTGAACTCTTGGGGGCGGCGTTTGGTCAGCCGGAGGTTTTGTTATTTAGTATTTCTCGTGTTTGGCGATTCTCGGATGAAAACCAATCACGGAATTGTTGTTGACCTTTGAACAGCAAATCCAAGGCGAAGAAATTTCCGGCTTGGACAACAAAGAGACAGATCAAGGCGAGCATCTCGATTAAGTTTTTATTAACCAGCAGATAGTTGCCTTCACTCTGCGGCAAATGGTTTCCCGCCCACTCGGCGTGTTGCATATTGGATTGGAATCCGGGCCAATTTGTTGCCAATGAGGCCGGAGCGAAATCGAAGGGCGGCGTGGCGGCATAAAACATCGCCAGAAGAGATACGGCGATGACAATTGATACACGAGTGCAAAGCCCGAGCATCAGTCCTATGCCGGATAAAATCAGCAGCCAAGGAATGGCTACGTTGCTCAAATTCAGAAGCCATGGCGATGATTGCAGTTCTGTGCTGCAAAAGTGATTCAGGATGGGGGTATCACCGACAGTCAGCGTGCCGATCCAATGAAAGAGACCGGCAAACGGTCCCCAGGACCCATATAGATAACCTGCGGCTGACCATGTAGGATGCGCGAGTTTTACCCAGCCTTCACGCAGAAAATGCCAACCGATGCCGATGCGGAGCAGAGCAAAGGCGGCTTGTTGGATGGTTGAGAAATGATTTTGATGAGTTTCATGATTTGGCATCGTACATCACCTCCGCTGACTCGGGTTTTAGATTGATGGTTGAGAGTTTGGTGCGGCCGTCTTCATCGGGCGTATGGAGAATTAGGACTTCAAGTTCGGGACGCCGCGCACAGAGCGCTTGGATTTCATCGAACTGCATCACATAGAATGCGGTCGCATACGCTTCGGCTTCGGCGGCCGTAGGAGCCAGGACATTAACATTGGCGAAATGGGTGACGGGATAGCCACTCCGAGGATCGATGATATGGCCATACGTTTTGCCCTGATACTCGAAGTGTTGAAGTTCATTACCCGAGGATGAAAATCCCCGATCTTTAAGACATACACGAGCCAAGGGGCAGCTATGGTCGAATGGATTGCGGATATCGAAATGCCAGCCCTCTTGCCAGAACGGGGAACCATGCGCCAATGCGCTGCTGAAACCGCCATTGAGGAGGACATTCTCAAGACCATTGTGCCGAGCCACAGCGAGTGCCCGGTCCAATGCATAGCCTTTGCCGATACTGGCCGGATTTAACTCAATGCCCGGTTTTTTAAAGCGAACCCTTCGGTTTTGTTTATTGATGCAAACTGAATTGAAACTGACGCATTCCCGGGCTGTTTGCAGGTCCTCCGGCTCAGGTTTTCGGCCACTTTTTTCAAAGAATCCCCAGCAGCGCGATAACGGCGTGCTGGTGATATCATAGGCTCCTTGGGTTTCCCGATGGACACGCTGAGCCAATAGAAGAACTTCAAAAAGTTCGGGGCTGACAGCTACGGATTGGCTCGCGGCATTTTGATTGAGGGCGGCCAGTTCACTGAAGCCCCGCCAGATGGTTAAAAGCTCCTCGATGTGGTCAATCTCATCTAAGGCCTGTAATCCGGTTTCACGAGCCGAAGTTTGGGAGATAAGTGGGGTGATAACCTCAAAAATGGCATTCATGGCCTGGCGCTTCATTTTGAGAAGCGAATCACTCAGGCCGAGCAAATCACCCAAGAAGCCCATGCCAAACGCAGAAGACCGGCGTAAAGCGGGATTGGGCATCGCACCGGCAAAAAAGTCTCTTCTGGTATGTTGGGCTGTGTCGATCATTAAGTAATCCTTTGCCGCAATGATGCGGGATTGAAAATCGAATGCCGTTGAATTAACTGTATCTTCGGAAAGGGCTTTGACTATTCGGTTTTATGCGGAAATCGGTGTAGGTAAAACTACGTAGAAGGCCTGCGGCGTGACCGCCGTGGATCGGGGGTATGTGAAGGAAGAAGTTGGTCGGCACCCTGCACGCCGCCGTTGGCGGCGAGAAAGGAGAGAGTAGAAAGGTGAAAGTAGAGCCTGTGGCCAGGCAGGACCTGACGCCTAACAGCCCACGCCCGGGTACCCCGGTGGGCAAGACGCCTACCGGCTCACGATTTCAAAGTATGTGTAGAAGATAAAGTTGGTCGGCACCCTGCAAACCGAAATGGTTAGTTATTTGAATCGCGAAAGCACGAAAGGGGTACGAAGGGCACAAAACGTTTGCAGAGATGGTTGAATGGAGAGAAGAATTTCATAGTGTTATATATTTCTACGGCCCTTACAGGGCCGGAAGTTTTGGGGCGTTTACCCAGGGCTGCGCTACGCTTGCCCTGGGCTTCAGGCTTTTGTCCTTTCAGGACATGGTGTGGATGTTTGAGGGAGGTGGTGGATGGCGGGGGAGGTTTTGTGGAAATCACAGTTTTTCTGATATGAATCACGAAAGCACGAAAAAGAATGAAGCGCACGAAAAGTATGCGGAGTTGGTGGATGGCGGGGGAGTTGTTGCGATAAACATACCTTTGTATCGCCTCTTGCGGCGCGGGCACCTAAAGAGAAATTTGTCATCATTTGAGATAGATTTGCCTCGCACTTTCAGCGCTTAGGTTTTTGAGGGGGCATTTACCCAGGCTGACGCCCTTCGCCTGCCGATGGCATGCTCGGGCTCTAGCCTGGGCTACGCTTGCTGCGCACCTTCGGTGCTTGGTTTTTGCACTTTAAGAGTTGGTCGATGGCGGGGGAGTTTTTTGTGATAAGCAGACTTTGTTGCCGCCTCTTGCGCCTTACGGCGCCCAGACAAGGGAGTTGTCTGGGCCACCCAGTGAGAGCTACATTTATAGCTTATAATAAGAAGCGGCTCATCAGGAGATTCGCCCTCCCGCGCCGCCATTCGGCGGCGAGAAAGGAGAAAGTGGAGAGGAGAAAGTAGATTTGTAAGACAAACGTTCCCCTGACCATTTGCAGGACGGTGGTTTGAAACCGCAGTTCTAGAATTCCAAGCTGGTGAGGCCGTGGCTGATGGCGTATTTGGTTAGCTCGGCCAGGCTGTGCATATCGAGTTTTTGCATGATGCTTTGACGGTGGGATTCAACAGTGCGTTCGCTGACATGCAATTGAGCGGCGATATCTTTGGTTTTTTTGCCTTCGGCCAAGAGTTGGAGAACCTCGCGTTCGCGTGAGGTGAGTTTTTCGGCTGTGCCGTCATCCTTGCCTTCTGTTCTTTGCAGATACTCGACTACAGCATCAACGATCTGAGGGCTTAGATATCTACGGTTTTCCAAGACGGTTTGTATGGCGGTTGCGAGTTCTTTGAACGCGCAACTCTTGGGGAGATACCCGGAGGCTCCGGCCCGGATCATTTGTGCCACATATTGCTCCTCGGCATGGACGGATAAGGCCACGATCTTGACAGCAGGATTCTCCGCGAGGATTTGGCGTGTGGCCTCGATGCCGTTCAAGTCGGGCATGGAGATATCCATGATGATCACATCAGGTTTCAGTTCCCGGGCCAGGTCTACCGCCTGCCGGCCATTCTCGGCTTCACCCACAACCTGTAAGCCGCGTTCTTTTTCGAGTAGTGGGCGCAGGCCATCACGAATAATATGGTGATCGTCCGCAAGCAGAATGGTGGCTTTCATGATTGCATATCCTTACCGGGGCCGGGGTGTCTATGCAATGGAGAGATGATCGTGACTGTGGTTCCATGGCCTGATTGGGATTTGATTTGCAGTTCACCGCCCAGCTCATTCAAACGTTCGCGGATACTGAATAAACCGAAGCCGCCCTCACTTTTTCCGGCGCGTAAGGCATGCGCGGATACCATGCCTATGCCCCGGTCGGTAATCTCGATATGCAGGCGATCATCGGCACGGGCAAGGGAAATTATTGCGTGATCGGTTTGAGCGTGCTTGGAAACGTTAATAAGAATCTCACGTACAGCGCGGAAAAGGAAATAGCGCGCATCTTCGCTAACCGGTTTGTCTTTGCCGTCATCGCGAACATCGATTTTCAGATCATGTTGTTTTTCTATCTGCTTTGCCAATTGCTCGATGGCCGCCTCCAATCCCAACTCGTAGAGAATCGGCGGGCAGATTTGAAACATCAGGCTTCTGGATTCCCGCAATGTTTTATCGAGAAGATTCTGCACTTCATCGAGCGCGGATTGTGTATCCTTCGGTGACAATTCCTGCAATCCTTGAATTTTGATGATTGAAAGTGATAGCGCCTGGCCGATAGTGTCATGCAAGTCGGAAGCAATTGTCCGTCTCTCGCGTTCTTCGGTTTGCGAGAGTTCGGCGGCCAGCGAGCGGAGTTCATCTTGATAGTCCAATAATTTGTTGTAGGCCGTCTGCAAATCCCGAGTACGTTCACGCACCAAGGATTCTACGCGGAGATGATGGTGCACATGCATAGCCAGCAAGATTAAGATGACTACAACGCCCACAAGAAACACAATTTGAAATCCCGGATGGCGGTACCAAGGCAGAAGAACCTTGAACGGGTAACGGGCCGGTTCCGGCTCGATGTTCCAATTACGGTCCATGGCCCGGACTTCAAGTGTATGCTCTCCAGCCGGCAGGTGATTCAGAACTGCGACCTTTTCGGATTTGAAACCGGACCAGGGGCCATTATCGATGCGGAATGAATAAAGCAGCCGTTCGGGCGCGGTATATTTCCATTTGTCGACGGCTTCGAAATTAAATTGCCCCCCCTCGGGTGCAATAACATCAGGATTGCGGTTGGGCGGGATTGTCGTACGGGGTGGGTCGGTATCGGCCTCTTGATGATACAGGCTGAGCCCGCTGGTCGCGCCCGCCCATAGACGGCGATGGCTGTCCTCGAAAACAGCATAAAGCGCCGCATCCGGAAGACCATCGGCGGCATCATTCGTTACCCAAGAATCATGATACCAACGGTGCAGTCCGGTACCGGATGCGATCCAGATACTCTGATCTTGTGCGGCGAAAATTGAACGTACACCATCGAGGCCGGAGAGAACTTCACGCCATTTGCCTTCTTTATAAGCCATAACTTTATCGCGTCCGCCGACCCAAATTTCACCCGGAAGGGGAGAGACGATGCAATTTGCGGAACTGTCGGTGTAGCCATCCTGTTCGCCAACCTGTACCGCTTTGCCTTCATAAATATGAATCAAACCGCGAAGTCCGCCCAACCAGAAAGTCCCATCCGTGTCCCGGTAAATGTGGCGAAGATCTGAATCCAGAAGATGGGTAAACGGAATTTCTTCAACTGTGTGGAACGATTTTCCATCGTAATGGAGAATTTGGAATACTTGTTTGTTTGTGGCGGCAGCCCATATACCATTTGTATCTGTATGACGGGCCGTGGCAATCGCTCCGATTTCATACGCATTCGGGTGCTCAATGCTGTGGAAGGTTTCGCTTTGAGGATCAAAGATTAACAACCCAGTGGTGTTGGTTTGGAGTATGAGATGTCCATCACCGAGAAGACAAAGGGATTCAGCCAAAAGCTCTTGGGTGACTTGGTTCTGATGCAACTGGTATCTCTTCCAGGTTTCATTATCGAAAAGAAGCAAGGCATCCGCGCAGGCAAACCAGACGCGGCCGGATGCATCTTCAAGCATGGAATGCACGATCCTGTTTATATCTGAAACCGGGGCCGGTGTTCGCCATGTGGAAGGTGTGTGATGAGCAAGACCTTCACTGGTTGCAATCCAGAATGCACCATCCGGTTGCGAAGCGATTTGAGATAGTACGCGGGACAAAACACGGTTTTTTTCAAGCGTATGTTCCTGCCCATCTTCGAAATGAGTGAGCGTGTTGTCTTTTCTGATCCAAACTGAATCTTCGAAGCCCCGCCAACCTTCATGGATAGCAGGAGAAGTGGGGCCGAGACATTCCCATTCACCTTTAAAAAAACGCACCAATGTATGATCCGATGTTCCAGTCTGTGTTGCCGTGGCGAATAATTCGCCATTCCGGCCTTCATGTAATGAAGTGAAGCCGGAGATATTCAAGGAATCCGGAGGGATGTATTGGGCATAAGCGCCATCGTGCAAGGCTGCCATTCGATCTGCGATTTCTTTTTCGACAAACGCAAGCCCTTTTTCACAAGCGAGCCAGATGCCGCCGGATTGAGAATGAAGCAGATCATTGAACGCACCGAGGGATTCTTGAAAAGAAAAAAAAGTTCCGGATTGATTCTTTCGGGCATCGAAAGCCATGACGCGGTCCCGGGACGTGTAGAGGACATGATCCGGGGAAAGCGGACAAAAAGGCGGGGCTTTTGAGGGTAAGCCCGGGACAGGGAATCGCTCCCAATCGGCATTCATCCGGTTTGGGTAACTTGAATAACGGAGAAAACAGTGCGAATCGCAAGACCATAAAATGTGGTCGTTGGTTTCTATGACGGGAGCACCGACACCGGGATTGGGAAGATTGGCAACGGTATATCCATCCAAAACGCTCATTTTATCGACGTGGCCGTGATTGACCCAAACGAGACCTGCCGGACCGATCGAGACGGTCAATGAACAGGATTCTTCCAATCCATCGGAGGCGAGCCAATAACGCCAGTGAGGTGGCTCCTGGGCGGTAGCAAGCGATACGGCCAGCACCATTGTTAGGCAAACGAGTTTGGTGATGGTGATGTTTTGAGCAAATCTATGTATTCGTTTCGATTGCATTGTTTATAGAAAGAGTAACATGGATTTGGCTGAGGCGGGACTCACGATTTAGGAGTGTATTCGTAGGATTTAATTGGTCGGCACCCTGCGCGCCGCCATTCGGCGGCGAGAAAGAAGATAGTAGAAAGGTGAAAGTAGAATCACGAAAGCACGCCCGGGTACCCCGGTTGGCAAGAAACCTAACGGCTCACGATTTCGGGGTGTGTGGGGAGGATTTAGTTGGGAGGCACCCTGCGGGGCGAATTTGTTTTCTGCATTGCCTCGCACTTTCAGCGCTTAGGAATTTTTTAGGTTTTTGTGCAGGCATAAAAAATAAGTGGATCCGGTGGATCCACTTATTGATTAAAATCTATTTATGAGTCTTGTAATGGTTAATATGATCCGGCGCCGGTTTGTTTGTAGTCATTGATATGATCCGGAGTAAGGAAAATATCTCCGGGGGATTTTAGGCCATTGCTGGACATGTAGTAAATCGCGAAGGGACGATACCACTGACCATCTTGACGGTCAGGACCGATGCTCCAAATGATCCAGTTGTTGATGATTTTGATGTTTTTCCCTGTAACATCGTTCCTTTGGCCGTCATAACCATAGACTAATCCGTTCCAGAATGGATCATCCGGCAGGCTATTCATGTAGGCGACCGGCGTGGTTAATCGTTTCCACGCATCGAGGCTATGGTAGGACGTACAAGCGTTTTTGGTCGATAAAAAATCCTCAGGAGCGCCATTTCCCGGACCGCCTTCTCTCACACCGGCTTCGTCGTTGTAATCGGGCAACATTCTGTTGTTGTTGTCCAACAAGTAGATGGACATTGAATTGGCGATCATTTTTAGTTCGGATTGTGTTCGGGCCACTTTTGCACGTGTTTGTGCATTTAGGAAATTGGGAACGGCAATGGCCGCGAGGATTCCGATAATTGCCACGACAATTAGCAGTTCAATCAACGTAAATCCAAATTTTCTTCTACACATTTTACCCTCTCTTAACTTAAAGGGGGAGACGCCCTAAGGCGGCTCCCCCTTATTTTGCTACTCAACTATAGAGTTTCTAAACAAGGTAATCATTGTCTGTTTAGTGCAGTTCCCAGTTATTTACGCTGGATTCGAATGGATTCTCAAGCAGACGAGCGCAGTGCTCTAAACTTGATTCACCCCAATCGTAAACGTTCTCGGGAAGACCTTCGGTGTGGCAGGTAACAACCACAACGCCTGCATCCATACGGCAGCTCACGTCTTTCCAGTTGTACGGTTCATTCGGATCGAATTCGGCGTTTTCATAAACGGCGAATGAATCTGAATATGGAGTCAAGTCCGGATTAAAGAAACGTCCGAAAATCTGCATGTCTGAGCCACCGCCAAAGGACCAATCTTCCCAGGCACAGAAGATATTACCGCGTCCATCGGTGCAGATATCCATTCTTTCGCCCTGGTTCCCCGGATTCTGGGAAGCGATTGTATAGGCTTCGAGTGTTCCCGCAGGAGCATTCCATTTGGCGATGTATGTCTGGTTGTCGCTACCGTGACCGATTGTGTACAGATAGTCACCTTCGCCCCAGGGGAGTTCGCTGTCACCACGTCCACCGACGACAGTGTTTGCGATGGTGGCATCCAGGCCAGCGGCTACGAGTGCATCAACGGGCTCGATGGTTTGAAGATCGGTCCCGTCGTTGTTGAGAATGTAGTATCTCACGATACTGTCCGGATCTAAGGAGCGGCAGCAGAACCAGCCATCACCGGCGGCTGTGCCGCGCATGGTTTGGGCGCTTCCACCACTATCGCTGGGGGCGCTAACGGGTTTGGGATCAACGACAATTTCACCATCCGGTGAAATAACGGTGATACCAACAACCTGGCCGCTGTTTTCATATTCCGCATAGCCTTCATCCACATAACGAAGACCGGTTACGGCCCCGGCTTTTTGATCCCACCAGTTAAAAACGATATTGCCATTGCTGAGGAAAGAAGCGCTACGGGCGCGGATATCGCCATCATCATAAAGGAGGTCTTGTTTCCAACCATTAACGACCGGTGAGGTCTGGACGCCATTGGCATCGTAAACCTGAACCGCGCTAACACCATTATTGGCGACTGCCCAAGTATTGCTGCCCCAATTCACCAAGGGGCCTTCGTAGCTCCATAAAGACAATCTACAAGATACAACATAGCGGCTTTCGCCGGAGCGGCTGGCATCGATCATAATGCCGCGTGTATCTGAGCCTGAACCATATTGACCCGGCTCGATAATTTCATTGCCATCATCGTCATGATAGGCCGCGACTGAGTTAACGATATTGCCTTGGCGATCAAGGAAATCCACAAATGGCGCGCGAGCCGCAATATTTTCATCAGTCGGACGCGGATAGGCAATAAGAATCTGCCCATCGGGCATAATGGCAGGCCAGGCGGCCGCGTATTTATGGGTGTTACCATAACCGCCACCAATGAGGATGTCGCCTGAAATCGGGGTGATTCCCGCTTCTTCGGGAGAATATCTTAGTTCTTGCGCTAGGCTACCGAGCGGCATAAGCATTGCAACCGCTGCTATTGCCACAAATGAAAAACGGGCAACTTTCATATCTTTCTCCTTATTGGTTCCTAATCAATTCATCGTTCAAACGATCTTGTGTGAAGTTTTTAAATTCCCCACTGTCTATTATTCATCGAAATGAATAAATCGCTGGCCTGGTCATCACCTCCTTACAAAACACCAACTGCTATGAATATTGAAGCAGTAAGACAATCAAACGCACTTGTCCATCTTGGCTATTTAACAAAGCTTATTATGTGTATAATGCATGTCACGTCAATAGGTTTTGTTAGATATTTCTACTATTTCAAAAAAAAAACTCGAATTACCGTAAAGCCTATTCTCCAGCACTAATTGAGCTAGTAAAATACGTATGAAGTTAGACTTGATCGTCATAGGAGAGCCTAGAACAAAATGTGTAAAAAAGGATTTACTCTGATTGAACTTTTGATTGTTGTTGCGATTATTGGAATTCTAGCTGCGATTGCTGTGCCAAACTTTCTTAACGCACAGACAAGAGCACGTATTGCCCGCACGACAGCGGATATGAAAGCATTAATTACAGGTTTTGAGACTTATTCACTTGATAATGCCAATAAGTATCCACCGGATGACAATTGCGGAGCTTTTCCGGACCCCAAAGAGGCATGCACGTATCACCGTTTGACTACACCAATTGCCTATATGGCATCGATTCCTGATGACATTTGGCTACCCAAAGCCTTAGATCCGGATACGGCAGCAACACTCCGCTATTATGAGTATTGGGGTAAATATTCGGCCGATAGGTTCCGTGCCAAGAAGTTCACCACGCATGGAATGGGCTATGTCATGCGCAGCTTGGGGCCGGATTTAAAGGGACAATTGAGTTCCGATGGGCTGATCGAGATTTATAATCGCACAGGAAGATTGAGCTATAATGCATCGAATGGAATGAGATCGGCGGGCGATTTCATTGCAACCAATCGTGGTTTTGAATAAGCCGAAGCGGTTCAATGGCATATATCCGGTTCCTGAATTAAGGATGTTGTCATAAGCAGACGTAACAACCGAAGCCAAATTTGCGGGTCCAATGAGAGACATTCTTTCATTGGACCTATGTTTTTATTGAAATAATTACAGTTGAAAGAATTGAGCCTGTAAAAAATCTTTCGGATGGCGGTGTTATACTGCAAATCGAGGTTTGACGATCTCATTAATTGCAGCCCGTCCCTTAGGAGCCCAGTAGCAATGTCTGTATTTCATGTGAATTTCGGAATTCCGGTTCTTCTTTTTTCGATCATGTTGCTCGGTTTATCCGCCGCCATTCCGGCGGTTTCTGAGGATTTCTCACCGTGTCAATTGGAATGGGAGACTCAGATTACGAAATCCGGAGATTCCGCTCCTGTGCCATATCCCAGCCAAAATCCGAATGGAGTGGTTATCGGTGTGCCCGGGCGTATTGCGCGGTTGGATGGTAAGGGAAAAATCCTTTTCGATGTTATTGTGGGAGAAGGCGGTGATCAGAGCACGCATGGCACGAATCATTTCAACGCAAGCGTGGCCGATTTGGACGGCGATGGTGTTGAAGAAATTATCGCAGGATCGGGGAGAACCGTATTGGCGCTGGATGGACGCGACGGGAGCGCCTTATGGGAATTCGATTTAGGCACCGGGCTCGGACAATTTCATTATGCCGTTACAGCAGACCTCGATGCGGATGGATTGCCCGAAATTTTAATTTCAAACCGGCTTGGGTGGCTGTATTGCATCAGCGGGAAAGGTGAACTGATCTGGCGTCACCGTCTGGAGCCGTATCAATTATCGATGACCGCCGTGGGCGATATCGATAACGATGGTGAACCGGAGATTGTCTACGGTACAGCCAACCATCATCTAATTGCCATCGACCGTAATGGGCATGTGGAGTGGGATACAAGAATCGATCCGCTAAACATGTGGCGGACTTATCCTTTGATTGCCGATACAAATGCCGATGGAATGGCGGAAGTTTATTCGATGTGCGCGCGCCGCAGCGATGGAACCGGTTTGGCCGCGGTAAACGGCAAAGACGGCCGGTTGCTTTGGGAGGGGGTCATGACGCATAAAGCCTATTGTGCTTTGGCTGCCGCTGATTTGGATGGCGATGGGCAGCAAGAAATTTTGGCCGGCGATAAAGGAACCACATTGGCATGTTTTGATTCAAACGGAACCATGCGTTGGCGTTCGTTTCTAAAAGGACGCGGTATTTGGACACGTCCATCGGTAGCCGATGTTAATGGTGACGGCTCCTATGAAATTATCGTTACGGTTCGCGATCAATCATCACTTGGGCACAGTTGGTATATTTTAAATTCAAATGGAGATGTGCTAGGCAGCTATGCACAGGAGGGGGGCTGCTTTGGAGAGCCTCTTGTGGCGGATATTGATGGTGACGGCCAGCTGGAAGTTGTTATCAATTCCCGTAATGGGGGACGTGTCAAAGCATACAGTTTTGGCGGAGCGTCCAAACCGAATTCGGTTTTGATAACCGGGTGGCAAGGGAATCCATATCCACTCCGCAAAGAAGGCGGAAAGGAATCACCGGTATCAGAACCTTCGCATTACGATTTTGTGAAGAAGCCGGAAGCCCCATGTCTTGGAAATTGCAATTTGACGGCCACGCTTCCTAAAGGTGAAACGCGGCGTGTTTTGGAACTGCAATCTATGGAGCCAAGCGGAACGACGACGGTCACGGTTTGCCGGATTGAAGCCGGGCAGGTTGAAGCCGGACTTCCATGGCAAGTGGCCGAGGCGGGCAAGTATGAACTTTCATTGAGGCTTTATGATTTGGACTCGCATCAATCGATTGCAGTGCAAACACTTAAAGTGGATGTTTCCGACCCTTTGGCGGAATTGACCAAACTTGAAAAAGAAACGGTTGAGGCAATCCGTCAAAAGGCTCAGGGCCTCCAAGGTGAGGCTCCTGATACCGCCACGCTTTTGGAGCAACGGGCTCTCAATTTGGCGGGAGAATTCAATACGCTTAAACAAAGGGCGGAGAATACTGCAAAACACGGCACTATCGAACAAGACCAAATCTGTGAATTGGCAGATAAATTTCAGCAGCGTGTTCAAGTTGAATCGAATCTTACGGCGCTTGCAGCGACGCGGGCCCAGGATGGAGCGCACAGCCCCTTTGTGCTTTGGGAAGATGCGAATCCATGGGATAACGTCGATCCCATGACCGAACTTCCGGAGCATGGCGGGCCGGTTGATGTGTCGATTTGGGCGCTGGGTAATGAGGCGGAATCGGCCGTGGTGAATGTTTTAAATCTTTCGCCACGGGGGCTGACTTTAAGAGTCGATCCGGGAATCGTAAAAGCTGTCAATGGCGGCGATATGGGATATGCCGCTTACCAGTTGGTGGAGTTTCGGCGTGTTGTCCATTTGCCCAGCCGTTTCGGTGAAGTTGTCGGCGATGTTTTGCCTCATATCGCAGAAGGGTACTTAATCGATGTTGCCCCGGGTGAAGTCCAACAGTTGTGGTTGACCGTGCTGACTAAGGATCTTAAAGCGGGCCGCTATGATTTTTCTTGGAATGTGCGTGTGTTGGATGCCGGATCGGCCACGGCGCCTCTTAATCTTCATCTTGATGTTGCGTCTGTGTCTTTGCCGGAAAAAGGCCGATATGCGGCGAATTTCTGGTCGCAGAACAGTCTAGGGGATATCAATACGATCCCTGACCTTAACCGTATCGGCCAAAATGTTTGGTACCGGATGCCATTGCCGCGCGGGGAAGTGAATGCGCAAGGTGAGATGGTTGGAGAAATCGATTGGTCTGCTCATGATGCAATTTTGAATGATGCCAAGTATGTCAAGATGATTCTTTATTCGGGTGGGGCTCCTACACCGGCGTTTCCTAAAGATGTGGAGGTTACGGATGAGCTGCGGCTAAAGGCACAACGCGCCTATGCAAAAGTCTTGGTCGCGCATCTTCGTACCCTTGGATTGGATTATGAGAATTTCTGTTTTTATCCCGAAGACGAGCCGGGATTGGTAGGCGTTGTCGATAGTTATATCGAAAAAGCCAAAGCCGTTAAAAATGTTGATCCGGACTATCAGGTTTATGCGAATCCCTACGGCATGATTACGATTGAGATGATTAAGGAGATGGAGCCCTATACGGATGTTTGGCAGCCCGGGCTCGAAACTGTAGAAAACCTGGGGCATGATTATGTAAAGGCGATGAAAGGCCCTAAAGGCGATAAGCTGGTTTGGACCTATACACCGCCGGATAATGTCCGGGTGTTGAAACCTTTTAGGATATTACCGGGCCATGCCTTGGCAGATTTTTTATTATGATATGGAAGGCGGCGGATATTGGGTGTATCACTCAGCCGATCATTGGGCCACCGATCCCAAGCAAGAGCCAGGTTTTGGCGCAGTCGCCTTTGATGGCCGTGAACTAGTCACCACCCGGCGTTGGGAAGCGACACGCGATGGAATTGAAGATTTCAATATGCTGGACATGCTTCGGAAGTGTTTGAACCAGAAACCGGATAAAGAAATTCAGAAGTTGTTGGATGAGAGCGTTGCATCAGTTGTTCATAAGACACTAACCCGCACATGGCGGGACGCCACCGATTACGATTTGGAGTATGCCGAATTTCGATCCAATCGCGAAAAACTTGGGCGCGCATTGGAAAGGCTTCAATAAAATGCTGAAGGGGCTGAAGCGGGGAGGCGAACGAGCATGAATGTTTTGATCAGCGGTTCGAGTGGCACAATCGGTTCGGCGTTGCATGCGTATTTAAAGAACCAAGGGCACGATACTGCGCGTCTGATTCGTACTCCGCCATCGCCTAACAGCAATGATGTTTATTGGAATGCGGATGAGCAGGCGATTGATTGCGAAAAATTAGAGGGATTCGATGCGGTCATCCATTTGGCCGGGCGTAATATCGCCGCGAGCCGTTGGACAGATAAAGCCAAGCGAGAGATTCGTGACAGCCGGGTTCATGGAACGAAATTACTAAGCGAGAGTCTGACCGCGCTCAATTATCCCCCGCGTGTCTTACTTTCGGCCTCGGCCACGGGTTATTACGGTGACCGGGGCGATGAACGGCTTACGGAATCGAGTTCACAAGGAACAGGATTTTTGGCGGAAGTGGCAAAAGATTGGGAAGAGGCCACATCGGCTGCACGTGACAAAGGGATTCGTACGATCAATTTACGTTTGGGTGTGGTTCTTGATCCCAAGGGCGGGGCATTGCAAAAGATGCTTCTGCCCTTCCGTTTGGGCTTAGGGGGGATTTTGGGTAACGGACACCAGTATTGGAGTTGGATCACTACGGATGATGTTTTGGGCATCATTTCCTATTGTATGGAGGCGGAGAATTTAGAGGGGCCGGTGAATTGTGTTTCGCCGGAACCGGTAACCAATTGTGAGTTTACAAAAACATTGGCCGATGTGCTTTCCCGTCCGGCGTTTCTTCCGGCGCCCGCGTTTGCGTTACGATTGGCGATGGGGGAAATGGCCGATGCGCTTTTGCTTTCGAGCACCCGTGTGTATCCCGAACGGTTGGTTGAGGGTGGGTACCGGTTTCAGTATCCCGAGTTAGAAGATGCGTTGCGGCACGTTTTGGAGTGATTGGCGGGGGGAGTCAGTGGATGGGGAGGGGGGAGTCTTTGCAATGAGCGGACTTTATTACCGCCTCTTGCCACCCCGGTAAGAGATACATGATTATTTTTTAATTTGGGATAACGGTGAATGAAATCACCCACCCTACGAGTAGTATTTGTATCTATAAACGGCTCATCAGGAGATTCGCCCTCCCGCTGATGTTTATTAGACGGTGTTTTGAAACCAGTTCTAATGCCAACCTGCGGATTGGAAATGTCTATTTTATAAAATCTGCAATTAGGGCTGAGATTTCGGTGTTCGCAGATAACCGTACGATTTGTGGTGATTTCGCTTTCCTTTTGGAGTTTTGTAATCGTTAATGATGATATCATCGCGAACCTGCACGCCCAGATCGTTCGGTTTGTAATCATCGCTTAAGTGGGTATCAAGCGCGACGGGATCTTTTCGATCCGCGTAATTGACCCACTGATCCGTAACGATTGTCGGTGTTCGAACACGGTCTTTGGGGCGCTTAATATAGGTT
>CAXXIH010000001.1:0-1965458 GCA_963663365.2 bacterium | reverse complement strand
CTTACCTGTTCCGGATAAGCAAACCAATAGGGATGCATAACAATCACTTCGTCGCCCGGCTTAACAAAACAACGAATCACATTATCAACACTATGTTTGCCACCGCAGGAGACGACAATCTTTTCCGGTGTTGCAGGGATGCCGTTTTCATACCGAAATTTCTCAGCAATGGCTTCACGTAATTCAGGAATGCCGGGCTGCGGCGTGTATTTTGTAAAATTCTCACGAATTGCCGTATAAGCGGCCTCTTTGATCGGCTCAGGAGTATCAAAACTTGGTTCTCCTTTACCGATATCGACGATGGGTGTTCTTTCCAATGGTTTAATCCTCAAAAACAAACGAATATAATTTTGTTCCTCGGCATTTAAAGCGCAGGCAAACCGGTTTACCCGCCAACGCGCTAACGTCCGAGTTCCCGCCCTGCCACTCGACTATCTTTTGAAGATAGTTGCCATTGATCAAGCGGGCATCAGCAAGACTGTAACCGGGGATTTCGTTTCCTCTTTCATCAAGTATCGCCACTTGGGCCTCACCTGAGGCAGAGGTATTGAGATTCAAAAGCAGCCTTTTTCCGGAGAATGTAAATGGCTCCGTAACCACGGTTCCACCTTTATAATCGAAATCCAACGAAATGAAACCATCTATTCGTTGCTCGACGCGGAACACGCCTCCAAGATCCCGCCCACCGTCACCATAGCGGACCTGGGTATCACCATGCGTAAACGTGTAGCCCATAAAATACTGATACAGGCAATCTTCTTCATACAAAATCCCGGGGATCATCATGGCGACTTTGACTTCCAAGCCATCGTAGTTATCCTAGAGGGATATAGGGCACGCGATAGCGTGTCCAGGCTTTCCCGTCACGGCTTTGTGGCGAGTTGCGTCTCTATCGTCCCGTCGTTGGTCTTACCGCCTTTGGCCAAGGTTGGTTCATTCAGATAGGCACGTTCTTTTGGATTGTAGTGATAGTAAGGTGTTGGAAAACCGACATACGTATCTTTTGTTAAATTATATTTTTGGCAGGCATTGGTATACAAATCCACATCTTTCGGATCATGCTCATCACCGGCCATAATCACGGGAACCTTATCGGGCCAGAATTCATCCATACTCTTGGTTGTGACCACACCGATTGCGCGGGTATCGTTATGTTTTACACGCGGGTAATGAAAATACAATCCCTTATCCGCATCCCAGAACGTGGAGTATTGGCTATCGCAATGAATAGGCGAGATTAGCTTGTCCAACATGGTGAAGTGAATTCCATCCGGCGAAGTGAAGAGACGGGTTTTCAGATTCGGCTCACTGGACAAAAACGAGTAACGGCTGTCCGGCGCCGCATTCGGATCGATCATCACCATTCCCTCGCGTTGTGCCCATACCACAATATTGTTGTCTTTGGATCCCTTCCATTCTACCGCGCCCAAGTTCGGCTTCTCCCACTGCAAACCATCCTTTGAAGTGGCTAGGGCCAAACAGAATCCCGGCTCAACATCCCAGGCTACAGGAACATAATAGAGTCGGTATTCTTTTGCATTTGGATCCCAAAATACATTCCCATAGCTTGTGATTCCGCCTTTTTCCCATGGCTTATCCGCGATTAGAACCAAGGCATCGAAACGGGGAGGATTAACCTGAAGTCTGGCCCCTTCGATTTGATCAAGCAGGAAATCATCCAAAAATAAAAATTTATTGCAGCCTAGCTCATACGGTTCCTTTGCCGGTGCGTGCCCGGCCATGAATTGTATACAAGTCAAGATCATAACGACACAGGCGGTCTTTTTATTTCTCATCTGAAACTCCTCACTTCTCGAGATTACCGGGCAATTCCATCACTGCACGGAAAGTCCACGGGACACCTTCACGTTGCGGAACAGGAAAAACCAGACTAAGCAAATATCCCAGAACAAATGTCAGTATGACTCCGACTGTGCTTGGCCACATGAAACCAACATCAAATTGTTCCAAGCCGATTCTATCGGCAAATACCATGAGTCCTGTCGCTATGGTGCCGATAATACCGGCAATGAGCACCGGAACCGCATGTGCCCGGCGTGTGAACATTCCGAGTATAAAAATGCCAAACAACGGACCGATAAAGCCGTTTATCAATTTCGCAGCAATCTCGAATACATCACCCATTTTGCCAACGAAACAAGCAAGGAATGTCACCATGACTCCCAGCACCACACTTGAAATCCGGGCAATCATCAGATGTTTTTCTTGATCCGCATCAGAAAGAGCCTCATCTTCCAAACTCTGACGTCCCAACCAAAGACGATTGTAAAAATCATTGGTGATCGCCGTAATACAAGAATTTACACCTGAATCCAAACTGGACATCGAGGCGGCATAAATGGCCGCCAGCATCAATCCTGCAATTCCCATCGGCATAGCATTGGCGATGAAGTACGGAAAAACTTGATCGTTACGCAGTGTACTGGGAAATTCATGATGATGGCCGAATGCAAAAAGCGCAGCGCCCACAAGCGCCATTGATATTCCATAGAAGCAATACGATGCACAATTGCAAACAAAGGCTCCCTGGCTGGTTTTCAGGCTTCGCGCAGTCAGGTAACGCTGCACCATGACTTGATCGACACAATAATTACCGAGTTTCCCGACCGTTGCGCTGACAATTACGGCAAAGGCAGTTACATCTGTAAAGAGCAGCAAGTTCGCTTTTCCCCAAAAGCCGCTGACTTTCCAATTTTCAATTGAAGAGGTCATGCGGGTCAATCCGGCGGTTTCCAATGTGCTCCAAATTTCCGGAAATCCGCCCGGAACCTTCAGGACAATTACGACGGCCGCCACAATCATCCCTCCGAACATGATGACAAACTGAGCGACATCCGTCCAAATTACGGCCTTCACTCCACCAAGTGCGGTATAGAATGTGGCTAAAACACCAAGAGCAATCACAGTCGGAATAAGCGGGAGTTTATCCCCGGTAACGATATTAAGCACCATAGATGGCACATAAATAGCAGTTGCCATCCACGTTACGCGCCATAAAATAAAGATACCACTGGTCAAAACACGTACACGAAGATCAAAGCGCCGCTCAAGATATTCATATGCCGTATAGACTTTTAGCCGGTGATAAAAAGGCATAAAAACCCAAACAACAATAGGAAATGAAAGCGGAATGGCGAGCAATCCCCAAAGTGTGATGAGGCCATATTTCACAGCCCCTGCAGGCGAGCCGATAAATCCGATACCGCTGGTAAGCGTAGCCATAAGTGAAAGCCCAACCGGCAGCCAACCCATACTACGCCCAGCCAAGAAGAAATCCTTTGTGGATTTTTGACTTTTGTAGAAAAACGCCCCTAGTCCCGTGATCGCCAACAAATAGGCCAAACACAAACCATAATCCAATATGGTCAATCCCGTTTCTTCCACGGTCTACCTCTCCTTCTCAGTCTTCCGTGCAGTAAAGGAAATATCATCAAAATAGATATCAACGAAATGTCCGCCCCGTTGCCAGCTCAACATACCAAATCGCGTGAATGCAGCATTTCCTTTTCGAGCGCCGGGTTGAAGATTCAAGGCTATGCTTTCGCCATCCAGTGTGACCATGATGCTCCCATTGCCACCATTTGCATCCGTAAAATATTCAAAAGTCCAATCATGCGAATTGCCATCGGGCCGTATAACCGGGCCGGAATCAATTCCTCCTTTTAAATCTTCCGATGTCCCATAAACCGGCCGGAAGTAATGCCCTACCCGGCTGGGACCTTCAATGAAAATTCCAAGAAAATTCTGCGGAGGATTACCGATTGGAGTCAGTTCATTGAACCACCCAACCAGAATTCCGCTGTCGGCAGCGGCCGCTTGCAGGCACACTTTGCCCGAAGCCTTGAGGTTATCATCCAGTGAAAGATATCCGGATGGTGTACCGTAATAGAGCGCACGCTCGGGCAGCATGCTTTCAATTCTCCAAACCAAACCGCCAATCTCACCAGGTTTCCCACCCGCATGATTGGTGTTGCGGTAACCAAAGTCATGAATGGGACGATTGGCAAAATCGTCAAAAGCAATATGGCTATCAATACTTACCCATCCGGGATCATTCGAAAAATCTTCGGATTCTCCATCAACTGTGAGATCATCGATATAAATACTTATTTTATCGCCGGAAATCTGCTGGTTCATAATTCCGAACCGGTCAAACTTAGCCCCTTCTGCCTTGTGTCCCGCTGCCAAAGGCGCTTTGTATGTTTTTCCATCCAGTGTGAAAGTTATCTCACCTGTTCCACCCGCTCCGGCAGGATCGTAATCCAAGGTCCATGTATGCGGCGAGCCATCGGCTTTGTGCATCGGCGTGGTTGTTGTTTGATAAGGGCCTTCAAAAGTTTCACCTCCACCGGTTTTCCATGTTTGGGTTCCGTATTCAAAAAAGACACGAAACTCATTTGATTCGCCATCAATCCGAAAGGCCAATGAATTAGGCGTTCTCCATCCGCGTGAAGTGTGATGAAACCAGCCAATTAGCGCGCCGCTGCCCCCGTGACTTTGTGGTACAGAGAATTTTCCGGAGGCATGGAGATGATCGTTTAGAGATCGCGTAGGAATTGGCTTCAGATAAGAGGCCGGCCGCAATGACCGATAGATACATCCCCCGATTTCACCCGTCTTTCCTCCCGCATGGTTTGTCTGTTGATACCCAAAGTCCTGTTTCTTGCTCTGGCCATCCTCAGGCTTTGGAAGGTTGTTACGTCCTTCCCAGCCCGGATCAGTGGAGAAATCATAATAGACCTGCATCAAATCGTTGTCTTCCGCTTGTGCATTTTCAGAAAAACACAAAACAGTGAACAGCAGCAAGATTAAGCTGTAGTGGATACTGAAACATGAAATCTGAAATAGTCTGACGGCAATCTTCCGATCCATGGCGTATTCCTCTATATCAATCCCCTAATGGTATGTTCCCGCTGAAACCATCTGCCTAAATTAGTGCACCGTATCAGTCTGCATGTTGAAATTGAAACGCATAAAGCTTCGTTGAGTTCATCAAAAAAAACAAGCGGACTGGTTGGCCTTCCAACTGTGATATATCCGGATTTCCTCTCCATGTCATTTCATGGGCAACATCATTCGTCATTACTTCATCGCAATCATCAAACGAATAACCCGGAAACGATCTCTTTTCCAGGTCCAGGATTGCAACCTTCACCGATCCCGCTGCTGAAGTATTGAGATTCAAACGAAGGCGACTACCTTTGAAGATAATTGGTGGAGTAATTAACCAGCCGGCATTATAATCGGCATCTGCAGAGCAAAAGCCATCCAAACGTTGCACAACACGCCCGATTTTTCCCCATCGCCGCCACTGTGCGCGCTCTTCATCTGTCATGCCTCGTGTCCCGCCATGGGTTAGATCCACGCCGTTATAATACTGGTAAATCCGGTTGCCTTGGCGAACCATGCCAACTCCCATCATTAAGAAGTTGGCGTCCCACTCATCAGTTAGTCCCATGGATATATACGGACTCCGGTCAGGACGCTGCCAATGAATTCCATCACGGCTTATCGCCAATGATGTATCCAATAAACCATCATTTCCCATCTCTGGTAGGAAGTGTTTATAAAGTGCGGGAAACATAAAATACGCATCATCGGCCCATGAATAGCAAACACAAGCGTTTGTATAGAAATCAACATTCTGTGGATCTACCGCATCTGTCTGCAATACAATTTCCGGCTTTGCATCCCATTTTTTTTCAATATCACCCAACTCCACCCGCATCACCAGACGGTTCTTGGGTTGGATTCCCATCTCCGGACGTCCTCGCAAATAAGCAACGTATTTACCAAGATTCCTATCCCAGAAAGCGTTCTGCTGGCTATCAGGGTTCCAATTCACAACCGGCTGTTCGGGCATCGTGAAATGGACACCATCCGGTGAATAAGAGACTCTTAGCCCGCCTTTATGCGGACCAACTGTCGAAAGCAGCTTATAACGCCGCTCGGGCGGAGCATTCGGATCGATAAACACTGTCCCATCGACAACGCTCCTCATAATAATGTTGTTTTTTCGCGAACCTTCAAATTCAACAATTCCAAGATCAGGCTTTTCCCAGTTTATGCCATCATGCGACTCGGCATAGCATAAATAGGCATGTTTATCCCAAGAGTCCGGTGTGTGCCATTGATCTTTTGAAAAGCATGAGTAATACATGCGGCAAAGATCGCCATCTTGGACAACCGTAAAATATGAGGTTAACCGAAAATCCTCCCACGGACGATCACATTCTAGTACTACGCCTTCTTTAACAGGGCGGTTCATGACGATTTGAACTTGACATGATTCATCGAGAAATTTCTCATCGATAAACAGCTGTTTCCGATCCCCAACATTTATCGGTTTGCTATCTTGGTTAGCCGGACGTGTATCAAAGCCAAACAGCGAAGCTTGTGTGACCTCAAATTCAATACGGAATGCTGCGGTCGGCAGGTTTGAATTTTTTTGCCATACAACCGGCAAGGCCAGTCCATCACCTGATATCGGTTCACAGTCTTCAAATCCATAACCAGGCAGTACCTCACGGCTTAGCGCATCGCATAGTCGTAATCGAATTTGTCCAGAAGATGCATTTGCATTTAAAACCAATTTGTACGCTTCAGATTTCGATGGCCGCAATGGTGCGGTGATTAAAATCCCTTGGACACTCCCCGTTGCATCGCGTGAGACAAAGCGGTCCATAGGCATCTTGGCAAGACCCAGCTGACGTTCTGTCTCAGGAGCGATCTTGTGTCCACGCTTATAGCCTCCGTAATACAGATACAGTTCATCGCCTACGGGCAGAGCGGAACCAACCCAGGTCATAGCCCGATCCCAAGTATCAGATTCCGAATTACGGTCAAAGAAAATATCGTCCTGACGTTCCCAATGCACTCCATCACGGCTGGTAGCCAAAGTTGTGTATCCGATCCCATCTTTAGGACCATCCGGCTCCGCCGCATAATCATCATGAAGCATCCGAACAAAGCCGATTAAAAGCCCCCCTCGGGCAATGGTTCCACCAATACCATAAAACTCGAGTTGCCCGGCATCCCGCGTTTCGGGAACGATAATCCGCCACGGTTGCCGCCAGTGCATAAAATCATCACTTGCGCTGGCACTGACCAGACGCCGGATATAATGACGCGCCCTTGGACCGGTTGAATAACCATCCGATGTAACAGCGGGAGTTTTTAGCAACGCCCCATAGCGGCCGCGCATAGAATCCCAATAAACATCAATAATATCACCCACGCCATAGGGCCTGCGGGGATCGTCGACAAACCATTTTTCACCAAAATCAGGCAAAACCGGATTGCCTTCATATTGCGACCAATGGATGCCATCGGGTGAAAAAGCCACACGCATTCCGGGATCGCCTCCCCCATTGGGGCTCTCTTCAGTCCATGGTTTGCTTTGGCCCCACCATGCGGCCTTAAAACGCCGCTCTTTGTCAGCAAAGGATGTCCCCTCATCAATTACACTGATGCCATAACCATTCTGATGCGGATAGCTAATCATAAATAGCCGGTTGTCGTCACCAAGAATCCCAAGGTTAGGGGTACTCCATTTAATACCATCCTCAGACTCTGCATAAGCAATGGCACATTCCCGGCCGATGCCGCGGTTATACCACATGCGGAATTTCTGAGTTTCAGGATCACGCAAAACGGTTAAATAGGGCTGCCATGTGCCTTGCTGCCACCCCATGATAGGTTCATTTAAAACTCTTTTGGGGGCATGTGTTGTTTTTGTGAGATTGCCGGAATATGCAATAAGATAGTCGTCAATAAATAGATGCGGCCCCGGATTCAGCGGTACAGGTGTCACAGCGGGCTGTATCCGAACACTATAATTTGGTATTTGCGTTGTCCCGGATTGCAGAGATGCTTCACCCTCCGCTTTAATCATAGCGGCAATAAAAATAATACATGCAAAAACATATGGCCGATTCCTTTTCATCAATTAATCCCTGTCCTTTCACAGGCCGCGGTTGCAGCGTCACAACAGAGACACCTTCGCGGAAGCGGCAACCAGCCATTCATAAGTTCACGCACACATACATTTTGAAATGCAGAGAATGTGCCTGTCAACCGGCAATTGGATCGACTGGGAAAAGGCATAGCCATCAAATCCCCTTCGGAATTTGGAGCATGCGAGAAATGGTCTATTTCTTTTTTACATCGCGACTAAAGACATGCTATTTCATTGCACGATTGAGTTGAGGTATTCTCCGCGATTCGCATATCCATCGGTATCGTTGTCCTGTGAGCCACCCGCTGCATTGTATAACTCCAGCATTCATACATATTTTTGATGCGATCAAGGATCTTTTGCTCACTCCTCAAAACCTTCCGTGCCGGGAAATGCAAAAATCTGTTCAGGGTTTGGAATTAAGGCCTCCTTCAGCGGAATCTCCATCCGGGAGATGGCCCCGGCCACAAGCTGAGATATGGCTCGAGCGCCTCTTTCCTGCAAATGCGTGTTATCCGTCAAACCTTCCGGGTAGGCCGAGAAACGCCCTTTCTTTAAAATCATAAAAAACATATTTGTCTTTTCATGACCATAACTTTCAAACAGTTGTTTGGTTAAGACATGAAGATCGATCAGGGGAACATTCATCTCCCGGGCCACGGCACGCATGGCATCCGGATATTTGCCATGGGTATCCTTTAATGTCGCATCATCATCAGCCCAGGAGTTCCGATTAATGGGTGTGAGCAGGATCGGAGTTGCCTCTTTGCTTCGCGTATCCCGAATATAGGATTTAAGGAACCCCTGATATGTTGACTCGGGATCGGTATAACGCTTTGGATCTTTCGCTTTTGAATCGTTATGGCCGAATTGAATAAGCACATAACCGCCACGGCCCAAGTCTTCTATGACTTTTTTCCAGGCTCCCTCTTCCATAAAACTCTTTGAGCTACGCCCGCTCCGAGCACGGTTTTCAACAACCATGCATTCCTGATCAAAAAACTCCTGGAGAACCTGCGCCCATCCCGTGAGCGGATAACGTTCCGAAGGGTAAGACGCGGCCGTCGAATCGCCAATCACAAATAGCCTCGGAACATCGGATGAGGCGCCCTCTCGCGCTGTTATAGAGAAAAAAAACAGCCCAAGAATTATCTTACTTATTGTTAAGGATGTATAAGATGACGCAGCATTCATTAATTAAGCCTTTTCCACTATTAGATTGCATACTTCCAAATGGCTTGGAAGCGAGCCATTTTCATGGCAGAGGATAAGGGATAATCTTGGGCCTCTTTGCCACAAGTTCTAGTTCATATCCGCCATCCTCGTTTTGATTTGGGATCAGACGTACAATGTTGCCAAGGCGTAAAGTTTGCAATTTTTCTAGATATTGGCGAAGACGAGTCAAAGTGTCATCAACATTCTCGATTCTTGCCTTGGAATCCGGAATTCTATCAAAAACGTCTTTCTCGTTTATTGAAGTACCGATGTAAACTACAAGTCCATACCCCCGTTCGCGCCCCGATTTCAATCCAAACAAAATCATTCGTCCTTCTATTGATATGGGAACCAAGAAATCATTTGACGCACCTTGCGGGCGCTTCAGATCGTAGGAAACTAACATCTTTTTCGTCTCAACCAATTCCGAACCTTTCATGAGCCATGTTTTCGCAGATAAAAAAGTGCTTTACGATCACATCTTCAGATTCTAAACTATGATTCTACGCACTTTTACTCTAAATTTCGACACCTGAAGTGCGAGAGGAGTGTCAAAATTAGCCACACATCATCAATTGCAGCAACAGCCGCCTTATCCGCCTCTACCAGCCTTTCCAGTGACGCGGAGCACTCCGCCGTCATAAAACATATCGCTGTCTATCTGGAAAAAGGCCATTATGGCGGATGGCCCGCCAATCATGGCATCTGGTCGTGGGGAAACGAGATTCTCGTCGGTTTTGGCCGTGGCTATTACAAAAACCTCGGCGAACGGCATCATCTCGACCGGGATAAGCCGGAAGAGCACTGGCTGGCCCGCAGTTTGGATGGAGGTGAGACCTGGACAATGGAGAATCCATCCGATAAAGGCGCCTTTGTGCCCCAGGGGGAAACCTTGTTGGCTCAACCGGTTCCCGGTTTAAAAATTCCACGTGCAAAGGATTTTGATGGAGAGATTGATTTCACCCATCCCGATTTTGCCCTTTCAACCAGGATGTACAGTATTGATAAAGATGAATCCCAGTTCTTCTATTCCTATGATCGCGGAAAAACATGGAACGGTCCTTACAGGTTTCCTATGCTGGGAATGAAAAGCATCACAGCCCGAACCAATATCATCATCAACGGCAAACGCGACTGCATGGCGTTTCTCACCGGTGAATTGCAGGACAGTCCCGAATGTTCATTTATGGCGCGCACAACCGACGGCGCAAAAACATGGCGATTCGTTTCAATGCTCGACAAAGGCTCCCTCGGTATCATGCCTTCCGCCGCACGCGTTTCTCAAACCGAGATATTTGCGGCCATCCGTCGAGAGGATGGTGATCACGGATGGATTTCCGGTCACTTCTCATGCGACAACGGCGAGACTTGGAAACAGGTAAGTGATCCGGCTGGGGATTTGGGGGATGGCAATCCGCCCATGGTCCTTTGTTTGCTGGATGGACGGATTTGCATCACATATGGAGATCGAGGCAAATATCAAATCTGCGCCCGGCTCAGTAATGATGGCGGCAAATCCTGGGGGCCTGAAATACTTTTGCGCGATAACGGCGGGAGCCACGACCTCGGCTATACCCGCACCGTGCAGCGCCCTGATGGCAAGGCAGTAACCGTCTATTACTTCTGGGAACGTCAAGGCGGCCCCGAACGCTATATTGCGGCAACAATCTGGGATCCGACAAAAATTTCCCGTTAATCCGGCATGGTTGGGAATTGCCGGATCGAAATTTTCGTAAGGGATGGCCGTGTGAATCTTTGCTTGTAGGAATTTGCATGTCAACTCACGGCTTACCAGGCCACCAGCCGATAATCAGAATTATTTAATTACACGAACCGTATCTTTTTGCTAATATTCCATTGGCTAAAAAATATCGTCGGCCAAACATCTGGAATGCAAACCGGACAGATTTCTTTGTGGCAGCGGAGACCAAATCCTATGAGACAATCCGCATTCACTCTTATTGAACTTCTGATCGTTGTCGCCATCATTGGGATTCTTGCGGCCATAGCCGTTCCAAACTTTCTAAATGCCCAGATTCGGGCCAAGGTGGCACGGTCTCTTTCCGACCACAAAGCCCTGTCAACAGCAGAACAGATGTACCGTTTGGATGAAAACACCTATCACATTCATTCCCATACGCCCTGGCAGCATGTTCCGCTGACAACTCCCATCGCTTATTTAAATATTTGGCCTGTCGATGTTTTTCAGGAAGGAATGACAAAGGGCGCTGAACTGTTCGATCCTTATGCAAAACGGACCATACATTGGGAACCAATTTTGTTAATGTCGCAAAGCGTCCAGCAGAACTTTTACACTGACTTCCCAGGCATGGCGGGGTGGAACTCCAGCGCAGGTCCCGCTTCGGTGCCTCTTCCTTACAATGATATTGTCGAGGCAACATACGACAGTTCAAACGGTTTGGTTTCCGATGGAATGATGATAACACAAGTGCCAGGCAATCCGACTTCAGATTACAGGTTTTAGGATCAGCAGTGTTTCATTCTTCTTCCGACCAATATCTATGAACAGTTATGGTTTTGATTTAACAAGAATGAGGAGACAATTTTGAAACGGCGCGATTTTCTTCGAGTGGTAAACGGCGGTGCAATGGCCTTGCTGGCTTCAGGGTATCCCTCTCAAAGCACCGCATCGGCGGCGGAAATTGATGTTATTCACTCTTTGATGACATGGCAGAATCCGGATGTGATTCGATTGACAGAAAAGGTTTATCAGAAATGCATTCTCGGCAAAGTCTTTCCGCCTGAAGGAACTCTAAAACAACAATGGATCGGACCTGGAGGCATCTATAAAGGCCAGTGGATTTGGGACACGATGTTTGTTGTGGATCTTCTGAGTATTCTTCCCGGACAAGAGCAGTTGATCCGTGATGTCTTTCAAAATTATTGGGATTTCCAAGAGCGTTGGAATGCAAACAAGCCGGATTATGCCCACGATATGATCGCATGCATGATCGAACCACATAAAGAAAACTGGCTTGAATTTCCTGCCTATTCACAAATTCCCATTCTGGCCTGGGGGGTCGAACGCGTATATGCACGCAATGGGGATAAAGAGTTGCTAAAACAGGCCCTTGAGCCTATTGAGCGATTTCATGAATGGTATTGGCGCGAACGGGACGTCACAAACAGCGGGCTTATTGCGGTCGGCGCATACAGCGGGGTGGTTCAACATGCCCGCTTTGAGACGTTCGATTTCGAATGCAATTTAGACGGACTCCAATTAACCCCGCACCCCACACGAAAAGGAAAAGACGAAGGCTCATGGTACGGAGATATCTGCGCCGCGGGAAACACGGCGTTTCTTCTTATGGGAGAAAAAAGCCTGATGAATCTTGCAGCAATCCTGGGCGATACCGCTATGGTGGAACGGCGTAAAAAACGCATCAACAAATCTATCGAAGCCATGCGCACTCATATGTGGGATGAGAATGCAGGAAGTTTCCTTTCTGTTCACCGTGACACATTAGAAAAAATCCCGGTTACGACTATCGGCAGTTGGATGACACTGGCAGCCGGAGTTCCCAACCAAACACAGGCCAAACGGATGGCCGAGGTTCTGGCTTCGGAAAGATGGCAAACACCGCTGCCCATAGCAACAGTGGACCCTGGCGATGCGCGTTGGGAAGCCACCGGATTCTGGCGGGGCGATGTCTGGCCACCCACCAATTATCTGGCTGCGTTTGGTTTGGCCCAATATGGCGAGACCAAACTAGCAGCATCCATTTGCGACAAAACCATCGCCAATGCCATCAAGAATGGTATCAGTGAACATTATGACTCAGTAACAGGCAAACCGCTCGGCGTTGAATACTTGGGCATGACCTGCACCCTCATCACAATGATGTTGGATGGACTGAGCAAAGAATATCAGATTGCATTGAAAGAGTAGAATTTTATGATCGGCCACATCACTCCAATTGATGAATCGGTAGGCAATGTGCGCGAATAGCCTTATCATGTGAGCAATGAAACCGGTTCGAGGAAAATCCAATGGCATCCATTCGATTCGCTTATCTAGTGATCCTGCTTAGCACATTACCGTTAGCGCTACAGACATCGGCAGCAGCAGCCGAAGAGTCCAAGCCGGAACAAGTACTCCCGGACTTTTCAAAGCCGCGTCACGCGGGAAAAGACCTCACAGTAACTCTAGGCGCCAGCAACTTTGGACCGGGATCTTCCCGTGAGGCAATAGAATCGTTTTACAAATCGGCTTCAGTTGAGAGGTGGAAATCCTTCGGGATTACCTCATGGGAATCCTACGTTCGCTGGAGCGGTTTCGAGCCGGAACAGGGACGTTGGGATTTTTCCATGTATGACATCGAGTGCGAAATCCTCGAAAAGCATGGTATCCGCTGGGTTCCGTTTCTTTTAATCGGCATGAATTACGCCACTCCGGATTGGTATCAGAAATCCGAGAAGAACGTTTATTATGAGTGTTTGGAACACGGCGAACGTTCTGGTGTTCAGTCTATTTGGAATCCGGATTTGCCATCACAAGTGGATCGTGTCATCAACGCATTTGCCGAACACTATCGGGACAGAGGGATTATCGAATCGGTCCTCTTGGGCATTACCGGAGATTTTGGCGAGGCAATATATCCCGTATCCGGGGGCGGCTGGACAGGCGATTACCACACACATCAGGGATACTGGTGCGGCGATCCATACGCAAGAGCTGATTTTCAAAAGTGGCTCGCTTCAAAATATGAGTCCCCCGAGAAATTATCAAAATCATGGGGCAAAAAATATTCACACTTTGAAGAAATATCGCCATTTCTGCAAAAAGACGCTCCATCGGAACGGGCCTGGCTCGATTTTGTAGCCTGGTATCGCGATTCGATGAACCAATGGATTGATCTCTGGATGCAGACGACTCGTCGGGCGTTTCCAAATACGTTCATCTATCTCTGCACAGGCGGTCACGCTCCGCCGTCACATGGCTCTCATTTCGGCGAACAAGCCAGGCTATCCGCAAAATATAATGGAGGGATACGGATTACCAATGAAGCCAGCAACTATGCGCATAACTTCTGGTTGACCCGCTGGGTAGCCTCTGCGGGAACATTTTACGGCGCTCCCTATTCTTTTGAACCTGCTGGCCCCGTGGATGTAAACGGCATAACTAGGCGTATCTATGGAGTAACCGCATCCAGCGCGCGAGGACTATTTGAGTACTACCCAAATGTCTATTCGGAACCCGCGCGAAGCAAGCAGTTCTATGAAACCATCGAATTCTTCCAACCTTATAAACGGTGCGTGGACACCGCCGTACTGATTCCCGATACTTGGCTTACCATTCATGGCGATAAGGCCTATGGTCCGTTTTTCGATAGTCTAAAACCACTCCGAGACAGGATGGACTTCGATTTTGTAGATGAGGCCATGCTCGCCCGGGGCGCGGCGGATCAGTACCGAGTCCTCATCATTGCATCCGCGACGGTTTTCGAAAACTCAACATTCCAGCAGCTTATGGACTATGCCGAACGCGGAGGAATCGTTGTAGCCATGGACGATGGTGAGCTCCGCACGCCACAGGGCGGTGACCCTCAGGTACTCCCGGCATTGTTCTCGGCTTCGGAGAATGGGAATGCCGGATGCAAGATAATCGGTAAAGGCGGAACAATCCGGTTGGCCGAATCTTATGATGTTGAAGATGCGGCGAGACGTGAATCGGTCTTGGATGCGCTATGCAGCGTTGTTTTTAAACCGGGCCACAAGTTGCCCAACGCGCCCGCCGGCCCATGTGTGGATGGACAGAGTGACGGTATCTATATAACCCTTACGCAGGATGCCTTACTATTGCTCAACACAACTGATGAAAAAGTGACAATACAACCCTCATGGACAGCCGATGAGGTATCACGTTTTAAACTGAAAGCCCGTAATCTTGACCAGGTCACAATACCACCACAATCCGCAATAAAGGTAAGTCTATAAACTACAGTGTCCTACGGTTCTGTTTTCTCAGGTTAGCCGCTATTTCACTTCGCAGAGATAGATACGGCTTGTGAGAAGTGCGTGCAGCAAAAAATGCATATCGATTATCGCGCATCCAACAGCCCCAAACCGGCGCGCAGTTCATCGCGCTTCATTTCAAGGGACTGAATCGTGAGCGAGACGCCCCAAGGCTTTAATTCGCTCTTCGCATATAATTCGAACAGCCGTGCGGCATGTGCCTCGCTGATTTGCGCGTAGTCCAACAGCCCTGTGACTACATCCAGCTGCTCCAAGTCTGTGTAATTCAGCCGGTGTGCCGGCTGACCATCGGCCAGAACAGCCGTATTCTCAAGTTTGCCCATATAGCGCCTCAGCAACCAGTCCAATTTTGCCTGCGTCAGGAGCGCCATACCCAGTATTTTTTCCTGATGTGCATCCACAAAACTATCCGGCGGAATACGCCAGGTGTATCGGAAGTGAGTCGAATGGGGCAAAGGCGGCCCTTCATCGAGGATAACCAATGACCATTGCTTATCCCGGGACCACGGACGGTCGATGACTTCAGGCTTCGAAGTCTCCTTTTCCTCGCCAAGCACATTGGCGCGGGTGAGCTCGTGCAAATCCGCCGGGCGTTCCTGGACATGAACAAACAGATCATTCTCGGGTAAAAGATCGACAAATGGTTTCCGGGACGCCTCATTAAGAGTCAGTTCCGCGAAATCATACACATAGCCTTCCGGAAACAACGTACGGTCAATCGAGTAAACGTGCTTGGCGCTAAACTGTCCAATGGGCACAAGCATATCTCCGGTAGCGCAGATCATTGAAACGGGGCAAGTGATACGATCTAAATAAGAGATGGGGCTTAGGTGATACCAAGCATCACCGGCCAAGTCATTGCCGAATATTTTGTAACAGGAATCGGTAAGCCCCGTAACCATACACATTACAGGTAAAGGACTCTCTTTTACGGCATCAGGTTTTCCGAAACCTGAGACGGTTTTATTGACTTCAAAGTGGTTGAGTGTATATGCCCAATTTACAACCGGTGCATCGGGCGCCAGAGAGGTCACCGGAAATGCATCCGCAGCCATAGCCATGGCCATATAACCTCCAGCACTACCGCCTGTCACATGGAGCCGCGTTCGGTCGATAAATGGAAGCCTATGAATCCACTGGATTATGGCCCGAGCCAGATTATAACTATCACCGACCGGCATATCAGCGCCATACTCGCCATCCCCTTTTCCATAATGCGGCGTGAATACGGCCCACCCCTTTTCACACCATTTTTTTGCACCCTTGGCGTTTTGCTCATAATGGGATTGGCTAAAAGCCGGGAGTTTTCCACCTTTCTCTATGGCTTGTTTGTGAATGAAAATTCGGCCTTGCCCCATCTTGGGTTTCCCGTACACATCGATGTACGGGATAGTAACCGTGACTGAACCGATATCCTCATCCAGTTCTATTTTCGCCACAGTGACTGCGCCATCAAAGCCAATCTCGTCGACAACCAGGCTATCGATCCAAGATGTCTCTGCAAAAGAAATGACTGTACAAAACAAAAAGCCTAGAGACAAAAGGATAGTGGTAAACGCTTTCGCCACGGCTTGGTGTTCTTTTCTAGATAAATCCACCTCAAGCCTCCTCGTCAAGTTTTCGGAATTATACGCTCTTAATTTCACTGAACCTAGCGGCTTATTCTCCCATATACCGGCCTCTGCCTGCAAATTTATTACAATGAGATAATCATGGTAAATTCAAGCCGCCAAAAGGCAACACAATAGCACACGAGCCTCAAATTGATAACACACCTCTGCCAACCCAATGCTTTATTGTAACATTATATTACACTACCGCTGTTTTGACTAAAAAATATAATCATACAATACTATTCCTTGGAAAAACATATGTAGTTTACGGAGTATAGTAAATTTTCAATTCAAATTGACCTGCCAGGGGTAGAATTTTCTCCTGTCCAATTGCAGAATCACTTATAGGCAGCGCGAGCAGAAAATACTCATATCTCAAAGTTTCTTAGCATGGTCAAATTGACGTGGGAGTAAAGGGAACGGCACTTTAATAATAAGGAGGGACGCCGTGATCTTTTTTGATCTTATTCAGAACATTGCCCTCTTAGTCACACTTGTCGTGGCACATCGTGTAATTCTGCGCCATTCTAATCAGAATACTATAAAATATAAAATTCTTTCCGGCCTTTTATTTGGTGGCACGGGCGTCGTAGGCATGATGACTCCATATACCTTTGGGCCTGGTATTCTCATTGATGGCCGCTCGATTATTTTATCTGTTGCCGGGTTGTTTGGCGGCCTCACCGTGGCCGTGCCGGCCGCATTCATCTGCTTTGTATACTCCCTTTTGGCGCAAGGCGCAGGATTGTTAATCAATACCAGTTTTATTATTGAGTCTGCCACTCTTGGAATTGTGTTTTGCTATTTGCGAAAACGACACAAGAGTCTGAATAGACCGTTTGCATTGTGGAGATTTGGATTGTTGATCCATGTCATTATGCTGGCACTGTTTCCGGCATTTGCAGGGAATGAAGGTTGGAAAGTTTTGCAGTTTGTTGGACTTCCGGTCTTAATTGTATTTCCTGTTGCCGTGATGTTGGTTGGCCAACTATTTCTGGATTATGAGGAACAGGCACGCAATAAAACCAGTCTTCAACAGACCGAACGTTTCATCAGCACTTTGCTCGATGACATGCTTGAAGGATGCCAGATTGTCGGCTTTGATTGGCGTTATCTTTATGTCAATCAAACCGTGGTCAAACATGCCCGAGTGCCGAAAGAAAGACTGCTTGGGAAAAGAATGCATGATGTCTTTCCCGGCATTCAAAATTTGGAATTGTTTGATGCCTTACGGCGTTGCATGGAAGAGCGCAAACCGGAGCGCCTGGAAAATGAGTTTGCATACGCCGATGGCCATACACGTTGGTTTGATCTCCGTATTAGCCCGGTTCCTGAAGGAATATTCATTCTTTCGGTCGACATTACTGAACGCAAACAAACAGAGAATGCACTGAAACAAAGCGAACGGCGCCTGGCCACCTTGATGGACAATATACCCGGAATGGCTTATCGCTGCGAAAATAACACCAATTGGACAATGCTATTTGTTAGCAAAGGGTGCTCAGCCCTGACCGGTTATATGCCTGAAGACCTTATTGACGATAAAGTAATCTCCTATTCAGACCTAATTCATCCTGAGGATAGGCAAAAAGTATGGGATGGCGTTGAAAGTGCGCTAAGAAAAAAAGAGCCATTTCAATTTATTTACCGAATTATCGCGGCTAATCGGGAAGAAAAATGGGTTTGGGAACAAGGACAGGGGATATTCGATACTGATGGAAACCTTCTCAACCTCGAAGGACTCATCATCGACATCAGCAACCAGAAACAAGCGGAAGAAGCGCTGGTAAAAAGCGAAAGACGCTATCGCAAAGCAATCGAAGTTACAGGTGCTGTACCATACTATCAGAATTATTTAACCTCCGAATACGAGTTCGTCGGGAATGAAATAGAGACGCTTCTAGGATGCCGCCCGGATGAATTCACACCCCAATTGTGGCGCTCTAGCATAAAGGAACTTGTTCTCACGGGCGCCCTTGCCGATATCCCTTATGAAGAAGCATTGGAAAGAGCAAGAAACACCGAAGGCATTATTTGGACCGCGAATTGCAGGGTACAAACACGCCAAGGTCAAGAACGTTGGATCGCCAATTCCGCAATTCAGATTCGTGATAATAAGAGACAAATAATCGGATCGCTGGGAACACTTCAAGACATAACCGAACAAAAACTCGCCGAAGAAGCACTCAGAGAAAGTCAAGAACGTCTCAAAATCGCACTTAAGGCTTCAAATGTTGGTCTTTGGGACTGGGATATCAAGACAAATCAGGTCCATTTATCCATCGAATGTAAAAAGCAAATTGGTTACGAAGATGATGAGATCGGAACTGATGTTGAGGAATGGAAGAAATACTATCACCCTGACGATTTGGCTCAAACACTACAAACAATTGAAGATCGGCTTGCCGGTGAACGGCATGATTACCAAGTCGAATTCCGTCTGCGTCATAAAGATGGTTCCTATCGTTGGATATTGTCGCAAGGCGATGTAATTAAAGATGAAAACGGCACCCCGGTTCGCATGCTTGGATGTCACGTAGATATTACCGAAAAGAAACAAGCCGAGGAGGAGCGGGAACGGCTCATGCTTGCCATAGAGCAAGCCGGTGAAATCGTGATGATCACCGACATTGATGGAATCATCCAATACGTAAATCCAATGTTCGAACAAATTACCGGCTACTCCCGTGAAGAAGCGATTGGAAGGAATCCGCGCTTTCTTAAAAGCGGAGAGCATGACGATTCCTTTTATCATGAGCTATGGAGAACACTGAAACGTGGAGAAACTTGGACCGGACGGCTTATAGATAAGAAAAAAGATGAAACGCTTTTCACTCAATATGCTGTTTTCTCGCCTGTGCATAACGCTCTGAATCAGACAATCAGCTATGTTGCTGTTATGCGCGACATCACGAAAGAGATTCATCTTGAAAATCAGCTACAACAAGCACAAAAAATGGAATCAATCGGCCGCCTTGCCGGTGGTGTGGCGCACGATTCCAACAACATGATGCAAGTAATTTTGGGATATGCCGAATTAGGAACACACGATCTTCCGGAAAACAGCCCATTGTATTCTCTTCTCTCCGAAATCCAACGAGCGGCGGAACGGACCGCAGATCTCAATCGCCAGCTATTGGCCTTTGCGCGCAAACAAACTGTCATCCCCAAGGTCATAAACCTTAACGACAGCATATCAAGCATGCTCACCATGCTTCAACGCCTTATTAGTGAGGAAATTGAGCTTGTATGGAAACCTGGTCATGACTTGTGGAACGTGAAAATCGATCCGTCGCAACTCGATCAGATACTTGCCAATCTGGTTGTGAATGCACGTGATGCAATTTCCGGCGTAGGGAAGATTGTGGTTGAAACCGCTAATGTGAAATTTGATGATGATTATTGCAAAATGCACAGTGGTTATCGCCCTGGCAATTATGTGATGCTTGCGCTTAGCGACAACGGCTGCGGTATGGATAAAGAGACTCAGTCCAATATCTTTGAGCCGTTTTTTACGACAAAAGGTATTGGGAAGGGTACCGGATTGGGATTATCTACAGTATATGGAGCCGTTAAGCAGAATGATGGTTTTTTAAACATCTATAGCGAACTCGGAAATGGTACAACCTTCAGGATTTATCTTCCCCAATTTGGCACACAAAAAATAGAGACAACAGAAGTTCATGCACAACACCCTCTTCACAAAGGCGTAGAAACGATCTTAATTGTGGAAGACGATAAGACAATTCTTAGACTTGCCACGGGGATGCTTGAAAGTCTCGGTTACGCTGTTATCACTGCCAACACACCGGCTGATGCAATTCGTCAAGCCAAAGAGTATGACAAAACCATTGACCTGTTATTGACAGACATCGTAATGCCGGAAATGGGTGGCGCCGAATTGGCCAAACAGCTACATTCCGCCCGCCCGGGAATAAAATGCCTTTTTATGTCCGGCTACACGGCGGATGCCATCGCCGATAATGGAATTGTACAGGACGGAACCTGCTTTTTGCCTAAACCCTTCTCTATTCAAGAATTAGATGAAAAGGTCCGCGAGGTATTGGAACAGACATAAACGCACTCCGTCTGAATTTACGATTATTTCGGTTCAATTCGTATTTCAACCCAAACAATCTGCTGCGGATTTTCACCTTCAGTCTGCTTGATTGCGATCTTGTTATAGCCGGGTTTCACCGCGGATAAGGGACATTCATGCTGCACAGCACGCACCACGTCAGGGTATTGCCCAGGATTTTCTCGATCCTCAATCGCTTTGCAGGTTTCACCGTTAATCATCACATCAAATTGCGTTTCTCCGAGACCGCTCTGCTCAGCCAATCCGGCGATAAAAAGCACTCGGCCTTGGGATGGTTTAGGGCCGATATAAAGATCAAAAGCACCGCCCTTCGATGCATCGACGGGCAATTGAGCGCCGTTCGAAAATCCGGCCGGAACCGTATCGCGGAAGGCTTGGATATGCCGTCTCGGCAAACTCGCCACCAATTCCGGACCAAGCCCATTCTCGATCAGGATTCGATAATCGCTGCCGCTGACCGGTATGGTATCGGAGTCCATGTAGTTAAAAAGATAAATCTGATCCGCTCCACGGTGCCAGCCCGCCGCAGAAAAACCGCGTATCGATTCGAGATTATTCGCCACAGGTTTGCCGCCGGGATAGGCTCGAACGTTATATTCCAATCCGGGGGCCAACACAATTTTATCGATCTTCTCGCCAATACGCTCCCGCCACAGTTCTAAAGGAATATCGAAATCGGAAGTCGTCCAGAAAGGTGTCGGCACGAGCATGTCTACCAAACCTTCACGCACCCAGCGAACACCATCCATCCCCAGCCCTTTGGCCGCGTCCGGGTGCGTGGGCACACGCGCTCCGAGTAGAATGGTATGCCCGCGTTTCTCGCCCCAAACCTTCGTCAGATTACGGACTTCCCGCATAAATTCCGTGAGAATTTCGGCGCCCTTCTCTTCTTCCCCGGGCTTGAAATGCCATCCAAACCTCATCCAATCCAGTTCGATACCATCCGGATCGTAGCGTTCCAGCAGTTCAACAATGAACGAGCGGGCATGTTCACGCACATCGGGTACACCATAATCCAAGGCCCGGTCCGTCCAGCTGCCGCTACTGCTGTTCGGGACACGCCAATACTCGGGATGTTCAAGCCAAAATGTGCTATGCATGTAGCTTTTCAAGTTGGGAACATCGTGCAGATCATTCATACGCATCGATAGCCACGGCGAAATGCCTTTTTCCCGGCAGCGCGCAATCCAAATGGCATACGGATCCAGGCCCCGCTCATGCAGTATCCGCGCATTATCAACCCACTTTAACCCGAAGCCGGTTGGCATCTCCTGGTCGCCCAATTCCCAAATTGCATCGCGGGTTTCACTCTTGAAACTTGCTTTCATCGCATTAGGGCACAAGAACAGATGCGAGACTTTGGTGCCCGCATACTGATCGACAAATTGGTGTAAGCCCTTCGGGGTCATATCATCCGCTGAACGTGATGAAAAGAAGTGGCTATTGTCCTCATTGATTACCACCCCCAACGGCTGCCGGACTTCAGCCCAACCGGCAACGACACCCAAGAATACGATAAACGCCATTCCTGCGGCCATAGGTATGTTTCTGGAACGATCCACGTTCGGACTCCTTGATATTGTTACAGAAAATATAGGCATTATCTTGCACTCTGCCTACTACTGATTTTCCCTTTACCCGCGCCTCGCCTAGCGATTTAAAATACACCAATAAAACATCCGGGATTACCGATCACTCCAATAGCCCCAAATCGGATCGACTTTTCCTTGCCGAACCAAGACGGCTTTGACTACAAGGTAGTTGTCACTCAATAGGCCCTCATAGCCCCATGGTGTTCCATCCCATGTGCGCCAATCATTTGTCATCTTGCCATTCTCACCCTCACCCTGAAAACTGCATTCGTTAAACGATTTCAGAATCGGGAACAGAATCTTGTCCGCATCCGCTTGCCTGCCAAGCATGTAGAGAGCAGCGAGTGTGAAATATACATGGTTTGCGGAAGCGCCACCGTTTTCATAATTTTCAAATGCATTACTGCCGCCCCAGCGGGTCTTTTCTTCATAGTAATCTTCTTTGGGAACATTGATCAGATTGCCGGGCAAGCCAAGGTCGAACCGGTCATATCCAACCTCGTCTAATTTCGCCAATATAGCATCGAGAAGTCCATTAGCCTTATCTTTATCATCGACCAAACCATACATAATGGCCATGCCCTGAATATACATAAACGCATAATCGTGGAGCTGGCCGTCACGGCTTTTCCAACCGGCCAAGAGACCGGTCTTTTTGTTATAAAGCGCCGGATAATAGGCAGCCTTTAGTCTCTTTGCCGCATCATCAAAGATCTGAGCTTCTTTCTTCTTGCCTGCCACATCGGCAAGCTGGGCCAAGCCCCTAAAGGCACGGTATGCAAGCGCATTAGAATAAGCATCCTCATGCCCATAATTAATACAATCCCACCAATTCGCCGGACGCACTTCACACTCACCAAGATTGCCGCTTTGATGAAATTCAATCAGCCCGTTTCCATTGGAATCCGTTTTGAGAGATTCATGGCCCCATTCTAAAAGTTTGTCGATATGAGTTTTTGCCCAGGCTTCATCTTTACTTGCCAGATAATAACTATGCGCTGCGATCAATAGGGAAGGCCATGTATCGAGCGATGCGTAAGGATATTTGCTATCAGATTGGACATAGCCCGGCATGCCATAGGTCTTTTTGCCGGCCAAGATACAATTCAAAGAATCGCGTAAAAGTTGCGGGCCCGAAACACCATCTGCAAGCGCCCCGGTCAGCATGGCGATTTCGCTATATTCGTGGTAGCAAAGACCGGCTACATCCGATCCGGCATGGTTGGCCAATACCCCATGTTTGCTCGAAAGCTGCAGGATATTAAGCCAGCATCGACGGTATCCCTCAAAACGAGGATCATCTTTAATCTCAGGCAATTCGGGATAAAGGCTTATAACTTCCAACTTGATCTGAACCTGAGTCTTCGTGGGCGTTCCGGCCGGAAACGTGATAGTAACTTGTTCTCGTGTTGCGTTATAACCTAAATACAGAGGAGTCTCGGATTTAGAATCCGCCGTAATGCGAAGCGTGCCTTGTCCCGGAATATGCAATACTGCCGGAAGTTTGACCGAATTATCGTTGTCTATTACACCCAATAATGTCGCGTGGGATGGTTGCTTGCCGCGAATTCTAAATATCATTTTGAATGGTTCGGCAGGATACCCCTTGGAGGCACTGGATTTGATGACAATGCCATTATCCTCAAATTTAAAAGATGTGTATGAGCCTTTTTGCGCCTCTACATAGCGAATCCATCCATCTATTGACGTCACGCTATATGCCCGCTCAGACTGTTCACTCAGCATCCCATTGGTCCATTGACGCCCATTGCCCATCGAATCTACCCAAAAACTGACAAACTCAGGTTTATCGGCGGCCAATTCAACACCATAAGTCTTTGTTTCATGAGATAACAATTCTTTTTGTGGTTGCGAATAGCTGGTCAACTGAAGAAAGATCAACAATGCTGAAAGAACGGATGCTTTGTGTTTCATCATAATTTATCCTTTTCCGAATCGAATCACGATCTCCCATACAGACATTTGAGCGCATTTACTGTTGCCTATTGTAGCAGTTTCCGGAGTTTGAAAGCGATAGAAAAAGGCCGGACCTCGGCTCTTTGCAGTTCTTGGGGAGATGGTCCATTTGGTTTGCTGTCTCTTGCTCTTGTCCATATCATTTTCTCCATTTAAGTACCAGAACCATTTGAGTATATATTTTTGGGATTTTCCTGCTAAAATCCATAGTGCAAGGAAAAACGAGTTATTCTTTATTCAGGCGCATTCAGGCAGCCAGTTTATCAAAAATCCCTGGATTAGGACCTCGACAGGAAGTCGCCGGCTGGAGATCAAGGCGATGGAAAAAACAAAGGCATTCACTCTCATCGAACTGCTGATCGTTGTCGCCATAATCGGCATTCTAGCAGCAATTGCCATTCCAAATTTCTTGAACGCCCGGATACGCGCTAAAGTCTCCCACTCACTCAGCGAACAGCGAACCTATAAACATGTCCAACAAACCTACATGATGGACGTTGGCAATATTCCCGGGCATTACGACGGAAAAGAAGAGCACTGTCCATATATAAACCTGGAGTATATCAACGGCCCGCTTACAGATCCATTCATGATCGATCAGAAAATTAATCAGGAATACTTCCATTGGCACGAAGGCATGTATCATAGCACAGGCGTGGGTTCGAATGATTTGCTTGTTGCCAATCCGCAAATATGGGATCAATGGCAACGGGCCGGGGCCGGAAATGTAATCTTTGGTGAAGGTCCGGTCTGTTGCGGCAAATGGGCGTCCTATAACGGCAGCAATGGACTCATCAGCGCCGGACGGATTGTTACGGTAGGTCTCAAAACAAAAGGAGGAGCAGGTTCAAATCTTCTTGGCCGAAAGTGTGACTAGATCAATTTGGCTTGTATATGCTGAACAGGGAACCAGCGGCATACAATTCTACATAAAGGCCGGTTCCTAACGTCGATGGAGAAAGGATGCTGATGATGGGCAAAAAATCCGGTTTTACGCTCATCGAGTTACTGATTGTCGTGGCCATTATCGGTATATTGGCGGCTATTGCAGTCCCTAATTTTCTGAATGCTCAAGTTCGTGCAAGAATTAGCCGTGTAGAGGCGGACCTGCGCAATATCGCCACAGCACTCGAAGCTTACCAGATGGAGGCCAATGCCTACCCCCCATGGGCGGGGATTTACCCCTGCTCATTGCGTTATATTCCACTAACCACCCCCATTGCCTATATGAATTCGATCCCACTGGATCCGTTCGTACAAAAAACGACAGTCAATGCAGGCGACTTAAGCCAATGGGGAGATGCATACGAATATGCGGACGAAGCCTGGCATTACAAACAATACGGCGCTTCAAATCACCCCCATACATGGGGCGCAACTTGGCGTATGAATAGCTGGGGCCCCGACTCGACGAATACCTATGCCTCATATTTTTATGACGCATCCAACGGCTTACGCAGCCAAGGCGATATTATCCGCCTGGGAGAGCGCGGCAAATATTATCAAGAATACTACGGAAAGCATCATCAAGGCGATTAGGATATCGCCTTATTTGAGCATTACTTGGTAAACATAGGTCAATTTAGTGAATCGGCCTTTTATAAGCGAGTAGAGGCCGTCCGGCTGAAGGCTTAAAATCTTCGGATTATTTCGTTGCGATTGAAAGCAGAGGGCATAACCATGAGACAACTAAAACAAAATCTATGGCTTCTGGTATTCGCGTCCGCTGTATATGTTTATGGCGCGGAAAACACTGCACAGGTTCTAAGTAATGCTCACCTTGCTATGAAGTTCTGTCCACAAACAGGCGGCATCGTATCGATTAAAGAACCTGCGACAGGTCACGATTTCCTCGCACATACCACCGGTCAGCCGCTTTTGTGGCGCTTGTTTCTGCACAGTCAATCCGGAGACGAAATTGAGATAAATAATACTCAGGCCGGTTCGCCCGCATTCGATTCATCAAAACATTCCCTTTCTATTCGCTGGAAAGACATCGATCTGCCGGAAGATGAGGATGCATTAGATATACTGGTAAAATGCAATCTCAAGCGTGATGACGATACGGCGCTATTTCGTATATGGGTATCGAACAAGAGCAAAAAATACGGGCTGTGGAATGTACAATTCCCCGCAATCTCACCGGTGGCCACAAATGAATCCGCAAAGATTGCAATTGGCCGCGGCACTTGGGGAATGCTTTATGATCGTAGCGAGGAAAAGATCACGGGCGAATATCCTTCTCACTCACTACCCATGCAATTCATGCTCGTTCAAGAGAATTCCAGCAGCCTTTATCTGGCTGCGCATGATCCCAAGGCGATGCCTAAGCAATTTGAACTGGAACCGGGCGGGGAGTTTCATGTAACTACTCAGGCGATGGATATGGGTGTGGCAGGCAGCGATTGGCGCGCACCGTATCCATTTGCATTAGGTGTCTATCATGGCAGCTGGATGTCCGGATGCAAAAAGTACCGGACTTGGGCGTTAGATGAGGCTCCTTGGACTCACAAAGGCCCGTTAACCAAACGCAAAGATGTCCCAGAGAAAATGAAAAATGTTTGCGCCTGGCTGCTCACCGGTGGAACGAGCAGCGAGGTTGTTCCTGCGGTAAAACAATTTGCCGAAGCCATCGGCGCACCGGTGGGAGTCCATTGGTATAACTGGCACCAAATCCTTTTTGACCATGAATATCCAAACTACTTCCCCACCAAACCAGGATTTGCCGACGGTGTTTCCGAACTGGTCAATGAGGGAATCGTAGTTATGCCCTACATCAATGCACGGTTGTGGGATGTTGCGAACGATAATTTCAAAGAAGCCCGGCCATACAGCACAAAAGACGAAAACGGTGAAGTTGTGATCGAGACTTACGGAAAAAGCCCCGATCTGGCACCGATGTGTCCAACGCAGGAGTTTTGGCAAGACAAAGTCGCCGAAATTATCCACCGTTTAGGTGACGAGTGCGGCGTGAACGCGGTGTATTTAGATCAGATCGCATCCGCCCGTCCCCGGTCATGTTTTGATCCAAGCCACAGCCATCCATTAGGTTCAGGAAGCTGGTGGGTGGATGGTTACCGTGAGATGTTGAATCCCATTAAGAAATGGGCTACCACCAAAGGCCATAGTATCGGACTAACCACAGAGAATAATGCAGAGCCATATATGGATAATCTTGATGCTCACCTCATTTGGACGGCGCGCAGCGATCAAGAAATTCCAATCAATACCGCCGTATATAGCGGCTATACATTGTATTTCGCCAGCAATCGCGCCTTTGGGCATGACGATGTTTCATATTGTTTGTGCCAGGCCCGTGATTTTGTCTGGGGCACCCAACTGGGATGGGATGGCCCTGGAATACTTCAGCCTGAACATAAATCTGAGCTGGATTTTCTATCACGCTTGGCCCGGCTTCGTGCTAAGGCGCTTGATTATCTGGTTTATGGTGAATTGCTTGAAGTTCTCGCTCCACTGAATGACATCCCATCATTGTCGGGCACATGGAACAAACCTGGTGGTGATGGCCCCGTAACGCTTAAGGCCGTACAAGCGGCTTTGTGGCGGGGCGACGATGGAACAATTGGCGTCCTGCTGGCCAATGCTGACACACAGGCCCATGCATATTCGTTTCACTTCGATTCTGAACATCATGGCTTAGGTGAAACCGACGCTTGGATTATATCCCGAATCACTTCCGAGACAGCAACTGAGTTGCCATCACAAAAGGGACGGCGATTCACATATACGATCGAGGTACCCGGCCGTGATGCCCTGCTATTGGTATTTCATCCTACGCATGAATAAAGATTGCCACCGGATGCCTTTTTGCCATAGATTCCAGTTTTGAGCCTATAATTTCACTTATGCTTGGATTTGATGCCTCCAATTGCGGTGTCTGCATGTATCCGCTGAATCACTTTAGAATTTCATTAACATATTTAAATTTCGCTCTAAATTCAGCCACTCCTAAACTCTCAGGCGAAAATTGCACATTCTTCCATAAATTTTCCATAAAATCGCATTTCGAATCACATTTTCTGCTACTCTTTCAAAACCGGGAAATAATTTTCTATTTCAATTAGGCTGCGGCTGACAACGCAGCCAGAATATTGAGCCGATAATTCTATGGGATGGCCCAATTGCCGGGGATATGGTTGGATAATTCGGCCGCGTGTCTCTACAGAATGAGAATAACACTACCCCAAAAGGTAGCATGTGATGAGCAAAGAAATTAACACAACGAACATCGAACGCAGGCATGACCTCGACGCTTTGCGCGCGGCGGCGATGCTGGCCGGAATCGTGCTACACGCCTCACTGTCCATGAGCGCCATTCCGTGGATGGTCCAAGACACGCAGCAGAATGAGACTTTTCAATTCATTTTCAGTTCCCTGCATGGTTTTCGCATGCCTTTGTTCTTTCTAATCAGCGGATTTTTTACGACAATGCTATGGCGCAAACGGGGATTAAAATCCCTTATAAGGCATCGTTTTAAACGCATTTTTCTACCGTTGCTCTTAGGTGTGTTTACAATCTCCCCGGTCATGCTCTTCATCAGTAAAAAGGCGATTGACTCAGGCGCGGCAAAAGCCGCTTCAGGTTCCGTAGTAGGGAATTCGGGGATGGACATCTGGCTGGCGGCAAGGTTAGGCGAAGTTGAGTCTATCAAACAACATATCGAAAATGGAACGAATCTGAACGAACAAGAGAGCACTTCCGGCGTTACGCCATTGGTTGCCGCTGCGATCACAGGTCAAGCCCAAACGGCCGATCTATTGCTCAAAAATGGCGCGGACGTCAATGCATACGACAAAGCCGGTAGCACGGCATTGCACGCCGCCGCATTCTTTGGGCATACCGATACCGTCAAGGTGCTTCTTCACCATGGCGCTGATACCGATGCAAAAAACGGCTACGAAAATACACCACTCGAAACACTCTCAGCCGATTGGGAAACAACAAAGTTCTTTGCAGAACTTGTGCAGATCGAACTAGATCAAGAAAAGGTCCTGGCCGAACGTAAGTTAATCGCTACGCTTCTTAAGAATCCCCCCGCCGCAAATAAACAATTTCTGTCGTCCGATACCCCTGGCCAGGACAAACCTCAGCCAAAAGTTAATATTTGGACCGCAGTTCAAAATGGCGACGCCGAAGCTCTGGATCGATACATCGCCATTGGCGCCGATCTTAATGTGCAAGACACGGTAACTGGGATCACATTATTGAATTTGGCTGTAATTGAGCGCCGCACTGAAATGATCAGGCAACTCCTTCAACATGGAGCTGATATCAATATGCAGAACAGCGATGGCGGCACAGCTCTTCATACCGCTGCATTCTTTGGCAATGCTGATGCTGCCGAGTTGCTTCTACAAAATGGCGCGGAAGTAAATGTAAAAAATAACAAAAAATTTACCCCCCTCGATCTGGTCTCTCTGGATTGGAATACAACTCAATTCATTGCGTCCATATTAAAAATTAAACTTGATCGTGAGGAAGTCGAAATCGGAAGGCAAAAAACAGCCCGGCTTTTACGCAATGCCGGGGCGGAAAGTGCAGGCGGCTTGCTCAATGCATTGCTGTTTCAATTGCCCATCTTCAGCCATCTCTGGTTTCTCTGGTTTTTGAGCTGGCTGGTCGCTGGATTTGCGATATACGCGAAGGTTTCTCAATTATTCCACTGGCAAGTATCGTCGGGCCTGTGGCTGTTATCCTCTGCCCGTTATTTGTGGCTGATACCTCTAACATTAATACCGCAATGGTACATGTTCATGCCCGGTTATGGCCCGGACACCTCGATCGGCTTAGCACCCATGCCGCATCTTTTATTCTTTTATGCGATCTTCTTTGGTTTCGGTGCATTGTATTACGATGCAAACGATACAACCGGACAAGTCGGAAAAAGATATTGGATCACTTTGCCACTCGCACTGCTTGTCGCCTATCCACTGGGCTTAGCTTTTACAGAAGGAAGCATAGGCAATTGGGAATGGATGAATCCAACCCTGCGCAAACTCATCGAGGACGCACTACAGGTAACCTATGCTTGGATGATGACATTCGGATGCATGGGCCTATTTCGCAAAATACTTAAAAGCGAAAACCGGACAATTCGTTATTTATCGGACTCTTCCTACTGGCTTTATATCGCCCATTTGCCACTGATTATTTGGCTGCAAATGGTCGTTCGAGACTGGCCCATTCCCGCTCTGGCAAAACTCATCTTGATCTGTGCCATTGCCAGCGGTTTGCTTTTGATCGTATACCAATACCTGGTGCGCTACACCTGGCTGGGAAGGATGCTTAATGGACCGCGTAAACGGCCTGCCGAAGCCGACGCATAAACAGCGCAAACGGGCCCTTTAAAAATTAACTCTTGGCACGATACACCGCGGGATAGTCCTTGCCCGGGATCAGGGATTTTCCATCAGAAAATCCTTCCGGACGATCCGCCAATTCTTTGACTAGCAGAGACCTCCAGTGCGAAACACGGCCGGATTGAGCCGATTTCGCAGCCAAATCGTGGAGTTCATTCGGGTCTTTACGAAGATTAAAGAACTGCTCTTTGCCATCCTTAACAAACCAAATATATTTCTCTTTCCCATCTGTGAGAGTATGGTAAACTGGGGAATGTTCGATATGAATATACGGACGTGACTCAACATTCTCACCCCGCATCAATGGCAGGAGATTCATTCCATCGACACTATCGGGCGGTGTTATGCCAACCATAGATAAAACCGTAGGCATAATATCTTCGAGACATGCAGCCTGATCCACAACCGTACCGGCAGCAATCTCCGAACGCCTGGGTGGACGGATTAAGAGCGGAATACGCGCCGAAGGTTCATAGGGAAGCAACTTGCGCCACCGGTAGTGATCGCCCAACATCTCCCCATGGTCACTTGTAAAAATGATGATCGTGTTCCCGCCGGTCATTCGGTCAATCCCATTAACGGGATTCAGAAGACGGTTGATTTGATCGTCGATATGATTGATAAGCCCATAGTAAGCGGCGCGAGCCGAGCGTAGCGCCTCTCCTTCTAGTTGAACCCGGTCCGATTCCTGGCCCATGCCGAGTCCTTTATTTTGGGGTGGAACAGCCCAGTCGCCGATTACCGGCTCCGGAAGGTCCATACGAAGATAACGTTCCATATATGGCGCAGGAGGCACAAGCGGGGGATGAGGCGCTAAGAAAGATAGAGTCAGGAAAAACGGACATGAGGGATCGCGTTTACGCAGAAATTCAAGAGCCCGGTTTACGGTCCAGTTGGTCTGATGATACGCCTCAGGCATATGCCAAGGCCGGGCGGTCCAATCGTTGTGCATAACGCCTGTTCCGTAATAGCCACCGCTTCCTTCAGGCGCGTGACGGCTTAGCCATTCCTCATAGTCGCTGTCTGCTCCTTCGCTAAGAATCATGTGATCGTATCCATACCGCTTACGACGGGGATGCTGATGCATGCTCCGCCCCACCAAGCATGTGTGATATCCCTCATCCGCGAGGACTTGCGGCAAAGTTGCGGGCGGATTCCATTCGACTTCCGGTTGGTATCCTTTCATACCGTGAGTTGAAGGAAATTGCCCCGCTAAAAGAGACCTTCGGGCGGCAATACAAGAAGGGCATGTCGTATAAGCGCGGGAAAAACGTACACCTTGCCCCGCAATCCGGTCCATGGTCGGTGTCAATAAAACCGGGTGTCCATCGATACTGAGGCAATCCCCACGTTGCTGATCGGTCATGATGAGAAGCACATTGGGCCGATCCGGTTTCTTCATCGATTTCACAACAGAACTTCGCACGCCATCTTGTGCTGCGGCTTCTCTTTGGGATAATGCGAGGCTCCCGGCCGCAACGGCGCAGGAAGCAAGAAAACTTCGCCGTTTCATTTCGCCCATTTCTCAAGAACCTCCTTACAAAATATAGAACTGCTTCAACCGCTAGATGATTAGCAAAAACTATTCTCGCAAAGCCATCATTTCAGCATGAAATAGCTCACGGTGGGGTGCGCCACCCTCTGCATAATGGGTAATGCCTTCTCGTTCAACAATCTCGCAAAACCGGTCGTAACTGCCATCACGCAGGGATAATTTGGGCTGCCGTTTGCATTTGAGGTAAAGCAACGGCAAACGCGCCATCTCGACGCGATGCAGGATAGTATCATCCGGAGCGACCGCTTCGGCCTTATCAAAAAGAGCATCGGCCTCACTCACAAATGGATCGGCAAAGATGGCATGACCCGGGGTTATGCCAAGACTCACATGCGTATCCGGAGTAATGCGGTCGTGCAAATAGTCAAAATACGCACGGATGTATTGCCCGCTACGTCCATAATATCCATAACAGAAATCATCGATAACCGCTTCGACATCACAATCCGGATTCCATAACAGTTTTGCAAGCACATAAGCACGCAACTCAGCGAATTCGCCTCCTCGGCTTTGATAGGCCGCCTGCTCCATTACACCGATGGCCTTATGGTCCCGGTAGGTTTGCAGATTGGATTGGAGCACTCGGAAATTAGGGAAAGGCATGATGTAGTGTGTAAAATTCACAACATAATCCCAAATATAGAGATGCGGAGCGATTTCCGCCCATCCCTTAAGATCCGATAGAAAGGAAGCGTTTTCGGGACAACTTAAAAAATCATGTGCAAAGCAGCACTCAATGCTGCATAGGCGAATGACAACATTTTGGCGGGGGCGGATCGTCTTGCAGGGCTTACGTGTATAAACATACGCCAATGTGCCAATGAACTTGTCAGGAAACTCCTGCTCAACATTTTCCGCAATCTGATTAACAAACCAAAGCAGCGGCCCCGATTCGCTACCTTCTCTTTTTGCAATGGCTTGGCAGGTATCACATTGACAAGGTTGGTGGCAATCATTTTGAGAAACCGAATAGATCAAGTATTGAGGTCGAGAGCGCATAACATTCTTAACGCGCTCTGTGACAATTCGTAGCACATCAGGATTTGTCAGGCAGAGTTGGCCTTGTTCATGAACGCGTTTGCCATCGATAAGACTGTAGTATTCGGGGTGTTCATCAAAGAACTCCTGTGGCGGAACAAACTGGCGGAAAGTATGAACTCCCCAGTAACTTTCCACCTCTCCGGGCTGAGTTCGGACATTCATGGCGCCGTTCATTTTATTGCGGGCCGCCCAAATGGGATCGAAGGCTTCGAAATAAAAATCGTTACGCACTCGCAATCCGGGTGATTCGGTATGGTATAAGAGATGAAATTGATGGCAGTCCCGTTTGGGAATCACCGATACGCGTGACGTGTACCAACGGCACCCCAGCTCGCGTTCGAGAAATTCCATAACACCATACATTGTTCCCCGCTGTTTACCTCCCCAAATCACAATTGATGGTCCGATATTGCGATAGACGAAAGATTCATCTTCATCATCAGGAGCGGTGGCCTTTTCGCCAAGCAGTTCTTTGGCACGGTGGTTGAAACCAACTACAATTTCCCGCATTCTGCCGCTCATCGTGTCATCAACAATAGGGAAATCCGCCCCGCTGATCTCGCGCAGCCAGTGCCGCAGTTCACCCGCCGCCCATCGTTCGGAATCAGAAGCATCTGCGCCAATCACGATGGAGTAATCCGAATGCCCCGCTGAGAAAAGAGAATATTCGACACGCGGCCCCGCCGTAAATTGCATTTCTTCAGTATGAGTCACGCCTCCAAGCAACTCCGCCTGTAATTTTAAAACGTATTCGCCATATGTTTTTGAGGACACGCCAATGACTGTGCGAGTAAAGCCGGACCATCCCCCAGAATATATTTTCCGGCCGGCTGGGATTTGCGTATACGCAGAGAGTTCCAGGCTTTTAATTATCTCCCGCAAAGCAGATTCAGAACTACATATCACCAGCTGCGCTTCGCCGTTCGAATTAGTCTCTATTTGAAAGAGATCACCCCGCTCAAGATGACGTTTGGGATCAAAATCTAAAAGACGGCAACTGAATTCCCAAAGCCCTTCACTTTCCCATAATTTCAGAAGAAGTCGGTTTCGACCGGGCTTCAACACAATAGGAATCAAATCTTCATCCGTTTGCAGACCTCGTTCGACCGGCCGGTTCAAAACCTCTTCGCCATTCAGCCAGGCACGGATGCCATCATTACTGCCCAAAGCCAACGAACGAACCTGTTTATCGGGAGATTCTATTTCGCAATAGGCGTAGGCAAAAACATTGTCTTTGGGGGATATCGCTTCATCCAAGTTCACAGAGAAGTCATCATCGTTATGAACTAGCCAATAAGCCAGATAGTCGGCATAGTGCTCGGTTTGTCCGACAGAAACCTGCAGATTCGCTTCTCCCCCGTGTTCTTCTAAAAAGTCAGTTTTGAATCCCGGGCGCTGGTTGGGAATCGGCGATTCATGGTCGGCAAATGGATTAGGGAACGGGCCGCAAAGCAGCCATGTGGTCATGAACTCTTTTGAATCATCCGCTGAGTAAACAGGAATTTCGGCAGACAATACATTGAAGTTAAGCACCAGCAGGATAAGGGCTATCGGAATACAGCGCATAATACTCCTCTCGAATCAACTGTCATTAATTCCTATCGTAATGCGTACCTGGAAGCAGCCGTGCCTCCCACTGTTCACGTAAAATTGTCTCGTGCTCCCTCAATACACTCGCATAAGTGGAGTCATCGTATAAATTCTTCGTTTCCCAGGGATCATTCTTAATATCAAATAACAATCGAATTGGATTTTCCCGGTAATCCTCGCCACGACCGGGAACAAATTGTGTGGCATTGCCATCCGCTGTTACAAAAGGTGAGTCTGTTTCCCCGGAGAATTCATAGTATTTGACATATTTGAAACGTTCCGTGCGAATCATCCGCCCTATATGCGCCATTTCCGCATACACGTTATTTCGCCATGAAACTTCTCCATCGCCTTCAATCAGCGGACGCAGACTTCGTCCTCGGCAGTGGGGAGGCAAAGGAGCATCCGCATAGTCACACACGGTCGCCATAACATCTACGCCGCTAACGAGATGTTGGTCATCAATGATCCCTTCATCAATAAGTCCGGGGCATGAGACAATCAGCGGTACTTTTACCGAATGCTCATAGGGATGCCATTTTGCGATTCGAGAGTGTCGTCCCAAACCTTCACCATGATCAGCGGTAAAAATTATGATGGTATTATCCTTACGCGATTCCACGGCTTTGAGCATGCGTCCCACATCACCGTCAATCTTCTCAATCATCCGATAATAATCATAAGCGCAGTTGCGCCATTGCATGTCGTTGAACTTCCGGTAGCGCTTATCTTCGGGTTCCGCAAAATCGTAGCAATTATTTGGCGGGAGAATGGGCAGCCGCTCTCCTAAACCAAATGTGTCAGATGGAGATGTAATAACACGGTCGTCATTCCAATTCGACCAGAAACAAACATCATGGGGATTCATTAGACCGGCAACAATTACAAACGGATTTACGTCATCGTAATTTCGGATAAAGGCTTCGACACTACTCGAAACTTGATAATCAGCGGCATCGCCCGTGTCCCGGGCGCCCACCGGAAGTATTTCAAATCCCGGTACCTTCCGAGGTCCTGAGACTTCGGGATAGTTCCATTTGCCGCCCGCATGCCATTTCCCGCAATAGACTCGGGTGTAGCCGGTATTTTCCTCAAGCCATTGCCCCATGTTGGGCACACTCTTGTCAATGCCGATGTTGTTGTAAGTCACACCGGTCTCGATTGACATGCGGCCCGTAAATATTGCCGAACGCGCCGGACAACACACAGGATTCGCACTGTGGGATTCAATGAAAGCGACGCCACGCTGCAAAAGCCGATCCAGATTTGGCGTATTCACCCAGTGGCAGCCATAGGCGGGATGTTCGAAATGGCTCTTTAGGCCGCTAATCGTATCGATATTCTGCTGATCGGTGACAATAATGAGGAAGTTCGGTCGAGATGTTTCTTTACCGGATGAGACCATCGCTGCCGAAACACTCAACGCCGCCGCACCGGTTTTCATAAAATCCCGCCGATTGCATGTTTGCGTGGTGCGTTTGCTCATGACTCAAGCCTCCTCGGCCAGAAGTTTCTTAATCGACTGCCCATGTATTGGTCCATCATCGTAATCAGCAGTAATGCCATTAGCCTGAATAAGCACAAATACTTCCACACCTGACACAACAAATATGACACGGCCAATCTCATCCACCCAATACACAGTGGGAATCACTCCCTCCCCCAAATGCTCAAACGCAGTGAGTTTACGAGGTCCGGATTTTAATGGGACAAATACTGAAGTCCGATAGGCGATGCTTTGATGATGCCGAACCTCATCGAATTCATCCACAAGTGAGAATTTCCACTCCGTTGTGGAGGTACGCGGCAGTCGTTGAATAACGTCGATGAGACACCACTTGCAGGTGTAGGCTCCCGGGATCCTCTTCGTCTCGGAATCATCATTACAGGCAATTGTGAGCGCACCATCTTGATATCGCGCTGACTTACTTAGGCCGCTGTGCAGATAAGGTGCGTCATCCCGGGAAGCAGCCAGTTTGGTTTGTACTGTCCAAGCGATGGGAACCGAAAGTGAATCGTTCCCGACCAAGACCTTAGCCTGTGTGTAATGGTTGTATCCTGTGCGGCCAACACGCATACAATCAAAGGAAAGCCCCGCGCCGCCATCGTCACGAAGTTTCCGTTCAATACGCAAACTTCCTTGTTTACGGAAATGCCAATACCCCAAACTGTAATAGGCATACTCGCTGAACCAGTTGCCTGTGGGAATAAATTCGCCACTAGGCGGATCGTAATGTGGAAGAATATAGGCCACGCGATGCAGTGAAATATGATCGCGTGGATCGGCGACGGCTTGATTTGGTTGCAGCATTGCCATGTTCTCCACCTTGAGTTGGTGATGCCATGTGTTTCCGTATCCTCTTAATCATAGCCCAACCATGATGCTCCGCCTATATAGTAGAAAGCAATTACAGAGACATTGCAGCAACAGAATTCCTCTCACAGCGTAGTGCGTTGCCTTTTATTTCTGTTAAGATCGTTAAATTTGGTCATTCCTTCCCTTTTTTTGTTATAATCTTGCTACGTTGGAGAATCAATTGCTCGTTCTTTTGGGTACGAGGCCATGAAGAAAAACCGGAAACGATATATTGAAATTACTGCGACAGCTGTGGTGATGGCATTGGCGTTGACAATCATGCTGCCCCGGTTTCAAGCCGCGCAGCTGTTCAGCCCGGCCCGGCCGGAAGATGAAGGCGTCATTCCCCTCACGGATGCAAAGGATTTGAACACGGATGTTGTCTCCTCCGATGATAATCTGGAACAAATTGACGTGGATATTACCAGCGATGACCAAATCATCATTTGCTGGGAAGACGACAGCGCAGGAATTGCGGCAGGTATCCGCGTTTATGATATGAACTTAACGAACCGTCCGTGGGCCGATGATTACGAAGGTAACAATGTCAGTTCATACTATTTTGACGATGGCGAACCCACAGATGACAATTCCGGTTGGGGCCCCAAAGTCAAAGCAAACTATTTTGGCGATGGATTTGGCATGGGTTCCTCCGCATGGGGATTTCCTGAGAATTCAGGTCGTCTTGTAGAATCGCTTAGTGACCTGATGAAAGATGACGAAGGACGTGGCCCGGATAGTCCATGCGTCCAGATATATCAGGCTGATATGACTCCAATCCTTCCTATCATTTGCGGTATTACCGATGAATTCGCCCAGCCGCAAGGAAGTGTCCGTATCGCGGATTGGTGCTATCTATCAAATGGCAATATCGCCATCGCCGGGGAGTCGCACCAAAATGATGCGCATCCTCAACTGCTAGGTATGTCACAACGGGAACGCGCGGTTACGTTGGCTGTGCTTAAACTGGGAAAACAGTTCCCTGACGCCGTCTCCCGTTTGCATGAGGCCGATGGGCGGCACGAGATGCAGCATGGTCTAGCTCCGCTTGCAGATGGTTTTGTCGCACGATTCAATATCCGAGACAGCGGCGTATTTTTACGCGCATTTTTACGTTATTTTGCTAATGACGGCAAGCCAATAACCGGGGATATAGACTTAAGACAATTCTCTTTCGTCTCAAAGGATGGACTTGAGGTGGCCGGTGTTTTGTCATACGGAGGGAGAGGGGATAGTGTTGGATTTGATAGCAACGCGAGAGACCGTGTCGTACTCAGCGTTGCTGACGATATCGATGGGATACCCGGACACGAGATTTATGCCGGCGTGTTCGATGCACAGGGCAACTTAATAACCGGTCCGATTTATGTGAATGAGGGCTACCCTGAAAACGATGCAGTCCGGTGCGATGCGGCCATCGCGACTGATGGCAGTTTCATCATTGTTTGGGATGACATTTATGGCCTGTTCGGTGATGAGATGGTATTGGCGCGCATTTTCCATCCTGATGGCGCACCGGCTACAAGAATCTTCTCTATCGATAACAGGTTCGACCATATAACAAATAAGGATATCCCGGAGGGGGTACGATTCCGCATTCGAGGTTCGCAACCAGGCATTTCCCGGCGTCCGCGTGTAACATGGCGTGATAATTTGATTGTCGTCGCATGGGAGAGCACAAACGGTTCTCCCGATAAAGACGGTCCCCGGCGTTTATCGGCCCGGGTTTTCACCCGGCCCGCTCCGAAATAAGATTCAAACGAACAGGTCAGGAGTTATCCTTGAACACGTTATCCAGAAGGAATTTCCTTTTTAAAAGTATCATAGGCTGTACGGCTTTAAACCATCTCCATAAGTCGGCATTCGCGCAACAACAGAATGACCAGTCCGCGCTTTATCCGTTATGGGACATCACGATACCGATCCCTTCACGTTCCGATCTGAGCGAGCCGGAAGCCATGCAACATAAGGTTATACACCGGGCGGGTATGGACCGCTACAATTTCCTGCACGATTCGGCAATCGTTGAATATAATGGAGTGCTTTTTGCGGCGTGGTACAACTGTCCCAAGGATGAAATGAAGGAAGAGTCATTGATTCGGGGCCGTCGTTCTTATGATGAAGGAAAAACGTGGTCGGACGTGGAGATACTGGCGTCTGACAGCGAGAAACGCGGCATTATGTACGTGCCCGTTGTGTTCGGAAAACATCGCGAAAAACTTTACGCGTATGTTTCAAATATGACCGACAGTGACATTGTTACACAATGCGAAGTTTTTCTGTATAAGGCTCAAACGAATACTTGGGAATCAAAAGGCTACATTGCCCCCCGGTTTCTTCCGAATTCCGCGCCGGTCAGCCTCCCAAGCGGCGGCTATATTATGGGGGGACGTGTCGCGGATGCTCCCGGCACAAAACCCACAACACCGGCCATCGCATTAAGCAGGAATGGCAATGTAACCGAGCCTTGGAACATCGTACGTTTATTGCCCGATGGACATTTGGCAGATGGTTCACGCATGCGCTTCCCTGAGACGGCTTTAATTGTTGAGCCGTCCCAAATCACGGCGTTTGTGCGAAATGACGGCGGAAAGTCTATTCTTTTTGAGAGTTTTGACGAAGGACAAACCTGGTCAGCACCTCAAAAACATAATTTACACATTGGCGCGTCAAAGATTTATGCAGGCAAACTGAGCACCGGCCAACGTTTTCTTTTATATACATACCCAACAAAAGGCTACCGGGAGTTGCTCGTTTTAGCGGTGAGCCGTCCTAATGAATGCCGGTTTTCCCGCATGTGGCGTATCCATGATGGCTATTCGAAAGAACTCAAAGCCGGACCGGAATGGTCATACCCCTGTGCCATCGAAGCGTTTGGAAAATTGGTTATCGTGTGCACATCTGAAAAACGGCATTGTGTACTAACATCCATTCCAATAGAAAGTCTTGGTGTGTGACAATCTTATGCCTATTAATTGCCCAATCCGCAACAGCAGCTGATTACACGCATTTCAACCGAAATCCTTTGCTACCGGAAGTTTGAATCATCCCGTCTTCTGGAATAGGCTGGATTTACTTGCTCACATTCGGTTCAAAATTTTCAAACTCATGTTGCGCCAAGACCACAATGCAACCCCGGCTATCAAGACCATTGGATGGGGCAAATATATTATCAGGATGAACACGGCATCCACGGTTGGCCTCCATATCGCCACAGCTTTCTGTATTTCCATAGCCAACACAGGAATAGAGCTGAGTTTCGCTTTCTCTTCCAGGCACCGGATATGAAATTACCCATGTGAGCACGCCTGCATGACTTTGGGGATCGTCTTCGGTCAAGACGTAACTCCGGAAAAGCCTGGCAGGCACAATTTCATTCTCTAGTTTGATCCGTTTCCTCCAAAGCGGGTAAAAATTATGGGCCTCATCGAAATCCGCACAGAACGGATAGTTCTGAACCTCAGCCCTCGTGATCTGCCATGCATTCTCATTACGTTTTGTATTCTCATAATTGCAGGCCCACTCATCCGTCAATGGCCCGTACTCAATCTCATAGGCCATTACTGCGTCAAGAATATTCTGAAGGGCCTTTTTGCGATGCGTCACTTGAGCCCCCTGAAACTTCGGCCAAACCAATGCAAATACAATCCCCAGCACAAACACAGCCGTGACGGCTTCAATCAGCGAACGATAGTTACGAGCCATGTTGATATTGTAACGCAGGCTTAAGACTTTTGAATAGCGGAAATTAGCCACTATAAGTCACTTGGATAGCTGAGACCTGTATTGATATTGAAACAAACTTGTGAATCGTATAAAAATCTCGCGATTATTTTCCACTTCCTGCCACGATCATCGGCGAGTAAGGAAATCGATTCACAGATTCGTAAAGACATCGAAAGAACTTCATCTTAAAAGGAACTGTTAGCATAAATGTTCCGCATAGAAATTATCCGGTTCACCGTAAAGAATTTGTGCTTGACCGGACCGGGGCGGCCACGGTCCGACTCGCTGGAAATTGAGGAGGCTTTTTTTGAGCACCGCACAGGGGACTTGGTCGGCGGTTGTTATTCATCCAAAAGATGCTAAATCTAGTCGAAACAGGTGCATACGCAATCTTTTACTCTCCCCCACTATCTCCTTGCCGTCAGACAAGCTTGCTTATAAAATTTTAGTCACTGGTAGAATTGTTTTGAACGCCGTCTGAAAGGAGTTAGGCTCTTGAAGATTAAGGCATTTACCCTCATCGAATTGCTTATTGTCGTTGCAATTATTGGAATCCTGGCGGCCATTGCTATCCCCAATTTCAGAAACGCGCAAATCCGTGCAAAGGTATCCCGTTCCGTCGCTAACGAGAAATCTTTGTATGACGCCATGATGATGTATGCGTTGGACAATAACGCTATCCCAAAGCACGAAGACACCCCATGGCAGCACAACCGTTTTACGACACCAATTGCCTACGTTAATTCCCCGGTTCGGGATATTTTCCAAGAAAATAACCATACACAGGCCGGCAAAGATACAATTTTTTACTGGAACGGTTTGCATCATAATGAACCTTGGGGATTGCTCGGCGGATATCTCTCAAACCAACGCGGCTCCTATTGGCTTGAAGAGTCGAAGAAGAATGCGTTCCTGATTCGAGGTGTCGGTCCCGATCTACACCAGAGTGATGTGAATTACGAACCATCTAACGGTGTATCCAGTGAAGGAGATATTAATAAACTCTTCCCGAAATTCGGGAAGTTTGAAGGAATTTAGTTTATACGGTTCCTTTTCGGATACTTGCTTTCATATCCGTGCCCCAGAAACGGACGGATTGCGATTTGCTGAAATTTGAAGAAGTTTTCGCCTTCTCTGCAACCTAAAGCCGTCTATTTATCCGCCAATTCAATTAATCATAATTCATGGAATTATGTTACCGCCAATTCGTCAACACTATAGTCTGAATTCGTCTACTCCTCCAACCAAAATGAATAAAAGGCCGCTTGGCGCAAAGTGAATTTGAAACGGACTTTTTTATTTTTTAAATCCCCCCAATTGCCTGTCTTCCACTTAAACAAGGCGCGTATATGATCGCCCTGAATCGGTTCGGAAACAGCCAGAGTCCTTCCGCCTTCGTCGAATACCTCAACTTCTATGTAGCCTATTGTCGCGTCTATATTGACGCATAATTTCGTGCCATCAGCCACGAAAGGCTTGGAAATCAGGCACCCCGAATTCTCTCCGGCATCCAAAGAGATAAAACCATCGCGCCTCAGCACAGCCAGACAAATCGCGCCGCGTTCCGGATCGGCATTCTCAGGCGTTGTCCGATATTTAAGGCCGGTGTAATAAAACCACAGTTCGTTATCCTGCACGATAGGAGCGCTGGGAGGAAGAAGTTGAGTGGTATCGAAATATCCTTGGCCGACAGGTGATGGGCCGATGAACGTTTGCCGGTCTCCCACGCGTTTCCAAATGCGCAAATCGCGGCTAAACGCCAGCTGGATCAGGTGAAAACCATCGGTGTTTCCCTCGGGCAGTTTGCCCGTGCTGTGATACACGGCGGGCAAACCGATGTAAATTCCCTCATATTGAAAAATGCCCAGGTTGTAGATATCAGCGTTATAATCAGCGGGATCGTTGTAAATTGGTTGTTGCAAATTGGTATTGGCCAAACGGTCCACGATATTGATTTTTGCGCGTTCCTGATCTTCTTCGTCGGCGTGAAAAATCAACTCCGGTTCTGTCCAATGCTCGAAGTCTTTGCTGGTCGAAAGTGCATGGGAACGTCCAAAAGGACCATTCATCTTTAAGGTGGCAATAAAGATACGGTTCAGGCGGTCATAGCATAAGTTAGACTCATCCTGCGAGGGAATTTCCGGAACTTCAAGCCGTTCCCAGTGGATACCGTCAGGGCTGACAATCGGTTGGCGTCCGTAGCAACCAAGGAATCCTTTATAGCGGCGGTTTGGATTGGCATCATCAGGATCGTAGACCACGTTTTCGATAGCGTTCTCCGGCCAGGATGATTTTGGATCGAGCGAGATAAAATTGTTTCCGTTGGAGCCGTCGAAATCATATTGGTGCAGGTTCGGTTTTGTCCAATGAATCCCGTCCTTGCTTTCAACATACGTCGTGCCCGCTACGTCCGGCAAGCAAGTGCTGGTGATGAGCCATAATTTGTAGATTTTTTCGTTCTCGTCGCAGGCAGGCGCGCATCGGGTCTGAAGCGAAATTTCCCAAGGCCGGGTGGGCTTTACCACGGCTCCTTTCTTTATGGGCTGATGCATGGTTTGTCTCAGGTTTTTGATTTCTGCAATACAGTAGTTATCGAAGAACAGCTGCCTTTGTCCTACTGAAATGTTCAATTCCTGTTCATCACCCAAGGGATTTTTGTCTTGCGGCAGCGCCAAGATCAGGCCCATAAGAAATAGAATATTTGTGGTTGTGACGGATGCACACATTGGAGAATCCTCTCTATGGATGTCTCTATAATATCCTAGATTATTTTAATTTGATAACTGATGGATTCTGGTATTGAAAGCCGACTGGGCGGGGAGGATTTGGCGCCGCATCTTAAATGAACAGCAGGTACGAGTTGAAATTTGTGGCGGGTATTGATAATTGGCACGCCGCCTTATGAAGTTCGCCGGTTAAGAAGCAAAATGGTGCTTCAGGGGCGCAAATATTGATTGGAATTAGCCGGCAGCTGTTGTAGTATAAATTATCATGCGCAAGGAGCTCGATTAATGAAGAAACGTTTTCCACGCAGAGAGTTTATAAAAACCGGAATCGCCGTAACCGCTGCGGCGCCGTTGATCGTCCCTTCAACTGTGCTCGGAAGGGACGGGACCACACCACCCAATGAGAAAGTTGTGCTGGGGAGTGTGGGAGTGGGTGTACGGGGTTGCCAGAATCTGCGTCAATTCATGCAACGTGGTGATGTGCATGTTGCCGCAGTTTGCGATGTTTCCGGGCAGCAACGGCTGAATGCCAAACAACTTGTCGATACATATTATGAAGATGAAAACTGTTCCGCATACAATGATTTCCGGGAGTTGATCGCCCGCGAAGACATCGACCTGATCAGCGTGGCTACTCCGGACCATTGGCATGCTTTGGTCGGATTGGCAGCGGCCCATGCCGGAAAAGACCTCTATTATGAAAAGCCGGTCGGTGTAAGTTTTGAGCAAGCCAAGACGCTTCGCGCGGCGATTCATCGTTATCAGAATGTTTTTCAATTTGGGACGCAGCAGCGTTCAACGCGCAATTTCCGCTTTGCTTGTGAATTGGTTCGGAACGGTCGTATCGGCACGCTAAAAACAATCTATGTGGGCGCGCCTGCAAGCCGGGCGATTCCACAAGATCCAATCATTCCGGTTCCGGATGGCTTTGATTACGACATGTGGCTTGGCCCTGCGCAAAAGGTCCCTTATTCCTACCAACGCTGCCGTCCGCATAACGATAAAGAGAGCTGGAGCTGCTGGTATCATATTCGCGATTATTGTCTTGGTTTTATTGTTAACTGGGGCATTCATCATTTGGATATTGCCCAATGGGGGAATGGGACGGACTCGACAACGCCTGTGGATGTCGAAGGAAGCGGCAAATTCCCGAAAGATGGTATGGCCAATTGTTGTCTCGAATGGGAACTCGAATTTAATTATGCCAACGGTGTGAAATTGATTTATTCCGATAACAAAGGCCGGTGTGAGCAGGGAGTGCGTTTTGAAGGGGACGAGGGATGGGTGCATGTGAGCCGGAGCAAACTCGAGGCTCATCCAAAATCCTTGTTGGAGTCAAAAATCGATGAGGGTGAGAACCACCTTATTAAGAGTGATGATCCTTATGAAAACCTATTGAATGCGATTCGGGACCGGTCAGGTACAGTGTGTCCTATCGATAGCGCGGTTCGTTCCGATACGATTTGCCAAATGGCGGATATCGGCAGCCGTTTACAGCGCAAACTGTGTTGGAATCCGGAAAAAGAAGAATTCATTGGAGATGCGGAGGCGAACAAGATGTTATCACGGTCGATGCGCGAGCCTTGGACATTGGCCGCTTTTTCATAAAAACATAAATTTCTAAAGGCCTTTTAATCGGAGAAAAATCCATGAACACCGCAAGATGTGCCAGGACAGCCTCTCTTTTCAGCCTAATTCTCTTTTTATGCAGCCTTACTTTCTCTGCTGTAATAGCCAATGCCGCCAATGACGAACAGCCACTCTACATTGGATGGGCAAGTACCGATATTACCCCCGAAGGACCAGTGAACTTGATCGGCCAGATGCATAAACGCATCGCCAAAACCGTACTAGATCCACTGACCGCCACTGTTCTTGCTTTGGAAACACGTAGCGAGCGTGGAGACGTAGAACAGGCGATCATGGTTTCTTGCGATGTTCTTTTGACTCGAAAGGCCATACAGGAAGAATTGCGGCTGCGTCTCAAGTCAAAACTCCAAGATTTCGATGTGAACAAGCTTTTCTTGAACGCGACGCATACCCATACGGCGCCTGGCTTTATTGATGGAGCCTTCAAGGGGCGGTACGAAATCGATGAGGCGGATGGTGTCATGAAACCCTCAGTCTATGCCGAGTTTTTCTTGGACCGTGTGTCAAATGCTGTTGTGGAAGCGTGGGAAAAACGGAGCCCCGGAGGGATGAGCTGGGCTCTAGGACATGCAGTGATCGGCCTCAATCGACGAGCCCATTATTTCGATGGGACATCGGCCATGTATGGCAAGACCAACCGTGAGGATTTTTCGAATATCGAAGGTGGTGAAGATCATAGTGTGGAAATGCTCTTTTTCTGGAGCGAGAACAAAAAAATTACGGGGATTGCGATCAACGTGGCCTGCCCGGCCCAGGAAACCGAAGGATTAAGCGAAGTATCCGCGGACTTTTGGCATGACATTCGAAAGGAACTCCGAAAGCGTATTTCGAGTGATCTTTATGTACTGCCGCAATGCAGTGCGGCGGGGGATCTTTCTCCCCACCGAATGGTGCGTAAGAAAGCCGAAGAGATCATGCAGCAAAAGCGAGGTCTTTCTTTTAGACAGGAAATTGCCCGGCGTATTGCCAATACTGTGGATGAAGTGTACCCGGTTGCGGAGCAAGAGATTCAAAATAAGATCATCTTCAAGCACGATGTGGTGAATTTAAACATCCCCCCGCATGATTCCTCAACTCTGCCTTTTTATGAAACCGACTCCGTTCAACCAGCTGAACTGCATGTGATCCGGCTGGGCGATCTCGCCTTGGCAACCAATCCTTTCGAGTTGTATCTCGACTACGGGATACGGATCAAATCCAGAAGCCGGGCAGTACTGACATTGATCATCCAACTCTCCTCCCAGCACAGCGGCTATTTGCCGACCGAACGCGCGGTTCAGGGGGGTGGTTACAGCGCCGAGAAATTTGTCGTCGGGCCAGAAGGGGGGAACGTGCTTGTAAACGAAACCGTCGCTCGAATCAATGCGATGTGGGAGTAATTAAGGATTCGCAGCCGCAGGGTTGACTATTCACACTTAACTACACTTGAACGGCTTTTCCATTACGTCTTTGGTATGGGCAGGTGCTTTCGGCGATGGTACTAAACTCTAACGAATCCAAAATCCATGGCTTCGGCGAATGCTTCGATCTCATCGACGCGGTCGCCCAAACCAAGTGCAATATGATGGCTTGGACCTTGTTGGCACCAGGCATCCATGAACTCGCTGACTGATTGTGATACGCGGACGCGGCAATTGGGATTACCGATGCGGAGAGTGTCACCGGGGATAACCGTGCCGGCGCTGGCGAGGAGTTTGAACGTATCGCCCGCATTGAACTGGGTCATGTTTAGTAGCGTCACGGGGCCTTCAGGCACTTTGAAATCAATACCTAATCCGTGGCCGGACTTGCCGTGGTGGACTTTGAGATGCTGGAGCTGCGGACGGCCCTCGGCGACGTTGATGTTGCTCGGGCCATCATGTCCCATAAGGATGAAGTTTTCGTCGAAGTCCATAGAAAAGAATTCTACGAACATGCCGCCGGCCCCCATGAGGTCCATGATTTTCATGGCCATGGCTGTTTTTACATCACCTTCCGTCACTCCAGGCCGTCCCATGGATGCCAGGCGCGATACGGCTAGTGCGGATTGGGAGCGAAGGGATGTGATTTCTTCCTTCTCGCCCCACCAGTAGTAGCCAAAGGCATGGATATCGTATTTGTGAATTACTTCATCGTAGGCCACTGCCAAACGGGCCGACTCTTTCATATGGTCGTTCGTTACCGTGGGATCCACGTCATACATTGTGCGGAACTGGCGATACATGTCTTCTAATTGTTTAGGCGTGACTCGGCTAGAGGCTTCCTCGATCTCCTCAACTTCCGGCCGAACAAGCAGCCTTCCCATAGCGCGCAAGAGGCGATGTTCGTCAATAGCCATATCGGTCATGTTGGTGTAGGTCTGGCCGATTAGGCCCACGTTAAGCTTCCGGAATGCTCGCGCCGCGGCTGCACCGTGGCAGTCTGCACGGACTTCGTCCCACAAGCGCGAGTCACCGAAGAATCCTGTGCGCACACGGAAGGATTTGCCCATATTGACGAGGGCTCCGGCGTATTCCGGAACACAGCAAACTCCCTCATGGTGAAGGTATACCGTTGTGTCTGCCGAGGCATAGTCGTATGAACTTTCTTCATGGGCGTTTAAGATTCGCAACGGAACATTAACCTTGCGGGCAACGGGCTCTACGCACATACCGGGTGCGTATCCCAACGGAAATATCAAGAGAATGTCTATGTTCTGCGCCTGGAAAAAAAGGCCCGCTGCTTCGGCTTTCTCACGTGTGTCCACTAGCTCCGGTGCGACCACATCACCAGTCTTTTCAAGCTGCTCTCGGAGTTTTGTGTACATGTTGAGGCCGAGCGCTTTAAGGTTGGGAAACTGGTCCCAGTAGTAAGAGTGGCCCGTCGGCAAGAGACCGATCCGGGGGCGTGGCATGCGGCTGTGCAGATTAACCTGGTTCATTCATTTGCTCTCTTGAGAATCGTACATCGGTGGCAACGGACAGATAACCTTAAGTATCGGGCTAGCCTAAATTTTTCATAGGAATCTTCGTTTCTCCTCCAGGAGCCTACGTTCCCAGACAACGCATCGCTTTAAAGCCCCAGCTGTAATGCATTGGTATTATATCGGCTTTTCCACATCTGGCCTGTGCCCCAAAACAGATAACTCACTCGGTCCATGGGTGGATTTCGGATTTTGGATGTCGGTTGTGGTATCGGGCAGCTAACCAACGTCCTCTCCGGAATGGGGGCGCGGAGGGTAGATGTGGGTTCTCATCCGATATGATTCGGATCACGTAAGGCTATTATTGAAGCCGGGGGAGCGGTATTGTCTCACCATTCAGTTGTGCCAGTTGTTCTTCGTGCGAAAAACTTCCATAAAACGCGCCGTTCCCATCAAGCCATAAATAGATACGGCGAATTTCCTCATCATTCATATTCAGTCTTTCCTGATGGGCGGGAGCCAAAAGTATACCTGTCAATGGGCTGACATCCGCAGGCATCTTGCCGGGCTGGGTCAACAGAGGCTCGATCGTGTTTCTTCCCCACTCATACCACCTAACGAATGGCTTGAGATTCTCATAGGAAATGGAGAACTTATCGTGTTTATCGCCCCGAAGATCGAGGACCTGTCTATCGTTCTCTTTTGAACCGTCATGACATTCGATGCAGTGTTTATCGAGGATGGGTTGAATGAGACGCGTGTAACTCCACGGACGGGAACCGTCCGGTCCCGGCTTTATGATTGACGGCGCCCGCCGCATGGCCAGAGGCTTTTGCGCTGGTTTCGTGATGGCTCCGGTCGATTCGTGGCACCCCACGCAGCCCCGTCGTTCACCGGATTGAATGTAAGTGATGCTGCGCATGCCCTGAACTGCGCGCCCCTCTTGGTCTACGGCTTGAAAACTGAGTGGTTTGCGGGCCGGTGCGCGGAAATAGGCAGAGCCGTCTTCTTCTACAGGGACGATTCCCAACAGCATTCGCGCGGATTCGGCGTTGGCGTATCCGAGGCGCGGCTGGTTCGCGATATGCGTCTCGCCTTTGGGCAGCAATTGGAAAATACGCAACTCGTGTATCGGTCTCGAAGCAGGAAGTGAAAAATGACTGTTATAGATATCCGTCAACACGAATTCGCCTTCATCGTCCGGATTGGGCTTGAGAGTCGTGGGGATTTGTCGAGGTTTTTCGCGTGAACGAAGCGGGATAGGATACATGGACGAAATGCCCTCTTCCCGATAAAGAAGTTCGAGATTTCCAAAGCGGTCGAAAAGGTAGATTCCGGTTTCCGTATCCTCTTTCACTTCTGGTCCCATGCCCGGAAGAGGGTCATGGCTATAAGAAACAAGAAAATAATCTTCTGAAAGAGGCCACGGGCTGTGGTAATATGTTCCCGGCCAGCCGGGAGCCTCCGCAAAACAGACCTCCGGCGTGAGGACTTCAATGGATTTGAAATCGTCTTGGCCCGTCTTGGCATCAAGGCCGGTTTTGGAGGGATCGACGATGACTATAGATCCCCCAACATTGGCATGATGCGCCCCGGCTAGGAATACGATCCGATCCGAGCCGGGAATCGCCCGGGGTTGATAGCACGCATTGATACGTTCTGTAAAATTGCCAAAAAGCGCGTGTGGATTACTGCCATCGGGATTGGATATCCACAATCCGTGAAAACGCGCTGCAGAACGGTCAACATAATCCCAGCGTATATAGACGATTCGCCCGTCATTAAGTACGCTTGGATGCCATTCATTTGTCTCATGAAAAGAGAGAGTCTGTATATCGCTTCCATCCGGCTTCATCTTGTGAAGAGTATGCACTAGAAGCGGTTCCCAAGGGCCGTTGCAGCGCGTGAATCCGCCACGCCGGGTCGACATAAAAGCAATGTTTCCGTCGGGCAATTCGCAGGGATCAAAATCATCATTCAATCCCGTAGTCAATTGCCTCAAGTTACCGCCATCCGGGTCCATGCAAAAAAGGTGAAAGCATCGTCGATCAGGGGAATAGAAATCGAGCTTTTCCGGTGCTCGTTCGGCGAAAGCGAAATAGATTTTTTGGGCGTCGTAAGAAAGTGAAAGCGTAGTATAGTTGCCGCGGGGAAGACGCCCATCCGTAAGATTCGAGGTTTTGAAGGATTGTCCCGGCTCTTCGAGAATATAGACTCCACCGCCCTCGATATCCCCGTAGTCGTAAAAGTAACCCATATATTCATGCAGCATTTGGCATATAAATCTGTGCCTCTTCATAAATATGATTCGCTCGAAGTCGAGGAGAGGATTTTTAAATGCGGCGGAGCGGACCGACCAACGTATGCGATAGTATAATTCCAGCCTTTCCTTTTTTCCGAGTTCCGGCATATTGCGAACCTTCCGGCGCAGAGTTTCGAGGCTCTGCAATTCCGTGGAGAGATCGATCCTTTCCGGCATTGCGGATAAACTGTCAATCAGGTTTTCGAATCTCGCAAAAGCATCGATGATTGCTTTGGGATCGCTGGGCTCTCTGTTTCGTCCATTTTCCTGCCTAAGCCAGTCCGCATGAATCCTGTCGCGATAAGAAGAATCGTCTGCACCGGCCGTGCGAGTCGCAGATATAAAAACAATCAAGATGATTAGATTCAGCAATACAGGAGATCGTCGAAGCATGATCGTTTTGCCTTGTTTCCTGAGATATGCAGATTAACCTGCTTCATTCATTTGCTCTCTTGAGAATCGTACATCGGTAGCAATGGACAGATAACCTTAAGTATCGGGCTAGCCTAAATTTATCATAGGAATCTTCGTTTCTCCTCCAGGAGCCGCGTTCCCAGACTGGGCATCACTCTGAAGCCCCAGTTTTGATGCATCGACATCATACCAGCTTTTCCATAGCTGGTCTGTGCCTAAAAAGAAAGCGCAATTTTATTCCTGCCTTATTTAAAATGCTCGCAGAATATTAGGAAAGAATTTTGCGTTGTTGCAGTCCGATTTGTACCTGGCAAGTTTAATGGATACAGCATCTTGATTTGAATCGTCTATGCATATCAATAGCGCTGTTGTATAACATATACTCGACAGGAGGATATGTTGAATCAACGAAAAACCTTCACACTGACCGAACTGCTGATTGTTGTCGCCATACTCGGAATTCCGGCGGCGACTGCGGCTCCGAATTTTCTCATTGCTCAAATAAGCGCCAAGGCCGATGCGCCCGCACAAAGAACACTACTTAACGGCGTCGAAGTTCCGGGGGTTGTGTTGGCGCATTTGCCCAAGTCTTCGGGCCGTATTGTCGATTCACCGTCCATTATCATCTTGCCCGGCGGCGACTACCTGGCCAGCTATCAACAAGGGGGCGACACACACGTGCAGCGCTCCAGCGACCGTGGCCGGACCTGGACGCACCTGAGCGCTGTCAAACATACCACCTGGAGTACGCTGTTTGAGCATCGCGGCGCGGTCTATCTCATGGGCGTCACTGGCGGCAATGGGCGTATCTATATCAGCCGCTCTACCGACGGCGGAAAGACTTGGACCGAACCAACCGGCGCGCAACATGGTTTGCTTACCGAAACGGATGGATACCATACGGGGCCCGTGACCGTTGTCGTACACAAGGGCCGCATCTGGAAGGCATTTGAGAACACTATCCCCAATACCGGGTGGGGGCACTGTTTCTTGGCTTTCGTCATGTCTGCTGATGAGGATGCGGACCTGCTCGACCGTAAGAGTTGGACATTTAGCAACGAACTGGCCCGCGATCCCTCCTGGCTCAACGGTGAGTTCCATGGCTGGCTTGAAGGGAACATCGTCGTCACACCGGACGACAAGTTGGTTAATATGCTTCGTGTCGACCATCCTCCCCACGGTGATACGGCCGCTATGATCCGCATCAATGAAGAGGATCACACAATCAGCTTCGATCCCAAGACCGGTTTTATCGATTTCCCCGGCGGGGGTAAAAAATTTATCATCCGTTACGATCCCAAGAGCAAGCAATACATCTCGCTGACCAACTGGGCGCCGCCCGAGTACCGCACACCCGATGCCGAGATACGTGCCTTTCTTAACTCCCAATCTCCGGAACTGCTTGCGCCCAACAAACGCGGCAAACTGTTGACGTCGAACGGTTTTTATAATTTCGAACGTACGCGCAACACACTGGCGCTAATTACTTCTCCCGACTTGATCCACTGGCAAGTACGCTACATCGTTCTGCAGGGAGACGACGTGGCTCATCACGGTTTCCAGTACGTGGATTGGCAGTTCGATGGCGATGACCTGATTGCCTTGTCACGTACAGCCTATGACGATGGTGTAGGTGGTGCGGATAACCAGCACAACAGCAACCTGATCACATTTCACCGGATCGAGAACTACCTCGACTACCATGACCGCATGAGCGCGAAAAAGAAAACAAAATGAAGTCAAAACTCGCTGTATTAATTTTGTGTGTCACGAGTGTTTGCCTGCTTGTTGCCCAGCCAAACGCATTCTCCCAGGGGCAGGAAGCTAAACCCGACTTTTCTATGGTGCCCGGTACCGTGATTGCCCACTCGCCGGCATCGACTAAAAAGTACATAGGCTCTCCGAGTATCACAATCTTGCCGAATGGAGATTATGTGGCTTCCCATGATTATTTTGGACCGGGTGGAGATAGACGTGCTTATGACGAAACGATTGTTTACTCGTCGACTGACAAAGGAAAGACATGGAAAAAATTGACGACGATTAAAGACCAATGGTGGTCAACGCTTTTTGTGTTCCAAGGGGACTTGTATCTCATCGGTACGCGAGGGGGCGGGGGTGACATGATCATCAGGAAGTCGACGGATGGGGGCGCAACTTGGACCGATCCCATCGATGAAGAGACCGGTGTCATTGCAGAAGGAGATTATCATTGCGCCCCAGTACCTGTGATTGAACACAATGGCAGGATATGGCGGGCCATGGAAGAACACAATAACGGGGCATTTAAGGCCTTAATGTTATCGGCGCCTGTTCAAAAAGATCTCCTAAAATCCGCATCCTGGACCATTTCAAATGGCGTGGGCATTGTCCAGCATTGGTATGACCATAATATGCTGTCATGGCGTGAAGGTAATGTCGTTGTAAAACCCGACGGTGAAATCGGAAACTTGATTCGAGTTGAAATCGCCGGCCAACACAATGTTGCAGCCTTATTGAATGTGAGTTCCGATGGAAAGCGATGCACTTTTGATCCCTATGAAGGCTTCGTCACATTTCCCGATGGAACGGGAAAAAAATTCACCGTGCGATTCGATCCCACTTCGAAGAAATATTGGGCCGTCAGCAATTGGATTCAACCCAAGGATTTGGATTTGCTGAAACACAAGGATGCCGCATCCATCAGAAACACGGTCGTTCTTGTTAGCAGTGAAGACCTAAGAGATTGGACAATCGAGCGAATTCTGCTTCACCACCCTGATCATTGGAATCATGCCTTTCAATATCCCGACTGGGTTTTCGAGGGAGAGGACCTTGTTATGGTGAGCCGCACTTGTTATGACGACGGTTTAGGCGGCGCTGCCAATCGTCATGATGCCAATTTTATGACCTTTCATAGAATCAAGGACTTCAGGAACAGCCTAAATCATTAGCCTAATTGTCCATAACTTGCCGGGAGAAAAAATATTTGTCGTGTCAAACACCGCCTATGACAATTGCGTGGGGGATCGGATAACCAGAATGACAGCATCCTGATCACACTCCACCGGATAGAGAACTGCATCGACTACCATGACCGTATGTACGTGCCAATGAAAACAAAATGACTGAAAAAATAGCACGGATAGTCGCGCTGACCTGTTATGGCAACGCGTTTCTACAAGGAACTGACGTAGGCGAGCTCTTTCCGAAGAACCTCACTTGTATGTTCTACGACCACGTGCCGTTCATGTCGGTTGAAAAATGGTTTAGGTTCCTTAAGACTTCAAATGCTATCGGCATTCGTCTCTCATGGGCGCCGAGGAATGCTCTCTTGGATTGCTTGACCGTTGGACTTTTCGGGTCCGGTGGCCCATGGACACTGGAAGTCCTTCTTCCGAAGAACCGAAGTGAGTTCTGGATCGCTCGGCATGTAGCGAAGAATTGGTGCGCCCGCGACAATCTGGCCTATTGCCGTATCTCCAAGAGAGCCACGAAGAAATCTAAGTTGGATGACCTGCAAATCAACGAAGCTCGTTTGAGGCAGGCATTGAGGGAAATCTATTCATTCTCAACAAGATGTTGTTGTGGTTGGTCGCAGGTCTTTGAGGATGCGTTGGACATTCTTGATTCCGGCAAAAATAATTTGAATGTTTATTATGCGGATTTGGCTCCAGCGGGGCAGCTTTCTGATCGAGCCCGAACTCTTCTGGATGCATGTCAAAGGGCATGGGTTTTTGGCGGAATGGGATCTTGGAATGACTTGCTATTTGATGGAGACGATGAAATTGAATATAGAAGAGTCTCGGATCAGCTTTTCCATGCCCTGCACCATGCAATTGCCGCGGCTGCAAACGATAGCTACTACAGACTCGGATAACTTCCCGCAGGCGTCGTCCTAAAGGCCACGCTTGAGGCAGTCTTTGGGAGTTTGAAATATAAATTAACTTGACCTTGATATACGACCGATAACGATGGTTGGATGATCGTATGAGCGCGCGGAAGAAAACAAGATGATTAGACCAACAGCACAGATGGTTGCGCTGACCTGCTACGGTAATGCGTTTCTACAGGGAACTGATGTGGGCAAGTTTTTTCCCGAGAACTCTACTTGTGACTTCTGCGACAGCGTAACGTTCGTGAAAAGATTTTTCTTGATACCGCTGGGAAAGGAAGTCGCAAAGACACCGGACGAGTGGTTCAAATTTCTTAGGATTTCAAATGCAACCGGAATTCGTATCACATGGGTGCCTCAGGATGCCCTCTTGGAGCACTTAACCGCCGGAATTGTTGGGGGCGGTGGCCCATGGTCAATAGAAGTCCTTCTTCCGAAGAACCGAAGTGAGTTTTGGGTTTCTCGATGGAGAGTATGGAATCAGGACGCCCCCGCCAAGCGAATCTGGCGCGTGACCTATGGTCGTATTTCTAAGCGGGGCACGGAGAAACCTAAGCCGGATGATCTGCAAAGTACCGCAACTTGCTTAATACAAGCACTAAAGGAAATCTATTCATTCTCAACAAGATGTGGTTGTGGTTTGTTCACGCAGAACTTTGTGGATGCGTTGGATACTCTTAATTCGGGCGGAGAGAACCTGCATGGTTATCACCAGGATTTGGCTCCAGCCGGGCATCTTTCTGATCAAGCCCGGGCCATTCTAGATGCATGTCAGAGGGCATGGGTTTTTGGTGGAATGGGATCTTGGAATGACATGGCAATTAATAAGTATGATCAGAAAGAATATAAAAGAGTTTCTGAACAGCTTTTCCAAGCCATGGTCTATGCAATCTCCGTCGCTGCAAACGATAGCTACTACCGGCTCGAAAACCTCCCGCAGGCGTCGTCCTAAAGGCTGCGTCTGAGGAGTGACCTGCCGACTGATCCTGTACCCAATGGAGCGGGCAAGCGGTTGCCAAATTATCGTTCGATAATTTGACCATCGTGGATTAAATACGTTGCGGATTTTTGTTTTTTTGTGGACATCTCGATAATCCGCCGCTGTTCTTTTCCATCTGCTGATGGCAATGCCAGCAGCAACCGTTCCGGCGCATCGCCGTCAATTTTAAAAGAGAATTCATAATCGCCGGGCCTTTTCTTTACCGGCTTTAGTTGGAAATCAAAAGTCCCCAAGGACAGGTGCAGACCATTGACGCCAAGCGGCTCTCCAGTCTCAAACCAGGCATCGGGTGCGCCGTAAAGCAGACACAGCGAGTTTCCCTGCTCAAGCACCAAAGAGTTGAGGATCATATCCAGGATGCGCCCATTGCCACTGGCATTGGGTTGCCAGGGCAGCATCCAGGGGAGTTGCGGACAATAACGTTCATGGCTGACATGCACATCGCGTGTGGTGGCATACGCCAAGGTCATGTAAAAGTATCGCAGTGCCTTTACGCGCTCGCCGCGAAGCAGCCAGTTGCGGTGCCAGCCCCGCTCAGAATTCGTGACATAATAAAGATCGACTTTAGAGCCAGCGGACTCTTCCTGGCGTTTCTTAAGTGTTTCATCCTCCATGGTGCGCATTTTGTAGGCAAAAAAGTCATTCATGCAACCGGATTTCCTTAGTGAGCGCTCCATATCGCCAAACAATGGATCCTCAGCGGCAAGCACCCCCGAATTGAGTAGTGCCATAGTGCTGTTATAGGTTGTGGTTGCCATGACTTCGACAGGATCTTCGTATAACTCGACCGATATCCACTTGAGTGATGGATCGAGCGGATGCGGTTTGATCGCGCCCCGGATGGCGTCAAGGATACAGCGATGATAATCATCTGCTTCTTTTCGCAACCAAACGGCTTCGGGTAAACCCGCATTCTCAAATGCACGGGCCAGGCGATCCAATCCCTGCCAGGTAAAGGCATCGGTAAATAAGAAATAGCCCATGTCGGGCCAATCGGTAGCGCGTCCGGGGGGCATGAGGCCGTAGTGCAACACCTTTTTGCCGTTGCTGTCCAATTGTTTGGTGCGGGCCCGCTCGTTTTGAATCCACCGCGCAGCTTTCAGCAATGCAGGTGAATCCCGACGCAGCCCGGCTAAATCCCCGCTGCAAATAGCGTGTTCGGCAAAAATGCGCAGGATGGCGCCGGTCTCGCACATCCAATGAATATGGGGCCGAAAGCAGCCTTCGGCCGTAGAGATGTCTCCCGTCGGACCGTGTTCCCCCTGCTGGCTGGTGAGAAGATAGTCCAGCACGCGCCGTGTTTCGTCATGAAAGCCCTGCTTGTCCATGATTGTCAAAAAATGCGACGACTCCCAGCCATAAACCACGGAAAAATTATTATATCCTCCTTGTCCGGGACGTAAGTAATCAACATCCGGCGCGCTGCCGAGGAACTGAAGATTGCCGAGGGTTAGCGTGCGATAGATATGGTTGACGATTGGCTCGGGCACAGAAATATGCGTTGCGCGCTGTAGTTGTTTTTTCCATTGCCGAATTTGTTTTTTGTACTCGTCCTCAAAAGAGACTGCCCTCAGCAGTTCCTCCTGACCCTGTTGAAACGCCTTTTGCTCATTCCATTGCAAACCGGTGTCTTTATCATCTATCGGCTGCTGCACACCTTCATAAGGGATGCAGATATTTATCACTGCTTCCCTCTCTTTTTTAAAGGAAAGTTCTATGGATAATACGCCCGCAAAAATGTCATCTGTATTGATCGATGCATTATCGGTGTAGCGTATGGCAGCCGTGATGGCTTTCTTGTTGTACAAAAAGCCCTTTCTATAGTTCAGCTTGAGCCCGCTTTCCCATGCCGGCGCCCAGGGTTCGAATACGATATAATCTTCGTTTGGATGAGAATGAAACTGACGATGCGGCTGCCGGGTTGTCAGCCAGGCCAGGGTGATACTATCTGCAGTTTCCCCCGCTTTTGGTGCGACACGAAGGCGCACCATCAAAAGTGGACGGCCTTCCAGAACTGTTGTAAAAGCATCCTGCTCAAATTCAAATCCGTTTTGCGTGATGGTTTGTTTTATCAAGGGCAGCGCATGATCCACAAACTGCTGTCTTGTTCTCTTGAAATCAAACGACTCTTTATGGTTGTTTTCGAGAATCACAAAACCGTATCCGGTGACATACTCTTTACGGGTTGCGTTCTTTATTTGAAACTTCATATCCGGGCGGCCTTGCACGATCTTATAGTCGCATGCCTGATGCAGGTAAAACCTTTTGGAGCCCGGTGCTGGAAATTTACTGGCGGCGCCTGCAAATGAAGGAATCTCCGAATCGATATTTGCAGATAAACTAGTATCAAGGTCCTGTGCATAAAGAAAGCAAACTGGCATACAGATGATGAAGGGTAAGAGTCGCATGGTTCTTTTTTTACTTTCCTTGTCTCATGTATCACAAACTGTAGCTGTTAAGCCAACATCGGACAAATTTTAAGAGCTGGCCTGTGAGCCCGTACCTCAAAAAACAAAATCTCATTTTAGGTACCGGCAGGCAGTTCTTAGCGCACTTCACAAAAGAATCGCCGGTTTATGCCTGCCTTCATCGCGGACGGGACCGCCGCCGAAGGATTTGTCCATTACCGCAAAAATATCATTACCCGCACCTATAAGCACATAAACTGCCACCCGACTGGGGGGGGCGAAGTGAGTGTTTTGTGTCCCCATCGCCACATGAGAGCAATATATATGGCCGGTGGAAGGTTATTTGACCGCCCGGAGGATCGGTTTTGGTCCCATTTGGCATCTAATCCTGTATATGGTCGTTACCAAAGCGGTGTGTTACTCTTTTTATGGGTATATCAAATCCGTTCCCATATTGTTGCGGTTTGGCGAAGTAGCATAAATGCAGAGTATAGAAGGGGATACAAGCATGAAGACGGGATTATTCTTAGCACTATCGATTATCATTTCATTATCGTGTTCGGCCCAAGATGTAGTTTCGGAGAACATCAATACATCAACAAACTTCCAAGATGCAAATTTCCGGGCCGCGGTTGAGGTAATTATGGGCGTTAGCCCAGGCGGCGAGTTCACATCCGACGAGGCTGCTGCTGTGAGCGGAGAACTGGATTTTTCCAGCCTGAGGATTCAGAGCCTGAAGGGCATTGAGTATTTCCCCGCTATCGAAAGCCTTGACTGCTCGGACAACCTGATTACCAGATTGGATGTTTCGGGCAATCCCGCATTGGTCACATTGACTTGTGGAGACAATTCACTCTCAACGCTCGATGTGAGCCATAATCCTTTGTTGCGGCGTTTGAGTGTCTCAAACGGTTCGGATGTTTGGGATCGGCCTTATGTTAACGGCACGTATATGGTGAATCGAATTCGCACATTGGATGTCTCCAACAATCCGAATCTGCGTGTTTTGGAATGTACCGGCAATGGATTGCGCAGTTTGGACGTCAGTTTGGCGCTCCAATTGGAGATTCTCAAATGTGCGGATAACAACTTGTCGGAACTTGATCTATCGCTCAACACGGAACTGCGTACGTTGGATGTTTCCAACAATCCCGACTACCTCTATGGATTATACGGTTCGACAATAACCGGGAACCTGTTTTCCAATCTGCAAGTCAGTACGAATCAGAAACTGACCCATCTCTATGCCCGCAATACGGGCCTCACGAGGATGATTCTCACAGATAATTCTGCGCTACGTGTTTTGGATGTCTCTAACTATAACACGGCTTTTCCCTTATATCCCCCGGTGAATGGTTTGACCGAGTTGGATATTTCCGGAAATCCCAATTTGGAGCAACTGGACTTCTCGAATGGAGTGAATGGTTGGTCACAAGAAGAAGCCGGGAATCAGATATCAAGTATTGATGTTACCGGTAATCCTGAACTACAAATTTTTCTCTGCAGCAGCAATGGCCTAGAAACTCTCGACATCTCGCAGAATCCAAAACTACGTGAGCTTGCTTGTGGGCAAAATCGCCTAGCCGAGCTCGATGTTTCCCACAATCCGGCGTTGGAGGAATTGTCGATCTCAAATACTACATACAGTTCGACATTTCAGCCGGCCACCTCGAATGTCATTGAGTCCCTCGATCTCAGTCAGAATGCCGTACTCAGCACTCTCTATTGCGGTGGGAACCGGTTGACCGCGCTCGACCTGAGTTACAATCCCGGTTTGCGGCGGTTGAATTGCGAAGTGAATCCATTGGAAACACTCGACCTGACTCAGAATTCTGCTCTTATGTACTTGTACTGTGCGGGGACTCTTCTGAGCGAACTGGAATTATCTAATATCGGCAGCCTGTCTACATTAAGCTGTAACGGCTGTGCACTTACCTCTTTGGACTTATCGCAAAATTCCCACCTGAGAACCCTGAATTGTTACGATAATCGATTGGTGGAGTTGAATCTATCGAATCTTGAATCTCTTTACTACTTGGATTGCAGCAACAACCAATTGACCGAATTTGATATTAGCGGTTGCCCGAACCTGAGTACTTTATATTGTAACGGCAACAGGTTCGAAATTCTCGATTTTTCGGGCAACACAAACCTGCGGGAGATTTACTGTCAACATAACGAGTTGACTTCTGTGCCTGATGTTTCAGCTATGCAAGACCCGTGGCTTTTCGACGTCCGATGGAACAATTTGGACGAAGGCGATTGTGAAGACCTTGCGGTGGCTTTCGCTAAGTTGGGTACTGCCTATTATAACTCTTATGATGGGGGACGACTCGGACAGGGATTTGCCTATTCCCCTCAAAAAGACAATGTTCCTTTAGACTGCGGTCTGGAGCCTACTCCGACCCCATCACCCACAGCGCGCGATTATGATCCTATTCCGACACCCGAAGGCTTAGCCAATGCCTTGCACTTCCGCGCATATATCGACGGGAGTGACTACCTGCATATTCGTGGTGGGGAGCTTTGGTATGAGCACCGTAACTATGATTTACCTGGCCGCAACGCCGGCAATGATTTTCCTACCTATGTGAATGGATACCCCTGGCAACCGGAATGGTTGTTTGGTGTCTCTTTGCCGATTGAATTGGTACCGCCTATGCCCGATGAATCCGGTTATTCTTACACGCTTGAACTGGTAACAGGGCGAGGATCGGTAACGATCACCCAACAACCCGAGGCCTCCAACGACTACGAGACTATCATCCTTTTCGATGATGACAGTCCCGGGGCTGCGGATTGGTACACTTTAATTTTACATTGGTTACCCACCGGAGAGGCCACACCCACCCCGATGGGGTCACCTACTCCCACGCCCCGGCCTACGAACACACCCCGCCGCACCTCAACGCCAGCGCCCACTGTTGCGTCTGAAGTGCAGGAACCCATTGCCGCAGGCCCGGAGGAAGTCGGGATTACGGCGCTAACCGGAGATATCAATCTTTGGCCGGAAGGGGGAGGAGGAAGCAATTACTGGCGGCCCGAGGCGGATACGCTGAGTAATGGCAATGCCATTGTTTTGGGCGGTATGCGCAAAGCACGCTTCAGTTCGGGAAGCGCTGACGCCGAAAACACCCGCGATATGATCGCCATCTTTTCACCTACCGGCGAACTCCTTGCCCCGGCCCGCGCGGCTTTCTTTACTCATGCCGGCGAGCCTTGGGAGAACACCGTCTGTACCACGCGCAACGACGATAAATTCTATGGGCTTTGTGCGGACACTGTTGGCGGCCGTTCCGGCTCCCGATATGTCGTTCATACCATCGCCAATCCAAGTGCGTTCCCCGAGGCTTTCCCCGGCTATCCGGAGGATTCTGAACGTCACACTATCATTCAGGTCATCAGCAACGATGGCGTTCCCGAATCTCAAATCACAAATCCGTTTGGGGAATATGTGGGCGAACCCGGCTTGATCCGCGGTGGTATGGTTCGTTTTCTTTCTAACGGCAACATTGTGATGAACTTTGAGGATCGTACAACTGAATCCGAAGCCAAAGACACACTTTATGGACGTACAGGCAACCGGCGTGTAGTCGGTTGCGCGATTCTTGGGCCTGACGGCAGCATCGTCAGACCGCCCTTTGCTATTTGCAATCCCAGCAGTTCACGCAACTCAGAAAATCGTTTCGGGCTCACCTCCGGCGACGGGTGGTTCGCAGTCCGCTACAAGGATGCAAACGATGGTGCGACTATTGTTGCGTTTGATAACGACGGCAACGAACTTGGCGGCGGCGAGGGACGTTTGTATCCGGCTATTGATATTCCCGAGTTAGAGTTTGACGGTGGCAATCGGGGTGACCCCAATGGTTTAGAGGCAGTCGGGGATACCCTATATATCACCCACCGGGGCTTGGACCGAGCCGGTTACCTCACCACAATTCAAGTTGGCGAAGAAGGACTGTCTGTTAAAAAAACCGTCCGTTTTACCGACCATCCGCTTAGCACCTTCGAGCACAACGCCGATCTGGGTGTGGATTCGGAAGGTAATGTTATCGTCATCTGGCAGGACCAGAGCTGGGAGCGTTTTCAGACGGGCCGCTGGGAAGTCTTGGCCCGTGTATTCGACCACAATCTAGAACCACTTACTTCTTCCTTCTGTTTCTTTGAAGTAGGAAACAACAATAGTGCGGATACGATCGATCCAATTCTCGGCCCCGGACGCACGAAACAATCTCGGATTGCCATGGACGACAATATCATTGTGGGCATTGCGCATACCAATGAAGTTCCCTATGGAGACGCGGATGGCGTCACCGGCAGTTCCGGCGATGAGTGGTATACCTACACTTTCATTGCTCGAATTCTGGATAATCCGGCAATGACGCGCGTGCAGAATTGGGAACTGTACGATTAAGAGTGCATGAAACCGGCAAGTATATACGCGCGTTACAGCGTTTTCTCTTCTGCTTTTTCGATACTTGTATTCTCGATGTTGTTTACCTCATGTATTGAGATATTACTGACGTTCTTAAGAATAAAATGTGGGACTTGCTCTCCCTTTTGCGCGTCGATCTCGGAAAAACGGGCGTCATGGACATCATCCAACACAAACGCGGGACGCTCGTCGCTGTTTAGGCAGCGTAAGACGACGTTGTTCACACGGAGTCCTTTTACATACCGGAAATACACTCCATAAGCCGGCATAACTTCCCATCGATACGGATCCGGATACATGTCGATATTTTGAGGGATATCTTGTGTAATAGCATCCCTCAAGCCGCCTCCCCGGTAGTAGATGCGGATATTACTCAATGTCAGATCTTCGATATAGTGCCCGGGAATCCCCATGACCATGCCTGCCCCCAAACCCGGCGCCATCGGACGTCCGCCCACGTCGTAGACGTTCAGGTTGCTGATTGTGATGCGCCTGCAGGTTCCGACCGGAGTTCCTTCAGGGCCGCGCATCCGTGCATTCAAACGAATGAAGAAGGGAGTATCGGTTACATCGCGCATGGTGATGTTGTCAAAGACGATATCTTCAATTGTCCCGCCATCCGCCGTTTCAATACAGAGCCCGCGCGAGCGTTGAAACACACAATTTGTAACGGCAATGTTTATAAAGCCTCCGTTCGATTCGGTTCCTAACTTTAAGCGTCCTGTAATGCAGTGATTCGCTCCCGGAGTTTCGTCTTTGAATTCGGCTTTAAAGGTTCCATCCATCAGCGAACCATGGTCGAAGCCGAAAACCTGGCAATTGGTGATAGTAACATTTTCGGTGGCACGGGCGTATCCCAGGGCAAAGGATGACTTTAAACAAATTCCGTCATCAGTAGGGGAGTTTACGATACAGTTTGAGAGCACGACATTCTTGCAGCAGTCGATATCGAAGGCGTCACGATCAGCGTCAGCTCGCACATTGTCGATGGTTAAGTTATCTACGCCTGTAGCCAAAATGCAAAAGTGTCCGCCATGAAGGATCGAGATGTCGCGCACTGTGACATTGCGGCAGTTTTTTAAAGCAATGGCTTTATTCCCTGATCCTTTAAGTTTGGGTTTATCGTAGGTTTGCAGTCCCCTGCCCCAGATCATTCCGTTGCCGGTTATCGCAATATCATGCAAGTCTTCACCGAAGATCAGACTGTTCCTCCAATAACTATGACCAAAATCCTGAAACTTCTTTGATTCGTCGTAATTTTCGGGCGGATCATACCCGACTCCATCCACTTCTTCATCTCCGATCAGCACAGCCCCCTGGTCGAGATAGAATGTAATGTTGCTTTGCAGATGGATCGTGAAGGAAAGATAGTCACCGGCAGGGAAATAGACCGTTCCACCGCCATTCTGTGCGGCAGCATCGATGGCCGCATTGATGGCCTCAGTGCTATTGGCCTTGCCATCCCGTTTTGCTCCGTAATCGAGGACATTGTAGAACGTTCCTTGTGCGGAAGCCGTAGCCGCCATTAGGCAGAATGCAAGTATTGCCGGTCTTTTCATTTGTCTGTTCCTCAAGAGATATTATGATTCGCTGCTCAACTTCCGTATAGGCAGTTGTAGATTAAATATAAAAGCCGATATTGATGTTGAAACGAGTATGCCATTCGTCGTCGCCGCCGGCTGAGAATGCCTCGGTCCAATCAGGCCCAATCCATGCATGATTGCGGCCCGATGCCAAGTCAAAATAGATAAAAAAATTACCGGCCGACACGGAAGCCCCAACTACATTTTGCCAGCTATCGAAGTAATTGTTTTCGTCTTTGTCCATAAAACTAAAATCATCGTACAATGTGACCGAGTCAACCATGGCATTATCCAAGGGAAATGTGCGGCTGATACCCGCCGTATAAATGCTGGCACTGCTTGCGACCTGGTAAGGGAAATCGTAAGCGCCCATCAGTACATAGTCTTCGTTCATACCGGCTGGATTACGTAATGAATATTCATAACGCACCAATTCCAGCATAACGTTCCATTGCGTCCATTTTTCGTTGAGGTGTAGAGCGCCGGCGTATTGATTGCCGTTGTCGTGGGTTGTCCGGTTGTACACCTTTCCGTATTGCAGGGAGGCTCCCAGTTCCGTGCTGTGATTATCGGAATGTGTCCATGTATAAGCATACCGAAGGTTGAATTGGTTCTTTTCTTCATTCGTATCATCATCTTCGACAACGAGGTCATATGAATAACGCGCGCTGTCGCTGCTCTCACCATGGTAATGTCCCTCATCAAGAGCGTAGTACGCCAACTGCAGATTCCAATTATCGTCTTGGTGATTGTACTTTGCGCCAAGGTCATAATCGTCTTCTAAGCCAACGTAATAGGGGAGTTGAAAGAACCAGTTGTGTGAGGCATAGGGGATGATACCAAATGGGACCTGGTGGATACCAAGTTGAATTTCGTCTTCTTCTGAAAAGCGATATCCCAGCCAACCATGATGGAGCATATGCGTATCTTGATGGCTGTCTTGGTAATAATAATAGCGGTATTCAGCGGATCCGATAAACTTCTCCCATTCGAACTCAAGATTTAAGCGAAGTGTGTCTAGTTCAAGCCGGTCGGAATGGTTCCAATCTTTATGAAAGACATTCGCGCGGGCGGCGCCACCGAGCCTAAACGGGCCTATGTCCAGTTTATCGATCTGCGCGTTACCATCATTCACCATTAAAGCCAGAAGAAATATTTGAAAAAAGAATACTCCTGCCGTTTGTCTACAGTGCCACTTGATATTATATGTTCTGCTCATTTACCCAGTTCCCGTACAGCTATAATTGAGGTAAGCGCGGCCCGCGCTTGAAAGCACGGGAAGCATATTTTTGACATACTGAGAATGTTAGCAGAAAATTAGAGGAATTTCATTTTGTTGCTGTATACTTCATGAGTAACAGCCACAAGTAGGCTGAAGAGCAGCGTGGGTAGGTTGGAGAGAAGACCGGCATAAATTGGCGGCTATTTTTTTAGGCCCATATCTTTGCCGCCGGTCAGCCATTCCAGAGTAAAGCGCACAAACGCGAGCTGATCGGTTGAATGTTGCACTCCGTGCTCGTAAAACATTCCAACCGAACCATCCGGAAGAACTGCGAGGCATGAGTATCCGGCCAGGTTCGGCCAAATCGTCTTTGAAACCGGCCAGGTCTTGCCTTCGTCGTAACTCAAACGGACGGTCATATTCTCGCGTTTTGTACTTGCGGGATTGGCAAAGAGAAGACGGTTCTTGTCTTGTCCATTCGAAATAGCCGAGTAGCGGATTAGGCTTGCTTGGCATTGGGGTTCAATCAATTCCGTATCGGGGATTTGTTTACTCCACGAACGTCCTTGATCATTAGAGATAGCAACCATGCGGCGGTGCATTCCATCCATGCTGCGCATGTTGGCCATTAATGTCCCATCATCAAGTGAAACAATCATGGATTCGTTTGTGTTTTGTCCGGCAGGCTCGGTTATCTGCCAGGAATGTCCATGGTCGTCGCTGTAGATGTATTGGCTATAAGCCGCGTCGGATAGTCGTGACAAAGGAAAATAGAGACGTCCCGAAGAAGTCTGAAATCCGCAACCCGGAGAGGACCAGATGGCCTTCCAAGCAGGATCTTTCACTTGAGGATTTAGATGATCCGGTTCAGACCAAGTTTCTCCTTCATCATCGCTGTAAATAAGCTGCAATTGGAGTGTTGGGCCATCCAATCCCGGTTGGCTGGTCGCCGAACCGATGCCTTCGGGACCGTAGGTGTAGAGGAGCCATATCCTTCCCGTATCCCGGTCGGTAAGAAGCGCGGAATCTCCCGCGCCTTCATCTCCAGGAAAATCCACAATCATCTGGATCGGCGTCCAGGTTTGGCCTAAGTCAAAACTCCGGCGCATGACCAGATCGATGTTATTCGGCAGGTCGTCCCCCCTTTCCCTCCGGGCATCGCACACGGCGATCAAGGTGCCTTTGGTGCTAACAGTGAAGGCCGGGATGCGGTAGAGGGCCGCCCCGCCGGAGCCTCGTACAAAAAGGTCAGTGGATTGGGGATATTCTGATGGATCCTCCTCGATGCTAATCCCCACGGCCTGCAATGCGATGACTGTGCCTATGAGCAGCGGCAGGATGATATATAAAGTGGATCGAAAAAGTTCCGTGCGTTTCATTGTGGTTAACAGTTCCTTTTCACCTAAGTTTCTCCCGCCATCCCAATCATACGGCAAAACAATTGCCCCAACTCGATACGTATAAAATATCACTTTTTAAGAAAAATAAAATTATAAGTCGCGTGCTAGGATGTGAGCCAGTAGAATAGCATCAGTCGAAAACTTTGCGGCATGAGAGACGGTCGTTGGAAGTGTACACCGAGTTGGAGCGTAGCAGTTTAAGTCATCGGCTATTCATATTTCGCGAATTCTTCTTGGAGGTCGTACCGCAGCCAGTCCGGACTGACAATAATCTCCTGATCATCGGCGGTTGGAAATCCGGAACCTAGTCGCCCACTTCGTAGTATTCCGGGAATCCATTTCTGAAGCCAGTCATCCAGACTGATTGCTGATATCTGCATCGGGATGGCTTATGAGCAGCAGTATTTATCCCATTCAAATCCATTGATCAAATGGTAGACATGATGCTTTTTTGCATGCAAAAATAGGAACGAATCAGATTGCGCGCTTCAACTGAGAAGCGTTGCCTCAATTATATCCATGGAAACTTGCTCCGAGAGAAAAGAGGATATTCTATAATGCTAAAGGTCATTTTCCACCGGATTTCAAGATTTGGTTGGGATTCAAATATCGTCTTGCGGTTTAAACAGCTGGTTTTCACTACGCATATCCCCAACATGTTTTTGCCGGTCACTTTGCTGCTCATGTTAACCATCTTGGTACCTGAAGGTCTCAGTGGTCAAGACCTTGCCTCTTCTTTTCGTCAGCCACCAGACAAGGTGAAGCCCTGGGTATTTTGGTTTTGGATGAACGGTAACATCACCCGGGATGGAATCACCAAAGATTTGGAAGCATTAAAAAGAGTTGGAATTGGCGGAGTATTATGGATGGAAGTCAGCGGTCCGACGTGGGCGCCACAAGGCCCCTTAGAAGCCGGCAGCAAAGAATGGCTTGAGGCGATGCATTGGGCCATATCTGAAGCCGACCGGTTAGGCTTGTCTTTTGCATTAAGCGTTGATTTTGGTTATGGGAGTGGAGGTCCACATATAACTCCCGATATTTCCATGCAGCAACTCGTGTGGAGTGAAACGGAAGTCAGCAGTGGCGGTCCTGTGACTCTTCATTTAGAAAAACCTGTAGTGGATTTTACATCAGAAGTAAAAAAAGCGTGGTTGCGTCCCGGACAGAAAATGAATCCGGAAGTCATGAAGAAACTGAATGAGATCGATTCGTACCGGGATGTCGCTGTTTTTGCAATCCCATCTATGAAAAAGGACGTCGTCTTATTGCCTGAAGATCAACTCAAAAACCAGGATGGGCGCGGGTGGGTGACTCACTTAGAGCCGCTCAGCGACAACAATAAAATCACTACGCTTCAGCGGCAACAAGTTATTGATATCACCGGTCAAATACAATCCTCAAACACCATTCAATGGAATGCGCCGGAAGGCGATTGGACAGTGATTCGTCTTGGTTACGCCAGCAATTTCAAAATGACTCGTCCGTCACCACAATTAGCGGTCGGGCTCGAATGTGATCGTCTTCATCCGCGGGGCATCGAAGCGCATTTTGAGCATAGGCTAAAGCCAATTATAGAGATGGTTAAAGATAAAGCAGGCCGTACGCTTCAATATATTCATATCGATAGTTGGGAAGCGGATGGACAGAACTGGACTGTCGACTTTGCCGAAGAATTCTTGAAAAGAAGAGGCTATGCAATCCAACCCTGGTTGCCCGTGCTTATTGGAGTTGTAATAGAAAGTGCAGATAAAAGCGAACGTTTTCTCTGGGATATGCGCCAGACGGTCAACGAATTAATTCTAGATCGTTATATTGATCGGCTTCGAGAGTTGATCGCGCCCTATGGCATTCAATTTTCCTGTGAACCCTATGGACATCTATGCGCTAACAGTCTTGTCTACGGCGGACGAAGCGATTTTCCTATAGCCGAGTTTTGGACGGAGAGCAGAAATCCTAAACCATTTCCATCTTTTGATCGGACCCGCGCTTGGTATCATTCGATGAAAGGTCTCGCCTCTGTGGCTAATACGTATGGAAAATCCCGCGTGGGCGCTGAGGCTTTCACCGGTTCGCGTGGATGGATTGATCATCCTTACCTCATGAAGAGCATGGGAGATGAGGCCTTTGCAAACGGAATTAGCCACTATGTAATTCACCTTTCTGCTCATCAACCTTATGATCGTATGAAGCCGGGATTAACGCACCGCAGATGGGGGCAGCATTTTAACCGTCATCAGACCTGGTGGGAATTCAGCAAGCCATATTTCGACTATGTCACGCGTTGTCAGTATCTTCTTCAATGCGGACGGCGCATCGTAGATGTTGCTTGCCTTTATCATGAGGGGGCTCCGCTTAATTTCAATGATATCCAGTTCGAATTACCGGCAGGTTATGACTATGATTTTTGCTCCTCTGAAACTATTCAACGTATGGAATTCAAAAATGGAAAAATTCATCTGCCCACCGGTGTAAGTTACCACTGCCTTGTCTTGCCTCGTTCCGGACGTCTAACTTTGCCGACGGCGCTAAAGATTGATGAATTGTATAAAGCGGGGGCTTCAGTTTATCTGCAATCTCCTATTGATGGAACACCAGGTCTTGAGGAGTATCCTCTGGCAAACGAGAAAGTAAAGGAGATGGCGGCCGATTGGCCTCTGTTACCGGAAGGTGGATGGCAACAACTTTTCAACTCTGAGAATATTAAACCGGACTTTGTGGGTGAGGACTTGAATTGGATTCACCGTCACACTGAGGATACGGATATTTATTTCGTCGCCAACCCAAAACATGAAGACATAAAACGAGAATGCCGTTTTCGTATCGCCGAGAAATCGGTGGAGTTATGGAATCCGGAAACCGGTGAAATTTTTCCTCTTCATGACATACAACAAAATGATGATTGCACAAGCATGATTTTGCAGTTCGAACTGGATCAAAGTTGGTTTATTGTTTTCCATGATAGGGCGGTAGTGCAAAAAGAAACAAAGAATCCGTTCCCTTCTTGGAATCCAGTTGAGGAATTAAAAGGCGATTGGAATCTACAATTCGATCCTGACTGGGGAATAAAAGACGCATTGGCCATCAAGGAGTTGCACTCGTGGTCCGAGTACTCTGATCCGCTTGTGAAATACTATTCCGGGACCGCTGTTTACAGCAAAACATTTGATATAGAAAACTCCAATATTTTAAACGAATATTCACGGTTTTGCCTGGATTTAGGGGATGTGAAAGTAATGGCTCGCGTCAGGTTAAATGGTGTGAACTGTGGCGTAACCTGGAAGCCGCCTTATCGTGTTGATATTACGGAGACAATTAAGCCGAATAGTAATATGTTGGAAATTGAAGTTGTGAATACATGGGTTAATCGTATGGTTGGAGATGAACAACTTCCTTTGGACTCTGAATGGGAAAATTGGGAAACGCTGCTTGAGTGGCCGGATTGGTTTTTGGACGGTCGTCCCAGTCCTGCGGGGCGTTTTACATTTACAACTGCAAGGCATTACAAAAAAGACAGCCCGATTTTGCCTGCCGGACTTCTGGGTCCTGTAAGAATACTGGCCGGCAATTAAGTTCTGTTTAGAGTTGGCTGCCTGCTTCGGCACAGGCCTCTTGTTGCAGATATTGCAGCAAAATTAAAACCTGACATAACGAAAGCATAATGAGAAATTATGTCTATCTCGATAATTGCTATTGTTTAAACAGATCAACTTTCCAAGTGTCATTATCGAAATCAACAGTCACAGTCGTCCCATCGGCAAAGGTGGTGCTTTGTTTTCGATAGGACTCATCAAGAAAACGATGATTGATCATTTCCAATCGTCCGACCTGTTCATTTAGCCGGCATACTTCCCGGACTTCTTCGAGTGCCTTTTCACCCGGATTCAAACCAACATAAGGCAATCCGGCATTAAGTAAGGCGTGAAGTGTATTTGCATCATTGCTGGGGACACCCCAGCCGCCTTTTCCGCCGACACCCCACGGAAGATAGATCGCATCGTGATAAACCAGGTTGAATAACGGAATCGGTATGCCTCGGGCACCACCTCCCCCAAGATGAGGGTAAGTGGGGTAAGGACCATGATGAACCAAGTCCAGATGAGGAATCGCCCATTCCGCAGGTTCTTCGGAACTCATGATAAATCCGCGGGAACGTAAGAGATCGAAACACTGTCCGCGTAACCGCAGGCTCATCTCGCGAGTTACAGGATGTTCCGGATTGTGGCACTCTTCACCTTCGACCACGGCAAAAACATCCAAGTAGGTGCCATCCAAATGAATACCGTGAGCGGCTAGACCGTCGTAAGTCCGCCGTACGAATCCCGGAGCGAACCATGGGCAAAGTAAGGTTTGCTGCCCGCCATACCAGGTAGTGTGTTTGTCTAAAGAACCATTTTCACGCATCAAAGCCCAGCGCTCATCGAAATTGGCTCCGTCATAGTAGTAATCACGGTACTGATCGTGAGTGGCGATTAAGTATCCCAGGTCATTACAGGTCTGAACCAGATTGCGAAATCCATCCCAACCTCCGGCTTCCGGATTGGGTGGGAGATAGCTGGGATGAAGGTTGTCGTACCCGCGAAAGCCCCATCCATCGAGATGCACATAGGCTTTATCAACTCCCTTGGTTTTAAGTTGTTTGAGCGTTTCCGTACAGTCGGCAAAGGATGTGAGACCATGGTTTAGTGAAGGATCGTCACTGTGAAAATAACTCGATTCCGGTTGGATGTGGTAAAGAATTGAAGTATGAACAACCGGTGAACCTCGTAATCGGCGCACCTTGGACGAGCGGGCTTCTTTTTCATCAAGAGAAACAAACCGCCCGGTTTCGCACACATAACGCCGATAGCGTTTGGCCAATGTGACGTGGTTGGCTTCTTCGTAAAAGATATAACGAATCCTGCGCGGATACGTCAATTTTCCCATGCTGGCATAAAAGACCGGACCGATTTGCGTGGGACCGCCCGCCGGATGAGAGAAAACAATACCGGCATCCATATCGGTCTCCAACATACCGATGTAACCGTGTCCCTCGCGCAATTCACCCCACCATGACATATAGAGCGAGCGGCCTTGAGTTTGACCGCTGCCGATATTGATGGCATCCGGCCAGTTACTGGGCAGCAACATCCCTTGCATGTGTGGTACAACGCTAAGCCAATCGGGCCGAGGCTTTGTGTTGGCGAACGGTTTAGGCCACTGAATGCGCCGCAATGGAGTCGTTTCGCTTTCTGCGACGGTATCGATAATCAAATCTTCTTCAAATGGATTCAGACCAACATACAACCCAATCACCATCCCCGGGGCTTGAGGAAAATCAGTCAGTTGAATTTTCCAGCCGGTACGTTCGCCGGTTGTGAAAGGAGTAATGTCGATGGTTTTGGCGCTGAGTAACGATAGTTTTTGTGGTGACTGAACCGTTCCGACCTCGATTTCTTCCGCGCCGCAAGGATTCGAGGTCCAAGTGAAGGTTTGGGTTTGCACGCTTAACGTGAGCGTATCCCGAAACAGATGGACGGTTTTGGTTTTCCCAACGATTGTCCATTCCTTCTCTGACACTTTCTTTAGTGTTGGCAAAACCGCCTGGCTGAATTGCAGTGGGTTCTCCCCACAGTTGGCGTATAGCCAATCGCGTTCGATCTGAAGCTGTTCGGCAAACTGTTTGAGTCTTTGTTGAGCGGTTTCGGAAGGTTTATCCGTTTCTTGCGTAGGGAAATTCGCTTGTAAGGCGGAGAGCGTTTCGCGGAGTTTGTAGATCCTCTGCTGTTGTTCGTTTGCCAATGCTGAAGGTACCGCCATGGTTTGTAGTGAGTCGATCTGCTTTTCCAGCCGCTTCAGCATGGGATGTTGAATGGATTCGCTCGATTCGGCAGATTCGATGCCTTGGATAATGAGGAAAAATCCGGCGATGATCCAAAGTGAATGTTTCATTGTAAAACCCCGAGAATTCGTGATTGAGCTATGATCTATAATTTCCCATAGTGGCCTTCAGTTATCCTCCGGAAGCAAAACGATCTTGAAGACATCTTGCTCCCGGATGCTCAATTTCGATCTTTAAACATGATACTCCAGGCACTTCAGAAGTTGGTAGTGCGTCAGTTTCAAAATTAGCGAGTCTTCGGCAAGGTCAAGTGGCATACTTTGTGATAAGGGTGAACCGGACCACATGTGCCTGTTAGGCTCGAATCGGAAATCAATTTATCATGATTTTCTGCTAGTATCCTTGACGAGCCGGAAAATTGAGTTGCCCGTTCTTTTGGGTACGGGCTGAGGTATTTTGATGTCTGATGATAAGTCTGATGCTGTATCGCGGCGCGAATTTATGATGCGCACGGCTGGATTCGGAGCCGCCGGACTCACCGCCGATCTCGGGCTGTGGTCCATCGCGGCGGCGGAGCAAGCGGATCACCGTTTGCTTGAGACAATTGATTGCACACAGGATTTTCCCGTGGAGCGTTTTTTCTCAAATGGGCCAACTCAGGTTGTGCAGTCTTCCATCGGTTCTTACCGCGAAGCGGATGGGAAATCGCTGGCGCGGTTCGGGTACCGATTCACAATCGAAAACATTGGTAAGCCTCATGCCGTTGTGATTCGATTTCCCGATGATAAACGCCGTTTTATGTGCATCATGGACGGCACCACATATGATTTGACAACGAGTGCATTTACCAACTGGGCGCAGCCGCTTTCGGGAAAGATGCTGGAATTGCGGCAGGTCTTTTGGCCGCGCTGGAAGGATTGCAGTCTTGTTTTTATGAACTGGGGAGAAGGCGAACCGTCCGCCGTGGCCCAAATCGAAATATGGGAGTTGGGCGACCGGCTGCCTGCGCTCGATATCCCAGGTGACTCGAACGATGGCGCCTGCCGGGAACTCGGGATTCAGTACGAAGATCCGTGTGGAACCGGAGACGCGGAAGGCGCTACAAATCATGAAGAGTGGGTTGAGCGCATTGTGGAATACGCCCGGCATTCCGGACAGGGGCTTTTGATCTATCCCCTGGCGTGGTACCACGGTCCATTGTTTCCAGCCAAAGAGGAACCCTCAGGAGCGATGGACGTTGTGGCCATGCCTGACCGGAAACTCTATCTCCGTTGGACCACGGAGCCGGAAGATTGGTATGCCCGGTTGCTCGAACGATTTGACCGTGAGGGTCTTGCTTTCCAGGGGGCAATGACATTGATGCGTCTCGGTAGCCTGATGGCGCAGATGAATATCGACGGGGATAAGATCAAAGCCGGCGCCGATACGATCAACAACATCTCATGGAACGGCACCGTGCAAGGAAGTACGGGTGATTGGACACCGCTCTACAATGTTCGGAATTTCAATCGGATCGCTGAATTGCTAAAGACACAATCAGTTGTTGAACCATACGGCGGAGCCCTATCTGAATATGAATACGGAGAAGACCCTGGGCAGAAATCGCAGATGGGACCAATTTTCAATCCCTTACATCCGATTGTGCAAAAAGCGATTCTGGATTTTGTGAAAGATATCGGCGAACGCTACTCCAAATACTCGTCGTTTCGTGGCATTTCTTTCAATATGTTCGCGTCATGTATGCCCTGGTATGGATCAATCCATTTTGGATACGACGATCTGAGCATTACTCTGTTTGAGCAGGAGACAGGGATCACCGTTCCGGTCGATACCAATCTTCCCGACCGATTTTCCAAACGTTACGAGTATTTATGTTACGTATGCCGCCCGGCGTGGGTTGCTTGGCGTTGCCGAAAAATACGTGAACTGTTTGGCCGTATCCATAGCACGCTCGCCTCATGTCGGTCTGATTTGCGGGTCACAGTCACTTTGTGGGATGAAACCACGGTACCCGGAACGCTGGGCGCGGGTTCGGCCTCACAGCAAATCTACGCTCGTCCAAGTATGCGCGAGCTGTATCGGGATGGAGGGATCGATGTCGATCTGTACGGTGACAAACCGGGTTTGGAGATCGACATGGGTATGGGAAATTCGCGCGACCGAGGCGGGCACGGGCGCTATTCCGCGAGTGGAGTGAACACTCCGCTGGAAGCTGGTTCAATGTATCGCGATTTCGATTTTCTGGATGGAGAGATGCTGCGTTCAATTCACGCGCACGACCATCCGGGAGCATTCATCTTCAACTGCTGGGTGGAAGCCTGGGGAAAACACGTTTGGTTTCTTCCTGAGCCCGATGATAAAAACATTCCCATCGTGGCTAACATGGATGGGAAAAAGGCAGAGAGACTTTTACGAGTCAATTCGGAATATCCCGAAGACGGTTTCTGGTGGGACTCTCAATCGCGCATCGTACCGGGATTCCCCGCAGGGGATCACTTCATGGAGCCATACGCCCACGCCGTCGCCGAAGTGGACGCGTGCCGTATCACACGGGGCGGTCTCTTTTTGGATCGCGCGCATACCGAATCGCTGCAACGGTTCGCTCGCGCCTATCGCGCACTCCCGCGGCAGAAGTTTAAAACTGTCGGGGATACGACGGATCCGGTCGCGCTTCGTACGCTTGTTTTAGACAATCGGCGTTATTTTTATCTCATCAATCGAGACTACTACCCCGTGGCGGTGGAAGTCATTTTCAACCGAACGCCGGAGGATTTACGTGACCTCGCCAACAATTCACCTCTAGCGGCCACGGACTTTCGGCCACTCAAACTCGGTCCGTACGAGCTGCGTTCGTTTGCTTTCTCGAATGATGCAGAGATCTCATCGTTCACAATCACACCACCAGCAGCCATTGTCAAACATCTCAAAGCGGAAGCCCAACACGTTCTTGACGCAATGGCACGTGTGCGCGCTTTGAACCGTTGGATCTCGGGCATGGATCGAATGGAGTCAGAGATACGAGCCGCATTGGAAACGCGCCGGTATGCGTGGCTGCGCCGCGCTGTGAACTCTTATATCGGGCGTAAATGCCGGGAAGTGGCAGCGGAAAATGTTGGAAAATAAATGATATTTGGATAATAGCGCGGCCGTTAGGCGCGAATCGGGCATCAAGATTATGCTGATTCTCTCCTGATTTTCCGCTAATCTGCTTGAAAAGCAAGAAAATCGAGTTGCCCGTTCTTTGATATACGGGCCGGTTTTCCGTTTTTTTGTAAAGGCCAAAAGCCCATGAAACAAACCGTAATCTTCTCTGTTTTACTCATAGGTATGCAATTGCTCTGCAATCATGCTCTTGCAGATATCGATTCCCGCGTGGACGATCTACTGAGGAGCATGACCCTGGACGAGAAAGTGGAGCTCGTCGGCGGAGCCGGTTTCAAAACCAAAGCCAATGCCCGCCTGGGAATCCCGGAACTGTTGATGACTGACGGCCCCCAAGGCCCCAACGCAGAAGGCAAGTCGACACACTACTCCTCTATGATCAACCTGGCGGCCACCTTCGATAAAGACCTGATGCGAAAGATCGCCGAGTCTATCGGTGAAGAAACGAGAGCCATTGGAAAGAATATGCTGCTCGCCCCCATGAGCAATATCGTCCGCACGCCATTCGGGGGCCGAAGTTTCGAGTTTTTCGGGGAAGATCCCTATCTCGTTTCACGGATGACAGTCGAATATGTGAAAGGCGTACAAACAAAGAACGTCATAACCTGCACGAAAGTGATTGTCGCCAATAACCAAGAGTGGAACCGCTTCGACGTTGACGCCCGAGTCGGTGAGCGTGCATTGCGGGAGGTCTATTTGCCAGCATTTCGGGCCGCTGTGCAAGAAGCGGATACGTGGTCGATCATGGCCGCTTATAATCAGGTTAATGGGGATTACGCCTGCGAAAGCAAGACTCTACTTCACGATATCCTAAAAGAAGAATGGGGATTTACCGGTTTCGTAGTTTCCGACTGGGGAGGTGTCCGCTCAACGGTGAAGACCGCGAATTCAGGTCTCGATCTGGAAATGCCCACCGGAAAGCATTATGGAGACAAACTTTTGCGGGCGATTCAAGAGGGACAAGTCGATGAATCTACGCTAGACGATAAAGTGCGCCGCATCTTGCGAGTGATGTTCAAGGCAGACTTATTCAACGAATCGAGTGACCGTTACGGCGGCCCGACAGACACACCCGAAAGGCGGGCACTGGCTTTAGAGGCCGCACAAAAGAGCATTGTGTTGCTCAAGAACGAAGGTGGTTTTCTGCCATTGAACCGAGAGAAAATCCACTCCATTGCGGTGATTGGACCGAACGGCAATGTCGCTCGCTTAGGTGGAATGGGCAGCGGTGCACTAAAGGGGCATTACACGATTTCTCCACTTGAGGGCATCACGAAAAAAGCGGGCGATGAGATTCTCGTAACCTTCGAGAGAGGATTGCCGGAGAAGAAACCGGAACTTCCCATCGTGCCGCCGGATTTTTACATTGCCGATGGAAAACCGGGGATCATTGCCGAATACTTCAATAATCGCGACCTTGAAGGAGAACCCGCGCTGACCCGCCGCGAAGAGGCGATCGATTTCGATTGGGGATACGGCGGCGACGTTGAAAAAGGAACCCCCGGTTCACCTCAACCCGGCAAGATACGTCTCGACAAGTGGTCCGCGCGCTGGACCGGTCAACTAAAATCGCCCGGCGACGGTTGGTATGAGATCGGTCTTCAATCGGACAACGGCGTTCGACTGTATCTGGATGGCAAGAAAGTCCTGGATTACTGGATCGATTCAAAGCCGGGTATGTTCAAGACCGTGCGTTACGAGTTTCAGGCCGACCGATTGTACGATCTTACAGTCGAGTTCTATGAAAACGTCGGCAGTTGCGTCTGCAAACTTGGTATGGCGCCGTACGAAAAAGGCGAAGGGTTGGAAAATGCCGTAACTCTGGCGAAGAAATCCGATGTGGTGGTCTTGTGCGTAGGTCTGAACAAAGAGATGGAAGGTGAGGCCATCGACCGTGACCAATTAGGACTGCCGGAAAACCAGCTGGAGTTAATCGCCCAAGTTCTACGCGCGAACAAAAATACGGTTATCGTTCTTAATGGGGGAACGCCGATCACGATGAACGAGTGGCTGGATGACGCGCCCGCCGTACTCGAAGCACTTTATCCCGGACAGGAAGGCGGAACAGCGTTGGCAGGTATTCTGTTCGGAGAGGTAAACCCCTCAGGGCGATTGCCAATGACGTTTCCAAAACGCTTCGAAGATACGCCGGTTTACGGTACTTATCCGGGAGAAAAGAAGGTGGCCGAGTATAAGGAAGGCATTTTTGTCGGGTACCGTCATTTTGACGAACAGAACATCGAGCCACTGTTTCCATTCGGATTTGGACTGTCCTATACGACATTCGCATACAGCAACTTGGAGATTACTCCGGCAAGGATGAAACAAAACGATACGGTTACCGTGCGCGTGACAATCAAGAACACGGGAGAAGTCGCGGGCGAGGAAGTTGTGCAACTCTACATCCATGATGTAGAAGCGAGTGTCAAACGGGAAAAGAAATCGCTAAAAGGATTTGAGCGAGTCCGCCTTGAACCAGGGCAAAGTACGACGGCTCGTTTCACGCTCGATAAGAGCCACCTTTCGTTCTACGATATCGTCAACAAGCAGTGGGTTGCCGAGCCGGGACAATTCAAAATATTGGTCGGAAGTTCATCGCGGGATATACGCTTGGAGTCCGATCTCGAACTGAAGCAAAAACCTGTTAATTAAGGATATAGATTCAGGGCTCTCGATTACCTGCCTATGCCAATAGCGGAAAAATTATCCAATAAAGATAGGTACGGATGTGCCTGTTAACCACAAATCGGACCGCAATCTATCCTCTAGGCAATCGAATAGTTGCACTTCGGCTGGATAGTCTGACCTGCGCCCAGGAGATCAACACCCCATTAGCCTCTAAGCATGGATGTCTTCCATACCGGCCCAACGTGATTTTCTCATTCCGTAGCGTTTTTGTCCGTTAGAGTCGTGCCGCCGCTCATTCATATTTAAGTAAAAACTGGCTCTTGGGCCTCGTCAAATAGTCGCCAAAGCTGGGTGAGTAGGTGCGATTCTCAATTACTTTCCGGTCCGGGTAAAAAGTCAAGACACGCAGATAGCCATGCCCACCGTCGCCGATGTATTCGTTTTGGTAGTCAACAAGAATTTCGTGCACCCTGTTTCCGGCGGCGCCGGTTCGGGTGATGGATGCTTCTCCTAAAACATGCCCACACAGTACGACGAGTATGTTCTGATGTTGGCGGACAAATCCCTCCCAAATCTGCTGCGGGTTACTCCCCACGATGGAGTTGCTTCCTATGGCGTGTTCTCCCTGTGCGTTCAGATAACCGTGCGTGAGAATAATGCAACGACGATCCGGATGGGCCGAAACGACTTCGTTGGCCCAACTGAGCGTTTCGACCCGGGGCTTAAATTCCAATGCCAAGATAAGGAATTTTTCGCCGCCGCCTTCGAAATAGAGATAGTAATTATCGCATTTTCCCAGCTCTAGAAAATGCGAATCGATGTCCAAACCGAAGTTCTTTTTATAAAGAGTATTTTCGACAAAACGCGACGGAGGAAAATACGTATTCAAGTATGTGTGGCCAATGGGAGATGTCGTTTCCCGGCCGCCGAGGATGTCATGGTTTCCGAGACAAAGAATGTAGGGTACTTCGGCGTCGATTGTCTCGAACGCCTTGCTGGCGATGGACCACTCCGGGGTGGATGAAGGATGTTGGACGATGTCTCCAACATGGGCAACCATGACAATGTTTAGACGGTTCTTGTTCTCCTTAATCCATTGCGTTTGGTCATAAAAGTACTGCGGTTTCCCATCGAAGCTTGAGTCTGTGTAGTTCTGCGTGTCCGGCAGGACAATGATTGAGAACGAACCGTTTTCAATCGTTTCTGTTGGCGAAAACGACTGGCAGCCTATCAGTGTGAGAGTAAGCGCTACGATTCCGAGAATGGAGAAAAGATTACGCCGTGCTTGTCTGTGCATTTGAGTTCTCCCGTTGGCTAGTCCTGGCAGCAGGCCGCCGAGTGTTGAGTGTCAGTATACTAAGATTCATGCCCACACCAAGCGGCGAAATGAAGCCAGTCAGCCAAAAACCTCGATGGCCAACCACATCATCTGGATTGACGCTTCGAATTGCCGGCCGATCACCATATGCCGGCAGCCACCCATGAACCATCTCCTTGCGGCTTGCCGATTCTCCAACCTCGCAAGCACAGAATCAACATGGCCATGGCCGTGTCATTCTAGATACCGGCCTGCAAAATAGATCGCTACCCGCTTCCTGTCAGAGTCTTCAAAATTAATTGTTCATTATTTCGGTGCATGCCAAATTTCTGATTGTCGATTATTGCCTTCCAAAAGAAATATGAACTTTGTTTAGGTATGAACGAGAAAATCTCCATTCTCAACATAAATAGATTCTGCAAATATAATGGACAAAATGGAGAATGAACTCACGGATAGTGAGTGGCGCAGGCCGCGAGAAGACAACACAGCGAGATTCCACCAAGACACTTCGGATGCCGCCTTTGCATTCTATTAAGTCTAGATTCATGAGATTAAAATTCGGATTCAACGTCTATGAAAAACCAGTGGAGGAGTATTTCGCTTACACCGTAGAACATGATATTCGGCATTTAGAAATCGATCTCATCAAGGATCATTCAATTATCCAGTCTTTCACATCCAAGCGAATTGCACGCTTAAGGGAATTCTCCCAAGATGCAAACATTGATCTGAGTTTCCATGCCCCCTATACACTGAATCTCGCCGAACGTATCCCTTTCATCCGCAAATCGAATATAACTCTCATCAATAAATGCTTGTCCCTCGCCCATATGACAAATGCCACACACCTCACTTGTCATTTGGGGACTTTTCACGGATTGGTCTCATGGCCCTGGTTGCGTAAACAAATGTTGGATACGGTCGTACAGAGTATCAATGCGATCGCTGAAAACTGTCGCCAATGGAACATTCCATTGGCGCTTGAGAACGCCACATCGCCAAAAGAGGGATCAGAAATATATTTTCTTGGCGATTGCGTGAAGGATTTCGAAATCATTTTTGACGAGATCCAATCTGAATGGATTGGTTTTTGTCTCGACATTGGCCATGCCAACACAACTGAGGGAGCATTGGCTTATATTGACCGTTTCGGCTCAAAGCTACTTAACGTTCACTATCACGATAATACAGGTGTTCATGATGAGCACTTGAATATCGGTAAAGGCTCTGTCCCCTGGACAAAAATCATGCAAGCCTTAAAAGACCTTGCCTATGATGGTCCCTACGTCTCTGAGTGCTTCCAGATGGCGCCTCATCACGCAGCGCAAAAATTCCTTCAATATTACTCGCAAACCTAGACATCACGCCAATCCGGTGAAATCAGAACTCAGGCGCGACTGAAACTGCGTAATATGAGAGAACATCTTTTTAAGCATCGCCTGCTCGATATTGGTCAACGATTTAGGATTAACGAAATTATCTGGTGGCTTGTTTTCGTTCAAATAGGCCGCCTGGTGTTTAAACCGTAATTGCATCATAAAATTATATGCTTGCACGGCATTCTCATAACTGCTCTTGGTCAAGATGTTCTTTTCAAAAATCTTCTCATAGCGATCAAGCGTATTCGTTTCCCGAATGCGATATTTCAATGCGTAAACACGAGCGAAATCAACGATTGGGAGCATGGCCTCCTTTATATCGAATGTCTCGGGATGCCCATCCTTTGTTTGGACAACAATTTTCCCAAAGAATCCTAGCGGCGGTTTGAATTGAAGTGTATTTAAGGCGAGATGCTGATAAAATGCGGATTTCCCTTCGGACACTTTATGCAAGTGGCTTGTAAGCCGATTTACTAATTCCTCCGCACCGAACAGGAAACGGTAATCAAAGAAGATTTTGACATCAAGCAGTGCTTGCGGATCTGCGTTCATAATCCAATCGCCAAAATAGTCTTTCCAAACAGAAAGAGGTTGGCACCACCTCGGATTCATGGCCATCACCTCTCCCTTGCAAAGCGCGTACCCCGCCTGATCCAATTCGGTACAGAGCCTTTGCGCTAATTCGAGGAAATAGGATTGCACCTGCTCAAGTTGATCGGGCGCAACATCATCAAAGATAATTGCATTATCCTGATCCGTATATAATGTTTGCTCTTCTCTTCCCTCGCTGCCTAGAGCGATAAATGCAAAATGCGTTGGCGGCTGCCCGAGCTCTTTCAGCGCCCTATTCAAAATTTTGTATACAATTGTATCAGATGCTATCGTAATTATACGAGTAATGCTTCGTACGTTCGCGCCACTATCGATCAGGGCTTTTACAAGCCTTGGGAGGCGTTCACGTCCTTCCACAATTTCCTCGAGAGTCTCAGCGTTTTGTATTTCCTGAATGAGAATCGCCGATGAATACCGATGGACTTTCAATATCTCCTTTTCCGTTAAAAGACTCACGATCTTCCCAGAATGATCCCTCACAGCCAAGTGGCGAATGGCATTCTCCTGCATTACGAATGCTGCTTCATACAAGAGAGCGTGATCCGATATGGTTACCAACGGTGAGCTCATGATCTCGAACACGGGACGCTCGAAATCCACGCTATTTGCAACAACTCGCTGGCGGATGTCACTGTCCGTTACAATTCCGATATAGGAATTGTTTTCCGATTGAACCAAAATGGCCGTCGTATTATGTTTCGTCATTAATGCCGCCGCTTTGCGTATGGATTGATTCATGCCGCAGGCAGTCAATTCACGAAGCGAGTGCCGGATCGGTTGGTTCAGGTAAAGCAAAGCTGTCTGCAATTCAACGATTAAGTCTTCGCGTTCCTCCTCGCTCTTCTTCTGGGCGGTTATATCCTCAACGATAGCGTCAAAATATCTCTGCTTTGCGTTCTCACCCGTAGTTACGACAGCCGATATGGAGGCGGTCAAAATACTCCCATCTTTTCTTTGAATGCAGATGATTCTGTTCTTTATGGAGTGATTGATATCCAATTCGAGAAAAAACTGTTCGCAATCGTCTTCGTCCTGAATCAAATCCCGGAACGGCGTATTAAATAAAAGTTCGTATTCCTGAAATCCGAAAATCTGCAAGGCCGCTGGATTCGCTTCGATAATTCTTCCTTTTTTCCCGAACACCGCCCGGAAAACGCCCATACTGATGTTGTTCACGAGCGTTTCAAACTTCTCCTTGCTCTCCCCCAACTGCTCTTCGAGTTGTTGCTGAGACGTGAAATCTTTCGCCGTCAATATAATCGCCTGTTTGCCGGCAAACGTTATCTTGGCGGTTGAAAGGAGGACATTCAATGTGGTTCCGTCTTTGCGTATGAGCTGAGCCGAGTACTGCTCAGGAATAGGTTTGTCATCGATAAAATCAATCCAGGAGGAATTTACAGGGTGGTCGGGAATAATACGTTCTAGTGGAATGTTCTGGAATTCATGCGCCTGATACCCCAACATCTCGAGCGAGGTGTTATTGGAATAGAAGACTTTGTTATCGACGATCATGATAACACCCTCGGTCGCCGATTCGACAAGAATTTTATATTTCTCACGGGATATTCTCAAAGCCTCTTCGGCCTGTCTTTTATTTTTTTCAATAGCCAGGCTTTGCAGAGTTGTGAATGTCAGCAATAACGCTATTAAAATCGTAATGCCAACGCTGATGAGAATAATGCGTTTGGTGATGGTGGCTATTTCTTCTTTTACATCTTCAATGTAGATGCCCGTGCCGATAATCCACCCCCATGGATGGAATCCTTTCACATAGGATAGTTTGGGTACAATGCGCGTATCGTCGTCTTTCCATTGCCACATGTAATCAACATAGCCGTGTTCATTCTCTCTAACGACGTTCACAAATTCGAGAAATAGCTTTTTCCCGCTTGGATCTTCGTAGTCTACTAGACTTTGGCCATTGAGTTCCTGGAGATACGGATGAACGATCATTCGCGGCTCCATATCCGTAATCCAGAAATAGTCCTTTCGTTCGTCGCCATACCGTAAAAATCGTATCCGCTCGATTGCCCTCCGCTGCGCTTGCTCTCGGGTAAGATCACCCTCTTGTTCTTCGGCGTGCAACTCGGCGAGAACGCTCCAGGCCGCATTGGTCAGCTCACAGATCATTTCGCGTTTTCGATCCAGAATTGTCTTTTCAAACGCCGGTATGATTATAAAAAAAAGAGTAATTGTAAATAAGCAAATCGTGAGGAGAGTTGTGAGGATAATACGAACAATAGAGACGTTGCTGTTTGGCGTCGACATGGCCAAATCCATTAAAATATTTGTTGCCGGTCATAATTAATATAACTCATTCGAGAAGTAATGTCTGTATGCAGAGATAAATACAGAAAGGAGATATGACCGAAAGTTGTGTGTTGAAGGTTAAAGAAGGATGAGCGTATCCTTTGGTTTCTAAAGCCAATCCTTTGAGGAAGATTCAAGGAAAGAATGATCATGAAATTAAAGGATACGGTTATCCCATTGGAGAGTCGAGGGCGTGAGAGAATGCCATAGAGCCGATACTCGGTCACCAAGCATCCGGTCTCATTGTCCGTTTGGGGAAACGATGGGCCTGCAGGTTGAGCCTATGGAGTCGGCGGAATCTCTCAGGCAAAGGCTATGTCTACCTCTTTGTGTATGGCATCGGACTCGATAGGCCAAAGGATGTTGTTCCGGAATAGCCGCCCCTATGATGGTCTTTAAACTTGCCGCCGAGGCCGAAAAACACTGGCGTCCAATCAATGCCTATCACCGGATTCTCAATATCACCGAGGCATTCCATTCGTAAACGGAATCCTGGAGAAGGAATCCTGGAGAAATTGACAGAACGGACACCGAGACAAGCACTCCAGGTAATCCACTCAAGCAACACTTGTACATAATTTTGAACATCGTGCTTTCCACCATCAGGCTACGTAAGGAGATTGGGCGTAGGATGGTCTCCAGGGCAAGGAGATTCATCGATGAAGTGGCGGCACCGCGAGAAGCAGATCGTGTATGCTCTTCGGTAAACGGAATCTGGGGATGAGATTGTCGGCATTAGCCGTAAGATGGGGGATTAACGATACAACGTTTTACAGATAGCGAAGACGTGTGTTCGATATGGTTACAAAAGAATTCATGTGATATTTTGCCGTTAAGGTTGGTGAATCAGTCATAAGGTTCTTTTTCGAATCTATCATAATAAATACCTGTCTCTACGCACAAAGAAACGAAAGAAGCGAGGTCTCCTCCCCGATTCTCTAAGTTCTCGATGGACCGGATTTCGGGGTACCCTCATGTGCATTAACGCAGCCACGCCTCTCGGGGCGTGGCTGCGTTTAAATCAAACCAACAATTAATTGAGGTGAGAAGGAATGAATCAACAACCTGATAATCCTGGCCATGAGAATCAATCCGCAACAGGATCCGATTCTCATCGCTACGATGTCAACTTTTTCAAGCCAAAGACAGAGCATTCCCGAGCCGACATGAAGATGATTATCGTCATGATTTTGGTTTGGGGGATCGCCGTTTTTGGATTCCAGTTCATGCTTTGCATTTTTAATCAACCGGCTCCGGAAGACAGTTACGTCACTTTCCAGGAAGTTTGGCATGACGTGCAAAACCAGAGTGCGAGTACGGCCCAAAAGCAGGTTTTTTCAAAAGCCATTCTATCCGTTCTTGGCAAAAACGTCGCCCTAAATGCCGAACACAAAGAAATCCTGCAAAAAACACTTACACAATCCGTGTTGACGTTATTACCGGTCGAGCAAAGGGAGACCTTTTTAGCCAATCTCACCGACGCCTCGAAAAAGCAAGAAACTGTCGCACAAGCTGCCCAAGCCATAGGTCTGCAATCCACCGGATTTGACAAATTACGAGCGGATTTATTGCCCATGTCTTTGGTTTCGGGTGGCGAGCCCCAATTGAGCGCCGACATTCCGGAGATTATGAAATTGTACCTCGTGCATAACCAAAGCGCCTTAACCGATTTCAAGTTTTTAGGCTTCCCATTCCACTACTGGTATACAGCACAATTTCTTCTGATTCTATTCGTAGCCCTCTGCCTAATCTATGCATATGCGACGGACAGATTGAATGCAAAATACGATTTTGCGGATGAATAATTGTTGCGGACACACAATAAAGGAAGACTAGCATGTTACGATTCTATCAATCGTTATTTTTAATGATCTTTCTATCAACCATCACCAGCGACGCTTTCGCTCAAACGGCGAAAAGCACTCAACTCGAAGGGAATTTCAAGGTTGGCCCAGCCATCATTCTCATTATCCTGCTTTCGACTTTTGTTTTGGTCGGAATTTTCAATCGAGCCAAAGATACTTCAGCCTATTGGGCGGCGGGGCGGAAAATATCGCCCGTGGGAGCGGGAATGGCGATCGCATCGAACTGGATGTCTGCCGCTTCGTTTCTTGGAATGGCCGCCATCATGTACGGTTCGGGATATCATGGACTTTCGTATGTAGTAGGTTGGACCGGAGGTTACGTATTGCTGCTCATCCTCATGGCGGGGCAGATTCGCCGATTTGGAAAGTATACGGCGGCGGACTTTATCGGGGATCGTTACTATTCAAAAGGTCTTCGCGCTTTCGGGGCTTGCCTGGCGATTTTTATATCCTTTTCCTACTGCGTTGGTCAGTTCGCAGGCATTGGATTGATGTTTAAGTGGATTCTGGGAATCGATTATGCATACGCTGTTATCGTTGGAAGTTCCATCGTTCTCGCCTATACACTGATTTCGGGAATGCTGGGCGTTACGAAAAATATGCAGATACAATACGTAATTATCATTGTATCCTTCATGATTCCGCTCTTCATTCTATGTTATAGCTTTGGCTATGCATTCCTCCTGCCCCAGGTGGGTTATGGTTCGACAGTGTCCGATATCGTCACCGGCTTGGAGCCCGGAAAGGGCGTAAATTCCATGGGCCACGATTTCGGCATTCTTCCCTCGCCCGAATTCGCGATGCCTTGGGATCCAGCCACCGGCAAAAGTGCTTTTCAGTGGATGGCGATCTGCTTCTCACTGATGATCGGAACAGCCGGATTACCTCATGTCATTCAACGCTTTTATGTGGTCCCACGCGCAAAGGATGCCCGCTGGTCAGTCGTTTGGGGGCTTTTCTTTATTTGCCTTCTCTACTGGAGCGCTCCCGTTTATTCAGCGTTTGGAAAAATCCTATCTTCAAATCCCGAAGTTGGCGCATTAGCCAAGGACGCTATCGTCGTTTACACAGCTCAGCTAGGCAAGGTATTCCCGCTGGTTGTAGGCTTTCTTGCGGCTGGCGCCGTATCCGCCGCATTTTCAACAGTATCCGGGTTGCTGGTTGCAGGCGCATCCGCCTTTTCTCACGACCTATATTTCAAAGTCATTAATCCTGAGGCTTCCGAGCGCACACAGATGCTGATGGCTCGCATCGGAACCATTCTCATGGCCATTGCGGTTACGGTCGTTGCATTAATGAAACTGGGTTTGATTGCCCAGTTGGTCGCCGTCGCCTTTTCTCTAGCCGGATGCACGATCTTCCCGCTGTTCTTGCTCGGTATCTGGTGGAGCGGCTCTAACCGGGCCGGAGCCTGGGCTGGCCTGGTAGCGGGCGGCGCCGTCTCATTAGTCGCACTCGTCTATTTTGTGTGTGGAAGCATCAATGTAGTGCTGCCCGGACATGCCACCGTGTCGTATTATTTGAATGCCTGGTACTTCGCCTGGCTGGGAGCGCCTCTGGCCGTCATTACCAACATCGTTGTGTCGAAAGCAACAGGATGTGATACGCCCGAAGACATCAAAGAATTTCTGGCGAAGAAAGTACACGGATATTGATCCGAGTCGACATAAAACAACCCACCTTGTTTCAATGAAGCAAGGTGGGTTGTTTTTCTCCCTCTGCCTGTGCCAACCACATAGCGGAAAAGTTATCCAATAAAGATAAGCATGAATGTGCCTGCCAACCGCAAATCGGATGGCAACATCATGAATCACTTTCTTAACTCTACTAAAATCCTTGAAGAGCCGGAAAATTAAGTTGCCCATTCTTTTGAACACAGCCCGGTTTGCTCATAGCAAAATCTCACATTAACAACGCAACCAATTACCATGTCGGAGACGGGGGCTGATTGTCTTTCGTGCCGAACCAATCGACGCCGATATCGGCGCGGCGGCGGAGCAGAAGAGTCAATTGACCGGCGTGGTGTTGGACATGACGCAAGTTGTTGAGCAGAAACTCCCCGACATTCAGCTCGTACCACCAGAATCCGCATCGCTCGAGTGCCCGCTGATCCGTTAGTTTCTCGAACGCCTCGTGGCATTTCCGAAGACAGTGATCGGCGTAATCCAGCAGCTGATCCCGGGTATATGCCTTCTCAGGTGTTGTGACAATGCCACCGAATTCCCTGTAATCGCCCGGTAGAAAGTGCGCCTTGTCCTCGTGGTAGTCCATCGCCCGGAATGACTTTTCATCGTCAGATAAGTAGAAATCGGTAAAAAACAGCGCATGATAGGCTAGGTGCCAAAAGGGAGAGCCGTCGGTGCGGTCATCCCACAGGCTGTCCGGACAGGCCTTGATGGCTGCCCACATCATTTGGACTGCCGCTGCGAATTGCCGCTCAATCACGATTTGCCAGTAATTGTTCATGATCAGCCTCCTTGTCAAGGTGCCTACCGGCGGATTAGAATCAGGTATTCAGGGCCGGGACATCTTATGGCTCGCGCCTTCCGGAGGAAAATCGAAAACTCAAATAGGAAATCCAAAGTGAAATGAGACGCGAAGCTTTCACATTGATCGAACTCCTGATTGTAGTGGCGATTATCGGTATTTTGGCCGCAATTGCGGTACCTAATTTTATGAACGCGCAGACACGGGCCAAGGTCGCCCGCGCTAAGGCCGACCTCCGTTCACTGGCTACGGCTCTGGAATCGTACTTTCTCGACCACAATGACTATCCTTGCGACGAAACCAACAGCAGCCTGTATTACAAGTATCTTGTTAATCCGGTTCTCTTCCCTCTCACCACACCAACAGCGTACTTGGGAGACATCACCATGCCTGACCCGTTTCTCAAGTTCTCACAGATAGAGGCACAGACAGGACATGACGGCGGGCACACCGGTTCGTATATGTTCTACCATTACCAACAGCGTTTCGGCAGTTACATGGAAACCGCATGCCCGGCGGTATGGAAAAAAGGCTACTGTATACTGAGCATGGGGCCGGACTATCAACAGAGTGGACTCTATTTTCTGCCACCGAACCTGGTGTGCGATAACTTCACGTATGGTGCGGGACCACCCTATAAACCATCGAACGGCCTGCACAGCTGGGGGGACATCGTCTATTTCGGCGGTGACTTGCCCGTGAGCGGTGCTCTCGGGGGATAACATTTACTATTCGTATTTCTCTAATTCTTCTTCTAGGTCGGAGAGCAGCCGGTCCGGACAACATCAGTTTTTAATTGAATCCAAATCTGCCAATATTATTAACAATATTGAATTATTAACTTATGGACACTGAGTGGCACAGGCCGCTCCAATCCGGATGCCGCCTACCTTGCGAAATCCTTGGATCGGGACTCCTGTTTTTTCCACCGCTTGTAGAACGCCACCTTCTTGGAGAATGACCTTTGATGCTAAAGGAATGGACAATAATGCGCAGAATCGCCGCCGTTGTGGGCTTTAGTCTCTTTGTAATGGGGTGTGGGACGGTCTTTGCGGGTGAGGTCGAACGCCTTGCGCTTTGGCCGGAGATGGATGCGTGGTTGGCAGGCGAAGGCCAGGGATTCATCGTCCCCACTGTGGAAACCACAGATTGGGTCGGATTTGTCAGTGAAGGAAACCGGCTGCGTGGACTCGATACAGGGCACAGTTTCCGGTACGTCTTCGACCGTGAGGGGAGTTTCTATCTGGGCGTGATTCTCGTCGATGATCCCGATGGTATCGAAAGCCTGAAAGTCACCTGTAAGGGGCGTGAGATCGGCACGATTTACGGAACCGATGAGAATGGCAAGGCTCTCTACAGTTTCTCCCAAGTACTGAAAGTCAAACCGGGCGATGCCCTCGACTTCACCTGTTTAACTCCGGTGGGCTGCTATCGAATTTATGACTTGGTCTTTGCAAAGCAGCCCATTATCCCTCCGCTGCCGGAGTTCAAATTCATCGAAACTTGGTGCACCGAGCCGGGAAGCGTAGACGTCTGCTGGACAACCACAGGCATCGTAAAGACAGGATGGATCGAGTATCAGAGCACAGGCTCCACCTCCCAATCTGCCATATCGCAAGCGGAAGGACGCAATCACCGCATCCGGCTCGTGGGACTTGATCCCACAGCGGAATACTCGGGCCGGATTGTGACGATGTTGCGGGGCGAAGAGCTGGCCTCGCAGCCGTTCACCTTCCGTGCAACGCCTAAGAAACCGGCATCATCCCAGGCATTCGCAATCGACCTCGCAATCGAAGAGCCCACGGACACAAAGCGCCATGCTTGGCCGGTTACGATTGGCATGCCCTTTTCGCGGGGGAAACTCGCGCAAGCGGCCGACCTCAGCCTGGCGGACCCTCAAGGCAAACGTGTGCCCCTCCAAGCCTCAACCACCTCGATTTGGGACGATGGAAGCGTCAAATGGACGACCTTAGATTTCCTTGCGGATAGCGGCCGCCTCGGCGCGTATCGTCTAGAAACCCAATCCGGTGGAACAACAGAGACCACCGATTCCAACCGGCTTCTCACCATCAAAGAATCCCCTGAAGAATGGGAACTATCGACCGGCGCTACGAGCTTCACAATCGCCAAGAAGGGAGCGGCGTTCTTTGGCCGGTACGGGTTCGACAAAAACCGGGACGGGATGATTGGCGCGGCGGAAGTGACGACAGGTTCGGCGGAGTCGGGTTTGGCGATTGAGACAGGAGAAGGTCAGGTCCTGTATTGCGCCGCCCCCAAGGTGGTCGATGTCCGCGAGAACGGGCCGATACGTGCTGTTGTCGAATGCGCAGGCGTGATGCGAGGTCCTAACGGCGGCCTCGGATGGCACTACCTTTTTCGGCTCACGTTTTGGCAGGGAATGCCGGGCATGGCAGTCAATGTAACCCTATGGAATGGGGATGCAGAGCCGCAGTTTCGAAAGATCAGGCGCGTGTCGGTCAATGTGCCCGTGGCTGGCGGCCCCAACCTGCGTGGAGCGTTTCAGGGCCAGACGCTCGTAAAAGTCCCGGAAGGCGAATCGATGCGTCTCTTCCAGGACCAAGATAACCACTATACACGGTCGTGCGGCACCGAACTGGAGGAAGGCGAACGGGCCATGGGACTCGTATCGATGAGCCAAGATGCAGAAGTAATGTCGCTTCTTTGCCGCGATTTCTGGCAGACATACCCCAGTGCGCTGGAACTGGATACGACGAGTTTGCGAGTGGATTTGCTACCCGCCTTGGCGCCGAATACCTACTCCGTACAGAACGCCGATGGATGGTTCCATCGTTTGTACGCGTGGTTTGAAGATGGTTGTTATCTCATGCGGGCCGGGCAAGCCACGCAGCATGAGTTCTATTTGTGGTTCAATGCGAACGAAAATGAAGAGGCCGTAGTTCAACAGGCGCAGTGGTTCACTCAACCGCTGCTGGCGCAGGCATCTTCCGAATATCTCTGTTCGACGGGAAGTTTGGGAGGAGGGGTATTTCCGAGAACGCCGGGTGTCTGGGATTCGTATGAAACGTTTTTCGATGGTGGATTCGATGGACTCACTCAAGCGCGTGAATCGAATCGGATGTATGGGTGGATGAATTTTGGCGACTGGTATGGGGAGCGAGGATACAATGCGGGGAACAATGAATATGACCTGGCTTGGTGTGTAGGCCTGCAATGGATGCGCACGGGCGACAGACAATATTTCTTGCCCGGCCTCGAAATGGCCCGGCACTATGCAACAGTCGATACAATCCGGGGCGCATGGACCGAGAACCTCCCCGGCGTGGTCTGGGAACACTCCTTCAACCATGTGGGTACACAAAGATCCCCCGACGCGCTGGGCTTCGATGAGCATGCGCGCAAGTATGCATCCAGCGAGCCCGGCACCTTCAAAGGTGGGATGGATCCGCAAGGCCATATTTTCGAAGACGGCGTCTGGCTCTATGGCTTGCTGACAGGCGATGCCTTTCTGCTGGACACCGCCGAGCGCGTGTGCACGCGTCAGGCCGATTTCCTGACTCCCACTTTCGATTTCGAAATCGAGCGCGGCGGCGGATGGCCTTTGATTAACGCGTCCGGGGCCTATCTGTTCACAGGAAATCCCTACTATCTCAACGCGGCGCGTATCATGGTGCAGCGTTGCCTCGAACGCCATGATCCCGAGCACGGCGGATGGCCTCATGTGCCGCCTCTAAACGAAACGCTCGGTGTGCCTGTGGTCGGCGGCAAAGCCTTTGCCACGGGAATCCTCGGTTTCGGTTTGCTTCGCTATCTGGAGGTCGAGCCGAGGGACCGTCCGGAGGTGGAGCGGATGTTGGTCAACACAGCCGATTGGCTCATGAACGAGTCTTGGGAGCCCGGGAACGGTTTTAAGTACATTACCAACGCTCCCAATTTCGTTGGCAAAGGGCATCGAGGACACGAATGCCTCATGAACGCCGATATCATCGGATTCGCCTATGAGACAACGGGTGACAAAAAGTATCTCGAATTCTGGGAAGAGATGATGGCCGGAGCGTTCGATTCCGGACTGACAGGATGGGGGAAAGGATTCTCACAGGGAAGCCGTCAAACCGTGTTCGGTCTTTCCCGAGCCCAAAGAGCGGGAATCACATCCTGCCAGCCACTAAAAAAGGACTAGGGCGAATCTACATCTGTATCTCTTATCGGGTGGCGAACAGATATTAAATAATAGTTACGTATTTATCGAATTAAGAGCCCCGGAGGGGCGAAAAGCAATAGCCCAGCCTAAGCCGAGACCGCTAACGGCGGGCGAAGGGCGCCAGGCTGGGTCACCATCCCCCAAACCATCAGCCCTGTAATGGCGCAAGAAATGTAAATTGAGCGGTTTTCCGCCGGTGAAATAAGGCTCTCTTCCGCCCTTACAGGGCTCGGGATTTTTTTGAATTTCTGTACCCCCGGGCACCGCTACGCTCGCCCGAGGCTATTCCATCGTCGCGCCTTCGGCGCTTGGCTTATTCATTCCCGGGAGTGTGTAGATAGGAACAGGGACTATTTGGTATACCATTCCGGGTTCCGCCTCTTTTGCTCGCGCGAGTACCCACACCTCACACCAATTCGCAACTCTCTTAATCCAATAGGCCTATCGCCTCGGCGTGGCCAAAGCCACAACGCCCTTGTCAATAGCCGGGTAGATTTGACCCAGCTGTTGCCGGTTTGATCTGACCCAGTTGTTTTGAACCGGGGCAGGCTTATTTTACGAATATGCGTTTTGATTTTACTCCATTCAGGTTGTATGTTTTGTTGGGCGGAGGGAGCCATAGGCGACCGGAGCCCATCAAAAGAATTTTCAGTTGCTCTTCTTTTCCTTGGGTTTGGTATTGGTTTTCCGTTTTCGTTGCCGGTAACTGGAGCCGGTGATAGGTAATTACATGCGCGTGGTGCGTCAGGCGGGTCTAAAGCGGCGGAGGCCAAGAGGGGAGTACCGAACACCCTCAGCCCATTCCTCAGGAGCGCGATTGCTGGTCAAAAAAATGGATTTCTGCTCATACCGTTCGCGGATGATCTCGTAGAGGTCTTCGCGCCGCCTGGGCGGACAAGGGCACCAGCCCAAAGTCATTCCAACACCAAGACATCGACTTGCATCAACCGGAAACGGTGTTTGGGATAGGTTTCCATCGGCACGGCTGGCGTGCAAGGCGTGCAAGGAGCGTATGCGTGGGCCGGTACAAAGCGCGGTAACCCGTGTTTAATCGCTTCATGTGCCAAGGCTTTGAGCAAGATGCGATTTGCCCGTCCCGGTCGGTCCACAAAACAAAAGGTTTTCACCTTGCTCAACAAACCGGCATAAAGCCAAATCCGCTACTAGGGTTTTCGGCACATTGGGGGGCGGCCTGAAAAATCGAACCGGTGCAAGGTCTTCGGCTCTTCGATCCCGGCTTCCTTGATGCGTTTATGCAACCGCTGATGTTCACGGCGTTCCAGTTCATCATCCAGCAACAGCCCTAAGAATTCGACAGGTGTAAGCGATTGCTCTTGCGCGGCTTGCGCCCGTTGATCGAGCGTATCCAAAATACCCGACAACTTCAGGGCTTTTAGGTTTGGGCATGAGGGGATGCGTCAGCATGAGGGCGCCTCCCGGGCAAAAAATGTGGATGCCGGCCGGGCGAAACGATAGGACGCGAGGTGAATGACCTGTTGTATGGTTTTCTTCAACGTGTTCCTGATCCAAACCCGCATCCAAAATCGTTTTAATGCGGCGATACGAAGCATCCCCATAGTACAGGGCTCGCCCGCAGGCCTTTTCCAAACGTTCCGCGCCGACGCGTTCCTGCAGACGCAAAAGGCTTTGCACACTGCGCAACCGGTCGTGTACGCGGTCCTTTCAAACACGTATCTCACCACCTGTGCACAGGCGGGACCGACCTGGGTGGCCCGCTCACGGCATCGTTCCGGAGGATTTTCTAAGTAGGCCCGTTTGGATTCCGGATAGTGTTCCATACGGGTTTGGCGTTCCCCTTTGCGCCCGGCCGCCAAGTGGGTGGCGATCAACTCCATTCCGGCATAGATTTCCACGATCCGGGGGCCGGTGTACACATCGACGGTTTTTCCGATCCAACGGTAAGGAACCGAATAATAAGAGCCTTCGACGACCACGTGGCAATCCCGGTGAAGGCGACAAGCGGATCGAAGGTTGTATCCGGCAAGGGGATCAGCACCGCTTCTTCGGTTTGATGAAACCGGGCCAACGGCGCTTCGCGGGTGGTGCCATGACGGCGTTGTCCGGCGACCTCAATCACCCACTGCCGGGCGTGTTCATTAAGCGCCTGCAGATCGGCAAACAATTTGCCCAGCTAAAAAGTTCCGTTTGAAATAATGCACCGCCGATTCCACCTTGCCTTTATGTTGGCGGTGTACGCGGACGATTTGGAGAAATCACAAATCCATAATGTTCCGCCAAACGCCGGTATGGAGTTCCCCAGCACCGGATCGTGCATATGCGCAATGCAACACCCCCGGCTTTTAGATTGTCGATCACCACCCGGCGCACCACACCCCCCAAACCAAGCGAAGGCGTGTTCATGACATTTGGATCCATGTCCGCACCGTCTGATCGAAAACACATTCGACATATTGATGCCGGGACCAGGATAGAGTCATGATGAACACCCAGGCTTTTCGCTGCCGTCCACTTTTCGCATCCCATTGCAGACCGGCGCTGCACAAAGTCCACTTGTGCTTCTTCGCCCGGTTCGGTTTCCACCCGGCAGACCACTTCCGGTTCTTTGGGATACACACGCTGAACATACCGGCGCACGGAGGAATAACTGCCGGTGTAGCCGTAATCATCGCGCAGACGTTGCCAGATGGTCTGCATTTCCACCCCATCCCGCACCAAGGCTTCGACATGTTCCGCATAGGGTTCCACCGTGCTACGCATGTGCCGGGGAGCTGGGGGCGGACCTAAAATCCGGCCTAAGGTTTGGATATCCGGCAAAGGCTGGGCGCTGCTTCAAGAAGCCTTCGTTTTCCGCCAGCCGCAGATATTTGCGTACCGTATTCCGGGCCAAGCACAGGCCATGGCTTATACCGTGGATACTTTCCCCTTGGCGGGCTTGATAAATGATTTCGCGAATTTCGTTCACGTGGCGTTGCTCCATGATTTCCTCCGGTTCATCACTAAACACGGAGGCAGTTTAGGCTCCTGCCACCTGGGTCAAATCTGCCGATCACAGGGGGGTGGCAAATCGGGTGAAGATCCCTGGGTCAAACCCGCCGAAAATCACAGGGTCAAACCCGGTGAAGATCCCTGGGTCAAATCCGCCGACAATCATAGGGTCAAACTAAACCGGCAAATGACACGAAGCAATTATGGTATGTTTGTCTGATCCTAGAATGGAAGGTATAAATTGGGCAGAAACACAACTGGCATGGAAGAAGGTTGGCCAGAAATATACTTCCCAGAGTTTAAAATAATTAATTTTTATATGGTTTTCTGCTCTCTCCCTGTGCCAACCACGTAGCGGAAAAACTATCCCCAAAAGATAGACATCATTTCACGGTTCCCGTTCTAAATCTATGAGAGTCCCCTCACTGCCCAAATTTTCTAAATAGCCAGTGTTATAGATATTGGGGTACACTCAATGGTATCCTCACAAGCGCCATCATACTTGCCCTCTCACATTGACTTTATTCAATACAAATCAAACTGATAGCATTTGCTAATTATCAGAAGATTCGTAACAATTTAATATAATTCACTATTGATGATGCAGCCTTGTCTAGGAGTTCAATGTCTACAGCATATGGGAAGACTTGTGGCTCTGTCGAGAAGAAATACAAAACGCCAACCGTGCGCTCACTATGTTTCAGTGGATATGCTAGATATGATCGCGCCGATTTTGTATGACGCTCAGCCTCAATTTGAGTAAACCCGAATTCACGGACCATGGACTTTGCATAGTCGGAGGAATCTGCAAAATTAACCGTCTCAAATGAACCGGTCCGCGCACATCGGCCAATTAGACCTTGTGTAATAAGTGTTACTCTACCTTTTTTGCCACTAGCAGGACCCACATAATCAGTTAGTTGAAGCAGTCCGCCCCGGACTGGTTGATCCATAGTGGCAGCAAGTTCAGTAGTCACATGTACGCAAGCGCTTATTCTTCCTGTATCACAAGCCTTAAATTCATTTATTAATTCATTAAGAAGTTCCGTGATAGTGCCGATTATGTCACGCCCAAGACGCTTTTCCATCAATTCCAATTTCCTCTCAGTATTGAATGGAAATGAGTGTTCTGCTAGGACATCTGCTATAACAAATTCAAGAAATGCTGATACAATAACAACAAGGTAGGAACAAAAGGCATGCTTAAATTCACCCTGCTTGATAAAGACGCTCGTAAAGAATGCTGCTACCAAGCCAAAAACAAGCAAGAAGCCGCGTAGAGCTAAACGAAACCTTCGGTGAGTTCGAATACCAATTATCTGCAAGAAGACATGTATCCATCCCATCATAATGTTGCCCTTATTGTATGAATAATTGGGAGGCTGTGTTTGTCAATGTCTTTCGATTTAGCAACAGATTCGATATCATCAGATATTGGATTTTCGCCCTGAGGAAGATAATGATCTTGAATATTGATATTTTGAAATCCAATATGTGCAAGCATATCGTAAAGTTTTTCTTTTGAATGAAGTAATGAGGGAAGCAATATGAATTCTTCTTTGCCGATTTTCTTGAACCGGGTCATCATTGGATCAATGCCCAGCCGTGCACGCAAATCATCCCCCCACTCTTTGGTAGGGACTGTAAGAAGGATTTGCCCACCATTCTTTAGCATGCGTCGTACTTCCTGCAGACATTGCAGACCCAGAAATGGATCAACTAAGAATCCCAGCACACATTTGAATTGTTGAGACTCCAACGGTATATCACATGCATCTGCAAGAACTTTTAGAAGACATGACTCACGTTGTGGAAGATCAAACATTGGCCTTGAGTTGTCCAACTGGACGATGCATTTAGAATCGACCCCAAGAAACTCATGTGCCCGACCTCGCCCCGCGCCAATTTCGAGAACTAGATCACCTGCTTCGAGCGGGGGTTGAAATTGAATATCAGCGAGAGTTTCTCGTGTCGCTGCATCGAAATTACGCGATGTGACATGTCCATCTTCATAATATTCTTCTGCGATTTTGTCATACTCGGACTTCGCCATTACTTTTTATATTCCTCTCAGTTGACCATTTGCTTTAACGTCACTTTAAAATTATTTGTCGGCAACTCCTGGTGCTATATTATATGATTCACTTCTAAATTCTTTGCTCTGCATAAAAAAATGCCCATTTATGTTATGTATCATAACGTTAGTTTTTCTCCATCCATCAATTCCCCCGGCCCCGCTCAGACTACGTGCCAGGGAAATACAGGCTTGTCACCCAACCAACCCTAAACCCTGCCCACAGCAATGTCAATCGGCTTTTTCATTATTTTTGAATTACGAAGGGGTGGTTGGTCTATGTTGAAGGTAACCGATGGAGCTCCCCACACCCCCAAAAGCACAAAAACCCGCCGGGGGCGGGTTTCGGAAACGTGCAGCTGGGGAGGTAGGACTCGAACCTACAAGTTCCGGTTCCAAAGACCGGTGGCTTTACCAATTCGCCTACTCCCCAAAGGGACACCGGAAACAGACACACTCAAGCGCGCCGTCTCCAGCAGGGACCGTACTATAAACACTCCCCGCCCCGGATCAAAGCGCTACGGGCCAATTGTGTTTGAGACGCTGGACTTCCATCGCCGCCCATCTGCATTCACCCCCCTATAATCCCCCCGTAAACGGAGGGATGTGCTTGCGATAGGCCCTCAGAGACAACTCCCTCCCCGTTTACGGGGAGGGCCGGGGTGGGGTTTAGAAAAGGCAAATCCCTCCCGGCGGGGAACCCTGTCTATGTGCTGCTGATGATTTGGCCTTCAGGTGTAAGGATTTCACACCGGCAGGGGAGTTTGATAGCGCCTGAAAGCCCCCGGTCCTCCGGCTTGGGACGGACCATAAACGGCTCCACACCCTTCTGAAAATCATGTCCCATATAGAAATCCACCGCCGAGCCCGGCCCCTCAGGCCGTTCGGCCAGCCCGGCCTGGATTGAGTAATAGCCTTCGAGCAGGTCCAGCCGGTCGATGGTGAAACGCACCACCCCGCCGCCTTCCAACGTCTCGACATCCAGATAGGAAAAGTGCGTGGCCGTGGTGAACACATCGCGCTCATCGTCATCAATGATCGAAAAGGCAAAGGTGGGATAGCGAAGCGGCTTTTTGCCGGACCAGTACAGCTCCACCACCAACGGATCCCCGGTCTCCAGCACCGATACCGGCTGCCCCGCGCCATCCAAGAGCTGGATCCGCTCGATCCGCGCCTCAAAATCCCCGTACCGGTTCCACATGGTGGTTTCGGAAGGCGGACGTTGGCCCATTTCCCGCGCTTTTAAAAACAGATGTTGGCGGTACTGGCTGATGATATCGATAGGCAGGCCCTCGCCGATCAACTTGCCGCGATCCATCAGAATGCAACGCGAACAGAGCGAGAGGATTACATTCATATCGTGGCTCACCACCACAATCGTCTTGCCGGAGTTACGCACCGCGCGCAGGTGGTCATTGCATTTCTGCTGAAAGAGCTGGTCGCCCACCGCGAGCACCTCATCCACCAAAATAACTTCCGGATCCACAAACGCACCGACGGCAAACCCCAGACGCAGGTACATCCCCGAGGAATAATGCTTGACCGGCGTATCCATAAACTCTTCGAGTTCGGCAAAAGCCACGATATCGGGCAGACGCTCTTCCAATACCTGCGGCGGGATCCCGAGCAAAGCGCCCGACAGACGCACATTCTCATAGCCGGTCATCTCCGGGTGGAAACCGACACCGACCTCCAACAACGAAGCCACTGTCCCCGAGACCTCAATGGTTCCCTCTGTGGGCTGGGTAATCCCCGCGATCAGTTTGAGGAGCGTGCTCTTACCACAGCCATTGTCACCCAAAATCCCCAGTATCTCCCCCGGATGGATTTCGAAACTGACATCATCCACCGCATGCAGCAGCCCGCCATTGGGCGCGGGACGGCGTCGCAGGACATCCTCTTTGATTGTCCCGTGACGGGAGCCGCGCTTATAGATTTTGGAGACATGGTCCAGATGGACAGTGGCGGTCATGATTCGCTCAGCGGTGCAATTTGACGTCATTCAACTCAGGATCACGAACCCGGCGGCCCGCGTCTCGTGAGGATACGTCCCCCGCCCCGCCCCGGCAACAATACAGGTTTGGTCCGCCTTTGGAGCCGGTCCCTTTTACACACAACGCTACCATTGGTACGCAAAACGGCGCTTGTATACTTTCGCGCGGAGATTACCTTTTATGTCCATGACCGATGTAATTATCGACCGTCTGCCCAAAAGGGGCCGTGTAGGCCGGATGTTCAGCAATGTCCGGCGCAAGTACGGCTATGCCGATCCCCCGCTGGCAATCAGCATTCTGTTAACCGAACGCTGCAACCTGCATTGTCACATGTGCCCTCACGGAGAAGGAACAGTGTCCGCTCCGGGCGGGCGCAGCAATCCGGATATGATCGATTTCGATCTGGTCGAGAAAACTCTCCGTGAGCTAGCCCCTTATGGCACTGAAGTCGGGCTTATGGGCGGCGAACCGACGTTGCATCCGCAGTGTGTGGATATCATCAAAAGCGCTAGCAGCAAGGGCCTGCGCACCAATCTGGTCACCAATGGCACGCTGCTGAAAAAATACGCCGAAGACATCGTCGGGTCCGGCCTGACCTCTATCAACCTCTCCTTGGATGGCCCCGAAGAGGTCCACGACACCGTCCGGGGTCAAAAGACTTCGTACAAACGTGCCATCGATGGCGTTAAAGCTATCCGTGAGGCCGCTCAAAACGGCGCCGGTCCCGATCCGGAGCTGCATATCTTCTGTGTCATTACCGGTGAAAACCACCGGAATTTGCTGGAATTTGTGGAAGAAGTCACTCCGCTTCGGCCTTCGCATGTCCAGCTCAACCACCTGCGTTTCTTCACCTCAGCCGAGGTACGCGAACATAAGCGGGTTTTTCAAGAACTTTTTAACCGTGATAACGACGATCCCGCCGGGTATGTCAAAGAAATCGACGAGCACGGCATTGATGTAGATGTGGTCCGCGATCAATTAGGCAAAATCCGCAACCGTGAATGGCCTTTTATGTTGCTGATCAATCCCGGGCACAGCGATGCCGAACTGGATGCCTATTACAAAAACAACCTCTACGAACGCACGGCCTTGCGCACATGTCACGCCGTATACACATACGCCTGCATCGGCCCATCCGGTGAGGTCTACCCCTGTTTAAAAAATAACTGCGGGTATCTCACCGAAAAACCATTCCTGGCGATTTGGAACGGCCCGCGCTGGCGCAATTTCAGGCGGCAAATGGACCGTATCGAACGTCTCCCGGCCTGCCACCGCTGCTGTTTTTAGGTCCGGTGTAACAAAATAGAACAACCCGGACAATTCCCTGGGCTGGAATAGCGAATTCACCTGGGTGGTCCTTGCAAAGCCTCACAAGATCAGTACAAAGACAAATTGCCCATCGGGCAGTTGAGAATGTTCGTGGTTTGTTTTGCTGGTGTTTCGGGAAAACGTGAAGGGAGTACGCCGTGGAACCGGCTGATAGGGATACCCGTGTCGTAGATTTGGAAGCCAAGATCGGCCTGCTGCAAGCCATTATCGGCGCGGGCACGATCATTAATTCGACCTTGGACCTCGGAACGGTTCTGGAACAGGTGATGACCTCCGCCAAAGAGGTTATGAGCGCTGAGGCATCCACGGTACTTTTAGTCGAAGAAGAAACCGGCGATTTGGTGTGTCTTACGGCGACCGGCCCGGCGGGCGACCGGTTTAAAGAGCTTTTCCGCATCGAACGGGATACCAACAGCATCGCCACCTGGGTGGCCGCCAAAGAGAAACCGCTGCTAATCGACGATGCCTATACAGACGACCGGTTCTGCCCCGATTACGACCGTCAAACCGGATTCCGCACCCAATCGATCATGTGCCTGCCCCTGAAAGCACGCGGGAAGCTGATCGGTATCGCTCAAGTTATTAACAAACATGACCATGAAGGCAATGTCATACCTTTCGATGAAGAAGACCGGGAACACTTCGAAGCCTTCTGCAATCAAGCCGCTGTCGGTATCGAAAATGCGCGGCTGTATCATCAAGTACTGCGGCGTTCGGTGATGGAGCGCGACCTGGAAGTGGCGGCGCAAATCCAACAGTCCTTTATGCCCGTCAATCTGCCGCAAAATGAACGTATTTCCGTACACGCCCGCTGCGTCGCCGCCATGGATATCGGCGGGGATATGTACGATGTCTTTGAGATCGATGACGACAATATCCTGGTGGCGCTGGGCGATGTTTCCGGAAAAGGAGCCAGCGCGGCTTTGTACATGGCCAGCGTAATGTCCGACCTGCGCGGTCTGGCGCTCCGCGAGCGGGATCCTTCCACGATCATGAGCAAGCTCAACAACCTGGTGCAGGGCCGGTTTATCCGCGGAAGGTTTATTACCTTCGTTTTAATGCTCTTTGATTTAAAACACGGTACAATGGAATTGGCGAACGCAGGTCACCCGCCGGCTATGCGCACCCGTTCAGATGGCACGGTGGATTTGATCAGCACCGATGCCGGAATTCCACTCGGTTTTTATGCGGATGCGCCATACCCAAGCCGCAAAGAGGAATTACGGGCAGGTGACCGCTTTTTCGTCTATACCGATGGTTTCATTGAGGCGCCCGATAAACGCGGCGACTTATATGGAATCGACCGTCTCGAAAAGTTCATGAGCACTGAAGAAGCTCGCGGCGAAGAATGGATTAACCGTCTTTATGACCGGGTGCATAGTTTTGCCGCACCCGATGCCTCATTGGATGATTTGACCGCAGTAATTTGTGAAATTGGGGGGTTGACTCCGTGACTGCAAAAATAGAGGTTCTATTCTGGGGTTGCCGTGGGAGTGTTCCTGCATCGAACGCCAATAATTTACGTTATGGCGCAAATACGACATGTTTTGAAATTCGGAGCGACGCGCTAAAAAGCCGCGTTATTATCGACGCGGGAACAGGCATTAATCCGCTGGGTCAGGAAATCCAGAAAAACGACGCTTCGGAACTGCCTATCCACATTATTTACAGCCATTCCCACTGGGACCACATCCAAGGATTTCCTTTCTTCACTCCGATTTACGATCCCAAACGCACAATTATCGTCCATCACCCGCCCGAACAGGACTACCGGGATCTGCTTTCGAAACAAATGTCACCGCCGTTTTTCCCCGGCACAATGGATACGGCCAAAGCCAATATTCAATACAAACCGTATGGGGAGGCTCCCATTGTTATCGAAGGTATTTCGGTAGCGCCATATGCGTTGCGCCACTCCTACGACCAACGCAGCCGCGCCTTTTTGGTGTCTCCCGCTACGGGAGACGGTCCCCGCGTGGCCTTGGCTTCGGATCGGCAGGAAATTCGGGATGGGTCCAAAGATCCCATCGAAGAGCGTTTCAATCACGACATACATGGCTTGGATGTGTTGATTCACGATGCATTTTTTACAAATGAAGATTTTGAAACACACCAAGAGTGGGGGCACAGTTCAATCCGTTTCGTTGTCGAACAGGCCCATCAGGTCGAGGCAAAGACCTTATGCCTGCATCATTACAATCCGGAATACGATGATAGCGAAGTGGATGCTTTGATTGAGGAAGCCCGGAAGATCAATGGCGATCATCCGATGAAAATTACGGCGGCGGCTGAAGGCGAAAGCATCACGCTGCCATAGGTAATACACTTGCCGGGATTGGTTCGGCTTTGCCCGGTAATTATTCGCAGTAGAAATAAGCATGCGACATCGATTTGCTCCAGGACAGGTTATTATCCGCGAAGGCGAAATCAGCTGCCGCGCTTTTTTAATTTTGGCCGGACGAGTACGGGTTACGCGCCACCAAGATAACCACGAAATTCAATTAGCCGAGTTGACAACCAACGACATCTTCGGCGAAATGAGCATTATCGACCGTAAACCGCGCTCCGCTTCGGTCACCGCAATTGTGACGACAGATTGTGTTGAATTAAATCTTAACAATCTGAAGTCGATTATGACCCAATCGCCCAACACCAGCATCGTAATTTTCCGGGCGTTATGCGCCAAATTACGCGATAGCAACAATCGGATCACACAGGGATTTTCAACCGAAGAAATTTCTTTTTGGTACCGTGCCATCACCGTTTGCCGATTGTGGTATGAAGCCACACAGCAAGACTCGGCAATGCGTCAAAATTTGGACAACCTGCGCCGCGAATTGGCCGCGGCTTTGGGATTCTCCATGGTAGAAGTTCAACCCGTAGTCAATAAATTGATTGCCTGTGACATGATCGGCGAACCCCGGGAAGAATCCGGCAGTATTGTCCACATGGATGTTATTGAAGAATTCTTGAACTGCTACGATGTCGTCAATGTAACCGAAAAAGGGCACGATCCGCTTACCCAAGAGGATCTCCAGGTATGCGATGACATCCTTGAGTTTGCCGAATCCCGCTTGCCCCGCCCGGATGCCAATCAGCTCATTGTGCCAAGCAACGAGCTAAAAGAAGCGCTTATGCAAAATCCGCTTTGGACCGGCCTTCCCCCGGAACAGCAATCTCATGCTTACGACCACTGTTTCAATCGCCTCGCCAGCCACGGTCTCTTGGGCTTCCGCTTCAAAAACCGACAAGAGATCATTCTAATCGTAAAACGGCTTCGTGCATTAATGAGTTTGGATATCAAACCGGGTGGCGAATACGATAAAACCTGCCGCCATTTGCTGATGCCTACGTAGCGTGCCGCTGCCATAGAACGGCTTAAATACTGAGTTTGGGCCGCGGCTTCCCTCATTCCGATCCTTCGCAATAAACACACCGGTAGATCGCCTGCGCTTATCCGATTCGGCAAACCCGTGTAGGCTAGAGAGTCAGCCAAAACGGGAGACTGGCGCACACAGCATTCTTTCTCAACGAACTGCATGAATGAGGGACAAAAACCATCATGAATGAAGCCTATTGGAAACATGTCGAAGAACGCAAAGCCCAAGGGATTCCGCCCAAACCACTGAAAGCCGAACAGGTAAAGGAAGTCTGCACACAGTTATGCGATGCAGGCCAAAGCGACAAAGACACGCTGCTTGATCTCCTCATTCACCGTGTGCCGCCTGGAGTGGATCCCGCCGCCGGGGTCAAAGCTAAATTCTTGGCGGACATTGCCCGGGGTAATGTTCCTTGCCCGCATATTGACAAAAAGAAAGCGGTCGAATTGCTGGGAACCATGATGGGGGGCTATAACATCAACCCGCTTATTGAATTTCTCTCGGTCGAGGCATTGGCCGAAACCGCCGCAGCCGCATTGAAAAACACCTTGTTAGTATTCGATGCGCTGGAAGATATCTATAAGTTGGCGGAAGCAGGAAATCCTTATGCGCGAGAGGTTATGCAATCCTACGCGGATGCCGAATGGTTCACCTCCCGTCCCCCATTGCCTAAAGAACTGCAGGTAACCGTTCTGCGTGTGGAAGGAGAAATCAATACTGATGACCTTTCTCCTGCCACACATGCCGTAACACGCCCCGATATTCCGCTCCACGCTCTATCCATGGGTGAAAAACGTTTTCCCGATGGTACAGCCAAAATTACGGAAATACGTCAAACCGGAAAATCCGTGGCCTTTGTCGGCGACACAGTCGGAACCGGCTCTTCACGAAAATCAGCCACCAATTCCATGCTGTGGTGGATCGGTGATGATATTCCTTTTGTACCCAACAAAAGACGCGGTGGCGTGGTTATCGGTTTGCAAATCGCCCCGATTTTCTTCAACACCTTGGAGGATTCGGGGGCATTGCCGATCCGTTGCGATGTTTCCAATATTTCCAACGGCCAAGAAATTAAAATTTGCCCGTATGATGGACGGATTGAGGACAGTTCCGGACAACTCTTGGCGGAGTTTTCGCTTTCACCCGAAACACTGGTCGATGAATACCGCGCCGGAGGCCGCGTGCCTCTTATTATCGGCAAGAAGCTTACAAACCGTGCACGCGAGATTATGGGGCTTGGCGAAAGCAAAGTCTTTTTAAAGCCGGAGACAATCGAAAAACCCGGCGTCGGCTATTCTTTGGCGCAGAAGATCGTGGGCCGGGCATGCGGCATGGAAGGTGTCTACCCGGGCATGATGGTTGACCCGGTTATGACTACGGTCGGTTCTCAAGATACAACCGGTCCAATGACAGCCAATGAGATCGAAGAACTGGCTTGTTTGGGATTTTCGGCCGATCTCGTCATGCAATCCTTCTGTCATACCGCCGCTTATCCAACACCGACAGACAAAGAAATGCATGAGGCGCTTCCGAAATTCATCACTGAGCGCGGAGGCGTTTCACTAAAACCGGGTGATGGAATCATCCACAGCTGGCTCAACCGAATGATTCTGCCTGACACCGTCGGCACAGGCGGCGATTCGCATACGCGTTTTCCCTTGGGATTGTCCTTTCCGGCCGGTTCCGGGTTGGTGGCCTTTGCCGCCGCATTAGGCGTTATGCCTTTAGAAATGCCCGAATCGGTATTGGTGCGTTTTTCCGGCGAACTGCGTCCCGGGATGACTCTTCGCGATGTTGTAAACGCCATTCCTTATTATGCAATCAAGGCCGGCCTTTTAACCGTGGCCAAGCAAGGCAAAAAGAACATCTTTAACGGACGTGTACTCGAAATCGAGGGATTGCCGGATCTAAAACTCGAGCAGGCCTTTGAGTTAACCGATGCTTCTGCCGAGCGTAGCGCGGCAGGCTCAACCATAAAGTTGGGCATCGATACGGTCTGCGAATATCTGCGCAGCAATGCCACATTGCTGAAAAATATGATTGCCGATGGTTATGGCGATGCCAAAACTCTCGAAAGGCGTATCAAACGTATGGAAGAATGGCTCGCGAATCCGCATCTATTGGAAGGTGATCCCAATGCTGAATATGCCGCCGTACTGGAAATAGATCTCGCCGAACTAACCGAACCGATCGTGGCCTGCCCGAATGATCCTGATGACGTAAAAACAATCTCGCAAGTTGTCGATGATCCCGTCCAAGAAGTTTTCATCGGTTCCTGTATGACCAATATCGGACATTTTCGCGCAGCGGCCAAAGTCCTTGAGGGATACGACCGTCTCTCTACACGGCTTTGGATTTGTCCGCCGACACGAATGGATGAAGAACGTCTAAAAGAAGAAGGGGTCTATCAAATCTTTGAGGCGCTCGGTTCACGCATGGAACTTCCGGGATGCTCCCTTTGTATGGGAAACCAGGCTCGTGTCGAGCCGGGAGCCACGGTCTTTTCGACTTCTACGCGTAATTTCGACAACCGCATGGGCGATGGTGCAAAAGTCTATTTAGGATCCGCAGAACTGGCGGCGGTCGTGGCTTTGCTCGGAAGAATACCGGAACCGGATGAGTATTTTGAGATTACTGAAAAAAAGATAAAACCGTTCATGACAGATGTATACCAATTCATGAACTTTGACCGTCTGGAGACATACCAAAGAAAGGCGGCATCCGTTTCGATTTCTTGACACTCCCATGGCAAGCTTGTCATTTGAGTGATCTCATTATTCGCTTATAAAAGCATCGGACATTGCATTGACTTTGCCCTATAGTCCAAGTGTTTCCAATTCATGGAACCGCACGGAAACTTGAAATGACCGAACAAGATCAAGCTCGGATACTCGTTGTCGACGATGAACCGGGTATGTGCCATATCCTCAACCGTCTTCTAACCCGTGAGGGATACTTGGTCCAAACCGCGCTCTCTGCACAAGAAGCCATAGGACTTCAGCAGTCGCAAGGATTCCATGCGGCCTTAATAGACTTGCGTATGCCCGAAATGGATGGATTGGAGTTGCTGACGCATTTCAAAAAGAACGATCCGGACATGGAAGTCATCGTCATGACCGCCTTTGCCACGGTAGAAACAGCCGTGGATGCGATGAGCCGGGGAGCTAGCAGTTACATCCGCAAACCCTTCAACAACAATGAAGTCTTGCTGGTACTAAGTAATGCTTTAGAGCACCAGCGCTTATTGGATCGCAACCGTTATCTGTCCGAACAGATTGAGCGGCGTTTTGGATTGGAAGGTTTAGTCGGCTCCAGCCAAGCAATGCAAGATGTTTACCATCTGATCAGCAGGGTCGCGACGTCCGATAGTACGGTCTTTGTTTTGGGCGAAAGCGGCACCGGCAAGGAATTGGTGGCGCGGGCCATCCATCAAACATCGGCGCGGCACGATGCCCGCTTCATACCGGTTAACTGCGGCGCACTGCCTCGGGAGTTGATTGAAAGTGAACTTTTCGGTCACGAAAAAGGAGCCTTCTCCGGGGCATCCGCAAAAAAGATTGGTCTTTTTGAAGCGGCTGATAAGGGAACGCTGTTCTTGGATGAAATCGGTGACCTGCCACTTGAACTGCAGGTCAAAGTCTTGCGGGTTCTCGAACAAAAGGAGGTTCGGCCTGTTGGCTCAACTCTCCCCCGCCCTGTTAATGTACGTATCGTAGCCGCGACAAATGCCGATATTGAACAGCGAGTGGCCGAAGGCGAGTTCCGCGAAGATTTATATTACCGCTTATCGATTTTGCCGATCCGGCTTCCACCGCTTCGAGAGCGCAAAGAAGACATTCCTGAGCTGGCACGCCATTTCATACAGCAAAGCGGTCAACGGCTAAATCGAAGTATCGGCGATTTATCAGCAGAAGCACTACATGCAATCTGTGAATATGATTGGCCAGGCAATGTTCGTGAATTGGAGAATGTCATCGAGCGTTGTATGGTCTTATGCGATGATACGGTTATCGGCCTAAAAGATCTGCCCTCGTTGGGGCGCAAAGATTTAGACTCCGGGATTAGCGATCTATGCGATCCGGCGGCACTTACTTTCACCGAAGCACGCGATGCTTTTGAGCGCCGGTACCTGCAGGCCCTGCTGGAAACCAATCAGGGTAATGTCACCAAAAGCGCCGCCATGGCTGGTCTCTCACGCCGATATTTGCAGGAACTAACGAGGAAACACGGGCTTCGTTAAAAACCGATGCCTGCAATTTACTTTGCACAGTTCCTGGATAACGGTCTGCTTCACTCGACTTAAATGACGGGGAGGCTAAAATCCATCCAGCCAAATGAAACTTCAACGACCTTCCAACAACGCTCCAATCGCCGGGAACCGCCAACAAAGGCGGGCCATGAAAAAGCAGCAACAGCGCGAAAATCGGGGTAATGACCCCGACAATCAGCCCAAATTCGGTATGCGGCAGATTTTCAGCTTGATCGCAATCGTGGCCTTGGCCTTGGGGATCGGAAGTTGCTTTATGTTCACTCAGGCTTCTTGAGCCTTTGTGGCAAACTACCATCACATCAATGGTATAAATTTGACAATTGGCAAATATCGACTTAAGTGCTTGAGCCAAATAGTCCAATAGTTGAAAGATATATAGACGATGAGTTTGACATTTCCTGGACTTACGCCATTGCCTGGCCGCGTATTGGCAAGCCGAATCATTCCTGATGCAAACGATGCGTACCGGGAACAGTTCCATCTCAATGATGATCAGCGTTCGCTCGGACTTCTGACCTGCAATTCCGACCATCCGGCTTACCTGGCAATCGATGAAGCCACAAAGCAAGCTGAAGTCGAGGTTGTTTATGCGGGAAGTCTATGGGCTGGTGCAGCGAACAGCACTTCTCCCTATTCAGGTGAAATTATAGCGGTGTTAGCCGGGCCATCGCCGGAGCAAATACGTAGCGGATTGCAGACGGCGGTCGAGATGATCGAAAACCAGGCATTTTTCTTTGGCGCCGATCCTCCCGATAACAAAGTCGTTTTTTTCGCATATCCGATTGCGCAGTCCGGGACATATCTCTCAAAAGACGCGCACGTCAGGCCTGGAGCCCCGCTGGCCTATCTGGCAGCTCCTCCCCTTGAAGCAACTTATGCACTTGATATCGCTATCAAGGCCGCAGAGGTTACGTTGGGTGTATTTTATGAGCCACCAACACCGACAAACCTTGCCGGTGCTCTTTTAAGCGGAACTGAAGCCGCCTGCCGTGAAGCGTGTCAGGCTTTTGCCGATGCTGTACAAGAAGTGGCTCAGCGTCCCCGGGAAGTCTGAAATTTCGCTTCTCGACACCTCAGTTTTATGTCCGATGGATACTTCCCGCATGTACAGCAAATACAATCTAAGGCCATTTCATAAATGATCGAAGAAATTCTCCGTAGCTGGCCCCATGAAGTCCGTGAGAAGATCACCCCGATATTGGAGCATGGTATAGAAAATTACTGTGCTTCCGGATCAGTTCAAAAAACCGATTCAACGAATAACAAAAAACCTTTGGCCGCGTTGGATTTTGACAATACGTGCATTTACGGTGACATAACTGAACTCGCTTTTTTTCATCTTATAAAAGACAGGAGATTCATCTTTTCAGATTCGTTCTGGGAAATTATCCCGGAAGAATCCGGCAGGAATTCCATTCGTGAGAATCTGGAAGCCTGCCGTCACCTAGAAGAACCGGATATTGAAAATGACCTGGCCTATCAGCGCTATCGCTATGGACTTCACTCTGTCTATTTCGACATTTTCAAGCGGGAAGGCATGAGTGTGGCCAGCCGCTTCGCGGCCCGGGCGTTTTGTGGATTTGCCCCCTCAGAACTAACCGCACTTGGTCGGCGGATTATCGTGATTGAGGAAGCTCAGCCGCGCCACCATGCCGAAATCCAAGATCCGGATAAAAACGGCCCCGCCCTGTATTCAAGGCGCGGTTTGCGCATCAACACAATGATGCGCGATTTAATTCTGGCTCTGCAAATCTGCGGCATCGAGACGGTCTTAGTAACAGGAAGTCTAACCTATCTTGTAGCGAGCTATGCTCAACAACTGGGAATCCGCGTAGATGAAATCCTTGGCACTCATTTGGAATATGGGGAGGATGGGAAATTCACAGACCGGCTAATCGAACCGGCTCCCATTTTTGAGACAAAGGTCGAGGCGATTCATTCTAAATACGGTCACTCCCCGGTTATCGCTATCGGCGATAGCCGTTGGGATGTACCGATGCTCGCCTGTGCAGATAAGGCCAGGATTTTCATCAGTCACAACGATGATCCGCCACCGGATGAAATCCAATCTTTGGGCGCATCAATTATCAAAATGCCCCCATGCCCTTAAGAACGGGACAAAGCACTCCATAAGGCATTTCCCACAGAAATCCCTCATTTCTGTGCTCTGTGTTTAATTAATCTAAAAGCCGATATCTTTGAAACGATGTGTGGTTTTGCGGTGGGAATTAGAAGCTGGCTGCCGCCTCATCCACGCTGCCATACCAACTAAAAATCGTATCCAATTTAGTAAGACGGAAGACATCCTCAATACGTAGAGGAACATTGGCAAATGCTAGACCGCCACCTGACTCTTGAGCACGTTGATGGAAAGAAACCAGTATGCCAATAACCATACTGTTGATGAATTCCAGGTTCGTACAATTCACTACTACTTTGCTGCGGCCATCATCAGAAATAGTCTGGAACATCTCTGCCAAAGCATCCGATAAGGCGGTATCTCCCTGATGAGGCAATGTTAAAACCGTTACATCACCTCTGTCGTCGCGTGCGATAGCTTCTGACATCATCTTCTCCAATTCACCCTGCCGGCTATGCAACCGCGCAAATAGGCTGAATCCTCATTGTTTGGGATACTATAGGGGAAATGCCCGATTGGGCAAATCAATGGCAGGATTACTGGCACGACATACCGGCACGGGAGAGGCAATCACGTGCGGCCTTCTCCTGCGCAAAATCATCGCCGCTCGTTCCCGTGATCGATAAACAGCAGGAAATTTGCAGAAAACTCTTATTCCGGGGCAGCCGTCGTAGCAGGCATTACATCCGGCTCGATCGTTTTCTCAGGTGAATTCGCAGGACCGGGCTGAAAATCGGGATTTATTAAGGAATTATTATGTTCAAGTATACCCTCAGGCGGTACGCCATAGGAACCTAAAGTCACCTGTATGTCCTCATATTGGCCATTCCGGTTGACTAGCATATTGACAGTTTGACCAGGTTTGGTTCGCTCCATCGCCAACCACAAATCCCAAACCCGAGAAGTTGTACGGTCGTTGAACCGTAAAATTTGGTCTCCAACCCTTAATCCGGATTTTTCTGCAGCCGAGCCCGGTTCGATCTCTTCGATCAATAGGGCTGCGGCATTTGGATCATGCTTACTGATCTTAAGTCCCAAAGCCCCACGCGGCCGGTACCGGAATTCCATAAGATCCTGTACGACATCCGCTACGGTTTCGTTTGTAATAGCAAAAGTCAATGTTGGTTCGCTATTAATCCTCTGATCATCAGTTTCCGCAGCCAAGAGACCTAAAAACTCTCCATCGCTGGAAAAAACCGGAGCCCCTGCATTCTGTGGAAACATATCCATTTGCAGTTGCATATAGCGCTCATAAAGCGCCAAATTCAACATCCTGTCATATCCACCAACCAAACCTCGAAATGGCGATGGCGGTAAACCATAGGGGGATTGAATGGAATATGCATCCGAACCGATAAGCGGGCGGTTCAGATCCGGCTTTACTGTAACCACTGATGTACAGGCCTCTGTCGGAATTTTAAGCAGAAGAAGATTTGTTCCCTCATCTTGCGCATAAATATCGGCCCCAAATGAACGGTTTTTGTAGTCCATTACGCTCAATTTCGTTCCCGGCCAAGTGGCCCCCTTCACGATATTCGCGCATGTTAAGACATAACCCTCAGGATCGATCACCACACCCATGCCCATTTGACGCGGACGCATAATTTGTTGTTCGTGTGCTTTCCAACGTTTCTCCCACGAATTATCTAAATCCTCTAGGGCCTTCTCAATAGTCTTAAGTACAGCATTTTCATCACTTATCGGAATCGCGCTGTCTTTCTGATCCCGATTCTTTTCTTGAATCCGGGCAAGCGCTAAAAACTCTTTCGTAAACCGCTCTCGCAGCTGTTGCTTTTCAAACTCAATTTGCTCTTCCGGGACAGTGGCAAAAATCCGGACCACCGCACGTTGACTACCGGCAAAAACCAATGCTCCTTCATCGGCCGCTTGGACAAGATCGGGAAGACATCCCGTAATTAAAACAACTGCCAAAAGCGGGCAACTAAACTTCTGATTCCGGGCACGGTTATATCCTATGGAACGAAAGGTTTTCACGCCTTGTCCTCCAGGCCTTCATTCACTTCTATTAACGATGAATTGAATCGGGCGTAACGTGTCATTAAAAGATAAAATAAGGCGGAATTTCACAATAGAATCAGACTATACAGGAAAATCTGCACAACTTCCGCCTAAAAACGCCCCTCAACCGCAAGCGCAGCATAATTGACCTGCCGCGTGTCATGAACTGTATCGACGGTCCCAACAAGAGGATCGACACTCATAGGCATACGGCCCACAGCGGGGCCGGCATCTTCGGTTATTACGCCGCCGGCAATACGAATTGAATTGCCACGCCGCTTTTCATTCGCCAAAATCTGCCGGAAACGATCCTCCGCCAGCTTATCTAACTCCAAATCTTCGTTGGCAACAGCAATTGGCTCAGGAGCAACCGAAGCAATCTCCGCATTGCCAGTGGGCTGTGTATCATCCATAACACTAAATTGCACAGCGGCAAAAGCGAGAACACAGAATGACACTCCAACACCCGCCCAAGCCGACACAGGCAGGAATTCAGGCAAATGCAAAAACTTTCTAACCTTCTCGCCAAAGGGGACCGGCTCCTCTTTCTTTTGAGCGGCTATGGCCTTGCGCAATTTCGTCGGCTGGAAAACATGGTCCTCAATTTCAACTTCCCAGCTGTCAAGCCGATTCCAAACCGAGCGCAGCACACGTAATTCCTCGCGCGCAGCCTCCGATTCGGCGAGCATTTGAACGACCTCCGCGGCCTCACTGCCGGAAAGGTTTCCCGTCACGTGACGCGATAACAAATCATATTGTTTTGGTGTGAGATTCTGTTTTGTCATCGTTGTCTTCGTTCGTCGGTTTATTGATATTCCTCAATTAAATCTGCAAGCAATTCCCGCAATCGCATATGGGCGCGATACGCGCGCTGCTTGACCGATTCGGGAGAAATATCCAATACCTCTGCGATCTCAGCATACGACAAGCCATGATACTTGTTGAGAATCATGACCTCCCGTTGCTCCTCTGACAAGGTACAAATTGCCTCACGGATGCACTCTTCGTCCGAGGCTTGGCTCGCAAGTTCACGGGCATCATCCTCGTCAGCCTCAACCCGTTCCAAATAGGTCGAATAAGAAGAGTCATCATGATTGCATCCCGTCTGAGAATCCATATGTACCAGTCGGTTCCAATATCGTCGTTTCTCATCAATGCTCAAATTACGAGCAATTCGATACAACCAGGAAGTAAATTTGGAGCGTGGCTCCCACTTCAACCGGTTGTTATAGACCCTAATATACGTCTCCTGTAAAAGATCCTCGGCAAGGTGCCTGTCGCTCAACATGCGTACAAGAAAGATATAGACACCTTTGTAATGCCGACGATACAGCTCATCCAAGGCTTCGTCCCGCCCCTGCTGCAATTCGAGCATTACTTCCTCGTCTGTCAGCGAGGAGAGGTTACGCTTCATTATCACAGCTGAATCTCCCGCAATATCTCGAGGGGTAAATCCAGCATCAGCAACGCTAATCGTCGAGAAATCTCGCGCCAGTGCTTGCGCCTGTGCCATACCCGGCACCTCCTCGTCATTTCTCCGTCAGGACCGCCATCTGCAATGAATGGAATCCTACTGAAAAAACGAGCCTTAAGCCCTTCAGTAACGTTACGGAGATAATTTTTTACCATCGTTCCCAAAAAATCTGGATGCATAAGTTTGAAAAGAGGACTCTCTGCCAAAAGGAAACCGCGATTGACTCCGGCTCTTTGGATAACTATCCCCTTAGTAATATAACGTTTATGGCCCCAGGCACATTCAATGTCGATAAATCATACGATTTTCTTACCGCTTTGGACACAAAAATGAAATTGAAAGTAGACACTATTGATGAAATTTCCATTCTCACCAGGAGATGTCAACTAGAACCACCATCAAATCCGAAAGAACCAAAAGTCAAAAAACCAGAATGGAATCCTACGGATATTCCGTATGTGTAGCATAAAGAAAGGGGAACCGCCGGAAAGCGGTTCCCCGATTAAGCATTGTCTATGCGGGCTGTGTCGTGCACCGCATACATGAGCATTAGAAGTATCTACAGTGCGGTATCTCCTTGCTCGCCCGTACGGATACGAACGGCATCATCAATCGTACTCACGAATATCTTGCCATCCCCGACATCGCCGGTTACAGCGGCACTCCTGATCGCCTCGACAGCGGTTTGCACCTTGTCGGCCGCCACGATTACATCGAGTTTGACTTTGGGCTGAAACTCAACCTGATATTCACGGCCTCGGTAAAGTTCCGTATGACCTTTTTGCCGCCCAAATCCCCGGACTTCAGTAACCGTGATCCCCGAAAGGCCCGCGCCTGAAAGCGCTTCTTTGACTTCATCCAACTTGTGGGGACGGATTATAGCTTCGATTTTTTTCATCGTTACATCTCCTAGTTCTAGTAAATGGGGATTCAGTGTCCCGGATTGATACTGAAGTCAGCATAGGCTTCCGCACCATGCTCGCCCACATCCAAACCACTGTGCTCTTCTTCGGGCGAAACGCGCAATCCCATAATTCCATCCAGTATCTTGAACATGATGAAGGAACATCCGAACGCCCAAATGAATACGGCGACGATACCAATAAGCTGCACCATGACGATGTTGAATCCACCACCAAAGAACAGTCCTGTATTACCGGAAAAACTGGGGTGCGCAAACAGACCGGCTGCCAATGTACCCCAAGCACCATTGACTCCATGAACAGAAACCGCGCCCACGGGATCGTCGATCTTCATGTTTTCAATGGCCAGAATCGAGAAGACGCAGATAATACCGGCAATTGCACCAATAAATATTGATGATACCGGACCAACATCGGCGCAGGGAGCAGTAATCGCCACAAGACCTGAAAGGATACCATTCATGGCCAAACCACCGTCAAACTTTCCAAACATCATACGGCTGAGCAATGTAGCACTCAGCCCGCCGGCGGCCGCCGACAGATTGGTCGTAACAGCAATGTGGGCCATCTGGCCACCAAAGGTTGTTGTGCTGCCTGGGTTGAATCCAAACCAGCCAAACCACAAGATGAAAACGCCAAGCGCGGCCATTGGCAGGTTATGACCGGGAATAACTCGGGGCTTTCCATCAGCACCAAACTTCCCTTTACGTGCGCCCAGGCAAATAGCACCGGCAAGTGCTGCCCATCCGCCAACAGAGTGAACAACGGTAGAACCGGCAAAGTCAATAAAGCCAAGTCCTTCAAGCCACCCACTGCCTGCAAATAAACTACCCCAAGCCCAACTGCCCGAAATCGGATAGATGATTGTGGTAATTAGAATACTGAACACCAAATATGTAGAGAATTTGGTACGTTCGGCAACGGAACCGGAAACGATTGTGGCGGCCGTCGCGGCAAAGACAGTCTGGAACATTAAAAACGCATAAGTCCAATAGACCGGAGATCCATCTTCATTCGTGGCGGCCCAGGAGATACCCGGTCCGCTCCAGCCAATCCAGCCGCCCATGTGTGCGGCGCCAAACATAATGCTGAAGCCAACAATGAAAAATGCCAAAGATCCCATCGAGAAATCCATGATATTCTTCAGGATAATATTCACGGCGTTTTTGGCACGCGTGAAACCGGCTTCCACATAGGCAAATCCGGCCTGCATCATAAAAACAAGAACTGCGGCAATTACTGTCCAGATGATGTTTCCATCTTCCTGTTTTGCCAAACCATCGGAGACGGTGATTGTTGTTGCGCCGGTCTCCTCATCCTCAGAAGCGGAGAGAACACCCTGATCCACCAGATAATTGATCTGCTCATCAGAAAATGGTGCGCTCTGTGCCCATAATGGTGTGACTGCGGCGCAATATCCTAAGATAATTGAAGCCACCGCAATCGTTCGGAATGTCACGTTCATTACGTTTCCTCCTGGTCCTTGACTCAAAGACTGATTTGTGACTTCTTATCTATTACACAAAGGATGGGCCAAAGAAGGTTTCAAGAGCCAGAATCAAGCTAACTCTTTTTTTTTCAATAGGTTACGAAAGAGCTATTCCATTGCTCGACTTACCCCAGACTGTTGTTTTTTGAACACCAACTGAGCACAGCCGCAACAGGAGGCTTGTGCAAAATCATCATACTCCCCAAAAATTCGGGCCCATTAGCACGCGTGCCTTGCCCCTTTTTGACACAGGGCCACAACCGCATGAAATCCGATGCAAAAATCATGTATTATTACCAATCACTTCACATTCGGAGGCCTGACCGCTACTGTTGCATATGGTGCCCAACAAGCGGGTTTGGCCCCTAAAGGGCCAATACGCGAGTTGTGTAAAAAAGGGGATCGTACTTTTGGTTCGAATCCCCGCCAACTCAAATTGAATATTTAGTGCGACAGCAAATGGCAATTGTCTCAGGGAAGTTGAAAACCATGTCCCGGATTTCTTTTGGCGAGATATTCTCGGAAGAAAGCGGCTTGCTATCGGTCGAGAAACTTGAAAAATTGCTCGACAATCTTCTTGAAGAAGAAGCCAAAAAAAGTAGCGCCGATCCGGATCAACTTATCCGTATTGTGCATCAGGGCGAAGTCATTTGGGTTACGGCCGCTCAGGCCGAAGAGTTCCTTAATGAAACGTCATCGGATGGTGAAGAAGTCGCACTTAAGAAGAATGTCGAACGCGCCCTTAAAGGAAATCGGAATATTCTCCAACAAGAGTTGTTGCTGCTGCTAGCCCTTGCAACAAGTACATTGGCCCGTTACCGCGACAATAACATACTTACAAGAGAAGAACTTGACCGGCTTGAGCCGGCCCTGCGACGGCGTGAAAACGAAATTACGTCAACTTTTTCGCAATTGGCGCAAGTTGAAAGCAAAATTGAAACCTATCGTAAACAGCAGCCTGTTTTGGCGGAATATGAACGGTGTATGGCCGAACTTTTAAATGCGCAACAGGTTGGCGATATGCAAAAAGCACAAGCCATTGCAGCCAAACTTGTACAGGGCAAACGTCAATATGTTTTACTTTCACGCGCTTTACAGCCGGATGTAAATGAATCGTATTATCATCGCTTGGAAAGCCAAAAAATAAAAAAGAAAATATTAAATACCCAGCAAGGAATGGTTACCGGTCACGAGCGGGCTCTGCAATTGGAGATTGGAGATCTGCATAATCAGTTTAAAAAGATCAAGGCAGATGCCACTGCGGGCGTATCTGCAGGTACAACCAATATTGATGAAGCACGCGCGAAGTTGACGAAGACCAAAGAAGAGATCGAAGGGCGCGTAAAAGAGCTCGAAACCGTCAAACAAGAATCGCAAGTGATCGCTAAACAGGAAGCGGAAACCGAAGCCACAATCGCGCATATCGCTGAAAATGTCTTAGGCGATACGGATCTTGCCGTGGATATGGACAAACATATGCAACAGCAGGCCCAAAAGAAATCAATGACCAAAGCCCCCCCCGTGGGCGGTGGAGTTAAGAAGCCTGGAACGGGCATGGCTACTTCGGGCCGCCGCCGGTAATTCTATCTTCATCTTACCAACAACCAATGTAAAAGTTGATTTCGGCCTGGTTCTAATCAGATTTTTCTCATCTTGGGAAATGATAAAACACAGCCGGATGTCACGTTCCCCTGTCTTCCACATACAACAATACTTCCAGCCAAATTTTCGGTTCCTAAACAAATCTCCCTTGCAAAAAACAACTCAATTGGTTGAAAATTATTGGCACTGACGGCAGCAGTCTTGCAAGAGGAACAAATCGTGAATGATATCGGAATGGGAGTAATCCGCCTTGGTGACGGTATTGCCCTGCTGATCTATCTCGCCTGCACACTCGGATTGGGGATTTGGATAGGCACAAAAACAAAAACAACTGAGGGTTATTTCCTCGGGGGAAGGAAGATGCCGGGTTGGGCTATCGCGGCGTCTTTTCTTGGGACTATGGTCAGTTCAATTACATTTCTGGCCTTTCCCGGCTCTTCATTTGATGGCAATTACAGCCGTTATTCTCCAGCCTTGGCGTTTCCGCTCGGTGCAATTGCCGCCGTATTCATCTTTGTTCCTTTTTACAGAAAAACTGGTTATATAAGCGCCTATACTTACATTGAACGCCGTTTTGGGCTCTGGGGACGTGTCTATGTTTGTATCATGTTCAGTATCGCTCAAATCTGGCGAATGGGCTTAATTCTCTATTTGCTATCCATGGCAATTTCAAATATGCATCCCAAATTGGAATTGTATATTGTAATCCTTTTCATAGGCGTTTTTGTTGCCATTTACAGTGTATTGGGTGGTATTGAAGCCGTGATTTGGACTGATGTTTTGCAGTCCGCCTTTTTAATTTTAGGAGGATTGGCAGTTGTCACATTTGCATGTACGCACATTGAAGGCGGTATGGGGACCATCATGCAAATGGGCGCAGCCAATGGAAAATTCTCCATAATTGGCAAGAATGTGAAATCCGTATTCGATCTAAGTCTGGCACGGGAGACATTTCTTGTGCTGTTTCTGTACGGCGCGATGAACAGCATTGTCGAACATGCTCTCCATCAAACCCATGTCCAGCGCTACTGCGCGGCCTCATCCTGCAGAGGGGCGCAAGCCGCAGTTTTGCTTGGAGCCTTAAGTTGCCTTCCGGTCTGGCTCCTATTTATGTTCTTGGGAACTTGTTTGTGGGTTTTCTATCAACTCAATCCCGGTCAAATGAATCATGAAATGCTTGCCGACCAAGTCTTTCCTTATTTTATTTTGACCCAACTGCCTTCCGGTATCGGTGGCTTGGTTATTGCCGGAATACTGGCCGCAGCCATGTCTTCTATTGACTCCTGTATAAACAGCACGACGACTGTCATCACTGAAGACATTTATAAACGCATACTCGTTCGTACCCGGGCCGATTCTCATTATCTTAAGGCGGCCAAAACCATCGCAACCGGCAGCGCGTCGATAATGATCTTAATTGCATTTGCACTCACTCAAATGCGACAAGAGACAATTCTTGAAATTATTTTTGTAATGAGTGCCATACTCGCCGGGGGTCTTGGAGGGCTTTTCTTAATTGGCTTCTTCACTCTTCGTGCAAACAATTTCGGTGCAATTATTGGAATCGTCATTTCAATCCTCTTAACTTGCGGCATGACCTTCGTCGAGGCACGGGCCTTGATTTGGGAAAGCAAAGTCAGCTGGTTGGTTCAAGATGCTGTCGAGGAAGGCATTATCGATCCCGCTACACTAAAAAGCGAAATAATCGCTGAAGCCGAAGCGCGGGGCAAGTCAATGAAACCAAGTGATATTGAACGGGAGAAAAACAAACGGCTCCGAGAAGCCTTGGCTCCCCGGATAATGACTGAACTGGGAGCAGCTCCACCCCACCTGGCCGACGCCTTCGGTATCCATACGTTTCTGATTGGTGTAATCTCCAATTTGGCAGCTTTCGTTTTCGGCTATTTGTTCAGTTACTTACGTCCTTCAAAATCACTCGCGGAACTCAACGGTTTAACTTGGCACACAAGACACACGTAATTTCTCAATTGCGATGTGATGGCTCTAGCAAACCAATAAAATCGAAATTTGATCGACCGGGAAAAAGCCTCTTGCCATCGAACGCAAAATTGGATGAGAATTACCTGTTTGGTGGCAAATCTATTCAATACAGAGGTACAAACTGTGGACGATACTGCAATGGGCATGATCCGCGCGGGTGACTTAATCACTTTATCGATTTACCTCATCTGCACGCTGGGTCTTGGGCTTTGGGTAGGCATCAAAACCAAAACAACCGAAGGCTATTTCCTGGGAGGAAGAAAAATGCCCAGTTGGGCCGTCGGCATATCCATGCTGGGAACAGCGATCAGTTCAATCACTTTCCTGGCTTATCCAGGCTCAGCGTTCGACGGCAACTACAGCCGGCTTGTCCCCGGACTGGCATTCCCGGTTGGCGCGATTATCGCGATTTTTATTTTCGTTCCCTTTTATCGCAAAACGGGGTATGTAAGCGCGTACACCTATTTCGAACGACGGTTTGGACTCTGGGGCCGCATTTATGTTTGCCTTGTATTCAGCATTGCCCAGGTCTGGCGCATGGGTTTGATTCTCTACCTGCTTTGCATGGCCATTACAAGCATGCATCCCGAATTGAATTTACAGATTGTAATTCTATGTTTGGGTACATTTGTGACGATCTACACAGTATTGGGTGGAATCGAGGCGGTCATTTGGACTGACGTCTTTCAAACCCTCGTTTTAATTCTGGGCGGTTTTGCCGTGATCGCGGTTGTGTTCTTCGGGATCGACGGCGGCGCCTGGACGGTCTTCAAGATGGGTATGGCCGACAACAAATTCTCTTTTGTCGGCCAAGACGCTGAGTCGGCGCTGGATTTGAGCCTGGCACGAGACACGGTGATCATGTTGATTTTGGCGGGCGCAATCGGCAGTTTTTTCGAATACGCTCTCGATCAAACCCATATCCAGCGTTACTGTGCGGCCTCGACCGAAAAAGGCGCTCAGGGCGCCGTGTGGCTGGGCGCTTTGGGATGCGTTCCGGTGTGGTTATTGTTTATGTTCGTAGGAACTTGTTTGTGGGTTTTCTATCAGGTTCATCCGGATCAAATGCACCGTGAAATGCTGGCCGATGAAGTATTTCCGTACTTTATTTTAACTCAACTGCCAAACGGCTTGGGCGGTTTGGTCATCGCAGGTGTGTTGGCCGCAGCCATGTCTTCAATGGATTCCTGTATGAGCGGAACAACCACGGTCGTCACTGAAGACATCTACAAACGCGTTCTGGTCCGTGACCGTGACGACACACACTATCTAAAGGCCGCCAAACTCATCGCCGCCGGCAGTGGCGTCTTGATGATCGTAATCGCCATAGGCTTAACTCTGATGCGCCGGGAAGCCATCCTCGATGTTGCGTTTATCGTGGGGGCCATGCTGGCCGGAGGAATCGGTGGACTCTTTTTTATCGGATTCTTTACGCTTCGTGCGAACAATTTCGGCGCGGTGATCGGTATCATTCTATCCACTGTTTTTACGTTCTACATGACCTTTACTGAAGCCAAAGCGCTAATTTGGGAAAGCAAAGTCAGTTGGCTTGTTGAAGAAGCGGTTGAACAAGGTGTAGTCGATGTCGAGGCAATGAAAACCGAAATCGCCGCTGAGGCCGAAAAGCAAGGCAAACATCTGAAACTTGCCGATATCGAAAGTGAGAAGAGCGCACGTCTTCGGAAAGTCTTAGCCCCGCAAATCGAGACAGAATTGGGAACCGCGCCGCCCCATTTAGGCGAAGCAATCGGCATCCATTCATTCTTAATGGGTGTGATCACCAATATAGCGGCTCTCTTGTTCGGTTATCTGTTCAGTTTCCTGCGCCCGCCCAAACCACTTGAAGAACTCGGCGGTTTGACATGGCGTACCCGGCACATGAAACGCATTTAAAAAGCAAGATCGTCTACCCTGCCAGTGTGAGATTATCCACCTGAACGATATCGTTCGTATCGTTCAGGTGAGTTATTTTCGTACATAGAGAATGCAGCCGTTATCCCGTGTGTATTGTTCGAAATGCTCTGAGATCAATTCATCAACAGAAAATTTCCCAAGCAATTGGCAGTTCCATGTGTACTTTTCTTCATCACGAAGCAGAAGCCACTTGGTTCGAGTGCTTGAAAGGACGCGTTCCCAGGATTCCTGTGTCAGAGGCGCCCAAATTACACTTCGGTTCAGCATCCACGCGGTTACGGTGTCATCATCAGAAATGAGGACATCTCCGGGCGGTATAATCTCTGTCAGATTCTGCCATTCAATGTTTGTCTCCATATTTCTTTCAAAACTGAGTACTTGAGGGCGCATCATTAACCCCGCAAGAATGCAACAAACAAAAAAAGCGAAGGCGGAGATTCGCAGTGTGCGATTGACAATATCTCGATAGCTTAGAGCTGCACCAAAATGCAGAGCGGGAATCAGGGGAAACAGATGGCGTGGCTGTGGCAGAGTAATAATCGTAAGCGTCACGCCAACAATCAAGAAACTGAGAAGCATAAACCAGCAAAATACACTTGTGACATTGTTGCCTGGTCGTTTCTGAAAAACTGGAATCAATAGCAAAACAACGCAGGGCAAAATAGACGGCAATCGTGAAGCAACTGTAAGTAAACTTCGTGGTACGCTAAGAAGTTTGTCAACAAACATCGCTCCATATTCTTGAACGAATCCCAACAGACCAACAGTTATTTCGGATTGCCTGTAAATGAAACGTTCGTGATAGAGTTCCGTCCCCCGAAATGGTTCTGCATAAGCCTGCAAGGCAAATATGGGCGAACCGGTCACAAGAGCATTACGAACAAGCCAGGGAAGAACCATGCAAAAAGCAGACAAATAAAAAACGACAAGCAGGCGTATATCTTTCGGTTCTTTTTTCAAAAAGAAGTAAAGCAATGCCAAGGCAAGAACAACCAGTTCAAACCGGATCAATAGCACACAGCCAAAGACACACCCGGAAAGGATGGCACGGCAAAAACCGAATTTGTCATGACAGAGAAGCCATGCAAGCAAAAAGAAAATCGCAGCCACAAGATTTTGCTCTGTGCCGAACAACCAACACTTTGTATATACGGGATAAGCCAAAAAACTCGCTAGAATAAAGACTGGCAATATGGCATCTGTAGGTATCGGGGAAGCATTGCCATTCCGAAAGATGCAGACAAATATCAAAAACGTGAGTAGCCAAATCGCTGCATAACAGACAATTCCCAGACCATAAACAAAAACTTCTTTTTCACCTACAAAGGCCTGCCATGTTGCCAATACAACAGTGCCAAGGGGCCCACGGTCTATAGTTGGGAAATACTGTTCCTGACCGGCAAGAAACGGATCAGCCAGGGGAAAGGCTAAAGCCAACGGATAGATATTGGGCGTGACAAAAGATCCCGTCTCACGCAGTAGACGAGCTTTGGCGGCATATTCTGCAACATCGGAGGCCGGACGAAACACACGATAGTCATCTTTGCCAAGTTCATTAAAAGAAAGAAGTGCCCCGATTCCCCCTATCAACAGTACGACAAGAAGAGATAAACAAGAAAAGTCAACATAACGACAGAGATAATTGCCAAATCGACTATAAATAGTCTGAAACGTGGGCTTATGCGCTCCAGCCTCCATTTTAAACCCCCAATTCATTAGTTGCCTGCCCACAAGTACTTCAGGTATAGTATAATTGTGTCAACCTTAGACCACTAGGATTCACATCGCCTCACGCTGTACCTTTCAGCATCTACGGCGAGTTGGGGATTAATTTGGTTTTGAACAAGCAATCTGCAATAAACAAAACGCTGGCACTTGCTGTTTTTTTGTGCTTATTTTCGACTGGGATTGTTAGGAAGGGCGTTTCCGCGGATTGGCCTATGTGGCGTTATGACATAAAGCGAAGCGCGGCTTCTCCTGAAAACCTCCCTGAGAAACTCTATCTCCAATGGGTACGTGAATATCCCCCCCTCAAACCGGCTTGGCCTGATGAGGCCCGGATGCGATTCGACATCGGCTATGAGCCGGTGGTTGCCGGAAAGACTCTTTTCTTCTCCTCATCCCACAACGACAGTGTCACTGCTTTAGATACTGAAACGGCTGAAGAACGCTGGAAGTTTTATGCGGATGGTCCAATTCGCTTCGCGCCGGTGATTTGGCAAGATCGAGTGTATGTGGCATCAGATGATGGCTATCTATACTGCTTAAATTCAATTGATGGAAATCTAATTTGGAAATTTCGTGGGGTGCCCAAAGAAAGAAGAATCATCGGAAACGAACGCCTTATCTCCACCTGGCCGATTCGAGGCGCTCCCGTAGTGGCCGATGGCAAGGTCTATATTGCAGCGGGGATATGGCCTTTCATGGGCGTATTTGTTTATGCCCTGGATGCATTGACAGGAGAAGTACAGTGGATCAATGACGATAGTGAGTCGTTATTCATCCCTCAACCTCATAACAGCCCGGCCTTTGCCGGAATCGCGCCTCAAGGCTATCTGGCAATAGGAGGCGAAACGCTCATTGTCCCCAATGGACGCGCCGTAGCAGCGGGATTCAATAAAGAAACGGGGGAATTTCTTTTCTTCCAACATGCTCAGAACAGTCAAATGAGTGATTCACATGTGGTTGTGGCGGGAGAATATTTTATAAACGGCGGCAAGGTTTTTCGTATTGCCGGCGGGCGCAGCATCAAGACAATCAACACTTCATGGGAATCCGCCATCGGTGGGCTTCAGAGCCGCAGGACAAGCTACGATGATCTGCTAAACGCTATCAATTATCCGGCAACCACCGAGAATGAGATTTATATCAAGCAAGACCGTTCTATTTGTGCTTTGGATATTCAGTCCAGGCTCAATATGCTCTGGAGTTATGAAACCGATCTTAAAATCGGAATCATTGCCGGAAACCGGCTCTACGGAAGCACCACCGGCCATATTGCCGCGATTGATTTGCCAAGCGAATTGAATGAACCGGCTATCTCCTGGGAAACGGAAATCTCCGGAACGCCTTCATCTATGATTGCCGCCGATGGGAAACTGATTGTCTCCACGCTTGAGGGAAGCATTTATTGTTTTTGTGGAACTCCAACCGATCCCAAAACACTGGCGTATGAAATCCAAAATAATAACCAGGATGACGTCTGGGATGGCACCGCCGCTTCTATTCTGGAGGAGACACAGATTACTGAGGGATATTGCCTCCTTTTGGGAGTGGGAACCGGAAGATTGGCCGAAGAAATACTGGAGCGGTCTGATCTGCACATTATCGGCTTTGATCCTGACGAATCGAAAATCAACTCACTTCGCAACAGGATGAATACCGCAGGACTGTATGGGGAGCGTATCGCACTTCATTCCGGTGATATTCTTTCATCTACTTTTACACCCTATTTCGCAAGCCTGATTATCTCCGAGGATTTATCAGCCGCGGGTTCGGCAACCGGAAGCCCATTCCTCGAACGCATCTTCCATATCTTACGCCCCTATGGAGGAACCGCCTGTTTTTCCTCGCCACCTGAAAACTTCGCGGCTTTCTCTGACTATGTCTCAAGCGGGAATCTTCCTGGTGCAGAGATTTCCGAAGCAGGTGGATTGTGGCTCCTGAAACGAGCCGGTGCATTGCCGGGCTCTGCAGATTGGACCCATCAATACGCGGATTCCGCCAACACCGTCGTATCTCAAGATGAATTGGTTCAAGCGCCGCTCGGCGTTTTATGGTTTGGTGGAGCATCCAGTTTGCAAGGATTGCCGATTCACGGCCACGGACCATCACAACAAGTCGTTGGTGGCCGCATCTTTATCGAAGGCGCCGATATGATTCGTGCTTTGGATGTTTACACAGGCCGCACACTCTGGGAGAGGACTATTCAGGGAATCGGCGATGCGTATGACTACACAACGCATGAGCCGGGAGCGAATGCAGTCGGTTGTAATTATGTGTCCGTTCATGATGGCGTATACGTCGCTCAAGGGAAAATGTGTTATCGCCTGAATCCCGACACAGGAGAATCGCTTGCAGAATTCGAGATACCATTTGACGGCGGAACATATAGCTGGGGCCATATAAAAATATGGGGAGAGTATTTGATTGCCACGTTGGAACCATTGATATTCAACGAGAATAATTTAATTGGATCGTGGAACAGCAATGCAACTCTAAGTAAATATCTTGCAGTACTCAATCGCTATACCGGTGAAGTGCTTTGGAGGCGTGAGGCGGCCCAGGGGTTCTACCACAACACGATTATAGCCGCAGACGGAAAGGTTTTCTGTATCGACCGAATGCCCCTCAATACAGTTGCGAAGTTAAAAAGAAGAGGTCAAACGGTTGAAACCTCCAGTACGCTTTTGGCTCTAAGTCTCGATTCCGGCTCAGAACTTTGGAGCAGCAGCGAAGACATCTTCGGCACATGGTTGGGCTATTCCGAACAGCATGACATCCTCTTGCAGGCCGGAAGACCCTCTACAGATTCATATATGGAATCGAGCGGTAGAATGGTCGCCATGAAAGGCAGCGATGGATCCATTCTTTGGGATCAATCCATGATCTATGAGGGTCCATGCATGCTGCATGACGATACGATTATTGCACAACAAGACGCATTCGATTTACTGACGGGTACACGAAAATTGCGCAGAAATCCGATCACCGATCAGAGTATCCCTTGGTCGATTCAGCGCTTTTATGGTTGTGACACTGCTGTTGCCAGCAAATATCTATTGACTTTCCGGTCTGCGGCCGCCGGATATTTCGATCTAAAAAGCAATAGCGGAACCGGCAATCTCGGGGGATTTCGCTCGGGATGCTCATCCAACCTTATTGCCGCCAATGGCGTCCTGACGGCCCCGGAATATACGATTGCGTGCTCATGCAGTTTTCAAAACCGGACATCGCTGGCGTTGATTCACATGCCTGAAAATGAGATGTGGACATTTAACAATTTCACGATTGGCGAAGATCCGATTATGCGTCTCGGTATCAATCTTGGTGCGGCAGGTGACCGGGCGGCGGCGAACGGAACGCTATGGCTGGACTATCCGGCCAGCCTCAATGGACCCTCGCCGGACATCGGCATTCAAATTCAACCCAGTTCATCGAAGGTCTATCGGGATCACAGTGTCTATTCTCCAAATGAAACAATCCCTTGGATAATAAGTTCGGGAATCGAAGGCTTGAGTAGTCTTGAAATCAGCCTGGCCAAGGGTGAGCCCACCTCGACACCCTACAACATCCGGCTTTATTTCTCGGAACCTGAATTCACTTCTCCCGGTCAGAGAGTTTTTGATGTATCGATCCAAGGCGAGAAAGTATTAAGCGATTTCGATATTACAAAAGAAACATCCCTAACACAGATATCCATCATCAAGGAATTCAAAGACATCAGCGCCGGACAAACGCTCACGATTACATTTGAACCGAGCGAATCAACACCGGATGCAAAGCCTATCATCAGCGGTGTTGAGATAATCAATCCCGACTCCGCCACTCCAATCGACCTCTGGTGGATGCATCTGTGAGCATACACAAGCCCATCAGGTTTATAAAAAAAACATGACGATGCTTTCGACGATTGATTCCTTCGGCCAGATGGCCTGCCACGCTTTGAACATAATAATGGATTGAATTCTAGCACGACATGCATTGCCTATGTCTTCATTTGCCAACTACGCCAGATTGCCAATGCCTGGCCCAATATCAGTCTCCCTTATTTGGCTTTTCCGGTCTTTGCGGCTTGGGCCCCATAAGCCTCTGATTTATAAAGAGAAAAAACCGGTATAGATGGAGCCACAGGTTTTGACATTCATCGGCAGCCAGGTTAAATTAAGATTAGTTGTTAGCATCGGTGTTTTTACAAAGGCAGGGCACAAACCATGTCAAAAGAAGATTTTCACGTTGTAAAACGCTTTAGCGGGTGGGCAGTCAGAAAAGAAGGAAGTTTGCGAGCATCCTCCCTTCACACAACGCAGCGTGAAGCGATTAACAAAGCAAAATCGGTTGCAAAAGATTCATGTTCAAGGGTAGTAATCCACAGAGCGGACGGTACTGTCCGCGACATAAACAGATATGGGGCTGATCCATATACATCTAAAAGTTAAGAAATCCATTCATGAATTGATCCGATGTACTCCGATATATTTATTGTATTGATGTCTTTTTCACTAAAACCTTCATGCCTACGCCTAAAATAGAAATCTAATGAAAAATCATTAAACTTATCCCAAATCAAAGTCGGGCTTGCAATACTACCAATACCCGTCACCTCCGCCAACCAGTTACGAACTTTTCGCACAGCCTCGTCCGGTTTATTTTCATGGCTTTCAATATCGACGCCTGATAAATCCGATAGAGCTCTCATAAAATCATAGCGCCTTTTCTCCAAGATAAGACATTTCTTTTGCCTCAGGATTCCTAAACCAAAACGACGGCAACCGTATTCTATGCCCATTTCAAAAGGCATATTCATTCGCGAGAAATCTCCAACTCTTTCGGCTCTAATACGGGATAGGTCATGAATGCTATATTTCGACGAATCGATAAGATCACAAATCTTATCGATTCTATTCTCGTGCGAATCCAGACTTTCTGATGCAAGCCTTGGATTGAAACCCAGATAGATCACAGTAAAGAGTAGCGGCCGCAGAATAGACTTATATTCCTCATCAAAAGGGCAATTGATGAAAACATTTCGTTCAAATTCTCTTCGGGCTTTTCTTGGAGCACTCATTTCCCGCTGACTCCGCATCCACAGTTTATTCATATAAACGAACCATAACAGAAGCATCTTCCATTGAATAGATGTTATTTCCAATCATGCAAAAGGCACCCTTAATAGATAAGGCAGAAGATTTTCCCCCAAAAACCAACCGCGCCCGGGGGCGGACCTCCGGGCGCGGAAATAATCAACCTAACAGAACGAAACGAAGGAGTTATTTCTTCTTCGGTTTCGCTGCTCTTTTGTCCTCAATGCCAGCCTGTGCAGCGGCCAAACGAGCCACGGGGACACGATACGGGGAGCAAGAAACGTAATTCATACCTACGCGATGGCAGAATTTAACGGAGCTCGGCTCGCCGCCATGCTCGCCGCAGATACCGACTTTGAGGTTCTTGCGGGTGGAACGACCCTTTTGGATACCGATATCGACCAACTGGCCAACACCTTCCTGGTCCAAACGTTGGAACGGATCATCCGGAAGGATTTTCTTGTCGATGTAGAACGGAATAAATCCACCGGCATCGTCACGGCTGTAACCGAATGTCATCTGAGTCAAGTCATTGGTACCAAAGGAGAAGAATTCGGCCGAGGCAGCCACCTTATCGGCGGTTAACGCGGCACGCGGAATCTCGATCATCGTACCGACCATGTAGTCGAGCTTGCGCAGTTTCTTTTCCTGTTTGACTTCCTCAGCCACGGCGTTGATGATGGCTTTTTGGTTGTCCAACTCTTTAACTGTGCCTACCAGCGGAACCATGACTTCGGGCAGAGCCTTGATCTTCTTCTTCGCGCAGTTGGCTGCGGCTTCAAAGATGGCGCGGGCCTGCATCCGGGTGATTTCAGGGTAGGTGCACCCCAAACGGCAACCACGGTGGCCGAGCATGGGGTTCATTTCATGTAATGAATCCACGCGGGCCTTGAGTTTGGCAACGGGAATACCCAGTTTTTTGGCGAGTTCTTTTTGTTGCTTATCTTCATGCGGAACGAACTCATGCAACGGGGGATCCAAGAGGCGGATCGTAACCGGAAGTCCATTCATGGCTTTGAAGATGCCTTCAAAATCTTTGCGCTGATGTGTGAGGAGCTTCTTAAGCGCCTTTTCACGGCCAGCCACATCCTCGGCCAGGATCATTTCACGCATTGCATCAATACGTGTGCCTTCAAAGAACATATGCTCGGTGCGGCAAAGTCCGATGCCCTCAGCACCAAAGGCACGAGCCACGGCTGAATCGACAGGCGTATCGGCATTGGTGCGGACACCAATCGTACGGAACTTGTCGGACCAGGACATCAGTTTGAAATATTGCTGATAAAGTTTGGACTTGGCAGGCTTCATCTTGCCGCGCAGGACCTGGAGAACTTCGCTATCGACTGTGGGCAGTTCGCCGATAATAACTTCACCGGTGGTGCCATCAATCGAAACAAAGTCACCTTCTTTGATCGTCTTGCCGGCAACAACCATCTTCTTGGTTTTGTAATCAATGCTGAGTGAGCCGCATCCGGCAACGCAGGGTTTACCCATTCCGCGGGCAACAACAGCGGCGTGACTGGTCATACCGCCGCGAGCGGTCAAGATACCCTGAGCAACAGCCATGCCTTTAATGTCTTCAGGAGAAGTCTCAATGCGGATCAGAATAACACGCTCGCCTTTGGAGGCACGCGCTTCGGCCACTTCGGCAGAGAAGGTAGCCTTGCCGCAGGCAGCACCCGGACCGGCATTCAGGCCTTTGGCCAACACTTTGCCTGATTTCTGAGCAGCGGCACGCGCTTTCGGCTCAAAAATGGGAGCCAGCAACTGAATCAATCCTTCCGGATCCAGCCGCGCAACAGCATCTTCTTGAGTGCAAAGTTTCTGGTCGACCATATCCACGGCGACGCGTACGGCCGAGAAGCCGGTACGTTTACCGGAACGGGTTTGGAGCATCCAAAGACGTCCCTTTTGAATCGTGAATTCGATATCCTGCATATCCCCGTAGTGTTTCTCCAGGATATTGCGGATGCGAATAAGTTCTTTGTAGCTCTTGGGCATCGCTTTTTCGAGCGAGGGAAGATCCGAACCGGTCTTCTTTTTCGTAACTTCGTTAACCGGCTGCGGAGTACGAATACCGGCGACAACGTCTTCGCCTTGGGCGTTGACAAGATATTCGCCATAGAAGGCGTCTTCACCTGTCGATGGGTCGCGCGTGAAAGCAACACCCGTAGCGGAATCGTCGCCCATGTTTCCAAAGACCATGGAGCAGATATTGACCGCGGTTCCCCAATCGTCAGGAATACCATTCAAACGGCGGTACTGAATCGCGCGGGGGATATCCCAAGAACCGAAGACGGCGTTAATCGCGCCCCAAAGCTGCTCCCAGGGATCTTCCGGGAAGTCCACTTTCAGTTTGCGCTTAATCATCGCCTTAAACTGCTTTACCAGTTCTTTTAGGTCATCGATAGAAAGATCGGTATCTTCTTTCACCTTGGCCTTGGCTTTGAGTTTATCCATAACCTCTTCAAATGGGTCATGCTCTTCGCTGGACTCGGGTTTGAGTCCCATCACAACGTCGCCATACATCTGGACAAAACGGCGATAGCTGTCCCAACCTGCACGCTCACTGCCGGTGGCTTCGATGAAGCCTTTAATGGTTTCATCGTTCAGACCGATGTTCAAAACCGTGTCCATCATACCCGGCATCGAAACACGTGCGCCTGAGCGGGCCGAAACCAGAAGGGGGTTTTTGGGATCGCCAAAGCGGGCTCCCATCACCTTCTCGGTTTTCTTCATTGCGGCTTTAACTTCCGCTTCAAGCGTTTTGGGATACTTCTTACCGTGCTCGTAGTAATACGTACAAACCTCAGTAGAAATCGTGAAACCGGCGGGAACAGGCAGGCCAATATTTGTCATTTCGGCCAAGTTCGCGCCCTTTCCGCCCAATAAGTTCTTCTGTTTGGCAGAGCCTTCGGCTTTGCCATCCCCGAAGAAATACACATATTTAACCATGATGAATAACCTCAATTCGGCGCTGTGCATAAAACTAGGATTGACCGAAAGGCCTTTGCACAGACCGTTCTTTATACCGGATTATGGAACCCCCCAGGTCACTGAGACACCCTCACAAAATCAGATGCCACATCTACTGCGAGAGTCTTCGCAACGACGGGTGGCGGGGAGCAATTACTCTAATTATAATTGCTTCCCCTCCAACAGGCAAAAACATAGACTATTAAAGTTAGCATGGTGGAATCTCAGCGGTAGTGAATGGCTAGCAGAAAGTGTAATCAATCGCGAACACCGCCCTGGTTTTTTGTCCCTTTGGAACGGATGGGGGAAAATCAAAACGCCAGATACTCCTCCCCTCTATCGAATCCGCCTGATAATCCAAACTCATTTCTAACATGCCCGAATTGAAACAAATTTCTGGCCGCTGTCATGAGACTCTGGTAGCCTGATCCCGCATTCCCAAAGGAGTGATGCAGGATGTCAAATGCCCCCTATCTCGAAATGCGTGATGTATCCAAGGCCTACCCGGGCGTGCAGGCCCTTTCAAAAGTACGCCTGGATGTGCGCGAAGGCGAATGCCATGCCCTCGTAGGTGAAAATGGGGCCGGTAAAAGCACGCTCATGAAAATCCTAGCCGGTGCCGAACCCAAAGATAAAGGCGCGATTCTGATCCGGGGTGAAGAGGTCACGATCGACTCTCCACATCGAGCCCAAGAACTGGGGATATCTGTTATTTATCAAGAGTTCAATCTCGTCCCACAGCTGGGTGCGGCAGAAAATATCTTCTTAGGCCGTGAACCGGCCAAGTTCGGTTTTGTCAATTTCCGCCGAGAAAAACAGGAATCTGCCCGGCTGCTGGAAGGCTTGGGCATGACTTTGGATTTGGACCGGCCGGTGGCTGATCTATCGGTGGCCCAGCAGCAAATGGTAGAAATCGCCAAAGCTCTATCCATGGATGCCAAAATCATTGCGATGGATGAACCCAGCGCGACATTGACCCTGCACGAATTGGAGAATCTATTCACACTCATTCATACCCTGAAACAGCAAGGTGTAGCCATCATTTATATTTCTCACCGGTTAGAGGAAATCTTTGAGGTTTGCGACCGTGTAACCGTGCTGCGCGATGGCGAGTGGATTGCAACACAAGATGTCAAAGATCTGCAGCGAGAAGATATCATCGAGATGATGGTTGGCCGGAAGCTGACCGATGAGTATCCCAAGGTCGAAATCCAGCCCGGCTCGGAAGTCTTACGTGTGGAAGGCTTAGGAAGAGGCTTTGTACAAGATGTCTCATTCAACGTTCGTGCCGGAGAGGTCGTAGCAATGACCGGATTGGTTGGTGCGGGGCGCACCGAAGTGGCCCGCATGATTTTTGGCGCTGACCGGCCGGACAGTGGCGCCATCTTTCTGGAAGACCAAGAGGTCCGTATTCAAAGTCCGCGAGAGGCAATTGATCGAGGAATCGTCCTGCTGACCGAAGACCGAAAAAACCAAGGTCTCATTTTGGGAATGCGACTGCGGGAGAATGTTACTCTGGCAAAACTGACTGACTTCTGCCGTTTTCTTTTCGTACGCGGCAAACAAGAACGCGAAATCACCGAAAAGTATATGCAAGATCTGCGCATCAAGGCGCCATCTGGCGAAGAACTGGTACAAAACCTCTCCGGCGGGAACCAGCAGAAGGTTGTTCTGGCCAAATGGCTCTTGGCGAACGCCAAGCTGATTATCTTCGATGAACCAACACGCGGTATCGATGTTGGCGCGAAACGAGAAATCTACCTGCTCATGAATGAACTGCTAAAAAAAGGAGCAGCCATTCTGATGATTTCTTCGGAACTTCCGGAAGTTCTGGGGATGAGCGACCGCATTTTGGTGATGAGCGAAGGCAGCCTGGTAGGAGAGCTCTCCCGGCAAGATGCAACCCAAGAGAAGATTATGGACCTGGCCACAAAATCGGCCAAACATCGAAGGCCCACCGAGGAGGCCGCATGAAATGGCGCCCCTAAAGAACACCTTGAAAGCCAAATTGAAAAAGGGGCAAGCAGCCATCGGCACCATGCTCGTTTTGGTTCGCAACCCAGCGGTTGTGCATGTCATGGCCGAAGCAGGTTACGATTTTCTCATGGTGGATATGGAGCACAGCGCCTATGAGCTGAGTACTTTCACTGACATCTGCTTTACGGCCCGTGCCTACAAATTGCCGGTCTTGGCCCGTGCACCGGGGCATGATTATGTGCATTTGGCCCGTGCGCTCGACCTGGGAGCTGCGGGAATCATCGTTCCCCGGGTGGAACATGGACAGGATGCCGAAAATTTGGCTGCCGCAATGAAATATCCTCCCGAGGGCATTCGCGGCGCGGCATTAAAAGGAGCACACACCGGTTATGTCACCGAGTCTCCGGATTTCTTCCGGAAGATGAATAAAGAGACTTTCTTAGCAGTGCAGATCGAAACGAAACTCGGAGTTGAAAATGTGCGGGAAATCGTTTCGGTTAAAGGAGTGGACGCTGTTTTGGTTGGCCCCACAGATTTATCTGTCAATCTGGGCTGCCCTGGCGAATTGCACCACCCACAAATGACTCAGGCTCTTAAGGAAATTGTCTCTGCATGCAATGAGTGTGGTGTAGCCCCGGGAATCCATATCCCAAGTGTGCAGGATGCCGAGGACATGCTACACCGGGGAATGCGTTTTGTGGGTGTGGGTACCGACCTGCGTTTATTGGGGAATGCCGCAAGCGGGGAAGTTCAAGCGATACGCTCCACGATTGCGGAACGTTCGTAATTCCCTTAACACATACTTCAATACGGTGTGGGAATGGTGACGGTGTACAACAATCGGCGATAGATTGGTTTACTCAATCTATGCCGGATACACCCTGATTGCGAATATTCTATGGTTGCCATACTTGATGACAATCTGGCCTGCCTCGAGCAACATAGGCCGGAATTATATGAACGGATTTCCCAGATCGAGATCGATAGGGAACATTACCGGCGTGTCATGGCACGCTCGGGCGTTCCCAATTTAGAAGTAGCCAAGAAACAGGGGTTGCCTATCGCTCTTCATAGCCGCCATGATCCGCAACGCGAATCGGAACGGGCAGTGGAACCAATCGGCAAAACATCGGTAACCGTACCCCTCTTCTTTGGCATGGGGCTCGGTTACGACATATACGCGGCATGGACCCGCTACCGGGATAGATATTTTGACATGCTCATCGTTGAGCGTGATCCCCAGATCTTCTTGGCCGCCCTAGAGACCATCCCATTTTCAAGCCTTTTATCGGATATGCGTGTGCATTGGGTCATCGGCGATGATTTACCCGGTCTTAAATCGGCTTTAAAACGCGTCTTGCCCGGAATTATGAGTTCCAGTTTCACGATAATCGAAAGCCGGGGATCGGTACAACTAGCTTCGGACTATTACCGGGACGTTGCGGAGATACTGAAAGGCACGCTCCGACAAACAACGACTGAATTCAATTACATGGCCCGCTATGGGCCACAGCTGCAATACAATGTCTGGAAGAATCTCCCGGCAATGTTAGGGCAACCGGGCCTGCGTTTGGCCAAAGGGCTCTGGAAAAACAGACCGGGCATTCTTGTCGGGGCAGGGCCTTCGCTGAATAAGAATCTGGCTCTTCTGGCCGATGTCCGTGACCGGGTGCTAATCGTCTGCGTGGACACGGCCTACCGCGTGCTTGCCTCGCACGGCATACATCCGCACATCGTTATCGCCTCCGATCCTACCGAATTGGAGGCAAACCATTTCCAGGGGCTGGATTTCGCAGCAGTCCCCCCCGGTGAATCTCCAATCTTGGCATTCGATCCGGAAGTCTTCCCGGCTGTCACTCAACTCGTTCCCTGGCGGAAATTGATCCTCAATCTGGAAAAATCCATCACTACTCGTTGGTTTGATGAAAAAGCTGGACCTTGGGGACTTTATGATAAGGGCGGATCGGTAGCGCAAGCGGGGTGGATGATCTTGGAAATGCTCGATGCAAATCCGGTCATTTTGATGGGAATGGACTTGGCATTCCCCCGCGAAGGTGGAGCGACTCACGCATCGGGAACGGCATTGCCACGCAAATTAGGTCCGGTGGGCGAAGGAACTCAAAAAGCACTTCTTGGTCCTCATGCGGCAACTCAGGAGCCATTAGAAGAGAACATCGTGTGGGTGCCGGGGGTGGATGGTGGAAAGGTGCCGACATCTCAAATCATGGCGCTTTATATCCGCACTTTGCAGGAATGCTTCTCAGCGACATCCCGCCGCGTCATTGATGCCACTGAGGGAGGAGCATATATCCCGGGCACCAAACTCATGACCTTGGCGGATGCTCTAACTACAACGGCAAGCGCTGACGAAGGTAATTTTAGGACACCTCAATCCGCCTTGGCTCTTCTTCGTCCGCAAACTCCTCAAGAAGGATATGCGGATTTCGCGGATGCCATCGAGCAGATGGCAGCCGAGCTCGTCACTCACGCCGAGGAATCGGAATCGGCTTTGAATGATTCGGCCGCACTGGAAACGGAATTACGACGCGGGCCAGGTATTTATGATCTGCCTCAGTGGATTGAGATGGAGGACCGTTTTCGGGCCTTGTACAAGAATCCGACAGTCAAAATCGCCTTGGAGCAAGCTCTTTTTTCAGCCACATACTACTTTTCGCAGAAGGAAGACCCTTCTCAGACCGGCATTCGTTTGAAAAAGTATCAAACCTATTTTAAAACTCTTACGGAATTGGCCTATCAGTTTATCCCGGTTCTGGAGTCGGTTGCCGCATCAATTCGGCAAATTAATTGAAAGTCTGAGGCATAACCGGGAATCATTCCCGCAAGACAATTGAATGTGATGATTCGTTTAATTGACCGGTACATATGGCGGGAGATGATGCCGACGCTCACGGAAGCGTCAATGCTATGCACATTCATTTTCCTCCTGCAAATTCTGTTTGAATTCACACGTCAGCTTGTCGAGAACTGGTCGACTTTTGTCCAAGGGGCGCCTTTGTTTATGGCGATAATTCCGAATATCGGTGTCTTGAGCATTCCGGTCTCGTTTGTTATGGCCACGCTCCTGGTTTACGGACGGCTTGCGGAGGAACGGGAAATTACCGCCATGATGGCAGGTGGGATTACCTTGGGACGAATCATCGCCCCGGCCTTGATCCTGGGAGGCTTTTTGACCCTCATTCTTTTGTATTGGACACACGTCGTTGCTCCCATGTCGGTCAAATACTCCTCAAGCGTCGTCGCCAAGGTGCTTGAACAGACCATTTCCGCCGGGATCAAGCCGGGACAGTTTCAAAAGATTGGCGGCGGTTACGCCTTAATGACTAAAGAAGTTGACCGCGATGCCAAATTAATGAAACGTGTACAGATATTTGAATTGCCCAAGGACAGGAACTATATAGGATTTGTGATTGCGGCCCCGGATGCATCATTTAACATGGACCGCGCCCAATCCCGTTTGGTTCTGGATATGGAAAATGGATTCTGGCATATGTATGAATCCACGCTACGCGGCCTGCATCCCAATCAATGTGTTAAAGATCCCAATGCCCCACGCGGCAAGAACGATACATATAACTATCAATTTGAAGATATGGTGGCAAAATTCTCAACCATGCATTGGAGTTTAAACGTTAGCGGCATTGTTGATGATGTCTTTAAAGGAACATCGGATTTCGCCGATATGCTGCCATGGGAACTCGCCAAAAGCAGAAAAGAACAGGTCCATCAGATTCAGGAACTCAGCAGCCACCCAAATCGCACCAATGAACAAAACAAAATCCTCAAGAATATGGAGAGGAGACTTAAAGAGTTCGACATTGAAAGAGCATCCCGCATTTCCCTTCCCTTCTCGGTTATTGCAATGGCCGCGGTGGCTGCTCCATTGGGAATCATGACCCGTAAAGGCAAAAAAGGGGCTATCGTGTTGTTTACACTTCTCGTGGTGTTTTCTTATTACGCTTTGCTCATGGTCGGACAGGCTTTGGCCAAAAATGGCAGTCTGCCCCCCATGATTTCTTTGTGGATTCCGAATTTGGCGGCGTTTGCCACAGCTTTCTTTTTCTACAAACGGGCCTCGGTGGTATAGAATCATGGTTAAAGGCGGCAAGAAAAAGAAAAATAAGCAGGAAGAAATGGGAGCGGACGGCTACAAGCTGGTCGCCAGTAACCGTACAGCCCGTTTTAAATATGAGATTTTAGAGACGCTTCAAGCCGGAATCGTCCTTGTTGGCTCAGAAGTCAAATCGTTGCGTGCAGGAAAATGCAATTTAACCGATAGCTACGCCACGCCGATACGCTCGGAATTATACTTGATGAACTGCCATATTAGTCCTTACGATCCGGCAAATATCATGAATCACGAACCGATGCGTCAGCGAAAACTGCTTTTGCACCGCCGTGAAATCAACAGGCTGCTTGGCCGCATCACCGAAAAGGGCCTCACGGTCGTTCCATTGAAAGTGTATTTCATAAACGGGCGGGTGAAAGTCGATTTGGGACTTGCGCGTGGAAAACGACTGCATGATAAACGCGAGACAATTAAACGGCGCGACTTGGACCGCGAGGCGGCCCGTGAAATGTCAAACCGGCGATAACCTGGCGTCATGAAACTGAACGGTCCATTTTGGCAAAAAAACATTCCCATCTTGGCGGCGGGATACCTTAAAACGCTTTACCGAACTCAACGTCTATGGTTCGCCAATGAAGACTATGCCGCCCGCATCGCTCAAACCGGGCCATGCATAATCGTTATATGGCACAACCGCATCCTGCAAGGCAGTGTATGTGCTATCGGCAGAAACTTGGCGGTAATCATAAGCCGCAGCCGGGATGGCCAATTGATTGCAGACACGGTGCAACGAATCGGCTTGGAAGCAGTCAGGGGTTCCTCTTCACGCGGGCAACTGCAATCCGTCCGCGATTTGCTCAAACTCCTGGAACAGGGCAAAAGTATCGTCATGACACCGGATGGGCCACGCGGACCATGCTACCAAATGCAGGCAGGTCCGATTGAAATCGCCAGTTTATCCGGTGCGCCGATTGTTCCTGCGGGTGCGACTCCCAAACGCGCAATGCGTGTTCAATCTTGGGATCGCCTAATCGTGCCTGCGCCATTCACAAAAACGGCCGTTGTGCAAGGCGAGCCGATTTATATTCCCAAGGACATTAATGGAGGGATGCGGGAGGATTTCCGCTTGCTGGTAGAACAAAAACTCTGTGAAGTAACTCAACAATCCGAAACGCTTATGGACTGGCCCGTAGATGAAGAATTGGCGAAGAAGTTAACTTCGTCAGGCTATAACATTTGAAGCATCGTTTAAAATGAACTAAGTCAACAAGAGACAATCCAATTGACTTAATAAAACGAGTTCATCATGTTGCCGAATGCCAAACGAAAGTTGGTATGTGTATTTGAACGGCCTAAATCGTAGGCAATCCATATATCACCGTCGGAAACAAGACCATTGGAGGGACGATAGGCAATTGACATACCGCCACCGTAATTAACATCCAACTCATCGCCATCAGGTCCTGTAGCCATAAACGCCCACATGGAACCATTGGGTGTATTGGGGCAATCGCTGGTTCCGTAAGCGTAGAACAATCCATTGGCAAACGGATCGATGGGAATGGAATTCATATAGGCGATAGGTGAAGTCAGCAGTGCATAAACCCGGCCGTCATGATAGGGATCGTAGCATCCCTTGATAGCCGCCCGGGCGCAATCGACACCAAAGAATGTCCCTTTAAGCGCGCAGTCTTCGTCGGGACCGAATCCGGCGTCATTTCCATCCTGCATCCATTTATTATTATCCAAATGGCGCGTGATATTGAGATTATAGAGCATTTTAAGGTCGCTCATGGAGCGGGCTGCTTTGGCCCTAATACGAGCATTCAAAAAGTTGGGCACCGCAATCGCCGCCAAGATTCCGATAATGGCCACAACAATAAGCAGTTCGATAAGTGTAAAACCAAAAGCATGTCTGTATCTCATATCGCGCCGCCCTCTTCTGCTACGTTAAGCAGAATTCATACAAGCAGAGATTCTACTCCCGAGAAATACTGCCGTTAGCAATCGGCTCTCGGAAGACTAGTTAACCTGCAATTATTCTACGCATGGGATTTCCAAAGAGCAACCATGAAAAGGCTAAACTCTCCGGACATCTATAAATCAGTAAACGCAATTTGTAAAAAGACAGCGGATTCTCTTATGCGCATTTACCGGCAGGTCACCTGGGCACGGCACGGGGAGCGCTTGTCTGCGTTTCACCGGAACCGCCTGGGATGATGTACCTGGGATCAGCCACGGGTTGTACGGCGGGAACGTCGGGTGGTTGGGCGCCCGGTTTGTGGGCAACTTCTGTCCAGGCCTTTAAATAACGGGCATCGAATGTGGGATCGTGTTCCTTGTTATGACAACGCGCGCAGAACTCTTTCCCCAGATCAGTACGCAGCGGAAATTCTTCCGGCTTTTCATTATGTAATTTACTGGGCCCGTGGCAGCTCTCGCACTGCACTCCTTCCAACTGCGGAGTGACCGTATAACGGGAGAATCCCTTGGGATGTCCATAACCGGTTGTATGGCATCCAACGCATTGCGGATCGAAAAACCTTTGCCGGTTTAAAAGGGTTAAAAAAGCACGCTTATGGCGTGTGACATGCCATTGTTGGTATTCCGGTTCATGACAAGCAATACATGATTCCGCCCCCGCGTACCCGTTGCCTTCCTGTATTTCTTCGGAGAGATCGGACAATGGAGCGATTTTCGCATCCGGACCGAGTTTTTCTTCAAACTCCAAATAGAAGGAATCCAGCAAGGCATGCATATCCTGGTCGTTGTACTTGGATGGATCGAGAGAAACCAGGCCGTTATTGAAAACCGGATTTTCCTTTTCAAAATCGATATCCGCACGGTTCAGATATTTCGCCGAACGTAGGCAAACAGCCGTATGACGTCCAAAATTGGCGGATAGTTTTGTCCAGGTTTGCGTAAACACTACGATAGGCGTTTCAAAATTCGCCGCTTTCTGACTCAACCAATCTTCCACCGTCTTATAGGGTTCATAGGCCAACAAGACAATCAAATCCACCGGCTGGCCTACTGCTTCTTGGAGCCGCTCTACCGGCCAGTTTTTTAATGATTCGGCTTCATAATACTGTTCACGATTGGCAATTGGAGGCAACGCCGGCGCCACGCCGGTAATCGCGATCTTTTTTCCCGCCCGCTCAATCACTACCGAAGATTGCCAGGGCGCTTTTAGTGTGCTGTCTTTAAGTTTCAAGTTTGCAGCGACAATGGGAAACTCCGCTAATTCCAATAATGGCAACAGACGTTCAGGGGGAGTCATCATCTCCTGCCGCCCCAAACCGACGGCGGTATATCCGAGCGTAGACATCGCTCGGATATACATCTCATCAATAGCCTCTTCTGTCGTGTTTCGGCTTAATGTCAGAAATCCGCCGATATCAACAAGAATATAATCGGACTGGTCCTTTTGCTGTTTTGCCAAGTAACCTGCGAGTGGCTCTACGCCCCCGGTTTGTTTGGAAAGACAACCACATTTTTCCAGAGTTCCGCGCATCATACCCGTGGCATAAATTGTCAAACCGGCGGCGGAAGTTGAACCGGCGGTCAATACTAAAAACATGGCCGCAATCAAACTGCGCGTTAATCGTGGACTGGATGGATTTGAATTTAGAGACATTGTCACTCCACTTAACGAATTTTATAGGCACGTCCTGAAAAAGAATGGATGGGAAGCGGCCGCTCACCCAATATCGGCCAGCTGGCGCCTTGATCGAGCGCATCCGTATATGCATCTTCCAAGACGCTTTCAGTATAACCGGCATCCAAAACATATCCGATATTGGTGGCCGGCAGAATCGAGACCAGCGCACCTTCGCCTTGTTCAACACAAAGATAACATTTCAACTTTTCGGTACCGCCCAAAACACGGCCTAATTTGCTATCGATAGGAATATCCATGCAATAATCGACAAATGCCTTCTGTTCCACAGGCAAATGCTCGCGGTGATGGTACAGAACATGCATGCGTTCGCTTTCCGCTTCCGATAGCCCATATGCATAAATGGCCGCATTAGGGAATCTTTCCAGAAAACGCCGGGCTTCATTGCTATGACGAGCCAGATTTTCGGCTTGTTCCGGCGATAAGCGGTGCATACGGGAAACGCTGATTTGATAGAGAAAGAAAACCGAAGGCAACGCCACGCCCCCGGCCAATGCAAACCACAATGTCGGCCACGGCAGGGTTCCGTACCAGTAGCAGGGATAGACATAAAGGATCACCGTAAGCGCGATCATGATGGCAATACGGCCCTTTATGATTTGCCACACACCGCGCCGTTCTGTGCTGAGCAAAAGATCGATAATCCAATAGCCATACATGGCGGCGTAAATTCCTACGCCAAGCCGAAACGTCCATGGCGGTATGTCAACAGCGTGGGGGGGCGGAAGATTCGTGAGAATGAATGTAAACGTGAGCGCGAGTGCGCCTACAATCAGCATATAAAGAGCAAAGAGAGGGTATCTGCGTAGCATGTTTCCCCTTAGCTTTTAACGTTTTTCCTTCGAAGTCAAGAAGATTAGACAATTAAATCCGCTGACAGTGAAGGCGCCGCTTCTGTTCCGGCGGCTCTGGGATGGGATTCACCCATTGCCCATGCCGCCCCCAGCAATGACCAAATAAAAACATGCGTATAAATATGATAGAACACCGAAGCCACGCCGACACCCAAAATCGCCGCCAAAGTGCCCATTTCGCGCCACCTGCTCAAAGGGAGTCCGCGTGTTTCTAAAAGAAAACCATGTAACCGGCCAAGAGTCTCGAAAAACAACCATAAATATAAGACCAGCCCTGCGAAGCCGACTTCTGCCGCAAGAGAAAGAAAACTCGAATGAGCAGTGGCGCCCGGCTGGTTAGGATCAAATAAGGCTTGATAGACCGGCGCAAAGTTATGAAGACCGACTCCAAAGATAGGATGATCCAACATCATCCGCACTGCGGCCAAACCATAGGTGGCATGTTCCACAGTAGAAACGCTGCCACCAAGGCCCGCCGCCCAACGTTGCATAATAAAAGTGAAGGGATTGATATTTAGGAAAAGCAACGCCCCAATTACTGCAAGAAAAAGCGAGTAATAACGCTGAAGGACTTTTTGCACACCTGCTCGATGCCAAATTAAAACCAATAGCGCAACTACCCCGCCAAGCCAGGCGCTACGTGAAAATGTTAAAAACCAAGAAATCCCAATAGCCATAAGGGCATAAAGCCCCGGAATGCCAAAGGAGATGCTGAACCTATCATTGCGGATTTTTTCTCCGGCGTAGGCCACCAACAATGCACCGGCCGCCACAAGATAGGCTCCATAAAAATTCCAATCGAAGAAGAAGGAAGATAACCGGACCATACGTTGATTGCCCCCAAACACGACCGATCCCGGTTCGATCAACATTTGAGGCAATGTAGGATTCAACCGCGCAAGAGCGAGCAGAGGATGACCGTTATATCCGATCAGAAATCCACCGAGCTGATAGCAGCCATAAGCAACCGATACGGCGGCCCCGGCAAAGAAGCAACGGATGTAGGTTTGAATCGCGCGTTCATCAATAAGCACGCGGGCGGTGGCGGCGGCGATGGCAATCAAAAATCCCATTTGTACCCACATACGCAGCCCACGCATCGGCTCCATAGCACCGATAAGGGAGAATAGGCTCACAGCAAGAATCGCAAGAAGGATTTTCTCAAAAAGCGTGGGACGCAGGGGCTTCTTTCCCTTACAGAGCAACCAAACCGCCACTCCCAAAATGAATCCCGGCAGAATGATTAAAAATGGCTTTATCGTGAGTCCTCGATAAAAAGAGAGTTTTTCAAGCGGAGCGACAATCGCCATGAATCCGGCCGCCGCAGCTGGACGTTTGAATGTTCCATACGCCAAAATCAGCGTAAAAATGCCAAACACCAAGAGGCTCAAGAGTTGCACGTTGAGGCCTCCTCTAATCCTTTAGGCTTTTTTCGGAAACGCCGAAGCACCAATTCCTGTACAGCGGGCAAAGCCAAAACCAAAGCCAGAAGAGATACTTTCCACCAACGAAACGTACAGACCAAATCGGCTGAGTATTGAGTTTCTCCGGCATAGACTTCTATCTGAATTTCTTGTGGCCGGTAGATGCCAAACCGGTCAGAGGCCGTTACAGTGACCGTGCCCAGCGGGGTCAACACATCACGCAATTCCCACGATTCCGCTCCGCCGAGCGTAATCTGCCCTAGCCGCAATCCGTCGGCTTTAATCGTGATTTGTCCACCGGGAATCGAGCTGTGCCCGGATGCAGCGGCGGCGGTACCTATAAAATCGACAACCTGATGAGGACGGCTGATGCGGCTCTCAAGAGTGAGTTTCAGCTCTAGTGGATCTTTGACACCGCTTTGCAGTTCGATGGGCCTCTCAGCTGGAATTAAAAGTTCCGATTCCGGCTCCAAGGATAGCCGATGCTTCCCGGGCAATACTCCTGTAAGGCTGAAATGCCCATTCTGGTCTGTCCAGGCAAAAGAAATCATCCGGCCACCGGTTTCATAGACTCCAACAAAAACGCGGTTGGCCGGCTGACCGGCGGCATTCACCCAACCACGAACCGTGGTCTGGCCCATGGCCGCCTGAATGCCGGAAATCGTTAGGACAACATACAATATAAGGGAGAGGAAGAGGCTCTGAGGCATGAATCTCAGCCCCGCTGATGAAGCCCTCCGTTCAACGGCACGGTTGCCTTTTTCGACTGATTCATTATGGCACATGCGCTTCCTTGAGACTTTGCCACCTTGGCTCTATCGACTCCGTACGGGCCGCTACCCGAATACCGCCGATTTTGTAATAGACTGAGATTTTAGCACTTAGAGAAGTCCTCGGATATGCCTATGGTCCTGGCACTGCCGTTGCGAAGCGTAAGGTATGTCTGAGGACAATATATTTGTGCCCAAGTGAAAGGAGGATACCGCGATGGCAATCAAACCGCTCGCGGACCGCATCCTGGTAAAACGAGTCGAAGAAGCCGAAGCAAAACAAGGCAGCCTTTATATTCCCGACTCCGCCAAGGAAAAACCGCAAGAAGCAGTGATTGTGGCCGTGGGGCCCGGTAAAAAGGACGAGAGTGGAAAGCATATTCCCCTCGAAGTCAAGAAGGGTGACCGTGTGCTCATCAGCAAATACGGTGGAACCGAAGTTAAGATTGACGGTGAAGAACACCTGATTATGCGCGAAGACGATGTATTAGCGATCGTCGGCTAGGCAGAATCGATAAAAGGTGAACCACCATTACCTAAGGAAAATAACGTTTCAGAGGAGGAACGTGATCGATGGCTGCGAAACAGCTTAAGTTCGACGAGGAAGCCCGTGGGGCCATCCTCCGTGGAGTTGAAAAACTCTCCAAGGCCGTCAAGGTGACACTCGGCCCCAAAGGCCGCAACGTAGTTCTGGACAAAAAGTGGGGTTCCCCCACAATCACCAAAGACGGTGTAACCGTTGCAAAAGAAATTTCTCTCGAGGACCCCTATGAGAACATGGGGGCGCAAATGGTTCGTGAAGTTGCCAGCAAGACCAGTGACATCGCTGGCGACGGAACCACGACTGCGACCGTTTTGGCCGAAGCCATCTATCGTCAAGGCCTAAAGAACGTCACGGCCGGCTCATCGCCCGTGGCCATTCAGCGCGGAATTCAGATCGCCGTTGAAACGGTAACCGAAAAACTCCGCTCACTTTCCCGCAAAGTCAAAGATCAGGCCGAAATCGCTCAAGTCGCTTCAATTTCTGCAAACAGCGATACTTCCATCGGCGACATTATCGCCGAGGCCATGGAAAAGGTCGGCAAGGACGGCGTGATTACCGTCGAAGAAGCCAAAGGCCTGGAAACCACGCTGGATGTTGTCGAAGGTATGCAGTTCGATAAGGGCTATTTATCGCCGTACTTTGCAACTGACGCCCAGACGTTGGAAGCCGAACTGGAAGACTGCTACATCCTTATCAACGAGAAGAAAATCTCAAGTATGAAAGATATTCTCCCCTTGCTGGAGAAGATCGCTCAGACCGGCAAGCCGATCTTGATCATCGCCGAAGATGTCGAAGGTGAAGCTTTGGCTACGCTGGTTGTTAACAATATCCGCCGCACGCTGAAATGCTGCGCTGTCAAAGCCCCCGGATTTGGCGACCGCCGGAAGGCCATGATGCAAGACATCGCCATCCTTACCGGTGGAAAATTCATTTCCGAAGATCTCGGCATCAAACTGGACGGCATTACACTTGATGATCTCGGCAAAGCCAAACGCGTTACGGTCGACAAAGACAACACGACCATTATCGAAGGCGCGGGCAGCAAATCCGACATCAAAGGCCGTATCGATCAGATCCGTCAGCAGATCGGCGAAACCACATCTGATTACGATCGCGAGAAGCTCCAGGAACGTCTGGCCAAGCTCGCCGGTGGTGTGGCTGTTATCAATGTTGGCGCAGCAACCGAAACGGAAATGAAAGAAAAGAAAGCCCGCGTTGAAGATGCGCTTCATGCCACCCGTGCCGCCGTCGAAGAAGGCATTGTTCCTGGTGGTGGTGTTGCACTGCTTCGTGCTCAGTCCGCTTTGGACGGTCTAAAAGTCGAAGGCGATCAAGCATTGGGCGTTCAGATTATTTACCGTGCGTTGGAAGAGCCGCTACGCCAGTTGGCCAACAATGCAGGCAAAGAAGGTTCCGTTGTTGTCGAGCAAGTTCGCAAAGAAAAAGGCAGCGTCGGTTACAACGCCGGTACCGATAAATACGAAGACCTGGTCAAAGCCGGTGTCATCGATCCGACAAAAGTCACGCGTACAGCGCTGCAAAATGCGTCCTCGATCGCGGGACTGATGCTCACCACCGAAGCGCTTATCACCGAGATTCCGGAAGATGAAAAACCGGCTCCCGGCGGCGCTCCCGGCGGAATGGGCGATTACTAAGTCCGGAACTCGGATTCAATAATACGAGACGGATCACCTGCCCGCATGCCGCTTATGGCTTAAAAGCAGGTTTCGAATACACAAAGAGGACGGATCATACGATCCGTCCTCTTTTCATTTCAAGCATTTTCATCGGTCAATAGTACTGTGGGTACGATTCCTGAGGATAAGTATTTATCAACTTCTCGTATTCCTCCATTAAAATTTTGCATTCAATAGCCTCAGGATCCTCTTCCCCACTTTTAACAAGTTCTTTCATCACATCGCCACAATGGATTACGGCTCGGATATTCAGGTCTTCCACAGTAAGCCCGAAATCCTCCATAAACTTTGGACAGATATGCCCATAATCCGGACAGCTTCGCTCATCTCCTTCGATAAACGGCATCCCCTCAACATCACGATCAGAGTCGCAATCGTACTCATAGGGGCAATCGCCTGTTTGTAGGCAGGGGAGTATTTCATCCTTGCCTAACAACCTCTTGAGAAATAGCAGCATAATCCTCACCTCCTAAACAAACGTTACCAACAAGTGTAACGTACAAATTTCACAACTTCAGCCTACTTGTTGGGATTTCGGGTAACGAAAAGTAACAATTTATATCCATTTAAATTCTAATTAGGGCTGAAAAGCCAAATCAAGCGCCTTTGAGAGGCACATTAGCCCGTAAACGGCAAGCTGGAGTTCTGGTAGTGCGACCTTTCTTTGCCCTTTACTTTGAGTACCGGTTACGCACAAAATTTCATGGGGCGGAGAAGAAAGGCGAACCATGGCTGGGCATCCGGCAACACCACCTGAGACACTCATCTTCCGCCGTGGCGAATGTTTAATGCGCGAGGGCGATCCGGGAACGGTCGCTTATCTCATACAGCAAGGACAACTTCAGGTCTACATGGAGCGGAAAGGCCGCAAAATACAGCTGGCCATGTTGGGCAAGAACCAGATCGTGGGCGAGCTGGCCCTAATCGACCAAATGCCGCGTTCGGCCACCGTTGTGGCTGTTGAAGACACTATCGTTGTCCCTATTGATCTCTCCCGCTTGCGTCAGATCATGCAAACCCAGCCGGACCTTGCGATTTCACTGGTACGTGTGCTTGTGCGCAAAATCCGCGATACCGATAAACTTCTGGCCAGCGTATTCCAAAAAATCTAGACGATGGTCCGAAAAAAAACAGCCTGAGGATACGTGCAATTCGATACGCTATGCCGTTCGCACGTTCTTGATGCCATTAAAACTTACCGTGTTCTCTTCGAACAGTTCTTCTAAAGTTGACCGGAGTTGCGGCGAAGGTGCGACTCGTAGTCCCGATACCGTCTCAATGACAACTTCGCCTAATCCCTCTACCACCAAATGCACATAGAGTTTGGCCTTGCCGGAATTTTGCTCGATGATCTCGCGCAGAGCCTTCAATTGCTGTTCGCTCAAGCCGGTGGAGATCAATCGCACATGCACCGAATCGACAACGTTATTCCAGGCTTCCGAAAGCGTACTCAGCCGTTCGGCCCGTACCGAAACCGAGTCGCCCCGGTGGCTGCCAACACCTTCGATCACAACGACTTGATCTTCAATGATGATATCCGACTTTTCATCCAAAAGATTGCTCATAATGGCAATCTCGATCACACCAGTCAGATCCTCTACTTGGCAAATAGCCATGCGGGAGCCGCTTTTGGTAATCCGTTTTTTTACTTCAGTAATGATTCCGGCGATACGGAGATTCTGAAGATCGGCATTGTCTTCCTGCAGAGATTCAGCGGTGGCATTGGCAAAGAGTTTCAGTTCTTCGGCATATTCCGCCAGCGGATGGCCGGTTAAATAAATCCCGAGCAATGCCTTCTCATCTTTTAAGATGGCGTCTGCTTCATATTCAGGCAGTTCACTAAAATCATCGACAATAGCTTCGGGTTCATCGGCAGCGTCACCAAAGAGCGAAAATTGCCCTACACGTTTGTCTTTTAACATGCCCTGCGCCTTGGCCAGGCAATTCTCATAGTTGGCAATCAATGTTCTTCGGCTGTGATTAAGCGAATCAAAAGCACCGGCACGGATCATGGCTTCCATCAGTCCGCGATTCAGGGTATTCGGCTCGGCGCGGTCACAAAAATCTTGAAGCGAGCGGAATTCATTGTTTTTATCGCGTTCCTCCAGAATCGAACGCACCGCCGCATGCCCCACACCTTTAATTGCCGCCAAACCGAAACGAATTCCCTCCGGTGTTGGAGTAAAATCCTCACCGGATAGATTGATATCCGGAGGAAGTATCACAATTCCCATCTCTTTGCAGTCGGCCATGTATTTCACGATTTTATTGGTGTCGCCCATATCGGCCGTGAGCAATGAGGTTAGATATTCTTTGGGATAATGCGCCTTAAGCCAGGCGGTTCGATAGGTAACCATGGCATAGGCCGCGCTATGCGATTTATTGAAACCATACCCGGCAAAGTGGAAAATTAAATTCCAGAGTTTTTGCGCAATCTCAACTGAAACCTCTTTTGTTTTTGCTCCCTGTATAAACTCAGCCTCCATCTTTTTAAGGAGTTCTTCGTTCTTTTTACCCATGGCGCGGCGCATGATATCCGCTTGTCCCAGCGAGAATCCCGCAATAACGCTGGCGATGCGCATGACCTGTTCTTGATACAGGATAATACCATAGGTCTCATTCAGAATCGGTTCGAGCGAAGGATGGTCATAGGTAATTTCGACTTTGCCGTGTTTACGGTTGATAAATTCATCCACCATGCCCGCGCCGATTGGACCGGGGCGATACAACGCCAAAATAGCCACAAGATCCGAAAACTGGTTAGGACCAAGTTTTTTAAGGATGTCTTTCATCCCCGTAGATTCCAACTGGAAAATGCCGTTGGTCTTGGCCCGTGAAAGTAGTTCATAGGTCTGAAGGTCGTCTAAGGGAAGCGCTTCAAGTCTTATTTCCTCTCCACGCGTTTGGCGGACCAAGTTGATCGTGCGATCAATAATCGAAAGGTTCTTTAAACCCAAGAAATCCATTTTGAGCAATCCGAGTTGCTCAAGAGACTTCATGCTGTATTGCGTCGAGACATCTGATTCCTTGTTCGCGCCGCGCATAAGCGGGGTGTAAGCCGTAAGTGGTTTGGGAGCGATAATTACACCCGCGGCGTGTGTGGAAACCTGGCGGGCCATGCCCTCGACAGCCAGGGCATGTTCAAAAAGGTCCTTATAGACGCCGCCTTTACGCTGTTCGGCTTGTAGTTCCGGCGTCTCTTTAATGGCTTGTTCTAGTTTAATACCCAACGTATCCGGGATCAGTTTGGCAATACGGTCACATTCAACCGCCGGAAGTCCCAGAACCCGTCCGATATCCCGCACGGCGTTTTTGGCTCCGATGGTGCCGAACGTCGCGATCTGAGCCACACGGTCATGACCGTATTTTTCTTGGACATAGCGGATGACTTCTTCACGCCGTAGATCGGAAAAATCGATATCGATATCAGGCGGGGAGATACGTTCCGGATTCAAAAAACGCTCGAACAGCAAAACATGCTCAAGCGGATCGATATCGGTAATCCGGAGACAGTAGGCAACAACCGAACCGGCTGCCGAACCGCGTCCCGGACCAACGGAGATTCCTTTCTCCCGGGCATAGCGGATAAAATCCCAGACGATCAAAAAATAGGTGGTAAATTTCTGCCCGACAATGACTTCGAGTTCTTTATCCAAACGCGCACGTATTTCAGTTGTGATCTCGCCGTAGCGTTCGACTGCGCCTTGGTCGACAAGTTTGCGCAGGTAGACTTCATGGTCATCTTCTTCTTGAGGCAACTCAAAGTTCGGCATAATGACTTTGGTTGCATCCATTTGTATTTCGACATTACACCGGCGGGCAATTTCGACCGTATTATCGATTGCCTCTTCATATCCCTCCAATTGGCGGAGCATCTTTTCGCCGTCTTTGAGATACAGTTCTTGGGAATGGATTTTGAGCCGTGCAGGATCATCACGCAGTTTGCGCGTCCCAATACAGATCAATAAATCCTGCGTCGTGGCGTCGCCCGGCTTCAAATAATGCACATCGCTGCTGGCACATAAGGGGATACCAAGTTCTTGGCCAATTTCACGGCAGGCGGCGTTGACTAAATTCTGCTCCTCCATGCCATTGGCCTGCACCTCCAAATAGAAATTCCCCTCACCAAAAATTTCCTGATAGACACGGGCGGTCTTACGCGCCTCTTCGTAGCGATCTCGCAAAATATGTGAGGGAATCTCTCCGGCCAGGCACGCGGAGCTGGCAATCAGCCCTTTCGAGTATTGGCGCAAAAGATCTTTGTCGGCGCGGGGCTTGTAATAGAAACCATCCAGATGGGCCGCAGCCACAATCCGCATAAGGTTTTGATACCCCTCAAGATCCCTAGCCAAAAGAACAAGGTGGTGGGTTCCCTTTTCATTCGGATCTTTATTCCCTTCGTCATCCAATATGGGGCTTCGATCCGAGCAGGGCGTCTCTCCACGTGTCGTGTAGATTTCACACCCCAAAATGGGCTTGATGCCCTCTTTGGCACAGGCCTGATAGAACTCCAGCGCACCATACATTACGCCGTGATCGGTCAGGGCAAGGGCCTCCATACCTTTCTCGCGGGCAGTACGCGCCAAATCTTTGATGCGCGCCGCACCATCCAGGAGGCTGTACTCCGAATGAACGTGAAGATGAATAAAGTTCGATTGGTGCATGTCCCTCAATCCCAATCAAATCAATGGGTAATGCAAAGCAATGAGCGTAAGAAGGCCGGATAATCCGGCTCATCAAATACGCGGCTGGCATACTCTGACGATCATAAAAGGCTATTGCTAAAGAGGCTGACGCCGCGTTCGGGAAGTATCCCGGGCAGGCGCTCGGCATGTCAACGGATTCGTATTACACTAAGGATAATATGAAACCCTAGCTTCTGTCGGATCAAGGAAAAAGACGCTCTGCCCAGGCTACTGCAACAATCATATCCTGACACCCTGCCCATACAGAAAGTTATCGGGATTTCAGGAACCAACAAAGCCGGGCATATGTCTTTCGCTCTGGATTTTCAACATGGTAGCTTTAACCAACGTATTAGAAAGTTGCTGTTAACAATGTGAATCAAGAAAGGAATCCCAAATGAGCGGAAAGCAACTACGTCCATATGTATGCCAAGAAGAACCGGGAGACCGGTGGTACTGCGCCTGCGGGAAGTCGCAGAATCAGCCTTATTGCGATGGCAGCCATAAAGGCACGGGAATCGCCCCGATAAAAGTAACAATCGAGGAAGCCAAATCCGTCGCTTGGTGCGGATGCCGCAAATCGGCCAATCTGCCTTTCTGCGACGGGACTCACTCCTCACTCTCAGAGGACGATTTGACGTAGGCAGGGCAAACCATCAAGTTGATTGAACATAGGCGGAGTTCAATAACATGAGTTATACTGTATAAATAATTCGCTCTGCTCCGTTTTTGCCAAGAGAAGGAATCGTGTTTCCGCGGTTGAAAATGTGATAGCGTAAGAATAGCTTATTGGCTTGTAGTATTATTTGCTTCTAAATTGATTGTATTGCTGATTACATTTCGAAATTTTTCTTAACTAGTTGTAAGAAACTCTATTCTTAAGAGGGAAAGTAATTTCATGGCCCGGTTGATCAATCATCTACTCCAACTCCAAGAACTCACCGAAGCACGTAACGAGCAGGCGGCCCTTTCTCCCCAAAGAGACCTGACCGGCCTCGATGAGGCCATCAACGAATTAATGAAGGAACTTCCGAACCGCGTCTCGCACCTCTATCAACGTCTGTCAAAACGCGACCTCCATGTTGTAGTCCCGATTCAAAATCAAGCCTGTGGCGGTTGCGGAGGCACGGTTCCTCCAAACGTGGCTCAACGCGCAGCCGATGATGGTTACTTGATCCAGCAATGCGATATATGCGGACGGATTTTATATTCAACAGTCGGATTGCCCCAATATCTCAAGCAACGTGAGATCGTTCCCGGAAAACCGACGCACGGATTACTCCGTTTCTCCGCTCAAGAATTAATGCTCCCAAAACTCGAAGCCGAAACCCGCGACGATGCCATCGCTGAACTGGCTCAATTGATGGAAGCGCAAGGCTATGTAGAAAACGGCCAAGCATTACATGAGACGGCGTTGCGGCGGGAAGCCATATCAAGTACAGCCGTAGGCCACGGTCTCGCGTTTCCACACGCCCGGACCAGCGAAGGCGGAATCCTCACTTTTTCGTTGGGATTGAAAAAGAAAGGGATCGACTTCAGCGCACCGGACGGTGTAAAAGTCAAAGCCGTGTTCCTATTGGTCATTCCTTCCGCAGCCAGTTCATTTTATCTGCGTCTGCTTTCCGGCTTTGTGCAAGCGTTTTCCGTCACAAAGACACGGAACGATCTATTAGGCTGCAAGACATCTGATGAAATGTGGCAATTACTCCTGGCCAAGATGCCACCAAGCCTCTGATCCAGGCATTGCAGGCTTCGGATTGAAAACGGATATCAATAGGCCGATTTAAATCTTTCTTGGACTCATACCGTGTGGCATCCGGATAAGCGAGTTCCGCACTTTTTTTACGAACGAACTCGATAGCCGATATCTTTTCGAAAGACGGCACCGTCAAATGCGATGCGGGCCACTCCTTCATAGGCGCGGTCCAGGGCTGCAACCAGTCCGGTTTCGCTTGTGGCAACCACACCAAGGACACGTCCACCGGCCGTAAGCCAGGTATCACCGTCTCGTTTGGTGCCGGCATGGACAACCCAAAGATCGTTCTCTGTGCCAAAGTGGTCCAAACCGGAGATCGCCTTGCCCTTCTCATAGGAACCGGGATAGCCGCCTGATGCCATGACGACCATAGCGGCAGAGCGGTCGGCGGGGAGGATACGCGTTCCGCCAAGTTTTCCTTCTGCGCAATCCAACAGAATCGGCAAGAGATCCTCATCGAATGCGGGCAGAACAGCCTGTGTTTCTGGATCTCCGAAACGGCAGTTGAACTCGATGACTTTGGGCTTACCGTCAACAAGCATCAATCCGGCATACAGGCACCCACAATAGTTACGGCCTTCTTTTTCCATTGCGGCAATCGTAGGCAATATAACTGTATCGACGATTTCCTGCAGAAGCGCATCATCGACAATCGGAACCGGACAATAAGCGCCCATGCCGCCTGTATTGGGGCCGGTGTCCCCTTCCCCGATAGGCTTATGATCTTGCGCGGGCGGCAAGATCACGGCATGAGTACCATCGGTAAGAGCAAACACGCTCACTTCCGGCCCCTGCATACGCTCTTCAATCACAACCACATCGCCTGCAGCGCCAAAGATACGGTCCTGCATCATCTCTGTAGCCGTTGCCTTAGCCTCATCGGATGAGTCGGTCACAACAGCGCCCTTCCCGGCGGCCAGTCCCGAGGCCTTAACAACGACTTTCATCCCCTTTGCAGCAAAGCGATCAATCGCGGCGATGGCATCTTCCAGGGTCGTGCATCGTTCAAATTCAGCGGTGGGGATATCGTATTTCTGCATAAGCTCTTTAGAGAAAGCTTTGGAACTTTCAATTTCGGCGCCGACGGCATTTGGACCGAATACACTAAGCCCGGCCTTCCGAAGAGAATCGGCCAAGCCTTCAGCCAAAGGGACTTCCGGCCCGATGACAACTAGATCAATTGAATTCTCTTTGGCCCATGCGGTTATGGCAGCGGAATCAGAGGTATTCAAATCAACAAGTTCCGCACATTCCTTCATCCCGGGATTACCGGGTGCAGCAAACACTCGTCCCGCTCTATTCGATTCAGCTATCTTTCGAGCCAACGCATGTTCACGTCCGCCGGTACCGATAACCAATACATTCAATGACTTCCCCATAATGGTCTTCCTTGTGTCAATATGGCCGGATTAACATTCCGTTGCATAAGACGTGGATGTAATCCGGTTATTTTTAGATTTTCGAATTGGAATAGCGCATGCGTAAGCAGGCTATCCGTCAATTCGCTTCCGGACGGAGCCGGTTGCGATACTTCATAATTGCATCCCGCACAGATTCCGATTCAGTCATTTCCAATGCGGCGTCGCACAAAGCCTCGGCCTGAGCATACGATGCGGATTCAATATAAATCGAAGCCACCTGTTCCAATGGATTGTGTGTGGTCCATTGATCCAACAATTCGGCGGGCAATCCATCGATCACCTGCAGTAGGCCCACTTTGGTGCTTTCATAATCGCCACCGGCAATAAGCGGACGGAATACTTTTTGAAGTATATCCATTTTATCCGGATAATCATGAATAAAGCCTTGAGCCACATTCAAAGCGAAATCAGCGTGTCCGACAACCATATAGAAGTCGATAAGAGAATTGACGAACATCTCATTTTTCGGCTCTAAAGTGTATGCCGTGGAGAGCAGAAAATCGGAACGGGTCAAACTTCCTTTCTCAAAATCCCGAACTCCCTGCCGATATAATGTTTCTGCAAAATTAGGTTCAATAGCGGCATATTGCAGATACGCACTCTGCGCCAATTCTAAAGATCGCTCCGGAGTTTCGTCATGTTCAAAATAGAGCATGATTTGCTCTAGCAGCATTTCGAAATGATAGGGATAGATATAGATCGCCTTATTAAACTGTTCTTCTGCTTGTTCAAAATGCCGGCGGGCTTCATCGGCGGTCCCCATATCCTTATAGATGCGGTAAAGAAATTGGTGGCATTTGGCCGTAATTCGATTCTTCTCATAGAAGGCATACGTCTGCATCGAACGTTCTTGGGCATCTATTGCCTCTTGGAATGCGGCAATTGCCTGTGGTACATCGCCTGCAGGACTGATTTCCAAAGCGTAGAGATAACAAAGTTCTGAATATGCATGCCCGGTTTCCGCATGCCATGGCAGCAGTTTGAGACCTTTGATTAAAATATCTGCCGCAATACTTATCGTTTGTGCCGTGTTGAGGTTATGTTGCACAAGCCATTCGGAATTCCTCATGACACTCTTGTACTGACGCGCACGGCCATTCCGAGAATCCGCCGAAGCAACTTTGCCAAACCATGCTCCTCCTAGCGATAACAACAGAAAACCGGCTAAGGCACACACCGCAAAACGCTGCGTTGAGAACATCGTCCGAATAGGCGATTGCCGAGATGTTGAGCGGGGTGAAACCAAGGCCAAAAGCCCCAAATTTGCACAGCCGGCCACCATGAGCATTAGGCAGACACGCACAGCCTTACCCGCGCTTTCCGCCATTCGAATTTGTTCATTTTCAGCCGCCTTAAACGGCCCGAACCAGACATAAAGAGAGAACACCAAAAAACCGAGGCACAAAACGGTGGCAAGCGCCGAAAGCCATGTGGGAGGTCGAATATCGGATTTCGGCAAAGCAGATGGTTCCGTGCGAACCGCAAATAATGCCAAATTGGCGAGGAAAAGGCATGACAATACAGCCAGGTGAAAAGGAAAATAAAGAAGAGAATGAATCAATGTTCCGGTCGTTGCCACCAATCCCACCAGACGTAAGACATCCCATTCATTCTGCGATTTCAAAAAAGCAAAAATACGCCGCCCATGCACAAAGAACAACCAGAGGCCGATGGCAATACCGATCAGCCCTAACTCGGCAGCGGTTTGAAGCGGATCGCTATGCGCTCGCTGGGTGTGCAATCCCGGATCCGGCAAACCCAAATTAGTATCCGGATGATTCGTAAACCAATATCCCTGCATATCCGGGTAACGAAGTTGCCAAGCATTAAAACCTACTCCCCATATTGGGTTTTCTTTGAGCATGAGCAGTGAGCACAACCAAACCCGGGGATACGTTCCTGCAAAAGTCTCTTTTAACCCAACAAACCGGGATAGTATTCCGGTTTCTGATTTTAGGTCATCACTCACAACAAGTGTCCGTATGGCGACAAAACCGATCAGGACAATTGCGATAATGCCCAGACCAGCAACGGCACGCGGCGAAATCAGTTTCCGGAGCTGTCCGCCCGTGGCCTTAAAGACAGCGTAAAGAAGAATCAGAGCCACGCCTCCGCTCGCAAGCCAAGCTCCTCGCGAACCGGAAAGTAAAATTAAATATAACTCCAGGATTACGATCCCCAGAAGTATGAGAGACCATCCCTTCTGTCTGTAACGCCACCAAAGTCCCAATCCATGCACGACTGCAACGAGAAGATAAGCAGCCAAAGCATTATTGTGACCAAGCCATGAGCCAATGCTCTGCCGGTGATAATGAGAAGTCAGTGTGAGCCGGAGGAATTGAGGCAAATCATCAAGATTGAAAATTGCCATAAGCAACGCGCCCCAGCTCATAAGTACGCCAAGAGCCACCACTCCCCATGAAAAAAGGCTTCGAAAGGCAGGAGACTGCATCTGATGCAGCCAAGCAGGAAACGCAACCAAGATGCCAAGGAAGAGAGTTACAACATGCCTACTCTCGGGCGTAGGCGAAGTGATGGCGCGTAGCAGGCACCATGCTCCCAAACAGATAAGTGGCAAAAGGTAATCCGAACGCCACTTTTTGAATTCCCCATCCAGCCCCAGCCGGATGATAAAAAGCGCAAACGCCACCAATCCCAGAGAAGCGCCCAGGATTTCTTTATGTGCATCCGGATTGGAAAAACGCCCGGTAAACATCAACGCCGTCGTGGCAAGTTGCGTCAACAAAACGAGGCGAATCGCCAAGTCCAACCATCGGAGAAACATTTCGCTCAATCCTGATTCAGATTGTCTGGAATTTCTTTTCAGCGCCCGGCTCATCAGCCTGTCTATTCATGTCCTATTCAAATGGGATTTGCCGCAAGTGGACTTGGCATTCTATCGAAGTGAATGCAAATGACGAACCGAGACCGGAATCGTTTCCCTGAGCCGATGTCTGCTCTTAAGAAGAAAGCTGGGCGCGAAAGTCCGATAATGGAAGGACAACCGAAAAGCATGTGCCTTTGCCGACTTGGCTCTCTACATCAATCATTCCGCCTAACGCGGTTATGACCTGATGCACCATGGCCAATCCCAGGCCGGTTCCACCTTCCCTTTTGGTAAAGAAAGGATCGAATACCCGTTCGATTTGATCGGGAGCAATTCCACAACCATTATCGCTCACATTGATATGGATGCTCTTTTCTTTGGCGTACAATTCCAACCTGACGGCAGGATCTTCAGCAGACTTTGTCGATGAAATGGCATTAAGTAGCAGGTTCACTAAGATGGCCACCAATTGGTTATCGTCATAGACATAATGGACAGGTTCTTGAGGCAACGAAAGTTCTAAAGACACGCCATCCGCCTTATACCGGACCAGGTCGATGGCGCGATGTACAGATTCGCGCAGATCTCCCTCTTTGGGCTTGGCCTGGCGAGCTGACGATAAAGCCAGCATTCGGTCAATCATCTCCCGGCAGCGGGTTGCCTCACGCTGAATAACCTGCAAGTCCTCATTTAGGGCGCCCTCGGTGTATTCGTCAGATAGATATGTCGCACATGACTGGATAATGGCAATCGGGTTGCCGAGTTCATGAGCCAATCCCGCTGCCAGCTGCCCGACAGCCGCCAGACGGTCCTGCCTTGCCTCGGTATCGCCGTGGATAGATCCGGCATCCCCATCTTCCAGAAAGATAAGAGTAGCCATCTCATCGCTGGTCCATTGGATGGTTGAAGTCTGGAAAAGAACACGCCGCACGGGAGCATCCGCTCCCTGCCGGTGTGTCCGCCATTCGTGGTCTGCAGGCGGTTGCTTGAGCCATTCCGGCAACGCTTCCCGGCCGGAAAGGTCTGTACCGAGCAGGTCTTCAGCCCTTTGATTATAGAAAAGAGCCTCACCCTGTTGGGAGACAACCAAACACCCTGTCGCCAGACTATTTACCAGTTTGGAGAGCGCATCGTGCTTGGACTGAGTCTGGCTGGTCATTCCCTCCTCGCACAGATCAAGTTCGACACGCTTTCGGCATAAAAACCAAGTCAACAAAAAAGCGCCGCTGTAAAGCAAATACGCGATCGGCGAATAACGAACCTGATGCAAAGTCAATCCGGCAACAATGACGACCAATCCCGCCAATCCGGCAAAAGCATCAAAGACTAATACGGAAACAACAATAATCCGGTTTATAGAGAGAACGGCCAGCCACGGCAAAAGCAGGATCAACCACAGCAGATGGGCTCCATAAACATGATTGGCAAACGTGTAAATCCATAGAAGATCGGTAAGTATTCCGAGAATCTGACCTATAGTAATTAATGATTTTGATTGTCCCGGCTTTTGCCCGTAGGCAACAAATCCCCACCATATAGCCTGGGCAATGGCATAGAGCCCCGCTCCCACGAGGTAGACATCACTGGGAACAAAAAACTGGCGATTTGTGCGCAGAATTCCTTCGGCTAGAAGAATTACAATCAAGCCGATACGGAATATAAAAGCAGGATGTTCAGAACGTGGATCGAGACTTTGTGGAGACACCGGCGCGGATACAGCCATAGAGGTTACGATATCCCTTCGCGGTTGTTAGCCCAAACGGCATTAAGCGACGCCTTCGCCGGAAAAAACGTACTAGTCTTCTTTACCGGCACCAATCCCCGCTTTGGCAAATGCGCGGAGGATTGCGTCGGGTCCCAGTGGTTTTAACAGATAATCCGTGCACCCGGCATCGATACAAGACCGAACAGTCTCGGCGCGCTTATCATCGGCAAGTATAGCAACCGGAATAAGCGCTGACTGGGGATTATTTCGGATATCCTTAACCGTCTGCAAAGAATCGCCGTCTTCTAATGACATTCCGATCATAACCAAATTGGGCTTCTTCTTCTGCACAAGTTTCAGGGCATCCCGGGCACCCGGATAGCTATTAATCTTGATAGCAAGTTCCTTTGCCTGATGTTCAACCGCATCGCGTACCGCCGGATCCAAATCGAACACCAATATCTTTGGCTGCATCGCTTCAAATACATCTTTGACACTCCGATGCACCTCAAACGCATCAAGAAGGTTGGCTCGTTCAAAAGTTTCACGGATACGGTCATGTTGACCGGTTAAGAATAAGCGCGGCTGTCCTTGCTTGAGGAACCGGGCAATCAAATCCGTAAGCACTCGCGCGGCAGTGGCAATGAATTTATCGCCTGGATCGAGATCGAGGACAATAGGCACTCCATTGTCCCAGACTTTGCGGATTTCCTTCTCTAATTTGGAAACATTCTCAACATCCAGAGATCCCTTAAGCGAAACAATCGCTACCCCTTTTACAATCTCGGAACCAACCTGAGGCCCACTGCCGTTGATTGCCGTGGAACCTCCACCACCTTCGATCCGTAATCGTAATTTCAGTTCGGCGCCGACACCCCGGCCTCTGCCCTGAATCCGAGTGACTACAGCATCCAGGCATGTGCCCATATGCATGATTTCGTCGATGGTCTTATCGAAAATTCTTTGGGGGGGCAGGTCCCGGACAAGAATTAGGTGTTCACCCAACTTGCCATCCAGAGTTGTTGAATAGACTGTTCCTTCTTTATCCTGAGATATGGAAACCTGTGCGACTTCCGAGCTCTCCATACGGATCAGAACATTAAGATCGGGAGTAGGTTCAATATCAGCCATCATAATAAATACATACTGGTGAGTCCGTCTGGAACAAATCCAGTCATTACCCGTGATTTTATGAACTCAAAATATAAACAATAATATTAATCGCCATTCTGAGTGCGGATTCGCGCTTGGCTGGGTCATCTTGCGGGTGCACCCCCTCGCTTTCAAGACCATCGCCAATGTCCGTTTGATATGTATACAGGCAAATCAGCCTATCGCCCAGGAAAAGACCAAGAGCCTGGGGCGGAAGGCCGTCATGCTCATGAATTTTGGGCATTCCTTCAGGAAACTCATAGAAACAAGAAAAAATCGGATGGTTTTGTGGCAGGGCTTTCCATTCCAAATCGGGGAAAACACGAGCCATCTGCTCCCTGAAGCTCTTATCCATTCCGTAATTATCGTCTGCCCAAAGAAAGCCACCATTGGTCAGATGGTCGCGAAGAGCACGGACATGAACCGGATTTAGTTTAACTGTGCCATGACCGGTCATATACAGAAGGGGATAACCGCGCAGCTGTGACGGTACCAATTCGACAGTTGCTTCACGGTCTGTGCATGGGATTCCGCAACGGGTACGTAGTGCTGCCAGAAGATTCGGCAGCGAGGTAGGATCGCTGTACCAATCTCCCCCACCTTCATATTTGACACGGGCTATAGAGACAACTCCCTCTCCCTCTGCTGAAGCAGCATAAATGCTGCCCGCCGCAAAGCAGATCAGAGAGAGAATCGCAAAGAGGGATTGTCTGCACGGACCATTCATAGCGCCAGAGTAAATCCGCTGGGGTCTCTTTCAAGGTTCCCATTGCATCGAACCCTATGCCGGAACAAAAGAGGGCGAGATAATTGGAAGATTCGACGAAGAGCAATATAAGTAGGAGATTGCGCATCCACCTCAGCATTTGTACGACAACAGGGATAAACCAGATATGATGAGAAAAAAGGGTAAAGTCCATTCCAGATACACAACGGCGATGGGCTTTTGTGTCCAAAACGGCATGGTCCTGGCCGCAGTTACAAAAGGACATAAATTAACTGATTTCTTCGTAGAACAAGAAGTTCCAACAGGACTCGGAACCGTTGGCAATATTTACAAGGGGCGTGTCACCCAGGTTGTACCAACATTACAGGCCGTATTTGTTGATATCGGACTTCTTCGCCACGGCTTCTTATCGATGAGCGATGTGACTTATGAGGCGGTTGAACGTTTCCGAGGTTCGAAACGTGGCCGCCGGTCTGTTGAAGAGGTCTTTCGGACGGGTGATCCGGTAATCGTGCAGATTGAGAAGGAGTCCCGGGGCGATAAGGGCGCGACCTTAACAACAAAATTATCATTCCCCGGACGATATGCGGTTTATATGCCATATGGCCGGGACTCTCATATTTCAAGACAGATCCAAGATGCGGATGAGCGTGCGCGACTTCGAAAAATTATCCATGACATCGAGATGCCAACAGGAGCTGTCATACTCCGAACAGCCGCCGAAGCACGTGGAAAAAGCGAATTGAGCGACGACATCGCCTATCTGACAAGAACTTGGCAAACCGTAAAACGTGAATATAACCAAACCGAGGGGATTCGCTTGCTTCACCACGAGTTGGGGATTGTAGAGCGCACGCTCCGGGACCATCACCATCAGGGAATTGAGCGCATCTATTACACAGAATCATGGATGGGCTCAAACGCCCGGGATTTCTTGTCAATCATCGCGCCTCGTCGTCATTGGGCGCGAACTCTTCGTCAAGTGAAAGCAACAGAAATATGGAATGAGATGAAGCTGCGCGAGGAGTTGGAGAGACTCTTCCGCAAAAGGGTACGTATGCCCAGTGGCGGCACAATCATTATTGAAGAGATGGAGACACTGACAGCCATTGATGTCAACACAAGCCGCAATATAGCTGGTAAAAGCCATGAAGAAACGATCCTTGCCACTAATTTAGAAGCGGCCGAGGAGATCCCGCGCCAACTCCGCCTACGTCAAATTGGCGGGATTGTCGTCATCGATTTCATCGATATGCGCCTAAAACGGGACAGAGACCGTGTACTAAGCACACTTGAGCGCAACTTGGCCAAAGATCGCACCGCCTCCGATGTTATGGATTTCACAGAGATCGGCCTTATCCAGATCACTCGTCAGCGCACAGGGCGTAGCTTGACAACTCAGCTGTCGCAGGAATGTCCGCATTGCGGTGGTGATGGGCGCATTCCTTCGCTTGATTTTCAATAGGACTCCTTCACCGCAAATAATGACAAGAAAAATGCGAATTCGGGATTATGTCTCCTGAATTGTCACGTGTTTTCCGCTAAAGTACTATTTCTTGCTTCTTGTCTCCCGTTGACACGCCGGGGACCAGCGGCTATTAATTTCAAATCCCTCGCCAAGGGGGTGTTTTTTTTGCCCACAATCCGGGCGGAAGGCATGCGAAAGTAGTTAAAATGGGCGAGAATGTATTAAGACGATTGGTTCTGTTCCTTGAAGGTTCAGCCTTTGAAAAGACCAAATTAGGTGGTGGCATCATGGATGTCCTCAAAGAGCTGGAAAATGTAAGTTGGCCGAGTAAGGGAGAAATCAAGAATTCGTCTGTGGTCGTGCTTATCACGGTCGCCATTTTCGCTGCATACGCTGCTTTCTGGGATTATTGTATTAATGTATTTCAGAGATTCATGTTTTAAGCGCGAATCTTGAAACCGTCATTTACAAATTCACGATAACTTCTGGAGAATCAGAGAGTTCTAAGATGGCTCATCACTGGTATGTTGTCCATACTCACGCGGGATGCGAAAACAAGGTTAAAACAAGCCTTGAGCAGCAAGTCCGTGTCGATGGTATGGAAGACATCATCGCACAGGTGATGGTCCCTACCGAAGAAGTTGTCGAAATCCGCGACGGCAAGCGGAGTATCTCTACACAAAAAATCTTCCCCGGGTATGTCATTGTTCAGATGGACGATGAGACCGATGAGGGATTTGCTTATGTAAAAAACACGCCCGGTGTAACCGGCTTTGTCGGACCGGCTCGTCGACCAGCGCCGCTTTCGGAGAGCGAAGTCGAATCGATCATGAGCCAAATGCAGCGCTCAGATGAGAAACCCCGGCCCAAGATCGTGTTTGAGATCGGTGAGCGTGTTAAAGTTATTGAGGGTCCATTTTACAATTTCTCAGGCTATGTTGCCGAGATTAACGAAGAACGCGGCCGCCTTAAGGTCATGGTTGATATTCTGGGCCGGTCAACACCCGTTGAGTTGGACTTCCTCCAGGTTGAAAAGACAGACTAACATCCTTAATGAACAACTCAGTTCATAGGGGATGAGACTCTTCATTAGAATTGATGACTAATCAGGTATAAGTACGATGCCCCCGAAGAATGTAGTAGCCAGTATCAAATTGCAGTGTCCGGCCGGTCAAGCAACTCCGGCTCCGCCCGTAGGCCCGGCGTTGGGTCAGCATGGAATCAATATTATGGATTTCTGCAAACAGTTTAACGAGCGGACCAAAGAGCAAACGGGTCTGATTATCCCTGCGATTATTACAGTTTATCAGGACCGGACGTTCACTTTTATTACGAAAACGCCCCCAGCACCGGTCTTGCTCCGCAAAGCTGCGAATTTGGCCAAAGGCTCAGGAATTCCCAACCGGGATAAAGTGGGCAAAGTAACGGATGCGCAGGTTGAAGAAATCGCGCAGTTGAAGATGGCCGATTTGAATGCAAACGATATTGACGCCGCGAAAAGCATGATTCGTGGCACGGCCCGTTCGATGGGAATCGAAGTGGCCTAATTGACCGATTAAGATACAGAGGACGCCATGCACCGCAGTAAACGTTATAGAAATGTCATTGAAAACGTCCCCAAGAACCAACTCTTGGAAATGCGCGAAGCTGTTGAGATGGTTAAGCGGAACGCTCAAGCCAAGTTTGATGAAACCGTGGAATTGATTGCGAATCTGGGCGTTGACACCAAGCAGGCTGATCAGCAGGTCCGCGGCACAGTTAGCCTTCCTCATGGAACCGGCAAAACCGTCCGTGTTGTTGTGTTTGCGGAAGGCGATAATGCCAAGGCGGCTGTTGATGCAGGAGCAGACAAGGTTGGATCAGAAGATTTAGTCGCCGAGATTCAAAAAGGCTGGCTGGACTTTGATGTCGCAATTGCATCCCCCGACATGATGCGTCATGTGGGTAAGCTCGGCCGCGTTTTAGGTCCCCGCGGTCTCATGCCTAATCCCAAGACCGGAACCGTGACTCAAGATATCGCCAAAGCCGTGGAAGAGTTCAAAGCCGGTAAGATTGAATACCGCGCCGACAAGGCCGGCGGTGTTCATGTTCCCGTGGGCAAGGCTTCATTTAGCGAAGAGAACCTGCTCGATAACATTCGTGTTGTTATGGATGCCCTAATCAAAGCCCGCCCGTCGGCGAGCAAAGGCACCTATCTTAAGAGCATCTTCATTTGCTCAACGATGAGCCCCAGTGTTCGGCTGGAACCCGGCCAAATCCGCGATTTCATTCGTGGCGTGGCCTAGATTTGATTTGATGGAGTAGACTTAAAGCCTGCTCTTGATTTTAATCAACTGGAGATCAACGAACGCCGAATATAAATAGAACATAGAAAACACCACTCGGTCAAAGACCGTAGGCGGATGCTCTCCAAATCAGGTGAAGTATCCTTAAACAACAAGGCCTACCGAGACTGTGGAGCAGATGTTACACCTTGTACACAATCTTGTGTGCTCTTGGATGTCAAACATATCCCCAGTCGAGACCGGCTGGGGATTTTTTAATGGAAATGTTAAAAACGCTGTACCTCATGCGGCATGGGCAAACAGTCTGGAATCAACAGCGCCGGCTTCAAGGGCGCCGCAATTCGCCACTGTCGCCTCTGGGCCGAACGCAAGCCCTGCAAATCGGCCAGGCTTTACAAAGCGAAAAGCCTCAAAGTATGTGGTGCAGCCCTGCAGGCCGTGCAAGAGAAACAGCGGAAATCGTTGGAAATCAGCTCGGACTTACGGCCCAGATTCAGCCGGAGATGTACGAAATAGCATTCGGCGATTGGGAAGGTTTCACGGTCGAGGAGGTGGACATCCGGTGGCCGGGTGGCTGGCAACGCTGGCAAGCCGACCGATGGAATATCCAACCTCCGGGGGGAGACAGTTACAAAGGCTCTGAACAGCGTGGAGAAAAAGCCGTGGCTTGTCTGCAAAACGCTGAAATCGAGACTTTGCTTTGGGTAGGCCACTATGCATTCAATCGCTTATTGATCGCAAAATGGCTGGAGTGGAGTCCGGAAAAGGCCTTGGGAATGGATGTCACACATGACACTATTTACCGGCTCAACCGGACGCAAAATGAATGGTTGCTGCAATACCGCCGTGTGTCGGACAAAAACGGAACATGGCAAGACGGATACGTGGAATTCGAATCGCGCCGGTGAAAACTCATCCCGGCGGGATTTTCAAGGTTCACATCACATTTTCTGAAGGGAGGTGAGACCGCTTGAAAAAGAATGAAAAGTTCGCTTTGACAGACCGTTATAAGGAGATCGTCAGCGATCTAAATGGTTTTATACTGTTGGATTATCGCGGCCTTACCGTTGAAGAGATTACTGATCTGCGTCAAAAACTGCGTGAAAAAGGCGGAAGGCTGCAAGTTATTCGCAACCGGCTGTTCGCACATGCGATCAATGACCAACCGTATGCCGAAGGACTCAAACAGAATCTGGCCGGTCCCAGTGCAATTTTGCACTCAACTGAAGACATTATTGCATTGGCAAAGGTTCTGAATTCGTTCATTTCCGATCATGAGGTTGTAAAACTGAAGGCCGCAGTGATCGAGAGTGAATATCTTGACACCGCACAAGTCCAGACCATGCACAAACTGCGCTCCAAGCAGGATCTGCTGGCAGCGATTTTGGGTGGTATTCAGGCTCCGGCCCGCAATCTGCTCGGCGATATCCAAGGAGTACCGAGGAAGCTGGCAGGATTGTTCCGCGCCTACGAGAAGAAATTGGAAGAGGCCGCCTAATACGCGCCTAACCGCATCGAAAAAATCGGTGCACTGAATCAAAAACAAAATAAATTGCATAGATATAGCAGGAGCTACGAGAACAATGGCAAGTGAAAAAATCCAGAACATTATCGACCAGATCGGTGCTTTGACTTTGATGGAAGCCAAAGAATTGGCCGATGAATTTGAGGAAGTATTCGGCGTTACGGCTGCCGCCCCCATAATGATGGGAGGTATGATGCCCGGAGCCGAAGGCGGTGGCGCGGCAGCAGTCGAGCAGACCGAATTCACCGTTGTGCTGGCCGGACAAGGCAACCAGAAAATCAAGGTCATTAAAGAAGTCCGCGCGATCACAGGCCTCGGCCTTAAAGAAGCCAAAGACTTGGTGGATAATGTCCCCAAGACTGTCAAAGAAGGCGTCGACAAAGACGAAGCCGAGAAGATCAAGGCTCAGCTGGAAGAAGCAGGCGCTACCGTCGAAATCAAATAAGACGGATTATCCGTTCTTTCATCGTCAACAAAGGGGAGACGGTATTTTGCCGTCTTCCCTTTTTTCTTTTGTGCCAGGCAAGTGTTTTTCTGCCAGCGGCTTCCCGCAAGCGAATCCGTTCCGTATAATAAGAATTGAACCAGGACTTGTAGACCATGCGTTTTGAAATCGAGGATCACCATCCAGTGACCATCATGAGGCTTGATGGCGAAATGAGGCTTCAGGATTCCCGCCGTTTTGAGGAAGCCCTGCGTGAGAGCGTGTTTGGTCAACACCGGCAGATTCTATTGGATATGGAGAACTGCCGCTTTATCGACAGCAAAACCATGCTCATTATTTTGAAATACCATCGGGAAGCCTTGGCCGGAGGAGGGATCATCAAGATTCTGAAACCGGCCAAAAGCGTGCGCAAGTTCTTTCAGACGGCCAATATCGAGGGACTATTCGAAATATTCACAAATCAGGCTGAGGCATTGGCCAGTTTTCGTCAAATACGCCATTCTTTGTTAAGCCCACCTGACGTTGAGCGGGGCAAGGAGCGGCGCAAACATCTCTGGCGTGTGGCGCTGGACCAGCGTTGTACAGTGGGTATGTTAATCACAATATTGCAATATAGAGGTGTCTTGGAAGAATCTGAGGCTGAGACAGTCCTTGGGGGATTACTTGAAACAAACTGAGCAGATTCTCGCGAGAACGGTTTGGAAGAAGGCAAGCGTTCTGAGACAGGGAGGCTATTAAGGATGCGAATCGCAGAAGAGACAGTTAACGGCATCACAATCATAACGCTCGCCGGGGATGAGGACACAAAGAGCGAAGATAATCTGGCACGGGCGTTTCGGCGCAGTTTCGATGCCCAACGTTATTATATTCTTTTGGATTTGGAAAAATTGAAGTATTTGGGAAGCCGGATGTTAAGAGCAGTCCTTTCCAACACCAAAGAAGCTCTAAACACAGGTGGAAAAGTCAAACTGTTATCTCCCCAGCCGGCCGTGAAAAAGTACCTCAAGGAAAGCCGAATTATCGATTTCTTTGAAACCTACAACACACGGCAATTGGCGCTGGAGTCTTTTGAAGCCGACAGGCAAAAGGGGCCCTCCGCAGGGGCGGAGCAGACAGGCCAGAAACTGGAAACACCAGCCAAACCAGCAGCCACAGGGCGTGTGGATCGAATCGAAAACCAACTTCTGGCCTTGGTGAGCCTGCTTCGCGCCAAGGGCGTTCTGACGGACGAGGAAGAGAGTTCACTATTCCCATAGGCTATCCGCAGCAAGCCGCCGGATTCGTAAAAAGACCACAAAATTCCCCGATTGCCGCATTGCGAGTCTGCGGCGCTGCTGCTAAAATCAAAGAACTTGGCGAATCTTTCATAGTCAATTATGTCGGGTTGCAGGGAAATTAAGAACAATTCTATTTAGATGGTGTAGACGAATGAAACGTATGAACAAACAATTCGTCGCGAAGCCGATTAGCCGCTTAGCCATAATTGGCGCGTTGCTGGCGCTACCGGCTCTTGTCTTCGCGCAATCGAAGGATGTGCGGGACTGGACTAACGGTCGACTCGACCAGGGTGTCATTACCCACTCGCGCACTTGGTGGCCAAAGGAACTGAAAGAGGTGGAGCCTGTGGTGACACCGGAACCACGTCCAACCGCGACGCCGGCGCCAAAACCGCCGGATACCCCTACACGGCCGGAAATCACCGGACCCCCGATCCCGTTTGGTGAACTTGGACTGACACAAAGGATCTATTTCGACTTTGATAAATCCAATATCCGCCCTGATCAAGAAGCAGCATTGAAGAAAAATCTGCAATATCTTCTTGACAACCCAGAAGTGGGTGTGCTGCTTGAGGGACATTGCGATGAGCGCGGAACCTTAAGTTACAACATCGCATTGGGCGAGCGCCGTGCAGATAGCGTACGTGACTATCTAATCCGGGGTGGTGTCAAAGCCTCACGGATTGTGACCAAGTCATGGGGCGAAGAACTCCCGCTCGATTTCGGCAAGACCGAAGAGGCTTATGCCAAGAACCGTCGCGTCGAATTTTACAAGGTTGATATACGTTAAAACGATCTGAGCCTGTGACAGAATTCGGCGGAGACTTGGTTTTCTAATGGATTCTTGAAACGAGGGCAGGAGGAAATATCTATGAAAATGCGTCAATACGCAGGCTATTTAATGGTCGCACTGGCGATAGGATTAGTGCTGGGCGGCTGTGCAAGAATGAAGAAGGCTCCGCTCGAAGGCGCCGCAACGAGTGTCGAAAAGGCGGCTTCGTCTGATGACTTGGCTGGCCGTCCAGCGTCGGACATCGAGTGGGAAGATATCGATAAGTACGGTAGTGCTTGGGGTGTCGTGAAGCGTATCCATTTCGATTACGATAAATCGGCTGTGAAAAAAGAGTGGCTCCAGGGTCTGACCAATAATGCGAAATTCATGAATGACAATCCTGAATTCATCATGCGCATTGAAGGTCACTGCGACGAACGAGGAACCTACGAATACAACTTGGCACTTGGTGATCGCCGTGCGATGGCCGCCCGGAAGTTCCTGATTGAAAAGGGCGTCGCAGGCGAGCGCATCCATATTATTTCATACGGCGAAGAGCGTCCGATCGCTTTTTGCCATGAAGAATCATGCTGGTGGCAGAACCGCCGCGCTGATTTCTTGGTTGCCAAGAAGAAATAACCAAGCCCGGATTGGCTGCCAGAGTTGGTACGGGTAGCCGCCCGGATTGAAATAATCACAAAAAATAAGTGAGGGAGAGCCTTCTCCCTCACTTTTCTTTTTTGGGCAAAATACGCAATTTTGCCGGTTTAATGGACCGAATCTGGCGGGACAAACGTTCTGAGATGTACGGTAGACAGTCGCAACGAAACCGACTCTGCGCTACAATCGTTCGGTCTATATATAAGAACCGCTATCAGCGAGGAGAATCATTTGATCATGCTGCAAGTGAACCGACATCGAAAGATTCCGCTCCTGTTCGCTTTTGCCTTACTTTTCAGTCTTACAGGATGCAAAACCAAAGGGCGTACGAAGACAGGCGAAGCGCCGCCTTTTGCCAACGCCACCGCCCATGTAGAAAAATTGGGCCCTGGCGAAGGGATCCCCCCCGAGCCTTGGGATCCGAATGGATTCGAAGATATTGAACCGCCCGAGAGGCTGGAACCCGGACCTGGTGGAGCCTCACATATCAGCGAAGTCGATAACACATATGAATACAGCGTGGTGGACCGGGTTCATTTCGATTATGACAGCGACCTCATCAAATCCGAGTGGGTACACCCCCTGCAAAACAATGCCCGCTGGATGAAGGACCATCCATCCTACTTCATGATTATCGAAGGTCATTGCGACGAGCGCGGAACAAACGAATACAACCTCGCTCTAGGTGAACGCAGAGCAGCATCCGTACGCAAATTCCTCATCCAGGAAGGCGTAGATGCCGACCGTGTTCAGGTTAAATCCTATGGGGAAGAACAGCCTTTGGATCCCGGTCACGATGAATCGGCTTGGTATCAGAACCGCCGTGCAGAGTTCCTGGTAAGCCAACCCTAGCCAGTCTCCGACTCACTTTTAAAAGAATGATAAACGCCCGGAAATATCACTTCCGGGCGTTTTTTTAGTTTCCATTTGCTCCCACTCTGCCGGAACCGGCGACACGTCATGAGGCATCTATCGAAACAAGATCGGTGGATAAGCAATTAAGGCGTTCACTGCCCCGCTCCCGGACAACAACCATATCTTCGATACGGATACCTCCCCACCCTTCAATATAAACACCCGGCTCAACCGTGACCAATTCGCCCGCGGCCAAACGCTCTGTACTGGATTGCGAAAGACGGGGCGCTTCATGGATATCCAAACCGACTCCATGGCCGGTGCTATGGATATATTGCTCACCACGCCCGGCCGCGGAAAGAGAATCACGGGCAAAAGAATCGGCGTCTTTGCAGGTCAATCCGGCCCTTAGGCCGTTGACAGCACTAACTTGAGCCTTAAGAACGGCATCGTAGGCGGCAAGAAAATCTTTGGGCGGCTTGCCATAAAAGCATGTACGGGTGATATCGGAGCAATACCCATCCACAACGCAGCCGATATCCATTAGCACGATGTCGCCGGGTTTTAGCGCTCGCTTACCGGGCTTGCCGTGAGGGAGCGAACTGCGCTCACCAAAAAGAACAAGAGATTCAAAACTCTCCTTCTCCGCACCTGCCAACCACATCTGATGTTCGATACTATGTGCGAATTCGCGCTCCGTCATTCCACTGCGCAATTCATGACATGCGGCTTCGATGCTTTGTTCAGCGATTTGTAACGCCTTACGGACCAGTCCAATCTCGCCTTCATCCTTGATACGGCGTAGCTGCTCAATCGCTCCCGGACAAGAAACGAGGGTGCGGGCTCCCAACATTTCGGACAAGGATTCATAGCGGGCAAACGGCATGTGCACCGACTCAAAACCGACACAAGATGAAGCGGTCGTATAGGCACTCAAAACATCGACTACGGTCTCTAAATCGCGGCGGTCTCCCTGAATTTCGATTTCCAAGCCGGTGACTTCGGAGGCAATCTGCTCTTGGTAACGTCCATCCGATACAATCGTGCCTCCCGAGGCGGCAAGCACCAAAACAGCATGACTCCCGCTAAAACCGGATAGATAACGAACATTCTTCAGATTGCTAACGACAAATACATCGACGCCCAAAGCATCGAACTGAGATATCAAGCGCCCACGTCTCTGTACGTATGTATCCGCAGTGATGGCTCCATTCATAGTAAAACTCCTAGCAACCAATCATGGCCGGTTCAACATATTTCGTCCATTGTTATTTGGTGCATGAATTTCTTGGCGATGTCATTTGCCAATACAGAATTGAGAAAAAATCTCTCCAAACAAATCGGGCCTAACACCGGAACCATCCAATTCGCTGAGACAGTTCAACCCCTCTCGCAATTCATCACTCACAATCTCAAGCGGAAGCGCGGGATATTGGGCGGCATTGTGGAGATGGATACCTATTTGATCCAGACGGCCCAGTTGGCGGTCGGTAAGCGCATAAGGACTCGAAGTTTCATCGGGCATACATGATGCAGCCAATCGAGAAAGCGCATCGAGTATAGGCTGAGCGGAATTCTCATGTAGCGCGGATATAGTTAGAGATTCCATTTTAGGCAAGTCATTTCGACCGCCTCTCGCGCACATATCTTTCCATGCCGTGAGCCATGGATTGACAGCCAAATCCGGTGGCGCCCCCGCAACATCGGCCTTGTTGGCAATAAGCAGTACGGGAGGAATCTCTTCCCGTTCAAGCAGAGACTGCAAGAGTTGAGTTTCAGATCGATCCGGGTCGTTCCCAAGTTCTCCCACCAGAATGACAAGGTGGGCTTTGCGAAGGACCTCCAGACTTCGTCCAACGCCAAGTTGTTCGATTGGATCGACAGTATCCCGCACACCGGCTGTATCGACCAAAGTAATGGGAAGTCCGGCAAGTTCGATTGTGCCTTCCACTGTATCCCGGGTTGTGCCGGGATGCGGAGTAACAATCGCCCGCTCACGCCCTAACAGGCGGTTGAAGAGACTTGATTTGCCGACATTGGGCCGCCCCAAAAGGGGTGCATAGAGTCCTTCTGAAAGGACGCGGCGGCTAACCGTACGGCTTCTTAGCTGTTCCAGCATACACAATAGACTTCCCAGCCGCGGCAAAAGGTCTTTGCCGATCTCTTTATCTTGAACATCATCCGGGAACTCAATCAGTGTCTCAACTTCGATGGCAACACCAACAATTGCCTCCCGTAAAGCCGTAAGTTCTTTTGAAAGATCCCCCTCCAAGGAACGTAAAGCACAGCGTTGGGCGCGGCCGGTCCTGCTTTCGATTAGTGTCGCAATGCCCTCCGCTTCGACCAGATCAATCCTCCCGGCCCGAAATGCACGGAATGTAAATTCACCGGCCTCTGCCGCCCGGGCGCCAAGTTGATGACAAATTTCGAGTGTACGGCGTATAACAACCGGGCTTCCATGACAGGAAAGTTCGACAACATCCTCGCCCGTTGCCGAATGGGGCCCCTTAAAAAAAGTCACAAGGGCTTCGTCAACGATCTCTTGGCTTTGTGGATCAATTAGATGTTGAAAATAAACATGGCGGTCCGTAATTGGAAAATCTTTATTCCAAGCACACAGCCGACGGCCAATTGAAAAACTATCCGGACCGGAAATACGAATCAGGGCGATTGCGCTACGCCCGGGCGGTGTAGCCAACGCACAGATGGTGTCGTTTCGAAGATAAACGGAAGAAGCAGACATACTCGACTCACATCTATGGCGTGCAGCATAAAAATACAATTACCGCATATAGAATAGTCAGAATAATGTGAAAGGCTACGAGACGATTGTTCTTCCGGATTATTTGTTGCGTGAGACGATGAATTCCAACATGGCGCCAAACGCTTCCAAACAACCGGAATCGGCACCCCGCTCCCGAAGGATTTCTAAATCATCGCGGACCTCGTCCAGGTATCGCTGTGCCAATGAAAAAGCGTATTCATATGATCCATTATCGCGCATTAATACACAAAGCCGTTCAACAAACGCGGAGTCATCATCAGCCGCATTCTCAAGCAGTGAACGAACCTCAGGCTGACAGCGTAATAGATGAATGAGCGGTAGTGTAATTTTGCCGTTGCGCAAATCGCCACCGGCGTCTTTCCCCATCGTATCCAAGTTGGAACGATAATCGAGCAAATCATCCGTAATCTGGAATGCGATCCCTAAGGCAAATCCCAGATGATCCAACCGGCCACAGATATTCTCATCCAAACCGGCCAAGTAGCCACCTGAAGCGGTTGCAGCCGCCATAAGAGCGGCTGTCTTGTGTCCGATCATCTCCAGGTATTCTTCTTCTGTCGTGGCAAACAGCTGCGCCTGCTCCAGCTGTTTGATCTCACCGAGGCACATTTGACCGGTTGCCACCGTAAGAGCGGTCTGACTCGGTACAGAGCCGCTGGCTAATAGAAGTTTAAATGCGCGGCTCAAGAGAAAATCGCCCAGTAGAACCGCGACAGAGTTGCCCCATCCATTGCAGACCGAAACCTGCCCTCTGCGCATTTCGGCATTGTCGATGATGTCGTCATGTACCAGCGTGGCCAAATGCACCAATTCGACGGAAGCGGCCACCTGATGCACTTCTGTGCCCCGCACGCCAAAACTTGCTGCAGCCAGAACGGTAAGCGCGGCGCGATACCATTTACCTTCGGTTTTGAGTAGATGGCGGCTGATGTTTTCCACGATATCAACATGGAAATCTGACAAAACAGCCGTTTGTTTATGACCAACAAGGATTTTATGGAGATGCCGCCGTTCAGAGGATTCAAGAATGGTCTGTTGGTATAGTTGCCTTACAGCGCTCAAGTCATCGGCAATCGGGGCATAAATTGATTCCAGCTGGGAATCGATGGCCTGAAATGGCGATGCGGATGCGGGAATCGTCGAAGTCATAAGTATCCTTGGCCCCTGAAATATGACCAACCTTACCGCCAGCGGAATCTGGATTTAGGTTCGATCAGCCTCTTCATATCATACTTGGAAATTCCAAGCAGCGCCCTTTGTAGCCGCCCCCTCTAGGTCGACCATTAAACAGAGTCTAAGAGGGGGAAACGCCGGGTCAAGTCATGACCGTATAATCCGAAAAGATGTTATCCAGCAACGGGATTTGGGGCAGCAGAGGCCGTCATACTAACATTTTGAGTCACACGCATGACTTCTTCCACACTGGTTAGCCCCTTGGCCACCAAGCGAGCACCTTGTCTTCGCAATGGCACAAAACCGGCGTTGTGAGCTTCGGCCAAGATGCGCGATGCCGGTGCGTTTTCGGCGATCAACGCTCGCATGGAATCGGTAACAAACATGATTTCAAAAATGCCTGTCAATCCGCGGTAGCCGGTATTGGCGCAATGCCCGCAGCCTTTGGGAGCAAAAATCTCTTGTTTAGGATCGATAGCACCCACTGCATCCAAATGGCTTAGTTCGTCATTTTTGACTCGACTCGATTTCTTGCATTCAGGACAAAGTAAGCGAACCAAGCGCTGGGCAACAAAACAACGAGCGGTCATCCCTAGTTGCGTGGACTCTATGCCCATTGAGCACAGGGAGGGAATAATTGACAAAGTGTCTGGCGAGCTTAACGAAACAAGAGCCAATGAGTTACCTTGAGCGCCTTGTATGACAATTGAAGCAGATTCCCGGTCAGGCAATTCACCAAGCATGACGACATCAGGAGCTTGGCTGAAGACACTCCGTAAAGCCGTCGAAAACGAAAGCCCCGTGGCCGGATTATGTTGGATTTGATTTACGCCCGGAATATCATACTCAACCGGATTTTCCAATGAGATAATCGAGCGTGTGCCATCATTCAGTTGAGTCAAAATGGAATACAACATCGCGGTTTTACCGCTGTATTGGGGTCCGGTAATGGCAATCAATCCGGTGGAATTCATGGTCAATTCCATGAAATGCGCCGCATGTTCTTGTGGGAATCCCAGTTCCAGGAGTTTTAATTCCGAAGTTCGGGAATCGAGCAACCGGGCCACAATTCGCCCACCCTCTTGACCCGCCATAAGCGTGATACGAACGGTAATATCGACGTCATCGAGCCGAGCCATGAATCGGCCGTCCTGATTCATTCCCATATCGGGAGCGTTCAAGTTGGCACGGCTTCTTAGCGATGTAAAAAGGGGCTTAACGAGCGATGGAGGCAAATCAAATTTGTCATAAAGAACTCCATCGATACGCATACGTATTAAAAACCGGTCGCCTTTGGGTACAAAATGTATTTCGCCCGCACGATTGCGGCGTCCGGCCAAAAGAATCATATCTAGAACTTCGATCAGCGATTCCCAGCCATCTCCCGCATCGCCGATTCCCCCTCCGGTCTGGACAAGCACTTTGGCCATATTCGAAACCAAATTCTCAATCGTGAATACCGGCTTGATTTTGGTACCGCAATGCGGACAGGTATCAAAGCGATAATCCTCATATAAAACCGGATTCGACAAGTTGCCGCGGCATGCTTTGCAGTATTGCCGCTTCTGCTTCACAAAGAGGCTGGCAATCAAGTAGACCATAAGTCCTACTAACCCAGTCCAAAAAACAACGCGCGACCAGTCGATATTGAACACGGCGCGGCGGCGGGCCCGCTTTTTGATATAGACAAAAGGCAAATACCAATAGAAAAATATGAATCCAACAACATAAGCAACAATCTTCGAATGCGATTTAAGGTTTTTGAGGGAAAATAATTTCTTTAGGTTCCCGGGAATATCCGTAATCCACTGTGAAGCAAAGAGTTTCCATTTCTTTGCCTCTTTGGAAAGATCAACGGCCTCTTTTTCATTTTCATCGGGAATAGGCGTTGGTATGGCCGTTGGAATTGGCGGGAATGTAGGCCGCAATTGCAGCGATTTTAAATCCCGCATGGCGACCAGGAACACATTGATATCCGCTTGCGTAAATTGTTGGCGCAGATCGTTAGCCTTACGTAAATCCAACTCCGCTTTAAGCGCATCACGTATCTTCAGATAGCACTGAGCCCGAACCAAATAGGCCCTCGCGTATTCGTCATCAATTTCGATTGCTTTGGTGGCCTGGATCTCCGCCAAAGCCGAATCAGTCGGGAATTTCTCTTCTGCCCATTTCGTCCGCATGGCCGCCAGTTCCCGTTTGATACGCGGATCGGATTCCCGTTTGAGGTATTGTTCATAAAGTTCGGCAGCCTTCTGGTATTGATTTAATCCTGCCGCAGTCCGGGCTCTTTCAATAAGGTTCTGCGAAGTCAATTCTTCCAGAGTGCGCATGCGGGCTCGGAATCGCTCAACCAATTCGGCGTCATCGAGAAGCGGCTCAATATCATAGAGAGCGCTCATTTGTTCAGGGGTAATTTCTAAAGATACGGATGTGTCCCCTAATCGTGCACGTTCTGTCGTAGGCAGCCAGCGTCGAACAGTGTCTTGCACACCCTCACGAATGCGATCACGTCTTTCTTTGCCGCCCGGCGATGCAGGATCGGCATTTTGGTATGCATGCCGAAAAAGAACCAAAGCATCAATGTAATGCCGCTCCTCCAAGGCGGTTTCGGCATCGAGCATATCTTTTGTCGCACCCGCACCGGTAATCCGTTTATCAATGTCAGACTCGACGATTAAAACTTGGCCTTTGGCGGTATCGAGAATCCATCCTTCGCTGGTTTTCTCGACAATCCGTCCTTCGAGGCGTTCTCCGTTTTTTAAGATAAAAAGATCCTCAGCACCCGCTGCCAGAATCCAAACACCCACAAGAAGCACAACGGCTCTTATACGCTTGCCCATGTCATACCCGGACTTTCCTTTTTTTGTGAAGGCGACAACACAACCCACACATCCATTTAGGACAATATCATGCCCAAGGCAGGTTACCAATCAATACAACTTTTGCACGCTGTCGATAATTGTATTTTTACGGCATTGTGCCATATCGCCAACGACGAATGGCCAGCCAAGATGGGGGAAACACCAAAACAGCCGAACCGGCTGCAATCCATGCCCATGGCGCACCGGGAGGACTATTAGGGTGCCAATGAAGTTCTCGAATAAAGTCGAGTGCCCCCAAGGCAGGCCAAATTAACACATAGCCAAGTAATGTCAGATATCCTAATGAGGCAACGATAAATAACAGTCCGCCGGTTCCTAATGAAGCCTGTAGTTCATGGCGAACATCGGCGACCGGAAATGCAGCCCCTAATGCCAGCGCCGCCACACCAATTGAAAATGAAACAATGAATACATAAATAAGTAGTTTCCACTCCAGTATGGTTTCTAAACCAGCACCCCATTGACCAAGAATAAAGAAGCCGATGCCGCCAATTACAGCCACCGGCAAATAGCCCGCGAGTTTGGCAAAAAACCAGCGCCGCGACGTGACCGGGCCCGAAAGCCAAACCCAAGCAGCCCGCCCCTCCATACTCGCAGCCGGAACGAGGAAACGGGTTGAAATAGCCACAACCAAGAACGCCGCAAACAGAAAATTCAGCCAACCAAACAATGGCGCGAGTTCATTGGCTTCACCCGGGAGAAAACGCAAATTGATTACATAGACGGCCCCGAGGGGAATCATCATAAGCAGTTGTGACCATCTCCGCCCGGTACGGAGTTCAGTCAATAAATCTTTGGCAAAAAGTGCTGTGGTCTTCGAGTCACGGTTTAAAAGCCATTGAGTTCGGGGGGGCCAGGGTGAATTCGCACTGCTCCCCTGCCCCGCTCGCCGCCACCCCGACCAAAATCTCGATTCGGCACGAAAACTAAGAAGAACAAACCCGGCTGCCAACATTGCCAAAATTGCATATGGCATTAAGGGCGCTTGGGTGGCATGTATTCCAAGCAACCAAGATACGGCCTCGCGGGCGGGCCTGAATTGAGCCATCGTACCGGCAATCTGCGTAAGCCGGCCAATGAGTTCCGTAATATCGGCCTCATCCGCCCAAAGCATTTCGAGCCGTGTGGCGCGTATGGCAACAACCAAAGCCCCGGCAATGGCCAATCCCAAGAGAATCAATACTTGGCTGATCCGCTTGGCCGGAAGCAAAGAAGCAACAACCTGTCCGGTCCAGATGCCCAACAATCCCGCCCCCAAAAGCAGGCCAAATAACACAACACTTCCACGTAGACATTCGGCCCAAGTAAATGCCGCGATTTGCCACTGGGTTGCAAGCGCAGGGATTAGCAAAAAAAGCATCATCGCGCTGCTGCGAACAATAGTCTCAACACAGCGTTCAATATGGAGTTTCCAAAACGGTAACGGAGAAGACAACAACAAGGGCAGGTCGTCTGCGGCGTAAAAAGTCGAAAGTGTGGTCAGGAGATGTGAATAAAAAAGAAACACACACACAAATGATAGAAACGCAGACCACAGCGTAGAGGCAATGACCGGCCCTGCAACAGGAAGCGTCCAAAGAACGGACCAAAGTTTTTCAAACACATAGCCGGTAAGAATCAAAAAAATGACAGTTAACGGCCCCAGCAACAACCATTTTAGAAAATCACGGCTCGAAACGGCGGTTAACCGCCGCCACCACGTCAGCCAGAGCATTGTCCACAGCCCGCGCGGCGGACCGGTTAACCGAATCGGCATTGGGACGACCTTTCGAATCTATACAAACGAAAACTTGTAGCATGAGATACTTGATCCGGCACGGGTAGACGGGCATGCCCTAAAAGTGGAGCATATAGAACGTTTCTTGAAATTCGCTAAATTCAAGATCAACAACAGGTATGGCAAGGCGGTCACGCGCACCCAACATGTACGTTGCGATGACACCATTGTGGCTCGGGAAGACGTGACCGGAACTGACGAATCGGACCGAAGACGGATCGAGTTTTCGAGGTGGCAAAATGAGGATTCATCAAAGCAACGCGTGGCTGGTGTTAAGCGGGGCCTTACTCGTATTGCAGATAGTATCGCTGTCTGTCTTGGCCGAAGATAAATACGTCATTGGAAGCCCCGGCAATACATCATTTTGCGAACGTCTCGCGGCACAAGAACTCCAGCGCTATATCTATGTGCGTACGGGCGAACTGCTCCCGATCACAGATCCAGAAGAAATTTCAAATAGCAAATACGGCGGCATAACAATCGGCCGCAAGAACCAGTCTGAAATGCAGAAAATCGCGCATACCAGCGGCGTTACGGCAAGTGTGGCATCGTTGGGCGCTCAGGACTATTACATACGGACCATTCATCAACGCGGGAAAAAGAATGTCATGATCGTCGGTGGCGGAGATGCCGGGGTTCTATTCGGCGCTTATCGCTTTGCCGAACATCTGGGTGTTCGATTCTACCTGCATGGGGATGTTATCCCCGGCAAGCAGGTTCGACTTGCACTTCCGGATATCAACGAATTGCGGCAACCACTTTTTAATTTGCGTGGAATTCATCCTTTCCATGATTTTCCGGAAGGCCCTGATTGGTGGAATATCGACGACTATAAAGCGGTCATTTCCCAACTGCCAAAACTCGGCATGAATTTCTTTGCATTGCATACCTATCCTGAAAACCATCCAAATGCAGAACCAACAGTGTGGATAGGCACCGAAGACGACATTGCAGCAAATGGCAAAGTGCGATTCAGTTATCCGTCCAGTTATCAGAACACACAACGCGGAAACTGGGGATATGAGGAAAAAAAGACAAGCCGTTACAGCCATGGAAGTGCAGAACTCTTCCCGGAAGAAATCTACGGACCGGATGTGATGGCCGGTCATTTTCCATCTCCTCAAGAACCGGAAGACTGCAATGAAGTGTTTGAACGTACCGGTTTGATGTTAGGTGAAGCATTCCGGCATGCACAAAGCCGCAATATCGATACCTGTGTTGGAACCGAAATTCCCTTAACCATCCCTGAGCGCGTACGCGAAAACCTAAAGGCTGCGGGCAAAGATCCAGATGCAACCGATACGATTAAGGAACTCTACAAAGGGATATTTAAAAGAATCAAACAGACATATCCCCTGGATTATTATTGGCTTTGGACACCGGAAGGTTGGACATGGCGCGGCAATTCCCAAGAAGAACTGGACAAGACAAAAAATGACCTCCTGGCGGCGGTAAGTGCGTTACGTGCCTCCAATGCTCCCTTTAAGCTGGCAACATGCGGCTGGGTTTTAGGACCTCAAGAGGACCGGGCCATGTTTGATCGATTGTTGCCCAAATCAATGCCAATGAGCTGCATCAATCGAGAGGTCGGCATGGCTCCGGTGGAACCCGGATTCGCCGATGTTCAAGGAAGGCCCAAATGGGCCATTCCATGGTTGGAAGACGATCCGGCGTTAACGTCACCTCAGCTTTGGGTAGGCCGTATGCGCGCTGACGCGGCGGATGCACTCAAATACCGTTGTACAGGCCTCATGGGGATTCACTGGCGAACACGTATCCTCGGTCCTAATGTCTCGGCTCTGGCCAAGGCCGCCTGGGATCAAAGCAGTTGGCAGAATATGGAGGATGAAGCACCGGTTGTAAAACCCAAAGATGGTCCTATTGATGGAAACACGGCTTCATTCGACAACGTTGAAATCGAAGGGACAAATAACGACGCGCTTTACCAAACCGTACGCTGGAATGTCACCAACTACAAGTTTGAAGTTCCGAATGGCTTCTATGATGTTGTCCTTTGCTTCAGCGAAAGCCATTACGACGAACCCGGCAAACGTGTATTCGATATAACGTTAGAACACAAAACAGTACTCGAGGCCTTCGACATAATAAAAGAGGCCGGCAAAAGCCATGCATGCGATAAAACCTTCCAGCACATCTCGGTGTCTGACGGCAAATTAGATATCGGTTTTGTAAGCCGCGCCGGAGAAACCTGCATTTCCGCGATTTCAATAACAAACCGCAACACAAAGAAAAAGATCAATTGCGGCGGGCCGAAATTCAAAGACTACGAAGCCGACCCCGCAACGCTTGGAAAACCTTCGCGTGATAGGGAAACGTACGATTTTTATTTTGATTGGGCCAATTCTCAGTTTGGCCCCGTGGCAGCGAAACCCGTGGCACGGCTATTTACTGAGTTGGATGGAAAATTGCCGCGAACTTCGGAATGGGTGAAAGGTCCGGGCGGCCTAAATCCGGATACACGGCCTTGGTCAGAAGTAAGCGAAGATTACGATTTCGTTGACCGGTTTGCCGTGTTGCGCCACAAGGCCAAGGGAAAAGCGGAAGAAGCCCGTTTCGAATATTGGCTTAATACATTCCAGTATCAGCGTGCGGCCGCCAAAGTCCGCTGCAAATGGGCGGAAATGAATACGATCATGAAAATGATCGAAGAAGAAAGCGACTTTAGAAAGAGCTCTGATTTGGCAAAAAGAAAAGGATTACCGTTACGCAGAGAACTGGTCCGCTCAATTCGAGATGTCTATGAGTACATGCTGCCGACGGTAAGCACACCCGGTGAATTGGGAACAGTGGCCAACTGGGAACAGCATATACTGCCAGGTCTTTTGGAACGTCCCGGTATAAAACTTGAAGAGGCATTGGGCGAACCCTTGCCGGATTACGCTTATCTGTGCAACACCTATGAAGGCCCTGTGCGGGTGATTGTGCCGACCGTACGAACCGATATAACGTCCAAAGAATCTTTATCCTTGGACGTGTTAATCCTATCGGAAGAGAAACCGGAGGATGTCTCGCTGCTATGGCGCACATTCGGGAAAAAGGAATTTCAAAAAATCCCGGTCAAGCACCGTACGCGCGGCGTTTATGCTGTCGAAATCCCGGTTGAAGAAACGTCAAAAGGCACATTCGAGTATTATGTCCAAGTGCAACCGCAGAGTGGCCGGAGAGTCATGTTTCCGCCCAGCGCACCTGAAATTAATCAGACAGTGGTTGTCACAAGCGCATCCAATAAATAGGAATATCACTCCGCATGCTCCTTTCGACAAAGTTCTTTTATGAGATAACAAAGCGAGAGAGATCACAATTAGAAAAATGACTATAAATCGCCGTCACTTCATCAACACATCGCTAGCTCTTGGAGCATTTGCCCCCTTCAGCCGCCTTACATGGGCACAGACATCGGCCTTAAAAAATCGTGAGAATGCCATCGTTCTCGAATTGCCCCCCGGGGAAAACAATCCACGAAACTCGGAAGGTTCGTTCGTAACACTTCGTGATGGGCGGATTTTGTTTGCTTATACGCATTTCTACGGAGAACATGGCGGAGATAATGCCGCGGCGCATATCGCAGCCCGAATATCATCGGATGAGGGAAAAACTTGGGCGCAGCAAGACCGTATTCTGGTCGAAAACCAGGGAGAAGAAAACGTAATGAGTGTCTCGCTGCTGCGCCTTAAAGACGCCGATGGAAGCGATAACCGAATCGCGCTCTTTTACGTTATCAAAAACGGTTTTCACGATTGCCGCCTAAGGATGAGCACAAGCACAGATGAAGGAGAAACCTGGTCTGAGCCGGTGCTGACAATTCCCGCACCCGGTTATTTTGTAACCAACAACGACCGCGTTGTGCAGTTATCTTCCGGACGGTTAATTGTTCCGGCCGCCTATCACCGGGTAAAAACGGAGGATTATCACGCGTGGAAATCTTTCGATTCCCGTGGCATCTGTATGTTCTTTTTGTCGGATGATGGCGGCGCCACGTGGCGTGAAGCCAAAACCTGGTGGGCTTTGCCGGTTTTAAGCGGTAGCGGATTGCAAGAACCCGGCGTAATCGAATTGCGCGATGGCCGTCTTTACGGCTGGTGCCGCACATCGACCGGCTATCAATGGGAAATGTTTTCGGAAGATGGCGGTGAAACCTGGAGCGCCCCAAAAGAGTCCATTTTCTGTTCGCCGAATTCGCCGTTAAGTATTGAACGGATACCTGCGACCGGGGACTTGCTGGCGGTTTGGAACGATCATGATGATCGATACGGATTAAAGCCGGACTCGGAAAAAACAAGTTGGGGACGCACACCTCTGGCCGCCGCCTTAAGCAGCGATGAGGGACAAACATGGAAAAACCATCGTCTGCTCGAAGATGATCCCAAACGAGGCTACTGCTACACAGCCATCCATTTTACGGATGACTCCGTGCTTTTGGCCTATTGCGCAGGCGGCTACGAAGGTAGTGGAGTGCTCGAGCACCTGCGCATACGGCGTGTGGGACTAGGCTGGCTTTATGACTGACATTGTGTGCTAAAAGCACAGCCAAAGCGCCCTGATCAGGATTTGTCATTTGCTTGGATTTTCGTACCAGATCACACCCAAGTTTTCGCTCTCTTCACAGGTGATCAAATCCAAGTCTCCATCGGCATCCAAGTCCAGCATTTCGATCCGGTCGAATTTGGTTCCCACCGGTCCGCTGATTTCATGCGCATCCCAATCACGTTCCATGGGAGACTCACGGTACGAGAGCCAAATCACACCGGACTTCCCGCGCGAATGCTCGCATGTGAAAGCAATATCCTTTTTGCCATCCAGATCGATGTCTGCAATATAGACACCTTTACCTGATCCCGTGTTGGGAGGCATGGCAATCCTATGCGTCTCCCATGAATCGGGTTCCAAAGAGGTGCGGCGGATAAATAGAATTTCTTGGTTTTCGCCCTTGGTGGCCGCGACGATATCCAAAAGTCTATCGCCATCCAAATCATTTGAGATCATAAACATCACTTCATCGTCCGCGCCGCCGATACGGTGCTCATTCCACGGAAAGCAAAGAGCATCCCCCTCTCCCGGATTCTCAAGCCATAAACATCCACGTTTCGGGCCACGCCTATCGGAGGCAAGAACATCTAAGTCGCCATCGCTATCCATGTCCATCGTAAAGATGGACATTATCCAGCCTGCCTTATAGATGGTGTGCCAAGCCCAGGCATTCAAGTCATGAGGATCGCTGGGTGCTTGCAGCCAGCCGATCTCGGCATTACCGCCTTTAGAACCGGCAATAAGATCGATGCCGTTCTTGCCATCAACCTGCATCGGGATGGAGAACATCCACATTTGTGCTCCTTGAGTGGTTGGAATCGCTTCTGTCGACCAGGCTTCCGGTTCCAGCCAAGAAACAGGCTGAGCCGAACGCCAATGTACCCAAACCGTTTTGACTTTGCCCTCGCAGCAGCTGACAACATCGAGCCGGCCATCTCCATCGATATCGGCGAAAACAGCATCTTCGGGAGATCCAACTTCGCCCACCGTTACTGAGGGCCACAGTTCCTTTGAAAGCCCCGAACCCGGGTTGCAATACACTCGGATGCGCCCCCCCTCTTCCCAACCGGTTACGATATCCATGCGGCCATCACGGTTGCTATCGGCCAAACGGACTCCATCGGCTCCCTGAGAGGAATTGTCGATTACGTGCCGCGGCCAGGGCTGTCCGCGATCTTGGGCATAGGCGACACCAAACATCGAACTGCACAACAATGTGGTTAGAAGAAAAGAAGCAAAAAGCGTGGATTTGTATGTTTTGATGGTTCTCATGGCATTATCTTCAAAGACTGATCTTATCTGAAAACATGCTGGTGTTTTCTCTTGATGATTGTGGCGGTCTTAAAAAAGGAGGCAACCGCATGGAAATAGAATGCATTCAAGTCGCTTATAACAGTCCCGAGGGGCTCGCGGCCATGCGCTTGCGCCACCAAGTCTTCGTAAAGGAGCAGAATGTCCCGGAGACCTTGGAGCGGGATGAATACGACGCCGAAGCGATTCATTGGGTCGCGCTTGAGGCTGGGGAGGTCGTTGGCACTCTGCGGATGGTTTCGAAGGGCAAGCAGGTCAAAATCGGCCGCGTGGCGGTTCGCAAGGATTTAAGAGGAAAAGGCATCGGCAAACTGTTAATGAAGAAGGCCATGGAAATGGCACAGGATGGCGAATGGGATGAAATTATCCTTAATGCTCAACTCGAAGTTGTAGAGTTCTATAGACGGCTTGAATTTCGGATTGTAAGCGATACTTTTTTTGAGGCAGGAATTCCCCATCAAAGCATGATATTCCGCTTAAAAACTTGAACTTACGGTCTTTGCACATTTGATTGGCAAAGTGTTCAAGCTACACTGGAGTTCGCCGATACCCTTAACTGACCTTCGGTCCTGTCACGGGGACAGAAGGGCCATTGATGGGCTTAGCGCACAACTGAATCGTAATCTGCGCTTGGCTCTCCTGCCAACACCTTGTTTCTGCGATATGCTAAACAAAGGTCACGGTAGACCGTCTTCGGAGGAAGAAATTCATGGCCGACGAACTGATCCGCAGGATCGGCGGTCAAAATACGGCTGCATCAATCCGCACAAACAATGCCCAAGGACCGGTTCGCAGACCGCAGTCCACGGATAAGGCCGCTCCCTCTCAATCCTCCCAATATCAACCTTCCGCGAAACCGGTATCATCGCAAACCGCTCCGGTCAAAGGCTTCGAGGCCGAACTGGATGATAGTATCGCGGCCGCGTTGAATAAGACGTTGAGTGTTGCTCAAGAAATTAAACAGATTCCCCGCCCTGACCCGCTCATGCAGGCTCTTCCGCCTGAGGGTCTAAACGAACCAAGAACTCAAGAAGTCATAAAAGCCATGGCCAAGATTGATGAACGGATTGATGGAATCGAACAGGATATCCATTCATTACGGTTGCGGCTTGGCACCGCGCTTGAGGACTTTTCCTAACAGGTAATTCGTCTTTTTATCCGCTCATCCCTCCCCTGCTCCCGAGTTCCCATGCACAATTGTATTCTGAATCTTCACTCGTAACGGTTGCCGGGTGGTTTCTGACACTTACACACTAACCTGCCAGTGCCTCCACACAAAAACCGATTGCCAAGTCAACGTATTGGTCTTATGTCATACGAACGCAAACGCCTGATATCCACCACAACAGCCATCGTTCTTTATGGCGTGGCTATTGGTGTGGCGATGTCGGCCTTTAACAATTTCCTCAATGACACCCATGAGCTTTCCCCTGCTGAGCGGGGCTGGCTGGAATTGCCTCGTGAACTTCCGGGCTTTTTAACAGCGTTGACAGCCAGCATCCTGTTCTTTCTTTCAGACAAACGGTTGGCCATTTTGGCGACGATGATCGCAGCGGTTGGGCAAGTGCTTATGGTTGCCGCCGGTGAAACCTATTCCTTGATGATCTTATTTATGATGTTGTGGTCAATCGGCGATCATCTCTACTACCCGATTAAAAGCGCGATGGTGCTGGCCTGCTGCAAAGACCACAATCGTGGGCGCGTTTTGGGGATGACGGGCAGTTTCGAGGTCGGCGGAATTATGTTGGGCGGGCTGATGACACGCTTTTTAGCCCAATATGACGCTTCCTATTTGGCGATGTTTACATTTGCCGGTGGAGCCAACTTGCTGGCTGCGGTGGCTTTTACATTTGTACCTGCTGAAGAACAACACACGGGGCCCCGCCCCCGTCTGGTCATCCGAAAACAATACACATTGTACTATGTCTTGGAATTTCTATTTGGCGCGCGCAAACAAATATTCCTTACCTTTGGCCCATGGGTTTTAATTAAAATCTTTGACCGGGGTGTGGAAACATTCGCCGTATTGACGATTGTCGGTCATCTTATGGCTTTCTTTGCCCGCCCATTGGTCGGTTGGGCCGTGGACCGCTTTGGCGAACGCTGCATTTTGATGCTCGATGGAACACTGCTGATCGCGGTTTGTATGGGCTATGGCTTTTCGGATCATATTCCGTGGCTGGGTTGGGCCTTGCCGGCGGCCATTGCCTGTTTTCTTCTGGATCAATTGCTCTTTTACGTTGGGATTGCGCGAACAACCTATTTGGCTAAAACCGTCCAGGACAAAAAGGAACTCTCTGCCTGCTTAATAGCGGGTGTTTCAATCAACCACGTCGCTTCGATGACGATTCCTATCTTTGCCGGTGCGCTCTGGACAGCGATGGGACACGAATATCTGTTTGTAGGAGCCGCGGTGTTTGCGGTGATGATCGTGATCGCGGCCTCGTGGATACCCAGGCATGTGAGAGGTTGAAAACAGTTTAAAGATAAAAATGTCTGCCCCCTGGAATCCATGCCAGCCGTGAATGACAGCACCACGCGACTCTGATGAATCATTCCTTGTTTGGAGAAAGCCGCATCGAACCAGGGAGCAGACGTTAAGACTGTCTGAAAGAAAGATCCTCCCTACCGCATTAGTTCCCAGCATTCGATGGAACTCGGTTCCTGAAAGCCAACAAGAAACAATGAGTCATCTTGCACCATCCCGATGCCTGGGGCATACACTTTGATGCTCAGTTCATCCGGCTCCAGCGGCGTGGTCTCTCGAATCAACAGGCAATTCTCAAAATCACCGGCGGGCGTGGAGATGGCTTCGGATATGCTGACATCTTCACCCCGGTCCATGGCTTCCTCCGGGAAGATCTCTTGATAATATCGAGAGCCTAGGAGCGGCGTGCCGGACATAATCAAACCCGCCCGTGCGCCATCCTCACCGGCCCGCCAAGAGCCATCGTGATCCGCCACCGTGACACCGTCATCTTCGTAATTGTCAACATCTTCGCCAAAGTAGAAAACACTGTTGGTGCGTTGGCAAATCGCAAAGAAATTCCGGGATATCTCCGTGAGCACGCCATCCGCGGTCTCCCGTTCTTCCACAACTCTCGTTTCCACGCCGTTCACTACCTCAGTTTCATCGAGAACGGTAATAGTCACGTTGATGACTTCGTCATCCTCCTCTCCTTGCAGAATGCGCTGATAGCCGGGTTGGAGAATAAAATGGGGATTTCTGCCTATGGTGGAGAATTCGCACAAGTCAAGCATGAAATTCTCTGTAAACTCGCTTTCTTGCACCAGAGGCGGCAGTTCAATCGGCTCAAAGGTCGAAACATCGCTTAAAAGCAAATCGCCATCCTGAATTATCCCGATACCGGGAGCATAAGATTTGAATTCTTCTGCATCCGGTTCGAGCGGTGTAGTTTCGAGCGTTTTCAGACAGTTATGAAATGTCCCGAAAGGAGTCTCAACAGTCTCGGTGATACTGACATTCTCGGCCCGGTCCATGGCTTCTTCCGGGGCAATTTCCTGGAAATATTTCGATCCCAAAAGGACTTCTCCGGGCATAAACACACCGGCGACAGCATCGCCGACACCAGCCCTCCAGGCACTGGCATGGTCGACAAAATTGCCATCCTCGTCGAAATTATCTACATCTTCGCCAAAATAAAACACATTATTCGTTTTCTTGCAGATGGCAAAAAAGTTTCTGGATATCTCCTCAATTACGCCGCCTACAGTTTGCCTTTCTTCCACAACCCGGGTCAGTACTCCATTCACAAATTCCGTTTCGTTCAGAACTGTTATTTTAAGAACGATGACTTCATCTTCGTCTTCGCCAGTAAGCGTTAGTGTGTAGCCAGGCTCCAATATGAAAAACGGATTACGGCCAATGGTGGTGAACTCGCAGTCTTCAATTCTGAAATCGCTCGTAAATTCACCTTCTTGAGCCCACACGAATGGGCACAGCGCTAAGAGGCAACCGAAAATCATCAGGCTTCGCCTCATCTTTGACAAAAAGTCTTCAACAGCAGTGTTTGTCTTGTACATACGTACCTCCAAATATCGGTTTGTTCCTCTATGCGTCACGATCAAATGACGCAAGATGCAGTGTTTAGAGACACCTCGTCGAGGAGTTCTCAAATCATATGAGCAGATTGTATGGAGGGGGTTTTGCGGGAACCTTGCCGAAAGATTACATAAACCTAACAGGAGGATTACGAGCCGGATGTTCGCACTATGCCGCTGCTTTGTAATGTTCCTGTAATGTTTCGGTAAGGAAGCGGAAATGCTGCCTCTTCTATTCTCTCTCATACAAACAAACAAGGACACCAAGCAAACAAATGCGGAATGACCAGCTCGAGCACTCAAGAACAGGCTTTGGACACAGAAGTCGCATTCGGGGATCGAAAAAGCCGGGATTTTGTAATCGGCGTGTAATGATTCTGCCAGCGAGCCGAAAACCAGGCGGCGTACAGTTATCCGTGTACTCGAAAGTCATGGAAAGGAAAGTACGTGACAAAAGATCCCATGGAAAACGGAGCACTCCAATAAGAGCCGCCGTGTTTCCATTAAGCAGGATAGCAGACATGAACGAAACCAAAGCCCGCCGCACTCCGCAAACCAACAACTTTGAAATGAATACAACCGCCTTCAGGCACGAATACGCAAACGTGGGGAAAGCGTTGCGCGATGCCCTCATTGGCGATTTTCTCACTCATAATCCCGGAGTCTCCCGGTCGCAGGTTGTGACGCGGACAGTCAATGGACGGGCGGTTTGCGATACGATTGAGAATGTAGCCAGAGAAACAGCCGGACAGCTGAAATTGAGAAAAGACGAGGATGATAGCAAACTCATCGCGAAACAACTCCAACTTTCGACCAATGAACGCCATCAGGCGGCTCTGCAATCAATTTCGAACAGCAAGATGTTGGTTGAATTTCTCTTTGCATCGAGGTTCTGTAAATTCGGGCCAAAAGACAAAAAAGAAAACCTGGACTTTCTTAAAAGATACAGACGGCTTCTGATTGACCGCAGTTACGCTGTGCATCAGATTCGAAATGATTTACTGGCGCAGATCCACGAGAACTTGAAACCATTTGAAATCAGCATCCGGCCGCACATGATCCGGTATTTCCACGCGCTTCTGGATCAACTGAAATGCCAAGCCGCGATCTATAAACGCGAACTTAAATTAGGGGAGCAATTCCGTGAATTCGCCGGCGGTTTCATTGCCGTTCATCTCGAAAGAGCGAGAACAGTTCTGGATCCAGCTGCACTAAAAACGGTCATCAAAGCCTGTCGTTTAATAAAAAAGAACGATGGTGAGGTCCCGGAACTCACGGGTGACGATCGAAGCAAACTTGAGACAGAATTGGAGATAATGAGCGAGTTTCTGAAAAAGCGGCGGCGGCAATTCAACGCGATCCGGAAAGTCATTATCTATCTGGAGAAATTTATCGACAAAATGGGCTCGGACAAGCCGGAGCACTTACAACGGGAATATAAGAAAGATGAAGAATCACTGTCAACAAAGAAGTTCGGATTGTATACTCTGGGCATGGCAGCGATTGATGCATCCTGTAGGCTTTGGGAGCGCAGCACGCGCTTTTGTGGATTATGCCGGATTTGATCGAAGGTGAAGTATGAAATTTCTGTTTGCCATCAGGCACAATGATATATATGAACGATATTCGGCCTGCAAGACTCGTGCAGCCGGTGAATCCTTCTTGGCTTTCACCTTAATCGAACTATTAATTGTTGTGGCGATCATCGGCATTTTAGCGGCCATCGCGGTTCCCAATTTTTTAAATGCACAAATCCGCTCCAAAATTGCCGAAGCGGAATCGGAAATGCGAAGCCTCGACACCGCCATCGAAAGTTACCGTCTGGATCGGGGCATGTATCCCACATGGAAGAATGCGGATGGCAGCAACCGGAACGATCCCGGTTTCAGCGAACGGCTCCGGCCACTGACCAGCCCCATCGCCTATATGAACTCGATACCCATCGATCCATTCGTGCTTGGCCCATCCGATAATTTGCACCATGATATTTATCACCCGGCCTATGACACATACGAATACGTGGATGCTTGGTCTACAATCTATTATCCGAATTATCGAGAGGATATCACGCTCGGCAATTCGTTCCGCTGTGGCGAATGGCGTCTCGCCAGCGCCGGTCCCGATACGATCATGAATTTTGCCGCGATCCCCTCGTTCAATACGTCAAACGGACTTCGAAGCAACGGAGATTTGGTGCGCGTCGGACCTTCAACACAATTTGAATGTGACCGCACGTTGATCGGAAAATGAGGTACAGGATGATGAAAGATTTAAAGAAGATATTACGGATTGCTTGTTTCAGCGGATGCCTCATCGCTCTCAGTGCTGCCATTGGTTACGGTACAGTTCCGGAGGGGCAGCCGGTATTCAGCAATCCATTGGAGATCGACAATCCCTACCGCCCGTTTCAGCCCGGCGCGATCCGTGTGTATGAAGTCACGGAAGGCGATATCACGCTCGAAATCATCGTCGACGTCTTCATCAACGAGACCCGGACCTTTACCTGGAACGGCGCCGAAGTGGCATGCCGGATTGTAGAATCCTTGGATTTTGAAGATGGAAAACTAACCGGCCTTTCCAGGAAGTTCTTCGCTCAGGCCGATGACGGAACGGTCTACTTTTTCGGCGAGTTATCCGAAACCTATTTGGAGGCCGATGTGGTTTTACGTCTTGGCAGCTGGCTGGTGGGCGGCCCCACCCTGCCCTCCGATCCGCTGACAACCGAATGGCGCGCAGATCCCACCATCGCCATGCCCGCCCAACCGGAAATCGGCGATCAATTCAAACGTGAGGATATCCCGCCGGTTTTGGATGAGCTGAATGAAGTCGTGGCTACGGGCATAGATTTATTCGTTTTTGGAAGTCAATACAAAGACACGATTGAACTTGTGGAGACATCGACCCTTGAACCGGGCTTTCAGGAATCCAAATGGTATGCGCCGGGGATTGGCGTGGTAAAAGCCTTCGATGGCGAAGCGCTTACGGAATTGATCGGCACAACACTCTCCGCAGCCAAACAGACCGGCATCGATTTCAGTTTTTGGGATGTCATGCACAAATAAGGGAGTAGCAGCCTATGCGCTTATTACTGATTGAAGACGATAAAACACTCGCGCCGTTCATCATGAAAGGCCTGAAAGAGGCCGGCTACGCCACGGATTGCGCAGAAGATGGAGAAATCGGACTCCATCTACTGCAGACCGAGCCGTATGACGTCGCCATTGTCGATATCATGCTCCCCAAAATGGACGGACTTTCACTCGTTGGCGCGGCGCGCAAACACGGTGTCAAAACGCCAGTAATTTTTCTAAGCGCAAAACGTGAAACGGAAAACCGGATTCAAGGCTTGCAGATCGGCGGGGACGATTACATGGTCAAACCGTTCGTTTTCGCGGAACTGCTGGCCCGGGTTCAGGCGCAAATCCGCCGAAGTTCCGATGCCGCCCCGGCCATGTCACTCACGGTCGGGGATTTGGAAATGGATTTAAGCAAATACAGCGTCACACGCGATGGCCGGACCATCGACCTGAAACCGCGCGAATTCCAACTGCTTGAATACTTAATGCGTAACGCAGGACGTGTCGTTTCCAAAACAATGATTATGCAACACGTATGGGATTACGATTTCGACCCGGAAACCAATGTGGTTGAGGTATGCGTCAGCAGGTTGCGCAGCCAGCTCAATCAAGGATTCGACCATAAAATCCTGCGAACCGTACGAGGCTTTGGCTATGTACTCGATACTGAAGAATAAATCGCTTTTCCGCTCTTTTGCATTCCGGCTGGCGCTCGCTTTTGCCGTTCTGTTTGGCCTTGGCTCGGCAGTGACCCTGCTGTTGATGTACGGCGGAATCTATATGCATTTGCGAAATGAAATCGACGCCGAGCTCCAAGGCGATCTTCAAGAATTCTCGCAGAAGCTAGCCATCTACAATTATGACAACGACGCCCTCCGCGATATCTTTATTCAAGAAACCAAAGAAGAAGGCGCGGACCGGAAATTTTACCGTTTGGTATCTGAAGACAGCCGAATTCTCGCCTCTTCGGATACGTCGTCTTGGCCGGAGGAGGCGCTGGCTCAGTCGATATCCTCCGCGCGGCATGGCGGGGAAAACAGCCCGGAAACCATCCAGCGCGAGAAAGACCGCAAAGCCAGGATTATCTCGGGACGCATTGGCGAGGGGAAATTCCTCCAAATCGGTATTGCGCTGGATCAAGATGAGCAGTTTTTATCCGGTTTTCGCCATCTGGCCGGAATCATCCTGGTTGGCATGTTGGCCTTGGGGACAATTATCGGCTGGCGGATGGCGCGGAAAGCCATGTCCGGCGTGGAAAAAGTCACCGTGGCCACCGAACGCATCGCCGGGGGGCATTTCGATGAGCGGGTGAATGTGGAAGGCTTCAGCCACGAAATCGAAACACTGAGCATCACCTTCAATCGTATGGCCGAAAAGATCCAGACCCTTTTGCATGAAATGAGTCAAGTCAATAACAGTATCGCCCATGACCTGCGCAGCCCTATCGCCCGGATTCGCGTACTGACCGAGACCATTGCCGCCCAAAACACAGAACCATCCCCGCACGATAGCGCCGTGGCCGGTATCGTCGAGAACTGCGACCGCCTGACCAGCATCATCGATACCATGCTCAATATCGCCGAAATCGAGGCCGGGGCCGCGCCGATGGAGATGGAAGAAATCAACGTCGAAGACATTGTCAAAGAGGCGTACGAGCTTTTCCTCCCGGTTGCCGAAGAAAAGAACATTGCGTTTTCGTTCCGCGTCGAATCCAATCCGGCCATACTCGGCGACAAACGAAAAATACAGCGCAGTGTCGCCAACTTGGTGGATAACGCGCTCAAATATACGGACTCGGGCGGGGAGATTGTTATCTCCTTAGCGAAGAATGGCGAGGCGGTCAGCATCGGCGTGCAAGACACCGGGATCGGCATCGATCTGGAAGACAAAGGCCGGATTTTCGAAAGGTTCTACCGTAGCGATAACAGCCGCACGCAGCCGGGCAACGGGCTGGGCCTGAGCCTGGCGCGCAGCATCGCCCGGGCGCATGGCGGGGATATCGCCGTCGAATCCGCACCCGGTTCCGGCAGCACGTTTACCTTTACGCTGCCGCTGGAGATAGCGCATTAAAACAGAGTGATTACAAATACCCGCCCGCTTTGAGCCGTTCGATCTCCTCTTCAGTCATATCCTCCAAATTGGGCTGGCTTTTTTCCAAGTCCAACAACTCCGGAAGCCGTGCATAAGGTTTATCAAAACCGAGAGGCATGTGATTTCTTAATGGCTTGACCTCTTCAGGATCCTCTGTGAGATGATAGGCATCTTTCTCATCGTCACGCGGAACCATAATCAACTTCCAATCCGAGGAACGAATCCCCAACATCGCCCCGCCTTTATAGGGACGTTCGTAGCGATAGGTTTCTGAAAATGTAAAAGGAGTTAAGGCAGTGCGGTCCAGCTGCCATTCTTTGTCCCACAAATCAGCAGTCTGGTTGTCATCTTGTTTCTGGTGAGTTAAAAGCGGTTTCGCAGAGATTTCGGTGGGAATCTCAATCCCGAGCAATTCCAACGCTGTAGGTGCAACCGACACCAGGCTTACCATATCATCCACTGCTTCACCGGATGTTTGATAGGGCGGTTTTACAAATAGCGGGACATGCAAACAAGGTTCATAAAGATCGTTACCGTGTCCCCAATAATCATGTTCGCCCAGGCTTTCGCCATGATCCGCGCTATACACAATAGCGGTTGAATCGAAACGGTCAGTTTGGTCCAGCCACTGCATAATCCGGTTGAGATGATGCTCGGCATAGGCAACCTCACCATCATAGAGTTTGTCTTCATACTCGGAGAGAAACGGTTCGGGTGGAAGATAAACAATATGCGGATCGAATACGTGCACCCACACAAACCAGGGTTCTTCAGCCTTCTCAAGCCATGCCAACGCACTATCGACAACAGTTTCGGCGCGCCGCTCAAAATTTTGATACGGAAGGCCATTCCAATAGCGGCCACCGTTGACCGCGCCAATTTCATCGCCTTCAAGTCCGGCATGGCCTGTCTCATTTCCCTGTGCATCAAGAAATACAACTCGCAAGTCACACGCACGCGGACCATCGGTACATTCATCGGGGATTTTGGCATAGCTCCGCGAAAACCAAACTTTTTGCTCAAGCCCTTTCCAATTGGATAACGTGCCTAAACCTTGGGCATAACTAATTCGCTTCCCCCCCCGGCTTCGCCATGTCATCCCCACAAAAAGGCCTTGCGGCGCAGGCGTTGGTATCTTAAAGGTGTATGAAGACCACTCGTCCATTGCACCTTGCATAACCGGCGACCGCTCGATGTAACGATCAGGGGCTTTATCACCATCGTCATCGCTTAGGAGCAAATACTCGAATTCTCCATCCTTTGATTCGGCCCGGTGCGGCGCGGAGATTTTAAGCGAAGTTGTATTATTCGGCACCTCTAGAATTCGCCAAGCCTGTGTGCAATGCCCAACATTCTTCTCTTTGCCGATTTCGTGTTGCGAGGAGAATCCCTGGGATAGATCGTCATCGTAATGCGAAAATCCCTGGGCAATTCCAAAACGTCCATCGAGCACAAAAGCCCCCACAAACCCGGCGGTTTGGTAGCCGGAATCGCTTAGGATTTCCGCCAAGGTGAGTTGGTTTTCTTCCAACTTATAACCGACGTTATCGTGTACGTGATGTTCATGCGGCAGACGTCCGGTCATAACCGTACTATGCGCGGGCAAAGTCACAGTATTGGTTGTAAGTGCTTGTTTGAATGTGAAACCGTTGTCGGCCAGACGGTCCGAGGCAGGCGTTTCGACGGATGCGCCAAATGCACCCAGACGGTCGGTACGAAGCGTATCGACTGTAATCAATAACAAATTAGGCCGGTTCGTGAGATGCGTTGGCTCCTTGGAACAAGCGCCTAAAAGCACAGCACAGACAGCACAGCAAATCGTAATTCTCATCGGCTATTCAGCAAACATACCTACTGACGTTTTACGAACGGCATATCGACCACGGTGATCGTTCCGTCCGGTTTATTATGGTCATCGGCGATGATTTGGCCTTCAGCGTCGATGAATAGATTCTGTTTGGGATGACAAAAAAGGATCGGAACACCGGATTTCTTCGCGCGCTCCATCATTTCTTTATCATTCTTTTTGTTATGACTTCCGTAAGATGGATTGATAATCACTTCAGCGCCGTTTTGTACCAATCCATCGGGAATCTCTTGAAAATGGCGGTCGTAGCAAATCATGATGCCGATGCGGGCTTTGCCGATATCGAAGGTGGGGAAAGTGTCGCCTCGACGATAAAATTCATCGGCCCAACCTTCATGTATCGTGCGGCGTTTGTCGTAACGTCCAATAACTTCGCCTTCCGGTGAAAGCACCAAAGCGGAATTAAAGAGTGTGTTGCTTTCCATTTCACGCAGAAGCGTGCCGAAAATGATGGTTGTTTTCAGTTCGGCGGCCAGGCCGCAAAGCCGTTGCACAAAGAGACCGTCAATCGGCTCGCCCAGGCCCAGGAATTGATGCCGGATCGAGCCGCGATTCTCATCTTCAACCTCACGGACCTCATCGATGACATAGCCTTCCAGGATTCCTTCCGGGAAGACAATTAGGTCCGGATTCTGTTTCACGGCCCAATGGGCCAGTTCGGTCATTCGGCGCAGATTGGACTCTTTATCCCACTTTACAGGGACAAAGGCAACGCTGGCGACGCGTAATACTGTAGGCTGTTGAGCGGTGGCAACACCTCCGCTCCAGATCAAGATACTTGCCATAACGGCACATACCGTACGAACCATAAGCAAACCTCCGCACAGCAGTATGGTAGCCGCTACCCGGCTGGCAAAGGGGGCTATGCAGAATAGACAAATGCACTCTCCGCCCCATGCAAATGCTTGCACAAGGTACGCCGCGAACCGTTGACCCCGGGGGCGTGGGAGCACTAGCCTGTTCATCCCGCGAGCGTGGCGGAACTGGTAGACGCGCTAGACTTAGGATCTAGTGGGGCGACCCGTGGGAGTTCGAGTCTCCCCGCTCGCATGATTTCCCTCTTTCCTATCTCCCCAAAATCATCTGAAGCATCTTTTTCATCATTAACCGCAGACGTGTCAATACAGGATGCGTAACAAGAAAAATGTCGCTTTGGATTTCAGAGATGCGGCTGCATGTCTCATCATCGAGCGACTTTTTTGATTTAAGGATTTCACGGAAGATATTCCGAAATGTCATCATAGCTTCTCCCCCTGTGCCCGCATAACAGCCTTTTTGAATATCCTCTACATGCTTCACATGCCCGTTGGTATACATATGCTCTTGGAGCAATCGCATTTTTTGATAAATATCAAACACATGATTGATTTCTTTTAGAGGAAGCACAGAACAAATTTCTGGCTTTTCGGAATCCTGATATTCCGGACATGGAATATATTTTTTCTCCAGATTCTGCCAGTCTCTCCCATCATCCCAGCTTATGTCCACATCTTCGAATCCCGATAGATAGCCAATGTCCGCGGATAACCATTTAATCCGCCATTCGATATCGGTATCTTCCAAAGAAGATAAATCGTTTTTTTCACGCAAGACTCTCACTCGAAAAAAAGCTCTTTGCATGCGATGGAGCCATTCACGATTTATCTCTGCATCCAACAATTCAGAAAATTCATCCGCCAGATACTGAAGTTCCAATTCATTCAGCCGGTCAACAATCCGCCGCAGATCGCTTTTTAGTTCTTCCTGGTCTTCTTTCTTAATCATGAGACCGCCACCCACTGAACCACAAATACCCAACCAGGCGTTTTCCGTGCGTTATCCATCCGCAACCTCCTGTGCCGTTGGGTCTATTGTAGGCGGTTAGGGATGGTTTGTGGCGGGGGATTTTGGATGACATCGGGGACGGTATGTGTTATTTTTGACTCAAGTAGTATCCAGCAGGGGGTGTTGATGGATCGCAGGTACAAGGCTTTTACGCTGATCGAACTGCTGATTGTCGTTGCCATTATCGGCATACTGGCCGCGATTGCTATACCAAACTTTCAGAATGCACGGATACGGTCGAAAGTGTCCGCGGTCAAGGCTGATTTATCTGCGCTACGCACGGCTCTTGAGATATATCGATTGGATGCTGGCAGCTATCCACCAGACAGTCCCCGATCTAATAATGCAGCTTTTCCTTTATATGTTTTAACAACTCCTATGCCATATATTGACAGGTTACCCGCTGATTTGTTTTGTAGCATGTTTTTACGGGAGATGGCGGAAATAAATGCAATAAACAGCTATTTCTATACCGGCAAAGGTACAATTGAGTTTATATCACAAGGTTATAGTGAGCTAGAAATGGAGGATTTCCGTGGGATTTGGTCCATGTATTCGTGTGGTCCGGACGGAGAATACGACTCGGGGAACATGGTTATGGTAAAGGCCTCGAAAAATGGGGGAGATCGTTGGCAATATGATATGAGCAACGGATTAGGAAGTGATGGCGACATTGCGATTTGGGGACCTTGAATCCGTTGTATCCCTCCGGTGCCCCAGATAGCTAAACCCGGTCTGCTTTTTATTTCAAGATATTTTATCCTGCATAACCAATGATTTGCTGCATGGCCTCAAGTATATTGAAACAAATTGAATTAGAGATTAAAATCAAACCATGAACAGCCTCAATCGGAAGCGTCGATGGTGTTGGTTTCACGTATTATCGTTCAATGGGCTCAATTGCCTCGGCGCACTTCTCTTATTCGGGCTTAACTTTTGGGCTTTTCGTGTGGTCTGGGATAAAGTCCTATCGGATTGGATTTTGCTAACCACAACCGAAACCTCAATCCTGCTGAGTATTCTCAGCATCGCGGGTCCAATCGCGATTGTATCCATGGGCCTGGCTTATACAAAAGAGATACTTTTGCAGAGAGAATCATCGTAGATTTCATTCTTCGGGACTCTGTTTAACCGGCCGCCTCGCCATCTGTTATTTCTTCCGCTTCACCTACTGCCATCTCAGGTTCTATGGTGTTCGTACGCAGGAGCCAGAGCATGACCGGGCCGGTGATGAGGCCGAAGGTCACACTAAAACATAGAGCCTCGGAAAGCATTCCCAACTTATCAAAGTGCACTTGTTCAGCTACAAAGATGCCCAAATTATACGCAAGGCCATACGCGGGTATCCACCATGCAGCTTTCGAGAGATGTTTGCGAAGAACGATCCACTGCCCAAATCCGATCAGCAAAAAATTCAGATAAAAAAACAAAAACATAAGGTTGTTTAGAGTCAACTCATACCACAAAACAAAGAATATGCAGGACCAAGCCACCCACGGTCCCATACGCATTTGAGGCAAGAATTGTCTAAAAACCAACCATTGCAGCATCGCCATCAGCGCCCATGCCGCACCCCCGGCCAATAAATGAATCCAATTCTGGATCAGCCAGTCTATTTCGCTGGGAAAATCGGGACCTCTTAAATGAGACAAGATCGACTTTCGAAACACAAATTGCACGACAACGCCGCCAAACAGCATCACCCACGGTCCGGCGATGCACACCCCCAGCCACTGCGCCATAAAAAGCCAGCCAGGCTTCTTTTGTTCGTTTTCCATCCGCAACCCCCTGTGCCGTCGATGCCATTGTAGCGCAGCCAGAGGCGAGTGAACATAAGCGCTGATTTGGGGATTTTCGGCTCGAGGGGTTGGAATTCGGCATTTTTCGCTGACAGCCTGGAGGGCCTGTGATAAGATCATTTCCGGTAACGGTAGCGTTTATCCATTTCATCAGGCCTCTGGGGGTGTGCCATGAAATTTTCCGTCTCGATCCTCATCGTAATCCTGCTGTCCGCGCCTATGGTTTCGCAGGCTCAAACCGCCGATCTCGCCGCGTATTTGGGCCTGGATTCGGCCTATCCACAGCCGGTTAATTATGCAGAACCTATTCTCGATTCCACGAACAATACGGCCGTATTCACCGCCTATCAGGTGGATAACATTGTAGCCACGCAGGGCGTAATCAGCTTCTACGCAGGCAATGTGATGCTCTCTCTCCGGCTCTCGGATGGCGCAATTTCCTTTAATGGCCGGACTTTTTATCGCCCGGGCCAAATGACCGTCAACAACGAACCAACGGGTTATGCGCTGGCCGCAGACACACAAGTGTTGCTGCAGACTCTGGATGTGACCGGTGACGAGCTGCTCAACATCGGCGGCGGCCTCTTGGGCGATGAAGGGCTATTGGCAAATACCACGCTTGAGGACTTGCGCAGCGCGGTTAAGACACGAATCAACGCCGCACTGGCCGAACTCACATCCGCCATTGAGGCGCTAACCCAGCCATCCAACACGGTCTTTGACGATGCCGTGGCCGTAGGAGAAATTGATGGTCTGTCCCTAGAGAACACCCTGATGGCCGCCGTTCCCGCATTGGCTGTTCCGGCAATTACACCTCAAATTGATATTACATTATCAGCTGAAGGCGCATGGGAGTGGAGTATACAAGGCGGAAGCATCGGCTCGGCAGCCATTTTTAATATTGACGGCAACACCAATCCCATAATCGATCAGCTGCGCGGAGAAGCCTTGAACGAGTCGGCGGGTGGCCCCGGCAATCTGGCCCTGAAACTCGATTTGGCCGCCCAAACCCGTTCGATCCGTGTCAGTACATTGCGGGATAACGGTACGGGAAATCTCGTCGCTGATGACCAAGTTGATGTAGAGCCAGTTGCGGGCGTGACCGGTTTCACTTCAGCTCCGTTCAACACCGACGCACTAAGACTGGCCTTTGAGGTGGGAAATACCGATTATGCAGGCCCACTCGGAAGTAGCGCGGTTAATCTGAATGGATATCTTGAGAATAATGATCCAACGGATACACGGCCATTCGAACAGGACGGCGCATTGGCGATTTTTCATGATCCCCGGGACATCGATCCGGCGCTCCCGCCCGATCCCTATGGTGTCTTCGATTCCGGTGTGCAGATTGTCGCATTGACCGTTGGTGTCTACGATGACGATCCTTCCCGGCTGCCTTTCAGTGAGCAAACCGCCGGTCTCTTTGCCGGGACGCAGGCCTTTGCTCCTGTACAAAATGACTTCAACAATCGCTTCGCGGTATCCAATATAATGGAGTGCGATACATATCGATAAAACTTGTGATTTTAATCAATAAATAGTTATAGACGATTCTTTGTTTTTGCTGTGATAAGACATAACTGTCTTAGCGGGTTAATGAAAGCTTATAGAGAAGCCCATTCGAAGGCGCGGTTGGAGCGGTAACCGCATTGCGCGAGGTCTGTTGAAACGGTTGCACCAATACATGCCGGGTATTTGGTGCACCGGTCAAACCCACATCAACGATACGTACAGGAACAAAACGGACAATTCGGAACATGGAGTTATCGCCGCTTCCGCCAAGGATATCGAAAAGCGGCAGGATTCGATCCTCGCCGATAGCCGCTTCAAGTTCGTCTTTGATGGCTACACTCATTCCGGTATCCCCATTCAAATCTTTGTACCATGATCCGCTGTGATCCTCCAAAATCAATCCATCGATGGTATCTAATTCTATCCCGGAAATACCAACCAAGATTTGTCGAGAGAGTTCGGAAGTGCTGTTATCATGGCCGCCGATATCGACTGTACCGAAATTCCCGGCGGGATTTTCATATTCGGGATTCTCTTTTAGTTTGTAGGGATACATCAGAATTTCCGAAATCCCATCCCCACCAACTGCAAAACTTTGCACATCGGCATCGTAGGTCCAATCATCGGGACCACTGACTAAGTTTTGTTCAAAAATACTCCGATCAAGCGCAAATGGCAGAATTGGATAAGTCTCATCGGAACCCGGAACATGCGTAAAACCGATCACCCGGTCATCGACTGTGGCGGTCGCGGTCGCCCAAACATTGGATTGACCATCCCCAAAGGCATGAGAGAAGAAAAGATCGACCGGATTGCCGTTTGAGGCAAAGCGCCGGATAGTAACCTGGACGCTGTTGGCTTGGCTGAGATCTTCCAAGAGAAAGGGAGAAACAATATCCGAAGGATTCTCAAGATAACCGATCACGACATCGCCATCGCTAAAGTTGGCATCGTTGATATCAAGGGGCATGCTCTCGCCGGTGCTTTTGTTGAAGGCGGCGTATGAAACGGCAGCATTCCGAGCCAAAGGCAGATTGTCTGAAAGGTCATGGATGCCGGCCAACAGATCCTCATCCATCAGCTGGGCCGCTCCGGCCAAAGCAGCGGGATCCGCCGCTCCCTGGAGTTGTGTGCGCACCATATAAGCGAATCCTAGATCGACCCCCACCGCCAGAGCCAACATAAAGGTGGTCATCATGGCGGCCACAACAACAAGAGTGACACCTGCCAGTCGTTCTTGGATTTGCTTTCGCCCCCCACTTTTCATAACAACGCCGATTTTCATGAGCATAATAGCAAAGCCAAATATTTGCTTAAGAATATAATCTTACTTTCTAAAGTATATAACTATTTCCAGGTCTTTCAACGTGCTGCGCAGAATTTAAATACGGTTATGCTGTTTTCGAATACCAAAAGTATGCACAATTTTATCAATTGAATTTGCTAACATGTTAGAATATCTGAAGTTAGATAAATTCGGAAATACCGGATCGAAAAGGAATACGATCTGCAAAATAGTGGCAGCAAGGTTGCTAATAGGTAAAAAATCTTTACATTCAAGATAATGTTTTACTACATAGTCCCACAGAATTAGCGTAAAATAGCTGCGTGCAAGCATCAATCAATCATAACACCTGAGATTGGCTGGAAAGCCCACTGATGAAGAGCGAATACAACGAGGCCGCCGAACGGATGAAGGAGATGCTCATCCGGGAGTATGTGAAAAGCCATCCCGGGGTGAGCGAATCTCAAGTTGTTGTGCGTAGCGTGAACGGCAAGGCCGTCTGCGACACAATCGGGAATCTCCTTTCCAATTGCTCAGGAACCAAAAGCACAATCCAGCGTGAACTCGATCACGAAGCCTTGCAGGCCCATCTCGATTCGAGCGAAGACCAACGTTATCAATCCTGCCTCGCTTCAATACAGAGTTCACAGAAGTTGATCGACTATTTGCTCACATCGCCTTACACACAGTTTGGCGAAGTGGAGAAGAAGAACAATCTTGATTACCTGGACCGGCTACAGAAGATCAGCGCATCACGCACACAAACCGTCCACTACATTAAAAAAGCATTTATGCAAATGATGGAAGGAACGACAAATCCCACTCCGGTCCGGGTAAAGAGTGAAATTACCAAATACTTCAAAGCGGTCCTCGATCAACTCAAGGCACAGGGCGGGATCTATAAGCGCGAATTCAAATTGGGAAATGGCTTTTGTTCCTGTGTGCTCAAACAGATGAAGACCATGCTCCCTCAAGTCAAGTCCCAATTGGATGCGGCAACCAAAAGAAACGTAAAAGGGGCTTATTTGCTTGTCAAAAGTGAAGAAAGCAAAGAAGCCGAACTGAATACAGAGAACTATAAAGCACTTAAAGGCACTGTGGACAACCTTCAGGTTCACCTGGGGAAACGTCAGACTCAGTTTACTGCAATTGAAAAAGTTGTAGCCTTCCTTGAAGAGTTGGTTCAACAACTCGAAAAAGCAAAAGTAGAACAGAAACCAAAGGAAGAGCCGAAGCCGAAAAAAGGCCGGGGGATGGCTTTCGCCGCAAAATTGTTCGGCGGAGGCAAAAGACGTTGACGTGGGGGATTAGAGACCGTCATGTCCAGCAATGGAATCAATGATCTAAAAGGGAAAAAACTCTGGAGCGTGATCATCGCTGATGATGAAAGCGCATTCCGGGCACTCCTGCGGGAGCGCATCACCAAACATGGCTACTCAGTAATCGCCGAGGCAGAGAACGGCCTTGAAGCGGTGGTTCTGTACGATCAGTACAAGCCGGATGTTTTGTTTTTGGATATCGGTATGCCCAAAGGCAACGGTTTGACAATTCTCCCTCTGCTTAAAGAAATTGATCCCAACGCTCGAATCATCATGATTACGGCCGATACTATGCCGGATACCGTAAAAGAGGCTGTCCGTTTAGGTGCATTAGATTACGTAGCTAAATCGAGCGATGAGAAGCGTATCTTGGAAGCGCTCCATGATGCCCTCAATCCCGAGCCACAAGACTCTTCGGAATCTAGCAAAGAATCCTCGGAGGGTGTCCATGTGGGTCTCAATCAACTGCGCAACTTGACACAAAAAGAAGAATGAGCGCCTAATTTCCCGCCCGCTTTCAGGATGCGCATGTCTCCCCTACACTACTCAACCTCTGACATAACGCTGGTTTGGATGGAAATTGAATGTCATTTGCACTGAAACACATCTATTGGATGCCCGTCTTACTCGGCCTGGTTATTTCGGCCGGTGCAACAGAACAAAGCCCGGTTCTTCAACAAGCGGTTGAAGAAGGCAGGATTCTCGCAGCCGGAAGCGGTGAGAATCGAGAGTTGAGTGTCAAGTTGCCCGGCAATGTTGAAATGAAATTTGTCTTGATACCGCCGGGCGAATTCCAGATGGGCAGTCCTGCAACTGAGAAAGACCGGGATGAAGACGAAGGCCCGGTTCATACAGTTAAAATTTCAAAGCCGTTCTACATGGGCATTTATGAAGTCACTCAAGAACAGTGGGCGGCTGTGATGGGCAAAAATCCGGCTGAATTTCAGCCACACCTTCAGAATCCGGCTGAGAAGATTTCTTGGGATGAGTGCCTGCAATTCGCTGAGAAAATGAACGCGCTGGGGCAAGGGAAATTCCGTCTGCCGACAGAAGCCGAGTGGGAATACGCCTGCCGGGCGGGTACAACTACGCGCTTCTATTGGGGCGACGATCCAACCGGCAAAGACGCCATGGCGTATGCATGGTTTGAAGACAATGCGCAACTTTCCACGCAGCCTGTAGGACAAAAGAAACCCAATGCGTGGGGTCTTTATGATATGAGCGGCAATGTATGGGAATGGTGCAACGATTGGCATGCGCCCTATCCCAACAATGAAGTCACAAATCCTGCCGGTCCGGAAAAAGGCCGTGTGCGAGTCAGCCGGGGTGGCGGATGGCGTTATGGCGCACAATATTGCCGTTCAGCAGATCGCTATTACTCCTTTGCTTTGGTCCATTCATACCTCATCGGTGTTCGTTTGGTTCGAGAATGCCCCTGAGATAAACCAGCAAAGCCATCACAGTATCCGAAAACCGCATACGCGCATCTATCCGTGAAAGAGATTCAACGAGGAGTTTTTGATGAATCACAACCAACTTGGCCGGAGAACATTTTTAGCGGCATCAACGGCTGGAACAGCCGCCCTTATGCTAAATCAAACGAAAAAAGGGATGGCTGCTAATGAAAAACTGAATATCGCATTTGTGGGTGTCGGGGGACGTGGATCGAGTCTGCTTCGTTACGTAACCCGGATTCCCGACTACAACATCGTCGCCATCTGCGATCTGCGTCCGGAACGCGTCGCCCGTGGGATTGATACAGCCAAAGAGGAAACTCACAATCCCAAAGGTTACTCCGACTACCGCAAGATGCTGGAGACCGAAAAACTCGATGCGGTTGTCGTTGCCACGGAACCGGCCAATCACGGAAAATGCGTAATCCCGGCACTGGAAATGGGGCTCAGCTGCTTTAGCGAAAAGCCCATGGATACCACGGTCGAAAAAGTGGATGCCGTTGTAAAAGCGGCCCGCAACTCAAAGGGTGTCTATCAGGCCGGATTTCAACGCCGATATAATCCGACGTATCTGAAAACAATGGCTTTGGCGCAGTCGGAAACATACGGACAGCTCACCTACTTCCAGGGTCATTGGTATTTCACAGGGCGTCCCGGCGCATGGGTTCTGGATGCGGATATCTCGGGAGGGCGTTTGGTCGAGCAAGCCTGCCACCATATGGATATTATGACTTGGCTGATGGATGGACCTCCCACCGTTTGCCAAGCCATGGCGGCAATGACCAATCCACGTACGGCGCCGCCTCTGCATCGCTCGGAAGATCATTCCAGTTTAAATTTTCTATTTCCAAATGGTTTGATGTGCTCTTATACGCACTTTTCTTGTATGCCACGCGCCCTGTGTGGAGAAAAACTATGGGCATTTAAGGATGAAGCGGTCATTGATCTCGCCGGGGGTGTAAAACATCCCATCGGTGAGGGAAAAACCGAATCACTGGCGGAAGAAACTAACTATTACATGGGCGAACGTGAGCAGTTGGAGTCTTTCGCACGGCACATCCGCAATAATGAAACACCTTTAAGCAATATCGAAACCGCGCGCATATCCACACTCACGGCCATTATGGGCCGCAAGGCCATGTACAATCGCGAAAAGGTGCAATTCGAACCATCGCAAATCACATGGGAGTCACTCGATTCAACAACAGAGCCAAAATCGAAATTATAGAAGCAACGGCGGTGATTGGCTCTCGATAAGCAGATATTATCATGCGCAAGACTCATCAATCATAATCGCTACATTGATTTCCATTGCGGCGCTTTTCCATACGGGAAAGCGCCGTAGTATTTTCAATCCGACAAAATCTGTTCTATTTGTTACGCTGTGTATTGGAATTAAACCATGAAAGATCTGTCACGAAAAAAAACAGGAAGTATCCTTTTCACTTTCACTTGGCTTGTTGGCCTTATAGGTCTTCTCAGCGTATGGGCATTGGGGCATTCCGAATACTCGCGAATCATGGTGTTAATTGCCTCAACAAGTTTCGTCATGGCCGGATTGATGGGAAGCGAATTACATTCATGGTTTGACCGCCTGATCCTTCTATTCTTGGGACTGTGCTGGCTTGGTGACATCTTGGGTCCGAGTTCATTTCTTCTCGGTCTGGCCTTTTTTCTTATTGCCCACCTTGCGCTCATCGCCGCATGTTGCTTCCACGGTATCTCTACAAAACGACTCCTCTGGACCTTGCCACTCTTTGGGGCCATCAGTATCACAATCCTTTTGCTTATGAGCCCGAAGATATCATCTGGTGAAACGCTTCCGGTAATTTTGTATACGACCGTAATAACCGCAATGGTTGCCTGTACAACTGCATACCGGAACTCATCCATCCAAAAAATTCTCATCACCGCAGCCGTACTTTTTTATCTTTCTGATCTTGCTTTGGCCCTTACCCGCTATGTACTCCCAGGCCGGCTATTCACATATGCCGGCTACCCAATGTACTACACCGCATGTCTTCTATTCGCATGGACACCGCTTATGCATTGCTTAAAAACAAGAACTCCTGCAACAGAATAAATAGATATCTCAATATGACGGGTCATTGAATCTTTTCGGCCGGTTCTTACTACATTTTATGGATGGAGGTCAAATTCAAAACGCCCTCAGCCGTCGAGCAGCTGAGGGCGAGATTGTGTGGTTTATCTTATCGCTTACACAAAGGCTAATACATCAAGTCATGTAATGCTTATCGGACCCTATTGGAGAGCGATAAGGCAAACCCCAACTAAAATTAATATACCTCATTGATGCTGTTTTGTAAACCATTTTTCTTCTTTTTTAAAGAAATAAATAAGAAAAATCCCACAACATTATCCAAATGATTCTTAATTTTCACCCTTGCGTATTTGTGACTTTTCTTTGTTACGGTCATAACCTTTTGAATTATGGGCCTTTTGGATAGGTTTAAGCGCCCCCCAGGTGAGCCGCGGCCGCTTGGGAGTAGTCATTCGTTTGCGATTTTTTCTTTTTCGTTTTTTGCGTTTCATCATTCCAACTAATAAAGATTCTCATTCTCATTCAACTGTCAAGCATTGTGACAAGAACAACAGATTTCGACAAAGCAAGTGCAATCGCTTCTTTATGATTCGGGACTGCCGAAGCGGCAAAGTGTGCGCTATCGGTCGCTAATGAATATGCTATGGTTTGCGAGATATTATGCTCAAATAGCATTACGGTACATAGCGTAGACAACCGAGCATTAATTACGAGGAGAATAATGATAGACCGGCAAAATGCGAAACAATTGACCGCATGGGCCACCTTGCTAGCGCTCTTGTCACTTGGATTCTACGGTTGTGGCAGTGGAGATGGGGCAAAGGAGAAATTTCCATCGCATCCCTTAGCAGTGATTTGTCCATGGGCGGCCGGTGGCGGCACGGATACGGTCAGCCGTATTGCAGCCGATGGGCTATCGCGAATACTCGATCAGAAAGTAAACGTAGTCTCAAAAACCGGAGGCGCGGGTGTGATCGGTCATTCCGCTGGGGCGAATGCAAAGCCGGACGGCTATACCCTGACCATGATCACTGCGGAAATCAACATGATGCATTGGCGCGGACTCACCAAAATCGGTCCGGAAGATTTCAAACCGCTGATGCAGATGAATAAGGTCTCCGGGGCAATCATCGTCAAGAATGATTCTCCCTGGCAGACAGTGGCTGATCTTCGCGATGCCATTAGCGCCAATCCGAAGCAATATATGTCCTCAGGAACAGCAAAAGGGGGGATATGGCATTTGGCCAGCGCAGGATGGACAATCGCCGCAGGACAAGATGCCAACGATTTGGTGTGGATTCCAAGTGAAGGCGCCGCTCCCGCCTTGCGAGAGCTAATCAGCGGCGGTGTTCACGTCGTGTTTTGCGCTATTCCGGAAGCATTATCCTTATTAGAGAGCGGTGAAGTCCGGGCTTTGGCAGTGCTAGCGGCTGACCGTAATCCTAAATTCCCCAATGTTCCGACCTCCAACGAAGATGGCGTATCCTTTGAAATCTATGGCTGGTGCGGACTGGCTGCTCCAAAAGACACGCCCCAGGAAGTCTGCTCGATATTGGAGACGGCTTTGGCAGAAGTTGTTCAAAGCGAAGAGTTTAAAAAAGCCATGGATAATGCTGGCTTTATGGTCGATACCGATGATGCACAAGGTTTTCAAAATGTACTCGTACGCGATGATCAAAAATTCGGCGAACTCCTAAAAGCAGCGGGTATTGTGAAATGAAAAGTGATCGCATACTGGGCATATTTGCGCTTATGCTCGGAATTTGGATATTTTGGACAACGCAAGATTTTCCGGGTGCGGCCAACCATAGACCCGGCCCGGCATTCCTGCCAAATCTTCTCGCGATCTTCATAGCGCTCTGTGGAGGAATGTTAATTTTTTCCCAAAAGCGGGAATCTGTTAAAAAGCCGGAATCAGTGTCGAATGCAGCCGATGAATCAACGGTTTGTTTAAATGAGCCGCTTGCATCGTTCAAGCAAAGTTGGATTCGTGTGCTTATGCTGGCAGCCGGGTCGGCCGCCTATGTGGCATTGTTGGACGTTTTGGGATTCATTCCCACCGCCGGACTTTTAACATTCTTTGTGTACCTGTTCTTAGGGAATCGTTGGCTTGTCAGCGCCGTCGCCACAATCTTGCTCATAGCGGGAACCTATGTGCTTTTCGGTCAAATTCTGGGTGTAATGCTACCCCGGGGTATTTGGGGGTAGTGATTTGCCGTCTGCGATCTTCGATGCACTTCAACATGTATTTCAGCCTTCGATCTTATTCATCATCGCTCTGTCTTCGTTGTATGGTCTTTTCGTAGGCTCTATACCGGGTTTGACCGCTACGATGGCCGTGGCCTTGGTCGTTCCCTTCACTTTGCATATGGATACTCTGCCGGCCTTGGCAATGATCGTTACGCTTGAGGCAACAGCCATTTTTGCGGGCGATATTCCCGGCGCGCTGGTTCGTATCCCAGGTACTCCCGCCTCAGCAGCCTATACAGATGATTCCTATGCCTTAACAAGAAAGGGGCTTGCTCAGCAGGTCTTAGGCGTCGCCTTGTGCTTCTCGGTAGCCGGGGGGCTGTTTGGAGCGGTTGTGCTCATGATTGCCGCTCCTTCTCTGGCCAGATTCGCGCTGAATTTCACAAGTTATGAGTATTTTTGGTTGGCAGTTTTGGGGCTCAGTTCGGCCGCCTTGGTCTGCCAGGGCTCGCCACTAAAAGGCGCTTTATCCCTATGCATAGGTCTTTTGCTTTCAACCGTGGGATTGGATCCGGTCGATGGATTTACTCGTTTTACATTCGGACAAGAACAGTTAAGCGGCGGGATCAGTTTTATCCCGGCCATGATTGGGTTGTTCGGCTTTTCAGAAGTCATCCGGAATATTCTCACTCCCGGAGCACATGCCTCGCCACCGGAAGCCCGTGGGAGGCATATTCTTAAAGAGGTCCTTTCCCTCTTGAGGCGCCGGAAGTTGAGTCTTTTGAGATCTGCAGGGATCGGAACATGCATCGGTGCGCTTCCGGGCGCGGGTGGAGATATTGCGGCCTGGATTTCGTTTGCAGCCTCAAAAAAATCATCGAAGACGCCGGAGGAGTATGGACGTGGCTCGATGGAGGGTGTTGGGGATGCCACAGCAGCAAATAATTCGGCCTTGGCAGGCGCATGGATTCCCGCATTGGTATTTGGCATCCCCGGCGATACGGTCACAGCCATCGCAATTGGCGTAATGCTGATGAAGGGATTACGCCCGGGGCCGATGATCTTTGAAACCCAGGCCGATTTGCTTTATGCAACCTATCTGGTATTTCTTCTGGCAAATCTTTTTCTCCTGCCGCTCGGCTATCTGGCAATCCGGGCCGGAAGCCGGATTGTCGCCATGCCCAAACGTGTGCTCTTACCCGGAATCCTCTTGTTCTGCTTGGTGGGCGCTTTTGCAATCAACACAAGTACTTTCGATATTGGCATTATGATCGCCATGGGCTTTTTAGGGTATTACCTGGAAGCCAATGGTGTTCCTGTCGGGCCGGTCGTTCTGGGAATTGTCTTGGGGCCGATGGTTGAGCATCAGTTTATGAATAGCCTCACAAAATCGGGTGGCGATTTGACCCCCTTCTTCTCAAGACCTGTGGCTGGATTCCTGGGCATCTTCTGTCTTGCACTTTGGTTCTACCCGCTGTTCAAGATCGTCTTCAAGCGATTACATGTAAAGAAAAAGTAGCATTTCTAGAAAATCAGAAAGCGTTCATGCCATAGGAATTACTTGCCCTATTCGAATTGGCTATTTGTCTATTGAGGTCGCATACTATTTACATTATGGATCATAATGAGCCATAGTGTCTCAATTAAAGACATTGATAGAGAAAGATTGAAAAATAATTTTACACCACATACGTAATTTGAGTGAAATTAATTTCAAGGAAATGGTACGATTGCTGCTAATTGCCAAAGGAAACCAGAAGTTGGTCAAGAAATGGCAGTTAAACACATGGATATTCATCAGCGCGAGGAGCTCCGAAGCCGAGGGCGGCTCCTTATTTTGGTAGCATTTGTGGCAATTGCGGCATTAACCGCTGTCGGCATGATGTTTTACATGTTTTTTAAGTCTTGAAACGCAAAGTTTTCTAGATCAATCCGGAACAGGTAAATCCACTTTCATTAGATCTTTCGCCACCATGACAATCCCATCGGGATGCTCCCGTTGGGCTTCCTCACATAAATCCTCGGCATTGGCTGCTGCTCCCGGTGCATCATAACGGGGGCTGATATGGGTCAAGATCAGTGTCTTCGCGCCCGCACGGCGCGCAGTGCGTCCCGCCGAAGCGGCTGTGCAGTGTCCGGTCTTATGTGCCAATTCCGCATCAGTTCTTTCAAGAAAAGTCGCTTCATGAATTAGCACATCGGCGTTTTCGGCCAGTGGCAAAGCCATTTGATCATCGGCAATATCACCAACAACCGTGATTTTCCGGCCCGGACGGGGCAATCCGATAAAATCTTTGCCATTAAATGTGCGGCCATCTTCCAGAGTGATAGTCTCTCCGTCTTTAAGCCGTCCATACAGCGGCCCCGGAGGGATTCCGCATTCTTGCGCCTTTTCAAGTTTAAAATGGCCTTCATGCGGTGCTTCGACAATGCTGTAAGCGGCGGTAGGCCCCCGATGTTTGAAGAATTGGCATTCGATACGCAACCCCTCCAGATCGCAAACCAATCCTTCTTTTACGGCATGCAAATTGAGTTCATAGGGTAAACGCGACCCGGTGGCGGCTAAGGTCGTTTCAATCCATTTGCGCAATGGGCGGAATCCATAGGTCTCGAGCGGTGATTCTCCTCCTTGTAAGGCACGAGATAACAACAATCCCGGTAGACCGAAACAATGATCCCCATCCAAATGTGTAAGAAATACATGGGTCAAATTCGAAAGCGTAAGCGTCGATTTTAAAAGCCGGTGTTGCGTTCCTTCACCACAATCAAACAAAAACCAATTCCCACTCTTTAAAATTCGGATACCGATTGCGCTGACATTACGCCGCAATGTAGGGCTGGCCGCTCCCGTTCCGAGAAAGACAATCTGCATAACTCCGGTCTACGATACCTTCGGCATCGTATTCTCCTTTATTCCTGAATTCTCAGCGATTAAAGATAATGATGCAATTCCACTTGTAGAGGGGAATTGGAATATTCCGGTTCAGCGGCTTCTCCGGCAAGCCGGGCATCCTAAATCACTCGGAGTCGTAGGTTACCAGAGCGTGGAATGGAATATCGCCGAATTTTGCGCGTCCGTTCAAGAATGTGAGTTCAACAAGCCCCGCAATACCGACGACCTCACAATCGAACTTCTTTAAGAGCTTAAGCACAGCTTCAACCGTACCACCGGTGGCGATCAGATCGTCAACGATCAAAACCTTATTCCCCGGGGCAATGGCGTCTTGATGCATCTCAATGGAATCTGTCCCGTATTCGAGTTCATAGGATTCCGTATAAGTCGCCGCAGGAAGTTTTCCCGGCTTGCGTGCGGGAACGAATCCGCACCCCAGTTCAAGCGCACAGGCTGCTCCAAAGATGAATCCGCGCGCTTCAATACCTACAATTCGATCCGGCGGAGAGGCTTTATAAGGTGCAATCAAATCCTTAACCGCCGAAGCCATGGCTTGGGGATTGGTTAGAAGCGTTGTTACATCGATAAAGTTGATACCCGGCTTGGGGAATCCCGGTACCTGGCGAATGATCTGCTTATAATCCATTTATTCACACTCCTGGGAAAGTTTGAAAACAGCTGCATTAAAATCGCAGATATACGTATTTTAGACAATCAAAAAACATCTTCGGGCTGGATGGTTTCTTCAAGTTTTTCGCGCAATTCATCGAGGGTTTTTTGTTCGATTTGACGCACACGCTCCCGTGTGATCCCCAACTTTGCCCCGATATCCTTAAGGGTCATCGGCTCAATCTCTCCAAGCCCGAAACGAAGTTCAATAATCGTCTTTTCCCGACCGGGTAATCCCTCAACAAGTTCCACGATGCGCTTATCGCGCATGTCCAGAAAAATCTCGACATCGGGAGGCACATAGTTTTTATCTTCAAAACGCCAATGATGGTCTTCCTCGTCTTCCGGTCCCAGCAGACTCTCGATTATGGCCGGCTGGAAAAAGAGCGCGGCTGTCTCTTTTGAGGTTTTGTCATCAAATGGCAGGTTGGCAGCAAGTTCTTCTTCTGAAGGATCCCTGCCCAATTCCTGGACAAGTTGCTTATGAATATCGCGCGCTTTTTGAAGATTCTCCATCTTATGCGATGGCAGACGAACCATATGTCCCTGATTTTGAATGGCTCGGCCCACAAACTGCCGAATCCACCAAGTGGCATAAGTCGAAAAGCGGAAATTCTTGGAAACGTCAAATTTCTCGACGGCCCGAATAAGCCCCAAATTGCCTTCCTCGATCAGGTCCATTAGAGAAAGGCCCTGATTTTGGTAGCGCTTCGCGATATTCACAACCAAACGTAGGTTGGCGAGGATAAGCTGCTGGCGGGCTTCTTGATCCCCGCGGTCAGCTCGCTCGGCAATCTCTTTTTCCTGCTTGGCGGAAAGCAGTTTATGCTTTCCGACCTCACGCAGGTAAAGACCTACAAGGTGGCTATCGCCATGATCGTCAACGTAAGATACCATAAGTTTCTCAGATAAATGAGAATGAAAGCCACACCCTTTTAGGTCAAGTGACAACAATCCAAATTCCCACAGTAGTTGTTCAATGGGAATTAAGTAGCGTTAGCCAACTGAATGCCAATCCTCTCAGTTCTGGGATAACCGGTAAAAATGAATGAATGTCAGGTCAATTACGCTGAATATATGGATCTTCAGCTCTGGAACCATCACCTCTCCGGAGGATATCACCACGGCTGGCGAGTCCATTTGAGGCATCGTAGGGCGTACCTCGCTTTTCACCATTGGAATTGACACCAATAAAGCCATCCGGACCGATACTAACCAACATGTGCTCACGGAGTTTTAACGGAGGATACGCGCCGATTCCGGTGCCGCCACCCTTGGGATCATTATCGCAATAGATATAAGAGTGTCCCGTTTCATCAGCGCTAAATCCAACGGAGTGTTCGAGCATCGCAAATGGATCTTGGGGTGGTGTAGAAAGATAGGAAACCGGGCTGGTCAGCGGATAGTAGGGCTCTTCAAACTTCTTGTATGGCGGACGTTGTCCGACTCTACGAAATTCATTCTCCCAACGCGTCACAGCCCATGCTTCGTTGTCATCCCAATAGTCAAGCAACATTACATTTCTTTCCATTTGGAACTGCAAAATGGCCATGGATGTGTTTCGCATATCCGCCTGGCAACGGCTGATTTTGGCCCTCAACTGGGCATTCAGAAAATTCGGGACGGCAATCGCGGCTAAAATACCGATAATGGCAACAACAATAAGAAGCTCGATCAAAGTGAAACCAAACGCACTCAGGGTCTTAGGGCAATCCAATTTAGTTGTTCTAAAAACTGACAACTTCTCGTTCTTAATCATTTTATCCTCCAATGACTCCCATCCACTCTCTACAGAGCGGAACGGCGAATTCTAACAGAATTGGCTTTTTTTTCTAACCTGTGCGCTATCGGCGGTAATCTGTACAATGAGCATACAATTTGGCTTTTCGCCCTTACGGTTTGCGGCGGGTCGAGTAGATTGCCCTCGGGATATATTCGATCCTGGAATCAGCCCTCGGGAGTGATATGTGTCATGCGTCCTCTGCGCACCTTTAATGTACTGCCAGCCCTGCCGGATGTTCTAAAACCGCTGGAACAGCTCGCCTACAATCTTCGGTGGTCTTGGGACCATGAAGCGGTGGACCTATTCCGCCGAATGGAGCCGACACTTTGGGAAGAAACCTACCACAATCCCGTACTTATGTTGGGGCGGGTAAAACAGAAGCGCTTGGCCCAATTGGCAAGTGAGGATGGGTACCTGGCCCAAGTCGAGAGAGTCGTCACCCGGCACCAATCCTACAACAAAGAGAAAAATTCCTGGTTCGACAAAGAAATTAACAATCCGGACTTTCGCGTCGCCTATTTTTCGGCGGAATTCGGTTTAACGGAATGTCTTCCCATCTACTCCGGAGGTCTTGGAATCCTGGCCGGTGATCACCTGAAATCGGCCAGCAATCTCGGAGTTCCTCTGACAGGCGTCGGCCTTCTCTATCAGCAAGGTTATTTCCGCCAATACTTAAATGAGGACGGTTGGCAACAAGAACGCTACCCGGAGAATGATTTTTACACATTGCCTTTGCAGCCGATTAAGTCAGAAGATGGTTCGGATGTTTCAATCACGGTCGAATACCCTGATGGTCCGGTGGTTGCACGCTTGTGGCGGGTTCATGTAGGCAAGATTCAACTCATTTTGATGGATACAAACATCCCCGAGAACACTCGGGCCATTGACCGTGACATCACCGATCAGCTGTATGGCGGTGATATGGAGACACGTATCCGCCAAGAGGTCTTACTCGGTATAGGCGGAGTGCGCGCTCTTGAGGCCATTGGCTGGCGTCCCAGCGTTTGCCACATCAATGAGGGCCATTCGGCGTTTTTGGCGCTGGAACGAATCCGCATGTTTATGAACGAGGGCGGATTAACATTTGAAGAAGCCAAGGAAGCGGTTGCCGCCAGTACCGTATTTACGACCCATACCCCCGTGCCAGCCGGGAACGAGGTCTTCAGCATCGAACTGATCGATAAGTATCTTTCATGGATGCGCCATAAACTGGGTTTATCGCGGGACAATTTCCTCGGTTTGGGTAGGCAGGATTCCACTAATTCCAAAGAAACATTCAGCATGACCGTCTTGGCCCTAAGACTGTCTCACTCGGTTAATGGTGTGAGCCGATTGCACGGCGCTGTTTCGCGGGACATGTGGCGGGGTGTCTGGCCGGGATTGCCGGTCGATGAAGTCCCTATTACATCAATTACCAATGGAATTCATACCCGGTCATGGATATCTCATGATTTGGCAGGGCTTTATGACCGTTATTTGGGTCCCCGGTGGCGTGAAGTCCCCGCCGATGAGACGATTTGGGATCGAGTGAAAGATATCCCTGCTGAAGAGCTTTGGCGTACGCACGAGCGGCGGCGTGAACGGCTCGTTGCATTTGCACGACGCCGCCTGAAGAAACAACTCATTAGCCGGGGTGCAACCGCATCAGAAATTGCTATGGCTGACGAGGTACTCAATCCGGAAGCGCTAACAATCGGATTTGCGCGGCGATTCGCGACGTATAAGCGCGGTACGTTGATTCTACATGACTTACAGCGTATTGAGCGGCTTTTGCTCAATGCGGACAGACCCATTCAGTTTATTTTCGCAGGGAAGGCACACCCAGCGGACAATCCCGGTAAAGATATTATCCGCCAAATCGTGCGCTTTGCTCGCGGCGAAGGGATCCGCAGTCATATCGTCTTCATCGAAGACTACGACATGGTCCTGGCCCGGTATTTGGTGCAGGGGGTTGATATTTGGCTCAATACTCCCCGCCGCCCTATGGAGGCCAGTGGTACAAGCGGCATGAAGGCAACCGCCAATGGCGCGCTTAACCTCTCGGTCTTGGATGGCTGGTGGGTTGAAGCCTATGAGGCGGATCCACTCGTCGGCTGGGCTATTGGGCATGGCGAAGAATACTCTGCAGACCAAAGCGCCTACCAAGACGCAGTTGAAGCCGAAGCGCTTTATACGATCCTTGAGGAAGAAGTGGTTCCATTGTTCTATGCTCGCGGGCGTGACGATCTGCCACGCGGCTGGATTGAAAGAATGAAGCGCGCCATGCGTATCTGTTGCCCTCTTTTCAGCACAAACCGCATGGTTAAGGAATACACATCAAATGCGTATATTCCATCACACCTTCTCGGCAAGGAATTGCTCGACAGCGAAGCAGCAGCGGCCAAACGCTTAGCGGCATGGCGTGCACGCATCGAAGCGCACTGGCCACGGGTTGCGGTACGCGCGGTGGATGCTGAAACCCGCAAGGACCTCACAGTGGGAACGGAACTTAATGTGCGTGCCGCCATTGCATTGGGCGGTCTTAATCCGGAAGAGGTGTTGGCGGAAGTCTATTACGGGCCGGTTAACGCGGCAGGTCAAATTGACCGGAGCCTTACACAACCAATGAAGTGTGCGGGATCTCTGGGCAGCGATGGAACCTATGAGTACGTGGGGACTGTTCCCTGCCAAGAGAGCGGCCGTCATGGATTTGCAGTCCGTCTGGTACCCCATCATGAGCACCTCCAGCGGCGACATGCGACCGGACTGATTCACTGGGCCGATGTTTGATTAACCTCGAAAAATCCATAATCTTCTTTGAACTACCCATTGGAGTATGAATCCCAGAATCAATAGACAGACGGCTGCTCTGGGGGTTACCATCAGCCAAGGTCGACGAAGATGAATCAAGAACCCCGTATCGTTGTGAAGGAAGATATTATAACAGAGGCAGCGGGACGCTTTGTGCGTACATGCAGCAATTACGTTAGGGACCGGGATATCTTTCAAGTTGCTCTTTCAGGTGGAGACACACCCAAACGTCTCTATACGGCGTTGGCTCAACCGCCTTTTATTGATGCAGTGGACTGGGAAGGTGTCGAGGTTTTTTTCGGTGACGAAAGGAACGTGCCACCCAACCACGAAGACTCCAACTACCGCATGGCGTGCCGGAAATTATTGGATCATGTCCCGCTGGTTGTGAGCCAAATCCATCCTATGCCCGGTGCTGATAACGACTTGGAACGAGCGGCGCGTGCTTATGAAAACACCGTCAAAAGATGCCTCATTCCCGATTACGACAACGTAAAGGCATTTGACTTGGTTCTATTAGGACTAACGGAAGATGGAAGCACGGCTTCGCTCTTCCCAAACAGCCCGGCCCTGCAGGAAAAAGAACGTTTGGTAGTCGCTACTGAGAATCCGGAAACCAAAGATAAACGCCTCTCTCTCACATTTGGTGCAATCAATTCGGCTCGTAACGTATGGTTCCTTGTAACAGGAAAAGACAAGGCAGGTATCGTTAACGCCGTCTTAAGCGGAAAAGGCGATTCGTATCCGGCTGGTATGGTTGATCCGGAATATGGCGAGCATCTATGGCTTTTAGATCCGGATGCGGCTTCAGAAGTGGACCCTGAGTTACTATCCCACTTGACAGAATAGCCATATTAAAAACGGTGCCCATTTCTTGGCGTCAAATTTAATCATGTCATACAGACATGGATTTTTACGATATACTCATTGCAATCGCTTCCTGACAATCATCGTTAAAACTCGGAAGTTTTCCAATGAAAATAACAACAATCAGTTTGCTCATTATTTTATGCTTTTCGGTTTCGGGTTTCACTCAAAGTGGGTTAAGCATTCAGACAGGATTGTATCGTGAAAAGAAGACTTCTCCCGCCGCCCACCCAAAAAGCAACGATAATAATGTTTATAAAATATGGATAGGATTTACAGACAAAGGCGTCTTTGATACATCCACCTACGCTCGTCAATTGCTTGAAGAAGATAAATCAAATCCGGATCGGACTCAAATCCGGAGGCAAAAGAATAATTACAAAACATCCTTTGCCGACCTGCCCTTATGTGAAACCTATATTCAGGCAATCGAACAGATGGGAGCGGTTGTGAGGTCCCGCAGCCGTTGGTTCAACGCCGTGGGAGTCGAAGCCAATCTGGCAACACTTGAGAAAATAAGTGAACTCCCCTTTGTCTCAACACTGCAGACAATTCCAACCTATATACGTCCCCTGCCCGGCAATGAGGAAAGTGCACACCAACCGCCATTTGCCAAAAGTCTGGATTTTTATGGCTACGCGCGCAAACAGTTGGAGACAGTCAATGTAATTCCATTGCTCGAAAGCGGTTTAAGTGGAAAAGGTGTTCGAGTGGGAGTGCTCGACGGAGGCTTTGATACGGATTTACATCAGGCGTTTTCAAAATTGCAGTTGATTGCCGAATATGACTTTATTTTTAATGACGACGAGCCTGGTGATGAAGAGGGGCAGGATGTTCCATTCGCCGCAGATCATGGATCTGCTGTTGTCTCGATTATAGCGGGGTACGATCCCAACCAATTTATCGGCCCGGCCCACGATGCCGAGTTCCTATTGGCGAAAACCGAATGGGCCGAATTCGAGGTCCGTGTGGAAGAAGACGCCTGGGTGGAAGCATTGGAGTGGATGGAACAAATGGGCGTGGATTTAATCACGGCGTCGTTGGGATATTTGAATTTTGATGATGGTTTCACTTATCTCCCTGAAGATATGAACGGCCAGACAGGCATTACCACAATTGCGTCTCAAGCCGCTTTTGAGCGCGGTGTGGTGATGATTGTCAGCGCAGGCAATTCCGGCCTTGGCGGCCAGCAAATTGGGAGTATCGATACTCCGGGAGACGGCAAAGATGTTATTGCTGTCGGCGCAATCGATTGGGATGGGGAACGCTCAGACTTCAGCAGCACAGGCCCAACGGCAGATGGTAGAATCAAACCGGATGTTATGGCGTTAGGAAGCGATGTTCGCTTCGTAGATTACATAACGACATCGGGATACGCATACGGATCGGGTACATCTTTTTCCTCGCCTATGGTGGCAGCGGTGGCGGCATTGTTGATGGAATCCCATCCGGATTGGACAGCGGTCGATATTCGAGAAGCGTTGCTTACAACGGCCAGCCAAGCGGAAACCCCGGATAACCTATATGGTTACGGAATCGTTAACGCAGAGTTGGCAAACCGTTACAACGCAAAATCTTTCGTAACAGAATGGGATTTTTTTCGTTAAATCCCGCAAATTCATGCGGATTTCCCTGACAGTTCTTCAAAAAACAATTATTTTTGTAGACAGTTTTCGAGTATTAATTAAATTTTCTTGCAGTGCTTAAACCGAGGAACCGGCCCCTTCAGCACCCCCATTATCACGCGTAGAGGAACCTGCGTAATAAGAAAGGGAATTCCACCATGGCAATTCTGTTACAGACTACTGACAATTCGAAGCGAAAAAAGACATTCACCTCCCTGGCCTTTGCTTTGGCAATGCTTTTTATAGGAACAATGGCTGAGGCAAAATCGAAGTTTCTCGGCTACATCCCTAATGGCGAGACGGTGTCATGCGGTGCATGTCACGCACTTCCGAAATACTCTTTGGTGCAATTCGGCAAAGATTTCAAATCAAACGGGAAAACATGGACTGTTGCATTGGCAAATCTCGATTCTGATGGTGATGGATTCAGCAACGGCGAGGAGCTTCAAGACCCGAACGGACAATGGACACAAGGCAATGCCAATCCTGGGGATATGGCCTTGGTGACCAGTCCTTCCGATCCATCGGACTTTCCCGCCCCTCCAGTACCGACGTCAACACCCACAGTCCCGCCACAACCAACCGCGACTCCTACGCAACCGGAGATACCCCAACCAACTGCGACGCCGACACAACCGATTCCTACACCAGAACCTAACAACAATGCAACAGTTATTGATTTCAATGAACAAACTGATGATTTCCTGATCGCAGCGACAAACGGTTTTGCTATGCCGATTTACTCTTTTGTCGATTTTCCCGATGAAATCGGATCACCTGCTTCCGGCGATGGTCACGGATTAAAAATCAGTGTGAATAATGGACATGGGCTCACGCTGTATGGTCCTGCAGTTGAAACCAGCGGCCGGGCACTTGTTCAATGTTATGTCTATGTATCATCGCCTAATGTCGAAATCGCATTGGCTGCACTCAATGTTCCCAATGGAGGCGCGCTAAGTGAAACCGACGGTTCGCTTACGGTCAATATGCCATCCAGTTCAGAAGATTACGCAGGACACTGGGGGGTTTTGGAAGTCATCTACGATCCTTTAGGTGGCGCTCTTGTCCCCATCTTCCAAGCCATTGCTCAGAAAGGCGGTCTGGAAGAAGTCTATGTGGACCGAATCATCGTCACTCCGCTCAAAAACCTTGCGCCGGAAATTCTAGCCCAGCTTTTAAGCACACAAAGTAATGATGAGACTCCCAATGGTGGAACCAATATAGGAGGCGGAGGAAGCGGAGGTTCCGATGATGAGGATATGGAAGAAGATGGTTCGGACGGTGAGGACGAACCGGATGATTATGATTCGGATGACGGCGAATCCGATGATGAGGACGATTGATAAGACAACTTTAAAATAGCCTATAGATAAAATTCACCGCAACTCAATTCACAAAGCGGAACCGTAAAAGGTTCCGCTTTTTTATTGGCATCATGAGAAAAACACTGCAAGAAAAAGACAACCATCATTTTCCGGACCAACGCAAATGAGAAGCGATTCATTCAATTGGACTGAGCCTTTTGCTCTATTCGTGTGATAGCCTGATCGAATGATTTCACAACATCATCACGTTGCTGTTCGTCTTCAAATACTCCTTTATCCATCGCGAATTGTTTATGGGTTCGGATACGCCGTAGAAAATCCTGAAGCCGTTCAGGCGACCTCAATGGATGCCCTTCGATATCCACATAAACAGGGCTGGTATGTGCTCCCCCCTCATGGTCAATCCACTGGAACGAATCGTCGATACTGGCCCGCGCCGCCAGCCAGCCACTTTGCTCAAGATGGACTGCCTTTTCAATCACAAGCCGTTTGGATTTGCTTGGAGGGATTTCGCTGGCTACAACTTCGCCATTCCAGATAATTTCCAACCGCTCCAAGGGGAGACGGCAAATCGCTTCGGCCTTAAGGTCGACTTGCCCGCCTTCCGGGCCCAACTGAATTCCCGAGCCGGGATGCTGACCATCAACTTCGAAAAACAACAGTGGACCGGAGGTCACAAAAGTCTGACCGGAGCGAATGGCGTCAAGCCAATTCTTATAAGTGTATTCTTCGCCAATGTAGGCGTAGGTCCGGCTGGTTCCCAATGAGCGCGCGTTGGCATCCGTGCCAATGGTCAGAGTTCGTCGAAAACCAGCGTTGAGGATATTGATATACCCATTTGGACTTAGCTGATCGAGTGAATCGTATTCATCCATGGCCAACAGCACGAGATCGTAATTCCCGACACCATGAGACGGCATTGTGATTGCACCTTGCTCGCGGGCTTGGCGCACAGCCCAAAGGTTGTGAGGGTAGTCGGCGGTGCCTTCGGGACCGCCGCACGGATACCCCGTGCCGATAGGAGGAACCAGTTCCTTCAGGCCTAAGAAATTCATATGTCCGTACACAGGATTGTTGCGATACTCTTCACCCATGGCCATGATGTAATTGCCTTGGGTATATTCTTCAACGATCCCCATGGGATGGTGATTGGGCGATATGACCAGACGATCCCCGGCCTGCTGCGACAAGGTTAGAACATTAACCACATGCAAATCCGCAGCCCGTTGATCAAGAGCCATTTGCCGCGAATCATCTTCTTCCGTCATCCATTCCCTGGCCCAATGAATGTGCGTATCTCCGCTATACCAACCTTGCCCGGGCATATCGGTGATTCGGCGCAGCTGTACCAGGTTTTCTGAGACTTGCCCGGGAAAAGCGGAAGTTATGCCGCACTCGATCTCATATTCAAAACCTTTCTCAACAGTAATTTGCAGAGGTCCGGGCAGCACCGGCCAAGTTCCGGAGCCATCAACATGAAAAAAGGGCTCCAAATGAAAACAGGGATGATACCCACCGGGAAATACATGCGGACGCAACTCGGAACCTTCCGGGATTAAATTCAGACCATTGCTTTGGAGAATCGTCACACGGGCGGCGGTTGGCTGACCATTTTCATCATAAATGCCAAGGCTTAATTGCGCGGGGGTTTGGGCCTCAAAGGGCATCAAGATTTCAAGTTCGCGTGAACCGGCCACAAATCGAACACCGGCCTTGCCCGCACCCGGATTCGGATATCGGAAGGCTGGCACCACCCATGCTTGTCCCTTCGCTTGAATAGGCTGGGACTCTTTTCTCAATATGGCTCTCGGATCGTTGGTAATACGTCCGGGATCGTCCGCAGCCTGCAACTCCATGAGCGATTCACCGGCCATTTCAATCCCAAGGGCCGTATCAGCATCGGACTTATTCTCGATTTCAACAACCAGGGGCGCCCATTGGTTCGGAATCATTCTCAAAACCGGAATCGCCCCTGTTACACTGATTGAATCATCATGAATCCTTATGGAGAGACATGGCTGAGAATGCCTTAGGAGTTGGACCGCGTTCTCGCACTTTTCATCGACATCATCCAAAGGCGGCGGCTCCTGTCCGCGTTCAAGCGCCCGCTGATAAAACAACTCGGCGGATACGGCATCAAAAATATCGGCGCTGTACCGGTTAGGGAGTTCGGTAGCAAAGGGCAGCAAGAGCGATTGATAATCGGGACGTGACACGGCCTCCTTGGAATCATCGCTGACTACAACAAGGGGGGAAAAGAAGAGGCATAGCGAGAAGAGAGTCACAGTGAAAAAGCGGCAAACGCGCATGGTGTATCTCCCTGCATCTTTCTCTCAGCCTACGCCCGCCCGGCATTATTGACTACCCCGGAGAAAAGCTGGGATAAGGATGCACAAAGCGGCAAAATGGCTATAATCCCAGAAGGGATGCCCAGAGGAATTAGTTATGACAGATGCGCCTAAAGAGGTCGTCGTACCTACCAACAAACTTATACGTGAGATGAATAAGAATCCGGAGGTCGCCGATCAATTACGGCGGGCCGGAGAACAAGAAGTCTTTCGCGAAAAATTGAAACAAAACGCGCATCTAAAGCGTTTTTTTTCTCATCATCCGGAGACGATCATTGCAGAAACACGCGAATCGATATCGGACTTATCACATACGATCGCACGAGTCTTAGGGCAACGTGGCGTTAAGGCCGACTGGTTCAATGATGTAACTGTGAACTCAAAGGCCGAAGAGGTTTTGATCGCACCCACAACATACCTGCGGAAAGCCCTGGAAATAGCAGATGAACTTTCGCCCGAACGTGACAAACTGGACGGATTAATGTCTAAAGATCCGGTAATCATCGAAGCGGCAAAGATCGCACGTTTGGCCACACTGGCCAAGGAAGGAAAACTCCCCGATCCCACGGCGAGGGACCGGATACTGACAACGGCAATCGAAACCGAGCGAAACCGCCGGGCTCATATTGCACGCAAGTACGAATTGGAACTACTCAATGTTTGGGGCCGCGAACTGAAGTTGATGCGATTGCGTCAAGAGGTTCTCGAACTTGAGAACATCATGATGCTAAAACTCCGGAGCGCTGTTTTAGACTCGATTTCCGAACTAGCAAAAATTGCGGAGACTCCGGAAGCGGAAGAACTTTTGGAGCAGGCCAAAGCCCTTCGCACACAAGCATCATTCGATGCCAACAAACACGACAACGAGCCGGTCAATTTGGATCAGGTCCAAACAATGCGAAACGCTGTGCAGGAGGGTGAGAAGCATTTGGTAAAACGGATTGAGAAGAACGAAGAGACAATCGAGAAAATCATGGATATTGAAAAGGAATTACTCGGTTTGCTCCCGACCTTAAATGCCAAAGCTGAATGGAAACCGGTCCACCGCGCCGCGAAAAAAAGCGGATACTCAAGCGGGCCCGGAGCTTCTATCAAACACCGGGGCCGGATGGCCATCCGTGACCGGCGATAGCCTTAATTATAATTTCTCCATTGCCCGATAGAATCCCCTGTCTTTCAATTAAACGATAGGCAAGAAAATACGGTTTCATTTAGAAAGAAAAAAATGTGGCGGCCCGTAACATACGAAGCCGCCACAACGCTTTTCTTTCAACCAAACGGCTATAGCATCAGAAAAAGGATGCCAAAGCCATTTGAAATAGATATCATTTCATCACTTTATCGTAATTGGGGCTGGCATCGCCCTCGACATCGCCAAATGTCCACGCCAGCGAATCGATAACCATGCCCTGAATCAACGGCATTTCCCAGACATCGAAACGGTGGCCGATGCCGGATACAAACACGCGGCCTTTGCCGTAATTGCTGCACCAGGTCATGGGAATCGGTCCGAGTTCCCGATACGTTTCTTGTTCCATGCTCTGCGTATCGAGAATCTGAAGAACATGCATGGTCCCGAGGGTATTGATCTGGTCGTGAATGTACCACTCCTCATTGAAACGGAATAATAAAGGCATACGTTTTACTGCGGGGAACTCAGGATCAACATTGATAACAGTAGCCGGTTCCTGCTTATGGTGGCCAGCAAACGCACCACCAACCATTTTTGTGTATTCCGTTGTGGGTTGATCCGCCGATTCACGGCGCATGGAATCCGTACCTGCATGCCAAGCAGAGAATCCACCGCCTGCTTTAACCCAGTCAAAAAGTTCTTGCATGCCTTGGGCGCTTACGGCCGGATGTTTGTCGGTTCCTTCTTCCAACAGATTGCCCGACGTATAGAACATCACGCTGTCATAATTGGCCAAATTCTTGGCTGTAATCTGACCGCCGTCTTTTGTGCAAACCACGTCGAACCCGTATTTTGAACCGAGATCGCTAACAATGCGTTCGGAGTGCGAAAGACGGTCGCCATCGCGCTTAACCGCATCATGTTCAAAACCTGAGGATTTTGTGAAATAAAGCAGCCTGCGTTTCTTAATCTGCGCACCGGCATCGGAGGGATTGGCATAGGCTACAAGTCCGGCCGCGGCACTGCTGAGCATAAAATTCCTTCGTTTCATAATTCATACCTCGTATTCTGTTCAATTGATAAAGATACAGTATAAAAAGTCCGGCGCTCCATGGCTACACTCGTTTTCGGGCCTAGCCACCGATGATCTTTTTGTAATTCGGTTGAACCTTGCCGGGAACATCGCCAAATGTCCACTCTAAAGCACGGGCGATCATGCCTTGGAACATGGGCATATCCCATACATTTTCACCATGACCAAGAGGACTGACAAACACCCGGCCTTTGCCGTATTTACTGGCCCAGGTGATGGGATAGGATGGACAAGCATAGCAATCGCCTTCCATGCTCTCGGTTTGCAGTGTCAGAAGCACATGCATATCACCGCCTAAATTCACGTTCTCATTAAAATACCACTCATCCCACATTTTGAATTCCAGCGGTAATCCCGCCATAGCCGGGAAATCCGGATCAACAACGCGCACAGTTGCGAATTGCGGCGCGCCGTGAGTCTTAAATTCTCCGCCAACCATCTGAATGTAGGGCTTATAATTATGAAACGTATCGGTGGCTGTATGTGCACCAAAGAAGCCACCCCCGTTACCGATCCAATCCAGAAGTTCCTTGCGGTTCTTTTTGCTCATTGCGGGATGACCATCGCCACCGGTCTCATTGAGGTCGCCCGTGGTATAGAACATCACGGTATCGAAGTTTTTTAGGTTTGAGGCTGTTATTAACCCGGCATCTTTAGTACAGACAACATCGAAATTATGCCGGGCGCCAATTGTCATCATGGTTGACTCGGCATAAGAAAGCCTGTCTCCCTGACGTTGAATAACGCCATGCTCGAATCCGGAAGATTTGGTTAAGAAAAGCAGACGACGGCGGCGGGCGCTACGGCATACGGGCTGGGGTTCTTTCATGATTCAGGTTCCCTGCACAAAAAGGATTGAGAAGAGTTTCAATCCTCATAGTGTTGGGCAGAGGGAGACCTGTGGCAAGGTGGGGAATTCGATCCGACGTCTCACGGGATAACGCAGGCTTGCAGATTAACTGCCGAAATTGCCACTTTGCAGGAAATCATCGCTTTGGACTGTTGCCGGTTCAATTGTCTGATGACTGTTTGCGTTGCTGGAATATTCCATTGCTTCCCGGCCAACAGCCGTGGCAAATGAACTACCGGCTGTGAAAGCAGGAGAAGCAGCGGTTCCCGCCGCGGCAACTGAGCCTAAGAGCGATCCGACAGTCTCAACACCCTTGCGGAAAGGTGTATTGGTCACGCCGGCATAACGCGCATCATTCTTGACTTGTTCAGGGGCAATAACGTTGCTGTATACAGGAATACCAAGTTTGCCGCTGTGTCCCGCCAGAATAGACACGCGCCCAGGCATCACCACCGGGCAGCGAATCGGCAACGCCATTCACCAAAACTTGAGTGCCATCAAATGTGGCTGTCGTGGCTTTCTTTCCATAGGAGAAGTTGCCGATTGTCGAATCTGGAATCGTCTCAAATGCATTCAGCGATGCGAGCGCAATATCTTCGGCGCTATGCACGGCCGCACTAGGAACACCTCCCAAAAGGTCGCCGCCGACACCATCCAGAAACATCTTTTTAAACCCATAAGTTACGCGTCCGGCACCTTGAGGAATTTCTTCCTTATTCGGGTTGTATGCACCAAAACTGATTCCGGTGGCGAAATTCTTGCCGAAGTCGGTCATGGCACCCAAAAGCCCGCGCCGTTCCTTTTCAATGACCTCCCCATTGGATGCTTTATAGGTAGAAACGGATCCCATACCCAAGTCACCATAGAGACGTTTCAAATTCTCGCCGGCATCCGTCAACATCCCTTTTTTACACGAGCCGTGAATGAACCATCGTCGTTTCCTGGTATGTATTCCGTGACACCTTCCTCAACCACATAGGCATCGCCGCCCGGATTATCAAGCAGTTGCTCATGGGCATAGAGACCGATCATACCTTGTGGAGGCTTTGCGGAAGATGTTGGAATCGAAGATTCGGGAATCTCCGGCTGGGTGATTTGGGCGGTACCAAATAGATCACGTTGCTGAACCGGTTCCAAAGCCTGTTGCTGAGGTTCAGGAGACGCCTGCCCAAATAAAGGGGTAGTCTTAGAAACAGTCGCGCCAGCACCGGGGGTCAGACGTCCGGGAGTGACTGCATTGCCAAAACGCGAGGTGAAGTCCGCACCGTTGCCAATCCGGCTTGAAGGAAGATCACTTTCGCTCACGGTTGAAAAAGCACGCTCGCGGGGAGGCGGCCATCCACCCGGACCTGTGGTCGATTGTGCCACTGACGATTGAGTCGTTGTATCCTGAGAAGCGCCGGGAGCAACGTTGGTTTCGGATCCGGCCTGTTCGACGCGTTGCTGCTTAAACATTTGCGCGTTCTTAAGAAGATTTTCCTCAAATTGTCTAAGAAGTTGATTCTGATCAGATTGTTGTTGGGAATGAACTTCAGTTTGGGCGCGGGCCCCGGGCTAATTGCCGACGGACATCTATCGGCAACTGCATATACTGTCCATTGGAGGCCAGAGCATCCTGATTTGAAGTAACGGCCTCAGTGGTCTCGGCAGATGCGTATAGAATTTGTGGTGTTGGGGCACCGGAAATGCGAACCGGTTCGGCAGTCGCTGCTTCCTGTGCCGAGTACTCAACCGGCATATTTTCATCAGCTGTAGCTGATTCTGTATTTGTCTGTTGAGCCGGTGCCGCTGGAACGGTGGATTGGGACTGGGCGTCTTGTATCGCACCGCGCAGATCAAGAGCCATACCGGGATAAATCAAATCGGGATTGGGAATGCCATTGTCTTGAGCGATTCGCTCCACCAAAGTGTTGATCGAAAGAGTGCTTTGGGTTGCTCTACGAATCTGGAGAGCGATTTCAGACAGCGTATCGCCTGTCTGGATAAGCATCCGATCCTGAATAGAAGCCGTTTGTTGGGCCGGTTCTGATTGAATAGGCGCCGATTCAGGCTGAACGGGAGCCGGTTGCTCCGGAACAGTGTCTGAGCCCTGAGCCGGTATTGAGGGGCTCTGAGCAGGCTCGGCCGGTTTCTGTTCGCCCATGGCCTTTGTCAATTGATCCGTAAACGACTTTTCTTTAGGGGATACGGCGGCGATAATGTCGCCCATGGTTGAGCGATAGAACGCTTCCGGTGAACGCGGCATCGTCCGCGCCGTAATTGGATCGGTAGTGGCTAAATTAGACATGACTCTTCCTCCGGCGATTACGCCGTTAAGAGATGACAATCCCAGTCACAACCAAGTGCATATGCCATGCCAACCGTTCTTGCAGGCCCAATTCGAGGCGGCTACATTGAAAATTGGTTTTTTGACAACAGCCTTCAGAAAGATGTAAAATTAGTAAATTCAAATAGTTGGAAAGTTCGTGAGACTGGAATAACGCCTTGGGTTTATTCTTTGCCCGGGCAAACGGCTTCCAGATGATAAGGTAGGACCTGCCGACCAATGCTCTCAAAGGGTAGAAAATTCCTCATCGGGTTTCTTTTCCTTCTGGTCGCTTTACTTCTTCTGGCCTATTGGGGGGCTGAATATTATGTGCGATCAGATAGCGGCTCGGCTCGCATCCGGGAACTACTTGAGAGCCAAACCAACCTAAAACTGGAATGGGAAGATGTCACCTTCTCATGGAAACTGGCGCCTCGATTCCGCAACGTAATCCTGCGTCCCGGCACACCAAACGAGTTCCCCACCATAAAAATCCGGCGTCTGGATATCGGCTGGAAAACCAATGAGATCAAGATCGAAGCGGGCAGTATTACCCTGGAACCTTGGGAAAACTTACCCAAAGGCGGCTCAATCAGGCAAATCGAGGTCTCGATTCAAAAAAGCGGTGAATCCTGGCTCCCTGTTAACGCCATTATCGATGAACCTTCATTTGATGTTCATTTGCAGACACAGGCCGAAAGCGCTGTCACCGAAAATCCGATTCCGGGGATATTCTTATTTGAAGAGCTCCCTCCTCTGCCTCAGGTGGCATTACGGGATGGGCGTGTACAGTTTGCATTCCAAGACAAGACTCTCGCGCTGGAAGGCATAACGGCCGATCTCCGGAATCCGGAACCATTCAATTCTGAAAATAATCCGGTCATTGTCATCACTGCAAACCATGAGGGCCACACAATCCATGCGGAGTTGCATCCAAACCGGCAGCCAACGCAGTTGGTTTGGTTACTGCAAATCGATAAAGGACTGCCCGGTGAATTAATCCCGTCGGAGTTCCGAGAATATTTGACAGAATTTCCCGGCATAAAGGCCAAGGGGCGTTTAACCCGCATCGCTGAGACAATTGATGCCGATGTGGATATCAATTTCACATTTCCTTATCAGGGTGAGGCAGGCTTTGATGGAAGACTTATCTACGATGAGCCGCACGAAGCAATTCTATCCGCCACAGCACAAGTTGCCGGACACATACCAGTCGAGATGGGTTTGCCTGTAAGCGGGACTTTTCTTTCAGAGATCGAATTACCGGAAGCTGATTCAGATGGTTGGCGTAAGTTATCGGCCGCATTCCCCAATCTCGATCTAAGCTACATTCATGACGATCAGACTATCCATACCGGTCCCACACACCTTGATATTTTCGGGAATGTCGATCCATCCTGGGGCATCCACGCGATGGAACTCAGCCTTAGGGCCGATTCACCGCGCCTTTTATGGCAAGGGAGAACTATAGCTCCACCGCCTATTGGTTTACGAATTGAGAACTTGGATATTGACCGGAAAGTATCCGCTGACCGGCTGGCGTTCACACTCGGAGATTTGCTCAAATCCCAAGCATCGCATATTGAATACGCTACGGATTTAATACAAATTAAAAATGCACAAGTAAAACTTCCTCATATCGAAAATTCACTTGCGTTGGTGGCAGAAATCTACGGAACAACGCCCCCGGTTAACCTTCAAGGCGACCTTGAATTACATGCAGAGAATTGGAAGCGGCAAGACACGATCTCCGGGGAATTGAAGATAACCGGCGAGTCGCTCCAACTCGTGACAGATGAAATCGCTATTCACAACGGGTCGCTCGAAACCAATCTTGCGCTCGCCGGTCAGAGCCTGGAATTTCAATTAAACTCCAAATTCGAACGCAGCATCTTCGGTTCGGCTCAATGGAAAGAACCGATAGCGCTTTCAATGGATGCAAAGAGCAGCGATTTCAAAGAACAAAATTTTGAGGGTCAATGGTCTCTGAACAGCGGTTCTTTGCACGGCGCCGGTAGGGCCTCATGGAATGCGGCAACCGGTGATTGGTCAGTTCTTGTACAGGATTCCCGACTTAATCTCGAATCCACCATGGAACAAATCGCCGGCCGATTTCTTGAAGCATCGAATACGCTGATTGTGAATGCATCCTCGCCTCCAGCCATCTCAGGACAAGCAAAGGGAAGCAACGGCGAAATTCGGACGGCTTCGGCCATTGTGCATTGGGATGGGCTTGAAGCGGCGTTTTTGAATACCGATACATTTATTGGCATTGAGGACACAGATGGGCATTTTAGTTTCGATTATCAAAACAATGACGGCATAGACTCTGTGGCTGTCGATGCACTCTTTGAGCATCCCAATTTGCTGATCAATGAAGCGGCTTTGGATATCGGCGGGCGCATCCGTTCAATTGCATATGGATTCAGAAAACCGGAATGCCCAGTGGCGTTTTAAAACAATGGATTTCAAAGGTCCGAGTTTGGATTTAAGCATCTACGAAGAGGAGCCGCCGCAACAAGAAATCGAACCCGAACATTGGGCTATATGAGCTTCGCTGCACAGATGCTAAACGTTTTATGGAATTGGCGGGAAATCCATTGCTAAAATCACGATGGCCAAGCCTAACTCCCGCCAAAGCGGAGGGGACATTTTCAGTCCAGGGCCAACTGGAAACAGGGATTGCGGTTTGGCAAACAAGCGGCCAATGCAATGCCGTTTTTAATGATATCCAATTCGGGGAATCGATTCGCTTTGAGGGTCTGCATTGTGCGCTGCCTTTTGACACCAACAGCGAAGCCCGCGTGCGGCCTGATGCGCCTGCGGGCGAAATTGAGATTGCAAATGGCCACTGGGGCTTGGTCACACTCAAAAACGCCAAGCTCAACACCGGCAATCACCGGTCAGAGAATCTCATGGCCGGAGAGCTTTGAAATAGAAACGCTCAATGGATATGTGACATTCGGATCACTACAAATCGACAGGTTCCTAGAAGACGATTGGGAAATCCGCACAAGTCTGGGACTAAAAGACGTGGACTTGCTGCAACTCGGCTTTTTGCAAGGGTATGGCGAACCTTCCAGTCTTTCGGCCAATCTGCATGAAATCACCTTAAATGCGGACCGTTTGCATTCATACGGAGGCATTTTTGTGGCCAAAGCATTTAACGGAACGATCACGGTGAGCGATATCGAAGTCAGTGATCCGCTGACCGAATATCCGGTATGGTCTTCCGATATTCAATTGCAGGAACTCGATTTCGAAGCAGTGACAACATACTTCGGTTTTGGATTGATTCGAGGAAAACTCTCGGGGCGCATTACTAATTTTGAATTGGATTGCACTCAATCGCAGATTATACCGCTTCGCTTCGATTTGGATTTATATTCCTCTCCCAACGAATTTGGCGGATTAAGCAGGGAGGCATTGGAACAGATCATCAAAATTTCGGAGCATCCGGCAATGACCTTGACAATGATCGGCTCAAACGAGTTCGGGTTCTCCAGATTGAGAGTCCGCTCCGAACTCAACAAAGATGGTTTTCGGATTTGGGGAGGTTTAAAAGAGAACGGTGAAGATTACGACTCCCAAACCGATACGGGGCCATGCTACTTCGTGATCCCACGAACGGACTTCATGTCCTGGTTTACTGTCCGCAACCGGTTGACATTCACATTGGGACATCCCGATAAACTCGTCTCATTTACTAATTTTTGGGAACGACTGAACAATTCCCTGGAAAACGCAGGTAAAACTCCACCCAAAGTCAAACGAGGATTCCGAGTCCCGCTATTTGATGCGCTCATGCCTTTTGATCGCGATAAAGGCAAAGAAGCGCAGCCATAAACATCCAGCCAACGCGTACAAGCAAAGAAAGCAACCTGGTGCTATACTTCAAAATAGGTATATCAAGACGGTGAAGGCGCACATCTTGGACTGTATTCTGTTCCGCAATCATTGGAGTTCCGATGCGTAAGCCGCTTTCCATAAGAACGATCCCGCTGAAAGTTAAATCAAAAGGCAATTATAATCAAAAGGGAATCAGTCGCCGAATCAGGAGATTGGCGGGAGTATTAATTGCGCTGGTCCTATTATTTGCCGGATGCAGTCTCGTCACCAATCACCTGGTTCAACGTGCTGACCAAACGGCGTTGCGTGATCCTGAAACCGGCATACTCATCGGCGCCGAAGAACGCGACTTGGGTCCCGCTGATGCCACCGGCGCGATCCTTATGGTGCATGGTTTTGTAGGTGGAAGTAATAACTTCAATACTGTTCCGGACATTTTGGCGGAACATGGCTGGCATGTTCGTGTCATGCGCTTGCCGGGTCATGGAACCAGTCCGTTAGATTTTGAAGAAGTATCCGCAGACGAATTAACCGATGCGGTCCATGCAGAACTGATTAAGCTAAAAGAAACCTATAGCACTGTTGTACTGGCCGGCCATTCCATGGGCGGAGCGCTTAGCACAATCGCCGCAGCCGAAGATAATCCGGACCGGCTGGTATTGGCCGCACCTTATTATGGAGTCACATACCACTGGTATTACATTTTAAAACCCGAATCCTGGAACCGTGTTTTGCATCCTTTTATCCGCTGGGTTTACAAAGGCGAACTCTTTAAGCAGGTGAATCGCGAAGAAGTAAAGAATTCAATCGTCTCCTATGCTTGGATTCCAACACATGGCCTGCAGATACTGGATGAGATCGGGAAGCAAGCCCGGCAACCTGAAACATTAGAACGTATTCATTGCCCGATCCTTCTGCTTCATTCAATCAATGATGTTGCGGCTTCATTTACCGAGGCCCAAAGGGCTTTTAAAATCATACCCGCGGAACAGAAGAAGGCCGTTTGGCTTGAAAAATCGAATCATCAGATATTTTGGGACTACGAAAACGGCCAAGTCGCAGAAGAGATCGTGCAATTTATCGGGGAACCGCCTGAAAGAGCGGAAATTACACAAAAATAGGAACGTCGCCGGGCGTTACCGGATTAAGTTATCTGACGTTCATGCCCAAGAAAGGCAAGTTACTCGTTTTTGAGCCCCTGGTTGGTTTTGGGAATGGAGTCCACCATGAACATTGAAAAAGTCGGCATCCTGGATTCGATAAAGAATTCTCACTCTCTACGTATTTTTCTGATCTTCTTTCTTGTTTTGCTTCTCCAAATCCCGATAGAGATGATTCGGGGCGTGCTTAGCGAACGTCAAAATCTTAGCCGGAATGTAACCGAAGATATCACCTCGAAATGGGGCAAAGACCAATCCATCGCCGGCCCCTATCTTGTTGTCCCATATCAGGTCGAGATAACCGAACCGGCCAAAGACGGGAAAATACTTACACGTATCGAAACACGTCACGCCTATTTTCTCCCTGACACTTTGCAGGCCTTGGGAAATGTCGATTGCGAAGTACGCTACCGTGGCATCTATAAAGTGCCCGTCTATCAATTAAATCTGAAAGTGTCCGGAAAATTTTCCGAACCCGATTTCACACCATGGGGAGTCTCTGAAGATAAAATTTTGTGGGACAGGGCACATTTATCCGTGCGTATTTCAGATGTTCATGCCATCACCGACTCGGCAACACTGACCTGGAATACGGAATCAATTGGCTTTTTGCCCGGTGTGGGTGAAACAAACCGGCAAACCTCCGGAATCCATGCGTTGCTTGCATCCGGACGGGCGCGCGGCGCTCACGATTTTTCCTTTGATCTTAAACTAAATGGCAGCCAAGGCTTGAATTTCGCTCCCCTGGGAGAAGAGACAACTGTCATGGTTGAGTCCAATTGGACAGCGCCGAGTTTCCAGGGGCGTTGGCTTCCTTCGGAGCGCGTGCTTAATGACGATGGCTTTGAAGCATCATGGGCAATTCCCTTCTTAGGCCGCAACTATCCGCAAACATGGCGGGAAGGACAAGGTTTGGATGAGGCTATTGCCACATCTCTCTTTGGCGTCAATTTCATCACTCCCATCGATCATTACCGGATGATCCAACGCAGTCTCAAATACAAAATGCTCTTGATTGCATTGACATTCGCCACGCTTTGGCTTTTGGAAGTCCTTTTCAAGTTTCGCATTCATGTTATCCAATATCTCCTTATGGGCGCGGGATGTGCGTGTTTTATCTTCTGGAATTGGCACTGACCGAACACATCGGTTTCAATCCAGCCTACCTGTGCGCCAGTGCGGCTGTGGTAATACTGATTACCTTATATTGCATGGCCATTTTAAAAGGCATGCAACGCGCCGGTGTAGTGGGTGTGGTGATGGCTTTGCTTTACGGTTATCTCTATCTATTGCTCATGAATCAGGACTATGCCCTCCTGGTCGGCTCAGCAGGATTATTCCTGATCCTCGCTGTAGTAATGTATGTAACTCGAAAGATCGACTGGCACGCATCACGTGCCGGTAAGTTTGAAACAAACACGCCAGAATAAATAGAAGCAATGCAGAACCGACACATCTAATACAGCATCCACTCATTAACCAAAGACGGTTCTTGGTACGGTCCTGTTTCAATCTGCGCATCAGGCACTTGGGTATAGGCCGTAAAACCGCCGGACATATTTAAAAGCTGCGTAAATCCTTTCGATTCCAAAAAAGCGGCAGCGGTTGCGCTACGGCTGCCGGACCGGCAATAGACAATAATCAAACTGTCCGTGGGCAATTCAGACCAGCGTTCTCCAAGCACACCGCTACTGAGCGGCATCAGGATACTGCCCGGAATATGTCCGGTTTCATACTCAAAGGATTCACGGACATCCAGAAATAAAACATCGGGCGAGCCTACATTGTCCAATGCATCCGAAGGTGAAATTAATTCTACGGTGGCTGTGGATGCTACCAATGCAATTAAAAAGCCGTAAAGAGATAATTGATTGAACATTTTTCTCCCCGCATTTCAGGGCTTTGGTTTCGATTCAAATACCAGCCGGACCTTTCCTTCACCATCCTTCTTCGCATCCAGCAAAACATTGTATGTAATAGCATAGCGTCGCGAAGCCGGATTGAAATCGGTCTGCCAAAAATCGTGGCCATGGACAGACTGATCGATGAGCCTCCGGTCTCCTTCACATTCCATCCATAATTGCTGGCCGCTTATACCGGCGACACCCTCAAAGCGAATAGGCACATATCCAAGCCCGCCTTCAATCTGCAATTCAGCATCTCCATTGGCACCGACTTCAATAACAACAGGATAGCCGCGAACCAGCCGTCCCCGATCCACAACAAGTTTAAGTTGATTCCCGGCAGCCTGCCGATGAACCGGCTGCCATGTATTACCATATTCCGCCAAATGGCGGCGCAAGGGCTCATTGGGGCCGTAATAGTCATCAGCCGAAATGGGCATTACAAGTAACTCGATATCAGCCTCAACAAAATCTCCGGGCTCAAGCCGATTTAGTTCCGGCGGCGGTGAGAGTTCCACATTGGCGCTGGGAGGACCGTTTTCAGTGCCAAAAACCGAAGCATAGGGCACGGGAATATCCTTCCTCCCCAACCGTGCTTTCCAGGAACGGACCACCATCCCACGATTGGCCCATGCGCCTTGTCCGCGTGCGCGGCTGATTGCATCGTGAAGAGAAAACCAAGGCGCCACGCCATCACACAAAAGACCTTGCTTGTGGTATCGCTTCCCGCCCTGCTGGACATTCCATTCTTCTTTAAGCCCATCAGCATTCCCTCTGGCCATGGTTGTGAATTGATGATCGTTGTAGTTATCGGCTCCTAATTGATAAAAAGCGAGACGTTCAAACGGCACGGGTTTTAAAACATCGTAACGAATGTGATGATAAGCGCGATTAATATCGTCACAACGCGGAGTCGAGACCGCAATCTGCGCCTGGATCGCCCCATCAGCGGTAACGCCGGAATAGATAACTTCAGTCAGGTTAGGGCCGCAACGCAGATAGGCCGTGCGCATACGCGTTAAGAATTGCTTTTCGTTCCGTTCATCGAAATACACCAAAAAATCGCCGCCGCCGACATTGTTGGTCCAAGACCATTTTTGCCTGGGGTTGTCACCCATCCCCGATACCATGAGTGGACGGACATCATCGATCATGGAGCGGTTCAAATTCACATCGGGATCGTAACAGATCGACTCCCCCCAACTGCCAATTGCCACTTGATCCCACAACTGGTTGACGCCCCAACCGATCAAACACAATTGGGCATGAGAGGCAGCAGGAACACCGCCCCACCGGGCATAGGCAAGATCAAATTCCCCACACCATTCTTCATGCGGCGGAACACGGATCAGCGTAAAACCATGAAACCAAGGACCATCATAGAGCAGTGGACGGTCTTTTTGACTATGCCAATTTTTTGAAATTTGCACAGGAATACCAAGCGGATTTCCATCCCGGTCACGCATCATGGGCGACATGCCGGTGATATTCCAAACACGTTCATCGAGAGCAAAAAGCAGCGGACAGACTTTCATCTGCCCGGTTGGATTGTTTATCGTAACCGTAAAACGGTCTAAATGATCCGGCTCATCACCAATCTGCCATGCTTCAAAAGGCAATGAAATATGGCACCAGCCGCGTATGGCATCGTACTGAATCGGGAGCGTTTCATTCTCTTTATTGAGGTTACTTACGGAAATTTCAGCACCGGAGAACCGTTCGATATCGTCAGGTTCAGGTGTCCAAACAAAAAACTCCGAATATGTCCTACCGGGTTCCAAATTCTGCGGCTCTTTCATTTTATCTGTTGGGCAATTATGCCCACTCACTTCAATGCTTAGCCGCGCATTAGCAATCTCAACCTTTGGACTCAGTTCGAACAGAAAACTTAGCCGCTCCGGTAAAGCAGTAATTTCAAGCCGCCCCTCGGCTTCCAACTGCTCGCCGCTCTTATTCTTAAAAGTCAATTGGAGAATATCGGCGCGCTGCACATATCGTCCGCTATCGATGATCCGTACGGGAAAATCCAGGCGATCACTTTGATCCACCGTGCCCCGCACACAATGAAAATCTTCTCCATCGACAGATACAATCAGCGTCAAATCCGGCGATGGCAAATTAAAAATCACCTCATTGCCTTGTTGCGAAGCATCGCTATAAGACATTGCATTGGAAATTGGGCCAAGATTTAAAAGTGCCACCTTTTCTACATCAATCGCCATACCGTAATGACCGGTTTGAATACATAACACTTTTTCATCATGAGGCGAACGTCCACGCCAACCATGCGCCCACCACATAAACGTATAGTCGCCAGCCGCCAATTGAGGCTCTTTGCACGGTAAATCCAGAAGAAACACTAGACCGATAAGAAACAAAAGAGCGGAATAGGGGAAAGCCTTTTTCATAGTGTGTATTCACTCCTGCAAGTGCTCCCAGGCGATTTTTCTTTTCTCAAATTCAAACAAAAAGCGCATCGCAGAATCTGCGATGCGCTTATCACAAGCTCGTCAGTAGACACAATAGGACTCAGCAAGTCATAATTTCTTGATACGTGCTTCCAGTGCATCGAGTTCATCGGCAAGTTCCTTGGGAAGTTTGTCGCCGAACTTTGGATAGTGCTCAGCACGAATCGACTCGATCTCTTTTAGCCAGCCTTCTTTATCGACCGAAAGAAGTTCGGCCATATCTTCTTGGGAGACGCCATCCGGGCAATCGATACCATCAATGGTCGGCATAATCCCAATCGGCGTTTCTTGAGCCTTGCCTGTAGCTGCGCAACGCTCAAAGATCCACTTGAGAACACGGCTATTTTCACCGTAACCCGGCCAAATCCATTTGCCATCGGCAGTCTTGCGGAACCAGTTCACGAAAAAGATTTTAGGCAACTTTGTGTCGTCGGCGTTTTTGCCAATATTGATCCAGTGCTGCATGTAGTCACCCATGTTGTATCCACAGAAAGGCAGCATGGCGAACGGATCGCGGCGGATGGTGCCGGCCTTTAGGTCGAGAGCGGCTGCAGTAATTTCGGAGCCGACAATCGATCCCATAAAGACGCCGTGGTTCCAATTCCGCGCTTCATAGACCAAAGGAATTGTGCTTGGACGGCGTCCGCCAAACAGAATGGCGCTAATGGGCACTCCGGCCGGATCTTCCCATTCGGGTGCAATTGCGGGGCACTGCGATGCCCAAGCCGTGAATCGGGAGTTCGGATGCGCTGCCGGTTTCTCGGCCGTGTCCGCTTCCCATTCATTGTCAAGCCAGTCAATGAGTTTTCCGGGCGCATCGTATCCGATACCTTCCCACCAAACATCAGCGTCTTCCGTCAACGCAACGTTCGTAAAGATGGCATTGCGATCAATGGATTTCATTGCGCTGGGATTGGTTTCCATCGACGTTCCCGGCGCAACACCAAAGAAGCCGTACTCCGGATTGATGGCATGGAGATATCCGTCGTCGCCGAATTTCATCCAGGCAATATCATCACCCACTGTCTCAACCTTCCAGCCGGGAATCGTGGGGATCAACATGGCAAGGTTTGTTTTACCGCAGGCAGATGGGAAAGCGGCGGCCACGTACTTTTTTTCGCCTTCGGGATTGGTAATGCTAAGAATCAACATATGCTCAGCAAGCCAGCCTTCATCGCGGGCCATGGCCGAGGCGATACGTAAAGCTAAACACTTTTTGCCAAGCAACGCATTTCCACCATAGCCGGAACCATAAGACCAGATTGTCCGTTCTTCCGGAAAATGGGAAATGTATTTCTCTTCAATCGGAGCACACGGCCATTTACCACCATCGGATTCACCTTCAGCCAACGGCTTTCCGACGGAGTGCAAACAAGGAATAAACTCACCATCATCACCTAATACATCCAGTACTTTAGTACCGACACGAGTCATCATATGCATATTGACTACAACATAAGGTGAATCGGTGACTTCCACACCGATTTTCGCGATTTTTGAACCGACCGGTCCCATCGAGAACGGAATTACATAAAGCGTACGGCCCTTCATGCATCCTTCGTACATTCCGGTCATCGTCTTCTTGAGTTCGACAGGGTCTATCCAATTGTTGGTGGGGCCGGCCGCTTCTTCGGTTTTCGAAGCGATATAAGTACGGTTTTCTACACGGGCCACATCAGATGGATCGGAACGGAATAAATGACATCCAGGACGTTTGTCGGGATTGAGCGGGATAGCCAAACCTTCATCAACCATCAATTGGAAGAGACGGTCGTATTCTTGTTTAGAACCGTCACACCATTCAACGGCATTGGGTTGGGTAAGCCGAGTGACTTCCTCGACCCACTCAAGGAGTCTTTTATTCTTAGTAGGCGCGTTCATTTAGCGTCTCCTCTTAAGGATGAGTAATAGCAATTAAAGGGTTAGAGCGCTTTGCCCCGCGGGCGGTGGATTCTTACAGATTTTCGTACGATCAAACCATCGAAATGAACAAAACCAAATGAATCCATGAGCCCAAGCGCCCGACCACTGCCGCCAATATCTTAGCATATTCACGGCTTTGCAGAAGTGATCGAACCGCTCGACACTATCCGCTGAAATCACGAATTCCCAACAAACATAAAGAAAACAGGGCGTTTAATTATTTATTAATAAATAGATAATTTCCTTTAACTATGCCCCCGGATTTTTAAGCGTGCAAATTTTCAAGATCAGGTTGTGATTCTACATACTTTTGCCTCTTTCGTAAATGCCCGGTTATAGCGCGGTTCCGCATGTGCTATCGGCTTTTGCGGGCGGCTCAATCGCGGCATGTTCTTCACCTGTGGGACGCTGCGGCACGCTCGTACACACGGAGCAGCCGCTCCCCCAGCACCTCTCCGCTGTGGTGAGTTTCAACATAGCGACGGGCGTTGCCACCCAGCCGTTCCCGAAGTTGCGGTTCTTGAAAAAGCCGGGTGACGGCTTCCGCAAAAGCACCGGGAGTATCGGCTAACAACAAGTGTTCATCATGCCGAACATTGATTCCTTCACACCCCAAAGTAGTACTGACAATTCCCATTCCCGAGGCCATTGCCTCCAATAGTTTGTTGCGTACTCCCGCTCCAACGCGTAATGGGCATACATAGACATCATTGGTATAGAGTTCAGCAGCCATATCCGGGACATTGGCCTGCACCTCTATTCCGTCGCTCCCATGCAACGCCTGTATGGAGGCCACAGGGCGCGTTCCGATAATTCGAGTAATCACATCAGGCAAACGATGCCGTAAAAGCGGTAAAATCTCATTCTTCCAATACATTACCGAGTCGATGTTCGGAAAATAGAACATCGTGCCTGTTAACACACAGCATGGGTAATTGCCGGACTCATACACACGAGGCTTAAAAACCGCCGCATCCACGCTATTGGCAATCACTTCAAAACGACCCTCAGGATGATCGCGCCGAAACACATCGGCATCGACATCCGAACAAACCAGCGCACAATCCATATGTTCCAGGAGTTTGCGTTCATAGGGCGGAATTGAACGCCTCTCCCAATGGTCGACGAATTGGTCCTTCCAACCGGAACGATATTCGACAGACCGCTCCAAATACATGACCAAGGAATCGGTGAAGTCGAGAATCTTAGGAACGGATTTCAATACAGAATGGCTTGGATCAATTACATGCTGCGCCATTCGCATTCGATCAATATGGATGACCTCGACGGGATTGGATTCAATATGCGCCCTAATCATCTTCCCTAACACGGGATACCTGCACCAACCCACACGAAGAGGCTCACCCTTTAAGACAGCAGTTGCAGATTTAAGGCAAGATACGAATGGACGAATCGGGCAGTACTCGACCTTCACATCCATGGCGCGCAATGGCTCAGCGTCAGCATCTGTTTGGGCGGGATGCAAAAGAGAAATTACGGTGACCCTATGGTCACGGCTTAGGTAACGAAGAAAGTTATACGGTCGCCGACCATCTGTTGTTGTCGGTATACACGGCGTGACCATTAAAATGTTCATCGGCCTAGCCTGAATCTCTTGACAGTCTATAGAACATTAGTACAATAACACCCCAGAGTATAAATGTGCAAGTATTTAAGAACCAGGGGTTTAGGCGAGGTTCGGAAGTAGTGTAGAACTCGCGGGAACACCGGGTCAAGACGGAGGATATCGTGGCTAAGACATCAACAATTGAAGAGCGCGGCAAAGCCATTGATTTGGCAATCTCGCAGATTGAAAAGCAGTTCGGCAAAGGCTCCATTATGAAAATCGGGGAAAAAGGTGCGGTTTCAGTGCCGGAAATCCCCACAGGCTCGATCACATTGGACTGGGCATTAGGAATCGGTGGCGTACCGCGTGGCCGGGTGATCGAAATTTATGGCCCTGAATCCAGCGGAAAAACCACACTTGCCCAACACATCGTGGCCGAAGCCCAAAAGCGCGGCGGGACGGCGGCTTTTGTGGATGCCGAACACGCCATCGACATCAAATATGCTGCAAATCTTGGTATCAATGTCGACGAACTCCTCGTCGCTCAGCCCGATACGGGTGAGCAAGCCTTAGACATCGTTGAAATGCTGGTTCGAAGCGGGGCTATCGATGTCGTTGTGATCGACTCGGTTGCGGCCTTGGTGCCTCAAGCTGAAATTGAGGGCGAGATGTCTGACATGCAGGTTGGTTTGCAGGCCCGGCTTATGTCTAAAGCCTTACGCAAATTGACGGCAATCCTTGCGAAAAGTAATACATGCGCAATCTTCATCAATCAAATCCGTGAGAAAATCGGTGTAATGTTCGGAAATCCGGAGACAACTTCCGGCGGGCGGGCGCTAAAATTCTACTCCTCCGTACGGCTGGATATCCGCAGAATCGGAGCAATTAAAGAACGTGGCGAAGTAGTCGGTAACCGAACCAAGGTGAAAGTCGTTAAGAATAAAGTCGCGCCTCCTTTCCGTGAGGTTGAATTCGACATTCTCTTTGGTCAGGGCATTTCCCGGGAAGGCGAAGTGCTCGATCTCGCTGTTGAACATAACATCGTTGAAAAAAGCGGGATGTGGTATAGCTATGGGACCGAACGCGTGGGCCAAGGCCGCGAAAATGCTCGGAATTATCTGAAAGAAAACCAGGAAGTTTTTGAAGAGATTGCAAATAAGGTTCGTGAGACTCTGGGAATGCCGGTTAGTCCGGTCTCCATGAATGGAAGAACCGAAACTTCGGCCACAGATGATGACGGTGACAAGGAAACGAAATCCGATAAACCAGCCAAGCGCGGAAAGAAAAACGCTTAAAACTCGATCAGCGAGTTTGTCAAAAAAGGAAACATTTCTTTTGCTCTATCGAATGCGGTACGTCGCAAAATGCATCGGATACAGTATCTTTATCGCTGTATTATGCACTCCTTTATTTTCTTCTGCCGCTTCGGATGAGGCACAAGCACCGGGTTCTGTCTCAATCCGGGATGCCGGTTTTGAGCAGAAAGATGCCGCTTGGTGCGTGCCCGCAAAATTCACCTCGTACGTTCGTTTTTCAGAGAATCCCGTGCACGGAGGCCGCAATAGCCTGGAGATCAAATGTGAAAATCCGGCCGTCCGGCCGTGGTGCTTTCAGAGCATCGATTCAATTCAAGAGAGTGTAACGGTGCGATGGTCCGGTTTGGTCTGTGGGACGCCTATGACAATCGGCGCTCAAGCCGAGATGCGCATTGAAGCGCTTGATATACAAGGCGTACGTTGCGGCCTTTTCAATGAAAGGTTGCCATTGCTCGGCGATGCTGATTGGAAACAACTCAGCGTTGAAGCGGAACTGCCTGTAAATACGGTTAAGATTCATGCGGCATTACGTCTAATCGGCGCAGGCACGGCTTATTTTGACGATGTCAGTTTTGATATCGTTTCGCCGCCAAAGCCGTTTGTACTTCTGGGTCAGAGTCATGTCAACAAAGAGCGGGAAAAAATCGATTTTGACATTCCGGTTCGTCTTTATGCGGGTCTAAATCACAATGATAAATTAGAGTGCGAAATTCGTATCGTCGATAAGGCGGACCGGTTAATCGACACCCTTCATTGCACCGCTCCGCGTACACGCGACACACAATTCAACGTGCGCCGGAAATCTTTGGACAGCGGGATTTATCATTTGGAATTCCGGATTCCGGAGTTATCCCCGGATTTAACGTACACAAAAAATCTCTACGTAATGCCGAAACGGGAAAAGCCCGAAGGCTTGAATAAGGATGGAATCCTTCTTGATGCGGAAAAGAAAGAGTTCTTTCCGATCGGTATCTACCACGTAACAACCCAAGATTACCCACTTGTTAAACAACAAGGATTCAACGCCGTTCAGGGGATAACCGACCGTAACTTGGATTCATTTGGCCGGAGTTTGGATGCTGCACAAGAATACGGTTTGAAGGTCGATGTGCCCCTGTATACAGGTTTGCAGGTCAAAGAAAATTTGCCTGTATCCATAGAAAAATTGAATCGGTTTGGTGACCATCCGGCGGTTCTCAGTTGGAAGATTTACGACGAACCGGACCGTCGCCCGGAACTCGAGCCTGAAGTCTTCGATACCTACCAACAACTCTCCAGCCTTAAACCGAAGAGACCGTTGTTGCTGACAGTATACGATCCAAAGGAATACGCTTTTTGGGCGAATGCTTGCGATGCGTTGCAGGCTGATCCGTATCCCCTGCCGGACCGTCCGTTGGGCTTGGTAAGCGAATGGTTCCTTAAGGCGCGTAACAGCACGGAATCCTGGCAGCACGCCGGGGTTGTTTTGCAGGCCGGATGGTTGGCCGATCTTTCCAATCAACCAACTCCGCAACAGGCCCAGACAATGGTTGTCTTGTCGTTAATCGAAGGTGCGGAAAGTGTATTTTGGTATTCATTGCGAGATCCGGATTGGGATCTCACCAAAACACCTTTATGGGCTGCGTTCCCCACTCTTAATAAAACAACACAAGATGTGGCCCAAATCATTCGGGAAGGAGACCAAATCCGAGATGTCGAGGTTGACGCAGAAGGCATTGCTTGGCTTGCACGTCAACACACCATCACGGCAACAAATGGCACAAAGCAAAACCCAATCTTTGTAATCCTTGCCAATCCATTGCGGGAGAACCGGGTTGCCACCATTAAGATGCGTAAAGGATGGAACGCAGATATTGCCCCGAATCAGATGGATGTCTCCATACTTGATGACAACACGTTTCGCCTTATGGTGACCGCCGAAACTTCCCGCATCATTTATTTCCTCCCCAACGAAAAGTAAATCAAACACCCCAGCCGAGCTACAGCTGGTCCAGCCCAGCCCTCCATTGTAGGCTGTGCCTTCAACCATACTTTTTAACTCATGAGGTCAACATGAAGACCATTACACACCCGTTTACCAAGAAAGAAATCCGGGAATGCCTGGCAGGCGTCATCGTCCCCGTATTCACACCGGCCAATGAAGACCACAGCATCGATATGCCGGGAATGAAAAATTTCATCCGCTATTTTTCGGACTTGCCTTATATCACCGCTTGTTTTGTCCGTTGCGGATTGGGCAAAATGTTTACATACAGCGTCGATGAAACCAAAGCCTGCATCGACCTTGTCATGGAAAATTTAGGCGGCAAGAAGTACGCATTTTTCGGGACATTCGGAGAGTTTTTCGATGGCTCCGCATCTTATACTCCTGAAGAACTTAAAAGTGACAAAGTCACGCGGCCGGATCCGGATGTTTACCTTAAACAGAGCATCGAATTAGCTCTTCATGCTCAAAAAGCCGGCGCCACAGCAGGTGTGCTCGCCGTGCCCACAGCGTTGGACGCCAAACCCGGCCAGAAGCTGGAAGACACTATTTTCGATTATTATCGCGCAGTCCGTGAGGCAGTCGAAATTCCTTTGCTTCTCTACAATATCCCGCATTTGCCTGATGAATATAAAACTACCCCTGAAATGGTCCATCGACTTTGCGAGTTGGGTGGATTCTGGGGAATGAAGCTGTCGTCTAACGATATGAATTGGTTCACACAATTGGAGGCGGCGGCGGGACCAGACTTTGCCATGATTGCCGGCTCCGAGTCCATTTACTATCACGCACTTTGCACCGGCGGCTTGGGCGTGATTGGGCAAGGCGCGGATGTCAATCCGGAAGTGTTGCAGGGAACATTCAAGCATTTTATGGCAGGCGATCTTCCTGCCGCTTTGCAGGCTCAACACGATTCAAACAAAATTCTCAGCGCATTTTCGGGCCTCGATGCGCCGTTGTCCGGTCTTGCCTATATTCAAAGACAAGGCGTGGATATGAAGCTATTCCCGCGTGAAGAAGGATGTGTTCTTCCTCCAAAAGAAGAAATCGACCGTGCCGCGCGTGTCGTCGATGAATTCTGCGCACCTTATCGTGTCCCGGAAGATACAAGAAAGACCGCTGGACTCTAACCTGCACTCGCTACGAATGCTCGGTATATCCGGGTCATTTTAAACATAAAAAAAACACGCCCTTTTCATCGCATTTTAAACAGTGAAAAGGGCGTGTGTATTTTATAAAATGTTTTGCTTTTTCTTGGTTTACTTAGCTCGGTCCAGCTCCCGGATCGTTCTCTTCATCGGTTACCAATCGTGCAAGAATATCGGCAGCATCCTGCGGGCTGCTTTTTGCCATTGCATCGAGGATTTTCGACTTCTTGCCTCCCGCAAGAGTACGAAGCGTTTCAATTACAATAATCTTATCTTCCTCGGATTTACCCCACATTTCCGAGAAAATCTGAGCGGAATTTTTAGGAGACAATTTAAGCAATGTCGCCGAAAGGTCTCGAATTCGCTTTACACGCTCGCTCGAAAGATACTCTTGGCGTTGCTGATCCATTCGCGCTTGTTTATCGATTGCCGCCTCAGCCTTATCGGTCCACTGTTTGAGCTGTTCTTCTTTCTTTTTCAACTCCGCTTCATCGTGAAGCAGGCGCTGCATACGGTCCTTTAATTCAAGTTCCCGTTCACTCTGAGTGCGTTGAGACTTTCGAATGTTGTCCAAAGTTACAATGGCGGGCTTATCCAAGTCGCCATAGAGTTCGGCAACAGTCAAAAGCTGAGTACCGGTCACATCTGAAATTAGAGGATTGGCCGCATCACCGCCTTCACCCGATGCACCTCCTGCCGTTGGAGACATCAATCCGAATTTGGAGAGTGTAGGCCGAAGCGCTTCTTTGAGCGGCTTTACTGTCTCGCTGTCTTTAAATACAAAAAGAAGCCCCGCCGCACCTGCCACCAAAACAACGGGAATCAGCAAATAGAGCATAACGCCTCCATGCTCCCGCTGCCGTCCGGCTTTCCATTTTGTACTGTTGGTCTTCATGGTTGACTCCCGTGCTTGGCACATAAGTGAATTCATAGAGTTATCGACGTAAAAAACGCCCACTCAAGCCCGTGGATTCCACCGACGTAAAGTTTCCTGCATTCTCAGTCAAATCCATAGTATCGGCGATATTCATCGCTCCGGAACATACACTCCCTCTGTATCTCCTTGATTTTGAGGGGTTTCAGCCACTGCCACTTCTGAATCACCCTTTTCCTCATCATCTTTGTCGGCTTGCTCGATCCAGCTTCGACTTAATTCAGCGCCAATTTCCGGTGCTCGCTTGCCGATCTCATCCAATATTTTACCGCGCTGCATATCGGGCAGCCGTGTAAAAAGTTCCATGGCAATTTCCCGTTTGGGACCATCCATCTCCCATAATGCCAATAGCGTCATCGCAGCATAACGTCCCCGGGTGGTTCTCATATTTTTCAACACATCGACAGCCGCATCCACGCGGTTCTCACGGGCGGCTTCCCGCTTAGCCGCAGTTTCTTCATCGCTCTCGTCTTTCCGGGCCATTAAAGTCTCATGTTCAGCAAGTAGCCGCTCAAATTCAGCCATTTGAATTTTCAGCCGTTCTTCCCGGGTAACAATTTCGGATTCGAGTTGATTCAGTTCCTCGGACTTATCTTTAATTGCCAAATTGCGTTCGGCGATTTCCATAAGTATTTCGCCGCCCTTTCCTTCATTCAGCATTTCGGCAACAGTGAGTTTTTCGGCTTCAATCTTCTTTTCAATTTGCTGTTCCGATTCGAATGCTCCCGGTGTTTTCCCATAGGTCATGCTTGTTTGGGGTGCATCCATAAAACCTGCTTTTTGCATAAGCAAAAACGGAAGATTCCACTTTTCATGAACAGCAATAAGGCAAAGTGTCCCAATAAAAGCAATTAAGAAAACGCCTTTGTTGGTTGCCGCCCCCGCCTGGCGATGACGGCGCTCATGGGTTTGGCCTCCAAGTTCATCAAGCATGATGTTCTCCTCGCGCTGTTCTGCTTTGCGGTGAATATTCCGCGCACGATCCTCCAAACGTTCGAGTATTTTCGACTCTTGGTAAAGTTTCGTAAGTCTTTCGCGGCAGGCATCTTGCTCAGATCCATTGCGGGCAATATCGGCTAAACGCTGTTGTTCCATCTGCATCATATATGTGCGATAGACATCAAAATCCCGCTCTTTGGCAGCCATATGAAGTCGTTTCGTTTCACCGACAAATTCTTTCATACGCCGCTGCAATTGCTGACGTCCCAGTTCAAGAGCAGCATGTAATTCTTCTTCTTCCCGCCGCAACGAGGCCAAGACAAGTTCTTCTTGCTCAATATTGTGCTGCTTGATCTTTTGCAGCGGACTGAGACGGAATCGAAACGTACGCATAGCTTATTCTCAATTATTGCCCAAGCATTCCGGGCATTATTCCCGGCGGCATGGATTGCGGCGGCTGCGGCTGGGCTTGTCTTTGGGGAGGCCGTCCCGGTTTGGCCTGCGATGCCGGAACCTTGGCAACCCCGGCCTTCCCAAGAGGCTGCCCGGCTGGACGTACCGGTTGAGGAGGAGCTTGTCTGCCCGGCACTTGTTGCCCCGCCTTCTCAGGCTGATTCTGGTTTCCTTGTTGAACCGGAGCGGCTTCGGCTTTTGCAGCCAACATATGCACCTGTTCGATAGAATCTTTTAAGGTGACTTTTTCGCGAATGGCCTGTTTGATAAAACTTTCTATCGGCCCGATTAAATCCATGGAAAGGTCGATAGCCGGATTTGAGCCCCGCTGATAAGCGCCGATATTGATCAAGTCTTCCGCATCCCGGTACGTGGAGACGAGCTCAACCAAGCGCCGTGCATGAATCAGATGCGGGTCACTGACAATATCGACCATGGCGCGGCTGATGGATTGCAGAATATCCACCGATGGGTAGAGATTGCGGGCCGCCAGTTGCCGCGACAAGACGATATGGCCGTCCAAAATACCGCGCACCGCATCGGCAATCGGCTCGTTCATATCATCGCCTTCCACAAGCACGGTAAATAAACCGGTGATACTTCCCTGCCCCTCAGCCGTACCACTGCGTTCCAAGAATGAAGGCAACATGGCAAATACGCTCGGTGTGTAACCACGTGTCGTAGGCGGTTCGCCCGCAGCCAGTCCGACTTCGCGTTGAGCCATGGCCAAACGCGTAACCGAATCCATCATAAACATTACATCGCGGCCTTTGTCGCGAAAATACTCAGCAATTGTAATCGCAGAAAAAGGGGCACGGACGCGTACAAGCGCGGGTTGATCGGATGTGGCAATAACCAGAACACTTCTGGCCAAACCATCATCACCTAAATCTTTCTCAATAAACTCGCGTAATTCGCGTCCTCGCTCTCCGCATAAACAGATCACATTCACTTCAGCGGCGGTATTACGGGCGATCATACCCATTAATGTGCTTTTGCCGACACCGCTTCCCGAGAATACACCAATGCGCTGCCCGCGTCCCCAAGTCAGAATGCCATCGATAACTTTGACGCCGGTTTCAAGAGGCGTGGCTATCCTTTTACGCGTGATCGGATTAGGCGCCGAACGGGCCGTGGTCAATTTCACATCCATCACACAGGGACCGCGTCCGTCGATGGGATTTCCCAGTCCATCCAAAACACGACCGAGCAATTCGTCGCCGCATTCAATCTCGGGAGGTTTGCCCGTAGAAATAACTTCTGAACCGGGAGCGATTCCGCGCATGTCTCCTAAAGGCATGAGAATTACGCGTCCACCGCGAAAACCGACAATTTCAGCAGGGACACGCGGACGGCCATCGGCCGGCATGATATGCACAAGATCGCCCACCGCGCCCGAGGGTCCCCGGGAGAGAACAACAAGCCCCACAAGTTCGTCGATATATCCCCGCTGGCGTATCAGCGCAGCATCGTTTATATGCTGACGATAAGCCTGCCAGGGTATGTTGGGGATGTTAAAAGGCATTTCCTTCCTATTTCGCGATCTTGTATCTTCAGTTCGGTCCGATCAATCTTCGGTTATTGTCTCTTGTACAATTCCCAATTGGCTTTCAATTCGCCCATCCACTCCCCCGTATCCGGTTTCAATCATAACTCCACCTTCTGAAACACGTGGATCGGCATCGATTGTGATTTCTTCAATATCATCGAACTCACGCCGGAAATCATCGCAATATTCTTTGATTTTCTCTTCTTCACCGGGATGAATCAGGATGCGAAGATGTTGCCGGTCAGCGGCTTGTTTCAGGCACGCTTTTACGTTACGAACCACGATTTCATCGTCTTCGTTAATTTTTTCGTGCACGACACGCGAGACGATTTCAGCCACCAAATTTCGTATTTCCGATTCTTGGCTATTGAGTAGATTCTGCAGCTGGTTGTGAGCTTCTTTGGTCATATTTCCCAGATCTTTAAGAAGCGCACGCGCACTTTCCTGGGCTTTCTTGGTCCCCTCATTCAGCCCTTCTTCAAATCCCTTTTGTTCCGCATTGGCAATAATTCCGCTTCGTTGGCTCTCGGCGTCTGCAAGAATATTCTCGGCTTGAGCCTGAGCATCGGCAATCATTCTTTCAGCCTGGGCGCTGGCCGTATCGAGTAGATGTTTTTCTTGTTGACGCGCATGGGCCATGATTTGGCGCGCACGCTGTTCGGCCTGCTCCAGTGTCTCTTCACGATTGATAATGTTATACCCCTGCTGTTGCGAAAAAGCGGGAGCCTTAATCGATCTGGCCATAAGTTTCTCTAATCTCGTTTCGCGGAATCGCCGTTTCGTTCAAAGCGCAGGCTTCCGATTTCATCAAGTGTTTTGACAATCCTTCCACCACTCGCCTCAATCCAATACTGAACCTGCAAATTGATGGAAACGCCGTCTCCTTCTCCCAACCGCCTAAAATCACCACGATAGCCGTGGATGATTTTATCTCCTGAGGCAAAGGCAAAACCGATTTCGCTGGCCGTGCCACAATCCACATCCAGACCATCTAAAACCGCCAAAACACCGGCACATGATGCCAGCGCCTCATGGTTGCGCTCCGCAATCGCCATCGAAATACGATGCAACTGTGCGCGGCGTTCTTCATGATTTTCAATCTTTTCCGCCAGATGCAATTCACGCTCCAAATCGCTCGAAAGTGACCATGGATCCACCGGCGTATATCCGGCTCCATTAAGTTTATTCACTATTTCCCGCGTAAATCCGCGTGTGCTTTCGGCAAAACCCAACGGCGAAGCCACAAATACTCGTATCGACACCTTAACGCGCCTCCTCAGGTAAAACGATTTCCCCCCGGGCTGCGAGTTCCTCCGCCTTGGCCACAACCGCCTTTTGAGCCTCGCCAACTTTCCCCGCCGGCTGCAAACCGAGATCCTCGATTTCATCTTTTAACAAATCCGCACCGCGGCCGGTCATTGCGGAGAAAATTTTCAAGCGCAGTTCTTCACGTTCACCTTTAAGCGCCATGGCCAAAGTTGTCCGGTCAACAGCACGAACCAAAACCTGCAAAGAACGCGAATCCAAACGCATTAAACGGTCAAAAGTAAATACAGCGCCCTGTAACGCCGAAGCCACCAAAGGGCTGGATTGTGAGAGGCCGGCCATAACTTTTTTGGCATCTTGCCCGGGCATGTGTTTAACCATTTGGGCGAGATGAGCCAATCCTTGAGCGCTCACTTTTTTCTTCACAGCCAATTCACTCCATTACAAAATATTAACGACTTAATTAATTCGCGGCTCATTAGCCAAGCATTTCGTCGCCATCGCCACGGGCAATGATGATTTCACCTGATTCTTCCAGACGCCGGATAACCGCCACGATCTTCTGTTGGGCCTCTTCTACCTGCTTAACCCGCACCGGGCCCATAAATTCCATCTCTTCGCGCATATTCTCTGCTGCGCGGGAAGATACGTTGCAGAAGATTTTCTCTTTAACTTCTTCGGTTGCACCTTTCAGCGCCACCGCGACTTCTTTCATATCCACTTCTTTGAGAACCGATTGAATCGCCTTATCGTCTAATAGCATGACATCGTCGAAGGTGAACATCAGTTTCTTGATTTCCACCGCCAACTCTTGGTTCTCTTCTTCCAAGGTTTCCAAAATGCCCTTTTCCGTTGCGCGGTCCACACGGTTGAGCAGTTCGGCCAGGGCCTCGATACCACCGGCCACCGTGAATTCCTGTGACAACACCGTGGCGATTTTGCGTTCCAAAACACGTTCCACTTCGGAAATGATTTCCGGCGCGGTTTGGTCCATGGTGGCAATACGCAGAGCAACTTCGGTTTGAAGTTCCGGCGCCAAAGCCGACATAATGACCGCCGACTGTTCGTATTCCAAATGCGCCAAAATTAAAGCGACAGTCTGCGGGTGCTCGTTTTGGATAAAGTTCAGCAGATGATTCGGATCGACCTTTTTCAAGAAATCGAACGGCGAACCTTGGAGCATGCCCTGGAGACGTTCGATGATCTCCATGGCTTTGCCCGGCCCAAGAGCCTTTTCCAAGATATCCCGCGCCGTGCCGATACCGCCCGAACTCATATACTGCTTGGCCATCGCGGTGTGATAGAACTCCTCGATGACCTGTGTAGTCAACTCCTGCGGAACAGTTCCGAGGTTGGCCACTTCAAGCGTGATTTGCTCGATCTCCTCATCTGAAAGTGAGCGGTAAACGTCCGCCGCCACTTCCGGCCCCAGCGTGACCATGAGGATCGATGCCTTTTTCCGGCCCGTCAGTTTTGCTTTTTCTTTTGTGCCACGTACCATGGTTTCACCTGGCTATTGTTTACGACTCAGCCCCGCATTTATCATGCGAAATCCGAAACCGGCCGTGTATTATCCCTGCTTCTATTCTTCCATATTTGAATCATGAAGTCAGCCATGCTTTGATAATGGCAGCGACTTCTTCCGGTTTCTCCTGTGCATATTGGACAACATGCTCCTGCATCTTCAAACGACGCTGTTCTTCAGCAGGCAAACTGGCAATATCGCCGAATTCTGCCAATCCCAATTGTGCCAAGGTAAGTTCGCGGCTCTCCGTGACTGGTTCGATCGGAACCTCTTCGATCGGCTCCTCTTCGATCGGCTTCGGTGCAAACGCCTTTTGCAGATATTTGTAAAGCAGCCAGAAGACCACAAACAGAACCACGACAGGCAGAATGTACTGCAGAAGAATTTTCTGAACCTTGGCCAAACGTTCCTGGCGTGTTAGTTGTTCTTCCAATGAACGATCGAATTCGGCCGTAAGCACCTTGCAGCTATCCCTAGAAATACCCCCTCCCACGGCGATTGTCTGTAATCCGAATCCCTCAACAATCAAATCTTCAATTGTCTGAAGGGTCTCTTGGCTTGGAGCAACGTACGCATCGGCTTCATCGTCGTATTCATAATCGACAACGACAGTTATATGACGGGAAACAATTTCTCCCGTAGCCTTCTCTGTTCTGGTTTCGCTTTTGGAGACAGTATTATTCGTGATTGTTTCATTAATCGTAGTCCCCAGTTCCCCACCGCTCTCAGGTCCGATTCCCGTATCTTGTGCATTGGAATCAACGCCCGGCTCACCTGCAATGGCTGCCGATTTGCTTGTCTCTTCATATGTTTTTTCCGAAAGAACAGTGATTGAGTCGGGAAAAACCTGATTGCTGACAACACTCTCTGTGTCCCAATCTAATTCTATTTCAACAATAATCCGGTAATCATCCGGTCCAACAAAAGGATCCAGCGTGCTTTGAATCTCTGAATAGATTTCAAATTCCTTTTTCTTCTTTACATCATCGTGTTTGCTGGCAAGTCCCGCTCCGGAATCCGCATCGGCTGACATTCCGGCTAGCTGTTTGTTGTTCCGATCGGTAACAACCACGTTTTCAGGATCTAATCCGGGAACAGCAAAGGCAACAATATTCTGAATACCAACAACCTGATCTTGCGATGGAGCGCTCCGGGATTCAATCTTAACCGCTGCGGAAGGCGGAACTTCATCTTCCTTAAAATACGAAGGCGGAGGGATCGAGAGCCGCACAAAAACACGGTCGTACTTGGTTCCGGCGCGGATCGTTTTTTCCAACTCATTCTCCAACGCCTGACGATGATGCAGTTCGAACAATTGATCGGTCATGCCCAGGCGCATCGTATCGAAGAGTTCGTAGCCGGGCCCCTCGTATCCTCCGATTAAGTCCTCTTGGGCTAAGCCAAACAAAGCCTTGGCCTTAACATCACCGGCGACGGCAATCGTCCGGTCGTCGGGCGTTTCGTATTCGATATTATTCTGTTCAAGATAATCCGCGACCTGGCCGAGATACTTGGGATCGTTAGACGAGATCAAATTTTCCGTGCTTGGGCCGGCCGCCATCATCAGGGTCACGATGAGGAGCACAAGCACAATTGTGGGCGCACCGACAAAAATGATGCGCTGCTGCATTGAGAGATTTTCCCAGACGCGCGTTATCTGTTCCTGCAGACTAGACCAAAATTCACCCATGTCCTTGCTCCTGACGGCGCGGTTTCTTCATACCAAGAGGCAGTATCTTAATTTCAATTAAGTTCATTTTCGTAATTCGTTCCGGCTAGAGGCTTATTATTTCTGTCAATAACGACAACATGCTCAGGATTTAGCCCGGGAACCGCGAAGGCCACAATATTCCGGATGCCGGCCAACTGTTCTTGGGACGGAGCACACCGGAATTCGATTTTGACTGCTGCGGTCGGGAGAACTTCATCTTCTTTAAAATATTGAGGCTGAGGGATCGAAAACCGTACAATAACCCGCTCACAATTCGTTACAGTACGAATGATCTTTTCTAGCTCATTTTCCAACGCCTGGCGTTGATGCAATCTAAACAACTCATCGTTCATCCCCAGACGCATCGTATCGAAAAGTTCGTAACCGGGGCCCTCGTATCCTCCGATTAAGTTCTCTTGGGCCAAGCCAAACATGGCCCTGGCCTTCATATCGCTGGATACGGCAATTGTCCGGTCATCAGGCGTTTCGTATTCGATATTATTCTGTTCAAGATAATCGATAACTTGGTCGAGGTACTCGGCATCGTTCGATGAAATCAAGGTTTGCATATTCGGACCGGCCGCCATCATCAGCGCATTGATAAGGAACACAAGCGCAATCACAGGCACACTGACAAAAATAATGGGCTTGCGGGCCGAGCGACTTTCCAAAACACACGTTGTCTGTTTTTGCAGATTAGATCGTAATTTGCTCATGTGCTTCCTCCTAGCGGCTTTGTTATCCTGATGCCAAACAATAGCATTTCCATGACACTCACATTTATTGACGGCTTTCATTCTTCATATTGTGCCCGGCAAGCATCGCCACTTCACGCGGGACCTTTTCGAGTTCGATGGTGACATGAACATCGTTGCCGCCGAGATAATCTTGAATCGTCTCTTCCAACTCCACTTCGATCAATTTCAAGTAAGCGGGATCTTCCATACGTCCTTCCCAAGCCAAATATTCCGGTCCGATCAAATCCATGGCTTCCGGGTTGTTCGCAACAAGAACGCCGCCCTCCATCAGTTCAAAAAGGATTTCTGCTTTGCGGGAAGCGGGAACATAGCATGATTGTGGTGTGCGGTAATAATCAGTGGCAGGCATTTGGCGCAGTTCGGCACAGATACGGTCAAGATGCGAAGTTTCGGTGGAAGATAAAAGATGCGCGTACGGCTCGTGAAAGAGACCGATTCCGTGATACACCACGGATGCCAAAACCGCATAATAAAGAAGAGCGGCGAAACGGGCGCGAAGTTTTCTTCTTGGATGTTGATTCATGGCCCTGCCAGTTGAAACACATTTAGGGGTAGAGATAGCATCCCTACCCACCGCCATCCTTGGCCATGGTGATACGTTGAGCTCCGCGCAACGCGAACGACGGTCCGGCATCGTTTCTCTCCGGACGTGGCTCATATTCCTTCTAATCACACAGCGCACAGACAAAGTCATGCACGCTAAATCTGCATCCGTGTCAGTTCCCGATACGCGCGCAGGATTTGATTGCGAACCTGCATCGTCAGTTGAAATGCAACACTGGCTTCTTCAACCGCGATCATGACCTCATGAATATCCTGGATATCTCCAGTCACTAGGTCTTGCGTTTTTTGGCCCGCTGTTTTTTGCAAGTTCATCACCTCGTCCAGGGACTGTTTGAGGACATCGCCGAAAGATGGCCCGTCAATATCCGGGTCCGGGCGGCTGATCGAAGGTGTCCTGGCTGGTCCTCCGCCAATCCCGGTTGGACCTTCCGGTCCAAGTTTTCCTCGGATAATGTCTGCCATACCGGCATCCCTAGTGGAGCTGATTCGCTTGGGCGCGTCATTTCCGGATTGACAATCCTATTGCCGTCTCCGGTCTTTCAATTAACTCTGTCCGATTTGCAGAGCCCGTTGTGCCATCTGTTTTGTGCCGTTTAAGGCGGTAACATTCGCTTCATAGGCACGCTGTGCATCCATCATGTTGACCATTTCTTGGACAACACTGATGTTTGGGCGCAAAACCATCCCGCTGCTATCCGCATAGGGATGCCCGGGATCGTAAATCTTCATAAATGCATCTGAGGTTTGGTCTTCGACGATTTTCTGGACCTTAACACCCGAGCCGACAATCCGCCCCAGACGGCGCTTGGCCGTTGTCAGAGATTCATTGAAATCCCTTCCTACGGCTTCAAAAACAACCGTGCGGCGGCGGTAAGGTCCGCCTTCGGCAGTGACCATGGTCTGAGCGTTGGCAATGTTGTTGGCGATGGTGTCCATACGGACACGTTGGGCGGTCAATCCGGATGCGCTGATATTATATGCACTCATGGTCTATTCCTCTTTATCCCGTCGCTCCCGCTTCGCGGATGGTAGATGAAAGCCCCTCAAAGCGGCGTTTCAAAAGTTCCGTGAATGCCTCATTGCGCATGGTATTTTGCGCGAGCGCGGCCATTTCTTCGTCGATGTTGATATTGTTGCGATCCGGACGGAAACGCGTGTTGTTATCAATTCCGACGCGCGGACTAACCATTTCAAGCATCATGGCCCCTCCGATATCGAAATGGCGGGGATCTGTCGTCTTCCCTGCAAAGCCAATACCGGAGCGTGCACGTTTTAGCGCACTCTCAAAGCTCACTGTTGCCCGTTGGTAGTTGGGAGTGTCCACATTGGCGATATTGTTAGAAATCGCCTCATGCCGCCGATTGGTTCCTTCAATGCCCTTTTTGAGCATGACAAGGGTCGGCTCTTGGAAAATTCGGTCCAAAACCATTTTTCAATCCTCAACATACACGTTACGCTCTATAGTGTTAGCAACGAGCGAACCAGTCCGGGCAATCAGCCGGAAAAACACATAACCAACTTAAAAGTATAAACTTACAACACAGAGCCAGATTCACCGCATAGTAAAAAACGAATTTGCATGCTGGCAATATTTTCCACTTACGGCCTATTTCGAGCTCCTTTCAGTTTCGTGTCTTATAAGCCTTCCGCCTTCTGCATGGACGCCAAATATCCTTGCTCCAGGTTGGCCTTGGCAATTACGTCAGCGTCACCTGACATCTTTGTGTTCTCATAGGCGTTATTGGCGAGTTTGAGATATTCATCACGCCAGAAAGGATCCTTGGCCTCTTCCATAAGTTTTCGATAGCTGTTGGCCAACATAAGAAAAGCCTGCCCCCACTCATTGTTATCTTTTGTAGTTTTGCCATCGACTTGACGCAGGGCCGCCACGGACGCCTCATAATCCTCCAAGCGGTAATTGGCATCGCCCAACATGAAAAGATAATGGCTGCGAAGGGGATCCTCGGTTACTTCGTCATTGCTCCCAAAGAGTTTGAGGTAGGCATCGAGGTGCTCGGTCGCTTTCCTGTAATACTCTTCGCCATCCGGCACAATCTCGGCCAGTTGGAAATACAAGCATCCCATTTCACGAATGGGTTCCACCTCTTGGTCGGCCATTTCATCGCGAATTCGTTGATACGCATCAATGGCATCCCGCAACCGTTCGGCGCGTTGTTCTTCAAACAAACCATCCGCCTCATCCACATACGAATGGGCCAATCGATAAAGCACTTTACGCCCGGGGTCGATCCGCTCTTTCTTGGAGGGAAATCTCGGATCTTTCAAAATAACCGGATAGTCCTGATAAACTTCTTCGAGATATTGGCGGGCTTCTTTGTAATCAAAACGCTGTAGCAAAGCATCAGCGAGCTTGATTGTTACGCGGCCCTCATCGTTTTCATACGCGCTTTTTAGATAATGCGTATATACATTAACCGCTCCATCCAAGTTGCCAAGTTGCACATAAATATCACCTAACCGTTCACGTGCCTGAGGCGCTTCGGGATCATTCGGATAATTCCAGATGGCCTGTTGATGGAACTGCACAGAACGGCGCAAAGCCCCGTTTAAGAATGAACATTCGGCACGGTGATATTCGCTTTGACGTTTGTATGTTTCATTTTGTGTATCGACATATTTGGCATCCTGGCGTGTTTCCAAAGCGATCGTATATTGATCCACGGCAAGGCCGAAATCTTCTCGAGCGGACGCCCGCTCATCCGGGTCGGTGCTATTAATATGTTCGAGACCGCGTTTCCGGTAGGCCTCGGCAAGGGAGTAGCGCGTGTAGTAAGTCCATCCACTCTTCGGATAGGAGGCAAGGATATCCGTATAGTCCTTTACGGCCCGGTCATAATCGCGTTCTTTTTGGAAATAAGTATTGCTGAGCCGCAAATAGGCCAGGTGGCTATGTTCCCCGCCTTTATCACGGGGATAATATGGCTCCATGCTCGTGGCAATTTGATAGTGTTTTTTGACCATATCATACTTGTGCGTTTCCCAGGCCGCATCACCAAGCAGGAAATGAACAAGGAACTTCACGTCGGTCGGGGCAGATCCCATATTCTCGTTTTGTTCAATAAAGCGAGTCAGTTCCTGCCCCAGTTCGATGGTCTTATCGAAATCATCGAGTGTGTAATAGGCCAAGGCACGATGGTAACGAATCCACTCCCGCTCAGGAGGATCAAAATCCGCATCACGATCAACAATCGTATAAAGATCAATTGCTTCTTCAAGCCGTTTTCCGGCCTCTTCGCGATATTCTTTTTCACTCTCTTCTTGAGGAACACGGCGTGGGTGGCCACGGGGATAACGGGTAAGCGATTGATGGATTTCATCGGCACGCATTGCGCTACGTTCACCACGGATTCGTAAAAGATCAGCTAATTGAAGTTTGATATCCCGCAAGTCATTGCTGATGAACGTAGAAGATTCACCAGTCGATATATTTTCCTTAATATAATTTCCCGGATTGGCCTCTGCGATTAATTCAGAAGCCTTACGCAAATGGTCTTCTGTGCTTTGCAGCCGGCTCTCCTGCATGGGCCAGTTATCAGCCAGTTCAAAGAGACGTTGATGATCGCGTGCGATCGCCAAATGCACTTTGGCTTTTTCAAGTGAAGGCTCCTGAGGAATTTTCAGATGCACATGGTATTGCTCAATCGCATCAAGGCGGAGCCTAACTTCATCTTTGGCATCTCGTTGCGCCCATTGATCGTAAAGACGGGGAATCTCCCGGATAGCGTTGTCCTTCCGCTTGGACTCGGGAAACTTAGACATAAAGTCATCATATTTCTCAATTGCATATTGATATTCTTGCTGCCGATCATACGTTTCGGCAATGCGCCAATTGGCGGCTTCCTCTAAATCACTGTCAGGATAACGGTAATTAGTAACCTCGTCGCTTTTCTCACTAAAAAAGTTGGTTATTTCTTTCTGGAAATTGAGAAATGCATTATATGCATCTCGAGCATCAGCATACTCCTTGCGGATTTGGGTCATATCTTCATTGTTATCTTCAGCAGCAATTCGTCTATTTTCTAAATCTAAGAAGTAACTTTCCGCCGCGCGAAAATAGGCCATTTCAGTATCTCTGCCGGGCGGAAACGTTTTTAGAAATTCATCATACAACCCTTGTGCTTCGGCATATTTCTCATCTTTGTAATTTTCATTCGCCCTTCGAAGCAAATCTTCCGCGACTTGCGGGCTGTAATTCTGGTAAAAAACAATGGCGAGAATCAACGCCAAAAGGAACACTAAAAACAAGCCGACACAAATCGCGATTAATTCGGTCATGCTTAAATCGAGTTTGGCGACGATCTTTTCGAAGATCGTCTGTGGCTCGTACTCTTCCTCTTCTTCGCCTTCTCCCTCGCCCTCTCCTTCTTCCTCTTCTTCCCCTTCGCCTTCCTCTTCGGCTTCTTCCTGTTCTTCGACCTCTTCCGCGGGCGCCTCTTCCTCAGCCGGTTCTTCATCTCCGGCATCCAGGCCGAGATCGTCATCCCCCAGCAGTTCATCGAGTTCTAGGTCATCGCCTAAAAGATCATCGTCGCCCAGATCATCCCCAAGAACTTCATTAAGCGCGGCCTGTTCTTCATCGGAGAGTTCGACTTCTCCTTCGTCAGCGCCGACATCGGCTTGAAGCGCATCAAGATCGACATCAATCTCGCCGGTATCCTCTTCTTCTACGGTATCTTCGGCAGGGGCCGGGGCTGGAGCGGCTTTGGCCACGGGTTCATCTCCAGCGATTTCCGCTTCCAAAGCCTCCAAATCGATATCGAGTTCATCTTCCTCAGCAGCGGCTGGTTTAGGTGCAGCCGGAGCAACGGCAGTGGGCGCAGGAGCCGATGACCGCCTGGGCTGAGGACGGGATTGCGGCCGAGCGGTCTTTGGAGCAGGAGCCGGGCGCCCGCGAGCCGGTTGCTTTGCCGGTTTTGGATCTTCGAATACGGGGCGCGCCTTGCCGGGAGCGGCCAAATCATCCAATAGCGATGGGGCATCGGGTTCAGATGCAAGAGGTGAGGAATAATCGCCAAGAAGAGTGTCCCGGCTTTCTATGATGGATTTTTCGATATCCTCGGGAACACTGTCCTCTCTGAAGCCCCTCTCTGTGGCGCCCAGAGCCGATGCGAGAATATTGCGATCCACGCCTAAGCCGCCTGGACGGCGGCGGCGTTTTTTGAGGGCGCGCTTAGGAACACGGCCGGATTCAGCCATACGTTGGACAAGGCGACCCTCAAGTTCAGGATCGATTACGGCCGTAGGATCATGGCCTTCCAATCCCATCTGACGCATTACGCCGAGCACAGTCTCCGTCTGTGTCCCCAGCTCAATGGCCAGATCGAGAACTGTTTTTCCGCCTTCCAGTACACCTGCGTCCATTGTTCTTGCCGTGCTCTATAAAAGAGCGATTAATCGCTTAATCATCAAAATGTCCGGATTCCCGGTACTCGTGCAATTTGTTCCGTAGCGTGCGAATACTGATACCGAGCATTTCCGCCGCCCTTGTACGATTATTATCGACACCTCCCAAAGTTTTCAGAATTAATTCACGTTCCATCTCGGCAACGGTCATACCCACATGCCCCAGGCCACCACTGCTGGATGTAGGACCATCCCCTCCGATGACATCCGGAGGCAGATGTTTTACGCCGATTACCGTATCTGAGCAGAGGACGACCGCCCGCTCGATTGCGTTTTCCAATTGCCGGACATTTCCCGGCCAGTGATAACGCAAGAGCGCTTGTTCGGCATCACGGTCAATTCCTTCGATACGTTTGTTCATTTCTTGGTTATATTTACTAAGAAAGTGTTTGGTTAACAGCGCGATATCGGAACGCCTTTCGCGCAACGGTGGGAATTCAATCGTGACTACGTTCAAACGGTAATAGAGATCTTCACGGAATGTTCCTTCAGAGATGGCCTTCTCTAAGTCGCGGTTTGTTGTAGCCAAAACCCGGACATCAACGGAAATCGGCTCTCGCCCGCCCACGCGGTCAACTTCTTTTTCCTGTAATACGCGGAGCAGTTTGGCCTGAAGTTTGGGGCTCATCTCGCTGACTTCATCAAGGAGAATCGTCCCCCCATCAGCCATAATAAATTTTCCCTCATGTTGGCGTATCGCACCGGTAAACGAGCCTTTTTCATGCCCGAAAAGTTCGCTCTCCAGAAGTTCTTCGGAAATGGCTGCACAGTTGACTTTGATGAAGCGTTTGTTGCGGCGTGGCGAAAGGTGGTGAATTCCTCCGGCGATTAATTCTTTACCGGTTCCACTTTCACCTCGAATCAAAACGGTGCTGGGAGTTGCGGCCACAGTACGAATCAAATCGTAGATTTCGACCATACATTGATCTTTGCCCACAATATGATCCAAGCCGTAACGCAGCCCCATCTCTTCCTGTAAATCACGGTTGGTGCGGACAACGTCGACGACTTCGAGCGCTTTTGTGACATGCGCTTTTAGTTCATCGAGATCGAATGGCTTGGTCACATACCGGAACGCGCCCAGTTCCATCGCTTTTAGGGCGGTTTTTGCGGTATCAACCGCAGTGAGCATAATAACTTGCGCCTGCCCATCGATCTTATGAACAGCCTCCAGCACTTCGAGGCCATCCATCTCGGGCATCATAATGTCGCAGAGCAGCAAGTCCGGTAATTCCCGCTCATAGATGTCCAAAGCCTCCTTGCCATGTTCGGCCAAGAGGATTCGATGCCCCATACTTTCAAGAACCCGTTTGAGCATATTACGGATGCCGAGTTCATCATCGGCCACGAGAATCGTTGCTTTGGCCATTTTTATGTCTCCTCTGCGAGCGGAAGCAATAATGAGAAAGCCGTACCTTTGCCTTCCTCACTTTCAGCACGCAGCAATCCATCATGTTCCTCGGCGATACGGCTGGATAAGGCCAGCCCGAGTCCGGTGCCGGTTAATTTGGTCGTAAAGAATGGATCGAATACCCGTTCCAGTTGTTCGGGCTCCATTCCGGGTCCATTGTCTTTCACCGTTGCCATTACAAAATGGCGATAACTTCCAGCTTCGTCCACTTGTTCCTCAGTACGGTGAAGCCTGACGACAATTTCCGCCCCTTCGCCGCAAGCCTCTAATGCATTCACAATCAGGTTGATAAAAACCTGTTTCACTCGGTCCCGGTCAAGTACGACAGGACTTCCAAGCGGATCGGTATGAACCGCGATTTCCGCGCCTGATTCTTTTACGCGGTTGGCCAAAAAACTGACAACTTCATTCACCAAAGAACCGAGGTCACAATGCCGGCGGTCTTTGGCAACCGGTTTTGCCATATCCAACATATCGTTGGTCAAGCGAGTCAACCGGTCAATTTCACGAATTAGATTGTCGGAAAATTCCTCAATAAAATTGTCATCATCCTTAAAATTCGGCAGCATCTGGAGATAGCCGCGAATTGTGGTTAACGGATTGCGCATTTCATGCGCAACGCCTGCCGCCAGTTCCCCAAGTGCCGTCATCCTGTCAGCACGGCGCGCCCGTTCCTCTAAAAGCCGCTGCTTGGTGAGGTCCGTAAAGATATAAGTGGCACCGCGCCGACAACCTTCCCGGTCATTAAGCGGTGTTATCGTTCCGCGCAAATAGGCGGCATGATTGCCGGCGACAGTAACTGTAACCTCTAAGGGACAAGAACGCCCCTCTTTCAGACTCTGCGAAATCGTCCGGCCTCCACTTTCAAGTAACGCCTCAAGAGATGTTCCGAGCACATCGCTTCGTGGTAATCCGAGTGCCTTCTCGGCAGCCTTATTGAACGTAAAAACGATGCCTTCGGTATCTGCGGCAATAAGGCCGTTGTCCATCGACTCGATAATTTCATCCAAATCGCCCTTGAGACGTTCGATTTCGCGAACCTGCTCTTCAAGGTGACGATTTTTAACCTCCAGTTCACGATCTACTGCGGAAACGCGTTCCCGCAATGCATCATAGGCCTCACGCAGTTCCTGGGTGTGCTGATTGAATAATTCGATGGCCTCATGCAGAGCTTGGACATCATCATCAGAGGCTTTTTCCAATGATGAAGCCAACCGCTCCAAACCGGAGACACCCAAGGGATTGCGCGAGGTCTCGGCCATCATGCTCTTTCCCTAACTCAATTATTTGCGTTTATCGAAGAAGCGTGGAGGCGTTGCCTGCCGGGCGTACGCATTGTATGCATGGCGGGCTTTACGAGTAGTTTGGATTTGCTTGAGGCGATTTTCGATTTCCTTCCCGCAAGCTTTCATCCGCTCTTCTCCGCTCTTCTCCATATCCAACAGTTTTGCGAGAAGTTCGTTCAGTTGCGCCCGCAGATCCAATAAAGTCTGCTTTTGAGCCTCTGAAATCGTCTCGCGGATTTTCTCGTACTGTTTTTTGAGCGGGGAGTTCGTGCGTTCGAGCTCGGAAAGTCTCAAGACTAGCTCGTTCTTGGACCGCATAATCTCGACAACCAGGTCAATATCCGGATGTTCCTGATTCAACACGTCCAATTGACGCACTGAAAGAGTCTCAAGCTGCCGATATAGGTCCAACTCAGACGCAAATGCGCCCTCGACGGACCGAAGAATTTCTTCGGTCTGCATCATTCGTCGCCTCGGGGCATCCTACCCCTTCCGCTCAACCATAAGGCTACAGATCCACTGAGCCTCTCAAAGCAATAAGCCAAAAAGAAGGTTTGTTAAAGGCAACAAACCTCAGAAAGATTCTAAGGCATAGAACCTTATCTTCCGAGGATTCTACACGTTAGGTAACTCTAGTGTCAAGAAAAATAACGTTGCGGAACGGACATATCCACACCCTCCTTTTGCGCTTTGCCGGATATCCCTCAAATTCTTGCTTTAATCAAAGATTTGGCCCGCACACCAGAAAAAAGACATAACCACTTGAAATAAAAAGGCTTATGCTTTTTTCAGAAACGGGAGAGAACAAGTGTCACTTAATCATTACTCAATTGATTCAACATGCCGGCTTAGAGCAAGTTCGACAATTCTATAACACCGATCCACAAGCTTTACAGATTGTCCTGAAGAGGATAGTGCCATGCGAACAAATCGCCCGACAGAGGGGAGAGGATAAAAGGGCTCTATCACTAAATCGGTGTTGATAGGATGAATGCCACCCACCACATCGAGAAGAAGTGCTCCATTCCCACCATCGACAAGCAAAGCATCCGCCACAATAAAATGGGCAAAAGGCGAATGCCAAGCAGGATCAAAAGCAACCGTTGTTTCCGCAAGCCGTCCGACTCGGGTTATATAACACCAAGAGGCGCTCTGAGCATCGGTGGCGTAAGGATTTCGCAGAAGACGCAACCCCATATTGACATGTACATTTGTCGGTTCCAGCACTTCCCGTGTTCTGGTTACATGAAGCCGCCCTTCATTATCCAAGATGATCGGAGATTCAAGGATAGAATCCCAGCGGACATCAACGGCACGTAAATGTGGCGGAAATCCCTGGCTCCGAAACGGCTTAGAATCGAAATGCCACGGATAAAGATCAGAGGGATTGTATAGAATCAATTCCCCATCTGCGGCGAGAAGTGCAAATACGCCATCGGCCTCATCTTTATCAGCCCCTTCTTCTGACTCAGGTAAAACAGTGAAAGCGACAAAGCGTTTTGATGGGTGCGGATGGGGATATTGAGCGGCAATTGCTACAGAATCGCCCTCAATTCGTATCAGTCTCCCCCAACAATCCAATATCAAAGTTTCATCAGCATTCAGGGATAAAAAGTCGACAGCCCAACCATGTTCATCCGCCGGAATCGGAGGCCGCCGTATTAAACTTTCTATAGCCTTTTCATCAACCTTCGCTAATACCTCGCCTGTCTTTTCCGGACATGCAGCGATTTCTTCTTCGAAAACAGAAAAGAAATCTTTGTTGAGAATGGCCGCATCTAACCGTTGCTCTATACAATCGGGATTGTAGAAACGCTCGATGGCACGGTAGGCAGTGCCGGTCCAGTCATCCCGCCATATGCCGGCATTTGCGGTCACGGTCGCCAAAGTGGGTAGAATCGCCATTAACAGAACAAAGCGTGAGATTCCAGGCAGACTCCGCCAACTGCACATAGGCCTCAAAACAGCAATCAGAAAAGCGGCCGCAGGCGCCCAGAATGAAAACAAATCGGCATCAGTCCGATATCCCCACCCCGGAAACCAAATCAGCAGCAAAAGTGTATAAGGGATGAATAGTGCCGCCGTAAAACTCCAAGCGTATCTCTTATCGGTGATGATGTATTTGCTACGCGGAATTGCGATCAGCCAGACCAACATCGGCAAGGCTAGAGCTAATCCGATATTTAAGATCCCCACTAAATGCTCGAATGTCCAAGGAGACCAGAGTGCATCCGGTGATGTCGAAAACACTGTAAAACCTGATGCATGGAGTGGATCGCGGTTTTTCAAACCGAACCACACCCCCGGTAATCCACCAACGGCAACAAAAGGAAGAATCGCCAAGAGAACAAAAACAATGAGACAATTAAGACGCTTTGAAAATGAATCTTGGCTGCAAAATATGCGCATAAGAACAACACAAAAACTCGGAACAAGCAGAAGGTTCCATACACCCACAGCAACAGCCATAGACGCCGACAAAACAACACCGGCCCAATTTCCACGCCCGGATAGGAATCTCCACGCAGACACCGAATACAAAGCCACAATACAAAATCCGGACGCATAAATCTCAAGCTGACCAAATAGAATCTGAACGCCCTGCCCAAAATACAGCAGCAACACGAAAGAACGCATCGTGTTGTCATTACAAGATAAATACCAAAGGACAGCGAAGGTTATGCTGCCGAGAAACGCAACGAGCAGGGAATACAATGTAGTCGGAGCGACGCCACTGGCATGATAAAGAGGAATGACCAACGAACGGCAAATTAAATTCCACAAAGGTGTATGCGGTGTATATTCAAAAAAGAGCGAATTGATCAAATCTTTAAGGAAAGGCGCATCGCCCACAGCATAGGACCTATCGCGTAAAAAGAAGAAAGCAAAAAGAAACAAAAAAAAGAGTGCAAGCGATTGTACAAAAGGCGATAAAAATAAAGGTCCGCTCCAAGGCCGCCCAAAAGAAGAAAACTTCAACCGGCTAATAGCGAACGCCAACAAAAACAAAACTAGAAGCGCCCACCCAGGCAGGATATTCACGCCAGCCAAAAACCACAGTTTTTTTTCTACAAACGTCTGAGGCAGATAATGAACGAAGACGTATAGAATCGGAAATAAAACTGCCAATCCCGCCATGGAGCGCTTGTGTTTCCGCCCCATTTCAAAATCCATGGTCTATGCCGCACTATGCCAGTTATAAAGTCCTTGGACCGGGGGATCGAGACGCGGAACGACATACGGTCCTTCGGGAATAGCAAGGATTTTGGCGGCATCACCGTGCTTTTTCAGAGCCATCTCAAGTGCTTCATCGAGGGAATCCGCAGGAGTCATGAGATAATCGCGGACTTTTTGGTGTGAGAGTCCTTCAGTCACATAGATGATTTCCGCCCGGTGCAATCCGTTGCACAGTTCCTGAATCATCCATTGATCTTTCTTAATATAATCCGGCCCCGTAACCAATTCATAATAATGCATATGGCTCTGCAATTCTTCCAGAAGTTCTATAAAAGCAGCACTTCCGGCGCCATCCGAATTGTGCGCCGCAAGAATGATCGTTCCACCTTCTCTTACGGAACCAATCGCACCAGCCACGCCTTTTAGAGATTGATAGAGCGAACGGTCCAAAGGATCGCCGCCGCCGCAGGTTACAACGATATCGGCAAGTTCAGGAATCGTTACAATTGCGCTACGTGCAACCAAATCACAAGCGGCTTCATGGGCGGCTTCCAGGTCACCCGCAAAAACACCGGTAACATTCCGCTTTTCATCTAAAGTAACATTAAGGATAAAATCAGCCCCTGCCTGCCGGGCAACATGCACCGCGGCTTGATGAAACGGATTTGTATCGAGCACGCAGTTTTGCGTGCCTTCATGCTGGATCATTTTGTACCCGTGCAAATGCTTCATCGTTTCTAATGAAGCAATACCGGGCAATACGCTCTTTCGGCCACCGGAATATCCTGCCATTAGATGAAGTTCGACGAGGCCGGTCAGGATTTTAAGATCGGCATCCAGATACGCTACATCCAGTTCAATCGGTATACCGTCCACCTCTCCAATTCGCCGGTTTGTATCCTTGTCTTCCGATAGGTGATTTACAATCCGATAAGTATCGCAGATATCCTGTCCAACAAGATCGATTAAACGCTGCCCTTCTGTTGGATCATGAATCCCCGTCGCAATCAAAATCGTAATTGCATCACGTGGCACTCCGGCATCTTCGATCGTACGAAGAATGTGGGGAAGAGTCCGTTGGTTGGGTACGGGCCGTGTAAAGTCTGAAATCACAATACACGCAGAACGGCGGTCACGCGCAATTTCCGCCAGAGAAGAAGATCCGATTGGATTCTTTAGGCTATCCGCAATAACGGCATCGAGATCATCAACTGCAGGCAAGGAATGCATATGCACCTCGGCAAGCAGATTCTTTTCCGGAATATCCAGTTCAAGACCTGTTGTTCCATAAGAGAATCGGATCGTTGTCATAGGATTCCCTGCACTTCTTTTAAGGTTCGCGCAATTACGCTGGAAACGACTTTTGCAATTTCTTCTTCATTATCAAGCGCGACAGTTCCTGCGGGAGCGGAGCAAGAAGGTTGCGGCATGGAAACCGGACGCGGTAATTCCTCACCACTGTGTCCACGCGGCACCGTGCATTGCACATTCTGGAGGATGCATTGATTATCACTGCCAAAGGCGCGCATTTTGGAGGCAACCGTCTCCTTTACTGCGCGGCGTACAGCTACCATCAAGGCGGGCACATTGATCATCTCAGGATCCTTTTGCAGCATGCTCTTAATCTGCGCGCTGGAATCCTCCAACATCTGTGTATAGATATTGATTTTGGAAATGCCTTCGCGGCCTAGACGGCGGAAATCGGCATCAGAGATACCGGAACCGCCGTGCAACACAAGTGGCACATTCACAGCTTGGCGCAATTCACGCAGCCGCTGAAAATCAAGCTTAGGATCGCCCTTAAAACGCCCGTGCACGGAGCCAATGGCGACCGCCAGACAATCGCAATTCGTACGCTTTACGAAGTCAACCGCTTCATCGACTTTCGTAAACAGGCTGGGATCGGCCATACTGCTCGAGGTCTGCCCTTCTTCCTGCCCGCCAATGTGACCAAGTTCAGCTTCGACAGTACAACCTACCGAATGGGCAACCCGTACAACTTCACGGGTAATTTCGACGTTCCGTTCGTAAGGCTCTTGGGAAGCATCGATCATAACGGATGTGAAGCCATTCTGAATCGCGCGAACGATTGTGTCGAATTTCAGGCCGTGATCGAGATGAAACGCCAGCGGAATCTTCGAACGTTCAGCAACATCACGAATTACACGCGATATGGTTCCCAGATCGAGTAATTCGAAATGTACCTCGGCAACGGCAATGATGGCCGGCGAATTCAATTCTTCAGCGGCCTGAACAATACCTTCGAGGAACTCGAGCATAGGAACGTCAAACATTCCCACCGCATATCCGCGCTCATGCGCGGGGCGAAGTAAATCAAGCATGGGTACAAGTGGCATAGTGTGTTCACTTTACCAGGCGGGACATCGCCCGACAACACGGCCCAACCGCCTCTTCACGATCCTACAGAATCAGTTGTCTGTTCCATTGCCCCCCGCCGCAGCCTTTTTCTGTTCAGCCAAACAGATGCAATCATTGTCAATATCTTATAACCGGCCATAAAAGTACCTTTGACTGTTCCTGTAATTTTGGATACCCCCACTCGCTTGCGATAAGAAACAGGAACTTCTTTGCCGGTAATACCCAGTACAGCCGCTTTGGCCTGCATTTCGACTGTCCAGCCAAAGGTTTTATCACTCATGCGAAGTCTTCGTAAGGCATTTTTGGTAATCGCACGAAAAGGTCCGAGATCGGTGTAATGAACACCAAACAACCATTTCATCAAAAGACATGATAACGCATTCCCAAACCGCGCTTGCGGCAAAAGCGCTCCTTGCTCGCGGTTTCCCTGTAACCTAGATCCGATAACCAACTCAGCCTCGTTACGTTGAATAGGCTCAATTAAAAGAGGCAATTCTTCTGGATGGTCGCTAAAGTCACCATCAAGAAAAACAACGATATCGCACTCATCAGGCAATGCGGCAATCCCGGCTAAACATGCCCGCCCATAACCCGCAATTGGCTCCCAGATGACTTTTGCACCGTATTCACTCGCAATTGATGCCGTACGATCGGTTGATCCGTTATCAGCCACAATGACCTGCATCACCCATTCGGATGGAATTGAATTCAACACAAGTCCAATTGAGGTTTCTTCGTTGCGTGCAGGAATCACAACACAGACGCACGGCTTGGATTCATCCCCATTCATAAGCAAAGCCCATATAAACCACCGCCTCAAAAATCCTTGTATATCTCCTAAATAAGCAAGAGCCGGAAGCGGTTCACTTCCGGCTCTTGGAGACATTCGTTTAATAAACGCTAGGCAAACTTACCGGCCGCGTCCTGGGAAGATATTTGTGATGATATCAATCGCCTTAAAGTTGTTGGCAGGTATCTCATAGACAGAATCGGCTGGCAACAGACGGCTGATGGGGCCGAAGGTATGCAACGAACCATCATCGCTGGCCGCAATAATTCCAATCTGTGAGGCGCCATTCAATGCAGGATCGACGACGACGTCAAATCCGGCGATAAAGAAGCTGCTTGTAGCTGGGAGATTAAAGTCAAGCTGTGCTGGCACGTAGGCAGCGTCAGCTTCACGTCCCATAAAGTACAGTGCGGCAATATCACCGAACTTGGTCATCGCAACACCACCCATGGGAGCGCTAGCAGCAGTGCCAATGGTGAAGATTTCGAGATCGACATAGCCATTTAGACGGGCATCGGCAGGATCGGCAAAGCTGAGTGGCAGTGCACCGCCAAACGAAACAACCTTGCCATTGTTGGTCAGGACATAGCCGCTGTAGTGGCCGTCTACGTCATTGACTACCACCATGTCTACGGCTTGTCCCGGCAGAGCCAGGCGGTAGAGAACCTGAGACGTAATCAACGGTTTTGCACCCTGAACAAGGATGATTGAGCCTGATTTTGACAGCAACAGATAACCGGAACCATCGCTCAAAATCTTAATATCTGAGAATCCACGAACGCCGCTACGGCGATTCACATCCGGATAGTAGCTAGCGAAGACTCCTGTCTCAGATGCGGAATCATCCGTAATTCTGGCTGAGAACACACGGCCATCATCGGTTACCGCAGCAAAAAGATCGCCACGATTGGCCCGTTCATCAACCAAGAGATCGGCTGCCGTGTAGTTGGGATAACTAATCGGGAACGGTCCATTCAAGCCATTCGCCGGATCTTCGTTGATCGGATCGTCAAACAACGTATTGCCGTCAGCATCATACCAACCACGCACATTGGTGAATTCAACGAGGTTGCCGCGTGAAGAAACGACAACGACTGACAGATCGCGTTCTGTTTCTGGTGTCGGAGTAGGCGTATCCGTTGAACCAGGAATCGGTGTTGGGGTATCGGTTGGCAACGCCGTTCCGGTTTCTGTCGGTGTATCAGTCGGGACTGGCGTATCAGTCGGAACAGCCGTTGTAGTCTCAGTTGGCGTCGGCGTATCAATGATAATCGGCGTATCGGTCGGAACCGCAGTTGCGGTTTCAGTTGCCGTCGGAACCGGTGTGTCAGTTGGTACAGGTGTATCCGTTGGTGTCTCAGTCGGTGTGGCAGCGCCTGTCTCGTTTACAACAATCGAGCCAACAATCGTAATGGCGCCTGCAAAGTCATCCTTAACATTCTGAACGACTACTGAGGAAACACCGCTCGTAATCCCTTGGAACTGGAGGCGTAACAGCTGCTCATAATCATTCGGCGAGCTGATGGTATTGGCCCGTAGCGGATTATCGGCGATACCACCGATTGCCGTAACACGAACCAGACCAGTACTAACAAGTTTCGCGTTCACTCGACCCTTTGCAGCATCAATACTCTGAGTGATGAAGGTATTTACAAGGTCATCATCGGTGAGCGTTGTCAAACCAAGGAAGTCGAGGATTGTATCGTCAAAAACAACATCGAACTGGAACGCATCGACACCGGTGAATCCACCGGCGCGTATTTCCAAATCGGTGGTTTCATTGGGATCAATCACCGTGCTGCCGACATTGATCCGCAACGGAACTCCGGGCACCGGTGTGGCTGTTGCCGATTCGGTGGGAACAACCGTCGGGCTTTCCGTAGCCGTCGGCACCGGAGTGTTAGTCGGCGGCACCGGAGTGTTTGTGGCCGTAGGTGTTTCGGGGACGGCTGTCGGGGTTTCGGTTGGAACCGCCGTTGGTGTTTCAGTAGGCGCAACCGTTGGTGTTTCAGTAGGCGCGGCGGTTGGTGTTTCGCCTTGCGCCCAGATGCCCGGGGTCAATATTAAAATCATGAAACCGCAGGCAAGCACTGTGAGTTTTAAGGCGTGAAATCTTGAATGCACGCTCATATGAATACCCCTTATCATGTCGTCCTTCATCTAAAACAAGAAATAACGGGAAACGGTCAATAATGGAGCCGTGCCCTCTAAGGAAGACACGGCTCCATTTAAGAATCTAACTCAGCATCGCTTCCCAGTTCCTTTCGGCCATTACTGTATCAAGCCCAGTTCAAGAAGCCGCAGGAAGATTTCCTGAGCGTCCTGAGGTGTAACCTCACCATCTTGGTTGAAGTCGGCATTATTTTGTTGTTCGCCGGTTGCGGGCTGACCATTTACAGTTCCATTCAAGATCAATTCGAGGATGGATTCGGCATCATCCGTGCCCAGTTCACCATCACCGGAAAGATCGCCACTCGGCGTATTCGTCGGAGTGGGTTCAACTGGAATAGGCGTATTGGTTGGTGGAACCGCAGTTGGTGTTTCGGTAGCCGTTGGGACCGGTGTATTGGTCGGAACCGGCGTATTGGTCGCTGGGACCGCAGTTGGCGTTTCCGTGGGAACACCGCCACCAGTCTCTGTAGGCGTCGCGACCGGTGTATTGGTCGGCGGAACTGCTGTTGGTGTTTCTGTCGGAACGCCCCCACTTGTCTCCGTCGGCGTCGGCACCGCAGTTGGCGTCTCGGTTGGAACAGCGGTCGGCGTTTCGGGCACGGCAGTCGGTGTCTCATCTTGGGCATATACCCCAATTGGTCCTAAAACTACAAAAACAGCCGCGATGAGCAGTGTTGTACGCAGCGTACTCAGCATCATTAAAAAGCTCCTTTCGCACAAACCTGCGCTTTTACAGGGACCAGCGAACCGGCCCGAAGAACCTTGTTGACATTATGGTTCCCAACTTAGGCTCAAACTATGTACTAGATCGTCCAAACTGTCAAGGCGGTAATTACGAAAGTACTTGAAATTTCTAGCCTCCGTGCTGGAAACGAGGTGCCGCCCAAAGACCGGGAGACATACCTTTAAATTGGTGGATTTCGCAAGACTTCTTCTGCAAAAAATCGCCTTACTGCAAAGCGACGTAAACACAAAATTCTCAATTAATTAAATATTGGGTCTTGTTTCCACAAAATTTGCCGCTCCAAATTCACACACAGATTCCCTCTGCAGAAAATTAATGAACGTAAATATGTCAAAGAAAAATTACAAATATTGAGTTAAGTGGGCGGGTATAGCAATTGGCGCCATATTTGGAGGCGGTAGTTGGCCATCGAAATACCGGATATTTGTCTCGAAAAACTGAATCAACGGCACCGTTTGTCCCAAAGAGAAAGAAAAGCATCTTTTTTAATGCTGAAAGTAACGATCTCCGAATCAAATCCGTTGCATCTGAAACGATTTGAAGGTAATAAAGTCATTTGGGCCTTTGGTTATTGGAGTTTGCGGCCGATAATTCGTAGATTGGTATTTTCTGCTTATGGGGTTGATAGGGATGTCCCGGCATAAGATACTGAATTTCTGGAGATTGCATTTGTCTCGACATCGAGGCCAACCCCATAAAGCGAGACCCAGGTCTAAGGGATTGTTCCACGACCTGCTGGCCCACTACTCCGACTTGGTCAAAAGGCGGCGTTGGCGGCTACTGGCAGGGGAGCTGGCTGCACTCACTTGGTCCGCCTTGGTTTTAGGTATCGCTTCACTTCCCAAAAAACTCACAAATCGAATACGTCATTGGTTACGTCAAGAACAAGCCAAACCGTGTCATTCTTTTAATCCAACATGGCAACGTCATACAAATGTGACCATTGCAGCACTCGCTGTTTTTGCGCTTGTATCCATGCGTATGCCGGCCGTACCCGGCTCGGCCCATGTAGATAATCCCACTGATTACGATGCAAACATTGAATTAGAAAGCCTTGTGAGCCTTATTGCCGAAGATGATCCGCCGATGTTTGCAACGGCATCCAAGTTCTCTTCTTTCACCATAGAAGAGGTTCCCCGGGCAAGTAATCAGCCGCGCGGCTGGATATCAGCGGACGGTCTTTTAGCTCCGGAAGTCACAACCCAGCTGCCAAATGTCGTACCACCGGAAGGATTAACCCACGTTGTCCAGCAGGGCGAAAGCCTTTGGGATATTTGCCGCGATTACCGGGTAAAAATGGCAGACGTTGTAAGTTGGAATGGACTTACAAATCCGAATCGCTTGGCAGTGGGTACGCGTCTATTCCTGCCCGGCGCGCAATCTGTTCCTGATCAGATACGGATGATTAGCCCATTAGCGGGACGGCTTCGTGTAACCTCTAATTATGGATATCGAATTCATCCGATCTTAAAGCGGCGCAAATTTCACAAGGGTGTCGACCTGCGTGCAAGCCGTGGCGCTCCTATTCGAGTTGTGGCCGATGGACAAGTGGTTGAGGCGCGAAGAGCTCCTTATTTAGGGTATTACGTACGGGTGCAGCATGACAGCACCACAGCCACGGTATATGGACATTGCTCCAAACTTCTCGTGAAAAAAGGCGATACGGTAAAGGCGGGTGAGACCATTGCCAAAGTCGGAAGCACAGGAATGTCGACTGGACCACATCTTCATTTTGAGATTTGGAAAGACCGCCGTCACACCAATCCACTTGCCTATTTACAGCGCGTAAAAGACTCAGCCGGCGGTTGATAATCCTTTTTAAAATCGCATTCATTCAAAATTTCGATCCTGCACACGATTGGCATTTTTCGGTCCGCCAAAACAGGAATCCCATTGCATGCTTGACCTGATTGGGAAGGGTCTGCATACTCCGTTGGTCTTTTTGGGGCACTAGCTCAGTTGGGAGAGCGCTGCCTTCGCAAGGCAGAGGTCGTGGGTTCAAGTCCCATGTGCTCCACTCCAACCACCACAACCAAATTTAACCCCTTGATATTCTTAGATTTATGTATTCTACCGGGATACAGAGCATTACAGACACAAGATATCTATATAATTAAATATTACCTATCAAAGGTATGACTTCCCGAATTTCCTTAACCAGTTAAAATAAAAACCCGAGGCTATGGGATGTTGGCGGCTCCGCGAGATAAACGGCAGAAATTCCTTTGCTGTGTTTCCAAGCCAATCAACTCCTCTACAATGCTCAATACGGTCCGATATCTTTTGATACTGTGCAATACATAAGGAAACATCACTTTGAGCAATTCCCAAACAAGTCATAAATCCATCGAAATTATCGTTTGTCTCGCCAGCCCCGAAGATGCGCGGCTGACTTTTGTGTCAGACACGCTGTATGACGGCCTATCAACCATTGAAGAAAATGCGGACAGCGTTTCCAGCGGCATAGATGAAATTCAGTCAATTCGTTCGATGGAGGACTTGGCAAAAGCCATGGATCCGCAAAATGGATTTGCCATCAAAACGCAGCCGGAAAGCCTTTTTGTCGACATCGAGGCGATGTCCAGTAATCTTTCTCAATTGTTGATTGGGCTTGGGGCCATCTGTTCTCGATGGGCTGGGGGGCGCCTGATTGTCACAGTCCCTAAAGAAAAGCCAGACAATTATTTATCTCCACTTTGCGATCTCCTCCGCTCATTGGAAGCACGCGCCAAAGGAGTCCGGATCATATCGTGTCCAACATGCGCACGTTGCCACACCGATTTGGTTGGATTGACCAAGGAACTCGAAAGTGAACTCAAGAAGCATGGTGCAACACTGGATGTGGCTTTGATGGGATGCGAAGTCAATGGTCCGGGCGAAGCCAAGGCCGCTGATGTAGGTGTGGCGTTTGGCAAAGGAATCGGCATCATTTTCCGCAATGGTGAAATCATCAAACGTTTGCCGGAAGCCGAGGCTGGACAGGCTTTGTTGGAAGAAGTCGGGGCTTTGGCACGCGCCAAAACCGAATGATTGGTTGACATAATCTTGTTTCATTCCAATGTTTGCTCGAACATTGAACAGTTTTTTATGTTCTGCAAGAAGTCGCCTTACTTAGGGAAATCTAAGGTTTTTCATCGCTCTCTATAGACAGTTCATATCGACTCCGATGGCGTTGAGCGGTCTTTTCATGCTCACGTTTTCCTGTTGACAGAATCCAAGGGCTACTTAAGAATGGCGGGCATCATTCGGATCCGTCTCCTTGCCTCTAAATGTCGGCGAATGCGCCTTTTACATGTCGCACAGCGAAATGGGGTAAAACTTGTTTACACGATTGACAAGGAGCGCTTAGATCCTTAAAGCCTGAAGGAGTCCATTTCTGTGAACGAACAAAACGGCACGACACACAAATACTGGTTTCAGTATCTGACCGGATATCATTGGTTGGTACTCATTGTGGCCACATGTGGTTGGATGTTTGACTGTATGGATCAGCGGTTATTCATTCTATCCCGTGGACCGGCGTTGACCGATCTCATGGCGGCAGGAACCGAAGATTCGGTAATTTTCAAATTTGGCACCTATGCGACTTCATCGATGATTTTTGGTTGGGCGACAGGCGGCCTCATCTTCGGCATTCTCAGTGACCGGATTGGACGTGTCAAAACCCTTGTAATCACGCTCTTTCTTTATGCCGGTTTCACGGGCATGTCCGCGCTCTCCATCTCATACATCGATTTTATAATTTACCGGTTCCTGGTCGGATTGGGTGTCGGAGGGCAGTTTGCTGCAGCCGCAACGTTAGTAGCAGAAAGTCTTCCTGAACGCGCTCGTGCACAGGCTTTAGGATCGCTCCAGGCGCTTTCGGCTGTGGGCAATATCACCGGCTCAGCGATTAGTATGGCGATTTCTCCCGACCTGCTCTTTATGGGCAAGATCGCGGGGTGGCGTGTTTTATTCATGATCGGGGTTCTTCCTGCAATATTGGCGATCTTTATGATCCGCCATCTCAAAGAACCACAGAAGTGGGTTGATGCCCGGGCGGCGGCCGAGCGCGGGGAAACCAAAGCAATGGGCAGCCCTGTCGATCTTTTCTCCGATATGCGCTGGCTTAAAAATACGGTTATTGGCGTAACCCTGGCCTTGGCCGGCGTAGTCGGTCTTTGGGGAATCGGATTCTTCTCGCCTGAATTGGTCCAGTACGCGCTTCAAGATGAGCCCATCGAAAGAGTGACATTTGTCAAATCCTTTGGGACCATGCTTCAGGATGTTGGAGCCTTCTTTGGTATGTATGCCTTTATGGTAATGGCCGTGTTTATGGGCCGCCGCTTGGCATTCATGTTCTCACTGTTGGTAGGTATGATCGTAACCGCCTTTGTGTTCAATTGCCTGGATTCAGCAACCGATGCCTATTGGATGCTGCCCATGTTGGGATTCGCGACCCTGTGCATCTTCGGCGGTTATGCGATCTATTTCCCGGAAATTTTTCCCACTCGACTGCGCAACACCGGTGTAGGCTTTTGCTACAATGTCGGACGTTATTTGGCAGTTCCCTTCCCGGCAATCATGGGAGTACTTGCAGCATTCTTTGCAACATCGTTTGAGCAAGGTGGCTCGATTTCTAAATTCTATTCCGGAATCGGAGTCGATTCCGATTTCCGCGCGGCGGCGGTCACGATGACCCTGATCTACCTCATTGGTATGATCGCGCTGTTCTTTGCCCCGGAAACAAAAGACCAACCGTTGCCGGAAGAGTAAGAACAGTTCTACCAATAAGAGTATAATGCGGGGTGAAGGGACGGTTTCCTTCACCCCGTTGCTTTTCTAGGATTGAAGATTCAACAGATGCAAGACGGCCGGAGAATTATTCCGGCTGTTTGTTTATTTTAGGACGTTGCTTTATAACTCCTCCATGCGCGCAAAAAAACAACAAGCCATAAAGCACCTGCAAAAACATGGGCTCAGTTACGATCTGGCCGAACGTGTCCATAAACGATACGGAAGCGAAGCGGAAAGCGTGTTGCGGGCCAATCCCTATCAATTGCTTTATGAGTTTTCAGGCACACGCTGGCAAACAGTAGAAGAGATCGCACGAAACAACTCATTTCCTTTGGAAACAGCGGAACGTCAGCAGGGGGCAATTTATGCAGAGCTAATTGAATCGGAATCTGAGGGGCACACCTGGACACCAAGGAGCAAACTGCTTCAACAAGTTCTCTCCAGGCTCGTTGTTCATTCGGAGGATGGCTCTGTCTGGTGTCCTGAGGTAGAGGAACTTGAGGAAAGTTATGAGTCATTACTGCTTGACCGGCTCATCGTTGAGGAAGAACTGAAAAAAGACCGCCAAGGCCGCGCCGCCGATTTTGCAGTTCAATTACCTGTTCTTAGGCAGGCGGAAGAAACGATTGCCAGGCGCATCCAAAGTCTGCTGGTATCAAAATCACGCTTTCGCACTCAAACGGTAACCGATGAGGATATCGAAGATGTTGAAAGAGATATTCGTGTCGATCTGGCCAAGAACCAAAGCAAGGCCTTGGCTTCAAGTCTGACCGAAAAAGTCTCGATCATCACCGGCGGGCCAGGCACCGGCAAAACAACCATACTCCGGGGAGTGATTCGTCTTTGGGAGAAGCGCGGGGCAAGACTTCGCTTGGCTGCTCCCACAGGCCGGGCGGCGAAGCGACTTTCAGAATCCACACGCCGTAGCGCAGTGACAATTCATCGACTTCTTGAATATCAAGTCGATACAGGGTGTTTTGCACGTAATGCCATTCGTCCCTTAAAACTGGATTTGTTGATTGTGGACGAAGCCTCCATGATCGATACACATCTTATGGCTGCGCTTTTGGAAGCGATCCAGGACCGGGCGCATCTCTTACTCGTTGGCGATGTCAATCAATTACCTTCTGTAGGCGCGGGAACCGTCTTGGATGATCTGCTTGCATGTGGATACATCCCCACAATCCGTCTATCGGAGATTTTCCGTCAATCCGAAGGAAGCCTTATCGCCATCAATGCTCAGCATGTCCACCAAGGCCAGGAGCCAATCCTGGATGCCGGCGGATTTGAGGCCGGTCAAGATTTCTTTTTTATAGAACGGCGATCGATGGAGTCCGTCGTCAATTCAGTCTTGGAGTTGGTTGGCAACCGAATACCCGAACAATTCGGCTTATCGCCGGTTTCTGATGTGCAAGTGTTAGTTCCGATGCACAAAGGCCAAGTCGGTGTAGAAAACCTCAATAACGCCCTTCAGTCTCTTTTGCGTGGACCGGATTTTCGCGAACAGGACACCATTTTGGAGCATGAAGGCCGTGCTTTTACGGTTGGGGACAAGGTAATGCAGACCAAGAACGACTATGCCCGCGATATCTTTAACGGCGACCTGGGGATCGTGACAGAGATAGAGCCGATTGAGGAGCAGCTTATCGTCAGCATCGATGGGCGGGATGTCCTCTATGAAAAAAACGATCTCTATGACTTGGCGTTGGCCTATGCGATGACCATTCATAAATCCCAAGGCAGCGAATATCCGGCCGTTGTAATACCGTTGGTCATGGCTCATCGGCGGATGCTGCAACGGAATTTGCTCTACACCGCGATTTCACGAGGAAAACGTTTGGTTATTCTCATAGGATCTCGTCGGGCTGTCGAAGAAGCTATTGCAAACGACCGGGTAATTCATCGTAGAACGTTGTTGGGGGAGCGAATTAGTCAAAGTTTCGGAGAAAACACCCGCAATGCATTTCCGGAATTCGGTTGAATCAGTTCTCTTCCTGTAGGGCTTGAAGGGCCGATGGTATATCGGGATAGCCTTTGACAAGACGATAGAATCGAGTGGCAGTGAAAATCTTTGATAAACCTTCTGTCACTTCGGCCAGGGCCATACGCCCTCCGCACTCCTGCAAACGTGTACAACGCGTAAACAGCACTCCCACGGCCATGCTATTCAGAATTTCAATATCCCGGGGAACGATAAGAATCCGTAATGTTCCGTTATCGATAATGGAATCCAAGGTAGTGGCCAATTCCAACGTAGCGTCGTAGGAAATATCACCCTCGATTTCAACAACCAGGACATTCTCAATCTGATATTGTTTAATTGGCATCAAGCAAAAACTCCGCGGAGATGGCGGGAATTGAGCAAGTCTAGTGGATTCACATAAAGCAGGCGAGTCCCGGAACCGAGATAAATTCCGAATCGGATTCGCATACGATGACCGGCAACGGCCTTAGTTTTTATCCGCATCCTGGATTGGGATAAAGAAAAACCCCGGGCTGAATGAATCAGCCCGGGGCAGGAATGCGAACTTATGCTAATAACCAGAACCAGACGTTGTATTCCGGATTCAAATTAGCAGTCGTAATACAAGAAGAACTCTTGGGGATGCGGACGCAGGCGAACGTTATCGACTTCTTCTGTCCGTTTGTATTTAATCCATGTCTCAACAACATCCGGAGTGAAAACATCGTCTTTGTACAGGAACTCATTGTCAGCCTCTAATGCATCCAAGGCGGCATCTAAGGTGCCCGGTACGGAATCGTAACCGGAGAGTTCTTCGCGGGTCATATCATAGAGGTCCTTATCGAGCGGCTCGGGTGGCTCATAACCATTGGCGATACCATCGAGACCGGCCATGAGGATGGCCGCAAAGCCAAGATACGGATTGCAGCTGGGATCCGGCGTACGGAATTCGATTCGCTTGGCCTTTTCGCTCTGGGAATAGACCGGGATACGGAAGGCGGCACTACGGTTGCGCTGGGAGAGAGCCAAGGTTACAGGCGCTTCAAAGCCGGGAACCAAACGTTTGTAGGAGTTGGTCGTCGGGGCCAAGAAGGCGATAATCGCCGGAGCGTGCTTAATCATACCGCCGACAAAATGCAGAGCCTCTTTGGAAAGACCGGCATATTCGCTACCGGCGAAGCAGTTCTTGTTACCTTTCCAAAGGCTGACGTGGGTGTGCATTCCTGAGCCGTTATCTTCAAAGATCGGCTTGGGCATAAATGTGGCGGTCTTGCCGTTGCGGCGGGCAACGTTCTTAACGACGTATTTATAGAGAGTGAGGTTGTCGGCCATCTTTAGCAGTGGGGCAAAACGCATATCGATTTCGCACTGGCCGGCGGTGGCAACTTCGTGGTGATGACATTCGACATCGATACCCAAAGACTGCATCACCAAAATCATCTCGGTACGCAAATCCTGGAGCGTATCAACCGGAGGAACGGGGAAATATCCACCCTTTTGACGGGGGCGGTGGGAAAGGTTCATTTCCTCATCGCCGCTGCGCCAGATGCCTTCAGCGCTGTCGATTTCGTAATAGGCGAAATTGGGGCCGCTATTATAACTGGCATGATCGAATACAAAGAACTCGGCTTCCGGACCGATGTAGGCAGTATCGTACCCCTGAGATTTGACGTACTGCTCGCATTTGATAGCGATCGAACGGGGATCGCGTGAATAGGGTTGACGGGTCAGAGGATCGAGAACCGTGCAGGTCAATGAAAGGGCCGGTCCGCTCATGAAAGGATCCACAAACGCTGTGGTGGGATCGGGAATGACCAGCATGTCGCTTTCATTAATCGCTTTCCAACCGCGAATCGACGAGCCGTCGAATCCAAGGCCATCGGTAAAAGTATCTTCATCGACTTCCGGGACGGAATGGAGAAGTGTTGCCACGTTCCGATAAAATCCATGAACTTGAAATCGACAATCTTTATGTCTTGGTCTTTAATAGTCTTTAAAACGTCTTTGGGTTTCATACCAGTCTCCTCATTATTGAAAGGTAACCTTTCAAAGGTTCTTTGATTTACAAACGTTCAAACGAAATATGCTTATAGCGCCTCTGCGCCTCGTTCACCGGTGCGGATACGAACTGCGTCCTCGATAGGCACAACAAAGACCTTGCCGTCGCCAACCTGGCCGGTACTGGCCGCGGAGCGGATCGTATCAATGACTTCTTGCACATCGTCTTTGGGAACGATCAGTTCGATTTTTACTTTGGGTTGGAACTCGATGGTATATTCACGGCCTCGATAAAGCTCGGTATGTCCTTTTTGCCTTCCAAAACCGCGAACTTCAGTTACTGTCAATCCACGCAAACCAACTCCTGCCAATGCCTCCTTCACATCATCCAAACAATGCGGACGAATAATCGCTTCAATCTTCTTCATCGCCATACCTCATATCACCAACTTCGTGAGCCTAAATCGTTACGTGCAATACCATAAACAAGCGGCGTGCCAGGCCGCGAATTGAAGCGGAGTGCCTTGAAATGACACATTCGAACAGAAATCTGTCAGTCTCAAACAGTCCCCTGCTCAAAATAGGACAATTGTGTTCAGGTCGTGAACAGCACCCTGGATAAAGGATTGCCACATTCAAAGAAAAAGCCCTCAAAATCAGTTTGAGGGCTTTGGAAAGAAACGAATAGAAACAAGAGTGAAGGAGCGGGAATTCTAGCCTTCTTTCTTGTTTTGCTGCTTGCTATCCGAGGATGAGTTAGAGGGTGAACTTGTGCTACGGCGCTCTTTAGGCTGCACATCTGTCTTACCGACAAAGATCACGCCTTCATCAATTTTCAATTTGGAGGCGGTGATATCACCATGGACTTCAGCCGTTGAACGCAAGTCGATTAGATCGCCCGCTTGAATGTTACCGTTAACCTTACCTTCAATCACAAGGCTTCCGGCACGAATCTCGGCCTTTACATTCCCGGTCCGGCCAACGATCAGATGACCGTCGGTGTTAATATCGCCTTCAAACTTACCTTCGATCTTTAAGGAATGTTTGAATTTAAGTGTCCCCTTAAACTCAGTATCCTCGCCTAAGGTGGTCATGGCCGCTTCCGGGGCTTTCGATGGCCCCTGACCGCCGCCACTGGGGGGTGAGGGGAATTTCTTATCGGCATCCTGACGTAAAATATCCACTATAGTCCTCCAAGAATTGAGGGGTTCCGGTCGACGCCCCAAACATACTTGCGCCACCCGAAACAGAAGGTGGGACTGATCTTACAGTCACACCCCATCAGCCACAAGAGGCTAACTCTCGAAACACCGGGTACATGTCCTTGGTAGCGGATCGAATTGAATTCTATTGGCAAATCGAAGGGCAGCGCACCCCGTATCACCGGTACAAACAGCGGGCCATACAGTCCGGTAACGCCGGAAGCCGTGCAAAGGTTTAGAAATGGCGTCATTTCAGTAGATTTCAAATCACCATGCTGCTCGACCGCCCGTCATACATCCTGCGCAAACGTGTCTTCACCCTTTTCGGGGCCAAAGTCGAGGTGTTCGACCCGCAAGGCAATGTTGTGATGTTTATTAAACAAAAAGCCTTCAAACTGCGTGAAGATGTCCGAGTTTACTCCGACAACACCATGGAAGAGGAATTACTTCTAATCAAAGCCCGCCAGATACTCGATGTGGCCGCCCGCTATGACGTGATCGATCAAACCACGGGGGAGCATGTGGGTGTGTTGCATCGCAGAGGATTCAAATCGATGGTCCGCGATACGTGGGATATCCTTACGCCGGATGAAGAACAAATGGCGGTCCTGCATGAGGACCACCCGCTCCTGGCAATGATCCGCAGGTTTGTTACCGATATGGTCCCCCAGAGTTTCAGCCTTTTTGCCGGCGAAGAGGAGATTTGCCGGATCACCCAAAATTTTAATCCCTTCGTTAAGAAACTCCGGGTATATATGAGGGCTGGAGACCGGTTGTGGCTCGATCCACGATTGATTCTGGCCACGGCGGTTTTACTAATTTTGATAGAAGGCAGGCAGTAGGCGATTCAGATACAATCCGGCCAAACCGGCGATGGACCGCATGATTACAACGTGATACCAGGCGCCAGGCCTGTCGAAGCGCGAAGAACTAACTCCGCGGGGAGCTGCACACTCCCATTTTCGGCTCCCTTTTTGCCTTCAATCTGATCCAGAAGATGCCTTGTAGCCCGTGCTGCCAGTTCATCCATTGGGGGCCGGATTGTCGTGAGCGGCGGCCAGATATTCTCACTTAATGGAAAATCGCCGAGTCCGATCAATGAGAAATCGTTGGGCACGCGGAGCCCGCTTTCGGCAAGTTCGCGGCAGATACGGGCCGCTTCGCCGTCAAAAAGAACCATGGCCGCGGTAATACTCCCACTACGGATGGTGTCCACAAGACCGTTTCGTCCGGGGCGGTCCTCCATGATTCGTTCCGGTGGGAGAGAGCCGCCTCTCGCTTTGAGTTCCTGGTTAAAAGACTCAATCAGTGTTTGGACTTCAAGCAGATAACGGTTTTGCAGGATCAGGCCGATATTCTTGTGCCCCAATTTGGCCAGATGCTCGACGGCGATGCGGGCCATTTGGCCATAATCAACTCCCGTACCATTCGCCAGGCGGGGCATGCCTTGCACGGCAATTGAACTCACAGCCATGGGCATGGTCTCGGCCACTTCCACGTAGGGTTCAAGGCCTGTCTGTAATCCCTCTTCGATTACAAGGAGCCCATCAATGCGGCCACCGACCAATTCATTTGCAAAGGTGTTGGGGGGAATCTCGCGCCAAGCCGGAGACTGATCCATCAGCATGAGGTGGTAGTTACGGCGGTTGGCCTCGGCCACACAGCCCTTCAAAATACGGGGACCATACCAGGTATCGAACAGCCCTTCGGGATTGCTGGGCATGATCCCGATCATCCGCGAACGCCCTGTCGAAAATGAGCTGGCCAGACGGTTAGGAACAAATCCCAGTTCATCAGCCATTCGGGTTACGCGTTCAGCGGTGGCGGCAGCGATGCCATACCGGTCCGCCTTGCCCCGCAAAACCATCGATACCGTCGTGGCTGAAACACCAGCCTTTTCAGCAACATCCTTCAATGTAACCGGACGTTTACGCACGGACTCCCTCAGTGAATAATTGATTCAAACCAATTTAGATTACGTTATTTCGCCAGGTCTGCAACATGCTTTTTGGGGATTTCCTGTCATACCGTCCGTTGTAGAGCATTAATTGAGACTTCATATTCAGATAAATGCTAAGCGGTCTTTTCAACATCGATTATCGTTGAATTCACCCGAGTTCTATTTTATTGTTGAAAATGCAGCGACGGGAATATGCTTTTCGCAAAGCATGATTCTAATTTACAGCGTGGATAGTCGATTCATTATTTCATGATCCGGGGAGAGGACATGATGAATGTATTCAGAAGTAGTACACGTCAAAAAGCCGGTTTCACCTTAATTGAGCTCCTGATTGTGGTGGCCATTATCGGAATATTGGCCGCTATCGCCGTGCCCAGTTTTTTGAATGCCCAACTTAAAGCCAAAGTGGCCAAGGCCTATTCCGATATAAAGGCACTGGCTATGGCCCAAGAAATGTATTTTCTCGACTTTAACAGCTACCCCCCCGAGTCGGAGGATAATCCATATAAACGTCCGGCAAATGAAAGAGGCCTGTTTTTCCTGACCACGCCGATCCAATATATGGCTTCAATACCTGAAGATCCTTTTGTGCCGACAGCCTGGAAATTCGAAAACAACACGCCCCGGGTATATGAGACCGGCGTCTACACAAATTATCCCAGAATCATCTCTTATGTCATTTTCACAATCGGTCCGGATGGCGCGGAGAACGGAATATCATCCCGGGCGCCATTCCGCGAAACGAAAAACGGCGGACAGAACAACACCTATGCGCAGTCCAATGGGCTAAAAAGCAGCGGCGATATTTATTGGTATGGGGGAGATTGTACGGTTATGCAGAATGTGATTGTGGATGGGCGGCTGTATAACGGCTCATGTCCCCCGAATTTCAGGAACTGATTCCCGGAATATCGATATTCATATTAATTATTTTAGGCGTATTCCCCGTTACACCCGGACATCGCGTATTGTAGAATTTATCAGAGACCGGTGGCCTCTGAAATTTATGCTTTGAAAGCCAATTGAATCCCAGCGTTCTTGTGGAGATGTCCCATGATAATCCACCGGCGTAATACAACGAATTCTTCCGCTTTTACACTGATAGAGTTGCTGATCGTGGTTGCAATTATCGGGATATTGGCGGCTATCGCGGTTCCTAATTTCATGAGTGCGCGGCTGCGGGCCAAGGTAGCCAGGGCCTATTCCGACATCAAAGCGCTGGCCATGGCTAATGAGATGTACAATCTCGACAATAACGGCTACCCGCCGGAATCGGAACATAATCCCTATCAGCGGCCTCGGATATCCCAGGGGCTGTTTTTCCTCACCAGCCCAATTGCCTATATCGCGGCCATTCCGAACGCCATCTTTGTCCCCAAAGAATGGCTTACCCATGAAGAAACGACTCCCTATGTCTATGAAACGGGAGTCACCAAAGGCCCCGGCCATAACAAATACGTCGCCTATGCCATTTTCACGGTCGGGCCGGATGGAATTGAGGATATCTATTCCGAGAATCCATTTGTCAGCAAAGGCTATGGTGATATCAATACGACTTATGCAACCTCCAATGGCCTAACCAGCCCGGGCGACATTTACTGGTATGGAGGCAATTGCAGCGCTGTCGTTAAAAGCCTCTGGATCGATGGCCATGTCTTGAACGGAGTCTGCCCGCCGAATTTCAGGAACTGAGAATGGCGCAAAAACACAATTTGTAGCCCTTAAGTTCTATTTTTCACATTTGTGAATTATTCATATCTTGAAGAATAGTATCTGTCTTTTTATGTGACACCCGCTTCCCCAGGTGATATATTTTCATTAAAGACATGATTGCCAATCGTCTTTTGGCTTTTCAAATAGATTGAACAAGGAGGAAGTCACCGCAGGTGGGGCTCGGTGGGTAGCAGTTCATCCGGGTATCCAATTCAACCATTTCATTTATCCATAATATAAGGAGGGATGATGTACAAAAAATCTTTATCCGTTTTCTTTGTATCTCTCATGTGTCTTGCTTCGGCTTTTGATGCAACTTCAGAAACCGTTGCACAACAACCATTTCAGCGAATCGGTAACGGAGTATTAAATACAATTGCCGTGTCACCGGATGGCAGCCGCATTGCCACCATGTCGAGAGCGGGCATTGTTTTGGTGTGGGACGCCCAAAACCATGAAATCCTCAACTCAATCGACACTCAAACATTAAAAGGCGTGAACTACAACGAAGGGCATTTGGCTTTTTCACCGGATGGCCAAAAATTGCTCACCTCAGGAACACAAGATACGACGGTCAAAATTTGGGACACAAGCACCGGGCAGTTAATACGCGCTATTGAATTTGAGGGTGGATTTGCCCTTGAAAACGGCGTCTTTAATGCCGATGGAACACAGGTTGTTCTCGGTGCAAAAGAAGCCGGAGAGGCCGGATCGATCTATACGATTTCAGTTTGGGATATCGCCGGCGGAGCAAGATTGAGAACGCTGGAGAATTTTAACATCAAATGCTTTTCAAATGACGGCGCGTGGGCGCTGACGATCTACAAAGAACTCGTCGATGTCTCCACGGGAGAAATCGTTTGGACAATCCCCGCCGAGCAGTCAATTCTAAAGGCCGAATTCTCCGGCAACTCGCAACGTTTACTGACTGCATTCGGCAATCTTCTGGAAGTCTGGGATTTAAATACCCGTCAAAGACTGAGTGGCAAAGATTTTCAAACCACAGGTTCTTTTGGCGGAATAACGACAATGGCCATTTCACCGGACGGTTTCACGGTAGGCATCGGCTATGAGGATATGGGTGTTAAGGCAGGAATTGTCGTTGCAAATACGTTAATCGAAGAGCAAACCGTGCTAACCGATGGCTATGTCGGAAATAGTGATATCGGAGCAATTCGCTCTGTGGTTTTTTCAGCGGATGGCCAGCAGTTCTTATGCGCAAGCGAAGACGGCAAAGTCTATATTTTTGATACGGATTCCGGTGAAAGGCTCGGCGTTTTGCATGAACACTCCACACAGGTAACGGGATTGGCCGTATCGCCAACAACTGGAGAAGTCGCGGCCGCATTTGTTCAGACAGTAAAGTTTTACAATATTGGCCAGTCCGAGCTGGTCAGAGAATTGGCTTCACAATCCCCGATCCATGACATTGCCTATTCACCGGATGGATCGTATTTGCTGCTCGGGAATGGCGATGGGGCCGCACTTTATAACTCTTCGGATTTATCACCCGTAAGAACCTATGCAGGGCAACTGGGCGGCGCCTATGATGTCACCTTCTCAAATGATGGAGAACGCGTGCTTTTTGCAACCGGTGGTCAGCTGAGCTGTCTTTATACAATCGACGGCCAACTCCTTGCTGTTTTGGATGGAGAATTGGAGTCCGATAATTTGGTGTCCTTTTCATCTGATGGAAGCCGGATCATAACCACGGCTCGTTCTTCATCACGGATCATCCTTTGGGATGCAGACACATACGAACAGATTCGGACGATTACAGTCCCACAACAGGTGGATTCGCCAGCCACATTCTCCCCTGATGGACTTACTATTTTGACCGGATGCGGGGACGGTAAAGCTTATCTGTTCGATGCTCTAACAGGATCACAACTCAGAGAATTACCGGATGGCTCCTCCGGCAATCAAGTCATCTTCTCCCCTGATGGAAATCTGGTTGCCTCAAGCGGCGGCACGATTCAGATTTGGGATGCAGATACCACCGAATTACAATTGAATTTACAGGGACATTACATAGCCATGTGGGATATGGTGTTCTCACCGGATGGCAACTACATACTTTCCGGATCCGAGGATGGTACCGTCAATGTCTGGTCAATAGACGGATTGTATTCCCACGTAACAGAGTGGTGTTCCTATTAAAGCAAGCGCTCTACTTTTAGGAACTGCAATCAGATAATCGAATTCAAGTTGTTGAGTAAGAATGAGTTAGTTTGCTAATACATGCCGCTGAGGCCGCTGAAATCAGGCTTCAGCGGCATAAATTTGTCTTACGCTCGAAGTCTTGTGCTCCCATTTTGACATCATATTCCTTATCCCTGCTCGATTTACGATAGCCTAAATAACATTAACATCCGGCGTAAAATCGCCTATAAAGGATCAATAGGCGGGCCGGTTGGATTTTGATCGGCGGGAGGCCGTACATAGCCTTCGATCATTGCAAGAGGATGTCATGGTAAGAATTGTTAACAAAATGAATAAAAAGCACGGATTTACACTCATCGAGTTGCTTATTGTTGTCGCAATTATCGGCATTTTGGCCGCCATTGCGGTTCCCAATTTCATGAACGCGCGTACGCGGGCCACAGTCGCCCGGGTCTATTCGGATATCAAAGCCTTGGCCATGGCCCAAGAGATGTACTTCTTAGATAACAATTGCTACCCCCCGGAATCGGAAGACAATCCGTATTCACGCCCCCGGACCCAACAAGGTCTTTTCTTCTTAACCAGCCCCATCTCCTATATAGCCAGCATTCCGGACGATCCTTTTGTGCCCAAATCGAAATTACTAGAAGACGGCGCCCGGCATGTCTACGAAACAGGCGTTCCCAGAGCAAAGGGTGGCAAATATATGTCCTATATGATCTTCTCCGTGGGACCGGACGCCTCCGAAAACGGCTTATACTCAGAGCATCCCTTTGTGCTTCCCCAGCGGAATGGAGGCGAAAGCAATACCTACGCCTCCTCAAACGGCTTGAAGAGTAATGGTGACATTTATTGGTATGGCGGCGACTGTTCGATCACGGCCAATCTCATAGTCGATGGCAAGACCTACAATGGCTCATGCCCGCCGAATTTCAGAAACTAGTAAAATTGACCGGTGTAGTTGCCGGTTCTAATGAAATTCAGTTTCATCCCGTCACAAATGTATAACCATACATGGCGGGATCTTTCAATTTTGCACGTTATTTCAAGGTTTCACAAAAAATATGGCTCATTGGGGCATATCATCTAAAACAATGTAGATTTTGCGGAAATCCTATTGACACACCATGCAGGTCAGCATACTGTTTTCCTAAACGCCCAATTCCTATAACCCTTTATAAGGGGTTTTCAACGGTTTTTGGGCATTGATACAGCAGGTGGTGTATCACATTTACACATATCCTAAGGAGGTATAGTTTCTATGAAAACGAGTGGAATTTGTGCGTTAGCGTTGCTGATCGCGGCCGGTGCATTTGCACAGCCGTTGGACGGCACACCGATCACCTTCTCCGAAGGCACATTGCCGATGTTGTCGGATGCAGGTTTTGTACCGATCAACACTGAGGCTCCTCTGTTGTTGGGCCAAGATCCTGACAACGATGACCGTGAACCGCAAACCTGCGTTTTGGCCGATGGGACAGTCATCGTCTTTTGGGTTAACCGCGGTGGCAGCCACCATTTCAGTGGCATGAATCCCGATGGCTCCCGGATTTATGATGTATTCGGATCCGGCCAAGATGATGTTATTGCCGGCACGAATACCGGTGGAAACACCAACTGGACGATTTGCGAAAACAGTATTGACGGAACCCAATTCATCGTTGCCGCAACCTGGAAAGTCTCCCAGATGGGTGGCTCTGATCTGGTTATTCCGGCAACGGTGGGCGATGCCGATGGCGTTAAAGAAGATGATGGGCAAGGCCACGGCTTCTTCAAAATCTACGACATGGATCTCAACGAAGTCACCAGCGGCCCCGTATCGGTAGGCCAGGTCAGCCTGGGCCATCGTGACTGGGGTGCGGCCGGTCTATCCAACGGCGGATGGGCCTTTGGTGTGATGTCCCGCGATCACCGCTGGGCGGATGACCCCGATGGCGATTTCTCATCTCGGACGGGCTTTGTCAATATTTTCAATGCCGATGGCACACGCGCCGTTGACGAATTTGCACCGCGCTATGTTGGCAATTATGCAGGCCGCTTCCAAATCGCTCCCCTGAGCAATGGTTTTGCTTATGTCTCGCGCAATGAGAATGGCGATGCCGTCAATGAATTCATTATTTTCGATAACGCGGGTAATGAACTCAATGCCATCCCGATGGCCGATACCACCATTTTGGGAACTGCCGATGCTCCGTTTTTGGGAAGTTACCAATGGATGGCGGGCGCCGGAACAAGCACATTCTGGGTCATGTATGGCGCCACCGGTTCAGAAGCCATGGCAGCGTTGGGCATGCCCGAAGATTTAATCGGTTCTTCTCTATTGTTGGCCGCCCAATATGACTCCTCAGGATTGCTCGGTTACACCTTGGTCACAACGCATAGTGACTTCGATGTGGGTAGCCCTGATCGTCCCCGTATCGCCATGGCCGCCAATGGGAGTTTTTCCTGCAGTTGGGAAGACGAATTGAGCAATGATGTCGACCTGGTTCCAACCATGGCTTTCCGCGTGTTTAATGCCGATGGTACTCCGGCTTCAGTTGAAGCACTGGCATGCGATCTGCCCGAGTATGCGGGCGGTGTTGGCGAGCCGGGCGAACCGATGATCGGCATGAATGACGATTTCATTTCTTTGACCTGGGGTAGCCGCGCATACAGCAATGGCGCGAATCGCGACGTCGTCGTAAACGTTGTTGCGAATCCGGCTGAAGGTTCCAGTGTTGAAGGATGGGAACTTCACTAAATAGAAAATCGTGTTCATGACCGGCTCAGGTTTGTTCCTGAACCGATAAAAGTTTAAGGTGGGACCCGAGTGAGGAAACCTCACTCGGGTCTTGTTTGGAGAAAGGTATGACAATTAATATTTTCAAAACCCGGCGTAAAATGCGGGGTTTTACACTGATTGAACTTCTGATTGTTGTTGCGATTATTGGTATTTTGGCTGCGATTGCCGTTCCCAATTTCATGAATGCCCGCACACGTGCAAAAATAGCGCGCGCCTACGCGGATATTAGAGCTCTATCCACAGCTCAAGAAATGTACGCGTTGGATAACGGCGGCGGCTACCCGCCTGAGTCCGAAGATCACCCGTATGAACGCGGCCGGATGGAAGCGGGCCTCTTTTTTCTAACCAGCCCGATTCAATATATTGCCGCAATTCCGACCGATCCTTTTGAACGGAAAGCACAAAGCGAAAGCAGCACACCGTTGATTTATGAGACGGGAGTCCGGCAACGTGGAAATAAATTAGTCGCCTATGTGATTTTCACCGTTGGGCCTGATGGTTCAGAAAACGGAATAGAATCCGCATCGCCTTTCTACGGTCCTCAAAGAGGCGGCTACAACAACACCTACGCCGGCTCAAATGGACTTAAAAGCAACGGGGACATTTACTTTTACGGCGGAGACTGTTCCGTCGCCAAGAACTTGGTTATGGATGGGAAGATTTATAACGGATCTTGCCCGCCCAATTTTAGCAACTAAGAAGCCATCTTCGATGCAATAATCGCGATCTACGGCGCTGAGATTTTTATCTCAGCGCCGTTTTCTTTGCCTAAATGCAAATTCAGGCCACCGGCTAAATTAATTTCGATCGTGCTGCGGACAGATAAAAGAACCGTAAACAACAGGCAACACAACATCAGATTGTGTTTTTTTCAACTAACGTTTAATATGGAGAGAATTCTTGGATAAAAAGCCTGAACAGGAGAGGCAAAGATGAGGAATCAAGTTGCAAAGAGGCTTCACCCTAAAAAGGCCTTCACGTTAATCGAACTGCTAATCGTGGTGGCAATTATCGGAATTCTTGCAGCGATTGCCGTCCCCAATTTTATGAATGCCAGATTCAGAGCCAAGATCGCGAAAGCCTATTCCGACATCAGAGCCGTCGCCATGGCTCAGGAAATGTACGCGCTGGATAATGGAGGCGGCTATCCTCCCGAATCGGAAGACTATCCCTATGAGCGCGGCCGCATGGAAGCCGGAATTTTTTGGCTGACCACTCCGATCCAATATCTCAGCACAATCCCGGTGGATCCTTTTGAACTGGCCCAAAGAGTATTGGAGGAACGCACTCCGCGTGTCTATGAGACTGGTGTAAGGCAAAGGGGTAATAAATTTGTTGCCTATGTGATCTTCACAATCGGCCCCGATGGCTCCGAAAACGGCATAGAATCGGCCACGCCTTTTTACGGTCCACAAAGAGGCGGCTATGGCAATACCTATGCGGGTTCGAATGGTCTAAAAAGCAAAGGGGATATTTATTGGTATGGCGGCGATTGCAGTGTTGCAAAAAACTTGATTTTGGATGGGAGGACATATAACGGAACCTGCCCGCCAAGTTTCAGAAACTAAAACCGACACAATCGCACACGAATGCATTTTCACGGCGCTGGGGAAGTCCCGGCGCCGTTTTTTTCTGCCAATCTCCGGACAGATTGGAGCAATGCCATGCAGGCGCTAAACTAGTCTTACGGCAAGCGCCAATTATGCTTGAATCGTAAGGAGTCCCAAATCGTGAAAAAAGGCAACAGCCGTATGATTGTGGTCGGCGACCGGGTGCTGATCAAACCCAATGAATCGGAAGACCGGACGGAAGTGGGCCTGTACCTGCCACAAACCGTGGTTGAAAAAGAGAAGGTGCAAAGCGGAACGGTGGTCTTTGTCGGGCCGGGGATTCCTATACCCGATCCAACCGATGATGAGCCATGGCGGCCGAATGAAAAGGGGCCGCGCTATATCCCTGTCCAAGCCAAAGAAGGCGACGTGGCCGTGTTTCTCAAAAAACACGCTATTGAGATGAAATTTGACGGCGAGGATTATTTGATCGTGCCCCAAGGAGCAATCTTGGTCCTATTGCGCGACGATGAATTCAGCAAACTCGACGAGGATTTTGCAAATTTGGAGTAGGACTAGTTTCAAAAAGACGTCTCATAAGTCAGGGGAGGGCGAATCTCCTGATGAGCCGTTTTTATTCTAAGCTAAACATGTATTTTTTAATGGTGGGTGCAAGCACCTTACCAGGAGTGGTTTCAAAACTCCGTCAGGGCTACCAAAACTCTGGCAACCTAATTCAAAAGGTACTGAAACGGCGGCTCATCAGGAGATTCGCCCTCCCTCGACCATTCATAGTCTGGGGTTTTGAAACCACTTCTAATCTGTGTTTGCTCGCTCTATTCCCTGGCCGGGAATCAATCGAAACCCATTTCCGAATTTAGGTAATCATGAAACATCCAGGCGATGGCCTCAGGAACCGCATCGGGGACAACGGTATAGCGCACCCGGTAGCGGCGTTTCCAATCGGCCAGTGCGCCGGCCGGATTGAGCATAAGCGGTGTAGCCGATATCCATGACTCATCCCGGTTGGTCTCGATCTCAAAATTAGGATTTTCCAAGTAGCCGATCAGCGCCGAGGGCCGCCGCTCGAGAAGCGGCCCGGCAACCGAGAAGATTTGCCCGCCCCGGGTAATCGTACCCATGGCCGGTTGCCAACTATCAAACTGCGCGGCGATGGCATTTGGCTCATCATTGGCATGGATCGCTGAGGGCTCAGGAACAATTATGCCCGGCATTTGTGATGCACCGAGCGCGAAGCCAAGCGGATAGGCAATATAGCGAATACGGGCCAGCGCGGAGCCTTTTAGCCGCATCTGAACCACGAGGTGTGGGAATGCGCGGGAAACGCTAAAGGTGATCGCCATAGCGATTTCATTTGCCGGATCGTCCTCGCCAATTTGCAGGGTTCCGGTAATCACTACTTCTTCATAATCATCTTCGCGTCCGGCACGAACCGAATACCCGCCACAGGAAAAAAGAACACCACTGCGGCCACGCCGTCCAAGATGAAACGGTTGGATTGTGCCATCCGCAAGTTCACAGCCGATACGTCCACAGGACATACTGCGTTCATCCATTGCCCAACGTTGATGCGTAACCTTGTCGGTCAGCCGCATACGTCCGCTGGGCAGACGGATTTCCAACTTAAGCATTGCGTTTTGCAGAATCAGAATTTCCGTTCGTGCTTCTTTACGTGCCATCTCTCATCCTATCACATTCGATCCTGCCTTCTTTGCGGTCCGGTAACAAAGCCGGAGGACATATCCTGTTCGGGGTGTTTGAATCCCAAACCATCTCTAAAGACAGTCTATACAACACAGGGCCGCATGTTACCCATTGGACCCCGGCGAAAAAACCATACCTTCCCGCGTGGAGAAGCAGAACGTATGCTACACGGCAAGCGTATGAAAGGTGATTTCGCCGGACCACCATGCGGTTTTTGAGCTGGGCACGATTTCGGGCTTGGCAGGTTCAACACTGTGAGAGGAATGCATCATGGCAACCACACCATCCGATATTGACGTCACTCAGCTCGTCCTGCCGGTTTTGGGGCAAGAAAAGCCGAAATTCGGGAAAGGTCAATGTACCGATTGTTCAGGTCTTTGTTGCCGTTACATAACGGTGGAGATCGAACCGCCGCAAAACTGGACCGATTTGGATAATCTGCGCTGGTATATCATCCATGACAAAGTGTCGATTTTGGTGGAAGAAAAAAATTGGATGGTGAAATTCGATACACCCTGCCAACACTTAGGCGCCGATCACCGCTGCACGATTTATAACTCCCGGCCCCAAGCTTGCCGCGATTACACAACAGACGACTGTGACTACATGACCTGGAAGGGTGGCTATCCAGCCGCCTACCGCGAGTTCACCGACTTCAAACGGCTCAAGCAGTTTGTCGAGGATTATTGGTGGCCGAAAAACGGATGCGACGACGATTGAGCCGTGAACTTTGCAGCAGCATCCTGCACCGTTCTCCTTCCAACATCCGTATGACACTCCAAACCGCTCAGCACCGACGGTCTGAAGGCCGAGTCCGATTGCAGGCCCGCCGTGCGCCTGCAATTGCGCGTTATATGGCTGCGCTTTTTTTCAGTGTGGTTTTTATTGCAGAGAGCATGGCGGCCAAGCCTGAACTTCGCGGACTCTGGGTGGATGGCTGGAATCCCGGACTCCATAACTACGAACAATGCGTGGAAATGGTCGAGACCGCGCGTCATGCCGGATTCAATGCCATTTTTGTAGAAGTCAGGAAAATCGGCGATTCGATTCATCCCAGTACTTTTGTACCCCGCGCGGATTGCATCGAGGGCAATTTCGATCCTTTGGCAACAACAATCCGTCTGGCCCGTGATACATCGGGCGGAAAACAACCGTTGCAAGTCCACGCCTGGTGTGTTGTATACCGGGTATGGACCAAAGGCCGGGGCCGTCCGGATGATCCTCACCATGTTGTGCGCGCTCATCCGGACTGGATTAGCCTCGACAATAAAGGGCATAAAGAGGCTACGGATGGTATGTTTTTGGATCCCGGCCATCCTGAGGTGCAAGATCATCTCGTACGGATTTTGATGGAGACAGTCGAACGCTACGATGTGGACGGATTGCATTTGGATTACATCCGTTATCCTGCGCCGGAATGGGGATATAACCCGGAATCGCTACGGCTGTTTCGTGAACACACCGGAGAAAAAGGCACCCCCGCACCGGAAAATGAACAGTGGATCGCATGGCGGCAATCCCAAGTCACATCCCTGGTCCGCCGGTTGGCGGGGGAAATTGCCGACCGGAAACCGGAAGTGCAATTATCCGCCGCGCTGGTGCCTTGGGGCGGGCTCGAAATGGGATATGAGAAAAGTTCTCCACGTATGCGGGCCATGCAGGATTGGTTGCTTTGGAAACGTGAAGGCTATCTCGATTGGCTCTGCTTAATGAACTACAAGCGCGAGCACAATAAAAAACAGGCCGATGAATTCCGCGACTGGTGCCGTCAGGCCCGGCGGTCTCCCGGGCAAGTGCATCATGCCATCGGGATGGGCAATTATCTTAATACCATCGCGGCCAGCAAACAGCAGGCGCAAGCCATCCGTGATGCCAACAATAACGGCATGATGGTTTATTGTTACAACAACGCCACGCGAAAAGGCGAGTCAACCGCAAACCTGCTGCGTATGATGCGGAACGATTTCTTCCAAACACCGGTCAAACCGCCTGAATGCGAATGGAAAAAGACAACCGGCGCCTTGCTTGTGCATCTCATGGACGAACAAGGCCGTCCCCGCCAACTTCACAAAGTAATCTTGAGTGAAAGCGGCGGTGTACTGCGCAGACATTACGACAGCCGTACGGATATGAACGGTTGGACGGCATTTACGCGTCTGCGCCCCGGCCTCTACAATCTCATAGTGCCAAACGACAAAGACGGCCCGTATGGGCAACCGGTGCGCAAGATCGAAATTCGAGCCGGTAAAGGCGAAAGAATCATGACGATGGAAACATCCGATTGAAAAATCCAAGGCCGAAGATGCGGAAAGCGACAAATCCCAAATGAGCAGCGGCGAGATGCAGAAATATCCCGGAAATAATACTTCCGGGAAAATTATCGGTTCCCTGCTCATCGGGCTGTCTCTCATTCTGGCATTTTGGACGGCTTACTTTCCTATTCGTTTCAGCAACGATCCCTGGTGGCATATCAAATCCGGCAAGGTATTTGTCGAACAAATCCGGGAGCATGGTTCCCTTCCCGATCACGATCTGTTTACGCTAAATGGCGACCAAGTTCCGTGGATTCATCACGAATGGCTCTCGGATATGATGATCTACGGAATCTACTGCGCCGTAGGAATCCCCGGCTTGGTGATCGTCAAAGCATTAGGAATAGCCTTTCTCGCGGGAATGATCGCATGGGTGCTGCGCAGACATAGAACCAGCTTAGGATGGTGTGCGGCAGGAGCGCTGTTTGCCATTTTGATGGCTCAAGTAAGTCTTTATTTGCGGCCGCATCTTTTAACATACGCATTTGTGGTTTTGTGGATGGATCTTATGTGGCGGCTAAAGCGTTCACCCCGCCCAATGCGTATCGTTGCCGTGGCCTGCATAACCGAGATTCTATGGATCAATCTGCACGGCGGGGCGATTATCGGCATTGTTTTAACAGCCATCGCATTGCTTGAAGAAATCTGGTGGCGTTTGACCGGCGCCCCCGACGACGTTCAATCCGATCACGAACTGCGCCGCAAAGCCACCGTCTATTGTTTCGGCGGTGTAACACTTGCATCGCTCATGAATCCCTACGGCTATCAAATTCATATGCTTCCCGGAGTTGTGTTGCGGGATGAATGGCTGGTGGGACTGATTGGCGAACTCGCGCCACCGGATTTGAAATTCGTTCTGGGATTGAGGCTTATCCTATTCACATCAATTCTCTTATTGATGTTCCCGATTCGCCGGGTGTCCCCCTTTAACGTGCTTACGCTTCTTTTCTTTACGATGGAAGCCACCAAGCACGTGCGGCATATACCTCTCTTGGCTGTAACGTCCGCGGTGGTTCTTTTCCCCGTCATCGAAGACGCTCTATGCTGGCTTAAAGAACGAATCACAAGCACTGAAAATCTGCCCAACTCAATTCGGCCGCCGCTTACGAAGATCTTCGAATTGCGATTGGATGCCATCGCCGCGTTTTTGTGTATCGCTTATACCATGGGCTGGACACTGGCCGGACATGCCGAAGGAAGCATTTGGCGCAAAAACTGGAGCGACCGTAAAATTGCATGGACCCGGGGCTATCAACCGCTCAGTTATCCGGAGGGGGCGGTCAATTATATTCTTTATCATAAACTCGCCGGACCGATGTTTCACGATGATAACTTCGCGGGATATTTAATCTACCGCTTGTCGCCCGAAACAATGCATGTCTATACCGACAGCCGCTATGATTTATTCGGTAGTTATTACGCCAAAGAGCAGTTGGCGGTGCGTAGCGCCTCACCTGAGCCGCCGGGTCTTTATGCTGAGAATGGCAAATGGTTCAGTTACAGCGAACTGTATTTGGATCAAATCGGCGATAAAAAACAGCGGGAAAATCTTTGGCGTAAACATGCCATGGATTTAAAATCCAAAGAGACGCTTGATTGGTTGGATTCGGGCAAACCTTACTGGCAATGGGTGCTCGATGATAAATACAATTTCAACCTGATTTTGCTCTACGAAAACAGCAATCATCATTACGACCGCATCCAAGATGTGCTGGAAAGTCCGAATTCCGGCTGGAAAGTGGAGTACCGCAAGAACGGCTACGTTCTTTATCAGCGCGATCCCGGCAAAAAAGAGGATTCTTCAAAACCAGGGCAATGACCGATTTCCAGGCGGCGTACCTGAATCTGCTTGAAACCGGCGAATTGGAACACCGATATAAAAAATCTTAAATCATTCCCGCATCGAGGATGATTTCATCTACCGCCTCTTGGACAAGTTCGCGGGGAAGCACAACGATGCGGCTTTTTGTATCTGTTGCTGTTTTGATTTGAATGGGATTATTCTCACCTGACCAGAGCGACTCAACTCCGGCAAGCGCCCCCTGGGCCAATATACGCCCATTCGCCACAATTTCGCCATTCAACACCGCTGCAACCGCTGGTTTTCTTTCATATTCCAATGCAATAGATTGCCCCGGTTCTATTGTATGCATTTCGCCCTGAACAACAGTACGCAAGAATAAAGATTCAGACATCTCGGCGAAAATAGGCATTTTGCGCAGTTTTCCGCTCCAGGCCAAGCCGGAGGTCATTTGATGCATGTGACTATCCAATTCAGGACAGGTGGCCGAGGCATCCAAACGGCGCAGCCCGGCAACAACCAATGGATCGACAGCGCGAACCGTGGCCGTGCGCGGTTTGCCGGTTAGGAATGCAATCTCGCCTACATAAGTTCCGGCATCGAGTTGGGCGATGGTATGTGTGCCAATACCCGTATCGTGTATCTCAATCGCAATGCGGCCTTTGATGATCGTAAATAGCGCATCATCCGTTGCCCCCTGACGGATCAATACATCGCCCGGCTTGGCAGCCAAAAGATGGGCCGCCTTGCCGATTTGTCCGGCATCGATACGGACACTACGTAAACAAGGAATTCGCAATAATGATTCACCGGCAGCACGCTCGGTTTTGACTTTTATGCCATCGAGATGTTTATCCCAGTCGTTGGTCAAATAAAGATACTCAAGCGCTTCATCCCATTTCAAATGCGGAACCCAACGCATCATGACGGAATTCCATGTACGTTTGCCAAGACATCGCCGCAAGGCTTGATCGATATTGGGGAAATCAACCCCTGCCCGTGCGCAGGGATGAGACAAACCGGTTAAACGATTGATTTCGACATTCAATCCCGAAAACGGATCACTGACCCTCTCCATTTGAGCCCTGCTCAACTGAAAAGCGCGAGCGCCTCTCCGGCATACCAACGCGGCAATCGCAGCGGCCAATCCGGCATGATGAACAAAGGGAGAAAGTTGCGGCCAAATGTTTCGCGTCTCAAGAATCCCGCGATCTGTGTCCAACACCAAAGCAATAAAGAGCCACAACCACGCGGGGAAATCGCGGCCTCGCATACTAACCAATGCACGAACCACAAAAACGCCGAGTGAAAAAACATAAGCCCATTCCACGAGCCCACGCCCCGGCAAAGTAAGCCAATTCTGACAATAGAAGCCGACGGTCCCCGCGGTCCCCGCACTCTTTGGCGACAAGTCTAGAATCAGCACGCCGATAATATGAGCGCTGGCCAAGCCTCCTAAGATGGCGGCTCCGGCATAAACCATTCCTGTCGCGCCCCACAAAGCGAGTGAGGCAATAATCAGCACTGAGATTATAAGCCAAGCCCAACCGGTTAGTCCGTCTCCAATTCCAAAACCACCAATAGCAGCCGCAAGTCCAACCAAAGCCAACGCCACAAACGGTAAGGCATCTACGCCACACCAATCCCCAGAGGTGAGTTTGAGGGCTATCCAGGTCAGCGCCAATCCTAAAATAACGGTCACTGAAGATGCAAAAAACGCGACTTCGTCATCGAGAGGATGATCAAAATGCCACAATACAAAAAGAACAATAACAAATCCCGCAACGACCAGCATCCCCTGCCATTCCGGCCACAATCGACGCTCAATCACGCTCAAAAAACCGGAAATTAATAGCCAAGCGGTTGAAAGAACGACACCAAGAATTCCGATGGCTATCATTGCCGTTAGTAATAGGAGCCCCCACCATGCGGCGGTCTGTGCTTCATCGGAAAGCATACGAATCAACAGTGGAATATCTTTCCGAAATACCGCCGTCAGCAAACGTACGACAAGTATTGGCCAGACAATTGCCCATGCCCCCCATATCAGCAGAAAACCTGTATGACGTTGTCCGGATGACTTCAAGCCGAATAACGAAAAAACCGCAGCACGTACGCCGTTAATCCCAAGCATCAAGGGATTTGCAGCACGCAAATAGACAACGGCCATATGAGCAAAAGGAGATCCCCACCAAGGTGAGCTGAAAATCAGTACGGCAATCCAACTTCCATAGAGGATTTGTAGACCGGCATCGGTGATAGCCATTGCACCATAATGCATGCCGCCCCAATACCCAATAAGATATCCCAGTGCCCCCAACGCCAGCATGGCCAAAGGCCCGGCCGCACAAGTCCGCAATCTGAGGCGCTTGGGAACAGCAATCAAGGAAGATAAATCCAACCAGGGCAATGGAATTCCCAAGCCTGTTTCCACGGCAACCTCGCAGACATATCCGCAGGCCGCGGTTACAGCACGGGTTTGCAGCCATGCGCCCAGCCAGGCCATTATGCAGGATGAAAGCAGAAGAATTAAAATGCCTAGAGCCGGTGAATCGCCAATAACTAAGGCAGTCGAATCGAATGGAGCACTCCACCAAATCGTAAGAGCAATTAGAAAGACCAATACCGCTGCCAACACAAATACTTGAGAAGACAAAAGCCGCCCCACTACGCTTGAGGCTTTTCGGGCGCCCGGATCGATGGACGCTTCTGATCGGCGGCCATGACCAAGAGACCAAATATGCCACCAGCGGGCGTGATGGCTCTCCAATTCGGGCAACGCTCCAGCCGCCAAATAACCAAAGCGGTTAAGATCACGCAATAATTTACCCATGGTGACCAATGGCTGACTGCCTGCATTCCAAATCTTAGAAGCAATAATCCGCACTTCTGAACCATCAAAATTCCGAAAACATTGGGATTCATCATTGGTCAAAAGCATGGCCCGGCCGGAGATAGTATCGACAATCACCTTCTCGGAATCGGGATTATCCGGTGCGGGATATACCTCATGAGGAACAAGTTGAGGTTTAAGCCCCTCAAGTAACACGGCGCATTTCTCCTTCTTTTATCTTCCGGTCCGCCGTATGACGGGCCGATTACGGTTCTGTGGATACTCAGTTATCAAGTCATCCCGCGTCATCTGCTGTTTATCGGGACCACAACAACGAATTTCAACCTCGGGTCCGAGGAAAAGATACTCACTATTCCATGGATCTTTGATCGTTACTTGTATCGGAGTATCAAACTCTTGGATCAGAAATCCGCGCAATTCCTGCCCTGGATTGGGATAGCGGCCATAAAGCGTATAATGCTCGCTGAATTTATTGTGAAATGTTTTCATATCCGCCTGCGCGGAGGTGACGCTGACAGAATCGGTAATACCGGCAAGCAAATCTTCGGCAGAAGAAACGGCCACATAGCCGACTCCGGCTACAACCAAAAGTTTGACAACTAAAGAGGCGAGATTCATGACGATACTATTCCCTCGGTTCGTATCGGCGTTCGCTGTTCCTTAGATCATGGCACATTTTTCCGGCAATGTGGAGGTGCCAAATAAAAATCCCGGAATTCATTCAAAAACGAATACGGAATCAATACCCGGTTCCATCATTTGGCAAAGGCAAAATTTGACCATAGAAATTCTGTCCCAGAATTCCCTTATCGGCAACCATAAGATCGCCAAAACTTCGGAGGCCATTCGACGCGTGAAACGCCATCCAATAGGCCAATTTCTCAGGGTAAGGGATATAGATACGATCAGGCCCCGGGCTTCGCGCTACCCAACGCGCATTTGGATCACCGTGATTCGCGGCTCCCTGGTCATTGACTTGGCGCATCCAGCGGATATTTCGATAGGAGTACGTACCATAGTCGACAGCGGCACCGCCTGCGCTGCTGTTTTTCTCCGGAACAAAAGGATCGTAAAAAGCACTCGCCGATATGTAGGCGATAGGTGTTGTGAGCTGCTGCCAGCCATCTAGACTCCCACGTTGGCGGCCCGCTTTTGAAAGTTCGACAGGATCGATAATCGCCCGGCCATGGTCGGTCGTATACATCTCCAGAGCGGTCCGGATTCCGGTTAGATCGGCATAAGCCCGGGAGATTTTTGCACGCATTTGAGCGTTGAGAAAATTCGGGACGGCAATCGCCGCCAAAACGCCAATAATCGCTACAACGATTAACAACTCGATTAAGGTAAAACCGCCTTTTCTCATAGAATTCAGCTCCGTAATTCGAGATGCTTAACCTGCATTGGGCTGTTGCTTCTTATCGATTCTACAACAACTTTCCTAAGGCTGCATAGCGGTTATCCATATTTATAGGAAATTCAAAGAGAATTCTGTGATCGATTCCTTCTTCACTTAGGATGATTTCAACCTTATTACAAATCATATCGGTATGAAGTGATGCAGATTCCTGTCCACAAAGTGTTGTCATTAGCGTGGAAACAACCGGACCATTCCCCAGGCAGATGACTCTCCAGCCCCCGTTTTCTTCTGATAGTTGGAGATTGCCATTAGGCAATACCAATCGAGCGGAGCTTAACGGAACTTGCACCTGTTCCCGATTACAAACCGGCGCATCTCCCCATTCTTTTGCAATACACCAACTCAGACGCCAATGGCCGGGAGGGCCAATCCAAACCAGACCGGAACTTTTTTGCGTCATGATTAAAAGAGTCCGCCAAACTCCCTGACGGTAAATCAGAATCGCAGGATCATTCGGATTAGCAGGAGACACGAGCTGGTAATCACGTTCATCGCGAACATCAATGGCAGAAGAATCAAATCCCCAGGCCTCCAATCGTGAGAATCCGCCACGATAAGCGCTGACCAATGGACGCGCCGTTCCCGCTGTCCAATTTTGAATCCCCTTGGCCGGTAGCCGTCCACGCAAAGTGATCTGGGTTTGATATTCCCGCCGTACAGGCACATAGATCGCTGCATGTCCCCAGTAGATTTCCGGTTCCCATCGGTGCAGCGGCGCAAAGGGCGGATCAGCGCACCACTCTGTGGCTTTTGCCCATCTCCATGCACCATGCCGCAAAAAAACATCCGGAGGAAAATCCTTAACAGTATTCATAAAACATTGGGCCAGTCCCTGCAACGCGGAATCGTTTTGCGCGCAATATTCTATAGCCGGAAGAATTTCTGTGAGTTTATCTCCGGTATACTTCTCTTTTCGTGTTGAAATCCCTTCATAAGGAATTCCGTTCGGATCGTATTGCTTGATTATCCATAGAACGGCATTGCGTATCGTCTCTTCGACTTCCGGATCCTGGGCAATGAGCTGATATTGAAGTGTGAAATCCAACGAGACCGCGGAATAGTTGCTATCCGGCGCCGCGCCTTCACGAATTTCGCCTTTGCCGACATGGACATCCCGGGAAACATAAGCCCACATATTCCGGGCGGCTTGCATCATCTCCACATTTTCAAAGATCGCCGCACATGTCGCTATGACTGAGGTCCAGACTGTGCCGCGATTGTTGCGGTGATTGCATTCTTTATTTAAAAGAAACTGTGCACCCCGCCATAGCATATCTTCGAATGTGCGTGAATCATCGGAATCGAAAACAGAGCGCATCAATACGTAGCCGGTCAGCAATGGATTCAGCCGCCACGCCATTTCATGTGTTCCATAGCATGTGGAATACCGAATAGGAGAAAAAATAAATTCGCCGGACTCATCCTGTGCGGCACAAAAAGATTTCAGCCCTTGGCGAAAGACTCTGACAACATCCCGATTCTGATAATACCGGCTGCTTTTCAGCGACCAGGCAACTGCCATGGCGCCAAGATAGGCGGAAGAAGTACGTCCCCGCGTATAAGCCCACGTGTAGCGGGAATCACCGGCAATCGTCTTTCGTTCATTTCGGTCACGGTTACGCCAAGATTCATCAGGCCGCTCGCCGACTTCACCATACATTCCGGTTTCGGGATCAAGGATTGTCAGCGCATACTCGACGCCTCGATCTAAAAGTTCGATATACATTTGCGAACGGGCGCTATTGTTGGAGTGAATACGTAATTGCGCAGGTTCAATCATTCCGGCCTTCCCAAGATCAGTTAAGTGAAGAAATCAGTGCATAAAGAAGAACAATACTCAGCAAAATAACCATAGCAACATAGGCGGTGCTGCTAACCGGGATATCACTTTGCGAATTGTCATCCCCCGGCGATTTGCGTCCAAGAATCGGCCAAGCCAATGCCGGAACCAGAATGGCCAGGCTGATTGCCTTCAGAACGTCAATTTCCTGAATTATTCCGATAGCCAATAGAATCAGACCGACACAAGTAGGCAGCATCGAAAAATATAGATGCTTTCGCCGTCTCTCTTGCGCCGACAATACTTCCTGCATGCATTCTTGCAGTTTCTTCCCCTCTTCACGTTCGAAAACTGCCGAACAATAGGGACAGTGATGAGCATCGGGCGCGACTCGTTGACCGCAGGCAGGACAGCGTTCGGGAACCATTCTTTGGTCTCTCAAATAAGAGCAACTTTCTTTGGTTGCTCAATCCTATCACTCTTCCCGCTCCATTCCTGAACATAAAAACCAAAGGCTGAGAAACCGCGTTGCGGCTATGCTTTGCAGCCAATAAAAATGAAAAACCTCAATCGAACCCTGGACGACATTATGGTCGACCTCTAACCACTTGGATTCATTAGACTTATACAAAGAACTGCCCGAAGACGACAGTGGGCCTTCGACCATTTGGTCGAACAGCTAAGGCTTTCGAATCCCTAAGCACTTAGGCGCTAATAACTCTAATTCCAGAAATATCAACAAGTTACAAACTCACAGATTCAAGATTCCCGAAGTTGGCACTTTCCATGCTTTTAAGCCAGATCAGGTCAACTAGACCGTATGGAGATCATAAAAATGAAAACAAAAACAACCCTTTTAATAGCAACGTTCTTGGTTGCATTGGGAATCATCGCTTCCGTAACAGATGGATACGCTCAGATTCGGATTTCGCGCGGCTCACAGGTGAATTTCGTCGATGCCGACGGTGATGGTGTCTGCGATCTGCAGGGCACACAGGGGCAGCAAGGCCGCAGTGGCAACGCAGTGCGTGTGGTACGCGGGAAACGCTGGAACCAGAGCGCTACGGGAACCGCCGCTACCTGTCCGGCCGGTGTAGGTTGTGGAGCCGGGTGTGGCAACCAGGCCAACTTTGTGGATGCCAATGGCGACGGAGTCTGCGATAACTTCATAGATGAAGACGGCGACGGAATTTGCGATACACGCGCTAATCGGGGACAGGGTCGATTTGTCGATGCCGATGGTGATGGAGTCTGCGATAACTTCGTGGATGAAGATGGCGATGGCATCAATGATCGTTCACCGCTCGCGCAACTGGACCTGACGGATGAGCAGAAGGCTCAGATTGTCGAAATCCGCGCCTCCGGTCCTGGACCGCATAGGGATGAAATTCAGGCGATTCTGACTGAAGAACAACTCGAGGAACTTGCCGCAATCCGTGCCGAGCGTTGCGCCAGCCAAATCGGCGCCGGCCAGCGTGGCCGGGGTGCAGGCCAAGGACGCGGCATGAGCCGGGGTCGTGGCATGGGTCAGGGACGCGGCGCCTGCCAGGCAAACTCCAGTATTTCTCAGTAACGAAGGCTATCGCAAAGGGGCAAAGCCAATGTTGTGTGCTTTGCCCCTTTGCTTTTCAAAAGAAGGCAGCAACAAAGGGAGAGGGAGACCATTATGAAAGCCAACACAAAAATCAAAACAAACTTTATCGTCGACGCCATCGGTTATCTGGCATTTCTCGCGCTAGTCAGTTCCGGCCTCATCATGTCTTATGTTCTGCTTCCGGGCCGTGACCGGGCCGCCGGTTCACCGACAACGCTCTTGGGGTACGGACGCCACGACTGGGGAGATATTCATTTCTGGGCAGGAATGATCTTTCTGGCCGCCATCATCGTTCACTTATTGCTTCACTGGGACTGGCTGGTCGGTGTCTTTCGCAAGTTTATGAGCGTGGAGTCAAAGAAAAGCGTGGCAGCCGCCATCGTTGTGCCGGCCTTGATTTTTTTGGCTCCCTTAATGGCTCCACGAGGTTTTGAAGCCGACGAAGAACATGGCAGCAAAGGCAACTCATTCTCAGCAGAAGGGCGCGGCGGTTATGAAGGCTCTTCCAGTTTGCGCATCCGTGGCCGGGATACACTCAATGATATCGAGCAAATGACCGGAGTCCCAACTGAGACGTTGTTGGCAGCCATGAATCTTCCCGCAGACATGCCGCGAGACATTCGCTTGGGCGAATTGCACGAAGAATATGAATTCGAAATGGAACAACTTCGCGAAGTCGCCGGTCAACTGGCAGGAATCGCCGATGCAAATCCACAGGGGGAATATCATACGGCCTCATGGGATACGGCATCGGACACAAGCGAAGGAGAACACAAGCCTCAAGGCGGGCAAGGTGGAGGCCGAGGACGCAGAGCGAGACAACAAACAACCTCAGATGAGGCCCGATGAATTCTCACTCTGCATTCAGTGAAACTTATGAAAATGGTTGGGGCTCTCCATTATGGAGAGCCTCGGCAATTTTGCAGCATTTGGCCTAAAGCACTCCTGCACGATAGACGTTCGTACAATATCCAAAGCTGCGTTAAACTGACAGAAGGTGACAGGTACATCTTCTTCTATAGAGCGACCTTATAGCATCATGACGACTCCCGAATATACCCTTGATACGGATCGAGCCATTGTCGGTAACCTGGCGTCATTCCGAACGGTAGCTCTGGTTGTGAGTGGCTTGGTTGTTGTCTGGATCGCCCTGAGTATCGTTCATTATTTTGATGCACGGGAGCAAATCCGCAATTTGCTTTCGGGCCAGGCGGAATCTCTGGCAGCGACGATGGCCTTGGCCGATTGGCAAACTTCGCTGGTCCTCGAACAATTAGAGGAAGAGCAAGCTCAGCGCTTACAGGCTATCGGAATGTGGCTGCGCGAACGCGATGCGGCATCTCCCCTGACAATGGAAGATTTGGAAAACATCGCCGAATCGGCAAATGTTTTCAACATCAATGTTTTCGACAAAGACGGGCAACGAGAAACAGGGCTGCGTGGCCATGGCCCGCCCATTCATGCCGGTGGCCGGGGAATGGGTGGAGGCGCGGGCAGACGCGGTGGCGGTGGCGGTGGTGGACAACACGGCCAAATTCAAGCCTTTTTAGAGTCACGCGAATCGATTCAAGTCTCCGGTCTGCATAAAGCGCGTTATTCGGATGCAATACGGCTGGCGGTTCTCATTCGCCGTACAAACGGTGGTGTGATTTCACTGAATATCGATGCAACCGAGCAATCCCAGCTTCGACAAAATAATGGCCCAGCCGCTTATCTCCGTGCAATGTCCGAGCGGCCCGAAATCTTTTATGTGGAACGCCGAATCGATGGTGAACGGGATTTGTTCTTTGGGGAGGAATATGAAGGTCTCGAATCACCTGATCATCCGGAAGTAATTGAACTTGAGGTTGATATTCCAAATCAAAACAGTGCGACTCTCCTCATCGGCTTCGATGCGGGCTCGTTGCGAACTGCTGAACGCGAACTCAAACAACGTCTTTTGTGGTCAGCCTTCTTCGCTTTGGCATTAGGAATTGCCGGGCTTGTCTGGATGCGTTTTCAAAAACGCCACGGTTTGCTGGCCCGTGCCCTTCAACAGGTGCGTTCCTATCACCGGGTCTTGCTTGAGCAGATGGGCGATGCAGTTATTTCTTGGGAAGAAAACGGCGGTTTGACATTCTGGAATGATCGTGCGGAAGGGCTCTTTCCCGAACTCACTTCTTGTTCAGTTGAGTCTCCGCTACCCGAAAGTGTCCTCACAGTATTTAAAGAGATTGATGCATCCAACCAAACAACGATTTTGACATTGGAAGAACATAAAACCGGGCCGCGACGGTTCCGCGCCGAAACAGAGACGATTGAAACGCCGCAACGCACCCAAGTTCTATTTCTGTCCGATATCACGGCTGTCGAAGAAGCAACCAGTGAAAAGAACCATCGCGAGCATCTGGAGGCGCTGGCCCAAGTCGCATCAGGTGTCGCTCATGAAGTCCGCAATCCGCTCAACGCCATTGATATGACAATCCAGACTTTATGCATGGAGCCTTCGACATTACAGGAGGACGATCGTCAGACTCTGGAGCAATTACGAAGTGAAATCGCCCGCATCAATGGCATTGTCACGCACTTTCTGGCGTACGGAAGGCCGCAGCCGCCGGCCTTTTCTCCGGTCGATTTGTCGCACGTTATGGCCGAAGTGGCAACATTTCTGAAACCTGTAGCGGAAGAAAATCATGTAACGCTTGAGTTTAAGTCCCCGGAGATACCGGAAATCAGTGCCGATCCGCAACACATCCGGCAGGCCGTAATTAATATCGCACTCAATGCAATTGAAGCCTCTGAGCAAGGTTCAAAAGTCGAATTGCAAATCGAAAAAAACGAATCCGAGATTATCTGCCGGTGCGTGGACCACGGTTGCGGCATGACCGAAGAACAACGTGTACGCCTCTTCGATCCCTTTATTACTTCTAAGGTACGCGGAACCGGCTTAGGAATGAGCATCGTCAAACAAATCGTCCGCAGTCACAATGGTTCGATATCGGTTCAAAGCGAACCCGGCAAAGGAACGGAAATCAACCTGCATTTTCCTTTACAATCCATCCGGGATAAGAAAGAAACAAATGACTGAACCAAGCACAACAACCATTCTTATTGTCGAGGATGAGGCTTCGCAGCGAAAAGCGCTAATAACGTTTCTCAAAAAACGCGGCTATGGAGTTGTGGAAGCGGAGGGGCAATCTCAAGCACTGGAACGCTTTGAGAACACAACTGTTGATTTGGTGTTATCAGACATGCGTCTACCCGATGGCAGCGGCGAAGGCATTCTTAAAGGCGTAAAAAAACTCAGACCGGATATTCCGTTTATTGTTATGACCGCTTATGGGAGCACAACGCAAGCGGTGGCGGCTATGCGGGCCGGTGCGGCCGATTACGTTGCCAAACCCTTGGATCTTTCCGAATTGGAATTGGTGATCCAACGCGAATTGGACCGGACGACACTCGTTTCCGAGAATAAACGTCTACGTGAAATTGTTGAGCAACGGGGGCAATCCGATGGCCTCCGAACGGCCAATGCGGCCATGCAGGATGTAATTAATACCGCATTGCGGGCGGCCGCATCGGATGCCAACATCTTGATTTTAGGAGAAAGCGGAACGGGTAAAGAGGTTCTCGCCCGTGCAATTCACAAGGCCAGTTCGCGCGTCAACCAACCGTTTGTTCCTATCCATTGTGCGGCTTTGCCCGAAAGCCTGGTGCAAAGCGAACTTTTTGGTCATGAAAAAGGCTCTTTTACCGGAGCCACTGCACAACGCCAGGGACGTTTTGAGTTGGCCGAAAAGGGGACGGCATTTATCGATGAAGTAGGCGATATTCCCCTTAATGTGCAAGTACAACTTTTACGTGTACTACAAGAAAAAACATTTGAGCGGGTTGGCGGCAATCGCGAAATACATGCCGATGTGCGTATTATTGCCGCAACAAATCGTGATTTGCAAAAAGCCATCAAAGATGGCGGATTCCGCGAAGATCTATTTTACCGTCTTAGTGTTATCTCTATCGATCTCCCTCCCTTACGCGATCGACGAGAGGATATTCCCCTCCTCATCGATCTATTTTTAAGGCGGTATGCGCCGGGCCGGGGTTTAGAGGTTTCCCGGGAAGCCATGGATTGGATCATGAAGTACCTCTGGCCGGGAAACATCCGCGAATTGGAGAATATTATCGAACGCGCAGTTGTCCTTGCCCGGGGAGAGATCATCTCAACGCAGGATTTGCCTCCCCAACTCAAGCCGGCGGCAGATGGAAATTCCATTATTCCTGGAAAATCGTTACCGGATACGGTAGCCGATCTGGAAAAAACCCTGATTCGCCAGGCCTTATTGGAGGCCCACGGCAACCAATCCGAAGCAGCCCGTGCCTTGGGCCTTACTGAACGAAACTTGCGCTATAAACTCAAAAAATATCACATGGCCCACATTCGGGAAGAAGAATAATTATAAGGCGCATATCACTGGCCTTTTCACCACATCGATTTGGGTGTTCAATCCTGTTGTAGGAACAGAGAGTCTTGCAAGGAGACCTGCGATGAAACACGCCAGCAGCCTTATTTCAACACTTTTATTAGGCATCACGATCGCGATATGTCCCGGTTACGGGCAACACGAACCAGCACGCGACGAGCCCACGCGAAATAGACGCCAACAAGAACAAGGCGAAAATGAATTCGATGGGCGTATTGCACGTTTGCAGGAAGCCAAACGGCAATTGGATAACGAGCGACGTGAAATTGAAGAGAATCGCGCTCAACTGAATGGAGTTCGGGAAGACTTGGAACGGCGCGAGTGTGAATTGAACGAGCGCTTCGAACTCGCCGAACGGCACATGCGGGAAGCGGACGAACGCAATCGTCAACTTGAGATGCGGGAACGTGAACTCGACGAACGAGAACGAGAAATACAACGCGAGCGCGAACTTGCAGAACGAGAAATTGACCTGCAACGCCGTGAAACTGAACTTAACATGCTGGCCCGGACACTTGAGAAAAAAGAATCGCCAAAGGACGACCGTAATGATGGTAATCCACTAGCCGCCCTTTTATTGATTTTAGCAATAGCACTTTGGCTCTGGGCCTTGGGGAATTGCTTAGGCCGTTTTGATGACTCATTCCCCACCGGAGGACATCACGATAAATTGAGCTGGACTTTGGTGATTTTATTCGGCTTTGTCTTTGGTGCATTCCTGTACCTTTTCCGTGGCCGGGTGCAAATACCAAAGAGCGCCGGATAGCAGCCACTATCCAACAAGCGAAATTTATGGAATAACGCTAAAATCGAATGCTGTGATTTGAGAAGTCCCGTTTTTAGGGGGCTATCCAATGATTTGGAGGCTTAAGTTTTGTGATGTCCAATTTAAAACGTGGTTTCACATTGATTGAACTATTGATTGTCGTAGCCATTATCGGCATTCTCGCCGCAATAGCAGTCCCCAATTTTCTCAACGCCCAAACCAGGGCCAAAGTCAGCCGTTCAATCAGCGACATACGCAATACCGATTTAGCCATCCGCAGTTATATGGTTGATAACAATTTCTATCCGGTACGGAGCGGCTGGATGGATGAACGCTATATCCCGCTCACCACACCGGTTTCCTACATGGCTTCGATCCCTGTCGATCCATTCAATCCCAATCCTCTGGACACGTCGGGGGGACGCGCTAAGGATGGTTCAAACCGGTATGGAAACTATGATTACTGGACGCGATATTGGGCAAATAGCAATAGCCGGTCCGGCACGTATTGGGCGGCAAAGACAGCATTTCCCGCCGGAAAGTATGAATATCAATTACGCGGTTTCGGCCCGACCATGACTTGGATTGCCGATTTGATTTATCCCGCCGGTCATCCCCGCGCAGGGGAATATGTCGACTACGATATGTCCAACGGGCTCTATAGCGAAGGCAATATTATCCGATACGGTCCATGACCTCGGTCTCATCCCCTATTTTGTTCTTACGGCCAATCGCTCACAGAACAGAAATCGGCTCAATATTAGTCGTTAAATCGCCATTTTGGGGATTCAAATTCCCTTGTCTTCATGTTACTAATAGGACAGTTGGTGAAGGAACTTTTCAGAGGAGTATTCAATGAGCAACCTTAAAATCGGTGTCAATATGGAGTTTGTCCGCCATCACGACAAAAACTTTGCCGATGGCGTAAAAATCGCGGCTGACCTTGGCTATGAATATGTGGAACCAATGGTCCATAACGGCCGGGAACTTTTAAGCGAAGCGGGTTATTTCCACTCATTCAGCATGGAAGAAGACGCACTTCTGATGAAGGAGATTTGCGACAAAAACGGAGTCAAGATTTCAGGATTATCCGGTCATTGTCCTCTGATGCGTCCAGAAATCAGCGTGCCCTATCTCAAAAACGCCATCCGCATGTCAGCGGCCATGGGCGTTCCCATCGTCAACACCGATGAAGGTGTCAAACCGGACTGGATGACTGATGAGCAGGCTTTCAATGTAATGGAATATACGCTGATCCAAGTCATGCAGACCGCTGAACGTTACAACGTCATGATTGGCATTGAGGACCACCAGATTTACACCAAACGAAGTGAAGGTTTGCTGCGCATTGCCAGCTTGGTGGATTCTCCGCTATTGCAGATTAATTACGACACAGGCAACGCCTATATGGGCGGCAGCGATCCTTATGAAATGCTGGATGACGTCCTAGACCGCGTGTATCACGTTCACGCCAAAGATATAGGCGGCGTTCAACTCGAAGCGCGTGGCAAAGTCACCGGCGTGCCTGTCGGCGTGGCCTGCGGTGAAGGTGTAATCGACTGGAAAAGAGTGTGCGACAGGCTCAAGACACTCGACCGGGAGATTGTGCTCTCTGTGGAATGCGGAACCATCGACCAGGCGGTCACAAGCCTCGAACATTTAAAGCCGCTTGTGGCCTAACGATTAGGTGGGCTGCTATTCGAGCATTAAGAGCAGGTTAAGGCGGGCCGGAATGTTTATTCATTTCGGCCCGATCATCGTAAGTCACATATCACCAACAAGTGGGGCACGAACAATGCAACGCACAAGCTTGGTCTTCAGGTTTTTCTTTTTCTCGATTCTTATCTGTGGTATCGCCGTTGGTATAACCTCAAACCGTACGGCAGGCGCGCAAAGCGCGATTAAAATCACCATGACTCAAAACACACTCGATATCTTCGATGGCGACAAACCGGTCTTAACCTATAAGTACCTCGACGTTCCTTTTAAGCCTTATATCCAATGTCTGTATACTCCGGATGGATTCAATATTCTGCGTGATGCGCCCCACGATCACCTGCATCACCATGCATTAATGTTTGCTCTGCGCGTGGATGGTACAACATTTTGGGAAGAGACTGAAAAAGGCGGCAAGGAAACGCATCAGGCTTTCACGGATATCCGAATAACTCCCGAAGACAACAATGGAACGGCAGGTTTCACGGAGAGTCTGATTTGGTCATCTCCGGATCAAAAAAAACTACTGGATGAAACACGCACCGTTAATGTATTGCGATCCGGTAAATCCGGCCCGACATTGCTCGAATGGCAAACCACCTTGAGCCTTCACCAAGGGGTGTCATCAGTTACTATCAGCGGCAACCACTATTACGGGCTGGGAATGCGCTTCCTGCAAAGCATGGATAAAATCGGAACCTTTTTGAACAGCCAAAAAAGCGATGGCGAAGTCTTTAACGGCACAGAAAAACTCACAGAAGCGGAATGGTGCGCGTACAGTGTCGATGCCAACGGCATGCCTGTCACCGTAGCGATGTTTGACACTCCCGATAACCCAAAACCGGTGACTTGGTTTACAATGACCGATCCTTTTTCGTTTCTTTCTGCCACGCTCCGTTATCACGAGGCCCCATTCGACTTGAATGCCGGACAAACGCTCACGTTGCGCTATGCTGTGGCGGTCTGGGATGGTCTTATCAAGCCCGAGGAAATCGAGCAACAATATCATTCCTGGACATCTTCAAAATAAATTGACAACCAGGTTAGAACGGCTTTAAGAGAGGCGTGCTGGAACAAAACCATATTTGCAGCGCTTCTTATTAGAGTTTAAATGAGGTCTACGATGCCCAAAACCGGCTATGGAATCTCCAATTTCACCAAAATCAAAAATATCCTTCTTGCCATTTTAATCATGAACGTCATTTCAACATCCAATTTCAATCAAGCTGATGCCCGCTCATCTCAGGACATTCCCCGCCCCGAACACCCCCGCCCGCAATTACTGCGTGCGGAATGGTTGAACCTTAACGGTCAGTGGCAGTTTGCTGAAACCAATGACCGCAACGATGAGTCGTTTCTTCAAGACGGAAATTTCCCCGACTCTATCAATGTTCCCTTTTGCCGGGAAAGCAAACTCTCCGGACTCGAACGGCGGGGCTTCATGAAGAATGTCTGGTACAAGCGGACGTTTGATGCACCCAAGGACTGGAAATCACCTCGCATTCGTTTGCACTTTAACGCCTGCGATTGGCATACACGTGTATGGTTGAATGGAGAGTATTTAGGCGAGCACACCGGCGGTAACGCACCCTTCTGGTTCGATATTACCGATGAGATTCAAAATAAAGACAATGTTATTACCGTTCACGCTTTTGACGATAGCGCCAGTGCATTGCAGCCTCTGGGTAAACAATCCATTCGTGAAGAGAGTTACGCTATTTTTTACACACGCACAACAGGCATCTGGCAGACAGTTTGGCTGGAGGGAGTTGGTGAGACATTTATTCGCAATCTGCGCATTTCGCCTGATCCGGATTCCAGCCGCATTCTTGTTCACGCCGAGCTGGATGGTCTCACAGATGGGCTGACACTCGAAGCCATCGCAAAGGCCGATGGAAAAGAAGCCGGGAAAGCATCCATACAGGCAAAAGATAACAATCATTTAGTATTGGACCTTTCGGTTTCACATTTATGGTCACCTCAAGATCCATTTCTATATGATCTTGTGCTGAATGTACGGCGCACCGTGAATCAGTCGATACATTAACGAGTTATTTCGGCCTGCGTTCCGTCTCCATTGAGGGAGGAGCCTATTTAATCAATGGTAAACCCGTGTTCCAGCGCTTGGTGCTTGATCAAGGATTTTATCCTGAAGGAATCTGGACAGCACCCACAGATGAAGCGTTAAAGGGAGACATCGAACTTTCGATGGCTGCCGGATTCAATGGCGCGCGCCTCCATCAAAAAGTTTTTGAACCCCGTTTTTTATATTGGGCCGATAAACTCGGATATCTTTGCTGGGGGGAATACCCCAGTTACGGGCCTGACTATAACCGGACAGAAGTCGATGTACCGTTCATTCGCGAATGGGGAGAACTGGTACAACGCGATTTCAACCACCCATCGATTATCGGTTGGTGCCCGTTCAATGAGACTCCTGATGTGGCCGCACGTGTCATTGATCCGGTTGTACGGTTAACACGTCTTATCGATCCCGACCGTCCGGTAATCGATACCAGCGGCTGGGTGCATACTTTTACCGATCCTGAATTGCTTGACGCGCATGACTACGACCAAAATCCGGAGACTTTCAAGGCACGCTGGATCGACTATTTCAATAACACCTTGCCCAAACGCTATCAGAACAGCGGACCACGTAATATCCCCTTCTTCATTAGTGAATTCGGCGGCATCGGGTGGTTTCAGAATGCCGATAATTCCTGGGGTTACGGAAACAATCCCAAAACCGAAGATGAGTTCTTCACACGTCTCAAAGGTTTGGTTGACGGACTGCTTGAAAATCCGCGTCTCTTCGGTTTTTGCTACACACAGTTGACCGATATCGAACAAGAAAAGAACGGCGTTTTCTATTACGACCGGCGGCCAAAGTTCGATTTGAAGAAATTCAACGCTGTCTTTTCCGCGCCGGCTGCCTACGAAAAAAATCCACCGCTTAAAATCGAAGTAAAAGAATACCAATGGGACCTGCTCTTAGGCACTGAAATCGATACAACCGCTACCCCCTGGCGCTATCGCTTCGATGCCCCGCCCGAAGGCTGGGAGAAACCGGGCTTTGACGATTCCGGTTGGAAATCAGGCAAAGCCGCTTTCGGCAAAAAAGGCGGCTGGAACGATCATATTAAAACACCATGGTCCGACAAAGATATTTGGCTGCGTAATGAGTTCGAATACGATGGAAGCGCTTTCAAAAGAGCGACACTGGTTGCGCATTACGATAACGCCACCGATGTCTATCTAAATGGCGAACTGCTTTGGCACGGACCAACCTGGACAGACCGCTATGCCGCTTTTGACATCACCGAAAAACTTCCCAAACTGCTCAAGGCCGGTAAAAACGTGGTTGCAGTCCACTGCCATCAAGACGATGGCGGCCAATATATCGATGTGGGGATATTGGTGGGGAAATAGAAGACTAATACCGTAAAAAGGGAGCTGACAATTTGAGAGAAATCGCAACATTGAGTTTCATTGATATTGAATCCAATGATGATGCATGGTTATTTGTCGGGTACGATAAAGAGACAGTCTCATTAGGTCTATCGTTAAGGAGGAATGGCGATATCGATGTCACGTTAAACAAGGAATCCGCAGCTGAATTGATTAAGGCACTAGTACAAGCGACAGCCAATTCAAGAGCCGCAGATCGCTTGTTACTATCTAAAAGAAAATCCAAGACAGGAGTGGAAGATTCCATAACAATAAGATTCAAGGATATTGATTCAGGCAATAATCAATGTGCAGTTGTCCGGCATGGTGCAAATCACATAGGCCTATGCTTATCAATTAATTCAGATATCGACAGCACAGAAATCCCTGTGCTGATGCCTAGAAACATCGCAAAAGAATTGCTTGAATCGCTTAAACAAGCCGTCGATATAATGAACTCTTAGCGTTCACACCTGCCAATTGGCATTCAATCAGAACCGGTATATCAACGCCACGCCGTGAAATTGCGTCTCGCCAAACACATCCGCTTTGTCACCAAGTTCTTCATTGATGAACGCATAGTCGAGATCAATTGAATCGTTGAAGCGGACCGTAAAACCAGCCGTCAAACCGCCATTATCTGAACCGGCGCGCAAATAAACCTTTTCATGCACACGTTGCTCGATACCAAAATTCCAACGGTCAATATCCTGATCAAAATTCGTCGATGTATCCACATGGCCTTCGATCTCGCCGTTCCAATAGTCCACCGCGACCAGGGTTCCCTCGAATGGCATTACAGCAACACCCAGCGCGAAATAGTGAATATTGAAATAGTCACCGCTTTCGCCACCACCAGCGGGAAAATCGACTTCTAAATCGTCGCGGATATAAATAAATTGTCCGCCGACATTGATCTTTTCATGAGGGCGCAGAATTGTCCCCAATTGAATACTGCCCACCTGTGAAATCGCTTGACCTTCAATCGTACCGCCGGGTGTAATCAGGTCGATATGGGCCGTTTCATAGGGATAGCCGCCAAATCCGACTGCAAGCCAATCAGTGATGTTCCTGCCGTATTGCAGTCCCAGTGTCGTGCTGTCGAATTCAACCGGCAGGTCGCCCGGAAGCAGCGTTTCGCCTTCACCATCGCTGGCAAAGCCATCCAACATAATACGCGCTCCGCCGCCCAAATAAGGGACAGGAGCAATGGCATCCAAACGGCCACGATGGGTCGTGGGGCCTTCATCCAGATCATAAATGCCGTATGTCAACCCGGCTTCGAGCTGCTCCACAACAGACAAGGCCGCCGGATTATACGATTGTGTCCGATCCACTGCGACATAGGCTCCGCCCATGCCCGCGCTTTTGATCGGCGGCGTAAGCCCCAAGGCAAATTCATCCCGGAGCAATCCGCCAATTTGAATTTGACTGTATCCGGGAATCGCGAATGAGCCGAATAAAACAGACAAACCTAAGAAAAGACTGATGTTTTTCATAATCTCCTCCCTCTTGGTGCAATTTTATGATGCTTATATGGATTTAATAATTGATGCACGGATTTTAACCCGATCTATAATTTCGGAATAGTACTTTTAGGGGCAATTTAGAAATATCATCGGCCACATACTGTGTTTTTAGAAATTAATACGCAGCTCAAGATCCAGCAGATATTGAGCCAATTAGGCAAAAAGCAGGATTCTTTGGCACCTGGCAATAAACACTTAACCGGTGAGAAATCACTTCCTCGTAATGGATGGACCAAAACCATCGCGAAGAGACTCATCTGCCTTGCATCACATTAATTTTTGGAAAGGATGTGGGTTTTATAACCTTGTTCTTCAAGCGCGGCGATAATCGCTTCTACATGTTCCGGCCCGCGCGTTTCTAGGGTCACATCCAGGTAGGTTTTTCCCATAGAGGCCGGGAGAAATGAACGGTTGTGATAGACCTCCAACACATTGGCCGACTGTTCGGCAAGAATCTTGGAAGTCTGCGCTAACTGTCCGGGGATATCGAAGAGTTCGATCCGCAGGCGGGCCATACGGCCATCCTTGACCATACCCCGCTCAATAATGCGGGAAAGCAAGGTCATATCGATATTGCCGCCGGATATAATCATCGCCACATGCTTGCCTTGCAGCTGCAGTTCCTCGCGGTACATCATGGCGGCCAGCGGACAGGCGCCGGCTCCTTCGGCTAATGTCTTTTCCCGCTCCAATAGCAATAACACCGCAGCGGCGATCTCTTCTTCATCAACAAGGACAATTTGATCGACCAAATCTCGAATAATGGGGTATGTCAGATGACCGGGCGATTTCACTGCAATGCCATCGGCGATAGTGGGGCCCGGCCGCACTGGCATTACATGTCCGCTGCCGACAGCGCTATACATGGCTGAGGCCTGGCGCGATTGAACACCGATAATCTTAATTTCCGGCTTCAGGGCTTTGGCCGCTGTGGCAACACCGGCAATCAAGCCGCCTCCGCCAATAGGAACCACAATCGCATCCAACAAAGGGACATCTTCCAACATTTCAACAGCAATGGTGCCCTGCCCCGCAATCACGGCTTCATCATCAAAGGGGTGAACAAACGTAAAACCATGCCGTTGCTGAAGAGCGGCGGCTTCCTCAAACGACTCATCAAAGTTTTTGCCATGAAGAACGACATCCGGTCCAAAACGGCGTACACTCTGGACCTTGTTTTGCGGAGTAGCCTCAGGCATGGCAATCGTGGCTTTGATTCCCAGCCTTTGAGCATGATAAGCAAGGCCCTGGGCGTGGTTTCCGGCGCTGGCGGTAATCACGCCTTTGGCTTTTTGTTCATCCGAAAGTTGCTGAAGTCTATTGAGCGCACCTCGCTCCTTGAATGCGCCGGTCATCTGCAAATTCTCGAGTTTCAAGTACGCCCGGCAATCCAATTGGTGAGAGAGTGTCTCGGTTGGCGCACATGGAGAATGATACAGAAATGGGGCAATGCGCTTTCGCGCGTCCTTTATGGAATCCAGCGTTACCATGATTCAAGGTTGTTAGTTTGCACATGGACTTTCCGGCATTACAGGGTTATTGGGGTGGATGCCCCGTAATCCGGTTGCCTGTTAGACTTGGAATATGAACTGGGGCGTACTTGGTGCAGGCTTTTTTGTGAACCGGCGAATGGCCGCTGCTCTCCGCGGTGATCTACAAGAGCGGATTGTGGCCGTTCACAACCGCCGGTTGGAGCGCGCCCGTGAGTTTGCGGAGCGTTTCAGTACACCGGGGTTGGCCTGCCGAGCCTATGACGATCCTTGTGCATTGGCATCCGATGAGCAGGTCGATGCAGTCTATATCGCCACTCCCAACCATCTGCACGTGGAGGGTGTCGAAGCCGCTATTCAAGCCGGGAAGCCCATCCTTTGCGAAAAACCTCTGGCAGGGACATTGTCCGACGGCGAAGAAATCGCGCGGATTGTACGAGACAGCGGGATTCCTTTTTTAGCAGGCTTTGTCATGCGGCATAATCCCGTCTACCGCAAAGCCCGTGAACTAATCCAAACCGGCTACTTGGGGCAGATCAGCCATGGACGGTTCCAAATGTGTAAGACGCATCCTGTGACCGAGCGGAGTTGGCGGCACTGGCCGGATGCCCAATTAGGCGGTGGCGTAATCCTGGATTTGGCCAGTCATGCCTGTGATCTTTTTTCATGGCTGTTTGATGACCGGATTGAGTCTGTCTCATGTGAGGCGCGCGATGACTTGATGGCCGGATCGGCCACCGATCAGACGGCTCTGTTGACTTTACGCTTTTCTTCCGGACCGCTGGTATCGATTGAAATTAGTTTTGCTACCGTTCCGCCTCAGAATCCGGTGGAAATCAACGGCAATCTTGCATGCCTGCACATCGCGGCGCCAGGAGGGGGCAATCCGGTCATGACAGCGTTTGGCGAGACCGGAACCGAAGAAATCACTTATGAGCCGGGAAATCCCTTTTTAGAGCAGGCCCGATACGCAAGCCATGTATTTAAAGAAGGCATAACGGCTGAACCTGGTATTGAAGCGGCGCTTGCCAATTTACGGATTCTTCACGCCGCGCATAAAAGCTGGCATAGCGGTCGGCGCATCGATACCCCATCAGACGGTTGATCCCCCGGCACGTGCCGAGTGATCAACGAATCAATGCGTTAATGCCATAAATTGGCGATTCTCAAGTCACACATTGTGGCGGGAATTTGTCCTGCTGGGATTCCGTATGAATCATGATACGCTAGGCCCAGCGCCGGTTTCTCTCTGTTCTTGCCGAGCCCGGCGTACGCCCATATTCTTGTCTATGGTTCGATTTTATTCCGAAGGGGGAATTTGAAAAAAATGCGTAAACAGCGAATCCTATTGTCACCGGAAGACATTCCGCAAAAGTGGTACAACATCGCAGCGGATCTTCCTACACCACTACCGCCGCCTTTACATCCGGCGACGCGCGAACCGGCCGGGCCGGAACTTCTGTCGGTTATTTTTCCAATGAATCTCTTAGAGCAAGAGATGTCACAGGAACGGTGGATCGATATCCCCGAACCTGTACTTGATGAGCTTTCGAATTGGCGTCCTTCCCCCCTCATCCGTGCAGATCAACTTGAGAAATATTTGGACACGCCTGCCAAGATTTTTTATAAGAACGAATCGGTCAGCCCGGCAGGCAGCCATAAACCGAATACAGCGATTGCCCAGGCGTACTACAACAAGGTCGCCGGAACCAAACGGATCGCAACCGAAACCGGTGCTGGACAGTGGGGCAGCGCATTATCTTATGCCACCCAACGTTTCGGTATCGAATGTACGGTATATATGGTCAAAGTCAGTTACGAGCAGAAACCGTACCGCAAATTCATGGTGAACAGTTGGGGCGCAACCATCTATCCAAGCCCCTCCGATCAAACCAACACCGGCCGGGCCATTCTGGAAAAGGATCCCGATTGCCCCGGCTCATTGGGTATTGCCATCAGTGAAGCGTGCGAAGATGCCGCAACACACGATGACACAAAATACTCACTGGGCAGCGTGTTGAATCATGTTTGCCTCCAACAGACCATTATCGGACAGGAAACGAAAAAGCAGTTCGAGATGGTTGGTCTGTATCCGGACATTCTTATCGGTTGCGCGGGCGGCGGTAGTAATTTCGCCGGTTTCTGCTTCCCATTTATTCCCGACAAGCTCGGCGGCAAAGACATCAAAATCATCGGTGTGGAGCCAGCGGCCTGCCCGACCATGACCCGTGGCAAATACGCTTACGATTTTGGCGACACGGCTATGACCACACCGCTCTTAAAAATGCACACCCTCGGTCACGATTTCATGCCGCCGGGAATTCATGCAGGCGGTCTACGCTATCACGGTATGGCCCCGACAATCTCAGCCTGTATCGATGCCGGATTGATCGAAGCGATCAACGTGCATCAGGTTTCGTGCTTTGAAGCCGGACTGTTATTTGCCAAAACCGAAGGCATTATTCCGGCCCCGGAAACCTGCCATGCCGTACGCGTGGCAATTGATGAGGCCCTGAAATGCAAAGAGACGGGTGAATCAAAGGTCATCGCGATGAATTTCTCAGGCCACGGTCATTTCGACATGGCTTCTTACGGCCGCTTTATGGAAGGTGGAATTGAGGATTACGAGTATCCCGATGAATTGATCCAACAATCACTGGCAAAACTGCCCTGATCGACAACAACATCAGCTTTATGGCATTGCATCATGCTATGCTTTTACGATTGCCCCGGAGCCATAACTCCGGGGCTGTTTTTTATGCAAAAATGCGGTTCCGTCCGGAAGACAAGGCATAGGTCATTTGGCGGAGTGGACGGCAAGGCAAATGCACGTCACTATCACAAAGCATGAAAGAAACGGCCCCCAAGCATTGGTCTCAATTTCTTCCCGGTATCTGGCTGGGTGCTGTGCTTTTTGTCTTCTTGGCCTTCCACCCTCTCGGAAAACCGCTCTATCGTGAAATACTGCCAGGCCTGTTTCGCATCATCATCCACGGAGATTTTCCATGGGGCGCGTGGCTCCGGCTGATTCCGCATACGATTCTGTTGTCGTTAGCCTGGATGCCCTGGGCAATAGTGGGATGGATTGCGCTATGGGCTCTTTATGGCCGCACGCCATTGCGGCATAGCCAAACATTCGGTGTTCCACGTCACGTTATTTGGATCGAATGGCTAACCCTCGCCCCAGTTCTTGGTGCGGCGATCACCTCCACACCGCTGGTCCTTTTGGCCACCTTCTTTTTGTTGTCGCGCTGGACGGTTCTTGCAGTGCTTATTTGCAGTGTTGGAATTTTATGGTTACTGGGGCGAAAAGGCTGGCTGCATATCTCTTTAACCCTCAATCAGGACTTACCGCAGCCGGAATCCACGAACAACCAGCCCACACCATCTTGGATGGTTAAAACTGCTTGGGTGCTGATCGGCATCATTTCCGCCTGGATGTTCTTTCATTCGCTGGTGTTCCCGGTGGATTATTGGGATGCGCTGATTTACTACATCCATTACGCCGAAATGACATACAAACAGGGCGGTTTCCCTGTTCTGGTACAACTGCAGGTCGGTCTAGGTTTGGGAGCGAATTATCCGCATTTGTATGGCGTACTTCAGGCTTCCCAGGCGCTTCTTTATGGCGTTTGGACCGATGCCTACGGCCAGGCCATGATGCCTTTGGCCGGATTAGGAACCACGCTTCTTCTCTACACATTGGTTTTTCGCATTTACAGGCGCAAGGATGTGGCCGTCTTAAGCGCGCTTGCGTTTAGGATCATGCCTTACGCTATTACATATAGTGTTTGGTGCAGTGATTACTCGCTTGTGATGTATGGCACTGTTGCGTTCCTCGCTCTTCTACGCCCAGTTTTAAAGGCACAGCCGGGCCAAAGAAGTTGGGTGCTGTTGCTGCCGGTTACTTTGATTGCAGCGGCATTCCCGCAAATCAACTATATGGGTTGGATTGTTTGGGCGCCGCTTGGTTTGGCGGTCATTCTTTCTCATTTTCATAAAGTCCCATGCCAAGAACATCAACCATCACAACCGCCCGCATGGGTTCCACAGATTTCTATTCTCTTACTTGGTATCGCTTGGGCTGCGCCTTGGTATATCCGCAACTGGATCGTAACCGGCAATCCGGTATACGCGTTTTTTCCGGAGATATTCGGCGGCAAACATATCGATCTCAATGTGCTGGCATCATGCCAGGTTGAATGGACCAGCAATGGTGATGGTTTAGCCCAGGTCGGTAACACTTTCATTGAACGCATTGCAGGCACGCCTCTTTTCTTTAAGGCATTTTGGTGGAAATGGGCTCCATTGGTACTTGGCTTGGCGCTGCCGGGAGCATTGCTGGGCTGGCGGCACAAAGCGTGGAAGTTATACGCCGTGGCTGGCCTCTATGCGTCACTGGTGTTGTTTTACGGATATGTCATCAGCGGACTGTATCTTTATCACATGATTGCATTATTTCCGTTGGCCGCTTTTTTCGGCGCACGGGTTCTCAATGCGGTCAATGATAAACACGGCTCAGTCATATTAGCAGCGGTGCTTTTGTTGGCCGGTATCTGTCCAGGTGTGGCCTTCTCTTCATTAGGTCCCAAAGCCCGTGAAGCGGGTCTCAGTCTGCTTATGCTGGCCGATTCACCGCCCGAATCGTTTTACCGCGCTGTTGGCCGTGCCGATGCCGATATGTGGCGGTATATCAACAAAAACCTGGAAAGCGGAACGGGATTACTAACCCATGAAAACCGCTACCACGTCTTCAGGCGGGATTTAAATATCATACATTTGGACGACTGGGATTTATTGCCATTCTATGACCACCCATGGGCAGAAGTTGTAGCGGAACTTAAACGGCGGGGTGTGCGGTATTATCTGCAGATTCCAAATGAGAAAAACCACCCTATAACACTCCGGTTGGGGGTTCAGGAAAACCTAAACAGCCTTGAGCTATTGCACGAGACATACGAAGGTAAAAACGCTCGTGGTGAAAAGACCGGTATCCGGCGCTTATATAAGATTTGGTAAGGCACGACGACTAACCAGAAGGATATCACCTCATGTTTTACGATGAACGAATTCCACAATTAGCAAAAACTCTTGTCTTGTACTCGACAAAAGTCCAACCGGGAGACGCAGTCTTTATCGAATCGTTCGGATTCACACCCCGGCCATTGGTGGAAGCCGTCGCAATTGCTGTTGCCGAGGCCGGCGGGGTACCCGTCGTAAATTACTCCCAACCATCTTTGCACCGGAAGTTTCTTTTAGGGGCTAAAGAAGAAACAGTGAAGCATATGGGCGAAGTTATGCTGGAGCAGATGAAATGTTTTCAGTGCTACATCGCCTTGCGGGGTGCAGATAATGTTTACGAGATGGCCGATGTCCCCAAAGAACGATTGGACTGGCACAATCGCTACATTTTGCAGCCGGTGCATCTCGAGCAACGCTGCAAACATACGCGTTGGTGTGTGCTGCGTTATCCCAATGAGTCGATGTCGCAGTTGGCCGAGACCTCAACCGAATCGTTTGTGCAGTTTTATTACGATGTTTGCTGTGTGGATTATCCAAAAATGGCAGAGGCCCTAAAACCACTGAAAGCCATGATGGATGATGCAAAATCCTTTCACCTCAAAGGCCCCGGCACCGACCTGCATTTCGATGTTACCGGCATTCCAGCCGTTCCCTGCGCGGGCAAACATAATATTCCCGATGGAGAATGCTTTACCGCCCCGGTAAAAGACTCAGTCAATGGCGTTGTAACCTTTAATACCCCCAGCGTGCACGAAGGAATCACCTACAATGGTATTCGGCTGGAATTCAAAAATGGGAAAGTGATTGATGCCCAATGCGGAGACAATACAACCCAATTGAATGAGGTTTTGGATGTGGATGATGGGGCGCGCTATGTCGGGGAGTTTTCATTTGGCGTCAATCCGAAAATCACAAAACCAATGCGCGATACACTCTTTGATGAAAAAATCGGCGGTTCGTTTCATATGGCCTTGGGCGCTTGTTACGATGAGGCCCCAAATGGCAATCATTCGGCTTTGCATTGGGATTTGGTTTGCATTCAACGTGAAGATACCGGTGGAGGGGAGATCGAATGCGACGGTAAATTGATTCGGAAAGATGGGCGATTCATCATCCCGGAACTTGAGGGCCTGAATCCGGAAAATCTCTAATCTGGTTGACGTTATGAGATTCTGCGCGGCTGTTTATACACGGCACGTTTGCATTGTATTGCGGCGGATAAGCATATCCACGGCTTCCTGAATCAACTCACCGGTTTCCACACCCTCACGCTCGGCACATTCCTGTAACCGCTCATATTGCGTTTGCTGTAATTCCAATTCGGTGCGTACGGTTTCTTTGGGAATATAGGTTCCGATTCGACCACCGCCATTCCGCTTGGCCAAATACCATGAAGCCTCGGCGGCCCGCATTAGCGCAATCCGATCCGCTGCATCATCGGGCGCCATGGCCATTCCCCAGGATATCGCCGGAAATGGATTCTGTGATTTGCATAGATTCTTCCAGGTTTCATGCAAATAGCGAATCTCAAATTCAACACGGTCACGCGGCTTATCTGCAATCACCGAGAGAAACCCATAAGGAATATCCTGCACAAAAAACCAATCGTGGGAGCTTATATCCAAAAATAATTGTCGAAGCGCCTTCAGTATCCAACTCGAAGGCTGTGAATCGGCATCATCCTGCAAGAACCCCGGATCGTCTATTCTACACAACACCAAAGCCACGGTAACACGATCCTTAGTGGCCATGCTTATGATACGATCTATATAGAGTGCTAGTTCCTCATCTTCAGAGGCAGCATCCCTGGAGATAGATGCGGATTTGCGCTCCAACAAGAATTTTCCCATCGTTCATTGCTATCCTTTTGTGTTACTGATTCTCGGCAAGTTGCCGCTAGTACTTGATTTAAACGATTGGACCGATTTCGTCCGATACGCCAAACCACGATATGGAAAAGAACGCAGAATCCAGCGCATCGCAACAACGGCAGCGTCCGGTTGTTCCAAGCCAACGGAAATTCTTGGAGGATAACCTCAAGACATTGTTGCCTTTGGTTCGAAAGTTGCGGTCGGTCTCACACGCCTATTCAAGGGGTTTCATTTGGGAACCAACTGAGGGTGATTGGGTCTTGCATGTGGATCCAAGCACCGGAGAAGAAAACGTACGTATGGTGTGGGCCATTGTGCAGGACGGCGAAGGTAACGGCCATCCGGAAAGGCCACTCTTAGTGTTCGAAATTTCATTCCCCGATGACAGGTTCGATGAGGTTGTTGAAGTCGGTGAAATCACAGACTGTCTGTTTTTGCCGACCGAGCGCCAATGCTGGGAGTGGATTCATGAACGGGAATGCTGCATCGAATTGTCACGCGTTGGTGACGCAACAGAGCTAAGACCTGTCATCGCAGTGCCCCGAGTCAAACGCATCCATCCATCGCCGTTGCATGCCCTCTATTCGGTCGTTTGCGCAATTCTGGAACATCCACGCATGATTTGAACCGAATCGCAAAGCGTCCGCCTATCGTCCGCCGCTCATTCACGAATACGGATTTCCGTCGGGAACCATCCGCAACTCATTGATATGATTCAAACTACCGGTTTCCATGGACACTGCCCGGGAGACCGCGTCAAAATGCTACTAGGTTCCAAATCGGTGGGTGGCCGCGATTGCACGATTTATTTAACCTGGTAAAGTATACAAAACGGCATCACCCGCAGGAGCGTCATGAAAGTCCTACTCATCTCACCGCCCGACGCCAATATGATCACCACTAATGTGCCCAGCGTGGTAGACGAAGAGAGCGGTTTATACCCCCCTTTAGGGCTTCTCTATGTCGCGGCCTATCTGAAAAAAAACACCGATCATGAGGTGGAAGTCCTCGATACTCATGTCGACCGTCTGACCTATCCGCAAATTGAAGAGGAGATTCGCCGCCGGAAACCGGATTTGGTCGGAATTCAGACCATGACCTTCACACTGATCGATGTGGTTTTGACGGCGCGGGCGGTCAAAAATGTTGATCCTGAGATTCCCGTCGTCCTCGGTGGCCCTCATGTTTATATCTATCCGGAAGAGACCATCGGATTGCCGGAGATTGATTATTTGGTTATTGGCGAAGGCGAGGAGACATTTACGCACCTTATTAACGCCTTGGCGAACGGGAAAGACTTGGCATTGGTGCCCTCGATTGCTTATAAGCGTAATGGACGTGTGTTTAAAAACGCGCTCGTTCCGTTGCATGACGATCTCAATAAACTCCCCTTCCCCGCCCGGGAGTTGATCCCTCAATCACGATATACCTCCGTTCTGGCCCAACGGTCACCGATCACGACCATGATGACCAGCCGGGGATGCCCCATGCAGTGCATCTTTTGTGACCGGCCCCATCTCGGCAAACAGTTCCGCTACCGCACAGCCGAAAGCGTTGTCGATGAGATGGCGGTCTGCGAGGAAATGGGCATCAAAGAAATCTTTTTTTACGATGATACGTTCTCGATCCGCAAAGACCGCGTGCTACAAGTTTGCGATGAAATAGTAAATCGGGGCATTAAATTGCATTGGGATGTCCGGGCGCACGTGAATACGATTGATGAACAGGTCTTGGATGCCATGCAGCGGGCGGGCTGCACACGGATTCATTTCGGGGTGGAATCGGGCAATCAAGAGATTATTAAGGTTCTTAAAAAAGGGTTGAACCTGGAAAAGGTCAAACGTGTATTCAAAATGACCCGGGACCGGGGCATTGCCACGCTCGGTTATTTTATGTTGGGTAATCCCACCGAAACGCGCGAGCAGATGGAAGAGACTTTGGATTTTGCCCGCAATCTGGCCGCTGATTTCGTACATATCTCGATTACCACTCCATTCCCCGCAACCGAACTCTATGCCCGCGCATTACGTGAGGGGCTTTATGAGCGCGATTTCTGGAAGGAATTTGCGGCGGAAATGGATGAGAATTTTGTCCCTCGTGTTTGGGATGAAAAATTATCCCGCGATGAACTTATCGAGCTTTTGCAGGCCGGATACAAATCTTTTTATATGCGGCCCGGCTATATCGTGCGCCGGCTTTTAAGCGTAAACAGTTGGGATCAGTTCAAACGGCAGGCACGAGCCGGAATGCGGTTGCTCTCTTGGGGATTCGGCTCCAAAAAATCTCTCGCTTCCCGGAAAGGCGCTCTGCCCCGCGTTCTGGCAAAACGTACGGACAAAAAAGACCCGCAAGCCGTGCAAGCCGCCTAAGGCCGAATGGCAAGATGCAACAAGGCATCTTTCATTCTCTCCCGGTCATCGTTGATCGTACTATGGACTCACAGGTAGTCTGCGGTTTATGAGTTCAGATTCCACTTCCTTTTTGACGTCTGTCCGCCGTTTGAAGCGCCTGTACCCCTTTGTGAAGCCTTACTCATGGCGTATTGCGCTGGGCATGGTCTTTGTCCTGATCCACGGCCTGATGACAATGCAGGCTCCAAAGATCATTCGTCATCTGGTCGATCACCTGGGCGGGGATACAGAATATTTGCATTTGTGGAATTCCGACTGGGTGCTGCTTTTGTGCATGCACGTAATTATGCCCCTGGTGGGCCTGCAACCCGAACCTGAAAATCTAACCCTAAATGTTTTTATTCTTTCAATGCTGTTTGTAGGCATATTGGCGGCGCTCGCGCTTTTTGGCGGACGTTATTGCATTATCAGCGCCTCACGTTTTTCGGAGCGGGATCTGCGCCAAACCTTTTACGAGCACCTGACCGCCCTCACTCCGAGTTTCTTTCACAATACACGCACCGGCGACCTCATGACCCGTTCGGCCAGCGACATCGAACAGGTCCGGCTGCTCTTGGGGCCCGGTTTGATGTATCCCGCGCAGACCATCTGGATTGTAATCTTGGTTCTCTCTTATATGTTTGCCCGCGATGCGGTGGTAGCCTTGGCGGTTCTTATTCCAATCGTTGTTTTATGCGTATCGGTAAACTACTGGACCCGGATCATTCACCGGCTGAGCATGTTGGCTCAAGAAACATATTCCACGCTCTCATCTCATGTCCAAGAGAATCTCTCCGGAATCCGTGTCGTTAAGGCGTATCTTCAGGAAGAGGCCGAAGCGGAACGTTTTAAAAAAATCAATCAAACCTATCTCGATCAAAATCTAGCCATGGTAAAAGTCCGGGCTATTGCATGGCCGCTAATGCGTTTTATCGGCGGTTTCGGCATGGCCATTTTATTTTTGGCGGCAGGCTACCGCACAATTAACGAAGCCATGACTCTGGGCGAGTTTTGGCAATATGTTTCGTATTATTTAATGCTGTTCTGGCCCATGATCGCTTTCGGCTGGATTATGAATGTCTTGTTTCGGGGGACAGTCTCTTGGCAGCGCATTGATACGATTTTGCAGACCGAACCGCTTGTGCATGATCCCCCGGAAACCAGCGAACGTATCCTCGGACCGCCAAGCATCGATATTCGCCGTTTGACCTTCCAGTACCCGGGCAGCACACAAGCTGTGTTGCAGGATATCGATCTTGAAATCGAAGCGGGCAGCACCATCGCCATTATCGGGCCGACAGGCTGCGGCAAATCGACACTGGTCAATTTGCTTCTGCATTATTTCCCTTTGCAGCCGGGAAAAATCTTTATCGGCGGGCATGATATTACCTCGATTCCGTTGCAGCAGTTGCGCCAACAGATTGCCTATGTTTCGCAAGATGTATTTCTTTTCTCCACATCCATACGGGATAACATTCTCTTCGGACTGCCCCAAGATGGATCGCCATCCGAGGAACTTGAGGAGCGGATGCTGCGGGCCTCACGTACGGCGCAGTTGGATGCTGAAGTAGATACCTTTGCCAAAGGTTATGAGACGATGCTCGGCGAACGCGGTATCACGCTTTCCGGCGGGCAACGGCAAAGGTTGGGTATTGCGCGCGCGCTAATCCTGAACCGGCCTATTCTGCTTTTGGATGATTGCCTTTCGGCGGTCGATACCCACACCGAAGAAGAACTCTTGAGAGGCTTACGGCGTGAGATGTCCGGACGCACCACGCTGCTGATTTCACATCGTATCTCGACTGTTAAAAACGCCGATACGATCATCGTGCTTGAGGATGGAAGAATTGTCGAACGCGGAACGCATGAAGAGCTGATCCTGCGTGAAGGGCTGTATGCCTCAATCCATCAGCGCCAATTGCTCGAAGAGAGTCTCGGCATCCGTTCCTGAAAACTCGGGGCTTCGGATTTAGAGAAACACCACTCACATGGCATCCGGGTTGCCACGGCTTATTGACTCACAAATGCCCAATGAATCATGGATTCGGCCTCGAATCCCGCCTGCTCCTTATGGCGCGCCGTCCGGTCATCGCCTGTTGCAGAGACACCCCGGGCGGTTTTGACCGCCGGGGCTCATACCGCTACATTTCTCCCTCACGCCGGCATAGCTCAGTTGGTAGAGCAACTGATTTGTAATCAGTAGGTCCGCGGTTCGAGCCCGTGTGCCGGCACTTGATAAGACTAGAGTTAGGTCACCAACCCCACTTCTTACCCGACCTCAAAGTAACCAATAAGCTACCAACAGAGATCGCAAACTAGCGCAAATTATTCGCCTTTTGAATAGCGTCCGCAGCCGAGTCTATCTCGCTTTTGAGACCATCATACCCCACCGCCCCAGCCAGCCCCTAAGCCTCCCCAATCCCACGCTCTTCGCATCCCCCAGCCTCTCGTTAATCAAATCCGTGCTCAATACATAGAACTCCCAGTTAACCCTACCTGCACCTGTAATTTAGTACCAGGATGATTTAGAGGATTTCTGGCACAATGCCGAAGAGGAGTCGCATCATGGCCAGGAAACGTTATTCCGAGGAGCAAATCATCAGGATATTGAAAGAAGTCGAGGCAGGCGTATTGTATCTGTGTACCGCCATTACGGAGTTTCCGAGGGTACAGTGTACCGCTAGCGGGATAAGTTTGGCGGAATCGATGTTTCGGAAGCGAAACGTTTGAGAGCCTTAGAGGAAGAAAATCGCCGTCTTCGTCACATTGTTGCGGAACAAGCCATCGACGCCACGGTGTTGAAGAAGATCAATGCAAAAAATGGTAAACTCTTCTCAGCAACGTTTGACTGCAAAGCACATGGTTGAGAAGAGGATTTGTTCAGAGCGTCGTGTGTGCGGTCTTGTCAGCGTCTCTCGTTGCGGTATCAGCCCCGGCCGGATCGTAACGCAACTCTTCGTGCAGGACTGATCCGGTTGGCATACCGGAAGCGGACGTGTGCTTTACCGCCCCGTACACTCCTCCTTATGCCAGGATGGACGGAAACTCCGCCGAATACGGCTTCACAACTGAAATGCCTGAAGACCCGCTGTTCTGAAAAAGGATATAAAGCAGAGCCGCCATATGTAGAAGAAAGGTGATTGTAGTGAGACCTGAAAACATTCCAGCAAAGGCTCGGACAAAGCGCGGGCTGGCGGTGCATTGCTGAGTTCTGTAGAAGATAAGGAAAAAGCCAGATTATATGGATATGCCCAATTGATGTTCCTGATGACTTTTCTTTAAATGAATATGCTGCATCTTCCCTTGATAAAGTGATAAAAACTTATTTTGTGCGTAAACAGGAAGTGTCAAATCGCCGTGTACAATGATGGGCGTATGTCATACGATATGGGCTGGCTAAAGTCATGAAGCCTCCAATGGACAGTCGCCACCAATTATGCTTTGGGCGGAACTTAAGGAGTTTTCAAGACCATGTTAAGAGCATCGATTTGAGCAAGCATAATCCATTATGTTCGACTTTGTCAGTTTTCATTTTCTTCAAAACAAGGATATTTTCAATTCATAAGCCAGTGGTGACAATATGCAAATATTAGTACTTGGAATGCACCGATCAGGGACATCGCTAGTTTCGGGCCTCTTGAATCTTATGGGCGCATATCTTGGACCAGAAAAGTTACTTGGTTCTGCTTCATATGATAATCAAAAAGGATTTTGGGAAAGACTTGATGTCAAAGATATCAATAACAGGATGTTGGCCCTGGTAAATTGCGATTGGAATAACATCTCCGGCCTGGATCTTAATTTAATCTCAGAAAAAACAAGCTATGAATACAGCACTATTGAAAGAATTGTCGCTGAGATGAACGAGAATCAGCCCTGGGCAATAAAAGACCCGCGCATGTGCCTTCTTTTGCCATTATGGAGGCGATTCCTTGACAATCCTGTTTGTATCATAGTCTCTCGTTCGCCTATTGAAGTTGCAATGTCTTTATATACGCGAAATAAGATGCCATTGCATCAAGGAATTGCATTATGGGAGGCATATACGCTTTCCATGCTGCAGAATTCAGCTGATATGGCTAGGATAATAGTCCATTACGATGATTTCACTTCTAATCCCCTCGCAGCAGCAAGAAGCCTCTTTGAAGAACTTCTATCATGCGGAATCGACAAATTGAGTTTGCCGGAAGATGGCGTAATAAAGAACTTTATAGACCGAGATCTACATCACGAAATAGATGATAATGATCAGATTAAGGAGTTTCTCAATATACGCCAGTTCGAACTATATGAAGCATTGCAAAACAAGTCCATCTTGAATTGGTCCACATTTCCTTCATTTTCAAAAGGGGGCCTCAGCGCATTTGAAGATATAAATCTTGAGATAAGCAAGCTGGAAAATGAAGTTGCAGAAAAGAAAGCGCATGAAATTACCCTTCAAAATACTGTTGCATCTCAAAATAAGTATATCTTGGCTCTTAATGATCAACTTAAGACATTGAGAAATGACTATTCGAATCGAGAATATGATATTGTCCATCTTCGTCGATGTATTAACGACGTTCTTTCGTTGAATGATTCTCTATTTGCTTCGATAAGGTGGAAGGCAGGAAATCTATTTGCAAGAGCAATCGAAGCATGCCTTTTCCGTAAGAATGTGATTACTGCAAGGGAGCTCATTTTAGATTTGAAAAGGCGCTATTTTGATTGGGCATTACAATACGACAATCTTGCGATGGCGGATTCAGGTAGTATCCAAGATGTCTCAGCAGTTCCTATACAAAAGCATTCAAAGTATCCCGCGCTAAACCAGGGCCCTTCTAACTTATGCGATATTTTTGTTTTCCCAGTTATTGATTGGAATTTTCGTTTCCAGAGACCGCAGCACATTGCAAAAGAACTTGGCAAGAAGGGATACCGCGTTTTCTTTATGGCCCCCAGATTTATACGGCCTGTTGGTGAGGGATATAATTATGAAATTCTCGAAAGTCCTGCTGATAATGTCTTCATAATCAAGTTGCGTACAAAAAATGCAATAAAGAATATATATGAAAACAGGATGAGTGATGCTCTCCGAAATGAATTGAATACTGCAATTATGGCGATCAAGAGAGATATGCAGATACCCCAGTCGGTAAGCATCGTTGAGCACTCCTTCTGGAGGCCGCTTGCAGAAATCATAGACTCCAGTTTTCTGGTGTATGATTGCATGGATAATCATGCCGGATTTCGACACAACAGCAGGCATATTCTCTCTGAGGAAGAGGCGCTCATTCGATCTGCGGATAAGGTTATAGTGACTGCGGACAAGCTATTTGAAATGATCAAAGATATACGCCCGGCAGTTATGATACCTAATGCAGTAGAGTATGAGCACTTTTCTGATAAACCGTCTCAATTAAAGATAGCATCAGATAGGCCTGTTGTCGGGTATTTAGGAGCGATCTCCAGCTGGTTTGACATTGACCTTGTAGTAGAAGCAGCGAATGTTTATCCGGATTGGGATTTTCATTTGGTGGGTGAAGTTACAGATTTGTCTATTAAGAATGCTGAGAAACTCAGCAACATTCATTTCTGGGGAGAGGTTCCATATGAAGATGCGCCCTCTTATGTGCACGCCTTCGATGTATGCATAATTCCGTTCAAAATAAACGAGCTGACAGAGTGCACGAATCCTATAAAGGCATATGAATATCTTGCTGCAGGGAAGCCTGTCGTGACAACTGATATGCATGACTTAAGGGGGATGCATAGCGAAATAAGAACAGCAGAAACAGCGCAGAAATTTATTGAAGCGTTGAAAACAGCAATGGACGAGCATTCAAGCCATGATCTCATTCATGTTCGTCAGCAGTGGGCAAAAGGACATAGTTGGACTAACCGGGCACAGCAATTTGAAGACGTTATACATTCCTGCTTTCCGAAAGTCAGCGTCATAGTATTGACTTTCAATAACCTTGTTTTGACCAAAGCCTGCATTCAAAGCCTGAAAAATTTTACAGCATATCCAAATTGGGAGTTGTTGGTTGTTGACAATGCGTCATCTGATGACACAGTTGATTACCTGAAGGGCTGCGAGCGGGAAATTCCAAATATGCGACTGATTGAAAACGCCGATAATCTCGGATTCTCAGGTGGAAATAACATTGGACTTAGAGAAGCGACGGGCGATTATTTGGTAATTCTTAACAACGATATATATACAACAGAAGGATGGCTTGGAGGATTAATCCGCCATCTTGAAAGAGACGATCAATTGGGCATAGTCGGGGCTGTAACCAACATGTGCGGCAACGAGGCGCAGATTGACATCGAATACATGAATATGGACGATATGCAAAAGAATGCCCGTGAGTATACGTCAAGTCATGCAAGAAAATTGTTGTATGTTGATACAGTGGCATTCTTCTGCGTAGCCTTTCGACGGCGCTTGTTTGATGAAATAGGCGGATTGGATGAATCTTTCAAGATCGGATATTTTGAAGATGATGATTACTGCCGCCGCGCTCGCTTGGCTGGTTTCAAAGTTGCAATTGCTGAAGATGTGTTTGTTCATCATGAGCATTCTGGAAGTTTCAGCAAATTATCCGTAGAAAGAAGAAATGAGATATTTGAGGCAAATAAGCTGGTGTATGAGAAAAAATGGGGTGAATGGAAGGCGCACAAGTATCGTCAATGATTGATTCCAGGATACTCATGCATTATCCAATAGAAATGAAACTCAGAATATGAAATCTTGCAATTACAACCATTGCGAGTAGGATGATCTGCAGTATTTGGCATGGCGCAATGATGAAAGAACAGGGCAATTCAAGTGCAAATGACTCGTATCTTAATACATATATTCTTTGTGCAATTCTAATCGTCATTACAATCTTTGTTTATGCACCTGCTGTCCTCGGTTCTTGGTATTTTGATGATTATCATTCAATCGTGGCCAATAAATCAATTAGGTCGTTATCCCAGATTCCAAATATTTTAGATAATTTCATACATCGTGGCATTGTAAACATAACATATACAATTGATTATTCAATTAGCGATTATTTGGATTTGGCCAGTAAGAAAACGCCATCCGGGGCAACCGTCCAGCAATATCCATATGTTTACAAAGTCTCGAACATATTCTTTCATCTTATCGCCGTTATTGGCGTTTATCTCCTATGCCTTAAGCTCTTGCCATTGTTATCAACTAATAGTCTTGAATTCAACAATAATGATAAACTCACGCGCTCTTTTTCTGCTTATGTTGCACTGATATTTGCAATTCATCCCCTCAACACTGAAGCCGTAAGCTACATTTCAGGAAGATCAAGTGCCTTGGCAACAATTGAGTATCTATATGGCATGCTTTTCTTTATAAGTGCAATGGAAGATACGTCTATCTTTAAATGCACTTATACTTCTTTGCCTTCTCAAATGCCAAAGAAAGCAATTTTCAAATTCATATGTGGCGCTCTGTTGTTTGTGCTGGGAATTGGAACCAAGGAAATCATTATCACGCTTCCGGCAATGGCAATAGTCATTGCCGGATTTGTGATTTACAACTCTTTTGGCTTTAGCACAATGTTCAGGCGTCTTATGCCGTTCTTAATGCTCTTCTGCGGATTGATCATTTTATTTGTTCTATACCGGATAATCAATCTTGGCGGAATTATCGGAATTAACGAGGCCATTGGTCGTCCGAGAACTGTCAATATGATGACAGAAATTGGAGTAATTGTATTTTATTATTTGCCACGCGAGTTTTTCATTGGCAAATTGTGCATAGATCCGGTTGCTCCCCTAATTCTAAGCATATTCGAACCTTCATTCATATTTGCATTTATCATTATATGCACTGTCTTCGCCATAGGAATATATACTTACAAGAAAATGCCGATCATCCTTCTTGGCATCATATGGTATTTTGTGACAATCTCCCCGACAAGCAGCTTTATCCCTCTGAATGATCTAGTGGCTGAGCGCCGGACATATCTTCCAAATTTCGGATTTTCCTTATCTTTCGCGGGAATTTCATTCATGTTGATATACCTTCTTTCTAAGAAAGCCAGGTGGTTGGCATTATTAGCAACCGGGATTGTTATTATTATGCTAATATGTGCCGCGAAAAAGACGGTTGATCGCAATGTTTTATATCTTGATAAAACGAAATTCTGGGAAGATACTCTTGCGTGCGCACCTGATAATCCAAGGGTTCTCGCGAATTTAGGAAGCCGTTATGAAAATATTGGTCAATATAAAAAAGCGGAGTCAATGTACCTTAAAAGCCTTAAAATTAACGTTGATAATCCTAATGTTTATAATAATCTCGGAATTCTGTATCTAAAACAATTCAAACAATACAAGAAAGCAGCCAAGCATTTCCTTCAAATGATTAATATTTGGCCAGAAAACATAGAGGCATGGACTAACCTTGGAACGAGTCTTCTTTTAATGAATGAAACAGAGAAGGCAAAAGAACTTGCGGCTGCATGGTACAGCAAAGGCCCCAAAACATAAATGCACTTCTTTTAATGGCAAATGCGCTCCAGATGGAAGCCAATTATCCTGAAGCAGTGCGTTATTATAAAAAAGTGCTGGAAGCCGAGGCAAACAATGTGTCAGCACTTCAAAATTTGCTTAAAATTGCAAAGGTTAATAAATGGGATGATTTGCAGATAGAATATGAGAAAAGACTGAAAAAGGCAATCGAAAAGAACTCAAGGACAATTAGGCAGGCAGAGACATATGCAGAATATATAAATAACAAAGATAATCTGCTCGAAAAGTAATTGATAGTAAGACATGAAAAAATCAAGGCGAAAAGTCAATCAGCAATTGCCGGTTAAGGCCAGGCAAGACAGATCAAGGGAGATTCTTGGCAATAAATCCTTGCAGATCATTTGCCTGCTGGGGCTTCCATGCATTATCTATATTCCTTCGTTTTTTGTTGATTGGTACTTTGATGATTACAATGCCATCTTGAACAATGCTTACATTCGTGATGTTTCTGGAATAAAACATATTCTTGATTCATACATCCATAGAGGAATTGTCCAATTAACATATGCATTTGATTGGATAATTAGCATCAAATTAGGGCTTTTCTCAGAATCACAACGGATAGGCCTTGATATTGAGGCCTATCCTATTGTATTTCATATTACAAGTGTTGTCATCCATCTATTAACAGTATTGTTTTCATTCAAATACTTTACATACTTATACCAAATTATTTATTGCAAGGAAGATAACAATTCGCAAATTAATGACGATAATGATCTTGATATCTTAAGATATGCGCCATATTTTGCAGCCTTTATATTTTCTGTGCTGACTATTAATACAGAAGCGGTGACATATCTTGCCGGCCGGTCGTCGTCGCTTGCCACGCTAGAGTATGTTGCAGGCATGTCTGCATTTCTTCTTGCCTCTGCTAACTTTGGATACATTGCCTCGCCATCGCATTTGCTCGCAAACAACCGAAAATTGTGGGGTGCGATATTTGCCGCATTAGGCTGTATATTTCTTGTGCTAGGAATTGGGACAAAGGAAATCATCGTGACCTTGCCATTTGTGGCAGGCTTGGTAACGTTCATAATTTCCGTCTATCAAACATCTTGGCGGATTGCATGCAGGCGCATTTTATTGCCGGCCATCTTTTCATTTCTGCTTATTGTCGTATTTTTAGCATATCGAGTTGCCGTATTTGGAAATCTGGGATTGGTCGAATCTTCAGTTCGACCATGGAAAACAAATCTTCTCAGCCAAATCTATATCATTGTAATGTATTACATACCACGCCAATTAGGTATCTCTCATCTATGCCTTGATCCATATATTGTTCCGGTATTGGAGGCCAATGATCCGAGATTCATCATAAGTTTTGCAGTGCTTATGATCCTTGTTATGTCGGCTATTTTGCTGATTAAAAGTAAACCTCTGCTTTCTTTAGGCATAGTCTGGTGGCTTGTTGCTCTAGCGCCTACCTCAAGCATTGTCCCGCTATCTGATTTGGCTGCCGAAAGGCGCACATATTTGCCAAATGTAGGGTTTTCAATCTTTCTTGCAGTTTCGATTATACATGTTGGTCAAATCATATTTAGAAAATATTATATGGCATCTAACGTCTCCAAACCAATTATTGCAATTGCTGCTGCATTTATTCTTTTTCAATCAGTTATGACTGTACAGCGAAATCTTCTATATTGTGACAAAGGTGCATTTTGGACTGACACAATTAGTAAATCATCAACAAATCCACGGGCATATTACAATTTAGGCCTTTTTTATATTGAATCCGGAGAGAAAGACAAGGCGATACCAGTTCTTACGAAAGCATCATATTTTAATGATCGCTTCGCTATTAACGCAGCGAATGCTTTGTCCGGAATATATATGAATGATAAAAAGAATTTCGTACAAGCAAAGAACTGGCTGAAAAGATGTATTGAGCTCGATCCCAAAAATGAACGATACTGGATTAATATGGGAAACTGCTACCTGCTATTGAAAGACTATGAAGGAGCATGGGCATTCTCCAAACAGTGGCTTGAAACATACCCCGGAAGTTTCTTTGCAAAACGGTTCAAAGGCCAATTGCTGCAAACCGGGGGCGACTATGATGAGGCCGAAAGACTATATCTAGAACTGTTGGATAAATTTGGTGATGACACGTTAGTTCTTAAGAACCTAAGAAACATAGCTTTAGCACGTGGAAATAATGATAAGGTCTCTTATTATGAAGACCGGCTAAAAAATATTAAAATGCGTGCCACTGCGGTGCCCTCGTCTTTGAAGGGAATGCGTATGAATATTCAGATTAATAATGAATGATCTTACCATAATTGGTCATTTTCCTGTTTAGTTTGATTATATGATTGTCGGAGGATTTGACCCAGGCGGCAGGAGTGTTGACTGCCTCCATGTTTGTGATGAACCGGAGGAAATCATTGAGCAACGACACGTTAACGAAATTCGCGAAATTATTTACCAAGCCCACTAATGGGAAAGCATTCACGGTACCAGCCAGGGCCTTTGCTTGAACCGGAATGCGGTTCGCAAATATCTGCGGCTGGCTGAAAGCGAAGGTTTCTTGGACAGCACTCGGCCTTTGCCGTATATTAAAACGCTAGGCCAGATTTTGGGCTCGCCTCCAGCTTCCCGGCACATGCGCAGTACGGTGGAACCATATGCGGAACGTGTCGAAGCCTTGGTGCGAGATGGGATAAAAATGCAGACCATCTGGCAACGTCTTCGTGATGATTACGACTACATCGGCAGTTATTCCTCCGTGAGCCGGTATGTGCAGCATGTGTATCCCAAATAGCTAAAATTGGTCTGCCGAGTGGAAACAGAACCGGGCGAAGAAGCACAGGTGGACTTTGGCAGCGCCGGTCTGCATTTGGATGCGAAAAGTTGACGGCAGCGAAAAGCCTGGGTGTTTATTATATGATTAAATCGTATAGACTTTAGAGGTTGCAGGCTGGCAAGTAAAATGCGTATACAGTTAAGGCAATTCAGAAACAAAGTGTATGTAGACAACGTCTATATTCCAGCATTTCTATATCTACTATCACTGCTGTTATTCATTCGTAATCCTGCAAGATTCGCGAGTGACCAATGTTTTTATCTTTCAATTGCAGTTAATATTGCAAATGGCACAGGAATAGTAGACTTCGCAGGATCCTCTTGGTGGCAGTTAAGGCCGGGCTATACAATTTTATGGTCGGCCATATTGTTTCTAATTGGAACTAGCCCGAGTGCAATTGTTATTGCCCAATCTTGTATGGCATCCGTGTTCATAATTCTGGTCTATTTCCTTGGAAAAAGTTTATATAACAGAAATGTAGGATTTGTTGCCTCATTTCTATTTGCCGTATCACCTGAAACAATATTATGGATAGGAACAGCAGGTGAACCGATTGATTATACTTGGCCTTCTGGAATAATTTTATCTTTTTTATTATTGACAGTGACATCTCATGGGAATAATAGAAAAGATATAATATTTTCTGTCTGCTCAGGACTTGTAGCTGGATTTACACTTTTAGTAAAAGAGTCGGTTGTATTTTATTTCATCGTGCCATTTATTATCAGATATATCTATCAGGACAAAATAAAATGGACGCGTATTATATGCTTTTATTCTGCATCGCTCCCTGTTATCGTTTTGTATCTTTGCTTCCAGGCTTATTACGATGAACTTTCATTTCATGCGATGAATCTGGCATCTGGATCAATATTCAAACGTGCTTATTCAGAAGAAACTCTTCTGGGTTCAATAAAATGGTTGATTCAAGGTTTTAGTGCGTACTATTTTACGGATTGGATGGGTCCTGGCGCAATCAGAAATTATGACATATTTGGAACTTTTGTTCTGTTAAAGCGTCCGCTTGGATATCTGGTCTTGTTTGGGTTCTTGTTTTTAATGCACGGAGTGATTCATGGAAACAAATCAGATCGAGTGATTGCGTCGCTATTATTTATCTATATACCTTTCAACATAATACTGGGTCATTGTCGCTTTCGATTCTCAATAAACTTTTTTGATCAATCAATGCATTATTTGGTTATAGGTGCGATGGTCGCAAAAGTACACGAGTTCATATGTAATAGATATAAAATCTGTAATCAGCATATTCTAAAACCCAAATTGATATTGATGATTACGATGATATTTATGTTGATGATATTTCAGGCGTTTAACTGCTACAAGCGAGATGATGTATTTAAGGTAGCTCAAGGATTTCCCCAGGAATCATCTCAAAATTATGTAACCGGCAAGTATAATGTGAAAAATATCTATGGAGCGACAATGCTGTACAGTTTGTTGATAAATAAGCCATTAGATGTAATATTTCGACTTGCACCTCGGGAATTCTATGAACGTATAAATATGTTGAATGTTAAAAAAGGTAAGATTGGGGTTTTAATACAAAAGACTGGTCATATGCGGACGTTTTGTTCGCAGTTATTCTTGATATCAAATGGAAGTTTTGAGATTGTCGTGTTAGATGGTGACGAGTTGAAAAGTATGGATATTGCGGATATTGAATTTATTATACTAGAAAGCGCATATGTGTTGAACAATGAATGGGCTAATAACTCCAAGCGAATGAAAAGAATTGATGATTGTGACAATTTTGTGTTATTTAGAATCACCAAAGAGGGATTATAATAAAATCGAATAGATAAACTCTTATATACGCTACACTTCAAATGAATGATAACCGCTTGTCAGCATGATTTCTCCTGCAAATATCTACTTTGTTGCAATAAAAAATTCTCTTTTAGGTGTTGGATCATGCAGCGTTGTAATATTTGAAAAACCGGCGAATTTCATCATTTCTATAACGCATGAGGTTGTTGGGTACCACTTAGGAACAACATGAACACCTTCTTGAGGAGGTTTGAAATAAAGATAAGGCATGCTCTCTTCTTCGTGTATCACCGTCTCTAAATACAAATTGGATGTTATTTTTGAAAGAATCTCTAGGCCTAGCAACGGCGATTTTAGGTGATAAAGAAGTGCTAGAAAAAATACGGCATCATATTTCTCATGAATGTCGATATCTTCAATCTTCGCGACTTTTGTTGAGATATTTTTAATATTCTTTATTTCAATAACCCAATTGAGTCTGTTAATCATCGCTGTTGAGTAATCAATAGCCACGACATCAGCTCCTCTTTGAGCGAGTTGCAAGGAAAAGAACCCATCTGCACAGCCTATATCCAATACTCGCATACCTTGCATATCATCAGGTAAGGCTTGCTCTAAAATCTGCCAGCGGTCAAATGGATGGTCATTCGATTGAGGTCCAGGCGATGGTGAAATGTCTCTTGTTCGGAGATTATCCGTAATTTGAATTTGATGAAACCAGGGTCCAAGTTCGATAATTTTATCTCTAATTTTCTCTTCGTTCATAGAAAATAACCTAAATTTTCGTGGCACGTGCGAGAGAATATAGTTGAAAGGATTTTTCATGGTTTGATTAAGAACGTACCCTATTTTGTTCCGCCTGTGTATGGATAATCATTCATATATGATCAATGTTAGCATGTAAAATAATGAAAAGGCTTTTTCATTTAGGAGGCATATTGCTATCCTGAACGGCCGTTGTGAGCGTTTATTCGAATTCAGAACTGGATTGAGGATAGCCGAATGTAAGCATGAAATCGCCGGCTATCTTCCAGAATGTCTTCATTTTACGATTATCCCAATCTTTCCAATGCTGCTGGAATAAGGAATCAGTATTTTTGCTTTTCTTGATGTCGCTTTTGTCTTTGTTGTCATAACTTGAATTTACGCGATTGGTCTTCAGATAATCGACGGAGGATGGACACATTGGAGCATCAAGGAACTGAAATATCCTTTGAAGAACATTTTCGGTATCGTGTAACAATTCTTCATGGTGGATTCTAAGAAATCTGTCATCGAGTGCAACTTCAGCGCGGACCCCCAAAACGACGAAGTGCTTCCAGGTCTCACAGGCCACTTTGAAATCTTTTGCCCAGGCAGTATCGAATCCGCTGTTAATCATTGAGTTGACTACTGCACGGCCATCCCGGACGATATTAAGGAACTTTGCATTGGGAAATAGAAGAGCAAGATCATTGATCATCAAAGTATAGGTTGGCGTAGCATCAATCCATCTTTTGTTTCCTGAGCGGCTGAGAAACATCTGGTCGATACCAAGGCCGATGTAAGTGGAAAATTCATTAATGCTAACCTCATGTTTCTTAAGCCAAGGGCGATGCGGCCGGCCGTATGCACGCAGGTAATTTTCTCGAAGGCTACCCTTCCCGAAGAAATCAAATAGAAAGTCTGACTCTGCCGAAGTCCAAAAGTCTGGATGCTGGGCAAGAGACCATGCGAGGGCACTTGTTCCCGACCTTGGACAACCAACTATGAAAACAGGACAAGACTGCTGAATTTGGGAAGACATTGATCGCTCCACACTCCCTAATTTTATGCTTAGGACCATTTGGGGTAGAATTAGACAACACTAGCTTATATATAACACTAGTCAATTCTTGATGCAAATGTGTTGGCGTAATAGCAAATGGCAGACAGCAGATTCACCGGCTATGTTGTTGAATAGTATTTCACTACAAATAACAGCAGTATGGCATCTCGTTCTAAACATGATTGATGCAGGAGTTTTCCGCTTGAGAGTTGATGAATTGTTCAAATAGAAATATATTTTTGAACGCAATTCAGAGAAATTGAAAGAGTGAATAGGCGTGTTTACAATACTATGCAACAGTGCCTCAGAAGCAAACGTAAGATGTCTTTACACTATCAGACTAAACGTAATTATTCCATTACATATTTTTATCTATCTGTCATTGTGCAAGGCGAGCAGAGTGAAGCGCGGCTCAATTATGCTAAATTGTTGAAAGTTTGGTCCAATGAAATCTATTGACATCTACAATACAAGTCTGGAATGAGGGAATTTCTGATTCACGTATATTAGTATCAGAAGGCAACCGCTTCTCGCGGTGGCTAGATATACGTTTATAATTGGGCATTAGACTAATGAACACATCAAAGTTTAAGCACTATGCGAACCTTGTTCTTTTCAGAACCTATGCAGATCTTTGCTCCCAGACTGCCCGAACGTATTTAAGCTACTTATGGTGGGTTCTAGATCCACTTTTCTATATGCTTACACTTTATATTGTGTTTGGCAAACTGTTGCAAAGAGGGACAGCCGATTTTGTTGAATTCCTGTTGATCGGAGTCGTTACGTGGCGTTGGCTTCATACAAGCCTACGCCGTTCGTGCGATATTCTTATGACCAACGCAGGGCTGCTGCAACGGATTTATGTTCCGAAACTGGTTTTTCCGGCAGTAGCAGTCCTCTCCGATACAGTTAAATTCATGATCGTATTCATTTTGCTTGTTATTTTCATCGCTTTTGTTGGCCATCTGCCAACATATTCATGGGCGGGACTAATTCTTTTAATACTGCTGCAGTTAATGTTGATATGCGGTTTTGCATTCATATTCTCTGCAATCACACCGTTTGTTCCAGATTTTCGTCTGCTGGTTGACAGCGCATTGACTTTTATTATGTTCCTATCCGGGGTTTTCTATGATCCTTCCCGCATACCGCAACCATACCAGGACTATTTCTTTCTTAATCCAATAGCAATATTGATCGAATCATACAGGGTCATTCTAATCAATGGATCATTTCCTGATATTTCAAGGCTGATCTATGTTTTTGGAGTGGCATTCTTCGCCATGCTTGTCGGATGCAAATTGCTTCATGTATTTGATCGAATGTATCCGAAAATTGTGTAATCTTATCGAAAGGTCATGTATAGATGAACCGGCCAGTTATCTCACTGAGGGATGTTGACGTTTGCTATAAGCAGATACAAGGTTTTTTCAAACGTTCTACGTATTATGCTTTAAAGAATGTGAGTTTTGATCTCTATAATGGAGAAACCCTTGGTGTGGTAGGACGCAATGGAGCAGGAAAGAGCACGCTTCTGAAAATTTTGGCAAATATCATCCTTCCAGATTCAGGAGAACTGCTAAATCATGGATCAAGCGTCAGCCTTCTTACAATTCAGTCAGGATTTGTTCCAAACCTATCCGGTAGGCAAAATGCAATTTTAAATGGACTTTTGCTGGGGATGTCACAGGATGATATTGCAAAAAAGATTGAAGATATCAAAGAATTTTCAGGAATTGGAGATTTCTTTGAGCAGCCGGTTCGATGCTACTCAACTGGCATGAGTGCCAGGCTTGGCTTTTCGGTCGTTTTAAATATAGATCCTGATGTTGTACTAATAGATGAATTGCTTGGTGTTGGAGATGAGACATTCAAAAAAAAATCAGTGGAAATTATGAAAGAGCGGATTCGATCCGAAAAGACATATGTTCTTGTTTCTCATAATATCGCACTTCATCACGAGCTTTGTGATCGTGTTGTTTGGATAGAGCATGGAGAAGTGCAGATGCTAGATGAGACAAATAAAGTGTTGCATAATTACATTCAGTATTTAAAGGCACAAAGTTGAGCGTTGAGAATGATCTTAATAAAACACTCACCGATGTTTTTACCGAATAATCTAATCCGTAGGTAGCCTATGAGGGCTATGCTATTAAATATAAATGCTTCTCGAGGTAAGACTGGACAAATGATAATATCTTTACATTTACCCAAGACTGCAGGAACAAGTTTCGCAGCTGTGTTGGAGAACCATTTTAAAAGCAAATTCCTCAGAGACTATGGAGACTTACCAGTTAATACAGATAGGTTAAAAAGAAATAAAGGCGCACTACAATCTGCTCTAAATATCGAAGAAGAAATCCCAGCTAACATTGAGTGTATTCATGGCCATTTCTTGCCAATTAAGTATTTACTGTTGGCAGATAAGCAAGATATTAAGTTTATTACATGGATGAGGCACCCTGTTGAAAGGATCATATCACACTATTTTTACTGGAAAAGAAGTTACAATTCGCGGAGTTCTGCGCCGCTCCACCGTAAGTTTATTGAAGAAAATTGGTCTATGGAAAGATTCTGCCTTGGCCCTGAACTTAGAGATATGTATTGGCAATTCCTCTGGGGATTTTCAATCGATTACTTCGAGTTCATAGGAATTACTGAACATTATAATGAAGATTTTGAATACTTCATACGGAAATTCTTGCATGCCAGTATTATTCCACAAAAACTTAATGTCCGAAACCGAAATAGGCAAGACGATGAGATTGATGAAGCCTTCATAGAACAAGTCGCGTCTGTTCATGCTCGGGATATGGAGTTGTATGATAATGCCCTAGCGAAGCGACAGAAAAGAATATCTGAAAACAAATATATTTGAAGTATACAAGAGTGACAATTGTTCTGACAAGAAAGAGATAATATGAATCTGAAGGAATCATTCGATAAAATACGCTGTGCAATCGCCCGATATTACTATCACTGGCTCGACCAGCAATATATTCCACTTGATCGAAAGTATATTCGGAGGACAAAAAACATTCGTCTAATTCCTTTTGAAAGTGGACGAAGGGGAGGAAAATATGCATATGCAGAATGGGCGCATGTAATTGGAATATTCCAGACATTAATATATCTTCACCTAGACAAATATGAGGGTAATAAAATACTGGAAATAGGATGTGGTACTGGCTTGTTGGCAATTGCATGTGAACCTTTTATAAAAGGAGGGAAATATATTGGCATTGATATTATGAAAGATGACATCAACTTCTGTTCTGATCATTATTCTTCTGTAGATTTCGAATTCCTACATATCAATACACGAAATCCTTTTTATGCTCCCAGGCAGGCTGAAATGCATGCACGATGGCCCATTGAAAGTGAAAGTGTTGACTTGGTTTTAGCGTTGTCGGTGTGGACTCATTTGGGCGAGGAAGATGCCGTTTTTTACTTCAGCGAACTGAGCCGTGTACTTAAGCAAAATGGAAAGGCAATTGTGACATTTTTTCTATTGGACGAAACCTATCGACATGGACTTGAATCTAGGAAGGACCAAGAAGGAGCGTTTCATGCGACTAAGCAAACGCGCTGGATTTTTAACAGCTCCGCGCATGGATCAAGAATGTGGTTTTCACCCGAGTGGACAAGGATTCCGGAAAGTGCGATTGGTGTGACTGAAGCAGGATTGGCTCATTTGATTGATAGCACAGGGCTGAAAATTATAGAACATTATCAGGGGAATTGGAAAGAGATTCCAGGTGCTTATTTTCAAGACGTATTGGTGTTCGAAAAGTAGAAGGGATAGTTTCTGGATGAATTCAGCTAACGGGGTGAAAAGAGGCCAAATAAAATATTCGAGCAGTCAAATATGATGAATACATCAAAATTGACAATGTTCATTAAGCACTTCATTCAAGTGCTTCATAGAGCGGCTGATTAGTTCTATTGACACATCTGTAATTATGAAATAATATCATTCAGAATATCTATGTTGTATTATGGAATGAAAAATAATGGAGCGTGGGACTTATAAAGAGGATAGAGCAACATATGTGTATGAAATTGTTAAATGGCAATTGTGCGAAATAAGTAAGTGGTGACAGGATAAGAGATATGCTAGAGGCAAAAAGGCTTGCTAATGAAAAGCCAAATTGACTCTCGCCGAGTCTCTTTTTGACGGTTCTCGAATATAGAATCATCCAAGCGATAAGGAGACGAAGGTGCATTGAAAGACATAATTATACTATGCCTTTCTATGAGCAAAAAATGAAACCAACGAAATCACAAATTCTCAATATTCTAATCAACGTCGCAATCTCGGCTTTCAGTATCCTTATGTGTTCCATTTTCATTGAAGGAGGATTTCGAATATATGAAAATGTCAATCCTCCAATAAAATTTGTTTCGCGAAAGGATTTTCGTGCAAGCCGTCCTAAACCTTATGAGAATGCTGACTATTTTTGTGATGAATTTTTAAGTGAATCAAACAAATGTATTATTGGTGCAAGCAATCCCGATGGTACAATCTATCTTGTACCGAAAGACTTTTCAGGTGAGTATATAAACATTGTTGGTCAAAAACGCTTAACAACCGACCACCCGGAAGATTGGAAGGCAAGAGTTCTTCTTTTCGGCGGCTCGACAATATTTAATATATCTGTCCCTGACCAATATACAATTGCCAGTTGTCTGCAACGTATGCTTAATTCTGAATTTCCTTCTACTTATTTAGTCGAAAATTATGGATTTCCATCTATGAATGCGGCACAGCAAACGGATCGGCTCATTCAAGTTGAAGTGGGCAGCGGTGATATTGTCATCTTTTATGATGGATGCAATGAAGTTTTCTACTCTATTTATAACGGGAACAAAAGGGGATGGTTGCCTGGAGATGATCGTTTTGGTGGAGCTCGTAAAATGAATAAAATCAAAAGCTGGATGCATAGTATTTATCTCAAGTACAATGAACATAGCGCAACCGTGCGTATATTGTTCGATGTCTATAGTCATGAACCGCCTGCGAATATTACTGACAAAGAAAAATTAATTAACAATGTCAAGAATGCAAAGGATCGGTATTGCAATGCATTAATGAAGGCGAACAATTATGTTGTGGAGCGGAACGGTAAGTTCTATCACTTATTACAGCCAGTTGTTTTCACCTTGAAAAAACCAACAGAGTACGAAAGATGGATTTCTGAAAATCAGCTATTGATCATGCCCGGTTTGGATATAGCATTTGATATAGGATACCCAAAATTGAAAGAAGGCCTGGAAGATGCAAAGTTAAATGGGTTAAATTCCCATGATCTGTCCGGAATATATGATGGACGTAATACTAATGACGAAGAGTACTATCTAGATTTTTGCCACGTGAACCATGTTGCAACGCAGATAATTGCACAAAAAATATACGATGTGATATTGGCAGGTGAAGAACACACTTTAGAGAGGCAATAAGCAAATATTCCTAACGAGTGATGCATCAGCATTTTATATGCGCTTGTCGAAGAGAACTAGATAAGGTCTTTGCATAATATTTTGCATAGGACTTGCGATATTTATGGAAAATAATATCGATAACATGAGTTATCTGTTTTCTTGAAAATACATATTCGCCTATCCAAACCCTTAAATACCACGCCACGCCATTGAGGCAGTATGGCTATAAGGCTAAAAGGCCGATTATGGCTTACAGGCCATACCTACGTTATCACGGTGCCTCGTGAAGTAGTAGAACGGCAGAAATTGAAGGTGCACGACCAGTTCGACGTTCAGCTTGTCCGGATCAAGCGGGAGAAGAGGGTGTAAAATGGAAGAACTCAAAAAGGTCCAGATTATGGCCATTCCGATCTGCTTAATGATTGTAATAGGTGCAATCGGATTTGTTATTGGCGAAGGCCCAGCAAGAATGATTGGTGTCGTAATTATGATGTTCGGTTTTTTCCTTTTCGGATGGTTCGGCAGGATAGAACATGATCTAATAAACAAGAAGAAGGTGAATGAGAATGATTGAAGAGCCGGCAAACGGGAGCGGAGAGAGAAGAAACCACATCCGCGAGCACCTCATAGCCAGGCTCAACACAAAAATCACTGTAGAAAAAAAGGGCGAATCTGTGACAGGAATCCTGAGCCACATCGATCCCTGGATGAAGTGGGTCGAGGTGGAAGAGAAGACTGAGGACGGCTCCAGGAATCATTTCATAAACATGCATCTTGTTTCTGACATCATTGGCATCAGCACGGACGAAGTCGTGATGAGGAGGGGGAAGTGAGTGGCAAGAGAATTGAAGTTTGAAGGAAAGCTTTCTCACTTCCAGGGCAGATTTGGTGCGAATTCTGTCACCTTTGATTTGATCGACAAGCGACTTGATTCTGGACTTTTGGGTAACAGCAAAGAGGTCGGGCTTGTCTTCAGGTTCAAGCATGAAAAGATCAGGGAGATTCCATTTGAAATCCAGGATGATGTAGAAGTTCTGATTGTGGAGAGAGGAAAACGCCGCGATAGCGATAGTGAGTTGTCATTTGATGGTATGTTTGATTTTCAGGGGCGTATCTTTGGAAACGTAGTGACATTGCAGGACTGTCGTCTCAGCAGATGGACGGACAATTTCATGTTCTTTCGTTTTGTATGGCCACATGTGCGTGAGATTCCTTTCAACTCTGGAGATCGTGTGAAGGTCATCATCAGAAAGAGGAGGGGCAATGGATGAATTGGAAGCATGTCGTGTTGGCATTTGCAGCCGGGATTGTATTGGCGTTTGTGTTTTTGTGCCTCTTCGGAAACCCTTTGGCTACACATCCTCCAAGCGTTCTATCAGAGGCGTGCAAGGATCTTCCGATGCTGGATCGTTTGAGAGTTGGTTGTTGAAAATGAGGCGAAGTGAATGGGCTTGGAGAGGGCAAAGGATTTCCTGAAAGAAACAATGAAGTTGTCAATCGGTGCAGTTCTCGGATTGATGCTAATCGTTGGACTGTGGGCGGGCGTTTTTTGCGGCCAACCGGCTTGTGTTGACCTTAGCCCATAGGTTATTCTACAATCTATTATATATAACCTATAGACTACCTTCAAGCGCCAAAAACTTGCCGAGGAGGGGTGCCATGCCTAATCTGCTTGAAATGCGAGACTTAGAGTTCCGAAAAAAGTTTGGCAATAGGCTTCAGGCTGTGCGGAAGGGCATGGGAATGACCCAGCAAAGCCTCGCGCACACCGCCAGCATCCACGTGAAATACCTCTCCGAACTGGAGAACGGCCATAAATCGCCGACTCTGGAGGTCATAGCCGGCCTCGCTTCGGCTCTCGGAGTCCAGCCCTCTGACCTTATGCCTGATATGGACATTCCTGAAATGCCAAGCATGAAAGAGGCCCGGTGGCTTGAAGAGCACGGCGACATGCTCATCAGGGATGTTCTTGCGGCTGTGATGAAGAAGGGGAAGAAGAAAGGCAAAGCGTAGAAACAAAAGGGCACGGGTATGTGGAGAACTTTGCGGAAGACCAGTATCAGCATCCATGTAGAGTATTCCAGCGACATCAGCAACAGCCTGTTAGCAGAAGATATTCGCGCCCGGCCAGGCGACTGCTTTCAATCCGGATTTCCCAGATAGCTTTTTGATTCTGTTTCAAACCAGATTCGTTTTCCACAATGAAAGGACTATTTCAAAAACTCAAACAACATCCGGCGGCAGTTAATACCGGGCTGGCAATACTATCCCTCTTATTCACCATATCCGCCTTTGAGGTTGCAGTGAGGCTCAAGCACGCTTATGGCCATATCAAGGGCCGCGACCATTTTGAATACGAAATGGATGACCGTTTGGGTTGGAAGGCTGCAAAAAATTATATCTGGCGGGGCAGCAAGGCCGATGCAGGCGGCACACCTTATCAGGTAGATATGTCGACAGACGGGCGGGGATTTCGATTGTTCGGCAATCCCAAAACCGAAAAGACGAAAATACTCGTAATTGGTGATTCCTTTACTCATGCCAAAGATGTGTCCAACGATAAAACTTATTATGCACACTTAGGCGATTTGATGAACGCCGAAATCTTTGCCTACGGCGTGGTGGGATACGGTACTCTGCAAGAATTCATGATTGCCGATGAGTATATTGATGCGATTGAGCCGGACCTGCTTCTGCTGCAATTCTGCTCAAATGATTTTATCAACAACTCGGTGGCACTGGAGCGCCTGAGCCCGCTTAACAACAACCGGACGAGGAGACCCTATCTCACGGATAGCGGCGATATCGAATATATCCTTCCTAAAGCATTGCCCTGGTTGAGGAATTTTGCCAACCACAACTCTCAGCTTCTTAGCTGGATTTTTTCAGCCTATGACGTCAGAACGATAGACAAACAGAATGATGTTTTTAAGACAATTGGCCAAAAAGATGGGAACATTCCCGAGTACAAGAAGGCCATTCAAACCACGCGAAGACTGCTAGAAAAGCTTGAAAATCGCGTTTCTCCAATTCCCATAGCAACGTTTTGCGTCGACGATTTCAGACCGTACGTCGAGGACTACCAATCGCTATGCCAGGAATTGGATTTCATATTTATCCCCGGTGTTGTAGAAGCCATTCAGGAATCCAAAGCCCAAGGCGAGATCGTGATGGCCGCCGATGGGGGACATTGGAATGAGCGGGGGCACAAGATTTGCGCGGAAGTCTTGGCAGAGCATTTAAAAGATATTAAAGGACAATAATGAAGGAACGAAATTCCCAATGGAAAAGACTTAAAAGAGAAGAACTGAAATGCACTAATAACTTTATATTTGCCTGTATAAGGTGCCAAAATCTCTCATTCATAGGCATATATATCAGCAGATAAATTTCAGCGATGTTACTTAGTTTTCGTTTGTTTCAAGTCTAAATATTTGAGACTCGCCATAATTTTCAGGAGGGCGATAGATTTTTCTCTTCTGAATGGATGCAAGCATTTGCTGATAACGCTTAAAGGATGCTTCATCTCCTTTTACCTGGGCGATATTGGCGAGATTTTTTAGCAATAATTCACGACGACCGTGCTTTTTCATTAGTTCCAGATACATCTTTTCAGCTTCGTCGAGCCTCTGCTGAGAATGCAGGGTCTGGGCTCTGAACTGCCCGGCGTAATAACTATCAGGATTCCACTCGAGCCAAGACTTTGCCAAGGCATTTGCACGATCAAAATCGCGCAATAAGATATAGCATGCTCCCAAGTTGGACCAATATTTCTCCCTTTCAGGCTGCAATTGAATGCATTGCCGGAACATCTCGGCAGCGTGTTCGTAATCTTTTATATCCTGCATGTATAGAATCGCAAGATTGTTAGCAGCCTTAATTGCATACGCGCCTTTGCGGGCAATTGTCTCTTTGAATGCATCTACGGCCTTTTCATGCTCGCCGTTCTGCAAATAATAATGACCAAGGTTATAATAGACGCGGTCTTTGACGTGGGCATTAGAGATAGCATAAAGCCAGAACGCCTCTTTGTTAGTATACAGGAGATTATGCTGATAAGTCTTCCAGGATTGAAATCCAAGAAAAAGCAATGCGATTACTACAGCACTAACACGCAATCCCTTAAGGTTTCTAAATAAACTTTGGTTGGAGGAAATCAAATAAATCACAAAAGCACACAAAGCTAAGCAAAAGCCCACATTAGGCAAATATGTGCGCCTTTCGGCAGCCAAATCATTTAGAGGGATAATGCTTGATGTGGGCAAGATCGAGATTAGATACCAAACCAATCCGAGCGAGACCAAGGGGGCGCGCCTGATGGCAAAGCAGACAATCACCAAGAAAGCGATTAAAACCACCGCTCCTGATAGAAATGCGGGATTAACCATACTGTAGACAGTTTCCAAATCCGGATCCAAGCACAGCGTGCCTACACCGAGTTGCCGGGGGAAATAATACAAAGCGATAATCCCCACTTGAGTAAGAAGGTTATTGCTCCATGGCCGCACTTGTGCATCCTCGAAGCCTATTATGCTCCCCATTACTGATATCCTGTAAAGAACAAAAGAAATAAGCAGGGCTATTCCGCATGCAAGGACAGGCATCAATCGCCTTAGGGCAATTCTGAGTGAATGGCGCTGAAACAAGACAAGCCCGATCCATATTGAAGCAACGGCAGGCATGGTAATGATTATTTCCTTTGTGCCGATTCCTAAAATGAAAAGGAGGAGAGCGCCTGTAAGGGCCAGGGCTCCCGAAACCATGTCATGCCTCGAGTCGGGCTTTGCAGCGTCTTTAAATACACCAAACTTTTCAGCTGCAAAAAGCAATGCAAGTACGCCGTAGATATACTCGATTGTTGCCAAGACCGAGGCACGGCCGCTTAGGTATGTCACAGCCTCGGTGTTGATTGGCTGCAGGCCAAATAGCAATGCCGTAACAAATGGAAAAATAGAGACATAGAGTTTTGAGCAAGATTCAGATTTGGCAGCGTTGTCTGAACAGGCCGTGTTGCCGACGAGAAGATGATTTGCCTTTCGCGCCAGCAGGTATACGCCGCAAACAGCGATGAAGTGATATATAAGACTGGATATATGGAAGACAAGCGGAGAGGGGCGTCCCGGCGTTCCCGTATTCGCTACTGCTTCAAATAAATCGAGATGATTGGAAACAGCCCAATCCAGTGCGTAACTCACAGATACGACACTTCGATGAATGAAGCCAATTGCCACTAAATGCAAAATTCCATTCCAAGTGCGGATGGAGACATTATCAAGAATCGCGTTGTAATCGTCAAAATACCACGGTACCCGCAATGCAGGCAAATATACGGTGGAGATCAGAAAAAATAGGAAAGCCAAATGCACCAAGGTGTGTTCCAAGAACTTCGGAACAGGGCTTGCCTGCACTCCTGATTCTATATTTGGAGAAGATTGCACCTTTGCTTTTGTCTTTTTTCGCTTTTTGCTCACAGGCTGTCTCAATGCTGCTTCTTGTATACCGACGATTATAACACGATTTGCGTATGCCTTGAAGCATAAATTTACACTTAAAATGAATTTCTGATCTCAAATATGAATGTTCTCAATAATGTTATTTAAACATACTGTTTTTTATCAATGAACTGTTTCATTGATACAGGCAGCTTTAAAACTTCGATTTTATGTTATGCAGACAATGTATTCGAGGCGATTGATTTGTTATCATGAGTGAGGCAGCAATCCGAATTCTAATCCGCTTCTTTTGGGTATCATGGCAATTTTCACTAGCCCCATAAACAGAACAAAGGTAAGTGCGAGTGTAAAAAGTGTACCCATGGCCGCGCCTCCTGAGTGCTGCGGTTTGTGCCCGCTAGGGAGCCATTCTCCCACCGCCCGAGACGAGTGTAAAGAGGGTTTTGCGAGAAAAGAAAATCATTTTCTACCTTTAAATGGCCGATCTCTTCATACAATGGACCTGTCAGTTCATCTTCCGACGTAGCCGATATCCGGCTCCTGCCTTCATAAAGGCTGGGAGCGCCTTCCGTTAACCGTTTCTTCCACTGTACGATCCGTGTGGGATGTACCGAGTAGCGAGAAGCCAGCTCACTCAAAGTCTGCAGGCCTTTCACCACTTCCAGCGCAACCTTGGCTTTGAACTCGTTTGAATGACGCTTCCGTTGATGACCCATTCTTGGACTCCTTCTACCGGATTTTACCCGGAAAATCTTTACTTAACCACCTGTCCAAAAATTGGGGGTAACTTTATTCTTTGATTGAACAATTTTTAAAGGTTGGCATCTCAAGCCCGTAATCAAGCCTAAACTTTTCAGCAAGTACTTTGTTTGTTTCTGTGTCATCGCCATTTCCTCGCACCCAGAATTCCAGTCCGTGCGATGTTCGTTTTTTCTCAATTTCGACAGGCATTAGAAGGAGTGGTGCAAAACAACGGTCATTACTATTTGGTTCCTTCTATTCAAGAAATCCAAAGGCAGCGTACAAAACATTAATACCCGTTTCCTGAACCCAGGTCCTACATTTAGTGATAAGTGCATTCAACTTACGTTCGAGGTCATCCGGTAGTAGTAGTGTCTGTATCTTATTATCTGTATGCCGCCCATCTTCATGCTCTTCAATGTTTTCTGGAAGATCATATGACGGCGAAATCCCATTGTTTTTTGCGTGTTGTGATAGTGAAAGATCGATTGACGTTTGGCGGGGGGGCATACCTAGATTATGTCTTATCTTATCTTTTAAATCACGTTCAATCTTATGATTTTGCTCAAGTGCGTCTTCACTATCTGCATCGATTCCATCCACCGCTGCAATATATGTTTCATCTGTCAATATTGCGATTGTAAGCGCTTCTTGAAAATCATCATGTTTTTCATCCAGTGGATCTTCGTCTAGCGACGGTAAAGGCATGAATTGTAAATTTTTTCCATCCGCCAGTTGTGCTGCAAGCACATCGGGCAGTTCATCAACAACGCAAATATGTGAGTTCGAGCGCGGTGAAAACCTAGTTGAAATTAATGGATTTCTACGGCTGAGATCGAGTAATTTAGGTCGTAGGTTTTCTATTCTGCAACGAATCAAATCATCGATTTCTTGATTATTATTACCATTATCAGCACTAGGAGTTTTATTTTCTTCGTCTCGGTTCATTTTACTCCCCGCTCTTTTGAATGTCGTTGTGTGGAATCCTGCAATGAGAATAAGCGGTAGGTATTCCAAGCATAAGAATTGCCTGTTTTGTGGTTGTTTGTTGCAAATGTTAGGGGGGTAGATGACTCAATCGCGGAGACGCTTCTGTAGAAAATAAGTTGCTGGAGGACTTTTATGTATGCCATGGCACCCTCCTGGCTCCCGGATTGAGAAGTCCGTTTTGCTTCCAATCTTGAAGCGCGAGATATTTCCAAAGTTAATGCTTCGAGTCAACGGCTGTTGTCAAACTTAACAGATTCCCACCAGACTGTAAACCTGGGTGTTTGAATGGGCAATACGGTCCAGCCCAAGCAGATATTGCTGTTTAAAAAGGGGTTTTGCCAGCTCAAATTTGGAAACAGGCATCGCTATTGTCTTGTATGTGCGCTATATGGCTTGGTTACGATTTCTCCCCAAAAAAAGTCCAGCCGTTTCCAGCCAGACTTTCCCTCACATATCAATTCAGCATCGCCAACACTGATCCTCCTACCCGTTGCAAGTGATAGGATTCGTCGGCGCTAAGACGGTTGTGTTGGGCAGCTCGCGTGTACGTATTGACGATATGGAACATCCGATCTCCAGCCTCTTGTGGCCAGGCCCAATCCACGGCATCGATCTCTTTTTTGCCCAGGTGATACTGCTTGTTGAAGGATTTCAACGTCAGCGGGGGATCATCCACAGGACTTTCGGTCGAAATCGTCCATTGGTCACGTTGCCGGTTCACATCGTTGGATACTCTTTCGAGCGTACGCGGAAACTCATCCAGAATCCGATTGGATACATGCCGGTAGGACGCATCCACAGAAGTTCTGGAAACCATCCCGTTTGTGCAGACCAACCGTAGGATGAAAGCTGACAACGTAAGCGAAGACATCCCCACTTCTGAGTTGGCAATAGAAATCCCCGGCCGCATCTCATCACCAGGTTTGGGGCAGAAACTCTGCTCGGGATTGGGAATATTCAGAAACAGCAGTTCGTCATCGAGTCGGCACTGTGCGGGCGTATCCGAGCCAAAACCAAGTTCATCCAAACGATTCATTACTGCCGGATGATCGATGGGCTTATAGCGTGGCGTAAAAACCGCCCGGACTTCATCGCCGTCAAACCGAAAGAAGAGCTTTTTATTCTTCTCCTCAGACATCCAACGATTCAAATTGGCCGCTTGCAGTTCAGGATCACAGCGTTGCAAATAGGGATAGGGGATTCCAAGACGGCAGGCGATTTCCCGTTGGGCTACAGGCTTTAACGGATAGGTGTTGTTGCCAAGATGGACCGTTTCAATACCATCAAACATGATGCCTTCCACTGGAACGAAATCATCCCAATGATTTTGAGCCAGTTGATCAACACGTTCCCGGACTTTTCCCAAGGTGGTTAGATCAGGCATGGGCCACCTCCTTCTCCTTGGATACGACGTTAACGACGTTTTTATCCTCCTTGCCAGTCTCAACACATTGCGGTGCGCCCAAATCGAGGAGGACTACACTGACCGGCAGGCTGATGGTGGGATACAGAGCCTCGACTTCACTACGGACTAACTCTACCTGCTCTCCGAGGGGGCTCTTATCGCTACGATACCCATTCAAGAGCAAGATCCCGGCATCGACCAAACCTTTATCACAACCTACTTGGAGACGGAATAAACCCTCCAGAATCCACTCATACACTGAAAGATTGGCTTCGATGGCAATACGGTTACGCAGCCCTTTGAACTGATACCGCCGGCCCTCGAGGATGGTCAGATTACCGTTGTCTCTCCAGCCCATCTCATCCAAGGCCTGTTTGAGGATTGTGCCCCGGTAGAAACGTTCTTTTAGGCTGCTCTCGATATAGGCCAGTATCTCGTTGACCTCCTTGTGCATTTTCTTTTTCTTGAGGATGCCTTCGACACCCCGGAAATGGATAACTTCAAATGGCATAGGGATTACCTCCTTTGGTTTTTATCTTGAAATGGTTTTGGGATTCTTGTTTTTAGGGTTGCCTAATCTCATCCAGGAAGATGGATTTGGCGGATGGTTGGCCCAGGTACATGTGGGAATGGCTCAAATAAAGTCTCTGCATGGCCCGGGAAATGCCTACGAAGCATATTCTACGTTCTTCCTCTAGATCGCCTTTCTTGCTGGGCAAAATGCCTTCTACGAGGCCGATTAAGAACACGACGGGAAACTCCAATCCCTTGGCTTTGTGGATGGTCATGAGCCGTACCCCATCCTTATCGTCACCGGTCGGAGTGTCTTCAAATGTCTCAGCGTATTCCAAGAATGATGGCAGATCGTCAAACTTGGCCGCCGACAGTTCCAGCTGATTGAGATTCTCGATTTTGACGTCATCGGGCTGGGGTACGTCATCCTCAGACACGTATTCATCATAATCCAAGACTTGACGCAGCATCTGAATGATTTGCACCGGTCCCAGAGTTGGAGCATTCTCGATCAGCGGATCTACAACACGAAAAAATTCGACAATGTTATGACGAACATAGGGGCGGTTAGCGGGAAAGGTCTTGAGGGCAGAATAAAGGTGCAGGCCTTCTTCTACGGCATAGGCCCGTAAGTCTTCCAGAAACCGTTTGCCCAGATACCGGTTGGGAATGTTGATGATTTCCTCGAGAGCTTCATCGCAGTCCGGGTCGTGGATGACCCGCAGATACTCCATGAGCCACTTCACTTCCCGGCGCTGGTAGAAGTTCAATCCGTTTTCGATCAGATACGGTACCTTCTGCTGGGAGAAGCATTCCTCGATCAACCGGGATTGAAAGTTGGCCCGGTAGAGCACAGCGATGTCTTTGTAGTTGTAGGTAGATTCAGACGCCAAATACTGAAGCTCGCGGCATACCTGAAAGGCTTCATCTTCTTCAGACGTACATTCCAAAACGACGATTTCCTCTCCCGGTGGATTCTGCGTGGTCAGCGTCTTTTCGATCTTGCGTACATTATGATCGATCAGATTCTGGCAGGCTTTAAGAATCTCAGGAGTGGAACGGTAGTTTTCGTTCAGCACATAGAAATCACAATCCGGAAAGTTGTCTTGGAAGTTGAGCAGGTTACCGACACTGGCTCCATTAAACGCATAGATGGATTGCCAATCGTCTCCGCATACCCATAAACTTGAACCGTTGGGCTTTTCGGGCAATAGCAACCGTACGACTTCCATCTGGGCGGGATTGGTGTCTTGGAATTCGTCTACGAGCAGGTGTTGGAATGAGGAACGATACTTGTCCCGGATCGTCTCATCAATGTGAAGCAGATTGCAGACTTCGAGCAGTAGATCGTCAAAGTCCAGCATCAGCTTCTTTGTTTTGCGGGACTCGTATTCATCGACAACATCCGCCACCTGCTGCATGGTCTTATCGCCTTCATACAAGACTCGGAAATCTTCAGAGGAAACCATATTGTTCTTGGCCAGGCTGATTTCCCGCATGACCATTCCCAGGGATAGATTGGACAATCCTAAATCCCGGAGAATCTGCTGCAGGAAACGGTATTGATGGCGTCCGCACAATAGATCGAACTTTGTGCCTTCACGTTTCAGCACGTGGAAACAGAAACTATGGATCGTATTCAACATTACTCGTTTGGCCAGATCGTCGAGGAGAGGGCCCAGACGGTCCTTCATGGCTTTGGCTGCGTTCTTTGTAAAGGTGAGACCCAAGATACTCTCTGGAGCGATGGCATGTTGCTTTACCAGGTTGCAGATACGATGGGTCATGGTCAGGGTCTTACCGGAACCGGGCACAGCAATCACCACGGCCGTTCCATACAAGAAGTCAGCCGCTTTTTGTTGCTGCTGATTGAGTTCCACCATATTCAGGCATCCTCCTTTCCTTGAAACCAAGCGTCGCAGTGAGATTTGAACGAGCAGTAGCCGCACTTCCAAGATGTATCGTTGGGCACAAAGACGCCTTTCTCGATACCTTCCCAGACAGAAATCAGCTTCTTTTCCGCCCGGCGCTCATCCTCTTCGGTACGCACAGTCCAATACTGCTCGAATTTCGGAACTTTGGTTTTGATCAAACAATCGAAGCGGAGCAGAATATCCCGGTCGGTATATCCGTTCTTCTTCGCCGCCATGTGATAGACCGTCAGCTGAAAATTCTTGTCGATTTCGTCTTTGGAATAGGCACGGGCGGAAGTTTTGAAGTCGGTAATGATGATATTGCCGTTTTCATCCTCTTCAACAAGATCGATCACACCGACCACTGGAACGGATAATCCCTCGATATTAAATGAAAATGGTTCTTCAATCGCAAGAACCTGGACTCCTACTTCAGGTAATTCGTCCCAGTAAGATATTAAGGAATTGATCCCCAAGTTTAGAATCGTGTCGAAATTGTCGCCTTTTTTGAATTTTAGGTCAGTGGTTTCGGTATAGGCCTTATGCCATTGCTCGGTAAATTCTTGCAAAAGGTCGTTGCACGAGAATTCAGAGCCTTCCATTCTCGCGAGATAGAACGCCTCCAACGCTTTGTGGATGCATTTACCAAATAACAGAGCGTCGGCTGTATATTCGGATTGAACTTCATCAACACGGCCAAAGCGATATGCCAGGCTGCATTCGATATATTCATTGACAGCGGAAGCCGATAGATGAGGCTCTTTCCGCAGGTCTTGGATTCCAGTCATAGGTTTTCCTCCCAAAGGAACACGGGGTAGAGATATTACACTCCACCCCGTGATCCAACTGATCGGTACATATCTAAGTTGTGGATAAGGATTAAGCGGATTGTTGCAGGGTACGGATAAAACTAGCAGCATCCTTGGGAGTCAAATCTTCCAGAGCCATACCGTAGGAATCCTGGGCCAGTTTGACCAACTCGTCTTCGGATAATCCCCGGCGTTTGGCCAGATTGGAGATAGCCCGTTTCTGAGCCTCTGACATTCTGGGACCATCATTACTATTGGCATTGCCATTACCGTTACCGTTATTATCCGCATTGGCTTTGGAATCGGCTTTGCCAGTCTTTTCAGAAGATTTGGAATCAGATTGCTTGGTCTGGGATTCTTTGGTCTGATCTTTGGCCTTACTACCGTTAGAGCCATTACCCGGCGCTTTGGGAGAAGCCCGTTTCCTACCGTTGCCATTACCAGTAATGACATCCTCTTCATCCTTCAGTTCATCCAGGCAGGTGATACCGATATTGCACATATCCCGCAAACATCTCGCTTTGGCTCGGGTACTGGCCATCCGGATGATATGGGGAGCGATCCGAGGATTCACATTGTTGGGCGTAGCATCCCCGATATCCGTGAAAGTCTGACCGTCTTTAGAAGTGGCTATGGCTTTGCAGATCGCCAAGTTACCGTTTTCTTTGGTGGGTAACTGCACATACTCCACTTCGATTTTATTCAGACCATGTTGATGGGCCAAATCCAGAAGACCCGCATACTGAACGAACTCCTTTCCCTTAATATCCATAATGAAGCGGTCATCCAGTTTGGGGATATTTCCATTGCCAGAGATTTGTTCTTGACAGTCTGCCGGTAATCGATTGGTTGGTGTTGAAGTCGGCATAGATAGTTCACTCCTTTCTTAGAATGGGATGTCGTCTTCGTCTTGACCGTTTTCAAAGCCTCGTCCATCGGTTTTGATGAACTCCACGGAATTTGCGAGAAGTTTGTAAGTAGACTTGGGCTCACCGTTGTCTGTGGTCCACTTCTGCTGTTCGAGGGCTCCCACGGCTGTGATTTTTGCGCCCTTATGCAGATACTTTTCACAGACTTCCGCCAAACGGTTGAAACACGTGACTTTGATCCAAGACGTTTTGTCTTTGCCTGATTTAAATGCAAGATTGAGCGTGGCAATTGGATTTCCGTCGTTGCTGTATTTTACTTCAGGATCAGCGCCCAGGTTTCCGGTGAGGATACATAGGTTGGGCATTCAGATTTACCTCCTTTGTTTTGTTTTTTTTTTAGAAATGGGATTGGCTTAGCGCCTTATGATGCTCACCACGACTACCAGTACAATCAGCAAAAACGAAAAGACTACGAGCGAACTGGTTGTATAGATGCTGATGGTTTGAGCGTTTTGGGCGATATCAGCCAGCGTTTTGGAGAGATACTTGAGGCCTGGCAATAGAAGTGCTGAGGGAATACCTACCCACAAGAAGATCGAAACGACCAACTTGATCCAGTTTCGGAGCTTTCTCGTGGGCGACAATGCGTATTCGATGCAGAGCACCGTGTACCAAAGAACCTCAGATACACGCTCAAGCCAGGGCAGGTCTTCAAAATCGGGATCAACAACAGGTGGGGATAATGGTTCGCGGGAAGGTTTTTCTTTCTTGGATTTACTTGAGGATTGGCGTTTGCCTCTACGGGCAGTCGAGTTCTTCATCCATGCAAGGCTTCTCCTTTTCTTGCCTTTCGGCGTCTTTGCGGGTTCGGGAACCAATACCGATACCAACCAACATACCCAAGATCGTCCCGCTGATACCGAGCAGAATCAGAGGCAGGTTATCGTTAGTTGGAGATACGGGTTCCGGTTGAAATGGGGCGGGTGGGCCGATCAGTTCCTTCGGTGGTTCCTTGGGCGGATCGGCAGTTTCTTCACAGGCAGCCAGGGCCAGCACAACACACAGAAAACATGGTGCAAACCAGGGCGGTCTGCGTAACAGCGACGGCATAGAGCACCTCCAGAGGATTTGTAACATATTGAAATTTATATATATAGATAAGAAGATACAGTCGATCATTACAAAATTAATCAGAATAGATTCAATACGTTTGTTCTTATTGAGCATCGTTATCAATAAGCAGTAATTTGTATTATTTGCAAAAAAACAGGTTTACATTGAGCCATTTATGTGCAAGCATCGCATTTACTGGAATGTAAAAATGGGGAGTTGCTGATGCCAAACTCACAACGAACGGCGAATATTGGTCTCATCTTTAGCAGCCTGTTTACGTCTATATCGCTGCAAAACTCAATCTTATTCAACCCTCCGCCAATTACAAATGATTGCAGCAAGGAGTAAATCATGAAAAAACTGATCGCTCTCATAATTTTATGCGCTATGAGTGGTTTAGCAGTAGGCCAGGTTGCTGATGGTCTCGTCGCCTATTACAGATTTGACGGGAATGGTTTAGACAACAGTGGAAATGGTAAAGACGCATTGCGTATCAATGCAACCGTTGAAGAAAACGGAAGATTCAACCAATGTTATAGTTTCAATGGAACCAACGAGTATATCGAAATACCTCAGCCTTTTGCGGGTCTGCATACACAATTTACGATTGAGCTCTGGGCCAGCATTGACTATGAGGAGCGCCCAATGATTGCAAGAATATTTGAACAATGGGCGACAAATGGCGGAGAGCCTCATCTGTCTTGGATGGCTAAAATGGACGCACGGTCAACTGATATCCGTGCAAATCAATATTATTCACTGGCCGATCCCCCCGATACACCAGCCGCATTAGCTGATTATTCTCTCAATACATGGCATCACCTTGCTATGACTTTTGACGGTGAAACGGTCCAATTTTTTGTTGATGGAGCACTTGCAGCAGAAGAAACAGGACCAGTGAAGGAACATTACTGGACAGGTACTGTCAGAGACTATTTTTATATCGGAGTGAGTCATGAGTTATTGAATTGGTATAAAGGAAAAATCGATGATTTTCGCGTTTGGGATCATGTAAGAACTCCAGAGCAGATTCGGACTTTTATGAATGTTACTTTTCCAAATGAAGAAGAAAACACTTGGCAATTGGTTTCTACGTCCGGTCCAAGTCCAAGACGGAATCATGCTATGGCCTACGATTCTGCGAGACAAAAAGTCGTTTTATTTGGCGGCGCTGTCGGCTACGGCGAGGATTCAGTCCCATTAGGAGATACTTGGGAGTGGGACGGTCAAACCTGGACTCAAGTGACAACATCGGGACCATCAGCTAGATCCGGTTGTGCAATGGCTTATGATCCTGTTAAACAGCGAGCGGTATTATTCGGCGGACGCAATCAATATATTACGGGCGTGAGCGAAGAATTTCTGAATGATACCTGGGAGTGGGATGGATCGACCTGGTCCTATATGGGTACTGGCGGACCTAGCCGGAGAGACGAACATGGCATGGTCTATGATTCCAATCGTAATCGAATCATTCTTTTTGGAGGCTCCGACAATCCAAAATCATTTCGTCGCGATACATGGGAATGGAATGGTCAGCAATGGACGTTATTAGCCGATGATGCTGCCGGTCCAATTGGAGGTCATGGAACAGGCCGCGAAGGTTTTGGTATGGCTTACGATACTATCCGCCAGCGCGTGGTCATTTTTGGTGGTCACGACGACGCTAATAATGGCGATACCTGGGAATGGAACGGTGCCAATTGGTCTCTTGTGAGCGAAACAGGCCCCGAGAGTCGCCGAATGAGTGCAATGGTATATGACGGTTTTAGACAAACAGTTGTAAACTTTGGTGGCATCGGCTGGGCTGGGTATATCTTTAGTGATACTTGGGAATGGAATGGACAATTTTGGAACCAGATTGGGATTATCAATCCCATCGCTCGCAGTGAACATGCGATGGTTTACGATCAGGCCAGGCAACGAATCGTTTTATTTGGAGGCAGAAACGAGAACGGTGAACTTGGTGACACATGGGAATGGATTAATGTAATTAGCCCCGAGCCGACTTTTACTCCTACAGCGACACCAACCCAAACGCCTCAACCAACATCAACGCCGACGGAAACCCAACCTCCACTCCCAACCCCGACGCCTTCTTTTACGCCGACGTCAACTCCTGTTCCAACAGAACAACCAGGTGACTTGGCTTTCAGGCCCGTGGAATTCGAAAGATATGAGTTCAATGATCTAAGTGACCTCGGCGGTGTATTCGGCGAATTCCCATCTGGTTCACCCGGAGAATACGAGGTGGGTACGAGTAGCATCGGCTTTGTCCAGCATTTGGGCGAACAAGATGATGAATACACGGATGGTGTTGGACTTAACATTACAGTGCGAGAGGGTGAAGGATCATTGCTACTCGGTCCTGTGATTCCCGTAGAAGGCCGAGTTTTGTTGCGTGTTTCTGTCCGGGCCTCAGCTTCGGGCGCAGTAGCTCATTTAGGCGCTCTGGCTGCGGTACCGGGAATGGGTTACGAAGGGCTAAACGGCGATATTTCGATTAACATGCCCGCAGATTCACAACAGTTCACGGGCGGCTGGCACTATTTGGAAGCGATGTACGAATCCAACACCGGAGCCATCGTGCCATGTCTGCAGGTGGCCAGTAATGGATTATCTGACAGGTCAACTATCTCGTTTGATAATCTCGTTTTGCATCAGTTTGTAGAAACTTATATCCAAGAATGCCCACCTGTCGGTCCAAGTGATATTGTGGTTAGCATTCCTGGATTACCATATGATGCAAAGAAATTAGAAATGGCCTTGGTTCCTGCGGGTACATTTATAATGGGATGCCCATCAACAGAACGAGGTTATTACGAAACGAACTGGCCACAGCATCAGGTAACAATTTCTCAACCGTTTTATATAGGGAAGTATGAGATGACACAGGCTCAGTGGGCAGTCATCATGGGCAATAATCTCTCGCAAGACACTGAGCAGCTAGATTATCCAATTCAACTATCCTGGAATGATTGTCAATCTTTGCTTCAAGAACTAAATGGACTTGGTGTTGGTACCTTTAGATTACCAACAGAAGCCGAGTGGGAATATGCTTGCCGTGCGGGAACAGAGACTCGCTTTTCATTTGGAGATGTGTTGGAGTGTCCGGACACATGTGAATACTGCGACATTGCTGACCAATACATGTGGTGGTGTGGAAATAACGATGAGTTTGGTTATCCGTTTGGCACAAAAGAGGTTGGATTAAAGGCACCAAATCTATGGGGATTGTTTGACATGCATGGTGGAGTTTTTGAATGGTGTTCAGATTGGTATGAGGAGCCTTATCAGCGAGAACCACAGCAGGATCCACAAGGACCGGACTCGGGCACTGAACGTGTCCGTCGTAGCGGCTTTTGGAACAGTAGCTTTTACATTTGTCGCTCTGCTGGTCGAAGCAAAGCCTCGCTGGAGACTGGAATCATTGGTATTCGTCTTGTTCGAGAATATCCGTGATACCTAGAGGCCGATAATAACATGAGAGGTTATAACATCACATATGGGTGAAGGCGTTCATGCACAATGTAAATGTGGCTATGAGACTTCCTGTCTTGTGGGATGTGGATTTTCAGGTGGTGTTTGTTATTTCCCGGCAGCCTGCAAGTCCTGCAAGAAGGTCGTTGAAGTCGATCTTCTATCAGACCCAATTGCCTGCCCAGAGTGTGGCAACGAGAAGATATTGCCCTATACCCGCAAGCAAACGATTGGCGAGCCTGGCAATGCAACAGTGGCGTCGTGGTTTTTAGGGTCACGAGACCAAGAAGAACACCAACTCATTTTAACGGACGGTTTATATTACTGTCCTGTATGTGAAAAGTCCGACCTGAGATTCTATGGAGGCTTTCTTTGGGATTAGTTGATTCACGGCTTTGTGATGTTCTCTGGATCATTGCAGACACGGGGGAAGTTTAGCCTGCTCCCACCTGGGTCAAACTGACCCGGCAAATGACAGCTGGGAAAGGCAGAAGCCCATAAAACACCCCTGACAATATCCTCTTTTCAGCCCGAATGCACCTATAGCTTCTTGTTCTGAGTGTTCAGGCTGTTTAAAGAGTAGAAGGAGAACACAAATTCATGTTTTCAGTACACCAAATATCTAAAGAAGATGACGCATCTTCGCCGCTTGCTACAACTGATTCGCTCTCAATATTTTCCTGTCCCGATTGGGGGTGTGTTTGTAGTTCAATCCCCGAACATGCAACACCGGAGCCATTAGTCCTAATAGACGGTGCGGAATCTTTGGCAACAGCTGAGACTTTTGGTTTGGCAGGTATTAGGCGCTGCTGTGTTCATTTTGACATATCGCGAGAAGACCTGCCACAGTCTTGCACACCGTTCTTGCAACGTTTTCTGCTCAAATTGATACATACGGGCGTCCCTTTCACTTTTGTTACTCCCTTAAAGCAAGAAGATTTTCAAATTTCACGAATTCGCCTTCATGAAGGAGATGGTCCTGAAGAGGCTAAACGCTACTTGGATGTAGAATCTGTATATGATTTGTTGTCATGTTGCAGCCTCGTCATTCAAGCAGACGAACTGACACAAATTGATCATATTGATCCTGTAAAGTTGAGGAGGACTGCAATTGAAGAAGCGCTAGCAGCTGCCTTTGATTCTGCTAAAATCATTTACTTTGAGCAGCAGAAAATTGACAAGCGCTTTGTCGATTTCTTACTTCCCATAAACCAGGAATCTAACCGCTCACTGAAGCCTCCAGCATTGGAGAATGCACTAGCAGTGGAAGCGGATGGTGCCCCGTACCACTCCAAATCCGCTGATGCAAAACGAGACGCAGAACTTCGCTTGCATGGATTGCAGCATATTCTCCATATCCGGGGATCGGCAATTTGGGCATCAGTTGATGAGTGTGTTGAAAATGTAAAAAAGTGCCTTTCATATCTTCAAAAGCATCAAATTGCTGAACAATTTAGATTTGAAATTGACAATGAACTTGATCTGAGTCAAACCGAGGCGGTAAAGATTGAAGATGGACCTGTTCAAATACTTGCTCCCGCCGGATCAGGAAAAACCAAAGTGCTTGTGAACAGGGTCAAATGGTTGCTCTCAAATGGGATTTCTGCAAATACAATCTTGTGCCTCGCATTTAACACGGGGGCTCGCAAAAACCTCATACAACGTCTTGCACATTTTGGTATTCCAGTTGCATTCAAATTGGGAGGAGACGGTGTAGCTGTTCATACTTTCAACTCATTTGGCCGTCAAATACTTATAAAAAAAGGGCTGCATCAGGAAAACGGGTCTGTGAATAAGCATTCCTCTCGGTTAAGGATGAGGAACCTTATGCAGGAGATGGATTTACCCCAGGCGCGCCTTATTGGTTACGATCCCGTGGATGACTATCTCGATTCATTGACCGCAGTACGCAGGGATCTCCAGCCTCCGCATATGGTTGATGTTGAAATTCCCGGCAGGGGCGATGAGCCTAAACGGATAGTTAAATTTGAGTCCATTTTCAATGAGTACTGTAAGGCGCAAATTGAAGATAATCAATACGACTTCGACGACCAAATATACTATGCAATCAGAACTCTTCTTGCAGATCAAGAGATAAGGAACCTCGTTCAACGGAAGTTTGACCATGTCCTGGTGGATGAGTACCAGGACCTTAACGAGTCGCAGCATTTTCTTGCCGCAACTGTTGCACGACCGCAATTTAATCTCTTCGTGGTTGGCGACGATGACCAAATGATTTACGGCTTCCGCGGTGCTACCGTCAACAATACTCTTGCATTCTGCAACCACTACCCACTGGCAAGACGGCAAACGTTGAATATAAATTACAGATGCGGGTCGCGGATAGTGGAGCATACTTCGCGACTTATCGCCTATAACAAAAACAGGGTTGTAAAGGAAACGCGGGCGAAAAACGGGGCTATGTCGGGGGAGGCTCGATATTCAATTACAGACGATTTTGAACAAATGCAGCAATCTGTTGTGAAGTTTTTGAAGACACAGAATAAAAAGGGCGTGCGTTGGCAAGATATAGCGATCCTGTGTAGGTACAATGCGCAGTTACTTCCGATTGCAGCGACACTAAGTGTATCTGATATTCCGTTTTCATGCAGTAGGCAAAACGCTTTGCTGGATTTGCAAACGGCTAAGCAATATATCGCGTATATAAATTTGTCGTGCATATACCCTGAGCGGAATAAACAGGACGTACTGATGACAATTAACGCTCCCAACCGGTATATTTCAACTGCCGTCCGAGAGGCCTTTGCTGCCCAACCATTAGGAGATAGTCTTGAAGCTATATTTGATATAGATGGGCGAAAGCATATTGTTGATGGAATAAAAAATTATTTGAACCTGCTTGAGCGCCTTCACGCGAGATTCAATGAAGGAATATCAACAAAAGAACTTTTGCTGCAAATAGAACAACACACCGGGCTTTCTAAGAGTGGGAATAGTCTTGGTGAGACTAATGTGGAACAAGACATGGCGGATCCAGCAACCGCTTTCCACGCCTTGCTGGATATTGCTGATGGAATTCCCAGCGTGCGTGATTTTATGAAATGGGTATTGGAAAATGCGAAATCTGATGTTTCAGATGAAGAGAAGGTAAAAAAGGACGGAGTTGTAGTGGAGACTATTCACAAAGTGAAGGGGAGGGAGTTTTCTTCAGTCATAGTCTACGATTATAACGATGAAGGTAGAATGCGGTCAGAGCCAGAAATCGAAGAGGAAAGGAGAGTTTTCTATGTTGCAATGACGAGAGGGAGCCATAGTGTCTTAGTAACCGGTAGAAAGGAAAGGATGCATCCATTCATTTTGCAGGCAGCTTTCCCTCCATATTTGGTGAATCTCTCGCCTGAACAATTATCTTTGCGCAAGAAGGAATTGCAGGTAAAACTCAATGATCTAAAACACAGAGATTTTAATATTGAAGAGACATTACGAGAAAAGCGGAAGGCGTTGGATTATTTATGTCAGTTGGGGCTGGTCGGACGAGAAAATATGTACCGGGAACAGATAGATAATCTAAAAAAAGAGGAGAAACAATATACTGTGCGGTTGGCCGAAGTTAAGGCTGAGCGCCCTGTTTTTATACTAATGCGGTGGAAATGGGGAGGGCGTTCGTTGACACAAATTGAGCGCGAACGCAAATTGATCAGTGATCGTCTATTGAAAATTGCTAAAAAACTAGAAGTACTTTACAGCAAAATTGAGACCTGTGTTCAGGATTATGAAGGGGAATGCAACGAATTGACTATGGAAATCCGTCAGTTGGAGAACAAAAAAGAAGAGCCCGTCGATTTAGAGATCAAAATGGTTGAAAGTGACATCGAGTTGATTCAACAATGTATTGATCTGAAATAATAAGACATTATTGTGAACGAGGACAATCACAAGGCAAGCTGCTCCAGTCATCTTGGTCTAAGTCCATGAATATTTCACGTTTTCCCAACAACCCGCCTCATCCTCTTACCGGCTTTGAAATGGACGATGTTACGGGCTGGTACGGGCGCTTGCTCACCGGTGACTGGATTACGGCCAACACGTGGCGGTGTTCTACGGACTTCAAATACACCGAAATCTCGAATTTCAATACGGCGCTCGCGGGCAAGGATCTCCATGAAGACATTCAGCAAACATTCGACGATGGCGCTGATTTGACGGGTTTCGTGCGTGGTGTTCTTGTTGACGAACTCGATGATGTCTTTTTTGACCATTTGCATCCCCCTTCAAGCCGATTGATTCTCATGTATGCGTTAGGATTGTCTGTTGATAACCGGCCGTCAATCCACTGAAATGGGCGATGAATAGCGTCAATTCATCTTCACCCCATCGCTCTAGAGGGATCCTCAAAAGAATTGTCCGTTTCCCCTAGATCTTATGGAGGGTTGCTGTCAAGGTACCAGCATGTGCCGTACACGCTTGGAACCCAATCCAGAGAACGCGACGTGTGAGGAGCTGAAAGAGGCGTCACGGGTGGGTACGTTTGAGATGAACACGCGCTGTACGGCGATGCAGTTATTGATTACCGGGATTCCCCGGGATCAGGTCTGCAAAGCGCTTGTGATTGGCGAACGAAACCTTCGACGCTGGATTCAGGCGTTTAATGAATGCGGGATTGATGGGCTGATTCCCAAGCCGGGCCGTGGACGTCCCAAGTGTATTGATCCGAATCAGGAAAATGAATTGCTGGAAGTGCTGGATCACCCCGAAAAGGTGGCTCGCACCTTCTGGACGGCTCGGAATTTTCACGGTTTTCTACGAGAGACTTACCAGATCGAATGCTCGTACAATACGGTTTTACGTTTTTTTCATGAAAATGATTTTACGTTGAAAGTGCCTCAGCCCTGGCCGGACCGTCAAGATGAAGAGAAACGCCAGGCTTTTCGTGAGACATTGCGGGAGCTGAGTGAGAATCCCGACGTTGAACTCTGGTTTGCGGATGAATCGGGGTTTGAAGGCGAGTCGCGCTCGCGGCAGCGTTGGGACAAAAAAGGGAGAAAGACACGCGTCACCCACAATGGCGACCACATTCGAATGAATGCCTTGGGAATGGTGGCGCCTCGGACTGGAGAATTTTTCGCGATTGAAGCCAGTCATGTGGACAGTGATGTATTCCAAGCGTTTTTAGACGAAGCGCATCGAATGATTCATCCTCAGCGCAAGCGGAATATCCTCATTCTGGATAACGCTTCTTGGCATCATCGAAAATCCACCAACTGGCATTTCTTTGAACCGGTCTACCTCCCGCCTTATTCCCCGGATTTGAACCCCATCGAACGCATCTGGCGCGTCCTCAAGGCACGCTGGTTTACCAATGTGCACTGCAAGGATCGTGACGCGTTGATTCAACGCCTCGACACCGCTCTCCTCGATGTTATTACCCACCCCGAGGACAACAAGAGAACGGCTTCAATCGGACAGTTAATATGAAGATCCCTCTAACCGCTACCGTGCGATTTTCGCATAGTCCCCTAGTCAACAGGATTTTTGTTCATGGATGCCGCGCTTCCTCTGCCGACTGGGGGATTTTTTGTATTCATGTGGCTGATCTTCGACCTATCTGTTTAAGCGACAGTAGCCCCTTCAGAATTCTGTGGTATTGTTTGTGCAAGACGAACAGATAATAATTGTGGGATGCGAAACTTTGTGTCTTCCAGATTGCATCTGACGACAAGCAAGGACCTAACCAATACGGAGAAATATGCTTTAATTCATCTAAATTATATGTGCATAGGTCATCGACTTCATATCATAACCACATGCGATATATACTTCTTTATGTAAACTTTGGACGTTACGCTGGTTTTAAATGACAGCATCATTTAATAATATGGTCTACTTGATCCAACCACTCTATGGCTATGAACAACTGTGATAGATGCGGAATGCAGGTCTCGTCTGAGACTACTATATGTCCCAATTGCAGTTCCGTTCTTCCTTTGATTGATTGGCCTCGTCTTATTCTGCGCGGTTGTGAATCCAAGGAACTTGATTATAAAGAAGCAATGGATTGGAATGAAATGGATACACGCCATAAATACGATATAATCAAAGACGTGCTTGCATTTGCAAACACTAAAGGGGGGTGGATTATAATCGGTGTAAGCCAAAGAAACAATTTATTCTCTTGGGATGGCGTTACAGAAGAACAGGCCGCATCTTTTGATGACACAAGATTTAATGTATTTCTCAATAAATGTGTTGAGCCACCTATCGCTTGCCACATATATAAGCCTGAGGTTAGAGGTAACCTCTATGTTGTGATCGAAGTACCTCAATTTTCAGAGTCTATCCATATATGCCAAATTGAGGTGGAGGGTGTATTAAGACAAGCGGGAATTTATTGTAGGGACGCGAATAACCAATCGACTCCAATATTACATCCCGATGACATGAGATCCATAATGAATAGATGTGTGAGACTCGCAGTCAATAAGAATCTACGAGATGAACAATGAATGCTGATATCTAACAGTAAACGGAGTTCATGAGGATATTTATAATGGAAGAAATTTTAGCGATTATAACACAGGGCTATGAGTCAAGAACCGTTGACTACAAGCAGCATATGATTTGGGATGAGAGCAACAAGAAACAATGCTGTGAATTAGTCAAGGATATCTTAGCTTTGGCAAATACTGACGGCGGATGGATTGTTATCGGTGTTAGTGAAACAAAATCAGGATTCTCACATGATGGTGTCACTCAAACTGAATCACTTTCCTTTGAGGTTACTAGAGTAAATCAATTTGTTAATAACTATGCTGAACCGCCGATTAATACTGTGATTCATAAACCTACACTTGGCGACAAGCAATACATTGTAATCGAAATACCTCAATTTTCAGAGTCTGTTCACATTTGCCAAAAAGATTATCCCGGAGTTTTGCAGACCTCGGCTATATATGTAAGAACTGCAAACAATCAATCCGCACAAATTACTAAGAGCTCAGATGTTCGTTCAATTATTGAAAAATCAGTAAAAATGAGATTAGAACAATATGCTAGTACTATGCATGAAACACAAAATGATGGCAGTAATATTCATGTTAACATGTTTGAATCGCAAATCCGGGAATGCATCAATAGGTCAGTCGAATTAAATTCCCATGAAGGTAAAGCATATGCATATCGCGAAACGATATTTTATCCGTCAGAATTTGATAGTGTACGGTTTAACTCACAGGCACTGTGGGAAATGGCTGAAAATGCTTCAGTCGATTTTAAGGGTTGGCCTTTTATTTTCTTAAGTAGAAATCGAAAGGATCTCACATATTCCGTTAATGATGGCATAGAAACCCTAGACTCCGAACAACATCCCTTTTCTGGGGGGGATGTTTTACATTATTGGTGGCTTCGAGAGTCCGGTCTTTTGTATACACGCGAATTGCTGCTCGAAGACACCGCTGTTTCTGCTATGCCTGATCCAAAAGAATACATATTGTGTTTTGAATTCTTGCCCGTTCTATGCATCGAAGCAATTCATTGTTTAGTCAGACTATATGAAAATTATATTGATAATACTGATGAAATAACTTTATTTTTCCGAATATCAGGAATCAAGGACAGACAATTGGGGACATTAGACAGTAGAAGATATCTACGTAAAGGTTTTGTATGTAAAATTGATGAAATTACATATAAAAAATCGCTTAGATTGGCGGATTGGCAAGTGGATATTGTTAGCCACGCTTTGGAAATCTGTAAGCACGTGTTTCAAAAATTTAATTGGCAGGATCCTAATCTCGGTGAGTGCAGAAGCATTATGGAAAAACTTTTGAGCCGGAAATTGTAAATGGCATTTTAGAAGCCTGTTGCTAGCTGGGCGGTCTACGGGCGCGACACCTAATGCAACTCGATGTGCATCAATTGCTCATATAATATTAAAATAATGCTTTTAACGGCTAGTCCCAAATATTTTGGAGTGCAGTCAATCATAATGAGTGACCCTACAACGCAAGATGCCGTCTATTGTTGTCATGGATACTCACGTACCAGCCGAAATCCATATGAACTATTGGCCTGGCTTGGAGGGACTGCGCTTCTGTATGCACTTCTGGATTCGGCCAAGTTGGTACTGAATCCACCTCCCCGAAGTACACGCGAGTCACCTTGTTCGGGGCCGGTTGGATCGAACTGAGCTCCCCTGTCATACGGCGGTTCCCAAATATCTTGGCAGAATTCTGAAACATTGCCGTGCATATCAAACAGGTCCCATGGATTGGATATTTTGAGTCCGATCCTTTTCGTCCCGTAAGGCGAGATATTTCCTCGCCACCATAAGTATGAATCGACTTCGGCACATTCACTAGCCGAGTCATCGCATGCAAGGGCATCGCCGAACCAAAACCGTGTTGTCGTTCCGGCACGGCAGGCGTATTCCCATTCTGCTTCTGTTGGAAGCCGGAAAGTACCAAGTCCTAATTCTTTAAGTTTTTGAGCAAACTCCTGGCAGTCATTCCAGGAGACATTATCAACCGGATAATTAAGATTATCGCCACCAAATTCGGATGGATCGCTTTCTATAATTGCCAACCACTGCCCCTTGGTCACTTCATAGCGACCGATATAAAAGGGCTTTGTAAGCGTCACTTCATGAGCATCCCATTCATTATCGGACCTGCTGCGTTCGTCAGGGCTCGATCCCATAGTGAATGATCCTGCCGGTATCAGTACCATTTCAAGTGGCAATGCACTTGTCTGGAGATTGGGAATGTCGATTGTGATATTCTTCCCAGTAGCGGGAGGAGGTGATGTATGCCACTGTTTTTGAAATGCAAGCAAATCAAGCGAATCTACCTTTCCACTTTGGTCCAAATCTGCGGTGGCACTTGTGGATGATGAAAACATCGCATCTGGCCAAGAGCCGGTAATACGCACTAAGGCTCCTTCACTGCCACCTGTTGAATTATTGTACATAATATAAACAACGAGAATATTCTCTGAAAATTGAACAGGTGACAGCGCGTGTAAATCTCCAGGATTTTGATTGTTGTTCGCCCCATACATGGCAGTCCACCATTCGCCAGTCTTAATATTGTAAAGATTAATTTTTTTATTACCATCTACACCGTCTTTATAAGTGGACATCAATACATATGAGTTCCCAATAGGCAGATACCTATTTGTACCAAATTCAAAAGCATAATTCATAGACGAAGTGCGTGGTGGCTCTTCATAAGCATCTAAAATATGTAGACCAGATGACAGAGTAAGAACCTTCTGTATCTCAGTGATGTCGATTGCCTTGCTTTGCCCAAAAACTGCTGAAACGAATAGTACAAATTGAAAAATGAAAAGAACGGATTTTAGCATTGGACTACACCTCCTACGATCTATGTCAACAGCAATGTACTACAGATTTGCGGATTACGGCAATAGGCAATAACCACAAAATCACTGTTTTGTTTGATGACTATACGTTGGCATATCAAATGGTGGCATGGTGGCGTTTTATGAGTCCAGAAACACCGTAACCCCTGATAATTCAATGGATAACGAGACCAAGAATGATAGGCCAGCCAGACTTCAATCACTCTCCATCACGCCGCCTCAAACTCCAACTTCATTCATTGGACTCTTACCCGTGATGGTTTTGTCATCGTTTAGAAGCAAACTGCCCCAGGCATCTTGGTCTAAGTCCAAACATATTTTACGCTTCATCAACAACCCGCTTCATCCTCTTTCCGGCTTTGAAATGGGCAACATTACGGGTTGTAACGGGGGCTCTGTGAATACGGTCACACATGGAAATGGTAATCACATCACATCACCACCTGTCTCTACAAATCACCCATTCTCAAGCACCCCCTCAAACACCTTCGCCATCGTCGGCCAATGCCCCTGCCGCATCAGCTCACTACACACCCGCGACACGATCTGCTCCGTGTTACTACTGACGGCATATCCAATACATTCTGGATGACTGTAGAAATCGGTGCCAAGTCCAGACTCCTCTTCAATGTGATTGTGCAGATCGGCGATTGCCTGCCCAATCAGTCCGCGAATATCAGCATCATTCTTCACAAACTGCAATGCCGAGAAGTAGTGATGCAAGACTTTGACTTTCTCCACGACGGATTCCAATAGATGACCTGAGCAACCATTCTGTTCAGTTCTTCTTTCGTTTCCGACATCATCCAACTCATGAAAATCCATTGCCACCGTCGCCGCTTTGAAGAAATCTTCAGACGATAGTTTTTTCCATGCCTGCTCGGGTTCTTCTACAACCTTCTGCAACCATTTCACGATATTGCAGCCCCGGTACGTCCAGAATGACATCCGTGTTGACATTGAAGCGTCTTTGCCATAGATATCCTCATTCCATTCGTAGTTGGCTCGTTGAATCCGTCTCGTCAATTCGGATACAAGCCCGTCATCTTTGCCGAGTTCCATCATTGAGCCTACGAGATAAACCAAATACAGCTTGTCTTTCAGGCTCAAAATATGATTCTGAAAGATCTCACCACTGGCAAACATATTCTGTATTGCCCAATCCAGCCGGTCTCTGCGAAATCGCCTAATCCTGTCGTTCTTTTCAAGCAGTTCTCTCTGGGCGATCCCTTCATCTACAGCCTGAAAACCAATATTTGTTAAATCAATCTGATGATAAACCATATTTCTTAACTCCTCATTCACAAAGCCCGACCAGTCTGGCTGTTAAACCTTCACCGGCCCCAATCTCAATTTCTACCCTCTTCCCAACCGCCTTTTGAAGAAAGCCCTGATTTATCCTCGCAATTTCTCTTTCGGGCAAACCAAGTTTCTTGATATTTGACAACAATATTCGGTTATCGTCTTTTCCACAGACTGGCGTATATTGCTTAACGATTTCATTGCGGCCGCCTGGCCCATCACACAGATAGGTCCAAACAAACGTAAGATTTCCTTCTTCTGTCGTTTCTTTCTTTACGCTATAAATTTTTGCGATCATCATTTTGATACCTCGTGTATGGATTCCAACGTTACAATGCTCAAACCATTCTCGCAGTTGTGTACTGTCCATTGGTTTCAATAGCAATCTCAACTTCTCTTCCGCTCAATTTCTGTAGAAATCCTGAATTGATGTCGGAGACCTCAATGTTGGCATACCCCAACTTTTCCATGTTAGACAGCAAATAGCCGTTGTTATCCTTTCCTCCGATAACCGTATACTGATTAGCAGTTTCAATACCGCCGTTTTGGCCGCGATACGCATACTTCCATACCAATTGTTCATTCCCCTTTTTGGATGTTGAATGAACTACGTTCTCGATCCTCGCTTTCGTGACTCCGTTTTTTGATGCATGATTTTCCGTTCCTGTATTCGATTCAGTTTGCTTCGATGCGGAAGAATCATCTCCAAAGAACTCATCGCTCAACGGTGAGACAGATGTGATACTTTCCTTTTCATTTTGGTTTGCGTTTACATCTGGTTCAATATGGATCGTAATTCTAAGACCATCCACACAAACAGCTAATTCTCTCCTTTCATTGTCACTCATCTTATTTACTCCTTTGCTGACTTGACCATCGTCGTATTTTGTAGCCTTCTGATTGCCATAGGACGTCTGTAGGCCACAAACTGGTTTGCATGGACTATGATACTGTCGGCCATTGTTTATCGTCCTCAGGCATCTTTCCTTCCTGCTCGTACTCCCAATAGGCACTGAGCATATTGCGGACAATTTCGCCTTTGCTGGTTTGCTGTTTCTCGCTTTCCTGTTTGATGTTTCGGTACATCTCTTCCGACATCACTACCGTTAACGGGCATCTGTATTTGGCTCTCTTCATGTTTTACCTCCTGTTGAGACCAACATCATGATCTCAATCATTAATTTATATTTTGTCCTGAATGGAAATTGACAAGTGCAGATTGACGATGGGTTACATAGCAGACGATTTAATGTGATCTCAATTCCAATAGCGTACGGTATTGATTGTTACTTCAAAACGAGCGCCTGGATACACACTCACAAATGCTGTTTCCATTGCCTGCTGAATGCCACTAGAAGCCTCTGCCGCGATTTCTTGGGGCGCTTCGACTATTACTTCATCATGGTGCAAATGTACGAGAGAGGCGTCTTTACCGGCTATATTGCGTCCAGCGTTTACGACTGCCACTTTGAATCCATCGGATGCCGTACCTTGGATTCTGAAATTAACGATTTGCCGGTTGGTGGTATCCTCTTGGATATACCGTATTCTCCCAAATGCCGTTTTGACAAATCCCTGTTCTCGCGCTTCCTGTATGATTGTATCTTTCCAGGTTTGCACTTCAGGGAACATGCTGTGATAAATATGGATTGCTTTCTTGGCCTCACTAAGAACCATTCCCGCATGATTTACGAGTCCCCAAGCATTGGCCCCATTGCTGATCGAGAGCATGATTGACTTTGCACGGCCTCGATCCATCCCAATACCAACAGTATTGAGTTCGTCCCGGTATTCTTCATAGACGTCTCTGTTATTCTCCCAAGCTCCAATCATCCGTTTCACATTGGCACTATATGCAAGCACCCTCATTTCAAATTGCTTGTAGTCGGCAACAATAAAGACCTTCCCATCATCCGGGACAAAGAGGGATCGTATCTGAGGTTTCTTTGGAGTCCCATGAAGAAAACAGGACATTCTTCCCGTCAATGTTGTTTGATTGATGTAATTATGAATCCGATCATCAGAACCAATCTGTTCTTTTACTATCTTCAGAAAATCAATGTCGTGCTTCCCTAATCCCGTATTATCATCCTCTATGGCTGAATCCAGTATCTCATTCAGTTTGGATTGATCGACTTTGATTCCGTGTTCTTCAATACTTGCAAGAATAAAAGTAACAGATTTCTTGATTTCTACGATACGGTTTAATCCTCCTGACTCACATTCCTTTGTTTGCTCTGTAGCGGTTGCATAGAGGGAAACACAAGCTGAAAAACCAAAGTCATCATTATCCGTTTTCTGCATGTAGCGCTTACCGTTGTCCAATATCTTCTGAACTAAGCTGGTATCATGAACATCATATTCCAATCTAGTTTTTCCCAAAGCAACGTAAAAAGACTTTGCATCGTTGGTGATGACTTTTTGAATACCACTGGTAGACTGAAGTTCATCAGCAAGATCATCTTTTTCACAGATATGAATTCCTAAAGCACTGTTGAACAAAGAAACGCAATTTTCAGAAAAGTTGATCGTAACCGTATCTGCAGGAAGATTTGGAAGAGGATTGGAAGCAGATCGCTCTGTACGATAACAGTTTTGATCCCAATGCTCGATTATCTGAAGTTCATGCAACCGATTATAGAAATTGCACACTGCTGCTTGAATACCGATACCCTTAACCCATTGGTTACCACGATGCTTCAGCTTTGTTTTGAATGTCTCAAACTCTGAATTTTCTTGGATAAAGGTATTTTTGACCTGCGTCGACTGGTTAGGGGAGAGGGTTACAATTGGAAAGGCATTTTCAATTGCATCATCAAGGTATGGCAAAGGGTGTTTTGGCATACTACTAACACTAATACCAAAAAATACCCTTGCCAACGATCCTGATGACTCATAAAACAATAGTGGTAAACCATTCTTCTTTGTTTCCCTCTTTTTATTCAAGGTACGCAGGTTCAAAACACCCTTAGGATTCAGATCTTTTAGATAATTGATAACAGATTCCCTGAATAACCGTGCTGATTTCTCCTTACCTCGTTTCACAATACCAGCCAAAGCCGCTATGTCATCATTCATGAAACCAAAGGTTTTAACCCAGGGTCTCAATGCCATTAGAGCTTGTTCTTTCCAATTATCGTTGTGGGCGTTATCAATGATCTGGTTGGGTTCATCTAAAACGGTGGGCCATAAACTTGCCGCCAGAATTATATCCGTATGTGGTTTTCGTACTGGTCTGATTCTATGGATGGCCTGTAAAAGTTCGTTCTGCATACATTGGTCCATCCACTGCTGACATTTTTCTTCATCATCACCGCCATAAATCAATCCGGCATTTTGTCTATTCGATTCCAGGTTCTCATACGGGAGTCCCACCACGATGGCTGCATCACAATCCTGGTACGCGTTTACCCCTTTGGGACCAAAGAAATGATGTCCCATAAATTGCCTATCAGGCTCTTGCTTTTGACATTCCTGCAAAAGTCGCTCCAACAGGAACTTATGCGTTATGACCAAAATCCTCTTCGCTTTCGTGTGCTCCAGTATATCCTTTGCCAGTTTCTCTAAATCAGAACCCGATGAATGTTGAAGGGTGGTCCTCGATGTGCTGTGCTTCAGATGTATCCGTTTCCCATCCCAATTGACTTTTGCTTTCAAAGGGCGGATTTGACGGCCGGTAACGATTTCCGCCACATCCTTGTCTCCCGTAGCATCGAGGATTTTGATCTTGGTGTGTGACAGGTTGAGTTTGTCGATCTTCTTCAGTTGGAATATGGCGCTGTCTTTGGATACGCGTATGCTCACATGGTCCGGATTTGAGTTGAGATCATTCAGGTACTCGATGGCTCTTGCGTCAATACCCTTATCAAGAAGGTCTTGATTATCCTGTGCTTGCAGACATCGGACCAAATCGTCAATCTCCTGTGAGAAGTCTCGGCCTTGGGTTCTCAGAGATTCCTGCAGCAAATGGACTATGTTTCTGCCCGAGACATAAGTATGGAAATCGGTGGCGCCATTTTCATCATCCTGACGGTTGCAGTAGTTCTCGTAGGCCCCTTTCAAATCGTCTGCCAAATCGATGATGTTCTGGATTAGACGCTGGTTGTTTTTTCCAACGGTAGTCTTTAGAGCTCGCATTACCGGTCCTGTTATTGTCTCCTCCACCAGAAAGCCCGCAAGAAGGTTCTCATCCAGGATGATGAGGTCAGTTTTCTCTAACCTTTCGGTAAGGTAGGGCAGCATTGCATGCGTTACAAAATGGACGCCGTTTGAGATATGACCTCGTTCTTGATAGTAAGCGCAGGTTCCACGTTCTCCACAGTCATTACAAAGTAGATTGGCTGGTGAATATCCTGACTTGCAAACCTCTAGGAGTCTATTTGGGCGCGTACAAACCTCGTCCCTCGCGTGGAGCATGTGAAGATGGTCTTCCGCAATCCCCAACCCCTTACAGCGGTCATATGCCTCTTCTTTGAGGGCCTTGTTGAGGCTGCTGTAGACGATTACCTTGCTTCCAGCTTTGTCTCGTACCCATTCCAATGCTGAGTGCGTCTTACCCACGCCCGGAGTCACGATAATCAGAGAATCACCCTGTTGTTCCAACTCATCGCGGATTCTTAATTTTGCCTCCTCAAGCGGCAGGGAATTTTCTGGTCCGTCAACTACGGTGTCACCCCTTTTGATTGGTTTTTCTCTCGGAATAAGAACCGAATCAATTCCTGACCATTTTGGCAAAGACATACCCTGGTTTGCCTCACATGTTCTCCGCAAGCAGTACAGTCTGAAATAGGGAGGATAGGCACGCGCATTTCCTCCTGTCTTATGACACACCGGACAGGGAAGATTCTGAAATGAAATGGCTGTAGTGGGTCCTCGAGGTTCTATCCTGTGATGAATCCCACGTTTCATTAATTCCTCGGACAGTCTTTCCATTGTCAAACTGGGCTTCCCATATGCCATCCTCTGAAAAACGGAAGGATTGATGTTGAAACGCGATGAGGTCGGGGCATATTGGGAAATGCGGCTCCCCAACTTTCCCAGTGCTCCAAGGTCGGTAATCGGCCTGAAATTGAGAAACCATTCCATAAACTCCACATATTCGTCGGGATTTGGTTTCCCGTTGGTGGCCTCAAGATAACGGTCTCCGTTGAAATACCCATTCAGAATTTCATGAGCATCGACGGGGCATGAGTGTCTTCTAACCGGATGGTGGCATTGCTTGCATGACCCCTTGTAAGCCAACAGTTGATGGGGCTGGTAAATATCTCTCAGGGGACCTGGATCGGCACATTGAATTTCTGCCGTCACAAAATTGATGAAACCTTCGTAGTTGACCTTGTTCAGCAGGACATTTGACACGAGCCGGAATCCCGTTCCTCCCGTAGCTATTACTCTAAAGCGATCAAGGACCTCGAGGTCCCCAAAATATTGAAGTGCTCCTTTCGTTCGTTGCAGGGCTGATTCTATTTTTGCGGTCTCTCCGTCACGCGAATCTCCATCGATATCCAAATACGGGAAATATAATGATTGCTCTGCCGATTTGATCTCACGCGCAACATATATTCCCACTTTCCCACCGTGGATTTCATGGAGTTGATTTTCTAGGTGGTCCAGATATTCCAGTACGGTCGATTGCAAGTACGGGGCCTTAGCGCAAAGCCATTCTTTGTAGGTAACTGTTGTATCTTGCATAACTACACCATTCGCGCGAGAATAAGAATTGTGAACAGATCATTGTCTGAATGTGATGTGATCGATTCATATAGTTTGTTCTGTCTGATTTTCCTTGCTTTGATAATTGCGAGAATGATCGGGGGAGAGCGGTAGAAGAGGAGTTGCCACCTTGCGGGATAGACTAAAATGTCCAAGTGCCTGAGAAGAGTTGAGTAGGGTGGATGCAGATAAGAGGAAGAGAGAGTTGGCAATTGCAGGGCGTCAAGGGTCACGGGGTTCGTACGCAACCAGCAATTGCTCTCCTTAATCTAATTTTTTGACGGCCATTTAGGAGTAGAATGATCTCGTTTCCGCAGCCGACTCTCAAACATCAACAATGCCAAGAATATCCGGTTCACGAGGTCTTTATCCGGAGTCCTCTTCAACAAAAATTTCCGAAACTTATAAAAATCTTTGGCTTCGGCATACGCAAGTTTAGAAAACTCCTTTATTGCATATGAATTATGAAGCGTGAGGAACACCATCTTTTTTCCATATTCCATTCCCGCAATGGATTTGTATGATTTCTTCTTCACACATCCCGGGCAGGGGCAATCAGGCTTTCGATCCTTCTTTACGCATCGTTTGTTGGCGAGAGAAGATAATTTTAAATTCCAATGGTTTACATATTGGCTATATCGTGCCGCCTCCGACGGGGTCTTTGCGTCAAAAGAAATCCAGTCAAAATAATTTTTCGCCGTCATATACGCCGCAACCGCTATAATCTGAAAAGTCGCGACACCCAACAAATGAATTCGACGGACACCCAATTGGTGAAGGAGCGACAGGAAACCGACCAGACTTTCGACATCCATATTTCGTGTGGGAAGTGCCACACCATCATGAGGCAATTTTTTAACAAGACCATAGAATAACCGCAATTGATTGACGTCATAACACTGAACGGTCAGGAAGAATTGAGACTTCGGGCAATGCTTGGCCATAAGCTTGGCCATTATGATTGCCCACACCAAATTCCTGGGAAATTTGGTGTAGAATTCCATTTTCTGCCTCCTAGGATCGGAGGTCTTGACCACCGGGAGATCTAAACCAATTACGATATCTGGTTCAAACTCTCGGGCATATCGTACAACATGATAAGACGTCAGGTTTGGAGTATCTCGATGCCTATCAAAAATCGGGGCATTGGGGTCTGAGCGCAATTCATGCGACAATTCTGTTCCATTATCGCGCGCGCTTTCTTCCGCTCCAAGCAATTGAAATCCGCCACTATCGAGGAACCATATTTTGATACAAACCGCGTCGCAAAAACTCCTGAAATTCTCCACCGTCAAAAAATCTCTTTCAATCGTAGGTACAGCAATGATCATTCCGGCATGCTCTTGCTTCTTGATCAATGCAGCGTCTGACTGGCCAGCAATGGCAAATACAAGTTTTCCCATTATGATTCGTCTCCTTTCTTACGCATTGTGCAAACAGCGTTCGTTCTGAGAATTATATCCGCCAACTTCTGAGTTTCCGCCTCTAATGCATCACACAATGCCTCAAAGTCTCCATCGGCGGCTTCCTTCAAACGGGCGCTGACATTCCGTGTATCCGTCCGACAGGAATCTTCTGTGCAACCGTCTTCTAGCTCTGCCAATTCTTGCTCCGGCTGCCAATCTCTAAAACGGTTCTGTTTAGGTTTGGGTTTTGATGTCCGCCTGCCACTCCTGTGGGAACTGGGCCGTTGCAGTTCTTCCTTGAGCCAGTCCGGATATTCTTTCGTAATTTGGTCCGTAATCAGTTTTTCCGTCTCCGGTATAATGTCCTTCTCGCTGGTGCCGCTTGGAATCAGTTTTTTTACACGCTCATTTTTGCGTTGTTGGAGACGCTCCATGATAGACTTTGAGACCTTCTTCCTAGCGATTAGAAGCAGTGTTTTCCGGTCCAAGTATTGCGTCTTGGTGATGTAACCATTAATTGTCTTTCTGTCCCGTTTGAATTCTTTTTCTAAAAACTCGGTTTGGTTTACGCCGCGCTGGCTCTGAAAATCATGCCCTCTTCTATCACCGCCATGCGTGTTTCGCTTGATGTCTGGGTGGTGTTCTTCGAGATAAAAGATGAGGTGCCCAACCGCACACAACTTCTCCCCGTAGGATGCAGTGCCACCAAGAGTAATGATACGTGTTCCTGCCTTAAGTATGACAGCATCCCAGGGCATAGTTATAAACTTTTCGATGATTCTGCATCTGATTGTGTTCTTCCCGCTTCGTTGCGCCGCGTTAACAAGATCGTAGCGCTCAATGCATTGATACTTTTCGCCGTTCTTCAAAACCAACGGAAAATCCAGCGTGCTCTTTGTTTTATAATCGGGAATCTCTTGACAATCGTCAATTCTCATAACAAAGACGCTGCCTTTGGAAATGGTCATTTCGAGTTCTTCATCACAAATTTCCCCTTCGTTTTTAAGGTTGCTCCCGCGGGAGTCTTGATCGTTGATGTCACATTTCTGTGATTTAGGCGGCCTTTTGCTGAATTCCTTATAAGGTGCGTCCAGAAAAGGGGGCGTTTGATCGGCGATTGAGTCTCGATCCCTATCCAGTTCATGGCCATCGTCCAACTTCTTGGAACCCGAACGATCCGAGTATCCGCTACAGCCACTTAAAGCCAAGGAATAGAGATTGCCAGTGTCATTACTATAGCCTTTGCCGGTTCTCTCGCTGGTTCTTTTAGCCTCAAAGAGGCTGCGGTCCTGCGTCGTGGCAGGGTGTGAAGGTTGTTTCTGATTCTTCATGTGAGAATCTCCTTTCATTTATTTCTATTGAATAATATTGCAAAATATGTTCCATAATATAATTGTGCGACGATTTACTTAGGTTTACGATCCTCTTCTATTTTTGCATGTAAGCATTGAAATTCTGCATCAAAATGGAATTCCGTTCTGATTAAACCGTTTCATTTTGATACGGGAAGGTAAAAAATAATACCAGAATATCGAGGTAATATATTATATCGTCGGTAGAGTGAAATACGTCTGTTTTCTATAGTTTGCGATAAGGTTAAAGAATTGGAATCAACTTACTTTGCGGGAAGGGATATGAATTCATGAAGCAGAGTGAGGCAGACGGCGAAGATCAAGGGATGAGTCCTGTTCCGGATCGGATGAACCGTGAACTATCCTTAGGACTGCGTTTTTTCGTATCTCAGCCATCTTCTGCCTCGTTTATCCGGGAGAATGAGCCCGTATTAGCCGGACTCAGTCACCACCCCCGGCAATCTTTTCGAAGTCTGTGACACACATGTGTAAGACACTCATGCGTTGCCCATCAATCGTTACCCGAACGCAGTACGTTCCTCGCTGGGAATCCTTTGAGGCCAAATAACCGCTGCTATCCATGCTGCCCTGTATCTTCCTACGCGCGGGGAATTGAGCGTGAATTGCCTTTGCACGGGTCCTTGCAATGTCGATGGCTTCTTTCGGTCTCAAATAGAGATTGTCCCGATCTATCCACCCGATGAGCGTACCCCGAGCAATCCATTTGCCGGACTTCTTTATCCAGCCGTAGTCCTTCTTACGAACCTTTCGGGACTGCGCTGGTTTTGACGCCTCTATATGAGCGTTTCCATTGGTCAGCGCGTCCTTAAGAAGCCGGATGAAGAGATCGCCAGGCTTTATGCAGGAGGTAATCTGCCTATGGTCATTAAAGGCCTGCTGTAATGCCTTCTGCCCATCCCGCTTGTAGAGACTTGATTGTGTTCCTGTGATGGCCTTTTGATTTCGGGCGTAATCCAGGAACATATCCAATCCGATCTTCAAGGAGGCCAAGTTTGAAGCTGTTCGGGCGTGATGATCGATATCGCCGTTCTTATCGCGATGTTGTTGATGTGCGGCCGGAAGCAATTTCTTTAGCTGATCCATCTGCGGAGCCAGCCATTTGAGGTAATCCGCCATTATGCTGGCGAAGGTCCCCAATTGCGCGTGCTTCTGTAACTCTGTGAGAACACTCACGTCTACATCACCCGCTTGAAACTCAACCAGCAACATCCTGGCGAATAGGCTTTCCATACCGTGAGGCATCTTTTCACCGGTTGCGACAATCAATCCGCGCGAGTAATACCCAGGACCTGTGAGCCTTTCACGGCCAGTTCCGTTGGCAGCGCCTCTAAATATTCGCTCTGCTTTTTCGCGGGCTTCTCTGGATGCAGCGTCGTCGGGATGGAATTCGTCTACAACAAAAATTGCATCCTTTGCCCCAAAAGCCGAACGTTCAATCGCACCTGTTGTGCTCGACCAGTTAGCAGGCAAAGTCTGTGCCCTAAAAGCCGAGCCAAAGAAGGCCTGCATAACAGCCGCTGTAGCCGTCTTAAATGTTCCTGAGCGCCCAAAGATGAAGATAGAACAGTCCACTTGGAAGGCTTCCATGAGTGGTGCCACAAAAATCGAAGCAAACAACGGATAGACCTTCTCCGGGGGGGCCAGTTTCAGGAACTCAAGACACGCTCTAATGCTGCTCTTGCGCTGTTTGGGCGGCGGCAACTGTCCCACTTCGTAGTTCTCAAGTCGACCGGGTAAATCGACTTCTATCGAAGTGTTTAGGCCCTCGGTACCTATTGCGCCGCCATTGAACAAGTAGTACCAGTGACCGTCTTTTTCAATCCAGCCCGTGTGGCCAAAGAGCATTTTATCTTCATGACCGTCACGATTGCTCAGTTGTTTGATCGCAGTTAGCGTGCGATTCAAACGGCCGGGTTCGATAATAGCCTTTGGCGTCCAATGACGGCCTATCCAACTACCGTTTTCAAACTCATGGGAATCAACGGTAATTTCCTGTAGAGGCTCACCGTCGACTTTTCCTACGATTTTGAATTTGCGGGTTGAACTGAGACCGTCATCTTCCGTAACAACCGAAGTGATGCGCGCATTAAAGCCGCAGAGCATCACCTTTTCGGTTTTGCCGGACGGTATGTAGTACATACCCTGTCCGTTGCTCCCGTACTCTGCCCCGTTATCTGGTTTCGTATGGGAGGCTGCTTGGGGCTTCGCCGATACAGCTTTATTCCGGGGAGAGGGGCGGGAACTCTTCTTTCGGATGGTCTTTCCCGCCGACCTCTTACGAGTTTTCACGGCGCTATGGGAGGATTTACTCATGGCCGTCCTCCACCGTTGTTTTTGGGGCCAGTGCCGGATGACTGATTTCTATATTGTGATGTCGAGTTGCATTGACCACCGGTGACCATGGCTTGGATTGTACTGAGCCTATACCGTACGTTCCGCCCGATTTTTTTATATGCAGGGCCAACACCATCTTGACGCCATTTTTGAAGCGTACGATCAGTGAAGCCCAGCAGATATGCGGCCTCTCTCTCGTTTATGAGCCTGTCCGGATTTTGTCCGGGGCCATTTGGTGATCCTGAATTTGCGCCTTGTTGGAAACCTTGTGGATTTGCTCCTGACGCGCTCGCTGTTCTCTTGTTGGAGCCCTTTTTTGGGGTTTTGCCTTTCATAACAATCTCCTTTGAATAAGATTTGCCACTCTTTTGAGGGCACGCGAAAATAGGAGCGTTGAATTTGGGATTTTGAGAAATAGGTGACGGACAGGTGAGGGGGTTTATTCTTAACCTTGACATATCAGATAGTTAGATCAATTTTAAAAAAGTGTAATTTTGATTAACACGTCGAAAAAAGGCCTAAATTGAGGGCAATTCCTAACTGGGTGCATCATACGTCAGGGAATGGAGCGGTATTTCCGGTTCTACAACGACGAACGTCCCTCAGTGCTACACCACCAGACTCCGGCCCATTTCTATGGACGGCGGAAAGATCGGGAGTAAACGAGTGGACCGTGTTTTGGTGTTGCTCCGCCCTACGGGATACGCTTCACTAAATCAATCCACGGCCTATGGGTGGTCTCGACACACCTGTTCGGAGGCACCCAATATATCCCGGAAAGTCCTTCAAATTGCCCTTGTATTGTTTAATTAGTTTGGCCCGAATACTGTCGAAATATGGCGGTACGCTCACGCCAAAACCCGACCAATCCGACCAACCTCACCTTTCCCTTATATTTTGTTTTGAACAAGAGACTGCTTTCCAGCAAGTATCGTGGTCTTTACGGCTTTAGTTCTTTCGTTGACGTGCCATAATGATTATTAGATTTCTATTCCTGAACTAAGAAAACAGAAGTCTCTTTTTATTTCATTATCTTCCAGGAATTCAAATCCAAACCCCCACTTAGCAGGAGAATATTTATCCTTAATTAAGGACTTTTGCGGCTTGTTAAACTTATATTCATTTAAATGCGCGAGTTGGACTTTTCGAACAAAGGTATTTCTGCTTGAATCGGGTAATTCATCGGCATCCTTTATCACTTCAATACCCGGCAGTTCAATCTCAAATAGATTGAGTATGCACGCGACAAACTTCGAACGCTGCAAACCAAGATAGGATTCTTCTTTATACTCTGGGTCGTCATAGTCAGCCCAAACATGATAAGCATCAAATGTATCCACCAGGCGTTTAATGAGCATATCTACGAGCGAGGTTTTGGGACGTCCACCAACAGACTTTTTCAGTCTGCTATCGAGAACTTCGATCCTTGGTATTAATTTACAGAATACTCTCTGTGCAATGATTGTGTCACACAGCGTTTGATTTTCCGATACATCTTTGAGGCATTCGGAAATTGCATCATCATCTTTGCTAAATATGCTTTCATCAGTCGAGCCTATGAAATCTGCCAGCACTCTATTTTCTTTTTGCCCTTCTATAAACAAAGATTTTAAATCCTCAAATGGCGAATGCAAATCACCAACACGTTCTAAAAGGTCGCGCAAAACATCACGAGTTTCAATAAGTTTCCTTTGAAGACTTTTAAGGTAATTACGCTTCTCCTTGTTATCAATGCCACCATCATATCGATCCTTCAAATAGGAATAGTCAGATATGATTTGTCTAATGTCTCTTGATACATCTTTATAGACCTGCCCATACTGCACAATATAATAAATGTACAGATCCGGATCATCTTCTTTTTTTGCGTTCTTAAAATATTCGAGCATGTCGATATCAATCATGAGACACTCAAAGATTTCATGTCTATTATTTAGGATGCGTTTTTTTTATCGCCTCATCCGTAAAGTTAAGTGCTTCTTTTTCTTTGCCATTAATCTTCTGTGACATCCTTATTACCTCCTTGGATCACTTCCATCACTCGGATCCCATGTTTCTCCATTGCTTCATCCATCGGCTCTCTTGATAGATGTGCGTACACCGCAGTGGTTTGAGGATCCGCATGATTCAAAACTTTCCCGATCAAAAGCAATGAATCTCCCTGCGTTGCCATCCACGACCCAACCGTGCGTCTCAAATCATGCAAGCGCACATCTTCAAGTTTGGCTTTCTTCCGTATCTCATACCAACTTTTTGTGACGTTCACCAAAGGCCGTCCTTTTCTTGCACCGGGCAACAAATAAGGATTTCCCGCCTTTCGCGGTATCTTCTCGATAACTTCTAATGCTGCCGATGATAACGGCACGTAATGCACATGCCCTGATTTGGTATCCGCCAACCTTATCTGTTTTTGTCTGACATCGACATCATCCCACTTCACGCTGAGTAGCTCGTTTTTTCGCATGCCGGTTAGCAAATACATCCACAACGCGGAACGAATGTAAATATTCTCTTCTTTGTTGATCTCTTTGGCAAGCCGGGGCATCTCATCCTGTTTCACCCAACGGTCACGCTTCTCTTCTTTGAATTTCTTGATTTTCCGGGCAGGATTGGGATGCTCCGCCGGTACGACCCCATATTCTATGGCTATTTCAAAAACTTTGGATAAAAGAGCTAAAACACGATTGGCTTCGTACTTCGCCGTTTTGCCTAATTTCTGGTGCAGCGCATTGATATCGCTCCGTGTGATGCTGTCAACTTTTTGCTTTCCAAGTGCCGGGATAACGTGTTTGTCGAGACGGCGCTTGTCTTCCTGCCAGGTTTTCTTGTGGACTATGGCGTATTCTTCGATGAAACGGTCACAGAGGTTCTTCATCGTCTCAGAATCGGACTTCTTCTTCCGTTTTTGACTTGGATCTTCGCCTTGGAGCACTTTGGCTAGTTCCACTTTTGCTTGTTTGCGGGCGTTATCTAGCGTCAAGACTCCGTACCGCCCTAGGGTCATAAAGCATTTCTTGCCGTCGATCCGATAGCTGATAACAAAGGATTTCTTGCCGGACGGGTAAATGCGGATACCGAATCCTTGGACCGTCGAATCCCATGCATACTGGGTCTTTCCCCCATCGGCATCATAGGTGAGTTCGTCGATAATCGTCTTCGTCAATTTTGTGGTAGCCATAGTGAGCCTCACGTGCGCCGGGGCTGTACTAATGAGACTGCTGCATTACAAGCACCAATCGCCGCTTTGTCCACAGCACAGTCAGTGTTTCTGAAAAGCTACCAATAAGCTACCACGCGGGAAAGTAAAGGGACGATAGGTATCGCAGTCGAGCGTAATGGGCTTGACTAAGTAAACCAAGTTTATACAATAAGTTATAGTACTTTTGAGTATGAGATCGCAATCTGGAGCAAAATGGCGTAAATGCTGAGATTGTCTATAAATCCTGATTTGTAATCAGTAGGTCCGCGGTTCGAGCCCGTGTGCCGGCACTTGATAAGACTGGACTTAGTCAATAAGTCACTATGGTTGTGCAACCCGCTGCAAGGCGGGTTTTTCTTTGTCCGGATTTAGGAATGCCTCGCGCTGATCCCATTCACGATAGCCGCCGGCGCTGCTATTCCCCTCAAACCGGCTGTGTTATCATCCTTACAGATGGCAGACATTGACCGGATATTAAGAGGGTGAACCGTGCAACACATTCACGAAATACTGCTTGTTCCATGGAATCCGGTCCCCGGTGCGAATCACAGTGTTAATCCATCGATCCTTGAATTAATCTTGCTTGCTATTCTATTGATCGGCGGAATATGCTGGTTTGGAATCAGCAGCCTTCAGTCCCGTGGTGATCGAGAAGAGAGAAACTAAATAATTCTCTGCGCCAGGACATTATCGAATTCTCACCAGCCGGTTGCCTTTAAACTGCGCTTTCTTTTCTTGAAGAAACTCAGCCCAGCCATTGCGTGTCCCGATACGCGACACAACCTCAGTTGGCTGTCTTACGCCGAAAGAACACCACAGCAGGCCTAAGTCTAATTCGCGGCGGTAGTTAGGTGTCGTATGGGGGTTAGAACACCCCGCCGCGGCCATTAGAGGGAGAGTGAGCGGGAGGGCGAATTCCGCCAGGGCGGAATGAGCCGCATCCATACCATCCGTATGTATTGGAGTGATAAAACACCACAGCATCCCTAAGTGCAATTACCCCCGATAGTTACGTATCGAGAGGCGGTTAGAACACCCCGCCGCGCGGCCGCCGGGAGGGGGAGCGGGAGGGCGAATCTCCTGATGAGCCGCATCCATCCACCGGCTGCAATTTTACATCCAATATAATTCGTGGATTTCGCCTTGATATTTCCAATCCTGCCACCGGCCCACGAAACCATGCCGCACGGGATTTGAACGAACATATTCCCATTTTTGCTCATAACTCTCGCTTGAACGAAGGCGCCGATCCCAATGACCATCTTGCCAAATGCTCTCTCCATCACGCTGCCGGGTGAAAATCGATTTCCAATAGCGAACCCACATTTCAAGACTTGATTTTTCACCGTTGGGGGATGCAAAAAGATGAATATGATCAGGCATAAGAACGTATCTTCCCGCCAACCACGCATCGGAATCACGCCAGATTTTCACAAGAAGATTGTGGGTTGAATCATTATCCAGGATTTTAATGCGGTCCTTTGTGCACACGGTCAAGAATACGATGGTGGGAGCATTTGACGTTATACGGATTCCATGAGCCGGTTTTTGCCGTGAAGGTTGATTTGAATCATTCATTTTCGCACCAATACAATTATCTTTTCAAATATACAGGAAGATAGTGTTGCGAAGACAATCCCATGCGGCTCATCAGGAGATTCGCCCTCCCGGCTTTTGCCCCAGTTTCATTGTGCAGGTGGAAGTTCAGACGGACCTGGCACCTGTGTTTGCATGAAATGCGTAAAGTATCCAGCCAAGAAGGCAAGGAAAATCGCGATGATAAAAAAAGCAATGGAGTTATTCTTGATTGAAAAGATCGAATCCGCATTTATCTCTTTCTTGATGTCTTCCAGAATATTTGCAACCTGTCTTATTACCTCTTTGTTTTTTTCAAAAGGCTCACGAACGCGTTCTAAGGTCGGCCTTATATAATCAGAATTGTTTTTAGAATGCTTGTTAACCCAAATTATTCCCGCTTCGGTATCGCGTATCAGCTGGATTATTGACTGTAGAAAATACTGATTGAGCGGAGGACGAGATGCAATATCTGCGAGATCTATATAAGGCGTGATATTGAATCCGCCTTCAGGTACCTGTAAAAGACCGAAATTGTCACGGTCTGATTCGAAGAAGGTTCTATTTTTTTCCAACTCGCATAAAATATTCTCCATTTTCTCAACTTGGTCTTTCTTTTCTTGTATTTCTCTCATCTGTTCATGATTTCTGGTTAGCCGACGAGTTATAAAAAATACAAATAGAGGGGCAATAAGGCATGTAATCAGAAGATCAAGTTTCTGTTCTACGAATGTTTGGATTGTATGCAGAATTTCATCCATCATTCCCTCCTGATCCTACCGGGATGGTATCGTTTCACCATTTTAGCACAAAATCTCGAAAAAAGTTCCACTTACCGGGGACGCTTTGTCCCGGTTTGGGCCGGTATGGTCCGGTGTGGACCGCTTGACTTCGCTGCATAGGGGTGAGGATGCAAAGTCCTCGCCATACAAACCTTTTCTTTGTAGCGGAGTGCGCGCGCGCCGTTTTTTTCCTTCTTCTTTTCCGGCCGCGCCACTCCGGCCTACGGCCGGGGGAGCCCCGTTGCAATGCGCCTAACGGCCCACGATTTCAGAGCGTGGATGAAATACAAAGTTGATCGGCACCCTGCAAAGCGGTTTGTAAATCGATTCAGGGGGAGGGCGAATACCGCCGGGGCAGTATGAGCCGCCGGTGTTCTAGTTGCGGAAAAACACTTAAATCATTGAAAGATCATGTGATACATGCGTAGTGGAGTTGTATTCCCCCATACGCTTACAAGCGGTTTGGATAATAGCGGGAATTATGAATGAAAAGGGATAGAAAAGAGTGTAGTGAAATTTATATATATAAATATGAAATTATATATATAAAAATTAATAAATTCCAAAAAGGCAGAGAATAGAGAATTCGGCGTTGAGAGTGACAGGGGATACATCACTGCAACAGAGCTAAACACGGCAATATGAGGAGTTTATGTGTCATGAAGAAATTAGAACACCTAAGGTTGAGCGATCTATTCGAAACCTGGGTATCGGCCTTGCCGGATGATCATTATATCAAAAGATACGTAAAAACGTTTTTTCCGTGCAGTGAAGCGGCGCAAGCCTTCCAGACAGCGGGCGCGGTGATGAGCCTTGCGGCGGTGCTTCAGAGCCGGGTGGTGATGCGGGTAGGAACGTATGAACTGAGGCCGAATCTTTACGCCTGTATCTGCGGCCCGAGCAGCGCGGCCAAAAAGACCACAGTGATGAATGTTTGCCTGGATACGATCCGGTCATCGCAAACACGTTTGAATGTGATCAACGATTGCACCCCGGAAGGACTTTTGGGACTGTTTGAAGACGGTAATGCCGGACTTTTGCGGATGAATGAATTCGGGTCGCTGCTGGATGCGGAATCGAAAAATTATAACGCCGGTTTGCATGCTTTTATGACGGATATTTACGATTGCCCGGCGACTCACCGGCGCAAACTGCAAGGACGGGATATCGAAGTGCAGCGGCCCACGCTTTCAATCTTTGGGGGCTCGACCTGGGAGTGGATTCAGACCAAAGCCACGCGGGAGATGGTGGAATCCGGATTCTTGGCACGGTTCATTTGGTTCGCTTTGCCGGAAGCACCCGAGCGTTTGATTGCCTTTCCACAGGCCCCGGATGCGGTTGAAGCCCAACGGCTGGTGAGCCAACTGCGCGACCTGGCCATGCGTCCGCAGGGAATTGTGGGATTAAGCGCCGAGGCCCAATGCCTTTATGAAGCCTGGTACAAAGAACTTCATCAAAAAATCAAACGGGAAGAAGGAAGCATTTTAGATGCGCCCCGGCGGAGAAAGACCGATATCGCGCTGAAACTGGGAATTATTATCAGCCAAGGGGGACCGGCCGAGGGAACGGAGATCGCCGCGCCGGATATGGAATTCGCGGTCTGGCTTACGGACATTTTGATGACGGCCGAGCGGGACCTGCTCTCAGGCATCTGCCAAGGCAAACGGGATATGCAGGACCGGGCCAAGGTGCAACGCGCCTTTCAACGCATGCCCAAATGCGCCTTGCGGCGCAGGGAACTTTTGGTAAGCACCAACCTCTCACTGCGCGATTTCACCAAAGCGGTGGAATGGTTCATGGAGACCGGGCGGGTAAAAAGTTGGACGGAAAAAGCGGGAAATGGAGGCAAGCCGACGGTCTATTATCAGTGGATCGGCGATGACGGCGGGGAATAAGAGGGGAGCCCGGCGGTGTTCTAATTGCGGTAAAGCAATTAAGTATCTGAGTTTGTATGAGATAACGCTGTTGCGGTGTTCTCAACCCTCTGGTAATCAAACCAATCCCGGCGCGGGCCGGGGCGAATATCAATAAATAAAAATGAAAGGTAATTAAATGAATGTATCTGAAATTCCATCGCACGCGCAAAGCGTGGAAGCCCGGCCAGCGGAAATCCCGCAATCGGAATACCTAAATCGTACCAACCCGATGGATGTATTTCGGAGATTGGCGTGTGCATTCTGCGAGGTATTGAAGCTAAGCCAGCGCGTGGAATACCTTGTGGAATCGCAGGGACAACGCTCGTACGCTCGCAAGGCGGACCCGGTTATGTGCCCGGCCGGTGGGCGGGAGGCCATTGATTATGCCTGTGACATCTCAGAAATGATCGAGGAAGAAATCGGGATAATCTTCTCCAACTTGGAACGGCTGAGGTAACGAAATTACGATGAGGCGGCGGGGAAGCGGGCCCCGCCGCCCCAGGGCTAAAACAGATGAAACGCATTGGATACCCGAAAGCGAAGAAAGAATTTAGAAAGGCCGCGATGGGCCGAAACGTGGCAAGGTGCAAAAGGAATGATTGTTACATACGGCATCTGTATGGAGAGGGAGCACAGCCGGGGAACCCCCGTTGGCATGATGCCTTACGGCTCACGATTTCGGAATGTGTGCAGGGATAGAATTGATCTTCACCCCGCAAGGCGGTTTCAGATTGGATACGGCGAATGCGAAGAAAAGTAAAAAGAAAAAACCATGAAAGATAAAGCAAGGGAAGAAAAACAACCGGAACAGCAAGACATAAATACCATCACGATACCGCAGCAAACGGCAATGGTGGAACGGCTTGACTTGACTATCGAGAGGCTTAAGGACCTGAGTAAAAACACGAAGGATATTGTGGGTAAACATACGAATATCCCGGAAATGCCACATGCCGGAACGGAATGGAACCGGGATATGGAAATATCTTTGGATGTACGGATTATGAAGATGTGCGAATTCATGGATGGCTTGATCGAAAAGACCGGCCGGATCGTGAAATGCCTGAATCAATGAGGGCAAGTGATACAATTGTTACGAATTGGAAGCCCCAAAGGGGCGAAAGAGAATAGCCCAGGGCAAGCGTAGCGCCGCCCTGGGTAAAGCCCCCCCTGCCTTAAAGCCCTGTAAGGGCGCAAGAAAAAATGGGGCGTATGGATTACGAACCATGAAACGTTTCTGGCTGCGGTGCAAAACATTTGAAGGATTATTTTCATCCGAAATCGGAATTGAAGGAAAAACCTCGGCAGGCCGCCCTTTTAATCTCTTTGTGGATAAAACTTTGACAAAAAAGGGGAAACGGCAAGGAGAAGTCCTGGTGAAAGTTTATGGACATAAACGGCCGGATGGGAATTACGGAATCATTTTGCCGAATGATCCCTATGAAACATCAAGATGCACAACCGTGAGCGCGGACTGCATCGCAGGTGAGGCCGGAGAAGAACAATGAGTGAAGGGATTCAAGACAGCTGGTATGTGAGCGAGGGTCTGGCAACGCCGATGGAAATTTTGGCGGTCCTAACCTCACTGATGCGTCACTGCGGCCAGCCCAACGTACGTCTACAAGCGGCCAAACTTTTAGGCGAACATTGCTCCCTCTTCGATGGGCATTCGCTTTTGGGCGAGGTGGATTTGGCTGATTTCACCGAAGAGGAACTCGAAGAATACGACAAGGCGCTCATGGACCGGAGCCCGAAAAAGGCCACGGAAAAGGCGCAAGAGATCGAGGCGCGGGTACGGGCGCGAGTGCTTTTGGAACGAATGGTGGGAGAACGCTATGCGCGAATCGCAGCAAACGATCTCGGATGCGAGCCCTTCTGGCTGCAAACATCTGATCAAGGTGAGAATGAGGCGGCGGCGGGCGGCGGTGCGCCGGGAAAAGGAACAACGGGCTGAGGGCCTGCGTACGCTGGAACCGCTGCCGCAACAAAGAGCGCTTTTTGACGACGCAAATGTATTGCGCATCTGCCAAGGCGGGAACCGTTCGGGCAAAACGGCGGCGGCGGTGTTTGAGGCGGCCTGCCACGCCATGAACCGTTACCCCACCTTTTGGCGGGAAGAATGCCGTTTCGAACGCGGAGCCAAGGTTTGGTATGTGGTGCCGGATTTTGGGATTGCCGAAGAAGGCGTACGCGAACACTTGGACCGGCATATTCCCCCGCATCTGCGTATGGGCAGCGACAAACATTTTATGGTGCGGGGGGGAGGCTCATTTTCATTTCGCTCGGCCCGCTCCGGCCGTTCGGCGCACCAAGCGGCTAGCGTGGATTTTGTGGTGATCGATGAAGAGGTGCCGCAAGAAGTCTACGAAGAACTGCGTATGCGCGTGCTAAACACCGGGGGCCGGATTTTGATGGTGCATACCCCGGTTTTGGGCCCGGCTTATATCCGGCATTTGATTCGGGACGGCCATGCGAATCTGCACCGTTTCGCGACCGAAAACAACCTGGTCTCCAAAGGCGGCGGTGTTCCGGATACGGCCTATGCCACTTTGGCCCGGGAATTGGGCGAAGCGGCGGGGACACGTCTGTATGGTCTGCCGCCCAGCGGTTCGCCCTTAGCCTATCCGGCGGTGGAACGTTGCATTGGAATCGTACCGATGGAACGGCCGGAAAAGGCTACGCTTGTATCTTCATGGGATTTTAACGTGATCGGCGGGATCGGACTTTTAGGCCGTTGGGACCCGGAGCAAGGAACGCTACTCATCTACGAGGAATTCGAAGCGGGACACCAGCCGGTAACCACCTCAGACCTGGCGGCAAAAATGGCGGCGGCGATACGGGAATGGATTCCCCGCCCCCGGCCGGTGGAAGTGATTGTGTATGGCGACGCGAGCGGAGACCACCGGGATACACGGTCGCGCGAGACGGATTACAGCGGTATCCAGGCGGAACTGCACAAGCAGGATATTCGCGTAATCAAACGGCTTCAAAAAAATCCATTGGTGCAATCCCGGGTAGAGATGGTGAACCGGTGGATGATGGCCGACCCGCCGGGTGTGCGGATCGATCAATCGTGCCGGGCCTTGATCGCGGATTTAGAAGAAGTGCGTTGGCGCGATGACGGCACGCTGGATAAACGCGAAATACTACGCACCCACGCCAGCGATGCATTGGGATATTTGGTTTGGGGTCAATCGGACAAATTTAAGCGGCAGTCAGGATGGTCCGGGGTACCCCCGTGGCCGTGACGCCTGACGGCTCACGATTTCGGAGTATGTGTAAGGGATTCATTGGTAAGCACCCTGCAAAATAGGAAGCAGAATTGGAATCAAGAATCATGGCGAAACCAATTGAAGAACAAACCGATGCCGAGCACTTTAAAGCCATTAAAAAAATGGCCTTCGCATTACCGAATACCAGCGATCCGCAAAGATATTTCGGCATGACCAAAGCCTTGCTTAGGCGGGCTGAATGTTTACACGCCAGCGCCAAAGTACAACTCAAGCAAAGCATCGATATGGCCTTGCTTGAAGAACTCTAATGGGCATGGATAGGTGCCGAAGCAAAGAAGATGTGCGGCAGGAAGCAGAGCGAATTTCTAAATGGCTCAAAAGCATTAGCGAACGTTTACGCAAAGCAAAGCGGCCCAGCGAAAAAGAGAAGATCGAACAAGAAATCGGATATGCCAAAACAGCGCTACGGGATTTGATTGTGCAGCAACGGGATTTAATTGCGGAATGGAGAGACCGGCCAACATGGGACCAGATCGAAAACCTATAAAACAAGGCTATGTGCCGGGGGATGCGGCATTTATAGCCTGGGATAAAAAGGGACTCTTGAAATGCCGTCTCTATCGTAACGGATGTGTGATTTCGCTCCGGCCAAGGAGTGGGGGGCTTATCGATCATGCTCTGTATGAGCAGCCCTTAGCGGGATTTTGCGAAGCAGGGCGGCTTTATATGCGGCATTACAAAGAGCATTCGGCGGTATTGGTCTATCCCGAAGAGACAATGCAGGAAATGAAAGTGGAAAAGGCCGTGGCCGTGGCCTATATGGAGGCTTACCGGGTATTAGGCGCGGCCTTGGATTTTATGGATACCTATATGGAGATGGTGCAACTTGATGAGCCGATGCAGCCTTTCTATCCAAGATATGCGCACGGTGGTGCGTTTAATTTTAGCGGTGTTTAGAATCGTATTTCCACCTCCGCTTGCCGAGAAACGAACCGATAATAATTGGTTGCTGGATCAGCTAAGCATACGCAATTTCGATACGGCCTTAAAAATCCGTAGCCGTCTGCACCGGGCGGAACCTATCGATACGGCCAACCTGCGTCTTGAGGATTTGGACTACATGATCTTATCTGCAATATCATTACGGATCGTGGCGCGGCATGTCTTGGATTTGGAATATGAAGACGGTCCGCCTAATGGACTGTTCTAACCCGCCGACAACACATAAGTAGCGCAGAGAATTAAACTTAGCGGCGTTGATGTGTTCTACCGGCGATATGGATAGGGCAAATGCTTGCACCCACCGATTCATTTAAACATGGATTTCTTAATGGTGGGTAAAATTACCCACCCTGCGAATCGCACCTTCAGCGTCAGGGTACCCCTGCGGTCCCGCCGTAGCGGGACTAGCGGCTCACGATTACGAGGCGTGGATGAAATACAAAATTAATCGGCACCCTGCACGCCGAATTGGTATTAGAAGATGATTACAGATGCATCGAATTAAAAGCCCCGGAGGGGCGAAAGGCAATAGCCCAGCCTAAGCCCGAGACCGCCAACGGCGGGCGAAGGGTGCCAGGCTGGGTCACCGTCCCCCAAACCATCAGCCCTGTAAGGGCGCAAGAAATGGGATCGAATATTCCTCAAATTGCACCACACCTTGCCGGAAAAGTGTTACCCATGTGCCCGGTCCGCACCTACCCTCTTCCGCCCTTACAGGGCTCGGGATTATTTTGGTTTCCGTAACCCCGGGCGCCGCTACGCTTGCCCGGGGCTATTACATTGCGCACCTCTGGTGCTTTGGTTTTTTCATTTGCGGTTATGGGTGGATAAAGAGATACATATGCCTTTATTAGAGTCTTGCGGCTCCGCAGGAGCGTCGCCCTCCCGAGCACCTCTGGTGCTTTGGTGTGGATATTGGAAATAGATAGGCAAATAGCGGGGGAGTTTTTACGATTGGCAAAACATGATTCCGCCCCGTTTACGGGGAGGGTTAGGGAGGGGTTTCTTTCGTGCCTTTCATCCCCCTTTCGTGCGTTCGTGATTCAAATGAATGCATGTATCGCCCTGCAAGGGTGCTGACCGATTCAATATCTCACGTACACCTCAAAATCGTGGGCCGGTAGGTGTCTCCCCCGGCGCTGTAAGTGCGAGGCAAGTTTGTGTAAATTCGCTATTGCCACAGGCAGGCAAATGCTTCAAGTGCGGCAGACAAACTCTCGCTTGAAAGAATAAATGTACTTTTACGATGAGCGAATACCAGTATTACGAATTTCTAACCGTGGACCGGACATTAACCCGAAAGCAGATGGACGAACTGCGCGAGTACTCCTCCCGTGCGCGAATTACGCCCAACAGTTTTGTTAACTTCTATACATTTGGAAACTTCCGGGGGGATCCCCATATTTTACTGGAGAAATACTTCGACGCCTTTCTCTATTTCGCCAACCGGAGTACGCGTTGGCTAATGATGCGTTTGCCCCGGCCGCGGTTCGATCCACAGACTGCGGCGCCCTACGTTCGTGACGACTGTCTCACCTGTCGTCAGAAAAAAGACAGCGTCATTCTCTCCTTCTATTCGGAAGCGCTAGATTACGATACAGGCGATTGGGACGAGGAAAACAACTTCCTGTCGCAGTTCACCTCAATCCGTGAAGATTTGTCGCGCGGGGACTTCCGCGCCCTCTACCTCGGATGGTTGCTTGCATTGCAGTCCGCAGATATCGACGATGATGAAATCGAGCCGCCCGTACCGCCGGGTCTCGGCAATCTAAATGCTTCTCTCGTCCAACTTGCAGAATTCCTGCTCATCGATCCGGACCTCATCGCTGCCGCCGCTGAGCACAGTCAGCCTTTGCAAAACAAAGACCTCACGAAGAAGGAACTCGACGGTTGGCTTTCCAAATTGCCGGTCCGTGAAAAGGATTCGTTGCTGGCAAATTTGATCGCCGGCAGTCACCCGCTCACGGCGGCTGACCTCCGGTTGCGTGCTCTGCGGGATATCCGTGGTGAGGTGAATCGGCCGGTCCCATCGCGCAGAAGCGCCGCCGAACTCAGCGAACGTGCCAACATTCTTTTTGAAGAGCGTGAAAGAAAGAACGCTGAAAAATACGCTCGACAAGAAGCCAAGCGAAAACTTGAAGCGGCTGAAGCGCACAAGAAACATCTGGAGTCACTGGCCGGCAAGGAGAAGACTCTCTGGACCGAAGTGAATCGGCTTATCGCCACACACCACCCCAATCGCTACGATCAAGCCATCCTTCACCTTTGTGATTTGCACGACCTCGCTCAGATGAACGGCAAACCGGACCGGTTCTCTACAAGGATGAATCGTCTAGCCGCAAAGCACGAACGGAAACCAAGCCTCTTGCGGAAACTCCGCGAAGCAAATCTTTTTAAGTAAAGATGATGGTTGGTTTGCCATTGGATGCGGCTCATTCCGCTCATGGCGGAATTCGCCCTCCCGGGCACCTTTGGTGCTTTGGTGTGGATATTGGAGGGAGTTTGGTGAATAGCGGGGAAGATTTTGCGATTGACAAAACATGATTCCGCCTCTTGTGCTGACGCACCCAGACGCGCTAACACGTGTCTGAACCACCCCGGGAAGGAAACAAAAGAGGTTAACAATCTTCAATATGCGTTCCACTATAGTGGAATGAGCGATATAATAACACCATGGGAACTTGAGGTTTATACGGACAAGAATGGGAAGTCTCCCTTTGAAAATTGGCTCTATGGTCTTGATACAACTTCTCAATTGCGTGTTATTGCGCGTCTCGACCGAATGAGGGACGGAAATTTTGGAGATAGCAAAACATTACAGAAAGGAATATGCGAATTACGCTTGCACTTTGGCCCGGGGTACAGGGTTTATTATCGAAAAACAGGAGCACGAATCATATTGCTACTCTGCGGCGGAGACAAAGGCAGCCAACAAGGGGACATCAAAAAGGCCTTGAGATACTGGGAGGACTATCAGGAGGAATAACATGAAAAAATCGAAACCTTTTCGAGAAATAGAACTTGAACTCTTGAAAGACCCGGAACATGCCAGAGAGTATTTGCGTATTTCATTGGAAGAAACCCGAAAAGACGGAAACCGGGCGGCCTTTCTTCGGGCGTTGCGAACGGTTGTGGATGCTCGTGGCGGCATTGTGAGTCTATCTGAGCGCACCCAAAAACCGGCAAGCACCTTCTATAAAGCTATTTCCGAAGAGGGGAATCCCCGATTGGATACTCTCGATATGGTTCTTGCGGATATTGGTTTAAGCCTATCGGTGGACATTGTTAAAACTCCCTAACTCAATGAGCCCGATTTGGCCCTGCAATCCCACACCAACAGCAAGTAAAATGCGTACTTGCACCCACCGATTCATTTAAACAAGGATTTGCCAATGGTGGGTGATTTATCCACCGTACGAATTGCGCCTCCGGTGCTTGGTTTATTCATTGGCGGGTGTGGGTGGATAAGGAGATACGCGTGCATGTATAGCAGACAGCGGCTCCGCAGGAGCGTCGCCCTCCCGGGCGCCTTTGGTGCTTTTGTATGTTCATTTGCGGGTGGAAGTGGATAGAGATGCGTATGTATCGAATTAAAAGCCCCGGAGGGGCGAAAGGCAATAGCCCAGCCTAAGCCCGAGACCGCCAACGGCGGGCGAAGGGTGCCAGGCTGGGTTGCCGTCCCCCAAACCATCAGCCCTGTAAGGGCGCAAGAAATGAGATCGAATATTCCTCAAATTGCACCACACCTTGCCGGAAAAGTGTTACCCATGTGCCCGGTCTATTCTGTAACCAATGTCCCCGGTCTGTACCATGGAAAATGAACGGTCCTCAACCGGTAACATAAGCAAGCCGTGTGGGTGCAAGCACTCACCTTGCCTATTTGATCCTTGAATTTTAAAGACTTATAGCTTTCCACTGCGAATTCGCCGCAACAGGCCACAGAAAAATCTAAAAATTTTCAAGAAAGTGGTTGACACCACGATTGGAAAACTATAATTATAGTTTGTGAGGATGATTATAGTTTACAAAATGCCTCAAGAAGACCGGCGGAAAATGACATGAAGAAACAAACATCAAAATCGAAACATCCAACGCTTAGTGCGTTGGAACTAGATGTGATGGATGTCGTCTGGGATTTAGGGGAATGTACCTCGGCCCAAGTTATTGATGCGTTTCAAAGTCGGCGTCCCTTGGCGCCAACGACTATCCGTACGGTTCTGACCAACTTGCGTAATAAGGGGTATGTCGAAGCCCTGCCTGCGTTGGAGCGTGGATACAAATTCCGGGCTTCTATAGGCCGTGAAGATGTCGCCCGGCGTTCCCTTAAAGATATGTTGCCCTCGCTGTTTCAAAATTCACCGATACGCGCCATTTCGTATCTGATTGAAGATGCGGGTGTGAGCGATGACGAACTTGATGAAATCCGCCGCATGATCGATAAGCAGAAACGTGGTGGGCGGAAACCGAAGGGGGGGAAAAAATGAATGCCGGAATCCTCAATCATTGTCTTGCTGCACTCGCTACTCATCCTTTGCTAGAACGTCTGCTGCTCGCCAGTTTGGAATTGGCGGCTTTGGCGGTGGCGATTTATGCCTTGATTGTTTTCGCCCGCATTCGTTCTCCACGTTTGATCTCAATTTTGTGGTTGGTCGTGATTGCCAAACCCTTGCTTTCTTTTGTTGCCGGAAGTCCTCTGCCGGTGATTACATTTGAGTCACCAGCGCCGGTGGACGTTATCGTGAATCATGAGGTCACATCAAGCGCCTCACCACAAACCGAACCGCCACGGGACATTCAGACTTTTTCGGTTCCGGAAAATGATATTTCCGAACCGATGGTTCAAGGTGAATCTATTCCACCGTTGCAGCCTGAACCGGTTCAACCGTCTTCATGGCAAATACCATGGCCGGAAATACCGCAAGTGCTGGTTGGGCTGTGGGCATTCGGAGCGATATATCTGATTTACCGTTATTTCATAGGAAGAATCCGTCTCCGGCGGTTGCTTAAAAATTCGCTACATGCGCAAGATGTTTTACAAACAGTTTATGACCAAACGGCGAAATCGCTGGGTATCGCAAAAGCGCCCCGGCTGCGTATCAGTATCGACCTTGAATCACCTGCGATTGTGGGTGTGCTTCGTCCGGTAATTCTCTTTCCGGCTTGGATGGTTGAAGAGACCAAACCGGAGGCCTGGTCCTGGCCGTTACGTCATGAGTTGACGCATTGGAAATGGTTGGATCCGGTTTCCATTTTTGTTCGGGATATTGCACAAATCCTTTTCTTTTTTCACCCTGCCATCTGGCTGGCGGGACGGAGAATGCTTGAGGCCATGGAACTGGCCTGTGACCGGGCCATGATCCGGGAAACATCTGAAGCCAGCGACTACGCAGAAGAACTCTACCGAACATTACAAAGGATCAGAACTCAGCGGCGGGTTGCTGTCGCGGGCGGTCTTTTTGCAACCCGTACACAGATTGGCAAACGTATTAGCGCACTCTTGGATGGTTCATTTCTATCCATCCCTCATTTTACTTTGGTATCGGCGATCTGTGCCGCAATTATCGCTCTTGGTGCTTTTTCGGTAGGTATTACCATGGCGGGAGATGAAGGCAGCCTGGGAGATGAAGTAAGTGCGAGAGATGAAGTAAGTGCGAGAGATGAAGTAAGTGCGAGAGATGAAGTAAGTGCGAGAGATGAAGTAAGTGCGAGAGATGAAGACAGTACGAGAGATGAAGACAGTACGAGAGATGAGGATTCTCCATACGCTATAGAACATCTTTATCCGATGGGAATGTCCAACCGGATTCTATATTTTCCCGAGGATCATTCGGTGGGATTGGTTTCGATACGGGATAGCGGCGATAAGGGTGAAAGTTGCGAAGAGGCCTGGGAAAATTGGAAACCATTTAAAGCAGCAAAAGGCGAGGTCCATATACCGGAAGGAAAAGAAGTATGGCTCTCACTTGCGCAGAGTGAAGCGGGCGATCTATCTTTTTTGAAAAACCTGTCCTCCAATTATGTACAGATGCTCAATATCGAAATGAGCGAAACAGATAATGACGATCTCTCATATATTAAAAATAGACTGACCAAGCTGAAAACCCTTCGCCTTTCCGGCTTGAACATCGATGGCGATGGGCTTCGCCATTTGGCCGGTATGAAATCGTTGGAGCATCTGCAATTGGGACTAGATATCTCAATCGGAGAGAATGGATTTAAGTATTTATCTCAAATACCAAACCTTATGAGTCTGCGTCTAGGCCGTTGCAAGGATGTCACCGATGAAGGCGTTGCGCATTTGGCAGGCCATCAATCCTTGCGGGAATTGGAACTTCCCAATTTAAAGATTACCGACCGCGCCATGCAGTCGATTGCCGACATACCCAACCTGAAATATTTGGATTTCGGAACTCATTACGAGAACGAAAAGAATTGCGCCATATCCGATGCGGGGCTCAGGTATCTTCAAAACTGTAAAAATTTGGAGAAACTTGTCGTGAGCGGCCCGCGAATCAGCAATGAAGGGCTTCGTTATGTAAGCAGCTTGCATTCACTTAAAATGCTTGGAATCGCCGGGACGAGTGTTACGGATGAAGGTTTGGCTCATCTAAAGCCATTAACGAAATTGGAAATCGTTGGATTGCCGAGCGGTATTACTAGAAATGGCTTGGAGCAGCTCACCAGTCACAAAGCGATCCAATCCCTGACCGGTGTTCATTATGATGATTCCATGCTTGAAGTGATCAAGGCATTTCCCGTATTGACGAGTCTTGCATTGGATGATCCGGTCACGGATAAGGGCTTGAAGCATGTTGGGGAGATGAAACAACTAGAAAAATTGTTTATTCGCAGCCCGTATGTGACTGATACCGGCTTGGCTGAACTGAGTAATTTGAAGGGACTGAAATTTCTCGAATTGACAGATACACAAGTTACGGATGAAGGACTCCGTTATTTGAAATTGTTCCCTAAATTGGAATATCTCTACTTGAAAGGACCGAAAAGAACGAGGGCCGGTCTTGCGCATCTCGAACAGCTGACATCGCTAAAGCATTTAATATTAAATTTAGACGATCTTAAACCGGAAGATTTGGAGCATGTCGGCAAACTGACGCCGTTGATTTCTTTGTCGATTACAGGGCCGCTTTCGGATGAGGGCTTGGCGAATTTGAAGGATTTGACAAATCTAGAAAATGTTACCTTCACAAATGCAGAATTCACTGATGCCGGAGTTGTTTCGATGCAGCACTGGAATGCATTGGAAAATGCCCGGATCGGGAGTGAATACCTGACCGATGCCTGTGCTGATGATTTAAGAAAACTTCGAAACCTAAAATGTCTGTGGTTGGATGGGCATTTTAGCGATGCGGCCCGTGTACGCCTGCGATGGTTGCCCTCGATAATGCAATTGACTTATGCGCAATTGCCACCTCGAACCACGACATTATCCGTCGATAAACATATGCCGGTTGAGGTCATGGTGGAATATGGGCAGAGTATTAATGACAGTGATTTGCAGCGATTGGCGGATTCTATCGCGAAAAAAATGTCGCAAGATGTCATTTTTCCAGTCCGCGCACAAAAATACCATAATGTGACATCAGCGCGTCGGCGTTTATCCAAAATTACTGTAAGGCAAATCGGCGGAAAAATTCAATGTGCCTATATTCTGACCGACTACATGAAGCATGTTAGATTCGATGATCATAAACGAATATTTGGAGGACCGTATGACAAGCGGGAATATTTCGGAAATTTCGTTTGGGAATCGACGGACCAGGAACCTGATCTTTCCGCCACACGTTCCGGGAATATAGAACTCGCTGTAAGGCCTATCGTGGATTGCAGCCGGGATGAATTCGAGAGGAGTATCCCTCTACACAATCCGCCGGATGCCGAATTGCAGGTAATGAATGTTGTTTCTGAAGAAGGTTTCCACCGGGGTGAATTCAAAAAGCATGGAGAACCAGGTGAAAATATCACGATTTCCTGTTATTTCTATAATTGGGGAGAGGAAGATATTCAAGTGCAAATGGAGCGGTGCGATGAAGGCCTTACCGTTGAATTGCCAAAGGGAGGAATTATTCCGTCGAAGAGTTATGAAACCATCACGCTATCGGCTATAGGTAAGGATAGCCAAGAGGCCTATAACGCTTGGTTTGCTTTAGATGATAAGTATATTCAGAAACTTAACTTGTGTCTTGCAACTGCGCCCGAAGGATTCGATTTTAATAATACCGATTGGGGAGAAGCAAAATCACCTTCTGGCGCTCCCCGCACTTTTTCTGTAGGTATTACCATGGTGGGAGATGAAGAAAGTCCGGAAGATGAGAATTCTCCATACGCTTCACAAAATCTTTATGCGATGCCAATAAAAACTATGACACTTTGTTTTCCCCAGGACCATTCTGTGGGGGCTGTTGCTCTTCGGGATTGCGATCGTTATGGCGTAGATCGTGAAGACGCCTGGAAAGGCTGGTATCCATATAAGCAGGCGAGGGGATATGTTCAAATACCTGAAGACAAAGAAGCCCGGCTCATGGTTTCGCAAAGCGCTGCAGGCGATTTGTTTTTTTTAATAAGTTTGTCGTATATCAATATGCTTCATACATTAAATATCGAATCCGGCGAAACCGATAATAACGAGCTTGTGTTTATTGGGAAGATGTTGAATAAACTGAAAATCCTGCGTCTTTCCAGTTTGCCTATCGATGGGGAGGGGCTGCATCATTTAGCCGGAATGCCTTCTCTGTCGAACCTGCAACTAACGGGCGATATCCCAATTGGTGAGAATGGATTCGATTCCATATCTCAAATAGCTCATCTGACCTGTCTGCGTCTTGGCGGTTGTAAAGATATTACGGATGAAGGCGTCGCTCATTTGGCCGGTCATGAAGCGTTGCAGGAATTAGAAATTCCCGATTCCGATATCACGGATGAGGCTCTGCAATCAATCGCGGAAATCCCCAATTTAAGATATTTAGATATCAGAGCCGATTTTGGGACTGAAAGGGAAAAAAATATATCCGATTCAGGTCTTGCCCACCTTCAACACTGCAAAAAACTGGAAGGACTTATGCTAAACGGGCTGTCCATCGGCAATGAAGGGCTTCGGTATATAGGCGGTCTATCAGCACTGCAGAAACTTGGAATTTCTGGAACGAATGTTACGGATGAAGGCCTGGCTCATTTGAAACTATTGACCCAATTAGAAAGCCTTGAATTGCCGAAGAATATTACCAAGGCGGGATTGGAACAACTCGCCGGGCACAAATCCTTAAAGGCTTTGTATGGTGTGGATTTCGATGACTCTATGCTTGAAGTGGTCAAGACATTTCCTGCGTTGACGGACCTTATGCTTAAGGATCAAGTAACGGATAAGGGCTTGAAGCATGTTGGCGAGTTGAAACAACTAGAAGAATTGTACATTCGCACTCCGCATGTGACCGATGCGGGTTTGGCTGACCTAAGCCGGTTAAAGCAATTGAAGAATATCGAATTGACAGATACACAAGTTACGGATGAGGGGCTCCGTTATTTGAAACAGTTCCCTGAATTGGAATATCTTTACTTGAAAGGTCCGAAAAGAACGCGGACCGGTTTTGCGTATCTCGGGCAACTGACATCGCTGAAACATTTAACATTAGAATTAGACGATCTTAAACCGGAAGATTTGGCGCATGTCGGTAAACTGACTTCATTGGAATATTTGGCGATTGTAGGACCGCTTTCGGATGAAGGGCTGGCGCAACTGTCCGGTTTGGTGAATCTGGAAAACGTAGATTTCTTGGCATCGGTATTCACCGATGCCGGTGTTGCTTCGATGCAGAACTGGAAAAAACTAAAGAACGCCCGGTTGCGGAGTGAACACCTGACCGATAACTGTGTCGATGATCTATTGAAACTTGAAAATCTCACGTATCTGCGGCTGAACGGGCAATTTGGTGTTGCTGCCCGCAAACGCCTGCAAACATTGCCCGCTATGCAAAATTTGAGTTTTGTGCAATCGCCACCTCAAACCACTTCTGTATTCACCAGCGCTGCAATGCCTGAAACTGTTAGGAGCAAGGAATCAGGGAAGAAGACAGAAGCGCCGGAGATTGACCTCGGCGAGACGGGCGAAACTTACCAATTAACTTATCCCGGTGATCCGGAGAACCTGAAGCCCGGGGAGTCGATACGCGTGGAATTGCCCGGGCTTCCGGAAAAGGCGCAGACGATTGAAATCGTTATCGTCCCGCAGGGCCGGTTTCTGATGGGATCGCCCGAAACTATGGAACATACATCGAGAAATGAAAGGCCGCAGCACGAAGTGAACATTTCTCAACCATTTGCCATGGGCAGATATGAAGTAACCAATGCGCAGTACCGTCTTTTCGATCCCAAGCACGATAGCGGCGAGATGTTCGGAATCGATCAAAATGGCGACAATTTACCTGTCCAGTGTATTTCATGGGATCAGGCAATGGCATTTTGCCAATGGCTGGATGCGCATATTCCCGAACTTGAAGTTAGATTGCCTTCGGAAGCGGAGTGGGAGTACGCCTGCCGGGCCGGAAGTAACTCGCGCCATTTTTGGGGTATAAAATCCTATATGGGTGCTGGCCATTACGCAAATGCACCGGATCGATCTTTGTTGAAAAAATGGAGTAATGCGAAGACATTTGGTGGTGATGACGGTTATATAGCTGCTGCGCCTGTAGGCTCTTTTTTACCGAATAATTTTTGTTTGTTCGATATGCTGGGAAATGTCAGTGAGTGGTGCCGGGATGATTGGCATGATTCATACGAAGGAGCGCCCACTGATGGGAGCGCTTGGCTTAATGCATCTCCCAGTTCCGAGCATGTTCTGCGGGGCGGTTCGTTTGCTTCAATTAATTGCAATGTATATTGCGCATGCCGGAATGAGATAGCCGAAGAACGCCATGGTTTCCGTATCGCGGCTACGTTGAAAAATATAAATAGCAATTAGCGTTCGTATACCACTGTAGTCAAATTCCCGGCACCCCTGCCCTGCCGGTTCGGTGGAGGCGGCAAACATGCTAAAATGGTCTGTTGCCTACCATTTGCGATGAATATTTCGAAAGGATTGGATGGAATGGACCGGCGTAGGTTTTTGCAGCATACAGGTACGGGGGGCGCGGCCCTTATGGCGATGGGGATGAATTCGAGCGTTGTGCAACAGGCCTTCGCGGCCAAGGGCAAACGTCCGAATATCGTCTTGATTTTGGCTGATGATCTCGGCTATGGGCACCTGGGATGTTACGGTCAAAAATATATCCAAACTCCCAATATCGACCGTCTTGCTAAACAGGGTATGCGTTTCACCCAAGCCTATGCGGGCTGCACGGTTTGTGCGCCATCCCGTAGCGTGCTGATGACCGGCTATCACACCGGGCATACGCCGGTGCGCGGCAATACCGGCGGGATCGCTTTACGTGACCGTGACCGGACTTTGGCCGAAATGCTGAAAAGCGCCGGGTACCGTACCGGCCTCTTCGGCAAATGGGGATTGGGCGATGCCAATACCGAAGGCGTGCCCAACAAGCAGGGCTTCGATGAATTTATCGGATATCTGCATCAGAAACACGCGCATTTTTATTATACCGATTACCTTTGGCATAATGGCGAGCGTTACATGCTGCCCGGCAATAAGGATGGCAAACGGGGCCAGTACACGCATGACGTGGTCATGGAACACGCGCTGAAATTTATCGAGAATGAAAAAGACAATCCGTTCTTCTGTTTCCTTTCGTACACCCTTCCGCATCATGAATTTGCCGTGCCCGATGAATCGCTGAAACTGTATGCCGGAAAATTCAAAGAGGTTCCGCATGAGGTCCAGTGGCGTCAGGGCTATGCGCAGCCTGCCGAGCCTAAAGCCACCATGGCCGCCATGATTACGCACATGGATAAGGGCGTGGGGCAGGTTATGGAACTGCTCGAACGTCTGGGATTGGAAGAAGATACACTTTTAATTTTTGTTTCGGATAACGGAGGCGCAGATTATAGTTTGGCGTGTCCGGAGTTTTTTGAGGCCAATGGGCCGTTCCGCGATTATAAATGCAGCCTCTATGAAGGGGGAATCCGCGTCCCCGCCGTTGCATCGTGGCCGGGCAAGATCAAGGAGTCTTCCGAGAGCGACCACGTTTGGTATTTCGCCGATTTCATGCCCACCTTTTTAGAGCTGGCTGGCGCCACTGAGACTTTGCCACACGATTGTGACGGGCTTTCGATTGTTCCTGAATTGCTTGGGAAACAAGCGGCCGGACATGCCCAGGCGCAGCATGAGTTTCTGTATTGGGAGACCGGCTCCGGCGCGAAACTGGACCGCGCGGGACGTCTGGGCGATTGGAAAGCGGTTTGGCCCGCCGGAGACGCGCCCCTGGAACTGTATGACCTGAGCCGGGATTTGGGCGAGAAGAATAATGTTGCTGACCGCCATCCTGATATCGTGGCGGAGATGAAGGGACGTTTGGAACGCAACCATGCCGATCCGCCTCCGCAAATCGAACCGCCCAAATCCGATAGCCGGTATTATTGGTAGACCTCCTCGGCGGATACCTTCCTGATAATTTCGTCGCCCGTACCGAGGTTTTATGAGGACAGAATTCCCTTTTAGGCTCTATTCATCGGCTGGAGAAACGTCTAGGCTTTGTTTATCGGATATGGGTACACAGAAAAGGAGGTGCTTCCCATGAATGTTCGGCAATCCCGCAATGGATCAACAGTGCTGGTTATCATTTTAGTCGTTTTTGCGCTGGGCTTCATAATGTTTGTAGGTCTTCTGCTCGCGATTGCGGTTCCCAATTTTATCAATGCGAAGGCGCGGGCTCATACCGCGCGGGCTATGGCTGAGATGCGTAGTCTTGCCAATGCGGTCGAGTCCTACCATATCGATAATCAGCAATACCCCCCGTCGCTTTATGCGCTCACCACGCCGATACGCTATATCGTAAAAGTTCCCAACGATCCGTTTTATACCGGTGAGGGAGAGGCCATGTATCGCCATTTTACGGGCGAGGATTATATGGTGATTGCCAGTATTGGGCCGGACAAAGTTTCCGATATGCCTCAGGTGGCCACAGGTCAAGATCCCCGCCCCAGTCTGCTTTATTACCATCCAAGTAACGGCCTTCGGAGCAGCGGCGACGTGATCGAAGTGGTGACTAGTTCCCAGCCATCGCCCGGAAGGCGCTAAGCCTTTGTTGTGAGAAATACCGCCGCCGTGTTCCGGCAATTGCTTTCATTTCTCTTTTTGAGGGGTGAGTTGGAAACGGCGAAAGGTGTGCTTTTCGAGTTCCTTTTCTTCTTCGTCGATCAGACGGAAGGTAACTTCAGGGTCCGGTTTGCTCATGTCGAAGGTGAACTCGCCAAATGCAATCAGGCTATCGCCGTATCCATAGAGCTGTGTTGATTTATCCGGGGCATAGGGTTCCGGGCCGGGGACGCCGCCGAGGGTGGCCGTTTCGAACTCGACCAGCGTGAAACCGGAGGGCCGTTCGATTTTAAAGCCACGCGCGCCGTGACGGTCGCCGCTTAAAAGCAGCACACCGCCGATTTGGTTCTCTTCGATACAGTTGTATATCTCTTCACGGCCCGGGATATCCCAACTGCCCCATGTATCCTTTGCTTTGGACATGTAATCGCTCCACATGGTGCCGCTGGTTAGGATAATAAACCGGGCTTTGGATGCCTTGAGGGTTTTGAGCAGCCATTGCATTTGCGCATCGCCAAGGTAGGAGCCGCGCTGGCCGCGTATTTTCCAGTCCCGGTAGGAACGCGTATCGAGCATGATGATTTCAACATCGCCGATGATAGTATTGAAATAGATGCAGGGGACTTTCGTAGACCTTCCCGGATTGTTCCAGTTGTCCTGCCAGACCATACGCAGTTTTTCGCGCAGCTTGTTCGTAATCTCACCGTTTTGAAGCCCCGATTTGTCATTGTTCAGGTAGTCATGATCGTCCCAGCTGGTATAGACGGGGATATTGGCGGCAAACATACGCCATGGTTTTGAAACATCCCGCAGAAGGTAATCGGCGTAATGCAGATTGAATTGGGCATCCCGGTCATCCACCGCGATGTCCCCGAGTAGAAGCATGGCAAGGTTGCCGCGCTTTGTGATCAGACGCATCAGGTTTGGATTGTGGACACCGATCTTATGGAAACAGGAGCCGAAGGCGATACGTATGGTCTCAGAGGTATTCGGTTTGGGGGCCGTACGAAACGAGCCTTGGCCCAAGACCGCACCGGTGTTGTTTAAGATCCGGTAAGTGTATTGGGTGTTGGCTTGCAGGCCGCGAGGCCTGACCCGGACGACCGCGCCAGGCAGTCCGGCATCGACGCTGATGTTTTTCTTACTATTTCCATCCTCGGACGTGACTTCTATGGTCAAGCTTCCTGCATGGACCGGACGAAACCAGATGCCGATGCCGTCCTCCGCACAAGCGCCCAGCATTGGCCCGCTGAGCAGGAGAAGCCCGGCCTTTTGCGCGGCCTCGATGATTGGGGGATCGGTGATTGAGGCGGATGGGGAACCGGCCAGGATTTCACGGGCTTTCAAATAAAATGCACGTCTCGCTTCCGGCAGACGTCCGTAGCTATCCAAGAGAAGCGTATCGATCTCCAGGGTCCCTTGGTGCGCCTGTTTGAGGGTAACGGTATGAACCGGTTTCACGGGCGTTTCTTCAGCGTAGCAGGCCGGGGCAACCATCCCGCAACATAGCACGAGGCAAAATAGCGTGATGCAAATTAGTTTCAGTCGAAGGGGCATCTCTCGTATCCTTTGGCGATTTTCATGGACGCCGATTATTTCAATGCTTCCGTACCATTATGCCATAAGATTTCGGGGGGGACAGATGAACGTGAAACACGGCCCGGCCTCGTTTTCGTGATTCACCTCTCCCCTCTCTACTTTCTCGCCGCATCCTGGCGGCGGGAGTTTCGCCCTATCTGCCCCATAGAAGAGTTGGTACCGTTCGTGGGGGCGGTCAATGTAAGGAGCAGGGTCTTCATGACCGTTGCTCTTAAAGGAGAACCGATGTGTTATTTGGAAAATCCCGGTTGAAACTGGATATCATCATGAATACACGCAATAGGTTGCTCTCTTTTCATCGAAACCTAATTATCATTGGCTTGGTTTGTATGATTTCCGCGTGTTCGTCGGTGGGGATTCATCGCGATCATTGCACAATTTCTCCATCACAAACATTGCCGGAGACCACGCCGTGGGATTTGGCTGCCCTCAGTGCACAGCCCGCCATGGAATGGCTTGATCGAAGCGATGAGGTTCAGTCGCTGTATTATGAGGGCCTTCCCTATGAAGGCCATGCAACCCGCGTGTTCGCTTATTACGCCACGCCGGGAACTTTGGCGCACGATCCATCGCTGGACCGCAATCTGCCCGCCATGGTTTTGGTGCATGGTGGCGGCGGAACGGCTTTTCGCAAGTGGGCTGAGTTGTGGGCCAAACGTGGTTACGCGGCCATCGCCATGGATTTATCCGGTAACGGCCCGGATGGCAATCGCCTGCCTGATGGCGGTCCGGACCAGAGCGATGATACCAAGTTCGGGAAGATCGATGCTCCACCCCAAGACCAATGGACCTATCACGCGGTCGCCAATGCGATCCTGGCGCACTCCTTAATCCTCGGTTTTACGGAGATCGATCCTCAGCAAACCGCCGTGACCGGCATTAGTTGGGGCGGGTATTTAACCTGTATCGTGGCGGGCCTCGATAATCGTTTTCGCGCTGCGGTCCCGGTTTATGGTTGCGGATTCTTGGATACGGATAGTATTTGGCTGAAGCGGTTCGATCAGATGACCTCGGCGCAACGCCGGAAATGGATGCAGCTGTGGGATCCATCGAGTTATGTCGGTTCGACTTCCATCCCGATTCTTTTTGTGAATGGCGGCAAGGATTTTGCCTATCCGCCGGACAGCTATGCCAAGACTTACGGGCTCGTGCAAAAAAACCGCTACCTTCGCATCACGCCTGAGCTGCCCCACGGTCATATTTTCGATAAACCGCCGGAAATCGAAATCTTTATCGAACAAATTTTGCATAAGGGTGAACCGTTGCCCGTGGTCCGTACGGCAAAGGTTTCCGGTAACCGGGTGATTGGCAACGTGACGAGCCGCACAAAACTCGTTTCGGCCTGTCTTCGCTATACCACCGATCCACTGCACATACCCGATAATACCAAGCGGGAGTGGATAACCGTACCGGCCAAACTTGAGGGAAAGCGGTTCACCGCACCCGCGACGCCCTCGAATGCCACAATCTGGTTTGTGAATGTCACCGATGAACGCAATGCCACGGTCTCCAGCGAACTGATGTTTCCCTAAGGAGTGCAAGCCGTAGGGTAGGTGGTGCAAGCATTCGTCCTACAAATCTATTCCCCTCATACCTCGGGCTGATGGTGTTGAGCGTAATCGACGAGGGTGCGGAGGTTATCATAGGACGTATCACGGGTGACTTCGCATCCGGCGGAGACAATGTAGCGAGGCCCGGCATCTTTATGACACTGAGAGATTGCCTGGTTTACGTCTTCGGAGCTGCCATCTTGAAGCACACTAACGGGATCGATATTCCCTAAAAGCACTTGGTCCGGTCCCATCTTGGCGCGGCCCTCGCTTATGGGCGCGAGGAAATCGAGATCGACGATTTCACACCCGAGTTTACCCATGCCCTCAAGCATAAAACGCGTATTGCCGCAGATATGCAGCCGCACCCGTGTTCCGAGCGCGTGCAATTCATCGACAAGTCTTTTTTCATAGGGCCACACAAACTCTTCGTAAATCTCAGGTCCGACCAAAGAGGCGGCGGCATCGCCCACACCCATAATATCGATACCGGCATCAATCTGTGCGCGGGCGAAACGAAGTTCCATCTCAAGCACAAATTCAAACAGATCGCGCACAAACTGCGGATCATCATAAAAATCGGTCATGATATTGATAATGCCGCGCAGATCGGAGGCTTCCGCGCACGGCCCTTCGACCCACCCTTCAATCAATTTCTCTCCACCGACTTTCTCTCGAAACAAGGCCGCCGCATTTACACGGTCATGCATGCGTCCCCCGCCCAAGGGGTCAGGAAAAGCCAGGCGCGCCAGTTTGGTTTTATCCAAAAGCAACGCCTGGCTTTCAACAATCGCTGGTGGCTGATGATCGAAAACCTCGATCACCCCGCCGCAGTCAGCCGCTTCACGGGCGGGATCGGAAATGCAGGAAACATGATCAAAATCAAAAGCCTCGGCAATCCGAATTTGCGTCTCAACCAAGACTTTGTGATCCCCGGCATAATCGCGGTACAACACGCCTGCATGATGCGCCGCAAAGTGCATGGTAATGGGCATCACCGGCAGGTGGTCCACCGGACGGTTTTCGAGAAGTGCTGTAACGCGTTCAAAACCATTCATGTTCTGCACACCGGTATTCTTTGTATTTTCAATATAAGACTTTTTACATACACAGTTCGAGCGTAAGAATCTTTTTCGGTCCGGCCTGGATTTCAACCGTATTGTCTTTGAGGACAAGGTCTTTTTGCGCCTCTTCCAAGAAGTTCGTAAGCCGCGCGCTTTTAATCGCGTTTCCGAAACGAACCTTGCCGGTCACGGTTTCGTTTCCGGGATTAAAGAGTCTGACAATGACACCCTCACCATTTTCGGAACGTTTCATACCCGCCAAAACCAAGCCTTTCGGTTCGATATCCAGAAAACTCTTCTCTTTGGGAAGTGTGCCGCCATGCGGACCGGCCTGGGCGGCTTCAACCGGCACATTCAAACGTTCGGCCTGCTCAAAGACACCATTCTCCCAACCGCCAGCATGGGGATAAAGCGCATAACGGAAAACATGCCCGCCCGGCGATTGGCTCAAGCGCATTTCGGGGAGCATCTCCCAACGCCAACTAACCGTGGTCAAGGCGATTTCAAAACCGCGCACCAAGGTCAAGAAGATCGCACGTTCGGGATCATCGGTAACTTCGCATTCGCGCAATCCATCGTTAATCACCGCAAATCCCTGTTTGCCATCGGAGACATCCACAAAACGATGTTGGGGATGGGTGGGATTATAGGTCCCGGCCCAGGGATGGCCTTCCGGTCGGTCGATATCGCGTTCAACAACATCGAAAGCCGTCTCGGCACAGGATTTTTCGGCCTGAATATGTGTCGGGAATCCGACACGCAAACGGTGGCTATCCGCACGGTTTTCGAACTTGGTTTCGATTTCCAACGCTGGGCTGCCTTTGCGTAAGGTGATCGTGGATACGATGGGCAGTTCCACGGTATCTTCACTACGCCGCGCATCGTCACCATCGGCATCCAGACGGCGAATCATACTGCCCCGCCCTTCTTCGAGTTTACGGGGGACTTTCATCGTTACGGCCACTTGGAACCGCCCCAGCAAGGCTGAAGATTCCAAAAGCGAAATCTCCGCATTCCCGCCCCGGCTGCTGATAAAACGGTCATACGCGGGAGGAACATGACGCCAGGCATGACCGGCTTCTCCGGAATCCTCAAAGAAATGCAGACCGCAATAGGTCTTGCCCTCGGCCTTAAGGGTGACATCCAAGGTTCCATCAGACTGAATCTCAACCGCGAGATGTTCATTCTCCAACCGGTTACGTCCGGTAACCAAGGTTCCGAGCAGACGATTGGTTTTCTCATCCGTCTTCAAGAGATACGTCCGGTACCCCAATCCGGGAAGGCTCTGCGCATCCAGGTGGATGCAAACCCGTTGGCCGGGCATCTCCATGGTGGCATCGCCCAAATGACGTACCGGCGGCGCAATATCGGTGCGCGAGACTTCCCAATAGTCAGCCTCTTTGCCGCTGACCGCTTCGACTAACTTGAAGTGATCAATTTCGCATTCTTGCGGCAGATCCAGATAAAGAGTCACAACTTCAGAACGTTCGTACGGCGAAGGATTGAAAACCGTTAAGGCAATATCCTTTTTGCCCAAATCACTATTATCGACACGTAACTGAATATTCTGCATGCTGCGGCGCATGATCCCATCAGCAATCGTAAGACATTGATCGAGACGGTGATGCACATCGTACTCAATCTGATCGACACCGGTTCCAGCAATGCTATCGTGCGGGTGGCTGCGTAAGAGATACTGCCAAGCCAAATCCAACAAAGTCTGCGGATATTCCGCGCCAAGTGTCCACGCGCAAACGGCAAAAGGTTCCGCACCACGTTGCAAGGCATATTCGGCCATCGTGTTTTTGCGTTTCATGCGTGTGCGGGTAGAGGTGATATCGCCATACAAATGCGCCCGGCGGCCGATAGGTTTCGGCGTCCGCTGCTCACCTTTTAGAACCTGCAAATCTTTGACCGCCTCTTTTAACTTGGCAATCCAATCAACCATACTGCTATGCAAAATCGAATGTTCGCCGAGCTTGCCCTGCGCCTCTTCAATAATTCTGACTTCCAAGGGATCCGGCTCGGTACTATCCAATCCTTGCATTCCGGCAAGAAAACGTGTGGTGGCATGTTTCGATTCGAGTTCGAATAAATGCTGAATGGATGACACAACCCGGTCTTTATCAAATTCACGTACGGGATCGGATAAGAAATGATGAGTGCGTTCGCGGCCTTCACGGCACATATGGAAAGGCATGCCACCTTCCTGCCAATTATAAAGACGTTCGGGGAGTTCTTTGCCGTAAACAACCGGACGGTACACATGGAAATAGAAATTGTAGCGTGCCATGCAGCCCATACGGGTCGCCAAAATCTGGGTGCCATCCGGGCCTTCAAAAATAAACTCGGATTTTGTCCGGTCGGGATCAATTCCGTGATAGAACAAAATGGTGTCGATACCAAATCCGCTATAAATCTGCGGCATCTGTGAGGTCTGGCCATAGGAGAACGGGCTATAACCGATCTTCATGACCTTGCCGAATTTCTTTGCGATCCGGTGCCCTACGAGCAAGTTGCGGATGATTGATTCGCCGGTGACACAAAACTCTTCCGGACAGCAATACCAGGGACCGACCAGCAGACGGCCCTCACTCACATACCGTTCGACATCGGCAGTCCGCTCCGGACGAATTTGCAGATAGTCCTCCAGCGGCACAGTCTGTGAATCGAGAAGATAACTTTTATATTTGGGTTCGGTATCGAAAATGTTGAAGAGTTTGTCCATAAACTCCACAAGCATCATGCGTGTCTCTTGAAAGGGATACAACCACTCCCGGTCCCAGTGCGTATTCGAAATTACATGCAGTTCGTAACCTTCGGCCATACTTAATCTCCTTTGCGATGTTCGATATTGAACATCGTTCAATGCAATATCAATCGTGTGGCTTCCAGCCGATATCACCGCCCGGCCATTCATGCCCCCAGGCAGGTCTATTCTACGGCCTTTGGCATACCACGGTGCAGCATAGCGCCATCCCACTTGCCGATAACGGCGGCAGCGTGGATAATTTGTCTATTGGAAGTGTCTTTGGTGCAAACTCATTAGCCGTGTCCTATTCCAGCGAGGAGTACGAATCGCATGCCTAACTCAAATCGTAAAGGTTTCACATTGATTGAACTCCTGATCGTGGTGGCGATTATCGGAATTCTGGCAGCCATAGCCGTGCCGAACTTTCTTAATGCCCAAACCCGGGCCAAGGTTTCGCGTGTGCAAGCTGATGCGCAAAGCCTGGGCACTGCAATTGAAAGTTACAAGATTGATACGAACGAATACCCGCCGGACGGCCGCTCCGGGGTCTATAACCACTTCTCCCTGCGCTGGGGTAATGAGCCTTCAGCGGGCAAGCACTTGACCACTCCGATTGCTTACATGGGCCAGATTCCGCTCGATCCCTTCAATAGCAAACTCGGGTATACGCCCATCGCGAATCCCGAGGATTACCAAAAGGCCATGTTCTTCCTCAACCGCAAATACAACGAAAACGTCAATTCCTGGGAACCTGATTTGCCTTTCGAACATCTGTTCAGAGGCGCAAACTACCACCTCTATTCGGTCGGTCCATCGCTTGATTACGGCTTCCGTGCCGACTTGGATGCCTGTTGGCTGATTCCCTATGAGTCCAGCAATGGTCTTAGAAGCGCGGGCGGTATTTGGCGCATCGGATAAATAGGCCGGAAATCAAACAAACCTCCAACCTTCTGTAATCAACACCAATTGACACCCAAAGACTGACGGGTCGACGCTGTATCTGCATCATTCTCCATGTAAAATAACAATAGATTTCAACATACTTGCCGGTCTGCGATTTGTGATTCGTGAGACCGGAATTACTGGGGGAAAATGTGTCTGAGATACGCGTTGTCACACTCATTGTATTTGTGTTTTCTGTGTCTTATCTCGTTGCCTGCACGGGAGATAAAACACCATCCGGTAAATCGGAATCACCATCTGCCGCAACGGAAGAGCCTATGAAAATTCCTCAGACTATCGGTGTATGGAAAGGACCGGAAAAGCCATTAACTTGCGATTCCGAATCCATTTTTGACTATATGGACGGGGCGGGTGAACTTTATGTCTCGTACCGCTTTAAAGAACTCGATGTCTATGAATTCAAAACCGAAGCGGAAGGTGAAGACGAACTGCTTGTTGAAATCTACAAGATGGAGACATCAGATGATGCGTTCGGGCTTCTATCCGGAGATTGGCTGGGCGACTCGATGGGCTTAGGCCGTTGGGAGCCGGATGAAAAGCACGCGCTTTACGATTCCGGATTGCTCCGCATTTGGACCGGCGATATTTATGCGCGTGTCATGGCATATCGAGAGACCGAAGCGTCCAAGACTGCCGTGTTGGAAATCGGAAAAATCATTGCAAAAACAGGCGGCGATGAACTTCCTCCGGCGCTTTTCTTAACCCTGCCGGATACTGTGGACAACCCCGGCAATCCCTATAACTTGCGGCGTGGACACAGCACATTTCTACGCTCTCACTTCGTGCTGAATGACCGTTATTTCCTGAGTATGCAAAACATTCTCGATTTCGATCATTCGGTGGATGCCGTCGTTGCGAGTTATGCCCAAGCAAATGCCGAGCCCGGCCAAGCGGTGAGTTTATTACTCATTCGCTATGCCACACCGGAAGCGGCTCAAAAGGGCCTCAATCACTTCCGCGAGGCTTATCTACCCGAAAGCGCCGCCGATGCAAAAGACCGCGAAGTACTGGAAATCGAGAACGGTTTTACCGGCTATTGCCGCAATGGCCGTGACCTGATACTGGCTTTTGAGTGTCCCGAACAAGATATTGCCGATGCGTTTCTTGATGCCGGACTCTCAGAAATTCAATCGCTTGACTGATAGGAGGAACCAGCATGGATAAAAAGATGAAAGTCATCACCCGCCGCGATTTTGTGCAGGGCACAGCAAGCGTGGCTTTAGGAGCGGCTGTATGGTCCGGTCAACAAAATGCTTCAGCCGCCGATACCTCCTCTGCAGCACCGCGTAACAGCACAGTTCATATTATTCGAGACGAGAAGGCGCTTGATGACGCCCATGAAGTAGATGTCCCAACTCTTGAAACCATGCTTCAAGAGACACTTAAAAAAGTGACCGGGAAATCGACATCGAAAGACGCCTGGCTATCTTTGGTGAAACCCGATGATATCGTGGGACTTGTATTTACCAACCACTTAAATCGCACGCATGACGAGCTCTTAACCGCCGTTCGCCAATCGCTTACAGACGCGGGCATCCCCGGTGATAACATCCGCGATGCCTTAGGCGGACCTGACAAAGTCCGGCCCTGCACGGCACTTATCGCCTTGCCCGCTCTCAAAGCCCATTGGTTGACCGGAATCGGGACAGTGCTCAAAAATTACATCATGTTCTCCGGCAGCCCAAAGAATTACCACGATGAAAACAATGTGAAATTGGGCGAGATATGGAACATGCCCGATGTGAAAGGTAAAACCAAAATCGTGATCGTGGACGCGCTCCGGCCACTTTGCGATAAAGGCCCTCAAGTCAATCCCAGTTATCTATGGGATTATAAAGGTTTAATTTCGGGCACCGATCCGGTCGCAGTCGAGACCGTTTGTTTGAAAATCCTGGAGGCGAAACGGGAAGAAATCCGCAAAGAGCCATCCCCACTCACACCTCCTCCCGTCTGTGTGGCCGCCGCTGATGAAGTCTATGGGCTGGGTGTCAGCAAGTGGGAAGAAATTACAGTGCAAAAAACCGGATGGGAAAAAGAATTATTGATCTAACGTTTCAGTTTTATGTTACAATCGTTTTACCGGATTTGAAGCCGGAAAGTTATGACTCTATGAGGAATCGTCATCATCCGCAGTCTCGATGGGGACAGGAGATTACGGCACATGAAAACCTCTGAGACCTGAGACAATCCCCATAACGGAATTCAAACCGTCTATGCAATAGACGGATGATCAGATTCTATACAAGTTTACACAAAGAATGTGAGGAATAAACCATGGATCGGCGACGCTTTTTAGAAACAACAGCATTTTTAACTGCATCTTCCGCATTGCCCGGATTTACGGCTGATAATAAGAGCCAGGTCATTGAAGTACATCGTCAAGGAATAATAGGAGACAATAATCGTCCTAATCCTGAGGGCACCCAAGAGATGCTCGACCGTGCCATGCAAGAGTTGACCGGCATGAAATCGCGTAAAGACCAATGGGCGCAATTCGTTACCAAAGACGATGTCGTTGGGCTGAAAGTGAACGGTCTGGGCTCAGCCAGCCTTTGCACAAAACATGAAATCGTCCACGCGGTTATTCGCGGTCTATTGGACGTTGGCGTGAAAGAGAACAATATCATCGTCTGGGATAACAATGATAAACACACAGAAGCCATTGGCATTCCCTTCAACACCGGCGACACAGGCTTCCGTGTGTATAGCAGCCAATCGGCGGCCGCGGGCCACGATGAAAACGAAACCAACTTCGGCGCCGGCTCAACCCATCTCTCCAAAATTCTAACCGAACAGATCACAGCGCTAATCAATCTGCCCATTATCAAAGACCATCAGATCGCCGGTACCACACTTTCTCTGAAAAACATCTCCCACGGCATCACAGACAATCCGGGCAAACACCATAGCAATGAATGCGATCCGTTTATTGCAGAAATCAACAACATACCTGTCGTTTGCGAAAAGCACCGCTTGGTTGTGATGGATGGCCTGCGTGGATGCTATGAAGGCGGCCCCAGATTGAGAACTCCCGGGACTGAGCACAACTACGAATCAATCCTCGTCGCCACTGACCGCGTCGCCATCGACAAAGTCTGCTCGGATATGATTGATAAGGTCCGCAAAGAAAAGGGCATGAAGACGATCCGTGAGAAGGGCTATAGTTACAAGTTCCTGGAGACTGCCGAAAAACTCGGCTTGGGGACGGCTGATCTCAGCAAGATCGAACACCGCGTTATCGAGGCTTAAGAAACATACGAGACACTTTCCAACACCCCGGAGGAAGATTGTCCTTATACGTGATACACTCCGCTATGTGTACAGGGTTCCATAGCGATGAGTAATAAACGGGGTGACAAAATAGAAACCAACTCAAAGCGGATGGGACTGGTTCCATCTGCTTTGCTTTTGTTGGGCGGAATCAGCACGCTCTCACAGGTGTATTTAACCAGGGAAGCGCTGGTTGTTTTAGATGGCAACGAGTTGGTGCTGACCTTGTTGCTATTCACCTGGCTAACCGGTGTGGTCTGCGGCGCCGGACTCGCCCGCTACGCAGTGCGCGATTCGAAATTGCCTGCTGCTATCTCCGCCCTTTTAGTACCGCTCATTTTCTGGGGTGCGGGTATTATAATCCTACGCGGTTCGCACTCCCTTCTGGGTATACTTCCCGGCCAATCATTCTCACCTCCGCTGGCCTTCGTTGTTGTGTTTATATCTGTCTTCCCAGTCGGATTTTGCACAGGATTTTCACTACCCTTGTTGGCGGGCTTATTTCGAGACGCCAGTGGATCCGATACGGGCAGGGCATTTGCCTGGGATAGTCTTGGAAGCGTGATCGCCGGAGTGGCTTCATCCTTTATCTTGCTGCCATGGCTTAGGCCTTTCTTAGCCATTACTTGGATATTGGCATTAATTGCACTGTGGGCTTTATGCGCTTTGCGTACAAGAAGTTTGAAGTACGCCGCCGGTGCGGTGCTGCTGTTTTGCGTTTCCCTGCCCTTCTTCCATGTACCTCAACAGATCGAAGAATGGAGCAAAAACCTGCGTTGGAACACGGCCCATCCGGCTTTGGAATGCATCGCAGAAACCAACAGCCGTTATCAATACTTGGAAATCGGAAGACGTTTCGAACTCTATACCGTATTCGGCAATGGCCTCCCGCTTTTTTCTTTTCCGAATGAGTTTTCCGATGGGCCGTTAATGCACTTGGCCCTGTCGCAAACACCGCGCCCGGACTCGCTTTTGTTACTTAGTGACCGCGCGCCGTGGCTCATCCCCTTCGCCCGGGAGCATAAAGCCGGTGAGATTACCTGCTGCGTGATGGATACGGCTATCCTGACTTTGATCGAAAGCATCGATGATATAAAAATTCCGGAGGACTCCGGTGAAATCGAATGGATCTATTCCGATCCGCGCACATATTTAAGCACCCTAACAGACGAAAAGCGCTTCGATTGCATTTTTATTGATCAACCGGAGCCGGTAAACGCGCTGATAAACCGCCTTTATACGGAAGACTTCTATCGTCTGGCCGCCCGGCATCTCACAGAAGATGGGGTGCTTGTTTTCCAAAATACAGGTTCCGCTGCATCCTCACCGGGGCCGTTTCGTGATTTTGGCGCATGCCTATCGAATACACTGCACCATGTATTCGACGATGTATTGGTATTACCGGGATCAAAATGGTTCTTTTTTGCATCGCGAACCAATGGGACGCTGCAATCCGATCCAACCGTAATCATTGAAAAATGGAATCAAGCCGGTATCCATAGTGAGATATTCGTCCCGGAAATGTTTACGATGTACTATATCCCCGGGCAAGGGAATAAACTTGACAAATTCTTAATGGAAATGCCGGAAAAATCCATTAATACAGATTCGGCGCCATACGCTTATGCTTCCCAACTCTCTATTTGGGTCAAACGTGGCGGACATGCAATAATGTCCAAAGTAAGGACTGTGTTGACCTTCGCCCTTCTTGTTCTATTCCTGGCAGGACTGCTGAGCTACCCCGCACTGAGCCGAAGAATAGCCATTCATGCCGGTGTCGCCGCCGCCCATCTTCTCTTATTTGCGGTGGGCTTGTTATCGATGGGAATCGAAATGCAGTTGCTCATCATGTACCAAAGCCGGGTTGGATGTTTGTATCAATATATAGGTCTATTCTTCGCCATCTTCATGCTCGGACTCGCAATCGGCGGCTTTGCGGGATTGCATGCCGGCAAATTATCGAAAGAAGAATCCATGGAGAAACTGGTGCGGCTTATTATCACATGTGGCTGCATACTCGCCATCATGGCGTTAACAACACCGTTGCTGACCATGATGCTTCCGATAGGGCATCTCGGGCTTGCCGGAACCATGATCCTGCTTTGGGTGGGGCTTACCGCCTTTGTAGCAGGAATCCAATTTCCACTTATCGCGATGTTGTTGGGTGAGGATTCGAAAAACACGATACGCCTTACCGCTTCACTTGAAGCGGCGGATCATGCCGGAGGAGCAATCGGCGCGCCCTTAACCGGTTTGGTATTATTGCCGCTTTTCGGACTCAATCTATCTTGCACTTTATTGGCCGTTCTGCTGGGAATCGCGTTGCTCTTTTTTAGATCAAAACAACGAATGATTTAAAACCCCAAAAGACTGCTTGGACTCAGCCTTACGATCCAAGTGGATCTTTCCAAATTCCCGGAATGGGTGTTTGGCATTTCCCGCACGCACCGTCTTTCAGACTTTTAATTTCGCTAAAGAAACCCTTGCGCTGAATTAGAATTTCTTCGCATTCCGGGCAATAAGTATTCTCACCCGGATGTCCGGGAACATTGCCCGCATAGGCAAACCGAATTTTCTCTTCCATGGCAATCTCCCGGCATTTCGCCAATGTAGAGACCGGTGTGGGTGGAATCGAAGTCAGTTTGTATGTCGGATGGTAGCGCGTAAAATGCATCGGCACATCCGGCCCGAGTTTTTCATACACCCATGCGCACATATCATGAACCGATTGTTCCGAATCGTTCAGTGTCGGGATAATTAAAATTACCAGTTCCAACCACAGCCCCAGTTTCTTTACCAACTCCATGGTATCCAGAACCGGCTGCATTTCACCGTGGCAATACTCATCGTAAAACGATTCAGAGAAACCTTTGAAATCGATTTTCATCCCTGTCAAATACGGGGCCAGCTCACGCATCGGCTTTTCTTGAATATAACCGTTAGAAATCATCACACCGCCGACACCTAAGGCACGCGCGGCTTTGGCGGTATCGAGCATATATTCATAAAAGATTACCGGCTCGCTATAGGTATAGGCAATCGTTGGTGCGCCGTACTGCTTGGCCAATTTGGCGGTGTTTTCCGGCGAAAGATCGTATGAAGGAATCTGTTCCGGGCGGAACTGCGAAATATCCCAATTCTGGCAAAATGTGCATTCGATATTGCAGCCCGCCGTGGCAATTGAGAATGCATTGGTTCCCGGCAAATAGTGAAACAGCGGCTTTTTTTCAATCGGATCGCCGGGATTCACCGAACATGGACGGCCATAAACCAGCGTCTTGTAGATTCCCTCATGATTTTCACGGACACCGCAATACCCCCGCTCCAAGTTGGCAACACGGCATTCTTTAGGGCAAAGTTTGCAGACAATTTTCTTCTCTTCCTGCTTTTCATAATGCAAAGCATCGTGATCGGAAACGCCTTTGCTGAGTTGTATCGTTTGAGCCTCTTGGGCCAAAAGATTTGTGCCCGCCAATGCAGCCACGCATCCGCCGCCGGCCGCCGCACAGATAAAACTACGGCGATTTGGCTTAAACGATGTGCTCCACCCATCCTTCATCATCTGCATCCTTATGCGTTTCACTCGATCTCTATCACATTGATTTTCGTCCGGTCGCTCCATCCCACATTCTTCTCTTCAGCAACGGCCAAATAGAGCGGTTCCCGGTTCGTCTCTTTCAATGGCGGCAATCCGGTTTCTTGCCGGCGCTTGTCGAGGATATCCGTCCCGATACGATCTAGCGCAACGATATCCGTCGAAACCAAGATACCGTTATAGTCCCATGCCGCCGCTTCGTGATAGGCGGGGCCTCCATCACACTGAGCCCGAAGCCCATCGCAGATAATCAGCCGTTGTTTATGAGCAATGTGAGGATGCAGGCAAACATCCGCCAAGTAAGGATCTTTATTTACATGAAAGTGGTATTTGTTGGGATTGTGAATTACGCCAAAAAGATTCTTCATCCCGATCGATGTTCCTGACAAATCGTGGTCTTTAAGAACCCCCACATTAATCATGGCCGTGCAATAGTGCGACAAAAGGCGCGAAAAACAAGAACCGATACTGCCTGAAATCTCCGGATCACGCTCATAGCCAATCCCCTGGCTGTCTGTTGCGGCAACGGTAATTCCGGATTGAATATCAGGCGCAACAAGCCTGGCTCGCCGCAGTTCACGCTCGAAACGGTCCCAGACAATGATTCGTTGCGGTGGAACACCGCAGCCTTTCAGACGTTCGGCAATACAGTCCATTAATTCCGGATGAGGACTTAAATGCGCGCCTCCCAAAGTGTTTACTTTAAGTCCGACCGTATCTTTAGAAGAAAAAAGCTTTTGCCAAGCAACATCCGCATCTTTTTGTCCGGTCGCGGAAGCCACAGATTGATCCAGCAATCCGGCAAGCGTCTTCCGATCCACTACGCCATCCGTAGAGAAAAGTCCATCACGCCGTGCCACAGCAACTGTGCTTTTGCCGGGCCCGCGCATTCCATCGGCAACAGCCTTCCGGCTCAACCACAATCCCGGAAAACCGGCCAAGACCCCCGCGCTCCAGCGGAATACGGTACGGCGCTTGAATCGCTTCAAAGTTATAAATCCTCCAATCGCTTAAAACTCTCTCCAAACACTTGTGCTTGAAATGTCTTAAACGCACATTCTTCTTTCCAATCGTCCGCGCTTAATCCGGCTTTAACACAAAGATGCGATAGCGTTTCTTCAATTCCCCACCCCTGCGCCAAAGCGACTTGGGGCAGATAGATGGCGGAACGTCCATTCTTCTCGACCGTCATCCCATCCCGGCCAAGAACGATATCCGTGGAAGATTTAACCGGTTTCAAAGGCGTCATGACCGATATCTCAATATCGATATCGTCAAGTTCTTCTTTCTCCAATGGTTTGAACCGATAGTCGTGAAATGCCGATTGCAGCACACGGTCCGCAACGGCTTCATGTAGCGGCATCTTCGGTTCCAGTATCCCGATACAGCCCCGCAGCTGTTCATGTTTATTCAATGTAACAAACACGCCTTTCGGTTCACGCAAACGTTCGGTCAAACGGGTTTCATCGGGATGATAATCAGGAACGGATTTCCCGCTAAAGGCGTCTTGCAAACGTTTTCGGGCAATTTCCAGAAGTGTCTTTTCTTCATTTTCATTGAGATAAGTCTGGTTCTCACGAAACACAATCGCGCAATAGCTCACACTAGAACTGTAATCGCGCAGAATGTCGCCGGAGGTTTCATAATGCAGAACACCTGCCTCAGTCTGAGCAGGCAAGACCGATAAAAGTATTTTGATAGCATTACGCCCGCAGATGGTTACACGGTTCTGATCCACAAAACGCCAGAAACCAACAACATTCAATGTGAGGATGTCATTAACAGCCCGAAAATCGATCGAGCGGATAATTGCGGGTATCTCCGATGCAGGTGTTCGTTCCGAATAGGGTATATATCCATAATTACGCCCTTGATGTGTAAAATCGCTGGATACAAGCAACAATGTCTCATCATCGAGAAAAGGCTGAATCCGTGAGGCGATCTCAACGCAATCTTCGGCGGAAAAACGCGCACCAATCAAAATCGGAACGATCTTAGCTTCCGGCAATACGGTTTGAAGAAAGGGCAATTGAATTTCAAGACAATGCTCTTCCAGGTGCGCTTCGGCCACGGTTTGTATCGAATCCGATGCCAACAAAGCATCGCAGACGCTGCGGTCCAGCAGGACCTTCCCTAAAGGTGTCTCGTAGGCATCCACATCGGGAATAGACGCTCCGGTAAAGTCGGCCGTATGCGACGGCCCAAGCATGATGACACGCTGAATCGATTGGCCTTGAAGAAGCCGGTACGCAAAAGCCGCCGTATGCCCCGAGAATTTATGTCCTGCATGAGGCACGATCACGGCGCGGATAGGTTGGTTGGATTCCTCTGCAGATGGAACACCTTCAAGAAAAGTGTCGACTGACTCCGCCAAGGTCTCGGCATCCGCCGGATACCAACCCCGGGGACCGAAAACACAGGGGCGAACCCGCTCATCGGTGCATCCTCCGACTCCGGTAACGCCAATGACTAAAGCCGATAAAGCAAGAATTCGAATAAAAGTGGAGCGTATCACGGTTCGTTTCTCCCTTGGGACAAACAGCGCTGGACGGCAATCGTCCCCAAAACCGCCGGACAATCTCGAAACCGGTCTCACAAGGATTCTATCACACCGGGTTCAATCCCGTATGTCTCTTCTCATTCGCTTTTTGCGCCTACGGCCTCGCACATAATTTTGATGAGTTCTTTAAGCCGGTGATGATAGGTATGTTCGGCCAAGATTCTCTGCCGCCCCCCTTGGGCAATGGCCTGACGAGCCTCGGGATCCTTACGGTATTTTTCTACAGCGGCACACAACTCATCGCAAGTTCTGTAATAGACAATCTCCTTGCCACTCTCCAAATACCGGCCATAGTCACGGCGGTCATCGCAGATTTGAAAAGCACCCGCCGCCGGGACATTAAAAAAGCGCATATTGGTTCCGAATTCATGACCGACACTATGCACGTTTATATTGATGGCGGAGTGCGTGTACATATTCCAATCTTGCGTAATCGGCAATCCCGAAACAAAACAACGCTCCATTTCTTCCGGACTCAAAACATTTTCCCACGCGGTCCCAAATACGCGAATGCCTTGATCCAAAAGCGCCCTCACAACATCCACACGTTTTTGGCTGGAAGCGACCTTCAGCAAATAACTCATAGCCTCCAATCGCTCAGGATAGTCCATTTCCCATTGAGAAAGATATTCTCTCGACACATCATAAAGCGAAACGGGTATATCCGGCTTGACCAACTCTTTAAGCAAATCCTGAAGACAATCATACAAACCGGGGAACTTCTCACATTTCTTACGATACTTCTCTTCGTCATCCTTGGATTGAATGAAAATTCGTCCTTGAAATGTCAATTCATAATTCTCGAAAGGCCATGGCGGAAGATCCACCGGACGCTCCAAAACATTGGCGGCTAATGGCAATACGCTTATTCGTGGATAACCTTCTTCCTGCAAAAAGCGCGCAACACCGGCTTCACCAATCGCAACATGCTCATTCTGTCCGATTTGAAAATCCAAGCCGCTAACAGCGGTTACGTAATTGATCCATGGTATCGGGACTTTATCGAGCAAATCATCCGGCAAAAGCCAACTGCGAAACGTCTGTATGGTCAACACCAAATCCGGTTGCGTCGTCTCAACCAAATCGAGAAACCAACCGCTCGCTCGCCGCTTGTGTCCGGGGACTTTTAAGACCCATCCCGTACGTGGCACGGCGTAATGATGAACCTCAACGCCTTCATCTTCGAGCGCCTTTTTCAAACACTTCAGGTGAACTCCCCCCGGTGCATCGGCCCACAAATCCAAGATCATAACTTTACGAAGTTGCCCATCTTCTCTTTGGGCATAACGCTCGGAAAGTGTCTCGACACGTTGCGCATGAGCATTTGTCATTGACGATAAAATATCTTTGCACTGCTCGAACACACGTTCGTCGGCCTGTTGTTCTTCGGGCACTCGCGGCATCGCACCCCGGAATGCAGCGGCTTTGCTTTGGCGGAATAGCCCGTATTGAGCCATTGCATGAGCGGGATTGGAGATCGCATCTTTGCCCAATAGCCAAATAAAATTGGGCGCGACGGCGACAGGAGTCAGGTTATGCAGGCATAAAAGTGCGACAAACACCGCGGGATCGCGTTCGACAAAAACCAAAAACCGTTTCGACATCCAGAGCCGTTCGATAGCATGTATCGCGATCTGTCCCAAACCAAGTCCAAAACAAAAGAGAAGGTCGGCATCCGATTTGAGAATCGATTCAGTTTTTTCCAATAGAACTTGGGTTTCGACTTCTAAAGACTTCTCACCGGCAATCCAAAAATCTGTTCCATCGCCCCGTGTTTGTTTGCATTGCAGTTCTCCATTCGGAGATAACCGCACGAGAATATCGGTGCGATTGAGGTGCGGCGCGATGGTTTGGTAGACATAAGGCTGGCGCATTCTCAGCGCATCCAGATTGGCCTTTAAAAGAGGCGGATTGAGATTGACGACGGGTTTCCATTCTTGAGTCACAGAAGTCATGCGCCATTATAGATCTGGGATAGAACCATGTCGAGCGCCGCATAACTACATCAAGACGCTCGAATACGGCGACACATCTACGGTTTGCGGCGAATAGCCGCCAAAGCTGTCTCCGCAAACAAATTCGGCCAGAATGAAATCTTTTGAGAGCCGCTCAAATAGGCGCTTCTTACAATTTCGATCTTGTTTTCTTCGCAGTATTCTTCAAAATCGGAAACCGATAGCACGTGACGGTTCGGGCTTTCAAACCACGAAAAAGGCAAATGCGGTGTACGCGGCGCACGGCCTAAGAAAAGCAATTGCGCTCTCACCCGCCAGTAGGCGAAATTGGGATATGAAAGAATCGCCATTTTACCTACACGTAGGATCTCATCAATAACACCGGTCGGATTGGCGACTTCCTGCAGCGTATGGCTTAACAGGACAACATCAAAACGTTGATCGGGATAATCCCCCAGCCCTTCATCGATGTCTCCATGGTGCACGGGCAATCCCCGGTTTACGCATTGAGACACCAATTCACGTGAAAGTTCAACACCCTCCCCCCGGCATTGATGCTGCTGTTGAAGATAGGCCAAAAGATTGCCGTTGCCGCATCCCAAATCGAGAACTTGGCTCTTGGGTTCGATCCAAGAACGAATAATCGAATACGCCGCTGGCAGTTGGTCATCTGGTGGCAAATATTGCGGACTCATGGCACTAATGGTACAGGTCAGACTTCTTCACGCTCAAGCGAGTTCAGAAATCCACGCACAAAATCCTCTTGATCTTCATTTTTTAACAGAAAAGAATCGTGACCATATATCGAATCGATCTCACAATACGTTGCCGAACGGCCCGCACGCCGAATAGCCCGTGCCACCTCGCGCAGCTGTTGCGGAGGATATAGCCAATCGGAAGAATAGGTAATCAATAAAAACCGGCGCGGAGCTTCGGCCAAAGCATTCTCTAAACTGGAAAAGCCTTCGGACAGATCGAAAGTATCGATGGCTTTTGTCAGATAGAGATAAGAGTTTGCATCAAACCGCTTGGTAAACGAACGGCCCTGGTAATCGAGATAGCTCGCCACTTCAAAATCGATATCGAAGGGATTGGGAGATGCTTCGCGGTCTTTCTGACGCCGTCCGAACTTCTGGTGCATCCCTTCTTCTGAAAGGTAGGTAATATGCCCAACCATACGGGCGATAGCCAAACCATGGGCCGGTCCTTCGACCTCATCGCCGGAACCGTTTAGATAATCACCGTGTCCCCAGCCGGGATCGCGCATAATCGCTTGACGGCCCACTTCATTGAATGCGATCTGCTGCGCGTTGTGACGAGTGGTCGAGGCAATAGCGATAATGCCGCGTGCGCGATGAGGATATGAAACCGCAAACTGGAGCGCCTGCATTCCTCCCATTGATCCACCGGCAACGGCATAGAGAACATCGATACCCAGATCATCCAGCAGCCATGCTTGTGCCCGAACCATATCCCGTACAGTGATAATTGGAAATTGCAGCCCGTACGGCTTGCCGGTTTCGGGATTAATGGATGCAGGACCGGTGCTTCCATAACAGCTGCCCGGAACATTTGCGGCAATTATAAAAAAGCGATCAGTATCAAAAGCCTTGCCGGGGCCGATCATGCTATCCCACCACCCGGGACGCTTATCGCCTTTATGCCAGAGCGCGGCATGGGCGCCCGCCGTCAAGGCATGGAAAATCATTATCGCATTGGACTTATCTGAATTTAGTTTTCCATAAGTCTCATAAGCCACTTTCAGTTCCGGAAGTTTCCGGCCTTCATCGAATGGGAAAGGCCCATTGGATTCCGTAACCACATTGCATTGGCCTTCGACATATACACGATCCTCTTCGGTATAGGAGCCGGACTCCTGGCCGGGATCACTTTGAATCGTGTTTTGGTCTTTTTGACTCATTTCAACCTTGCTTTCAGTGCGGCAAAAGAATCGTATTGCCGCACCTAACGATTAAATTTGCGCAAGCGCCTGATCGAGATCGGCAATGATGTCATCAATATGCTCGGTTCCGATCGAAAGACGTACAAATTCAGGTGTGACACCGGCTGCCACTTGTTCTTCTTCCGTCAACTGCTGATGCGTTGTGCTCGCCGGATGAATAATAAGCGATTTTGAATCGCCGATATTAGCCAAGTGTGAGAATAGTTTAACTGATTCAATCAGCTTTTTTCCTGCCTCCAACCCGCCTTTTACGCCAAATCCCATAATCGCCCCATACATTTGGCGATAATGGTATTTCTTGGCCAGCTCATGGGCGGGGTGCGAAGGCAATCCCGGATAGCTTACCCAACTGGCCTTTTCATGCCCTTCAAGGAATTGGCCTAGTTTCATTGCATTTTGGCTGTGACGTTCCATCCGTAAATGAAGCGTCTCAAGCCCTTGAAGGAACATAAACGCATTAAAGGGGCTGACCGCGGGACCAAGATCGCGTAAGAGCTGTAGACGTGCCTTGAAAATATAGGCGACATTGCCCATACCCGCGAAATCTTTAAACGTCTCCCAAATCCGCAGGCCATGATAGCTGGGATCGGGTTCGGTGTAATTCGGGAAGTTGCCGTTACTCCAATCGAAGTTGCCTGAATCCACAAGGATGCCGCCGATTGATGTCCCATGCCCGCCAATAAACTTGGTCGTTGAATGCATGACAATATCCGCGCCATGATCAATGGGCCGAATCAGATAAGGCGAAGGCATGGTGTTATCGACCATGAGCGGTACACCGGCATCATGGGCAATCTTGGCCACAGCTTCGATATCCAATGTATCAAGTTTGGGATTACCGACACTTTCGGCATACACTGCACGTGTTTTGGGGGTGATTGCCTTTTTGAAATTTTCGGGATCCCGGGGATCAACAAAGGTAACATCGATACCCATTTTCGGGAATGTGTAGTGAAAAAGGTTATAGGTTCCGCCATATAGGCTTGCCGAAGAGACGATGTGCTGTCCGGTTTCCACACAGTTTAATAAACCCAATGTGCATGCCGCTTGACCCGAAGCCACAGCCAAAGCACCTGTTCCACCTTCAAGAGCGGCAACACGCTTCTCGAGCACATCGGTAGTCGGATTCATAATCCGCGTATAGATATTTCCTAACTCTTTCAAAGAAAAGAGGTTAGCCGCATGTTCAGCTGAATCGAAAACATAAGATGATGTCTGATAAATCGGCACCGCACGTGAATTGGTAGCCTTGTCAGGTTCCTGGCCGGCATGCAACGTCAGGGTGTCGAGTTGATATCCTTGCTTACTCATCACTTTGGCTCCTTATGCTCTTTGAGACATCTCAAAGAGCCTTGTCATAAAAATCGAAACGACTCACAGGTGGTGGCCGGTTAGTCCCCATACGGCTACCGCTTTCGCTGGAAAACTGGAATCCGAAGTCTAGCAGCACCAAGCATGAGACCCAAACACCAGTCAATCAAACAGCGTAGCGGTATATGGGCACTCAATTACATGACTCCCTTGCCCTAAAGGTGTAAGCAGCTCAACTTATTTGCATCTGTTGTGAGAACATTTCAATGAGCCTGAAATCTATAGAAATCCCCATCGTAAAAACTCCGGTGGAAACCTCTGTCCGTGTCCCCGGTTCTAAATCCCTAACAAATCGCGCATTGCTGGCCGCGGCCCTGGCGAAAGGCGAATCCAAACTGACAGGGTGTCTATACAGCGTGGATACCGATGCAATGATCACCAATCTGGGCCTTCTGGGTATCAAAATCACTTGTGCAGGCCAAGATGAGGTCCATTTAGAGGGCTCAGGAGGGAATTTTGCTGCATTTGACGGGAGCCTGAATTGTGTGAATGCCGGAACAGCAACGAGATTTCTCACGGCGGCCATGACCATTGTTCCGGGCACTCAAACCGTCGATGGCAATGCAAGAATGCGTGAACGACCGATTTTGGATCTCGTTGAGGCACTCAAACCGCTGGGAACTGAAATTGAGTGTCCTACCGGATGCCCGCCGGTAACCATCAAATCCGGCTCACTTCGGGGCGGCACGACGAAAATCCCGGGCAATGTGAGCAGCCAATTCCTTTCCGCCCTGCTTCTGGTCACCCCATATGCTCAGGAACCAACAGAAATCTCCGTTATAGGCGAACTGGTTTCCAAACCTTATGTCGATTTGACCTTGGACATCGTGGAAATCTTCGGGGGCAATATCACAAACCAAGATTATCACACCTTTCAGGTTGAACCGGTTCGTTATAGTGCGTTCGACTACGCGGTCGAGGCCGATGTGAGTTCGGCCTGTTACTGGTTCGCTCTGGCTGCGGCCACTGCGAGCAAAATTCAAGTTCGAGGTGTCCGGCGCGAGAGCCGCCAAGCCGATATACGCGTGTTGGATGTATTGGAACAGATGGGAGCCCAAGTCGAGAGCGGCGCAGATTCCGTAACTGTTACCGGCCCCTCAAAACTCAAAGCCCCCGGCGTTGTGGATATGGTCGATTTCTCGGATCAAGTTATGACAATCGCAGTATTGGCGGCTATGGCCGAAGGTGAAACCACCATTGCCAATGTGGAAGTCGTGCGGCACAAAGAAACTGATCGCCTGGCAGCAACCGCCAATGAATTAAACCGTGCAGGAATTCAAGTCAACGAAAACCAAGACAGTCTGGTTATAACCGGCGGAGTAGCTCACGGCGCACAGATACAAACCTATGACGATCACCGGATGGCGATGAGTTTTGCGATCCTTGGAACCCGAACTCCCGGAATTGAAATCTTGGATCCCGGTTGCGTTAGCAAAACCTACCCGGCGTTTTTTGAAGAGTTATTTGCAGTTCTGCAAAAGCAATAATCGGGAATCCGGCATTAGCCCAGCTACTTCTTATCGTGAACTAAACCATTAAGTTCCTTTGCCAGGATATTTTCATGCGGATAAGCATGCCCGCGATGTTGGCGATAGGCTTCCGCATATTGGACTCCGATCTCGCTTCCGCGTTTGGCCGCCCAACGTTCCATCGCCAGCAAATATTCATCAACACCGTGATGCGCCAATAGCCATGACCGTTGGCTTTCATGACAAGCCAACATATTGCGCTTCGTTTCGAACGTTTCCGTAATATCTACATAGAAATGCGGCGGAATGGGATCGCCGTAAACATCCATGCCTTCAAGCGCATCGGTGTAATAGAGAGTCGGAATCTCATCGAGCGGGGGTGCAGGATGTTCGGCCATAGTCTCATAATTCTTGATCGGCGCATTAAAACAGGCATTACGAACCAAATAGCTCGTCACTTCATGATCGGCCATATAATCCTGTAGTGAGCCGGTTATAACCACATTCGGCCGGACACGCCGCAGCAGTTCCGTAACCTTCCGCTGCGTTTGCGGTTCGTGAAAAATGCAAAGATCGCGTTCCTCCAAACAGGTATATTCCGCCTTAATCACATCGGCGGCGGCAGCGGCTTCGCGACGGCGGATTGTAGATATCTCCTCGGCACTGCGGTCCGCGCTCCCGCAATCGCCCGGCGTCATGGTTGCCATATGCAGGGACCATCCCCGGTCGGCCAGAAGCGCAAGCGTACCCGCGCAAAGAAATTCGAGATCATCAGGATGACAATGGATAGCAAGTAATCGAGGCATATCATTCACCAATAGAATTTGTTGTTACGCATTAACGTATTTAAGGCTTTGGTGCAGGTGACGATTCACGCGGAGGAATACGGCCGATTTCATCGTGCAGTCTGGGCATCAGTTCTTTCGCAACCAAATCGTCCGTATCCGATTCCGAATCAGCTCCCAAACTGCGCAGGTCGTAATGAATTCCATCTTCGTCGAGTTTATAAGTCAATTCCCGGCCCCATGGATCGGTAACAGGTGTTTGTTCGGTCAGATAAGGACCATTCCAGGCGCCCGAAAACGTCGCCTCCGGGGGGGCGGTTCGCAACCATGCCAATCCCGGATCCGTAGGCGGGTATGCGCCCGTGTGCAAGCGGAATACTTCCAAAGCCAGCACAGTAAGACGGATTTGCTCGGTCGCGGCTTGCTCGGCCGGAGTCGGTTCCGGCTTGCCACATGCCGCAAAAAGCAAAATACAACCTACCATGGCGGCAGTCAGGCGAAGTTTGGTAGCCATGCTGGCAGTATGGCGGTGGGGTAACCTTTCCGGCAATGGTACATATTCCCTGCCTCGAATGAACATCATTCAAGAGGTTGGGGCCGAAAACTCATTCTTTGGAAGGCGGTTCAATCGTATGATCGGGAACTTGGTCGATACGCCCCTCTTGAATTCCGATAGCGGTCTCAACAATGAAACCAAGAATCTCGCGAGCGCCATCCGGCACACCACGCCGAATAAATGCTAACGCAGGAGAATCAAGCATTTCATCGTAAAGACGCCGGCGCAATTCGAGATCGTATATTTTCTCTTTGATAATGGGGCGCAATTCCTGCAAGAGCTGCAAAAGTTCTTGATACTCTTGTCCGTATCCTCGTTCGAGTTCGGTGCGGATTCTCTGCGCCAAGCGGGGAGCGACACCCGCCGTCGAAACGGCAATCGTTAGCGCCCCGCGTTGCAGGGAGCTCGGCATAATAAAATTGCCGAGTTCTTCGCCTTCGACCACACAGCATAAAATTCCCCGCTCTTCGGCCTCATCACGGACCATCTCATTCGTGGCCCGGTGATCGGTGGCGGCAATAACCAACAAAGCGCCTTCCAAATCGCCTCGTTGATAGCAACGCTTATGCAGAGTGATACCTTCCAACTGCGCCTGCATGGCAAGCATCGGCGTTACATCGGGAGAAATAACGGTTACCTGCGCATCGGAACCGGTAAGCGTCGCCACTTTCCCTTCTGCAATTTCTCCGCCGCCGACGACAACACAACGGCGGTTACGAAGATCGATAAAGGCTGGAAAATAAGGGATGCGTGAGTGATCCGGCGTATCATTCATGAATTTCAGACTGCCTTATAGAGATTTACGCCGGAAATCATCGGATTCCCGGCGTTTTCAGTCTACCCGGACAAACACAGGCAACCAGTGTACTGCCGTCACGCTTCAAAATTTCAAAACCGAGGCATTACACACAGGCGATACAGAAACAGATCAATCGCGACAATCGGCTATTCTTGATCTTCGGTCTGTTCCTGTTCTTCATCCACATCGGACGTTATAGCCGTTGCTTCCTGTTCCATTTCTTCCTGTTCCACATCTTCTTGCTCGGCATCGTCCGAATCTTGATCGTTGTCTTTTTCCTGTATTTTCGCAATAGCCACAACACGGTCACCTTCATTGAGACGAATCAAGCGCACACCTTGCGTATTCCGCGCGATAGCCCGAACTCCGCTGACTCCCGTTCGAATGGCGATTCCCTCTTGGGTAATCATCATGATTTCATCTTCATCGAAGACTTCCATAATCCCCACAACTTGGCCATTCCGTTCGTTGGTTTGGATATCTTTTACGCCTTTACCGCCACGTTTGATCTTGCGGTATTGCGAAACTTCCGTGCGTTTACCGTAACCGTTTTCGGTTAGTGTTAATAAATGCGAGCCTTCACGCGCAACGACCATACCGACCACCAGATCTTCGTCAATCAGGCTGATTGCACGTACGCCACGCGCCGTGCGCCCCATGGGACGGACATCGCGTTCATCGAACCGGATGGCCATACCATTTTGAGTTGCCAAAACCAGTTCATTCTCGCCCTGTGTCATGCCCACAGCCAACAAGGTATCGTTGTCATTCAAATCGATGGCGCGAATACCCGCTTTGCGAGGATTACTAAAGGCGCTCAGAGCAACCTTTTTGATGATTCCCTGCTGTGTAGCCATTACAAGGAAATGCTGCTCGTCAAATTCCTCAACCGGCACCATGGCGGTAATCCGCTCTCCGGGTTCGACCTGAAGCAAGTTCGTAATAAACTTGCCACGGGCCGCGCGTCCCGCCTGTGGAACCTCGTATACTTTGAGCCAATAACAACGTCCCTGGTCGGTAAAGAAAAGAATGTAGTGGTGAGTGGAGGCGATAAAGAGATATTCGACAAAATCTTCATCTTTCGTATCCATTGCGGTAATGCCTTTACCGCCGCGCGATTGGCGCCGGTAGACGCTTGTGGCAATACGTTTGATATAACCGCTATGGCTTACTGTTACCACCATATTCTCTTCGGCAATCAAATCCTCGATATCGATGTCCGTCGCGGCATCGATAATCTGCGTGCGCCGCTCATCGCCAAAACGCTTTTTGATATTGTCAAGTTCATCTTTGATGATCTCACGCACACGTTCCGGACGAGCCAAAATATCGCGAAAATCCTCAATCGCTTTGATCAAATCGTTATATTCCTGCTCAAGTTTCTCACGTTCCAATCCCACCAAACGCGCCAGCTGCATTTCCAGGATCGCTTTGGCTTGACGCGTTGAAAGTTCAAAACGGTCGACCAAACGTTGTTGCGCTTCTTCACGGCTCTGCGAAGACCGGATAATCGCGACCACTTCATCAATATTCATCACCGCAATGCGGAGACCTTCAACGATATGGGCGCGTTCTTCGGCTTTGCGTAATTCGAATTCAGTACGCCGCGTAACTACCGTGCGCCGGTGCTCGATGAAATGTTCGAGGATTTGTTTAAGCGTAAGATACTGCGGGCGGTTATCGACCAGCGCCAGCAGAATAATCCCGAATGTGCTTTGCAGCCGTGTGTGCTTATAGAGTTGATTTAAAACAACTTCGTAATTTTCATTACGCTTTAATTCGATAACGATACGCATCCCCTGCCGGTCAGATTCATCGCGCAGATCGCTGATTCCTTCAATTTTTTTATCTCGTACTAAGCTGGCGATGTCTTCTAACAGTTTGGACTTATTGACCATATAGGGGATTTCGGTAATGACAATCGCCTCGCGGTTGCCTGGAAGTTGCTCGCGCCGCGCCACGGCCCGAACCGTTACCGCGCCACGTCCTGTCGAATAGGCCTCATAGATGCCCTGCCGTCCGCAAATGTAGGCGCCCGTCGGGAAATCCGGTCCTTTGACGATACGGCATAGCGCGCCTGTATCGATTTTTGGATCTTTGAGTAACGCAATGCAAGCATCCACAACTTCATTCATGTTGTGGGGCGGAATATTGGTGGCCATACCAACAGCGATACCCGTTCCGCCGTTGACCAGAATATTAGGCACTTCAGCCGGCAAAACACTCGGCTCTTCCACTGAGCCGTCATAATTTGGAATAAAATCGACGGTTTCTTTATCGATATCCGTTAGAAGCGCTTCGGCCAGATGCGACATCCGCGCCTCGGTATACCGCATGGCCGCCGCCCGGTCGCCATCGACACTTCCAAAATTCCCCTGTCCGTCAACAACGCGATACCGGGTTGAAAAATCTTGAGCCAAACGCACTAAGGCATCGTAGATAGCGCTGTCACCGTGCGGGTGATATTTACCCATGGTGTCGCCGACAATAGCCGCCGACTTCTTATACGGACGGCTGGGGCCCAAATTCAAGCCACGCATGGCATAAATAATTCGGCGATGAACAGGCTTTAGACCATCGCGTACATCCGGCAACGCACGTTGCACAATAACCGACATCGCATAACTGATATACGATGCTTGCATCTCGTCTTCGATAGCAATTGGCTTAATTCGGCTTGATTGTCGATCGTTGAAATCCATCGTTGTTTACTCTCATCGATTCGGCAGGTTTTAATTATTCAACTGCCTTCTTAAAAGCATCCACATAATTGCGAATCGCGGATTCTTGTGAACTTGTCTCTACTGCGCCCGGACGAACGCTACGGACAGCACGAATCGCGCTATCCGCATCATGGCCCCGCGTTGCCAAATAACAGGACAACATCGTTCCGGTACGTCCGATTCCGGCTGTGCAATGTACAGCCACCGGGCAGCCTTCACGCACCGATTTATGCGCAAATTTTACGAACTGACGAATCTGGCTTTCGGATGGGGCTGTCATATCCGGAACGGGGAGATGCAAGTATTTAATCCCACTTTGCACGATTGCCTTTTGAGGCATGCTGATTTCAGTTAGAGAAACGACAGCACCGATTCCCAGACGTTTGAGTTCCTGAATATCCCTTTTGAATTCTTCATTCTTCGCGGCTTCCTTCGGACTTAGTGAAGCCATTGAAAAACCGCTGGGCAGAGCCATCCCGGCTATTTCACTTTCAACCAGCCAAAAGAATCCGGAAATCACGCACTTGCCTCGATTCCTAAGTCTTCACGCGTGAACACGGCCTCCCAAGGAATACCGGCTTCTTCGATATTTTCGGCTGCGCCTTCTTGGCGGTCGACAACACCGATTAGTTTTTGCACTTTCAGGCCGATATCCTGCAACCGGCGCGCTCCTTTAAGCGCCTGGCCTGCCGTCGTCAAAACATCTTCAACCAAAACAACGTTTTCGCCGGGTTTATAGGCGCCTTCAACGACTTTGTTCGTCCCGTAGCCTTTGCTTTCTTTCTTAACAATTATGAAAGGCTTTCCCGTCTCCAAAGATACAGCCGTCGCAAGCGGTACACCGCCCAATTCAACTCCCGCAATTCGGTCAGTGCCTTCCGGAATCCGAGCGGCCATTTCAGCGGCAACAGCTTTCAGTAATTCCGGATCGGTTTCGAACAAATACTTATCGATGATGTAGTGGCTTTTACGTCCGGAAGAAAGCGTAAAATCGCCCTCTTTGTAGGTACGCTCCTTAATCAATGCGGCAAGTTGTTTGCGTTCCATGTATACATTCTCTCTTGAAGTGGATTACGTTTTCCTATTGCTATCAAACAACCATAATTCACAAACGGCTTAGACATCCAAGAAACGAACTTCGGGAGCATGCTCTTGAATAAATTTCCGGCGCGGCTCAACCGCATCGCCCATCAAGACCGTGAAAATCCGCTCCGCTTCAACCGCATCTTTCATATCCACTTTTAACATCGTGCGTGTTTCCGGATTCATGGTCGTAATCCATAGCTGCTCGGGATTCATTTCACCCAAACCTTTATAACGTTGGACATGCAATCCTTTGCCCGCCAGATCCCGCACTTTTTCCAAGACAGCAGGTAACGTGGGCAGTTCATAGACTTCGTCTTTTCCATTTTTCAATACAAATAAAACCTTGATATCTTCTTCGGATACTCCCGTCGATTGTTCGACACGCTCGGGAAAAGCCTCCAAGAGATCAATATTCCACTGCTCCAGACGACAAAGAAGTTTCTCGATTTCCTGGCTCTCTAAAAATTCGACAACATGGTACTGAGCCTTGGGGGCATCGGGATCGCCGTTTCCGCCAGCCTCCCCCGTTTCATCTTCACCCCATGCGGATTCTAAATCTTCAACAATCTTTGCCCGGGCTTTTTCATCATGCGCGTATTCAACACCGGCATCGCTGCTGATCCGGTACAAAGGCAATGTCTTTGCATCCGACTCCGCGCGGACTTTGAGCAGTTCATGCAGGCTGGATCCGCGATTGATCAGTTTGAACGAGAAATCGTTGATCTCTTGAGCGATTTGGAGCAACTCGCGGAATTTTTCAGCGTTGTAGGCTTTACTGGAACCATTCCCATCGGCGGGCGACAAAGTCGCGCTATCGATGGCCAAATTGAAAAGATATTTGTCCAGGTCTTTTTCAGTATCGATATACTGCTCCTTCTTACCCTTTTTGACCAAAAACAACGGCGGTTGAGCAATATAAACATACCCAGCCCGGATTAGTTCCGGCATCTGTCTATACAGGAAAGTCAAAAGCAATGTACGGATATGCGCGCCATCGACGTCGGCATCCGTCATGATAATCAGTTTATGATACCGTGCCTTTTCGATATCGAAATCACTTTCTCCAACACCGGTACCGAGAGCCGTAATAATTGTACGAATCTCCTCATTCGAGAGAAGTTTATCGACACGGGCTTTTTCAACGTTGATAATTTTTCCTTTAAGCGGAAGGATAGCCTGAAAACGCCGGTCACGGCCTTGTTTCGCTGAGCCGCCGGCTGAGTCTCCCTCGACTAAAAAGATCTCACAGAGTTCCGGTTCGCGTTCGGAGCAGTCCGCCAACTTACCGGGCAGGCCGCCGCCTTCTAATGCGCCTTTACGGCGGGCTAAGTTCCTGGCTTTACGGGCGGCTTCACGTGCTTGCGCAGCCTGAATTACCTTGCCCAAAATACGTTTGGCTTCAGCCGGATTCTCTTCGAAATAATCCGAAAGCCCCTCCATGGTCATGGATTGGACTAAACCTTTAACTTCCGGATTGAGCAGACGGATTTTCGTTTGCGCCTCAAACTGCGGTTGTGGAACACGCACCGATACAACAGCGGATAATCCTTCACGGGTATCTTCGCCGGAGAGATTGGAATCCGCCTTTTTTAACAAGTTGTTCTTTTTGGCGTAATCGTTGATCGCACGTGTTAGGGCAGCGCGGAATCCTTCCAGATGACTGCCGCCGAAAATCGTATTCACGCTATTACAAAAACTGAACAGAATCTCCTGAAATCCATCGTTGTACTGAAGCGCAACCTCAACAGAGACCTGCTTTGTGTCGCCATTAGCTTCGGCCACTTCTTGTTCACGTGAAAAAGCGATGGGCTCCTTGTGAATGATATTTTTGTTACTATTCAAAAAAGTAACAAATTCGCTGATTCCACCCTGAAAGCAAAATTCAATCGCCTTATGCGGCTCAACTCGTTCATCGGTTAGCGTGATTGTTACACCGCGGTTTAAAAAGGCCAATTCGCGCAGACGCGCGGATAAGACATCAAAATTAAATTCAATATCTTCAAAAATCTTAGGATCAGGATGAAATGTGACTTTGGTTCCGGTGCGTTTTGTTTCGCCAATGACTTCAATCGGCCCTTGGGCCACGCCGCGTGCAAATTCCATGGCATGCAGTTTGCCTAAACGGCGGCTTTCGACTTTAAGCCAATCCGATAGAGCATTCACAACCGAAACACCAACACCATGCAATCCACCGGAAGCCTTATACGATTTATCGTCAAACTTGCCACCGGCGTGAAGAACGGTCAAAACAACTTCAAGAGCGCTTTTTTCAGGGTAGTCTTTATGTGCTCGTACAGGGATACCACGCCCGCGGTCTTCAACCGTCACCGAGTTATCAAAGTGAATAATAACATCGATTTTGTCGCCATAGCCGCCCTGCGCTTCATCGATGGCATTGTCAACGACTTCGTAGACCAAATGATGCAATCCGTCAGAAGCCGTGCCGCCGATATACATCGCCGGGCGTTTCCGGACAGCTTCAAGGCCTTCGAGAACAACAATATTACTTTCGTCGTAGGTGCTTACTTCTTGCGCTCTAGGCGCCTGGTCAGTGCTCATTTTGTTATTGCAGCCTCAACCCAAACACAAATGAAAAAAGGACGCTTCCACAAAAAATCCGGGCGCCCATGATGGATAATTTTCCCATCTTTTTAAGAGTAGTGGTGCTCCTTCTAGAGGAGTGCTCTACCAGATAAGTAAGTCTAGTATTATTGCCCCTTTGAGTCAAGAATCCCTCGGCTCCCAGGCTCTATATATAGTACCTGTACCCCAGGATACAACACAATATATTGTGGCAAATACAAAAAACTCTACAAAAGTGCAGTAGAGACAAGCGACACAAAAAAAACGCCTCCTTTATATCCCTGTATCTAGGTATCTTGGAGGCGTTTTTCAAAGCGTCAATTAGCCTAATGTGAGGAAAATAAGAGCAAAATTTATTTTAAATAAATGCAAAATAAAGACTAAAGCGAAGCAGTGAACGCTTCGATCTTTTCCATCGCCGCCTTGATATCATCCATTGCCGTTGCATACGAACAACGGACAAAAGCACCGCTTGCCGAACCGAAGGCCGAACCGGGAACAACGGCCACTTTTTCACGCTCCAACAGCCGTCGTGCAAACATTTCTCCGTCCATCCCGGTACCATCTACTCTTGGAAAGACATAAAAGGCTCCATAGGGCCGGCTGATTGGAAAGCCTATTTCTTCAAACCGGGAAACAATGAATCTTCTGCGCCGGTCATATTCTTTGCGCATTTCTTCCACATCTTTATGCCCGCGCCGAATGGCTTCGATCGCCGCACATTGAGAGACAGTGGGAGCGCACATAAGACCATATTGATGTACGCGCGATAATCCTTCAATCAAATCTTTGGGTCCGGCAACAAATCCCAGACGCCACCCGGTCATGGCCCATGCCTTAGAAAAACCATGCACAAGCAGAAGTTGATCGGCCAAGGCGCCACCATCCAACATGCTGACCGGCTCCCGCTCATAGGTCAGGGGCGTATAAAGTTCATCGCTGACCAGTATTAATCCATGATGCAAGACGATTTTTTCCAACTCACGCCGGACATCATGGGTCAACGCCGCTCCGGTAGGATTATTGGGATAGTTGATTAGCAGCATTTTTGTTCGGCTGCTGATCGCATTTTCAATCTTGTCAATCGGTGGAAGAAAACCGTCCGACTCTTCGGCTTGGACGATGACAGGCACGCCGCCGGCCAGGACAACCAAAGGGGCATAAGACACAAAAGCAGGCTCGACTAAAATAACCTCGTCCCCCGGATCCAGTAGCGCACGGAAGGCCAAATCGATGGCCTCGCTCCCGCCCACGGTCGCCAAAAGTTGCGTTCGTGGGTTGTAGCGGTACTTCCGTGTTTCGTACAGATAATCTGAGAGAGCATCCAGCAACTCCGGCCGGCCTTGATTGGAAGTATAGGCCGTCCAGCCTGTTTCCAGGGCATGAATTCCTGCTTCACAGACATGCCATGGGGTTACGAAGTCGGGCTCACCGACACCAAGCGAAATGACTCCGGGTGTATCGGCCACTAAATCAAAAAAGACGCGGATGCCGGAAGGTGGCATTTTTGAAACGATCCGGTTTACACGGCTCTGTTGGGGGATTTCGTCGGGAATAGGTTGAAGACTCATCATGTACCTGCGCTTTAGGGCGTAACGGGCATACGCTTGGGACCGCTTTCCTGCATAAGACTCACACCGAGCTCCTTGTATTTCTTCAGGAGGAAGTGCGTTGTTGTAGCCTTTACATTGCCTTGTGTCGAGAGTTTCTGAATGACAAATTCGGCGATTTCATTCATCGTATGCCCCTCGATGATCACTAAGAGATCATACCCACCCGATAATAGGTATACAGAACGCACTTCCGGGAATTTGACAATCCGTTCCGCTACGGCATCGAAACCCCGATCACGCTCAGGCTGAACAGAAACCTCAATCAGGCATGTACACCGGTCGGATTTCGTTAAGTTCGTATCAACAATGGCCTTGTAGCCGCGAATTATATTTTCGTCTTCAAGAGCCTTAATGTGCTCAACAACTTCCGCCTCAGGAATTCCTATCATGGCGGCGATGTCGGCAGCCCGTGTGCGAGCGTCTTGCGTCAAAATATCCAAAATTTGTGAACGAGTATCCATAACTTGCAGTTCCTCCATTGAGGTTTAGGGTACTATAGCGCACTTCCGGATAAACTCCTGCCATCCGGGACATACAGAATAGACCGAGTATAAAACAATATGCAGACCATCGTTCTAGCCACACGCAACGCGAAAAAGCGGAAAGAACTCGAAGATTTATTGGACAGTCCGGAATACCAGATCCTGACCTTGGAGGATTTCCCGGATTGCCCCGAAGTCGTCGAGGATGGAGACACGTTTCTGGCCAATGCACGTAAAAAGGCCGTTGAAGTCTCACAATTCACCAATTTGCCGGCCGTGGCAGACGACTCCGGACTAGCCGTCGATGCCCTAAACGGAGCCCCAGGCATCTATTCTGCCCGTTATGCCCGGGGCGAAGGCTCAACCGATGAAGAAAACAACCAAGCCCTACTCAAAGCCCTGGAAAACGTTCCGGATGCCGAACGCACAGCGCATTATGTGTGCGCTGTTGCATTTGCCGAAAAAGGTCAAACTCGCTTTGAGACGGAAGGCACGGTTGAAGGTCTAATCCTAAGAGAATACCGGGGCGACGGAGGATTTGGTTACGATCCGCTTTTTTACTTTCCGCCCTTTCAGGCAACCTTTGCGGAGGTCCCGATTGAAAGAAAACACGCTGTCAGCCACCGCGGCAAAGCCATGAGGGAATTTGCCGCGTTCCTGAAACAATCGAAACACAGCCAAACAAAATTATAATTCCTCAATAAGTTATACCGCAGGAGAATCTGACTTCGAATTAGGGTAGGAAACCGCCCACGTTATCGCCCCATTGCGGTTTACCATTCTTCTCCATCATGAACCACAAGCCGCCGTTGCTAAAGAGGCCGTTACTGGCCGCATAAATGTACCCATAGTTCCCGGGGCCATGCATGAAAAGAATGCGGTCTTCGCTGCTATATTCGGCCAAATGCTTGCCGTCCGGATTCCCTTTAAACCAACCGCAGCCGCCCTCAAAATGCGGCAAACCGCCATGAACCATCTTCTCGTATGGCAATCCGTATGAATCCGGATGACGGACTGTAAACACATCAAAAATTGGCCCGCTGAGGTAGGCGATGGGAGTGGTTAAAGCATTCATGGCATCCGGCTCATCGCTGTGCCGCGGCCAATCGTTGCCGTCCATGAGGTACATGCGATAACCCGTAACCACGGCACGCATATCGGCAACGCCTCTTGAAATCAATGCTCTTTGCCGGGCTTTTGCAAAATTAGGAACTGCGATAGAGGCCAGAATGCCGATAATCGCAACAACAATCAGAAGTTCAATCAGCGTAAACGCCTTTAGTCGTTTCATTGCAAAAACCTCTTAAATACAAATGGGCAATCGCCCCCAAACATCTCGCCCTGCCCACCAAACCATATAACTACAATTAATCATAACACCTATAAATTAGTATAGCAGCATGACAAAGATGCACAATTAAACATTACTCCACTTATCCCATCAGAGAAGGTTTTTAAGCAATCATTACGCATTTTTTCCGTCTGACTGCCTTTGAATGTTTGAAACGCCTGTCATCATGCTCCCCAGCAGTTCAAGTTCAACATGCTCTTTTTCAAGAATGCCGACGATATTGCCGCGAAAGATGACCGCCACTCTATCTGATAGACTTAATAACTCGTTCAAATCACTAGACACAAGCAAAACGGAAGCCCCTCTTTCAGCCGCCGCACGAATACGTTGATGAATATCCTGCGTAGCACGAATATCAAGACCGTGTGTAGGATCGTGTAATATAAGCAGCTGCGGCTCACGATCTAATTCAAAAGCGAATATACTTCGCTGTTGATGCCCTCCCGAAAGGGACTCAAGCGGAGTATGCGGCCCTTCAGCAGCAATATCGTATTCATGAATCAACCGGTTGGTTTCCTGATCAAGCGCGGATTGCCGTATCCATCCCAAACGGTTTGATTCGGAATCCGCATGACGCAACAGAAGATGATCGGCCAGCGATGTGCCGGAAATTACCGCCCTCCTTATCCGGTCTTGAGGGACATATGCAATGCCGCTGGCCAGACGTTCGCGGGGATTCATTCGAGATAGGTCCCGGCCATCCAAGATGATTTTTCCGGATTGCAATGGATGATGGCCCAGAATCGTATCCAACAATAGTTCCTGCCCATTCCCCGCCACGCCGGCCACTCCCAAGATTTCTCCGGCGTCTGTACTCAGATTTAACGGCCCCAAATGCACAGCGCCATCATCCACCTCTACATCCGAAAGCACGAAATAAGACTTCCGGCTCAGTTCCTTATCACCGCCAAAGACAGGCTTGGAGCTCTCTTTTCCGGCCTCATACCCGATCATGGACTTGGCAATTGAAGGTGGATCGGTTTCGGCCATGAGCCCTGACCAGATAACACGCCCTTGCCTAAGAATCGTTACATAGTCGGCACAAGATTCGACTTCCGGCAGTTTGTGTGTGATAAACACAATCCCTAATCCTTGCCTGGCAAATCTGCGCATATGAGTTAACAGAACTTCAATCTGAGCGGGGACAAGCACGGCGGTCGGTTCATCAAACATCAGAATCCGCACACCTCTGGCCAAAACTTTGGCAATCTCGACTTGCTGTTGTTCGGCAACCGAGAGCGTCTCCACACGTGCCTCGGGATTAAGCATCAGACCATATCGTTCTGAAAGGTCTTGAACGATCTTCTTTGCCCTTTTCAGGTCAAGAAAGGGCCCACGCCGGGGTTCAATACCCAGAAGCACGTTTTGTGTAACAGTCAAATCGGGGACAAGTGTCACATGCTGCTGGACCAACCCCACACCGGCGGAAAGAGCCTCTCCGGGATGCTTCCAATAGACTTCCCGTCCCTCAAACCGGATAGCACCGGAGTCGGGACGGATCTGCCCGAATAGCATGTTAACAAATGTGGATTTTCCGGCTCCGTTTTCACCCACGAGGGCATGGATTTCGCCGGCCCGAACCTGAAAGGAAATTTCATTGTTCGCAGCGATGGCGCCGTATCTTTTGCTTAACCTGCACGATTCAAGAAGGATTGTCACTTGAGGTTCCGCTGAGCCAGAAACGTATCCAACTCTTTGAGATTTCGGGGCGGCTTAATCTGGCCGTCAATGATGGCTTGGCTGGCCTCGCTGATTTCGCCGAATACGGCGGGAGGAATTACATGCCGGGTATGCTTCATGGCAGTGAAACCGACTGCCTCTTCGGCCAATCCAACATGATGCAGTCCGCCTTCGAATTCGCCGTTTTTCACAGCGGCAATTTCATGAGCCACAACCAGGTCGATTCGTTTGAGAGCGCTTACCAGGACCTTCCCCGGGGCAAGATCGTCCTGATCAACATCGACGCCAATCATGTATCTTCTTCCCGGCGCATCTCTTACGGCATCCAGAACACCCAAACCGCTGGCGCCTGCAAGTTGGAAAATCACATCCGCTTTTTGTGCCATCAATCCTTCGGCGATCCCCCGTGCTTTAACAGGATCGCTAAACGAGCCAATCGTATTGGATAAGACCTCGATTTCCCGGCCTGTTTTTTGAGCCATATATTCCGCACCGGCCTGATAGCCTGACCGGAATGCCTCCACTGGTGGTATATCCATTCCCGGCATGACCGCAATTGTTCCCGTTTCTGAAGCGGCACACCCCATCATCCCTGCAAGAAAGGCTATTTCATGCGCTTTAAACTCGAAGGAAGCCACATTCGTTTGGTCAATTGAACCATCGACAAAAACAAACGGCGTATCGGGATATTCTTGGGAAACCGTCTGCACGGCATCGATCATTAAAAATCCAAGTGCAACAACCACTCGGCTGGTCTCTGCCGCATGAGAAAGATTATTAATGTAATCCGCCTGCTCCCGGGATTGAATTACTTTGGGCTCGATTTCCGGATCTCGCTCCTGCGCCAACAAAAGCCCGCGCCACCCCGCATCGTTAAATCCCTGGTCGCCAAGACCACCAACATCGCAGACCATAGTAACCCGAAAAGAATCGGTCTCATGTTCGGAACCGCAATTTATAAATAACAAAAGCGCTACGCAAACAGCCAAAATACAAATTACGGCGGAATTTTTAGTTGGAGCGGCAATACCCAAAATCATTATAACTCCTGAACAAACGATAGGCCTGTCCGGTAGCATAGATAATGTGCAGCGGTCCTGCAGGGATGGCTACGGGATAAATTTATACCCCATCCGATGAACGGTCACAATATGCCGGGGATGCTCAGGATCGTCTTCTATGCGCTGACGCAGTTTTGCAACAAAATTATCAACAGTCCGCGTGCTTGGAGCCGTATCGTAGCCCCATACTTCTTGCAGAAACATTTCACGGGTCACAATATCGCCTTCATGGGAAGCAAAAAGGCGGAGCATTTCGAATTCGCGCGGTGTCATATCCAAAAGTTCACCGTTCTTCTTGGCCTCATACCGCTCGAAATTAACCTCGATATTGCCAAAACGGTACATGGCGGGCAGGCGTGTGACTTCACCCGAACGGCGAAGAATGGCCTTAACCCTCGCCAGAAGTTCCCGCAGGCTGAAAGGTTTTGTGATGTAATCATCGGCGCCCAGTTCAAGCCCGAGCACCCGGTCGGATTCTTCACCACGTGCGGTCAGCATAATGATGGGCGTATCGATTTTTTGCGTCTTCAATCGGCGGCAGATCTCCATGCCATCCATACCCGGCAACATAAGATCGAGAATGATCAGGTCATGCTCGCCACGCGACGCCAACCGGTAACCTTCATCGCCATTGCCGGTGACAGTTGTCTCATAGCCTTCAAATTTAAGGTTGTCTTCGAGACCTCGGCGCATATCCGGTTCGTCTTCAATGATTAATATGCGTACCACAATTTCCCCCTTTGTGCACTGCAATGCAGCAAGCAACCTCTCTCTTTATTCGCCGGTGCTCTGCCGGTACCGGCGTGCGAAATCTCGCAATTTCTTTCTCCTAATCCGCTACTACATATTCACTTCCGCAGAAGCAAACTGCAATGGCAGATGCAAACCAAACGTGCTGCCCCGTCCCGGCTGACTGTCAAGCGATAAACGCCCGCCGTGCCCCTCTATGATATGCTTGACAACCGCTAGCCCCAATCCGCTTCCGCCCTGCTCCTGAACACGAGGATCGTCCACACGAAAGAATTGCTCAAACACCTTCTTCTGTTCGCGTGGATGAATACCGATCCCTTCATCCTGCACTTCAACAATAACTTCACGCTCACCGCGGCGGGCGTTCAGCGTAATCACTTTTCCCTGACCGGAATACTTGATCGCGTTGGATGCCAGGTTCCAAATAGCCTGCTCCAGCGCAGCCCTGTCGAAGCGCACTTTCGGCAGGTTCGGCTCAACCTGTACGACAAGTGTGAGACCATGCCGTTCGGCGTGGAATCGCAACAGGTCGGCCACAGTGTTGATAACTTCATCAATCCGATCCAAGCGAAGTTGATATTGTTTATGACCCGCCTCAATTTGCGAAAAGTCCAAAACATTATCAATCAGACGCGACAAACGTTCCGACTCTTTCGTAATTGTATGCAAATACTCTGTTCCCTGTTGCTGATCGCGGTAACGGCCAAGTTCCAAGGTTTCGGCAAAAAGCCGGATCAATCCCAAAGGCGTGCGTAATTCATGAGAAACCTTGGCAACAAAAGTTGAACGCATTTCGGCAAGAGATAACTCGCGCGCCAAATTGCGAATCGCGCCTAAAACAGCGAGTATCATGATACAGATGGCTGCAATGATAAGCGGAATAAAAACAGCACGGTTGTTTTCGTTGATGAGAATATAATCCTCGTCAGGACGTTCCGGGAAACGTATGCTCCAGCATTCTTTAAAGGCTTCGTTGGAAACCGGGGGCTCAAGATCCCGAAACTTGAAATTAGCAGGGAATTCAAGATTGGCCGGCGCCACAACATGTCCTGCTCGATCAATGATATTGATGTTCCTTAAAAAGAAATCCCGGTTTAAAAGGTCCGGCAGCACATTGGCCGCCACCCATTTTTCATCATAAACAATTCCCACATAAATACGGTAAGGAGATTCCTCATTCACCTGCCACTCTTTTACACCAACTACAAATTCCTCGTTTTCTGTTGAGGCATAATCGTAATTGAAGTCCAAATCTTTGGGCTCGGACAAAAATAAAAAATCGCTTTCATCGGTTCCCAAATTTTGAATCAGTTCTTCTTGTTCAAGCAAAGGATGATGTGGATTCAGTTTCCACGCGGAAGAGCCATTTGTGCCCCATTCTAGAACACGCTTCTCTTGCTCTGTCAGTTCGGACCTCTCATAGACAAAGAGAGATTTATTATCGCGCATATAAAAGATGGCTTTGGCAAACTGAAGTGGCGCTTCAAAAACAATTCGCTCCAACGGCGGCCCGGTTGTATCGATACGGTCGCCCTTGCGACGCTGCACAAAATCTTCAAACGCCTCTTCGAAACTATGTTCAAGTTCTCTGATTTTCTGCTCAAAACAGTATTCGAAGGTCTTCATTTGGTTATGAAAAATATTACTACTGGTTAAATCCATGTTAACATCCAGCAGTCTGATTGTGCGCAGGCCCAAAAAGGTCAGCAATCCGGCCGGCAGAATTATCGCCAGTGGAGCGGAAATAAGCAGACGTCGACGAGGAGTTAGCCAATGCATGGTTCACGTCTCATTACCCGCACCACATACACAACGCCGGGCTGGTACCGGTCATCAACCGGAAAACAAAGAAAATGAATACCTTTCTTTGATTGTAGTCTCAGCGCCGTGGCAAGCCAAGCGGCCAGACTTGCACAAATGTAAAGAATTGTAACCACGTTCATTTAGAAGCCGGACGTGCATCGATTCTCAATGCCTCCGCAAGTATCGCATCAAGACGATGGGGAGGGCGGATCAATCCCAGGAGATCGCGTGCGAACGAATTTGAACGCGTTTCTAAGCTGCGCCATTGCCAGAGCAAATCTAATCGGTACCACGGCGCGCGCAATTCATAAAATCCCTGATATTCCAAATGTTTATAAAGTTCGCGCGCCAAAAAGATGAGATACCAAGGAGCAAAAAACAGAAGCCGCCGCTCACACACTTCTTGAAGCCAAGGTTCCCAGGGGATATAGCGCCTTAGCCTGATTTCGGGCGGGTGCATGGTGTATTCAGACAAACGCATCGGCAATGCAGGGTAGTGTTCGAGAATTTCAAAGTGGACATGCACCCCGAGTTCTTCCGCCCATTCAATGAGCGATTGTCCGTCACGTATGTCGATGCCATCAGGAAGGCCGGGCAGCTCGTCCATGTCGTCGCTCCCAAAAGGCGAGAAAGATAAGAATTAAGATGGTTACTCCGGATATACTCGCTCCACGAATGAATCCAAGCGGCATATAGCGAAACTCGACAGTATGCGCACCGGCCTCCAATTCAACAGCGAGAAAACAATCCCAGAATTGGGTTATTTGATGCAATTCACCATCGACAAAACAACACCACCCCGGATAGTCAACTTGCGACCAGGCAAACAGCATTTGATTTTCGGTGGCAAGGACTTGTGCTCGAAGACACCCGGGATGTTCTTCAAGGATAGAAACGCAGCCCGGTGTAAAATCCAGTTTCTTATTACGGACCAACATTACCCGGCTATGCGGATCCGGATTCTTTGAAATTAATAGATCCATACCACGGCGATTTTTGTGTTCAATTATCTCCCATCCTTCTACAGGTTTGCGGGAAATAACAGCCCCTACATCCAGAATCGCATATCCGATCCGGCCAATCTGTTCCGCACTGCCAAACCGCAGCATCCCTCCCTGTTCGAAATCATCCAAACGCCCCTGAATGCGATTTGCAAAACGCGCAAACAACTCCAACGAAATAGGATCATACCCCCGTACAGTCTCAATGCCGTGAATCATAAGCCGGTTAGGCTTCAACCCTCTGTAATCGCGTATCTCATCCCGGGTTAAAATCACTTCATCGATCATGAGCAGGCGGCCGTTCGGACTCGGGTAGGTGTAATCGGCCAGAACAGGAATCTCCAACTCGGTCATAGCGGCCATTTCTTGCCGTGTACCGGAACCAATAAACCGGCTTGAAAACCAAAGCAAATCACCTAACAACAAAGCGGCTGCAAGAATACACAAAATCACACGGTAGGAATTCTTCTCGATACGCGGCCAAAAAGTGGCGGCGGTCAGCCAAACCAACGAGCCTAGCGCAAACAAAGCGCTGAGCGAAAAGCCTCTGGTTAACATATTAAACCGGTCTACAAACAGGAAATCCGGCAACTGTTTCGCGACTTGTGGAGCCTCTTCCAGCGGAATCATAAACTCATGTATCGTTCGATCGACTTCCAGACTTCTGAGTTCACCCAAAACAAAGTCTTTCCGGACTGTAAGGATAATCAAAACAAGAAGAGAGATGATAAGAATCAAGGCCGCAGGAAAATACCGGGCCCAGCCGCGCCAGGTCATTTTCCCGGCAGTGATAGCTTTAGAAAACGGAACAGCACAAAAGGCCTGCCCGGCCAATACGGATACACCGAGAATTGTCAGAAGAATTAATCGGGCGGGAACTCGAAAATAGGCATACCCCGGAAGACAGTAATAGGCGACAGTATGCACGCCACCGGCTACTCCTAAAGCGCCCAAAAATCCAAAGACTATAATCGCAAGCCAATACCGCGATTCCCTTCTGAAATCTTTGGACTCGTTTTCTCTTTTAACAAAAGCAAACGGCACCAAACACCATGGCAGAATTCCCATATAACCGATCAGTTCATGATATCCCGTATACCCCCCCCAATAATTGTGGCTTCGTATCGGGTGCGTCGGATCGCCATACATGAAAGGCGCAATCAAAAGAGGAATATGAGTCAACGGAAGATCGTCAGAAGAGGCAAACTCAAAATTGGCGCCGCCGGACCGAGCAGAGGATTTCGCTGAAAGTTCCTGCAAAGGCACAAGCAAAAAGCCGAGAATCCCCCCGATCGCGGCTAGCGCTCCGAGCGTAATCCCTGCTGTGCGTACCCCATTCCGCATTCGCAGTTTGATATTCTCCCCCGCAAATCCCAGTACCGCACCACGTGCCACCAGCAAATACGCCACATAAAGCGGTATCTGCACATGTCCCCCCAGAACCATCATTCCAAATGGCAGGCCGCAAGCAAGCAGCCGCACAACCGTGCCGCGCTCCATAAGACGATCCTGCCCCCAAAATGCCAATGGCAGCCAAGCGCAAGCCCGCATATGAATTAGATGGCCGTCATGCATATGGCAAATAAAGAATGCGGACCATTGCCAAACCAATGCGGAAATCAACGCGCCCCAATCAAAACGGCCTGGAAGTTTCGTATCTAAAGTCTGTCGACGTAACCGGCTTCGCTGCCAGACAAACATGCTCAATCCGGCCAGACAGTGGTGGAAAACAATCGAAAAAGCAAAAAAACGGGCGGGATCGCGAATTAGCCAATGAAGCAAATTCAACGGATAAAAAAGAGATGTTTGAATATTGGCGGCAAAAGGAGTCCCACAAAAGACATAGGGATTCCACCAAGGGAATCGGCCGGCCTCAATTTCATTCAGAGCAAAAAGACGCCACGGCACGAATTGACTGACCAAATCTCCACCGACCGGAACAGCACCCAAAAGGAAACTGCGGTGAAAAACAAGAACCGGTCCAATAAGGCCTAGCAAGACAATCGCAAAGGGACGCATGCGCGCATATGGATTTTTTTCAATGTCTCGCATAAGGATCAGTAATTTACCGATGTTTTGCCAAGAGCACTCGGCGGACGGCTGCCCCACCCGGATAGCGCCAATGCTAATAACGCTGCCACAAATGGGAATGTCAATATCAGCTGGCTTGGAATCTGCAAACCACTCTCAAGAATTTGCACATTTTGCAAATAATGACCAAGCGTATCGAGAAGGCCAAAAGCAAAACAGGCGGCGAGTACCCCTATAGGATGCCAACGGCCACAGATAAGCGCCGCGAGTGCCAGGAAACCACGCCCCCCGGACATTCCAATACTGAAATGATCAACTTGTGCGATGGCAAGTTCGGCGCCACCTAGACCGGCCAAGGCACCACCAACAATAACCGCAACAAAACGCAGACCAGTCACTCGCACACCAGCCGCGCGTAAGGCCGCCGGCGCTTCACCTGCGGCATGCAAACGAATTCCCCAGGGCGTATAAAGAACGATTGCGGTCAGAAGAATCCAGACAAAGCAGAGGAATAAATGCAAAGGTAAAATGATGGGACCATCCACCCCTAACGGCCGCCAGACAGGGAGTTTCTCAACGGCTGGAGTCGTACCGGGCATTCCGAAAATTAATTCCACTCCACAGCCGGTTACACCCGCCGCAAGCAAGTTAATCGCAACACCGGAGACAATATGATCGATACGGCAGCCAAGGCAAAGCCATGCATGAAGTCCTCCCAATAAAGCTCCCGCCACAGCCGCGCAAAGAACGCCCACGATTGGATTGCCGGTCCACGCAGTGCAAACAACCGCAAAAAAGGCGCCGAGAAGCACCATGCCTTCCAGTCCGATATTGACAACACCGGATCGTTCTGAAAGCAAACCGCCCATGGCAGCCCACAGAAGCGGAGCCGCGGCGGCAAATGCGATTCCGAGATAGACATTCATGGGCATGCCTCTTCCGGACTCATGGATTTGGCCTCCGAAACCTGAACCGGTTTGCGGTTTTTAAACGACAGTTGGATCGCAACCGCCGTAATCATAAAAGCCTCAAGGATCGAAACGATGTCTTTGGAGAGGTCCAGTTCAAGCTGCAGTAACTGACCGCCGGTTCGAAGTGTGGCGATTGCCAACGCCGCCGGTATACAGGCCCATGGTTCAGCACGAGCCAAAAAGGCCACGGCAATCCCATCAAATCCATACCCGGGTGTAAATCTAGCCTGAAGCAATCCATTTGAGCCGCAGACTTCAAGTGCGCCACCTAAACCGGCAGCCGTACCGCCAAGCAACATGGCAACAAAATAATGGCGGTTGATACGCACACCGGCGTATCTGCAAGCAGTCGCATTTTTACCTACCAATCCGGAGACTCGGCCCCACCGGAATCGATGCAAATACACCGATCCGGCTATAGCCATGAAAAGCGACAACAACAGCCCGGATGACAAAATTTGAGCCCGTACCTGCCATAAAACCGGAAGCCGGGCACTTTCGGCTACAGGGGCGGTCTGGCTTAATCCCTCTCCAGCGGAGAGTGGTCCCTGAATCAAGGTATTTACGATATAGAAGGCCAGAAAGTTGAAGATGATTGTGGTCAGCACTTCATGCACATTACGCCGCGTTTTCAGGACCGCCGGGATAAACGCCCATAGCGCTCCCCCAACACAGCCCGCCATGATGGCAAAAAAAGCATGGAGTGGCCCCAACGGAGCCAGTTGACCCTGCATGGCCGCTCCTGCAAAAGCCGCACACAAACTGCCCACAAACATTTGTCCTTCGCCGCCGATATTGAAGAGTCCGGTCCGATAGGGAATCGCGACAGCCAACCCGGTTAAGATCAGCGGAATGGACTTAGCAAACACGACACAGCGGTCACGTGAAGTGCCCCAGGATCCCTGTAAGAGCAGCCTGCCCGCCTCAAAAACCGGCTCGCCCAGAAGTGCCAACAGGCACCCCGTCAGCCCCAGCGCCGCAAGGAGAGGCCAAAAAGTAGAAATCAAGCTGCCTGCGTATTTTGTGAATCGAGTCTGCATTGACCATCGGCAAACCAGGGGATTCGGACCACTCGCCGCATAAAAGGCACAGGATCCAAAGGATTAGTATAGCGGTATCATGAAGTGCAAACCCGGGTTACAAAAAGCAAGGTCAGGATTGAAATCACAAAGCAAAGGCGTCATCACCAGGATGAATCGCCACTGAATTTCAATAAATAAAGATTTCATTGAATATGTCAACTATTAAGTAAGCAATATACGCCAGTGTTTATAGTTTATGCTTCGCTTTGTATGCTACTCTGTAAAAGATAAGGCGGCTGAAAAGCCGAATACATCAATTCCGAACAAAGATGGTTCTATTTCATCCATAGAACAGGAATTGGAGCAGACCGGACAATAACCACGCATCAGAATAATCCGATGGGGATAGGGACTAAATCATGACACACATCTGTAACCGTCGTTCTTTTTTAAAGACAACCGCCGCAACCGGCGCCGCCTTGGCTCTTCCCGGCGTAACGCAAAATGCCATAGCTCAGGGAGCCGGAAAAAGTCTTTGCATAGTACAGGCCAAAGATGTAGGAGCCGCGGAAGGAGAAGTCCTGACCGATCTGAGTGTGAAACTTACACGCCGTGCGCTGGAAGAACTCGGGGGCATAAGCCGTTTCGTATCCAAGGGCGATGTGGTTTGGGTTAAGCCTAATATCGGCTGGGACCGCACACCGGAGCAGGCCGCCAATACAAATCCCGATGTCGTTAAGACGCTTGTGACACTGGCGTTCGAGGCCGGTGCGGCGAAAGTCAAAGTCAGTGATAACACCTGCCAAACCGCGCGCCGCACATATGAACGAAGCGGTATTCAAAAGGCGGCTGAAGAAGCCGGCGCGGAAGTTCTTTTCCACGATGAACGCAAATACAAAGAGATGGAAATCGGCGGTGAGAACTTTAAATCGTGGCCGCTGTATGCAGAAATCGTTGAGGCGGACAAAATTATCAATTGCCCGATTGCCAAAGATCACAAGATATCCAATGTCACACTCTCATTGAAAAATTTAATGGGTGTGATGGGCGGACGGAGAAATCAGGTCCACCAAAAGCTAGGCCCGTTTCTCGCCGATTTGGCCGCTTTTCTCAAACCGCAATTGACTGTCATCGATGCAATCCGCATCCTCGTGGCAGAGGGCCCAACCGGAGGCCGCCTGGAAAACGTCGAGCGAAAAGACACAATTATCGCGGGAACGGATTTCGTGGCCGCAGATGCTTATGGTGTAAGCCTCTTTGGCCGCGACATAAAACAAGTTGCAGGCGTCTTGGAAGCCGAGGCATTAGGCTTGGGCACAACGAAATATGAAACCTTGGCTCCGGAGCCGGTTATCATCGGATAGCGGCATAGTAAATTGGTTAAACTTAACGATTGACTTCGTTTTAAGATTGAACGATTTGATTTATTGAAATAATGAAACCCGGGATGAAAATTGTCTGGCTTCGACGCACGGTGCAAACCGTATCCGTGCTCGCTTTCTTTTATCTGATTTACAAAACGGACTATAGCAGCGACAACAAGCCGGGTGGTCCTGTTGAGTTCTTTTTTCAAATCGATCCTCTCGTATTGATAGACACCTGGATTGCCGGGGGCGTCATTGAAACAGGCCTGCTGCTAGGCCTGGTAACATTGGGCATCACAATGTTGCTCGGCCGTTTTTTCTGCGGCTGGATATGCCCCATGGGCGCAATCCATAATCTGGTCAGCGCATTCCGTAACGCCAAGAAAAAGGACCTAATGCAAAGTGAGCGTTGGACTCCTTGGCAACGCTGGAAATATGTTGGTCTGGTGGTGTTATTGGTCATGGGCCTTGCCGGTTTCCATATTACCGGGTGGTTAGATCCTCTATGCGTATTGGAGCGGAGTGTTGCCCTTAGCATTTATCCCTCGCTTAATGCGGCTGTTGTATGGGTCTTCACTTGGCTCTATCAAGAAGATCCCGTTCATATCACGGTTGTTTCCGAACCCATTTATGAATTCCTGCGCGCGCATGTTCTGCTTTTCAAACAGACATTCTTTAACGGCGCAGGATTAATAGGACTGCTCTTCGTCATCACGTTACTGCTCAATTTTTATCGCAGCCGGTTCTGGTGCCGATATCTGTGCCCATTGGGCGCTCTTTTAGGTTGGGCGGGCCGCTTTACAACGTTCCGGCTCAAAAACAACACCGAAAAATGCGGCGACTGCCAACTCTGTGTAGTTGATTGCCAGGGCGCGGCCGATCCCTTAACCCACGATGGCTGGAAAGCGTCCGAATGTTTCTATTGTTGGAATTGCAAAGCATCCTGTCACTCAGACGCGATTACGTTTGAGTTTGAATTGCCGGGCAGGACTTTTATTGGCTGGCTTAAAAACCTATTCCGCCCAATTAAAGAACGGCAACTCAATTTGGAGCGCCGCACAGTTCTCACAGCGGCAACTGGAGCGGCCATTACAGGATTGGCTTATGCCAGTCAGCCGTTGCGTTCCGGCGCACGTTACGAACCACTGCTGATCCGTCCGCCGGGAGCGCTGGCGGAACCCGATTTTCAGGATCGCTGTATACGCTGTGGCGCGTGTATGAAGGTCTGCCCCACCAATCTCCTTCAACCGGCATTCTTGCAGGCCGGTCTCGGTGGCATGTGGTCACCGGTAGGTGTCGCCAATCTTGGCTATTGCGAGTACAACTGCACACTTTGCGGCCAGGTCTGTCCAACAGGGGCCATCCAAGACCTGTTGGTGGAAGACAAGCACAAAGTCAAGATGGGAACGGCATTCTTCGATCCGGAACGGTGCATTCCTTATGCATGGCAGCGGGATTGCATCGTCTGTGAAGAACATTGCCCCACCGATCCCAAAGCCATTTGGTTTGAAGAAAAAGAAGTCATGCAGCGTGACGGCACAAAACTGACTGTCAAACTGCCGCATGTAGATCCGGAACAATGTGTAGGATGCGGCATTTGCCAAAACAAATGCCCGGTTCACGATAAGCGCGGAATCCGAGTTAGCAGTGTCGGTGAAACACGCCACCCCGATAACCAAATGTTCCTGGAAGAAGGCTATTACTAAACGATTTAATCTATGTCCGCCGATGTTCGTTAAACGGCATTAGCCTTTTCCGGCAATCGGAAAGAGCACCAATCCGGACTCGTCTTCATACCCGGGCAGTTTGGCATACTTGGGTGATTGCCGTTTACTGGTAGCGCCATAGACGGTTTGGAAAACATACGTTCCAAGTTCTTGAGATGTAATGACACCATCTTTAACGATATCGGCCTCGCCTTTTTCCAATCCATCGAGGATGGCACCGGTAAAGATGCTATGGCCGTCCCGTCCGCCGTCAAGAACTTGCTGTTCTTCGGTTCCCGCCGTAATCACTTCAACAGCATTGGTTTCGGCTAAGCGCACGAACTCCGCCACTGCAGCGTCCTCAGCCAACGCCGTCCCGAAACTCGATCCTCGTGTGGCCGTCATCAAACCGGAATAGCAGGCATCCAAAATCAACAAGATATGTTTTGCATCGAAATAACCGATCTGATCGCTAATTTCCTGCATACTGATCCAACTCTGCAATTCCTCCAGATTCGGCTTATTGGACAAACAAAAAGCGCCATCGACGGGAATCAAATACCCCTGCTTACCGCGCCGGGAATCAGTAGTTTGGCCGTGCCCTGCAAAAAAGATAATTACCCGGCTGTCGTTGGGCGCCTTTGAGACTTGTTGAAAAGCACGAACAATACCTTCTTTGGTGGCATTGGCATCATAGGCTTCATAAATGTGATCTTCAGGAAATTCGAATTTCTCCAAAAGCAGATTCTTGATTCCCCGCGCATCGTGCACGGCATTCTCAAGAGGTTGCCAATGATCATAAGCATTAATGCCCACAATCATGGCATAACTGCCTCCATAGAATTCGGAATCCGATATCCTGGCCTGGACTGCGAGTTCGAGCATAATCCGGGCAACATTATCGAACACATCAACCGCCTCGATTTGAACCTGATTGTTTCCCGTACCAAGTTCGAATTGGTGTTCGAAATATTTAATGTTCTTCATTCCCTCCAAGCCCGCTTCGGCCAACTGCGATGGAGGTGCATCGACAAAATAGTCGGCTTGTTTGCCGTTGATGCGAACAAGTTTGATTCCCGTATCGTCATGAACCAATCCGCGCACCGTAGCGTTATTGGCGGTTGTGAGCTGCACTTCAATCGGCACACCTCCGCCGCGGGCGGCAACCATTTTCTCTTCCGTGATTCCTTTTGGGTGAATAAAAACAAGACTGGGAGCCTGCATTTCAGCCTTGGGACCGCTGACCGCAATCGGAAAATCCTTAAATCCGGCGGACTGCTCGTCTTCGTCGAATATCTCAACATGGATTGTATCGATATCTTCAAGCAGGACTTTCCCCTGATAGAGATACATGTTGTTGATCCCGCTCATCTCCATTTTTTGAGTAAACTCACCCTTAAAGCCGTTGATCTCCACATAAGCCAACTTCGGCGCATTCATAATCCCGACACCGATATCAATCTCTCCGGCAACAGCCTGATAGGGATTATCTTTGGTCGATTGATTCAAATCCGCAGGAACATTGATTTGAATTGCCGCCCCTATTTCGGTTGGAGCAGCACCGCCCGCTTGTGCCAATAGAACAGGTGTTGCTTCAAATTCAGGGCTGCATACATTCTCTGCGGCCTCATCCAACGGCGGTTCCCACTCCAGATCGGCAAAATCCTGTTCTTTAATAGGTTTACTAATACATGAAGATTGGTTTTGCGAATTCAATAATCCCAATGAAAGCGAAGCCGATGTCCAGCGTAAACGCATGAGTTTGGCAAAGGCTTGCGTTATATCAGGCTTCACCATCATTCCCCGCGGACGATTCATTGCATAACGGAATGGCTGACAAGATTCCGCCGCGCTTGTTTTTAAAAGTTCCCCCTGCGGCAATTCCGGAACACCATCCGGTGTCATCACAGAGATATGCCCCATACGGTCGCCAATCCAGATACGTCCATCACGGTCCGTTTCAATAGCGATAGAACGATTCCCGGCTAATCCGCCTTCTGAATTTTTCCTTGTAACACGCGACCAATCTTGGCCGTCAAAAATGGAGACTCCCTTATCCAATCCCCCCCAAGCGCACCAGATATTACCGTCGCGGTCCAAAGCCATATCTGAAATCAGCCGTTTGCGCAGATCACCCTTAAGACGCACCATTTCCCAACGTTCACCATCATAAACGGCAATTCCCCCCTTGGTGGCGCAATAGACTTTGTTATCCGGCCCCGGAATGATGCTGTACACGTAATCGATCTTATTCCGTTCCCAAGACCACCAATATCCATCACGGTAAACATTCACTCCCCGCCAGAATCCGGACCAAACCCGGTCATGTTGATCGACACTGATTTCTACTGCATCGTTCCGAAAGAGCCCGTCATCGGTCGTAAATGTACTGATCCGCCCTTCATCCAACAGCGCAATGCCATCTTTTGTACCGGCCCAAATTCGGCCTTGGGAATCTGCACACAACGAATAGACATCATTCGAAGGAAGACCATCTTGCTCGGAGATTGTCAGATACCCCACCGCACCCATCATCGTAATTCCGGTGCCAACGAGTCCATCTTGGGTTTGTTCCCAGCAGGCGAAAAACGTTCGCCCTTTCGGATCGATGGCAATAGCGCGGACAATGCTGCCCGAAAGCATAACATCGTCGCCCCGGTTATTGATTTCACGCTCGATAGACAAAAAACGGCCGGTATCCAAATCGTAGCGAAGCGCTCCATTCTCTCCGCCGACCCAAATATAACGCTCATTTGAGGCCATACACTTGATACGCCCCCCATATTCGAACTGCCGCCATTGGCTCGCAAATACCGGCATCGATACGAGAAATATCCATCCCAAGATTAAGTTTGCCCGGAGAAAACACTGAATCAGTCCATAATGCCGTTTGGATTGCATCATTATCATTGGCCGCACCTTGCTCCTAAATTAAGGATGACCGCATTTACAGTATATCGTCACTACCACATCATGACCCGCTCCCCCTCACGAGGCCGCCCCATTTAAAAGCGAAATTCACCACCGATGGTGGGCACAAAATCTGTGCGCAATCCATCATCATCAACAGGAATACGAATCCCGCCTTGAACAAACAAACGGTCGTTGATCTTATATCGTGTTGTTACCCCAAGATCGTTCGTTGTGGCAAAATCCGAATGTGAAAGCATCCATTCGGCGCTGAGAGTCCAACGCTCATCGATTAGTGTGACTGGAAGGCCGAATTTGAATTCAAATGCATCGAAATCGCTGTCTTCAATACCTGTTTGGATCGTGTGCTGTCCCCCACTCACATCATTAACAACAAAACTGTCTTCCACATCGACGCCGGCGAAGTAATATCCGACCTCAACCACAGGGTAAATCCGGCCAATCCGTTTGCCTATAAGTGTCCGCAAACGATATCCGAAATCGCCGGTTCCCAACAAAAGTTCCTCATCGCCATTGTCGAGTTTGACATCCAATCCGACTGACCATGTTAAAAGCCGGTTTAAATCTTCAATTTCAAGGAGTTCGTATTTGAAGCGTAAAAAGACATCCGCAACATTGGTACACGATTCTTCGAAATCGGTAACCTCAAAATTGATCAACCCCGAAAACCCGCCGTCTCCTTTCCCCTCCAAATAGACCATAGGAATAATGAGCCCCACATCCAGACGCTCGGTAACACCATAAGTCATCGAAAGGGTGGTCAGCTGTCCCCGTAGTTCATAATCAGCATCCCAAGTCTGAGTACCTGTATCGTCATAAAAGTCGAAAATCTCATCGAGATCGTCGCCCTGGAATGTCTTAAAATCGAGGTAAGAAGTATTAAGACCAAATGAGCCGTTCCCTTCCCCGGTCGTCCAGGGAGGCTCAATAAAAAACGTCCCCAGGTTTTCGGAAACATAAAACATACGGTCCGGCCCGAAGAAATACTGTGTTCCCGCCGCCGAAATAGAGAGATTTGCAATTTCATTGGCTATCGCGCCTTGCAATGCGGCGGAAACCGAAGCTAAGCGTTCAAGAACCTCGGCATCGATAGCCCCGCCCTGCGCCGGATCGCCCAATACATCGGGATGATAAAATCCCAGCACACTTTCAAAATCATGGAACGGCAATCCGGATTGCGCATTGGCATTGGCAGCCAACCAGATACAGATTCCCGTAAGAACGAAAAAATACAGAGAACGCATGAATCCCATTCGACATCGATGGATCATCAACTTTCCCGGTTCTATGCACAGCGCGGTTTTCATTTGGCTATAAGAGAGATTGTACGCTCAATCGTGATGCCCTGTAAATTGCCACGAATAAACGACTTATCTACTCCGGACGCCGGGCCACGATAACTTCATTGAGCGCAAACCGTTTCTTACGGTCGAACATACAATCCAATCCAAAAACAGCGCGGCTGGCTATGGAATTGATAAAACCGGCAATTTGCCGAACCCCGGGCAGAGGTTCCGCAAATGCTTTGGCAATCATTGAAAATGGATGCGATAAAAAGCAAAGCAATCCACCGGCGGGGACAGATGCCACAACTTCAAATCCGGCCTGCTCTGCAAGTTTCCGCAAGCCATGGCGCGTAAGCCGCCGGTAATCGTGAGGTTCGTTATGCAAATAGGCAAGATGCGGAACACTGAGAATGACAACACCACCGGGTTTTAACACCCGAAAAAACTCCTGCCAAAGTCTGCGGTCATCCTGCACATGTTCCAGAACCTGGCTGCAATAAACCGTATCGAATGTCTTTAGTGAAAATGGCAACTCTAATACCGAACCGCAGACATCGTTCCGGCCCCGCGCAGGGTCGTAATCGAGAGAGACATATTCCGAGACATGCGGTTCAAGCAATGGACGGTGAGCCTGCCAACCGGCCCCCGCATCCAAACATCGGCCATGCGCATACTCTGCAATCAACGGCTCCAAAGCATAACACAATGCAACACGGCTAGGCGAAAGACTAAAATAAGCCATCTGTCCCGTCACACGCCGCGACACCGCTGCATCTTGCCGTTTCAAATAGCCATCAAGACCCACTGGAAACTCCCGCTGCCCGATAGCACAACTCAAGAAACTTATCCGCCGTCTTATCCCAACTCATGCTTTCGGCATGTTCTCTGGAACGTAATCCCATGGCCCGGCGGGCCTCCGGATTATCAATAAGTTTGCCTAAAGCCGTTGCCAGTTCGTCCGTATCGCCGGGCGTAATCACAAAACCGTTATCCGACACCAACTCTTCCGCTCCGCCTGTCTTGGTCACAATCACCGGCAGGCCGCAAGCCATAGCCTCTAGAACGGCATTCGACATTCCCTCCCACAAAGAAGGCATAACAAATAAATCCGCAGATGCCAGCCGTTCCGCCATTTCACTTCGGTCAATGTGCCCGTGAAAAAAGACTCGATCTTTAAGACCGAATTCTTTGCTCATAGCCTCTAGTCGAGGTCTCTCGGGTCCATCGCCATAAATATTGAGAATCCATGGAGAAACGCCTTCGGCCAGATCGTGCAGAACTTCCAAGACTTGATGGACCGCTTTGCGGGGGATGAGACGCGCGGCAACCGCCAAACGCACGGGGCCATCTGCAGGTGGCTCTTCTGAGACACGAAAACGTTCACAATCAACCCCGTTGCGCACGATCTCAAATTCCAATTCCGGACAGGTTTGGGAGGCCAGTTCCACTAATTTTCGGCTGTTGGCGGCTACAGACACAGCACCCCGCCAAATTCGCTTAAACAAAGGACGGAGGAATAAATAATCGATGCCGAATCGAGGATTAAAACCGGGAACATCCGAGCCGCGCAAAAGGACAATATAAGGCAGCCGTTTCCGGTACCTCCATGGAATCAGCCCGGATGGGAAACCGAAAAATCCGACGGCCATATCCCACGGTTCGGCATTCAATAAATCCCGGCAATAGGCAAGAGCAACTTTTATAAACCGCAAGACCTCCAAGCGCCGCCAATAAAACAGATCGCGCTTTTGCACCGGCAACCGGTGAATGAGAACGCTTTCACCCATACGTAAAACATGACGTTCGGAATCAGGGGAAGATGTAACAACAAGAATCTGGTGGTTGGGATTGGAGGCCAAATGTTTTAGAATGGATTGCAATGCCGAAGCACCACCCCCTCCAATGGGCGGATATTCATAAGAGACGATTAAAATGCGTAACGGCCGGGATTGGCCTTGCTCGGGCACGCCGGGATTTACTCCGATATGACTGAATTAAGTTTTTCGAGCAACGCTGATGCTCTGGATTCCGCCTCTGATAACTTCTCGTCCTGTTCGCGCTGCCTTTCGTTTCGCTGTTCGCGTTCACGGAAAAGTTCTTCACCTATATCAAGCGCCACCAATGCAGCCAACTGCCCGCTCGTAAGTTCACCATATTTACTTCGATAGAACTCCGCCCGGGCATTAATGTGATCCGCCGCCCTCTGGGTTAAATCACTGTCTCCAGCGCTCACGGGGAACTTATGCCCCAAGACGGCAATATCGACGCGCTGTTTGTCTTCAGCATTCATATTTGCTCTCCGGCCGCGATCTTCATAATTCAGATGACGTTACTCAGGACGCATCCGCGTCGGTCACTTCAAGGACATCATCCAACCGTTTAAGTACAGCCGTCAACCTCTCCTGTACCTGGGCACGCTCTTTTTCGAGATTCTCCACCTTTTCTTTGGACGCGCTCAGTTCTTGATTCAATCCCGCTGAATCGCTGGAAGCCGAATTAAGTTTCGTTTTCAGTTCGTCGAGTTCGCTTTCCAGACTTTTAACCCGCTCCGTTTGTGATGCGAGTTCTTTCTTTTCGGATTCAAGTTTCTGAATGCGCTCAACCAGGCGGTCGATCTTCTGCTCAATTTGTTCAAAATTGCGATCCAGATTTTCCAAATTCATGGGCTTTATTGCCTCCTCGTGATGCCGTACTCACGCTGTAATTTCGCTAGGATGCGTTCTTCTGTCTTTTCAACGGCTTTCTCTTTAAGAGTATCTTTTGCAGATCGAAGTGTGTAGCGGAAGGCCAGGCTTACTTCACCGCCTGTCTGATCGCCACGGTACACATCAAAGAGGCGGCAGGATTCAAGCCATTGTCCTGCTTCTTGTACGATTACGTCCTCAACAACATGCGCCTCAACATTTGCGGGCACAATCAAGGCAAGATCCCGCGTGACCGAGGGAAATTCCGAGGGCATTTTCAATTCAGGTTTCTTTCGGTCCATTGCCTGCAAAATTGCATCCAGATCGAGTTCAAATACAACCGGCGCAATTGTCAGTTCCATTTCATCGACAACATCCGGATGCAGAACCCCCAAATATCCCAAATCAATTTCATTCAGGAGGATTCTCGACGCAAATCCCGGATGCAAAGTCGAAGGTTTCTGGGTGCGTTCCCATATCGCATCCTGAATTCCCAGACTGGACAACAAGGAAACGAGATCGCCTTTAACATCGAAGATATCCCGATTTCCCGAAGCGGCATCTTTGGCATTGGGAGCCTTGCCACGCCATCCCGGTTCACGGGGAGCGGTCAAGACGCCGGATAATCGTCCGGGCTCCAACAGACCGTGATCGCCTCCATACACCCGGGCGACTTCAAACAAAGCAACTTCGGTCACTCCCCGGCGATAGTTTTTCTTTAGCGCAGTCAGCAAACTCGGCACAACGCTGGTTCGCATAACTTCTTGCTGCAAAGACAACGGATTGGCGATCTTGGGCGGTTTTAGGTCCGACCACCCCTTTAGCGATTCCTTGGCCACAAAGCTATAAGTAACCGCCTCACGCCACCCTCGCGCCTCCAAAAAGCGCCGGATTTGTTCGATCCGCTCCGTACGTTGTACTCCGCGGGATTCCCCGGTAAACGGCACGGGGTAAATACAGTTTGGAAATTCGTTATACCCCACAGTCCGAGCGACTTCTTCGATCAAATCGACTTCACGCTCAAGATCGTTACGATGGGATGGGACTTCAAATTGCAGGCTATCGTCACTTTCTTCCAGACATTTCAGTCCCAATGCGGTCAATTTGTCGCGAACCATGGACGGTGCGATTGGCACGCCTAAAAGATGCTCAGCACGCGATGGCCGGATACTGACGTTTCTGCGTTGATAGAGTTGAAGTGTTTCTGCAGGACCATCAGCGATGGTGATTCCACCCTTTATTCGGCCTCCGCTTAGTTCTTCAATCAAACGGGCGCAACGCCAACTGGACTCAACAATCGCTTCGAAATCCACGCCACGTTCAAATCGTTGTGAGGCATCCGATGACATACCATGCCGTTTTGATTTTCTTCGCAAAGGAATCGCCGTAAAGAAAGCCATTTCCAGCAAAACCCGAGTTGTCTTATCGCTGACTTCCGTCTCCAACCCGCCCATAACCCCGGCCAAAGCCACCGGACGTTCGCCATCGGCAATTACCATATCTTCAGGCGTTAGTTTTATGACAGTGCCATCAATGACCTTTATGGTTTCACCCGGCTTTGCCATACGCACAATTATTTTGTCGCCACGGAGAGTATCCGCATCAAATGCGTGAGGCGGTTGGCCGTACTCCAGCATTACAAAGTTGGTGGCATCCACCACATTGTTAATGCTGCGCAATCCCGCGCGCTCCAGTTTCCGGGCCAACCATGCCGGGGATGGGCCGATTTTGATTCCTTCAATTAGAATTCCGGTGTAACGCGGACACTGGTCCGGCGCCTCATTGCTTACATCGAAGCCGCCGCCTTCCGGCCCGATTTCGACTTGGGGACGCTTTACGGTCAATCCCCGGTCCGCGGCCACTTCTCTGGCTACCCCAAGCATTGACAGGCAATCGCCCCGGTTGGGAGTAAGGTCAATATCAATCACATCATCGAGCAAATCAAAGGCTTCCGCAAAAGAAGAACCGACCTTGGGCTCGCCTTCCATAACGATAATACCGTCATGACTGTCACCCAGTCCCAACTCTTGCTCCGAGCACATCATGCCCATTGATTCGACGCCACGAATTTTGCTTTTCTTGAGTTTTATGCCATTAGGCAACGTTGTCCCGGGCAACGCCACAGCCACATAATCTCCGGCCTTATGATTGGTTGCTCCGCAGACAATATCCAGAGGCTGCGACCCTATAGTGACTTTGCAATAAGTCAGACGGTCCGCATTAGGATGCTGATTTACTTCCAAGACTTTGCCAACCAGGACCTTTTCAAGCCCGGCGCCGGTTCGCACGACCGCATCGACCTCAAGCCCGAGCATTGTCAGCCGTTCGGCCAATTCATCGGCCGGAGGCAATGGTGAAACGTATTCTTGTAGCCAAGATACAGGAACTTTCATGCTTCTATCCGAAAAACACGGGAAATTGTAAACATATAGAGACTAGAATTTAGAGTAGTTGGAGCGGCGCGGTAGGGAAAGAGCCGGAGAACGAACTGTTATGCCGGATAGCGTCAATCCATTTCCTGATAAACCTGCTCGTAGACCCGGCTTTCACGGAAAATTCGAACCAGTTCACCATCGAGACGGTTCTGCTCGACTTCGTCTTCCAAAATGTTCAGGGCTTTCTCGATCGGGACAGCCTTTTTATAAGGACGGTCAGTGGCGGTAAGTGCATCATAAATATCGGCAATGGCCATGATTCGCGCCTGAACTGGGATATCGTCCTTACTAAATCCCATCGGATATCCCGTTCCATTCATCATTTCATGATGGCCACAAGCGATCTGGGTGACTCCCAGCAAAGTGCGTATCCATGGAATCTTTTCCAAGAAATTCCGAGTATGCATAACATGAGAACGTATTTCGGCAATTTCCTCTGATGTAAGACTCCCCTTTTTCACAGAGAGGCAATGCAGTTCATGATCGGTAATGTAGGCATGATCCAATCCGTCACTGCTTTTAAAAGCCAATTCGGCAACCTCAGGTAATCGTTCGGAGACTTCGCCGGGCAGGATTTTAGGCATATTGGATTTCTGGATAATGCTCCAATAGTCGTCTATCTCCTGCAATGCTTCTTTTAGTTCACGATCAAAAACCTCCTGAGAATCCCGATACTTTTCTTTCCCGCAATCCAATGCGCAGGCAAGCCGCTTTTCCGCATCTTCAAGGCGGATGGTTTGGCGAATTAAATCAAACCGTTGCCGGACAACTTCCATCTCTTCCGGAAATAGTTTCTGTGCCTTGGTTAATACTTTTTCACGTACGCCGATCTTTCCGATATCGTGTAACAGCCCCGCATACCTTAGCTCCCGCATCTGTCTCGCATTAAAGGTCACATCCATATACGGACCGTTTCGAATTTCGCTTACCGCACGAGCCAATGCCAATGTAAGTTGGGTTACGCGTTCCGTATGACCGGAAGTTACGGGATCTCGTGCTTCAATCGCGTTTACCGATGCACGAACAAATCCCTCCAGGAGTCTCTCAATATCCTCGTAGAGAATGCTGTTTTCTAGCGCAACGGCGGCTTGCCCGCCCAATGCCATTGCCCGTTGTTCGTCCTTTTCATCAAATGGAATAACCTCTTTTTCGATATTCTCATAAGGAATTAACGGCATCCCCGAATGGCGTTTTTTATTGATCAATTGCAGGATACCAATGATATCATTATCGATATTCCGCATGGGCAACGTAAGCACCGAGGTCGTACGGTAATGAACGGACCGGTCAAAATCCGGATTAAAACGATAGGGGCTATCCTCGGGAATTTTATAAACATCGGGAAGATTCAGAATTGTGCCATGCAAAGCAACATGACCGGCAATTGACTCTTCGGAGATTTTCATCTCTGAACCCTGAAAAGGAATCGACAACGTATCGCTTTGTGTGTTTGCGAAATAAAGATACTTCTCCTTTTGTCCTTCAAGCCCGACATGCTCGTGAATTATATAAATACTGCCTCCGTCCGCATTCGTGACTTTTCGAGCATAGGTCAGAATTAAATCGAAAAGCCGTTCGGTATCGCGCTCGGATTCCAAAGCCATGCCGATACGGCTGAACATTTCGATTTCGGACTCCACCGAATGAATCGCCTCCGCCAAATTCTCGATTTCGATCTGCAAAGAACGAAAACGGCGCAGAGATTCCAAAGTCTGGCCTAACACCAACTTGCCGGATTCAGTGCCTAAGACTGTAGAAAGCGGCTGCCGGGCTATCGCTGGGAGTTCTTTTGTTTCGTTTTGCTCGACCAGGACCAGAAGGGGAATGCACAATCCCAATGTTGGCGGAGCTTTGTCTATCCAACCGATTGACAGGACCACAGGAGAATAATCGTCTTCAACAACGAGCTCCTCAGGGTGAGTTACGGAGATAAAGCGAAAACGCTCGTCATTGCAGAGGCATGAACATGCGCTATGCGCAACATGATCCTCTGCGAGGAGCCGAATCGTTGTAACTCTCATGACATCAAATTTCCGATCAACAATTGAATACAATCAACAAAGTACATCATGCTACTGTCGATAGGATTACACTGCAATATCTGACAAACTTGCCGAATGGCCTTGCGGAAGGCACGCTGCCGGTAACTAAACCATGATGGAACGATTCTTTAAAGACTGGCTTATTCCTGTATCATTGGGCCTTGTCGCCTTTGCCGCCGTTGTGGCGACGTTGGACGATCCCGGTATTACTTGGGATGAATCCTATCCCAATATCCCTGCAGCTCGCAACCAAGCCGACTGGATAGCCGGCTTATTCGGGAAAGGGGATGCCGCTCCGCTTGACGGGCCTTTTTCTCAAGAAACCATAGACAAATATTGGAAGACGACTTCCGATCATCCATCGTTTGTAAGAACGTGCGCCGCCTTTTCTTATTTGCTGCTCCATGACCTTATCGGAGAAACAGCATCCATGCGGTTGCCCAGCGCCATTTGGTTTGGCCTAATGGTCACCGGAATTTCAGCATTGGCCGGTCACCTCAAAGGACGTTTCGCTGCATTAGTGGCGGGTGCAGCATTCCTTTTGATGCCAAGAGTGTTTGGCCACGCCCACATTTTTAGTTTGGATACCCCTATTTGCGCACTTTGGTTTTTTTCAGGTGTTTCATTTGCATGGTCCCTCCACCATCCCCGCCGCGCACCATGGGCGGCATTGGTATACGCATTGGCCTTTGCGACCAAACTGCATGCGGTCTTTTTACCACCGCTTTTTCTTGCGCTCGTGGTAATTGCCTGGTTTGAGAAGCCGGAACAACGCCGTGATCTTGCCATCGGATTTGGAGTTTGGTGCATTTCCGCACTCGTTCTTTTACCGATTATCTATATTGGAACCCAACCTTGGCTTTGGAACAACACGGTTGAACGGCTTATCGAACGATTTGGCAACTACGCATCAAAAGTAAGCACACATCCGATTCCAGTATGGTTTATGCGTCATAAATACGGTGACGACACGCCTTGGATCTATCCGCTCGTGATGACGGCAATCACAGTTCCCGCAATCACACTTCTATTATCGATGATCGGTCTGGGCACATCAGTGCTCTCGTTTCGGGAGCGAACATTATGGACATGGAAAGCACTTGTGCTTATTGGTTGGGCGATACCGCTGGGTTTGGTGTTATTACCCCTGGCTCAAGGTTATGACGGTGTACGCCTATTCCTGCCCGGTTTCTCCTACTTCGCCGTCATGACCGGCCTCGGAGCCGAGACACTGAGTCAACAGTGCCTCATCCATCTGGAACGGCGAGGATTCAGTGCAATAGCCACACGCTGGAAAGTCCTATTAGGCGTTGCTTTTGTAGCGGCCGCAATCGGCCCAACGGCTGGCATGATACGTCTTCACCCCTGCGAACTGTCTTATTACAACGCGCTCATCGGAGGTCTTCCCGGATCGCAACGGCTTGGTTTTGAAACAGCATATTGGTGCGATGGCCTCTATCCGGATTTCATAAAAACCGTGGATGATCTGATTCCATCAGGCGCCTCGTTGCGTGTTTTGGCAATGCCCAATGAGGTGCTTATGCACTACCAAGAACGCGGCTTACTAAAAAAAGACATTCGCTTGGGGGGGGAACCACCGTATGATTTCCATATCCTGCAAGCCCGCCAGGGTATGTTCAACATGAACGAATGGTATTTCTATCGAAAAGGAAAACCGCTGGCCGAAGTGCGACGGGACGGTGTTCTTTTATACGCTCTTTATGGCCCGCGTTAGCCGGAACCTCAACAATCGAACTGGTGAGGAATCCAATTTCGTTTTTTTAGATCATGACAAGCAATACCTATCCAAGTCTGGCCCGGCCCGGCGGTATCATCCCCCCCGCTGCTCCGTTCGATATTTTGCGCCCCTGCCTGGAAAGCCAAATCATGGTCGATTGGCAGGCTCAAAACCTGCATGGCCGCTTATTGGATGCAGGCTGTGGAACAGGCTATATGGCCATGGCCTTCGCCTATTATGGAGCAGGAATCACGGAGACACTGGGCATTGATCTCAATGTTCAGGCTGTCGCCAAAGCCCAAGAAACAGCGACTCAACTGCTGCCCCAACATTCGCACACAATCCATTTCGTTCACATGGACCTGCGTGCCACTGATGAATTCTCCGCCTTAGGAACATTCGATGCAGCAGTTTGCAATCCTCCTTTTTTCGAGAAAAAACTAGGGAAGTTTCAAGAAGCCGATCACAAACGAATGGCTAGAAGCGAATCCGAACTGCGCCTAAAAGATCTTTGCCAGGCTGTTGCGCACATGCTCAAATCCAATGGAAGATTCATCTTTTGCCATCTGCACCGCCGCGAAAAGTACGTCCGGGAAGTCCTCGATCAAACCGGCTTTGAGATCGAAACAATGCATAACTACGAGAAAATCCGTACTCGTGACGGAGGAATGCTATTCATTGAGGCGCACCGGGTGTGAAACACGGAAGAATCTTTGAGGAATAACTTCAAGTAAATTGGGTAGCAGTACCAACGAAGCGAACCAGCAGGATAAAACTCCAAGAACCATCAGTCCCCCCAGACTTTGCAATCCACGATGATGCGCCAAAAGTAGACTGCCGAATCCAATTGTCGTGGTTAGGCTGGTCAAAGTCAGTGTCGTTCCGGTTGTATGCACAGTATCTTCTACACTTCCTGTCTCTTGAAAACGGTGCAATAAATGGATGGCATTATCGACACCAATTCCGAGGAGAATCGGCACAGCAAAAAAATTGGCGAGATTTAGATTTGTTCCCGTCGCTCCCATGCAGATCACCAAATAAAATACGCCCGCAGCCAAGGGCGCGAGGCAAAGCACGAGCATTCTCCACGAGTAAAAATCTAAGAAAACCAAAACGACAACGGCAATAAGCGCATAACCACCGGCAAAGAGAAACGCCCGGCGCATAATATGACTGGATTCATAGACCTGTATTGGCGTTCCGGCAACGGTCTCATCGAGCAAACGCATCTCCCGGACAAAATCGGCCATATGATCTTCCTGCCAGACATCATTCTCAGGATAAGCACGTACCAACAGCGAACCGTCACGGCCAACAAATAACCGCTTTAAGGAGACAGGCAAAGAATCGAACGAAAGCGGCTCTTCCGCTGCCGCCTTATGGAGAATTCGGAAAATCTCCCTTGGTTCCTGCAACAAAACACGATGAGCGTTTCGAACTCGTTCCGGTGCATCCGTTTGCTTGAGAACATCACGCAAACGCGCAAGCAGCCCCAGTGAGGGCACACGCCGCCAAGGCTCAGGATCGCCGTTTTTTGCGATACCTTCAAGCAAAGCATCAATCGATTGCACTGTGCGCTGAATGATTTCCGGATTGGGCTGAAAAGCAGGTTCAGGAAAATCAAAATTCGGGAGTGCCTGCAATAATTGCTTTTGAAGTTCCGGCTTGGATTCCATATCAGCCGGCAATACATCCGCCAGGCTTTCGACATTCCCTACCAAAGGATTTTTCAGTAGCCGCTGATGCAGACTCCGCACTTTTTCGAGGTTTGAACGCAAGAAAACACAAAACCAAGTGGAGTTTCCCGATTCATGAATTAGCTTCTGTTCATACTCCACAGACTCCAATCCCTGCGCCTGGAGTTCCAACAAATTATCATCGAAGTGTACCCGGCCGGCATAAGGCCAACTAAACACAGCCAATACCGCCAAAATACCCAAAACCGTCTTGGGGTGGCGCGAAGCATGACGCAATCCGGGAAGATGAAGCGGTTCGTGGATTTTTTCTTGACGCAACATCCGGCGGTCATACATGGTCATCATCGCCAGCAGCAAAACCGTCATCGAAATCAAACAAAAGACAATCCCGCTTCCCGCAATCCAACCCAACTCGGCCAAACCTAAAAAGTCGGTCGCCATGGCAAGAAAGAACGGCGAAGCAGATGTGAGTCCGGCTGATAACAAACCACTGCCGATGGCTAAAAGCGTGCTTTCGGCGGCGGCCTCCGGATTCTGTGTGATCTTTAATTCTTCTTGATAGCGATGTACGACATGTATCCCGAAGTCGATGCCCAAACCAACCAAAACAATCGCAAAAACCGCCGAAAGAAGATTAAGATGCCCCACGGTGACAGCCACAAAACCATAGGTCCACCCCAAAGCCGTCAACAATGACAGCCCGGCAAATATCGGCCTCCAAAACTCCCGGAAGAAAAACATAAAAACCAAAACAACGCCCACAAACGAAAACACACCGGCCCGCATCATATCCCGATTGGTTGTGCGCATTTCATCGGCCTGCAAAACAGGCCGTCCGGTCAAACCCGCATGAACGCCGGGCATCTCAAGTTCGGCCTCTTTGACCGCCTCACGCAACAGTTTCAAAGGTTCATCGATAACACCTAAAGTCGTGTAATCCTTTTCGGGCATTACCAACATAAGCAAAAAGCGATGTGACTCGGACCAAAAATACTCGTACGATGGCGTATCCGCGCTGCGAATCTCATCGGTAAGTTGACTCAATTCCGAATAAGCGGATTCCTCCCGCCCCTCCAATGCTTCGGTCAAATCGCGCAAGTCATCCGCATCGAACGCCTGAAAAAAGTCACTGCTTGAATCTCCGGAACTTGCAGGCGCATTCTGATTGTGCAGGCTGGTATCAATCCCATCACAGAGTTGTTCCAGAGCATCATTCAATGTCGGCGTATGGCCCAACCGTTCAAGTCGGCCACTCTCATCAGATAAGCCGTTCACCAGGTTCTGTAGATCGGCCAAAGGCATATAGGCCAATGCATGCCGGCGCGCCCATGATGTATCGAAGCGGTAGACAACTTCGCGGAAGTATCCATCGTTACGGTTTAGTTTTTCGGACAAACGTTCCGCGAATTGTATCTTGTCGGCGTCTTCACCGTCTTCGATCACGATATAAATATATTCGAGGTCACCATAGCGGCGAATAAAATCACGATATCGGCGATGGTATAAAAGATCCTCTGAAAGCAACCGGTCGGTATCGCTAACCATCTCCACCGTTGCCGCTCCATAAAGCCCTCCCACCAACGCCAGCAAAAAACTAATTCCAACAACCCAACGGGATCGGCGTGCGGCAATATGCGCCACGGCAAGAAAGAAACGATTTCGAAAACTTTGAGAGGCGGGATCGAACGAGGATTGCGTTTCAGACATGAATACGCCACGCCACGCGGTTAAGCGCCTTTACGGAATGTTTTGGCCGCGACTCCCACCAAACGGGAGCCTACTTCCCAGACCGGCCCCGGAAACTTCCCGGCGCTGGCAAGCACATCTTCGAAGGCTTGTATGACAGAATCCACATGTTCCTCCTCATAAATAAGAGGCGGCAACAGTTTGATAATTTCCTGATGGTGGCCTGCAACTTGAGTCAATATGTGGTGATGACCATAGAGCCGCATTACCAAAGCCTGGGCAAACAGCCCATTCTCTGCTTTGTGCAATAGCGACCACGCCGGTTTCTTGGAAAGCGAGCGCGGCGATCCAAGTTCGATACCGATCATCAGCCCCCGCCCCCGCACTTCACGAACAAATTCACTACGTTCGGCAACCGTCTGCAATCCTCCCAAAAGACGCGCGCCCATCGCCGCCGAGTTCTCTGTCGTTCGTTCGTCTTGCATAAAATGCAACGCCGCCAATCCGGCAACCATGGCATAGACGTTTTGTCCGAATGTTGTCGAATGCACCACACAACGGTCCAGACGGCTGAAAACACCACGATGTATAGCGCGCCGCATCAGGATCGCACCCACCGGGATAATCCCTCCCGATAGGGCTTTGGATGTTAAAAGCAAGTCGGGTTCAAGATTCCAATGCTGACAAGCCCACGTTTTGCCGGTGCGGCCCAAACCGCATTGTATCTCGTCTGAGACAAACAATGTCCCGTAGCGGCGGCAAAGATTCTGTAAATCCAATAACGAATTCTCATGTGGTGGTAGAAAAACGCCTTTGCCCCGAATCGGCTCGATAAATACCGCAGCGACATCTTCTTTCCTTAACTCCGCCTCGATCCATTCCGGCTCGGCCAAATCGAAGCGTTCACACCCCGGCAAGAGTTCGCCGAATTCTTCCCGGAAAGACTCATCGCCATTGAGTGATAATGCACCGCATGTCAGGCCGTGAAATGCGCCCTTATGAAACAGAATACGTTTCCGTCCGGTGGAACACCGGACAAATTTGATCGCGCCTTCAACCGCCTCAGTGCCCGAATTCGTAAAAAAGACCGCATCCAATCCCGGCGGCGCAATCCGGATTAAGGCTTCCGCCAATAAACCGGAGAGCAGAGTGCAATCCATCTGTACCAAATTGGGGAGTTCGGAATGCAATGACTGTTGAATGGCATCAATTACGCCCGGATGATTCCGGCCCAGCGCAAATACACCATACCCCGCCAACGCATCCAGAATGCGTTCGCCCTTTTCCGTCTCCAACCACACTCCCTGGCCGCGTGAATATTCCGGTTCAAATCCGATATACCCGAGCACATCGGCCAAGACAGGGTTTACATACTTCCGGTGCAGTTGTTCAGCCTGCCCCCGGCGTTCATCTAATAGTGAAGCAAGATCGAATGTCATGACGTAGAGAATAGCCAGCTTGTTACATCCGCGTTAGCTATCGGGCATGTTGAAAATCCTAAATCGCAAAGGATTGTGGATTAGGAAACGCGAATCATGGCTTTGGTTAGACCGGGTATACGGGATGAGGCATCCTGAAATCCCTGCGCGATATCATCCAAATCATAGTGATGGGAAACAATATCTTCCGGCTGCACAAGACCGGCCTGCACAAGTTCCAATGCCCGCTCGGTAGTGTTTCGCGAACGGCGGAGGATTTTTAATGTCAGACCTTTCCGCCGCGCCACATGGGCGTCGAAACTGTAATCGTTGCCATCGGTGATGCCAATTAAGATCAACGTTGCACCCGGCCGCGCGATCTGAACCGCCATACGAGGCCCGCTACTCCGGTCTGTTGCTTCAAACACCAGCTGTACGCCTTGATCGGAATCGAGGTCAGCCAGCGGAGTTCCCCCCAGTTCTACAGCCCGTTCCATACGGCTGAGTACTGGATCATAGACAAGAATTTCGTAAATCCCTGCTGCCTGCAAAACCTGCAGTACACACAGCCCTACACCGCCGCACCCCAAAATCGCCGCGCGATCACCAAGCCGGGGGTGCGCCAAGTCCATACAGTGCACGGCAATAGCCAAAGGTTCCAGCATCGCTCCGGCATCGTCACTGAGGTCATCCGGCAAGGGAATAAGCAAATGACCCGGATGCGGCATGAAATCCCGGAACGCACCTTCGATGGGACATGAACCGAGAAATCGGACATTAGGACAAAGGTTGATATCACCCCGCAGGCAGAATTCGCACGCCCCACAAGACTCGCCCGGCTCCACATACACTCTCATTCCTGCCTTTAAATCGGGATAGGCCGGACTCTCACAGATAATCCGCCCTGCCGGCTCATGCCCCAAGGCATGGGGGCATGTGGGCCGATCGGTTCCGATCCCACCCTCTAAGTAATAATGCAAATCTGAACCGCAGACTCCGATACGGGTCAGTTGCACCAGACACTCGCGCCCCTGGGGCTCGGGCGTATCTTCATTAACGACACGCAAATCCTTCGGTCCAAATAAACGGGCGACTCGCGATTGCTTCATAACCTAACCCTTCCGGGAAATAATTACTTAACAACAACAACTATCAGGCCAAAGTGAGCGTAGCACACATTTGGAACTTGAGGGCGTCACACATGGTCATCCGGCAAATGGGATTCAACAATTTGGCGGCGGCTCAAATCGTCTTGTAAATCTGCCTAAGTGTGCCTTTCAAACAAAAGAGCGTGATTATAAGCAACACAATCATATGAACGATATATAAATGAAATGCGATGTCCCCCAAACGCGCACTCATAAGCGAAGAATGAGTCTCAGATATCGTCAAATAGGGAGAATGCAAAATACGCAAGAACCACCATTCAGTTTGATTATCCCTCCACCGATTGCCCCAGAACCCCGGACTATGAAGGACCATCATAATGAACCACAACACCTTTGGCCCAAGCAATAAAACCGTAGATGCCAAATATCCGGCAATCACCGCGATAAATCCTCGCCGAAACATAGATGAACAATAGAGCGTAATTGATGTCACCGTGACTGCGGTCATAACCACAATTGGAATATTTATGACATGCCGTACAAGTACCGCTCCAAAATTCCACGATAAATTGTATGACGCTCCACCTGGAGACGCCAAATAAACAAGCCCGCCGATAAGGATCAATAACGGAAACATGGGCACATAAAACGCAGCAAGATGAATCAGCGATTGCCCAAAAACCAGACGAAATTTCCCGCAAAGGATATCAATGGGACTAAGCAGTGTTACACGTAACGAATCCCAGGTAAGCCGTTCGTGTTCGGAAGCCAAAATCGTCGCACCCACCACAGGTGTAAAAAACAAAATAAGCATGAGGCAGCAATTCAGCATAAACTGCGGCCAAAATGCATAAAAAAGAAAGCACACAGAAGAAAAGAGCCACAAGATGGAAGGCGCATCGATATACCGCCGCGTGACTTGCAATAAAAAGCGTTGCCGTTCGCAGATATAAATGGGATTTTGGTGATCCTGAATCTGCTCATCATCATCTTTAACACCCAAAAGCGACCAAAGTTGGCTGTCTTTGCCACGCAGCCTGATCGGCTTCCATGTGCGCGGGCGGGCCACCACGGGCTCTTTGGTCAAATGCCGGGGAATTCGCAGCAATATCAAAAAGGTTAATGCGATAAGAATCACATCAGCAAACCAAGGAAGCATAATAACACCGTAATTCATCCACGGCGTTTGAGCCTGAATCCAGAACATGCCGGCCCTGGGGCGGCGGGGCCCCAAATCCAGCACATTCATAACGTAGCCGACTATCCCTGAACCCGAGGCGATAGCCGTCACCAATACGCAAAATGCCAGCAGAAAAGCGAAGATCATATAGGCCAAAATCACTCCCCGGATCATGGTTTTCGTTTTGGCCCCAGCCCAAACACCAAGCGTTAAGCCGAGAAAACACAATACAATTTGGCTAAGGGTCAGTTGCAGCACTTCATCAGGCCCCACTCCCCCCATCACAAATGACAATCCCACAAGTGGCGCGGCTCCAAAGATCGCCAGAATTACCATCGCCAATCCGGCGGAAACCTTGGATAGGACCAGCATAATTGGACGGGCAGGTGTGGTTAAAAAAAGTTCGAGAGTGTCATTCTGTTTTTCTTGCGCGATAGCTTGCACTCCCAAACTGGGCATGAGTAAGCAAATTAAGAATTGACTAAATGGCGCATAGAAAAGCAGGAGCAAACGCCCAACCTGTGATAGTTCACCGGACCTTGTTGCAGCGGGCCAAATTATGCGCAAGATCAAAATTGCGATAAATCCGATCAACAACAAAGACAAACTGAAAACTTGATAGGAACGCGGACGCCTTAAGGCCACCAACATCTGGTGCTGGAGTAATGCACTCGATCTGAGATCGGGAATTTTCATCGACCCTCCATGCGGCCTTATCATAGTTCCCGGTCGCCAATTACCGGAAGACAATCAAACGCTGTGAAGGAATGTAGCACAGGCCGCAAAAGATATCGTTCCGGGGAAAAAACGTCTCCTGATATAGCAATTGACTGGAAGGCGGCATCAGAAAAATTCGCTAATCCAGCCGATTGTCAGTGCTTGAATTCTGAGTTAGAATTTTTTAATTCCCGCACAGGGTCGGTCTTTCACGTGCATAAGGGATAATGGACACGAAGCGATTATGGCTTCACAAACCGGCTTTCATGTTTTCAAAATCACCAGGGCGGCAGCGGCCTGGATGTTATTTGGGGCATGTTTTTATGGAGGGTGCTCGAAGACCACTCCGGTAGAAGAGGAGACGTCAATCATGAGCATGACAATTAGCAGTTCGGCATTCCAACAGGGTCAGAAAATCCCCGCCAAATACACCGGAGACAGCGAAGACATATCTCCACCGTTAAATTGGGCGGGCTTCCCGGAAAAGACAGCCTCTTTTGTCTTAATATGCGACGATCCCGATGCTCCGACTGCAGAACCGTGGGTGCATTGGCTTGTCTACAACATTCCTCCTTCGGTCACATCCCTGGAAGAGGATGTGATCCTATCCAAACTCCCGCGGACGCTTCCTGTAGGTATTGCCGAAGGGAAGACATCATGGGGTACCATCGGGTACGGTGGACCCGCGCCGCCCAAAGGGCATGGCACACACCATTATCATTTCAAAATCTATGCACTCAGTTTTGATCCGCAATTGCGGCTGGGTTTGGAGAAGAACAAGCTTTTCGCTGCCATAAAGGACAGCATTCTGGCCGAAGGCGAATTGATCGGCACGTACGAGCGCTAGTTTCCGTTAAATCCCCGAAGCTCCCTCAAACTGGATTGAGGAACCTTCTCCCATTCAGCGTGTTGAATTGACAAGAACACGTCGACGCTTGCCGGGTACAAGTGAACCATTACTCTCCCACTATGACCTGGAGCAAACTCCCCATACGGCGGACCATCGCCACAGCATTGCAGCGTTTCATGTCCCAAGGTCCCGGCGGTATTTCTGTCTTGGTTTCGGGTCCATCGGATATGGCCCAAGAAGAAATCGCCCGCCACTTGGCCCGGGCTGCGTTTTGCGAACGCCAAGATGGCGATGTTTGCGAAGAATGCAACAATTGCCGACGGACCGCCGCGCGCACCTACCCGGATTACTTTATCATCGAACCGTCAAAGGCCACTCACGCCATTGACGACCTTCGGGAGGTGATCGAACAGGCCAATTACCAACCGACAGAAGGGCTGCGGCGTATCCTTCTGGTCCATAAAGCAGACCGCATGCAAGATCCGGCTGCCAATTGTCTTCTTAAGTCATTGGAGGAGCCGCCCGGACACATCATCTTCGTGCTGAGCACCGACCACATCGAAAAGATTCTGCCCACGATTATCTCCCGATGCCGGCACATCAAGCTGGCTCCGCTAGCGGCCGAGGAGCTATCGAATTGGCTCACCGGAACACAAGGACTTGCTGCCCCGCAAGCCGAAACAATAGCCAATTTGGCCGGAGGCAAACCGGAATTCGCGATGCGCTTGGCCGATGAAGATATCAACGAGGAACGCGATGCCGCGCTTGATCTTCTATCCGCTATCCGGCTCCAAAGCGCCCTAAAAATATCTTCCATGGCTCAGTCTTATGGGAGAGATCGAACAAAGGCACGGGCACTCCTAATAACGTTATTGAGTTTTATCCGCGATGGTTTGATCATCTGTGAAAATATGGGAGTGGAATCGCTGATTCACGCTGATCGTAGAGAAAAAAGCGCCGAAACATGGAAAGGCTCAAGCGGGGATTCCATGGTCGCCCGATTCGAAGCAACCGCAGAGGGGATTCGCAGAATTGACGCCAACCATAATATACAAGCGACTTTGGAAAACGTTTTCCGGACCTACATCTCCTAGCTATGTCAAAATATGTGTCAACTAAAGACACCACTCCTTATACATGAGGCAGAAACCGGAGACATAAATTTACAACACATTATCGAGACAGCAGATATAGGCTCCACACTCGATTGCATGGCAGGCAGCTGCATATATCCCCCCCTCACCTGCAAAACACCAACCAAGACTTACACATGAGTGGTTTCCTAGACAACCAACACGACTCTATTACAGAGCGCCTGTGCACAATCTCTCGCAGCTGAACACATCGACTGCGAGATATCGTTCGCAGCTCTCCCGCCGACTGTCATTTAAAGAGCAATGTTCCTCTCAATATGCTTGATCCTGGTGGAAGCATAACCCCTTCATAAACAATAAGTTACAAATGGAATAACTCCTATGCCGCATAGATGCCCATAAGGACTTCGGTTGGCATAAAGATTGTCATATAGAGGAGTGGGTGTTGATGATGAAAGATAAAGAGGAAAACGTGAACGACAACAGCATTAGTGATTATTTGCGCTTCGTAGAAGATGACACGCCTCTTAGTGTTGAGGAGGAACGGAAGCAGATTAAGAAGTTCAAAAGCGGAGATATGAAGGCTCGGCAAAAGTTGATCGAGTCAAATCTCCGTTTTGTCATAAAGGTTGCCTTACGATATAAAGGCCAAGGGCTTTCCCTGGCCGACCTTATACAGGAAGGCACATTGGGATTGATTGAGGCTCTGGGCAAATTCGATCCCGGCAAGGGTGTCCGGCTGATTACCTATGCATCCTGGTGGATTCGCTTGTACATGCAACGTGCCACCGAACAAAAGTCCCGCACAATCAACCTTCCTATTAACAAACTCGATCATATCAAGAAGATTCGGAGTCTTGAGATCACATTTGAGCAGGAACATGGCCGCAAGCCTCACGATGATGAGGTTTCTGAGACTCTCGGCTTGGACGAGCGCGCCGTAGCCAACTTAAGACAAATGTCTCCCTGCTTTTTCAGCATTCACACCCATGATGATGAGAATGCGGGTATGGACCGCGTGCTCAAAGACGAAGAAGCCGAACATGCCGGTCAAAACGTTTGGCGAAACGAAGTCAACGAACGCGTAACCAGAGCCTTACGTGTGCTCAATGCTCGTGAGCGGGAAGTGATTTCATGGCGATTTGGCCTTGGTGACCAGGGCGAATCCTTTAGTCTGCGCCAGGTTGGCCAAAAAATGGGGCTATCTCCGGAAGGTGTGCGGCGTATTGAAGAGCAGGCGCTCAACAAACTTCGCCGTCCATATATTGCCAGGCAAATGGAACAACTCTTTGCCTGATATTCCGTTTTTCGGCAAGGAACGGGACTTAGCCGAAATCAGACACATACTCTATTTGCAGGGATTCCACCAGTAAGATTCCGGCGGTTGGCATTGACACCGCCACACATCCCCCAGTAGCCTATTTGATTAGACTTACGAACCGGTTTTGCCGGATTACGGCAAAACTGTTTGAGTATATGCCAATGGCCACAAGAAGATGCCATATTTGCCACAAGCCCGCCCAAATTGATGACCTCGATTTGAGTTGTCCGACATGTGAAGAAAAAGAACTGGATGTTTTGATGGGAGTCTATGAATACATCCACGATCAGGGTGCGGGCTACATCCCTGAAACTGATCTATTAAAATCGGTTGAACCCCGAAGTGGTATCAAACTCAATCCATCCTTTATTAAGAATTGGATTCAAAAGGGATGGTTAGAACAAAATGAAATGCAATCAGTCAAAGTCCCCGAATCAATAGAGGACGAGATTGAAAAGAATGGATATGATCCACACGCCGCAGCGATCCGTGATGCGCTGAATGAACGCAAAGCAGGTGGACGCCGTTCCGAGCGCAAAATGACGATCGACCGGGGGACGCAGCAGGCTCAGGGCCGCACGCACCGTATGGTTGTTGCAGAGCGCAGGCAATTTGACTAGATTACACCGTCTGCAACTCGTTGGACGGGAAACTTGGTTAGGAATACCTAACCGCCCGGATAAATGTTGTGTGAGTTTTAGTGGAGGAAAACTGGAATGGCCCAGGACGAAGTTAAGCGTCGAGGAATGGTGAAAGACCTCATCGGTGAACTCAAGAGGGAGGGTGCAACAATTACTCACGCCCCCCTCGATGGTTACCAACGGCCATACAAGATCGGTCAATATACTCCGGCAGTCATCGCCACCAGGGCAGGCAAAGGATTGGTAGGGATCGTGAAACTTGGAGGCCAAGACCTGGAGAGCGGTCCTTCACGTCAGGAAATTAAATATCTGGCTACCCGAATTTCACAGAAGACAAAATCCGCGGTTCCGGTTTATATCGCCGTACCCAAAGAGAACCATAACGACCTTTTGCGTGTTCTTAAGGAGCTTGGACTGGCCGGAAAAGGACACATCCAAACTCGCGCCTATTAGAGCCAATTGCCTCAATAGACATAAACCATTCTATTTGGTGATGAAGCAACCCGGGAATTGTTCCCGGGTTTTCTTATGGAAAGTGCTTTCGTCTTATCCCCGCACAATTTCTTTCATCGGGGAAAGATCATTCAAGAGCATGATAAAAGATCAATACGCCCCCGACTTGCGCAATTTCAGCGTTTCCGGACTATCGCTGAATTGTTCAAGAAGTTCTTTGGCCGCTCCGCTTTGCTCATCCCCATTCCACTCTCCCAAAGCAATTTCACAGAGCACAAAGGCACGCAGGGAATCGGAAAGTTCTAAACGAAGCGCTGAATCATAAAGTTGCGCAGAGCCGGCCTCATTCGATTTTGCTCCCCGGGAACGGGCTTTGTAAAGCAAAATAGCCCCTTCGATCTGCTGCAATGGCCCTGTGCCCGCCTGAAGCAATTGCGCCTCTTCAAAACAACGTTGTGCACGGGAATACTCCCGTTGTGAATAGGCTGCCCGCCCGCACATAACCAATGTCGCATACCTTTTATTTGCAGGTTCACTGGATTGAACACCTGCTCCGGGGATTTCATTTTGCGGCCGGATGGGATTCTCCAAAATCCGATCGATAGCCAAATTGATTGCCCTGACTTTGCTGATAAAAATTTCCTCATCAGTCAGAAGCAACAACTCGGCTGCTCTCCTGAGAACCTCATCGATTCGCAACTCGGTATTGGTGGGATCTTTCCATCGGGCCAAATAATCGGCATGCGCACCTAAAGACCGGGCGACATCTTCAATGTTTTCCAAATAAAGACGCTCCAGTTCGGAAAGTTGAGGCAACAGACCGACTCGTTGCAGGGCTTGCTCATAGGGTTTAATAAATTCTCGTTCCCTCCCCTCAAGTGCGGCCCGTTCCGCCTGCTGAACAAACTGTATCGTTGTGTTATCGAGGCCGGATGTATCTACGGCCAAAACATTCCCAGCCAGTATAATAAGAGAAAGACAGCAAATTGCTGCAATACTGATAAACCGGCGCACAAAGGATAAACAGGTCATTTCGATTCCATCTCAAAGAATGATTCGGTATAGCGTAGCGATTTGTCGCCTGCGTCAAGAACCGCATTCGCTCCATGGGCAACCGTCATATTATAGGACTGATGCCCAATAGGTGCGCCCTGTATTACCGGAACGCCCAATCCCATCAGCCGGTCACGCAAAACGCCATCGATCATGGACTGTTCCTCAGGCTTGCCCTTCGGAGCGCTATGTGCGCCCAAGAGCACTCCGCGAACCCGCTCGAATGTGCCCGCCAAAATGAGCTGAGTCAGCATTCGGTCAACGCGATAGGCCTGCTCACCGACTTCTTCCAGGAATAGAAGCACGTCCCGGTCACGGGGGACCGCGTAGGGAGTCCCCTCCAAAGCCGCGACCAAAGACAGGTTGCCACCAATCAACACGCCCTCGCCCTTCCCGGCCGCCATCGCTTTCAGAGAAGAGCGTCCGGGCCAATCCTCAGCATCAACAAAAGATGCCGCACCCGGAACTGCATCGCCGGTGAGCATCCCCCAAAATGAACGCTCCGTAAATTTTCTCAGCCCACTAGAGCCAAACCCCCGCCCAATGACGGGACCATGAAATGTCACCAAGCCGGTCTTACTGTAGATCGCCATATGCAGGGCGGTTATATCCGAGAATCCACTCATGATTTTCGGATCGCGCTTCAGGGCCTCATAGTCCAAGCCATCGAGTATCCGCATGGCGCCATAGCCGCCACGCAGACACATGATCGCTCTAATCTGAGGATCGCGAATAAATCCATTCAAATCGTCCAGACGTTCGCTGTCTGTCCCTGCCAAGTCACACAAAAACGGCTTCGTTAGGGACTTGCCCAATACCGGCTTATAGCCCTTTTCTGCCAAATAGCGTTTGGCACGCTCGAGAGAAGGTTGATCAATGGGACTGGCGGGACACACCAATCCAATCGCAACGCCGGGCTGCAATGGTTTGAGTTTCTTGGTCTGCATATCGTTAGGTAGGGGGGGACCTTCTTGAGCGGGCAAATCATGACACAAAATGAGCATCAACAGGGCACTCAGAGTCAGTCCCAATCGCAGGGTTGGATGTACTTGGAGGATTGTTTGTGAGATCGAAAGGGTGCGATACATTGCTATCATTGGAATGAGGATGCCAGGAGCATGTGTCTTGAACCAGGCTCCATCTCGGGCAGTAATGGATTGAAAACAAAGGCGGCGTCTAGGATCAGTGGCATTCGCCGGATGGAGTTTAGCAATGCCGGATTTAAATTCAGATGACTTTCGCCACAAATGCATGGATTTACGAGGCACAGCCTGCCCCACGAATTATGTAAAAGCAAAACTGCAACTCGAATTTATGGAACTTGGAGACATCCTCGAAATCTTGGTCGATGAGGGTGAGCCAAGCGAGCATGTGCCCAAAAGCCTTGAGCGTGACGGGCAAGAAATCCTGGCTATTCACAGCGAAACGGAAGGTGTCCGTATCACAATTAAGAAACAAACCAATGCCTGATCTTTCTCCACAATCCTTTGATTTCACCGATGACCGGATCGAGCGATACAGCCGTAACATGATCCTGCCCGGTGTGGGCGGCAAAGGCCAACGCAGGTTGGCCGGAGCGAAGGTTCTTGTTGTCGGTGCCGGAGGTCTTGGCTCCCCCTGCGCATTTTACTTGGCTGCGGCAGGCGTGGGACAAATTGGCATCGTCGATAGCGATACGGTCGATCTTTCAAATCTTCAACGCCAGATTTTGCATTCAACCTCCGACCTGGGCCGTCCCAAAGTCGAATCGGCAAAAGAAACACTTACAGCATTGAATCCGGATGTTCAGGTGAACTTGGTTCCTGATCGAATTAATGCCGACAACGCTCGGACAATCGTCGAACCTTATGATGTCATTGTGGATGGCGCCGACAATTTCCCTACCCGCTATCTCATGAACGATGTTTGTGTGTTGTTGGAAAAACCTTTGGTGCACGCGGGCGTCTATCAGTTCGAAGGACAGATTCTAACCATTCTGCCGGGGCAAGGCCCTTGTTACCGGTGCATTTTCCGTGAACCACCTCCGCCGGGCACCGTTCCCAGTTGCCAAGAAGGGGGAATCCTGGGAGCCGTTGCAGGTGTTCTTGGTTCTTTGCAGGCCGCAGAGGCTCTTAAGCTGATTCTGGGCCTGGATGACGCTCTTGTCGGCAGAATTCTCGTTTTCGATATTCTGCATATGCGTCCCCGTGTCGTTAAAATCCCCAAGGCCGCTGACTGTCCGATTTGCGGCAAAAATCCTTCCATCACCGAACTTCAAGATATAGAGCAAAGTTGCGAACGGACCAATGCGTAAAAACCTGTTCGCAATTCTTAGGGATTCGGGACAAAAACACCGAATATCACTTCTTGTCTAGATATTTGAGAATCGTTTCAACCCGATGCGCATAAGTGTGTTCCGCGAATACTCTTCGCCGAGCATTCTCAACAATACAAGTCCGTTCATCTTCGTGCTGTAAATAGTATTCAACCGTTCGCTTTAAATCGCCGGCATCTGAAATCGTGACTGCTTCGCTAACAGGATCAAAAAACCGGCCCGCTCCGGGAACCCAATCCGATACCAAAAAACCTCCAGCCACCGGTGCGTTGTAATCGCGCTGATTCAGACTTCCCCGGCACTGGACACTATGCAAATTGATATTGATTGTGCTCGATGCAAATAGATCGGGCAGTTCGCGCACGGGATCAATTTCCCCCTTAAAACATTGCCGTAGCGGGCTGCCTTCAGTTAAAGGAATCCAGTCCTCATTTCCATAAATCACCAATCCGAAATCGGTAAGAGATTCAAGCATTGTCAAACGGTATTTGATGTTCGCTTCCCAATAGAGAAAATGACAAACCTCGCCGCTTAGGGTGATTTGCTTGCCGGGCGCATAGGGCTCTTCGACCACAAGCTGCCGGAAAGAACGCCGCCGGTCAGCCAAATGCAAGTCAACTAGCCGCGAACAATAATCCGCCATTTCCGGAGGCAATTGTTTTCGCCGGTAGGATTGATCTTGAAGCCCTCCCACAAAGGATACAGGACATTGCCAGTCGGGCCGCATGTGGCCCGCTTCGGTCATATCGGCGGCCAAAGGCAAATGTGCGACCGATGCTCCTCCCCAGGCTTTGGCGGCCGGTAAATACGTATCGTCAAAGACAAATACATGTTCCCGGTTCTCAAATGGAGCAGCAACAAGAAATTGTGGATCATCCAGAAACCAGGTCAATTTTCTTGATTTGGATAGTCGCGGTCCGGGATGTTGTTGGAGATAACTGGCAAAGGATGCTGCATTTTGATTGATCAACAGAATCACATCTGCGCCGCAGGTCTCCGCTTCATGGGCAATAGCCTCTTGAAATCCAGGTGAACCAAGTTCGATCTCAAATAGGCATGTGTCCCAGCCGAATTCGGAAAAGGCCGTAAACAGACGGCGCTTAAAGAGCCCGTAGCCCTTGTCTTGCGGATCGCTATAGCTCCAAATCGAAGGCATCGTGACTGTCTCAGAGTGGCAAAATCGCCCACAAAAGGATGCAGCAAATCTCAAAACCCGGCGAGGGCGCGGCGGCAAACATGGAAATACAGCCAAATAACGCGCTTTCGTTCATTCCGGACGGTTCCATGACTATCCTCTGAGTCGGTTTCACTATGGATACGCACACTCTCAAGATACTCGAGTTCGATAAGGTTCGGGACAAGCTGGCCACCTTGGCCAGCACGGACCTGGGGAAGGCGCTCGCCTATGAACTCGAACCGGGCACAGTCGTGGAAAGCGTACGCTACGATCTCCGGGAAACAAGCGAAATGCGCTCGCTTTGGGAAATCAACCGCGAGCCGCCTCTCGGTCTTGTACGGGATATCGCTGAATCGCTTCGCCGCAGCCGCGTGCCCGGTGCAATTTTATTGCCTGAAGAGATGCTGGACGTTGCTTCATCTATTGAAGCAGCGGATCGTATACGCAACGCCCTGCGTGAAATCAAGGAAAAAGCCGAACACATCAGCCATTATGGGATTCGTCTGATTCCTCATCCTGAAGTGGCGGAGAAAATCCACTCTGTCGTAGATGAATTTGCGCAGGTGCGTGATGGCGCGTCTCCTCAACTCAACCGTCTCCGCCGGGATATCCGCGAGTTACGGGCAGGGATTGTCCGGCGTCTTGAACGTATGATGCGCGGCCATCTCAAGGAATACCTGGTCGAAAAAATCTATACGCTCCGCGAAGACCGGTATGTCCTGCCAATTGATGCGCGTTATAAAAATAAGGTCGCAGGGATTCTTCACGACCGCTCCGCCAGTGGGACGACCGTCTATATCGAACCGATGCAGATTGTGCAGGATGGCAATCGACTTAAAGACCTGCGCAGAGAAGACGAAATGGAAACCAGACGGATTCTCCGCGAATTGACACAATTCATCGGGGAAACCGCGGACGATTTGCAGTCCAATCAGGGCATTTTCGCCCAACTCGATTTTCTGGGAGCCAAGGCCCGCTACTCCATCCTGCTCGATATGGTTGAACCCAAATTGGTGCCGGGTGGTTCATTCGATATTCGGAATGCCCGCCACCCTTTGTTGGCTGTACACCTGGGCGCAAAAAACGTTATTCCCCTTAATCTCTCCATGGAATCCGATTGGAATGGACTGATTCTCTCGGGCCCCAACACAGGCGGCAAAACTGTAGTTCTAAAGACCATCGGGATTTTATGCCTAATGGCCCAGAGCGGTCTGCACATTCCCGCCCAGCAAGAAACAGAATTGCCGTGGTTCACGGATATCGGCGCTGACATTGGCGATGAACAAAGCCTCGAGCAAAATCTATCCACGTTTTCATCTCACATGATGCATATCCGCGCCCTATTGGATCGTGCCAAGCCGGGCATGTTGATTCTTTTGGATGAGTTCGGTTCAGGCACGGATCCCATTGAGGGTGGCGCATTGGCAACATCGATTCTTCAAGCGCTGGTCGATTCAGGAGTCGATTTTGTTGTCACAACTCATTTAGATTCGGTCAAAGTTTTCGCCCATAACTGCGAAAAAACGACAAACGGAGCTATGGATTTTAACGAAGAAACGTTAATGCCCACCTACCGTTTCAATATCGGCCTGCCGGGACGCAGTAATGCTATTCGTATCGCCCAGCGGTTAGGATTGCCGGAAACCGTGATTGAACGCGCGGTCCAAAACCACCAAGACGGCGCGGCTCAACCCGAAGAGCTCTTGCACCGCCTCAGCGCCGAAATAAAAGACGCGGAAGCCAACCGTCAGCTGGCCGCAGAAGAACTCACAAAAGCCGTACGCGTACGTGAGGAAAGCAGACGCCAATTGCAGAAGGCCAACAATCAAGCCCGTGATATAATTGAACGGGGGCAAAAAAAAGCCCAAGGTCTCCTGCAAGAACTTGAACGGCGGCTGGAGGAACTAGAAGAGGTGGAACGGCGATTCCGGGATACTTGGAAAAAACGCCTCGATGATCTTGCCGCAGAAGCGGCTCAAAAACCGGAGCCACAATCCGCCTTAAAAACAATCCAAGAAGGTTTGGATCATGTTCGTGAAGAAATGAAAGAAAAGCCTCCTGCACCCACAGCCGCGGCCTTACCGGATAAAGACATCCCTGCCAAACATCTCAAACCCGGCGTGCATGTCGAGTTGATGGGGCTCGGCGGTTCCGGCGAAATTCTCGCCTACAACAAAAAGCGGGATGAAGTCGAAGTTGTCGTAAACGGCTTAAATATCCGTGTATCCCGCAAACGAATTGACAGGATTCTCGATAAACCTCAAAAAGATGAAGAACATGTCCCACAGGTTTCATTCGGATCCGGTTCTGAAGTGCCCATGGAGATCGATATCCACGGTATGACTCGTGAAGATGCAGAACCCATCGTTTTGCGTTATCTAGATCAGGCATACCGGACCGGACACCCTTATGTGAGCGTATGCCATGGCGCAGGATTCGGCGTGCTCCGTAAAATGGTCCGGGACATGGTGCAAAAACTCAAGTACGTGAGAAAATTCCGCAATGGCCTGGACCACGAAGGCGGAAATGGAGTAACGATAGTCACCTTTCGGGATGATATTTAATTCAACATTTCAAATCACCAGAATCGGGATATCACAAAGATGGTTTTAGGCGTTTTTCAAGCGCTTCCATCGCCTCTTCAACCGTATCCACAACCGTTATCACGGCCCTCGCTTTATTGGATATCTCCATTTCAGCCTGCATGGCATCTAAAAGCGGATTCCACCATGGCCCGATAGCGACCAAAGGCTTGTCCCACCCCGTAGCAATAAGATTCCAGGCCAAAAACAGTTCTGCCAATGTGCCGATACCGCCCCAAATTAATACATAAGCGTCCGCATCCTGCATGAGGCATCCGATTCGGTTGAGTAGCCCCTGCTGAATCCGTTCATCGTTCACATAACGGTTGGGCCCGCTACGGTGTTGGAAAATATCGGTCGTTACACCAATCACATGCGCATTGGGATCATGTTTGTGCGCCCCGCGTGAAGCGGCTTCCATCACTCCGCTATAGCCACCGGTAGCCAAACTCCACTCCTTGGCTGCAATGGCTTCACCCAGCCGTTCGGACATCTCGGCAACGTTTTCAGGTAATTTTGAATTAGAACTTCCAAAGACGGCAATAACAGGATTCACGTTCATTGCATCGATGCTCTTAATATGATCATTTCGGAAAGAGTCAGAATATGAGGCCGTCTTTCACTTCGCAACACCGGGCAATGGCTCGTTATGCCTCTGCTGCCTGATAGCCCATCCGTTCCGGGAAAGCTTTGGCTATGGCAGGCTACAGCCGATACTGATAGGCGAGGCCAATCATGTTCCAATTTAAAACAGTCACAACAGAACGTATTTCACAAGAATCCGAGATTCGGACGACTATCGCCGGAGGCTCACGCGATTCTGAACTGAAAAGCAAGATTAAGACGCCGATTAACTTTTTCTCCCACATGATCGAACAGTGGGCTTGGCGCAGTTGCCTAAATTACGGCCTTGATGTGAATCTCACCGGCTACCGTCTTGATCACGTAATCACTGAAGACAGCGGCATGGCCTTTGGCCAGGCGTTATCTCAGGTTTTTTATCAATTGGTGGATACGCCCGATGGCGCAAACGGTGCGGGAAGCAGTTTCGGGATGATTGATGAGGCCGCCGCTCGTGTTGGTATCTCATTTGAATATCGCTCCGGTTTCTATTTCAATCCGGCGAATGTAAAAATCACCGAGCGCGTCGAAGATATGAATAGCGCGGACCTGATCGCCTTTTTGGGTGGATTGGCCCAAGGCGGCCCTTTAACCCTGCAAATCGATCTATTGGCAGCCGAGGATCCACACCACCTTTGGGAAGCGGTCTTTCGTGGATTGGGCGAGGCCACACGTGCGGCACTCTCGCCGTGCCCCTGGCGAAGCGGAACAACACCGGGCGTTGCCGGGAAAATCCGGAAATCATCCAAATAGGCCGCTATTTCCAGCCAACAACGGCTAACATCAGCTTTTTACCACGTAAACCGGGCATTCAATGGTTCCGGCAACTAGTTAATTTTTGCCTGGCCCAATTGTCTAATCTTGACTAAACTACCCAAAAAAGTGTGGCTGCCGATTTTTAAGACCGTAAAATCCATGTAACTACAGTCAAATTGGGAACATGCGTGGCGAGGCTTGAGAATCGTAAATGCGGTGACATAATCAAATGTAATCTGATCATTTTGGTCCGGTTACACCCAAAGGTGGGAACATGAAGATCACGGCGAAGGGTGAATATGCCCTGCTTGCATTGATCGAACTGGCACGCTCGTACGACACTAACGAGGTTCACAGTCTCGACGAGATTGCTGAACGTCAAGAAATTCCCCACCAGTTTTTGGTGCAGATCTTCCAAAATTTGCGGCATGCAAAGTTGGTTGAAAGCAGAAGAGGTTCATCGGGCGGATATCGGCTCGCCATGGCGCCCCGTGAAATTACCATTGGCACTGTGCTTGAACTCGTCGAAGGAGAGTTGTTTACCGTCCATGACGGATCGACGGCTGAGTTAGGAACACCAGCCGGTGCCGCAGCGACGACATTGAAAAATCTTTGGCAAGAAGTCGAAACGGCCATCCGCAAAGTCGTGGATAACACGACATTGGATGATTTAAGAGACCGTCTAGCCCAAAATGATTCAACAATGTTTTATATTTAGTTTTTAGCGGATTTTTTGAACGAAGCTGGATGCGAAGTTGAGGATTTCTTAATGAATTGGCATCGCAAAGCAGCGAAATCCTGCGGAAGTTTGGCACGTCGCTGAAAAATCTCTTTGCACCATATCACAACCGGCAATTAAAACCTTAAACAGCCCTCCTATGATGGATCCGAATCCGGATGCATGACGAGGGCGGAGTTGGAGATATTCAATGGCCTTAGCGGATAATTTACCTGAAGTTGAAGAAGTTCTTATTGAAGGACGGCCTGGCGATAGTGCGCCTGTAGCTCCTGCGGGACAAAAAGGTTTCACAATCTGGATGACCGGCCTTTCGGGAGCGGGCAAAAGTACAATTACCGATCATTTGCGCCCCTTACTCGACAAACGCGGTTTGAACTATGAAGTACTCGACGGCGATGTTGTACGCACGAATCTTTCTAAAGGTTTGGGCTTTTCACATGAAGACCGCGAGACCAACCTGCGCCGTATCGCTTTTGTCTGCAACCTGCTGACAAGAAACGGCGTGATTGCCATTGCCGCGGCAATCAGTCCTTATTCCAATATACGAAAAGAAAATCGCGCAAAAATCAAACATTTCGTCGAAGTTTATGTGGAATGTCCACTGGCCGAATGCGAACGCCGCGATGTCAAAGGTCTTTATGCCAAAGCGCGTGCCGGTGAGATTAAAGAGTTTACGGGAATCGATGATCCCTATGAGCCGCCGGATGACGCCGAAATTATCTGCCATACAGAAAAACAATCACCGGATCAAAGCGCACAGCATATTGTCGAACGCTTGATCGAATTGGGATACATCGCGGAATAAACATGCCCGAATTACGAATTGACTTGCATACGCATACGACCGCCTCTGATGGTTCGTTCGCACCGAAAGATTTAGCAAAAGCCGCTAAAGAGGCGGGCCTGAGTGCGATTGCGGTTTGCGATCACGACACCACAGCCGGAGTCCGCGAAACACAGATGGCGGGCCAAGAACTGGGATTGGAAGTCGTGCCCGGTGTGGAAATCAGCGCTCTATATGCAGGCGGAACCATGCATATCTTGGGTTATTACTGCGATATGGAAAATCCTGGCTTCCAAGCCGATTTACAGTGCATTCTCGATGGGCGAAACAACCGTAATCCGAGGATTATTGCCCGTCTTAATGAACTCGGTATGGAAATCAGTCTCGAAGATGTTGAACGTGAAGCGGGTGGGGGCGTCTTAGGACGCCCTCACTTCGCCCGCGCGATGATGAAAAAAGGATATATCAAAACCGTGCAAGAAGCCTTCGATGAATATCTAGCATCGAATGGCAAAGCGTTTGTACCGAAAGAGGTGTATCCCCCCCAAAAGTGTGTAGAAGCCATCGTCGCTGCCGGAGGGACGGCGGTGCTTGCTCACCCTAAACAATTGCGGCGTAAATCCCAAGCCGAAATAGAGGCCGTAGTCGATGAATTGATGCAATACGGTTTGCAGGGCGTTGAAGCAATCCATGGCGACTGTGAACCGGAAACCGCCGAAGTCTATGATGCCATGGCCCGCAAACGAGGTCTCTTGGTTACAGGCGGGAGTGATTTTCACGGCATCAGCAAGCCCGATATCCATTTGGGCCGGGGACGTTTTGACTACAAAATCCCTTATGCCTATTTGGAAGCGCTCAAAGAACGCCGCGCGGCTGCATCTACAACATCATAGAAACTTAAAAAGTTATAGAACATTCTAGGCTTTTTTAAGCTGCTCTACATCAATTCGATGCACGCCATACTGAAGTGCGCCCGCTGAACCGCCCATAAAGCAATTCGGTTTACGTCCGGTCTCTTGAGCATAACGCTGTGCCAATTGCCGGATGGCGGGCTTCCCTCGCCGGTCGATTAAGAAAGCGACAGTCCCACCCGAACCTCCGCCGCTGATTTTTGCTCCATAAATGCCGTGCTTCGGTCCAAGTTCTCTGGCCCAATTCGCAAGCAGGTCCGTCTCGGGACTCCCCAAACCGCAACGTTTGCCGTAAGCCCAATGCGCCGCATACATCAGCTCGCCGGCCCATTCGGCACGCTCGCGCAATGGCTCTTGTGCATAGGCCGCCAATAGTGCGCGAAAAGCCTCTACACGTTGCTGTTCATGAATCGGATGCTCTGTCCGGCTTCGAATTCGATACAGCTGATCCGGATCAATTTTTGTGACGGTATCGAAAGACTTTTTATAGTGAGCGATAAACTCGTGGCCCCGCATAGCGGCCGGTATTTGATGACGTAAATCCCTTCTCCATTGCTCCGGCGATATCTCCCCGAGATACAGGTCGCCCTTATGGCGCCCAAGAAGTTCGCAGACAATACGATGGCCCATAAAAGTGGCCACCCGGGTTTCGGTATAACGTGATCCCCCAATTGAATGTTTGACATGCGTATCGATTCCCACCAAGGCCAGCCCACGAGGGATAGCAATGGCCGGTTCAATCGAAACCGGACGGCATAAGATCGGCAAAAGTGTCCCCTTCTCGCCGCACGTAACTGTCACCTGGTCCATAATCCCGCAAGGTGCACCGGCAATATGATTTTCAAGAATCTGCCCGATGGCCGCCATACGCAGCGGTTCGATTCCTCCATCCCCAATACGTATTCCAGCCAAACCGCAGAGAGCGAAAAGAACCGCCATCTCCACAGATGCCGAAGAAGAGACTCCGCCGCCAAACGGAACATCTCCGGCAATACCGATATTCACACCCCATTTCCATTCCGGAATCACACCCTCATGAACCAGTACAAACAATGCGCCGGCCACATAGGCACACCAACGCGTATCGGCATCCCGGTTTAACAATGAACGAGCCTTGGCATAGGAAAGCGGCGTGCCATCGGGAAACAACTCATCCAAATCCAAACAGATATCCCGGCGCATGCCTTCCTTGGCCGCAGCCAGACTCTCAATGCAAATTTTCCGGTCTTTCCTCCTTTGGACAAACACCCATGACGCACAGTCAATCGGCATTTCCAAAACAAGGCACCCGCTGTAATCCCCGATGCCGCCCATGACATCCAAACGGCCCGGTGCGCGGGCAACAAAAATGGGACGCCGCGCATCAAACAGTTCCGGGAAATGCGCCATAAATTGACATATTTTTTTACAATCGGAGGCAATCGGCAAGGACATTCACATTTCTCCAAATCCAACGAAAATCGCTTTAAAATCCTGAAAATTTGAAGGCCAAAAGGAAGCCCAAGCGCTTTTCGGCCGGCAACAAATGCTTTGAAAATCGAACCCCGTATGAATGATTCGAAATTTAATACATGAGAATAAAATCTTGGCTTTTATTATCCGGGGTGAACCTTGACCCAGCCTATCCCCCCCAGCATCATGGCCAACGGCATGGAAATTTGTTGTTTTTGGGACACGTAGAGGAACTAACATGGAACGAAACCACCTGGAATTACTGCAGGAACTTGGATTAACACCAAACGAAGCCAAACTCTTTTTGGCCTTACTCGAGGGGCCCAAAACCGGGCAGGCGCTTTCAAAAACCACCGGTATCGCCCGTACACGCGTGTATGTGGACCTTGAAACACTCCATTCGCGCGGCTTCATCGAACGCCGTGACGGCAAAGTCCGCATGTTCATGGCCCGTCCTCCCGACACGGTATTGGACGGCATTCTGTCCGACCTGGAAAATTCTCTGCGCAAATCCAAAGAAATAATCTCCGTGCTTCGTGACGATCTTCGTTCCTTATATTGCGCCATTGAAGAATTGGATGCGGACCTGCCCCAGGCAACTCACGAACGCATCACCAACTTGGATGTCTATATTCAAAAGGCGCAAGAGCTCTTTAGCGGAACCAAAAACACAGTAGACCATATCGCCTGTCACCCGCTTATTCCACGTGCTTTCGGCCGCTCCATCTTCATGGAAGGTGCAGCACGCGGCGTGAATGTACGTTTCATCATGCCTCTCGACGAATTGAATAATGAACTTATGCGCCGGGATGCAGCGGAAAATCAACAGGACAATTTTGAATTCCGTTTTCTCCACCAACCTCCTTGCCGGATGACCCTTTATGACGGTCATGTCGCGGTCATCTGTTCACCGCGCAACTGTCAATTGGATGCCCGCCGTGTCGATGTCTACACAGCCCGTCAGCCGGAATTTGTCGCAGTCCACCAAGCCGCCTTTGAGCAGTATTGGCAGCAGGCCCTCAAATTCGATGAAGCAATGGCTGAATGGAAGCGGATTCAACAAGAGGAAGAGGGCTCCAGCGCTCAGTCACAGCAAACCCGAAGCGCCGCCGCCTCTTAATAGCAAAAGAGCGTCCCGCTTCCCCATATCCAAGGCCAAACCACCCCGGCTCTGATCAATTGATTCCCCATGCAGAAGCCGAGGGCATTTCTTGCCGTTGCGAACAATCCTTCGCACCTTGATGTGCTGTATTACGCCGCTGATCGTAAAACCAGGACTCTGAGTGCACTCCGAACCGCCATTATTCCCATAAAGCCATATTTCCAAAACGGCACTCTTATTGCTTATTACCCAAGATGTCGGGGAAATTGGAAATGGATGTGTGGATTCTATTGAGGTTGAAGGATTATGAAGCGTACCAGAAAAGTCCTCATACAAGAGCCAGATCCAGACATCCGGGATCTCTATCAGGCGATTTTCCAACGCCAGGGAGTGAAATGCCGGTTTGTCCGCGATCCTGAAGAAGTCTCCACGGCGCTTGCTTCAGAACGTTTCTGCCTGGCTATTGTCGACCACAGTGGACCACGGGAATCCGGATTGGAATTGGTAGCCCAAATCAATCGCGCATTCCCCGATCAACCCGTGCTCCTTGTTTCCACGGTTCCCCTCACGGACACAAAGATCAACGATCTCATCAAACGGGGTATCAATTTCTTCCTGCCCAAGCCGTTCGATATCAATCTTCTCCGGGGCATCTTGGAACAGGCGGATGTCCGCGAAAGCAGGCCCGTCTTTCCGAAGTTTCAACCTGGCACAATCGCCTTTGCCATGTGACCCGGCGCACAGGGCTCCCCACAAAAAATCCAGACAACCAACCGGCAGCTGAATGATGAATTGTGTATTCATTGCGGGAAGATTCTCCTGTAGGCTCACTTCCTCATGAGAATCATACCGCCCAAATACATTGTTCTCGGCTCCCTGTTATGCCTCTTCTTCCTGCCGTTTGGATTGCAGGCTCAAAATAATGAATCCGGGCAAGAACTCGGCTATTCATTTGAAACAGGCCAAGTCTTCTACTCCCTGAGCCGGATTGCCATTACGGGTCTTCCCTCCCCCGATGCACCCGAAGGGGTTCGTAACCGTCAGGATGTCATCATGAAGTTCGAGATCACATCTGTGGCGGATGATGGACTGGCCCTGGCCGATGTGACGTTGGCTCATTATTCGTCGCAGTTTTTCATTCGTGGCGAATGGGTGGAAATCGGCAACAGAAGTCAGCTGCCCAGCGATGATCTGTTAATGCATGTGCAGATCGAATCCGATGGCCGGATCGATCAACTCTCCGAGCCTCGGCGTGATCGTCCCAAGATTCCCCAAGGAACCTTGGATCTGCCCAGCCTCCCCGCAGAGGCCGTGATACCCGGCGCCAGCTGGGAAAGCACTGATGCTATCAATCAAATGGATGTCGAAGGGCAATTGCAGCGCCGGATTGTAGGAACCCTCGATAAGATCATTAATAAGGAAGATTCAGAAAAGCCCGCCAAAGCCGTGATTCGCTATCAGGACCATGTTCATGGTGAGGACCTCCCCTACAAAGTCGAAGACAGCGGCCTGGAAGTTGTGCAGCTCCGCGCCAAACTGGCCGAGATGGATGAGAAGCGCGAACGGGAGATGGTTTTTAATATCGAAACCGGCCTGCCCGATACCATCAGTTCCGAGTCAACACAGAAAAAAATAATTGTGGCTACAGTGATTACAAATGGGAAAGAAGAGGTCGCCCCGAAGAAGAATATTTATGCGGCACGATCAATAAGCCGTGCCCAATTCGTGAATGGAAAAATGGCAATCGAAGATTTGCAGAAGCGGCTTCAAGAAGACGCCTTTTTCGAGATGGATGGAGCCGGTTTCAAAGAGAAACCATCAGAGTCGAAAAATGAGGAACCGGGGAATTCTACAAATCCCGGTCCGTCGGGTCCATAACCATAGTCACACGAACCGGTTGGCGCAGGGTCACACGGCTCACACACATCAGCGCCAGTCCGCCTACCAGCAGCACAAAAAGTAAATTTCCAAGCAGTTGTAAAAGCATGATGTAGTCTCCTCGCGGAAATCCGAATTTACCTTGCCTTAGGCCATTCCGGCTTCAGACAATCGCATAAATATCGGACATTCCGGGCCGGACCTTTAGCTGCTTAAAATAAATGCAGATATAATAGGCCGGAGGATTCATGCTCGCCTTTGCCTTTGTGGACACCAGTGTGTTTTTCAGCGTTCGCCGGAATCATTCCGAACATTGTCCCAAGTAGAGTTCAGGGCACTAGGACGCATGAGTTTTGGGTAGATAAAATAGGCGTAAACAGCCCCAACCGCTGCCAACAGAAAATAATAGGGACTGTGCGCAAATGCACTCAATAAAGCAGCGTCGAAAGGTAAGCCATTCTTGATCAAAGAAAATATAAATGGAGATGTAAATAGGATCACGGCGTTAAAGACCAACAATATCCCGATAGGCCATTTTCGGCAGGTCTCAATTTCAATAGGCATCCCTTTCGGTGTATTTTCGGCTTCGCTTCCGAAAGGCATATCCCACTTTGTGCGGAAAGGTGCATCACAATACACGCACTTCGTAATTAGGAATTCTTTACCGCTCATACTGGAAAAGAAAATACGCCATCCGCAGGCAGGCTTTCCGCAAGATGAACACCTCATCCGTTTGGGCAAATAGTACCAAAAAGTGAACGCAAAGATAAACATCCAAATAGGAAATATGATAGGCCCCCAGATTATGATACCCCAATCAAGATTCAAACACGGTAACAGCGCCAGCAAAAAATTTTCTGTAAACACCATCAAAAAAACAACAGGCCAAAACCGATACGACAGATATTTCTTCAGTTCCTTATTGCTTAACGCCTCTTCCGGCGCAGCCCCCGCATTTACATCAAAATCATTCATAAACCACCCTCCAGACATCGATTGACTACACAAGATTTTATATCTAAGGAACCGAATGTCTACCGCCTTTTTCGGAACGCCAAACCATTACATCGCCTTGGCTACGCAGACCATTGGTGACATCAAAGGCAAACCGCCGGGCAAAATTCAGGCCTGCATTACTTGCGTCTATATTGGAATCACTCGCTTTTTGCGAAACGGTATTTATGAGTTGTTCCTGATGCGCACCGATGGATTCCTGCGGATAAGTATAATGAAACCACCCATCTACCCCATTCTCGTCGACCGGCGCGTAAACGATCCAAAGAATCTCGGAAGCCTCGCCTTCACCCGGTATCCGCAGACGCAAGAGAATAAACGGCATTTCTCTTTTCTTGGATAAAAAATACTGTGTGGATACTCTGTTCGCCTTTCCGCCCCGAACAAATTCAAGTCCGTATTTCTCAAAAGCATCAGCGGGACCGGAGTTGGCTGATTCTTCGTTTAAATCTTCCTCAAATTTCCTTTGTTCCGTGGCGATACACGCGTCTAGCACTTCACGCAACATCGACTGTTTCTGAACAAGCCGCGCTTTGACTTGCGCATTGCGGAATCTGGGCAAGACCAAAACGAACGCAAATACCAACACCGCCAACGCAATTCCGAGTTCTATATATGTTCGTTTGGCCTTCATGTTTCAGTACGGAAATCCAACGTTATTGCACAGTATACGCACAGAACTCTGCAACGGCGAAAAAACTCTTCCGCTATTCGGACTGCGCCGCTGCCTGTACTCTAGTTCTATGGAACACCCGCTTACCATTTTGGCCGCGCCCAACACCTTCAAAGAGAGTCTTACCGCGCTGGAAGCCTGCGCGGCGATGCAGCGCGGAATTCATAAAGTCCAACCGGACGCCGTTGTACGCATGGTTCCTGTCGCCGATGGCGGTGATGGGACTATCCAAGCGCTGGTCGATGCTACCCAGGGAGAAATATTTCAGACTGAAGTGCACGATCCCCTCGGCCGACCGGCTCAGGCGAAAATCGGCAAGTTGGGCGGTTGCGAGACTTTTGTGGTTGAGATGGCCCTGGCTTCGGGATTGTGGATGCTAACTGATGAGGAACGCAATCCGCTGAATACTTCCACCTATGGCACGGGCGAATGTATCCGCGCCGTCTTGGACCGGGGCGCGAAAAAGATATTGATCGGCATCGGCGGCAGCGCCACCAACGAAGGCGGCGCAGGCATGGCCCGGGCATTGGGGTACAGACTTCTGGATGAGGCCGGTCAGGAGTTGGACGGAACCGGCGCAAGCCTGGAGAAATTGGACCGGATTGACGCCTCAAATGCCGATCCGCGTCTTGCCTCCTGCGAAATAACCGTGATGTGCGATGTGGACAATCCGCTCACCGGCCCCAAAGGCGCATCGGCTGTTTATGGGCCGCAAAAAGGCGCGTCACCGGAGATGGTGAAAGAATTGGATGGCTGGTTGGAAAGGTTTGCACAAATCGTCAAGAGAGATTTAGGTACAGATATTCTAACCCTGCCCGGCTCGGGCGCCGCGGGTGGGTTGGGTGGCGGCCTCGTGGCGTTCACCGGCGCCCATTTGGCGCCCGGATTTCAGACTGTGGCTCAAACAGTCGGTTTCTATGAGGCCCTGGAAGGTGCTGATCTGGTGCTGACCGGAGAGGGACGTCTGGATGGCAGTACCGCCCACGGTAAGGTCCCCGCCGGTGTGGCTCAGGCCGCCGCAGAAAAGAATATCCCTGTCATCGCCCTGGCCGGTTGCTTGGCAGATGGTTGGCAAGTCTTGTATAAACAGGGAGTTACGGCTGCTATGGCCATCACCACAGGCCCCATGCCTTTAGACCGGGCCATGCTCGAGGCCGATGCTTTGCTATCCGATGCCACCGAACAGGCATTTCGTCTTTTCCTGGCAGGCCGTGCAGCGAAAGGGCAACCTATAGGCCATAGGAAATAGAATGAATACGTCCCTGTTTCGGGCGGAGTTGAGAATATGAAAATCATCATTGTAGGCGGTGGGGAGGTCGGCAAAGGACTTGCCTCGCGTTTTGTTGTCGAAGACCACGATGTCACCATGATCGAGGCTTCCGCGGAACGCGCCGCTGACATTGAAAATAATATCGACGTCCTTTGTATTGAGGGTAACGGGGCAAGTCTGCGCATTCTCGAAGAAGCCGGATTGCAAACCGCCGATATGCTCATTGCAGTCAGCGATTCAGACGAATGTAATATGCTGTCTTGCGCCCTCGCCAAAAAGAACGGCGTGGCAACCGTCATCGCCCGGGTACGAAAAGAAGCCTATATCCTGCCCAGCCGCGATGTGTATGCCAAAGCCTTTGATATCGATCTGCTGATCAATCCCGATGAGGTTGCCGCGGCCGAAGTTCATGAAGTTCTGCAAATCCCTGTGGCGACAGAGGTCAATGAGTTTGGCGAGGGGAGAATGCGGTTGGTTGGCCTCAATCTCAATAGCAATTCCCCTCTCGTGAATCGCAAACTGGCCCAAATCGCCGATCTCGGCTTGCAGGCTCGTTTGACCGTGGTCGCTGTACAGCGCCGCAATGAGCTCATCATTCCCAAAGGCGATTTAACATTGCACGTAAACGACCATCTCTCGCTTATGGTTCGTGCCGAAGAGATGTCATTGGTCAATGAAATCGCAGGCGTCAAAGATAGTGTCTTAAATAAGGTCGTGATTATGGGCGGTAGCAGGGCGGGGGCCTATCTTGCCGCCCGGTTGGAAGATGACGGAGTCCGCGTGATTCTTGTTGAAGAAAACGAGGATCGCGCGGCCCGTTTGGCGGATGAACTCGAAGACAGCCTCGTTCTTTGCGCAGATGGAACCGATATAACCGTCCTGGCCGAAGCCGGGGTCGCCACTGCGGACGGTTTTGTAGCGGCATCGACCGATGATGAGAACAACATTCTCTCCGCGCTGTTGGCTAAAGAACAAGGCGCAAAAAAAGTCATCGCCATTTTAAGAAAATCGCATTACATGCCGCTGATGCATCATATCCGCCCCATCGATGCGGCCCTCAATCCACGGGTGGCAACAATCAATGCGATTTTGCGCTATGTACGCCAAGGGAAAATCCTTACCGTGGCCAGCCTGGGCGAGACACGCGCCGAGGCTATGGAAGTCATTGTCGCCGATGATTCCCCGGTTGTGGGCCGCGCATTGAAACACGGCATACTGCCCCGTGATGTTCTTTTGGGTGGTGTAATCCGGGGTGATGAGATTCTCGTACCGCACGGTGATACGGAGCTTCAACCCGGCGACCGCGCTCTGGTGGTTGCCTCCCGGGAACAGATCAACGAAATCAACCATCTACTTTCCCGCGCCAGGCTCACGACACGCTTGCGCCGTTTCTTCACAGGCAAAAGCAGCCCTGAAGATCCGGGTACAACCGTGGATTAGGCAGGCAAACCCGGCATCAGTTTTGATTGCAAATAGGATTATTTTCCACCCAGCGGTTCCGTAACAAACGAGAAATCACACCTTCCAGACCAGCCGGTCCTCGGGCATCGGATCCCGCGTGCCTTCTCCCGGATTCAACCCATACGCAATTGCGGAGATATCTTGGCTTTCGATCATCCCCATAAGGCTGGCCCAACCGATTTCGAGAATCCGGGCTGGCTCCTTATGCAAAGCCAGCCATGCTTCCCCTGCCTCCAAAGTTGGCCAAGCAAGAACCATTTCATGACCGCCATACACCGCCAATGACAGTTCAATGCAATCGCCATTGCCGTTCTCGCGGGCAGGCGGCATAAGCACAAAAAGGATATCCGGCAGATCAAATGCGGTTGTCATCTGCTAAGCATAAAACGATAGACGCAGTAGGCCAACCCGTATTATGCACATAACAACAGAACACGTCGGCCCACAACCTGCCCCTGACGCGCGTACTCAAGATGCTTGGGTGGTCCGAGGTCTAGGCCTTCATACGGATTCAATTTGCGATAGCCCAACAAATCCACTTCGCGGGCCAGGCGCGGGATCGCCCGCTTTTCCTGCCCACGCACTTTGAATGACGGGACAACAAAAACAACACGTCCGCCGGGACGCACCAGGGAGCGAATTTCAGCCAACGCCTCAATATAGAGGTCCGTAAGTTCTTCGATCAGACTATCCGCAATATTCTCCGGCAACGGCCCGCGTTGCGGTGGCCCTAAATAAGGCTCGGTCGCTACACTGGAAATCGAGAGCGGAGCAAGAACATTACGCAGTTTGCGCACATCGGACTGAATCCAGCGCATCTTCTGCTCGTCTTCACCTTCCGGCGCGGAAAATTGTTTTTGACTGCTGAGCCATTTCAGATTGGCCCGCGCATAACGCACGGTTTGAAAATCCTGGTCCGCTCCGGTGATGTTCTGCTTTAAAAGCCAGCCTTCCGATAAGACACCGCCTGTTCCGCAAAATGGATCCAACAGATTGTTCTGTTCGCTGTCCCGGGCCAAATTTACAAAAATCCGGGCCAACTGCGGCGGCAAAAGCCCCGACACCGTATCGCGGTGCGGACGGCCGTAATCGCGCTGGCTTTGGCCTTCATAATCTTGAATCCAGATCGTTCGATAGAGAGCAAGACCATCCAAATCACGGGCGATCAAAAGATCCCGTCCATCTCTATGCAATTTGGCCTCACCAGCCTGAGCGCTGCTCAGCCAAGGAACATCCGAATCGTCCCGGGGCAAAATAAACCGCAACGAACGCCCCTCTTTGGCAAATCGTTCTTTGGCTCCTTCGCCCAGCTGACGTAAAATCTGGCGCAGGGCTCGGCCGGGAGAGTCATCGTCCTGCGGATCGTCCGAATTCGGATCGCATAACAATGAAAATCCGATACAACTGCGTCCAGGGCTTAAATCATCCAATGGATCGGCGGCCAGCCAACTGTCGAGCACATGTTCGGGATTAGCATTGTCCAACCGGCAAACCTGCTCGGCGATTCGGATCGTTCCGCCCAATTCCCAAAACCAGGATTGAAAATCCGCCGAACCCGGGAGGTCCACACATAACGCACTACCGGAACGATACGGATTTCCGGCTTTCAAACCATGAAGTGTCAAAATCCGCGCGATTTCCGCAATCGAGAGTTCCGGGTTTCGTCCTAAGTGAAAAAGTACGCGCATTGCTTTGTCAATCGTAAATCTATGAATCCTAATTTGTGGAACTCTTTAAGACACCTAAGAGTTCCGAATCGGTCGATAAAATAAACGTGGTCGAAGTAACATCGCTAATTGTCTCTAAGGCTTTGAGACGGCGCATAAATTTAAAGAATTCCGGATCGCTTTCGTAACCGAGATAATGGTGCGTGCCCCCCTCGGCATCCGTATCTTCAAATCCCCGCGCATAAATTCCCATGGCTTCGGCATCACCTTGCCCCATCAAAATCTGCTTTTCACGTTCGGCCTCGGCAATCATAACCGTGACCTCACGGTCAGTCTCAGCCTGGATTCTTAGTGCTTCGGCTTTGCCTTGCTCTTTCCAACGCGTAGCGATGCGCTTCCGTTCCTCGTTCATCCGGGCATAAACCCGCAATCGGTTTTCATCAGGCAAGTTCGCTTGTTTGCTACGCACATCGGTGATGCGCACACCAAATTGTTTGCCTTGAATATCACACAATTCGCTTATCCGTTTCATAATCTCGGAACGGCCAACTTCGATCTGTGTGACCAATTCCGGGAGCGGATCTTCACGCTCGCGCTCAAAAATCAGATTGGAAGTGCGGATAATTTCATTAAAATTATATTGGGCTAATTCCGCGCGCATAACTGAGTCGATCACACCTTTTAGACGGGCCTTGGCCATGGTCTCATTGGTGACACTCTGCCGGAACAACAGCGGATTGGAAATACGCCACCGGGCAAATACATCCATAACCAGCTGCTTTTTATCCAAAGTCATAATATCGGCGGGCGGAGCATCGTATTGGAGCAACCGGCTCTCAAACTCTTCAGCGACGTCCATAAACGGGATTTTAAAGTACAATCCCGCTCCAAAATCGAGACGTACAGCGGATTCACTTTGCGTATTGTAGTCTTCGATCTGTTGCCGGATACGTTCCTGTTCGCTCTCTTCGCGCGCCCCTGCGATAACACGAACCGGTTTTCCAAAGCGTGTCACCACAGCTTGTTTGCCCTCTTCAACCACAAAGGCGCAAAGCGAGACAACGATGACTGCGATAATCAGAATTGCAGTGCCGAGCAGTTTGCCCAGCGGAAATTTTGCTTGAGTTTCAGCGGCCATCGATCATCTCCGTTACGTTTAACAGCGGAAGCGTCTTCGCCGTATCCTCAATGATTACCATTTTTCTTCCGTCTAGGACTTTTTCCATCGTTTCCAAATAGAGGCGCGTCCGGGTGACATCTTCAGCCGAACGGTACTCGCGTAAAAGCGAATCGAAGCGCTGAACATCGCCTTTGGCTTCCTCAATCTTGGCCTGCCGGTAGCCTTTGGCTTTATTGAGGATTTGAGCCACCTGGGCCTCGGCTTGAGGAATGCGGCCTTCACGATATCCCTGAGCGGCAAGAATCAATTGCTCATTTTCTTCTTTCGCATTCACAACATTTTGGAACGCTTCTTTCACCTCAGATGGAGGCACAACTTCTTGAAGTTGGACACGAACGACATAGGCGCCCAATTCGTACATGTCAGATATCTCTTGGATCAGAGCCAGCACCTGACTTTCAACCTCCTGCCGGCCATAAATCAAAACCGCATCGACCTCTCGGTCACCAATAATCTGCCGCATCGCCGATTCAGAGATATCGCGTAAAGTCGCTTCCGCATCGCGCGCATTAAAGCGAAACAGAAATGGATCGCTAATCTGATATTGAACCTGCAAAGATGCCACCACGAGCGCCCCATCACCGGTCACCATTAAGCGGTCACCTCGGTTCATACTCTGTCCGCCGGAAATATCGGTGCCGATTTCGATACGTTTGTTCTCCGTGACGGCTTCAATATATTCCTGCTCAATTAAAGGAATTTTGAATTGGAATCCCGGATTAACCAGGCGGTTAAACTTGCCGAACCGCAAAACCACGGCTTGTTCGTTCGGACCAACCGTAAACCAAGGTTTGAGTTGAATTCCGGTGAAAACCAAAATCAAAATCACCAGCAGCAGAACGGCTCTTTTGATCTGTTGGGTGGGAATTTCCGGCATATTGAAATCTCCGCCGCCACCGCCGCCGTCTTCCGGTCGTACAACACGCATAATCTAAACCTCCGCAGATTTTCCCCGAAGTTCACGCCACTCTGACTACTCGACGTTTTGAACCTGCTCTCTTAACTGATCTACGCAGCTTTTCAGTTCCAACACAAGGTTGGTGATGCTCACCGCCTGACTCTTGGAGCCCATCGTATTCACTTCACGGAACATTTCCTGGCATAAGAAATCTAAGCGGCGTCCAACAGGAGCGTAATCGTCACTGTCGCCACAGTTGTCCAAGAGCGCTTTAAATTGCTCAATATGGCTTTGCATCCGGGCCGTCTCTTCACGGATATCCGAACGGTCCGCGAGCAACACAACTTCCTGCGCAATACGTTGCTCGTCAATCTGAACCTGCAAATTCCATTCGTCGATTCGCTCCAGAAGTTTTTCGCGCATCGAAGCCAAAACTTCCGGACGTTTGTCCTCAATCGAAAGGCTCAGGTCGGCAATACGATCCAAGATACTACGCAGTTCCGCATCGAGGTTACGGCCTTCATCCCGGCGCATATCCAAAGTCTGATTAACAGCTTCATCCAAGAGTTCCATGACGGGATTGCTGATTTGTTCGTAATCGATGTCCGACTCTTCAATCTCAAACACGCCGGGAAGACTGATGACATGCTCAAGCCGTATTTTGCCGGTTTCAGGCAATACCTTGGCAATCGCTGACAAAGACTCAGCATAGCGTTCGGCTAACTCGGGATTGGTATTGATCTGGACACGGGAATCTTGGCTGGCCTCGCCGCGCAAGACAATCTCAATTCGTCCCCGGGGCATAACACTTTGCAGCCGGTCCCGAATTGGGGCTTCCATAAGTGACAACGAACGCGAACTATGATAGCGAAGGTCGAACGTTCGGTGATTCAAGGTCTTGAGTTCGATTTTGAGGCGCAGGTCGGAAAGTTCCCGCCTGACACTGCTATAACCAGTCATGCTTCGGATCATGCGCAAAGACTACCATAACGGCTCGTGACAGACATGTGGTTTGCTTGAAAATGATTTGAATTGACCGCATCCCCCAATTTCACATTGACATCATGCCGACATGTCATTTTAAATCATGATAATCAATCATCGTTTCTACTTTGACTTGCTCATCAAATTAAACCGCCTACCATTGCTTTGATGATGACAGCTGTAAGAAAGCAGGGAGATTCCAAATGGCCTTATTAAAGCAGGGAGAAGGAACCGGACAGTCGTGTGTGGCAATTATCGACGGCTCGGATAAACCCTTTTTTCTGTCTTTTGCTTCATTTCGCGGCAACTCGGGAAGAATCAAATGCTTGCAAAGACTCCAGGAAGGAACTCGGCTTCATATTCTCCCCTTGGAATCGGAAGAAGAAGGCGTTGAGTTGACCGCTCAAGATATTTTGGATTCCCGTGAAAAGCGCGAGGCTCAAGTCACACGACGTGAGAGTGGAGCGCGTTATGTCTTGCGCATTATCGATCATCAAAGCAGCCATCTGCAGAAGCAGGTCAGATCAGGCAGCCTGGGGCATTCGGAACTCAGTTTGGATGTTAGTCATGCGGGCCCTGTGACCACGCTGACAGCCGAAGGGGAGTTGGTCATCAACACCGCAGCCCGTTTGGCCGACCTTATGAAGAGCCTTTCGAGAGAACACAAAAAAATTCTTGTCGACCTCTCGGGAATCACCATGTTAGCCAGCATCGGAATCGGCATGTTGGTGGATGGATTCCAAGGCGTACAAAAAAACGGGGCAAAATCCGTTTTGCTAATCGATCCAACCAATCCGATTATGACTGTATTCGGCTCAACCAGATTGATGGATGTAATTCCCACCTATACGGCCCGGGATGAAGCCGTAGCCGCACTTATAATGGGCGATTAAAGTCCTGCACAAAATTCCCGGCTTCTTTTCACTCCCCACTCATTCAGGTTGAGGCATTTGTCAAACGTATGCCTTCGGCTTCGGCAATTTCGGCGCACCCAAATTTTCTTGATTTTTAGAGCATCTCTAGAACAATCCAAAAACCAATACAAAAAAAAGCGCCAGACAAAAGTCTGACGCAAACGGGGCACCAGGCCCCCAGGGTTGAGGGCATTTTTGAGGGAGGTTTTTTGTGGGAAGGGTTGTGGTCCATCTCACATTCCCTTCCCGAGTCAAATCAAATCAAATGGTTCTGCTTGCTTTTGACGGTCGCCGCCTCCCGGCCCAACGCCGTCAGGGTACGCAGTATTATCACCTCCATTCTAGACTTTATCGAGACTCTCAACACCACTTTCTTGCAGTGCGTCAAGGTAGTTTTGCATCTCATCAACGCTTGGGTGCCGGTCCGGGGTTACCAATGGTTCATCGATCCGATCAGCCATCAGCGCTTTGTAGGTATCCAAACCAGCCGCTCCCGGGTAAACAGCGAACATATCGCTTTGTCTTGTTCCCGTATTCTTTATTTCCCGGTTCGCTTCAGCATCCCAGCGGTAGAGCAGGTAGAGCGTCGTGCCAAGGAAGAGACATAAGGCCACTCGAACCGCTGGCGTGAACACATATTGAAGGCTTTCCAAGAAATACATGACCTTTTGTTTCTTTTCTTCTCATCCTTAACGCTTTTCTCTTATTGCAGCCGATATGCCAACTTCTAGATAAAATCATAAGATCAATAAAATAAGAGGCTTACATAACACCACAACCATTTTCAGGCTATACAGGAAATGGGAAGTCTTTGCCACAAAGCAGGCAAAGATATGGAAGTATTTGCCCACCCAACATATGGTATTGGGAAAAGCTGGCACAAAATCGAATCTGTTTGGGCAATTACAGCTCGTTAATGGGAAGGAAACGCCCCTGCTAAATCGACTACAGAAAACAGAGGCAATAACGGACTAGGAACGGGCCGCTTGGAGCATTTGCTCGGCGGCCTCAATTTTAAAGGAAATTCCCCGTTGTTCCAGCAATAGAAACAACTCTTTCAGGAGCAAATCCCGGCGATTGAGAGATGGATCGTCCAGCACCATTTCCAAAAGAGCGTCTAGCAAATCTCCGAAAAGCGGTCCGGGACTGAGTCCCAATGCAATGAAGTCGCGTCCACTCACACTCAAATCGGCGACTTTCAAAGCATCTTCCTCACGTTCGATTCGCCGCCAGTGGCGCACGAATGCAAAAAAACCATCTTCAAAAAGCCGTGTCTTCTTAAGGTTTCCCCGCCGATCGGCGATACGCATCCGAAGAAAATCCCGAATATGCTGAGGTCCTACCCGCCGCATCAGCCGCCGGGCTGTGGCCGCCGTCATCTTCGGATGCAAAGCCGTCATATGATTGGAAATCAGACTGGTAGCGAGAGCGATTTCCGCGTTGGAGAAATGCAGACGGTGCATGATTTTTTCCGCCATCCCCGCTCCGACATGCTGATGCCGATAAAAGACATAATCTCCCCGTTCCTCGTTCCACTGTTTGCAGACCGGTTTGCCGATATCGTGCAACAGCAAAACCCATCGCAAAAATGGATAGTTTTGATCCATGGCGTCTACGCTATTCAGAGTATGCCACCCGACACAATGCGAATGATACTGATTCTGGCCAACGTCGAAACACGCATCGACTTCCGGCAAAATTTCTTTTAGAAGATGGGTACGGCGAAGGATTTCGATCCCATAACTGGGCTTTCGATAATCTAGAAGTTTGAGCAGTTCATCGCGGATACGCTCATTAGCAATCCGTTGTATCTTTGGCGCATGCTCGCACATGGCCAATTCGGTTTGTAAATCGATTTCACCTTCGAGTTTTGCCGCAAAACGCGCCGCGCGGACCAAGCGTAGATGGTCTTCAGAAAAACGCTCATTCGGATCGCCGACTGTACGAATGAGTTTCCGCCGAAGATCCAAAATACCCTTAAAAGGATCGTAGACTTCCAGCGTTCGCAGATCCATAGCCATAGCGTTGACGGTAAAATCACGCCGCTGCAAATCTTCATCGATATGATCGGCAAATCTCACCTCACAATGCCGTCCATCGAGATATTCGATATCGTGCCTGTAGGTTGTGACCTCATAGTGGACACCATCCAGCACAGCGGCCACCGTTCCATGTTCGATCCCCACCGGGACGGCAGTTACCCCTGCATTGCGAAGACGCTTCATAACTTCATGCGGACGTAGCGGCGTAGCGAAGTCCCAATCTTGCGCCACGGTTTTTTCCGCAAAATTGGCGCCTTCACGCAACAAAACATCAACCGTATCACGAATCACACCGCCCACAGCATATAGTTCAGGCCCTAATAGGTCGTGCAAACAACGAACGGAATCCGGTATAGACGTGGGCGAAAAAGTAATTATTGACATCGTAGTCGTTGAAAAACTTCAGGAATTCACCGGCATGCCGGAGATTTCAATTTTCATAAGTCACTTGGCGCTTGCCTCACCCATTCGCGGGCGTGAGCCAATCGGCAGGTACTCGGTACAGAACCGAGGAACGTTGGCGATCGGAATTGGGTGAGCGCACGACCGCTTCCCAAGCATCGAATTTTGCCAATTTGTCTTGCGGGTAACGGCCTCGCTCCACGCTCCCCACAAATACATACTCAATGCCATAACGTTCAAAATGCCCGCGTAACGAATCCAAATCAGCGGCATTATAAATGCTATTAATAACTCCATCGCGCTCCATAAGTTCTCCCCACATCTCACCGCCACGCCAAACATTCTCGTGATTCTTCCAACCGACAAGCGCAATGGTCCCGGTATTGGCGGAAAGAATGGATTCGTATCCATAAGCTCCACCGCTGGCTTCTAAAACAACCGGATGTCCGGGAATTTCACGAATAACATAATCCACAACATACCAATCATCTGCATGGCCGTGTCTCATGTAATACTGACCATCCAGATTGGGAGCCCGCCACATAGCATTCGGGCCGTCGCCAATGCGGATTACACGTTGATCGAATAGGGTCCGGGCAAAGCTGACCGGAACAATCAACGCTCCCAACAAAAGCAAAGCGCCGGGAATCAATAAAGCAATCCGGGCCGGATATTTCGAACCTTGCTTAAACACATGACGCACCAAAACCGGCAATGCAATCCCGAGCAAAATCCACGCTTGGTAGTGAAACTTGAATAATGTATTCATACGTTTCACACCATAGTTATCTACGAAATAGAAGAATTCACAGGCCAGCATAATAGCCAAAGCCATCAGAGCTAATGTCAAACCGAAGAGCAGACTGCGATCCGGTTGGCTTTGCGCCGCAACACTTATAAGCCAAAGCACACCTGCTATAAGCAGGGCCAGCAACACGGGGGCAACAAGACTGCCCGAGAGTCCCCACATAGCCGCAAAAATCAATGCGCATACAATTGCGCCGAATGCAAGTATTTCTTTGCGCAGTTGAAATTGCCGTTCACCCAAAACACCAGCCGCTGTTGCTCCGAGCAAAACAGTCAAATGAAATCCGAAAACGGTAAAGAATTCACTGAACTGGCTTCGATAGGGAGCGATTCCTAAAAGACCTTCAGGCCGGGCCGGGGCACTGTAATTCAGCCAAAATGGCGCCCCTATGGCCAATCCCAGAGCGGGCAATGCCATAAAGGCAATTAGGTGCGAAAACGGCCGCAAACGTCGGCTCACCGAACTCGCATTTGCATCCGGTTTTTGCTCATTACTGTTGTTGGCACCGTTTGCAGAATCACCCCAATAATTGCGAAAACTCCATCCTCCCAAACCGAGCGAACAGAGCGTGGCAATAATGCCTGCGACTTTAAATCCGGCCGGCGCTTTATCCGGGCCGAAGAATTTCGGTGGAACAGCGGCAAAAAGACCCGCGCAACCTATGGCAAGGACCATAAAAATAAGCCACACAGATGATTTTCTTTCAATCCCCAATTTTTGCGCGGCAAAAAAAGCGCTAAGAATTACAACAAGGCCATACACGCCTGCGAATGTGGGCAAATCGAAAAGATTCGTGATAGGCAACATGGCCGCAGAAACCGCAAGCATAATCGCCAAAGGCAAAAAGACGCGTAACCAACGGCGAAAGGCAAGACGTGGACGGCTCCAGATCGGAGATTGAAATGCACAATAGGCCAGTGCCAAAAACACCAACACCCAGGCAAATGCCGTAACATGGGGATGCAAATCAGCCCAAACAAATGAGAAGAAAGGGAACTCATTAATTGTTTCGTTGTGAGGCGGCGGGCCGTCGTGAATTATCCGTGAAGCCCGCCATAGGTAACCATAACGCAGGCTGTGCAGCGGCGGTGTATTCCGCAAAAAATCTCCTACATAAAGACCCGTATTACGAGAAAGCACAGCCGTCAAACCGAATAAATTGCCGATACAACATGTGACCAAAGCCGTTAAAGCCCCCCACCGCAAACGGCCGCCAAGCATCCCCCCCAACACCAGGCTGGCTGTAATTGCAAACGCAAATACGGTGGCCACAGAGAGATTGTAGGCATAGCCGGGCATAAATCCTGTCAGTTTGGCGGGCAGGCTATAAAGAAAATAACCGCCGTAGTGATAGTTGATTGAACCTCCGGCCAACCACATATCATTTGGTGGAACTCCGATTTCACGAATCAGGCTGGTGAAAAAAGCCAAATCCATATATTTCTCGGTGCCAACCACATCGGGATCGTAACGGCGGACTTGGACCATAAAGAAAAACGCAAACAGCGTGAGCACTTCCGCCCATAATATGAAACATCTTGCCGATTTGATTTCACGCCATAAACGTTGACGCCGCGGCCAGGCCACAGCTGCCGAGAGCACCAACCAAACAGCGGCCAAACAAATCAATCCGGCACGGCTCATGGGTATTTTGACGGCCCACGATAAAAACCATGCCGACCAGCCAAGCATTAGCAGCCCCAGCGGACGTGATAAAAGCAGACCACGCTCCGGCCACCGACGGAATACCAAGAAAACCAACGGCCAAAAAATCAAACCGATGACCGTCAGCAGCAAATACCACTCAACGGCATACCCCAGATCGGTAAGAAGGAATTCAAAACGAGATTCACTCATTGGTCGGCTGCTCCGCCGTTTCTTCGCGGCCACCCCAAATGCGTTTCCATAGGCCACTGAGTTTGATTAATCCAAAAATGAACACGGTATAGGCTGTAAGTAGAGCCAACTTTACAAACTTCCATGTTCGGCCGGTTTCGTAGGTCATTGCCGCACCGCAAAGATTCATATTCCCGGATTCTCTGAAAAATTTCGTTTGCGATTCAGGAGGCCGGGCTTCTAGGTCGATAAGTATAATGAACGATTTGAGTTACGACAGTATGAAGGCTTCCTTAACAATCACCCATATGATCGCCTTATGCTTAGCCGCCGGACTGGTGGCTCAATCGGCCATGCTTCCCTCCCACCCACTCGGTCCGGGAGACGAGGTGGAAATCAATGTGGACGGGGAAGCCACATTAAGTGGGCCATTCACAATCGTCCAGCAAGGCATTATCACATACCCACTTTTACAACAAATTGACGCCCTTGGCCTGACCGTGCAGGAATTGGCGCAGACAATCCGGAAGCGCCTCATCGAAGAAGGCTATATGCTCAATCCGGAAGTCACGGCGCGCATCACACACAGTCACAGTAAAACGGTGGCGGTTTCAGGCGCTGTACGGGATCCGGGCGCTTATCCTTTGCCTCCCGATAGCCGTTTGGATTCACTCTTAAGCGAATTGGATGTTTTGCCGGAGGCTGGGCCTCGACTCCTGGTCCGCCGCAAACTTGCGCATGGCACAAAATCAGAATTTACGGAGTTGGTTATCGAAAGGGGACGCCTCAGCCCGGGAGCATCCTCTACGCATGTCTTTAATGTCACTCTGCATCCCAGCGATGCCATCTATGTGGAAACGCTGGAGCCGGTTCGTCTCGTCCATGCCGGGAAAATGGAGGTTGTCGGTTTAGGACCGCACAGCAGAAAAGAATTGCGCGAAATTTTGGCGAACGTTACTCCGCAAGCCAGCCTGCGCAATGCCAATGTGGCGGTCGTGGACCGAATCGGACAACGCGTGGAGGTTTGGTACGCCAACGCGCGGGATGTTCTGCTTGAGGATCCACGAGCCCAGCGGGAATTATGGCCCGGTAATATCTGCTTTATTCTCCCACCCGGAACGGTCGGCCTGGCACCATCGAATGGCGATCCCCGGGTTGTGGACAGCGGCTCTGTGGAAGCCGGAAGTTATTTGCAAACCTTCGTCAATACGGATAGCGATAATCAGCAATCGTTGCGCTGGTACCCTCTCGAGAACGGGAGCCGTTGGATCGAGTACGACAACACCCGCCCAACACCCAAACCGGGGATTCTCGTTGGCGTCTCCCATCCGGCTGAAACCATGTAGGCACCATAAATCAATTCTTTACATCCTCCCCTCCTCACAATTCTAAATCCCAAAAGCCTTCTCCAATCCCATTCGCTTTTTAAATCGGCAAGTCCAAGCATCGTGCAGGTTTCGGCCCCGTAGAAAATATCTTTCGCCTTTGACCTGTAATATCGCCTTCATATCCTTAAACTTATCAAGTGGCAGGGTTACACAACCGGTGACCGGCACTTATGCCGGTCACGAACCACGAGGATGATGGGTGTAGTAATTTAAAAATGCGTGCACTAAGAGCGTGGCGTCGTAGGTGGGTTTATGAATTGAGTGGGATGCATCGCATTCCATTGCGTTCTCCCATGCTCTTTTGTTTTTTAATTCTCTTATGGTTTCCAGTTGTGGCCTTATGGTGGTACACGGGAGCAGATCAGTACAGGTCCGTGGCTTGGCTTACTTCCAGCACCAACGATGCCCAAAGCCGGCGTCCTGAAAGTGTGGCGTTGTTGGTCTCCACACAACAACAAACTGTCAATTGGAAAGAACGTCTAAATCATTTTGATTCGTGGTGGCATCAAACCAAGGCCCGGCTTCAAAATAATGAAACGCCTTCCCCAATTGATGACTTGCTCTCGGGCTCGGCAGATCCTCAAGCCGAAGATGCCCTGCCCGGCTGGGATATTGCGGTCCGTCCGGCGGGCCGCATGGAGGTCAATACTCCTTACGGAAAAGTCATAGGCGTCGATGCAACCGGTTCGGTTTGGTATGTGGCCGCATGGAGCGATCAAGCGAAAATCTCAAGTCAACTGGCCGCCTATTATGGGGAGCGTTTAGTCCACCACCTCAATGCTTTTGAAGAAGAACCCCAGGCGCCCAGCCCGGAGGTTAGTAACGACATCATCAAAATGCGCCGTAAATTGAGTGAAGCCCGGGCTCGGGAACAACGCGCTCAAGAAAGGTTAGAAAGTTGTTATGCGGTCGATGATTTCGGATTATTGGAGATTGTCCCCAATGCCGTGAGTTCCTCCATTCTCACAAGCCTGCAAAGTGAAGAGGAAACTTTGCAGGAAAAGCTTGAGGAGCTGACCACACGTCACGGTCCCAATAATCCTACTGTTAAAAGGCAGCAAACATTCTTGCTAAATAACCAGAAGCGGCAACGCGAAGAGGTTTTGAAAAAAATCGGGGAACTGGAAGAAAAGGTCAGCAAGGCACGTTCTGTGCGTGAAGAAATGGAGCAACAACTGAACGATCTGGAGGGTGAGCGCCGTGTGGATGCCATTCGCTCGGCCCGCTTGCCGGTATGGAGTGTCTGGGTGGAACCGGGACAGCCATGGTTGCCGGATCGACAGCTGGGTACGGCCGGTTGGACCGTATTATGCACAGCGACTTTGCTGTTGACCTGGATATCGGCTTTGTTCATTAGACGGATGCGCAGGGTTGTACGTATCCCTGAAGATTTAGCCCTGCCTGTAGAAACGATTGTCCAGTTGGATATTCAAAACGCCGCAATCCCAGTAGGCGTACGGGCAGAAATCGATGCGCTGACGAGTACCTTGGGAACCGAAGAAGCCGAAATGCGTTGGGCCAAAGTCCTTTTCAACAAACATCCTTCCACGGCCCCGCGCGCTTATGTTGACGGCCCGGCACAAGGAGTAGGTGGCGCGTTGGTAATACACGGAGTTCAGGCAGGCCGCCAAGGAGCAGCCGGTGCACTTGCCGTGGCTCAGATGTTGGCCACTCACGCCGGGAAGATACTGATTATCGATCACCGCGACGACCACGATCTATCGACGCTTGTTGGAGAGGATAATCCTTGGCGCAGACGGCAGCAGTTATCGGCACGCGGCTCGCATGGCAAAGGTTTTATTCAAGAAAGGCAGCCCTCACCCCTGGATGTAGAAGGAGTGTGGTATGTTTTAGCAGCTGAAATTCCAAAAGAACTGCAACAAGAGATGTTGCTTCCCGGACAGCAGGTCGAAGGTTCACATCCGCATGCTAGATCCAATGGGCACTGGAATACAATCTTGCGGGTGTATTCTGATGGCCATAGGTTTGAAGCGGATCGTTTGGCCCAAGGTTCGGGTTGTGTTCTAATTGCGAGGGCGGGCAAAACAACCAGGCGCCAATGGAAGCATAATCTGGAACACCTTGGAAAACTGACTCCGGTCGATCCCTGGGCGGTATTGGTAAGGGCCGATTAGCGGCCGGGACATCGTTCCGTGAACCGGCGAGATTCAGTACTATTCTGGTCTGTCGTTCCCGGGGAGCTTATTTCTTTCAATAATTTGGAATAGAAACCGCGGATTTCTCAAACAAACATCCGCTGCTCAAAATGAAAAAACGCCTATTGGATATTGTGGCCCAGTTTGAAGAGGTCGAACAGAAACTAGCCGCTCCGGAAACCTCCCGTGACCAAAATCTCATGCAGACATTGGCGCGCCGTCATGCCGAATTACGCCCGGTTATTGCCGATTTTCGCCACTATCAACAGATCGAAGCCGATATCGCCGAATATGAGCAGGCCGCGGAAAGCGGGGATGAAGATTTGGCGGAAATGGCCAAACAAGAACTACCGCCCCTTAAAAACACGCTTAAAGAACTCGATCAAAAATTGCTTGTGCATTTGTTGCCCAAAGATCCATCGGATAACTCTAATACCATCATGGAAATCCGCGCAGGCGCGGGGGGTGATGAAGCCAGCCTTTTTTCAGGCGATCTTTTCCGGATGTATTCCCGGTTCGCCGAAAGAAACAACTACAAAATTGATGTGGCCAGCAGCAGCGTCTCGGGTATCGGTGGATTCAAAGAAATCGTCTATTTGGTGCAGGGCGTAGGTTCATACAGCAAATTGAAATTTGAAGGTGGCGTGCACCGGGTTCAGCGCGTCCCCGAAACGGAAGCCAGTGGACGTATCCATACCTCAACCGTGACCGTGGCCGTATTGCCGGAGGCGGAAGAAGTCGACTACGAGATCAATCCCGACGATTTGCGGATCGACGTTTATCGTTCCTCCGGTCCCGGCGGCCAAAGCGTTAACACAACCGATTCGGCGGTCCGGGTAACCCACATTCCCACGGGACTCGTGGTCACCTGCCAAGATGAAAAATCTCAACACAAAAACAAGGCCAAGGCGCTAAAAGTCTTGCGCAGCCGCCTATTGCAGCAGGAAAAGGCCAAACAGGCCGCCAAAATCCAAGATGAACGGCGCAGCATGGTGGGCAGCGGGGACCGAAGCGAGAAAATCCGCACCTATAATTTCCCCCAGGGCCGGATTACCGACCATCGAATTGGCTTTACAACTCACCGGCTGCAATCTGTTTTGGAAGGTGAACTTGACGAACTAATCGAGGCTTTGGCGGCTGAGGAACGCCTTCGCCTGCTTGGTCAATCGAAGTAGACTGACTGCCGGTTTTCAGGCGATACCACTTTCCGGGCATCGACCGGCAATCCGGCTTGCGCGGAAGTCCTGATGTATTAAGATCTTAGCACTGATCAGCTTTGAGGGATTGTCACTAAGGCTCAGAGGAAAACCTATACGCGTATGCCTTGTGGTTGTGGCGAATTACATACCTGCGTGAAAGTGTATAAAGACTATGAATTTGCATGAGGCACTTACTAAAGGTGCGTTTATATTGGAGCAGAAGAAGGTCGAATCTCCCCAGCTCTCTTGTGAGATGATTCTGGCAAAAGCGACCAAACAACCTCGTAGCGCAGTGCTGGGAGCGGCTGATCGTGCCTTAACAGCCGAAGAAGAAGCGACATTCAAAAATTGCCTGGCTCGCCGGGCTGCAGGTGAGCCGATGGCTTACCTCACTGAAAGCATCGAATTTTATTCCCACGAGTTTGGTATTCAAAAAGGCGTCTTCATTCCACGTCCGGAGTCAGAATTATTGGTTGAAAAAGCTCTGGATTTTCTTGCGGAGAATGACGATCCCAAAATAGGCGAGTTATGCACAGGATGCGGTTGCATCATAATCAGCCTGATTATGGAACTGGGCGACGGGGAATTTTTTGCTACGGATATTTCAAACAATGCCATAAAAGTCGCCGAATACAATGCCCGCAAACACGATGTCAGCAAACTAATTGAATTCCGCGAAGGCAATATGTTTCATCCCTACCGGGAAGCCTTGGCCAACAATTTCGATCTTCTAATTATTAATCCGCCTTATATTAAATCCACAGACATTGCCAAACTTCCTTCTCAAATTAAGGATTATGAACCGCACGCGGCATTGGATGGCGGCCGCGACGGACTCAATTTCTACCGCACAATCATCGATAGTGGCGCACAATTTCTGGCCCCCAAAGGCGCCATCCTCTTTGAACTTGATCCAACACTCGTTGCCCCCATTAGGGGATTGCTACAACGCCGAAGCAACACTTTTGAGGAGCCGGAAGTATTCCAAGACCTGGCGGGACTTGAACGGGCCATGCTTCTGCGTCCCAAAGCCAAAGGAGGCTTTGGCCTGTGACTCGTCTCCTGACCGGTCCTAAAGCCGCTTGCATCGAATCAATTCAAGACAATGTCTTCCCGTTTGAAAAAACGGCGGTTGTTCCTGTATCCCAAAATTTCCAACCGCAAACGTTCCGGCTGACGGCGATTTTGGTAACGGCAGTTTTCTCGGCATTGGTGTTGATGGGCTGCGGGACTTCCCAAAAAGAAGATGCTTTCGCCAAAGCAATTGACCAGGTGAAAGCGGGAGATACTGCGCTTGCCAAAAAGAACCTCCAAGAAGCCATCGATAGGCGCCCGGATTATCATGAGGCATACAATCAACTGGGGCTGCTGGCTTTTGCCGAACAAGACTATGAGAAGGCGGCGGAATATTTCAAACAAGCGGTCCGCTATAATCCCATCGCAACCGTATACCGCCGCAATCTAGCCCTGGCGTTGGTCCATTCAGGCAAAACACAAGAAGCGCAGGAAACTTTGTCGGAAGCCATACGGCTGGATCCCGATCAGCCCTTGTTACATTTGGATCAAGCCAAACTTTATCGTATCCAAGGGGATGATCGAAAAGCGCTCGATGAGTTGAATATCGTAGAACAACTCTCGCCGTCTATCCGTGAAGTCGATACTCTCCGCCAGGCGTGGTCAAAATCTTCGCAGTAGTCTCGATTTGAAGATTTTTGCACGCTCCCCTATACAATCATCGGGGGATCCTAACTCGAAAGGTGTGTACGGTGACCGGAAGATTTTTACGAGTTACATGGTTCCATTTTTATGATGATTTGGGACAAAACCTGCTCGTAAATCTCTTCTGGGTCGTGGGATGTTGCTTGCCATTGCCTATCATTGGTGCACCTTTGGCGACATGCGCTCTTTGTTATTATGCGGACCGCCTAATTTCCTTTGAAGATCCCAGCCCCCGGGTATTCTGGGAAGGATACAAAATATATTTTATCCGTGGCTTGCTGTTTGGCTGGGGTTACGTTCTTTTGGCCTTGCCTATTGGTTTCAGCGTTCTGTTCTATATTCTTAAAACCGCGGAATACGGTTTATGGACATTCATTCCCGCAGGCATATGCTTGTGGATCATGACTCTTTACGTGATGGCCGCTCAATACTTTTTTGTTTTTACGGTTCATCAGTCAAAAGGCTTTGGAACGACCTTAAAGCGTGCATGTCTAGCGGTGCTGATGCGGCCGCTGATGTCACTATGCAGCCTTGTATTCGTAATACTCTGGCTGCTTGTATCGATATTCATACCGCCGTTACTGCTTATTGTTCCTGCCATTTGGTGGGGTATTAGCGGTACAGTGGCTTTGCGGATTTTGTTAGAAGAGTACGACGATACCGTGCCGAATACTCCGCTTCCGGAGAACTCGATTTCCGGTGCGGCTGCCAAACAGGCAACCGAGAGAAACGATTTTACCGGTTGACGACTCCACAAAAGACGTTTGCCTCCATTTGTATTGGCAACGCGCGTACAACCGGAATGAGACACTTTTATGATCTTTTTCACCTATCCATGGATGCTTTGGGGAATTCTGGCGGCAAGTCTGCCTTGGATACTCCGCCGGCGGACACCTGAGCATGTAGAAGATATTCCATTCGGACTTTTTAATTTTCTGCAGGAATCGGAGCCGCGCCGGTGGCTATCCCGGCGTGCACAAGAAATTCTGCTGTTAATCATCCGTACTCTTTTAATAACAGCTGTCATTTTGGCGATGGCCGGTCCACGGTGGGAATCCGCCGCCTCGGCCGGTGCGGCCCAAGAGACCGGTAATACAAGCATCCTTCTAATCGACCTGACGTCATCCATGGGCAATCCGAAAAAAGCGGCTTCGGCAGCCAGCAAGGCCTTGTTAGCCGTCGAAGAAGTCATCGCCTCCGCCCGCGACACACAGGCATGGGATATCTGGGGGTGGCGTGGAGATATCCCTTCAACGCCGCAAATCGTAAAAATCGAAGCCACACAAAATCAATCGGTCCTCGCCGCGCGGCTGGGCGATTTGGAGCAAAGGACAATCACCGGGCCTTTGGATGAAGCGATTCGGAAAATAGAGGGTGATGCACCCATTTCACCTCCGATTCTATTCATCACCGACCGTCAACGTTCAACGTGGCATCCCTGGCTGGAAAATCCCACACCACAGCCACTACCCAAACGCACGATATTCCGGGCAGCCGCAATCCCTTCAGAAATGGAAGTGCTTCCGTGGCTTAGTTTTGTGGAAACCACTCCTCAACCTTGGGGAAGTGGAAGCGAAGCCGAAATTGTCATCCGCATTCATGAACCCTCCGGTAGCGCAGTGGATTCCTTGCAGTTGCGGGTAATCGGTCCGCAGGAGGGCGAAGCACCATTGTTGGATAAAACAATTGAGGCCACCCCCGAAATCTCCCCCAATTTGACCGCCACGCGCGATGAACGGCTTCTCATCCCCATCGATACGATTGCCACCGAAGATCCTTCATCTCCGAACCGGCGGCTGGCAAGCATCGAAGTTCAACTAGTAAACAATGGCCGGGTACTCGATAGTCAGAAGTTGAATACGCCTGTTTTTTCCGATTATCCCGTCGGCGTCTTGGCCACGGGAAAGACATTGCGTCCATTGGTCTTGGCTATGCGCCCATCCACCGAAGGAATCTCATTTTTCAGCCCTTTGCCTTTAGGCGAGATGCTGGGCACCGGTGGCGGCGGCACACAACGAGAAAATTCTCCTCTTTTGGTAATTGACGGGCAATACGCACGAACCACACCGATCTTATTTGAACAAGGCGTTCAAGCGGTTGAACAGGGTGGTATGTGTGTTCTCATTATTCCAAGTCAACAATGGGCGCCCGCATCCGATTCTGTGGCTGCGTTCCTTGAGGGGCCTTTGGGGTGGACGTGGACTCGCTCCGGTCAACGAATGGGGGAAATAGAAACCTCATGGCGGCAGGGGGATGGTTTGGCGCAGGTTTTAAGGCCATGGTCCGAAGCGCTCTGGAAACGTGAAAATAGTCCGGATGGCTCTGTACTCTGTGGAGAGACCGGTCAAGGACAGGTATTGATTTGGCAGGAAGAGATGGATGCCAACCGCCACCTCCTCTCCCGGCATCAAATCGGCCAAGGGACTTTAATCTTGGCGGATTTGGATATCAATCAAATTCTCCGGAAGCCGGAATTCGCCCCTTGGATTCTTGAATCGCTAAAAGACCTTTTGCGCCATGAGTATAAACTTACTCTTCAGCCTTCATGGGTTCAGGAACGCTGGGAACGCGATCCCCGCCAGATCACCGATGCTGATATCACACGGCTTGGAAATCTCGGTTTATCGGTCGAGAAACTGCGTTCACAAAGTGAAGCGGCAAAAGCATGGTCATCCGGCCCGGCATCGCTCGTAGGCGCTATGTTAATTGCAGCGCTGGCCCTGGCGCTATTAGAATTGGTTGTGGGCAATGCCACCGCATAGACAAAATGATTTTAGGTGACGAAGGCCTGCAATTATGATAATTTCCGCCCGTTACCTATCGACAATAGAATGAAAGAAAAGGCGGGGAAGTCTGACACCGCGGCGAGTTCATCTAATGCTTAAAAGAATATCAATCTTCTCATTCATCATTGCGGCGTGGGCCATTGTACCGGCATCGATTTATAGCCAGGAAACACCGACAGCAACACCCATTACGGTTACGGAAACCCCAACTTCTACACCGATTCCTACCTCTACGCCGTCTCCCACTCCCTCACCTTCATTAACACCAACACCGGCGGTTCGCCTGCCCCAAAACATACAAGTGCTTCTGAACGAGACGCCACATCCGGTGCAGTTGCCGATTTATATCGGAGACCAGTTCAAAATTAAAATATCTTGGGATGCCGTGGAAGCGACGGAACCGGTTACCTACTACTTTCACATTGATGGTCCGTCAGATAGTTATCCATATGACTCAAACCGATCCTTGACTTGGATTCGCCCATTTGTCCATCCAGATGATGAAAAAAACGGTGGAACTTCAGAAGACGATGGCCGCCCCGCACGTTATCCCGGAATTGGAGTATTCACATGGTCAATCCAGACATTGGATGGTGAGGGTAGGAGCAGCGCAGTATATAATTCACAAATCGAGTTAACGACCGTCATGACTCCCACACCCAACCCCGAACAACTGCCCAATCCGGATGTGGACGGCAATGGACTTTTAGAGAGCCGCGATATTTTTCAAATTGCAGGACGCTGGCAAGCCACGGCATGGATGGACGATTATCTACTGCGTGCCGACCTCAACACCGATGGAAAGATCGACGGCACGGATTTCCGTTATGCTATCGGAGCCGTGCAGGAAAGCATCGATAGAAAACCGATTTTCACCGAAACTGGCAGACCCGGTTTTATAAGGATTGATATTCGCCCGAATAATGCAGGCGTCTCGGGAGATCCGATTTATATCAACATCCCTACTCTTACATATAATTTAAGCATCGGCCAATTTAACAACGCGGATATTTCATTTACGGCCGTCGAAGGTGCGGTCGCCTATCTTGTTGAAATTGAAGGTCCTCGAAATATATCGAAGGTTATCACAGGAACGAATGTACTTTCATTTGGAAGCAGTGGCATATACACAGTAAACGTACCTGCGCAATACACCATCACTTTGACACCATTAAGCAAGTATTGGAATAGGGGTGCTGCTTCAATTCCACTGCAAATCGAAGCAGCATTTTGATTCAATAAAAGGATAATTATTCAGAATAAGCCCAGGAAATTGCCTAGAGACTGAAAATTTTATCCACAACGCTCTGGCCTACGATGCGCTACCTGCCCTATAGTGTAAGAAGCCCCGATTTGGCGGCAAAAAAAGACTTCAATAAGCGCCAAGGAACGAGAATGCCACGTATTGATGGACGCCGCCCGGATGAACTCCGCCCGATTCGCATCGAAAGAGATTATTTGGATTTTGCAGAAGGATCCTGTTTGATTTCCACCGGCAAAACGAAAATTCTGTGCTCGGCCTCTGTTGAGGATGGGGTGCCGGAATTCCTCAATGGTTCAGGACGGGGCTGGGTAACGGCCGAATACGCCATGCTGCCCAAATCGACAAAATCGCGTTCTCCACGCGATAGCAACCGGGGTGGAAGAGCTCGCGAGATCCAACGTCTTATCGGAAGGTCATTGCGGGCGGTTATCGACTTCAAAGCTTTAGGTGAACGCACAATCATTCTGGATTGTGATGTGATCCAAGCCGATGGCGGGACGCGCACCGCATCAATCACAGGAGCCATGATTGCTTTGCATGACGCGGTTTCATGGATGCGTAAGGCCGAGCTGATTTCGTCCTATCCGATACGCGATTTGGTAGCAGCAACCAGCGTTGGCATCGTGAACGGCGAATGTCTTTTGGACCTTTGTTATGCGGAAGATTCCGCAGCCGATGTTGATTTTAACGTGGTCATGGCAGGTACGGGTGAATTCATTGAACTTCAGGGAACGGCTGAAGAAAGGCCCTTTAATCGGGAATGTCTAGACCGCATGTTGGCACTTGCCGGACAGGGTATTGAGCAGCTTTGCCAAATACAGCGCGAGACGCTGGAACTGTAGCCCGCAAGTACACCAATCCTCTCCACAATGAATGGTTTAGGTCAGACCGCACAAGGGCTCGGCAAGCCCCGGCAACATCCACTTTGCAAGGTGGGTTGCCCCAGTAATAGCGGGCTGTTAGCATCCTGATTTTACAATGCTTAGGGATTAACCCGGTATAGGTCGGGGCAATACCGCTTTTCATTCCATCATTCCCCTCCTTGGAAGGAGCCGTCACAGATGAAAGAGTTTTCCGCTGAGAATAAACGTGTCATTGCAATTGTTGGTCACCATGGCTCGGGTAAGACCTCTTTAATTGAATCCTTTTTGTATATGAATGGTGATATCGACCGTCTCGGTAAGACCGAAGATGGAAATACATTTTGCGACTATCTGGATGAAGAAAAGGCAAAAGGACTTTCTTTAGCCTCAAAAATCGTCCAAATGGAATATGAAAAGAGCCGTTTGACCTTCATCGATACTCCGGGTTATTACGACTTCGTAGGCGATATTAAGGGCGCCCTCCGAGTGGCCGATGGGGCCATACTTGTTATTAATGCCACAGCCGGCGTAGAAGTTGAAACAGAGAGAATCTGGGATTACATAAAGGAATACAATCTTCCGGCCATCATCGTCATCAATCGCATGGATCGTGAACATGCGGACTACAACAAATGCATCGAACAGCTAAAAGACGAGTTGAATATGAAACTCGTGCCGATGCGCGCTCCGGTGGGTGCGGAAGATAATTTTACAGGCGTTATAGACTTGGTCAGCGGAAAATCACTGGTCTTTAATGAAAAAGGAAAAGTCAAAGACCGGAACGAACTGAATGATGATGAACAAGCCATATATGAGGAATACCATGAAGTACTGATGGATGTCGCTGTCGAAAACGACGAAGCGCTGATGGAAAAGTATTTGGAAGGCGGCTCGATCAGCATGGATGAAGTTCGCAAACACATTCATGACTCTGTCGTTAAAGGCGATGCCGTCCCTGTTTTCTGCACATCCTCTACAAAGTTGGTTGGTATTTCGACACTTTTGGACGGAATGATCAACTACATTCCGAATCCAATCGAAAGCGGCAAAGTCCAATTAATTGAAGGCGATAAAGAGATTGAGCAGGATATCACCCAAGACGGCCCGGGACTGGGCTTGGTATTCAAAGTTGCTCAAGATCCATTCGCAGGCCAGTTATCCTTTATCCGCGTCTTCAGCGGCATACTGCCCGCCGATATCGAACTCAAAAACCGTACGCAACAAGACACTGTCAAAATCGGCCACTTAATGGCTATTTCAGGACGTCAACAAAATGCGGTAAACCGTGCATTGCCCGGGGATATCGTGGCCGTTGCCAAAGTCGATAGCCTGCGCGCCGGCGATACGCTTTCGACCTTGCAGGCAGCCGCAGTCTTACCTCCGGTTGCTTGTCCGCCATTTGCTGTTCATACGGCGATCCATGCGGTTGACCGTAACGATGAAGACAAACTCGGAACCGGGATCAACCGTATCATTACCGGCGATACGACCATGAAGTATGAGCGAAATCCTGAGACCAAAGAGTTCGTCTTATCATGCATGGGCGAACAACAAGTCGATTTGGTTTCAAACCGGCTCAAAAATCAATTCAAACTCAATATCGAACTTGCTACGCCACGCGTTGCCTATCGTGAAACGATCACCAAACCGGGCGAAGGAAGCTACCGTCACAAGAAGCAATCCGGTGGACGCGGTCAGTTTGGCGAGGTTCACATCCGCCTGAAACCACAAGAACGCAGTGCAGGATTTGAATTTAAAGACAGCATTTTTGGCGGCGCGATTCCCGGCCGCTTTGTCCCAGCCGTTGAAAAAGGCGTTCTCGAAGCCATGGAACGTGGTGTCGTCGCCGGATACCCGGTTGTGGATGTTTTTTGCGAATTATTCGATGGAAAGTTTCACGATGTCGATAGTTCGGAAATGGCGTTCAAAATCGCCGGCTCAATGGGCTTCCGGAATGTTGCCAAAGAAAGCTGCAATCCGGTTCTGCTTGAGCCGATCATGGATGTCGTTGTGACAGTCCCCGAACAATACATGGGCGATGTCATGGGCGACCTCAACAGCCGCCGCGGACGCGTGATGGGTATGGATTCGGAAGGCCGCAAACAGATTATCCGCGCACAGGTTCCCCTGGCAGAGATGTACCGGTACCCAATTGATTTGCGCTCCATTACGCGTGGACGCGGAACATACACCATGGTGTTCGCACATTACGAGCAGGTTCCGAACGAAATCGCGAAAGACATCATCGCCGATGCCGAACGGCGCAAGAAGGAAGATGAAGAGAGCTAATTTCCGGTAGCGCTTTTCGGCTTGTTTTGGTTGTGTTGGTATTCCCGCCTGTAAAGGGATATACGAGCCACCTCATATTTGATGGAATGATTGTCAGAGTGTGCTTGGTTGGACTCTTTTATCCATTGTTGGATAAGGCACGGTCGCTACGGTTCGGCGTTGAGACCCACCATTCCTGCCACACATGAGAAACATTGAGCAACGTTGAACGGTGTAGGTGCGTTTATCGCACACCCGTTCGGATTGGAGTGCTGAATTATGCGAAGTGATGTCATGAAAACCGGAGTTGAACGCGGTCCTCACCGTTCGCTGTGGTATGCATCGGGTCTCAGTCCCGAAGGTCTCAAGCGGCCCATTATTGGAATCGCCAATAGTTTTAACGAGATTATCCCGGGTCATGTGGACCTGAACAAAATTGCCGCTGCCGTTAAGCGCGGCGTACTCATGGCAGGCGGCACTCCGGTCGAATTCAACACCATCGGCGTTTGTGATGGCATCGCGATGAATCACGTGGGAATGCGCTACTCATTGGTCTCCCGCGAAATCATTGCCGATAGCGTGGAAATCATGGCCATGGGGCATCCCTTTGACGGCCTCGTATTGGTTTCCGATTGCGACAAAATCACACCCGGTATGCTGCAGGCGGCGGCCCGTTTGGATATCCCTGCCCTGCTGGTTTCCGGCGGCCCGATGCTGGCCGGACTCAATCCGCAAGGCGAAAAGGTTGGTTTGGATAAGGTCTTTGCAGCCATTGCCCCTGCGAAATCGGGCAAGATGTCCGAAGAGGAATTCGAATCGTTCTGCTGCAACGCATGTCCGGGAGCCGGTTCCTGTTCAGGCATGTTCACCGCCAACACCATGAACTGCCTGGCTGAAGCCCTGGGCGTGGCAATGCCGGGTAATGGCACCATTCCCGCCGTCTTTGCCGAACGTCTCCGCTTGGCCGAGGCCGCCGGAATGCAAATCCTGGAGTTGGTCAGCAAAGGCATCACCTTCCGCGACATCCTAACTAAAGAAGCGTTCTTGAATGCCATCGCTTTGGATGTGGCTTTGGGCGGCTCAACCAACACCGCTCTGCATCTCCCCGCCTTGGGATATGAAATGGGCATTGAAATCGGGCTAAAGGATTTCAATATCATCAGCGAGAAAACGCCGCATCTGTGCAGTATGTCCCCCGGCGGTCCCTGGCATATTGAAGACCTGCATGCCGCGGGCGGTATTCCCGCAGTCCTGCGTGAATTGGCAAAGAACCAATTGATCGATACAAATGCGCTTACGGTTACCGGCAATACCATAGGCAAGAACATCAACGCCTATCCTGAAGGTTTGGGCAAAGCGGATGTGATTCAGACTTGCGCCAAGCCGGTGCATGACAAAGGCGGTCTGGCCACGCTTTATGGCAACCTGGCTCCCGATGGCAGCATCGTGAAAGCCTCGGCGGTTAAGCCGGAAATGCTCCAACACGAAGGTCCGGCACGCATATTCAATAGCGAAGATGAGGCCGTAGAGGCCATCTTCGGCAAGAAGATCCAAGATGGCGATGTGGTTGTGATTCGTTATGAAGGCCCCAAAGGCGGTCCGGGTATGCCTGAGATGTTGACTCCCACATCCGCGGTTAAAGGCATGGGCCAAGACAGCGCTGTGGCATTAATCACGGATGGCCGTTTCTCAGGCGCAACCACCGGCGCCAGCATCGGCCATATCTCACCGGAAGCCATGGAAGGCGGCCCGATTGGCTTGCTCCAGGATGGCGACATTATCCAAATTGACATTCCGGCCAGAACCTTGAATGTCAAACTTTCGGATGAAGAACTCGCCAAACGTAAGGCGGCTTGGAAACAGCCGGAAGCCAAAATCAAGAAAGGCGTGATCGCCCGCTACGCTCAACAGGTATCTTCCGCAGCGGATGGCGCTGTCTTGCAACAACGCTAAACAAACATTTCACGTTAGCTGGCAAAAGCAGAAACGCCCGGGACTCGATCACGAATCCCGGGCGTTTTGATTTAATCAATTCCGGAAATCAAACATCCCATTTCAAATGCAGAATATCTACAATCCGTTCAGCGGCTTTCCCATCGCCAAAGGGGCTCCCGGCCTGTGCCATTTTCTGATACTCGGCCTCATCTTCTAAAAGACGGGAAGCACACGAAACAATCTTCTCCCGGTCCGAACCGGTTAAAATCGAATTTCCTGCCTCAACAGCCTCCGGTCTCTCCGTCGTTTCCCGTGTTACTAAAACCGGCTTGCCCAATGCGGGCGCTTCTTCTTGCAGCCCGCCTGAATCGGTAATGAGAAACCGGCAATCTTTCAACAAACGAACGAAAGGACCATAGGCCAAAGGCTCAAGCAGGTGAATGCGCGGATGTCCCGCCAAAATGGTCTGCGCGACATCTTTTACATTCGGATTGAGATGCAGAGGATAGATAATCGCCACGTCGGAATGAGTTTCTGCAATCTCCCGCAAAGCCTTACAGATGTTTTCAAACGGTTCGCCAAAACTCTCCCGCCGGTGTCCGGTAACCAAAATCATTTTCGGATGCTGTAAAACATCATCCTTCAGACCGGGAATTTGAGGAGGATGCTTCTCAACATGCCCGGCTGTTATAAGCAAGGCGTCGATTACGGTATTTCCGGTAACAAAGATGCGCGCATCGGGAATATGCTCGGCCAGCAAATTTTGACGTGCCGAAGGCATCGGTGCAAAACACCAACGGGCCATGGGCGCAATCAACCGCCGGTTCATTTCTTCCGGCCAAGGAGCCTCGAAATTATACGTACGCAATCCCGCTTCCACATGCCCCACCGGGATATGCTCATAAAAAGCCGCCAACGCCCCAATAAACGCGGTTGTTGTATCGCCTTGCACCAATACAGCATCAGGTTTTGTACTATGCAGACAATCGCCTAAAGCCTGTATGGCCCGGGATGAAAATCCCGCCAAAGATTGATTGTCCTGCATGAGGTCCAGATCGATATCCGGCGTCAATTCAAAAACATCCAACACTTGATCGAGCAATTGGCGGTGTTGGGCCGTGGCAATAAGAATCGGTTCAAAATCTTGCGAGCGGTTTTTTAGAGCCTTAATCACAGGAGCCATTTTGATAGCTTCCGGACGTGTTCCAAAAATAAGCGCAATACGTTTGGGATTTTTCTGAGTCATTTTTTTGTCAAAAAGAGATAGTATCGGTCGCACAATGTATAACGTCCCCAAAAGGGAGACCAAAACCATTGTTGATTGCGAAATGCATACGGAATGTAGTTGACCAGCTGGTGTAACTTCCACGATGAAGCCTCACCGGCTTTTCTCCATTCGCTCCATGGTTGCTTATGCGTGTAATACACATGGCCCTTTAGAATACCAATCTGTTTCAAGAACGGCCGCAAACCATGGCGCTGAAATTCGGAGATCGCCACACAAGCGTTGGGATTCGACACTTTGGCAAATTCATTGAAGAGCTGCGCCGCCGGTTCGAAACTCGAGCTCCGGCTAAGCAGTTCCGTTGTCTCAAAGATATGATGCAGCACATCGGCGCAGACAATTAAATCGAAGCGTTCCTGCGTAGCCGCCAGATAAGATTGCACAGTCTCTTTGTGGACGACAAACCGGTCCCGCACACCACATTTGTCGATCAGGTCTTGAAGTTCTTGGTAATCAACAGCGTCGTTGCCTTCTTCCCCGCCCTCTTCATCGCCATAGGTATCCACACCAACCACAGACTGAACATAGCCATTGAGCAGCGCCAGCATGGCATCGTGCCCATGCCCCACACCGACAAACAACGCTTTGCCACGGGCCGATTCGGGAATATGCCGGAAGAATTCATTGAGCGCATAACGCAGATGATTGAGACTGACATGCAGGTCCCGGCGGTCGGCCCGCCGGACAATGCTCTCTTCCAGGATATGAATGGCGTTCTCGGTCATTGATAGGTCCGTTCCATGGCAAGGCTTGCAGATTACCCCCTAAGCCAAGTATTTCAAGATAGTTACATAAATCCAAGTCCTAAACCAAGACTTGTTACGCTCAATCCCGCACCTCAGCCCGGACGGCCATGTGAACGCCGGATAGCGCATTCCTTGGGCGTCACTTTGACCGGATGCCCCATAAGCCCTACTATCCTCCGTGCCATTGTAACCGCCGTACCATTACGGCGGCGGGCGAATTGTGCGTAGTCAGCTGTACTCGGCAATCTCGATTACAGCCGGTATACCACCAAAACGTTAAGCCAACCACATTCATATTGAATGCGGTTTTAGGAAGTGCGGCCGGATAAGTTCGCTTACCGCGCCGATTCCATGTCATTCATGGAATGTGCCCTTTCTTCCGGATTCCGGCGTGATTGGGTAGCACTGAGAACAGAAAGCTAAGTTTCACGAGGATCTCATGAATACAGGTTACAGAATCAAACCCGTTAAAAGATCGCGGGCCTTGGGACTCGCCCTTACTCCCAAAGCCGGCAAGTACATGAACAAGCGGCCTTATCCCCCCGGACAGCATGGGCCGAGCCAGCGTCCCGGCCGCAAAGTTTCCGACTACAAAGAACAGTTGATGGAAAAGCAGCGCCTGCGCGCTCAGTACAACATTCACGAGCGCCAGATGCGCAACTATTTCGCGCGCGCCCAGAAAAAGACAGGCAACACCGCCGATCTGCTGATTCAGCTTCTGGAAAGCCGTCTGGATGCCGTCGTGCTGCGTAGCGGTTTGGCGCGCACCATTTATGCCGCCCGGCAGTATGTTTCGCACAAACACATCACCGTCAACGGTAAAAGCGTCAATATCCCCTCTTTCCGTGTCCGCGTTGGGGATACCATCGCCATCGCCGAAAAAAGCAAGAACATGATTTGCTTCAAAGACTCACTCTTCAACGCCGAAGAGGCCCCGGGCTATTTGGAAGTCAACAAAGAAGAGATGACCGTCAATATGAAGTATTATCCCAAACGGGATGAAGTCCCGGTAATCTGCGAAATGTCGCTGGTCATCGAGTTCTACTCACGCTAAAAACATAACGCCGCCCTTTGGGCCCGGCGTAAAAAAGAAAAAATGCACAATGCCGATTCTGTCATGGAATCGGCATTGTTTCGTTTTTTTCTCTGTATCTCCCCATCCACTTTCTCCTTTCTCCCCGCCAACGGCGGCGCGGACAACTTGTTTGCCTGCGTACGGGAGAGCGAATCCCGCCAGGGTCGGGACGAGCCGTTTTTTTCTAAATTACATACGTATCTCTCCATCCACCGACTCTTCAAACGAACACACCAAGCACCGAAGGTGCGTAAGAGGGAGAGTGAGACTCATGCCGAACCGTCGTCTTTTTCAATTACCCTTGTATCTCCCTATCCACCTGGCTTCTCAAATGCGGAAAACCAAGCCCCATAGGGGCGAAAGGCAATAGCCCAGCCTAAGCCCGAGACCGCCAACGGCGGGCGAAGGGTGCCAGGCTGGGTCGCCGTCCCCAAAACCTCAAGCCCTGTAAGGGCGCAAGAAATGAGATTGAATATTCCTCAAAATGCACCATGCCTTACCGGAAAAGTGTTACCCATGTGCCCGGTCTATTCTGTAACCAATGTCCCCGGTCCGTACCGAGTTCTCTTCCGCCCTTACAGGGCTTGAGTTTTTTTTATTTGTTTCCTGCGGCGGCGGTTCGCTTGCCGCAGGCTATTGCCTTGCCGCACCTACGGTGCTTGGTGTGGCAATTGGAGAGAGTTGGTGAACAGAGAGATACATTAGTATTTTCCTAAGTAGCGGCTCATCAGGAGCGTCGCCCTTCCGCCCGGGGCTTTGTAGTGGTGGATGGGGAGAATGTTTTAAGGTTTGCAATTGTCCCAATCGTCCCTTGCGAATAAATACATGTGTATTCTCATTCTGCAAGATAGGGAATGACATCAGAAATCTTTGCATCTTGAAACCACTTTCTAATGGGAACCAATTTTTCATCACTCACAAGATCGTCATACAGTAGATACAGCCCACTCCTTGATCTGTCTCGTAATTCGTTTTCAGGATATGCATGAAATATCAATAGCCGATTTAGATCAGAAGACCTTAGCCATTCAATAATCCTGTGGTTTATCAACTTATCATTCCAGCCATATCCGCTCATTATTATTAAATTATTGAAATCAAGACGTTCGCGGAATATAGATTGCATATCGAAATAGATTCCATAATTGTAATTAACAAATTTATTATACGTTCCAGGCAAAAACACCGGTCGCCCTCTGTAATTATGGACTATTTGATTCAACGCATCCCTTGCATGCCAGACATCTTGATTCGGTGTCTTTCCTAAACAAGCGTAGGAAACCTGATCTACATTTCGTTCAAATAAATACCAATCGATTGATCCATGTAATTTCAAGAGCGAAACTCTGTGCCTGACATCTCTTTGAAACCGATCATAGTACTTGATGTCACCATCTTCATCGACAAAACCATCCGTGTATGGAATACGATTAGATTCCAGAAATCTCTCTATAAGAAGATCGTGGTTTGTAGTGACAATATCAAGATGTTCAACCTGGTCATTTTGGGCAATTTCAAGTAAAAATGAAATTCCTGTGGGAGGCTTATCAGTAGATAGAAGATGCCAAAGAACACATTCTATAAAATGGCAGGAGCGCCTTGCGATTTGGCCCATTTTCACCACTTCATCATGACCAATTCGTTTAAAGCCGAGTTTCTCAAACTTTCTCTGCATTTCTAAGACAAATAACGAGACTGCCGGATTATAGACTTCCCCATAGCATTCATCCTCTATTTGCTTGGCCATAAAATATAAATCTTCATAGGTTGTTTCTTTTTGAAATTTGTCTTTAAAATAGCAATCTCCATGTTCTCGAAGCCATATTAACATAGGCTGTATTGCAAGCACCCAATCATCTTGCCGAAACACCTCATTATGGTGCAAGCCTTTATAGTACAGTTCATCTGTGTGGCCATGCCATTCTCCATAGAGAAGTTGCTCCAAAATCTCATTAGATTTTGGCAACCCTGTTTGAAGAGAGATTCCTGACCCGAGAAAGAGAAGAACATTCATACTAATGCCATCTGCTTTTACAGCAACGATGATGGGTAATATTATTTAATCCTGCTCGCAATGAAATGAAACTCATGGTTATCACCATCTACATCTACATTTATTGTAATAGGGACAGATGGTATATCCTTTTTCACCTTTGGCATCATGAACTTTACGACGCCACCATGCCAACTGTATCCCATAACGGTTTGTTTTCTGAGAATCGTATTCTCTAGATTTTCAATTTGTTGCATTGCGGAGTTATTGATTTGCTGCAAATCACTGTTCATTTGAGATTGTGCCAGCGATTGTGCAATTGCGGCGGCAGCGGGATCATACGTATAACCGGAATAAGTTCCATATACCCATCCACCGCCAGGCCCGTTGATATAGGCATTTGCAGTTCCGGAATGGTAAGAGTAGGCCGATTGTTGTGCGTTTATCATATTTGAGATTCCAAGAAGAGTTGCAGCAAGTGCTTGCGAACTTTGTGCTGCTTGAATCTCGCGAAGCAATTCATCATACGTAAAAATTTTAAGAGATTCGCCGGAAGCTGTTATATTTATGTTTTCAGTGGAAAATTCAACAGGCTCTTCCGATACATTAAGAAAGATCGTAACAACCTCGGCTCGCTGGGTTTTGAACAATGTTTCTGTCAACAGACGCAAAACAACGACATTTTTCCCAACAGATGTGATAATTTTATTTCCTTGATGGTAAGCAATGTTTTGTTCGTAACTACTATCGGGCTCTAGCCTGATTTGTGTCACCGCACATCCGCTAAGGCCAAATGAAAACAAAAGGACGAGACCCTGATTACTGAAAGTATGAATAGGTTTCATGGCAATTCCCCTTTTTTGAATTGGCAGAATCAATTGTCAATACCTATGGTCCATTGTCAAGTAGATAGCCCAAGATTATTTAGGCAGGTTCAGGCATCCGGTTATGTTCGATTTTCAAGAATTTGAAACCTGGTGACTTCTTTCCCCTCCCAACAACTTGACATATGTTCAGTAACCCGTTTACTATTCAAATGTTCAATAGTCATCTTGGTGTGAGGTCGGGTCATGGCAAGAGAGATTTACCGCGATGTCGATGTAATTTGCCGTTTTTCTAAACCGGTCCGGGGCGAAACCTACTCCTCGGGCCGCCACCCCCGGATTTTTCCCCTGCGTATCCGGCGCAATTGGCGCCGGGAAGACAGCTCCGGGGGCCGGGCCGGGCCGGAGAGCCCGGAGAACCCAACACCTCCTGCATTCCGGGTGGTACGGGTCACCTGCCACTGGGTGAGCATGTGCGGGGCGTTCCCCCAGTTTCACCTTTCGGCCCTGGTCCATCAATCCGGAGCCCGGGAACAAGAGGTCATGGAGCTGGTTTTCGACGCCGAGCGTCTGCTCTGGTCGGAACGGATATCCGCGACAGCGTTTGCGGGACCGGTCCAAAGGCTCCAGTCATGAACCGGCTGATTATGCACGTGGATATGGATGCGTACTTCGCATCGGTGGAGCAGATGGCCAACCCGGCCCTGCGCGGGCAGCCAGTGTTTGTGACGGCGGTGCCCTCTAAACGCAGTGTGGTGGCGGCGTGTTCCTATGAAGCGCGTCCGATGGGCGTGCGTAGCGGAATGTCGGTGATGAAAGCCTTGCAGCTGTGCCCGCAAGCAATCTTGGTGGAGGGCAATCCCGGAAAGTATGTCACCATTTCCAAAGAGATTTTCCGCACGCTGAAAACGCTCACCCCCTATGTGGAACCGTATAGCATCGATGAATCGTTCATGGAGTTTCGTGACAAAGCGATAGAGACCTATGGCGCGCAAGAGATGACCGCATTGTCCCGTCAAGTACAGACCGCGGTCTATGAGGCCACCGGCTTGACCTGTTCGGCCGGAGCCGCACCCAACAAACTGGTCGCCAAACTCGCATCCGAGTTCAACAAACCGAACGGCGTTACGGTGGTCCCCCAAGACCGGGTTGAGTCGTTCCTGTTCGGCCTGCCGATCAAAGAGATGTGGGGTATCGGTCCCAAGACCCAAAAGGTGATGTACAGACTCGGCGTCAACACCGTGGGCGATCTGCGTCAGTTCGAAAAAGAACATTTGGTCGAGTTGTTCGGTGTTGCCGGTGAATATTTCTACAACGCGGCGCGGGGCATCGACGACCGTCCGCTAATCGCCGATTGGGAGACGGCCGCGGTTAAATCCGTGGGACATTCACACACCCTGGCCGCCAACACAACCAACCGGGATATTCTCATCGGCCTGTTGCACGCGCTGTGCGGCAAGGTCGCGCGGCGTATGAAGATCGGAAAAACCATCGGGCGGACAGTGACGGTTTCGATCCGTTACGGCAATCTAGGGTATATCAGCCGGTCCATAAGCCAGCAGACACCCATCGAGTCGGAAACGATGATCTATCATTTAGCCAAAGGATTGTTATTCGGGTCGTGGGACGGGCGGCGTCCGATCCGTCTCTTGGGGGTCTCGGTCTCAAACCTGCAATCGACCAAAAAAGAACGGCAAATGCAATTGTTTGCCGATCCGCACGACATCAAAATGGATGAAACCTCAGAAGCTTTGCGCACCGTGCAAGACCGTTACGGTGAAGGCAGCATCAAATTCGGTTCGTCCATTCATCTCGGACAACGTCCGCTCGAACTCCCGCACGGTTTGGGGCATACCGGTTTGGCCGGCCCCCTCCGCGACCGCCGGGCCGCCGAAACACTGAAATAGGAGATTTTCATCATGGCCGCACAACACACATTCGATGTTCCCCGCTTAAAATCCCCGTTAACACTCGACGGGAAACTCGATGAAGAATGCTACCGGATATTTGAGCCCTATACCGAATTCGTTTATCCCTGGGAACCGGAACACACCCCGCCACCAACCAAGGCCTGGTTATTTTGGGATGATACGTATCTCTATTCCTGCTGGGATGTGGATGACGATCATTTCATCACCGCTCCCCCGGGACCGGATGGAAAATTGGCGGTACTCGATCATAGCCGGGTAGAAATCTTTTTGTGGAACGGCGATCCGAAAGGTTCGTATTACGGATTTGAAATTAATCCTCACGGTTTAACACTCGATTACGAGGCCCGGTTCCACCGGATTTTCAACCGGGACTGGACCTGCCACGGGCTTAAGATCGGCTCTTCCCGGACAGAGCGAGGCTACTGTATCGAAGCGGCGATTCCATTGGATACCTTAGCCGCGTCCGGGTATGACCTGCGTTCCCAATGGATGTGGCGGGCGGGACTTTATCGTGCGGAAAAAGACGCGGAAAATCCCGAAGAGTTCCATTGGAGTTGTATTGTCAATCCTCACCGTGAAGAAGTGGATTTCCACATTCCGGAAACGTTCGGAATCCTGGCGCTTCATCCCACCGATAAACCGATGGCACGGCCCGATGAACCCGAAGAGCAAGAACACGAAATATAAATAACCCGGATTGCGCTCCGGCAGGAGTTCTTAAAATAGAGAAAACCAATTAAAGCGTAATCCAAGGCACATGAACCGGCAGCAGCCCAAGATATTCATCGGCACATGCGGGTATTCGTTTTTGGATTGGCAGGGGGCTTTTTATCCCGAGGGATTGCCGGGAAAAAAATGGCTCGCGTATTACACGCGCTTCTTTTCAGTTGTTGAGCTCAATGTCACCTTTTACCGTCTGCCCCGTCTGGACTGTCTGCGTTCGATGGCCGAGCGCACGCCTCACAATTTCCAATTTTGGATCAAAGTCCATCAGGATATGACCCATCATGTCGAACACGCAGAGCCGATGTATCCCCGGTTCCGGGGATGCCTGCAACCTTTCCGGGAAAGTAACAAACTCAGCGGGGTGCTCGCGCAGTTCCCGCACGCATTCAAACTCAATGCTGAAAATGTGGAGCACATCTTACGGCTTCGAAACGAAATCCCCGAGACGCCGTTGGCAATTGAATTCCGTCACGATAGTTGGGTGCATGATGAAACATTCGCGTTTCTGCGCGAAAACGATATGACCTATACCGTCGTCGATGAACCGGACCTGCCGCACTTGATGCCACCGGTCACAAAAACGACAACCGATATCGGATACATCCGTCTGCACGGACGCAACCGTGAACATTGGTACGGTTCAAGCGGAGTTGACCGGTATAACTACGATTACAGCCGTGAAGAGTTGGACACGTGGCGGGAACGCATTGAATCGATGCTCGATGAACTCCGAATCCTCTACATTCTATTCAACAACTGCCACTTAGGGCGCGCGGCAAAAAACGCATCGACACTTCAGGACATGATCCTGGGCGGACCATCCAAGCCGGAACTCGAACCGTTGTTTTCCTGAACCCGGGCGCTCCGGTGGTCCCGCCAAAGCGGGACTAACGCCTCACGATTTCGGGGTGTGTGTAGAAGATATAATTGGTCGGCACCCTGCTGGGCGATACGTGTGTATGGATAATCAACCAACGGCTCATCAGGAGATTCGCCCTCCCGCCCGTGACCGGGCAGGACATGACGCCTACCGGCTCACGATTCCGAGGTGTATTTATTAGATATTCCTGATCAGCACCCTGCGGGGCGATACGTGTGTATGGATAATCAACCAGCGGCTCGGCAGAAGCCTCGCCCTCCCCATGCCATTCAAAAACGGGTTGTGAATCCAGTTTTAGGCTTTGACGATCCGGTCGCGGTTGTTGGCTACGTTTTTGGTTGCATTGCGTGAATCCACAACCAGTTTGGCGTTATCGACAACCCATTGATAATCGATACATGAATGGTCAGTGAGAATCAGCACGACATCGTTATCCGTAAGGACACTCTCATTCAGGTCAACGGACTTTGCCGAACCCAAATCACCATGCCGGGTTTTTGGATAGACCGGGATATACGGATCGTGATAAGAGACCTCGCAACCCCACGGCAATAGCGATTCGACCACTTTTAACGCAGGCGATTCGCGCACGTCATCCACGTCTTTTTTATACGCAACACCCAGCACCAACACTTTTGCGCCTTTGGTCGGCTTTCCCGCTTTGGCTAAAGCCTCTACGACTTTTTGCACCACAAAGCGAGGCATACCGATGTTGATATCACCCGCTAATTCAATGAACCGTGTTGCGAAATCGTATTCCCGTGCTTTCCAGGTCAGATAAAACGGGTCGATAGGAATGCAATGCCCGCCGAGTCCCGGCCCGGGGTAGAACGGCTGGAATCCGAACGGCTTGGTGGCACTGGCTTCGATAATTTCCCAAATATCGAGGTCCATACGGTCAGTTAGGATTTTCAATTCGTTTACAAGAGCGATATTGACTGCACGGTAGATATTTTCCAGAAGTTTGGTCATTTCCGCCGCGCCGGTGCTGGACACTTCGACGATTTGATCGAAGACATAATTGTAAAGCGCATGCCCGACTTCCAAACAATACGGCGTGGCCCCGCCCATAACCTTGGGAATGGTGCGGGTGGTATATTTCGGGTTACCGGGATCTTCACGCTCCGGCGAATAGACCAAGAAGAAATCTTTACCAAGTTCCATATTCCGCTCGGTCAATGGCGGCAGTACATGTTCCATGGTCGTTCCCGGGAAGGTTGTACTTTCCAAAATAATGAGTTGTCCGGGGCGCAAACGTTTACCGATTTCGACCGCTGTGGATTCGACATAACGCAAGTCCGGTTCACGGTGCTCGTTAAGCGGTGTGGGGACACAAATGATAATGGCATCGGTTTCCGCCAAACGGTTGTAATCCGTTGTGGCTTCAAACTTCCCGCCTTTAACCAGCCCGGCAATTTTCTCTGAAGGAATATGATGAATGTACGATTCTCCGGCATTGAGGCGGTCGACTTTTTTAGAATCTACATCGAAGCCGATGGTATAGAACCCGGCCTTGTCAATCTCCAATACGAGAGGCAGGCCGACATATCCCAATCCGATTACACCAACAGTCGCTTGTTTGTTATTAATTTTCTGAATAGCCGCATCAACTTCCGGCGGCCGTGCAGGCTGGTTCATCACAGTCTCCTAATTGAAAACAATCAACAACGATTCCTTCAAGAGGAATACGTCAATACTGATTTCGTTATTATAACTTCAACTCTACTGCGCGACTCAGGTCAATCTTTAGGCTTTGACATCGTCTCGAGCTGATCTTCTATCGCTTTCTCCAATCCATCGACCGGCACACGAACCTGCTCCGTAGTGTCACGGTTCCGAATCGTAACCGCATGATCATCTAGAGAATCGAAATCGAACGTCACACAAAGCGGAGTCCCGATTTCATCCTGACGGCGGTAGCGTTTCCCGATGTTTCCAACCTGATCATAGGCTGTACGGAACTTGCGGCGTAAACGTTGCTCGATTTCGGTTGCCGGTTCGGTCAGTTGCGGTTTTTTGAATAAAGGAAAAACAGCAATCTCAATCGGGGCAACACGCGGGGAAAACCGCAAGACAGTGCGTTCTTCGGGGACGCCCTTATCATTGGGGATTTCGTCGATTTCCAACGCATCGGAAAGCAACACCAAGATGGTGCGGTCCACGCCTGCGGACGATTCAATACAGAAAGGAACGAACGTCTCGCCCGTTAGGTCATCGCGATACGATAAATCTTTTCCGGAAAACTGCGAATGTTGGGTGAGATCGTAGTTGGTCCGGTTGGCAATGCCCTCAAGTTCCTGCCAGCCCATGGGGAACTGATATTCGACATCCACACACGCTCGCGCGTAATGAGCCAGTTCATCCTCTTCGTGGGGCCGCATGCGTAGACGGGAACGGCGTACTCCTAATGAGGAATACCAATCCAAGCGGGCGTTTTTCCACTCTTCAAACGCTTCATCACTCTTATCGGGATGCACAAAATATTCGAGTTCCATCTGCTCAAATTCGCGTTGGCGGAAGATGAAAGATTTGGTTGTGATCTCGTTACGAAAGCTTTTGCCGACTTGAGCGATGCCAAAAGGAACACGCTGACGGGTTGTATTTAAGACATTCCGGAAGTTGACAAAAAGCGCTTGGCAGGTTTCGGGGCGGAGATAGGTGATATTGCCTTCTTCCTCAACCGGGCCCCAATGCAATTTGAACATCAGATTGAAGTCACGCGCTTCATCGAGCACTCCGCCGCATTCCGTGACTTTTTGCGAAGGTTTCTTGGGGCACATTTCTTCTTCGATTTTATCGGCGCGAAAACGGTACCCACAGGTTTTGCAGGTAATCAACGGATCATGAAACGAGTTGACATGGCCGGAAGCTTCCCACACCCGGGGATGGCAAGTAATTGCCGTATCCATACCCACGACATCGTTGCGAAGTTCCACAACATCCCGCCACCATGAATCTTTCACACGGCGCTTCAGTTCTACGCCTAAAGGACCATAGTCCCATGAGGCCGCGAATCCGCCGTAAATCTCGGAGGAAGGGAAAATGAAGCCGCGGCGTTTGCAAAGCGCGACAATATCGTTCAGCGTGGGGCTGGAATTGCTGTTAGCCATTATTACACCTCGACCGGTCCTCAAAACCATGAGGCAAAGGGAATCCGGTTCTATTGATTCAGTTTCATGCTCCGTAACCGGAGACTTGATCCCGCCGAAAACCGTCGCGATTTGGCCGAATCAGGCAAGTAAAACGGGCCTCGCGGAGACACGATTCATGAAAGCCGCAGTGTGTCGGCACGCCTTAAGAGGGTCAATGGTTTGCCCGCCGCCGCTTTGGCCGATTCTTGCCCAAATCGCAGGGGGACTCCTGAATGACGGGGCTTGTGCAGGTAGGATGATAACCGCAGCGAAGATGTTGGGAAACAAACCAAATCAAGCAATTTTATGTTGGAGTAGATGAGGATGAACTTGTATCGAAAAGGAACATTGGCACTGGGTATCTGTCTCGTCGCAGCTACACTCTGGATGGGGGGATGCGGGCATAATTCATCAGATGATGAAATTAGCTCTGCCCCAGGCGGGGACCCCGGCAAAGCCGCCGAGTGGGCGGCAGGCACAAGCACAAATCCACATGCACAGGCACAAACACAGCCCCCGGCCGAAACCAATATGGCCAGCGCACCAGCCGCGGAGGGCGGCCCGGTTACCGCTTCAGGGCTGAGTTTCATTCCCAATGAGGCCTGGCAGAAGGTTCCTTCGATGAGCAACATGCGCAAGGCCCAGTACTCAATCCCAGGAGATGCGGGGACCGCCGAACTTGTACTGTTTCACTTCGCCGGGATGGGCGGCGCTGTACAAGCCAACCTTCAACGTTGGGCGGGACAAATGGGCTCAACCATGGATCAGGCTGAAGTCAAAAACGAAGAGGTCGGTTCCTTTAAGCTGACTACAATTGCTGTCGCCGGAACCTATGATTCGGGTATGGCTACAGGCCCGTTCCAGCAGCAATCCCAGCCTCAGACAGGCTACAAAATGATCGCCACAGTGATCGAAGGTGACGGCGGCCCCTGGTTTTTCAAATTGACCGGCCCTGAAGCCACAGTGAACGGCTGTTCGGAAGCCTATTACGCAATGCTCCAAACCGTGAAACCGGGAGCATAGATGCAGAATACTCTCAATCAGCACCGCATTTGTTGAGAAACAACAAAAGCCCGGTTCGAAACCGGGCTTTTCTTTTTGTGCCGGACTTATGACGAACCACAAAGATGACAAGGCGACATTCATACAGAAGTGATTTCAACGTCTTCACACGCGGGGCTGAGACCTGCATACTGTGGATTATGCGTAATTTTTCTTTATTTATCGGTCTTACAATCTTGGCAATGGGCTGCGGGAATCCTGGCGGCGGCAATGAAATAACATTCAGCCATATCCTTAGCCCGGAATCGGAATGGCATGTGGGCGCGGCGAAATTGAAAGAGTTGGTCGAAGCCGGAGACGCCCCCAAAGATACAGCCTATACCGTAACCATCTTCAACAACGCCTCGCTCTCCAATCACAACCAACAAACCGAGTTAGATATGGTCCAGGGCGGTTCGCTGGTAATGACCTGGGAATCGTCCATCCTGCTGTCAACCGTCGATCAAGCATGGTCGGTTTATTCCCTGCCATGGCTATTGGATGATTACGGTGACGCCGAAGCGATATGCGAGGGCCCATTAGGACAAGAGATGTTGCAGCGTCTGGAATCGAAACGGCTTGTGGGTCTCGGCTACGGCTTTAACGGTTTCCGTCAGCTGACCAATAGCAAGCAACCGGTTTTGCGTCCCGAAGATATGAACGGGATGAAGATTCGCGTCCCTTCGATCAAAATGTATATCGCGCTCTTCGAACTTTGGGGAGCACAACCGAGTTCGATGAATTTCGGCGAGTTGATCCCTGCCCTGCGTTCCGGCGCAATGGATGGCCAAGAAAATCCTCTGCATGTCATTCAATCGGCAAAACTCTACGAAGTACAGAAATATCTCTCGGTTTGGCAATACTCATTCGACCCATTGATCTTATGCGTCAATAAGGACTGGTGGGAATCTCAGCCGGAGGCCGGCCGCGAGTTTTTGAAATCCTGCGCCGAAAAAGCCTGCGCAATTCAACGCCAAACAGTCAAAGAACGCGAAACCCAACATTTGGAATCGCTCAAGCAAAACGGGATGGAAATATCCATTCTTAGCGCAGGGCAACGGGATGCGTTTCGAAAAAGCGCGAATGAAATTTACAACCAGTATCGTGACATTATCGGCGAGGAGTTATTGACTCGTTTCGTGACAGAAGCCGAAAAACTCCGCGATCTCAATTAATTCACTTGCTTTCCTTTATGCGTGGCATTTTTCTCAAAATCCTTGTCTTTGCGACCTGCTTGGCGTTGTCCATCCAAGTCGGGCTGGTCGTAATTCAGGTAATCGCCCCGGGTGTTATCTCGGATGCGTTCACTCATGAAGTCAGCAAATATCTTATGTCATGGGTGGCGCTCGTTGGGGTGCCTATCGCGATTTTGGATGAAGGTCTTTTAGGAATTCGCCTGTGGCAACAGTGCCCATCCTGGTGGCGGAAACTGACCAAGACGACGCGGATTTGCTCGACGGCACTCATGTGCGCCGTGCTCTTGGGATTCGGCATTTGGAATGCCTTTCTCACATTTCACGATGGCAAAACGACAGACGCCTTGGGTTGGCCTAAGGTATGGGTAGCTGTTTCCCTGCCATTCGGAATGATTCTCGCCATTGCCGCCTTGGTTATGGCCTGGCGGAGTGATGAGAAAGCATGAATGCCGCACTTATCATGGCCATATTGGCCGCCTTGCTTCTTGCGCTTGAAGTGCCGGTGTCGGTGGCTTTGGGACTATCAGGCGCAGCCATCATTTTGATTTTTCAATTAGGTCCGCTTCTTACTGTGCCGCAACAAGTATTAGGCGCGCTGGATAGTTTCACACTTTTGGCTATCCCACTTTTTCTCGTCGCGGGGAATCTGCTCGGCCACGGCGAAACATCGCGGGCGTTGATTCATGCAGTCAGCCGCATTACCCAAGGGCTACGCGGCGGACTCGGCCTCGTAGCAGTCATTGCCGCACTCCTATTGGCGGGTATATCCGGTTCAGGCCCAGCCGACGTGGCGGCGCTAACACTCGTTTTGTATGCGCCGCTGGTTTCTGAAGGATTCAAAAAATCCGATGCCGCCGCATTACTGGCGACCGGAGGCGGGATCGGAATCATCGTCCCTCCGAGTATCGCGCTGATTATCTTCGGACTGGTGGGAGATGTATCGGTCGAGCGTCTATTCTTGGCGGGAGTATTTCCGGGGCTGCTTGTGGCGGGCGCATTGGTCATAGTAGTTATGTACTGCGCGGGAAAAGGGAAAACCGCATTGCCTCCCGGTGAACAACCAACAGCTGAGCCACAAATCACAGCCAAAGAGAGAGACATAGAACAACAAGAAAAATCCGGCTCCGATAAAGGAAACATCAATCCACGCCAACATTCCTTTTGGGGATCGCTGGCCAGAAGTCTAGGAGCCTTGGGAGCGCCGGTGTTGATGTTGGGGGGGCTCTATAGCGGGCTCTTTGCTGATGCCACAGAAGCAGCGGCCGTGGTGATTTTCTACATTCTGCTTTTGGAACTACTTATCTTTCGCGGTCTAACTTGGCAACACATCCGGCAAACCTTACGCAAATCGGTAACAACCTCCGCTCAAGTGCTTTGGCTTGTGGCCTGTGCCTCCATTTTCGCCTGGGTGCTGCATCGTACCGGCACAACGGTCTCACTTGCGGCATGGATCGCCAAAGTGAGTGGGCATCCTTTGATTTACCTGCTTCTGGTGAATGTGATGCTGCTGGTGTTAGGGTGCGTGATTGATGCGGTCTCGTTGCTCTACATCTTTACGCCGATCTTTTTACAGGCGGGCCGCGCACTGGGTGTGGATGATATCCATTTGGGTGTCATCATCGTTACTAACTTGGCAATAGGTCAGGTGACGCCCCCGGTCGGAGTCAATCTATTCGTTGCGGCATCGGCCACTGGAGAAAGTGTCTCTAGTGTGGGGCGGGCAGCGCTTAAATTCGTATTGGCAGAAATTGTAGTCCTGGCAGTTATCGTACTCTGGCCCGATTTGTCGCTTTGGTTGCCTTCTTTGCTCCACTCCTAATCTCCTACAAATCCTCACCAAATACACCAAACACGTTCATTTCCCGTAACTTCGGTCTCCCCAGCACCCTGTATGGGGCATATACTCAAAAACGGAGAAAGGTAAGTTCAATTCCGGTGGGGCGGTGTGGATCAACGAAAGGATATTCTCATGAGCCAAGAACTTGGCGTTGGAATTGTGGGTTGTGGCGGCATGGGCGGCATGCACAGCCGGGCATGTGGCGCGATTGAAGGTGTCCGGATTGTCGCACTGCATGACATTGTGCCGGGCCACGCTGAAAAGTTGGCGGAGACCACAGGCGCGGATGTCATGCAAAGCGCGGATGAGCTGATTGCTCGTCGTGATGTGAATGTGGTTTTTGTAACAACTCCAACACCGAGCCATCACGAAATTGCCATCCCGGCCATCAAAGCCGGAAAGCATGTTTTTATCGAAAAGCCATTGGCCCGAACACTCAACCAAGCCGAACTTTTATTGCAGACCGCCAAAGAGGCCACCAGCGTTGTTGTGGTGGGCCAAGTGGTGCGCTATATGCCCGCATATGAAGTCCTGCGGGATGCGGTACAGGATGGCCGTTGGGGGGCTCTATTGGATTTGCGGATGGTACGAATCGGCGCCATTCCGGATTGGGGTGATGGATGGTTTTGTGATGAAAAACAGAGCGGTGGCGCGATTCTCGACCTCCATCTGCATGATGTGGACTTCATGGCTTACACCTTGGGATTGCCTCGACGCCTCCGTACCCGCGGGCTGCATAATGAGACAGGCTGGCATCACATCACAACGCTCTATCAATACTCGGGTTTCCAAGTCGAAATTCAGGGGAGTTGGCATCTAGCAGAGAAATATCCGTTCAATCCCTCCTACCTGGCGGTCTTTGAAGCGGGTGTCTTGGAACTGGACGGTACACGGAGCGGGCAACTGCTTTTCTACCCAAGAAACGGTTCAGCCTTCACTCCTGAAATGAACGAATTGCCGGAAGGGACCGTTGAAGGCATCAACGTGACCGAGTTAGGACCGTATCTCATTGAAGTTCAAGCGTTTATTGATGCTATACGCCGAGGCGTGAAGGATATCCGCATCGACATCTCCCGCGTTTACGACTCATTGCGGCTGGTCATGCTGGAAATCGAAAGCGTAGAAAAAGACTGTGAACTGGAAGTCAAATGAGCATCGGTGACATGGAAGCAGAGTTGCAGGAATTCAACCTTAACCAAAATGGAAAACCGGCGTATAAAGAGACAATGAGTGTCAGCAAAAAAATCCTCCTCGTTGATGATAATCCCCAATACCGGGCGGCTGTTTCCCGCAATCTTTCGATGGCGGGCTTTGATACTGTCGAAGCGGAAGACAGCGACGAGGCCATGGAAAAGGTGGGTACCGAGCGTCCGAATGTGGTCATAACCGACCTGGATATGCGTACACACGACGAGGGACTTCACCTGATCCGTGACCTCAAACACCGGTATCCGGCCCTGCCCGTGATTTTGATTTCGGCAGTGGGCACATTTGATGAGGGAGCGTTAGCCCGCCAATACGGCGCAATGTACGTGCTCTCCAAATCACGGATCGAGCAAGGCATCGAAGCTCTTTATGAACGTCTGCAACGATGCTGCAAGCACCAAGAAGAGATTCATCAACTCCGGCATAAACTCGAAGAAGGCAATGGCCAAGACCAACTGGAAGGCGTCCGCAACCGGTTGCAGCAGTTGCTAGCCGATCAGGAATTAGATACCGGCCTCAAAAGCGAGGTTTTTGAGCTTTTGGGAATGATCGAAGAAAACCGGCCTGAAGAGAACAACACTTCCACTGTGGATTTGTCCGCAGGCCGCGCCAAGATGACTGAACTTTTCCCTGAGCTGGATAAAGTCGATACAGAAACTCAAAGAATGTTGGCGTTGGCAATTCAAATGGAAGGCAGTGAAGCCGAGGGGGGGCTATCGGTCTCACGCAATATCTGCTTTTCCTATGCGTTCGCGGTTGAAAATGAAGTTAAATTGCGTCTCGGAAAACGTGTATCCAAACTGCTGACACAAAGCGATACGAAAAAGTTATTAAATGCCATCTATGATGAGCGGATCGACAATCTCGATATCTTCTTCAACCAATATCTGATCCGCACAACACAGCAATTCTCTTTGGACCTCAATTCGGATATCACGCGGCAGATTTTGGAGCGGATGATTATGCACGGCCCAAAATACAAGCCGGATGGATTGAAAGCCCTTGGCGTAATCATCTTTTGTTTCGCACGGAATTACGATTTACGTACAGCGCGCGGCCCGATTAAAGTCAAACATCCGTTGGGTCTAAAAGGTCTCGAAGATCGCGACTTGATGGATTTTGCAAGCAAGCTGATCCGGCTCCAACATCTTCGCAATCCCTTTATTCATCCGGAATTCTCTGAACGAGAAAAGACCACTTCTATCCGCCAGACAGCCATCGAGTGTCTCCAACACGCTGTAAAAATTGTTTAAGCAACCACTCAATCAGGCGCTTTTGATTCGCTGGAGATGGACAACCGTCTCGACATGATGTGTCTGAGGAAAGAAATCAAACGGCTGCACAGATAGCACCTGGTAGCCGGCTTCGCATAACGTTTCCACATCGCGGGCCAATGTCGCCGGATTGCAGGAAGCGAATACAACATCGACCGGTTTCATTTCGCAAAGCGTTTGGCGCACCCCCGTGCTCAATCCCGCGCGGGGCGGATTAACATAAACCGGGGTTTCGGCTCCCAGACGCATCAAAAAGGCGGGCAAAGCCGGTTCAACTTCGGCCTGAATCAGGCTCACGCCCGGTGGAATTTCATCATCGGCGTTCAAAATCTGATCTGTCGCCGTATCGCGATCCACACCGATAACGATTTCAAAGCGTTCATTCAGCCTGCGGCTTAAAAGCCCCATCCCCGCATACATATCGAGAACAGCAGGCGATTCCATGACCGGAAGCGCGGCCTGATAATCATAAAACTTAGCAGCCACGGGCTCATTTACCTGCAAAAACGCGAGTGGCGAAAGAAAAACGGAAGCGCCACGGTCAGTAAAGCGCGGCTCAACACGTTCATACAAATTGCGAACGCGTGGGGCCGATAGGCTTGAACGAGGGGAAGTGACCTCATACACACCATCATAGATGCCGTGTTTGCTCAGGCATTCGAGCAACCGGCGTTTTTGATCGTTACGCAAAGTAAAATCTTCAATCAGGGCATAGATGCCGTTTCCGATGCGGCGAACCTGAATACGGGAACGATGATGCCCACGAACCACGGTCTTAGTATTCTTCTCAACAACGGCATCTAAGGCCGAACGTAATCCGGCAAGCGCTTCACTCAGTTGAGGCTCGAGCAAAGGACACTGCTCAACAATGGTCTTAGTGGCAGAAGTCCAAGGATCATGCATCATGGCCAGTGCACGCCGGTCTTCTACACCGAGATCGAAAGTCATGCGATTCCGGTATTCGAATTCATCCATGGCCATCGGCGATGGGATATCCAATTCTAAATGTCCAATACGCAGGAATGTCTCTTGAATCCATTTCCGTTTCCATTCGAGCTGTTGGGAATAAGGGAGATGTTGAAGTTGACATCCACCGCAGTTATCGAAATGCGGACAGGGTGGCTGGCGGCGTTCCGGTGCGGGCTCGCCGCAGAGTTCAATTGCCTTGGCCCGCATAAAATTCTTGTGCCGCTCATAGACCTCAACTTCCCAAGTTTCGCCCGGCAGAGCACGAGGCACAAACACCACCCGCCCCCGTCCGGGGTGTTTGGCGGTCTTAGAGGCATTCTCCGGATTATCCCGTCCGATGCCTTCACCTTCAGTAGAAAGGGATTCAATATAAACCCGCAAACGTTCGGTACGTTGCTTCATAGATTTTTCCAATACTTGTTTGTTTGTACTTCTACGCCATAAAGCAATACAGTCAGAGGTATTGCCGCGGCAATCCGGAATATAATCGCTAGGCAAATCATGGCAACCACTGTGCCCGTCTATTTTGAGCAAGGCGAAAAGATCAGCCTGGAGGCCAATTCATTTGCCTTCCGGTTAATAGATGAAAATGGAGATGAGGCACAACCTGCCCCCCTGCTTCGCGGCAGTTAATGACCACTCGGTACCCATCATCCGCCCCCAATTCAGCAGCGAGCTTTTGGGCCACAATATGTAAATGCCCGATTAATTCCTTGTCGGCTTCCTCAATATCATCGTGCGTCGGAATCACCTTTTTAGGAATAATCAGAATATGGTTGGGAGCCTGCGGGCTAATATCTCGAAAAGCGAGAGAGAGTTCGTCTTCAAAGACGATATCCGCAGGTATTTCACGGTTTATGATTTTTAGGAAGATATTATCTTCGAGCATGGCACACATGGCCTGCCTCCTTAAGAACAGTAAAGCGTAACAAGTTCTTCACGGTCCGTATCTTCAAGTCAATGACGATTACTCTAAACAGAGACACGAAACCCAACTTTGAAGCTGGCACTTTCCCGGGCAGGCTGTCAACGGCTCCGCTCCGCTTTTCGCATATATCCGGTACGCCTCGCTAGACAAAAACCCGCGCCTCGGAGTTTAGGGGGTGGCTGAAAATCCCCGAGCGTCGTACGCTGAACCCGGATTACTCTAATGGAGACAGTCATGACCAAATCAACCTCTCGCCGTTTTTTCATGAAAAGTAGTGCAGTCCTCGCAGCCGGTGCAGCCGCCGGAAAGGCGAATGCTATCGGCCCAATCGAGCGGCGCGGTAATACAACCTTCAAACTCTCACTTGCGGGATACTCATTCCGGCAAAAAGAATACCTCAATAATGGTGAAGGCCCCATGTCCCTGCTCGATTTTGCCGATCTGGCGGCCGATTGGGGATTAGATGCTATCGAACCGACTTCATATTACTTCCCACCCGATGTTTCGGAGGACTTCATACTCAAGTTAAAACGCCACTGCCATTTATTGGGATTGGAGATTTCCGGCGTTCCAATCCGTAGCCACTTCACCAATCCACCGGGTGAGCCCCGCGAGAAAGAATTGGCTCACCTTAAAAAGTGGGTCGATTACGCTGCTTTGCTCGGAGCGCCGACCATTCGGGTTTTCGCCGGCAATGTGCCCGAAGGCGCAACATTGGAACAGGCACAGGCTTGGTGTGTGGAAGCCATACAAGAGGCATTGGATTATGCCGGTTCCAAAGGCGTTTTTTTGGCAATGGAAAATCACGGCGGAATTGTCGCAGATGCCGAAGGGCTCTTGCATATTGTGCATGCAGTGGATCACCCCTGGTTTGGTGTCAATCTGGATTCAGGAAATTTCCATGGCGCTGATCCCTACGAGCAACTTATGCGGTGCGCTCCTTACGCTGTGATGGTGCAATATAAAGTCAAAATCAAACGTGACGGGCAAGATGCGGAACCGGCCGATTTTAACCGGATATTGGATATTCTGCGCAGTGCCAATTACCGGGGCACAATTGTGCTGGAATATGAAGAAAAAGAGGATCCCATGGTTGCGGTGCCCAAATACGTGCGGCAATTACAGCAGGCTCTGGGGTAATAAATCGAAAATCAATACAATAACTCGTTTCGCGAATTAAATATTAAAAGGCATCGAGGTACAGAAATATGTCCACAACTCCATCCGATAACCGGCGCTCTTTTATGAAAAAGGCGGCAACCGGCGGTATAGCGTTATCAGTTGCCAGTATGACCCCACCTGCACTCGGATCGGTGCTGGGCGCAAATGAAACGATCCGTATAGGCCATATCGGTGTCGGTGGCCGCGGCGGCTCCTTGTTGGATAAATTCACCGAGAACGCGGAAAGATGGAATATCAAAAGCGTTGCGGTATGTGACATTTATGAGTTCCGCAAGAACCGCGCAAAAGAAAGAACCGGTGCACGGCTGTATCACGATTACCACGATCTTTTGGCTTGCGATGATGTTGACGCTGTGATTATCGCCACCCCCGACCATTGGCACATGCCGATGATTATCGACGCGCTCGAAGCGGGAAAACACGTCTATGTCGAAAAGCCGATGACCCGCACATTCAAGGAAGCCAAAAAGGTTTACCAGGCAGCGATAAAAACCGATTTGGTTCTTCAAGTCGGAACACAATACACCTCAGAAGCCCAGTGGAAAGAAGCGCGGAAAATTATCGAGGCCGGTGATATCGGCAAACTGCTCTGGAGCCAAGGCGGTTACTGCCGCAACACGCCAAAGGGTGAATGGAACTACTACACCATTCGTCCCGATGCGGGGCCGGACACGGTTGATTGGAGCCGTTTCCTCGGTTCCGCCGAGAAACATGAATGGGATTCGGACCGCTATTTCCGTTGGCGGAAATATTGGGATTATTCAGGTGGCGTAGCGACAGACCTCATGTTCCACAAACTGGCCCCGATGCTCATCGCACTCGGCCCAGACTTTCCAATCTCAGTATCGGCCCAGGGCGGCATCTTTGTTCAAAAAGATCAGCGTGATGTGCCTGACACGTTCTTGGTCACAGCAACTTATGCCAGTGAGCAGACGGTGCTGCTTACTTCATGCATGGCCAACAACGTTTGTGTTCCCGATACCATTCGCGGCAACAAAGGCACGATCTATCTCAACGGCAGCGGTTTCCGCATTGTGGGAGAGGCCGTGGATCCCTATCAAGAAGAATTTAAAAAGCGTTTCGGTGATATGGAGACAACCATCGAGACTCCGCCACTGACCGACACGGCTCACCAAGAGAATTTCATCAAAGCGTTGCGTGGATTGGAAAAAGCGAATTGCGATGTGGAACTCGGCTATAAAACCATGGCCACCATCGCACTCGCAGTGGACGCTTATCGTCAAGACAAGACCATCCACTTCGATCCCAAGAAACAAAAAGTGGTTCGAGGCTCCATGCGCGCGTAAGACTGCAACCTTGCAGAGGCAGTACACATCCGGCTGTTGCAGTAAGTCCTTGTTTCGTGAATCCGAGAATCAACAGAAGTTTTTCTGTTTGAAGATTTTCATGAAGCTATCGAGGTGCAGAGAGATGACCCAATCTTCAGCTGGCAGCCGCCGCGCCTTTATAAAAAAGGCAGCGGCCGGAGGAATTGCGCTATCCGCCGCAAGTATGACCCCATCCGCATTAGGATCGGTTTTAGGCGCGAATGAAACCATTCGCTTAGGTCACATCGGCGTGGGTGGCCGTGGCGAGGCACTGTTACGCGTTTTAATTGAAAACGCCGAGAATTTGAATGTAAAAAGTGTGGCGGTGTGCGATATTTACGAACACCGCAAACAAGCCGCCAAAGAAAGGTCCGGCGGGCGGTTGTATCACGACTATCACGACCTTTTGGCCTGCGACGATATCGACGCGGTGGTGATTGCAACTCCCGACCATTGGCACATGCCGATGATTCTCGACGCATTCGAAGCGGGTAAGCATGTTTATGTCGAGAAGCCGATGACCCATACCCTTAAAGAGGCCAAACGGGTTCATGAGGCGGCGCAAAAAACCAACTTGGTCCTCCAGGTCGGAACACAATTCGCATCCCGGGATCAGTGGTGGCAGGCCCGTAAAATCATTGCGGCGGGAGATATCGGCAAGATTTTATGGAGCCAGGGCAGCGACTGCCGCAACACGCCCAAAGGCGAGTGGAATTATTATGAAATCCGTCCCGATGCCGGACCGGATACGGTGGACTGGAAACGGTTTCTCGGTTCCGCGCCCAAACGCAATTGGGATCCGGACCGTTATTTCCGGTGGCGGAAATATTGGGATTATTCCGGCGGTGTGGCTACGGATTTGTTGTTTCACGAACTCGCTCCCATGCTGATTGCGCTCGGTCCGGATTTCCCGATTTCGGTGTCCGCCCAAGGCGGCATATTTATCCAAAAAGATCAGCGCGAAGTGCCCGATACCTTTTTAGTAACCGCCACTTATCCCGGCGAGCATTCCCTATTGCTTGCTTCCTGCATGGCCAACCGAACACGAATCCCCAACATCATTCGTGGCAACAAAGGCACAATCTATCTCGAAAAAGACACGATCCGCATTGAGGGACAGCCTGTTGATCCTTACCAAGAGGAATTCAAAAGGCGCTTCGGTGAAATGGAAAAGACCATTGAAACCGTTCCACTGACCGAAAGCACTCATTTGGCCAACTTCATCAAAGCGGTACGGGGATTGGAAAAGGCCAACTGCGATGCGGACCTTGGCTACAAAACCATGACGGCCATTACCTTGGCCGTGGAAGCGTACCGTCAAGATAAGACTATCCACTTCGATCCCCAAAAACAAAAAATCGTTCGGCGTTCCATGCGCGCTTAAGACTCATTTCCATTTATTACATATAAAAAACCGGCGGAATCCCGAGACTTAGTAACTCAGGGTTCCGCCGGTCTATTTTTCACATCAACCGGATGCACGGAACGATTCCGGCTACCGGAAACGTATCACAGCCACGTCACGGAAACGGACTTTGCAAGTCTCGCCGCTATGAACCTGCAAGGCGATTTGACCATCCGTATGAAAAAGTTCCTTATCGACAAAATCAACCATCTTGAAACCATTGAGCCAAGTGCGGATATGCGGCCCACGCGCTTCAACGATGATGTCATTCCAAGCGGAGGGATTGAATACAATTTGGGCTTCTTCGCGGGGTATGGCAATCCAATTCCGGCGTCCGCTTTCATAGAGACCGGTGGGATTGTGCTCGGGGCGATAGTCGATTTCGGATTGTACGCCGGTTACATCCGCGCCTTTAAATTTGGAACGGAAAAAGACGCCGCTATTCCCTTCTCCTTCAACCCGGTACTTGGCCCGTACTACAAAGTCCGCATAGGTATCTTTGGTGGCGATATAACCATTTCCGCCTTTTTTGCCATTGCGGCCCATGATTGTGCCATCTTCAACAATCCAGGGTTCTTCGCCTTGGATATTCCAATTCGAAAGATCGCGTCCGTTAAAGAGCTGTGTCCAGCCCCGGCCATAACCATAATCCTGAATGCGAATATCCTTCCAGCGCACCTTGACAGGCTGTGTAGTTCCGCTGTGAACCTGCAAGGCGATAATCCCCGAACGGCATTGATATTCCTCATCAACAAAATCAACACATTTCACGCCATTGATGAGCGTCTCAATGTGATTGTCGATCATACTGATCCGGTACTCGTTCCATTCTCCCGGCTTAATGGCCGCTCGTTCGGTATCGATGCTGGGTTGGGCCAGCCATCCCCGGCCGTGCTCTTCATAAATTCCGCCGGTGAATTTGCCGATCTGCGGATCGCATTCCGCCTGATAGCCATACATCTTTTCATCGGGGCCGATGACATGAGAGCGGAATTGGATGCCGGAGTTGCCCGGGGCTTCAATTTTGAATTGCAGTTCCAGGAAAAAATCGGCATAAGGCCGTTCGGTACACAGCCAACCATAACTTCCATCACCGGTTTCACCGACGATGCACCCGTTTTGAACGGTCCATTTACCGCCGCCGACGGTCTTCCAACCATTCAGCGTTTGGCCGTCAAAGAGCGGTATCCAGGGAGCCGCATAAAAAGATTCGGCATTATGCAGCGTGTAATCCGGCGGCATCACCGGCGTTTGCGCCCAAACCGGCGCAGTTAGTGCGAATGCAAGCAAAAGGGCGGGAAAGCGTCGCATGATCGAACCTCCACGTTCAATTGGTCATGTTGCCTTGTATCTTGAAGGTAAAGGGACCGGGGCCATTTGGCTAGCGCCGCTTTGAAACCTACTGACGAAACAGGACTTAGCCCCACGCTGGCATCAGCCCCCCAAAGCACGCTAGGGTAGAAACCGTTATCGAAAGACATCAACCGGCGATTTTGAAGGAGACAATCCTTATGCGTTCATTAGGAAATATGGGCAAATTGTTGGTGGCCTTTTCCGTTTTTGGATTATGTATCGGCTGCGCATCCGCACCAAAGAGGGGCGGCTCAGACTGGATTACGCTGTTCAATGGAAGCGGTCTGGATGCCTGGGAGGATCTGCATGGCGGCGATTGGACCATTGAAAACGGCGTGCTGGTAGGACGGAATGGGCAAAACTGGACAACCGATCCCGAAAAGAGCGGCTCATGGCTGGCAACCCGCGAAACGTTCGACAATTTCATCCTGGAGTTCGAATACGCCATCAACGAACGGGGCAACAGCGGCGTCTTTTTCCGTTCGGCCCGGGAGAAGAATCCGGCCTTTACGGGATACGAAATGCAGATCACCGATTTCTACGGCCATGAACCTTCCAAACAAGGCGCAGGCGCGGTTTATGATGTTGCGGCTCCCAAATACAACCTCGTAAAACCAGCGGGCGAATGGAACCATGTGCGGATCACATGCGATCAAGCGCTGATCCGTTTCGAGATCAACGGCCGTAATGTTCTGCAGATGATGGGAGACCGTTCACAATCCGGAAGCATTGGGTTGCAAAACCATGACGAACGCTCAGTGGTAAAATTCAGAAATATTCGAGTTAAGAAGTTATAAACACATAGGAATTTTTGCGCTTTCCGGCGATGCAATTAGAAAAACTCCCTGAGACACGAAATCTCAGGGAGTTTTGTTTTACGTTCAACAAAACCGAGGATTAGAGATCGTTGATAAAATGATCCATCGGCTTGGCAACGATATTGGTCAGATGATCGAGATTGCCTCCGGCGACTTCAGCCGCAAAAACGCCTTCATAGCCGACTTCATCGAAGGCTTTCATCACTTCCGGCCATTCCACGGAACCTTCGCCCAAATTAACAAATTGAAAGCCGTCCCGTTTGAAGTCTTTGACATCGACACGGGCAATCAATTCATCCAATGTGCGAATCCAATCCTGCGGGAAACCGAACAGCACCATATTACCTACATCAAGCCAGAAGCGCACATACGGACTGTTAATTTCCTCAATATACTCACGGGCTTCAAGCGGGCTGAGCAGGAATTTGTTCCAGACATTCTCGATACCGATCATGATATCCATATCTTCGGCAATCTTGGCGAGTTCTTGGATATGATGGATCGAACGGGTCCAACAATCGGCATACATCACATCGGACTTCACCACAGCCGGAACGAGCAAGACCATATCGCCGCCCAAAGCTTTGGCGTTTTCCATGCTGGTGCGCATAGAATCCATGGTGACTTTGACAATTGCGGGATCCGGATCGGAGAGCGGATGCGACCAATGTTTGTCGCAGACAATGGCATCGATCCCGATTCCGACCGTCTCCGCTCCTTTCCGGAATTCATCTACGGTCTTCCGTTCATAGATGGTATTCGGCTCAACAGAATCGAATCCGGCCTTTTTTGCAATAGCCAGTTTCTCTTCGATACTGTTGCCTTCACTGATCATTCCGAATTTGAGCGACTTTGTAATGTTTCTTTTTTTATCGGCAGCGAATGCACCTGACGAGGATAACACATTCAATCCGGCGCCGATTCCCGCCGCCGCAATAGCACTCGTGCCGATAAAATCTCTGCGGTTAATTTGTCCAGCCATCATACTCTTTGCCTCACATCAATTCTTTCCGGTATTCAGTCGTCGCATCGCGGTGCATTTTGAATTGCAGATTATGCATCGATGCTGACACGGAATTTTTGATTTGACCGAACCAGTTTCCGCCAGGTCAATTCACGTCCTTTATAAGTCGCTTCACGGCCCAAAATGGAGGTCAGTGCACCCTCGGCGCCGTGTTCCGCATCATTGATGGGGTTGCCATCCAAAATGCTTTGGACAAATTCACCAACCCGTGTGGTTTCTGCGCCATCAAATGGATTCTGATCCGATTCCCAAGGATTGTCGCCCATGATCTTCGCTTTACCGTAATCAGTGACAACTACACCTTTGGTCCCATATAAACGCACCGAGCATTCGCCCCATCCCTTCAAGAATTGGGTCGAGGTAAACGCAATTTGAACATCGTTCGGGTAGGTATAAAGAACCTGGAAGTGATCGTAACAATCGCCTAATCCCGTCCGTGCTCTTTGACCGCCGGTACCGATAGCCTTGATGGGATGGCTATTGAGATGCCAGTTACAGACATCCAACACGTGAATGTTTTGCTCGACGATAATGTCGCCGGAGAGGGCGATATCGAACACCCAATTGCGCAGGCGTTTTTGATCTTTGGTTTCTCCGGATTTGGAACGGTCACCTAATGCGCCGGCGTGATAATAAACCTGCCCACTGACGATTTCGCCGATATCGCCGCGATGTACACGCTTAATGGCTTCGGCATAGGCAGCGCTGCTACGCAGCTGGGTACCACTTTGAATACCGACTTTGCCTGCAGCTTTCTTTCCGGCTTCAATCACACGTTTCGCTCCGGCAACATCTGTAGCTACGGGTTTTTCGGAATAAACATTCACGCCCGCATCGACGGCCGCTTCAATGTGCAATGGATGGTAATACGGAGGACTGGTTACAACGACAACATCGACATCCGAGGCCAACAAATCCTGGTAGGCATCCATGCCCAGATAGAGACGGCTGCGGTCGACTTTCGGGAATCCCCGCCCTTCGTTTGTTTCGTCGAATTTGCTTTTGGCAGCATCCAAGCGGTCTTGGAACGCATCGGCCACTGCCACCATTTGCGTATTGGTACTGCGTACAAACACACCGGCATCGTGAGTTCCACGGCCTCCGGCTCCGATCAGGCCAAGATTGAGACGGCTGTTGGCCGGCGCACCATACACCGAACCGGGCTTTACAAAAACAAGGCTGGCGGCAGCTGCACCGGCTTTAGCAAAGGTTCGCCGGGAAACAGCGCCTGAAGTTTGCGTATCGTTATGAGTCATTATCGTGCTCCGAAACATTTGGATGTAGCATAATCGCGGAATTCGGTTCTCCAGGCTAGACCGAGGTTGACTTCATCACGCCACGATCGCTATGCACTTATACTGGAAGGCTTGAACTGCCATACATGTGAAGACAGATTACATTATCGGAGCCGTTTGCTAGGCATAACACAAAACGATCTCTATGATTTTGAAGATGTCCAACAAAAGAAAAAGACCACCGGGATTGCGTGATGCCATCATTGCTATAGCTGCGGTAATTCTGGCGATTACGGTCGGCGGCAGCATCGGCTTGATGCGTCAAACACACAACAAGGGAACCGATCAAGAGCAGATCGAAAAACTTCAACGGGACAGAGAACAACATATCAAATCCGGACTGACTAGGTACAAACTTACACCGGAGACAATTGAAAGCGATCAACTTCTTTATTACGAAGGTTTACGTCTGTTGCTACACAGGCAGCATGATCGAAGCGCGGCCTTTTTTGAAATCCTGCCAAAACGTTTCCCGGCTTCTCCTTACATTGCCAAAGCAAAAAAACTTGAGCCTTACGCACTTGCCGCTTCTGTAATCGGCACGGCTTCTAAAACCAACGAAATCCGTTCATGCACTACGCCCGTGGAGGGATCGGCAATTTCACCCGCGCAAGCCATGGCCGAAATCGCAATTGAGAGCCTGCCGTTATTGACGTCACAGATCTACAGAATAGGCACGCCCCCAATGTACGGCTCGACTCCGATTTCCAACGTAACAAGTTGTCCCTGGTGGGTGTATGCAGATATGCAAGAAGTCGTATACGCTCCGCCCGATTCCCCCTATGCCCTTTGGCCGATTGGCTTCGGCGATTCGGAATCTCCACAACCGTATCAAACAGAAGTGAGGGAAGATATTTTACATACCCTCGGAATGCAGGAACATCCCAGAATTGCTGGATACACATTGCAGCCAACCCCTATTGATATCTTATTGGGCATGGGGACGACAGCAGTTCCTTATCTACTGGATCATCTCGACGATCCCCGGTTAACAGGCGTGGTTCTGGCTGACCGCTATTTTCGACCGGCTCCGGCAGGCCGCACTTGCTTTGAAATTCTTTGTCAGATTGCAGGATTTTCTTTTCTCGATGCTGACCCCGACCTTCAATCCAAACTCGCGTCACACGGTTTGGAGGTCAAAAACATAGACCGCGCTCATCCTGATATGATTGAGTTGACGCCACACATACGCGACTATATTCAGGCATGGTGGCACGATTGTGCAGAGACAACACAAACAGAATCGATTCTGTGGCATGTTGACCAATTGCCATCCAATGACAGCCGGAAGATAGATTATCTTGTGGCGGCCGCCGCAAAAGGCGCTAGAAAAGAGGCGCTTATAAGTATCAAAAAGCTGCATAATCCCGATGATCCGGAGCATGAACTTCTAATTGCATCAGCCCTTGCCCGTCTGGGCGATACGACGCTTGTCGATTCTATTTTTGAAAAATCCATGAAAGGAATCGGAGACAATCCGTTTTACGGCGTCAATTTTATCACCCGTTACGGAATGGCCGAACAGAAGCGGAAAATTATCGGAAAACTTTTGGATCAATGCGACATTGACGATCCATTGCTCACATTCCAAACATTCACATATCTGATACCGATGGGGGATATCACACTGCTGCCGGACTTGGCCCGTCATTTCGAAAACGGCGCTTTTTCCGCATTAGAAGATAAGGAAGAACTGATCATCTCATGGGTTAACATTTATGGTTCTTATGAACATCAGCGGGCAATTCTAAATAGAATCCAAGCAATGCTCGAATCCGCAATGCCTCAAGAGTTATCTTCGAGTGAATCAGGAACAGCAAGGAACCAAGAGTACACACCGGTTGTGACTCGGGCTTTTGACTTGGCGGTACATTTCAGCCAGCAATGCGAAATGTATCTCGCCGCTGAGGCATTGGCGATGTTTCTTCAATTTCGGGGCTCCGCCAGAGAAGAAGATACGAACACAGAACAGAGAAGTCAGTCAAATATTTTGCCCATACGCGTGTGCGATGAAGCGGCTCTGGCCATTACCCGCAAAAGATTGGCAGATATCGATTTTCAATACTCGTTGCCCACATCCGAGCGTGACCAACGCATCCAAGAAATACTCCAACTTCTCCTCGAGACATATCCTTTAATCGCCAAAAATCCGCACATCGATTCAACCCAATAGCCATAAGACGTTCCTCCCTCCTTGCACTACTGCCTTGCCAGTGGCCCCTTGTTTCAAAACGGCTTGATTCCGGGATTCCAAAGAGACCGATTGATGCGGAGCAGTTGTCTTTGATGCTGTGGCTTTTTGAGAATAAAAATAACATCACACAAAAAGAGATTACCGGTAACATCCGCGTCCCGGTCTATTGAATCCTTTGTCGGCCACTTTGCCAACCGGTACTGGCAACCGTTGTCTTACACTTGAGAGAAAGTGTTCTGCAGATGATTGAATCCGATCCAATCATTCCCGGCCTACCTGAGGAGCCAGGGCTGTAGTCTCGTTTTTCGAACCGGCGGGATGGGAACATGAATATGCCGCGCCCTCGCTGCCCCAGCTTGTTTCCTATATTCTTGGTATACTAAAGAAAGTTTATCTATCATCTTGGTGCCTGTGCTTCTTGACACACCATTGCTCAGCAGGCATTGGCAGAGATCCAAGGGGCAAAAACGATAGCCGGTTTGTAAGTTTTTATAGGCTGCCGAGGAGGTCGTGCTTCGAATGCAAGCGAATCTCATTCAAATCCTAACGGTTCTGCAAGAAGCGGAATCCCATGGTCATGCGGCGGGTCCGGTTGAACCCTTAAACCCGCTCCAGTGGTTAACCGTCATTCCTTTTGCGGCGATTCTTTTATGCATCGCCATCGTCCCCTTGGTCAATGAGCACTGGTGGGAGCCCAACAAGCACAAAGCCATCATTGCCGCCGTGCTCGGCATCCCCATGGGGACAATTTATTTCTTTGTCGATAACCACCGTTTCCTGCACACTCTCCACGAATACATCTCATTCATTTGTCTTTTGGGCGCGCTGTTTATTATCTCAGGCGGTATCCATATCCGCGGAACATTGGCCGGTTCTCCCATATCGAACGCCATAATCTTGCTCATCGGGGCGGTGCTGGCGAGTTTTATCGGAACCACCGGTGCGGCCATGGTGCTTGTACGCCCGCTCTTGCGTAGCATCTTATGGCGCAGAAAACCGCATGTGCCGGTGATCTTTTTCACATTCTTGGTGGCAAACATCGGAGGCCTCTTAACGCCTTTGGGTGATCCTCCGCTCTTCCTTGGTTTTCTAAACGGAGTGCCCTTCACCTGGACTTTCAGCCTATGGAGAGAATGGGCCTTTATGGTGGCGATAGTCATCATCGTCTATTTGGTTCTGGATACAATCTTTTACCGGCAAGATCTCGCCCACAAGCCGGAAGGCAATGGAGATACCTCCGGTGAAGCCTTTAAGATTGAAGGCGCCCTGAATTTCCTTTGGCTCGGCGGCGTGCTTTGCACAACAGCCTTCATTCAGAAATCGCCAGGATTGGAGCTGGGCTACATTTTAATGTCCGTTATTGCCTGGTTCACAACCAAAGCGGAAATCCGCGAAAAAAATCAGTTCACTTTCCACCCCATCAACGAAGTGGCGATTCTGTTTGCCGGCATCTTTGCCTGCATGATTCCCTGCCTAAAGATTCTCCAAGAACACGGCAGCGAACTCGGCGTTTCAACCCCGGCACAGTTCTTCTGGGCAACAGGATTCTTGTCGTCCTTCTTGGATAACGCGCCAACTTATTTGACGTTCTTCTCTATGGCGAAGTCATTCGGCATCGATGAAGTGGCCGGTGTTGCCCACAATACGCTGGTGGGTATTTCATTGGGCGCAGTGTTCATGGGTGCAAACACGTATATCGGTAACGGCCCGAACTTCATGGTGAAGGCCATCGCCGAAGAATGGAAAGTAAAGATGCCCTCTTTCTTTGGCTATATGGCCTGGTCAGTATGCATTCTGGTTCCGCTATTCGTATTGGTGCACTTTATTTTCTTAGCAGGCGTAGGAGGGCACTAATCCTAACGTATCTTGCGTCTGATTTCATAGAAATCTTCAAGCGGGCCGGAAAAGGATTCTTCCGGCCTGTTTTTTTTATGCATTGCAGGGAGTTGGTAAGGATTTGTATGAACAGCCTAAGGCATAAGTACCGTGAGCGCTTGAGGGACCGTTTCGATAGTCCAGGAATTGGATTCGCCCAACAATTCGCCATCAGCCGTAAAGGTAAGGGGAACCGGGCAAGTAATCTTGATGTGCTTGGCCCGGTACTGACTCACACCTTCTTCCCCCTCTAATGTGCCCCGGATAGCCTTCCAAACCACACGGGGTTGATGCAGCCGGGGAACAGTAGGATCGATTGAGCAAATATCCAGCTGGCCATCATCGATCTTGGCATCCGGTGTAAAAACAAAAAGACCACCCACTTTGGCTTGATTGTTGATAACCAATACTGCCGAGCGTAATTGGAAAGGCTGGCCATCCATTTCCACATTCAAACAAAGATCGGGTAAAGGTTTGGTTACCAGCTGCTCCAATGCGGCAATCAGGTAAATGGCCCGGCGGCCCAAAGACCCAAAAGGCCGTGCAAAAGGAAGATAGTGTTTGCAGCCAAGAGCCACATTGGCGAGCAGGCCGCACCCCAATCCGGTAACAACCCATGCACCATTGGCTCTTAGAAGATCTGCTGCAACACGTTTGCCGTTGACAATTACTTGAACAGCGTCTTCAGCGCTCCGGGGTATCCCCTGACAATGTGCAAAATCATTAGCCGTTCCAAGCGGAAGGATGCCTAAAGCCACATCGGAACCAGCAATGCCCCGGACAACTTCTTGCATCGTACCATCCCCTCCTGCGGCAACAACAATATCTGCGCCATCTGCTACGGCTGATTGTGCCAGAGATTCACCATGCCCCTGTGCCTCTGTCAAACGGACATCAACATCCGGGAAACAAGTTTGAAGCGCTAACACAGCATCTTCCCGGCGCCGCGCTGATGCAGCTCCATTTACGATGGCAATTATTCGCATATTGATTTGGCAGCCTTAAGGATCAGCCAGCCAGTACCATAGGTTCTTCCTTCTCAAGAACCGGTAAATGATCGGCAATAGGGCCAAAGGCAAATGTTTTAAGCAGCCTTTCGACCTTGCCACTCATCGATGCTAATCCCACATAACACTTAAAATGCCGCTCCCAGGGTAGCCCAGGCATGCGCGGCTGTTCCGGGTCGAAATCACGTGGATGGCAATAGACCGTTGTGGCACACCCCTGCTTGGCCCGGCGGCGAATGCAGTGCTCAATCCATTGTACCGGGAAAAAGCGGAAATAGCCTCCACCCGCAAAAGGAATGGGCAGTGTGCCTAGAACATAATGTGGCGCAGTGGGGAATTCTGCTAGCAAATGACCTCCAGGAGTGCGAAGCATGGCCGGACGCCGCAGGTTGAGGCGTATACCGCCATGCCCCCGAACGGCTGTGAAAAGCGAAGCATCATAACGAAAGCCATTTTGGGCTAGGACATCTAACGCCCACAGAGTGCCGTTTTTGATAGAAAATCCTGGTGCGCGAAATCCCCGGGGGCGGATGCCGCAGGCATTCTCGATGGCCTCAACGGATTGCAGCAGGTCTAGCTCAAACTCTTTGGGAGAATTCTCGTAGACAAGCAAGTGCCGGTGTCCATGAGTGGCAATCTCATGTCCACGCATCGCGATCTCTTGGATAAGATGGGGATATTGTTCCGCAATCCACCCCAGCACAAAGCAAGTGCATTTCACTTGAGCCCGGTCAAAAAGGTCCAACACCATGCGGGTTGTCAGTTCAACCCGGCTTTCAAGTGCTTCCCAATTACGCATCTCGGGCGGGGCTTCGTAATCCAAGATGTGAAACCAATCCTCGACATCAAGGGACAAAAAATGAGTAAGCATTCGTGCCTCGCGGCCCTGTACTCCCGTTCATTTGCCCCAGAAACGCCGTGTTTTGCGGAAAGCCCTTCCCTCGGCGGCTGTGGGGAATGAGAAGTAACTGCCTTCTTTCAGGTTCAGTATCTCTCCAGGTGGGGTACGGTTCTCGGCAGCAGCTTCCGCAATCCGGTCGACTACATCGCTGAGGAGTTCCCCGCTTGTTTTCTTTGAACGTATCAACAAACGTTCCCAAGTGTCATCTTTTTCGACCGGAACCGGGGCAGATCCAAGCACTTCACCCGCATCAATCTCTTTGACAACGCGATGAACCGTGGCAGCCGACTCGGATTCGTTATGCAGCAATTGCCAGAAGGCGGGCATTAATCCCCGGTAGTTGGGCAAAGGAGCGTTATGGGTATTGATGATCCCTAACGGAACGGCATCAATCAGTTTTTGGCTAAAAATCCAGTTATAAGAAACAGATACAACCAGGTCGACCGAATCCTTACGAAGTTCTTCAACCAGTTCGTCTGTTGTGTAGTCCTTCACATAGCGAACCGGCAATCCAAAATAATCGCCGAGATCCCGAGGTGTGACGGGATAGAACATGCCGCTACGACGATGCCAGAAACTGATCCATTTGGCCTCTAAAACCCGCCGAACCAAAATACTGAAATCCCATAAACCAAAGAGACGCAAATACCGAAACAGTTCGGCGATACGGCCCTGTTTGCGCTTTCCTGTGCCCGAAAGATAGAGGGCCACAGTCCGATCAGCATGCCTAACAAGCAACGGCCCTAAGGCATGCCGAATGAAAAGAGGATCATCTTGTGTAAAGATAGCAATACGCATAATTTAAAACCGAATGCGTCGATGATAGTCAATACTCACAATGTCTCGTACGGGAATAAAGAGAGGAGCAGCTTGTCTGATCCGAGCTAACGTGTCCCGAAGGAGCGCATGACTCGTTTCATCACACGCTCTTGCTGGCGTAGCTGCCATTTGTCGGCCACACCGAAACCGACAACAAACCCGCCAATATGCGCCCACCAGGCGACACCGGCGACAACATCGGTCACACCGACCAACTGATTCAAAATCAGAAAGCCAAGTACAACAAAGGCAGGCAGTTCCAGCACCCAAAAAAGAAGCAGACAGGCAATCTTGCGTTGAGGGAAAAGACGGAAATAAGCCCCAATAATGCCAAAAATCGCGCCGCTGGCTCCAACAACTGGCCGGATATCATAAGGTGAGGAGAGAAATTGTGTGGCTGTAGCGGTAATCCCGGCAAGCAAATAGAGCCTGAGGTAATGCGACCGCCCCAGGCTTTCTTCAACACTGCCACCTACGATCCAAAGGGTCCAGAGATTGACAAAAAGATGGAAAAAGCCGCCATGGACAAAAATGCAGGTGAGTGGCGTAAGAGCCAAATGGCTGGTGAAAAATCCTAGCGGGCCGGGATACCTGGAAAGAAGAATTGGTGTGAACCCATACCGCTGCATGAAAAACAGATAGGGATAAGGACTGAGCAGAAAGTAAACATAGATGGCCACGCAGGACAGCATAATCGCCCAGGTGATATATGCCGGACGGCGGTTTCGAACCACTTCATACAACGGGAGAAACATAGAATTGAGTGTAGCCGGGGCTTCGGAGAGCGTCAGGAGACCGCCCCTAAAACCACAAGGCGGGGGCACAGAAAGCCTCTGTCTACCGTACATACGCTTGACTGTCCGCCTGGGGACGGCACAATAGCAAGCCGCACAGAAAGGGTGCACCGTGGCCACACACGATGCACCGTTTCATCGAATCAAAATATTGAAAGCTGTGCGCTGTCTTAAAAGTTCCGGTTATGGTGGGTGTGGCGCAGTGGTAGCGCACTGGATTGTGGCTCCAGGTGTCGTGGGTTCAAATCCCATCACCCACCCTTCGTTTTTTTCGTCACACAACCTCTATTTAAAATCCCACTGACACTCCAACATACAGCCCGCTTGTCTTCATCAGAACAGTAAACTTGTATTTATTTTCCTGGAGGACCTTCCACGACTAAATAAACCACTCTGCCGCCAACATTTTTGGGCAAGTAATAGACACCGTCGGCGAGATAATAGGTGGTTGTCCCGAAGACTTTGGTTTCGTTCCAATCGGGAAGTTCTTCTACGACAGCGCCATACGGAGGCGCGCTCACAACATAGACGACGCTGCCGCCTTCCTGCCGGGGCAAAAAGAAAACACCATCCGTATAATAATAGGTCTTCGTATCGACAACAATCGTTTCGCATGGCTCCGGTTTCTCTAGGACAACGGCTCCAAGAGGCGGCGCAGCCACTTCATAGACGACTGCATCGGCCCGCGGGACTTCAACGTAAAACGTGTAGCCGTGTCGGTAATAAACTCTGCTGCCAATTACAACCCGTGCATATCCAACCGGCAGACTGACAACCACCGCACCTACAGGCGCCGGACGAACAACAAACACTTCGTGCCCATCGTAATAATGCCGGCGATAGAAAACATCTTTATGCCGATAAAAAGTCTTATCGTGAATGTGCACGACATCGTGTTTTCTCGGCAACCGCTCAACATAATGTCCGGGCCCTCCACGGTCATAATCTCCATGCCTGGAGTCTCTGTATCTAGAATCTCCGTGTCCGGAATCTCTATAACCGGGGCCACTTCTACCCGGTTCTGCGTTCGACACAGCCGCCATAAACATAAAAGCGGCAAAACACCCCAATGCAATTTTTAATTTACGTCTATCTCCCAACATGATGATAACTCCTTACAATTCACCTATCCGCTAAAGCAAAACGTTTGACAACGATGCCGGGTGCTTATCCAAGAACTCAATGAGCGGCTCAGCAAACGGCAAGTAAACGGAATATCGGCCTTACAACAGCGGCGAAAATGTTCTTGCGCCGATCTGCGAGCGCTCAATTGTTAAACGCTCAAGAGACGGAGTTATTCACGGCGGCGAATAAGATTTATCGGATACACAGCGAAGCGGGGACTTGGAGAGGCCGGATAATCCAAGCAAGACTGTTGAACGACAATTCTATTCCATCAAGAAATGTTCTCCAGCACTTGCAAATGAAGCATTCACCGGGCGGATATCATCTCGTACATCGAACACAACACCATTAACGACTGTGAAGAGAACACTTCCGCGTAAATCTTCATCTCGATAGGCGGAATGGTATTCATCATCCTGAAGCTGAAGACGGAGACTTTCTTCATTGACGCGATATGGCATATCCGGGTCGAAAACAACCAAATTCGCCATCGCGCCGTCCTGCATGGCACCAACAGGAAAAGGGAATTGACGGTATTTGGCAATGTAGCGGGCGGGAACAATGGCGGTCAGCCAATCGATATCGGCATGGCTGTACCCGCATTCATGAAGCAGATGCATGTGAATTTGATGACTGTGTTCCAAAACCCGGGTACCGGGGCTGCCAGGCAATCCGCCCTTGCGAAATGCCTTCGCTTTAAGGGCATGAGGAGCATGATCGGAACCGATAAAAGCAAGAGCATCGCGCGACCGGGCCGCATCCCGGGTTAGTTCGATTAAACTCGCCTGATCATTTTGGGCAGGCAGTGCCGGGCGGCGGTAGTTTATATCCCGGGTGGATGTCGTCGCGAGCATGTCCCGATTGAAATAAAGATAATCCAGGCCGACTTCGGCAGGTAATTCCAGGCCATCATCTTTGCGTGCTTGGAGTATCTGATCGAGAGCGGGACCGGTCGGAATATGGCGCGTCAACAACCGGTTAAGTTTGGCCTCGCGAGCCAGAGCCAGGGTCTCACTCTGCGCTTCCAGCACTGTATCGCCATCAAAGTAGAGCGGATGCAAGAGGTAATCGGGAGGTTTTACGCGCTCTTTAAAAACCTCCAATGTTTCATGGTTTCGAGGCCGGTCATTATGATACGAAACCATTCCTCCACGCCGTTCCAAGTACATAGATCGCCGTTCTTGTTGTGAAATTCCCGATCCACCAAAAGTGGAACCGAAATCTTTCTCTTCCTGACCTTCCACCGGTGGGACGCCGGGTTCCATACGCGGCCAAACATGCGTGTAGATCAGGGCCTGTTCTTGGTAGAGCTGCGCCATCCTTTTCCAACGTTCGATTCCAATTGGAGCCCAGGGTGTATTTCCCATTGCACCGACCAACCATACACCACCTTTTAGTGCAGCCAATGATCCACGGCGGACATCATAAGCACGATTGGCATCCCGGATGGCTGAGCATAATTCCTCATAATCCATATCGGCTTTTTTATAGGGATCGGCTTCAAATTCATCCCGTCCAGGCAAAGTACTCTCGCGAAAATGGACATGCGTATCGGCACGAGCCAGGGCAATATGTACATTCGGTGCAAGTTCACAATCTGCTCCACCTCGTTTACCAGGACAAATGCGTAAGGATTCACCCGGAGTACAACACACCTGCGCGGGGATCATCCCGCCGTCATCCAGATGCAAATTTTCCGTCTGTAAAACGAAACTTGGTTTCATACTGGTCCCTTTTCATGAAGGCATTAGAGAGAGGAGTGTAGGCGATCATTGGGAAAGAGAGGACCTTGCCCCCAAACGTAAACTTCCACACACAGCCACAGTATCAATATAAAAAATTTAAATTGGGACAGAAGTAGGAATTAATTTATAAGTCGAGTATCCTAATACAAAGATTTTTATCATGCAGAGGGGCGCATGAAACATAACTTTTTTCTTGCGGAAAAACCATCCGCATTCACGCTCATCGAGCTGCTGATTGTTGTCGCTATCATCGGTATTCTTGCGGCGATTGCGGTTCCGAACTTTCTAAACGCACAAGTTCGAGCGAAAGTGGCCCGAAGTTACGCGGATATGCGATCTATCGGCACGGCCATCGAGGCCATGCGCCTCGATACAAATGTGATGCTCGTAGATCTTTGGGATGACGATTACGAATGGGCCACGACACGCATTCAAGAAGTCTTTAACGGCGTGGGATTTCAGTCCAACCAACTCCAACGTTCGTCACAAGATGTCCTCGCTCCGCTGACTTCGCCCATTGCCTACTTGGGCACAGTTCCGGAAGATCCATTTATTCCTGGCGGTGTCACCGAGCACGGCGGGAACCGCTCTAATGTAGTCTTCCATTCTTATATATACGGCGACCTGGAAGCGAAGGACGCCGACATCGGCGGATTCTATATCCGTTACTACAATCCCAAACTGAATCGAACCAACGAATACGGCATTCGTCCATTGCGGCCGTTTGAATGGGTGCTTTTGGGGTGGGGTCCGGATAAACAAATGGACAGTGAGGGAACCTGGGGATTGCCCTACAACTCAAGCAACGGTCTCGTGTCTTATGGAGAAGTCGTTCTCCGTTCCAGCGGTGAACAGAAATAGTCCCCTTCTCTGTTCGCTCCGTATTCACACTCAACATTCCGCTGAACTTGTTAACGGTTCCGTGCTACATTCCTTCCAGGCAAAGTTGGCGAATCTATCGACAAGGAAAACGGCTTATGGTGTATGTATGGAGCATTGCGGGAATTTCGGGGGGCTGGATCGTATTAAGCCTATCTCTTTATCTCGGGTCGTTACTCACCGATCTCGAAGAATTGCGTCCCCGTCTGTGTCTTCTGCTTGCTGTGGGCTTGGAGATTTTTTTAGCTCCGGCTTTTATATTTTCAACAAAAATGAATGTCATCCTGACACTTGCCATTATTGTCGCGATTTGCCTGTTCGGCCCGCTTTTGTTTCTCAGCCTGTTTAAGCATGCGCGCTTTCAGCGTTGCCTGTTGGCAAGTTGTGCGCATTTTGGAGTTCTCTTTGCCATCGTCATGGTTTTTGGTGTGTTGATCCTGGGCGGAATTGAAAAAATCCCGCTTCTATTAAGCGGCAAAGATATTTTCGCGTTCGATTTCGAGTTCTAAGGATTTTATAAACGCATTCACGCGGCTTCGCCGGTTACGATTCATCCGCCGCGATCAATTCAATCACAGTGAGTTCGGGCGGACAAAAAACCCGGACCGGGAATGCCGAAACACCGATTCCCCTACTGACATAGACAGTCGTATTAGGTGCATGTACCAAACCCGAGAGATATTTGCGTCCGAATCTTGAGGGATAAGGCGCAGGGCGGCCCCGTGCAAACTGAATCTGTCCGCCATGGGTATGACCGGAAAGAACCAAGTCAACATCGGCTTCGGCGGGGATCCGTTCCGCAAAATCGGGATTGTGTGACAGGAGAATAGTAACCGGACTCTGTTTACGTTTCGCCAAAGCCGCATTTAAATCAGGACGCCCCGCCCAAAGATCATCCACGCCGGCCACATAGATATGGTTCTTACTGCGTTTCAGCGTAACACCCGTATTGGTAAGTTCCACAATTCCAAAGCGCTCAAACTCTTCGTGGACGATTTCCGCACCTTCCCAGTGATCGTGATTGCCTAATACACCATAAACACCCATCGGGGCATTGAGACGGGATAAGGCTTCGATACAGGGTGCAATAAACACGGGATTGTGACTAACATAATCTCCGGTGAGAACACTGATATCCGGCTCCAATTGATTTGCCCGGTCAACAACTGCGCCTACATAATCGAGATCAACAAAGGGGCCATGATGAACATCAGTAATCTGACAAATACGAAAACCATCAAAAACGAGGGGCAAACCGCGAATGGGGATTTGACGCCAAATGACCTCCAGACGCTTGTTCTGACGCCCGACGGCTTCAAGCGCACGCGCAACGGTATTACTGTTTGAGATGCGGACGAGGTGCCGCGCCCAACGCTTGGCGCGCCGGGGCGACCGTCTGCGGCGGCGTCTAAGCATGGTGCCAATGGCTCCAATTCAAGTAACAATACGTGGAGAGGCTATCGCCAAGCGGCGGATGGAACCATACAAGAGGATCAATTCATCGGAAAGCAGTTGCGGGAAGGCTGTAGTTCCAAGAGAACATAGCAAAAAACGTGATATGCCGTTTACTCTTTCATACGTTCTTCGATTGCGGAGAGTTCCTCAAGCGTATTAAAACCTGCCGCATCATAATCGTCATCGAGACGGTGTGAGGCGACTATTGCATTTGGATTCGAACCTTGGCCGTTGGCAAGCAGTTGCGCCGCATCGGTAAGATAAAGCTCGCCTTGGGCATTGCCCGACTGTAATCGCTCTAAAATTTCGTAGAGCGGTTTGGCCCGAAAGGCGTAAAGAGAAACATTCACAAGATCGCAGGTCTTTTCAATTTCCGAGCCGCGCAAGATCTTCTCTTGACGGTTCGAAGACATCACTTTGAATCCACGTTCGATTCCATCAACGGCCATTTGGAAAACACTCTTGGTAATCGGCTCATTTTTCTCCAACAATTCCCAAAGCGGAGTTTTGAAACTCTTCTTCAGTTTTTTGGCATTGGGCTGTAATTCGCGCGCCTTCTTCAAAAAGACTTCCGGTTCAAAATGGTCATCCGGCCAGTTCTCAATCATTTCCAGAATGCGGTCACGGGCGACATCAGGCTGCTCGAAAATCGCTAAAACCCGAATATCATCCTCCAAGACAACGCGTCCCGAGCCGGGCCAAGCGGCTTTGGAAGCGCTGGCAAGTGTCATATCCGCCTGTTGCTCACGATGCGTGGAGAGAATGGCCTTGATTGCTCCCGGCGCAAGGACTTTGTCACCGGCCAGGATTAATACATCACCCTCAAATCCATTCGCGGCCAGGTACCGGGCTCCACAGCGGGCGGCATCACCGGTCCCCAGTTGCTCCGGCTGGAACATGTAATGGACATTGTTATAGCGCGCCTCTATATGCTCGACGACTTCATGCCAGAACCACCCGACAACCACAACAATTTCAGAACAGTCGGCCTCATGGCAGCGTTCCATCAGCCGGTCGATGGCCGGAATACCCTTTACGGGATAGAGGACTTTTTGACTGTCGGAATCGCCGAATCGAGACCCGGTACCACCTCCCATGATGATGGCCGCCGTCTCCGATTTGGGATTCATGCTGCGTCTGGGGAGAGCCGCAATCGTCTTCAATATGCTAAGCAAGGACTCCCCTTCGGCCGGTGAGGGCAATGGCTTCCAGCGCCCGGTGCGGCCACGGTGACGCACAGTCCCAGCCGCCAAATCGAAACGAACCTGGGTCTTGGCAGCAAGGGCACAAAGCCGCTTCCAGACTTCGGGATAGAGCCGCTGCAAATCACCGGGTAATTCCGGCGGGCAACCGTGCAACGATAGTTTGATACGTCTGTTAGGTGATCCACTCATGGCCAAAAAGTTTTGAGAGACTAACGCCATTCGTCCTATGGCTCCACCCGCCACCTGGATTGGACAGACACCATGATTTCCCTTGCCTGGTCCCTGCCGACTGCCAGTCTAAACCACGTTTCCAGACAAAAAGAACTGTATCGCAGCCCCCTTGTACCAACTATCGCAGAAAGGGTTCTGTGTTGCCGTATGGGATTGTGGGATGAGTCTCCTCAACGAAATTGAGATTTTGCTGATAGCCGGATGTGTGCTTATCTTTCTTTACACGGCTTTCGTAGAGCCATTTTGGTTCCGTGTACGCAAGATATCCTTGGATTTTCCCCACCCCGATACGCCAAAGATGAAGGTATTGCACATCTCCGACATCCATTTCTGCCACAATGAACGAAGGCGGATCCAGTTTCTTCAGTCGCTAAAAACACTCCAAGCGGATCTGGTGCTCTATACGGGGGATATGATCGAACCCCATGGCCGCAGGGAGACTTTATGGGAAGCGGTGGATGGACTTGTCGGCAAGCACGGCGCGTTTCTCGTGTACGGCAATCATGATTACATCCGCTACACGCCGCGTGAACTTTTTTACGATCCATCCAAAACAAACCACCGGGACTTGCAAGAGGCCGACATCGCAACTCTGACCGCGGGATTCCGTGAACGGGGCATTGAGCCGCTACGTAATGAATCCAGGTTGGTTGAGATAAACGGCAAAGAAGTCCTTATTACGGGGATTGACGATCCGTTTATGGGATACGGAGATGTAGAAAAAACATTTAAGGATGCACCCCAAGCGTTGCCCACAATTACGTTATGCCATACGCCTGACCCGAAAACGCTGGATCAAATTGTTGATCACGGGGCGCATTTGATATTGTCCGGGCATACGCATGGCGGTCAGATTCGCTTTCCGTACATACCGGCTCTGGTTCGCCGGTGCAAAATTCCCCGGAACCAATGCCGTGGCCTTTCTCGTTGGAAGAACGCTTGGCTGAATATCAGCACAGGGGTAGGGGCTACACGAATGACGCACATCCGTCTCTTTTGCCGTCCGGAAGTGATTCTCTTCGAGATCGGCCCGGAAGGTCATCAGCAATCATAAAATAAAATGAATGCCGGTCATTTAACCGGTGTTCTGCCCATAGCGGCGCTTTAAGGTTTGTAGAAGAACACGGCCTCTGCCGCTCAATTCCGTCACAAATATCCCTTCCTTGGAAAAGAGCATCTTCGCGCAGCCACCCACGCCCCGGATGTTATAGTCGATTGAGTCCGAAAAAGCCGCCAGGTTCCCCGTCGAAACAAGCACAGTTTCGCCTTGCTGAAGCACGCGGTCGATAAAATCTCCCGCACCGTGAACAAAGACAATGCCCGAACCACGCACTGTCTGTAAAAACAATCCCGCACCGCCGAAAAAAGCGGCTCCGGCGCGGCGGGCCACAGTCACGGAGATTTCGACATCGCCAATCGCTCCGAGGAAAGATCCACGCGTCGTCGTAACCGGGCCACTGGCAAGATCCCAAGCGGCGATATGCCCCGGCTCATTCGAGGCCAAAACCGCGCATGCCCCATCCCGCCGAGCGCTGATATAGGTTAGTGAAACACCTTCACCGGAAACGACGCGTTTGGCGATTCCGCTGCCGCCGCCCGGAACACGAAGCCGCCAATCTACATCTGTGTCATAACACAACAGGCTGCCATTTGAAGCCCAACAGGTTCCCCCATATGGCATTTCCAAATGCACGGCTTGGCTTAATTCGCCCTGGATCGAGTAAATTCCCCACGGTGTCGATATTGCTTCAGATGCCATGACCTAACCTCTCTCAAAAAAAGCGGAGTTAACAGATTCATATTTTAGCCGGAAACCGGGTGATTGTCGCCGTTGCTGATCACAGAGGTTTCCAGTTTGATTCGCTTCCGATAGACTGTAGTACAGGAGAGAGCCGCTCAAAGTCAAATCCATGGGGGAGTACGTATTGATGCGTAAAATTTTTCTCACTCTCATCGCCATTTCAATACTGGCTGTGTTGTTGTTTCTTGAGAGTCAAAATCGACCGACAAAAAGCGATTATGATGCCAAAGACAGCCTCGCTGTCCCGATTGAGGTTGTAGATTCCCATACGACAACGCCCGAAGAGCGGCTAGAGGCCGATCCGATGACAGGAGTCATCGCCGGAGAATGGTTGGGCGGCGAGAAGATTGAAGCGATGGGGATCTATGAGAAAATACTTGATTTTTCGATTCCCGTGCAATACGAAGGCAACCGTTTCCGCGCGGGAAATGTTCCAGCGGGACAATATCGAATCAATATACGGGACATGCGTCCTGATTTCATCGTCAATCTGGCCCCGGGTGAAGTACGCGACAATTTGCGGCTTGAAGATTGGAAGCATTTCACAAATTTAAAACTGGAGATCGTGCCGGGAACAGCGCCGCCCTATCGTTCACGGTGCTTGGGTATGATTCTCACCGTCAGTATGAATGACGGGAAAGTATGCACAAAGCATTTATTCACCGATTTACCCGACGATGGAATCATCGATGTTCAAATGCCGAAAGGCCGGTTCCTGACTGTGCATATCATGAGCGCTGAGATGGGAGGCGTTTTAGAAAAGACACTTCCAATCCATACCGGCGAAAATGATACTTTCACCACCGCTTTAGAACTTGAGCCATGGCCGGAAGTCACAGGCCGTGTGCTCGATAAGAACCAGTCTCCCGTTCAAGATGCATCGGTACGAATTGAAGGATTCGGCGATGAAGGCCAAGAATGGCTGCAATATCACCCGTTATGGAGCGCGTTTCATAGAAAACTTGAAACACAAAGCGGCCCCGACGGGTCTTTCCGTTTGTCTTTACCCCGTTATTGGCATGCAAATCTGCGCATTAAGAGTCCAATTCACGACACAGTCAGGGCAGACCATATTGAAGCCGGATATGAACCATTCGACATCCAATTGGGAACAGCCAAGGGAGGCTTAACACTCACAGCAAAGACACCGGAAGGCAAACCGATTCAAGACATCGAGATATGGTTGCGCAGTTGGAATACGGGTTCGCTTGTAGAACATCACAAGAAACTTAACGAGCAGGGCCTGGTTGAATTTCATGCAATCGAGCCTCTTTATTATGCAGTTGAGTCTGATGAGTTGGACTCAATTACCCCTAAAAGCATAAAGATACCGCCCAAGGAACTGATTAAAATCTCTATAACTGCAAAGATAAATGAAACAGCAAAAACAGAAGACGTCGATACCGGTTCATCAAAAAATGAGCTTACCTACACCGGCCGGTTTGAGATGGTCGATGGTTCTCCACTTCCATCAAAGGCATTTGTGACATTGTGGAATGTATCGGCAAATCCTAAAGACTCAGCCGTAGATGGCCATTTTATTCTAAAAAGCCAAAGAGAATTAATGATCAATAATTTTCAAGGCTATTCGATCAATTTAGGGGCGCCCGGTTATGCACTCGACTATGGCTGGCAAAAAACAGCCAATCAGCCGGACGACTGGCAAGAAGGCACAGAAATCAGCGAACAAAACATGCCTGTGCTCGGAATATGTCAGGCGGCGCTCGGAACAGGCAGGATCGTATCTTCAACCGGTGCGCCGATTGCCGGGGCGGTGCTCTACGGCAATTCCTATGATCCTCAAAATAGCGCAAAATCCGAGTTTGTAGGTGTAAGCAGACACGATGGACGCTTCATAATGACTTTGCCTATCTTTCATCTTTCGAAAACTAATACATTTGGCCAAATTCCGCCCGCAATACGTGTTGAGCACGAAGATTTTTCAACAACCTTCTTTGCCCCATTCGAAACAAAGGCGGGACAAACCTATGAATTTAAAGACTTTGTCATGCAGCCCAAACATGAAGTTCGTGTTGAAATTAAATACGAAAATCCCAATCAAAAAGATTTATGGACATCCCGCCGCTGGTTATGGTATGCAGTGCTGGTTCCTGAAACAAACAGCACAATATCTCATTCACAGTCAGGAGATACGTTTAATACATTCACACCGGTTGCGGTGAGTCCTTACACCTATCTTGAACTATCACCGCAAGATTTCCACATCCGTTCTATTCTTCAGCGGTTTGTATACAGAAGTTGGGATGAATCTCCGGCTTTTTACCGAGTGGGGCAGGAGATTCCTGAGTCCGTAACATTAATCGCCGAAGACCTTCCGTTAAAGCGGGCGCGTCTCATTGATGAAGAGGGGAATCCACTAAAAGAGACGAATGTTGTTGTAACGGTTTTGCAGGAGCGGCGAACATCATGGATTTCAGGCCTGTTCTCCGGAAAAATCAATCCAACCATGTACAACACAGCAGATATGAATGCTATCACCAACCAACACGGCTACTTTGATTTCGTGCACCCATCCGGAACGGATATTATCGTTGAGGCGCAAACACAAAAGGATATGCAGCCTCCTCCCATGGGTTCATCCACAATTACCGGAACCACTTTGCCTACGGGGTTGTTTCGCCCCAAGTCAGGACCGGATATCGGCGACCTTGTTCTATCGGCGACATCGAGCCGTGGCCTCCGCATCGCCACGCCGGAATGATTATGTTATATTAATATAGTAAGGTTGTAGTTGATGGAGGATTGGGTAAATCATGTTGGGTAAAATCTCAAAACAGACTTTCTTTCTCAGTTCCGGATTATTTGTAATTGCAATCTGGTTGATCTTTGCGATCGCGATAAAGAGAAGTGCAACAAGCGATATTGTCCAACTTCCTGAAATCGAGTGGGCAAAAATCATCGATCAACACCCCAATTCAGAATTGGATATCGACCTCTTTGATCCCGCCAACGGCACAATCTCCGGATGCATCCCCGAGCAAGAACCACTGGAATCGGTCAGTATTTCCCCACTCAATGGAGGAATCTATATCTATGCACAGCCTGAAATTTCCGGTAACCACTTCCGTTTCACCGATCTTCCTGCGCAGCAATACGCCATAGAAATCGTCGACGAACACTATAATAAGGCGCACAAATCTATTTATTTAATGCCGGGAGAAAATTACGAATTTGAAACAGGCTCCAGAGTCTTGCTCACCATGGCATTCCGCACAAAAGAAAATGAGCCGCTTCCACCACAAGACGTTTATCTGGAAATCGAAATCGTCCCTGATGGGCGTGGCCATGACAAAACAAAGAAACTTATTCATTTGAATACAGATGGTGAGGCCAGCGTAGAAGTCCGAGCGGGGCAAACATTTCAAGTTACGGCAATCACAACACAGAGCGGTGGTGTTTTCAAAAAAAGCATCACGGTGCCCCAAGATGCTTCCACGCCATTCCGCACGGAGCTTCAAGTGGAATCCTGGCCCGAAATTACCGGATGTGTCACCAATACGGCGGGTGCTGCAATTCTCGGAGCCTCTGTCGCACTTTGGGATATCAGTAATGAAGAATACCCGCGTCCACTCCAACAAGGGGATCACTCTGAAACCAGAGAACTCTACGGATCACGACTAAGCACAAGCACAGATGACCAAGGCCAATTCCGTTTCACACTCCCACCTCATCAAAGAGCAATCTTGGCTTTCTTTGGTGAACATTACCCTATCGTTACGCTTGAAGGTCTTGAGGCCGGTTCAGAGCCGATTGATGTTCAATTGCAGACACCTTTAGGCTCCCTCCGCGTCATTCCCAAAGTCACAAGCGGAACGCCACGGGAGTATTGGTGGAGTTCACTATTTCTCATCAATATAGAGGAACCAGATAAACGCCTTGGCGCAGTTCACACCTCAGCAGACACAGCGCTTTTTCCAACTCTGCAACCCGGTACATATGAGCTCGGATATAATGGTTTCAAAACAGCTGACTATTACAAGGTCATAATTGAGAAAGACAAGGCAAGCACGATTACCGTAAATGTTGAAAACGAGGATGAACGCCCAAGAAGGGACATCGAATACACAAGGCCGCCCGCAAAACCGCAACTAACAGTAAAAGGAAGATTCAAAACGGCCGATGGTTCACCGCCGCCCAAACACGCCATTCTATTCCATTACAATGGCCGGGGCGAGGTGGACGCCGATGGCAACTATCGGTTTGGCGTTTATGATAAGAATCGGACCTTTAGCCCCTATGATACCGATGTTTTTACACCGGGATATATTGTCGACCAGGAGTGGCGCAGCCAGAACCGGCGTTCATCTTTCGGGCGGAATGGAAGAAGCATCTCGGAAAATTCCTTAGAAATACAAGAAAACGAAACCATAGAAGAAAAAGTCCCGATTCGGTTATGTCCAACAGCGGTGCTGCACGGACGAATCGTATCCGCCACGGGGGTTCCGATGGAAAGAGTATCCATCAAGATACTTAACAAAGAAATAGAAACCGTAACAGACCGTGACGGACGATATATGTTGAATGCGCCAGATTTAAACTATAACAGCGCGAAACCATTCTCGACAATTGTGACCACAAAACACGATTCTTATGCCGATGCATGTTTTGTGATTGAAGGCCTAGAGCAAGGATATAATTATCAACTCGAAGACATTCAACTCGCACCGGCTCAAGAAGCCACTCTCAAAATAACCTATGAAGATCGCGGACAAAAATATCTTTTTAACGTCGAGCAAGGCTGGGGTTATAAAGGTCGTCTCCTAAGCCTAAAGAACACTGTATACAATGGAGGCATGATTTCATTTGCAGGAAATAGTTTTTTGATCGCCCACCCCAAACTTACCGATTATTCCTACTTAAGCCTAATGAATCCTAACGACATATCCAGGCATCTTCTTCCGGGAATCGTAATCTCCCCTAAACCAGGTGAAAAAAATGTCCGGATCAAAATCCCCGAAGATCTGGTACGTAAAGTTCGATTTCAAGATGCCAACGGCAACCGTCTTCGCAATGCGGAAGTGCATGTAACCGGCTATGAGCAGAGGCACAATTATCTCAATCTGCTGAATCGCCGTAGCCCTTCAATGCTTATGCCTGTTGCCGAATATCAAACAAAAACCAACTACCATGGAGAAGTTTACCTTTATCTTTCAGAAGAATACTTAACACAGATTTTGGTTGAACAACCATCAACGGGAAATGTTAAGAGTTTTATGAGTTCGGGAGGTTCAGGCGGTGAACCCAAAGACGCTTTTTATCCCCAAAGCGGCAAAGAACGGCTCGACTTAACCGCCAAGCCGACATCCAATTCCAACTACTGGGCCGCCTTGCCTGAGTGATCCCGCAATCAATGAAAAGAATCCCCCCGGCGGATCGCTCGCACCGGGGGGATATTTGTATCATTGGAAATAAGTGTTCTCTTTCCTACAAGGAAAAGAACAAATGGTTAGGTTAGCTCTTGACGCCAAGCCGGAATTGGAATGAAAGCGCTTGGGGGCCATAAATCACGCGCAAGAAACCTTTGTCGGCCTCTTTAGCCGGTTGCAGGATCATGCACAGACGGTCGGTGGGAATGGGCGACGGACCGACTTGCGGGGCATCAATCTGCTGCGGGCCGCCAAGTTGGGATTTCCCGTCCGTATCGACAACATCCACAAACCAGTTGCCGTCTTTGCTGGAAAGGCTCAGAAAATAGACGCCATCTGAAATCGTATAATCGTTGGTGTAAATGCCACCGCCCTTGACGGTCAAACGCGCGATTTTGGAAAGATGTCCGGCGGCATAGCCTTCATCCGTAACGCGTTTCAGCGCATTCTCGGTGTAGATCAATGGGCGGTATTCGACTGTGATCGACGATCCGTCATTGGTTGTCAGGGTCGAAGTGTGAGTGGGGGCATCCGCGTTGACTGAGCCATAGGTGGGCATCTCGGCGGCTGTTTCTGAGGCCTGTACACCAACACCAAAAGTCATGACAAATGCCATAAGGACCAAGGCGCATATGCGGCCTGCATGAGAAATTGAATTACTGGAATTGCTGCAATGTGTATTCTTCATAGGTCTGGTTCCTCCGGTACCTAAGAAATGATTGCCGTGACCATATCACCCGGAATTGGCGCGGTGCCAGGTTCCCCTGCCTTGCCCGGGTATTTTCAAGAGCAATTAACAGTTGCCATCTGCGCCTGCCCTATTGCTCTGTCTATGACAGAAGACGGAGTCCGCAAAGAAACTGCGTTGACCCCTTCCAAGCCGTGCTGGTACGCTAACCGTAGTCTTGAGCGGCTCTAATGGCTCAATCATTCATTCCCAACCGCGACAATCGTCCGACAGGAACAGGTAATCATGAACAAAAAAACTTGGCGATTTGATGGAATCCGGAACGTTCTCACCATCGGCTTCATAAGTGCGGCTTTGTGTCTATGCATTTTCACGGGTTGTTCAGGCGGCGGTTCAGAAGATGGCGATGAAGTCGGCGCAACCGGTGGGGCCGCCTCATCAAGCGATCAAGTGCGGGTGGCCTTCGTGACCAACAATGCATCCAATTTCTGGCAGATCGCCAAGCGCGGCTGCGAAAAAGCGGAAAAGGACTTCAACTGCAAAGTCGAATTTAAAATTCCCCCGAATGGAACCGCCGCGGATCAGCAAACCATTCTGGAAAATCTCTTGGTGATGGGTGTGAGCGGTGTGGCCATTAGTCCTGTCGATCCGGCCAACCAAGTCGCAGTCCTCAACCGGGCCGCCAAACAGGTGAACCTGATTTGCCACGATAGCGATTCCCCTGACAGCGACCGGCTCTGTTATGTCGGAACCAACAACGTTAAGGCCGGTGAAGAAGCGGGACGTTTGATCAAAGAAGTCCTGCCCAATGGCGGTAAGATCATGCTCTATGTGGGCACACTCGATGCGCAAAACGCACAAGAGCGTTATCAGGGCATTAAAAATGTGCTGGCCGGCACGAACATCGAAATCGTGGATGTACGCACGGACCTAACCGACCGCGCCCGCTCCAAAAGCAATGTCGAAGACGCTTTGGTGACCAATCCTGATGTGAAATGTCACGTTGGATTGTGGAGTTACAACGGTCCCTCGATTCTTTCGGCCGTCATGGCCAGCGGAAAATCCGTGGCGCAAGGCGGCGATGTAAATATCGTTTGCTTCGATGAAGAAGACGAAGCGCTGCAAGGAATCGCCGATGGCGCGATTTATGGCACCGTCGTACAGAAGCCATTTGAGTTTGGTTATCAATCCGTCCGCATTTTAGCCGGTTTGGCTCGCGGCGATCAGTCTGCTCTGCCTGAAGGCGAGCATCTGGATACCGGCGTTGTGGTGGTTAATAAAGATAATGTGGACGAGTTCCGCACAAAACTTGCCGAGCTTCTTAATGGGTGATTCTCGCTTCGAAGCGCCTGAATACATCCGTTATAGATTTCAGGAGATCGTTTAATGCGCAAAGCACTCGCCATGGCGGTGGTGATCTGTGTTTTAGTGATTGCCGTCAGCATGATGGACGAGCATTTTCTTTCGCTCGTTAATTTTCAAAATACCGTACGTCAAATTGCCATGCTCGCACTGTTCGCCATTGGGGCGGGACTGGTCATTATCGCCGGAGGCATCGATCTTTCGACAGGCTCATGGATTGCGCTTTCGGGTGTCATCATGGTACGGCTGTTGATGCTTCATCAGTTGCCTGTGCCGGTAGCGGTATTCCTGGTAATGGCTATCAGCGCCGGAGTGGGTGTTATCCATGGCCTGCTGGTCACCAAAGCGCGAATCCAACCCTTCGTCGTCACCTTATGCGGGCTGTTGATCTATCGCGGGATTGCGCGTTTCGTAACGGAAGATGAGACCCAGGGACTGCGCGGACAATTTGTTGAGTTCAGCGACTTGGCCAACGGAATGTTCCTCGCCATTCCGCAACCGGCCTGGATTGTACTCGGTGTTGCTCTAATAACCGGTATCTTTCTACACACCACACGTTATGGACGTTATCTTTACGCCATTGGCCGCAATCCCGAGGCAGCACGGCTTTCGGGTATCAATGTGCATGGATTCCAAATTTTAACCTACGCCATTGCGACACTTTTAGCGGGCATGGCCGGGATGCTGTATACGCTCTACACAAGTTCCGTACAACCGGCGACGGCAGGAACGGCTTATGAACTCTATGCGATCGCAGCGGCGGTTTTGGGTGGATGCAGTTTACGTGGAGGCGAGGGCACGATTATCGGTATTTTGCTCGGTGCATGTGTCATCCGCCTGCTTTATAACATCATGCCCTTTATCGGCATTTCGACTTTCTTGGAATACGCCATCATCGGCGCGGTGATCCTTATCGCGGTTATGGCCGATGAATTCTTGCGCCGCAAAGAACCGGCTTCATGATCTGGCACTCAATAATTTTATTTAAAATCGAAAGTCGTGTTTATACGTAAGACCGGCTGAAAAGCCTTTGCAATTAAATTCCAGGGGACCAGTTTAAAATTCTGATTGCCGGTATCGTTTTTGTCGTCCTGCGCCACAAAAACACCATTGGGAAAAAGCGGGCCAAGGTCGGCATTGGTTACATCGATACCATCCGTACCTGTCACCTCATCAACCACGCCATCATTTACAATCTGAAACGATCCCACATATTTGTTTTGCCCGTGCCGCTCATAAACGGCAAAACGGCTATCGCCTTGACTGGAGGCAATCAAATACCCTCCCCCGCCAGGAGTGCGATAAATGGTCAGCCCTTCAACATCGGCTGTCAAATGCCCCTCAGGGCCGGTCTTATCGATCAAGGAGCGCATACCGCCGCTTTCAGGTCCGGTACCGTATTTCCAAATACCGATACCCTCTTCAGCAATATACAGAACGCCATTTTCATCATCGGCCACACAGCCTTCACACACTGAGCCGACTGCAAATGAACGTACCTTGCAGGCATCGATTTTGCCCATGCCGTTATCGAACAGTTCCCACTGCTCGGCCGCACCACCCGTTTTCGAGACAACAAAGAAATAGACTTTGTTCGTGTTGATATCGCGAATCATACACGAGCCATAAACCAAGACATTCACTTTAATGGTCCGGGCGGCTACGTCTTCCAACATGCGCGTTGCGGGATCCACACGATAAACGGCAATGCTGTTGCTGGAGCGGTTTCCGGCCGTAACCAATGCCGTCTCCCGTCCGCCTAACATCACACCGTAACGGATGTCTACGTTATTCAACGCACCGGCCTTCACAAACTGGATTTCTTTGCCATCCAGTCCATACACATGCAATCCGCCTTGGGGATTCTTATTTGTGCCGATGATCGTACTTAATGAAGAATCTGTGGGATGAACCCAAATACAGGGATCATCCGCCGTATCACCGGCATACGGCACCGGATCGGTTTCAACTTTCGCAAATACCGATACCGGATCTGCATAGCTGATGCATGGGAGTAACAGCACCATAAGAAAGGAGAATGGTATTAGAATTTTCATTGCACATAACCAACGGATGGGCAGTTCACACCTTGAACTTGCTCTAAAGAATACATTACCCTCAGTGCCCTGCCCCATTAATCACACCTTCTAGCGTGGTAAAAAGCCGCTCGCAATGCCGCGCACGCTTACGGACTCTTGTACTATTGAGTCTTGCCAGAATAGCACTGCCATCGCGAATTTTTTTGTAGCCTTGTTTAGGCGTATTACGAGCCGCGTGGTTTAAAGAAGGCTCAAGTTCTGCTTTGGGGATTTCCTCTACATTCTGACGCTGCGGCAAGGCATTCGCGGCAAAACCGGTTCCAAAATAAGCAGATAAAGCAGCGGAGTCGGCTATAAACCAGGCTTCCATCATCTCCACCATAAGATGGCATTGGTCATTATCAGCTGGATTTAACGGCCAACCATCTTGTTCATGCAAATGCTGCCAGGGCTCCCGGCTTACCGGCCCTTCGGAGTCGACAAGAAGGATGTTGAATGCGTCTCGATAATTCGAGCAGGAACTTACAAAAGAATCATAAGTCCTTTGTCTTCCACCACAAGCGACAACATTGAATCTAATTCGCTTCGCCCTAGCTAATTGCGCGAGAGAATCGAAAAGCTTCCGGAATCCGATACGTATTTTTGCTTTTCTATGACTACTATCACCGCCGCCTTCCACATAAATTCGTATTTCACCTACCAACGGTTCCCTCCGATTTCACCCATTCGCCGCAAATCGCCCAATGAGTATTCATCAAGCCATTTTCCCAATTTTTCTTTTTCAAGCCGCCTAAACCTACTGCCCTGATTATCTCTTTCACAGATTAAAACTGACTCGGGAGCATCCGTAAAACATGAGACAAAATCATTGGCGTGTGTTGTAACAATGATTTGCATCTCTTCAGAGGCTTCTTTAAGCAACTCGGCCAAGGCAGGAAAGACATCCGGATGCAAGCCGATTTCAGGTTCTTCAATGCAAACCAACGGAGGTGGATCGGGATTGCACAAAATTGCCAAAAGACACAAGAACCGGAGTGTGCCATAGGAAACACGGCTGGCAGAAATTGTCTGATTCAATCCCTTTTCAACAAAATGGAGTTGGACCGTCCCGGCTTGGATCAGGACCTTGTAATCGACAATATCACCATTCAATTCCTTCAAATAATGTAAAATGCGATCTTTAATTCTTGGTGACCTCTCAAAATCACTTAATAACACTCCAAGATTTGCAACATCTTCACGAAGGACATCGTTAGGCAATGAAGGATCCTGTGGTTTTCTTACAGGCGAATCTTGACCAACATAAAGTTCACTAAAGACTCCGATTCTCCCAAACTGCATACCAAGCCAACTCAACACTAAATAGTTCTCGTAATCCCGCCTTTGTGACAAAATAGACTGTTCAAGATTAATCTCATCTTTCTTTATCTCTCTGTATTCAGGGAGAGAGGCACTCAAAGAAGGACGATCAAAGGTCTGACTGACTCGAATCATCGGGCCAATATCTTCGCCTAAATATGAATTAAGATTACCACTTCTGTAAAAATAGGGGACGTTATCACCTTGCTGCTCTTCTTGAAGAACATCCTCGATTGCTTCTCGGACTATCATAAATCTATGATAAAAACTCCTAAAGACCATATTATAATGCAAAGGGGAGGCTCCACTATAAAAAAAAGAGGGAGGGTAAATAATAGCGCTAATATCCGCTAAGTCTGTTGCATTGGTACCCTTCCAAACCCAATCTTCAACACCACCCCCACGTCGAATTGGCTCTGTAATATCCGATGGCAAGTAGCGAAGAAATCTGAGAATTTCAACAAGATTCGACTTACCGGACCCATTCGGACCGATAATCACGTTCAGGGGTTGGAGTTCGACATCCACACCTTCGCTTCCGAAGGAGAGTACGTTCTTCAGGTGTAGACGTCGAATAAAAGTGGAGTTTTTCATGCTGAACTCCATTCATACGAAAAATGCAACACATTCGCGTTGGAGTGCTGCTCGTCCATTATAACAGACTCCCACGCACGGATACCCGGCTACTCCAAGGCGTCGAAATTTAGATCGTGGCCGACGAGCAGACGGTACGCTTCAAGGTAGCGGTCGCGGGTTTTGAGCACGATTTCATCGGGCAGCGTGGGGGGCGGTGGTGTTTTGTCCCAATCGAGACCGTTGAGGTAATCTCGCACGAATTGTTTGTCATACGCGTGCTGAGTGCGTCCCGGCTCGTATTCATCGGCGGGCCAAAAGCGGGATGAATCCGGAGTCAGGATTTCATCGATTAGCAGCAGTTTGCCGTCATGCCAACCGAATTCGAATTTTGTATCGGCTAAAATGATCCCGCAGGATTGAGCATGTTCCCAGGCTTCCTGATAAAGACTTAGTGAACGGTCGCGCACTTCTTCGGCGGCCTCTTTACCGATGGTATTGATGACCTCATCGAAACTGACCGGCAGATCATGTCCCGAGGTGGCTTTGGTAGAAGGTGTGAAGATCGGCTCAGGAAGGCGGTCGGACTCTTTAAGTCCATCTGGCAATTTCACGCCGGAAACGGGTTTGCCTTGCTGGTAATCGACCCAGCCGGAACCAGCCAAATAGCCGCGCACAACGCACTCAACAGGCAGTGGATCGGCCTTTTGTGAGAGGGTCACACGTCCCCGCAGGCTTTCGGATAGACCGGCAAACGGCTCCTTTAGGTCGGCAACTTTCATACTGATGACATGGTTCGGTTTGGCGGCTTCCAGTTTTTCAAACCAGAACCGGCTCATTTGCGACAGAATTACGCCTTTGTCGGGAATCCCCGGATTGAGCACGACATCGAATGCACTGATTCGGTCAGTCGCCACAAGCAGAAGCTGATCTCCGAGATCGTATACATTACGGACCTTGCCCCGGCGCACGGACCAACCTGCATCTGCAGAACCTTCGCCGGGAATATCGAGATCGGTAATTGCCGGACGGGGGAAATTCATTGCGTTGGTGTTCGATGCATTCACGATACCATCAGTCTCCGTTCGTTAATGATTTTGAAATTGCTGCGGAAAGGCGGGATACCCCTGTTTCCTCTCCGGATAACGTAGGCAATTCCGCGCCACAAGTTAACCCTGTTCGCGCATTTCCTCAGCCGCCGTCTCAGGCGGAATGGCATTAATAAAGAATCCCGACCCCCACTCGAATCCGGCCATGGTGCTTAGCGCAGGCATGATCTCCATGTGCCAATGGTAGTGTGGCCCCACATCGACATTGGATGGGCTGGAATGGATCACAAGATTGTAAGGCGTATTTTCCACAGTAGCCTGTAAACGACGAATTGTCGAAGAAAGCAGCTTGGCCAGCCAGGAAACCTCGTGCTGTTCAATCCATTCAAAGTGAGCCCGGTGGAAACGGGGCAGAATCCATGTCTCATACGCAAAGCGCGGCGCAAAGGGAGCAAACGCCACAAAGTGATCGTTTATTTCCACCAAGCGTTTCTCATCGCGCATTTCCTGGCGGATCATATCGCAGAAGATGCAGCGTTCCTTAAACGAGTAGTAGCGTTGGGCTCCGGAGATTTCTTCCTTCACATTCATCGGCACAATCGGCAGACCAATGATTTGTGTATGCGGGTGGTATACCGAAGCTCCGGCCCGTTGCCCCTCATTACGAAAAATCATCACATAGCGGATACGGGAGTCCTTGCTAAGTTCGATACAACGCGCCCTGTACGCCCAGAGAATCTCTTCGATCTGCTTCGGCTCCATAGTGCCGAGGTTGGCATCGTGATCCGGAGTCTCGATCACAACTTCATGCGCACCAACGCCGGAGGCCAAATCATACATTCCATCGCCCAGGCGGGCGGGCTCACCAACCGGAGATAAGGCCGGATAGCGATTGGGCACAACGCGCACCCACCATCCTTTTTGATCGGGAAGTGTTCCCTCTTTGCGATAGGCCAGGACTTCAGGTGGAGTTTGGTCCTCATGCCCCGGGCAAAAAGGGCATGTTTTGGGCTCATCACGCATAGGTACAGGAGCGGGAAACGCTTGGGGACGGTTAGCGCGTTCGGTAGCGATAATCACCCAACGGCCGGTTACGGGATCTTTACGAAGTTCAGGCATTGCACTCAACCATGCATTTCAACGGCTTCCGCACATGCGGAACGTACAATGTATAGAAGTTGGATAGAATGAGCCAAGGGGCAAAGAATTGCTTGACAGAGGGTAAGATGATTGCGTATGTTTCCCTTAACGCAGAAAGGAGGTGGTCTATCTATGAATGACAGTTCAAACTATCACTGTAAGAGCGTAGGTGACTGCGGAGGTGAGGGAGGCTGACGCCTCACCCGATGAACCACCCGCTTCTCTGCATTGCTTTGGATTATGCATTGCTGAGGGCATTCGATGAGTGAGGCCAAGGACAACATGATTCTTTTCTACCGGTAACGGTAGTAAAGAGCCCTCAACCTCGGCGGAACCGTTATTTAACGCCGGCCTGGTAGTCCGTCCATAAATGGACACTACCGGCAGTCATCGCAAGCGATGACATGGGTTCAGGCACAACATCCTGACCTCAATCCAACCAGATCACCGGAACGCAGGGGCGATGCGGCACGGCCGCGTCGCCCCGGTTTTCTTTTGGCGAAATATTTTTCGAAACACACTTCCTGCCGGATTTCACCACCCCCATGCCAAGGTCATAGGTTCGCGCTAATGTGACCCGATGCTTTGGCAAAAACTCATAACACAATTGAAGGCCTTTGGTCCGCGCCGATGGGCATTGCTTGTTCTTTGCCTGGGCTGGTACATGTGGACGCTCATGCCCGGTGTAGGTTTCGAGCCCGATACGCCTAAGTTTCAGTACATCCCCAGTCTTCTCGGAATCGGCCATCCACCGGGATACCCACTCTATATGTTGCTGGGTTACCTGTGGTCCTTATTACCTTTCCCCGCACTTGCGTACGGCATGAACCTGCTCTCGGCGGTCTTCGCCGTAGGCGCCCTGCTTGCTTTCGATGACATTTTGGAACGTCTGGAAATCAATCCCTGGGTGGCATTTCCAACGGTCATCGCCACCGGCTTGACATTCCGGTTTTGGAGTTTCGCGGTTGTCGCCGAGGTTTATACCCTGCATATGTTCATCCTTACTATGCTTTTCCGGGCGGTAATGGATTTTGGCAAAACGGCTACTCAAAGATCGTATTTAAAAATCTTGTTTTGGACGGGTTGTGCTTTTAGCCACCACTTGCTGATTTTGACCGCATTGCCGGGTGTGGTTCTTTACATTCTCCATTCCGACAACCAATTGCTGCATCGCAAATGGTTCTGGAAATATACGCTCCCGCTCCCGTTCATCGTCTTGGGCTTTTATTTCCTGCTGTGTCTTAAAAATATGGTTGCTCCCATCTATGTGGAGGACCAAGCCAATACATTGCCCGGATTTGTGGATTTGATCTTGGCCCGTAATTATCAATCGGCCATGTTCATCTTCGGCTGGGAAGACCTTATCAAGCGCCGCTTCCCTTATTTTGCAGAAATATTTTTGCAGGAATGGCCGTTTATCGCATGGTGTGTGTTCATCTTAGGAATCGGTTCGCTTTATCTGCGCAAAAAATGGGAAGCGCTGATGCTGGCGCTGGCTGTGTTCGGCAATTTTGCCTTCGCGGTTCAATATTCGATCACGGATATCGATGTTTATGTTCTGCCATCTTGTTTTCTCGCCGGTGCATTTGTTGCAGAGGGGTGGTCCACAATACTGCGCGGCTTCACCGGCTTCGATTCGTGGCGGGCATGGTCACGGCGTGGAGCCATGCTGTGTTTCCCGCTTCTCTTGATCGCTTGGTTCCTGCATTCCAACGAGCCTTGGCACGAACGCCATGAATACACCAAACGAACACACGAATATACAGCACTGATTGAAGCCCTGCCGGATGACTCCCTGCTAATCGCCAACGATTTTTACGAAGAGCATTATGTGCGCAGTTTTCTTTATGGCGATCCGCGTTTTGAGGACCGGCGGATTAAGGTCACAAGTTGCGACACAAAATACGAGGCCCTGCTTGCTGCATACAAGAATGGAACTCCATTCGAAACCCGCGGCCAGTATTTGAATTTACAGGAATATGATCTCTATGCAGCATCCGAATTTTCCGGTCTGGAAAATGCAGGATTCATTCTGGAACCGATTGAACTTCCAGACTCTTTGGCATTCACCCAGAATCTCAAGAATGCCATTGCAAATATCGGAAATGATCAACTCGTACTTTTCGCTTGTATTGCTCCTGAGATGCAACGCGAATTGCGCCGGACATTTATGGAGAATGTCAGCGGTTTGGGGATTCAAGGATTCTTGGCCGAAGCGGGACATGCTTATGCCGCAGTAGGCGCCCCCTGGCTGGGCAAATCAGATGGAATCGAACGCGCCAATGAGGATGATATACGCATATCGCTTCGGGCCGGCGATTATCTCGGATGGAAAAAACTCTATTGCTGGTTTGAAATCGAAGCTGATACAAAAGCCTCGGAACATGGCAAGGTCATATTCGAAACACCCCTTAAGATACGCACTTACGGAAGCGGCAAACTTCATGCCTTGGTCGTCGATCGTTTTACAGGACGGATATGCGACATCTGGCATATCCCGCTACACGAGCCATTCCCAACACATCATATCGAATTAAGAAAGATTATCGGTTTGCGGGATGTGGAATCCGTAGAAGCTCCAAACGAATAATTCACTGTATCGCTTGCATCAAAAACTCGATTTCCATTCGACGCCATCAACGGTCTTGATCCAATCCCAATTCCGGCCATAGACGGTCGATACGTTCAACGACTTTGGGATCCATTGCTACATCAGGTGGCCATTCTCGATCAAAACCTTCATCAGGCCATGTCTTGGTTGCATCAATTACCATTTTGGAGCCATAGCGGGGGAACTCAGATGAGTTATCGAGAACATCAACAGGGCCCATCACAAAATCAATATCCCGTTTGGGCGCAACATTGTTCGCATAGCGCCATGCCACTTCGAGTGGATCGTGTACATTCACGTCCTCATCAAACACAATGATCGTTTTTGAAAACGCCATTTGCCCCAATCCCCAGAGCGCATGAGCGACTTTGCGGGCATGACCGGGATACGCCTTACGGATCGAAACCAGAACCAGGCTATGAAACAACGTCTCAGGCGGAAGATTGATATCCACAATCTCCGGCACTGTCATTTGAAGCATCGGCAAGAAAATGCGCTCTGTGGCCTTGCCTAAATAGGCATCCTCCATCGGAGGTTTCCCAACAACAATGGTTGGATAGATGGCATCCCGCGCACGGGTTACCGCTGTCAGATGAAAAACGGGATACTGATCGGCCAGCGAATAATAGCCGGTGTGGTCACCGAACGGTCCCTCTATTCTGGCTTCACCCGGGACAACATAACCTTCCAGGACGATTTCGGCATTGGCCGGGACTTCCATATCGATGGTCCTGCACCGGGTCATTTCGATTCCTTTTCGGCGCAAGAATCCAGCAAACAGAATTTCATCGATTTGAGGTGGCAAAGGAGCAGAAGCGGCATACATGAGCGCCGGATCCCCGCCAAGCACAACAGCCACAGGCATCCGTTCTTCGCCTTTGCGAATCGCTTCCCTTTCGTGCTCAGCTCCCACCTTATGAATTTGCCAGTGCATCCCCAAGGTCCGGTCATCAAATTTCTGTAGCCGGTACATCCCAACATTGGCAATGCCGGTCCGTGGATGACGGGTAAAGACTTGGGGCAAAGTGATATATGGACCGCCATCTTGAGGCCAACACCGAAGGATCGGCAGACCTTCGAGGCTGGGATTATCGGTCTCAATGATTTCTTGGCACCGGCATTTTGAGGCACGTTTAGGAGCATAACTCGCCAATTCCAGAAGTTTCGGAAGTAGAGCCAGCCTTTCGCGCCAATTTTTCGGGGGAGCAGTCTGTATTAAGTCACGTATGCGTTGGGCGATATCATCCAGACTTTCCGCTCCCAAAGCCCAAGCCATCCGTTTTTCGCTTCCAAAGGCATTGATCACGACCGGTATATCAGATCCAACCGGGTGGTTAAAAAGCAAAGCCGGACCTTTTGTTTTCACGGTCCGGTCACAAATTTCGGTAATTTCCAGATCGGGAGAAACGGGAACATCGATTTCGACTAGTTCATTTTCAAGCCGTAATCGTTCCAGAAAATGTCCCAGCTGTTCGTAAGCCATTCACGCCCTCACATCGGGATTTATTAGAAGTCTACAAGTTCCAAGCCGCAGACATTAGTCCCATCCCCTGGAGCCATTCGAGCAAGCCGTACATATCGAAGCAAGTCCCAAAGGCCTTGGGATCGGTGGCAATTAGTCGAGAGGCTTAACGTAATAGATTACCCAATGGCCGTCTTCGATTCGGAGACGGTAGAGTTCCCGTTCTTCTTTATCAGGTCCATTTCCGATCTTGAGCCGCTTGGTGCAAATGACTTCAGATTCGTAACCTGTGGAATTGACCTCAATCAATTCGCCAAAACGCTGGTCTTGGCCACCGCTTCCTAAGGATTGACGATACATCTCCTGACGGCGGGAAACATATTCATCCTTTTCCATCGGCAGAAACGACCGGGAAAAACAATCAAATTCAGCGCGAAACATCTGCCGATTCCAGGATTCGATATAGCGTTTCACAACTTCTTCAGGCTTATAGCCCAAATACTGAATATCTCTGTTCTCGGGCTCAGGCGTTTCTTGGGGCTCCTCATTTTCAGGAGGTGTGGCTTCGGCGGTTTGAGCCGGCTTACTGGGGATCGAAGAGGACGTCTTGCCGGACTTAATCGATGCTAAGGCGTTATCATGTCCCATCGCATCTTTTGCACTGCGATGAATGCCTCCGGTTTGTTTCCCGACCACACTCGCCTGACGTAATGCGGAGTCGAGCGGTTTGGACGATCCGGTGACATTCTGGAGCGCCTGCATCCGATGCCCCTCATCGGCCAAACGGACCAACAGTTTATCGATAAGTTCACGCTCCGATGAATCCAGAACATGCCCCCCGGCGCGCATGAGCTTTTCCAGCGCCTTTTTTTGTTCCACAGGCAGAAGTTTGGTTTTCGAATCGGAGGATGCGTCATCGATTACGTAACGCGGCAATTCCTCGGGTTGCTTGATTGGAGACTTTCTCATTGGCTTTCCGGTATCATTGTTTTATAGCAAACCACCCGCACAGCGTCGAGCAGGCCATTCGCCCGATCTCACGAAAAGGCCAAGTTCCCGTTGACACTCGAGGAATCGTGACACACCATGATTTGGGCATGGCATCTTGGCCAGTTTACGTCCGGAGAAACACATGATGGACGCAGAAGGACTCCTCATACGTGAAGAACAGACAAACAGCGAAATGATGCTTTTTGTCACAGGTGATGTTCTGGTCGCAAATGCGGCCGAATTGCAGAGACATATAGACTCCGCAATTGCCAGGGGCGTCAATGATCTGACGCTCGATCTCACTTCTGTCCAATATATGGACAGTTTCGGAATCGGTGTAATCGTTCAAACCCAATCCAATATCGACAACCAAGAAGAAAGCCGATTTGTAGTCGTCGCGAACGATCCTTTATTGTCATTGTTCCGCAAGAGCAATCTGGAAGGTTATATCAATATTGTCTCTGCAGATGAAATGGGCGCATAAAACACACCACAAGATATACGAAATCACAGCGCATCCCATTATTGGGGTGCGCTGCAAAAAGTCATAATTAGTTTCTATAAGCAATCCGAACCATTCGTACGGATAAATCAACCACGTTTCAACTTACTCAGAAAACCTTTGGACTTTGTTGTTTCAGCATCCTGCATACGCGTCCGTAATTGTCCGCCCATCTTGTTCAGCGAAATTTGAGATTCGTGCCATATCGAACGAAGCGAATTGATGCGGATGGAGGGCTCTGTTTTAAGTATGCGAAGCGATATGGAGTCACGAAACAGTTTAATAACATCGCCGTAAATGCCGAATACGCCTTCCGGCATAATCAACATCAGATATTGCGCACGCCTCACAATCTCGTATTGCAGTTTCCGGAATTTAATCTCATCTTCTTCGCTGGGCTTTTCAGTTTCCAAGCCCCGGTCGAATATGTGAATAAACTCCTCCCAAAGCCGAGTAAACTCTTGGAGACGTTTAACAAGCGCTTGATATGTCTGTTCGTCCATTCTTTCGTCCTAACCGGCATCACCAAAACAATCCAAGATTAACGGAAAGAAATCTTGGAACCGCTTTACAAAAGTCTCTTTCTCAGCGGTCCTATGCCCCGCAATCAATTTTAGCAGATTGGCATGTCATTGATTACTTTTAAATAATCCCAACGCCATTGCCAAATAAGCGGCATAAATCAATAAGGCAACACCGGTAACAATCTGTAAAAGTTGAATCATTTTACTTAAGCAAACCTCCAAATCCCTTTGCAGAGCGCAAGGAGATTCGACCTAACGTCATGGCACAGCACTTAGCGTGCCTGGTTTTGTACATCTTCAACACGGAAAATCCAGCGGAAGAATTTATCCTCATACTTTTCGGTCTTAAAGTTGACCTCATCAAACATGGCCCGGCGGAATTCTTGCTTGGCAACCTTTGATTTCCGATTCCATTTTTCACGCCAGGTTGTTTCAGGAGTGCTGGACAAAATGAATTCAATCTCGGAATTCGTCCGCAGGACTGCTTCGAGATATTCATATGCTTCTTCCACGCGCTGGTTACGGTAGTGCAATTCGTAGCGATCCGTATCGCCATAGGCATCGAATCCGGCGGCGGCTTTACTGAAATCGCTGGCCGACTGAATGGCGAGTTTGTAAAGACGCTTCATCTTAGATGTTTCCGGAGGCTTAGAACCACGAACTTGCTGTTCCAGCAACTCGGCGTTGAGACGTAATGTACGCGCACTCATAACTGATTGCATGGCGTTATAAGCGGTTGCGACTTCAGACTCGAGCGTTGTCGATGTGGCGCGCATGGTTTTCAAAATGGTCTTATTCAGACCGGCGATGCTTCCAAAATCATGAAGCAGGGTTTGCATCTGTTCCATATAGCCGCCGATTTCCTCTTTGTAGTCGGCTTCTTCTTTGGCCAAACGTGCAGCGGCAACAAGTTCATCGGCCTGCTTTTCCAATTTCATCAAGCGGTCAGCAACATCCCGGGAATTCTTACCCAGAACAGCATTGCTTGTCATGTTGTATTCGGCTTCAACTTCACGAAGGTATTTCGGATAGAGTCTTTCAGCATCGAACTCGCGTGCAGCCGAAAGTTGGGCCGAGACAGCTTCCAAACGCGGTGTTGCATCTGTCAGTGACCGGTCAGGCATATCATCCAAACGGCCATCCCAAGCTTGAACTTGGGCCATTAAAGTCCCATAGCCAACTTCCGACTCGTCATCTTCGAGTTCATTAATAAAGGCTTCTAATTCGGCTGTTTCTGTAGCCAAGACCTCAGCAGAACCGTCATTGAGCCGTTCGTTCAGCCGTTTGTGTAGCCGATCAGCGGCTTGACTCCGGTTTTCCCACTGCAGGTCTTTTAAATACGCATCAGATGCCGCCACAAGTTGGGCCGAGAGATCGTAACCCAAGTTATAGTCACGTAGCGCTTGGGCATTGAGCACCGGATCGACCTGAGCGGTAAATACTTCAATCTGATCCCGCTCTTCCGGATCGTCTGCAATCGAAGCGGCTTCACTGAGACAGTCGCGGACCGCGGTTAGACGAGCGGTGATTTCATCGTCCATTGTCTGCCATGCGGCATTAGCAGCCCGGTCAGCGGCATCGGCTTCCGCATAGGCCTTTTCCCATTCACGGCCAATATGTGCTGCCTTGGCAAGTGCGAAATGCTTACGGAACGCAACGGCGGATTCCGGTGCACGTCCATTGGCATCGTAGGTAGCGAGATCGGCTTCAGCAACCTGCAGATCGGCCAATAAAGCAGTGGAGCGCTGCCGCCAAGCAAAAGACTCGGCTTCTGCGGCAAGACCCGCTGCATGTTTGGCCAATGAATTAGAATCAGCATAATTGCCGCCTCGATGGGCATCACGAGCCTTATTGTAAAGAACCTCAGCCTGCTTTAGATCTTCAGGGGAGTAGACGCCGGCTTGAGCGGAGCGCGCATCGTCTACAGCCTGACCGGCTTTATGAATCAGATTATAGAGTGCATCTTGCGCAGCCTGTTGGGCATCAAGTGAACGGCGGAATGCGAGTTGGGCTTGCCCGGCACTCAGGGCGTCTTTGGCGGATGTTTCTACATCCAACGCATCCCGGTAGGCTTGCGGGGACTCTGTAGGAGCAGCTGCTTCGCGTGCGGTATTCAGAACAGCCGCAGTTTCACGCAATGCAGCCTGAGCGCCATCGGCATATGCAGCGGCTTCAGCCTTGGCAGCCACGTCGACACTTTTTTGAGCACGCTCAAAAGCGGTCCCAAAGCGTGCTGCATCCGCTGCTTGAGCAGCCTCTTCTCTTGCCCGGCTGGCTTCGGCCATGAGCCGATTTCCATCAGTGGAAGCGATTTTCACTTCATCCAAGGCGCCTTTGGCTTGTGCAAGCGCTTTATCCGATACGCCAATCGCCTCAGCAGCGGCCTTGGCGAGCGCTTCATGAACAACAGTGACCGCAGCATCAGCATCGGCAACACCGGCTGTAACCTGGTCATATTGAGAAGCGCTCAGAGCCCTCTGCAATTTGGCAATTTCCTCTTGGGCCTTTCCATAAACTTCAGCGACACGATCACGCGCGCCTTGTGATGCCAGCTGTTGAAGACGCTTTTCGACACCCTGTAAAAGTGTGCGGGCTTTGCCTTCTTGAGCAGCAATCACGACTTTCGAGGCAGCTTGTTGAGCCGCCTGACCAGCCTGAAATGCATCGCTGTAACGTTCTTCTGAGAGAGCGGTCTTTGCGGTGGAAATCAATCCTTCAGCCTTGGAAAGAGCATCAGCAGCGTACGTACGAGCTTCTTTCCCGATCGCCTCTTGGAGCGATGCTTCGGCCGCTTCAAGGTATTTGGTCACATTATCGCCGAGGGCGAGTTGTGCCGATTGAATCAAATCCAATGCTTCTTCAGCACCGGCAAACGCCTCTGCTGCTTGTCCCGCGCCTTGGGCCTCTTTGGCGCGTTGCACGGCCTTCTGAGCATCGCCAAGGAACTGCGCGTATTCAGTGACTTCCGGAGCCTGAATCGCCAGCGCCTTCCCTAGCTTCTCCGCTGCTTCATTCACCTTGGCATCCGAGGCCGCGATTCTTGTTTGTTCCAGCAAGGTGTCCAATTGGGCCTGCAAAGACGAACCGGTATCAATAACCGTCTGCCATTTCCCTGCGGCCTGCTCGTCTTCGATACCGGCAACAGCGGCCTTAATCTCGGTGAAGGCCTGCGGTTTGTATTTTTCGGCATCCAACGATTGAGCTTCGGCCCATTTTTCGCGGATCACTGTCAGGGCTTCTTCCGCCTGAGGCTTCAGATGAGCAATACTGGCCAACTGCGTCTTCTTGCTAAGTTGCTCATACTTCTCAATAGCGGATTTCAAAAACTCCCGGTCGACACTTCCTTTAGGTTCCGGTTTTTTCAGGGAGTCATCGGTCAGCTCGCCAATGGCAAATAATTCGCCATTAAGTTGTTCGAGTTCTTCCTGAGGAAGAAACGCCTTTTCGGTGGCTACAGCCAAATGCCCCTGTATGGTGGTCTTGTTCTCCTCGATTTGATCCCAAAGACCATCAATTTCCTGCCGGAGGTTCCCCAGCTGAGTCATGCTGTTTTCGAAACGGCCAATCGCTTGCTCGGCGGAGTTAAAGGCCTGTTCATAATCGCCGGCAGTGAACTGGTCGTTGGCTTGGCGGACTAGATTCGTAGCGGCTTTGTATTGATCAGGCATATAGGTAGACATCTGTTGGGCGTCTGCCTCGCCTTGCTTCGCGCTCGCTTCATCAATCTTCGTTTGGGCTTTCTTTTTGCCGCACCCTCCAAGGAGGCTGAGGGTTACCGCCAAAACAACAACCCCGATAAAAGTCGAACGGGAACGCACACGCATGGAAGTCTCCTTAATTCAAATCACTTCCGCGAAACCCGACCTAGAACCGATTTGGTGCTTCGAGTTTCCGGAAATGTCTCCTAGTCAATGAATCGGCGTTCTGTGCAGATTTGCACGAGAATCCGTTTATTATTCCAATGGCACTTGCTCTTCTAACCGGCTCTGCAAATACCCCAGGGCCGCATTCAAATTCAACGTCGTCTTATGCCAGCTTCCACAGAGTTTCTTATAGAAGTCCTGGTGGATCTGCCGCATACCATTCAAGGTAACCGTATCGCCTAAATACTCGGTGATGGGATCCGCCCCCTTATACTCCCTGCCAAGATATTCAAGAAGATATTGGTGGCGTTTCGCCAGCTGAGACTTAAGATTCAAAAAGTCTTCTTCAACTTTGCTTTCAACACGCGTCTCGCGTCCGAACGCAGTCTGAAAAAGTTCATCATAGCGGTACCAAAGTTCTAAGAACTTCTTAATTGCAGCTATACGGAATTCGATTTCTTCTTGTTCTTTTTGATTCCAGGACGCCATACGCCCTTATTCCTTCCCCATTCGATTTCTCTAATGTAAAGCAACCCGACCCTCTTGAAGAATGACAAGGCTGCTATGGCACGATTAGGCGGACAAAACCGATTACGAGCCGCCGCCACCGGCGCCAGCACCACCGCCACCGCCTAGGTTGCGGGCACGTTCTAAACCAATCATGCCTGCGCCCACGGGGCCACCGCCGCCGCCAAATCCACCGCCGCCGCCCATGCCTCCGGTTTGAAGTTCATTACCAAACTCTAATGAAGCTTCCAACCGCGTTATATCAACATTCTTGCGGTATTTTTCTTCATCATAAGGAGAACCGTCGGGGCGGTAAAAATCTGTTAACAGTCGCTCTTGAAGATCATCAATTTGTTCTTGGAGGTTTTCCTGAATGAACTCATAACGGGGGACTCTATTTTCAGGAAGCAAGCCGTCTATTTCTTCTTCAGGCGCGACATCCTTATCCATAACGGATTTGACGGTAATCGGCACTTCGGCCACCGAAATACCATAGAATTGAAGCGGCCAGTCCTGGATTTCCAAGCCGTTCGAATCGATTTTAATTCGTTCCAATGCGAGTTCCAGACGTTCTTTATATTGGATTGCAAAAGGTCCAAGATACTCGTCGGTGATGATTTCAATATTACTGGCTATGCCGTCATTGGCGACTTCATCACCGTGGGTGCCGTCATCATAGTAATTTTCTAGTTGGTTGGCTCCAACGCGGAAGAACTGCACATCATATTCAAGGAGATCGTTAAACACTGCACAGTAGACGATTTTTCCACTCTTAACTAAAACCGCGGCCTGTTGACCGCCGACTCCCCCGGGTCCGCCAAGGTTACCCATCGATCCCATACCATAACCGCCGGCATACATCCCGGCGCCGGGTCCTCCACCATAAATTCCCATCCTTGCTGCTGGTCCCATTTGGGCAAAGCCTTCAGGTACGGCGGTAAAGACCGCGAAGGCAACCAGAGCCAACATAATCACTCGAAAGAGACGCGGCTTTAAAATTGATTTCATGGTAACGAAAGAACCTTTCTTATCATAACGCCGGACAGACTTTTGCACTGTCTGATTGCCGGGTGAAAGTATCACGCTGAAATGGGGGTGTCAACGCGGAACGTTGTGATGACAAAGTCGGCCAACTTCTTGAAGTTAGAAGACTTGTGTCATGAAATGGGACTTGCCACTCAGGCCGGAATTATTGAATTTGAGCCGCTTCAATCCTCCAGGACCTCTCCTCCGGGTCAGGATGCCGGGGACGATAGAGGGCCAGAACACGCCCTCCGCCACTTTGGCACACCATTTCTGTGCCCCGGGCATCCAATCCCGAAGGTCCACGCAGCCAAGCCTTGGGATTTTCAACATCATCGAGGACAACCCGTAACAGATGGGAGTTCTCAACGGTTGAACCACGTTCAAGCACCAGTAATTCCGGCCCAACTGAAGTAATACCGATATCCCGCCCGGACCATGGGAAAACAGCATTTGCATGAAATGTGCTGCTAAAACGGTACCGGCAGGAATAGGCCGTCAGCGCGCCACGTTTATCGGCGCGCTCCACCAGCACAACCGCAAGATCCGGAACAATAGCGCCGGCGACCAGTTCACCCGGCAACGGCAATGACGCCTGGGATTTCCAGGTGCGCGTGGGCCGCCCATCCCGGATGGCGGTTTGATAAACCTGTAAATGCTCGCCATCAGTGGCCATTACCCAAACCGCCCGATTTCGAATTGTGACAAAAACAGGGGGATCTAAATCAGGAGGATAAGGGACCGAATGCCAATGGCTCACGTTGCCATCTTCATCCAATTCGGCAACCGCAACTGACACCGCTCCAACAGCAGGGGTACCTACAACAACTAGGATTTTTGAAGATACGGCTAGACCGACGGGATCTTTTCGTATCGGAGAAAAACAAATTGGCCTTTGATTCCGAGTGGCCTCAATTGAATCACGCTCTTTTGGGTACCGGAAAACCCGCCCCCCATCGTCGATACCATAAACAAATTGAGGGTGTTGGGTCGCCAAAAAAGCAAGTTGCCCCGGCAATTCTCCAAGCGTGGTCCATTCCAATGGCTGATCAATGGTCTGAGTCATGCCGACTTCAAGATCGGCGGCATCCGGTTGACCAGGTGAAGATTGGGGGCCTTTTCCTTTATCAGGGCTTCTTGATTCAACACCTTGACCATCGGCATCACCACCGCTCAAATCGGCCAAATTCCGCCTTCTTTGCTTTCTAAAAAACAAAAACCAAAGTAACCAAGCCCCTCCCAATCCGCCGGCTCCAGCCCCCCCCCACAATGCCTTCATTACAATACTTGGTGTCTTTGCCACCAGCGGGCCTTCGCCGGAGTGGCCGGAAACAGCTGAATTACCCGTACCGGGAGATATCCCCTGCAACTCCGGCAACATTACTGTCTGAGGTCTTCCTGGTGCATTCCCGCCTTCACCCGGTCTATTTGCTAATTCCGTTTCATTTGCTCCGGAATGAGCATTTTGTGAATTCCCTCCGGGAACAGAATCCGACGGATCACCGGACTCACCGCCCATCGCAATTAGCGGCTGGGATGGGGACTGAGAAGCATTATCCGCTCCCTGCGATGATGAGCCCTGCGGTTGGGCTGATTGTGAGACATTCGGCCCGGAGCCGTTATTGGCTCCGCCATCTTCAGCGGTACTTCCTGCCAATCCTGTCCCGGAACCGGAGCCACCGCCGGAAGGAGAATTTCCATCACTTCCCGCTTCACTTTCCGCACCATTTCCTGAATCACCTCCCGTGGTTCCCCCCGATCCGGCCCCGGAAGCAGAACCACCACCCGATGGGGCACTCCCACCACTTCCCGCACTACCTCCAGTACTGCCATCGGCTTGTCCCCCTTCCGGACGATTGGCTTGAGTTCCGGATGAGTCTGAACCAGAACCGTCTTGTTGTTTCGACTCATCTTCCTGAGAACTCTCACGTTCAGTCTGTTCATCGGGGCTCGAGGTCTCCGATCCGGCATCACTCCCGGAATCACTGCCACTTTGATCGCTCCCCGATCCCGGACCGCTCCCTGAACTCCCCCCTGAGCCGCTTTTATTGTCTCCGGATTCATACCCGCCACTTCCTGAATCCTGCTCGTCCGTAGATTCCTTCCCGGATGGCTCTTCAGCTTGTGCAGAAGGCGAGTCATTGCCCGTTTTTTCTTCTTCCTCTTCTTCTTTGGGACCATTCTCATCCGCGTCCTGGTTCCGATCCGATTCAGCCGGTCCGGAATCCGGTTTACCTATTCCTTCCTCATTGGCCGGTTTGGAACCATCTTGATCGGCTTTCTCTGAAGACTCCTCCTCTTCTTGTCCGGCTTTATCTTCATCTTTTTTGCCATTAACAGGCTGAGCCGAAGATTCATCGGAAGTTCCCGGTTCATCTTCATCAACAGAGCCATTCGGATTCTTCTTTTCCGCCGCCACTTGACCGGGAACGTCTTTAGGCGGGGATTCTTCTATGCCTTCCGTCTCTTTATCAACACCCTGTTCTTCATCTTGAGAGGTATGTGCGTTTTCGGATTGTTTCGGTGCAGTCGTATCAGAATCTTTTAGGTCTTCGCTGTCTGTATTCCCTTCACCGGCAGGTGCGCCCATACCTTCCGATTCTTTTGCTTGAGTTTCATCAGGAGGAATAGGCGTTGCTGAAAGCGCCAGACTCTGCCCCCCGGATCCGGCTGAGGATGAACCGGCAACAGACGGCGAAGGGCTCTCGTCTTGACCTGCATCGCCGGATTGTCCCGAATAGGCAGACATCCCGGCGGCGGATGAGCTCGGAGCCTGGCCGTCAGCTGGGCTATCGTCCGGATATTGGTAACTGAGCGTTAATGTCTTGGGCCAAGAGGAATCGCCTGCAGGCTTTTCCAGCCGGTATTCCAAATACTGAGCGATCCGATTCACAGTGAGAGGCGTATTTGCCGTGGCCTCAGACCAAGGCCCGAACGCTGTATCTTGGGCTGGTGCGGTTCTGTAGCGAAGTTTGATATGAGATTTTGCATCCCAAGTCAGGGTCAGAAGTTCGCCTGGGCGGTCAATCCTGAATTCCGCTCCCAATACATCGATATCTTCCGGCGTTTTCCGTGATGCTGCTTCAAGCAATCTCCAACCGATTGAGCCTCCGCCGGCAAAGAAATCCCCAGCTACCGACGACCCGGAACCTTCCGAGTCTGTAAATATGAGACGGCCCCAATGATCGAGATAAGGATTCAGTGCATCAATCCGTTTCAACCCGAACAGTTTTAGTGGCATTGGAGGGGAAATCTCGTCCCATTCTTCCCCGCTGGGCCTCGAAACTGGATATCGCAATAGGACCGGTGCTTCTTCTAATGGATCGAGAATCCATAAAGATCCACGGGCAAACACTGGATTCGTATCGCGCAGATGCTCGGGAAGATAAGTTAGAAACTTCCAGGCAGATGTTTCACCACTGCCGAATCCCCGCACCCATATTGCGTGTTCGCCGTCTTCGGTACGGCCATGCAACAATTGCCCGGATGGCGAAGAGATGATGGCGGTCTGCCGCAATCCGCCAGGCAAATCACCAGACTCCCGGTTTTGCCGCCCCCAAACATCTACCTTCTGCTCAAGTGCGTGCCTTGCATATAGAATTTCGGCACTCGTTGGCCGGGCCACCAAGCCGGAGCCAAAGATGAGCAAAGCAATGGATATTGCCAGCCGCACTAATCCGGCCGGGTATGAAATGGGTCGATCAGACATGACTCCGAACCGATCCCATCAAACGGGCGAGGGAGACAAATGGGAAATTACCGCCCGTTTGCGGGTGCCTATTTCAAAAAGAAACAAACTCCGTGCCACACGCTAGGAGATTGTAGCAGCACACACTTATTTCATGAGAACATAAAATGCGGAGATAGCCAACACATACGGCCAACCAAGTACATCAATCTTAACGGCAAGCGGAAATAATATCGTCGTAGAAATCCTCGACGACCTTATCGGCTGAGAAGTCCTCAACCGCCTGGGCACATTTGATGCCCAGAAGGGACTCATTACGGGAGAGTATTTTAATTAGGCTATCAGCCAACGATTCCACTTCACGCAAAGTGATTTCGCCTGAAATTCCGGACTGGACGATTTGGGGAACTTCGCCAACCGGGCATGAGACGATAGGCAAACCGCAAGCTTGGGCTTCAAGTACAATCGTCGGCATTCCCTCAAATTGCGAGGTCATCAAAAAAACATCGCTGGCATGCATACAATCAGCCAAATCCGGTGGAGTAAAAGGTGGACAAAAAGCGATTCGTTTATCGACTCCCAATTCCTGCGCAATATCTTCACAATTCTTTTTCAGGCTGCCGGTTCCGACAAACACGGCTCGAATATCCGAGAAGCGTTTGGATGCTTCTGCGATTACTTTAATTGCAAGGATAGGATCTTTTTGGGCTTCCATACGCCCGGCGAATAAAACAACGCGGCTGGTATCCGGCCATTCGTATTTGCGTAAAAGTTTTCCACGAGCACATTCTTTGTCCCGTTCGGAGGGTAAAGTAAAAACATCCGGCTCAAACCACGTCGGAAGAAATTCAACAAGACCTGCATAATCGGGATAGCGTTCGGCGTATTCTCGTTCGCCGCCTTTATGAACAATACGTACGCGGTCTAGCGTCGGGAGGAGGCTTTCTTCTAAACGACGAAAAATCCAGGGCGCATAACGCCAACGGACTTCGGAACCGCTCCCAATCCATTCGCTCGGTTTGGCGTGGACACAAAGCACCCGGCCCGCACACCCTTGCCGCTTAATCAAAGCGGGTTCCCAACGGTGAAAAACAAGAATGGCATCATCAAGCGGAGGCGCAGAAAAAAGAGAGACGATTGAAAAACGCAAAAACAAAGGTATGCGGGTACGACGATTGGGTTCTTTAACAACAAATACCGGATACAGTCGAACATCCCGTCCACCGACACGAATTTCGGACCAACGGCCAACAGGCCTGGCATACGGATCTTGAGTAACCCCCAAAACATCGGCTTGCACTTCAGCCGGAGCATGGCGAAGCAGAGAGCGGACAAGCGTCTCGATCCCACCGACTTTATCGCCCAGAGGGTCGAAAGGATGCACCATAACGATACGGGTCATTGGGGCATCTCCACACCAGAATCCCGTTGCCCTAAAGCAACAGCAACAAGCGCGGCCACTTCGGTCAGATAGGCCGTTGCAATCCAGACATTATCATTAACTGCGCCCAAGAACGCCATCACAACTACCGCAAAAGCCGTTTGAGCAAGACGCTTTTCATTTAGAGAACACATGTTTTTACATTTCTTAAAAAGCCGGATGGCTATGAAGACAATAAGAGAACCTGTCATAAGAGTACCGATAAAGCCTGTTTCAAAAATCATGCGCACATAGTCATTATGAGGTTCAGCGGGAGTGCCATCGGGCATTGGCCAAGGTCCTAAATGAGCAGAGGCATCCAGACCATACCCCAATAGGGGATGCTGCCAGGCCGCCTGCAAAAATTTATACCAAGCCACCAAGCGCCAACTCAGTGAGCCTTTCATCTGTTCGGTTTCAAATGCGGCGGCTATTTCTTCCGGCCTGAATTCATACACAATCCGATCCCACAAAACATAAACCGCCATTCCCGCAAAGGCCGCAGCAAGAATACCACCTAGTAACACGGCCTTTCGGACCGATTCGGGATCACGGTTTTCCATCAGCACAAAGAATCCATAAACGCCAACACCACCGGCAAGCATAACCAGGCCCGTAAAGCTTTCGGCCGCCAGCAGCAATAGGATGTGAATGGCGGCCCCCGCATATCCAAGCCAGGGCATCCGCCCATGAGCGGCCCAATACCAACAGAGCATCACCATTGCCGCCAAATGAAAACTGTATGGATTGGGATGAGCAAAAGAGCCATAGATGCGGTGCACACCTTTGATTTCTATTCCGGCATGCATAAAGAATTGATAAATGCCGAACAATGCCGGAATCACCATGGCAAAGGTGAGATAGCAGAGAATCTTCTTATTGTGGCCATCTTGTGAGGCTTTAAAGAGCACACAAAAGACCGTGGCCAACGTCGCCAGACGCACCCACTCACGCACGGCCCACATTCCATCTCTTCCCTCACGGCATAAAGGAACCGCAACCCATACGAGTATCAACAACATCCATAACAATGCAAAATTAACAAGACGATCCTCAGATGATTGCAACTCGCGCCGAACAAAAGTGAGAACCAAATAAAGAATGCCGGCTCCAAATGCCAGAAGCCCACATATTGCGGCAGGATTGAGTCCGCCTATAGACACATAGGCGCCTAAAACATCCAGACTGCTGCGTACCGCAACAAACAAAATCACACAATGGAAAGCAAGCGAGGAAAACGACATCAATCTCTGCGGTAGTCGAATTTGAGATGCGCGTGGAACCGGTTTTTGCTTATCCGCCGAATTCGGCTTCATATCCGGTTTGCACATTATATTGTTGGCCGATGCGGCTTATCTCTTGCATAAGAGACGGCGTCTCTCCCAGCTGGACGGTTTGACCGATCAACCACATCAATTTCTGTTTGGCCCAATCGCGGGCGACTTCCTGATCGCCATTCGTTTCCTTTGGAATCGGGACTCGCAAAACCACTTCTTTGGTTTCATCAAACGCTTCGCCGGTTATTCGCAAAACAATCTCATCTTGGTCGTGAATTCTTCCGTACAAATTCAAAGGCCAATTTTGGTAGAGATCCGGAAGTTGCTTGGGATAGACCTCAACATTATCCAATCCCGGCATATCAGCCTGCACACGCATCAAAACCGGTTTTTCCAGTTCAGACATAAGCGTCTGCACATCAAAGGGAATATCACTCCGCTCATCGCTATAAACGGCATAACCACGATTCCGGTATGCCAAAAGATCCAGAAGATAATGATTTATGGAATTGCCTGCTCCGAAAGAATAAATGGTTGTGCTGGGGGCACGCGATGCAGAAAGCCGATTAATGATATTCCGGCTGTCCGTGATACCGACATTGGGCCGTCCATCGGAAAAGAGAACGATTATATGGGGACGCGCTCTTTGTGTCCCTAACTTCATAATCTGTTCCATGGCCGAATAGATATCAGTTCGTCCACTGGCATTGAGACTATCCACAAACGACCATGCTTCAGCTACCGCCAAGGGATTTACCGGCACCAAATTCTCTGAATATTGAAGCGCTTTGTTTCGAAAACCGATGATCGTAAAGCGGTCATCGGTTCCAAGGCGGCGCATAGCTTCTTTGATCCCGTCTTTAAGTTTACCCAAAGTCCTTTGGCCAATACTTTGAGAGGCATCCAGAACAAAAATCACGTCTTTCGGCAAAGGCTGCAGCCGGCTATCCGCTCTTTGGGGCATAATCATAAGATGGAAATACCCCGGTCCCTCCGGAGGCCGGTACACGAAAATCCTGGCCACAAGTAAATCGTCAAGATTAACAACTTGCTGCCGCCGTTCATCAAGTTGATCGGATTCAGTCTGAGGAAGGTTGGTTGCAAGAAGCGGCTTGCTAAATGGATCCGGAAGATCAAGACCGACATTCACACGGCCTAAAAGGGACGGTGGCGATGTCTCAACCTGAGGCTTTCCTAATTCCAGACTCAATCCGGCGCCCATCGGCCCACTGATCGAAAATGATGCCAAGGGTAACGGCAGCTGCGGTTCGGCCGGTTTTTGAGCGGATTCAAGCCCGCCTAATAAACGTTGTTTTCGGGCTTCAAACGCCGAACCGACACGCACAGGCTGCGCTTTGTCGACATGATCCACGGTGCCCAATCCCGCCGTATCTCCTGCCGTAGAAACAGACCGTCTCGATTGCTCAGAAGAAATCAAGGCAGGTGGGGCGGCATCAGGCACTCCACTGCCAAGCAGTTTAAGCCGGTCCTCATCGCCGAAAGGATCCAGGGGGGCCTCATTGCTAAGCATTTGCTCGATTGCATCACGAGCATCCCGGGCGGGCAGCGCTTCCAGACGCTCAAGTTCCTGTTCGATTCGGGCTTCGGCATTTCCCGCCGCATCCCGCGCAAGATCGGGCCGTTCAATCGGCTGTGCTCCCAAGTCAACCAGTTCGACATTAAAAAGTTCGGCTACATCCTTTTCGATACTGTGGATATCGGCGACATGGATGTACTGTGAACCGACACCACCCAAGAGATGCAGGATCACCGACACCAAAAGAGCCAGAAAAAACAGGCCATCAAGCCGTTTCTGCCGGATCGCCGCACTCATAGTTTTTTCGCTTCTTCCAAACGCTTCAACCACTCACGAGCTTCTTTGGAAAGCTCATGATCCGGATATCGTTGAATTAAATCCTGCAAATCCTTCTGAATTTGTCCGTATTCTTCGAGACCTTCATAACAATGCGCCGAACGCATAAAGGCTTGCGGAGAGAGTTCAGGATCGTCAAAAAGCTGGGCCACTTTTTGATATTGGCGAATTGCGGCCAACAATTTCCCGGAGGCGCGCAATACTTCTCCGCTGTCAAAATAGAGCCGAACGGCAAATGAGTTATCTGTGCTTCCACTCTCGCCAAGAGCCGTAAGCCCCTTTTCAAAATCGGCCTGCGCCTCATCCAGTTTTTTCTGCCCCCATGCGGCGCGGCCTCGAACCCACAGATAATCGGCCTTAAACGCGCTGTTTGGCCAATCTTGGAGTGCGGTATTGGCAATACGTTCCGCATCCTCCCACTGCTGCAAATTGATATAAGTACGCCCCCGGGTCAGCGCAATCCGCTCGGCAACTCCAGTATCGACCGAACGCTTCGAAAGCGCATCCATAATCTGCAGAATGCGTTGATATTCGCCCCGCTGCTCGGCGACCAAAGCCATCCAAAAACAAATACCGGGTTCAAGATTCTTGACTTCAGGCGATGCCAAGAGTTCAACCAAAAGTTCATAGGCTTCTTGCTCTTGTCCATCCGTATACATAAGGACTGCAAGACGCCGGGATACATCCGGTTGCCATTCATGGCTTGGATAATTTTTCAGAAATGTTTTGTATTCTTCTTTGGCAGCCTCTTTATCGCCGTTTTGTTCGGCAATCCAAGCCAAACCATATTGCGACTCAGCCGCATACTTACTTTGTGGATATTCTTTTAACAGACGGCGAAGTACTTCCGCCATCTTGTCGTACTCGCCAAGTTTGTTGTGAGCCCAGGCTTGCTGATAGAGGAGCTGGTCGGCATCGCTCGGTTTTGCACCGGAGTCGATCAATTGACTTAGGCGGTTGGCGGCTTCATCGAACCGGCTCAATTTTAACGAAGCATCGGCGGAAAGGCGCAACGCATCCGGAATCCGCGTATCTTTTGGATGACGATTGATAAAGACATCGAAGGCTTCAATCGTCTCGTCATACTTGCCTTGGTTATAACACGCCTGCGCATAGGCGTAAGCGGCATCATCTCGATATTGGCCACCCGGAGTATCGCGCGCCTCCAAAAAGGCTTTGGCCGCAAGCGGCCAGCGCTTGGCTTCGGCGTGTACACGCCCTGCCAGATATTTTAAATCACTGGCTTTGCCGGCCGGTACACCCAAACGTAGCAATTCATCAGACTGCGTAAGCGCCTCCTGGCCCTGCCCGTTAAGCATGTAAGCCCAGGCCAATTGATACCAAGCATCCTTGCGTAATTCCTCGTTATCCGATGTAGCCAGAAACCGGCGTAGCGGTTCAATGGCCTCTGCGTATTTCTCTTCGTGATAGAAACTGCTGCCAACCAAGTATTGGCATCCGCTCTCAACTTCTTCTTCTAGGCTTCGCTTGAGCAGGTTTTCGGCGGTGCGTCGTGCATCGGGATAATCTTCAACATGAAACCGGCACCAAGCCAAACCATAGAGACCACGCGTCTCTTGGTTAACAGATGGGGAAGCGGAAGAAACCTTTCCATAAGCCGCCGCCGCCTTTGCGTATTGTCCGCTCTGAAAAAGGATACGGCCCTGCGCCAAATATGCTTTCGCAACCAGCGATGGATCCGCTTCGAGATTGAGATTGGGAGAAGTAATCAACTCATCCAAAAGGAGCAGAGCCTCTTTACCTTTGCCGCGTTCTTGTTCTAGTTCGGCCTGTAAGTAAAGCGCAGGAGGTGTCAGAGAACTCTTGGGATATTTGCCTCTTAAAAGTTGATAGGTCTTGACCGCATCCGCATACTTTTGAGTGCCCTCATACGCGCGAGCCAATGCAAACATGCCAGGCGCTTCTAAATCCTCACCAACATTGCGGGTTAAAAGACGTTGCAGCGGCAAAACCGCGGCTTCAAAGTCTTCTAAAGCAACGGCCAATTGCCCAAGTCTCAATAAAGTCTCGTCGGTACGTTGCCCCTGGGGATCGGTTTCTTGAAGAGTCGCAAAAAGTTTCTGCGCCTTTTCATAAACAGGTTTGGCTTTGGCTGTGGGCAGACGTGTCGCTGTTTGGAAATGACATTCCGCTTCGCGGAACAGTGCCAAAGACTTTAATTCATGATCGGGATACGAGGCTCGAAAGTTGGCATAGAGTTCGGCTGCTTGCGCGTAATCTCCCCGGTCATAAAAGCTGGTGGCCAGATCAAAATCATGCCGGGCCGGATCGACACGGGCGGCGGGAGCAGGGCCGCCTGTCGTAGAAGACGCATCTTGGGCCATGCCCATAGGTGCATTCAGCGCAAGCAAAAACAGCATGGCAACCGGCAATAACGTACGCACGGCAGTTCCTTTCTTTATCCTTTGGTGCTCTCTTCACGTTCAGGAAGAGCCGCAAAAGAGACATTCCAAATACCGACTTTTCCACATACATCCAAAACATCTACAGCCCGTCCAAAATCGGCACGGGCATCGCCGCGAATGATAATCGCCTGTCCGGGCGTGCTTTCGGCGATACGGCCCAGACGATGTTCGAGTTGTTCCAAGGTTAGGTTTTGTTGATTGATAACGATAATCCCATCTTGGGTTATGTTAATAACAATCTCGCCCGGTGCGCGGCGTGAAGATTCGGCGGTTTCCGCGGAGGGAATCGATACGGAGATTTCATTTTCCAACTGCGCGAAAATCGAAGTCGAGATAAAAAAGATCAGCAGCAGAAAAATGATATCGATCATTGGCGCCATCGGCACCAATGGTTCTTCGTTTTCAGTGTGTGGTAATAAGTTCATCGTCTTGTGTTATAACGTCCACCCGTTTCTGCCAGATTCTGCGCAGCCCGAACGATAAGGTCATGCATCGGCACAGCGGAAACTTCAACCCGTCCCAAAAGATTTTGCAGCCGGCTGCGGTAGATGAAATACAAAGCCATAGCGGGGATTGCAACAATCAATCCCGCTGCCGTGGTGACAAGCGCCTGAGAAACGGCGCTGGCTAAGGCTACGGGTTTGGCTGTGGCGTAATCGAAGGCAATGAAGTTAAAAGCCCGAATCATACCGATAACCGTTCCCAGAAGTCCGAGCATGGGAGAGATCGTGGCAATCTCAGATAGATAGCGCACCTTGCGCATCCAAATATCGGCGGCTCTCCGTCCGGCCTGTTCCATGGCCGAACCAATGCTTTCGGGACGCGCAGCGACATCTTGCGGGCGCTCCCGAGCCTCACTTACACCAGCGGAAATGACTTGGCATAAAAGCCCCCCGCGGGCTTCGCAAATCCGCTCAACATCCTCAAGGCGGCCGTCAACCAAAAGATGACGCAATTGCGTGACCAAATCGGCGGGCACGAACCGGCGTTCCATTAGGGCAAACACATAGTAAATCGCCAAAGCAACAACCAGGATGGAAAGAAAAACGAGGATGGCCATGATCCAGCCGCCGGTTTGCAGCAGTTGGAAGAGATTCATCCCCGTGGCATTTGCTGCTTCTGCAGCGGCCTCAGACTCGCTTATCGATGGCTCCACGGGAAGCTGTTGGCACCACGCGGCAAGCGGCAAGAAACCTGTTCCGCACACCACGGCCAATGCCGCAAGAACGGAACGCGCCCTATGCAATGTTGCATTAACAGACCCTAAAAGGCCCTTATACATACGTAAAACGGTCATCATTATGTGCACTGCCTTTCACTGCGCGATGGTAGAAAATCTCGTGCAACTAGGCAACAAGGGTTTTTCCTAACTTACGATTCTACTGGGGGTTCGATAACCATTCCATCGTAAGCGGTTTGGATGCCATGGGGATTGAGACGAGACTCATATTCGGCGTGCGTTAACCCCGTATTATGAGAAAAATGTGTGGCTATAAACTGCGTCTCGTCAGTTAGACAGCCAAGTTCGCCAAGCCGGTCACGCATTTTAAGTAGTTCGGCTATCCCCAAATGTCCCTCTATTATCTGTTGAATAGCTCCACAAGTGCATTCCATAGTGACTGAGCTTAGGCGCACACCCTGCAAACAGGCCCATGTATCTTCCGGATACCACCCTGTGTCGCTGGCATGGAGGTGCACTTGGGCTCCATCTGCAATTAAGAAATTCAGAGCTGTTTCGGATTTTGTATGGTTCGCTCTCAAGGCTGTTGCGGTTTTCCAGCCAAGGCTAACGGTCTCGCCGGGCTGGAGTTCGTGAAAAACGACTTTGCAAAGTTCGTACTTCTCTCCCAAATCCCTGCGCAAACTAGGATCGACAGCCTCATTGCCGTAAATATGCAATTCAGGAATAACACCATCGGGCCAATGTGCAAAAACATCAGTTCGATAGACGAGATCATGGGGGCGGAAGTGGTCGTCATGCGTATGTGTTACCAAAAGATGGCACATCTTGTCCAACCTCGAGCCATCTCTATGCATCTGGGCAAGCGTATCCGGGCCCAAATCGACTTTTAGGTCCTCATCGATTAGAAGTCCGGAGCGAGTCCTAATATCCTTACCACCCAATTTTCGTGCTCGCCGGCAAAATTCACAAGCACAAAATACGCCGGGCCATCCTTCCGCCGCGCTTGTACCTTGGACCAAGATTTTCATTGGTACAATCTACATGCAGGCAGCCTTCGTGTGAATAAGAGTTTTAAGGCAAAAAACCGGATGTCGCCCATGGGTAACAGAAGGATAATTCCGTATTGTGGTTACATGCAATGCATTTGAAACAAAATGGCTTGTACGATCTGGAAATCGGCAGGACAACATTAATAGTAAGGGCACAACAAGAGGATTCCCAAACCTGGCGATTGGAGGAGTTGATCCCGGCTGTTCAAATCGATCCCGGCCGGAAGCCACGTGCTTTTGTCGTCTTCCGGGGAAACATCAAAGAGATCATGCAGGAGACACCCTGGAAACGAAGCCTTCATCCGGCAGTGCTTGGCAAATTGGAGGATCTGCATGAGTGTAAGAACACGGTCGAATCATAAGATTGTAAACCAACCCGTCATGGACTGAAATTTCGATAGACTATTAATAGATGAACAACGACGTAAACCAGAACACACAACCAAACCGGAAAACGAGAATCCTGCTCGCAGATGATTCGATGGATGCGAGAACTCTGTTACGTCACAGACTACATAAATGGGGCTATGAGATCATTGAAGCAGTCGATGGCGATGAAGCCTGGGAAATTCTCCAGAAAGAGGATGCCCCACGGCTGGCGATTTTGGATTGGATTATGCCCGGAATGCAGGGACCGGAAATCTGCCGCGAGGTTCGTAAACAAGCCCAGGAACCGGCCATATATATTTTGATGCTGACTTCACGTACGGATAAGGATTCGCTTGTTGAAGGTTTTGAAGCAGGCGCCGATGATTTTCTGGCCAAGCCATTTGAAACCGATGAATTACATTCCCGGCTTCGCGCAGGCCAGCGTATTGTTCAACTCCAAAGGGAAATGATCGATGCCCGCGATATTCTTCGGGAAATGGCCACCCATGATCCACTTACCGGACTATGGAACCGCAGGGCCATCATTGAAAATTTAAGACATGAGTTGGCCCGTGCGCATCGCCAAAAAGCGCCGCTTAGTGTTGTTTTGGCCGATTTGGATCATTTCAAAAAGGTGAATGATACACACGGTCATTTGGCCGGAGATGCTGTCCTGCGCGAAACTGCGGATAAAATGAAATCCTCAATGCGGTCTTATGATGCAGTCGGGCGGTATGGCGGAGAAGAATTTCTTATGGTCCTGCCCGGTTGCAGTGCAAAAAACGCTCGAGAACAGATCGAACGTATCAGAACGTCTATTATGCAGCATCGAGTTAAGGGATTCGGGGCTCCGATTCAGGTGACTTTAAGTGCCGGGATCGCATCAATACAAGAAGATGATTTTGATGTGGATGGACTGTTAAATCGTGCGGATAATGCTTTGTATGAGGCAAAGGCCGCCGGGCGCAACCAGGTTATTGTTGCAACTCAATCGGTTGAAGATAGTTTTGAAAATGAGCGTGGCTCCGGGTCTACAATTGAATTAACAAAGATCAAACAACTGTTCGATTCGATCAAAAAGAGTCTTTCAAACAAACAGATATCCGAATCGGCCGATAGCACCGCCTACCGCAGAATCGCCTCGCATTGCGGCGTTTCTCCGCAGACAGTTAGGTCATGGATTGCAGGTGATTCCCAGCCATCTCCGATGGATGCAATCCTGCTCAATATTCTCAGTGAACAAATAGTGGTCGAGAGAGGCCAGACGCCTCCAGATGCATAAACAAGACCGCACCCTTTGGCAAAAACTACCAGAGACTAAAAAACGCGCTCTGAGATTGGGCACGAGGCACCAAAATGGGTGAAGGATAGAAGACTGCAATTAGAGTCAGAATAAACACCGATAAAGCGATTATCGTAACCAAACCCCATAGACTCACCTGTTCAATGCAAACGGCACTCGAAGTTGTTACCCATTTGGAGAGTATCTTATCCAGTACGATCTGAACGTATTTTAAATCCACACAAAACAAGGGACGAATCGAAGGGGGACCTTGAATACCATAAGGGTGATTACGAACAAAACAATCTGCCGTTTTGTTGAAATCCCGTTCAGCCAATTGAAATGATGGATAATTGCTCTCTGCCATCACCTATAGCCACAGTTCAATCCAATTTTGTCGAATTGTCTCTCATTTCGATTCTCTTTTTCTAGCCTGACAATTCAATCCACCACATGACAACCTGGACATTCAGAACAGCCCAAAGCCCAAACGTAACCTTCAGACAACAAAGCGGATGTGCCTCAATAGGGTTGCGCATTCAGGATATCCTTTGGCTTTTTTTGCGGATATCCGTTGAGTAATGGTGCCACACGCCCCTACTATCTGAATGCGTATGTTGGAGATAATTGGGCGCTTGGCTGCCAATCGTAAGACAAAAAGCGACGATTGGCCGTCAAAAGTTCCTGAAAACGCTAACTCCAGTCACAACAAAAAGTTGACAAGAACTTGCTACAGGGCTAAATTCATCCAAATCATGGATGCATTAAGGAAAACCTAAGTTAGTTTATCAATTAGATCATACATCATATGGCATCCGCAAAAGAGCAATATCTAATACCTTCTCGGGACCGGTATATTATCCCGTTATTCATCCTGGTTGTGATGGATACGGCGGTTTTCATCGGTTCGTTTATTTTGGCGTATGCACTGCGCTTCTCACCTCTGATGATGGAACTAGTGCCGCCGCCCGAGATTCCCCCATTGCGCCCCTATTTCGTTCTTTCTATTGCCATTGCAGCGCTTGGAATTCTTGTCTTCGAACGTTTTGGCTTCTATCTGCATCGGTATGGCCTTGAACGCCGTAGCGGACCGATCGGTCTGGTTGCGGCTGTCATCGTTTCTTATGTCTTCATCATGGCCATTCTGTTCAATTACCGGGGCATGTCTTTCTCGCGTTTAACAGTGGCATTTTCACTGCCGATCACCTCAGTGCTGATCTGCGGTGCGCATGTCTGTCTGCATCGCATTCACGAGAAGATGGTTGAGAATGGAATCGCCTTTAGCAGGACAGCACTAATTGGCCCCTTTGACCGCTGCACCGAGTTGCTGCGGAAAATGCACCATGCCTGCGGTTCCGAGTACCATGTGCTTGGCTATATAGGAATGTCTCAAGAGGGCCATGGTAAATCGAGAGTCTCATTACCTCTGCTGGGCAATCTGGATAATTTGGTAGGAATCATCAAAGAGAACCGTCTGGACCGCGTAATTCTCGACCTGCCCAAAGACAATCCCGGTCTGGCACGGAAAGTCATCAATACATGCAGGGAACAAAACGTGCAGTATCAGTTGGTTCCTGAACTCTTTGATGTACTGACCTCATTAGACAACGTTGAAGAAGCCGGAGTGCTTCCTACGATTTTATTGGATGAGACGCCGTTGGCCGGTCAAGGATTCCATTTCAAGCGGATTTTCGATGTTGTCATAGCCGGAAGTTTGCTGGTGACCTTAAGCCCCATTATGGCGTTGGTAGCACTATTAATCAAACTTGACAGTACGGGTGAAGTTATCTATTGCCAAGAACGTATCGGCAACGACGGTCGTTTTTTCACCATGTACAAATTCCGGACAATGACCGCCGATGCTGAAAATGACACGGGGCCGATTTGGGCCAAAGCCGACGATCCACGGTGTACGCGAGTCGGCCGGCTGTTGCGTCGCACCAATTTGGACGAATTGCCTCAGTTTCTTAACGTGGTTCGGGGAGATATGAGCGTTGTCGGCCCGCGCCCCGAACGTCCTTATTTTGTCAACAAATTTAAGAATGCCATTCCCGGGTACATGCGCCGTCATGTTGTAAAATCGGGCATTACAGGTTGGGCTCAAGTCAATGGTCTTCGAGGTGATACTTCGGTAGAGGAGCGCACACGGTTTGATATGTACTATATCAAACACTGGTCCATTCTGTTGGACATCAAAATCCTCTGGCGGACACTCACATCGTTCAAGAACGCCTATTAGAGTCACTAGTATCATAGGATGTCAGCAAGCCGGTGATATGGCTTTTTATCCGGTCAGGACAGCTTTGACAGGAGCCTCAGTCACTGTGTCTGCTTGACGGTAAGGATGCCCCGTTAATACACTCCACAATTGGTTGAAGGTATCTCAAACCGAGGTCGCAAAATGAAACACCTTTTAATTTTACTCACCTGCATGATCGCCCTGACTTTCAATCTTCAGGCACAAGAGCCGGAAGAGCCTGTAGAAACTGAAGTTACGGATACAACCGTGAGTGAAATCGACGCGGGATTGGCAATGGCCAATCAAGCCTTCCAGACCATGCGTGCCGGTCAGTTCTACCAAGCCAAGCAACTGTACGAGCAGGCAGTCAGTTCGGATTCCAAATATTCCCGTATGGTTGAATTTTGCGACAACCTAATCCAGCGCGAACAGCAGCTTCAAGAAGACCGTTGGAATAGTCTTTCTGAAGAGCTGCAAGATTTTATGCGTGTCGGTGGTTTTACCGGCAGCAGTTTCGGCGCCGATAGTTTCGGTGGCGGCGGCTTTGGCGGTGGCGGCGGCTACGGAGGCGGTATGGGTATGGGAATGGGAATGGGAATGGGCGGCGGCGGTGGCTTCGGCGGCTATGGCGGCGGCGGTGGCTTCGGCGGCGCTGTTGCCGAAGGCGGCCAGCAGGAACAGATGACCGAATACGACCTCACAAAAGACCAATTCGAGCAGCTTCTGGACATGCAGATTCAAAGCGCTCTCGATGGCCCCAATCCCTTGGCAAGAGAACGTGTTGCAGACCTCGGCCTAACACTGGGAGACAGTGCAGAAGACCTTACAGTGGGAGAATACTTAGGTTGGGCACGTCCGAAATCCGCCAACGCACGCATTTACGACCATATGCGCCGGCGCAATATCCTTCGTCAGCGCACGCGTGCGTTAATCGAATGGAAAGAGCAAAAACGCCAAGAGCAACTGCGTAAAAAGGAAGAACTCCGCTCGCGCGTTTTTGACACGCAAGGTGGCAACTTTGGCGGTGGCGGTGGCTTCGGTGGCGGCGGCTTCGGCGGCTGATTTCCCAAACGCTATTTCCTTAAGCATCGCGTATTTATATCTGTCCGTACATCTTCTATGGGCGAGCCGGGTGCATCGTTGTAGGCTGGTTAAGGCGGCATTGAAGCGCCCTTTGGCGTTTTGGCCTCCTGCCCCATTAAGACGGTGCCAGGTTGCCGATGCATGAATCCAAAAACATCCTTGCCCTAGAACCTTATTACGGTGGCTCACACAAAGCCTGGATTGATGGCTGGCGGAAACGTTCCCGGCATCGGATCGACCTGTTGACGCTTCGCGCCCGTAAATGGAAATGGCGGATGCGTGGAGCGGCGCTTGCATTTGCCGAGCGGCTTTCAAAAAGACAACAGGAAGAATGGGATGGATTGATCGTTACAGACATGATGAATCTGGCAGAGTTTCTTGCCTTGCTTCGCCCGCGCTTCGACTGCATCCCTACCCTGCTTTACTTCCACGAAAACCAACTCAGTTACCCTCTTCAAGAAGGCGAAGAGATCAATTACCACTATGCAATAACGAATCTCGTTTCCGCACTGGCTGCCACTCAAGTTGTCTTCAATTCGGAATACAACAGATCAGATTTCTTCACAGGTATCCGAGAAATCCTGGGCAAAATGCCGGATAATCACCCCGCTCCAAGCCAAATCGATGATCTGGAGGAGCGAAGTGCAATACTTGCGCCGGCTGTCGATTTACAATCGTTGAAAGCGCCGCGTTCACGGGACAAAGGTCCCCCGATCCTTCTGTGGAACCACCGTTGGGAATATGACAAACAGCCGGATGTATTTCTAAGAGCGCTTGATACATTGGCACAGAAGGGAGTCACTTTCCGAACGATCATATGTGGAAAGACTTTTGGTAAATATTCTCCTTATTTCAAGGACGTCAAACAGCGTCTGGGCGAGCGTGTGTTGTATTTGGGCTATGCCACTTCGCGTCAACAATACTCAAGACTTTTGGCGCAAAGTGACATTATTGTTTCTACAGCAATACAAGAGTTCTTTGGTATCAGCGTGGTTGAGGCCATGTACGCCGGTGCATTTCCGATTCTACCTAGACGGCTAAACTATCCAAATCTGGTACCCAAAGAGCACCATGCAGACTCGCTGTATGAAGAGAACAGGCTGGTCAATACTCTGGAGAAGGCCATTAAAAAAGCGGACAATTCTTCTCTTCCGGATTTATCGGATGCTGTGACCCATTACGATTGGGAGGAATTGTTGCCAGAATATGACACACTGTTAGAGAAATCGTGCTGAAATCATGGATGCTGCGGATCGCCAAACTCGGGATATACTATAATTAAACGTTCACATAGTCCGGGTCATGGGAATCGCAGAATCATAGGAACTTGATTAGAGAAAATGCGTCAGCTGTACTGTTGTGTCATTGCATCCTCTGAGGAGGGCAAAGAGAAAGTCTTTCACGCCTCTTTCATCGAAAAGAAGGGCCGGGGCATGGTAGTAGGCACTTCATTTCCTTTGGAACGAGGTCACCAAGTCTACTTGGCGCCTGTTCCTCCAAATTGGGATGGGAAAGATCTGACAGTAGATGAGGTGAAGGATCATACCGATGTCATCGTGGCCAATTTCGGCCGTGCCGAAGGGCGGGGCCGCTATATGCTGACATGTCTATCCGAAAAGGAACGCGAAGCCTACTTATCCATTCGCAACGGATTCATCCGTGATGAAGGATTCTCTCTGGAAACCCAGGAATCCGAATCCATTATCACAATCATCATCAGAGGACGCGTTGGTTTTGGATCAGCGGGAAAATTCAAGGCTGTTTTGGAAAGAAACCTGCAAGGGGGCCAGCCTATTATTGTCGATTTGCGGGAGACTGAAGAACTCAGCAGCCTGGGTATGGCAACACTATCATCCCTGCTTCGCGAGCTACATCGATTTCGTCCACAGGTCGCACTCTTAGTCGAACCAAAATCCCGAATCATGCGCACGCTTACACAAACACGTATCGGTGAATTGGTAAAGATTTACTCTAAACCTGAGTTGGCCCGTGAAGTCCTGAAAAGGACTTATCTGCAAAAACAGAACATTGCATGTGGAAAGCTATAGAATTAATCGCTCTTGCACCGATCTTGATGTTTGCACTGGTTAGCGTTGCCGCTGAACGCGCAAATAAAACCGAAACAGCTGATCCTCAACATTTCAATATCGAAATTAAATCCGGTCGTCCTCAAAGGCCCCAACGTCCAATTCCCAAAAAGAACGTAACGCAGTCAGCCGATGCAGTATCATCCGCCACACCGGAAGTTGCAGGACAACCCTGGTCAGGCACAAAGGATGTACGGATTCTGCAAATTGACCGGCGCTGTCGCATGACATTGGTCGGCAATACTCGCATCCAGCTTGCGGAAATCGCCATTCCTGAACCGTCCCGTCTCAATGGCCAGGAAGGGGAAATTGGAATCGTGACGCGTGATTATGTTTCAGGATTACTGAAAAATGCGGTTGTAACCATCGATTTGCCTACAGGGACTGTACCATCCCAAAACATATGGCCCGTATATATCAATACACCTGCAGGGCTTCAGCTCAATACGTATCTTTTAGAACAGGGCTGGGCCAGGCACATTCCCAGCGCAACGCCGACAGTATATTCCGAAAATCTAAAGACAGCCGAGCAGGAAGCGATGCGAGAGCGCAAAGGGATTTGGGAGACGATGCGCTAACGATCATGTTCGGACTACTGATCCCCCAATATCTTCGCACCTTCTACCTACAAAGAAATCAGAGCGCAATCAAAGTCTCAAAGGCATCTTGCCGGGCTTTCACGCTTATTGAGCTGCTAATTGTCGTGGCGATAATTGGGATACTTGCGGCGGTGGCTGTCCCGAATTATCTCAACGCCCGGGTACGCGCCCAAATAAGCCGCGCTTATGGCGATTTGCGGGGGCTGGGAGAGGCCATCGACGCTTATACAATCGACCACGGCGTGCCTCCACCGCAAACCCACAACGCGCTCGGTGATAGTGAGAATGGATACATACGACCGGATATAACCACACCGGTGGCCTATCTCAGCTCCCATCAACTAATAGACCCTTTTGTCAAAAAGCGGGAAAACGAACAGGAAAGCGCGGCTTTTTATTACACCTATCACAATCTACAGTTCTATCAGGCCGGCGACTTCCCGAATTACTATCACAACCACAATCTTGGACGCAACCAAAACACATTCAGTGCGTCGTATTGCGGCTATTACGGACATTGGCGCGCCTGTTCTTACGGTCCCGATCGCGGATATTCGGATGCAACCTTCACGGGAGCGAATACAGGTCATAACGACAGCGCTGTAATTCCCTACGCCACAAGCAATGGACTTATAAGTTATGGCAATATATGGGTATCTCAGGCACGGCGCATCGTGGATGGTATCCCGCCTGTGAACTAATTCTCTGCAGCATATGAAGCAAAAGTACGCTCATGACTGAACAAATCCAATCCGAGAATGATCGCAAGTGGATGGAAACCGCTTTAGAAGAAGCCCGCAAAGCCGAGGCCGCAGGCGATGTCCCGGTAGGTGCGGTAATCGTCCATAAGGGCAGTTTATTGGCACGCGCACACAACCGGCGCGAACGAGATGCAGATCCGACTGCCCATGCAGAGATTTTGGCCCTTCGCCAAGCAGGTCAGTCTTTGGGTACATGGTATTTGGAAGACTGCGACCTGTATGTCACCTTGGAACCTTGTGTGATGTGTTCGGGGGCGTTGGTATGGGCGCGAATTCAACGTCTTGTCTTTGGCGCGGCCGATCCTAAGGCAGGTGGGACTCAAAGTGTCTATCAAATCCCAACCGACAAACGCCTGAACCACCGCTTAGAAGTTGTCTCCGGCGTACTTGAACAGGAATGCCGCGAACTCCTGCAACAATTTTTCCAAGCGCGGCGCAAGTAGATCATTTCGCAAGTACACACTTGACATGCAGCATGATGGGGATTCGCTTGCACGCAAATACCATTGGGCTAGATTCAGCGCCGGAGGGGTGGCCGAGTGGACGAAGGCGCGCGCCTCGAAAGCGCGTGAACCCTTTCGGGTTCCGTGGGTTCGAATCCCACCCCCTCCGTTAGGCCGATTTTCAATACACTCAATGTTTCACTTGCATGAGTCTATTGGGAATCGGCCTTTCTGTTTTGTACGCTTGGCAGCTCCAAGATACAGACATATATGACAGCATTCCCACTCACCAATCCTGCGACCAAAATTCCTTAAAAACAGAACTCGCGATACGATTACCGCGGAGGAGTGGCCGAGTGGTCTAAGGCGCACGATTGGAGATCGTGTAAACCTCGAAAGGGTTTCGTGGGTTCGAATCCCACCTCCTCCGTCGGTCTTTCAAGTCCTTATCGTTGAGACTCTCCACAAATCTGGAACGATGAGCGAAGCCATCCATACCTGCCCCCCAAAGTCCATCCATTCTCTTCGCTCCTCCGCAAACTCGATCTCTATCATCGTCATCATGTAAGCTGCTAGATTCATTTGACCTAGAATCCGGGAGGCAAATATGCGACTGGCAAAGAGAATTTTCATAGGCGTTACGTTACTGGCTTTTATCTGGCTCGGCTTTGCAGGATGTGCGGGGAATTCGGCGAAAAAGAAAGATGCGGAACTCGCTTTGGCTCCTGACCAGTTCGTGGTCATGACTTTCAATTTACGTTATGACAACCCTGATGATGGCCCCAATGCTTGGCCCAAACGAACGGATATCGTTGCCCAGACGATCCAGGAAGCGAATCCTGATATCATGGGCGTTCAGGAGGGCTTAGCTCACCAGATTGATTGGCTGGCATCAACATTCCCTCAGTACACGGTCTATGGCGTAGGACGCGAGGGTGGCCGCAAAGGCGAGCACATGTCCATTTTTGTCCGCAAAGATCGATTCAGAATCGATAAGCAAGGAGAATTCTGGCTGAGCGAGAAACCTGATGTTCCAGGCCTAAAAGGCTGGGATGCCGCCTGCCCCCGGATGGTGACCTGGCTGAAACTCTACGACCGTATGACAAAACGGGAGTTTGTGGCTGTCAATACCCATCTTGATCATCGAGGTAACGACGCTAAGAAATTCGGAGCAAAAATGATTGTTGAGTTCGTAAATGCCTTGCCCGACAATCTCCCGGTGGTTGTTACCGGAGATTTTAATTCATACCCAAAAGGATTGGTGCATGGCATTCTATGCGGTCAACAGCCGATTTCTGGCGGCCGCTCCAAACTCCGTGACACTTTCTACGACATCGATTGGGAAGCACAGCAAGAGAAGAAAGCAGATGGTGAACCACCCTGGACGATCGAGCCGGGATCATCGCATGGCTGGACAGGCGTTATCAAGCCGGGTGGAAGAATCGACTGGATTTTAGTTTCTCCGGAATTCCAAGCTCTGAGTTTGACGATTGATGACAAGAGCTATGATGGCCGGTTTCCATCCGATCATTTGCCGGTATATGCCCGTATCCAGTATCGCTGACCTCCACACTGATTATATTGCTACAAGATGTGGCATTTAGCACCTTTAATTTTACAATTTACGGAGGGTTGGTATGATAAGATAAGAAGGTCGAAACTTTATGCATAGTAAGGCTTCAGGTGTAAAAGCGCGGCATATGCAGGATGTCACTAGCATGCATGGTGCTAGCGCCGGCGATGGCTCGGATTTTCAAATTCTTGTCATCAGCCCGGAGAAAAATCGCATCGCATCGTTTCTGCGTGTGCTTTTGGCGCGCTCCGGCAAACGATTCTCCCTTGATGGGCATGAATTGTATCGAAAAGCCTTGGAAATCCTTGATACGCCTGAAGGGAAAAAGACCGTGGCAATGATCGTGGCCGATGAGACTGACGATTACGATCAACCCACTGAGGCGCTTATGCCCCTTTGGAAAGAGACAATCCTAGCCTTCCGCAATCAATATCATGAGATTTTCAAAGATCTAATTGACCCCGGCTATCTCCCTTCACACTTCACAGTAATTACAATGTTCCGTAAGTGCAAAGGTGAGATGAAACCACAACAATTAGAAGCGATTCAGAAGGAACATGACTCGATTGCCGCAGAACTGGGGATCAGTTTTGCAGCAGCCCAAACGGACGCCGAAATGGTGCAAAAGCTCGATGACGAAGTCATAAGCAAGATCATCCAACAACAACGCACACAATCGCAATTGCAGTCCCGTAAGAAATCCCGCGCCGACAAGATCGCTCGAGCCACCAAACTAACAGCCCAGGCAAGCCACAAGTAGACATTCTGTTGGCAAGGCTACAGGACTGGCACGGGGGGAGATTGTAGGGCACGCTATCCGCTACGTTGTGCAACTTTTATTCAACCGCCCAATCATTACCACACAAAGACCGCTCATGATTGGACAAACGCGTGCAATCGCTTCCAAGCGGCGCAATCAGCAGTCCTCAGCCTGGTTGCCACTATGGATATCAAATTAGAAGTATGAGCCATCCCAGACTTTCCATCATTGTGCCGGTGTACAACGAGGAGGAATTTCTTCCGGTCGTGGCACCTTTGATTTTTGATGTGGATTGGACTCCAAAAGAAATAATCTTTGTTAACGATTGCTCCAACGACACGACCTGGGAGATTTTATCGGAGTACGCAAAACGCGAGGACACAATTGTCCTGCACCATGAACACAGACAAGGCAAAGGCTCGGCCATTCGCACCGGACTACAATCCGCAACCGGTGATATCATAATCGTCCAGGACGCCGACCTTGAATATGATCCATCCGAAATCCCTAAGGTCGTAAAGCCTATTGCCGATGGTGAAGTTGACGTCTGTTACGGCTCACGTTTTTTAGGCAAAATTACCGGCATGCGTCTCCCAAACCGTATAGCCAATAGACTATTGGCCTGGGTGGTAAATATCCTTTATGGCTCAAGCATCACTGACGAGGCAACCTGTTACAAAGCCTTTCGAAAAGAACAGTTGCTGGGAATGAATTTACAGTGCAAACGCTTCGAGTTTTGCCCCGAAGTCACGGCCAAGGCGCTTAAAGCCGGATACGAAATCAAAGAAGTGCCTGTATCCTATAATGCCAGGACTTTCGAAGAAGGCAAAAAGATCGGATGGCGTGATTTTATCGAAGCAATCAAAACGCTGGTCGGCATCCGTTTTTCGAAAGGCTAATCGATTACAGCACTCATAGACCGGGCGAGTGGAATAGTATTTTACCTGATTCGATGAGAAAATCAGAACCACCACTTCTCCCGTGATAAGGAATGATGAGTAAGAACGTATTGCATCAGCAGCCATCTCTTGCCGATGGACCGGAAGACGACCAACCGTTACATGTGGTGATTTTAGGCGGTGGTGTTGCCGGTCTGGCTGCTGCGTTCGAGCTCAGCATGATCGCGCCGGACACAGAAATTACAATTCTGGAAAGCGAAGAGCGTACAGGCGGCCTGGCCCAAACCATTGAATGGGCAGGCTGCCAGTTGGATTTGGGGCCCCATCGCTTCTACACCGAAATAAAAGAAGCGGGTGAGTTGGTGCAGAGAATCTGCGCCCAGCAACTCATTCGTGTAAAACGTAAGAGCCGCATGTGGCTTCGGGAGCGATGGCTTACCTATCCGGTTCGCCCACATGAGGTATTAGGTGCACTGGGGTGGAAACAGGCCTTCCGGGCGGGATGCTCCGCATTGCAAGTATTAAAGCGAAACACGGAACAACCACCGCAAACTTACTCAGAATATATTCGCGCCTATTACGGTGAAGAACTATCCAGGCTTCTTTTTGAGCCGTACGCAAAAAAAGTATGGGGAATTGAGCCGTACGAACTTTCCGCCGAGACCGCAATTCTACGTCTGCGGGGAGACAACATCTGGCATTCTTTGTGGGACAGCATAAAAGGCGGTGGAGAAACCTACGTAAAAGAATTCCTTTATCCTGTAGGCGGCATTGGGGCTATTGCCGATGGGTTGGAACAAAGAATCCGTACATCCGGCGTCAGAATTCATACAGGCATTCAGATACAGAAACTTTTGGCCGACGAGGATGACGGTTCAATTCACCGTATCGTCTACAACAAGGATGGTGCGCGCAGGTCATTGGATTGCGATGCGGTCATCAGCACTGTGCCTTTGCCATCGCTCAGCAATCTTCTAGAAAACGAGCTCAGCGAGGTTGCACATGCCGCATGTCATAAATTGGAATACCGAAGCCTTATCCTTCTCTTTTTGTTATACGAACGAGATTTGGATATCAAAGATACATGGCTTTATTTCCCCGAAGCGGAAGTTCCATTTTCACGATTGAGTTTGGCCGGCAATTTCGAAACCTCCTGTGTGCCTCAGGGACACACCGTGATAACGATTGAACTTCCCTGCACATTTAACGACGAGCATTGGCAATCGCCGGATCAACATCTTGCGGATTTTGCCGCTCCATTCCTCGAAAAAACCGGACTGGTCCGGGGAACTGCCGATGAAATCATGGCGGTTCGTTTGCGTTGGGGCTACCCGACGTACACTCTTCACACAAAAAAAGCATTGTCCAAGATTTATGACGAGTTAGGGAAATTTCCCAACCTTATTTCTACAGGCCGACAAGGACTTTTTCGACATAACAATCTGGATCAATCCATTCACATGGGCTTGTTGGCAGCCCGGCACGTGGGTAGGTTGTTGAACGGAGAGGGGGCAGGCGAAGCCAAAGATTGGTACGCACAAGTCTCTCAATTCGATGCGTACCGAATCGTCGATTAAAAACACGGCTTCGACTTTGGCTCCGCATTTCGCCGCACGAGTACATCTTCCGGCTTGCAGGATCGGTTAACAGGATCGACGCAATGGATTCTTGGCGTTCCGCCTTTCTTATCGTACCACCTACGGGGAAATACATTCGCGAAGAGCGGTGCCAAACCCCGATAGAAGAATTGCATACGGTCGCATTACGCCCACCAATGGATTTGCTGTATATGGCGGGCGCTTTGGAGCAGGCCGGTGTGGAATGCCATATAATCGATTATCCCGCCGAAGAGGGGCAAAATTGGGATAGTCTGCGTGCGGATTTGGAACGGCTGCAACCGTCCGCACTGATTCTTTCGATTACGACACCAACGCTACACAATGATTTGATAGCGGCGCAGATTGCCAAAGAAATTAATCCCGAAATTGTCACCGTCACCAAGGGCGCACATTTCAAAAATCTCGACCTGGAAACGCTACGCGATCATAAGGAACTCGACATCGCCATGCGTGGAGAATACGAAGAAACCATTGTCGAGTTGGCCCAAGGCAAGCCGCGGGTGGAAATCACAGGTATTACCTATCGCCGCGACGGCGAACCGATACGCAATCCGGACCGTCCGTTCATTCAAGATTTGGATGCAATTCCCTTTCCGGCCCGGCACCTGATCGATAACGCACGTTATATCCGTCCCGATACCGGTGCTCCCAACGCAACACTCGTTACTGAGCGGGGATGTCCTTATCCATGCATCTTTTGTTTGGCGGGCGAAGTGGGCGGGAAAAAAGCCCGTGTACGCTCACCTGAAAATGTCATCGGTGAGATTGCAGAGTGCGTCGAACAACATGGCATTCGGGATTTTCTATTCCGTAGCGATCTTTTTACGGCCAACCGGAAGTGGGTTCGTGAATTGTGCCAAGCGATTCTGGATGCCGGTCTGCAAATCGATTGGTCCTGCAATAGCCGGGTTGACACACTCGATCCTGAAACGCTGGACATCATGAAACGTAGCGGATGCTGGCTAATCTCATTTGGCGTTGAGAGCGGCAATGAGATGATGCTGGAAAAGATGAAGAAAAAAGCCGATGTCCCCGCGACACGCCAGGCAATTGCTATGTGCCGGAACGCCGGTGTGAAATCCAGTGTTTATTTTTTGATCGGCTTGCCGTGGGAAAGTGAAGAAACTTTCGCCGATTCGGTACGCTTAGCCTGCGATTTGGATCCTGACTTTGTTGAATTCTTTTACGCCTACCCATTCCATGGCACTGAATTTTACGATTTGGCGGTGGAATACGGTCTCCTGAAGCCAGGCGAATTGCCCGCCGAGGGTTACAATCACGCAGCCATCCCCAGCCTGCATCTTTCGGTTGAACGGCTCGAACAGCTGCGCCGGGAGGCTCTGCGTAAGTTTTATTTCCGTCCACGGTACATTCTAAGGACGCTGGCGGGCGCTCGTTCGCCCCAAAAACTTTTCAATTACGTCCGCTACGGTTTTCGGCAGATGTTTGATCTGGTCACCGGTTAAAACGCAGCCGAACTGTTGCGCTTCCTCCTATTTTCTCAACTCTGATAGGCTATCAATCCCGGCATTGCTGCTCCGGGGAATTTTGCGCCGGACTACGGTGCTGTTCGCACCGGTTTCATGAGAGACGCTGAGAACGATTGAGAGGAAAAGGACCGATGATTTCACCGGTTACATACGACAATAAAAGCCTCTTGGTTAATGGGAACCGTGTATGGTTGACATCAGGGAGTATGCACTACTGGCGTACACCTCACCAAAGTTGGCGGGATCGGTTGGAGAAGGCAAAAAGTTATGGTTTAAACTGCATACAGACCTATGTTTACTGGGGAGTGCATGAACCCAAACAAGGCCAATACGATTTTACAGGCGATCTTGACCTGGATGCGTTTCTGGCTCTTTGTGCAGAGCTTGATCTGTATGTTATTGCCCGGCCCGGCCCATACATTTGTGCGGAAGTTTCAATGGGGGGATTTCCGGCATGGATGTTGAGCAAACGCGGATTGGAATTCCGGCGAACGAACAGCCTCTATATTGAAGAAGTATCGCGCTGGTTCGAAAGGCTAGTCCCAATCATCGCCGAACGCCAAGTGGGGCGTGAAGGCAGCGTAATCCTATTCCAAATTGAGAATGAGCTTTCTTGTGTCCGGCGATCAGAAGAAGAAGCTCGTCTCTATATGCAGATTCTTCATGATTTATCAAAGCGGTTGGGTATTCAGGTTCCGATTATAACCTGTGAAGGTTCGGCGGAAGGTGCTGTGGAATGCATCAACTCCCACAAACCCGCCGACCGTTTTGAAGAATACCGCAAAAAACAACCCGGTGCTCCGCTCCTATCCACCGAATTTTGGCCCTATTGGTATCACACCTGGGAAACGCCGCCGGATTGGATGCTGCGCACGCCGCAACAATTGGCCTATGAGACATGGCGTTTTATCGCCGAGGGTGGCGCGGGATACAACCATTATATGTGGCACGGCGGTACAAACTTCGGCTGGACGGCAATGTATGGCCAGACGACAGACTACGATCATGTTGGCGTGCTGGAAGAAAGCGGCGAAGTCCACGACCGCGCCAGGATTCCGGCTGTGCCGGCCAAAACAGCCCGCAGTTTGGCCAATGTGTTATCCGCATCCGAGCCATCTGAACCCGGGCTAAAATCCAATGACAGCGAACTCAAGATATTCACGCGTGATGGTGAAAACGGACGGATTCATTTTATCCTCAATCCAACCGAGGAAACCCGTACTGCCAAATTCCAAGACACAAAAGGAAATCAAGCGACCATCGAAATCCCAAGTTTGGGTGCGCGAACCTGGCTTGAAAAAGCCAAGATGGACGAAACTCTCATAATCAAGAAATCAACTGCGCATATTCATTTGGCTGTACAGAATCAAGAGGGCTGGATTATCGCGTTGGCATCGCCTCCAAAGGATGAGAGTCACCATTTTATCTATACACAAAACAAAAAAGAGCAATGCATCACGATTCAGCATACAAAAAAGAAATCGGTATCGACTCATCAGTTCGGAAAGAAAAATCTTGTAATCGTAGTTGTACCGCAAGGCGGCGAAACACGTCTTCATCCGCTTAGTAGTGGAGTTGTGGTAGGCGGCGATTGGGTGCAGGAAACGGAAAAGGGCGCTCTGCTGCAAAGTAGCGGTTCGAACGAGAAGATCGATTATATTCCAACGAATGGCAAGCCGAAGGCTCTCTCTATTAAACCGCCCAAAGAAACACTCTGGAAATTGAGCCCTTGGCGATGGGCGGAGGCAGACAGCGAAGCAGATCCCGGATTCCTCGACTTGGACTGGAAACTCGACCTGGGACCGCTCTCCATGGATTTGCATGGAGATCATGAGGGTTACGCTTGGTACCGCTCAAGTTTCGAGATCAAACGTCAAGGCGTGCAGGAATTATTTTTAACCGCCTATGCGGACCGCGTATCGGTTTATTTAAATGGGCTGCTTATTCATCAAACCGAGCCGCCCCCTGAAGACCGTCCGGCCACACCGAGTGCACGCGTGCCTTTAGGCTTTTTAGAGGAAGGCACCCATTCCTTGGCGTTGTTGGTTGAGAATATGGGCCATATCAAAGGTGAATGGCAAATCAACAGACGTGCGCAATTGGACCTGTGGATGCATGACGATCTCAAAGGGCTTTTGGGGCCTGTGCTGGTTGAAGGCACACTACCCATCCAGCCATGGCGATACCGGCCTGGACTTTCAATCGAAGATGAAGCCGGAATTAAGACAAAATTGCTGACTTGGCAGCCATTGGATAAGGGGAAGCCTCGCGGCATGCGCTATTTGCGCAGTATCTTGTCGTGCAAGGCCGATCCTCACACAGCGCCGGTATATTTAACGCTTCATGGCCTCAGCAAGGGGCTTCTGTGGCTCAACGGACGGCTGGTAGGGCGAGTTTATCCGGAGCGGGATTACAGCGAGCAATGGTTACCGGATGCCTGGCTGGAACGGCGCAATGAAATCGTTCTGCTGGAAGAGTCAAAAGCGGGTCCCCAACAAATCGGGATTCGCCTCGGTCCACAGAGAATACCGATTTTATGAGTGGAATTTCGATAGGTATTGCTTCAATTCACCCCGGCGAATTTCCGATTCGTTGATTCACGGAATTGAGCGTGAGACGGCAAGAAAGCGGATAGCGATCCGATAGGCTTGACTGCGTTAATTGCTATGAACTGATGTTTACTTTAAAAGATATTAAAGTCGAATTCGGTGCGCGCATCATTCTGGACACTGTCACCTGGACAGTGGGCGACCAAGACCGCGTGGGGCTGGTTGGACCCAACGGTGCGGGAAAAAGTACGTTAATGCGCGTCGCGATGGGAGAACAAACCCCGGAAACGGGGCAGATCATCAAGCCCAACGATTTAACTTTCGGCTATCTGCCCCAGGATGTCATGCGCATTACGGGTAAGCCACTCTGGGATTATGTACTCGAAGGGCATGAAGAAATTCTGGAGGCTGAAACGGAATTACAGGAGATGGAAAATCTTCTGGCCGATCCAAGTCACTCTCCTGAACGCATGGAAAAACTCCTGGCCCGTTATGGCCGTGCCCAAGAACATTTCGAACGAATTGGCGGTTATCGCCTGGAAACCGAAGCTGCACGTATTTTATCCGGACTGGGTTTTCCGAAATCGAGATGGCATGAACTGACCGAACACTGGAGCGGCGGTTGGCAAGTGCGTATCGCTCTGGCCCGCCTGCTTCTGCGGCAACCCGGCGCACTGCTGCTGGACGAACCAACTAACTATTTGGATTTGGAAAACATCCAATGGCTTGAGAATTTTCTAATCAATTACAAAGGCAGTGTTGTCGTTGTTTCTCACGACCGTATTTTCCTCGACCGTGTGACCACACGAACAACAGAAGTCGTAAATGGACGGCTTGAAGAATACGCGGGGAATTACACATTCTTTTTGGACCAACGTGACAGCCGGGCCTCCCAACAAGATGCATTTGCCAAGAATATCCAGAAACGCGCCGCAGAGATTGAAAAATTCGTCAATCGTTTCCGCGCCAAAGCAACGAAGGCCCGCCAGGTCCAAAGCCGTCTAAAGATGCTGGAGAAGATGCAAAAAGAAAATCCCCAGGCGCTCGTAAGTCCTTCAAAGCGTTTTACGAAAAAGATGTCGATTCATCTTCCGCAGCCTCCCCGTAGCGGCAAAGAAGTGCTGCGGGTGCGTGGTGCAAGCAAATCGTATAAGGATCTGGTTGTCTTCGAGAATGCTGAGGTCACGGTTATGCGGGGCGACCGGACCGCGCTTGTGGGATTGAACGGTGCGGGCAAAAGCACATTCATCCGTTTGGCCATAGAAAAAGAATCCCCCACCCAAGGCTCCATCGAAACAGGACACAACGTTGCTAGAGCCTATGTAGCTCAAGACCATGCCGACAATCTGACTGGCCGGGGTACCGTGCTTGAAGAAATGGAAGAAGGCGCTCCGCCCGAAGTTCGTTCGCGTGTGCGTGATATCCTGGGTTCCTTTCTATTTAGCGGAGACGATGTTGACAAACAGGTCCGGGTGCTTTCCGGAGGAGAAAAGACACGGCTGGGTCTCGCCAAAATGATTTGTTCGAAAGCTAATTTTCTTCTTTTGGATGAGCCAACCAACCACCTCGATATGGCTAGCAAAGAAGTCCTGGCCGATGCACTCGAATCCTATGCGGGGACGATTTTATTCGTGTCACACGACCGTCATTTTTTGCGTCAAGTGGCAACAAAAGTGATCGAAATCCGCGATCAAACCATAACGGAATTCGCCTGGCCTTATCAGGATTATGAGTGGTACATCGCCGAGGAACGGGGAGAAAGCAGTGATTAAAAAGTAAAAGCCAGGGGGATGTGCAGCAGCGCCCAAATACCGTAACGCCATAACACCTCTTTTCGCACCGGGACTGCCAAAGTCCCAAAGTAGATTCCCTTCATAATCGTGTTGCTCATCATAGCAATCAGGAATGCAGAAAGTAGTACAGGATCTGCAGCGGCATTGCCATGCACCAACGACAAAAGAAACGGATCAATATCAGTCACACCAACAATCGCCGCCAAGACCAGAAGCCCCGCACTACCGAAAAAATCTCTGGTAATCGCCGTCACAACCGAGAGCGCCACAAACAGAAAGGCAAACATCAACGCGGGAATAATCTCAAACGGATTTTCTAGAGCGGTCACCTCGCCCTTTTCGGCAGTTCCATCTTGGGGGAATTTGTAGAACGATAAAGCCGCGCCAATTAGAGACAAGAGCAGCATGCGCCACCAAAGCATCGACAAAAATGAAACATTGATAATCCAGACAAGAATCAAAATCCGCAAATACATCACGCTGCAAGCAATCAAAGACGCCTGCAAAGCGCATAAACTTTGCATAGGCGTCTTTTGAGCATGCCGCCCAACAGAGACACTCACAGCCGTGCTGGAAACAATACCTCCTAAAAATCCTGAAAACCGGAGCCCTGCCTGTGCGCCAAATTTCTTACCCAAGAAATATCCCACAAAACCAATACTGGAAACCATCATTACGATTTTCCATATATGTGTGGGATTAAGGCCAAACTGCGTATAATCTCGGTTTGGCATCATCGGATAGATGATGACCGTAACCAATAAAAAACGCGTAATCGCCAAGAATTCGGATTTTGTTAGACGATCCACATAACGTTCGATTTTCGATTTTTCTGAAAGAAGAATTGTACTGATTACGCCGAGCGTGATCGGCATCCAAATAGAGCCCAAGAGAGCAGAGGCTCCTATTACAAAAGAAAGAAGCACCGCGATCTCGCTGGTCCAACCAATGCGGCCTTCCTTTAATTTGGCAAAATATTCCGCCAGACAAAGCGCCCCAAGCGTGATTAGTCCCGCAGGAAGAGCATAGCGGGATTCATATTGAAACAGCCATGCACAGCCAAATCCAAAAAGGCTGACCAAGGAATAAGTGCGGACTCCGGCAAAAATCCGTCCGGACTTTCGGCCGGGAGTCGTCTCGCGCTCAAGGCCCATTAAAAAGCCCAGCGCAAGAGCGATAAAAAACCGCATCTGAGCGTTTTGCTCGATGAAGTCCATCCGATTCCCTGCCCATAAGCATTGAGCGAGTTGGCTGATAAAGCCTAGCCACGTATAGTTTAAACAGTTTTAATAGAATTGCGACCCAAATCGGAAAAGGAATTTTATTATCCGGAGGCAGGTGGCAACGTCCTCTCAATTCATCTGGGACGGACCAAGTTTTTATAAAAAACGATGAAATGAGTTCCATTTTCCAGTATATGGATCATTTAAAAGATGGGAGACTTGCTATGCCTGATCTTATTCATATCGGACTCTTTGGCTCAGGATTCATCTCCTGTATTCACGCGCAGGCCCTGACACAGGTTCCGCAAGCACGGATTGTGGCTGCCGCCTCTCCTACAGAAGACCATGCCCAGGCTTTTGCCGCAAAACATTCAATTCCTCATTCCTATAAAGACTATCGGGACATCCTTGATCGAAAAGATATTGATATCGTGATCATAGGAGCACCCAACGATCTCCATGCCCAGATGGTCATCGACGCCGCACAAGCAGGAAAGCATATCATCTGTGAAAAGCCGCTATGCCGGACACTCGAAGAGGCGGAGCGGATGCTCGAGGCTTGTGAGCGTGCCGGCGTAAAACTTATGTACGCCGAGGAGCTATGCTTCGCCCCCAAATACGTTCGTTTGAAACAGCTCGTAGATGAGGGAGCGTTGGGAGAGATTCATCTTGTTAAACAAAGTGAGAAGCACGACGGCCCACACAGTCCATGGTTTTGGAATGCGGAACGTTCCGGCGGCGGTGTCATGCTGGATATGGGTTGCCATGGGATCGAATTCGCACGTTGGATGCTGAATAAGGCCACGATCACCGGAGTGTATTGCGATCTAAATAGGACAGTACATATTGAAAAAACACAAGGCGATGACGAAGGAATCTTAATCCTGACATTCGAAAACGGCGCGCGGGCTTACATCGAAGAGAGTTGGGCCAAACTGGGAGGGATGGATGACCGGGCCGAAGTCCACGGTTCGGAGGGCGTAGCCTACGCCAACCTTTTGCAGGGCAACAGTATTCAGACCTATAGCAAACAAGGTTATGGTTATGCCGTAGAAAAGGCAGGAAGTACAGCGGGTTGGTCGTTCACCATTTATGAAGAACTCTGGAATTATGGATTCCCACAGGAAATGCAGCATTTTGTGGATTGTATCCGTCTTGGACAGGAGCCGCTTGAAACCGGAGAAGACGGGCTCCGGGTAATGGAGATTCTTCACGCGGCCTACGAATCGGCGGCAACAGGCAAACGGGTTAAGCCACCCATGGTTGTCGACAGTATGTTACCTATTGAAAGATGGAAGAATTTGTAAAGAAGGCTGAGAGCGTCCTACAACCGAAAAATCGTCAGCCTGTCAAATTATTACGCAATACACTTCGCCAGCGATTGAAATGCATTCCTCCGGTAACCGGCTTGTCGGCCTTTTCCCATGCAGGCAGCGACATCGTCTTTTCCTCTGTTTCCGGAGCATCCAGATTCAATTCTTTCTTATCGATTAGTTGCGGAACAATATAATCAGCCATGAGTTTCACGGCTTCACGCAATGAATCAACAATATGCACATCTACATTGAGTTCCCGCAAATCCGGCATTTGGCCGGTGATTTCATCAAGTTCCGCACTATCCAACTGTCCCCGGTTCATGGGCATCAGACTGATTACTGTCAGTTCTTTGGGGACCAGTTCGATTTCACGCTCTAACTGGAATGTGCGGTGATACCGTTCACGGAAAGCGCAAATTGCCTCGCGCCAGTATGGTTGATTGGAAGGGCTAAGGATGGAGAAATCAGGGGGCCTGTTATTTAATATCAAAGCAACAGATGTAAAAATGGGGCTGTCTTTGGCATGTTTGCCCGCACCGCAAAATGATGCCGCTCCGGGGAGTTGAAAACGTTTGCCGCTCTTGCCCAGAATACGCTTGAGCACCTTGGCAATTTTTTCGGGATGGTCGGCAATGGAGAAAATGGAGAATTCGCCGGTTAAAAAGGGGTGCATACGCTTTTCACTCAGCGCTTGAGCACGGCGGGACAGCGTGGTTGGCCCGATAATACGATCCGACTTTTGCGGCATTCCTTTTCTCCCCAGGCTTGAGCCGACTTAAGCAGCATATCACACAGCGCAACGGATGACCAAAGAACCTTTGGGGCATCTACGGTCTGCGCCGCAGCAACAAAAACAGCAGAAAAACAAGCCCGGTTCAACTTAGAGATAACCAGCTTCCCTCCACCAGGCAATCGTCTTGTGTATTCCCTGCTCGAGAGGCGTCTTCGGCTCGTATCCCAGCAGTTTTCGCGCTTTACTGATATCGGCCACATACCGAGTAACTTCACCCCGCTGGCTCTCTTTGTATTCAACATCCGGTTGCTTATCGAGAGCCTGGGCAATGTACTCAGCCAGACTGCCTAGTGAATTTCCGCCGCCAAAAGCCAGATTGATCGTTTCGTCACGCACTTCGCGAGAAGCAAGTTTCTTGATCCCAAGTGTAATCCCAGCAACACAATCATCAACATAGGTAAAATCCAAAACCTTTTCGCGCCCAAAGATAACAATTGGCTTTCCTTCCGCGATTCTGCGAATAAAGAGAGGCGTAACACGCTCCATACGTTCGAGGTCATTGTCAAAACGACCGTAAACATTAGAAAAGCGGAACACCAGATAGGGCAAATCGTAGCACTGCCGATAACTGTAAATGAGCGCTTCACCGGCAATTTTGCTGGCCGAATAAGGACTTTCGGCAACAACAAAATCGGCACAGCTCTCATCGGTCTCATGCCTGACAATATCGCCATAAACTTCGCGGGAACTCCCGAAAATAATCGGAATTTCCGACAACCGGGCCGCTTCCAAAGCCTTAAAAGTCATATCGATGTTTTCCATTGCCCGGCTTGGTTCGATTACCAATTCATGCACTTTTGCGTGGGCGGCCAAATGCACCACCAAATCGATTTGGAAGCCTTTGGTCAATTCGACAAGATGCCCAACACAGTTTTCGCGCAAGTCGATTAATCGAAACGGAATTTCCGAAGTCCAGGTATTTTCACGGTGGTCAATGCCGAGGACATCATGTCCTTGCCGCATGAGTTCAAGTGAAAGATTTGTTCCGATCTGTCCGGATGAGCCGGTAATAAGGATGTGCATGACGGTTATCCATGTGCAGAGACACTGCGTATTGAACTTTAATCACAGAAGAAAGATCAACGTAGCCTGAAGAAAGATGAGCGTCAAACATGGTGGCGCAGCCCCTTCATTTGGAGTTTTGCGCCAAATAGCGTTTTTTGGCCCTGCACTGGATTAGACAAAAAAACGAAGAGTGTGAACGGGATCGACTACTTGCCGTAGACAAGTTCAACCAACCGGTTGGATATCTTATCCAACGGCTGGGATTCATGCGCACCGCCCATTTTGACGGCTTCTTTGGGCATGCCGTAAACAACACAACTAGCCTCATCTTGGGCAATGTTATAGGCCCCCGCATTGTACATATTCAACATTCCCGTAGCGCCGTCAGCGCCCATACCGGTAAGAATTACACCGACACAACGGCGTGCGGCAATGACTGCAACAGAATCAAAAAGCCTATTGACGGCCGGGCGGTGACGTCCCACAAGGGGGCCCTGATCCAAAGCAACCCGAAACAGGCTATTGGTTCCTTTTTGAAGAGTCATATGAGAATGCCCCGGGGCAATAAGCGCAACGCCGGGAACAAGCGGATCAAGATGCTCCGCTTCACGCACTTCAAGTTCGCATAATGTATTGAGACGGTTGGCAAACGCTTTTGTAAATCCCTCCGGCATATGTTGAACGATAACGATGGGGGGCATTTCTTTGGGAAGACTGGCAAGCACCTCACGAATCGCTTCAGTTCCGCCTGTCGATGCGCCGATGGCGATTAACATGCTTTCCAGGCTTCTTCCAGGTTTAAAGGTGGGGACTGCCAAACGTGGTTTGGTCGCAGGAGGCGGTTGCCCGGGGGCGGTCACTGTCCGCCGCCGAATGCGTGAACGGGCACAAGCTTTAATCTTCGCGATCAACGCGGTGGCAATTTCCATCATGCTATGCGGATCCGTAGTTGGCTTTGCCACAAAATCGACCGCGCCAAGTTCCAAGGCACGTACAGTGGCTTCCGCCCCGGCTTTGGTAATTCCACTTACCATAATAACGGGCAGAGGCGCCTCTTCCATAACTTTTGGGAGAAGTTCAAGGCCGCCCATCTGCCGCATTTCAACATCCAACGTCATTACATCGGGCTTAAGTTGCTTGATCTTGCGTAGCGCAAAAACACCATCAGCGGCCGTTCCAACAACTTCAATGTCCGGATCACGAGAGAGAATATCAGTCAGGAATTTCCGAACCAAAGACGAATCGTCCACAATAAGGACTTTAATGGTTTCCTTCTTTGCCAAAGTCATTTCAGCCACTTTCAATAGAAAAATGTACTGTAGAGGTAAAAAATCTCCATCAATTATTCAAAAAACCGCGCAAGAGTCGCGATTATTTTTTCCGGTTTAAAAGGCTTTGAAATAAAATCCAAAACACCTTTCTCAATTGCCCGCCGGATAATCTTTTCCTGTCCCAATGCAGAACACATCACAATTTTCGCATCAGAAAATTCTTCAAGAATCGCTTCGGCAGCTTCTAATCCATCAACCTCCGGCATGGTTATATCCATCGTAACCAAGTCGGGACGTTCACTCCGGTATAAGGCTATCGCTTCTGCCCCATTTGAGGCTTCCAGGATTTCGTGCCCCTCAGAATGCAAAATTGATTTTAGAACCGCACGCATAAATTCCGAATCATCAACAATCAATACGCGCGCCATTTTTTATCATCCAAATTCACGCTTGGCAACTTCACGTACCATAACGCGCCCGCTTTTTGTATCAAAGACAATCTTTCTTCCCCGGTCACCTCCAACAACCTTATTCACGATCTTGATTTTGTATTGCGCAAGGCATCGAAGGGCAACATCAATATTACGTTCAGGAATATTAGCGAATGCAAGAGCCGATAGCATATGTGCGCCACCAAAGACTTTCGCGGTTGTTAACGACAATTTCCCGCCTGATCGTTCAAAACGTTTGATCAGTTCAGGGATCGAAAGCGATCCATAACGCCCGAGATCGCCGGGCTTAGGCGTATCCCTTGTGGGCGCCTCCGGAAGCATAAAATGATTCATCCCGCTTACCAAATTTTCTTTGTCAAAGAGACAGACACTCACACATGATCCAAGCACTGTCGCGACAGACATAGCGTCATTGGTGGTGTAAATCCCTCCAATCGGAAGATTGTGCAATGATTCATTCTTTGTCACGAAGCGAGTTTCTCCTCGAGTAGTGATTCGAGTTCCGGCGAGGGGAAAAACAGGAAATGCATTTTTAAGCCAAGTTCCGGATCCGCCAGATCGGAGTCAATTAATATAACGTCTTCGGACAAAGGTGCATTTTCCATGACGATCATCTGCAAGACCGAAGCAATCATGTCGTAAAGCACATGGGGTTCGCTGGGGCGAAGTTCGATATCTGCACGGTCGGCAAGTTCATTGATAAACGCGCTACCGGCAACGTTCGCCAATTCTTTCAACGCCGACATGTTCGATAAATTCACGACAATATCGTCAAACGCAATTGCGTCCCAAAGGTGCTCATTTAAACGCCGCGCGGATTCTTCAAACATCATGAAGACAAGAAATCCGCCGCCGTCTCCGGAAATACGTAAAATCAGCATCGCCATGGGTGTTTCAGGCGGCGCCAATCCCTCATAAAGAGATTCAAAAGACACCGCTTCGATGCGCCGCGGGCGGACATCCATGGGCTGCCCCAACATGCCGCTCATATGCACACCTGCCTTGGCGATGCTGTGTGTATAAGCATCGCGAACATGGTCGAGTATGAGTGAAGCCATGCCCTCATTGTACCTCATGGAATATGGCTGCCAAATCAAAATGCAAAAATATAGCTTGGCCCGCAGGCATTTTGTTCTGAGCCGGAGAAGTGCAAACCTGAGTTTTCGGTTAACGGTGAGGGTAGGCTTTGGGTATAATCGCCAGGTAATCAGGTGAAATGCACAATGCATCACCGTGCTGGCCAATGGCCCGGTAAGAACCATTCAGGATTTCAAGTGCGTCCTGGACTTTCCGAGGATTAGGAAAGATATCTTTCTTGTTGAGACAAATTTGCTTCAACTTCTCACGGGGTATGCATAATCCGATCTTGCAAAATTGCTCGTAAATAAAAACCAACTGTTTTTTGGTTTCCGAATCCGTCTCGTAATCGAGGACTTCGCGCAACGGTTCGAGAGCCACTTGACGGCTATTGCTATCCATTTCGCCGCATTGATTGATGACCTTCTGTTCATCCTCGATAACAGCCTGGCGCAGATCGTGCAGAAAATCGCGCGCTGTCATTGAATCCCAGCGAAGTTTGGTGCGCGAAAATCCAACCCGAAGGGCTTTCTTCAGCAATTCAGGACGAACACTGAAGCCCCAATGCGAGCGGTAATGGGTGCGGTAGCGTACTCGCAGAAATTCCACAATTTCTTTCACTTTTTCGAGGTCGAAATCGGGATGGTTCTGCAAAAACTGGACAGCAATATCCTGATCGATACCCACACGGTTAACCAAGTATTTTAGAATCTTGCCGCTATCTTCAGCCTGACGGCCCTGGCGGCGAAGAATCTTTTTAATGGTCCGTTTCCCCCCCATTAGATCGGAAATAGCCAGATCCCCATCTGCCAAATTCAGAAGATTCGACATCGTTTGGTAGCTGGCCCGAGCAGAAATGTACTCGACCTGCTCCGGCGATGCTCCCATCTCCCGCAAGAGTTTTTGGCGTTGCTGCAAATCGGCATCGCGCTTTTTGACACGGCGCACATGGTCTTGCAGGCGGGAGAAGTTGGCTTTCAGTCTGTTGGCGCTAACGCCTTCCGCGGCTTGTTGCAGCAGGACGACTTTTTTCTGGAGCATATCGAGACTTGATTGTGAAACGAGGAAGACAAGGTCTTCTTCGCTGCACGGCTCCATGGCGCCATTGTCAATCAAATCTTCCAAATACTGGAACTTCGCGAGACGATCCGTCGGCCAAAGGTTCCCCCTCCTAGCCCGGGACGAGGCTCGTGAGCGGACTTTGGCAACAGAGAGGTGTAATTCGGGCAAATGAAGAAAGGCGCCGACCTCATAATAGACTTCAATACGACGGAGAGCCTGTTCCGGTTGGCGAATTACGGGCATCTCTGCGGCTTTGGGGAGTGAGTCAAGAAGCCGTTGAACGCCCTCAGCACCGGCATCAAGAATCTCACGCAGAAATCCCATGTGCAGGCCAAGCAGATAATCTGCCAATGCACCTTGGGTGTGCCTTACAACTCTGGCGACCAGATCCGGATCCGGGCCTTCTTTGGTGCGAACCATGCCATCAAAGACAACAGCTACACTATGAATCAGCTCTTGAGCTTGGTCATCAAAACAAACCGGAAGAGGGATGTTTGGGGAAAGTTTCTCGACCAGTTCTTTGACTGGGTCTTTTAGTTCGCGATAGATGACCGGAGCATTCTTGCAGAATTGAAGAACTGCATCTCGAATCGCTCGGCGATACGTTGTCCAAGATCTGCTTGGAATAAGGCGTGGAAAGTTATCTGGTCCTTTACGAACCGGCTGTAAACTCGACGACATCGTATAATGGTTAAGCAGCGGAATGGGCCGCGCAAGTTGAAGAATTTAAGTCACTTAGAGGAAAAATGGCCTCTGGTTACACGAATGACCACTATAGGGGCGAATGACCGAATTTGCAATAGAAATTATATTTAATTGAAAAAGAAATAAGAAAACCTACTGGAAATACTAGATTTACCTCTATTTAAGGGGCTCTATCGCCATCCCAAGCCAATCAGCGTGATCATCCAAGTCCACACCCCGGGGATCCAAGTGCAACTCAAGTCGATTCAAATCATTAGGAAGTTCTATCGCTATTTGGGCTGGCGGTTTACCGCTATGGAGTGGTCCTGATTCAAACGTGGTTGCACCGTTAACAATGATGCAGGCTGCCAACTCCCCGCGGGCATATACAAGCGTTTCGTCGTCTATCCCAACGGCTCCACGAAGTCTTGAAGGTCCGGTGACATCGAATACGACATGGCTGGCTGCATGCATGCCAAGCCCCCTCGCCCAGATTGTGCCATCGACCGTCAATGCGTTTCGATCAACCGAGAGCCCACGCTGATGGGCGATAAGCCAGTGTTCCGCCGGAGGTTCGGCAAAAGGAATATCTTGGAGGTGTTGCCGATCACGCCATTCCTCTGTCCGCATATTTGAGAACAATGACAACACAACGAAAATCAAAGTTACGCCGGTGCACCAGCCTATAACCGCCCGTTTAGGACGCGGCCAACGGCAGGCGGATTCCCCACACGGAGGCATAAGCAACCACGCCCCGGCAGCCAAAGTCAAAGCCCCGCAGAAGAAACGAAGGGCATGGGGAATATCCGCAAGTTCGGGTGAATTACCCGATAAGGGCGCAATAACCAACAGGTTCACCGGATACACCAAAGACAGCAAACCGAAACATAGGCGGCGGGGCCAGGAACGATACAGCACAATAATGGGCAGTGACAGAATCAAAAATGACAACAAATAGCGCTCATGGATCCGGGTCGGAAAGGCAAAGAAAAGATATCCAACAGCCGCCAGAAACCACCAGTCAATCTGCCGTTCGTTACGAAAACGATAGAGCAATGCAATGGCTGCGGCATACCCGGCGGCAAAAAGCAACAATCCAACCCGGCGATATGTAAAAAAGGCCAACAGACTGCCGGTGGATATCGTTCCATCCTCGGAAAAGAACAGTTCGAGCGGCAATAGGTCCGGTAGAAGCGGATTATGGGTCAGTGCCCAAACATTGAAAGCGCCGCTGGAAAGGTGCCGGCTCCAATCGGAATTGAGCACAAAAGTGCTTTGCCAAGCGGCATGGGCCTTTCCGGCCAGGATAAAAGGCAACCATGGGAGAAAAAGTGTTGGAATACAAAGCGCAGACCACACAATCACTCCCTTAATACGGCACCGCAACAGGGCCAACACAGCCAAGGCCGGCATGAGTACCAGGACCTGCATCTTGAATCCCAAAGCCAGACCGGCACACAGGCCGGACCATGCCGGCTTCCCCCGTAAAAGGAGAAGAACCGAGCCAACGATCCCCAACATTGCCACAGACTCCATCTGTCCATATCCGGCTCCAACATAAAGCGGGCCGGGATTAAAGAGGGCAAGAGCCAAAACCGCGATCGATGGAGTAAGAGCCGGGCCTTCTTTTTCGGCGGCAGGTTTGCTGGTCGGGGACTGATTACGAATGGTGCGATAGAGCAGCCAGGCAATTGCAAGATCGGCGGCAATGGCGGGTAGACGATGTATCGCACCGGGAAGCCAGGCAATTGCAGATGATTTGGCCAGCATTAAAAGCGGTGAAATCACCCACAACAACGTCAGCGCCAGAGGAAAGTAATTGACGACTAAACCGGAGACACGCTCGGGATGATCATAGCCTTCGAGCAATCCGTCCGAATAAAGAACCTCACCAAGGGTTACATACCAACTGACATCTTGGCGAAATCCCGGAAGGGTTAGAAGCAGCAATCGAGCTAGAAGGGCCACTCCTAAGAGTACGAATGGCAAATACCGGAACCGTGATTCAGAATTCATCAACACGCAGTTTACACGGTTTTAGGAAGACGTACCGGCAGAAGGCGGCTGGGTGCTTGGCGCTCCGGTTTCCTCAAGTAATTTGAGCAATTCGGGATGATTCGGGTGTTGGGCCAAAAGCCGTTCAAGAATCGGCACGGCTTGGTGATCCCGTCCGCGTTGACGCAGAACCCGGATCAGTCCACAAGCAGCCTCGATATCGTGCGGATCCGTTTGTAGACAACATTCATAGGCGGATGCCGCGCGTGTGCAACGCCCCAAACGGGCCGCTACGGCTGCCGTGCGTTTCAGGAAATCGGGGCTGGGCTGAATCCGGCGAGCGACACGGTCATAGATTGCCAGTGCTTCGGCATCCCGCCCCAAGCCCTCAAAACAACGGCCTTGGAGCAATAACGCGGTCGTCTCTTCAGCATTGATTTCCAGGGCTTGTTCCACGTGGTCCAAAGCCTCTTGATATTCTTCACCATCAAGCAGCGTGATGGCATTGGAAATATAGATAAATGTATTCTCAGGCTTCTCGGCAATGCTTTCACGCATAAGGGCGCGCCCGCGGTCACACTCGCCTTCACGATAAAAGCACATCCCCATGGCCGAAATGATATCGGGATACAGACGGTCGGCCTTTAATTCCAAGGCGGGCTCCATGATTCCCCTGGCTTCGGAAAAACGTTGGCGGCGCATTAAGACATTGGCCGCTTGGAGCCGCAAACGAAGATCGGTTTCACGTATTTGAATCGACTCTTTGAGAAGTTCCAAGGCCTCATCGGCACGGTCGTTTGTATCCAAACACTGTGCGAGGACAGAACGGATCACATCGCTATCCGGGAAATCCTGACGGGCCTCTTCGGACCACTGCAAAGCGCGGGCGCCATCACCGGCCTCTAAACGAGCAATGGCATAACGGGCGAATACGCGGTCGGGAGTTATGATCTCTCCCGTGGCGATATTTTTAATGAGGCCAACAATGTCGCGATTCGATTCGATGGCTTGAAATAGAAGCGGCTTAAGATAACAAACTAAAGCCACCCAGTTTTCACTGTCGGCATGCTTGATACGCAAAGAACGAAGGTCGCCTTCGATCTCTTTCATAAACTCGGCATCCATCCGCCGCAAACCACCGATGAACCGAAAACCACCGCGCCAAGGCACCAATCGGCCTTCCAAAACCTCCTGCTGCTCGAAGCCCAAATCGGAAGGCACTGGGGCCTCGAACCGGCCCTCAGTTTCTTTGCCCAATTCAACAACAGTCAGTTTGCTTTCATCCTTATCGGGTACGATTTCAAGAACGCGAAAAAAACTGTTACGGCCCTGCCCCAAGGCGGCAAGCGCCTGGGCTGTGGCTTCATCAAAATTGCGGGAAACAATAAACCTCTCCAGAAGGGTTGGCTTGTTCCGGCGCTCCCGGTAATCGAAAATCGCCCATTCCCAAAATACACGCCGCAGGGTTTCCGAAAGAGGACGGCCTTGCAGAAATGTCATAATTAAAAACCGCTCGCGAGCTGTACCAATATAATCATTCAGCGATTTTTGATTGGCAAATTCGACAAGTTGCTGAAAAACAACACGTAAGGGCGATTCAGCGGTAATCGGAACACGAGATATAGATGTTTGAGCTGAATGGTTGCGGTTTTTGGATTTCGGCATAACTTTCCTCTGCGGTGGTTCGAATTCTTTTCAGCAAGGCAGCCGACAATGGTGTTTATCCGGGATAATCCCCACCCCTTGCCGATCAGGCCCGCATGAAAGAACACACCCCGGTCAGCGCACGGAAAGCCCGTGGACCAAACCGGGGTAACATTTAAATGAATCTTAGAATTGTTGAGGTGCGCGAACCAGGTTTAGGAACTCTTCACGCGTTGCGCGGTCTTCCCGAAATGCGCCAAGCATGGAGCTGGTGATGGTTTTTGACCCGACTTTTTGTACGCCGCGCATAATCATACACATATGCTCCGCCTCAACAATAACGGCCACGCCTCTTGGATTGAGCACATGTTGCACTGCCTTGGCGATCTGACTGGTCAACCGTTCCTGCAATTGGAGCCGCCGCGTAAAAACCTCGGTCAAACGGGGAATCTTGGATAATCCGACAACTTTCCCATTGGGAATATAAGCAACGTGGGCCTTTCCGAAAAAAGGCAACAGGTGATGCTCGCATAGCGAAAAGATGTCGATATCACGCACGATGACCATTTCATCATGTGACTCGTCGAAAATGGCATCATTGATCACTTCATCGATATCGGCTTCATAGCCGGAAGTCAGAAAATCCCAGGCCTTCGCGACACGATGCGGTGTGCGAAGCAATCCTTCCCGTTCGGGATTCTCGCCGACGCGTACAAGCAGTTCCCGGATAAGATCTTCCATGGATACTTTTTTAAGCGCTTCTTTGGCCGCCGGATCGGCGGGTTCCCCGCTCCATTTCGCAGGTAGTTGAACCGACATCTGCTATTCCTTTCCGTACGCCAGCATAATACAAGGCACGGTGTATTACTTCACAGGATACCACTGGTAAGGGCCGCTTCGATAAAAGGTTCTTCGGCTTTTTCGGAAGATGTTCTCTCCTCACAGTTGCCAAAATATACGGCCCAGTTGTTTTCGGTTTCATATAGTTTCACGGCAAACAAAAGGCCCGCTGGAAGATTTTTTTCTAATTCGTCCCAAATTGCCTTTACAAGGTTCTCCACGGTTGGAATCACGCCTTTCAAGAACGGCACATCCGTATTGAGATGCTTATGATCGACAGATTCCACGATGCAGCCGTTTATCACGGATTTTAGCCATTTTAGATCGGCCAACATGCCCGTCTCAGGATCAGGCTGTCCACGCAAAGTGACTTCCAGATAGTAATTATGGCCATGGCCATTAGGATTGTTGCAGTACCCATAGATTTCCCGGTTCCGTTCATCGGTGAGTTCGGGATTATGGAGCCGGTGTGAGGCTGAGAATTGGGCACGCCGGGTAACGAAGACAGCCATAGCACACTCCTGCATAAAACCTTAAGTAGCCAACTGAAATATCAGAACTTAGGCCGGGATTGAGAAGGCCACCAAAGAATAAGAACCGCCAGTAACAGCCGGAACACTCCATCTCAACCTGCTCCGTAACTGAAAATGAGCCTACCAAAAGCCGGACTGATGTCATGCCTTCCCAAAGGGGTTTTACAGGAATTCGGTGACAGCCCGATGGTCTTGCCGACAGCAGGGGATGTCCGGCAGGAATACGATACGTGGCTTAATCGTCCGATTCCTCGGCATAGACGGCGCGCTCCAACGTGACAAATCGTTTCAGTCCATAGATGCCCAGATAGATAAATGGTGTGTCGCAAATCGCCATCACTGCCTTGCATGTGTATTGAAACATAATGATATGCATGACGGAGGTCGGAGCGTCTTCGTGTGGGAAAAAAGTGACATCGGCATAAACCGGATTTTTGAATAAAAAAATCGAAGTAACGATAATCGTGTCGAGTAATTGACTGATGAGTGTGGAGCCATTGTTGCGTAACCAGAGGTATTTGCCCCGGGTTAACCGCCGCCAAAAATGGTAAAGATAATTATCCGCAAGTTGAGCCACAACATAGGCGGTCATAGAACCGACCATCAACCGGGGGCCCATATTAAAGATAATTTCAAAGGCGCTTTGGACATCTGAGGCGTTTTCAACCGGATAGATTTCAAGATAAACCACAAGCGGCCCTAAGCAAAGAAAAACAAGCAGGCTAAAACAAAAGCCGAGAAAAACCATATAATCCGCGCGGCGCTTGCCGTACATCTCCGAGACAAGGTCGGTGCATAGAAATGTGAAAGGGTACGTCAAAATACCGGAGAAGACCGCTCCCTCACCAAGAAGCGGCAGATTCACCTTAAGGAGTTTGTTACCGATAATATTGGTGAGCACCAGCAAAACAATAAAAAGCGCGCTGAGTGCAACCAAAATGCGTTCAGGTGGTGTGGGCCGTGTCCCACGCATCAAATGTTCATTTGCCAATCCCATGTGAATGCCGTTCCTCTCCGCGACTTAGAAATTGATAAGCCGATCCTTATCGGGCATAAATCATATGGTTGGGTTCCGCTGCCCTGTTTGTGGTTATTCGGACAGTCCACCAATTTGGACGGGATGAGAATGACCAACCTGTCCGCGCCGCACTGAAGCCTGAAGCGCAACGACAGAAACCTGAGCGGCAACCTGAGTGGCGATCTCCTGAAATGCCTTCGCCGGGGGGCTATCCGGATCGGCAATAACGATAGGTTTGCCGGTATCACTGCCTTCAGCGATGCGCGGATCAATGGGGACGCCGCCCAAGAACGGGACATCGTATTCGTCAGCAACCTGTTGCCCGCCGCCTTTTCCGAATATGTGATATGTATTTCCTGTATCGGGGGCCACAAAACTATGCATATTCTCAAGCACGCCCAGTACCGGAACTTCCAGTTTGTTGAACATCTGAATTGCCCGGCGTACATCGGCAATGGCAACTTGAGCCGGTGTGGTTACAACAACAGCGCCGGCCAAAGGAACAGTCTGTATCAAAGAGAGCTGCACATCCCCTGTTCCCGGAGGTAAGTCAACCAATAGATAATCGAGTTCTCCCCATTGCGTGTCCTTTAAGAATTGCTGCACAACGCTATGCAGCATCGGGCCGCGCCACATGATGGGTTGATCTTTAGGCGTGAGTTGCCCCATTGAAAGAACGGAAATGCCATAGGCTTTGCTGGGAAGTATCCTCTCTCCATCGGTAAGCGGCTGCCCATTGGCGGCCATCATCTGGGGCACATTGGGACCATATACATCGCCATCCATAAGACCTACACGAGCGCCCTTTTGCGAGAGAGCTAGTGCAAGATTGACGCTGCATGTGGTTTTGCCGACACCGCCTTTGCCGCTGGCCACCGCCAGAATGTTGCGGATTCCCGGGATTTCCTGCGTTTCACCCATGCCACCATGCTTAGGCACAGATGCCGTCATCTCGATTTCAACACTCTCAACACCGGGTAAGGCCACCACGGCTTGGCGGGCCATACTTTGCATCTGCTCTTTGACCGGGCATGCCGGTGTCGTCAATTGAATCTTAAAGGAGACTTTGCCGCCTGATATCTGCAAATCCTTAATGAATCCCAGACTTACAATGTCTTTATGCAGATCAGGGTCTTCAATTGTGCTTAATGCATCCAAAACCTGTTGTTCTGTTACGCTCGCGCTCATCCCAGCATCCTCGGTATAGCAATCTCGGCTCTGCCTGTATGGGCTTCTGCGCTATGAGAGTACACAGAGCAGAAGTTCAATACTGCATGGTAGTCAAACGATATTCACTACGGAGTCAAAACAGTGTACGCAGGTCTTCACTTTGGGGAAACGGACATTAAACCATAGTAGCCAAAATCAGGGCTCAATATGCATTAATTTGACTTCATACGGTTCCAAAGCAATTTCAATCTCACGCCGTTCACCGTTGACATTAAGTTCAGCAGAATCTTTCACGTTATGACCGAACCTCTCTTTAAGCGAAAGCAGGGTTCCATCATCCGAAAGATAGCCAACAACATTGTGTGGCAATCGAATAGGCGGCTCGATACCGGCATCATCCAAAGGCGCCTGGAAAAGACCGACGAGTGCGTCAAAGGGCTCTTGATCCTGTTCAAATCCCCATAGCGCATCACAAGCCAATCCGAGTGGAAATCCAACAAGATAGACGGCGTTCCCTTCAAATTTCCGGCGTACAGCAACCGCCCGTTGCCCCGAATCAGTGAGCAAAACCTCCGTCATCGGACTCTTGATCGTCTCTTCAGTCAAAAACGAGAGATTGGGACGACCGGGAACGATACGCTCCGGAAAAGTAATGGTTATTTCTTCACCCGGATTATAACGCCCCATAAATTGCCGGATGGTGAATTGTTGTGGGCCACGAACAATACGTGATTCGCTATAGGCAAACGTCCCTCCGAAAAGATCGTGTAACAAGACATGAGTCCGCTCCCGCGAAGCATAGGCAAAATAAGGCGTATCTTCGCCAATAGCCCCGATCATCAGCGCCCGCTCGCCGGTATGCCGTGAGTCGGATAGCCAGGCACGTAAACATTCCCAGGTATGGTCCTCAAAATGCTGCGGGAGATAGGGGATATAAATAACCCGGTAGTCATCTAAATTGATGCGATAGGGATCATCTCCAATGGTTACATCTTCATCAGGCAAAATATGAAAAGGCACATGGGTTTGCGCCAAAACACCCGCCAAAGCCCGGGTATTGCCGAAATCATAGCCACCTTGAAAGCTAAATATGGTTTTAAGGTTACGCAGGATTAAGACTTGAGTATCTTCTGAAATGGTCGAAGGATGTTCGCGCAGTTGTTTTAAATTCTCGCGCATCCATGAGAGCACGGGAGCGGAATAGTCATCCCGCCGTTCATAATCGCGTCCCGAGAGATCACACCACGTATACGAAAGAACATAGGCCGCGCCGGTTCCATAAAGATCCAACAACCAGGCGGGAAAATAACGGCGCACACCATCGCGGTCTTCAAGAGTCGAGCCCATACCTTCACCGGAGGCAAACGCCAAAGGTTTGAGGGAGGTGTCCAAATCAATGGCTTTTAAAACATGGGGCGCATAGGACGCCGTATTTTGAACCAATTCACGTACAGTCGCCCAATGCGGCAAATCCTCAAAATTCGTTTTATGGTCATGCTGCCCCACTCCGATCACATCAAAAGGAAGCCGGGTGCGATCGAAGTATTGGGGAAAATGCCAAGGCAAACAGAAATCGGCATCGCTCGAAAATTGAAGAATCAAGTTCGGGGCGGCTTTGCGCATGGCACGCGACCATGTTTGCAGACGTTTGTGTACTAAATTTTGCCGCCAGCGGAAGAAATCGATAGCGGCTGGATCCTCAAGGACATCGAGACCGAATGTGCGATAACGGTCTTCGCGGAGCGGCACGCCTGGCTGAGCGGGATCGCGGCGGTATTCCCAACGTGGAAGCGGGATATCTCGAAAACTCCGTATAGACTCCCAAACTTGCTTTGTCCGCGGATATTGGGGGAAAAGGACAGTGCGGCCTTCGATCTTCTCTTCCCTCCACATACTTCGGTCGGCGGTGTCGTACAAGTCGCCCCAGATACGCTCAAGCCGTCCGAGGGAGAGATATTCTGTTTGCAGCCAATCCGAAAAAAGCGCGCGCGTGCGATCTTCTTCCAGGCAAAGATCGAAGGGCGCGCCCTCTTCACCTAGAAGAATGGCCATAAGATTGGCATGCCGCGAGAGATACGCCAGACATTTCGCATAGGCATCGACAACCGGTTCCCAGAGTTCATCATACAGATACAATTTCCCGCCATAATCTACACGGGGGATGATTTCTTCGGGCAAGCCCCAATAGATATCCGCCTCAGCCACAACCTGTAAACCATGTGCCTGCGCCCGCTCAAAAAAGTAATCGTAAACCTCATAAACATACTCAAAATCCGGCAATACCGTTCCAACAGGCTGACGTTCGATACGCTTCCAGCATCCATTGCGATCAAGCAACTCTTTCCAAGAGAACGCACGCATATAGATATGAATGCCACATTCCTGCATAACCTGGAAATCACGTTCAACGAGATCGTAATCGAAATCCAAAACAGAGAGCCGCCACCGATTCTCGGGGCTCATTTGGTTATAGATCGTAAAAAAAAGTTGAAAATTATCTGCGCCATTCGACAACAAATGGCTTTGAGGATCGATAAACAATCTGGCAGCGGATGCTTTTTCTCCGGCGTTGGAATCATCCTTGCCCGGCAAAACCTCAGTGGCTCCCTGGTCCTGCCAGCGTTGCCGATAAGCGGCGATTTCCGCGTCTTGTTCTGCCCATGTCCGGGGCAGCAATCGCCCCCATGGCATGCATGGATAACACCCCAAATCGCGTGCTCCCGGCCAAGTCAAATCGTTAAACCCGGTTTCTTGCCAGCCAAGAGATTCGGACTCATTGCAGCGCCATGATGTATCACTAACGATTCGATAAACGCGGCCATCTCCAAACTCGAAACATATAACGGCAAGGATTCCCGCCCCCCCTTGCGAATTTTCCGCATGGAGAGCCAGCACATTTTCGCCTTTTCGAAGAGAATCCAAAGATATCCGCAGTTGCACCGGTTTTTGAAATCCGGTGGCCTGCCCTATGAGCGAACTATTTACATACAATTCGGCTTTATCATCGGCGGCAACCAATACATTGGCATCGATTAAGGTTTGGGGATCGGCAAGCAAAAAAGATCGTCTAAAAAAGACCTGTAAATTAGTTCGTTCCGGATGCCATATCCAATGAGCGTCTTTGAAAGACCGGCTGGATTGAGCCGTGCATGAAGAATCGGGAAATAGAAAAAGAACGGCAATAACCAACACGGATATGCAGCGGGATACAATAGGCATAATCCAGCCTCAATAAGACAAACAGAAACCGGCGACACACTGAAACTGCGTAGAATCGACTCAAGCCTTAATGCATGAAAGCGTAAATCAGCGTAGCAGCACCGACCGGAATCGTATAATAGGCAAACACATGAAAACGACCGGCCCGGATAATCCAAACCAATGTCCATAGAAAAAACAGGCCGGATACAAATGAAACAAGTGTCCCCAATAAGGCCGGAAGCACAGGCAAGGTCTGCAAGCCGTCTTTCATTTCCAACAAACAAGCCCCCAATATGGCGGGCAATGAAAGTAAAAACGAGAATTTGACCGCGGGTTCACGGCGAAGCCCCAAAAGCAAGGCAACCGCAATCGTTGTACCGGAACGCGAAAGACCGGGTGTAATAGCAATGCCTTGGGCCAATCCCAAAACCGCCGCATGCCAGAAACAAATTTGATTGAGTCCGGTCTCTTCTGTTGTATCCCCATCCGGAGTTCGATTTGACACTCCCAGGATTTTTGTCAGATAAAGAAGAATTCCCGTCGCAATTAATGCTCCGCCAATAGCCGCAGGCCGGTCAAACAGCGATTCAAGAAAATCTTTGAGAACGATAGCAAATACACCCGTCACAAAGGTTCCGATGAGGATCGCACAACAAGCATGGGCCTCGGCCGAGAGTGTCTCTTTCTGCCGTATTGTTCCACTGATTTCACCCGGCAACGACGGCACGGCTCGCAAAAGGTCAAGCACATCCTTGCGATAAAAATAAACGACAGCGGCCAAAGTGCCGACATGCAAAAGAACATTGAACAGAATCAATTCGGACGGCTGAATACCGAACCAAAGTTGAAATAAAGCCAGATGACCGGAACTGGAAATCGGCAAGAACTCCGTCAGGCCTTGGACAAGCCCCAAAATGATGGCTTCGGTAGTAGATAAAATGGTTTGTGTATCCAATTCGTGATTCACAATCTTGGCAGATCAAATAAAAAAGGACACTTGATAAATCACACAGATGCCAATAGCAGACCATAAACTGATGGCCGGCCATTATGTCCGGTTTGATACCCCAAGTATCCTTTTTCGACGATCAATCAGCTGCGCCACTGGCGGCTTTGGCATCATCGAGGGTGGCACAAAACTTAAGCATGCTATTCAGCATGGAATTCTTGATGATACGCTCTTGTTTACCGAGATTGCAGAAAATGATTCGTCCCTGCATAAGAAATAGAGCTTTGACGGGTGCAACAAGACTTTGCAGTTGGGTGCTCTGAATCTGTGTGACGCCTTCAAAGTCAACAATCAGATTATTCGCACCATCTTTGCGTGCCTGCGAAATCGCTTCCTTGAATTTAGCCATGCCATCGAGGTCGAGGTTCCCAATTGGTTTTAAGATGGTTGTTTTTTCTTCTTTTACGACTTGGATTTCCACTCTGTTTTCTCCGTCAATTTCATAGCGTTTTCTATGACCACGTTCCTCCAGCCGCCGTCAAGCGAAAATACCACCTTAAAGCATGGTGCAACCACTCAACCAGGTCAAAACAGCATGCACAACCGCTGTGCCGCCCCAAGCACATTGAATGTGCGCAATACAGAAGAACTAGCCGATACTCCGAATCCGTCGCCCCCCTGATTCAACTCACAGTACACCCAATCCCCCTCTGAAATTCAATCGTTAAGATTTTAGAAACATATTGTTCGGTATGAAAGTGTTTTATGAAGGCTCTTGGCTCTCCGGCTTCGTCTCAATTAAGGATTTCATGGCTTGGTATTTCTGCCAGATTCGGTCCTTAGCACCGGGGCTTTCTTCGTCAAGGTACTCCAAAATCGCCTGGAGCGCCCAGCTATTCGATAAAACGACATCTTGCAGGGCGACTTTTACATTGCCTTCCGCACCGCCGTCTGAGTTGGTTGGATCGGATTTAATTTCATCAGACATAATAATTTGCAATTTATGTAATACACACACCGCTTCAGGGAGCAGGCGGTGACATCGGTTGAGTTGCTCCGGCCTCCTGGGCGGCAGCCATTTGGGCTTGCTGGGCGGCGGTTAGCTGCTCCAAGGTCGTCTGTTTTTCTGTGATCTTTGTATTCAGCTTTTCCAAGGATTCTTCAATCTGCTGCAATTCAATCTCGTGCCGCTCTTTCTTGCGGGCCGCTTCGGCCTTCTGTTTATTGAGAACCTGCATGTCTTTCATCATCAAAAAGCCGGCAGCCACAACCCCCACAAGCACGATGACAATGGGAATCCAAATCGGGGCATCCCAAACAACCAAAATCATAAAGACAATCGCGACAACAAGAAGCAACATTACGGAATTCAGGCCGGCCAAAATGAAATGATCCGGACTATTGAGGAGACCGAGAACCGTTTCGCGGCTCTCTTCATAGTCACGGGCCTTTTTCCGCAACTGATCGATTTCCTCTTGGAGGTCGGCAATTGCCTTTTCGTTGGCTGATTGTTTAGGTTGATCGTCATCCGGGGCCGGACCGCCACCCGCGTTTGCTTTATTCAGCAGATCTCCGATTTGCCCTTTGTCATACTTGACCTCTCCGGCAAGAGAATTCAGAGCATCGAGAAAATCCTCGGCGGCATCTTCTGATTGAGATTGAAGCAATCCTTCATTGAAATTCATCTCCCCACGATGAACCTTGAAGGCTAAATTGAATGCAGCACTCTTCATGACAAGGTCGTACCGTGCAGCCTGTTACCGAAATCAAACAATGATTCGGCTCTGGCGGTCTTCCCCAATCCCAACAAAACAGAGCCAGGCGCTTCTGCCTGCTATATATACAGGATAGCATAACATATTTTAATTTCTATAGTTATCGTTTGTATTGTTTCATGACACGAACTTCCGGTACTTGCCCTGGAGCACGGTGACTGTCTTCCAACGTTAAGCGTTCCGTACACGAGAGATTAGAAGAGGGAGCCTCGTTTTATTTAGTACTCTGGCAGTTGCGCTACCGACAAAGTATTCGATGAGCGGATTACGGCTGGTGGCACCCATGGCGATTAGGTCAATGTCTTTTTCTTTCACCTCAGAAAAGATGGCCTCGCTCGGCGGACCGGCACGCCGAACGGTTGAGTCGGGGAGGCCTCGCTGGTCAAGCGTCTGCCTGGCCCGCTCCAGCCATGTTTTGGTTTCCGTTTGGCTGCCGGCTACCAACACTCTCACAATCATTGGCCCCTCGGCCCAGCGTTCACGCATATCAAGAATAGCGCGGAGCGCATCACGGGCCGCCGGGCTGTCGTCGTACGCCACTAGGACATCCCGCAGTGGTCTAAATGTTGAAGGGGTAACAATGAGCGGGACAAATAGGGAGCGAACCATGGCTCTGACCGTCCGCCCCTCAAGCCCAAATGTAAATTCAGCGCCGAATCCCTTCTGCCCAATAAGCACTAAATCCACATCACGGGAATAGTCCACAAGCACTTCTTCCGGATTGCCATGAGCCAGATGAATTCGTGATTCAACTCCGCTTTTCTCGCAGTGGACCACCAGTTCGGAGAGCAGCCGTTCGCCCCGCAGTTTTTGAACATCATCCATATGCCGTCCGGTGAGTTCAGGGACAATATGCTGGACCGTACGCCGTTCTCGACGCTCAGCCACATGGAGAATATCAAGGCGCGCACCCAGATTCCGGGCGTAGTAGATGGCGTATTGCGCACAGGTAGAGCTGAACGCCGACTTGTCTACACCAACCAGAAGTCTCTTCATAGTTCACGATCCGGACGATTCCGTTTATCAGTATTATAAAGCAATCATGGCATAGTGCACCGCTGAGCGTAACGGATTCATGGCACCAGGAGCATTCTGCGCCGCACAAGTGAACATCAAACCGCTCCCAAGCGAAACCCCACCTTCACAATTCAACAAGCCAATGGGATAAGACTCAGGTGATAATTTGCACGATTTGCAGCAATCGGCATTTTCCGTAATCTCATCTGGCGATGAGTGATCCTGAAACGCAGATTAAGGAACGAGCCAAACAGCTCGGATTTGACGTTGTGGGCATTACCACGGCGCAGCATGCCGAACATGAAGCCAGCCTTCTGCGCTGGCTGTATCAGGGATTTCATGGAGAAATGGATTACTTGGCCCGCGATCCGGAACGCCGCGCTCGTCCGTCCTTGGTGCTCGAAAATGCAAAAAGCATTATTGCCGTCGGGCTGAATTACTACACCAAAGAACCGGAACCGGAAAAAACAACAACGGGCAAAGTCTCCCGCTATGCATGGGGAGATGACTACCACCGCGTTATGCAGCCAAAATTGAAACGGCTCTGCCGGTTTATTTCAGAGATTGGCGGTCAGGAGACTTCGTCCCGCTATTACGTCGATACGGGGCCAATCCTGGAACGGGAGTTTGCAGCGAGGGCAGGACTCGGCTGGATCGGCAAACATTCCAATTTAGTAAGTATGGAGTTTGGTTCTTGGCTTTTTTTGGGCGTAGTGCTTACAACGTTGGAATTGGAGCCGGATACCCCCATAACCGATCATTGCGGCACATGCCGGGCGTGTTTGGATGCCTGCCCCACAAACGCCTTCCCTGCCCCGTATATCTTGGATGCGCGCAAATGTATTTCGTATCTAACCATTGAACATCGCGGTTCGATTCCTGAGACGTTGCGGGGCCAAATGGGTAATCATGTCTATGGGTGCGACATTTGTCTACAAATTTGCCCCTGGAACCGGCATCAAAAGCAATCCGGCGATTCTGCTTTCGATCCACGTGACGAATGGCACAATCCGCGATTGGTCGATCTACTGCAACTCGATGAGCAATCATTCCAGGAAGCGACCCGAAAAAATCCCATCCGACGCACAAAACTGACCGGGATGCTGCGTAATGCTTGCATCGCCGCAGGCAACAGCAAAAAGAAAGAATTTCTCCCGGCCTTAACGCCACTCCAACAACATGAAAATCCTGCCATCCGCGAACACGCCACCTGGGCGATGGAGAGGATTAAGGAGGCGACTGGACATACATAATTCAGATATCAATATGTCGGATTGCTTCTGTCTTACCGCAAGCCATATCAAATTATTCCGAATACTCAACAACAAAAACATACAGTACAAAACATTTTTTCTGCATGAATAGTTTTCTTTCACTCTCCTTGTCCGCCGAAGCCTTCGGTGACTTCAGCCATGGCTTGGAGGTCCTCTCTAAACTCTTTCATCGAACTGCGCGGGCGGCCTTTTTCACGCATATAATCCACACCCGTGCGCTCAGCCGTGGCAAAAAAGTCATTCACGGTGCGTTGATACCATTCGCGGACGGCGGTGTCTTCCGGATGGTTGCCTGCCAAAGCATTCACGCGCGTAGCGACGTACAGTTTGGCGTAATCCAAAGAGAGCCGCGCTCTCTCGACACGTTCGAGCAATTCCGGCTTGTCCGCAACGAGACCTTCAGCTTTGTCGTAAAGCAATGTCGCTTTCGCTAAGATTTCCGGTTTCAAATAGATCGGATGTTGATTGCGTTCAAAAGGACTCATGTGATACCACATATACGTGCCCTCAGAAACATCCTGTTCCAGCATGTGCAGATACTCGCCGATTGGCGCGCCCGCAGGGCCATAATAGGCATCCAGAAATTCTTGGGTCACGCGGCTTCGGTCGATTTCCGGATTCCATAGCAACTTGGCCAAGAGATAGGCCTTTAACGGAGCGCAATCGCTATGAGGCAAATCACCGCTGGCCTGCTCAAAAATTCCACGGACGCCGTGGTCAATTAGAGAACGTATATTCGGTGCGAATGTCTGAAAATTAGGAAATGGAAGCAGGTATTGATGAAAGTTAACGACATAGTCCCAAATATAAATACGTTTTGTCAGCCGGAACCAGTCGAGGATATCGTTCCGCAGACCGGCATTGCGGTCGCATTGCTCATCAAAGATGCCATGCGCACCGCAACCACCACTGGTTAAACGGATAATCACATTAGGCAGAGGTTTGAGGCTCTTTGGGGCTTTACGGCTATAGGAGTACGCCAATGTATCGATTGCAATATTGGGGTGCTCTTTAGCCATAACCTCGGCGATACGGTTGACGAAATAGATGATCGGCGCGGAGTGCGCTCCGCCCTCCTTTTCTTCTAAAGCCGTGCAGTTCTCGCACTCGCACCAACCACCGGGGCCGTCATTTTGAGAGATCGAAATGATATTGGCATCCGGGTGCTCGGCGATCCATTCCCGGACGGTTTGAATCGCCTGCTGAATCATATCTTCATTGGTCAAGCATAACTGCGTGCGTTTGTATCTCCCAACCAGGGTTCGCTTGCCATCGACCAATGAGAACCACTCGGGATGCGTTTCGAAATATTTATCGGGTGGAATCAATGCGAAAAACGAATGGACGAAGGGGTAATAGGCGATCTTGCCGCCATGCTTTTCAGTGAGGCGCCCCATAGAACTGTTGAGCCGGTTGTGCGCAGACCAATCGGCATCGAGAGCGTCATAGATGAACACTTCGCGGTATTCCAGTTCTGGTATCTGGCGATCATCGATCTTCCCGATGGCAAGTTTCGGGATCTTGGGAATATGGCTCACGGTCGATGTGAACCACCGGCAGCCAAGCCGTTCTTCTAAGAAGGCATAGACTCCATACATAGTTCCCCGCTCTTTGCCACCGGCAATCACCAAGTGCGGCCGCGCGGTGCGTATCACAAAGCCCTCATCGCCTAACGATTCGAAATCGATCTCAATTCCCGCGGCACGAAGATGGGCGCTATCCCCCAGAATGATCTCATGCGGACCCAGTGGCTGCTCATCGGTAATAATCGGCAGGCGTACACCGCAAATCTTCTGGAGAAACATCTGCAATTCATCGGCGGCATGACATTCCGAAGGTGAGGCTTCTTTTGAAATCGCGATTTTATAATCGCTGACACCGTTTTCGGCCAACAGCAATTCCGGTTCAAAGGCCAAAACAGAACCTGTGGAGAGCAGGGCCACCGTCCCCCATGCCATGAGAAATAATGTTATCCTGTGCATGTTTGTTTACCTCTTTTGTCCCCGATTCTCCTCCCGTGCCGCTTTGGGAGACGCATTCGCGGTCTACCGGGATTGTGCTCTGACTTTCCCGGAAGATCAACAAGCGTAAACCCAACTCCACCAATGCGAAATCATGCCTTATCAATCCGGTTGAAGTCCTCAGGCACACGTATTATTGTTGAAATTGCCCAAGTTTGGGACATAAAGGAATCCGGCATGGCCTATAATATTGAAAGGGTGGTCGAATATCTCCGATGAAAAAACAAAGCGGTTTCACTTTGATCGAATTACTGATTGTCGTTGCGATTATTGGAATTCTGGCCGCGATTGCCGTCCCCAACTTTTTAAACGCACAAACCCGCGCAAAAATCGCCCGGGTCCAAAGCGAACTTCGGTCGATTACGATTGCTGCAGATAGTTATCACCTGGATCAGAACGGTTATCCGTGGCCCAAATACAACGGCCGCTTCGATACGGCCAACCATATCGGTAATTGCCTGGAATTAACTACGCCCATCGCATATTTGAGTTCAGTCGATTTGGATGACCCCTTTGTAAACCGGAAGATGTGGACTTCATGGGGAGATACTCACGCTCACCCCATGTATATCTATGTCAACTACCACGGATCGTGGGGTAATGAATATTATAAAAATTACTTAGGTCAAATTCCTAAAGGCTATGGCGTGAGTTCACATGGGCCAAACAACGAGGCTTCGGGAGGTGTGCAATGGCCGATCCTGGTCTACGCTCTGGGAACGCCTGTTCGTGAGGCCAATAACGGCATCTACGCCTCATCGAACGGACTGCGCAGCATTGGCGACATTGCCCGGTTTGGCGGCGGCATCCAAGCGCCCCCTTCCGGCGGCGGGTGAGCACCGGTGCATTGGGACAGAATTGAACTTTCGGTTTCGATCACAAGGCGGCATTGAGCACGATGATAGAAGCCCCCCAAGTTCGACCTGATTCAGACTCCAGCCAATATCCAATGCCCAGTTGGGAACGGCGGGATGAACTTGGCTTTTTAAGAGCCGCGCGCCAAACATGCCTCGAAGTCTTATTCTCTCCTCGCAGGACATTCCGGAACATGCCTCGTGACGGTAATATCCGGGGAGCGCTTCTTTTTGCCGTGATTATCCATTCAGCTCTGTTTTTCTCCACTTTTATTTTCTCATTCAGTATTAATATTCAGGTCCCATTGATGGTTGGGGGAGCGGTAAGCGAACTAATCCCTTATAGAATTCTATTAAATTCCCTGCCCATGGTTTTGCTCACCCCCCTTGCCGTTGCGCTGCTACTGTTTGTTTTTGGTATGGTTTATTACCTGCTTTTGCAGATAAAAAGAAACACACAACAAAGCCTCCCGGCTACCTTGCAGGTTGTTTTTTACACATCCGGTGTATTCGGGATTTTCTATTGGGCATCATGGGCGATTGCATCTTTTATTCCAAGCGCGCCTCATCTCATGGATTGCATTACGTATTGGAACTACAAAACAATGGTGAATATAGATGGAAATTTGACTTTCAGTAGATTTTTGTGGAATGCATTGCAGTTCACGGCCCAGGGGTCCAGAAGCAATATTGCTCCACTCGGATTTTTATGGTTTTCTTTCTGCCTTATCTCCGGCATGAGCAGCGCGGGACAAGCCTCTATTGGACGGTCAACTGTATCATTTTTGTCGATTTGCACGGCCTGTGTTATTGCAGCCTACCTACTTAACGTGGATGTATTTTTTACAGTATTTAATGCCACTCCAAATATCTTCTATTTTACAGGCCGATAAAACCAGACGCGCCAAACTCTGGGAAGTTCAAATTCTGCTACCGGGAACAGCAGTTGAAGATTATCTAAATTATTAAATTCAGACTTTTCGCAATTGAATCCGGCACATCGCGATATGCCATCAATGCAGATACTGGGATTCGATTGTTTACTTCATCGCCAAAATTACGGCTGCAATTGCGCCAATGACAGCTGCAATACAGGTAATCAACACGGCTTCTTTCTGCCATCGTCCGGGCAAGGCATCCCGGCGGTACCGAAAAATCATGGAGATGAATCCCCCGGCAATCGCCAAAGCCAACAAATCCCAAGCCGCTTCTTGACGTACGAGTCCCCTGTACATCACATCAATAAGAAGCGCATAGGTTATAAAAATACAGGACCATCGATAACCTGCATTTTCGATAGCAATCGTTCTCTCATCTCGTTCAACCGTTTGAATGTCACTCATGATGTTTCTCCTTTCAAGAAGAACAATTCATCCACCGGCTTTTTTAATTGTTCCGCAAGAAGAAAGGCCAGCAGTGCGGAGGGGCAGTAGAGCCCGGTTTCAATGGCGCTGATGGTCTGACGCGTCACACCGACAAGGCTCGCTAGTTTCTCTTGCGAGAGATCGGCTTCCGCGCGCGCAACCTTCAGACGATTACCAAGTGTTACATTTCCCATTGAGCGTACTCACCGTCAGCACCGAATGGCACTTTCTTATATTTGACTAGTTTACCAGTCAGAAAGTAATGTATACCAGTCATTATGTCAAGTATTCAAGGAAAGACAGAAATGCAAAAAAAGGCATCTGCCATCCGTCTCACCCCTGAAAGAAGCCTATCCGCATAACAATCAAGTATTTACCCCAAGTCCTCGGCACCACAGCCATGAATTCACCTCTTAATGGGGTCAGACGGAATTTGATACCGATATCCATTTGGCATCGCTTCACACCATTAACCGCATAACTAATCGGGAGCCTCAAGAATAGAAATATCACGGATTTAACGTCCCTGCCCCACGGCCATCCCGCTCCCATTGAATGACCTTGTTACAGCAATCACATAACCAATAAAAATACAAATTAATAATTATTATCAATAATTAATTATTATTTAATTATTGACGAAACAAAGAATCCAATTGTATCGTATACCGGAACAGGGGCGACGTGGACATTTAAGCCTTTCGTAGCAGGCGCAATACACAGGAGGGAAAATATCTTGTTCGCAAACTTCTTCAGAAAGAAAACAGAAGACACCAAAATTACTATATCCGGCGAAAAACAATTTTCCGACAATGTATTTCCCGATGAATACAAGAGTATTCGCGGTAATCCCGATCCCGACGGCAAACAAGAAGAACACAAACAAAACGGAGGCTCAGGCAAGAAAACTCCTAAACCGGATCCAGCGCACAACCTAATCGGCCTTGCTTTATCCGGCGGAGGGATACGCTCGGCAACATTCGGATTGGGTATTCTCCAGCATCTCGCTGAAGTGAGTGCACTCAAACACATCGATTATCTTTCCACCGTCTCCGGAGGGGGTTATATTGGCAGTTGCCTTAGCGCCCTTTTGTATAAAAATCCAAAATCTCCGGGAGGAAATCAATACTCCACGGACTACACAACATTCCCCTTTCGTACGGAACCCGGAGAACAAGAATCAAAACCCTGCCGCCATTTGCGAAATCACTCCAATTATCTTGCTCCCAAAAGTTTCTTACAAACACTGGAGATTCCGGCGATATTGCTTCGTGGAGTGCTTCTGAATTTCATGGTTTTCCTTCCCTGGATCGTTGCTACCGTCTTCATCATACACCTAGTCTTTGGATGGTCATTGAATCCCGAACAATTGCATACAAGCAAAGACTGGCCAGCTCCAAGTGTCAATGATCTTCGTTGGGGGGCTTCCTATCAACTATCGAAGTATGCGCTTTATTTATTTATCTTTTTTCTGTTCATCACCCCAATCATCTTGCGCCGTTATGAAAAAAGTTGCAGAGACAGACAATTGGATGAATTGATCGGGCGGGAGAAATTTCGAGAATGCCTGGGATGGGCGGCAATTATATTGCTATTCGTTTTTATACTCGAAACACTCTCACAATCCATACTTTTATATCGTCAACCACCGAGTTGGACTCCAAGGCTGTTTCAATCGGCGGATTATGCAACGCTTGCGAGCGTATTGGGAGCATTAATACCGGTCTTATCTTCAAAGATTGCCTTGGAGACAACATCCCGAATCAAAAGGATTCTCATTTTAGGTGTGGCGGCTTTCTTTGGACTGCTGGCATTATGGATGATCTTCGCGATGCTCGCCCGATGGACAATCTTTATGGAACCTCCAGGTATATTTGACTCCAGATGGGCAAAATCCTGTATTGGTGTTTGGGCCTTTGTTTACGGGGGACTGGGTCTTGTTCTATTCGCACTCACACGCGCCACGGAGTGCATGTTTATCGATCCCAACAAAACCTCGTTGCACCGATTCTATCGAGACCGGCTCAGCAATGCCTATTTGTTTCATGGTACAGACATAAACACTGATGGCGGCTTTAACAAACTCAAACTGTGGCAACTTGGCCGGAACCGGCCTTACCATCTCATTAACAGCAATATCAATCTTCAAGGCAGCAAAAATCCGGATTTGCGGGGACGTGACGGCGACTTTTTTCTCTTCAGCCCTCTTTATACCGGGAGTTATTCTACCGGTTATATCAGGACAAGAAAAATGGAGACATTAGATCATCACCTTAATTTAGGCACGGCCTTCTCCATTTCCGGGGCAGCGGCATCGCCAAACATGGGAGCAAGTTCAAATAGAATCTTAGCATTTCTTATGACATTGTTAAATGTGCGTTTGGGATATTGGCTCTACAATCCACAGAAATTGATCAGTGGAACATTTCAGAAAAGATTGGGATTTTACATGCTCAATCGTGTCGGTCCAATATGCCTCTTCGACGAAATGCGGGCAAAACTGAATGAAAAATCCTCATTCGTGAACATCTCCGATGGAGGACACATCGAAAACCTTGGAATATACGAACTTCTGCGGCGGCGGTGCAAAGTTATTATTGTTTCGGATGCCGAATGCGATCCGGAACTGACATTTCCCAGTTTAATTCAACTGATTCGTTATGCCTGGATTGACATGGGCATTCGAATTGCAATCAAGACCGATGACATCGCCTGCAATTTGCAGTCGATCAAGAAAGGAAAAAAGGCCGATAATAGTCTACAGCCTCCGGATCAAAAATCATTAGGATTCAGTTGCGTTCACTGCGCAGCCGGAAAGATTTATTACGGGCACAAAAATGACGACACACAAACCGGCTATCTGCTCTATTTAAAAGCATCGCTAACGGGAGATGAAAACGAAGATATCTTACGTTATCGTGAAGAGCACGAGACTTTTCCACACCAAACAACAGCAGACCAGATTTACGACGAAGCGCAGTTCGAATCGTACCGGTCACTCGGGTACCATGTGGCCAAGAGCGTTGGAATTACTGAGGCCGATACAACAGATATCACTACGCTAATTAACCGGATCAAAGAAATGGCCGAAACGCAGAAATCATGCTCAAAAAATCAGACAAAGGAGGAGTCATAAAAGCGCCCTAACTTTCCTGCGGCGTGTTGGGGTCTATTTATTTGCTTGGGTATTATTCAAACGCTCATTGATATCCGCGAGCTGTATTTCCAGACGCAAGAGACTTTCCCGGATAGAATATTCGCTCTGGCGGATGTTATATTGCAATAAAAACACCACCCCCATGACAAGAAAAACAAGGCCGCTCAAAACCATGAAATTTCCCCGGGCCGCATCCTGCATTTGAGAAGCCATGAGCATATCGATGGTAACCATGATGACAACCATAGCCCAAACCAGCCCGCTTGCTGTTCCCTGATGCTTTTTGAAGTCCATTTTCCCTTTGGATGCGATTCGATAGCCCAACCAGGCCCACACAGCGCCAAAGAGCGAACCGCACATAAATCCTATCCGGCCCATCAAAGGAAAACCCTGCGGTAACGTAAATACCACAATTCCAAAACCGATAAAGAAACAGAGTCCCAACAAAGCGGATAGGGACCACGCGACTCGTTGCCATTTCGGCAGTTGTATCTCAAACATGGAATGAACCTCCCGGTCGTATTTTGATTTCAGTTCCGGCGTGTAGCCTTCAAGCCCCAAAAGTTTTTCACGCAGTTCTTCATGTGACATGGGTATCCTCCTCACACCCGAGCAACTTCCGCATTTCTTTCTTTGCATAATGAAGCCGTGACTTCACGGTTCCGGCGGGCAACTCGATAATTTCAGCAATTTCATCCACCGAAAAATCCTCCAGGAAAAAGAGGGTTAGAACTTCACGATGGGGTAAACTAAGACGGTTCAATGCATCATGAATTTCATGGACTTGACTAACAGATGGTTCAAAGTCCGGAATATCTTGGTTGGTTGTCTCCAACTCTTCTTCATTCTCTGCTTGCGTAAACCGGACATCTTTTCGGAAATGGCTGATTGCTTGATTCCGTGCAACACGATAAAGCCATGCAGACAGATTCCGCATATCGTGAATCGAGGCAATATTTTTGAACGCAACCAACCAGACTTCCTGCAACACATCCCAAGCGTCCTCTTCGGTCCTAACCAATTTTCTTATGTAATAAAAGAGCGGACGTTCCCACAGTTGCACGAGTTCCGGATACGCATCGCGATCCCCCCGCTTGCAGCGAAGTAGCAGCAGTTCATTTTGAATCGCGCGCTTACGGACGGCACTCATTCAATCGCTCTTTCCTACTATCAAGTCGCAGGAGAATACGGAAAGGTTCAATCGTTAATCAAATTTACACCTATTTGGTTTCTTGTGCACAAACCAATCTATGGCCTAAATGATTCAGCGTAAAAAAGCGATGAAAATAGAAACCAATTGGGGGATTCAACTTCGACTACGCCCGATTCGGGAATTCCTGAAACCGGATACCCAACTGGACAGGAATACAACCATGACGATTGTGGTTAGTGGCTGGAACGGTTCATCTTGTTGCACAGGCTGTTCAATGACTTCCTGCTCTTCCATTACATAGCCCTCAACCGGCTGCGGTGTGTTCGGATCCGCTTCGGACTCCTGCTGTTGATTCATTTCTTCAATTTCTTGTGCGCGATGCCATTTTTGGCGGTCGGCAATTCGTTTCTGCAAAGCCTCATCGATGGATTTTCCGGTGGCTTTTTCTACATTTTCAACCCAGGCCGCAACTGTGGCGGGATCAAGAGAAGGAATTTTTTCGGCGTTTTTGCGGATATAATCCTGCAGATCGGGGTTGTCGCAAGTAAGATGATCGCAGGCGACATCATGCCGGGCCACCTGATCGATATACATCTTTGTCAAATCATCAACGATTTCTTGCGGGGCATCCCAATAGCCTTTGCGGATGGTTTCGAGCATACGGGCGGTTATTCCCTGTTTGGCATAAGGATTATGCTCCTCGAAGAATTCATCCATCTTTAAGTCATAACGATCTTTCATCCAGACTTCGTAAAGTTCGGTCCATTTCGCGCCATCTACGGTTTCCGGATAAACAACCTGCCATCCCCAAAGATACTCAGCCGCTTTCCAAACATGACGCGCACCGGCATAGCCTTCATCCATCATCGCTTTTGCAAATTCCGGATTCAGGTAACGCGAACGAAATTCCTGCCCCAAGAACCGTTGCAGCGGTTCATGTTTTTCTTGTCCGGGTGTGCGCAAATCCGTCACAAGGAACGGCGGGCTTTCGCCGCCATCAACGGTACGCACCCCTAAAGCAATGCTCCCGCCATAGGAAAAGTAATCGTCATTATCGAGCGTGGAATAAATCTTCGAGGCCCGGGTATGCACAATTGCCTCGGTTCCATGCAAGGCGCTACGAAATTCGCGTTCCATGGGCTGCCCCCAAATACCACCGCCGTAACCATGCCCCATACGACGGATATAGTTATTTCCGACTTGCTCTTCCTTATCCCAGCTTCCGCTGGAGGCAGTCATTGCATGGATTTTGCTGTCATGCTTTCCGGTCGGCTCGGCAAAAATACGGATCAGGCTGCGGATTTTCGCTTGATCTTCCGGGATGCCTTGCGCGATCAACTCCGCCTCAAGTTGTCCGGCGTGCTGCCGGATCGGATTATCTTCTTCAGGCGATGAAGCCGCCAGACGTACAGCGTTATCGATCAATTCAAAAAGAACGGGGAATGTGTCGCGATACAAACTTGTTGCATGAAAAACAACATCCACACGCGGACGACCTAACTCTTCACGCGGGATAAGCTGAAGTTCTTTAATCCGGCCCCGGTCATCCCGTACCGGTTTTACACCTAACAGAGCCAGCCCCTGGGCTTCTTGTACTCCCATATGCCGGATGGTCTCAACACCCCACACTTGAAGCGCAATCTTTTGCGGGTATGCGCCATGTTGTGTTTTATGATTTTCCAGCAGTTCCCCGGCTAATTTCGTACCTAATTCTTCCGAGCGTTCTGTAGGAATGATTCGGGGATCGAAAGTGTAGAAATTATTTCCGGTCGGAATGGACTCTGTATTCAGCACAGGATCGTTGCCGGGACCTGGTTTAACATAACGGCCATTCAATCCTTGCGATAAAGAATTCAATTCCTGCGTGCCACAAGCGATAAGATCGTTGCGGTAGGTTTCACGCTCCGCTTCGTCATTGCCTTTTACAATCAAATTCGTGAAGTTCTCAAGTTTGTCGCCATCAGGTGAAATACCGAATGTATGCAATCCAAAGGGAATCGATTGGACGCGGATTTGATTGATATAGTCCTCAAGCGTTGCCGCGCGATCCGGGAAACGGGCTTGGTCTTTCATATCATCATCCGACCAACCACGATCCTGCAGGTCCAAATTGATGCCCCGCGTTAGGACTTCTTGTTCAATATCTTGTGTCAGTTGTTTGGCTGTCTCGGGATCTTTGTTTTGGGCATCGCGCCATTCTTGAATCAGGGTTGAGAGTTTTCGTAATTCGGGAGACAGCCCCCCTTCCCCTAAGGCCGGTGTCAGGTGATCGATTACGGTCGCCATCCCGCGCCGTTTGGCCACAATCCCCTCACCGACATCATCGACAATATAGGGATAGAGAATCGGCAACGTTCCGGCGAGGACTTCTCCGGCATCGCTTCCCGATAATCCCGATTCTTTTCCTGACATCCATTCATGCGTGCCGTGCGTACCCGTATGGATAACCACGTTAGCCCGGTACTGATGCTGCAACCATAAATACGCGGCAAGATATTGGTGATGGGGGGGGAGTTCTTGAGACTGGTAGAGCAATTCCAAATTCTGCGTACGCGCCCGGTCAGGTTGGGGTAGCAGCACGATATTGCCCAGATGGACTGTCGGCAGGATAAAATGCAATTCGCCGTCGATTTCCTTAGCCATAATACCGGCTTTTTCGGGCGGTCCCCAATATTCAACAACCATATCTTGAAAGTCGCGGGGCAGTTCCGAAAACCACTGCTTATAGGTAGAGACCGGAACCAAATCGATTTGTCCGGATTGAATTAAACGGTCTAATTCACCAGGCGCCCAGTTTCCGATATTTCTCCCGCGTTGCAGGATTAATTCTTCAACGCGGCGTGGATTCTTCAAATCGACATCACCAACCAGATATTCCTCATCGCGTAAATGGCGGAGCATAACCGGAACACTCCGTACAACATTTAAATAACTCGCGCCGACATTCTGTTTGCCGGGAGGGTAATTCCAATACAGGATAGCAACCTTGCGGTCCTGTGGCGGTGTACGCTGCAACTTGATCCATGCCTCGGCCCGCCCCACAGCACGCGTCACACGCTCAGAAACGGCTTGGTACGAGATACTGCTGCGGCTGTTATCGACACCGCCGACAACATTCGGCGGCGAAAGCCCCGCCAACTCGGGCACAGCCAACTGCCAAGCAATTTCGGATGTGCTCAAACCTTGTGTCGAATGTTTCCACTCTTCAACAGTACGTCCATAGACTTGAATGGCATTAATGACAGGGACATTCAATGCGCGAAGCGTCTCGACCGCATCTTCATCGGAAAACTTGAAGTGCATCGAAACGATGGCATCCACACGGCTCCCGCCGTTCTCATCAATTAATAACTCTCGAACCGCTTGGCTGCCTTGTGTGGCAAAAGCCAAAACAGGCTGCATTCCCTGTTGTTCAATCTCTTTTGTAATTGCTAATGGAATCTGGATGGTATCCCGCCGTACCCGCGTGGCGTATTCCAGTACCGCGACTCTAGGGATTCCGGGGACAGGTTTTGTGTTCTGCTCCCATTCCTCCCAAGAATCAACAATACGGCCGCCGCTTTGGTTAATAACAATCAATCCTTGTTCGACAATCGGAGCCGGAGGCGCTACTTCCAAATTTATAAATCCGAGTTGCGACCGCAAGAGATACAGAATTAATTCTTTGACCTGACTGGGAGCGCCATTATCCCAATAACGGTCAATCGTCTCGTCCCGCTGCAGGCCATAAGACGATAATACATCTTCGGTCAATCCCGGCCCGAGCCGCCCCAATGCGAAACGTTTGTATGGGAACGATGCGGAACCTTCGGATTTGTATTCCGAAAGCACCTCTTTATGGTCCATAATCCAGGGGGAGGCTTTAACTTCAGCCACAAGCATATCGTGCAGCGGCAGGGGGGAGTCTTTTAACGAGGTTGAGGGCGCACGTACACGAATATCGAGGGAATTGGCCAACTCAGGATACTGGGCATAAAGCAGATCAATGGCTTTGGTGACTAATTCCGCGCCCGGATCAGACACCAAAAATAAAATGCGGGCGCGTTCTCCGGGGACATCCTTTTCCTGCATAAGCAAAACGAGAAAGATCGAAAAGAACGCAGCAACAAAAGCAGCCCCGGCCCACGATCGCTTCATGGCGTCTGCTCACGATCCGGAACATAAACCACGGTGCCATCTTCCAAACGGTAGGCGGTGCCCAAACGAATTCCGTCACCGCTGCCAACCTGTTTGGTTAGTCGACGGATGGTTGTTTTTTTGCCTTCGCGGACAGTTATTTCAAGTCCGTCTTCCCGCTCGGTAGTAATCGTGACTTTTGTCTCCGGATTAAACATCTCCAGGAGATTCAATGCGCTGATCAGCGACACCATGAAGCCAAGTGCAAACACAATGCCGATATCGAAAAGATTCGCCAATCCCGAAAGCGGATCGTCATCCCGTGAATTTCCACCGAGCAAACCAAGGCCTGTATGTGAGCGTCTTTTTTTCATTCTTCACGCTCCAGACTGTGGCGAATTTCGGCCAGATCGAGTTTGTACCAACGCTCCAGCGTTGTAGCCACAATCCACGCCAAACTGCCCGCGATCAATCCCAATACAGTTGTACCGAAAGCCAGAATAAGCCGTTGGGAAAGGATTTGCAGATCATTGGCCGCCAAGGCTGTCAAAGCGGATCCGAGCGGAATCAATGTGCCCGCCAATCCCAATGCGGGTCCGAGCCGCACCCAAATGCGCGCGGAATCGACACGGCGGCTCAGTTCGGCTTCGGTCCGGTCCAAGAGCAACCAACAATCGGCCCCGGGATCGCCTTCGGCCTGATGTTTCCATTCCCAAAATCCGCGCCGGCTTTTCATGCTTTCCGCAGGTTCCAGCGGATCTTTTACGGCGACAGGAGTTCCCCGCCGCTGCAAGGCTTCGCTGCACATATTACCGAATAGAAACAACGCATGTGCCATGCCGAATAGCAAGGCGATAACCACCGGCCATAGCAATAGATTGGTAAGGATATAAACGGTCTGCTGGAGTTGCTCGATCATTGCTCTTTCATTTCAGAAGGAGGCAGGCCCAGGGCCTGCCTCCTTGTTTCGAATGAACTTAAAACAGAGTGTTGCAAACAGACTAATGTCTCGAAATTTCAATTACCATGGCGTCTTACTCGAAGATCATCCATGAATCGACAGCACTCTCCCCTTCCCAATACAGCATCGCTAGATTTACGGGCGCCTCTTCGAGTTCGCGTTCCCAGACAATCGCAATTGCCCCATCGGGACCAGCGGCAATTGCCGGTTTTTCATCATTATCAAAGTCATCCGTTGTCAGCTGGATAATCTCGGAAAGTGATTGTGAGGCTGGATCGTATATACGGAGAAAGATGTCGCCCGCACCTGCATTAAAATCAACCCAGACAACATAGACCGTGCCATCGGAAGCAATGGCGATATCGGACTGCTCGACACCATCCGGATAATTGTTTTCCGAAAGTGTAATTGCTTCGCTGAATGAGGTTGCGCCGGCGGCTTTGGAAGCCAGTTGAATGTTGGGAATATCGCTCTCGTAATTGGTCCAAGCAACCCAGATCGTATCATCGGCAGCGATTGCAATTTTGCCTCCATCAGTTGTTGATGTGGCCGGGGCGCTGACGACCTGACGTTGTGTAAGCACACGATCATCGGGATTTTCGACCACGCCATAGACTAAACGTTCATTTGAATAGGAATAGCCGGAAATATCCGCGGCGGTCCAAACGAAATGCAGATGTCCTTGGCTATCGACCGCAACCTGCGGCAAGATCACGCCTTCTTCATTCGGATTTGCTGCGGCCACAAGCTGGCTGTTGAAATCGATTGCGGAAGGAAATGTCTGATCGGTTCCTGATAGCGCATACAACAAGTCACCCGTTCCATGTTCGGAATAATCATACCAGCACACGACAATGCGATTATCGGGAGTTAATACGATTTCAGGACGCCAAGAATTGGCGGAGTTATCCGTAAGGCGGAGTTCATCGGCGGCAAATTGTCCATCCGGCAACAGTTTGCGGTAATAAACTTCTGTTTGATTCCCGCCGCTGGCGCTGGTGCTATACCGGTAATCATGCCAAACAAGATGAACGGAACCATCATCCTGGGGAGCCAGGGCCGGATTCCCGCCGCTGTTAAATGGCACGCCATCTCCTTCTTCCGAACGGAAACGGAGCGGTGTGCTGAATGCTCCGTCTTCATAAGCCGTATAGAGCATCAAACCGGGAGTTCCGAGACCGGTGCCTTCCGCATTCTGCTCCGTATAAACCAGGTGCAAAACACCTTGATTGTCAAAAGCCAATGATCCTTTGGGAGTGCGTCCCAAACGGGAATCGAGTTCACTATCGGTGATTTGAACTACATCGCCGAATTCCGGTGCAACAGGCTGAGCGTCAGCCAATGGTGCGAATAAAACAAAATTCGTGATACCCAATAGACAAATAAAAAGATGTTTTTTCATGTATTTACCTCTTCTTAAGTTGAACCGCGCGTTCGCGGATATTTCCATTGACTGTAATTTCATATTCACCGTAGTGGGCAAGGTCGGTACGTTCATCGTCGATCTCTATCATGTGGGGGAAACGGATATCGCGGTCGCGGTGATATTCCCCCACATCGATATGCATGCAGCGCACCAGCCACACATCTTTCGTGCTCTTATCGACATTCGATAAACCGATAGCCTCGCTCTCATGCGTAGGCCCGCCGGTGTCCATCGCCGCGCGATTGTAGGCATACCTCAGAAACTGCCATTGAGGCACGCCCTTACCGGAAAAGGAGGAATCCCCGCAGTTGGAATAAGCCTCAATATACTGCTTGTTTTGCCGTTTGAGCGCCGGGCAATACAGGCACGATTCGGAGCAATACCCCAACTCGGCCAGCGACATAGGCACTCCTGTCCAATAACCGTTGGCAGAAGGTCCACACCCCCACGATGTCTTCTCCGGCCGGGAAACGGTGTCGGCTACGCCATCCGCTAATGGAAAACTGTTGTAATCCAGCCGGTAGGAATGCATTGCCGTAAACAGAGAGTGTAAATTCTCCTTACACGCGCCGTCATCCGCACGGCGTATCGCATCCATCATATTGGCTGTCACAATGGCAGCGAGGATTCCAATGATGGCGACGACAACAAGCAACTCAATAAGTGTGAATCCTTCTCGACTAGCAGAAATGGTTACATGACCCCGGTGTTACATATTTTTATAATGTGCTACATATGGTAACCGACACATTTCAAGGGATCAAGTTCGAGTTGCTGCCCCCCGCCCAGTTACCGAAACAGCCGGTCGGCCGCAGTCACCGCTGAGAGGGTTTGAGAGGGGTGTAGAGAACTAAAGTGCTGTTATCTCAGGGAGATACAATTAAATGGGAATCGGACCGGTAATATTTCCTATATGAAAATTACCGGCGGCGGCGGGGGAGAACGATATCGCTGGTCGCCATGCCTTTGTAGCCGTTGGATTCATCTTTGGACTCGTCATCCATCTCCATATCGGGCGAATCGACACTCATCTCGTCCATGCACCGAAAGCAGATCATACGGATTTCTTCGGAGGTTGAATCGCCGCACACAACACAAAACTTGGTGGCTTCTCCGGCATCATCCAACTTAAGGGCTCCTTGTTGCACAGCGACATGCAACATGAACCGGAGGATTCTCTCAATCCCCAGCGTGCGGCCCAGTTCTTCTTGGCTGGGGATATCTTGCACACCCTCTTCTTTTAGTTGTTCCTCGCGTTTAGCCACATCCCCGCTGGATACCAAAGATAGACTATGCTCAACCATCTTGGCCAAGTGTTCTCTTCCGGAAGCGTCGCGGGGAAAATCCTGCTTCGAGTCAAAAAGAAACGATTGCAGTTCCGGGATGACATTCTCAACGGAGGACTTGCCTTCTACGTTCTTTGCAAAATCCCCGCTTCGCAGAACGATTTGAGTCTTGGAAGGAATTTGTTCTGCGACTCGGATGCATTCCGGGCACATCAGATACTGGAGACGCGTCATCTGCGCGCCGCACCAATGGCAATCTCCGAAACCCCGGGCAGGGATCATGCCTCTCTCTTGATCACTCATATTCAAAACTCTCCGTACGTTGGTTTATTCCACCTTACGCTTACCTTCGCGATCCCCAAAGCGTGGCCTCTTACAGATGTAAACCTTCATCTAATTCCTTAATATGTTTGCCCGGATTAAAAAACGCTTTTCAAGTCTGGGCCATACAGTTTTCCGCTTGAGCCATAAATGGTTGGTTCGCAAAAACCGGAATCGTAAAAATGTAGTCCTTTGCCTGGCATGAATGTTTCTTGCTACAACTAAGCATGCATACATTGAGTCATCAGATTGTGAGGATATTTGAAAATGGATAGCAAAGAGATTGGCAAGATTCTCGGCCAGAGGTACGAATTCACCGCCACAGATGGCGCGATTGCATTAAAAGAACTCGACTTGCCCGCAGGCGCACAGGTTTTGGATGTCGGCACCGGTGGCGGATATTTCGCAATCTTTCTCGCATCGCAGGGCCTTGATGTGCTTACAGGCGAACCGAGCACGGATACATCGGAGTACGCCAAAAAAGACTGGGACGTGAATGCGGAAAAAGCCGGTCTGCGGGATAAAATCCGTTTCGAACATTTTGATGCAAGCCAAATGCCTTATAAGTCCGATTCGTTTGACGCGGTCTTTTTCTTCGGTGTTCTTCATCACATTGATGAAAATGTCCGTGGGGATGTTTTCCGTGAGGCCTTGCGTGTAGCAAAAAAAGGCGGCGCGGTTGTCTTTTTTGAGCCTCAGCCCAAAACGCTTGAAATGATGTGGGCCGAATATCCGGATCATCCTCCCGCGGCGAATCCATCAGACTATCTAGCCGATACGAACATCAACCTGCAAAAGTGCGAAGGTTCATTGATGGATATTTTCATTTACCAGAATCCTTCTTAGAGGTAGTTCAAAATGCCGTTTCCTAAACGCAAAAGTCTGCAGGGTGCCGTTCCGGGGGTGCCATTTAGGCGGGCAAGCCGCCTCATAACGTTGCCCGGTGTGCTAGGCTATTTAGTAGGTTATGTTCATGCCTGAGCAGTGCCGCTTCCGGTCAAGACTTTCATGTCGCCACGGATAGGAAGCGACTAATATGGGATTTCTTGATATTAAACTTGGAGTTGGAAATGATTTTGAAACCGGGTGAAAAGATTCATGTGATAACCCGCCGCATGTTTGAGGGAGATGTCCGCCGCCATTTTGCGGGGGAAGTCAAAGATGCCAATGAACGCACGGCCCGCCTGGAAGGTTATGTGTATGTTTTCGACAGCGGCCGTAATGAGTTCATCCGCAAGGACAACCCCCGGGTCAAACTGGTCGCCATCGGCGACTGCGGCTATGTGATGAATATCATCCCCGAGAACGTGATACTCGAAGATTTGGAGTACATTCACACGGATGACAACCGATTGGTGGTCACCGACGGCAAAGAGTTTTCATTGGACATCAACGAATTCGGTGCGAACCGGTAGATGGGCTACGACCAGATACTCTGACTGGAAAACGACGGGCGCCGGATGAGTTTATTTAGACGTGAGAGCGGCGGCAGGCACAAACCGTATCTCTACTTGCTTATGAAGGGCCGCTGCAATGCGGTTTAGCATCGGTAGAGAATGCCCCTCATAATCTGCATCCTCTAGCCGAGAGATCACCGATTGTGTCGTTCCGACAAGTTTGGCGAGACCGGATTGAGTTAAGCCCGCTTCTTGGCGTGCGTCGTAAATCATTTGTCCAACCATCAAATCCGTGCGGGCTTTTTCTACACCTTTCTGAAATTCAGGGTAATTTCCATATTTCTTATGGATATGATCCAAGGCATCTTTGGTCTTTGGCATTGCTGGAATTCTCCAACTTGGATTATCGCATATATGCGATACCATGTCAATCATCACGACTACCGGCCCAATGGCAAAATCTGGCATGTCCGGACTCTCCGGGCCGAATTGGGAAAAACTCGGTTGACACTTAGGAGCGGGGGGGCGTAGATTCATAACAAGGGTTTACGTGTTTTAGGAGGTGTCTCGTGAAATCCCAATTCGCACTGATCCCATTGGCCGTGCTGGTTCTGCTCACGGCGTGCTCCAAAGATAAATCCCCAATTGCACAAACGCCGGAAGAGCAGTTGGAGGCGTACCACACACGGAGCCGTCAGGTGCAGGGCGATGAGCGTTACATCTGGGCCAAGGAAACCCTGCTGAAAGATCCGGCGAATTTGGATGAAGAGCTCGGCATCCGCGCGTTGAAAGATATGGCGTCAACCGCCCAGCAAATCAAACGACATGATGATGCCATGGTGACCATGGGGATGTTAATGCGCCGGTTGGAGGAAGGCTCCAAACTCTGGCGGATGGCATACCTGGTCAACGCCCGGAGTGTGCTGAAACAGGGGCGAATCGATGAAGGCCGGGAACTGTTTCGGGCGGCATTACGCGATTGGGAGGATTGCATCTCGCCGGGTGTTTTGGAGTACTACACCAACACGCTCCACGAAATGCAGTTGTACGAGCAATACATCATCGACCATTACAACCTCAGTTTGGAATTCGAGAACGCTTATGAAGAATCCGAGTTCAGCTTATTCCGGGCGCTTTATATTCAGGCGACCGAGGCACGCCTCAACACGCCAAACGATATCGTTCTTCCTGGGATGCTTCCTAACCTCAGTTTCAACGCTATGGATAGAATTTTACCACAGTTGAAGGAGAAGGAAGGCCATCCGGAATACCCAGTCATTGCCAAAGCCATCTGTTTGATTGCGGATCAAAAGCATGGCGAGGCAATTGTGGAGTTGGAAGCGTTGCAGGCCATCAAGCCGCCACCGGAGGAACTCGAAACGTACAACGAGTACCGTAACATTCCTCTTTATATCGCAACCGCAATGTACCGCCGTGACCAAGACTTCGAGAAAGCAACGCCATATCTCGATGATTTTTGGGAACAGAACCGGGACCGGCCGGGATATGTTCTCGATGCGGTTTTAGACATTATTGGATTCATTCGGAATGAAGATATGCACTACCTCGGGGGCGATTCTTACTACGTTTCGAAATATCTGGTCGACAAAGGCTTTACCAAAGATTCCGCCATACGCGAAAAACTTACGGAGGGTGAAGTCGCGCATCTCTATAGCCTCTATCAAATGGGTTTGCTCAAGCACAATAAAGTTGAAGAAACCAAGAAAGTCTGTATGGAGGTTGTCGAAGAATTCTTCCCGCGAACCAAAGGCGGAACCAACTCTCTATATACCCTGGCCGGGATTTATATGAGAGAAGAAAACTACGATGCGGCGGAAGATGCTTTTCTGCGTATTTTGGCCGAAACGCGCTGGGATCATTGGGTGAGTGGTTCCGAACGCGGACTGAAAGAAATTTGGAGAATCCGGCGCGGACCGTTTACGCGAATACTGGACCGGGCTCGGGAACTCGCCGGAAAACCCAAATCCACCGGCCCGACACAGTTAGAACTCGAATCCCGCCTCAAGGAACTTTATGACGAGATCGGGGAGTGAGGGGGAGGTATGAGCGACGACAATTTTGACATCAATCTTAGACAAGATGAAATTGCTCGGCAAGCGGTCGATTCGCTTAAAGGATATATCTATCAGGTTTATCAGTCATTATCAGCCTGGCTTAGTCTAGAAGAGTCTGATATTTTAATGTTAGAAGTTGCTGAAGATTACGCAAAATTTGCAAAAAAGGCAAAAACGCTCACCGCTGTTCAGGTAAAACATACGCAGCGGCCTTCAACTGTAACATTAAAAACACAATCAATTACAAAAGCAATACAGTCATTCTGGAATATTCGGAAGGCCAATCCTGATAAAGCGATACGACTCCGTTATCTTACTACTTCCGCAATTGGGAAGGAAAGACAGATACAATTCCCGAACAAGAAACCTGGTCTTCAATATTGGAGAGATGCTGCTATCAGCGGGACCGACGTTGAGCCAATACGCAATGCACTGAAGCGGCTCAAGTTAAGCAATGAACTTCTAAAATTTATTCAAGAAGCCAACGACTACGAACTGCGTGAACAATTAATAAGAAGAATTCACTGGGATTGTGGTGCAGAAGATATATCAACGCTTGATTGTGCGTTAAAGGATCGCTTGTTTTGTATTTGTGAAGAAAAAGGACTACTCCCGAGTGAGAGCGATAATATTTTAGACGCTCTTAAAAGTGAGATTTTACAGGTCATTATCAATGAAGATAATCGTTATCTTACTAGAACAGACTTGTATCGTACTATCGAAAAACATGCATCTATTCGCGCTCCAATAAATGCAGTGCGGCAAATGATCTCTCAAACAACACAATTCACTGCATCGGATAATGGGAAAACCATAACATCAAAGTTTCCACTCATTCAAGAAGTCTCCCAAATACCACCGCTATCATTATTACTAAAGCGCAGTGAATTGGTTGAAAGAACTTTCTCAAGAATGGCAAGCCACGGCGCTCTTTGGCTATACGGAAGCAGCGGCTTGGGCAAAACCACACTTTCTCGTTTAATCTCAATGCAAAGCAAGGGCAAGTGGTATATTTTAGAATTAAAGGGACTAGATGCTGACACTTTCGTATTTCACATACGACAAGCGATAAGATATTTGCAATTTAACTCAATATCTGGACTCATTATTGATGACTTTCCAATTAGATTTGAATCTATCGCAAGACTCCAATTGGCCATTCTTGTTGACACAATCCGCCGTCATGATGGTTCTATTATAGTCACTTCTACTGCTACACCTCCTGCCTCCTTAAAGCAAATTTGTTTTGGATCAAAGGGAATTCTCGTCAAAAAGGCGCCGTATCTAACAAAGACCGAAGTAGAAGAACAGGTAGCGACGGCCGGTGGGGATCCAAAGGTGTGGGCAGGTATCATCTATGCTTTTTCCGGCCTTGGACATCCGCAGCTGGTTGCTGCAAGAATAATCGGGCTAAAAACAAGAGGATGGCCAAAACAAGAATTGCTTTCTGTTATTGATCCACAAAGTTTGCCATCGGATGATTTGGATAAAGAGAAAGAAGTTATACGCTCACGTCTAATATCAGAACTGGATAACAATGAACGAGATATGCTATATGGGCTATCGCTACTTTCAGGGAATTTTGATAGACAGCTGGCAATAGCAGTGGGAGACGCGTTTAAACTCAAAAGACCAGGGGAGTCATTTGAGCATCTTTTAGGACCATGGATAGAGATTTGTGGCCAAGACCGCTTTCGAATATCACCAATTGTGAGTGATGCGGGAAAAAAGACGCTGACACCGCAGAAAGTGGCTCATATTCAAAAAACAACCATCGAGCATCTTTTACGTAGAGAAAGTTTTCCGGGAGACATGCTCGGAATGTTTCTAATACACGCGATCACAACGCGCCACACAACGGGTCTATCATGGCTTGCAACCGCAGTCCTTGTAGCCAAATCCGATAATAAAAAATACATTGCTCGACAATTGTTCTTTTTAACATATTTGCTGGATAAAAAGGATGGCATGCTATTCCCAGAAGATCCAATTGTATCGGCGCTACTACGTATAGCACAATTCGATATTGCCTTAATAACAGAGAAGATAGATATACAACAAGAAATCGTAAATAAATTCATAAAAGAGACTCACAATCTAAAGAAATCCGAATTTTCATGGTACATTCAATTTGCTGGTTACTCACACATATTGATGCAAAGCAATATGGCAATCAAACCAAATGTATGGTTGCCACTGATAAGCGAATTATCACTTTTGACCCATAAAAAGATAGGCAACAAATCAATTCTCTCATCATTAGAATCGCTTAAAAACAAAACTGGAGATTGCGATGTAGAGCAAATCGCTTTCATGATCCGTTGCGCCTCATTAAATAGCATCGTCGAATTGGTTCAGTTATTTGACCTATTAGATAAAATGGACATTAAAGAACGAGAGCATTTGATCTGTGGTTTCAGCAAAGCAGGATTCGATTCCGAACAAATGATTAGTAGTGCATGGCTTGCTGATCACGACAAAGGTTGCATTGATGGAGTAAAAGATGCAAAAGCGTTTAAGCATCTTGCGCAGCTTGCAAAGAAATGGGGCTTTGAGGATGTCGCGATTAATTGTGAGTGTGTACGATCTGTACTGCTAGACGAATACGCTCATGATCCAGATTCAGCAATTTCAGTTATCCTGGAAGCAAAACAATCGTATCCTTCTAGCCAAAAGATTATCGAGCAACATGCCAAAATTTATTTTAGACGTGGCGATTATCAAACCGCACGCAAAATATTTGAACCGATCGCCGAATCATACTCTCATGACAATCTATCTCGCCGAGCTTTCGCGTTAAGGGCTCATGGCATAAGCGCTGCTGAGATTGGTGACTGGAATTCTGCAAGAGACTATTTTTGTAAGGCAGAGGAAGCAGCTTCAAAGGGTGGGAATCACATGAACCGAATAAGCGTCGGTCTCCTCGGAGAGCGCGCGATTGTGGAAATCCGGTTAAAAAATCATCTCGATGCTATAATGATCCTTAGGCGGGCACTTACAAAAATGGAGAAATTGGATCCCAAGTCCAGTTCTTTCAATAGATATTGCTGGGTGACTATCGGCCAGTTGCACGTGTGGTATTTCTCAATTTCATCTCAAGGCCACAATCCATGTAAAGGCATTGAAATAGAAATCGGAAATTGCAGCAATACCAATCCGCCGAAAGACATAGAGAAACAGGACATATTCGATTTGCGACTGTATTGGTACATGCTTGCTAGCATCGAGGCTTTTCGCGGGGTTAATGCAGGAGCATTGAGGGAATTGCGAAAGCGGACAAAAAAGGAAAGATTGGTTATCCACGAACTCTCCCTGAACAATGCAATTATGTGTCAAGCGATTAATATTTCAAATACCAAGATGTTTTTGACTTCGCTGCAATCTTATTTATCTACAGTTGCATATTTCAAGAAGCATAACATGCCGCAGGACAATGATCTTTTCAATCCAATTAAAGCGAGATTCTCGCTAAATAGCGCAATAGATTGGAAAGATGCAGATACCATCGCATTTGTAAAAGGTGCAATCATCGCTTTCATATCAAATTCCATTGCCACGAGCCGTCACAAATTACTCGATGAGTTAATCGAAAATTTTAAGAGGATAAAGGGTGCACTAACTGAATTGTCCGGTCTTCTAAAGAGGTTAAGAAACGGAGAGCCTTTTGAAGGCGATTATCAAGAAATCGCTGCTGCGTCACTGGGTCGTCTCACTAATGCGAATCTGCAACCTTCGCCAGAGGAATTACTTAAATATAGCATTCATATTTGGCAATGGTTAAGATACTCATATTTTTCCTCCGCCGTAGAACAGCAGATTGCTTCAGAATTAACGGCAGGGTGGATGCACATAATCAGGAAGCAGAGATTTATGCTCACAAATCCGAATTTGGGAGTTCCAGCTTTGATAGATGTCTTAAATGGACAGAAAGAGGGTACTAAGAAGATCGCGTCCATGATCTTAGCGGCTGAGCCCATTGTACAATCTAGTATTGCCAATAAATCTCGGAGGGATCTTCAGAATTTTCTATAATTGCAGTTCCCATCCCCCGCATCCCGTCTCCGAATAACCCAGGCAAAAAAACGGCCCGGCGGTACCGGGCCGGGCCGTGAAATCCTATCGAATTTAAACCTATATATACCCTCCAAACCAACAAATCCCCTCCCGACGCCGCCATTCGGCGGCGAGAACGGAGTGAGTCGAGAGTTGAAAGTAGAATCACGAAAACACGAAAGGGGCACGAAAGAGACCCCTCCCGCCCGGGAACCCCGGGAGGCATAACGCCTAACGGCCCACGATTTCGAGGTGTATATGGAAGATTAAGTTAGTCGGCACCCTGCAAGGCAGAGTGCCGATAGTCAATTTCATTTGCGGAGACATTGCCCTTGAATCGAAAGACACGCCCTCCGGCGTTAGGCTTGCAGGCGTTCGAGCAGACGTTTGCAGGCGATGATGCCATCGCGTTCGGAGAGTTTGTCTCCTTCATATTCGATCCCCACAAAACCGTTGTAACCGGCATCGGTGACGATCTTCATCATACGTTCGTAATCTGTTCTGACTTCGTTCCCGTTGGCGTCAAATTCGTGGCATTTGGCGCTGACCGCTTTGGCGTAAGGCATCATCTGTTTGACAGCGTCGTACCGGTCAACATCCTCAGGGAAATTGCCGAAATCAGGCAGGGTCCCGAAATAGGGACTATCGACCATCTTCATCAACTCCACGAGTTTTTCCGGATGCGCGGAGAAATTGTGGCCGTGGTTCTCGATAATGATATTGATGCCGTTGGCTTTGCCATACTCCGCGAGCGCCGAGAACGATTCCGCCGCACGTTTGACATCATCCATGGTGGCCTCACGCGAGCCGTTGGTGTTGCAGCGGATCGAATGGCAGCCGAGCACGGCGGCGATATCGACCCATTTGTGATGGTTCTTGGAAGCCAACATGCGTTCTTTTTTGTCCGGAGAAGACATGTTCCCCTCTCCATCGCACATAATCAGCAAAAGTTTGACGCCGTTATCCTCGGCGGCTTTACGCAGCTGTTTGTGATACTCGTACTGCGGCGAGGCGTGGAAGGAGTTGACCAACTCCAGCCCTTCGATCCCCATCTCCCGGCAAAACGCGGGCATTTCCAGCTGGGTAATCTCTTTGTTAAAAAACATTTTATGAATCGACCAGGCCGCGAGCGAAATCTTGAATTTCTTTTTACCCTCGGCGGCCGAGGCGATGGCCGATCCCATTCCCGAGGCCACGGCCAAGGCGGCCGCGCCGGTGCTTTTCACAAATTCACGTCGTTCCATGACGGTACTCCTTACAAATTCACAAATTCAGCATGGCCGGCCGGTTTGTCGGCATAAATCCGGGGCCAATAGGGCCATAGCCGTACCGGGCAGGCGTTTCATCGTGCCGGAGGCCGGGATAGGACTCAAGTGGAATGGAAGGAGAGAGTGGAAAGTGGATTTGCCTCGCACTTACAGCGCTTAGGATTTTTTGGGGACCATAACCCAGGGCGACGTTCGTCCGCCTTTGGCGTCCAAACTTTGCCCTGGGCTCCGCTTGCTACGCACCTTCGGTGCTTGGTGTGGGTGTTTGAGGGAGTTGGTGGATGGAGAGAAGATTTTCAAAGTGTTTATTATTTCTGCGGCCCTTACAGGGCCGGAGTCTTTAAGGTTCTTAACCCCAGGCTGCGCTACGCTTGCCTGGGGCTGTAACCTGTTGTCCTTTCAGGACATGGTTTTGGTGTTAGAAGAAGTTGGTGGATGGGGAGATAGTTTTTGAGGTTGGCAGAGTTTCATACCGCCTCTTGTGCTAACGCACCCAGACGCGCCAGCGCGTGTCTGGGCCACCCCATTGGAGATAGCCGGGGAGAGTTAGGGTGGACAGCAGGGAAAAAACAATTATGGCGGTTACCATTGAACGGTCCGGTCGTGTGGGTATAGTCAGCCTCTACAAATCTATGCTTACAGGCTGTGACGAGGAGTAGTAGGCGTCCCTTGGGAGCCGAGAGAGCCGGTGGTTGGTGTGAGCCGGACTCCCAATATGCTGAACTCGCCTCTGAGCCGTCCCGCTGAAGGCGCTCACTTTCAAATCCCGAGCGTTGCGTAAGCCGGACCGGGCCCGCCCGTTACAGCGGCGAATGAAGGCCCCGGACCAACCGCACTCAACCGATGATGCGGCCGGAGCAAATCAGGGTGGTACCGCGAGACGAAACCAAAGCCTCGCCCCTGAGTGATCAGGAGCGGGGTTTTTTTAATTGTTCCGCCTCAATGGTGTCATGAACCTTAACCATGACGCAGAGGGGGCCCCGGTTCAAACGCCAAATACGAAAGGTGGTGGTTTCCGTGCAACTCGATCTAGCCGAAGAAAGCGACCTTAGCGAACTGTGCACAAATTTAGGACCGAATGGATACAGGCACAGTCAACGGGCGCGCGGCAACTGTTTTTCGCGCGGTAATGCAACAAAACAACTCGTTACGGAAACCCCACAAACCAGGGTTCCGAAAACCATTGAGGTACGATCATGAGTGACAAAATCATTATTTTCGACACGACATTGCGCGACGGCGAGCAGTCACCCGGCTTTTCGATGAATTTGCACGAAAAGATGGAAATGGCCCGTCAGTTAGCGCGTATGGGTGTAGATGTTATTGAAGCCGGTTTCCCGATTTCATCGCCCGGCGATTTCGAATCGGTCAAAAAAGTGGCCCAAGAGATCGAAGGGCCGGAGATTTGCGGTTTAGCCCGGGCCATGCCTAAAGACATCGACCGTTGCTGGGAGGCTGTGAAATACTCACCCCGCCCGCGCATCCATACCTTCATCGCCACAAGCCCCGTGCATGTGGAACGTAAACTGAAAAAGGAATATTCGGTCGTCAAACAGATCGCCATCGATGCGGTCAAACGCGCCAAAGACCACACCAACAGCGTGGAGTTTTCGACCGAGGATGCAGCCCGCTCCGAACGCGATTACATCTGCGAAGTGGTCGAGGCGGCGATTGAAGCCGGAGCCACAACGATCAACTTGCCGGACACGGTCGGCTACAGCAATCCGTGGGAATACGGCCAGATGATCGAATTTGTCATCAAGAACGTGAGCAACAGCGACAAGGCCGTCTTCTCGGTGCACTGCCACAACGATCTGGGTTTGGCGGTGGCGAACTCCTTGGCAGCGGTCCGTTCGGGCGCGCGTCAGGTCGAATGCACTATTAACGGTATCGGTGAGCGCGCCGGAAATGCATCGCTGGAAGAGTTCGTGATGAACCTGGCGACACGCAAAGATTGTTTCGGATTCGAGACCAATATCAAAACCGAAACCATTTACCCAACCAGCCGTATGTTGTCGCGTTTCACAGGTATCGATCCCCAGCCGAACAAGGCGGTTGTGGGCGCAAATGCCTTTGCGCATGAGGCGGGGATTCACCAGGACGGCGTACTCAAAGAGCGTACGACCTATGAAATCATGCATCCGCAAAAAGTGGGCTGGACCGGTGAGAATTTAGTGCTCGGCAAACACTCGGGCCGCCACGCCTTTAAAACACGTCTGGAAGCTTTGGGCCTGACCTTGCCGGATGAATCGTTCGAGAAAGCCTTTGAGGGCTTCAAGATCTTGGCCGACAAGAAAAAGACGATTTATGACGAAGATCTTTTCGCCTTGGCCGATGCGCAAGAGGGCGATGACGGTTCGAAATTCATCTTGAAAAAGATGTCCATTTCGACAGACGGCGAAGCGCCCGCCGCGGATATTATCCTCGAAAAAGAAGGCCAAGAATTTGTGGGCCAAGGCACCGGCGACGGTCCCTTGGACGCGGCATTCAGTGTGGTCAAAAAACTGACCGGCACTGAGGATACTGTCCTGACCGATTACAATGTCTCGGCCATTACCCGGGGCACCGATGCTCAGGGCAACGCCCGTGTATCGATTACCCAAGGCCACCGGAGCGGCCACGGCCGGGGCACACATACCGATGTGCTGAAAGCCAGCGTCATGGCCTTTGTGGATGCGGTTAACCGTCTCTTGGCGGCCACCGAGCGTGACGAAGAGGCGGTCCGTAACGAACCGTAAACCTCAGCGGTGCGTATCGGCTCCCGGTACAATAAAACCTAAATTGAAGGCTACATCCGGGGGCGGGAATCCCTCCCGCCTCCGGATATTCCAATCCGTCAGTTCTCATAAACAAGCATTCTGTTGCGGCGGTCCGCAGGCCGGCAACTGCGGAGCAAACAGTTCTGCAAAGCGGACTTCTCAACCTGATGCTTGAGCGGGGGTGGCGGCAACGCTATACAGAGAACTTCGCGTTCTTAGAAAAAACAGATTTGAGCCAGGAGGCATTCAATGGCGTCTCATAAAGTAGCGATCCTGCCCGGCGACGGGACAGGACCGGAAGTTGTTGCAGAAGGAATGAAGGTGCTGAACGCGCTGGAGAAGAAATGCGGATTCAAATTGGAGACGCAAGAATATGACTTCGGCGGCGACCGTTATATCGCCACGGGGGAAGTCCTGCCGGACAGCGCAGCAGAAGAATTAGGCCAGTTCAATGCAATCTTTTTGGGTGCGATCGGCCATCCCGATGTCAAACCCGGAATTCTTGAAAAAGGAATTCTACTCCGGTTGCGTTTTGAGTTGGATCAATACATTAACCTGCGTCCGGTCAAACTCTATCCGGGCGTGTATACCCCGATTAAAGACAAAGGGCCGGAAGAGATCGATTTTGTTGTCGTGCGTGAAAACTGCGCCGGACTGTATACAGGCACCGGCGGTGTGATTAAGCAGGACACACCCAATGAAATCGCGATCCAAGAAATGGTTTATTCCCGCTTCGACGTGGACCGTTGCCTCAAGTATGCATTTGACTACACACGCAAACGCAATAAGGGCAATACCCTCACACTTTGCGGTAAGACCAACGTCTTGACCTATGTCTACGGTCTTTGGGAACGCGCCTTCCATGCGATGGGCGAAAAAGACTACCCGGAAATCAAACGTGATTATGCGCACGTGGATGCCACCACCATGTGGATGGTCAAAAATCCGGAATGGTTCGATGTTATCGTAACCGGCAATATGTTCGGCGATATCATCACTGACCTGGGCGCGATGGTCCAAGGCGGTATGGGCGTGGCCGCAGGCGGCAACATCAATCCCGAAGGGACCTCGATGTTTGAACCCATCGGCGGTTCGGCTCCCAAATACACCGGCCAGAATGTCATCAACCCGATGGCCGCTATCGCTTCCGCTCAAATGATGCTCGAGCATCTTGGCGAAGATGAAGCCGCACAAATCCTGGACAAAGCCATGGCCGAATTCCTCGGCTCCGAACGGCTCCCGGGCTTGAGTGTCAGCGACATTAAAAAAGCCGGTTACTCAACCAGCCGGATCGGCGATGAAGTCGCCCAGATCTGCGCCGACATGTAATCGGTTTGTTAAAATCCAAAAGTTGAGCGCCCGCAGGTCACCATGCTTGCGGGCGTTTTTTATCAATCCCTGCATGATTGGCAACCACTGTTACAAGTCTATCGTGCTATACGTATAATTCTCATATAGATCTTTATCGGCAAATAACGGGTAATACGGAATGAATAAGATCAATTGGATCGTGCTTTTCGCGCTGACAGCCGTATTTTTCGGGATCGCTTCAGACGCCAACGCATGGACCCGCCTGGGTATCACGGAAAAGAACTTCACGATTAACGGCAAGCGGGTCTTTCTTTATGGGATCAGCTATTACGGAGCCTTGGGGGCGGATCAAGAAACCATCCTTCAAGACCTGGACGATATGCAGGAGTATCACTTCAACTGGATACGCGTTTGGGCCAATTGGACAGCTTACGATAACGATGTTTCGGCCGTGGATGGTTATGGGGAGATTCGCCCAGAATACATGGAAAAACTGAATTGGCTGATTAAGGAATGCGACCGCCGGGGAATGATTGTCGATGTAACCGTATCGCGTGGATATGGTCCGCTGGACAAAGATTGCTTAAAAGACAAAGAAACACTGGGCCGCGCTTTATCTAATCTTGTAACCGAACTCAAAGACTACGAAAACTGGTATTTGGATATGGCCAATGAGCGCAATGTCCATGATTCGCGTCAAGTAACTTCTGCCGAATTGGCGGAATTGCGCAAACAGCTCCGGGACCTCGATCCCAAACGATTGGTCACGGCATCTTTCGGCGGAGATTTGCCGCGCGAACATGTTGAAAAGAATGTGAAGCTGATCGGATTGGATTTCATAACCCCTCACCGTCCACGCCACGCCAGCTCACCCGTGGAAACAAAAGAAAAGACCGAAGAGTATTACGCATGGATGAAAGACATCGGGCGGACTGTACCGGTGCATTATCAAGAGCCGTTCCGGAGAGGTTATCCATCGGGGGATTGGGCGCCGACCGAATGGTATTTCCGCCGGGATCTTATGGAAGCCATGGAGGGGGGCGCGGCCGGATGGTGTTTTCACAATGGCGCGAATAAAGACAGCAAAGACGGCCGTCCCCGCCGTTGTTTCGATCTTCGCAATAGCCGGTTATTCGATCAGTTGGACAATGAAGAACGTGCCTTTGTTCGCAATGCAGTAGAACTTTTTGAACCTCCTAAAAAAGAAACAAAAGTCTTACCCAAAAAAATTATAGGAGCAGGTTATTCTGTTTTGTTGTGCACGGCAAAGAAGGCCGTCATCCAGGACTATAAATTTGAGAAAAAAGTCGTATCCATTGGCGACGTGGTTGAGTCCATGCTTGGCGACTTTAAAATTGTTGCCATAGATGCAAAGAATATGCGGGTTCAGATCGAATCCTTGGATAATAAAGGTCAGACAGTATGGCTCGAAAAACTACCCATAAAATGAAGCCCTGCCCGTAAATAAGTGAATAGGCAGCCAAACACCGCTCAGAGCCAATCCCGCACAAACTGATACAAAACACGCAGATCGGTGCTGTAGTAGAATTCCTGTTGATACAGCCAAAATAACAGTTTGCAGCCGGTTAAAAACAGAACTGCGAACAACAGTATCCACAATAAAATCCAATCCGCCGCATTCAGCCGTTCGCTGTGCAGCGAAGTACGGGGATGATCGAGCGAGAATCCACGCGTAACAATCGAAAGCGCGACCTCCTGTGAACGGCGGATGGTTCCGGCCAAAACAGGACGCAGGCTGGCTACTTCAGTAACGAGTGTATCACGCAGGCCATTGCGGAACGGCACATAACCCTTGAGCCGCATGGCTGTGCGCACTGTGGAAAATTCCTGGGCGGCGACGGGGATAAAACGGATCGCGGTCACGGCCATAAACGATAACGCAAACGGTATACGCATCGCCACCAGGCCCCGGAAGAAACGGTCCGGCTCGGTTGTAAAACAGATGGCATAGCCGGTCAGGACCATCGTGATCATACGCAGTGATTGGACCAAACCATGGCGTACACCTTCGGCATAAATACATAAACCGTCTTTAAAAATGGTTCCTTGCGGCAGAATCCTGATCCATACGGTGCGCGGAAATTCGCTGTAAAAAAGTCCCTGGCTAAACATTACGCCCCACACCAAAAACAGGGCCGAAGTCACAATAACTCGGATTTGCAGGCGGTTGGGACGCGCGCACCAACAGATAAGCATGCCGATCAACGCCAAAATACCCAGCGAAGCAACACTATCGATCAATACCGAGCCAACCGACAGTGCCGCGCCGATGCCGATCTTAAGGCGCACATCCATCCGGCTCAGCGGAGCATGATCTTGATGTCGGAAGATGAGCCGCATTTAGATCGCACCTCCCGGCATAATGAGTTTCGAAAGTTGCTCAACATCGAGCGCCTTCACACCCAAACGGCGTGCATAGCGTTGAACACCGGTCAAACGGATACTGGCTTTGCGCAATACATCTTCATCCCAAAGCACCGTACCCGGCGGTCCATCCAATAAGAGATTGCCTTCATGCAATACCAAAACCCGGTTCGCATGACGTGCGGCGGTATCGATATCATGCGTACAAAAGACCACCAAATCGAAGATTGGATGATTGTTTCCATCCGCGTCAATTCCGGTCAATCCGCGCATCATACGTTCGATCTGCTCACGGTCCTGGCCGGTGGTGGGTTCATCCAGAAGCAGAACACGAGGCTTCATCGAAAGCACCGATCCCACCGCAGTACGTAAGCGTTGCCCGCGTGACAGCGTAAAAGGTGTCTCTTCGGCTAAATCAGCAAGCCCCATCTGCTGAAGCGTCCGCGCGACCTGTTCTTCTCTTTCGGTCTCAGAAAAGCCCAAATGGTACGGCCCGAATTCCAGTTCCCCAAACACAGTCTCTTGCAACAACATCAAGTCCGGATTTTGCACCACGAGCCCAAATGGATGGCGCGTATCATCGGCCCCAGACTCATTCTGAAAACTCCAAGAAATTTTCCCATGCACCGGCTGCCGCGCTCCGGCCAAGATATGCAAAAGCGTCGATTTCCCTGAACCATTTGCGCCCAAAAGCGCAACACAGTCGCCATGTTGAATTTCAACCGATAAATCTTGCAACACCCAAGGTTCAGTCTTCCCATACCGAAATGCGCAATCCTCGATACGGCAAACTGTGTCCTTCTCTCGCTCCGAGGTTGGGGATATACATGTCTCCGGTTGAGATTTGATTTGCAGCAACGGTGCAGTTTCGGGATTAAGCGGCCTCTGATCCGAACCGGCCCGCTCGAATAGATCCGGCAAGTGCGGAACAGTCAGCCCCAGGCTGCGTATTTTTGAGAGATCATGAAACGCTTCCGTGGTAGGCCGGTCGGAAACGATACGCCCGCCGGCCATAAGCACCACACGCTCGGCCAGATTGACCGTGTCTTCCAAACGATGCTCAACAATCAGCACTCCGAGTTCATGCTCTGTTTTAAGGCGTGCAATCACATTCAGAATTTCCGCCGCGCCTTCCGGGTCCAGTTGACTGACCGGTTCATCCAGCAAAAGAATTCGCGGTTGCATCGCCAAAGCGCAGGCAATAACCAAACGTTGTTTTTGTCCGCCCGAAAGCACGGCGGTGCGTTGATGCCGTTCAGCCGCTAGTCCCACACGGGTAAGCGCTGTTTCAATACGTATATCGATTTCTTCAGGAGCAACAGCTAAGTTTTCCAATCCGAATGCAACTTCGGTCTCGACTGTGCCCGTACATATTTGGGAATCGGGATTTTGAAACACGGAGCCGGTCAATCGGCAGATTTCCGTAAGGGGAATCTCCCGCGCATTGCGTCCTTCCAAAATCACTTCGCCGGTGATTTCCGCCTGGCTTTCGTGAAACAGGACACCATTCAGGCAATTGAGCAATGTGGATTTCCCGCAACCGGTAGGACCGCTCAGCAACACCAGTTCGCCCGAGCGCACGCGCAAGTCAACATCCGCCAGCGTCGGCGCGGCGCGGCCCGGGTAACGAACATTCAATCCTTGAACCTCGATCACGCGTGCACCTTCCGCAAACTCATTCCCAAACGCTGTCCCAGCCACACTCCGATACAAGTGTAGAGAAAGCCGGTGACGCCCACGTTCAACACAAAATACCAATCGGCATAAAAGAGCCGGTAAAACACCGCCATGGCGCACAACGAAGTCAGCGTAGCCGCCGCATCGGCAATCCCCAGAGCCAGCATCATCGGCAAAAGCCGGGGCGGTTGCGGTATATCTTTTTTAATGGTGGTTACACCAAATACGAATAAAAACAGCTCCCGAAAAGCGATTGCCGATCCGACAAAAAGAAAATCGGTCAATCCGACCGAGCCGAACATCATTGCGCCCATGAGATATGTCACCGCGCCCGCCAATGTCATCGCACCCACACGCGGCAAAAGACAGAGTATGCTGGTCACCAAAAGATAGGTCAGCAGTTCCGTTAAAAATCCTCCCACCAAACAGTTAAACGGCCCCAGCAGCGCATAAAACAGGCTCGATACCCAACCGCCTAAAAGCTGTAAACAAAATTGCAGCGCTCCCAAAAGCGACAAGAGCACGAGCGCGCGCACACCAAGCCAACGCACCAGAGCGCGATAAAAGACCAACAATAAAACCAGCCAAAGCAGTGTCAGCACAACCGAAAAAAGAACCCACAATGTCAGGAATGGTTGGGAACGAGTAACTCCCAGCGGGCTTTGCAGTTCCAACAAAGGACGGTCCGAGCCAAGCGGATAGATTTTAATTTTCCGCAGATAGGTTCCCGCCGGTGTATCGGCTTTGATATGCAAAGGTAAAACGCACGGTTCGGTTTTGCCCGGGCCGATCTCCACAAAAACCGCTGTACGCCGTATCGCTCCTCCGCTGTGCCAGCGTGGCGGTTCAAAATAATCCACACTCCCGCCGGTCTGGGGATGGAGCACATCGCTTACCGCCAGCAAGGTTACGGGATGCGGACTTTGGTTGCGAAGTTCCAAGGTCTGAAATGCAAACGGCTGTAAATAATTAAAAGTCTGCGGGCGCAGTCCGAACCAAACCGCGATACGGTCCCATACCGGATTGGGCATTGCCAACCGGTCGCGTGGCTGTCCGCTTTCATACGCGCCGCCGGCATCGGTGGGCATATTCCACGCGACAAGTTCGATCTGTTCCGAATTCAATTGCGAAGGGGTGAAACGCAATTCAAACGGCAAACGCAAATTTCCTACCTGCGCCACCAACCGTAAACGGTCATGAGGGATGCTTTCACCCGCTTGCACACGCGCAGTAAAGATAGCCTTATCGAACTCCAAATTCAGCACCGCATGATTGTCCGCCCAAGTCTCGACAAGAGAGTACTCATCCGCCGCACCCGGATCTTTTTCCGTGGAAATGTTAACTTCAATAGGATCAGAAACACGCAGTTTTTCAATCTCCAGCATCAGGTCCAGACGTTCCCCAGGCTGAACAGGAAGCGCATACGGGTGCAATTCGGGAACGGTCTCCAGGTCTTGAATAAAAAACTCATGCGGTGTCTGCCCCAATGGCGCATGGAGGCGTACAGCCAAAAGCGGTATTGATTCCGGCGCTTGCACCCGGACCTCATCGCCGTTTTCGGTACGCACGGTATAAACCGCGCCGGTCTGCCATTGAAAGGGGATTTCTGTTTCATCGCCCCCACGGGGATACGCCCAGGCTACGCGTTCATTGCCGGAAAACACTTCAACAGTATCGGTCCCCTGCGGCACACAAACCCGCATGATTCCATCGGGCGTAAAAAACGCTTCCAAATCACGTTTTACGGATTCCTCACGTTCGGCACATCCTGCGAGTAATAGAAGCAATACCGCCAACACCATAAACCCGCGTGGCCCGGCTTTATTCAATAGCCAGCGCGAACCTCGACGTATCCACCGGCCTATGTTCCATTGCGTATTCATCAAGCCGCAAGCTTATCGCGAATGGGGGATGATATGTATGTGTCATGTTTATCGGATATTTGAACGTATCATCAGACAACATACTTCAGGTTATACGCATTTCGCCTTCCCAAAAGCAGAACATCTCCCTCCCTCTCCGGCTGCACATGGGTTCTGAAGTGTGTTACTGTTGGCCAATGGAACACGGTCATGCACGCGCACATGACACATGGCAGGAACAATGATGAACAAGGGATTCACATTAATTGAGTTGCTGATTGTGGTGGCGATTATCGGGATATTGGCGGCTATCGCTGTGCCTAATTTTATGAATGCCCGGACTCGGGCCAATCTGGCCCGGTCATACTCGGATATAAAGATGCTGTTTGATCAGAATGTGATCCGGCATATGGAATCCAACACCTGGATGGTGGATGGCAACGATCAGGGCTACGAGGGCACCGGCCGTCCCGAAGATTGTGTTTTGGATCAATGGGGCAGTCAACGTTGGGGAAAAACATGCGCCGAAATCGGGCTGGATTGTTACGACATCAATAACGACGGACGCATTTACGGACAACTGACCACCCCCATCGCCTATATCGGCTCTATCCCCACCGATCCTTTCGCGCCGGGGATTTTTTATACCTACGGCACCAGCCACTGCCCCAATGGCAGCCTGGGTGCGTACTGGGTGTTTATCGCCGCCGCGCCGGACCGGGATTATAACGATGTGGCCTGGACCATTGCCGCCGGGCAGTCCGTGCCATATATCTCCTCCAATGGGCTGATATCAAACGGGGATATTTGGAAATCGCATTTACTGAAAGACCAAAGCAGCGATGCCACCCCGCGCAGTTACCGCGTCTCATTCGGCCAATATGCGCACACTTTTTTCTAAAGTCCATAAATTCGAAGAATCAATACAAGATTCACAGGAGTGGGGACCATGATTCGGCGATACAAATTCAACAAAGTTTATTCAAGCCTTTGGGCTTATGGACTGTACAGCTTGCTCCTGAGCGGATTATTTCTAGCGCTGCTCTTTGGCGGATGCGCCACCGGTCCGAAAACCTGTACAAAATGCGCCGAAACAAAGCACTCAGCATGGCAAGGCGTGCATTTTAACAACCTTCGCCCGGATGGCATTCCGGTTTTCAAACAAGCTGTGGAACAATGCCTGGCGCCGTGGGGTGTGAATACAATCGTGTTGGAGGTTGGCTATAACTTCCAATTCAAATCCCATCCTGAGATAGCCTCGGGGAACGGCCTTACTCATGAAGAGGCCCACGACCTGGCCCATTTTTGCCGCGCACACGGCATTCGTATCATTCCGCTGATGAATTGCCTGGGCCATCAATCCTGGAAAGAGCCCCCCGGCGCGTTGCTTAAAGCCCATCCGGAATTTGAAGAGATCCCCGACATCCCCGTCGATAGCAAAGAATTCTATTGCCGCAGTTGGTGCCCATTGCATCCGGACATCAACGATATCGTCTTTGATTTAATGGACGAACTGATCGATGCCTTCGAAGCCGATGCCTTCCACGTGGGCATGGATGAAGTGTTTATCATCGCCAGTAAAGAATGCCCGCGCTGCAAAGATGAAGATCCCGCCGAACTCTTTGCCAAAGCAGTAAATGATTACTACCGGCATTTGGTTAAAACCAAGAAAGTCAGCATGTTGATGTGGGGCGACCGGCTGCTGGATGGGCAGGCCACCGGATATGGAAAATGGGAAGCCAGCATCAACGGTACCGCTCCGGCCATCGGTAAGATTCCGAACGACATCATTATCTGCGATTGGCATTACGGCAAACGGGATGACTATCCCTCTTTGAAGATCTTCCAGGATAAAGGCTTTCGGGTTTGGCCGGGTACATGGAATAAGAAGGACGCCGCTTTGGCACTGCTTGAGGCATCACAGCGTGACCAACAGGGAGGAATTATCGGCTACCTGAACACCTGCTGGATGAATCCGGCGCCGGTTTGCGAGGCACTGGTCCAAGGCGAGGCATTCACAGGCCCTGCGGAAGCCAAACAGATCGCCGAGGTCATCCAGGTTATCCAGCAAGGAGTAACAAAGTAGCTATCCGTTGGGAAATTACCGAAGTTTCGCCGGACATCCGGCACGGCTCGCGATATATTCTAGCCAGACGCACAAATCAGGTGTGGGGACCTCATCTGTGTAGGGGGTTCCGCATTTGTAGTCAGCAAATATCGCTCTAGGAGGGCCTACGATGCATTTACCGGCCATTTCAATGATCGCCTATCTTCTTGTGGCAGGCATCGCCGTTGCAGAAGTGGAAAACGATTGGGAAAGCAGAAACCTAAAAGGCTGCGTAGCCGAAACGGCGACAACGGTTACCACTTATTCAACAGATGACGAAAATTCTGTTTCTTCTTCAATTACCCCAGTGAGATTTTATACACGAATTCATCGTTTTAATCCCGATGGCTATCTCATCGAGTCGATACGTTTGAATGAAAACGGCGAAGTTGTCAACCGAATGGTTTTCGAACATGATACAAACGGAAATGAAATTAAAAGAACAATTTATGAAAAGAGTAATCAGCTCAAATCAATCACGAAGTATGTTTACAACGATCACGACGATTGCATCGAAAGCAAAGAATACGATCCTAAAGGCAATCTTACTGAGCAAAAATCTTACGAACGGATTTATGACGACCAAGGCTATGAAATTCAAAAAAAGACATACAATGAAAATGGAAAATTAGTCAGTTCAATAGAATATCTCTATGACAATTGCGGCAATCCGGTACAGACAATCAGAAAAGACGCGGATGGCAATATTATCGTAAAAAGAAAAGACATTTACAGTGAAAAAGGCCTAAAGACAGAAAGCATCGATTATGTGGCCGATGGAATCGATTATATGGCCGATGGAATTGGAGAACAAAAGCATTTATACGCTTACGATAATAAAGGGAACCGAGTGTTAAGCGCGCACTACGCATCGGGTACTGCTTATCCCAGCTGGTGGACAACCAGCTATGTTTATGACGCACAAGGTAATTGGATTGAAAACAAAACGCTCTCATTCATGTCGCATAAATTTAGATCCGGACCGGAGCTGCACCGTAAATATCAACGGGAAATCAAGTATTTCGCAGATGACGCAATCGAACAGTCAAACTAAAAGAAACAAAGAGGCTGAATTACGGTTTGCATGATTACTTGCGGGAGGAAATTCCAGAGTTTTGCCGGACATCCGGCACGGCTCGCGATATATTCTAGCCAGACGCACAAACCAGGTGTGGGGACCTCATCTGTGCAGGGGGCTCCGCATCTTCAGTTTGCTATCATTGCTCTAGGAGGGCTACTGATGCGTTTATTACAGATATCGATTCTTGTTTTCCTTCTACAAGCGGGCAATACTTTTTCAGGATCGGCAAATAACTGGGAAAGCATGCATCTTAAGGGCCACGTGGCGCAAACCATCATGACGGTCATAGACCATATGGTTGACAATGCCGTGACTCCTCCGGGGGAGAATGCTCCTAAGATAAAATACAAACAAATTAATCGCTTTAGCCCGGAAGGCTTCCTCATCGAATCAACGCGAATGGATGCGGATGGAACAGTCCAAAACCGAACAGTTAACGAACACGGTGAGAACGGACTGAGGATCGCTTCGACACAATACAAAGGCAATGACGAAATCACATCAATAACAAAGTATACCTATGATGAGCATGGAAATGTGCTCCAAGACAGCAAATACGATCCAGAAGGAAAGATCATCGGGCAAACCAATTACGAGCGGATTTACGATGAGCGTGGCTATGAAATTCAGAAGAAATTGTATGATATGAATGGAAAATTGATCCATCTTGAGGGATATGTGAATGACAATGATGGAAGGCGAATATTAACCGTCTACAAAGATGCTGAAGGCAATATCACCGGAAAATGGGATGCCGTCTACGGCGACAACGGTTTAAGAACAGAAAGAACAGATTATGCATCAGATGGAACAGTCGAAAGCAAATATTTAAATGCGTATGACTACAAACAGAATCCTGTGCTCCACGTGCAATACAACACCGGCAGTATTAATCCCAATTGGCAAACAACCAGCTATGTCTATGACGAACAGGATAATTGGATCGAACGCATTCAATACAATTTTTCATCCACAATTGCGGCATCCGGAATAGAGCCATACCGTGAATATCATCGGGAGATCGAGTATTACACAGAGGATGTCGCGGTCAAATCGAAATAACCATTTGGATGCTTCATCTCTTTGCATCTGCATGCTGCAAAATACAAAGGAACAGAGCTAAGGAACAATCTGCAATCAACACCCTCTCATCTGCCCCGGCAAAGCCTTTCGGCGCCGGGGTTTCTTTTTGCTATTTTCTGGCCCGGTGGTGGTTTGGATACCAATAATAAGAAGACTTTAGACACTACTTAAGACAATTCATCGTCTGTACAAGCAACTTCACTCTCCACTCAGGCTATTGCGCTTAGCCAGCCTCAAAGCCTACAATCTTGTCTCCATAATAAATTTCAGATTCAAAAGGTGATTCGTATGAGTTTGCGCTGTTTTTTCTCTGTGACTGCCTCCCTGCTCTTTTTATCGATTCTATCAATCTCCGCACGGGCAGAGGAGACATGGCACATTGCCTTGAATGATTCCTATAAGAACGATGAGGCCATTCGTGTCTGCATTGAGGACCTAATTCGTGATGGCGAAAAACTCGGAATTCACTTTGAGGTAACATCGCCGGATGCGGATTTAAAAGGAAACACAATCGCTGTCGGCGGACCGCAGCAAAACAATCTGACCGCCGATCTACTCGCTCAAGGCCAATTGGAACTGCAAGAACTCGATAGCGATCAGGGATACGAAATACGAACACTGAAACACGGCGAATCGCGAATACTTGTTATATCCGGCGGTTCGCTGCTTGGAGATGTTTACGGCCTTTATTGGATTTGGGACAGGATGCGTGTTGATAAAGAAATTCCAAAACTCAACCTCACTCGCGTTCCCGCTCTACCAATCCGCCATCCACCACAAGCCAAGGGGGGACCGGCAAAAACCAAAGAAGGATTGCGTAGCTGCCTGCGGCACGGGCTAACCTGGGTTTCGGGAGAGAATCCACTCAATCTAATCTCGTGGGATTCCGAATTTGAACGCTCTGAAAATCAAAAGAAAATTGCCGAAACCAAAGAGCTCATCGATTACGCACATGCCCTGCATTTGAAATATTTCACATACGGGGATGAGTTCACCTATCACCCCTCTTTGCTAAAAGAATGCGGCGCGAAGGTTTCTTTATCCGACCCCGCTTTTTGGAAGGCAATACAGGAAAAATACCGAAAACTGCTCAACACCCTTCCCGAGATTGATGGTGTTGGCATCCGCACGGGTGAATCCACACAGAATTGGGGTAATTACGAAATCATCGATATTATGCACATGCAGGACCAGGCTCCTGAATGGACACTCGAAAAGCGTTACCGGACTTTTGTGAAAAAGATTCACGAGGTTGTTGTTGGAGAGTTCAATAAACTGTATTACCACCGGACCTGGGTTACCAGCGATTCGGAACAACACACCAATCCCGAAGTATTTAGCGGCATCTTTACCAACGAAATCCCGGTAAAAAACTTGTTTATTGAGCCTAAAATTACGCTTACTGATCGTTGGTACTATCAACCCTTCAATCCGACTTTTAATCTGACACCCCATTCAACCATTGTTGAATTCGAGGCAATGGAGTATCACACCAGCGGCCCCGGCCTTTTTGCCAGTTTCCCCGGACCTTATTACCAAAGAGGCCTCAAAACAGTTTTAAAAGCAGAACCGACAAACGTTACCGGCCTCGGCTTTGACGCTCCGGCCCAACCAGATTGGGGTACCGGCGGTGTTACGGCCTATACCGCATTGCGCCTCGCTTGGAATCCTTATGAGAATTTACGCACCATAGCCGAGGACTTTGCGGCCATTCATTTTGGCAAAGCGGCAGCCAAACCAATGGGGAAAATCTATATGCTTTCATCCCAGGCCTACAAAGACGGCATTTATATCAAGCCGGTGGCGGAAAGCAAAAAATGGAACACGTTGCCACACCTTCGCGACAATATCTTCCCGATGCAGGGTATTCCCGAAATCGATTATGGCAAAGCGCATCTCGATTGGCTGGCCTCAACTATGATTAAACCTTGCTTGGGACGCGAAAAAGAGACAGTACGGCTCTTGGATCGGGGGCTTGAAACCTCAGAACGCATGCTGAAAATTTTCAAGAAAGCAAAATCCAAGATCGAGCCGCAGTCTCTGGCCGATGAAGTACAGGATGCATTGGATTCAACGTATGCACTGATAAGAACAAACAACCTTTATGTTAAGATCTGTTTCGCTTATTTCAATTACCGTAATGATCGGAACGAAGCATCAAAAAGGCGGCTTCAAACACTGGCTGGAGAATTACAACAGACCAAAGAACATTTTTATCACCAAACCGCCGAACGTTACCGGCTATTCGGAATCGACCAGCTGCTCGCTTGTGCAAACATGGCATTGGAGGATTTAGAAAAAGCGGAAACGATTCTTGCGAAGGCCCCCTCGATGGATGAAATCGATACAATCATCGAAAAACAACAGAACCACTATAATGAAATTCTTCGTGAACACGGGGGAGACGCAATCCAAATCCTGCAATGGGAAGGGAGCATCGATGGGCGCGATATGCTTTATGTTTCCGGAGACAATTTGGACGTGAAACACATCCGCGATAGCCCGATCAATCATATGAAGCATAAATTCATCAATCCGTTACCTCAACAAGAAGTAACAGTGGTAGTCCGCAACATCGAATCGAGACCCCGCCATCCCTTTGTATTGGAACAACCAACGGCCGAGAATGGCTATCGCGCAACCATCTATCTTGAAGATTCGCCGGGTGGCCCGGGCAAATGGAACTTCGAACTTTATGTCATCCCGAAACAGCCGGAAGCGCTAAATTTAAAGCGTCCATGGTAGGAAGTAGATATTCATATCTACACCTCAAAGAGCATCATCCCGTTGTGCGATAGCCACCGGGCGATTGAAATCCTGCTACCTAAAGAACGGTTAATAGGTGCATTCACGCGCGGCTTCAGCATAGGCACATAAATTCGCGGCCGGGGCATCGAAAAAGTGGTCGCAACCGGACATGATATAGCCCCCATTTTTGCCGAATCCCTCAAAGAGCCGGTGTACCTCGGCCCGAATCTGCTCAGGGGTGCCCCGCGTCAAAAACGCCATCTGGTCCATACCACCGATCATGGCCACCTTGCCTTCATAGGCTTCTGTCACTGTTTTTGGATCTATGATATTGCCGCCAATTCCCGGCGGGGAGAGAGTCTCTGAGGCATCAGCCTCATTTTCGACAATCAAATCCAAGATGTGGATCATGCCGCCACAGGTGTGGTAGGTGCAGATATGTCCGGCATCATGCAACGCGCGATGAATTTCACGATCATAAGGTAAACAAAACTCACGGTGCAGAGACGGAGATATCAACGTATCACTGGCCGCGCCACCACCGGTTTCGATAAGGTCGAATTTCGCGGCGGTAAGGGATTCCTCAATAAACCGGAGTTTCTTATCGAGTAAAACCTTCATGAAGCGGTGCACCCAATCCGGGTGATCCACCGTCTCCAAGATCAAATCCTCAGCATCCATCAAACAACACGCATGTTGCCAACACCCCGCCTGGTCGCCCCACACAAAGCCGCGCAATATGCCCTTGTCCCCGACTTCATCATAGGCAGCGGCAATGGCCTTACGGTCCAGTTTTGCAACAGGCATGTACTTTTTGATCAAATCCAGATCCTCATGTTTTTTGACCAGAAATTCAGTTATCCATGTCGTGGTGAGGTTGCCGCCGGTCTTGTAGGTTAAAACACCTCCGGGCGTGGTGATGGTATGGTGCAAGATCTTATTGGTGGGATTGGGATCCACAACCTCAATCTCTTCCCGCCATTCGGGAGTTTGGACAATGTATAGTTCGGCATTCGGAATCCAGAACTGCCCCATGGCCTCGAAATACTGGATGGCCGCATCCATTCCCGTACGTTCAAACGCTGCCAAAGCATCCAGCCCGTCCATATAATTGTCGAGATGAAATTGCTGCCATTGGTGAATTGTACAAGGCAAACGATCCGGTTTTTCCCGGCTCAGGGCCCTCATCATCCGTTCTTTCGGTGTCATCATCTTACCCCCAATCGTGCAATAGCTCGGTTTCAATCGAATTACAGTATTGCTGTATCACGATTCGATATTCTCCACTTCCGTTTCCGGCCCAGATGCGTCGGTTTCCTGATGCCTCGATGAAGAGGAGTTCGGGCACACAATATACAAGACAATCCCTAAAACCATCCATCCTAAGAATAGGGTCATTCCACCGTCATCCACATAGGATATAAACCAATCCAAATCATCCAAGCCACGAAACAAGCCTGCACTTAAGAAAAACCAACAAACAGCAAAAAAGATAGAATTCTCGACCGTCTTTGGTCTAGTGCGCAAATAATAGAAAAGCAGCGCCACAAAAAGCAGAGACAGTGAGAATATCATGATAGAAAGATATTACTCCTGCCCGGCTCTCACGTATACCACCCGAAATTCATCCCATTATGCCCTCCGGTCTATTCACAACATATCAGTCATGTAACAATCATGGCCGGGACTGTGATGGAGTATAAAAAGAACCGCGAGCATGAGAAAAACAACGCTCTTTCCGCAATTCCCTCGGGGATTTACGTTAATTGAGTTGCTTATTGTTGTGGCGATTATAGGAATATTAGCGGCAATTGCCGTCCCAAATTTCTTGAACGCCCGCGTCCGGGCTCAAGTTTCTCGCGCTCAAGCGGAGATGAAAGCCGTGGATGAGGCCTACTTGGCATACTTTATAGATAACAACAATTTCCCGAACCACATCGACGGTCCCGCTCAACACCGTTCGGTAACGACACCGATCGCCTACCTAACAACTTCCATTAACGACATTTTCGCGCAGAGCCAGTCAGCCAAAGCCGACCGTTTTTGGCCGAACACCTGGGGGCAATACCATGCTGAAGTCTCAGCAGGCTGGAACATGCCCTGCTGCGGTTTCGAGAACGGATTACAAAACGATCCGGAGTTCTTTGCCAACCGCAAAAACACAGCCTTTTATGTCATGAGTTTTGGACCGGATGGCGATCTGGATGCGCCCATCACCTCAGCCGCCCGCTACAACTCATCAAACGGCTTGAAAAGCAACGGCGACTTCTTACACCCGATTCAAGGGCAATTCCGGGAAGGCTTTCCTTATACTAAGATCAACTACTGAGCGTATCAGTACTATTGTGTTATCCGTTTACATATTCCACAATTTGATGTTGAACACAACGCGGCGCTGGCAATACTATAGAAAATCTCTATCCGACCTATAGGCATTCAACGATGGCTGTAACGTATTGCAGATTTGGAAGCCTCCGCTGAATAACAGGAGACGATCAATAGAAAATGTCAACTATCGCGATCATTCCGGCTCGAGGTGGCTCTCGAGGAGTTCCGAAAAAAAACATCCATCTTTTGGGCGGCAAACCGCTTATTGCTTGGAGCATCGAGACCGGTCTGGCATGCGCATCGTTGGATCGTGTAATTGTCTCCACCGACAATGATGAGATTGCAGATGTCGCCAAAGAATACGGAGCGGAAGTCCCATTTATGCGTCCCGCTGAATTGTCCAAGAATGACACTCCCGATTATCCCGTCTTTGAACATGCCCTGCGTTGGCTCCGGGAAGAAGAAGGTTACGAATGTGATATTGTTGTCCATCTCCGGCCAACCGTCCCTTTGAGGAAAAGTAAATATATCGAAGAGGCGGTTAAGATCCTTGAAAATCCCGAAGCGGATTGCGTCCGATCCGTATCGCCGGTTCGGCAACACCCCTACTGGATGAAACGTTGTGAAGACGACCGCTTACTGCCATTCATCGAAGGCAAAGATGAGTCCGTATACTATCAACGCCAAATGTTGCCTCCAGCCTATGTCTTAAACGCGTGCGTGGACATCACACGTTCATCGAATGTTCTTGAAAAAGGCTATCTCTATGGAGGCACGATGTTTGGCTATATCATTGACGATGAGAGGATGGTCGATATCGATACCGAATTTGATTTTGTCGTTGCCGAACTTATCGCCAAACAGATTCAATTGAATTCGCAGTCCTCATAAAACACTCAATAAACCAAACATTTTGCGAAATATGTTTTCGATTCACAAAATTGGTACTGAAATAAGGAAGTAAGGACCATGGGCCATAAGAAAGCAATCGTTACAGGGGTAACAGGCCAGGACGGTTCGTATTTGGCGGAACTGCTATTATCCAAGAACTACGAAGTCCACGCAATTGTGAGGAAATCGAGCAGCTTTAATGAAGGACGGATTCATCATCTCTACAAAGACATCCATCGTCCTGAAGTGCGCCTTTTTCTTCACTATGGCGACTTAACGGATTCCAATTGCATTACCAAACTCCTTTACGAAGTGCAGCCGGAGGAGATCTATCATCTTGGAGCTCAAAGCCACGTCCGTGTCAGTTTCGATATGCCTACCGCGACAGGCGATATCACAGGATTGGCGACGACGCGCATTCTGGAAGCTCTACACCGAAGCGACGTTAAGGCAAAATTCTATCAGGCATCTTCTTCGGAAATGTTCGGTGCAGCCCCTCCTCCGCAATCGGAGCAGACGCCATTCTATCCCCGCAGCCCTTATGCGGCGGCCAAAGTGTACGCCTACTGGATGACCGTCAATTATCGCGAGGCCTATGGGCATTTTGCCTGCAACGGCATTCTCTTTAATCACGAGTCCCCACGGCGGGGTGACGCCTTTGTTACACGCAAAATTTCAAAAGTCCTGGCCAAAATGATAGTCGGAGAACTGAAGCACCTACACTTGGGCAATCTCGAAGCAAAACGGGATTGGGGATTCGCTCCGGAATATGTCGAAGCCATGCACATGATGCTTCAACGCGATGAACCGGATGATTTTGTCATCGGTACAGGCGAATCACACAGTGTGCGCGAATTTATTGAGCGTGCCTTTACCTACGCGGGTATCGAACTCGAATGGAAGGGTGAGGGAAAAGACGAAATCGGAATCGCAAAATCGGTCGATCCAAAAGTCGGAGACCACATTTCAGCCGGTGATACACTGATCAAGATCGATCCTTGGTACTACCGGCCAACGGAAGTCCAGAGTCTTTGCGCGGATACCAGTAAATCCCGCAAGGTCTTGGGCTGGGAGCCGCGTGTCACATTTGATCGCCTTGTTGAACTGATGGTCGATTACGATTTGGCACTCGTCGGGAAATCCAACGGCGAACATGCACACAATGTGCTTGTTGAAAATAACCTCACCTGGACCCAGAATGTATTCTATGAGGTATCTTAACCTCGATTTGGAATAGAACAGAGGATTCCAATGAATAGAGAAATTCAACTTGGCAAACACAGCATTTCTGAATCCAATCCTTGTTTTATCATCGCGGAAGCAGGTGTGAATCACAACGGTAATGTCGATATGGCCATCGAGTTGGTTCGCAAGGCAAAAGAATGCGGTGCGGATTGTGTCAAATTTCAGACTTTCAAAGCGGAGCGCGTGGTCAGCAAAACGGCGCCCAAAGCCGCCTACCAAATGGAAACAACAAATCCCGAGGAATCTCAACTTGATATGCTGCGAAAGTTGGAACTCAAACGGCAAGATTATGTTTCCATTATAGAGGCATGCAAATCCGAAGGTATCTGCTTTCTTTCAACACCTTACAGCACTGAGGACATTGATTTCCTTGATGAGTTAGGAGTATCTGCATACAAAGTTGCTTCGGGTCAAACGGTCGAGCCTTTTTTTTTAAAATACCTCGCGAAAAAGAAAAAACCGATCATTCTTTCAACAGGGATGTGCACATTGGCCGAAGTTGATGAAGCGATACGGACAATTCGCGCCACCGGCAATGAAAATGTTGCCGTGCTGCAATGCACAACCAATTACCCGTCGGCTTCATGCGATGCGAATCTTAACGCAATGGTCACAATGCGAAACGCATGCAATGTCCTTGCAGGCTATTCAGACCACACAACAACATCGACTGCATGCATCGCCGCAATTGCATTGGGAGCCTGTATCATCGAACGGCATTTTACTTTGGACAAACACTTGCCGGGCCCCGACCACTCATCATCTTCCGATCCGGGTGAGTTTTTAAAGTTGGTCGAGCTCATCCGTGAGACGGAGAGCGTGCTTGGCAGCGGACTTAAGGTTCCGTGTGAATCTGAAGAACGCAATATTCCGGGAATGCGCCGTGGACTTGTGGCGGCAAAAGATATCAAGGCTGGCGAAGAATTCACGCATGAAAATATAACGGCAAAACGTCCATTACGCGGTTTGCCGCCTAAACTCTTGCATCAAATACTAGGCCGGAAAGCATCCACTTCAATTCCGGCGGAAACACCAATTGATTTTGAGGTCATTCAATGAAAGCAGCCGCGATTTATGGAGCGGGAGGGCATGCACGCGTGATCTCTTCGATCCTTCGCGCATCGGGAATTTCTATTCTAGGTTTTTTTGATGACTCCTATGATGGTTCCGGAGAACAGATTCAGGGAAAGCCCATTCTCGGAACATTTGCAGACATCACAAACTTCCAAGAACATATCAATGCTGTCTATATCGCCATCGGTGACAACAAAACCAGAAAACATGCATTTGAAACTCTCGAAACAGAGAATTTTGACATGCCACCACTAATTCATCCCGGAGCCTTCCTTGAAAACGATGTATTGGTTGGCAAAGGCAGTGTGGTATGCATGGGTGCAACTTTGGCTACTGAAGTCAAAGTGGGACGATGTTGTATTGTCAATACGGGAGCATCGGTGGATCATGAATCCAGACTTGGGGATTTTGTTCACATTGCACCGAAGGCGGCAATTGCCGGTCGCGTAACAATCGGGGATGAATCATTCGTAGGCATAGGCGCGGCTGTCGCCGAGAAACTAGCATTGGGCGACCGAGTTATTGTGGGGGCAAATTCGGTAGTGCTTGCCAATGTTCCTTCTGATACTAGAGCGTTGGGAGTATGGCATTGAATCCATACACTCCCAAAATTTTTATATCAACAGCCACACGAGGGCATGATCCGCTCGAAGATACGCTGAAACTTTTCACGGATTTGGGGCTGAACCATATCGAACTTGGAATGGCAAAATCCTATCCACCGAACATGCGCAGTATACTACACGAGTTAGCTGCAAAAGATGGCTTCCATTTTTTAATCCATAATTATTTTCCCCCACCAGATGTGCCTTTCGTCCTCAATTTGGCATCAAACGATCCCGAATCACTCAACAGAAGCATTGAACATGTACAGAATGCTGTCCATTGGTGCTCGGAGTTCAAGATCCCGTTTTATAGCGTTCATGCAGGTTTCTGTTTTCATGCTTGCCCACAAGATCTAGGTCAACGGCTTTCGGATTTGGAACCTTACAGCATGGATTTGGCCGAAGATATTTATGTGTCATCCCTGCGGCGGCTGGCAGCCTATGCGGAAGATTACAATGTTGAAATTCTTATTGAGAACAACGTCTTGGCACAAAAGAATTTGCTCGACGGCACAAACAAACTTCTGCTGGGCGCTGACACAGAAGGGATGGTCCGCCTATTGGAAGGGATCGATTCACCCAACGTTCGAATGTTGCTTGATGTGGGGCATCTCAAGGTTTCGGCAACGTCATTAGGATTCTCGGGCGAGGATTTTATCACTAGACTTTCCCCATGGATACGCGCCCTGCACATTCACGATAACGATGGATTGTCCGATTCACATTGTCCGGTGCGGAGAGATTCATGGTTTTGGGAAGTGGCGCGAACAGCTGGACTTCACCGTGCGGTTTGGATTCTTGAAGTCCAAGATTTGCACCTGCCTGAGATTCCGGATCAAGTCCAGCTGATCGATGAGAAACTCAGAGGCATGAGTTGAGGTTTGCAGATATGACAACCACTGGAAACCGATTTCCGGTTATGGAGCCCGTCCTTTTGGGCAATGAACTTGAATATGTAACGGATTGCATCAAGTCGGGTTGGATTTCATCGCAAGGTGACTATGTAAAACGGTTTGAAAAAGAATTTGCCGAATTGCATGAAGTGAATTTTGCACTTACGGCGTCGAGTGGAACAACCGCGATTCATCTGGCTCTAAAGGCCCTGGATATCGGGCCTGGTGATGAGGTTATCGTCCCCGATCTAACATTCGCCGCAACGGCAAATGCTGTCATCCATGCCGGTGCATGTCCGGTGTTGGCGGATGTATCACAAGAATATTGGAATCTCGATCCGGCGGCCTTCGAAAAGGCCATCACTCCCAATACACGCGCAGTGATCCCCGTTCATCTCTATGGTCATCCTTGTGAGATGGGTCCGATTTTAAAGATCGCAAAGGAGAAGGGATTATTCGTCATCGAAGACTGCGCCGAAGCCCTGGGTGCCCGCTATGATAGTAAACGTGTGGGTACTTGCGGCGATATCGGGTGTTTCAGTTTCTTCTCTAACAAGGCCATTACCACAGGTGAGGGTGGTATGGTCATCACCTCTAGTCCGGAATTAGCCGATAAGATGCTCGTGTTGCGCGATCATGGCATGAGACGCACCAAGCGCTATTGGCATGAAGTCCCCGGATTTAATTTCCGTATGACGAACCTCCAGGCCGCTCTTGGAATTGCGCAGCTTGAGGCCTTTCCGAAATTGCAAACCCTTCGCGCCGCTGTCGACAAGCAATACAGAGAACGTCTGGCTGAAATATCCTGGATCGATTTACCGCCTTCGATGCCCTGGGCCATGCCATGCCTATGGTTATTCTCGATGCTGATCAAGAAAGGAATTTCAACAGAACAACGCGATGCCTTGGCGGCATCTCTTTTAGAAGCGGGCATCGAGACACGTCCTTTTTTCTATCCCTTGCATGAGCAGCCTCCTTACCTGGCTTCTTCGTCGGAATTTCCCGTATCATGTGACATCTCAAGCCGCGGCCTCTCTCTGCCCTCGTCTCCAATGCTGAAGCCGGCTGACATTGATACCATTTGTGACAGAATCCGTGACTTTCGAGCCATTTGATCAAGTTTCAGGCCACGAAAAACAGTCAAGACCGTTTTGGGCCGTAAACACAGCTTACTCAAGATGTCTTTTCCGCTAAAATATGGATCGACTAAACTTGGCAATTCAAGATTCTGTTGTTCTCCTAATGCCACTAAAAATGGGAATGAAAATATTACCAAACGATACCAGGACTTCCGGCAATAATACGATGGCCACAGTGGCCTCGAACAAAGACACCTCAATACGTGTCCTATTGGTAGGGCATGCTCCTCATGCAGTGCATTCTCTTACTCATCTCCTACAGAACCTTCATGCAGAAGGGATGGATTGCCAGGTCTGCCTACTTCCTCAAAGAGATGCTGCGGAAGTAGAATTGCTTGGCCAAAAGCTAAGTATGCCCGTTGAAAATTATCCCGATATTACTCCTCCTCCGCCGGCATTCTTCAAAGTCTTTGGCGCCCGATTATACAATCTGATACGCAATATCTCCGATCGTTATCACCTTCGTAAGGCCGCTATTAAATTCCTTAATGCAAAACAGCCTTCGATTCTCTTACTGACCATTGATTCAGGTGTTGCTACCGGTTTTCTTGTTCGGGAAGCCAACGCCCGTAATATCCCGACGGTTTTGATTCAATGGGCCTTTTCATTGCCGCAAGAGTATTACAACCGGTTGCGTAATAACGATGATGAATCGGAGACTTCTCAAAAAACCTCACCTTCAAGACCATCGCTGCAAACACTTCGAAACTCAGCCACAAATCGAATACTTTCAACCATGGGACTAACATTCGAATCGATACCAGGATTTGGAGGTGGAGAATCAAAGAAGATCGCCGTTATGGGTGAAGCTTTCGTCGAACAGTTTGCGAGGCAAGGCGTACCAAAAGAAAAAATGGTCGTCACCGGACATCCCGACCATGATCAGCTCTACAACAGACTTATCAAAGAAGACGCTACGGCATTGAAAAATCACATCTTGCAGGATTTACAAATACCCAATGGAAAACTCGCGGTGCTTTGCACACAAGCGGTCGTTCATTTCGGCATCAGTACTCTTCAAGAATACCAAAAGCAAATTCACTCAATCGTTGATGCGATTTTGGAAAACGAAGACATAAACTTAGTGATTAAGCTCCATCCACGCGAAAATATACATGACTATGATTTCGTTCACGCATATTCTCCACGCGTCTCTGCTGTGCAGGATTACGAGTTGATTTCATTGATCCATGCTTGTGATCTATTTCTTTCACAGTATTCAAGCACAATCCTGCTCGCCATGGGATTTGGCAAACCGATCATAACTTTCAACTTCGATGGAAAAGATGAGAAGAACTTCTTTGCATCATTGGGTGGCTCCCTTCACGCAAAGAATATCGATGATTTTCGCGTTTTTACAAAAACAATTTTACATCCAAATACCGCTCATGAAAGATTACAAGAAAAGCAACAAGAAATCATATCGCGTTATATGAAATTGGACGGTAAAGCTCTCGAACGCATGACAGAACTTATCCGGCAGGAGATGAGAATCCCTGAATCCCTCCAATAGAGCACCCGAGCCAATCCTTTTTCAAATGCCCTTTTGATCGTTTTCTAACGGCTCCGAAGAATCGTTTGATACCTGCATGTTCCAATACTGCGCATAACGCCCTTTGGCTGAAATCAGGTCTTGATGCTTTCCACTTTCCACAATTGCACCGTTTTCAATAACATGAATGCAATCCGCAGCGGTTACCGTTGAGAGTCGATGGGCAATTACAAGGATTGTGCATTCTGAGCGAATATCGAGAATCCCGCGATGAATTTGTTCTTCCGCTTCGCTATCCAGTGCACTTGTGGCCTCATCCAAGATTAGCAATTCGGGGTTTCGAATAAGAGCGCGGGCAATGGCAATTCGTTGCCTCTGCCCACCCGAGAGTTCAACTCCGCGTTCACCGACTATGGTCGAATAGCCGTCCTTCAATTGTTCAATAAAAGTCGCCGCACAGGCCACTTCGGCCGCACGGCGCACATCTTCATCACTCGCGTCAAGTCTTCCGAATCGAATGTTTTCTGTGACGGTGTCGTGAAAAAGAAATACATCCTGCGTCACAACGCCTACATGATTTCTCCAGCTGGTTGCATTCAAACCGTAAAAATCATGCCCATCTATAAGCACACGCCCTCCAGTGATATCGTGCAGACGTAGGAGAATTCCAGCCACAGATGATTTCCCGGAACCGGAAGCCCCCACCAAAGCGATCATGCTGCCTTTCGGAATGGAAAAGGAAACGTTGTTTAAGGCCGGCTCATCCATTCCATTGTATCGAAGTACAACATTCACAAAATCAATTGACTTCTTTAATCCTTCGGATTCACGTTGTCCCTCTTTGGGATATTGCTTATCAAGCGTATTTAGCAAATCAGTAATCCGCAGTATATAGGGAATCTCATTTGTAAGCTGGGCATATGTCGTGTTTGCGGTGCCAAAACGCGGAATCATGCGATACAGGACCACCAAAAAGATGCCGATGATCGGTAAATGTTCGCGAAATCCATCACCGGTCAATATAAAACCTACGACAAGAGCCGCGCCCAGCAACAGCGCGGTTCCGCTTTCAACCAATGGCATGACAGAAGCTTGATAGACAGCTGAACGTCTCTGCTCTTCGGTGCTTTCCTTAACAGTCACTTTCAAACGTTCATATGCATGGTTTTCATTTCCAAAAGAGCGGATAAGCGCCATGCCTTGGAGAAATTCAGCTGAAACAAGGCTCTGTTTAACAATTGCCTGCAAACAATCAGTTGCGATTCGCCGAATTCGTTTAACGACGGATTTAAGAAGCAAACTAATTGGTAAAAGCACAATTGCCGCACCGATGGTCGGTATCCACGATATCCAGAGCAAAATCAAAATATATGCAGCCAATAGAAAGCATTCACACATTAATAAACTAAAAAACCAAAATAGCCTTCCCATATGGATCGCTAAGTTTAGTGAATTAATCAAATCCCCGATTTTATATTTACTGTATGATCCATAGCTGATTTTAAGCATCTGCTTAAACATCTGCAGACGGGAAATAGCGCTGATACGCGCCTGAAGACGAGCCGCATATGCCTTGCTCGAAAATTGCAGCAAACTTCTAAATATTTGCGCTAATATTGCAAGTCCGACAAGAAGGAAAAACAAACCTGAGCGGCTGAAATGTTGATCCAGAAAATCAATCGCTTGTCCCAACTTTCCGAACTGCTCAACAAATTGCTCATCATCTCCGGCGCCAAGCACTTGTAGCGCCAGCGCCAACATTCCCATTGTCCCACCTTCAAAGACGGCGGCCAACAATGAAGTAAAAACAGTGATGGAGAAAAGAAATTTATATTTGCATATCAGCCCCCAGAGATAGGATATTGAGGCTGCATTTAAGGCGTAAAATTTCCCTAAGACTCTTTTCATTAAACGCTTCAACACACTAGCTAAAGCGGCCGAGGTTGATTCAGGAACTTCCATCATAAATTAACTCAACGTGTGTTTAGTAGGTCTTCGTAACTGTTACTTATCTTTCCGCTAAAGCCAGTTTGGCGTCATCGATGACATCGGCACTACAACACATGCCGCAACCCCCTCGCAACATTAGAGTTACACTTCCAGTCATCGATTCTAGAATAGCAGAAATTCTTGTGTCAGCCAGTTTTATGCAACACTACATTCCGTTATAGAATCATATTTCAGGCGAAGAATTGGACCGGCCTCCACCCGCCTGGTGACATGCATCAGTATCCGAATTATTGCGATGCGTCCAGCACTTCGCGAATTTTTCGAAGGATTTGTTTGGGAGAGTACGGTTTTTGAAGCAGTCTCATGTTTTGCGCCAACACAAAACCCGTATCGACTGCTTTTGTGTCATATCCGCTACTGAAAAGAACTGGAAGATTCTTCCTTGATCGGCATATCCAATCGTGCACTTCTCGGCCGCTTCTCTTAGGCATAATGACATCAAGCAATGCAAGATCTATAACATCCTTTTCCTTTTCAAATAGTGCAATAGCCTCATCACCATCTCTGGCTAATAGAACTGTATAACCGTACTCCTCCAAAATACGTTTTCCCAGTTCTCGTACTTGCGCTTCATCTTCCGCATAAAGAATCGTCTCGGTTCCCCTGGGCAGGTCATCGCTTTCTTCCGGCTTAATCTCATTTTGTGGCGGGCGTTCAACACTTGGTAAATAGAACGTAAAGTCAGCTCCATGCCCCAGTTCGCTTTCGCAATTAATAAACCCACCATGTTGTTTTATGATTCCATAGACTGTTGCCAAACCTAATCCCGAACCTTTTCCGACTTCTTTGGTTGTGAAAAACGGCTCAAAAATTCTTTCAACAATATCCTCCGGAATTCCCTGACCGGTATCACTGACAGTCACGGACACATAGTCGCCGGGTTCGGCCCATCGATTATTTGTACAAAATTCCTCATCCAATTGAGCATTTGTTGTCCGAATCGTCAATTTTCCCCTATTCGGCATGGCATCCCGCGCGTTTATACAAAGATTCAACAAAACCTGCTCAACCATGGCAGGATCCGCATGAACTGTTTTTAAATCACCCTTAAGTCTAAGGTTGAGTTCAATGTGCTCACCGATTGTGCGCTGCAATAATTTCGACAAATCCGTAATAATTTGGTTCAATTGTAGATCGGAGAGACGCATAGTCTGTCTTCGGCTGAATGCCAGGAGTTGACGGGTTAATGTAGCCGCACGCTGGGCAGCCTTCTTGACTTCCTCTAAATCCCGGCGATGTGAATCGTTCTCCGGGACATCCATCAATATCAAATCGGTATACCCTAATATCCCTTGCAATAAATTATTAAAATCATGCGCAACTCCACCTGCCAATTGCCCGACAGCTTCCATTTTTTGCGCCTGAAGCAACTGTTCCTCAAGAGCCTTTTTTTCATTTTCGGCGCGATACCGTGCTGTAATATCTTCTGATACTTCCACCACACATCGCTTGCCTTGATACTCAAATGGGCGTGCAACGGTAAGCAATTTGCTCATCTCCTTCATCTTCGCAGGTTTTCCCTGAATCCGCCCCGATTGAATATCCTCAGTGTCGTCATGCATATATTCAAAAATATCTTTATTTTTACGCAAAATTTCATCAACGGCACAGTTTATGCCGCACGGTTTATCAAAACCGCAAAACGCTTGATAGCATTTCTTGTTCGTTTGATCCCCCAATTGCTCGACTAATTTACCACTCATAAACAGAATGTTATAATCTTTATCCATTGCGGCAACGAGGTCCGCAGTATTCGATAATACGGCAAACAGCTTTTCGCGCTCTTCTGTAGCCCTTATCTCTGCCTGTTTTTGACCGGTAATATCAGTCCAAATGCAACACAGATAAATCTTGCCTTTTAGCGTGATTGGACGAACATTCACCAAGACATCGAGAACTTTTCCTGATTTGGTTTTGTGCTTCGACTCAAAAATATCGACGCCATTCTTTAAGATGTATTTCGTATGCTGCATAACAGCTTCATGGGTTTCAAGTATGCAAATATCGGAAATCTGCATACGCTGAAATTCTTCACGTGTATACTCAAGGCTTTCATGCGCTTTAGGATTAAAATCGACTATTTCTCCTTCTAGATTTAACAATACAAACGAATCACCGGCCCCTTCAAATAAGATCCGATATTTTTCTTCGCTCTCTTTGAGTTCATCTTCAACTCTTGCCAGCGCCGATTCCGTCTGCTTACGCTTGGTAATATCATTTCCTACGCTGAGAATTTCTTTAACGCCCCCATTTTCATCGTAAATAAGACGGTTTGCCCATGCGACCCACACACGTTCCCCGTTCTTGCGCATATTCTCGTTTTCATTCGAGACATAATTTTCGACATCGCTGACAATATCAACGATCAGATTCCGAAGATCGCGCCCCGTGCTTTCGACTTCCGGAATAATCGTGCCAACCGCATGCTTTCCTAGAATCTCATCCTCTGAATATTCAAAGAACTTTTGCGCAAATTCATTGATAAATCTAATACGTCCCTCGGTATCGAGACGGAGAATAATGCTATTCGCGCTCTCAACCAATTCTCGATAGTTCTTCTCACTTATGCGCAAGGCCTGGTAAGCGTCCGCTCCGGCAATTTGATCAGACAATAATTTACCAAGCAGGACTGTGCCAAATGGGTAAATAATTAATACTGGCGGCCCGATGGAGGCCATTACTTTCCATCTCACATCCCCGGGGAGCGTCATCATCAACAAAACCATACAGATGTGTACAAGTAATCCTAAAAGATACAGATGTATAAATGAAATATGCTCCGGCCGCTTATTGTAGATATAATGGCAGATGACTCCTAACCCGGAAGCGGAGAGAAGAACCAATACTCCCATTAAGGCGCCCCCTCCACCAAGCCAAACTCTATAGGCGCTCCCCATCATAAATAAAATGGCCGCAGTCACAGGTCCGCCAAAAAGACCAGCCATACAGGCGACCAATGACCTTCCATCGAAAATCACCCCCTGGGAAAACACAAACGGCGTCATCATCCCCGCAATACAAACACTACCGAAAAGAAAACCCGTCAAAATATCATAGACAAGAGATCGATGTTTCCATCTTAGTAAGATGAAAGAATGACAAATACTAAGGGCCAATAAGATTGAAATGTTCTGTATTAATGAGATAACCATGAAATACCTCACGCATCAATTAGAACAAGAAATAAAATAGCATCTAAAATGGCTCACCCTCTTGAAATCGGGGAAATGGAATCCAATCACAAGTTCCAAACACTTTTTTATGTATAAATATGCGCCCGATTCTCATGGACTGCCTTTATGCCCCTTTGTTCTCAATTTAAATCAATACGCCCCTCATCAAGCGAATTTTAAATAACAACAACGGGAATTGTCACCACACTATTTTCAATATTACCTCAGCCTCATACCAATTTATACTTCTTCTTAGCCAAAAATGCTCAAAAATAAGTAAATAAGGATTTACAAAACGCGGGTATATAATTACATGGCAAAAAGTGAACATGTTCACAAACACATCCTGCATATTCGGAAAATCAGGATCAATTTGGCGACAATTAACACAAACACTATTTTGGACCTGCTTTTATCGCAATGCGAGGAATAGCTTATTTCTCAGCTGTAAATCGCTTCAGAAATTTTATTGGCAATGCCGATGAGGCAGGGAGTGAAATCTATATTGGCATAAATCAGAAAGTAATTTCATTTTCCCGGATTCGCATTTTCCGGCTGAAAGTCCATGAATGATCCTTTTCAAAGAAGAAAATATCGACCAAGTTTACTTCCGGTGAAATGCGAACACTCATACACCCGCCTGGATTCATCTTCAATTCCAGTGGCATGGACTTTAAAAATACGCATTTGGCGGAATTGGGAGATTGGCTGTTGCGTTTCGCCCTAAAAACCTACTGCGCCTCCATCGGTAACGACGATATCCCCGGAACTGAGCAGGCCATTCGAGGCCCCATAAACATGAGGATTGTAGGCCGGAAGAATATCTTCAACGCCATCGGGGCCGGGGCTGACCAAAACATAGGTGCCATCGATATGGGCATTCGAAAGCATGAACTCCCAGCTGGACTTATGGGCCTCAGGGGTAAGTGCGGGATTTTCACCCGTATAGGGTTTCTTGCGCGAAGTTCTATACCGGGTGTGCGGGTGGCCATAAGGCACTTCTTGGCCTTGGCTTTGGCCGTAGATTTTGTAGTTCACGTTAAATTCATCGATAGGCAGGGTGGCCAGATAGGAGACGGGAGTACTCAGTGACTCGGGTAAAAATCCCCAGCACCATCGCTCGCGTGGGTCATGGCCCATGATGATCCCCATGGGGAACTCACCATGGTCCGCGGCATAGGCTCCAAAGGCTACGCTGATGTTGCGCATATCCGCCACGGCCCGCATGATTTTTGCCCGGGAACGCGCATTCATGAAATTGGGTACAGCCACCGCCGCCAATATCCCAATAATCGCCACGACAATTAGCAACTCAATTAGGGTAAATCCCGTCTCCGGATGCCGGCTCTTGCAGTCCATTTTTGCGCTCCTCAAGGCTTGCCGATCCAACTATACGCCCTGACCTGACTAATGGCGAGTCCCATTCTGCACCGCCAATTTACCCTTTTTGCTCCTCTGACCGGTGCCGAATCACATAAGGTGGCTATGTCTTGCTTCCATCCTCCACGCGGTCCATGACACCGGCGTGGGCGGGGTAAATTCGGCGCGTCTTCCCCCCCTGATGCTTCAGGACAAATAGCCCTGCAAAAAAAAAGATAAAAAACAATCCCGGCAGAACTTGTTGACCGCTCTTCGCTTCCTGTAAATTTCCATCGTTAGAAGTCAGGTCCGTTACGTTTATTTTTTGGAGCAAATGAACACGCGGGACTGGTAAATTACGATCTTCCCATCGGGCGGGCACCCTTAAAAAGCAGCACCCCTAAGAAGTCGCGAGTGACCAGATGTAGAAGTCACTAAAGAGTTGCCGGGGTGCAACATGAACGAATCCTATACAGAAATTTGGACTACCAATTTTGGCATTGCAGGCGCCGAAAAGCACGACAAGAGGTTTCGGCAGAAATTCGAAAAAAACATCAAACATCGACAGCAGGTGGACTTGCTTCGAAAGCATATTAATGGGCAGATGAAGTGGTTGGATTTCCCCGTAGGTCCGGCGCGACTAATGCGGGAGATTACGGCCGGTGCAAAACACGGATATGACATTTCGGATGGTTTCTTGGCTTTTAGTTCGCAACATGGCATCCACTGCAAAAAGCAAGACTTATTCGCCCCTGTCGATACCGGCGAAAGATTTGACGTTATCACATCATTCCACACACTATTCGCATTCAACACAAAAGATCAGATCAATATTCTTAAAAGCTTCCATCAATTCCTAAACAATGACGGCCTTCTGATCTTCGACCCGGTCAATCGGCGTTGCAGGGAAAGACGCAACAATTTCAGGAATGAACTTGTCCCCGATGACAACTGCTTTTATAAGGAAGAACTTCAACCGATGCTTGAATCCATCGGATTTGAAATCCAATCCGTAATCCCCCATGACTGTATTGATAATCCCAGTATTATTTCTTTGCTTCGTAAGTGCAGACTTTATCGCTTTTTAAACAAAGCCTACTTCTTGCTTAAGATGTTTCCCGTTTTCAATCTCATTACCAGGATGCTCCCCGAGTCTGCCAATTCCAAATTCATCGTTGTTGCTAAACGAATGAAATCGGTGGAGCCGACAGTTCAAAAACCCGATGAAATACCTACAATAATCCTAATTCCCCCACAGGCATTCCCGCCCTGGTCTGGTGATCGAGGCCAACCATTGCCACGAATTAGAGGGTAACTAATCGCGGTCAGAATGACATGCAATTCGTTGTTCAGGCCTATCCTTCAGGCGTTTCCCCTCTCGCTTGCCATCTTGCCACCGTTTGATACTACAATTTCAAACTCTGTAAGTCACATTTTCATATCTCAAATTTTTCCATAATTTCCAAATTTTAGTCGCCACTCACGGATTCCTTGTGATACTTTTTAAACCACAGCGAAAACAGTGTGGGGGTGTACTATGCTTTGCGGTGTGATTTTCATTCTTTTCTTGCTAACAATTCCATGCTCGGCCCAGGTCATAGACCTCGGTATCAACGAAGACACCGGACTCCGGGAGATTCGTGTTGAACTGCCTGGTTTGCCGGAGGGTGCCACGCCTATAGAGATGGTCCTGATCCCGGCGGGGACGTTTATGATGGGTGCTCCGAGAGACGAACGGGGTCTTGATGGGGATGAGATGCCACAACACCAAGTCACGATCACGCAACCGTACTATTTGGGCAAATATGTGATTACCCAGGCGCAATGGGAGCTGATGATGGGTGAAAATCCATCTTACTACGGCGGGCATCCGAATCATCCTGTAGAATCGTTCACTTGGAATAATTGCAAAGCATTTATCGAAAGCCTAAACGGATTAGAGCTGGGAACATTCCGGCTGCCAACGGAAGCGGAATGGGAATATGCCTGCCGCGCAGGAACAACAACACGATTCTCGTTTGGGGATGCTCTGGAATGCTCCGATGAAGACGAGTTTTGCGAACTGGCTGATCAATACATGTGGTGGGGGGGAAACGATGAAATTGGCGGGAATGCTGAAGCTCCAAGAGAAGTTGGCTTGAAACTCCCGAATCCTTGGGGACTGTATGATATGCACGGAAACGTTTTGCAATTGTGCCAGGATTGGTACGGATATTATACACGTGGGTCCCAGGTCGATCCTCAAGGTCCGGAAACGGGAACACTACACGCGGCTCGCGGTGGTTTCTACGATTTCTCTTTCAAGTACTGCCGCTCGGCGACACATCATGTCATGCATAATTCAGGATACTACCATTACGGCGTACGCTTGGTCAGATTGTACACGCCAACCTCTCAAACAGAAAACTGGGCGGAGTACAAATGAATCGGCATTGCTTAACACCAAGCGCTGAAGACGCGACAAGGCAATAGCCTGGGGCGAGCGGAACGGAGCCCCAGGGAAAAAGCAAAAACATCCGAGCCCTGTAAGGGCGGAAGAAAATCCGAAATCATCTATCATGGCTTGCTCGAATTTAATTTCTTGCGCCCCTTCAGGGCTTTAGGATATGGGGGGGACTTTGATCCCAGGCGGCGTTTTTCCGCCTTCGGCGTCCAAACTATGCCTGGGGCTATTCCATTTCGCCCCTCCGGGGCTGTTGAAAAATCGCATTTGTATCGAACGTACAGGGATTTATAATTGCGCGGTTCTCGCCAATTCTATTTTTCTTTCTTCTGCTTTTCTACTTTCCCCTCTCTACTCTCTCGCCGCCATTTGCGGCGTGGGAGCGACTGCCTTAAAAATCAAGGGCAAAGTCACCACGAGCCGAATCGACAATTGATACCCTGCTTTGCAGGGTGCTGATTAGGAATATCTAATAAATACATCCTGAAATTGTGAGTCCCACCTCGGCGGAATCTTGCCCGGCCACGGGCGGGAGGGCGAATCTCCTGATGAGCCGCTTCTTATTATAAGCTATAAATGTACCTCTACCGGGTGGCCCAGACAACTCGCTTGTCTGGGTGCGCCAGCACAAGAGGCGTTACAAATGTATGTTTATCGCAAAAACTCCCCCGCCATCCACCCAACTCTACAAACGTTTCGTACCCTTCTTCCTCTTTCGTGCTTTCGTGATTCACATCGAAAAGACTATGCCCGCCGCAAATTTTCTCCCCATCCACCGACTCCCTCAAACACCAACACCAAGCGCTGAAGGCGCGAGGCAAGCGGAGCCCAGCCTAAGCCCGAGACAGTCGCAGACCGGCGAAAGGCGCCAGGCTGGGTAAATGTGATCCGAAAATCTTAAGCGCTGTAAGTGCGAGGCAAAAAACAATCTACTCACGACTCTCTATTTTCTACTCTCTCGCCGCCACAGGCGGCACAACCACCTGGTCCAAATCATTCAAAATGTCATATTCATCTCCCCTGCACCTATTACTGAATTGCTTAATCCGGATTATTTTCTTTAATAAATTTGTGAATCCGCGTACAGATTTCATTGGCATCGGGAGATAGATCATCGTAAGACTTTAAATGCGATATAGCCTTTTTACAGAAGCCCACCTTAGCCTTAATTGTGTTTCCTTCGGCATATGGGTGCGGGTCGTTTTTATTTGATGTTGAACGCAGGCGCTTGCTTGCCTCATTGCCGTCTTTAAGAATTTCATCTTCTATGAATTTCCCGATTGGCTTGTCGGGGTAATCTTCATATTCAAAATCATTGAGCCCTACTTCCTCTCCCTCATAATCCCGGATGACTTTGCGAATCGTTTCAGGCGTTAAGATATTTTCTATTTCCTTACGGTCCAAGAGAAAAAACTTGTCACCGAGTGTCTCTTTTAGTTTTTCGTGACGCTCTTCTTTGCCGCTATCCTTATCGGCAATTAAAAAGAGACGGTTACAAACTCGCTCTACCACCATTGGTTTATCTTCTTGCTCCAGAAATGACCAATGGGAAATATTGTTTCCTGAATACTCTACAAACGCATAGTGAGTATCCTCTCTGAAATCCCATTCCACATCTTCTCGCTCAGAATACAACTCCAAGAACTTTCGTATGTAAAGCCTATCCGTGATCCCCTCTACCCAAATTGTGCAATTGGCTAGAAATACGGACGCATTTTGAACCCCCAGGTGATCAAGCAGATTCGTATCGCCGGTGCTTGCAGGGAAAATAGTAAATTTTGCAGACTTCTCTACCGAATCCCCTTCATCAAGCTCTTTATCGAAACGATATACCGATATCTGCTCAATGTCTGTCGTTAAATCGAGAAAATGATTTGAGTGTGTTGTAAAAAACACCTGCACATCGGCAAATTCATCGCTTGTATAAATCTTTAAGAGTTGACGCTGATAGCCCGGGTGAAGATACAATTCCGGCTCTTCAATAAACAAAAGTAAAGACTTATCTTCATAGGCAAAAAGCGGAAATGTTAACATTAGAAGTTGCTGTATGCCATCTCCAAGATTATAAATTTCCCTTTCTTTTTCCGCGCCTACTTTTACAAAAAGAATCTCTTTCTTTTCATTATTTTCTCTTTTCTCGCGGGGTATAATCGCAACTTTTTCTCTGCCAAATAGGTTTTTGCTCAAAAAATCCTGATATTCACTTATCCTTTCTCTTTCCTGCAAATCTCCTAGCAATAGATTTTTAACTTGTTTGTACATTTCAAGACCGGTAAAGACACCAACACTTCCAGTATCGAAATAATCGCTCAAAGTCCTATCACAATAAATATCGCCACAATCCTTAAATGGCCGAAGACCACGTAACGTCGGAACATACATGCCAGTAAACTCAAAAACTTCAGGTGTTCCATCAATAATGCTGTTCAACTTAGCAAGACTTTCGGAACCGATGGAAATAATATCCGGCAATTTCCTCCTTGCGATTGCAAATCTATGGAGTTTATCTTTGGCACCCTGGCATCTCACGACTGTTGCCTCAGAAATTCGCGAAAAACTATTTATTGCATTCCTGGGCACTTCACGATATTTTTCGGAAATCTCAATACAATCCTTCGTTATTATACGTGGCAATTCCTCCTTTTCGTATAGTCCTTTAATTTCACACTGGCTACATATATCTGATACCTTCTCATTAAACTCTAAACATAGTTTGTTTAGATTTTCTAACAGGTCACCGGTTGGGCGAATTCTATGGGGCATTATCTCGAAAAGTTCGCGTAGAAGCCTACTCTTGCCCGAGTTATTCGGCCCCACAAAGATATTTACTTTTGAAAGTCCTTGGAGTTCGTTTTGTTTTGGTTCACATGAGTAAGTTCGGTAAACTTCATCTTCTAGAAACCAATCACGAATTAAATAGGCCATCTCAAACCTCCTATACCCATCACGACGCTTAGCCGCTTATTACTACAAGCGTAAAGACTATACCACACTCACACACACATTTAATTCCGTATGGGGATGAAAGATCAATTCAAAATCGGAGGAGGGAAGGAACAAAAGTTCGGCGAGAAAGAAGATAACCGGCCCTACGGGGAATCTGCCCCGGAGCCAGGAGCAACGTCCTTAACCAACTGATTTCACAAGACTTCTGGAAACAGCGTCATTATGGTGACGTGCGCCTTTTGTACCACTTTCTTGTACCAGTCTCAAGCTCTTCTCAGTCCTTACTTAGATACAGGCATTACCATCAAGGCAGCATTCAACAATAGGACATCAAATAAGACGCCATAAAGCGTCTCTGAGCGCATTTCTCGCCTTCCAGGGCACAAACCACCCGGACACCAGAAGAAACGCTCAGAGACGATTAGAAGACGTTTATTGGATAGGAGCTACATAGGTTACGCAGCAAAGAGCATCGGCAAGGGAACGGCGGGGATGCGCAAGACATCACACCATCGGTTCAACTCTTCGATGGTTTCATTGAAGGGGAGACTACGAGGAGCCGACCGGGCCAAGGGAGGCAACATGTCGAAGTCTAGGCTGTTTGAGGGCGCACGAACGAGGCACTGGCAGATCGGTGGGAGCACCGGGGAATCCCGCAGTTGAACCACCTGAGAAATCTCAGCGTGCTCGATAAGAGTCACCTCTTCACCCAACAACGAAACCAAGCGTTCCCGTGTGGTCTCCAACGAATGAACCGAGAAACAACGTGTGGGCCTTCCACGTTGACCTTGGAGTCGAAACGTATACACCATGATCGGTGGTGGGGGATTAAATAGGACACTCTGTAATAAGTACTTATAGCAAATTGTCCCTTTTAATACGCCAGCGTTACGTTCGATATCCTTTCGCGCAACATCTGTGGACGCCCAGAGGTCCGGAAACTTTTCCGAGAGCCATGAGGCTTTCAGAGGAATAACTTCTCCTAACTCAATAAAAGCCTGCTCAAGTCTGGGTAGGTCCCCGACAAAACGCCTATAGTCCACCAAACGCTCAACCTGTATCGGCAGGGGAACGTTGGTCACGATGATTGTTTCTTTGGTTTCCTCAGCGGAAACTGAGCGAATCCTATCGATGGCCTGAATGATCTCATCTTCGCGGTGTGCCTCTAGGATACGCTGGCATAAGGGATCGGGATGTACTGAGACCTCCGACCAGCCTAAAAGTTCACCGTTCGTCATACAGAAGCCTTGAGGAACACCTGGATACCATTGGCCATCCCCTAGCAACTCTAAGTCGGCGTCCTGCTGATCATAGAGCAAACCATAGGCCTTCCGTTCGATATCTTCAGGCCGAGGTTCTATGCGTCCGATGATCACTACCGTATCGAAGTCCTTCAGATCATTATCACCACGAAGGCCGTTGAAATGCCTTATCGTGCAACTTTCAGGCAACTTGAGAAGTTCCTCGGTTTTCTTATAGGTCACTACAAGCACCTTCTTACCAGGATTCTCCTCAACGTATTTGTTCAGAACTCCCTCGATTTCCTTCAGCCTCTTCGGAGTATCTTGGCGTCTCGTGAGTACGCTTTTGGCAGCGTTAAAACCCACCACTTGTATCACGTGTAGGTTCCGTTTAACCGAGACCTCTACTTCCTCGATTGTGCGTTCCCCGAAAATAGGCTGGAGGAGTTCACGGGAACCGGTAGCGTCTGTTATGAGCACGGGGACGTCCGTTGGAATCTCTAAGGGTTTCCTGGATTGCGTATAGACCATACCGTTCTTGACGTACACCGAATCGAACCTTTGTTTTCCGAGGTCCAACTCAGTGGCTAGGCCCATGAAGACATCGGGAACGATGCCAAGGCCGGGTGAAGCAGAGAGTTTCTGTTTGATAACGCTGGGCGAATCTGTGGGCAGCACTCTGTCACCGGAGGCTTCAGCCCATAGTCCGCTATGCGCTTCCCTCAGTTTCTCACTGGTGATGCCTTCGGCCAACAACAAGAAGACCGGATCAACGGAGGCAAGTGCTCCCACAATCTTCTGCGCCAACTCACGAAAAGACCCCGCACTACTTAAGAATGACTCCACGCTGTCTTCTTTCTCCTGAATCGCCGTCGAATAGAACGACTCATCGAAGACAATCAGGTCAGGCCGAGGGAGTTCGGTGAGCCTCTGCGAAGGAATGAATGCGTACTCGTGTGCCATGATGACTGTAGAGCCCGGCTTGTTTGCTTCGCGGTACTGCCGGAAATATGCACACTCATCAATGTGTTCACACCTATGCCCTTCACCGTCTTCCTCGATCCGTTCACAGAGGGTCTTGTAGACACCCCTCGTGGCTTGCACCTGCCTTACGAGGTCATGCTTTCTACAAAGGGGTTCACCTTCAAGTTCTTGGAGCCGTCCTTTGATCAGGTAGGCACCTTCGCCATGGTCTTGAACGATCTGATTTCCAAGCATGATCCGAGGCACGAAGATCCATGCAGTAAACTCGGGGTATTTCTCGCGTTGCCGCTTGATCAACTGAAGGTAGCCATAGGTCTTTCCGACTCCGGGTGTGACCTTCAGGTAGAGTGCTGCCGGACAATCCGGTGTAAGGCTTTGAAATGAACTCCCCCGTTCAAACCATTCATCGAGGACTTGGCCAATCTTTCGGCGGCCTTGTTCGAGTGTTACGGGTTCAGGTAGTTCGTAGCGTGGCTGTATGCCTTCGACCAGTTTGCCTTTGCGTGGCGCTGTACTCTTCGGTGTTTGTTCGCTGAACTTCTCAAGGGCACGCTGCCATTCGGCCTCAGACATCTTCTCTTCGATGTACTCGGGGGAGCGTGTGCCGCCGCCCGGTCGTCCTTCAGCTTCCTCAACATATTTCCAAACCATCTCCCGGAACTCATCGAGATCAGCATCGGGACCGTCGGTAGCGGCCAGGCAAGCAAGAGCATCACGGATAGGGCCGTGAAATCCATCGCGATTATCTCCTATACGTTCAAGATGGTGGTCTATTCCACCCGAAATACATGTTCCATTTGTTCTAGTTGGTGTGCGTATTACTTCCTTTGGCTCAGGAAATACAACTTCATCATTGGAACCTTCAAGCAATCCGCTCCTTGGTATTCCATTCAGAGGATCGGCGACACCTATAAGAATAGGTTTGGCCGTGTAATGAATCTGGACCGCGTTGGCTAAGGCAGAGTCGGCAATGGGCACTTCACTCTTCAGGTAGGCTTTCAGTTCATCTGAATCCACCGGGCGATCCAGCCAGAACCAGAGGTGCAATCGTGCTCCCGGCTTGAAGCCTGCCGAACAAGAGAACTGGTAGTGGCAAGTTGTGTCCCGAAAGCACTCAGGCAGTTGACTACAGACGTATCGGACAGCATCCAGCCCGAGCGGATCGGTGCCCTCAGGAAGCTCTTCGCTGTCGATGTCGATTAGGCACCATTGGCGCGGTATGTCTTCGAGTGTGCCGTCTGGCTTTGTCTGGGGATGGTACTTTGTGCGTCTGATGTAACTTCCGCCGGTACCACGCGGAACACCCCGGACTACACACGATCTCGTGTCGGCTTCCAGTTCCGTCAAGACTTCCGAAAGCCCTTCGATACCCTCGATGCCGTCGATTTGCCTGGCGTACCACAAGAGGGGATGTTCTGCACTCTCGATAGGCCCCGGTTTCCATATCTTCGTTGCGTGTTGGCTCGGGTCCGTTGTCCTAAGGACGGTTAGGCCACAATGGGCCGATTCTCTATTCATAGAGGATGCTCCTTTTCAAAGATGAAGCCCCGCCAGTAAAAACCAGTGGGGCTCCTGTTGATTTCTATGATGTCCCGCTGAGTTGTCAGACAGGCATATCGTTTCCTTGAGTGAGCATGTTAATAACCTGCGTTTACAGTTTGTCGATTGCAGCCCTTAACTGAGGACCACCAATCGAAACCAGTGGGGCTCTTATAGGCGTCTCTCCAGGTTGTCAGCGAGGCATGGTGCCCTTCCTTAAGTGAGTATTCTCCAAATGACTGTGGGTTGAGCGGAGGCAGTGGGTGGGCGGTGAGATTGGTGACGGTGGGAGGTGCTGTGGGATTCTGCTTTATCCGATTGACACCGGTCGAGACTGTGGCATCATTGATTTAGCAAACGGAGGGTTTCCGATGCCTGCCAAAGTTGTCCGATTGAAACTGTTGCCGCCCAGTTATTCCCAGGACTGGGACAAGGAACAGAAGCGCGAAGCCTGGCGTGAAATGAAGCGGATGATTCAAGATGCCGCTTGGCAAGTCGCAAGAGTCAAGAACACAGTCATAACTAAAGAAGGATTGCGTGTGTTTGAGACAAAGGCAGAGGGCAAGAACAGCGGCAAGAAGATTCCCTACGTGAAACCTTACGAAATCGCGAAAGAGATTCTTGCAATCATTGGGCACGAACTGGATAAAGGCAAGCCTGTGATCTCCGGTAAAATGGCCGGAGCTGCCGCACGTCATGCTTTAGATTCTGTTTCGGGAAGTCATGGCAAAGACTTGTGGAAAGGCAATCGTTCCTTGCCAAGTTTTCGACGTGATACACACATAAACTTACCCTGTAACGGAGCATCGATGTATCCCGATTCAAAAACATCGGGAGCATATTCCATCGGGAATCTAAAAGGCATAGGTTGGATTGCCAAAGTCGGAATGTGGAGTAGAAAACACAGCCCTGACTACACGGGCCCAACTCAGATTATCTTTCCTATCCGTACAGGTCGATTAAGTCCAAGCCAGAAGGCGATTCTTGAGAGAATCTTGTCCGGTGAATATCGACTCGGTGAAGCCACATTGGGACTTAAGAATGGCGAGGTGTACCTAAACTGCTCCTACAACTTCGAGAAATCAACAGGTAGACAGATCGTAACAGGTCGTGTCATCGGTGTTGACGTAGGGATGAAGAAAGTTGCTGTTTGTGCCGCATCTGATAAGGAATATCTTAGGCTCACGATTCACGATGAAGTCGCCGAGTCAATCCGAAGACACCGAGCGAAAATGCAGAGGCTTAGACGTGAGGCAGGACGTGCATTGAGACCTTACACAGATAAACGCAAAGGGCACGGTGTGAAAAACAAAGTGCGAACCCTCGATGTCTTGTCCGGTCGTGAGCGTGACTTTCAGAAGACCGTGAACCATCAAGTATCCGCTGCCATTGTGGCTTTCGCAAAACACAACGGTGCAGAAGGAATCGCCATGGAAGACCTGACCGGTATCTATGAACGTGGCGGTATCCCTCAACGTTGGCTGAGACGGTGGGCTTATTTCGAGCTTCAACAGTTTGTTGAATACAAGGCGGAAGAAGTTGGCATCGAGGTGTTCCAAGTTGAAGCACGATACACAAGCCAAACTTGCTCGAAGTGTGGTCACAAAGCCAAGGAAAACCGGAAGAGCCAAGCGAAGTTTGAGTGTGTCGAGTGCGGCCATAAGGAAAACGCCGACCTTAATGCAGCCAGGAACATTGCAGCACTCGGCTTTAAGAAACTGGAAGCACAGAAGGAGAAAGAGGATAATAACAACTGATTACGCGGATTCATCCGTAAGAGCCTTTGTCTGAGTCTGACTTCGGTCACTCAGAGTTGGCTTGGGGCAGGTGCCATGCCCCCACGTCGAGAAGTATCGCGCCACCCATTGGGTAATAGTGACAACTCTCGACAAGACCGGCGCTAGGCTTTCCTCGGTATCCAATCCTTGTGGGGCCTGCCGGGCACTATTCATATACCTGTAGCGCGAACCTTGAGTGTTCTGTGAAATACCGGGAGGTTCGCGGAGATGCAGGAAGTACAACGTTGCAAGACGGTTAGGAGGAAAATGGAACACGGAAAGTGCCACACCATCGAAGGAAACTATGGGATGCACAGGAGGTTCGCGGAAAACGGTGTGCAACACATTGAGGCTATGGGATTTGAGGAGCGGGGAGTTGCAACGAAGCAACGAAGTACTGAAATGGATATGTGTTGGCACGTCGCGCCCTGGGGCAGCATCGCCGCATGAAACGGTTGCAACGAAGTACTGAAATGGATATGTGTTGGCACCGTTGCGCTGCCCGTGGTGTGTTGTCCCACAAAGTTGCAACGAAGTACTGAAATGGATATGTGTTGGCACTGGCATTGTTCCGTGGCGTATGCCGTGGACAAGTGGTTGCAACGAAGTACTGAAATGGATATGTGTTGGCACCTTCTTACGAGCCATTGTAAACAGCGGCTCAGGCGTTGCAACGAAGTACTGAAATGGATATGTGTTGGCACCCGATGCGGGATTGGCTCGCCAACGAACCGGGCGGTTGCAACGAAGTACTGAAATGGATATGTGTTGGCACTTCTACGTTCATGGCTTCACCCTCTTAATAGTGCCGTTGCAACGAAGTACTGAAATGGATATGTGTTGGCACTGACTGTTGTAGGTGTTCTACGTTAGGCATGGTGGTTGCAACGAAGTACTGAAATGGATATGTGTTGGCACGCCGTAGGCCACATCTTCGCCGCCCCTTGTAGATTGGTTGCAACGAAGTACTGAAATGGATATGTGTTGGCACTTTATTGCGCTTATGAAGTTATCGGCCCCGACAGTTGCAACGAAGTACTGAAATGGATATGTGTTGGCACAGATGGCAAAGACCTGGAATACACGGCGTATTGCGGTTGCAACGAAGTACTGAAATGGATATGTGTTGGCACAATACCATTCCCGGATGCTGAAGCGAACCGTTCTGGTTGCAACGAAGTACTGAAATGGATATGTGTTGGCACACAAACGTTGCAAACGTTGCGGCCAGTGTTTCCGGGTTGCAACGAAGCACAAAAATGGATATGTGAGAAACCACTAGCACTCCCAACCATGAAATAAGACCGATAGATCAGGCAAAAACGCACGGAAACTAACGGTCACCCGGCTTTCTCTAAAACCCGCTTGACTTGGACGGCTTGCCACTTGCCACCTCTTGCAGTAGGCACACCGCGCTCATTCAAAATACGGGCGATACCCGTTGTGCTCATAATGCCGGACTCTCTGATGTTCTCAATGATGGGCATGAGGTCGGCTGCTTTCGCTCTGGCTTTCTTAGTGCGGGCTTCACGGCTTGCCTGGATGCCTTTCTTACGGCCTTCCTTTGTTGCGTTGTGGGGATTCCCCAGTTTCACACCGCGAGCCTTGGCCGCCTTTAGTGCTGCCTTGGTTCGATTACTGATCTGCTCTCTCTCATATTCGGCCATCGCTGCAATGATATGGATGGTCAAGCGGTTCGCCTCGGGCATGTCGGTGGCGATGAAATCCACACCGCTGTCCATGAGTCGGCTTATGAAGGAAACGTTGCGGGCCAGACGGTCCAACTTAGCAACCACAAGCGTAGCGTTGTGAATCCGGCAGGTAGTCAGTGCATTTGCTAGGGATGGCCGATCATCCTTTTTGCCGCTCTCGATTTCAGTGAACTCTGCAATCAACTCCTTATCTCTGCTTTGCAAGAAGTTATCAACCGCCGCTCGTTGTGCGTCCAATCCAAGCCCTGATTTACCCTGTTTATCTGTTGAAACCCGAAAATATGCTACAAACTGACGTGTTTTCATGATTCATTACCTTTGGTCTAATGGTCGTTCGACTAAACGTAATACAGAAAACACTTGGGATCTACGGAGTCGAATGGGGGTACGTCTGGATCTGTGTCCGATTGCTTGGTCGATCTTTGCGCGTATTAAACCGGACAACCTGCTATTAGTATTTATAACAGAATGTCACATTAAACCCCACCACCGATTCCTATGAATACGCCCATGAGAGATAGATGGACCGGTGTGCCTTCCCGAGGCTTCGACAAGAGACACGCAGCGAGCGAGTAGAAGGCTGTGTGTAAGCCGGTAGGTGGTTTCGTGATTTCCGTTTGCCCGCCCTCAGAAACCGGCAGGGCCATGGGGGGACATTCGAGGCTCGGACCCTCACGTGGAAGGGCAGACAGTTTTGCTGTAAAATCCAACGGTAAAACCGGAGCGCATAAAAGGAGGTATCAGAATGGGTATTCCAGATCAACCACAGCGGCAAGTAGTTTCAAAGGATGAACTGGTCAGAATAATGAACGAGGAACTGGGAAAGTATGAAGAATGTAAAGACTGCCGACTCCGAGAACCCGATAGTCTCATCGAGCCGGATGAAACAGGCTGCAACTGGTCTTTGGATAAACCGGGAGCCCTTCATTGTAGCGGTGTTCCGACAGAAGTATGTGCCCCCTTTGCTTATAGAGTTATCGCAGAGGCTATGTCCAAGTACAACATTAAGGAATAACGGACAAAGCACGAAAGTAAAGTATTGAATCAAACGTGATATGCGCAAAGGTGAAGAAAGGGAAACAGCAAAATGTCGGTCGATGCATACGAGGAGCACCAATTCTGTGATTATAATCATTTTTTCAACTTCATCATAAAAAAGGCGCATGAGGCGCAGCGATACATCTGGCGTGGACAAGGTTCAGACACTTGGATTTTGCAATCATCATTAGAGCGAGAAATAATAAAATACTATGGCGGATTCACGCATATAAACGCGCATGAAAAAAACTATAAGTACGCAATAAGAGGGCGTCGTAACCGCATGGTAACTAACACTGACGATACAGATGTATTTAAGCTTGGCCGCCATTATGGACTCTTGACGCCCTACCTGGATTGGACAGATTCACCCTTTGTTGCCGCGTATTTTGCATACTACGACGAAATCTTCACAAACATGTCTGACGAGGAGCCGAGAGTGGCCATTTTCGGATTGTACGAGCAGGAAGTTAAGAATAAGAGTGAAGAGATCATGCAATCTGCATCGAAAGACCAAGAGCGGCGTTTAACTGTGTCTATTGACAGACCAATATGCGATGATAACGAACGATTGATAAGCCAGAGCGCCTTATTCACACGCGGCCCACTACTGTCTGACATTAAGACATGGGTAGAAAACAACTTCACAGATAGGCAAGACATACCAGTTCTTATTAAATGCACGATTCCATACAAAGATCGCGAACCTTGCTTACGAGCACTCAATCTAATGAACATAAACCATGCGACTCTGTTCCCTGATCTAGGCGGCGCTGCCACTTACTGCAACATGAAGTTGAGAATACAAGACTATTGAAGATGTCTATTCTCAAGATGCTTTGCAGGTTATTACCGTGGAAACACCAGTCCCCTCACAGCCTCCCACAGCCGCCCAATCGGAAACTCACCCCCATAGGTACGACTCACTGAGTTATTTGAATGCCCGGTCAATGCGTCGTGTACGTCTTCGGGAATCCCACAGGCTCGGCAGGTGTCTTTGAAGGTATGGCGGAAACTGTGGAAGTCTTTCATCTCGTGTTCTGTGTCTACTTCGATTATATCCTTCACAAGCCGGTTGAACTTCCGAGAGAAGCCAGCGGGGCTACCGTACTTATCGAGTTTGCCTTGGTCGTACCAAAGCGGTCCACCGGCATTCTTTCGCTGATTAACGTAGTCGATAAAACCCCAAGCGATTAGGTCAGGATGGAGGGGCACCTTACGGACAGAGCCTTTTGTTTTCAGTGATCGGCCATCGCCATCCGCATGGATGTCGAGGTAATAGAAATCGTTCTCTTTGTTGTGATGGATGTCTTTCGGTTCGGATTGTGCAAGTTCTCTTAGCCGGGCACCAGTATACAAACCCAAGCGGGGCAACCAGAATACACAGCCCTTCTCGTCACTGGTTGCGTCAAAGATTTTCTGTATCTCACCCGGATGAAACTTACGACGTTCTTTGGCCTCAACATCTGAGGGTGTGTACTTGACCCGGTCACCGGGACTCTGTTCGATATATCCATTATGGACAGCCCAAGTGAGGATTGTCTTCACAGATTTGAATGCCTTCATAACTGCGCGTGGTCTTAAAGTGGGAAGACTCGGGTCTGCCCTCTTTATCATTTCATCAAATGGAAGTTTCCTGAGTTCGTTCGGTGGATGACTCGGGGCGTTTAGAAGGGCTTCTTTGTAATCACGGACGTGTTCTACGGTAATCTGGTCTACTGGTAAATCTCCCCCGGCCACGTCATTGAAACGGTGCACAAAACGTTCGTACTCGTCAGCGGATTTCTCAGCGGGCTTTCGTTCCACCTTCCAGCCTTCAAAGCATTGCGTAAGCGTAGGAGCCGAAGATTCAACAGGCGCTACAGGCTTACCTGCTCCGGGGGTTTGTGCTCCAGCGTCATCTTCACGCCAGTGACCTTGTGTGCGTTCTTTCAGTTGGTCCAAGTGATCGAGGCAAAGCCTCATAATGATGTGCCGTTCTCGACGTTTCAGAGGTATCGAGATGCCCGCCCGTTCGGCAACATGCTCTGCATATCTGATTCCACAACCTGTATGGTGGACATCGAAGTATTCATCATCCATCTTGTCGGCAAGGTCCACCGTCATTTCCGCTTGGATATCGTCGTAGTGATCATAATCCCCATCAGATCGTGGATGCCTCAAGTGGTCCTGCTCATCTTCATCGAGAATCGCCTGCAAGACCAGTCGGACTTGGGCGCGGATCGTCTCTTCATTGAGAACTACATCCGCAGAGTCCCCATTCTTTAACTTGTGCTCGGCCTCTTGGATTAACTGATCATACTCTAACGCTACGGCTATGCCTTTAGAGATCGCTTCCCGCTCGTCTTTGGTATGCAGCGACCGCTTGAACTCTTTGGCTCCGACGATTTCTTGGAGATGCTTAGGGATGGCCTGCCGGAAATAGTAAACACCACTAGGCTTCCGCTTCACTATCAAGGTCGCTAGCCCCACAGTTCTGTACCACCTTCTCGTACCAGTGTGGTTCCAGTAAGACCAGTGAATACAGTAAGTTAAGAGATTTCAGCAGGATAAAAGTGTCAACACGGCCCTACGGGGAATCGAACCCCGGTTTCAGGAATGAGAGTCCTGCGTCCTAACCGCTAGACGATAGGGCCTTGGCAATCTTTCGTGAAAACGCCGCTTCGGGTAGCGGCGCAAGCGAAACCGTATCGGGGGGACCGCTTCCGGTCAAGCTTCAAACCGCCGGGGAGCGCCCGGATTCATAAGGCAGATCGCACGACATTGCTTAAAACAACACATCCGGCTCGCTTAGAGCAATCCGGCCAGGGCGGATTTGACCTTCTCGACCATCGCTTCGGCCTCCGTGCGGACGCCCGCTTCGGCGATAATCCTGAAAATCGGCTCGGTGTTGCTCAGACGCACCCCCAGCCAGCATCCGGGCAGGACATAGCGCAGCCCATCCATCCGCTCGACTTCCGCTCCGGAAAACAGCGAAGCCATCTTCTGCGGCCAATCTCCCGGCGGCGTCCCGGCGCATTCCACCTTGTCTTTGACCATCACACTCGGCGGCAAAGTCCCCGCCCACTTTGAGAGGAGCCCCCGGCGTTCCAGCGCTTCCAACATCAGCGCAGTCCCGGCCAGCGCATCCCGGCCCATGTGGATCGCGGGATAGATCACTCCGCCGTTGCCTTCACCGCCAATCGGCGAACCACAGCCGCGCATGGCCTCAACCACATTCAGCTCGCCCACCGGGGCGCGACGGACTGTCGCGCCATGCCGCGCCGCCACCGCTTCCACCTGCTGGGTGGTGTTGCAGTTGATACACACGGTCCCCAGTTCCCCACGTGACAACACGTGTTCGATCACCAGCGCCAAACCTGACTCTTCACCAATCGGCGCACCGTTCTCATCCACAAAAGCCACCCGGTCGGCATCGGGATCCACCGCAAGGCCGAAATCGGCCTTGTTCTCTCGGACCACTGCGCCCAAAGCAGCCAGATTCTCCGGCACCGGTTCTAATCCCCGGGTGAAGGCCCCATCCGGCTCGCAGTCCAGCTCAAAAACCTCGCAGCCGAGTTCGCGCAGCAACGCAGGCACAAAAGTCCCACCCACTGAACGGCAGCCATCCACCGCCACACGGAAATTCCGCCGCCGAACCGCCTCGCCGTCAATATGCTGCAAACACCGTCCGATATGCAACGCGCGTGCTTCGGCGCTTTTATCGTTACAAACGCATTCCGCACCCTGCGTTTGCACATCATCGGGGACGCTTTCCAGTCCGGCTTTGATCGCCTCGATAACTTCCGGTGAAACGAAATTGCCGTCCGGCGCATAGAATTTCATGCCGTTATAGGGCAATGGATTATGGCTGGCCGTAATTTGTATGCCGCCAACCGCCCCGCTCTCTTTCACAAAGAGTCCCACGGTCGGGGTAGGCGCCAAACCTAAATCGTCAAGCGTACACCCCGATGCATTCAAACCTGCAATCGCGGCATCGCGTAAAGCCGCGCCGGATGCGCGTCCATCCCGGCTCAGGACCACTCGCCCCGGCCCGGCTGTCTTTCCGAAGGCATAAGCCAAACGCGCCACCGCGCCTTCGCTTAAATCGTCACCGTATTTTCCCCGTGCTCCGGAGATGGTTATGCGTGGGTATTTCATGTTTATGACTTCATCAATTGGCTGCAAAGAGCCTGTGATTCATTGTTTGAATTTTACTTAAGGCTAACGGTAGATGTGTTCAGGAACCAGCCGTCACAATGTCAATCGAACGGCAAAAAGGTATACTAAAGATAGAGGCTTCCGCCTCGGGAGGAAACAATGCACGAACACGACGAAAGCGAACTCATTCTGATTTACGCAACCTTGGACTTGGCCGAAGATTCCGTCGTTACCGCGGCATTGGATGACAACGGAGTACCGTATGTAAAAACCGAGGATCACGGAGATCCCTACCCCGCCCCGGCGACACAGGGCTATTCACACATCTGCACACTTGAGGAACACGCCAAACGCGCCCATGAGGTAATCAGCGCGGCTTTGGATGGCAAAGACATCCCGCCTCCCACCAAACGGCATCAGGCCCTCGGCCCGGATGACAGACGCAGGCCGGATCATACGCCGCACGATGTCGGGCAAAGCGCCCACCGCCGTCAGAGCCGGTGAAAACCGGGCATCGAATTCGTTTACGGGAACATTCGAATCCCCGCATAAGCACACCTTTGCATTGGATGCGTACAGTTCTGCTATGCACTTCTCTGTTATTGTGCTCTGTTTGGACAACACCGGGCGTAAAAGCTGATACAACCACATCTTGGCCGTTGCCGCATGATGCGGTTGATGTGCCATCCAACATTCGCACTCCTGACTCTCAACCAGGCGATACGGTTGTTCCTTATTGCATTCGCAAGGTAGCTTTGGGGGATGTGTCGCTCTATGCCAAAGGCGGATTGCAGGCCGATACCTGTGTCAGTTTCTCCCCGGACTCACGTTTGATTGCAGCAGGAACGTTCTTAGGCGATATCCGGGTATTGGATATCTATTCCGGCAAAGTGTTATGGGGAAAAAAAATACCCGAAGGCATGGTCAAGAAAATCGTCTTCTCCCGGGATGGCAAAACCGTGATTTACGGTGAGCAGAGTCCAGATGGGTTTGTGTACGCAGCGGAAACAAAAACCGGCAAAGAAATCTGGCGGTTTCGTCTGGCGAACGATCTTGAAAGCAGCGCCCCGCCCGAAAAAGGCGATGTTTGGGGTATTTACAAACTCCCGGGATGCCATCGTCTGATAGCCTTGGATAACGGCGATGTATTGGTATTGGGTATTCATGCCTGGGGCGATTGGGCTGAAGGCGGCTCAATTGCACGCCGTTCCAGGATTTACCGCCTCACCTCGGATGGCCAACTCCGTTGGGCATTTCCTGCGCAAGGCGCGGCGCGGTTGAGTTTTCCCTATATCGACGCGGATCCAGCCGGGGATCGTATCGCGGTGCTCATTGGTGAAGGCTCGCACGACAAATCCAAAACCAATCCTCTCATAGACGGCTCGCTTTATTGCCTGGATGGAAAAACCGGATTGGAAATCGGTCACTACCAATTCGAACCGCTCAAACCGTATTTCGATAAGGTTTTCTTTTGGCACTCGGTATCAGTGGCCCCTGATGGCAGACGGATATCCATAGGGTTAGGCGATGGACGGGCATTTATTATGGATGCCGAGACTGTAGTGCCGTTGTATAAGTACGATTTCGGAACACCAATTCAGATCGGCGACCTGCCGGTAAGCGCCTTTACGACCTATACACACATCGCTTCCGATAGAACCGTCTATTTCCAAACCGGCAATTCCAATGTTCCATCGGGCGCTGGCGCAGGCCAAATGACCCAACCGCCGGGTCCGCACCCCAATGCCCATACGATTCATGCCGTGGGTGAGGATGGAACCATCCTGTGGCGCTTTCGAAGCGGCGCTCAGCATCAGAATTTCTGGACCAGCGCCGATGGCCGTTGGGTATTCAGCAGCACCCAAAAGGACAATCCGCAAACCGGACGTAGTGCGGGTGCGGTACTGTTCGATACCACGCGGCCCGGAGGTGGCCGGGAAAAATTCGTCTATTACTACCCCATCGAAGGCCGGAGTTTCTTCCAGGCGGATTGCAGCCCCGATGGCGCTGTCTTGGCATTGGTCGAAACGCCTTACCAAGACTCGGAAACAGGACAAATCATCGGTTCCTACCGGTTACACCTCATCCGCTAGTTCTTTTCAGCGGTCCTCAACTCCCCAACCTGAAACGAACAACTGACAGATTATTTCCGAAACGGCCCTGCAGCCTGGATATATTTAACCATGGTTATAAACTAATTTTAACCATAGAAGAAATAATTTTGGGTGGCTAGGTCATCACGAAATACGGTAAGTCCAGTAAGATAGAGACCAAGATCGATTTGAGGTGTTCTTCATGTTTCGGAATCTATCCCTTGTTTTCACCATGGCCGCGCTGGCCGGAATGCTTGTGTCTTGCGCGGAAACCAAGGATGAAGGGATCAACGGTTATCCTTACACCGTGGTTGCCACTGTTGGCATGGTTGGAGACATTGTCAAAAATGTCGCTGGTGGCAAGGCGGAAGTCACCGACATCATCGGTACGGGCGTTGATCCTCATTTGTACAAAGCCACACGCGGCGATGTGGTGAAATTGAGCAAAGCGAACGTCGTCTTTTATTCCGGCCTGATGTTGGAAGGCAAGTTGATTGACGCTTTGGTACAGGTTGCCCGCAACAAACCTGTTTTTGCAGTTACCGAATTGCTGGATAAAGAATATCTACTCGAACCGAAAGAACTCACCGGACATTACGATCCGCATGTATGGATGGATGTGAACGGCTGGATCAAAGCCGTCGATGTTGTGGAGCAATCTTTAAGCGAAGTCGATCCGGACAATGCCAATGAATATAAAGCCAATGCCGATGCTTACCGGGAGCAGTTGAATGCGCTAAATACATATATCAATGATGCAATGGCTTCCATCCCGGAACAAAGCCGGGTTTTGGTTACGGCTCACGATGCCTTCAATTACTTCGGACGGGCTTACGGTCTTGAAGTCATGGGGATTCAGGGAATCTCTACTGAATCCGAAGCCGGATTGGAAGACATCGGCCGCTTAGTGAGATTGTTAAGTGAACGAAAAGTCCAAGCGGTTTTTGTTGAGACTAGTGTGTCAGACAAAAATGTAAGAGCTTTGGTCGAAGGGTGCGCGGCACACGGCCACCAGGTTACAATTGGTGGTTCGTTGTTTTCCGATGCCATGGGACCTATGGGTACCTATGAAGGCACCTATATTGGAATGCTCGATCACAATGCCACTACAATTGCGCTGGCACTCGGCGGAAATGTTCCGGAAAAAGGATTGAACGGGAAACTGAAAGCATCCGATTCGTGAACAAGCAGCCATAGGGGCTATAGAAATTGCGAATCGGATTGTCATCTCCATTAGGGAAGAATGACCATGAGTCTCAGTACAGTATTTTCAAAAGATCACGCTACAGATCCAGGTGGTGCGGCAAATCAACATCAAAAGTCTCCATTGTTCGTGCATGACCTAACCGTGGCCTATCACCGCAAGCCGGTCCTTTGGGATATCGATCTGGAAATACCGGAAGGCAAGCTGGTCGGCATCATCGGCCCCAATGGCGCGGGCAAGAGTACGTTAATCAAAGCCGTACTGGGACTAATCCCCACAGCTTCAGGACGCGTGCTGATTTACGGGAAACCTTACAAACAACAACGCAATATTGTCGGCTATGTTCCTCAACGCGAAAGCGTGGATTGGGATTTCCCGGTTAGCGCCCTGGATGTGGTCACCATGGGCCGTTACGACAAAATCGGCTGGTGCAAACCGGTCTCTCAGCCGCATAAACTTGCCGCATTGCAGGCCCTGGAACGGGTTGGCATGGCCGATTACGCCAAACGGCAAATCAGCCAGCTTTCAGGCGGCCAACAACAACGTGTCTTTCTAGCGCGGGCTTTGGCCCAAGATGCGCTCGTCTATTTTATGGATGAACCGTTTGTGGGCGTCGATGCCGCAACCGAAAAAGCCATCGTCGAAGTCCTCCACGAGCTCCGCGCCAATGGCAAAACTTGTTTCGTTGTGCACCACGATCTGCAAACAGTCTCCGATTACTTCGACTGGGTGATTTTGCTCAACATGCGCGTGGTTAATTCAGGTCCCGTAAATGAAGTTTTCAATAAAGAGAACCTGGAGATGACATACGGCGGACGTCTCACGCACCTGGCCGAAGCCGCCGAGGCCTTCACGCAGAAAATGGATATCAAATCATGAGGCCGCTTAAAGTCTTTTCGCTCGTGTTGATTGCATGGATTGCAGCCACCAATTTGATATCGGATGCATGGGCTGCAAGGCAAATGCATAGCATCACCGACCGCAGCCTTCAGATTCCTACTGTGGAACAACTCACCCGCGTGCTCACGCTGCAAGACTACAACACCCGTGTCGTGACCATCGGCGTGACTTTATTAGGACTGGCGGCGGGTGTGATTGCCCCATTTCTGCTTCTGCGTAAGCGCTCATTGGTGAGCGACACCCTTAGCCATGGCTCGCTGCCGGGAATTTGCCTGGCATTTGTTATTATGGTGGCCGCGGGCGGAAGCGGCAAATCCCTGCCAGGGCTATTGGCAGGCGCCGTGGTGACTGCGCTTATAAGCATGGGGTGGCTCATGCTCATCAGTTCGTGGACCCGTCTCAAACAGGACACCGCAATGGGTATCGTGCTCAGCGTAACGTTCGGATTCGGTATCGCGCTTTTGGGTATCATCCAAAAAATGGCAACCGGAAGCGCGGCGGGCCTCGAAACTTTTGTTTACGGTAAAACCGCATCCATGATCGCCAGCGACGCTAAAATGATTGCCGCGGTCGCGGCGATTGTGATTGTCGTAACCGTTCTGCTGTTTAAAGAATTTACAGCCTTATGTTTCGACCAAGGTTTTGCCCGTTCACAAGGTTGGCCGGTTTTCTTGTTGGATACTCTATTAATGGCGTTATGCATCGCCGCAACGGTTATCGGATTACAAGCCGTCGGTTTAATTTTGATGGTCGCTTTTCTGATTATTCCAGCGGCGGCGGCCCGTTTTTGGACCGACAATCTCCGCCGGCTGGTTATCATTTCAGCGTTAATCGGCGCTTTTAGCGGTTGGCTGGGCGCGGCGGTCAGCGCACTCATGCCGCGAATGCCGGCGGGTGCGGTCATAGTCCTGATCTGCGGCTTTATCTTCATGCTCAGCATGTTCTTCGGACAAACCCGGGGAATCATGCATAGGGCGTTAGAACACCTGCGCACCGTGCAGAAAGTGGCTCATCAACACTTACTACGCGCGATGTACGAAAATTTGGAAGGCCGGGGATTTATGCAGGATGGCTCCATATCGCTCGATGTCCTTGATGAGGCCGTGGATATAGAAGATTTGCTCGACAAACGTTCATGGACCATGCAAAAACTACAAAACATCATTCATCGCGCCGTTAAGAAGGCAAGCGTTCGCGCGCTGCTCTCTGAAGGAAAAATTTTCTTTACGAAACAAGGACTTGAAGAAGGACGCCGCGTGGTCCGCAACCACCGGCTGTGGGAAATGTATCTCATCGCCCATGCCAGCGTGGCTGCGGGACAAGTAGATCACGAAGCGGACCGCATCGAGCACATTTTGAGTTCGGAATTAGTCGAAGAACTCGAGGATTTGTTGGAGAAAAGAAGTTCACGCATTCCGGCCTCCGCTCACAAAATCAGTTGACGCGGAAACGGAGAAAGTTGCCTGAAATACAATGGAATGGACATCGTTCGATACTTGGATTGTCGTGGCAGGTGCGCTGGCTTCTTTATCATGCGCCTTGGTAGGCAGTTTTTTGGTACTGCGCAAACAGAGCATGATGGGCGACGCCATCAGCCATGCGGTTCTTCCGGGTTTGGCCATCGCATTTTTGCTGACCAATAGCCGGGGCAGCACGGCTATGTTTGTGGGTGCTGCCATTGCGGGCATTTTGACCGCACTCCTGACCAACGTAATCAGCCGCTGGGGCAAGGTCGAAGAGGGCGCCGCAATGGGTGTCGTGTTTACGTTCCTGTTCGCATTGGGTCTGGTCTTGATTGTCCAGGCCGCAGACGCCGTAGATCTTGATCCGGGTTGTGTGTTGTATGGCGCAATCGAATATGTCCCACTTTCAACCGTACGATTCGCAGGGCTGGAATTTCCGGAAGCGCTTATTCAGCTTTCGATCATGTTAATATTGAATGCGCTGTTTGTAGTGTTGTTCTTCAAAGAGCTGCGAATCAGCTCATTCGATCCCGGTCTTGCCAATACGCTCGGTATCAATGCCAATCTCATGAACAACCTGTTAATGGTTTTTGTGGCAGGAACAGTTGTGGCCTGTTTTGAAATCGTGGGCAGCATTCTTGTAATTGCCATGCTGATTGTACCGCCCGCTACTGCGTATTTGCTTTTCGACAAAATGTCCCGAATGATCGTTGCGAGTTTAGTCATAGCAGTCCTAGTAGCACTTTTCGGACACATTGCAGCCATCACCGTTCCCTTGTTATTCGGATTCGATAGCACCAGCACAGCCGGATCGATGGCCGTGATGGCCGGGGTGTTCTTTACCCTGGCGATGCTCTTCTCACCACAGCAGGGTGTCGTCAGCAAGTTTATCCGCCAAGCATCGCTCTCGATACGAATCATCCGTGAAGATATTTTAGGGATGGTCTTTCGGTTGGAGGAAAAAAATCTGCCCTGCACCCGGCCTTTATTGACCGATATGTTAAAAGAGGCGTTGCACCGGCAGCCGATTTTCAATCGTTTGGCGATCATGGGCCTCACAGGCGGCGGGCAGCTCCAAGTCGAAGACGGTATTTACCGTTTAACCGGCCAGGGCCGCGAGCAAGCCTCAAACGTAGTGCGTTCTCACCGGCTTTGGGAAACGTATCTTTCGCAAATCGTTAGCGTCAACGATAAGGAACTGCACCACGAAGCTCACCGTCTCGAACACGTGCTGGATGATGATTTTGTGAAACGGCTGGATGCGGAACTTCAACACCCCGGTCAGGATCCGCACGGAAAAGATATTCCGCAAGAATCCATAGAACACGAACAATAGATCAATCGTCGATGTGAGGGTTACGGTCCGGTCTTTATGAACACGCTTCGCGCCAGTTCCAAACCGACCGCATGTTCCTTTTTCCCCAATTGGATGCGTATCGGGCCTCCGAACGGCTCACGTTTTACAAGTACAACCATGGTCCCCGGGTACATTTCCAGTTCTCCCAAATAGCGAAGCATTTCCGGATCGCGGTCGCTGACACGGCCGATCTCACCGCATTGTCCCTCTTCAAGTTCACTTAATGGAACATAACGCACTTCAGGCAGGGTACCGTCTTTGGCCGGAATTGGATCTCCATGCGGATCGTACGATGGATGCTTCAAAAGCACGTCGATCTTGTCCTCAAAATCCTCGGAAATCACATGTTCCATACGCTCAGCTTCTTCATGCACCCGGTCCCATGTAAATCCCAAGGCTTCTTTCAAATACAATTCCAAGAGCCGGTGATGCCGAATGACTTCCAAGGCAATCTTCCGTCCTGCCCCGGTTAACCGGAATCCTTTCTTGCGGTTGTAGCGGATGAGATTCATGTCTTGGAGTTTCGCAGCCATTTTCACTACGGCTGCGGGAGATATGCACAAACGTTCGGCAACACGAGTGGCCGTAACCGTTTCCATCGTCTCCGAAAGAGAAAAAATGACTTTTAGATAATTCTGGCCGGAAGCGCCTAAGACATCCTTGACCATGCAAGACACTCCACAAAATTAAGTGTGGTTAAAATCTGTCTTTAACTATAGCAGAAGAACTTAGGCAGGAATAATCTAATCGCTACCGTTCCCGCTGACTATGGCAAAAAAATTTCAACCTAATAAAATTGGCTCAGGGCACGTAGGCGTCTTTTTCGGAGAAACGGGGAATCCACACCATTAGCCCACCGGTGCTACGAAGGCCATTACTGCTGTGGTATTCATAATAATTGTATTGCTGTGCAGGGCCATACCCCAGCAAAACAACTGAATGCCCGCCATTAAATCCCGTAACCAAGTTTGGGAACAACTTATAGCCGCCAATCTCCTTCCGCGGCTCGGCATGATAGAGCCCGGCATGAGGCTGTTGATCCAAGCCTTGTTTAAAGACATCCGGCATACGAGTTTGGATATAGGCTATTGGCGAAGTCAAAATATCCTGCGCCCAAATATCATCCGAATGACGGGGCAAGACATTGTTATCCATTCCGTACTGCATATAAGCCATTTTAAGTGTTCGTTCGTCGGTTTGCGCTTTGGCAACCTTGGCCCTTATGCGGGCATTCATAAAATTAGGCACCGCAATAGCGGCCAAAATGCCGATAATCGCTACCACGATTAGTAATTCAATCAACGTAAATGCCTTGGAACATCCTATCATCAGCCTGCTCCTGCTTGATGCCGAAAGCCACCGGCGTCTGTATTCCCCAGCAAGATTACCACACAAGTAAAGATTTGTGACCAGAAATTGTCAAAAAATCTGCTTAAAAGTCCCATCAAACAAACATGAGAAAATCTATCGACTTGCCGGAATTTGCGAAGCTCTTTTCTGTGCAGGCAACTCACTCTTATTCCTCAACAGGCCTTAGGTATCACCTTCGGATTACTTGAGTTATGGCAGTCAACGCTACCCGCTCCATGCCGGAAGAACGGTTACATCCACCCGCGAAGTGAGGTAAACAAGAAAGGAATAACAAATGCGAGGCAATCAATGAATAGGATACAAGAATTCTTATCCGGCTTTACACTGGAAACCATTATTAAAACATCATTACGGATTGCAATTATTCTAATCATTGTCTGGATTTCAACGAAACTATTACAAAAGTTTCTCAGACGTCTTGAAATGCGCTTGATTAAAAAAAGCGAAGAAGAAGGTGAGCCGCCATCAGAATCACAGAAACGCGTCGAGACCATTATCCGTTTGCTGAAACAGGCATCCTTACTGGCGCTATGGATCACGGCCATTCTCATGATTCTGAAAGAATTAGATGTTGAAATCGGCCCAATCATCGCCAGTGCCGGAATTGTCGGCCTGGCCGTCGGTTTTGGCGCACAAAACCTTGTGCGTGATGTCATCTCCGGATTTTTCATCATCTTGGAGAATCAAATACGAGTCGGAGATGTTGCTGTTGTTAACGGTACAGGCGGCCTCGTTGAAAAAATCAACTTCCGTACGATCGTTCTTCGTGACCTGGGTGGTGTTGTCCACATATTCCCAAATGGAACGATAACAACCTTAAGCAATTTAACGAACGAGTGGTCAGCTTATGTTTTTGAAATTGGAGTAGCCTATAAAGAGAACACGGATCAGGTCGTAGAGATTCTCAAAGAAATCGGCAGCGCCATGCGTGAAGACGCAAAATACGGCAAACTCATGCTTGAGAATCCGGAGGTCTTTGGTGTGGATCAATTCGGCGATTCGGCTGTCATCATCAAAGGACGCATCAAAACCAAGCCGATCCGGCAATGGGAAGTTGGACGTGAGTTTCTGCGGAGAGTCAAATACACTTTCGATGCCAACAATATCGAAATTCCATTTCCGCACAGGACGGTATATTTTGGAGAGGAAAGCAAGCCTTTCAACTTAGAGATCATCGAGAAATACAAACGGCAGGAAATAGAAGCAGAGTTAACATAAAAATCTCAACCGAACGGGGGATAAAAATCTATGAGATATTTCACGGCAGCCCAAAGGTGGATCACAGGATTTGTAGTATTTTCAGGCATCGCATTAGGAGGGTTTTGTTCCGGCGCGGAGTTGGTATTGTTCAATCCGCTAAATGAGTACACAGATGTGCTTGATGAAGTCTGGCAAAAATTCCAGGATCCGCCTGCCGCGTTCCGTCCGGCGCCGCTTATGGTCTGGAATGATGTTATGACCGAGGCCGAGTTGGAAAAACAACTCGACGAGTTTAAGGAACAAGGATTTGGTGGCGTTTTTGTACATCCCCGTCCCGGTCTTGTAACTCCCTACCTTTCGGAACGATGGCTCGAATTGTGGCGTTTCACAGTAGATGAATGCCGCAAACGGGACATGGTCACTTACATTTACGACGAAAACAGTTATCCATCCGGCTTTGCGGGCGGTCATGTTCCCGAAGAAATGCCGGAATCGCGCGGAACCGCCATCAACGTCAGCACAATCGAAGCGGATGCCGTCAACGAGATGGCGCTGAGCAAAGACACTGTCGCCTTATTCCGGATAACAGACGATTCATTCGAAAAGATCGACTTACCGGAAATATCCGGAGAAACAATTCGCACGGGGCGGGAACTCAATTTGCCCGCCGGTGTCTATCTACGTTACGACTTGACCTATGCCAACAAAAGAGACTGGCTGGGCGGAAGGTTCTATACGGACTTATTGCGCCCCGGAGTCGCCGAAAAATTCTTGGATATAACCTTGGGGGCCTATGACACGGTACTAAGAGACGAATACGGGAGACACGTTCTGGCATGTTTTACCGATGAGCCTGAAAGCAAGGGCGCGAATGGCATGTCATGGACACCTTCATTGCCGGATGTGTTTTTGGAGAGGCACGGATATCACATTGAGGACCATTTGCCTTCGCTCAATCATGAAATCGGAAACTGGCGACAAGTCCGCCACGATTACACAGAAACCGTCCTGTGGTTATTCATCGTTAACTGGGCAAAACCATATTACGAAGCGTGCGAAAAAAGAGGCATTCTCTCCACCGGCCATATTTGGGAACATGGCTGGCCCGGAGCGGGCATCGGACCGGATACGATGAGTTATAACGCATGGCAACATGCGCCGGGGATCGACACCTTGATGAATCAATACAACGAAGGTCCCCATGCACAATTCGGCAATTACCGCGCCATGAAAGAAATCGACAGTATCGCCAATCAGTTCGGGCGTTCTCGTAAACTCTGCGAAGCCTACGGCGCGGGCGGTTGGGAACTGACACTCCAAGACATGAAACGGATAGGAGATTGGCTGCACGTAGGCGGCATCAATCTATTTAATCCGCATTTAAGCTACGTCACGATTCGCGGTGCCAGAAAGCGGGATCATCCGCAATCGTTTTCTTACCATGCACCCTGGTGGGAAGCCTATCATATTTCGACGAATTACTTTTCACGTTTGTCTTGGGCGCTGGCCATGGGTGAAGAGAAAAATGACATCCTGGTTATCGAGCCAACCACAACGGGCTGGATGTACAACTGGGGTGAAGGAACAAAAGCCCAACTCGACAAGCTGGGAGCGGATTTCCAAGCCTACATCACCGAATTAGCCGCCGCGCAGATCGATTTCGATCTTGCCAGCGAACCGGTGGTCGGCGCCATCGGCAGCGTCAAAGGGGCGCGTTTTGTTGTTGGAAATCGCGATTACGGCACCGTCATTTTCCCCCCCGGCCTGGAAAATGTCGAAAGTGATACAGGCCCTCTTTATAACGAATTTGTCGCCAATGGCGGGCGATTGGTAGGCGCGTCCGGATTGCCTAAGTATGTCGGGGGCAAAGAAATCAGCGATGAAGTCCTAAAGAAATTCTTAAAGACTGCCGGTGACAATTGGATTACAGAACCGGTAACACCGGAACTTGCAGAAAAGTGGTCTAACGCAGATGTCCGGATTCGCGCCACCGACGTGAAAGATGGCCGTATCTATCACTATCTGCGCACATTCGAAGATGGTTACCTATTGTTTGTCGTCAACACCAGTCTGGAAGAGACTTCAACCGGATTTGTCACAGCGCGGGCCGCATCGGTACAAGAGTGGGATCCTGCGGATGGCTCATCACGCAATGTAGCGTTGGTTGAAAACTTGACCTCCCCCAAAGGCAAGAATGTCGATCCATCAATCTGCTGGCGATTCTATTTGCCGCCTGCCGGAAGCGCGCTCTTTGCCATTCGCTCTAATGCTTCTTCACAAACACCTTCACGTATCGTCAACGAGTATAAAGAGACGGACATCGCTCCTCTCGGCGCCTTTTCTATCAAGAATGAGAAACCCAATGTCCTTCCGTTGGATTACGTCAACCTGACCCTTAACGGGGAAACCACAAACGGGCTTTACTTCTACGATGCGCAAACACGCATTTATCAAGCCTATGGGTTTTCAAAGAACCCATGGGATAGCGCCGTGCAATACAAAGATGAAATTCTTCAGAAAGACCATTTCCCGGCGGATTCAGGCTTTGAGCTGCAGTATCCATTTACCATTCGCGGCTTTAAGCAGATGCCCAAATTGGAATTGGTTGTCGAACGCGGTGACCGCTATACCGTTTCGATCAATGGCCGCGTATTGGATCTAGAAGAGGGCCGCAGTTGGCTTGACCGTTCGTTTTACGTTTACCCCATCGCTCCCAAAGATTTGAAAGCCGGTCTGAATATAATATCAACCAAGGCACAGCCTTTCAGCGTTCACCATGAACCGGAGCCGGTTTATGTGCTGGGCAATTTCAATCTTAAGAGCGCCGAAAAAGGCTGGGACATCGTCCCCGCGACATCATTGAAATTCGGAAATTGGAACGCGCAAGGGAGACCCTGCTATCCGGGCAAAGTCTCTTACGCGGCCCGATTTGTGATCAACAAGCCGGGCACTGAGACATTTGTCGAATTGGATGACTGGACCGGCACCGTGGCTCGGGTGGATGTTAACGGTCAATTCGCAGGATATATCGGCTGGCAACCTTGGCGGCTGGATATCAAGGATCATCTTCGCTCCGGAAAGAATACGATCTCGGTTGCAGTGATTGGAAGTCTCAAAAACCTTCTGGGGCCGCATCATAATGGTCCCGCGCGGGGTAGTGCCTGGCCCGGTATGTTTCATAAACATCCGGAAGGCGGTCAACCATCCGGTGATGATTACGATGTGATTGGCTACGGTTTGCGGAAGCCGTTTCGTGTCTATCAACGTCAGGCAGACAATTAAAGTCATCATCGCGGTTCCCGGCGGCTCTTGTCTTGGCCGCCGGGAACCGTTCAAAAAACAAGCAATAACATTGGAAGACTTACGTGGCAAAACTCAAACTCGATCTGCACGACATCTATAACCGGGGAAAATCAATTGATGCGGAGCTGAATCGTATTATTCAGGAAGCGGTCGAGAAGCGAATTCCAATTGTGGAAATCATCCCGGGCAAAGGCAGCGGCCAACTCAAGAAACGGGTTCTGCGGTTCTTGGAGAAACCCGAGATCAAGAAGTTATATCACCGTATAGACAAAGACAGTAAGAATTTCGGACGGCTGTTTGTGCGTTTTAAACACTAACTCCACAAAGCAGACGATTAGGTTTCTATACGTTACATTCAATCCTGAAATCCGGGGCGATACTTGCAGAGTTCACAATTCATAACGGCCCGACCGTCAAAAGCTTCCCGGGCACGTTCCTCCAGAATCCCGCACAACATTGGTTCAGGTCTCAAATAATCGGCAAGTGCAATTTCAAGCCCGACCGTTTTTGCAGAAAATTGGGCAATCTGCTTTTCAATACGCTTATGCAAAACGCCGGTAAACAACAAAAACGGAAATACGATCAACTGCGGGATTTTTAGCCGGGTACAATAATGCAACGCCTCTTCGAGTTTCGGTTCGGCAACAGCAAGGTAAGAAGTAGTAGCCCAAGCCAAGCCGAGCCGCTCCCATAAAAGGCGTGTAAGCTTTGCAGCATCCGAATTGGCGTCGGGATCGCTTGAACCCCGGCCAATAACAAGCAATTGAGTTTTCTCATGCTGATAATTTTCCAAACATCCTCCGCCCGCTTCAATACGATTTATACACAATTGCACAATGCCCGGATGCAATCCAAAGGGGCGTCCCATATGAATCTGCACTCCCGGAAATTGCGAACGGAGCCGGTCAAGTTCTTGGGGGATGTCTTTTTTCACATGGCCCGCTGCAAGCAATAATCCGGGAATGGCGGCAATTCGCACAGCCCCGCGTTCCACACAACGACTCGCCCCAACTTCAATGGAAGGTTCGGCATGATCGAGAAAGCCGTGCTCGACAATCCAATCCGGGTACTTCTCCCTGAACATTGCCACAACTTCGAGGAATTGCGAGACGCCCTCTTCATTGCGGGTTCCATGACCGATAATCAAAACAGCATCCATATTAAAATCCCATCATGCCCCAAAAGACGCTGTTGGGCAGGTTTTGCACTGCCTTTAAAGCCATAATTGTACGGCAAAATAAGCATACCGGAGACCAAAACGAGTCGAAGGGACGCCAAAACCCTTGCTGAATTCGCAAAACAGAACCAGAGACAATCAAATCACAAAAAAATCATTGCAGATAACCGACTGCGGATTGACTGTATTCATCGTCCTTGGGCGTATAAGATGGAGTTGATTCCGGCAGGGGATCGCGCCTGGCATGCATTTGGAGCAAATCAGTGCCAATGGATAATCCCCGTTTAATCAGGAGAATTGAGTCAATGCAGTCATCTTTTAGTAATCAACTCGATCGTGAAACGGCCAAGCGCTACGCCGAGGATCCGAGATTCTTCATCATTGAAATGTCCAGTTGGTCAATGCCCAGTCAGTTGGTGCGTAAGTCTTATCTATTCGTCAACAGCGAAGCAGAACCCAAACCCGGTGAGTCCATCTATTTTGCGGATAGCGAAGGACGGACTTCATGGGCAGATTCAATTTCACAAATCCCGCCGGGGGCGAAAATTCTCGGTCCATTGGTAGGGATTTTTTCTTTTCCTCCTACTGTTGATGAGAATCGAATTCATTTAATTCGAAAAAGCCTGCAAGAAGATCCCTCTTCACCCGGCGGCAACGGCAATACACCGTAAAATTTCAGAGTCTTCTCCATCGAATTATAGGCTGAATACGAATCGACAGGGCGCAACCTAAGTCACAAAAATGATTGCTTCATAGGACTGAAGAGCACAAAATTAAATAGTTTACTATAATTATCAAACAGGTAACCATTACTGGAAATCTGAAGCAAAAAACAAACAACCGTCACTCCACAAGCACACATCAAAAAAAAGCCCAAATAATATTCTAAAGAGGGGCTGGGTAAGTCGTCTTGCCTTAGTGCATAAAATTCAAAGTGTTACAGGGAATCAAAGCCGACATCCTGTGTTATTCTCAAGAAAAAATGTCCCGAGAATATTTTACATTTTTAAGCAATTTGATAATTTGAACATATTGAATTGACCGAATTTGATTGTGCACATTGATTGTGAAAGGTGATTGATACCATGTTTTCTTGGGCGCATTGTACTGTATCCGAATCGAACGACCCACTTTACGCGGAAATTGCAGTTGAGACGGTTGAAGGTGAGCAGCTTAACCTGCATGCCAATCGGGTTCTTCTAAAAGATCCCAACCATTTCGGCGATAATTTCATCCGCCTGGCCAATGTCGCGCAGGGCTCCGATGGAAGTTTGTTTGTACGTATCATGAATCAAACACTCGGACCCGTTTCGCGTGCCCACATTAACCGCGACCAGCTGCTGGTTACACCGTAACGCCTGATTTCTCGATTGGCTTAGATTGTAATGACATTCAAGCCGCAAGCGCCGTTCATTCGGTTCTTGCGGTTTTTTATGTCTATTGAACATTTAAAAATGGTTAATAGACATAAAGGCTCGAGCTGGGCCGGATGCCTATTCAACGGGCTTATTTATGCTTTGGCTGCGATTCAAGGTTTCTCTAGCCCACTGTCTGGCATAAAAAAGCGTTTCCGTCCACATTTGATGGGCATTACGCTGATAAAGCGCGATATGTTCTTCATGGGGCCGTTTGTGGTCAGCAATTGCCCTTAATTCCCGCAATAACTTTTTATCAGGCTGAGGTCGTTCGTGTTCCAAATACGCCAAGTATGCAATCACAAGCCCCAACTCATCAGGTGCGGCGCTTTGTAAATCGCCTATGGCTTGTTCAATAGAAATCATATCCTAATCGTATTGCCTTCAAAAACTTATTCAACAAATAATCAATAATAAAATCACCTTTATAGTGGATTGCTACAGTTTCGAATTACGTGGTCACCAGTTGTTCTTCCAACTGTTCAAGTTTCCGGCGGACATCATGGTCACCGGGATTGAGACGGTAGGCTTCACGATAGCTGGTTAGAGCGGAAAGAATATCGCCACGGCCTTCACGAGCCGCACCCATCAATTTATGTGCTTCAATTTCATACGGCCTGGCTTTCAGACAACTTCCAAAGGATTCCAGAGCATCGTTAAAAAGTTTCGAGCGCAGTTCCATATATCCTTTTGCCAGATTTAAATCAGGCGAAGCAGGATCAAGAGTGAATCCTTTTTGCAGCAATTGTTTGGCCGCCGAACGGCGTTCGGCATCGAACTCAAAGCGCGCCATCATGGCGTACAGACGAGGTTGTTCTGAATCCTTTTTCAGTGCTTTTAAATAAGTCTCTTTGGCCGCGCGTTTATCACCGGAAAGTTGATAGGCCCAGCCCAACTCCATCATCGCTTCGGCATAATCCGGATCATGATCGAGAGCCTCTTGGAAAGCACGAACCGCCACCTCATATTCACCGAGACGGCTGCTGCACAGGCCCAGATTGTAGAGAACCAACGCATCCGGATTCATTCCGGCGCTGGATAATTCGTAGAACAAATCCCGTGCGCGTTTATAAAGCCCTTTGCGGACATAAGCCAAACCCAAATAATGCATGGCTTGCCGTTTCACGACGGCCCGTTGCATAAGTTCTTGAAATTGGACAATCGCCAAATCAACGTGGCCGTTATGCAGACTTTCGACTGCATCCTTAAGATCGTCGAAAGCCTCATCGCGTTCGGTACGGGGTTTTGCCGTCCCGCCGCCTTCGGCCAAATCCATGGCCCGAATGACATAGCTGATCCCGCGTTTGGCGCCACCGTGATTCGGATCGTATTCCAAACAGTGTTCGTAGAAATCTTGCGCCTTCTCAAGTTTATCCTGCTGACGCGCAATCTCACCCAATAGGTACAAATAGTCCGAACACGCCGGATTCTCCTTTAGTGCGCGTTGGAGCATCCAATTGGCACGGCAGTACTTGCCTAAGTCAATATAACATTTCGCCAACCGGCAACGCGTAACGACATCTTTGGGTGATTGTTTCAGGATTCCCCGATACAGTTTGACTGCCTTGGGTGTGTTGCCCGCCATTTCATACGTGGCAGCCAGACGTTTGGCAACATCCAAATCCGCGGGGAGCTGTTTGCGCAGCTGCGTATAGAGCGCAATCGCATCGTCATAATTGCCCAACTCTTGGTGAATACGCGCGATAGATACATAGACATCAATAAAATCGGGTTGAAGAACGACTGCTTTTTTTAGTTCGAGGAGCGCGTCCTGATAGTGCCCACTCTCAAGCAGAGTCTGGCCACGGCGGTAATGGAGAAGAAAATCCCGGCTGGAACCATCGCTCCGCACATCGGAATCGTGATCCGAAGTAATGAATTGCTCCGTAGACATGTCCGGCGCGGCGACCATTACACCTGCACTTCTCCTATTCGCCCCCCTGGGCCCCTATCAAGTTCAAGAGTACCAGGCAGATAAGTTAAACGTCAAACGCTACCCGCGCCAAGGATAGCATCCGATACGCAGGCAACATCCTTCATCTCATTCACATCGTGCACACGAACAATAGAGGCTCCTCCTGCGATAGCCAACGCCACACTGGCAGCAGTCCCGGCCATTCTGTGGCTGACATCCTTTCCGGTCACTTCTCCGATAAATGATTTGCGGGAAGGTCCGATCAGGATGGGATAATCCATCGAAAGTAAAGCCGGTAGATTGCGCAATAGAATTAGGTTCTGTGCGGGTGTTTTGGCAAATCCTAATCCTGGATCCAGAACAAGCTGTCCATAAGCCATACCGCATTCCAGACATCGGTCGGCCGCCGTACGCAATTCCAAAGTAACCTCAGCAACAACATCCTCGTAGACCGCCAGACTCTTCATCGTTTCCGGCGTCCCCCGGGAATGCATTAACACGAGTCCGGACCCGGTGGTTGCAGCCAACTCGGCCAGACGGACATCGGCACGCAAGCCGGATACATCATTCAGGATTACAGCGCCACAATCCAAACTTCGTTGGGCAACCTCATAACTCGTCGTATCCACAGACAAAGGAACATTGAAACGTTTCACCAGGCCTTCAATCACCGGAACAACGCGCTCCAGTTCTTCTTGGACCGGAACCGGTTTGGATCCGGGGCGCGTGGATACACCGCCGATGTCGAGAATATCCGCTCCCTCTTCAAGTAAAGTATCGGCATGGCTCAACGCAGCATCCAAATCCATGAATCGCCCCCCATCGCTAAAAGAGTCGGGAGTGACATTGATAATCCCCATGATCAACGTCCGTTGCCCAAGCGTCAGCCGCTTATCCCGGCATTTCCAGTCCATGACTTTTCTGGGGGAACTGAGTTTGCCCATCAATCTTTAATCCTCAATCGGACATATCGGTGAAATCAATGTAATGCGCAAATTGGAGTTTGGGAATGCACTGCAGAATTACCCATATTTCTTGACCGGCGTCAATTTTCGCTGGATTGGAAGATGAATTGAAAACGCCCGGCAAATCTCAATAGAAGCAAAGCTGTCATGCCGGGCGTGAAAGATGTCTTATAAAGGATACCGAATTAGAGCGTAGCCACCTGTTTGCCTTCTTCAGTGGCATTAGGACTGGCCGCCCCACTATCGGGTTTCCCGTATCCCTTTTCACCTTCTGTTGCCGCATCATATTTTGAAGGACATTTGGTCATGATATGAGTGGCTCGAAAACGGCTACCATCAAAAGATCCCTCAACAACGACTTCTGTCCCGTCGTTGAATGCGTCGGGCACGACCGTGCCGATATATGTAACCTCGATCTTTTTGGCATCTTCGCTCAAGAAACCTTCTTCGCGAACGCCATCCCGCTCCGCAACCACAAAATCAAGCCGTGTATTGGCGAGATCTTTTTTAACTGAATCTTCAACGACAATCCCTGTCAAACGGACTTCTCGTCCCAAAAAGTCGTGGCTTGATTCCAAAAGTTCACTCGGCCCCAGCGAGTAAATTTCACTCGTTGAAAGGCTGAATTGAATTAGACACACAATTGCGGCAACAACAACGAGTAGACCAATTAGTACCTGGCGATTCTTTCGATTCGATTCCATCATGATTCCTCAATCGCATGGATACGGAAAGAAAACGTGAAAAGTTTCTGGTTCCTGTTTAATAGTATCGCACAAAGCCTATACACGCCGAAGGGCAAAACGGTCATAAGCGCAATGAATACGCAGTGTTGAGTGCAATTCAATCCGGCGCTGGAGACCGAATGGGTATGAAGCAAAGATCATGTATTCGCAAGTTCAGAGAGCCGTTTGGCAACCTTATTCCAGGCTTCCACATCCAGTTCTTCGGGGCGCGCGTTTAGAGCATCATCAAACGCAGTGGCAATCATTTCCGGGCATGGAGCCGATGCTCCCGGCGGGGTCCATCCTCCACAAAGCCGTTTAAGTTGCTTCCGGCGTTCGGAAAATGCCGCATCCAGTAGAGGTTTGAGCCAAGTAAAAACAAATTCCGAGTCGGTATGGGCTCTGGGATGAAGTTGAACCCAGCTCGAATCGATCCGTGGCCGCGGAAAAAAGTTAGGTGCAGTCACTTTGCGCAAGATACGCACATCGCAAAGTGTCTGTAAAAGAACAGAGACACGGCCATAATCCTTCTGCCTGGGACTGGCCGTCATCCGAGAAGCCACTTCAGCCTGTACAAGTATATTTACATCCCGCAAAGCGATACGGCTCTGAAGCAATCGAACCAAAATGGGAACGGCAATCCGATAAGGAAGGTTGGCAACAACGCGTGATGGGTGTCCATCATTGCCAACAGTCCTATCCGGACATGTGCCACCTACAGAGACACCTGACACGATCCTCTGCCAGTCCAGTTTTAACGCATCACCCTCAATTATCTCTACTTGCCCCGGCAAAACATCTTTATACACATGGGCCAGATTTCCCATATGCGCAGCCAAAAGAGGGTCAATCTCAACGGATGTAACGTGACACCCCCTCAACAAGAGGGCCACAGTCAGGTGGCCTAATCCCGGACCGATCTCAAAAACATGAACATTTGAATCAATGCCGGCATCGTTTAAGCAGGCCTCAAGAGTCGGAAGCTGATAGAGAAAATTCTGCCCCAACCATTTTGCTGCTCTTATGTTCATCGACTCAAGTGCATCTCGTACGAAACTGCGCCGGTAAATTTCGCGAGGGTCTTGAGGTAGTGACGGTTGTAATCGCTCATTCATGAAGTACAGAGTTTTGCGCCATCGGCTGTGAAAAGGAAACCATTCTACAGCAAAAAAATAACAGGGCGATTTGTGCACATTTAATTGTACATATGAGCACTTAACTATCACTCAATTCTTAATTTATGTCTCCTTTTAATTAAGAAAAGCGCTTGACGAGAGATCACGTGGTGGTGTAGATTGGTAGTTCGAACCAGCAAAAACCAATCTTAGGAGGAAGTATCCACTTTTTCCCACAAAGGCTTGCTGGTTTGTGGCAATCTGCGGCAGCGTCTTTAGGCCAAACAAGACTGCTCCGCAATGCGTGGGACCAAGATGGAGGAGAAAACGCCCGTATTATTCGGTTCATACCGGCGGCCGCTGGATGCCAAAGGCCGTTTGGTTATTCCGAATCAGCTCCGTAGCGGCCTCGAAGACGAGGAACCGATCCTTGTGAAATGGTTCGATAACAGTCTCGCGCTGTTTCCGAGGAGCCGTTGGCTGACATTGGCCGAAGCGGTGCACCGCCTCCCATCATTCTCCCAAAAAGACCGAAGAATGCGCCGCGCCTTTTTTGGCAGTGCCGTCCCGATGAAACCGGACACCCAAGGGCGCGCCTCCATCCCCGAAGAAATGCGCAAATACGCATTTCTGGATGGTGAAGTCATTCTCATCGGTGACTTTGACAAGATCGAACTTTGGAGTCCGGCGCTCTATCAAGCAGAAGAAAGAACATCGGACGCTGAAATAAACAGCACTTTTGAATATGTATTGAGCCGCGCTCTAAATGCCTCACCGTCTGTTTCCGAGGCGGACAAGGAACAGGGCAGCGGCGTGAGCGTTGAGTGATACGGCATTGTTATGAAGCGATGGAACATCCCGGCCATATCCCGGTACTCCTGGCCGAGGTTATGGAGCTTCTCCAACCTCAAGAGGGTGAAACTGCGCTCGATGGAACCCTGGGTTGCGGAGGCCATGCCGCCGCAATCGCGGGACGTCTGGGGCCGGATGGATGTTTGGTCGGGATCGACCAAGATGAGTCCGCCCTATCCAAAGCGGAGTTCCAATTGCGGGAAAGCAAATGCCGTCTCCATCTTGTCTGTGCATCATTTCGCGATGCGGACGATGTCTTGGAGGAATTGGAATGCGGGCCTATCGACATCGCCCTGCTTGACCTTGGCTTCTCCTCACCTCAAGTCGATTCACCAGAACGCGGTTTTAGTTTCAAACAGAATGGCCCGCTGGACATGCGCATGGACCGGAGCCAGGGAACAACCGCAGCCGATCTGCTCAACACAGCTTCAGAAAACGAGTTGGCGCAAATTCTCAAACAATATGGAGAAGAACGGCAAGCACGACGGATTGCCAGGGTTGTTTGCGAACGAAGAAAATCAAAACCGGTTTCCACAACAGAGGAACTTAAAGATATCGTCTATAGCGTACTCGGTTCACGCCCGAAAGCAGGCATCGATCCCGCAACACGCACCTTTCAGGCTCTGCGCATTGCCATTAATGACGAACTCAGCGCACTGGAAGAAGGACTTCACGCGATTTGGGGGCATTTGGCACAAGACGGACGATTTGCAGTCATTAGTTACCACAGTCTCGAAGACCGGATCGTCAAACACTTCTTCCGGGAACGAGAGGGCCGCGTGGATGCACCTCCCGGCCTGCCGGTCCCGCCGCCGGTTAAAAGTGACGGCCAAAGCATAACGAGAAAACCTATTCGTCCGGGCATGGACGAGTTGGAAATAAATCCCAGAGCCCGAAGCGCAAAATTAAGAGCAATTCGGAAGACGGCAGCAAACGAGTGAACCACCCCCGGGTTGAGGAAACGGCGGTCATGGGGCGCACAGAGCCAAAGTCTAAAACACAACCGAAAGCGAGGCGCAAAAAAAGCGACCGCACACCACCCCGTTGGATGGGGTGGATGCAGTGGCTGTTGGCCGAGCTCTGCATTGTCGCCGCATTGGGCACTGTGCTGTTTGCTGTTTTTCAAAGTTTGGAAAAGAAACGTCAATCCTACCTCATCACGGAGTTGGTGAATAAAAAAGTCCAAATAGAAGAAGAACTGAACCGCAAGAAGAACGAAGTTGAAAAACTCTCTTCGCTGGAACGAATTGCAGAACTAATAGAAGAGGAACGGCCTGAATTGGCGCCGGCCGAACGGCCCGCCTTGGTTAGGCAGAACCCGGAACAAGCGGCACCATGAGAAACAAGACATCTCAAAACAGCATAAAATTCAGGCTTGTCGCAATCGGTGTGCTCGTGGCTGTCATGCATGTGTTCCTTTTGGGCCGGCTCTACTATCTCCAGGTTATTTGCCATCAAGACGGTGATGATGCAAAAACCCGTATGCATTGGGGCGACAAAGTTATTGAAGCCCGGCGGGGAGCCATTACGGACCGCAATCTTCGCCCTTTGGCAATGAACCGCACCCGCTGGAACGTCAATATTGACATCCAAACGGTTTCCGATCCCGAAAATCAAGTCGATCTTCGCCAACTTGTAGACCGGCTGGGAAAAATCCTGGAATGGAATGAAAAAACAAAAGCCGGGCAATTAGACCGTATTAAAAAATCTAAACTGAAGGCTATTCCCCTGGAGCGTTTTATCGAAAAGGATGCCCATGATCTCATCGTATCCGCATCCCCGCCCCTGAAAGGAATACATCTTGAACGAGAAGCAGGACGTTACTATCCCCAAGAAAGTCTTGCCTCCACAGCTCTCGGTTACGTCAACGACGACCTGCAAGGAATGCACGGCATCGAGAGAGAATATGATGTCCGTTTGCGGGGCGCTGATGTTAAAGTCCGGCTGCCGGTTGACCGGAAACGTGTTTTCCTGTCAGAAAACGATTGGACCCGTTCAGTCGATGCCCAAGGCCAAACACTCGTTCTATCGCTCGATAGTTACATTCAGTTCCGAACCGAGAAGGCGCTGAAAAAAGCTGTAGAGGAATCCGAAGCGGAACAGGGCATGGCCATCGTCATGGAACCCTATACGGGGCAAATTCTGGCTCTGTGCCAAACTCCCGATTTCGATCCCAATCGTTTCAACCAAGTCACAGCATTTGAACGCAAACCACGTGTCATAACCGACAAATTTGAACCTGGCTCTGTGGTAAAGCCATTCGTTGTTTCTATGGCACTTGAAAAAGGCTTTGTCCAGCCGGATACAGTCTTCTATTGCGAAAAAGGCAACTATGTAATGCGCAATCCGAGATCCGGACGCATCATGCGTACCTTGCGCGACGATATTCACGATTTCGGCGATCTCACAGTCCATGACATCCTGGTTTGTTCTTCAAACATCGGGACAGTCAAAATCGCGCAGTTGATGGGTAATGAACTAACCTATCAATCACTTCAGCGTTTTGGATTCGGCCGGCAATCCGGTATCGACCTTCCCAGTGAACAGCCCGGCGATTTGCATCCGGTCGCTTCATGGAGTGCACTCTCCATCGGTTCTGTCCCCTATGGTCAGGAAATGTCCGCAAATGTCGTCCAGATTGCGCGAGCTTATGCGGCTTTCGCCAATGGCGGGTATCTGGTTACGCCCCATTTGGCTTTGGGATATCTCAATAGCATCAATGGAGAGTTTCATCCCAAACCGACACCCGAACGGACAAGAGTTATCCCGGAATCGGTCTGCAAGACGATCACAGAAATCCTCACCGATGTTACCGAAAACCATACCGATTCTGATGATCCGCAAGCACGAGGGACAGCCCGCGACATTAAAATTCCCGGTTATCGTATCGCTGCGAAGACCGGTACGGCTCAAGTGGCCAAGCCCGAGGGTGGCGGATATGAAAAAGGCAAACGGAATGCATCTTTGGCCGGTTATTTCCCCGCCGATAACCCACGTATCGTTATTTACACCTTAATCAGCAAACCTCAAAAGGGTAAATACGGCGGCGCTTTGGCGGGACCGGTATTTAAAGAGATTGCAGAGGCGTTGATTCCCTATTGGGGACTTTTGCCTTCTCACCCTGAGGAAATCGAAGAAGTCATTCCCGAAACAGGAACCCAATTGGCCAAAGCGGAAATACCCGCCGAGGACTTGGCACAGCGCCTTGAAGACGCACGCGCCGATATCGCCTACGGAAAGATGCCTAACTTACGTGGCATTCCTCTTCGTGAATGCATTTATCTTTTGTCAGAAACAGGCGTTGATGCGGAGATTCAGGGAAGCCGGGGATTTATTACAAAACAGAGCATTGCGCCAGGTGAGAAGTTCGAACACAACTCCCTCGGCAAACTTACATTTAATCCGGATACGGAAGTTGATTCCGCCGTGAAAGATTCGCGCGCGATTGTAAGCAGAAATTAATTTCATGCCTTTCCGGCGCTTTGTGCCGGTGGCGTGTTGCATTTGCCGAGCTTTAACGACAAGACCAACGGGAATTTTGGGCGTGGGTTCGGAAGGATTGGGTCATGGTTGAGGAAAAGTGCGCCATAAATGCGGCGGATTTGCTATCCGGTGTTGCAATTACCGAAGTCTGTGGTGATTTGCCCGAGACAGTAGAATCCCTTTGCATCGATTCCCGTCAGGTCACACCCGGCGCATGGTTTATAGCTCTGCGCGGCACGCGGACCGATGGGCACGATTACCTTCCCGGCATCGCCGAGCAGGGGGGAGTGGCCGCAATTGTTGAAACGGTCTGCCCGGGATTGCCGCTTGCCCAAATCGTGGTCGATGACACGCTGTGCGCACTCCCCACACTCTCAGCCAACTACTTTCGGCATCCCGCAAATGACTTGCAGCTCGTGGGCATTACCGGTTCGAACGGCAAAACCAGTTCCACTTATCTGCTGGAATCGATCTGGACCAAAGCCGGTATTTCTTGTGGTGTTATGGGCACGATTGAGTACCGCTGGCCGGGCTCGATCAAAAACGCACCGAATACAACTCCCTTAGCGTTGGACCTGCATCGCACATTGCGCGAAATGGTTGACGCGGGGATGCGCCATGCCGTGCTTGAAGTCTCTTCACATGCGCTGGCTTTGCACCGTGTGGACGGCTTGCGTTTCAGCGCGGCCATGTTCACCAACCTTTCTCATGACCATCTTGATTTCCACCCTACTATGGAGGACTACCTGGCTGCCAAAGCCCGCCTATTTACCGAGTTTCTGGACGGGCGCGGAGCCATCAACCTCGATCATGATGCGGGACGCAAAATCTTCGAGCAAATGGATGCCGAGCAACGAATCGGCTATGCGATTGACCAAGATGCGGATGTCCGTGCTGAAGATGTCCACCTTGACCGTGAGGGAACTCGATTCCGCCTCGTCTCACCATGGGGCTCAATACAAATCGAGTCTGCGCTAATCGGACACCACAATCTGGAGAATTTACTTGGTGTTTGCGCCCTGGCTTTAGCCTTGGCCCTTCCTTTAGAAGCCATCGCGGAAGGTTTGGCTGCACAACGAAGCGTTCCCGGGCGTCTTGAAAGCATTGAAAACAGTACCGGCGCAACCATTGTTGTCGACTACGCCCACACGCCGGATGGACTCGAAAAAGTCCTCACGACGATGTCGGGGCTGTCGCACCGCAAACTCATCACGCTTATGGGATGCGGTGGAGACCGCGATAAAACCAAACGCCCGGAAATGGGCGAAATCTCCTTACGCTTCAGTGATTGGGTAATCGTAACAAGTGATAATCCGCGCACTGAGGATCCTCAAAAAATCATCTGCGATATCGAAGCCGGTATGACTTCAGGCCGGGAACGATATGAAGTTGAACCGGACCGCCGCAAGGCCATTCAAAAAGGACTTCAACGCCTTGAACCGGGCGACATTTTCGTCGTGGCCGGAAAAGGACATGAAACCTACCAGACGATTGGCACGACAAAACATCCTTTTGACGACCGCCAAGTTGTACGTGCTTTATTGGCCGGGATGGGGGGAAAAGCATGAGTCAGATTTGGACCCTCGAGGATATTCTTCAGGCCACAAGTGGAAGACTGGTATATGGAACCGGTCCGTCCTGCGCAAACGATATCTGTACCGATACACGGTCACTTAAATCCAAAGACGTATTTGTCGCGCTCCAGGGCGAACATTACGACGGTCACGATTTTATCGGTAAAGCCATCGAAAGCGGCTCATCGATTTTAATCGTCTCTGAAGAATACCTAAAAAAACAGATCGACTTTTTGGATGTGGCCGATGTTCACGTGGTGGCGGTTTCCGACACACTCATGGCTTATGGCGATCTTGCCCGCTGGCACCGTCATCGACTGGACATCCCCGTCATCGCAGTGACCGGAAGTGTCGGGAAAAGCAGCACGCGCCGCCTCATTGCCAGTGTATTAAAAGAAGATTTCCCCATTTGTGAAACACTCAAAAACGAGAACAACGTAATCGGCGTTCCGAAAACAATCCTGGGCGCCCAAGAGCATCACCGCGCCATTGTCGTCGAATTGGGTATTGATCGTCCGGGCGAAATGGACCAGTTGCTTCATGCCAGTCAACCTCAGGTCGGGGTAATGGTAGGCATTACGTACGTTCATCTGGATCGCTTGGGCAGCCTGGAAGGCGTCGCTCGTGAAAAAGCCAAGCTTCTCGATGCGGTCCGCCCCACCGGATGGGCAATTCTCAATGTCGATACACCACTTTGCAGTTATTTTGCGGGCCGGTGCGGCAAAGTCCTTACGTATGGACTGGAACAACACGCTTCCGTCTCAGGAATCGTCACACGTTATAACGAAAACGGATGTGCCCAGGGCGAAATCATTGCGCGAGGTAAAGGCTATCCGGTAAGTCTGCAATCCCCGGGACGGCACCAATTCAAAAACGCATTAGCAGCTTGGGCGGTCGGAGAATTATTTGAAATCTCTCCGCAAAAGCGTCAGACCGCACTTCAAAATTACACCGGCATGGCCGGGCGCTTCAGCATAAAGAAAACCGCAGGCGGAGCACGGATTATTGATGATACTTACAACGCCAATCCGGCTTCGTTTTCGGCGGCTTTAGAAACACTGCAAGGCCTGCCCGCTATACGCCGGATTATTGTGGCCGGAGACATGTTCGAACTTGGCGATATTTCCGAAAAACTCCATTACGAATTAGGAAAATCAATCGGCCAAGCGGGAATCGATTGCCTATTTGCGGTTGGGGCACGCTCAAAACGTACTGCGGATGGAGCATTAAGCGCGGGAATGCAAACCGCCGCCGTGCATTTATGCAAAAACACACAAGAAGCCGTTGACGCTCTTTTACCTTTGCTCAACGCAGGTGACGTGGTTCTGGTCAAAGGATCGCGGGGTATGACGATGGAAAAAGTCGTTGAGGGACTCATCCCGGAGACGGCAAAGGAGGCACAGAACTAATGGCATACTGGCTCCTTTATCCACTTTCAGATCATTTCGGTGCATTGAACGTCATTCAATACATCACATTCCGCGCTGCCATGGCTGGCGTTACAGCCATGCTGATCGGTGTGCTTATCGGCCCACGGATGATTAGCATTCTAAAACGGCTGCGTATCGGTCAAACCATACGTGCGGCCAACGGCACCGAGACCTCACACAAACTCGGCGAGCACGCCAAGGCAGTACTCGAACAACACGAACATAAGGCCGGCACCCCCACTATGGGAGGAGTGCTTATTTTGGCCTGCATTATTATCTCGACGCTGCTTTGGGGGCGTTTGGATAACAATCTTATCTGGATTGTTCTTTCAGTAACCATCGCGCTCGGACTTTTGGGCATGGCCGACGATTTCCGGAAACTTTTGCTGCAAAACCATAAGGGAGTCTCAGGAAAGGCCAAGTTGGGAGTCCAGTTTGTTCTTGGTTTATTGGTTGGCATTTATATCGTAACGGCCGGGAAGTTCTTCCCGGAACATTCCACCGATGTTGCCCTGCCCTTCTTCAAGAATGTCTATATCCCTCTCTCGATTTTATATGTTCCCTTTGTGGCCTTGGTCATCACCGGCACAAGCAATGCCGTAAATCTGACAGATGGCCTCGATGGTTTGGCGGCAGGCTGTGTAATCATTGCCGGAGTTGCTTTTTCGGCATTGGCCTATATCGCCGGACGTATCGATTGGAGCCGCTATCTCAACATTCTCTATATCGAACACGCCGGAGAGTTGACCGTATTCGGCGCGGCTCTCGTAGGCGCTTCGATGGCATTTCTTTGGTTCAATAGTCATCCCGCCGAAGTATTCATGGGTGATACTGGTTCTTTAGCATTGGGCGGCGCGTTGGGTTTAATGGCGATTTTCACAAAACACGAGCTTCTGCTGCCGATTATCGGCGGCATTTTCGTTATCGAAGCACTTAGCGTTTTACTTCAAGTTGGTTCATTCAAATTTCGTGGAGGCAAGCGGCTTTTCTTGGTCGCTCCTATTCACCATCACTATCAACGTCTCGGCTGGGCTGAATCCAAAATCGTTATTCGGTTTTGGATACTTGCTGCCATTTTCGCAGCGCTCGGCTTGGCCACGTTGAAAACTCGATAAGGAAGAAAAAAATGGCGATTCTTCCAGCAACCGTTCCTGTCCCAGCCACAATCCCTCCACCTCTGGAAGGGCTTAAGGGGAGAAATGTGCTTGTTGCCGGCGCCGCTCGAAGCGGGCTGGCCGCAGCGGAATTACTTCTGCGGGAAGGTGCAAAAGTCTGGATCTACGATTGTTCCCAAGATGTTCTTGCGAAACTTCCAAAAGAAATCGCCAATGAAATAAAAGGCACGGCCACCGGACCGGAGCAATTCCCTGGAAAAATCAACTTAAGCATTATCAGTCCGGGTATCGCCGCCAAAGGGCCTGTCTTTGACTTCTTCAAGAACCAAAATATCCCCTGGTACAGCGAGTTGGAACTGGGGGCAAGTTTTTGCACACGTCCCTTGGTAGCTGTAACCGGCACAAACGGGAAAACCACTGTAACCACGATGATCGATCATGTCTTGCAAGGCAGCGGCCTTCCAAGTCATACAGCCGGGAATGTCGGGTATCCCATCTGCCGGTTGGTTCTCGATGGCTTACACGATGGACCGGTTCCCGCCGTATTGGAAATCAGCAGTTTCCAATTGGAATCTTCCTATCGGTTCCATCCTCATGTGGCGCTAATTACCAATTTGGCTCCCGATCATCTGGATCGCTACGACAGCGTAAACGCCTATTACGAAACCAAAACTCTGATCGCCGCCAACCAAACGGCGAACGACGATTTATGGGTGGGTCCGGGCGTCTTAGACATCATCTACCCGGTAACCGAATCCGCACTATTAACATTCGGCGATGTTGACGACTCACCGGACGACTTGGCTTGGAATGGACGCGCCATTGTCGATAAACGCGATGCCTGGCCGGAAGAATACGATTGGCCGTTTGGGAAAAAACTCCTGCCCCAACACCGCTTGAATGCGATGGCCGCTTTGGCTGTCGTAATATCTTCGGGATTGGCCGTACGCCAGGCTTTGACGCTCCTGGAATCTTATAAACCAAAACCACACCGGCTTGAGTATCTCCAAGATGTGAATGGCGTGGCCTGTTACAACGATTCAAAAGCAACAAATGTGCATGCTGTTTGCGCCGCTCTCGATTCTCTTCCCGGTCCGGTTCGATTGGTTGCCGGTGGACGCCACAAGGGCGACGATCTCAAGCCATTAACAGACCGTCTGGCCAACAAGGTCGCCGGCGTCTATTTAATCGGCGAGGCGGCAAAACTAATGGCCGATACATGGTTGGATATTGTTCCGATTCGTATCTCCCAAAATATTGAAAAGGCCGTAAACGACGCGCTCACAGACGCTCAACCGGGCGAACAACTTCTGCTTTCTCCCGCCTGCACGAGTTGGGATCAATTCCCCAGTTATGAAGTGCGGGGCGATGCATTTCGCGATGCAGTTGCAGGGTTTGGGAAAAAGTCCTCCTCAAAATCAAAGGAGGATAAGTCATGAATGTGCGCACCCGGCCATTTGTGATCGGCGGCCTCGGCTTCATCAGTCTGGGCTTGGTTATGCTGGGCATGACGATTCTCCTTTCGGCAGCAGGCGCAATGGTGCTGTTTAGCCGAGGGACGGACGCCAACATCTACAGCTATTTGGGCAGGCAATTGATGTGGTTCGCAGTGGGATTGGTAGGCATGACATGCGCCTATCAGATTGACCACTCCCGGCTGCAAAACAAAGCACGGCCATTGCTGATTTTAACAATTATTCTCTTGGTGCTTTGTTTGGTAGGCCCATTCGCCAAAACCATTAAGGGCGCAAGCCGTTGGATTGAAATTGGACCACTACGCGGCCAGCCTTCAGACCTGGCCAAGTTGGCAATCATTCTCTATTTAGCCGATGTATGGAGCCGTAAATCAGAGTCATTTGACGATTTCTTCCGCGGCCTTTTGCCAAGTCTTTTGATTTTGGGACTTGTGTTGGGATTGATCTTCAAACAACCCGACAAGGGTACGGCAATCTTTATTGCCTCAGTGGCCGGTTGCATGTGGTTTGTTGCCGGTGGCAAAACCAAACACCTCTGTATTGCAGGCGGATTATTTATCTGTGTTGCATGTGTCTTGATTCTTACCAGCGACTACGCCTGGGCTCGTGTCGATAAATGGTGGAACGGCGATGGAGGATATCAAGTTCGGATGGCCCTCATTGGCATGAAGCGGGGCGGTCTTACCGGAGTCGGTTTGGGAGAAGGCGTTCAAAAACTCGGTTTCACGCCTGAAGTTCAAACAGACTTTATTTTCTCGGTTTTGGCCGAGGAACTCGGCTATATCGCATCGACCGTGCTGGTGGTTGCATTTGGATTACTTGCTGCTTTGGCCGTTACGGTTGCGTGGCAAGCCAATGACCGCTTTGGCGCACTCCTGGCCATCGGTTGCGGAGCGGCAATCGACCTTCAGGCCATTCTCAATTTATTGGTCGTCACCGGCACGATTCCCAGCACGGGAATTTCGTTGCCGTTTATCAGTTATGGCGGTTCCGGCCTGGTCATCAACATGGTGATGGTCGGTTTAATCGCCAGTGTGGCTCAAGCCTGCTTATTGCCCGATGGCAACGGGAAACGTCCCCGAAGAGGCCGGGCACGAGTGGGAAATAGGACCGCAAATCGACCGGTCCAGTGAGAGTGAGGTTGAACCGTGCTCGTGGTTTCGGGTGGCGGCACAGGTGGTCATCAGTTTCCGGCATTGGCAATCGCCCAAGGGTGCCGGGAACGCTGGCCTGATGAAGAGGTCCTATTTGTGGGCCGCGATATCGATCATGAACGTCAAGCCGCGGAGAAATGCGGATTGGCTTACCTGGGATTGAACGTCGATCCCATACGAAGGAGTTTAAGCGTGCGGAATTTGCTCGCACTCATACGTCTGGAACGCGCAACACGGCAACTGCAACGCCGTATGCGCGGACGTATGGGGACTGTCATCACAACCGGCGGTTATGTTTCCGGCCCGGCTGCTATTGCGGCGCGGCGCTGTGCTTGGCCGTTGGTTATGCACGAGCAAAACAGTTACCCTGGTTTGGTCACACGCACGGCATCTCGATGGGCGCATACAGTCTGTACGACATTTGAGTCCTCACACAAACACCTTCCTACAAATCGTCTCCTCCTAACGGGCCTGCCGGTTCGACAAAGCGCTTCCCCTGTATTTGGCTGGAATCGTACTGTTTGGCCGCTCAGCGATTTCCTGCCTCATGTTTTGATTGTTGGCGGGAGCCAAGGAGCACGCGCTCTTGTTGAGTCAGCAGGCCCGGTCCTCCTTCAAATAACCCAAGCAGATCCCCCTGTTTGCACAGCTGTATTACAAACCGGTGCGCGCAACCGCGAGCTGATTGAGGGCCCCGATGAACAAGGCGGTCTCCGGGTCCGTGCATTTATCGATGACATGGGATCTGAACTTGAAAAAGCCGACGTCATCATTTGCCGCGCCGGAGCAGGAACGCTCTCTGAAGTAGCGTTATGGCAACTGCCCGCCATTCTTGTTCCCTACCCTCATGCGGCCGGTGATCATCAGCGTCATAACGCAGAAGCATTTGCCTCTGAAGGCGCGGCGGAAATTATCCCAGAATCAGAACTCACTGCCGAAAGTCTACATCAGAGCCTTTTAAATCTTTTGCAGGATACTGAGCGCCGCAAAGCGATGTCCGCCGCCATGGCCCGTCTGGCGAAACCCAAAGCATTGGATTCCGTTCTCGACGCCATCGGAACGGCGATGCAAGACAGATTCGAATCGGCACAGGAGGTGAATGAATGATTAACCTCACCTCCTATCGCCGCATTCATATTCTTGCCGTTGCCGGGGTGGGCATGAGTGCTATCGCACAAATGCTTACCGCCAAGGGCTTTGAAGTCACCGGTTCAGATGGCGTTCTCCAATCAATTGAAGACATCGGCACAAATCAATATTTAAGCCGTTTGCAGCAATCCGGCGTGAAACTTTATCGTGAAGATGAAGGCCTGCCTGTACAACAGGCCGATCTTATTGTTCGCTCCACGGCAATTCGCGATAACCATCCATCTTGGAAACTAGCTCAAGAAAAAAATATCCCATCCTGTCACCGTTCGGATGTCCTTGCCGCTTTGTTGAATACAGCCAGAGGCGTCGCGCTGGCCGGAACACATGGGAAAACAACAACAACAGCCATGACGGGCTATGTCTTCGAACAAGGCGGCCTCGATCCCTCGGTATTGGTTGGAGGATGGGTCAGTAAGTGGAAAAGCAATGTCCGCCTGGGACAGTCCGACTGGTTGGTAGCCGAAGCGGATGAAAGCGATGGTTCTTTCTTACGATTTGAACCGGAAATCGCCGTTGTAAGTAATATCGAGGCCGATCATCTGGATTACTTCGGTGATTTGGAAAACATCCATCGCCACTTCAACAGTTTTGCCGGAAATCTCAAATCCAATGGAACGATATGGGTGGAACAAAACGCCAGTGGCCTTTTAAAAGCATCGGTCCGTGAAGATTGCGAAATTAAAACATACGGTTGGGCGGATTCCATTCCCGCTTCAGAAACAACACCGGATTTACTGCTGGATAATTACCGATGTGAAAACAACCGTTTCTGTGCCGATCTTTCATACAACAAAAACGAATCATCAACATTAACGCTATCTGTTGCCGGACGCTTCAATCTCTCTAATGCAGCAGCGGCAACAGGTTGCGGACTTTCTGCAGGCATTGCATTAGAGCAAGCCGTTCGGGCATTGGATACATTCCAAGGCACGGGCCGCCGTCAGGAACGCATCGGAGAGATTAACGGCGTCACGATTATTGACGATTACGCCCACCATGCCACTGAAATCTCGGTCACATTGGCCGCGATCAAAGAATCCTGCGGCCCACGCCGGTTGGTAGTTCTATTCCAACCGCATCGTTACACACGAACCCGCGATCATATGGATGAATTAGCGGCGGCGTTTACGCATGCCGATTTGGTTTATATCGCAAAATTGTATGCGGCATCCGAAGATCCCATTCCGGGAATTTCAGCGGAAGAGTTGGCAAAACGTGCCGCACAAAATCACCCCCACACCCATTACGCCGGTGAGCTAGCCGATGCCGAGGCGCTTCTAAAAGAAACGCTTCAGCCGGGCGATGTGCTGGTCACGATGGGAGCGGGCAACGTTACCACCGTTGGCCCGCATCTGCTGAAAACGTGGGGTGCTTTGCAAGGAGAGTTTTTATGAATCGCCGGAGCAAAGGCGGTTTCGCAACACGCTTGCGGGAATGGGTGGAGTCGGCCACGGTGCGAACGTGTAAATTCGTCATTGCGCTCGCAGCCGTGGCCGGCTTGACCCTCGTGCTGCTCGACGTGGCCAATTTCTTTCTTGGATCGCCCAATTTCGGCATCCAAGAACAGATCGTGGATGGCGCGGTTATGGCGACCGAGGCCGAAATTCTTCAATTGGCCGGTATTGAGCAAGGCTCAAACATCTGGTTGGTCAGACCGATGGATGTGGCCGAACGCGTTGTTAAACATCCCTGGGTTCGCTCATGCAAAGTCGAGAAGCATCCCCCAAGCAAGCTGCAAATAACAATCGAAGAACGAACACCTGTTGTGGCCTGTCTGGATGCCGCAACCGGAAAGACTTACGGAATCGATTCCAGCGGTTATGTATTGCCTTCATTCCAAATTCTTTTTGAAGACAGACAACCCAACCGCGCGGAAACGGCCAGACGGCAACTAGCCACATTGCCATTGGTCACCGGCCACGAAGTGGAATCGCTGACAGCAGGCGAGGTGGTCGATTCACCACGTTTGCGAAAGGCGTTGGCGATGTATTCCCGCCTTACGCGGACAGCACACGAATTGGCCTACAGCATCGATGTTTTGGATCTATCCCACTCAGGTGAATTATGGCTCGTGCCGCGCTCGGGCTCGGGTCCAATACGGATTTCTGAAACAAGAACGGAGAACCTGGATTGGAAACTCTCCGATATTTGGAGTTTCCTCCACGAAAGTCACATCGAACCTAAATACATAGATGCGCGTTTCCCGGATTTGGGACTGGCACTACAGCTCGGACATATCCCGGATCGCGAATGGTTAACGATGTGCAAACGTTTCAACGCCAATCACCCATAGAGAGATAGCACTCATGCCGGCTCGTAAACGAACACAAGATCTTATCCTCGCCCTGGACATCGGCACATCGAAAATTTGTGCCGTGATTGCCAGGAGCAACGAGAACAGCGAACTTGAAGTACTGGGTCTTGGACAGCAGCATTCCAGCGGCGTCTCGGTCAGTGGTCTAGAAGCCATGGATGAGACGGTTACGGCCATCGAAACGGCTCTCGGCAACGCTTTGGCACATATGCCCGGTATGCAACTCAGTCAGGCCATTATCGGAATCGGGGGAACTTATTTAAAAAGTGTGAACACCGTCGGTTCAGTGGCATTGCCGGGACATGGACGGGGAATCAACGGGCGTGATGTCGAAAAAGCCATCAATCGCGCAGGCGGACGCAGTATTCCTCCCGACCATCGAGTATTGCACGCCGTACCACGTTGGTTCCGGGTCGATGAAACACCGTATATCCGCGATCCGCTGGGCATGGAAGGCAGCCTTCTGGAAGTCGATGTGCACTTTATCGCCGCCAAGGAAAGCGTCACCCGCAACCTTGCGCGTTGCGTGGCTCAGATCGGATTGGATGTCGAAGACATTATCGTCCATTCGGTTGCTTCGGCCGAAGCCGTACTAAGCCAGGAAGAAAAAAATACTGGTGTTGCAGTCTTGGATATCGGCGGGGAGACAACTTCGATTGCGGTCTATATCGACGGTGCATTGGAACACACCGATGTTATCCCCATCGGCGGACATCATATCACCCGGGACATTAATCACTTTTTCCAAACCTCTTTGGAAAACGCAGAAAACCTCAAACGATATTTCGGATGTGCGGAACCGCTAATGGTTGATGAAGAAGACCGCATCGAAGTAATCCGCTTCCGGAATCGGACAACGGTGGCCGCTCCCCGCATTCAACTTTGCAAAGTAATCGAGGCCCGTGTTGAACAGCTTTATGGCGAAGTAATTCGCTCGATACGCGCCAAAGATCTGTTTGGCGTCTTATTTGGCGGCATCGTTTTGACCGGCGGCGGAGCGATGCTCGAGGGCATGCGCGAGAAATGCCAAAACATGCTGCGCCGTGAAACAACAATCGGTTATCCGGCCGGTGTGAGCGGATTTGCGGAAGTCCTCGCCAGTCCTTCCTATGCGACTGGAATTGGCCTTCTTCATCATGCCGTTGAACAGCGCGCCCGCCGCGAAGCGACCTATGGCTCCGGATTCGGATCGTTTATCCGCCAATGGTCTGAATGGTTACGAGAGGCAATTTAAATGGAAAAACAGCGGAAAGATTTTTTTCTCTCCGCTTTCAAGTACCAAAAATTCGATCATAGAAGGAGGTGGAACAGGGATAGGTAAAAAGAAGCAAGAGGAAAAAACAAGGAGATAAGAAATAAAATTAATCGATAAAAATGAGCTACGCGGCCGAGCAGCCGCCCGGGTGACCGGGACGCGGCATTGGCGCCGCGGAACGATCTCCCGAGGGGCTGCCCGGGAGTGTGAAAGGAGACAATGAGGATGATAGAACTCGTCAAAGAAACCGAAGGACCACCGGGACAGGGGCCAAAAATTGTGGTGGTCGGCGTTGGCGGTGCTGGCTGTAATGCAGTCGACACAATGGCTGACGGCTCCCTGGAAGGCGTCGAGTTTATCGGCATCAATACCGATCTGCAGGCACTAAAAATGGCCCGCATGAACCGCAAGATCCATATCGGGATGAATACAACCAAAGGATTAGGTACCGGCTCTAATCCCAACTTAGGCGAACAAGCGGCCAACGAAGATCGCGAGACACTTCGTCAAGAGTTGGAAGGAGCGGACTTGGTATTCATCACAGCCGGTTTGGGCGGCGGCACCGGCACCGGAGCATCCAGCGTGATTGCGGATATCGTGAAAGAGCTGGGTGCGATTTCGGTTGCCATTACAACCAAACCATTCGACTTCGAAGGTCCGGTACGGCGCAACCATGCAGAACGCGGCCAAGCCGTATTGCGGAAAAAAGTGGATACATTCATCACGGTTCCGAATCAACGTTTGATTCGAGTGGTTGATGAGTCAACGACATTTAAAGATGCATTCCGGGTTGCCGATGGTGTCTTAAAACAATGCGTCTGCTCAATTGCCGAACTCATCACACGTCCCGGACTCATCAATCTCGATTTCAACGACATTAAAGCCATTATGGATTACGAGGGCGGCGCCGTTATGGGTGTCGGCTACGGCAAAGGCGATGACCGTGCCACCGAAGCCTTCCAACAAGCCTCCTCTTCACCGCTTATGGAAGAGATGGTTATCGAGGGCGCAAAGGGCATCCTGGTCAACATTACCGGCCCGGCCGATATCACACTCTACGAGATCAATACGGCCATCGATCAATTCATCAACGCCAAGGCGGAAGCCGATGCACACATCATCTTTGGTGTGGTCATCGACGAAACCATGGATAATGAAATGAAGGTCACCATTTTGGCCTCCGGATTCAAAGAAGCCGAACGCCACCAGACAGACAGTGCCGCAGCCGAGGATTTCTTAACCACATCCGCGGAAAAAGATTTCCTCCAACCGGCTTATGTCGGCAAATCGAGCGATTTCCTCGATCCACTGGAAGAAGAACTCTCTGTGGCCCCACAAGCGCCTTCACCTGCGCGCTCTCTTGGGGATACTCACGCAGGCGGTTCTTTCGCGGGACGGCATCCCAAGAATACCGGAAAGGTATTACCGACAATTTTCGGCTCTAAGTAGCCATGCCGCCACGTGCCGGCGGCGCCACATCGTCTCAAAAAGAGAACGCAACGGCGCCAACGGAGCACGAGGCACCCAGGGTTCAGAGCGGGGGAGGCGGAAACGCCTCCCCCAACTGATTCAAGGACGATTCTGAATATCTCCCATCCAAAATCTGCGCGGCGGGTTTCCTGATGGGCAAGGCAAACCCAATCTCAATGCAAAATCGTGCAAGAGTGAACGCGTGCCGGCGCTCTCCCCAAAAAACGGGCCGGTTATGTATTTACGAACACAACCGGCAACCGGACTAATTTTAGCAGAAGTTGATTACGCGGCTTCAGAAACAGCTGCGCGGGTATCTTCGATCATCTTCTTGAAATCATACACCATAACACCGAAGATTTTTTGCCCTGGATTACGAACCAACGATATTACGTCGCGGCCATTCACCAAAAGAAACATATCTTGGCCGTCTGTCACGAAATAGAGCTCGTGTTCTAATGGACGTTCTACATACTTGGGCATGTGCTTGCGCAGATGGGCAATTCCGCGCCGAACACGCTGCATAGACAAACCTTGTTTGCGTAGTTGAAGGAACCAGCGCAAAAGCACCAGGTCTGAAAAAGAATACAGCTTATGGTGGCCGCAACCTTGAGCGCCACGGATACTGGCTTTAATCAAACCTGTTTTTTCATAGTAGTGGAGTCGAACCGGATCGATCTTTACACCGTCAAGGCGGTAAATTAGATCAATAACTTCTCCGGTTTGAAAAGCGGCTTTGAATGGTGAAATCCGCGGTGCAGACATCTTTCCCTCGTGTTGTGATCAAACTTGATTCCCGTGACCTCAACCACTGCGGGACCCACCAAAAGCAAGAAAGGCAAAAGCGCAAAGCAATCTTAGAGAACGGATCACATTAACAAGTTCGGAAGAGAAAGAAAAGCCCCAATCAGCGATTGCGCCTCTTGGGGCCTAGGACATCAGCGATTCTTAGCCTTCTGTCTGACCCATGCCATTGGTGTCGGGTCGGGGAGGAGATGAGGGCCAGACGTGGCAAGAGGCCAGATACCGCTGAAGAGACAACACTTAAGCCCGTCACGGCCTCCGGTGGCTTGGCCCCGGAAGCCGTGCGGGAATACTCAAAACCTCGTCACACAAACAGGCGACCAGGTTAACTTCACTCGTTATTCCGGTTACCGGAAAGAGTGGGCACCTACGCCTTCTTTTTGCGAGTAGCCCGTTTCTTTCGTCCACCGGCCTTTTTCTTAGCAGTCTTTTTGGCTGCTTTTTTAGCAGTCTTTTTGGCTGCCTTCTTGGCGGTCTTTTTAGCGGCCTTTTTGCGAGTAGCCTTTTTACGCGTTGCCTTTTTGCGAGTAGCCTTTTTACGCGTTGCCTTTTTGCGAGTGGCTTTCTTGCGAGTCGTAGCCTTTTTACGCGTAGCCTTCTTGCGAGTTGTGGCCTTCTTCCTCGTAGTCTTTTTCTTTGTGGAAGTCTTTTTGCGGCCTGCCGTCTTCTTCTTTACTGCTTTTTTCCTCAACAGAAACACCTCCTTCCGTGCGATCATTTATGTTTGTAATTGGTCTGGGCTATGCCCAGGCTTCATACACAGCTAGCTTTATATTACACCGAGTGTAACTAGTCAACACCTCTGGCAAAAAAAATTGCAAATTTTTAAAAAATGTTGAAAATCCCATTTTGGGGCTAATCATCCCCGTCGTGCTCATCAGATTCCGATTCCTGCCCGTTTCCATCGTCGTCTCCAGGCACACCATAACCGGCATTTCGATATTCCTGCAATTTGCGTATTAAAGTCCGCCGCCCAATCTCCAGTATCTGTGCGGTCTTCGTTCGGTTTCCATCGTAACGTGCGAGGGTATCTAAAATCAGTTGCCGCTCCATATCCGCAAGGGTGACATCTGTCTGACCCCACGCAATCTGCCCATGACTCTCTTCAATTCCCGAATATTCAGGAGGGAGCTGATCCACACTGATTACGGATTCTGAAGACATAATTGTCAAACGTTCGATTAATCCCTGAAGTTCTCGGACATTTCCCGGCCAGGGAGCCGCCATTAATTTGGCCAAGACGGAATCATCGAAACGTTTCGGCTCAATACCATATTCGATGGCGGTTTGCCGTGAAAATACTTCGATCAGTTTCGGGATATCGGTCGAGCGTTCCCTTAAAGGCGGAACTTCAAGGGTCACAACGCGCAACCGGTAATACAGGTCCTCTCGGAACTCGCCTTTGGCGACCGCTTCTTCCAAACGTGTATTGGTTGCGGCAATTAGGCGGATATCAGTTTTTATGGTCTCGTTGCCGCCAACCCGCTCAAAAGATCTTTCCTGCAGGATGCGTAGGAGTTTGACCTGAACATTTAGTGGGATTTCGCTCACTTCGTCCAGAAACAAGGTGCCTCCATCCGCAATTTCAAAACGTCCCGCCCGGCGCGTACTCGCCCCCGTGAACGCACCACGCTCATGCCCAAACAATTCACTTTCCAACAAATTCTCGGGCAAAGCCGCACAATGAACGGCAACCAAAAGCCGATTGCTGCGCGGTGATAACTCGTGCAAGGCACGAGCGACAAGTTCCTTGCCGGTGCCGGTTTCCCCGGTAATTAAAACATTGGCTTTGGTTACGGCGACTTTCTGAATCTCGCGTTTCAGATGAACCATCGCCGGGCTTTCCCCCACCATACGGTCGAGTTCCCCGGAAGGCTGCTGTTCTAATCGAAGGAAACGGTTTTCCAAGCGAAGCCTGCGGCGTTCGGCGGCTTTTTGAATCAACACCTCAAGTTCTTCGAATTCGACAGGTTTGGTCAAATACCAATACGCACCGGCAGTCATTGCCTCTACGGCCATTTTGATTTCGCCGAAGGCGGTAACCACGATAACCTCAACATCGGGATGCAATTCCCGGCTTTTTTTTAGTAGTTCCATCCCTCCCATTCGCGGCATACGTATATCGGTGACCATGACATCGTATGACCGCTTTTCAAGCAGTTCCAATGCTCCGATGCCGTCCCCCGCAACATCGACTTCACATTCACTGCTTCTCAATAATTCGGCAAGCCCTTCTCGGGCTCCCGCTTCATCATCAACAATTAAAAGTCTCATTCATCGAACCACGCAAATTGTGATATTCAAAAAACTAAAAGATTCTAACAATTCTCTCTTAACGTCTCTATGTTATCCCACATAAGAGGAGATTGCGAAATTCCTATAGCCGGAAGCGGTCCGGCCAAGTGAGTTGCCGTGACACAACTTCTCTTTTAGGATGTCTTTTTATCCAAGCGCATTAGTCGCCCGCGGGCGTTGCAGGAGAACAATTATGGCTTATCTAATCGGAATCGATGTCGGCACATCCGGCACCAAATCAATTTTGGTGCGTGAAGACGGAGAAGTCGTTGCCCGTGCAACGGAAGAATATCCCCTACTGACCCCAAAACCCGGTTGGACTGAGCAGAATCCGGATGATTGGTGGCAGGCAACCCAAGTTACAGTTGCAAAATGTCTCGAAAATGCGGGCATTGATGCTGGCGAAGTCGCAGGAATCGGATTCTCGGGTCAAATGCACGGCTCGGTTTTTTTGGATAAACAGGGAAATGTCGTACGCCCCTGCATTCTCTGGAACGATGGACGAACATCCGCTGAATGCGATCAAATTACAAAAATATTGGGTGATCGATTAAGCACGATCACCTGCAATCCGGCTTTGACCGGTTTCACCGCTCCCAAAGCAGTCTGGCTCAAAAACAATGAGCCGGAAAACTTTGCAAAAACTGAAACATTGCTCCTGCCTAAAGACTATGTGCGTTACAAGTTAACGGGAGAATTGGCTGCGGAAGTCTCCGACGGCGCCGGGAGTTTACTCTTCGATGTTCCCAACCGCACATGGTCACAAGAAGTCTATGAGGCTTTGGGATTGCCATGGTCGTGGGCTCCCCCAATGCATGAATCGACAGGCGTATGCGGGCAAATCAGCGAGTCCGCCGCGAAAGTCACCGGATTAAAACCGGGAACTCCGGTTGTCGGCGGTGGCGCCGATAATCCTTGCGGCGCAACCGGCACTGGCGTCGTGAAAGCCGGACGTGTTTTGGCTTCTTTGGGAACATCCGGTGTGATTTTCGCGCCCTCTGACTCATGCCAAACCGATCCCGGGGGCCGCTTGCACACATTCTGCCATTCTGTTCCCGGGCAATGGTATCTGATGGGTGTAATTTTGTCGGCTGGCCTCTCCTTCCGATGGTTCCGCGATGTAATTGGCGGAGCCGAGATCGCTGAGGCAGAGAAGGCCGGAGGAGATCCTTACGATCTCCTTACCAAGCTGGCCGGTGAAGCACCATTGGGAGCGGAAGGACTCGTGTTTATGCCTTATCTGACCGGAGAACGCACTCCGCACCGGGATCCTCATGCGCGGGGAGGTTTCCTGGGGCTGACAATCCGCCACGGAAAACAACACCTCGTCCGGGCCTTGCTTGAGGGCATCACCTTTGCCATGCGCGATAGCCTGGAGCTAATCAAGGCCCTGAACGTACCGATTGTTGAGATTCGAGCCACTGGTGGCGGTGCAAAAAGCCCATTCTGGCGTCAGCTGCAGGCAGACATCTATGGTGAGGAAATTTGTATTGTCGGGAGTAGCGAAGGTCCGGCACTTGGCGCCGCGCTGATGGCCGGTGTGGGTGTTGGTGTTTACAAAACACTGGTGGAAGCATGCGATAACGTTGTTGAAGTCGTTGAACGGGTACAACCCAACAAAGAAAATCACGAACGCTACAACGAGATTTACGGTGTCTTTAACGGTCTCTATGGTGATGTTCGCGAACGCTGTCACCGCCTTCATGCATTTGCAGAGAAACACGCATAGATCTGCGCTAGGCTTCCCGAGGTTGAGCGCCTATGCTCCTTATTCCGGGTATCGCCGTGAGTGTACCGGGAGCGGCGCAACCTCCGGGATTTCCGGCTAAGAAAAATCACAAATTAAAGAGGTCATAACCATGTCCGATGCATATCAACCCAAACCCGAGCATAAATTCACATTTGGCCTATGGACGGTCGGTAACACAGGCCGTGATCCATTCGGCGCGGATACCCGTGAGCCGGTCGATCCGTGCGACAGCGTTCGTATGTTAGCCGAATTGGGCGCTTATGGTGTGAACTTTCACGACAACGATTTGGTGCCCATTGATGCCACTCCCGCCGAAAGAGACAAAATCGTAAAAGATTTTAAGGCCGCTCTTAGCGAAACGGGGATGAAAGTTCCCATGGCAACAACGAATCTATTCGGCGATCCCGTTTTTAAGGATGGCGCATTTACATCAAACAATGCCAAAGTCCGCGCTTATGCAATCCAAAAAACGATGAACGCCATTGATTTGGGCATGGAATTCGGAGCGGAAACCTATGTCTTTTGGGGTGGCCGCGAAGGCGCTGAAGTCGATGCCTCCAAATGCCCCATGGAAGCAACGAAACATTTTCGCGAAGCGATGAATTTTTTATGTGAATATGTAATTGACCAAGGCTACAACCTGCGCTTCGCACTGGAAGCAAAACCGAACGAACCGCGCGGCGATATCTATTTCCCGGTCACGGGAGCCTATCTCGGCTTTATCGAGACCTTGGATCACCCTGAAATGGTAGGCGTTAACCCGGAAGTGGCTCATGATACCATGGCCGGATTGAATTTCTTCCATGCCGTAGGGCAAGCCATGGAAGCCGGGAAACTCTTCCATATTGATCTTAACGATCAAAAAATCGGCCGCTATGACCAGGATTTACGTTTCGCCTCGGAAAACATCAAAAACTGCTTCTTCCTAGTGAAACTCTTGGAAGAGAGTGGTTACGAAGGCTCAAGACATTTTGACGCTCATGCCTATCGGACCGAAAGTCGTGCAGGCGTACGAGACTTTGCCGCTGGTTGTATGCGCACTTATTTGATCCTCAAGGAGAAGGCCAAACGGTGGGCGCAGGATCAGGAAATCCAAGACATCCTGAAATCGGTTAAGGTCCAAGACGCCACATTGCAGGAACTTTGCGCCAACTACTCATCCGAAAATGCGGCAAAGCTAAAGGCCGCCCAGTTGGATCGAATCGAGTTGGCAAAAGAGCCGCTGCCTTATGAACGTTTGGACCAACTGACCATCGAGATACTTCTCGGCGTACGGTAATTTCAACGGCGTTCATTGGCTAACACAGCAAGTTCAATTGGTATGATTGCCGTATGACTGAAAATCGAGTGCGGGACCGTTCCGGTCCCGCACTTTGCATGCCCGGTGGTTGGATACTCTTGCGATCTACGCACAATTGATATGCTTCCGGTAATAAAGGCGGCCCGGTCCGGCACGCCGGCATGTTGATTTCATAAAGCAAGATAAGAATGGCGGATGGAGCGGACGAAAGATGATGTCCCGGCAAAAACGTATCGACATCAACGATTGGAATGCATACACCACAGTCTATGGGCCTGTGCCGTCTTGGCGGGTTGGCGCTTCACTGGGCATTGATCCCATTTGTGAAACCTCAATCTGCTCATTCAATTGCATCTATTGCCAGCTGGGAAATATTGTTGAAGTCACCATGAAACGCCGGGAGTTTATACCAACTGAAAAGGTGATTCAGGATTTAGAGGCCAGCCGGTGGCGCGAAGCCGAGGTGGTAACCTTCTCGGGAAGCGGCGAACCCACGTTGGCAACAAACATCAAAGAAATAAACGCGGGTATCAAACGGATTACAGGCCTCCCTACACTTCTCTTAACAAACGGAACCTTGTTGCATCTTAAAGAGGTACAGGATGAAGTCTCTGATATCGACAAAATCTATTTCAAACTCGATGCGGCCACCCCGGAGACTTTCCAACGTATGAATCGTCCTGCACCCGGCGTTACTTTCGATAACACTTTGCAGGGAGCGAAAACATTTCGAAAACAATACCGGGGATACTTCGCGCTGCAATGCATGTTCACACCAGCCAACCTTAAGGAAGCAAAAGCGCTTGCTTCAATCGCCAATGAGATCGCTCCGGATGAAATCCAGCTAAATACCCCCAAACGTCCGTACCCGACAAGTGGATGGGATCTTGCGGCCCGGGGTAGTCACACAACACAGGATTACCCGGCCATTCAGTTGCAGACGATTTCCCGCCAAGAAGCGGATGAGATTGAACGTCTTTTGGGTGAACTCACCTCAGCATCCATCGTCTCTGTCTATCAACCAGATTAGATACCATCTTCACTCGATACAATTGGCACGTGCTGCCTTTGCCTCTTTTTGATCTATAAGCGTGAGCGGTGCACGAATATCCTGCTGTGGTATGATCGTTCGATCATAATTGGAAAGTCGGCATTCAATTCAGTCTGCGGTTCGCTCATGAACAATTCGGAAAACCACGACACGTACGAGTCCAAACAACCTGTATCGTCATTAATGCTCTCAATTACGATCGGCCTGATATGGATTTTGGGCATACAACACGCGCTGACTTACAATTCTCCCTACCCACGATTTACGAATTTTCCACTTTTTTTCCGCCTCATCGGATTCTATGCGTTCTACGCGCATATCCCTGTGATTATCTTTCATGCATTGCTCTGCCTGATTGGTACGGCACTGGGGAAATATTGCCTACGACGGATATTTCTGCGGACACAACAAAGCGCTTCTTCGGAAAAGGATGGGTGCTTAACGGCATGGCCCATCGCCTTGGTTTTGGGTTGGAGCATAATCGCCTATGCGGTCATGGCACTCACTTTTTGCGGACTATTGTCTTTAACGTCGATCACAGTCGTGCTTGCAATGGCCATATTGATTGCCCGCAATGACATTCGACAAATTTCCATAGATGCCAAAGCCAACATCAAGATAGTTCAAAGCGTCCTATCGGATGGCTGGCAACAAGCATCTCCCGCAATTCGAATTTTAGTCTGCCTTACGGGATGGATTGCATTCAACACTTTTTTATCGGCCCTCATGCCACCCACTCAATCCGATGGACTTCGCTACCATTTAACCGTTCCAAAGATGAACCTCGAAGCGGGCGGGTTGGCGGACTTTCCCTATTTTTCGTTTTCCAAATTTCCAATGACGGTGGAAATGTTGTTCACGGTGCCGCTCGCATTTGGATTGCCATCGGGAGCGAAATTAATCCATCTCACATTTTTTATAGTCTGCCTAAAGACCGTATCAATACTCGCGCAGGGACGCCCCGCCCGCTGGGCTGCACCATTGATACTGTTAACAATCCCTTTTATTCCATTTTTGGCCACTTGGACTTTTATCGAATTGGCCCTAACAGCCTATTTGCTAATGGCATGGTACGCATTTCGAAACGCTTTAGACGATAAAGGCAACGATAAGGCCTGGTGGTTCCTGTCCGCGCTCATGAGCGGCTTGGCGATGGGCTCCAAGTACACATCAGTATTTAACCACGCATTGCTCTGCCTGGGCGCTTTGGCCTGGATGGGATCTACTTGGAAAGAGAAACTAAAAAACAGCGTAGGGTATGGCCTCATTGGGACAATTGTGGCGGCTCCATGGTGGATTAAAAATGTAATCTTAACCGGCAACCCGGTTTTTCCTTTGGCGGGCGGCCTATTTGGCGCTCCCGGTTGGTCGGCATTCGATAATGCCTTCTATTTCTACCATGCAGGCGACAAAGGTAGTTTCAATGCCCTGCCTGAAATGAGTTGGCTGGAACGAATTTTCGATTTCGTCTCCTTACCTATGCGTGTGACCTGTTTTCCGCTGCCCGATGAAGGCTTTGGAGATTGGCCGCCGGGCGTATTGAGCCTGGCATTCTTACCTTTGCTGGTGATTGCTTTTATCCGTGGAAATTTCAACAAAAGAATAGAACTTTTTTATGCATTCCTGCTCTTTCTCATTTGGTCTTATACCTATCGGGATGCCCGTTTTCTTTTGCCGTGCTTTGCATTACTGGCGCCTCATCTCGGACAAATCATCGTAAATTTATGGCATTCAAAAGCCTTTCGTTTCTCGTTGACAGCAGCCTTGGTTTCTCAGGGAATTTGGATGACGGCTATGTGGTGCGACAAACACGCCTACATGCCGTGGGCGGTTGTAGGCGGTAAACCGCCGCTCATCGAAGGTTACGACCGTAGCCAATTCGAAAATCCGGTTGACGCCTATTTGGCCGGCACAAGCAAAGATACCTACAGCTATTATCCGGCTTTGCTTTGGCTCGACAAAAACTTACCGGAAGATGCCGTGCTTTACGTCCATGGTTTGCATACTCATTTTTATTTCCCGCGCAGGACAATCGGTTCCGATTGGTTCGATACAGAACCCATTACAGAGGCAGCCAAAGAAGGACAATCAGCAGAGGAAATACTCGATTGGCTGCGGCAAAACGGTGTAACCCATTTCTTTTTTGCCCGCAGAAACCGGGATGAATATGAAAAGAAAAGTCTAATTCCTTATTACTCCCTTTTCAGTTTACCTGAAGCACAAGGGCTCGAGGCCGTAGAAGAATTGCGCAAACTGACGATTTTGCGCATTCGGGATAACCTGAAATGGAGACAAGAAATCGGCAAAACCGCGGAGGAAATTAAGCGCAGAGCCTGGTCGGCAGGCACACGTTCCGAATTGGAACGGCTATGCCGGAGTGGAATCGGCGGAATTTGGAGCGATCCGCTTTATGACGATTCTCTTTCAGCCATTTATGAAATGGCGCCCGCAGAACATAAAGATATTTAGACTGACGTTGACATTGGGCCGCAAGCCGGACTACCGTCAATAAGATTGCAATAAATGAAACCTGGGGCCGGCAAGCCGCACCCGTTTAAAAGTAAAGGCAAATCAACAATGAAACAGAACATACGTCTCGCATTGATTGCCGTAGCCGCCATAGTAGTTGCATTGGTCACAACCACCACAGTTCGCCAGATTCGGCGGGGTCAAAACTTGTCGGAAGGCGAGCGTCTAATTCGCGACCAGAAACTCGAACAGGCCGAGAGTCTTTATCGTGGAATGCATGAGTCCGATCCGGCCGATTCGGAAGCGATTTTAGGCTTAGCCGAGATACACCGGATCCGTGGCGAATATGACCGGGCCATGGAATTGCTTGAACCTCATTTGGAGGGCTCCTCGCCGGATTTGCGTTTCTATAAATGCTATGGCTGGGTTCTACTCGATATGGGGGAAGCCGAAAAAGCGCTATCGGCTTTTGAAAGACTACAACAGGATCCCAACCTGGTCGGCGAAGCAGCCTTGGGATTGGGAGCGGCCAATTTGGGTTTATGGCAAGGCAGGAAGAGAACTTATCTCGAGGAAGCCGAAATTCAGCTGAATAAAGCCTCAAACGCTTTAAGCGCCGATGGCCGCGTTGCCCTTTGGCAGGCGCAACTAGCTTTGGCACAAGGGAATGCAAACCGGGCTAGAAATTATGCAGAGACGGCGATAGCCACACTTCGCCCGGTTGGAGAAGCATATTTGGCCAGGGGACGGGCCGATTTAATGTCTCAAAACCTAGAAACGGCTATTAAGGACTTCGAAACGGCCGAAGCAGAAGGCGCAGACCGCATCGATGCCATTCGATACCTAGCTCAAGCGGCTTATCTGCAAGGTAATATCCGTAAGGCACAGCAAAGTCTGGCCGAATTAATCCGGAATGAAAAAAACGTATCCGATGATGTCTATTTCGAATCGGCCCGGTTTTCGATTTTGACCGGAGATTTGCAGGCAGCAAAAGAAGCACTTCTTAAATGCGATGCTACACGCTGCAAACCGATTGTGCAGTTATTGCTCGTGGAAGTATTATCACGCCTCGGTGAACACACAGATGCCATTGATGTCGCAGCAAATCTGCGCCGCCGGATATCCATTTTCGCTCCGGCCTATTTGGAGGAAGCTCGGCTTTTAATGCGGCAAGGCCGCAATGAACAGGCTCGTTTGGCACTCCAAGAAGCATTCCGTAAAGCTCCGGAAATGCCCGCGCCAACAGAAGGTTTGGGCACATTTCTGCTCACATCCGGCGATGCGGCTACAGCGATCGATTACTTGGCTCCTGTTACAGAGTTAAACAACAGCCCCATTTCGGCCATCCATAATTGCGTCGTGGCCTACCTCCGAAACGGCGACATTCAAAATGCAGGTGTTAAATCCGATCAGATGCCTCATGACGATATTCTGCATGGATTGGTCCGATGGTATCTAAACGACCTGAGTGGAGCATTACGGGCGGCATTAAATGGCTCTCCCGAACAAGACTGGCGTTATGGCTGGCTGGCCGCCGAAATGCTATTACGTATGGACCGCCCTGAAGATGCATTGGAATGGCTGAATCGCACCAAACCGCCTCAATCGGCCGAGGCCTCGATAGAGCTGCTGCGGGCGGTGGCAATTGCGCAATCCGGCAATAGCGAAGAAGCACAACGGCGCTATGGCAAGCTGGCTGATTCAAACCAATTGACGGACGCAGAAGCTGACACCTGTATCCTCGGCTTGGCCTTCTGTGCTTGGTTGGACGGACGTGATCGAGATGCCGCAGTGCTTTGGGATTCTTTTAAGGAATATGACAATCCGCTCGCTTCCGAAGCCCAGCTGAGTGATCTTTGGCTAACAACACAGCGCCCCGGACGTCAAAGTGACAACGCGAGCCGTTCGGCACTACCCAATTTGGCCGGCGCTCAATCGCAATGGTTGTTAACTATCATTTTGGCGCAGGGAAGGCCCTCGATGGGCGATACCAAGTTGTTCATACAAAGATTTCCGGAGCACGGCCCGGCGCTGATTTATTGCGCCCGGCGGCTCATTGAGAACAGGGATTTTAAGACGGCAGCCGAGAGAATTCGTGAAGCAATCGCACTTTCGCCTAAAAGGGCCTCGCTTCAACGTCTGTTGGCGGCGGCCCTTTGGAGAGATGGAGATGCGGAAGGCGCACGTGAAGCCCTCCAAAAAGCCGTCTCATTGGCCAAGGACGAACTAGTAAGCACATCCGAATTGGCAGTTGTGGCATTACACAAAGGCGATATTGAGGCGGCCGAGAAGGAAATGGTTAAATTGAGGGCGGCAGGAGGGACACAAGAAGCAAACCGCTTGAAAGGGCTATCCTTGGCATCCCAGGGACAATGGGCTGAAGCTGAGCCTCTTCTCCAAGCAGCGATAGACGCCAATCCGGCCGACACAGAGATCCTTATTGCATATGGAGTTTGTTCAGCCCAATTGGGCCGCCTCAAAGAGGCAGAAGAACTGATCCAAGATGCCATCCGGCTAAGCCCCTCGCATCCCGATGGCCATCGTCTTTTGGGTCAGTTGTATGCTTCTCGCGGTTTATACATGGATGCATATCAAGCGTTCCAGACATCCCTACTGCTGAATCCTGAACAAGAAGACGTGCAAAGGCTGGTGGATAAAATCGATTCCTGGCGAGGGATGGGGCATCTTTGATAAGGCCAAATCACATAACAACATGACCGACGCTTTTCGGGGCAGAAATTGCCTGGCCCAAAGGTAAAGAGGCCTTTCCGCATCGAGACATCTGCGTCTGCCGTGCATGATGTCATGGTTGCCCACTTTCCTTAGGCTGAATCTGCTTTCGCTTGACGCCCTAAGAGGGCACTGACTATCCTCATCACATAAGTTAAAGTCAAAATCCCCACCTGCGGAAAATCGTCGGATGCCGCAGGTGGTTATCCTTGATGTTTCAAACCAGCCCGGCTTTTTAAATCGCTTCTGCGCCGATGGCCATCCCCCGGATGAAAAGTCGATTTTCGGATAGAAGTGGTTAAGTCATTGCAACGAAGGGCACGGGTACTGAGCAAGCCAAGAGAGGATGCTTATGGCTGAAGAGTCGGCCCAGAACACAGAACTCGAAAGCACGGCGACACTTGAAGAAGAGTCGTCTTCGCCGGAAACCGATGAGATTTCAACCGCGGAAAAGGGTATAGCCGAGGAGGCCGGCGCAAGATTCGCCGATGTTGAATATACCGCCGTTGAAACACCCACCGACCGGCTCCAGCTACTCGCACAACAACATAGTATGAATATCGTCGAGCTGCGTAAACGCAGACTCGAGCACGATATCGTCCAATTAATGCCTCAACGTATGTCCGAGCGGCATAGGGCGATTTGTCTTGCCAAAGACGATAGTTCGGTAACCGTCGCCATCGCTGATCCTACGGACTTGCAAGGCATCGACGTCATCCAACTTTACTTTCACAGCCGGAACCTCTCCGTGATCTGGGTTTTGGCCAAAGAGAGCGAGATTCATTGGGCCATTGAGCGCTATTTCACCGGTGAGAGTACGGCTATCGGTGAAATGCTGGATGATGTCACCGAAGGTGGCGGAGAAGGCCCGGCAACTCTGGCCGAGGCGCTCAGCCGGGAAATCGGCGTCGATGAAGAAGGTCCGATCAAGCGGCTTGTCGACCTGATCTTCGCAGAAGCATTGCGGACACGCACAAGTGATATCCATTTTGAGCCGTTTGAAGACAAGTTTGTAATCCGGTTCCGGATTGACGGTGTTCTTCAAGAGGTTCAATCACCTGATAAACGGCTTCAAGGCCCTATTCTTTCCCGTATTAAACTTATGTCGGGTATGGACCTGGCTGAAAAACGGGTTCCTCAGGATGGTCGTATCACTCAAACCATCTTGGGACGTGAAATCGACTTTCGTGTATCGGCTCTTCCGGCGCTCCATGGCGAGAGCATCGTTCTTCGTATTCTTGAAAAGAGCGGCGTTTTGCTCGGTCTCGAGCAGATCGGTTTCCTTGAGGACAACATCGAACGTTTCAAATCGATGATCCGCCGCCCACACGGTATTATCCTAATGACCGGACCAACCGGTTCAGGAAAAACAACGACTTTGTATTCCGCGCTAAACGTTATTAACAGTGTCGATACAAAAATCGTCACCGTCGAGAACCCTGTTGAGTATCAGATCGAAGGTATTAACCAGGTCCAGGTGCATGAGGAAATCGGCCTCACATTCGCATCGGCCCTACGGTCGATTCTCCGCCAGGCTCCTAACGTTATCCTCGTCGGTGAAATCCGTGACTTAGAAACAGCCGAAATCGCTATTTCGGCCGCTATGACCGGTCACTTGGTTTTCTCCACACTGCACACCAATGACGCCCCAGGCGCCTTTACGCGTTTGGTGGAAATGGGCATCAAACCGTTCTTGGTCGCTTCAGCGATCCAGGCTGTTATTGCCCAGCGTCTTATTCGTACAATCTGCAAAGAATGTATCGAAGAATACTCGCCTGATCCGCTGGCCATCGAAGACCTGGGATTCGATCCGAGTGAATACCGGGATCGCCGTTTCATACGGGGCCATGGTTGTGAAATTTGCGGTTTTTCAGGGTACAAAGGTCGTACGGCGATCCACGAAGTTCTCGAAAACTCAGATGAGATTCGGCAATTGGTTCTTCAGAATTCCACAGCCGATGAAATCCGCGCCGTGGCCCGTACACAAGGAATGCGCACCCTGCGTGAGGACGGATGGAAAAAGGTCCTTCGGGGCGACAGTACAATGATCGAAGTTGCTCGTATTACAGCGGGCGATGAAGTTTAAAATTACCCGTTCCACAGGGATTGGGTTTAGAAATTCAGAATTTATCCGGAGTCCGGAAAAGTCCGGAAACCGGTTCGGTTGATCGTTCAGGAGGACTACAAAGGTGGAAATTAAGAAAAGTCGAATGAAGATGGAGGATCTGCTTAAGGTCGTTGTGGACCGCGATGCCTCCGACTTACATATTCGTGTCGGCCGTCCCCCCGTGATTCGTATTGACGGACGTCTCGAGGATCTGGGAAACGAACCGCTAACCCCGGGAGATGCTGAATACCTTATGCAGTCCATCTCCCCGGACATGCACCGTGAGGCCATCGCCGAAATCGGTAGCGCTGACTACGGTTACGCGTTCGAAAACTTGGCGCGTTTCCGCGTCTCGATTTTCCGGACCATGGATCATTACGGTATGGTTATGCGTTTGATCCCCTCACGTATTCTTCCCTTCGATGTTTTGGGGCTTCCGGAACAGGCAATTAAAAAACTGCTCCACACACACCGTGGGCTGGTTTTGGTCGTCGGTCCGACCGGTTCGGGAAAAACAACAACGCTGGCTTCGATGATCGATTACATCAACCGTAACCGTGACACCCACATCATCACCATCGAAGACCCCATCGAATACTTCCACCCGCATCAACGCTCAATCGTAACTCACCGTGCTTTGCACGTTGACGTTATTTCATTTGCTGACGGGCTGCGGGCCGCCTTGCGGCAGGACCCTGACGTGATTCTCGTCGGTGAAATGCGCGATACAGAAACAATGCAAGCGGCTATCACCGCTGCCGAAACCGGTCACTTGGTCTTTGCTACACTGCACACCAACAGCGCGGCAGCCACAATCAACCGTATTGTTGACGCCTTCCCCGTGAATCAGCAGGAACAAATCCGCATGCAGCTATCAGTTACACTGATCGCATCGATCTCGCAGCTGCTATTGGGACGGGCTGGTGGTAAAGGACGTATCGCGGCTTATGAAATCATGATTATGACCGCCGCTATCGCGAACCTGATTCGTGAACGGAAAACGAACCGTATCGTGAGTGAAATCCAGACCGGCGGAAGATTGGGAATGGCCACGATGGATGCATTCCTCGTCGGACTCTATGAAAAGGGCCTCATCACGGCCGAAGACTGTATTGAACGCGCTCATTCACCGGAAGAGGTTCGTCAGAAGATTCTATTTAGTTAACAAACATCCAAAAGACCGCTTAACGTCTTTTTTGAAAGCCAATACCTGATACCAGGAAGGAGCAGGGCATGCTCGGAATCGGCAAGAAATCTAAACGGGTGACAGCACCCGTATCCGAAGAAACCAATTCCCCGGAATTGGAAGTCCAGACAGAAGTCCTTGATATGGAAGAGGGAGATTCAGAACCCTCAACACCTGCGCGGGCTCCGCAACCTGAACGGCCAGACACACCCAGCGACCTCCCCGCTATGGTTGGAGCGGAAGCCGGCGCACAAGTCGGCAGCGTATCGGTAGGCCCCGTCGGCCCCAAAGAAGAATTGGCTCAATCCGTATCTGATGCCGTGGCCGAGTCGGTGGCACACGCCGAGACATATACAACCCAAGAAGACCTGTTGAAACTTTACGCACAACAGGTCGGCATGCCCTTCGTCAAACTTTCTGAACAAGAATACCGCCCCGATGTTATCAACATTCTCTCTCCGGAACTGGCCCGGGAATACCAGGTTTTTCCAGTTGATTTGGATGATGAAACCGGAGCCTTAACGGTTGCTCTCGTCGATCCGCTCAATGTTCGAACCTTGGATGATCTAGCGGTCTGGTTGGGCCGTGAGGTCCGTGGGGTTGTGGCCAACGCCGATGAAGTCCAGGCTGCAATCGAAGAATCTTATGGAACCGGCGAAGAATCTGTAGACGACATGCTTAAGTCGTTAACGGATGAGCAAACTGAACTTGATATTAAAGAAGAAGACTTTGACGACCTGACACGAATTGCAAATGAAGCCCCAATCGTGAAATTGGTCAACTTGATTTTGCTTCAGGCTATTAAGGAACGCGGGTCTGACTTGCACGTGGAGCCGTTTGAGAGTTCTCTCCGCATTCGGTACCGTGTTGATGGAATTCTACACGAAACCGTTCCCCCTCCCCCGCACCTCACAAACGCAATCATTTCCCGTTTCAAAGTTATGTCGGGATTGAACATCGCCGAACGCCGTCTTCCCCAAGACGGTCGTATCAAACTGACATTGCATGATCGCAATGTCGAACTTCGTGTCTCCTGTTTGCCAACGGTTAACGGAGAAAGCGTGGTTATGCGTATTTTGGACAGCCAGGTTATGAGTTTGTCCTTGGCACAGATTGGTATGTTGCCCGATACGCTTGACCGTTACGGAAAAATCATTTCTCGTCCGAACGGCATTGTCTTGGTTACGGGACCGACAGGTTGCGGCAAAACGACAACAATGTACGCATCGTTACGCCACATCTTCTCTCCCATGCTTAAAATGATTACCACAGAGAACCCCGTCGAATACCAAATGGACGGCGTGGTCCAGGTCAACATCAACCAAAGCGTGGGATTGACCTTTGCGCGGTGTCTTCGCGCAATCCTGCGGCAGGACCCGGACATCATCATGGTCGGTGAAATTCGTGACTTAGAAACCGCATCAATGGCTATCGAGTCGTCACTCACCGGTCACATGGTCCTTTCGACCATGCATACCAACGACAGTTCCGGAACCCTGACACGTTTGATCGATATGAACGTTGAGCCGTTCCTAATCGCTTCAGCGGTTGTCGCGGTTATGGCTCAGCGCTTGATTCGTATTATCTGCTTGGACTGCAAAGAACCTTACGAGCCCGATCCAGCTCTCATCCGCGAAATGGGCTTTTCACCTGAAGAAGTACAAAACATTACTTTCTTCCACGGCAAAGGATGCAGTTCCTGTAACTACACGGGGTATCGTGGCCGTACAGGCATGTTTGAGTTGCTGGTCATGTCAGAGAAGTTGAAAGAGCTCGTGTTGGAACGCGCGGCGAGTTCACTCATCTTCCAAGAGGCACGCAAAGAAGGGATGCGTACTCTCCGTGAGGACGGCTGGGAAAAGGTCGTTCAGGGCATTACGACAATCGAAGAAGTCCTCGCCTCCGCCATCCACTAATCGGCTGCTGGGAGACAAGAGAGCGCATTTCTCTTATACTACCCGATAAGTATGGTTGGGATTGTGTGATCTCGGTTGTAACCTCTTTGATTGATTAGAGTTACTAGTCTTAGGCCGATAGATGGGCGGGCCGTTTGACGCATGTCCTGCCTCCGCGCTATCTTATTGTTTTAGGGTTATATCTCCTGGAGAAGAGTCAATGCCACAGTTTAATTACAAAGCACTTGATAAAGGTGGCAAGGAAATCCGGGGCTCGATTGACGCCACCGGCGAAGAGGCCGTCGTCGAGCGCCTGCGGAGTATGGGATATTTCGCAACTGAAGTCATACAGGTCAAGACCGGAATGGGTCAGATGGACCTGTCGGATTTGCCGATTTTCCGTTTCATCGGAAAAGTTATCTCACGCGGAAAAGTCGGTCTCAAAGACCTATCAACATTCACTCGCCAGTTGGCGACTCTCGTTGGAGCCGGTTTGCCGTTGTTAAGAGGGCTGCAAATTCTCCAGGAACAGGTCGAGAACAAAAATCTACAGGAAGCCTTGGTCGCGATCACGCATGACGTCGAAAGCGGTAGCAACCTATCAGACGCCATGTCCAAGCATCCTCGGATTTTCAATAAACTATTCGTCAACATGGTGAAGGCCGGTGAGATCGGCGGTGCACTTGAGGAAGTTCTTGACCGCTTGGCCGTCTTCAACGAAAAGAGCGCCGCGCTACGCGGAAAAGTCAAAAGCGCCATGATCTACCCGGTCGTGGTTGTCAGCATCGCTCTCATCGTTGTTGCAATCATCATGATCAAGGTCGTTCCGAAGTTTAAAGAGATGTTCGAGGGAATGGGCGCTGAACTCCCCTACCTTACGACCTTGTTGATTAACGCCAGTGAGTGGGTCCAGAAGAACTGGTGGGCGCCTCCGGTGATTCTTGTCGCGACGATAATCGGATTCAAACTCTTCGCTTCAACACGGGCCGGAGGTTTTATCTTAGACCGGGTGAAATTGCGGCTGCCTGTCTTTGGCACAATCATCCAGAAATCCTGTATTGCGCGTTTTGCACGAACCTTCGGAACATTGCTCGATACGGGCGTTCCGATTCTGCAAACGTTGACCATCGTCCGCGAAACTTCCGGTAATGAAGTTGTGGCGCGTGGTGTGGAAGAAATCCACGCTTCAATCCGCGACGGCGATACGGTATCCGAGCCAATGAAGAATTACCCCGTGTTCCCCATCATGGTCGTGCATATGGTGGCAGTCGGTGAAGAGACAGGTGCTTTGGATAAGATGTTAATCAAGGTCGCCGACTCATTTGAGCGTGAGGTTGACGATGCAGTTGAAGGTATGGCCAAACTGATTGAGCCTTTCATGATCGTCCTTCTGGGAGGACTTATCGGAGGCGTCGTTGTCGCCCTCTATCTCCCGATCTTTACAGTGGGTAATGCTATCGGTAAATAACGTTTCATTGATATATACAAAGTCTATCAGGGCGGAGTCGAAAAAAGGCTCCGCCTTGTTTTTTATACGAGCCCGGTTTTTTCATAGGCAAACTTAGACAATTGCGTGATAGCCGTGACGGAAGTTTTATCCACCTGGCAGGCACCATTGGATTATGAGACCTTGTGTCACCATCTGTTTAAGCAATAAAAACTCGACTATCTCTTTTACAATAGGGAGAGACGGATATGCACAGGCGGAATTTCCTACACACTCTGGGAGCATGTACAACGGGCTTTGCTCTCTCCGGCTGCGCCATTGCGCCAAAGCCGGCTTCGCATAAGAGGCAAAGCACAAGACCAAACATTGTCTATATCCTGGCAGATGACCTCGGCTACGGAGACATACGCGCGCTCAACAAGAATTCCGGTATTCCGACGCCAAATTTGGATCGCCTGGCAAAGACAGGCATGGTTTTCACAGATGCCCACGCCGGAGCCGCCGTGTGCACTCCTACACGATATGGTGTATTGACCGGCCGCTACTCCTGGCGCACACATATGAAAAGCGGCGTCTTGAAAGGATATTCGCCGCATCTTATTGATCCCGAACGGACGACTGTTGCCTCATTGCTCAAACAAAATGGTTATACAACAGGATGCGTGGGCAAATGGCATTTGGGGATGGATTTTTCAAAAACCGGCCCCAATCCACAGGACATCGATTACTCTAAGCCGATTGTTAACGGCCCGAATCGTTTGGGATTTGATTATTTCTACGGCATCTGTGCCTCTCTCGATTTCCCACCCTATGTTTATATCGAAAACGACAGAGTCACGGAGCTCCCTACGGCAAAACAAGAAGCCTCGGCATTCCCTGCATTTATGAGAGAAGGTGAACGATCACCCGGTTTCATTCCGGTCGAAACGTTGGACGTACTTACCGGCAAAACCATCGACTTTATTGAAAGACAATCCACCGATTCCTCTCCATTCTTTCTCTATTTCCCCATGACGGCGCCACATAAACCAACAATTCCCTCTCCGCAATATCAGGGCCGGAGCGGTCTAGGTCCCTACGGAGATTTTGTGGCACAGGTGGATGGCGCCGTGGGGCGGGTAATGGACGCTCTCACGCTGGCGGGAGTGAAAGACAATACATTGGTCATCTTTACAAGCGATAATGGTTCCTACATGCGGCGGCTTGAGGAAGGAGCCAATGCCGATCACACCAACGATCCGGCGATCCAAGGTTATAGGCCTTCTTCGCACAATCCGAATTATTATTTCCGTGGAACCAAAGCGGATATCTGGGAGGCCGGCCACCGTATCCCCTATATTGCGCATTGGCCGGGAATAATTGAGCCTGGGACACGATGCGACACACCAATTTGCCTCACCGATCTTATGGCAACATGCGCCGATATTATCAGCAGACCATTATCCGCCAACACAGGCGAAGACAGTTTCAGCACGCTGCCGCTCATGCTGGGACAACAACGAGCCATCCCCCGCGCGCCGGTACTCCATCAATCGGGAAACGGCACATTGGCCATACGCAAAGGCGATTGGAAGTTGGTTCTGAGTTCAGGCTCGGGGGGACGTGAAAAACCTGTCGGCGAGCCTTGGTCGGAACCTTATCAGCTTTTCAATATCAAAAACAATCCCCAGGAAAGCCATAATATGGCCGCATCCAATCCCGAAATTGTGCGCGAACTGACCAAAGAGATACAACGCTATATAGACCACGGACGAACACGATATACAGGCCTATAATTACATAGGGTACATAGACACCTAAGCGCATGGTTAATTTTCATGCGGTTCAAGCCAAGCGTATTTGAAGAACAAATGCGCCATCGCGTTGTGCTCAAAATCGTGAACGTAATTTTGATTGAGCCTGAATTCTTTTTGATGATAAAGATATAGCCAGGGGGCATCCTCAACGGCGATTTCCTCAGCTTGCCGCATCAAATCGTAACGTTCGTTTAAATCAGTGGTGCGCTCGGCGGCCTGAAACAGTGCATCGTAACGCTCGTTTTTGTAATGCGTATAATTAGGCCCCTGGGGCCCGAACTTACGGCTGTCATAGAGCGCCAGAAAATTCTCAGGATCCACATAATCAGCCTGCCAGCCCATTCTAAAAAAAGATGACCGGCCCGTCTCAACAACTTCTAAAAGTTGCGGCCATTCCAAAATCTGAAGAGTGATATCAATCCCGATTTCTTTAAGTTGTTCCTGCACAACTTCGGCAATGTTCTCGTGCCGTTTTCCGCCGCTGTTGAGATGAAGCACAATCTCCGGAAGCCCTTCTCCATTCGGGTGCCCGGCTTCCGCCATTAGTTGTATGGCCTTTTCCGGATTATATTCATATCGCTCACAAGTGGATTTCCAACCGGGCATCCCCGGAGGCACAACTCCTGTAAAAGGCAAGGCACGGCCTTTGAGCACGTGACGGATAATGCTTTCCCGGTCGATTGCGTAATTGACGGCCTGCCTTAGTTTTTGATTGCTGGCAAAAGGGCCGGATTCCATATTGAAGCCAAAATAAAAAATCGAGAGGACATCAGAACTGCTGACGTTGAACCGCCCATCATACTTGGGTTTCAGGTTTCCATCCGGCGAGAGAATCGAAGTAAAAAGATCATCGGCAATCGGGGAATGCGTTTCCAAATTCCCGAGTTCAAATTCCGCGAATTCACTGTTTTGGACTTTGATAAAGGTATTGACCAGACGCCCCAGATAGGGGAGCTGGTTGCCATGTTCATCTTTCTCCCAATAATGCGGATTTCGCTCCAAAACCAACTCCAGATCCTTGGTCCAGCGGACAAACTGAAACGGTCCGGTACCAACCGGGTGCTGAAAAAAGTCAGCGCCGTAATAGTCCACTGCCTCATGGGGAATAATGAAGCCATAGGACATGGCCAGCCGCTGTAAAAAAGGCGCAAATGGTTTCGCGAGCGTGATTTGGACGGTATAGTCATCCAATGCTTTAAGACCGGCAACTCGGTCCGCCTGTCTGAAACGAAACTCTTCAACTCCCGCAAAAAGATCGCGAAATGCCCATAGTCCTATCGATTCCACATCGGGAGAAACCACTCGTTGAAGGCTATAAACGATATCCTGCGCGGTGCATTCGCGGCCTTTCCCTTCGGGAAAACAGGGATCGTCATGAAAGCGCGCACCCCGGCGCAGATAGAAGGTGTAGGTGAGGCCGTCGTCGGAAATATCCCAGCGTTCGGCCAGTGAAGGAGCGACATGCAGGTCGCGGCTGACCTCGACAAGGCCATCGTAAATCTGCTCGGCAACATCCCCGGAGGCCGTGTCAGCAACACGGATCGGATCGAGGCTGCGAACATCTTCCAAGGCATTCCAACGGAAGGTCCCTCCCAAATACACTCCGCCTTGCCCGGGCTCAAGCGGCACAAACTCATCTCGGATACCGGAACCACACCCCGCCCCCACAAACACCAGGAAAAACAAAACAAGTTGCCGGAAACCAAGATACGGATACCAAAATCCTTCAGGTTTCCGAAACCGGGTGTGGCATTGTAAAGCCACCGTGAAACAAGTACCGTCCAATACAATCATGGGAAGAAAGACTCCTCTCATCATGCAAAGCGTAGCAAAAATCGGAACGAACGATGTGTGGGAGCGCCGGTTCTGCCGTCCCCGGCTTTGGATTTCGATTGTAACGCTGATTGTATTCCCGGCTTGGGGCCAGGAGTTTAGCGATCTAGATGGCGATGGGCTCGCCGGTAAGGCTGAGTTGGAAACACTTACCGGACAAGATACAGATCATGAAACATTATTTCGCTTTGGAGCACATTGGCAACGCCCGGTGGGTGTTGAGGCCATACGGGTGATTTTCCAACTTGCGGCGGCGGGGGCTCAGGAGAAAACCCCGATTTTAATTGCCACCGATTCACTGGGTTCATTCACACGCAAAATCGATTTAGGTGATTTAAGCGTGATTCCTGCGTATGCGGATATTTCTCCTGAAGGCAACGTAGTGCTGTTTCTTGACCGTGCATTTCAACCCCATTCACTCTATCGCACTGTATTCATGGGGAATCAGACTCCTCTCTTGTTGCTTAGCAAAAGTGTTCTGCCTTCCGGCGCAATGCTCGCTGAAGATTCTTGGTGTGCATATAGCCGTCCTGTATATCTTCTCCCGCCCGATGTCGAGCAAGAGCCGGGGATTCATGTTTTCAATATCGATACGGACCAAGATTACTTTCTTCTGGAATACCAGCATTCGATCTGTCAGCCGACGATTCCCACAATTACAGCCGATGCACAATGGGTTTATTACTTCGATCAAGCGGATTATTCGATTAAAAGAATTAACATTGACAATCCCACACCGCAGACTGTGGTACAGAATGTTGCGCTCAGCTACTTCACTTTTAAAATTGCGATATCGGGCGATGGAAAAAAACTTGTATACGACCAATTCGGCGATTTGATCGTATACGACACGGAGACCTATACAAAAACGACTCTCACCTCCGATGGAGTACAGGCCCCTCACATTTCAACCGATGGGACCACGATTGTCTTCATGCGCGGTGTTCAATCCTACAACCAGGATGGAGAAATTTATGCCATTCAAATTGATGGAATCGGAGAGAGAATGCTGGCTCCAAAAGGATCGTACCCCTGCATCCAATGAATATTGGTTGAAATTAGTCCGGCTTTTGTAAGTGCTTGCCTACCACATGAAAAACGGTGGTTTACAATAGACACATGAACGCAATATCAAAGCCGGAAAAACTCCCATTGCCTGTCAATCCGGAACCGGAAACCCACGATTTCGATATCTGGACCAGCCGTATGCGTTGGATGGTCTGGATTCGCTGGTGGGCTCTACTGGGCCTTATTGTCACCGCATATTTTGCCCGTCTGATACTGGGTCTGGATGTTCCCTGGGCCATTGTCGTTCCCGTTGCCGGCATCCTTATCGTGATGAATGTCTATGTCACCCGCCGGTTAAGTGAAAGGCAGTACATTCCCCGCTTGGCCATTCAGCAAGTGCTGGTCGATTTAGCGGCACTTTCACTTACCCTGTTCTCGACCGGTGGATTCTTCAATCCCTTCTTCTGTCTGTACTTCTATCAAATCATGGTCTCGCGCATTGTTCTTTCCCAAAGAACAAGTTACGCCGTGCTGGGACTGACAGCGGTTCTGTTCCTTGCATTGGCAAAAGCGCCGGAATTAAACACACTGGATACCGAAACGGGCCTTATCACCAACCGCACAACTCTTCATGCAGCAGGAGGCGCCATCAGTTTCATTTTAACAGCCATATTCACAGCCTATTGGGTGTCGATGTTGATGCGCGACCTCAGCGAAAAAGAACGCCGCGTGCAAACCGAACGGGATCGCAGGCGGCAATATGAAAAACTTGCGGCACTCGGGAAATTGGCGGGCGGTGTGGCCCACGAAATCAATACACCGTTGGGAACCATTGCAATGGAAGCGGAAGACACCTTGAGCCGTCTCCGGCAGGGCGGAATCCCCGATGATCAACTTTGCGAATCTCTTAACAGAATCCGAACGCAAACAAAACGCTGCTCCGCAATAACCCGTAGCCTGCTCAAGTTTGCGAGGCAATCGGAGGCGAAGCGCCAAGATGTCCAAATGCCCGAATTGATCGATGATACATTGGGGCTTTTAGGCCACCGGTTGAGTGGAATTTCGATAGATATCAACAACGACGAAGCGCCATTGGTGGCCACAGCCGACCCCGATGCCGTACGGCAAATCATACTCAATTTGGTAAACAACGCCTTGGATGCACTCGAGACCTATGATATGGATACTAAAGGGCGCATATGTATCTCATGCCGCGAAGATCAAGAAACCGTATCGGTCGAGGTTGAAGACAACGGTCCGGGAATTCCGGAAGATTTGCGCGACCGCATATTCGAACCGTTTTTTACTACCAAACAGGTGGACCGCGGAACCGGTTTGGGATTGGCAATCTCCTATAGCCTCGCTCGAAATATGGGAGGAGGCCTCGAGTTAATACAACCAAACAAAGGGGCCTGCCGCTTCCGCCTTTGGTTGCCAGTCGGATTAAACTCATGAACCAGCCTAGAATTTTGGTTGTTGATGATGATGAAGCATTCCGCTCGACACTAAGCCGGGCATTGGAACATCGAGGCTTCACCATTTGTTCCGCATCGAACGGTGAAGATGCATTAGGTATAGCAGGAAAAGAAAATATACAGGTCGGTATTGTCGATCTCAAAATGCCGGGCATGAGCGGCCTTGAGTTGGTTACGCGTCTAAAAGAAATCTCGCCGGAAATGCCGGTCTTGGTGTTGACCGGCCACGGTTCCATCGATTCAGCCGTTGAAGCCACCCGCAGGGGCGCTTATCACTATCTTCAAAAACCCTGTGAACTCGCGGAATTGGAAATCCATGTCCGCAATGCACTTGAAACCTGGTCTGACCGGCACGAAAAAGCACAACTGCGTGAAGCAGTAATCCGCCAACAAAGCCACGATAAGATTCTGGGCAAGAGCAAGGCTTTGCAGGAACTGCTCCACACCATTGAGCGAGTGAAAGACGCCGATGCGCCGGTTTTAATCGAAGGAGAAAGCGGTGCGGGAAAAGAACTTGTAGCACGGGCATTGCACGATGACGGACGGCGGCGGGAGCAGCCTTTTATCACAATCAACTGTGCCACATTAAAACCGGAATTACTTGAAAATGAACTCTTCGGACATCATGCGGGCGCATTTACCGGCGCACAAAAACGAAAACCGGGACTGCTGGAGATTGCCGATAAAGGCACACTTTTTATCGATGAAATCGCGGATATGGATGCCAGCGTACAAGCAAGCGTGTTGCGTGTAATCGAAACCGGTGTATTTCGTCCGCTTGGTTCAACACGAGAAGTCTTGGTAGATGTTCGTGTTGTTGCGGCCACCAATCGCCCTCTTGCCGACGAAGTACAAGCCGGCCGTTTCCGTGAGGATCTCTATTACCGCCTATCGGTTGTGCGGGCCGTTGTCCCCCCCTTACGGGAACGGATCGAAGACATTCCGATCCTGACCGAAGCATTTCTAGAACGGCAACACCGGCCAAACCAATCCAGACGGACACTTACGCCTGAAGCGCTCGAACGCCTTCAAACATATCCATGGCCGGGCAATGTCAGAGAATTATTTAATGTGCTGGAACGTGCCGTATTGTTAACAGAAAATACGGAGCTTGCCGTGGAAGATCTCCGCCTGGACCGTGAAAAAATTTCAAATCAGTCCATATCCGCAAAATCGGATCAGTCCGCACTGCTCAGTCTGCAAGATGTAGAACATCGCCATATTCAACAGGTCCTTGATTCGCAAGAAGGAAACGTGAGTAAGACGGCGGAGATATTGGGGATTGACCGGCGGACATTACAGCGCAAAATGGATCGTTATGGACTGCGCGGGATTTTCTAAACTAACTTCCGCACAGCGTTTGTTGCCCGGTATTTTGTGATCAAATTGATGAGGCCGTCTTTGCTGTAGCCGGAGTTAATCCCATAACGCTCTAATTTGCGCCATGGTAGAAGCGCCGGACTCTCCACTGCTCCTCTCCCTTAGCCAACGCCCCACCAATCCTATCGTCGTAACAATACGTAGAGAAAGCACAAAAAACCGGCCATGAAACTTTTTCGCATAAAGCACTTGGCTCTTCCGGTAAATCACACCCGTTCGCACGGGTTCCTGCTTCATGCTGGCGCCATGGCGGTGTTCCACGGTTACTTCGGACGTAAAAACAATTCGCCCTCCTGCTTCGCGCACCCGGTGACACCAATCGATATCTTCAAAATAGAGTTCATATGTCTCATCCCAATCCAGCTTCCCGCCCGGCTGAGAACGGTCAATTAAAAGACACGATCCCGACACCCAATCCACTTCGCTGGTTTGCTTGGCCCGCTCCAAGACTTCATCCACGATTGCCGGCTCGCGTGAGATACATCCCCGGGTTAGCCGCCTCCGTTGCCACTCAGAGAAAAATCCGGGCTCGTCTCCCCAAGTTACTTGAGGTGATCCGTCTTCATAACAATGAAGGGGGGAAATTACCGTAGGATGATTCAATCGCTCAGCAGACTTTTCAAGTTCCCGCAGCTGCTTCGCCGTGATGAGAATATCGGCATTTACAAGAAGAATGCGCTGCTCGGCTATTTCTTTTAATCCGCGGTTAACAGCTGTGGAGTAGCCGGAATTCTCATCCTGGAAAACAAACCTGGCCCAGGGATAGGTATCAGCCATTGTTCGTGCACGCGGATCCGTTGAGGCCGTGTCAACGACAATTACATAAGGCTTATCATTGGCCGATGAATTCTCTCCGAGCAAAAAAAGCAGCCGTTCGAGATCATCAACCGTATTATGGTGTATAATTAGTATCGCGGTCACATTTACTCAAAACGAAGTGGGTTAGGTTTCGGATACGTGAAATGAAATCACCACTTCTTATATCACCGCCAATCGATTTCCGTAAATCCCCTGATTACAGATATTTTCCCCTTAAGTTCAGCGTCCTTAACATCGCGCTGATCCTTATTCTTTACAATAGTGGATTACAATCAGTTTTTGGTTATTCCCGCGGCAGACACTAAAGGAAGCTTAACAGCATTTTTTTGATATCTCTCAAATTAAGAGTCCGAACCAAACATCTAAAATATCAATCTGAGACACTTGATTTCGCTTAATTTCGAGAATTCCTTGATAACAGTCCATGCAAAAGGCCTCAAGTAAAATTATTTTGCATTTTGTAATGGTCCATCTTTTGCAAAAGGAAACGGATGAACGGCAAATACTATTTAAAAATGTTTGATCGCAGATTTCAAAAATCTGCGATCAATGTTGACAACAGTCTTTTAGACTTTCGTTAAACAACGAACGTTTGATAAAAACCTCATTTAGGCGTTGGGATTATTAATGTGATTATCCAGTAACTGGTAACACTCATGGCCACCCACAATAAAATGACATATCTTCTATGGTTATCAACCTCAATAATCGCATTGTGTCTAGGCGCCTTTATCACCGTCGGCATCGGCGACCCATTTAACCTTTTATACTTCTTAATTATTCCGGCAATTTATTCAGCCCATCAATACGAAAATCGTGTCTATATTCCCGTCGTCGCAGCAATAATCTCATTTTCTGGCGCCGTCTTGATTCTATTCAGTAAAGGTTGGCGAGATGATCTCATAATCCTTGCGGCCACAGCATTCGTGCTTTTTATCGCCTGCGAATACATCCATCGAAATGTGGTTTTGCGCAAGGAGGCCGAAGATGCGCTACGTCAAGAGAGGGAACAACTGCAAAATCGCGTAGACGAACAAACAGCTGACATCAAAAAAACACTAGAGAATTTGAAAACGGAAATAGCCAACAGGGAACAAGCAGAAAGTGGCTTACAGGTAAGCGAGGGAAAATACCAGCTGCTTTTTAATAAATGCAGCGATGCTATTTTTATACATGGGTTTACAGAAGACAACTTGGCCGACCGGTTTGTTGAAGTCAATGACACAGCATGCGCTCTTCTGGGTTACAGCCGGGAAGAACTTTTAAATCTCAGTCCCTACGATTTCATTAACCGGAATGAAAAAGTTGGTTCAGAAGCGTTGCAAACATTAATAAACAAAGGCAGCCTCGTTTTCACTCGTGAATTGACGGCAAAATCAGGCAGACGCATCACCGTAGAAATCAACAGCGGCCTTATCGAATACGAAGGGCAAACACTCGCCTTGTCGATCGCGCGGGACATTAGCATCCATCAACGAGCCGCTGAAGCATTGCGAAAAGAAAAAGACCGGGCTCAGGATTTTCTGGATATTGCAGCTGTTATCATGATTGTCATTGGCAAAGACCAAAAGGTGCAGCTCATCAACCGCAGGGGTTGCGAATGTCTTGGACTTGAAGCACATGAGATTGTAGGGAAAAAGTGGTTCGATACATTCCTCCCCAGACAGGATATTGCCAGAGCCAAAACACTATTCGAAAGAGTAATAAATGGAAATGCTAGTTTACCCGAATATAAAGTCGGCCGTGTTATCAACCGTGAAGGCAATGAAAGAATGATCGCATGGCATAACGCCTACTGGAAAGATGAAAATGGAAATATCATCGGCGTCTTAAGTTCGGGAGAAGATATTACAGAAAAGAGAGTTGCAGAACATACACACAAACAGCTTGAAGAACAGCTCCGTCACGCCCAAAAAATGGAGGCGGTCGGACACTTGGCAGGTGGCGTAGCTCATGATTTCAACAATCTCCTACAGGCGATTCTTGGCTACACAGAAATGGCAATGAGAGAAATATCGCCGGATACAAAACATTTTCATGACCTTATTGGTGTTCAGAAGGCCGCCGAACGGGCTGGTTCATTAACGCGTCAATTATTGACATTCAGCCGGCGGCAAACCTTGGATCCGGTCAACCTTAACCTCAACACGGTCATTGCCGATGTCGCAAAAATGCTTAGGAGATTGATTGGAGAGCACATTGAACTCAATATGAGTCTAGGCGAGTCGATTAATACCGTACGCGCGGATCCGGGTATGTTGGATCAGGTTTTAATGAATCTATGTGTCAATGCAAGAGACGCCATGCCCAGAGGCGGTAAAATCGGAATCAGCACGGAAAATGTGACATTGGATGCCGGTTTCTGCGAATTCCACGCCTGGGCAAAGGCTGGCGACTATGTTCGTATGTCAGTCCGTGACACGGGCGCCGGAATGACTAAAGAAGTCCTGGAGCGTATTTTCGAACCGTTTTACACAACAAAAGGTGAGGGAAAGGGGACTGGATTAGGGCTCTCGCTGGTTTATGGAATCGTAAAACAGCACAATGGACTCATTCAAGTCGAAAGCCAATTGGATAAGGGGACAGTCTTTAGTGTTTATTTCCCGGTTGTGCCCATCAACACCGAAAAAGAAAAAAATGAAAAGAAAGATGTTTCGGCGCCATCCGGAACTGAGACCATACTCGTGGCCGAAGACGAACCTCTGGTACTAAACCTCGCGGCACGTGTACTAGAAAATCATGGGTATCAGGTCATTACGGCAAAAGACGGTGAGGAAGCAGTAAAAGCATTTAAAGAAAACTGCCAGAAAATCGACTTGGTTATTTTAGATGTTGTCATGCCAAAGATCGGCGGCAGAGAAGCCTTAGAAAAATGTAAAAGTATCAAATCGGACATTAAGGCCGTATTTTGCAGCGGTTACGATCCGGCGACGACCGATGAGAGTTTTGTCCCCGATAAAGACACTCCCTTTATTCGCAAACCATATACACCGGTCACGCTGCTACAAAAAGTCCGCAAATTGCTCGATATGAATATGGTCAAAGTAGATATTTCATAAGATATACAACAGGAACCAATGCAAGGCTATTCCGCATCGCCGAACAAATCACCCGGATATGCGCGGTCTTTTTCGATGGCGTAGACCTTAAATTCATCGATATAGACAATTACAGATTTGCTGCTGCTTTCGTTGGCGACCTGTATCATGGGAATGACTCCGCCTCCCCGAGCATCGATCAACACAGTCAATCGGTGCCAGCCATCGGTAAACGATTCGCTATCCTTAGGAGCGGAATAGGACATCGAACCGTCAAAACGAGCATCGAGACCGATTAAATAAATTGTCGCTCCCGAGCCGGTCGCCTGGACCGATGCTGTCAGCAGAAGAATTCCATCACCTTCAACATATTGATCGGGATTACCGATGATCGACATAACTTGCCCAGGCCCCGTTCCGATTAAAAGCCCGGTACCGTTACTGGCATCTTCAAAACGGCTGGACCCGGGAACATTCGCACTTTCGACCAACAATCCGGCTGAATACAAGCCATCCATCCCGCCCGGGAAAACCAAAAAGCCCTCTTCTTCCAATGACTCATCTAAATGAAAGACAGCGATTGGCTCGGGAATCTCAAATGGAATCGGAGTCTCCGTTGCGGTTGGGGTGGGAGTTAAGGTCGGCGTTGCATTCTCATCCGGTGTTGGAGTATTTGAAGGCGTAATGCTCGGGTCAGGTTCGGAAGTGGGTAAATCGGTTGGAGTAGAACTGGGAGTCGGTGTCTCTGTTCCGGTTAGCGAAGGAGTCGGTGTGGGCGTTACAGTCGCTTCGGGATCCGGCGTATCTGTGGGGCTTGGCGTATCCGTAGGTGTTGCCGTCGGCGTGACTTCCGCGCCCGCGTCAATCAAAAACACCCATTCTCCGGCGGCCACATAAAGATATCCGCCATATTCGCCACTCTCATCAAAAGCCAAACCGCGTACGGGAAGGTCTCCAAAATCGGCAAAAAATTCGCTACGCCCAAATGCCGAAACTCGGTAAAGTTCATTCGGTCCGTCCAAACGCGAGAAGTATAACCACTCTCCAAGACTATCGCCGCTGGTTTGTGCCATGGCGCCAAGAGGAGAGAAATCAGTCTCAACCGTTTCACCAATAACATCAAAAGCGAAACGCCGGGTACGTCCGCTTGAATCTACCGAATAAAGATCGTCATCTCCACGAATCGTAACAAACAAATCCGTCCCGAATGGCTCCCCGCGTCCAAAAGCGATTGAGCGTGGATCGCCGGGAAATCGTGTTGCAGCCACAATTAATTCCGACGTTCCATCGGATAGAACACGTTTGATGCCGGGCTCATCACCGGATGCCTCAGCCACATAGACGCCGGCCGGCCAATCACTATCCACCGGGGGGACCGCCAATCCAAAAGGACCAATATCAAAACCCAACGTGGCTGATCGAATAGTTATCGCACCTGTTTTGCTAATGGCGATGAGACGGAGCGGATGATCGGGCCTAATCTCATCCAGGGCACGATCCAAATGGACAAGGAATTCCGGAATATCATACGATTCCGGGAGGATTTCCCCGTTGAATGATAATCCCTTTGCGCTTCCATTGGTCCATGGAACTTGGACATAGCCGGGATCAATCCGAACCAATTGAGTGGCCCCGGCAACAAAGAGCCGATTCCCCAGAGTCCCCCCGGACGTGAATGTCAAACCGTACGCCCCCAAACGCGCTACCGGTTCAGCACGGAAATCGCCCTGAATCGAAATCTCATCAATAGGAGGTGTGGGTGTTGATGTTGCAGTGGGCGAAGGTGTAGGAGTAGGTGTGGGGGGAACAATCGGGTTTTGAGCCTCGCCCACATAAATATCATCCAAATAGAGCGAGACAGAGACCTGCTCGGTCGATTGGCGGATAAAAGCCAGTCCCGCAAGACTGCCCAGCGATCCGGCCAGTTTTCCATTGCCTCCCGAAAAATTGGCAATTGGCTCATTCGGGATATCAAAATAAATGTACTGCCAATCGGGACCGGCAGTGATTGTATATTCGGGCACGAATTGCTCGGAATCATCTTTGACAGCGCCGATGATTTCTATGGCGCCGGTCACCGATGCAGGCGAGCCGATTTCACCGGATTCAGGTTCATCATAGGTTAATAGAGCCACCCCCAGCGGAGGTCCCTCCCGATAAAGAATATTCAGTGAAAGGCCGAATGAATAATCGATAATCGGTTGAGGATTGATGAGTTCTCCCCTGCTTTCCAAAACAGCGATTGCCGCTTCGCCTGCGTTTTCTTTCCACAACCATTGCACGGCATAGGAACGGCTACCCGGTTCACCGATATCCGGATCGAGAAGATCGTTTGACTCATCAGTCGTCACACGGGCCGTGCCCGAATACGAAACAATGTCTTCCGGCCATAAGGATTCGTGCGCCGGACCGAATAAAACCCGGCTGCCGCGAGCGTAGGACTCAAAATCCTCAATCAACCATTGCGGTTCCTGTTTTGTAATCAGCAGACGAGCGGGTTCAGAACCTGGAAAATTACGAAACGCCACCGGTCCTCCCTGGGGGCGCAAACGGAGTTCGATAACATCATCCTCAGCGACAGAAAAAGACCGGCTCATTGTGAAAGGAACAGTAAAAGGCCTGGGTGTGCCTTGCAGCGGAGGCGAAGGATCCAACGTCGCATTACCCATCAAATTCACAGCGCTATTCCGCCGCAAATAGAGTTGGGCCTCCATCCGCGTGCCAAACGCTTCCGTGAGTTCCAATCCCGTAAAAGTCGCGCTTTCAACAAAAAACGAACTCGTCATGACATCGGTCTTTAGAGTCCAGACCGCGTCAGACTTCAACATTCCGGTGAAATGGATATAGGGATTGTAGGTCCGCAATGTGTCGTCGAATAAACCATCAACGGTGGCAGGACGAAGATAATAAACCGTTTCGCTCAAAATAGGCGAACTATCCGCATTACAATCCACGCCACCCAACAAAACCACAGCGGAAAAACATAAACATAAGATAAGACGATTACGCCATACCGGCGGGACAGATGGTAAAATCATGATGGATCGTCAGCCCAAGCCAGGTCTCAGAACAGGATATTCGGACAAGTCTCGGATATCACGGTTGCTCTAGTGTAGCAATAAAACACCCTGTATGTGCATGAAATTGCACATACAGGGCTCAGTACTTTTTTTTAAGAAAAAGATAGGAAAATAGTCCCCAAGCCACACCGGCCCCGCTTGCGAAGGCATCCAGCAGATTGACCGGCAGAGTCGCCAGAGCGAATCCCCAGCCTCGAGCAACGGTAAAAGCCTTTGTAATCGGCCAGGCAAAACACAAAAATGCAATTAAGCACAACAAACCGGCCAAATCGAAAATCACAGATGCCCACCCAAAAGGAGAACACCAGCCCAATAAAAGGAAAAATGCTGCGCCATAGGCAGCGGGCAGCCTAGCCATTGTCGTAGGGGCATTGGTGCCGAACCGCCCCCCTTCGGCAACACCGCTTCCGGCGGATGGAGCGGACGGTTCCGGTGAATCTTGTTTGGATTGAGTCTCGCACCTATTTCGCAGAAGCAGTCTGGCCAAATCACGGGAACGCCGAAACTGATTCTTTAGCAATCCCCAAAGGCTCAGATGTTTATTATGGACAACCTCTAAACCGGGCAGCAGGCGGATACGGCATCCATGGCGGATCAAATTCCGGCCCAAGGTTCGGTCTTCCACAGAGGCCCCTCGAATGTTGGTATCAAATCCGCCACATGCAAAAAAAGCATCCCGCTTCACGGCAGTCACAGAGGTAAAAGTCGTGTCGATCCACTCCGGCAAACGTAGAATAACGATACGGTTGTAAAGATTCTTGTATTGCGAAATCAAGTTGGGATACGGACAGGCATCGCTAAACGTTCCCTGTGCCGCCTCTGGCTCGAATTGCGTAAAGCATTCTTCAAAACGAGTCAGCATATCAGGCGGAACCCATACATCGTCGTCAGTAAAGATAAGGATTTCGCCACGCGCTTGTTCCGCCCCTCGTGTTCGCGCCGTTGCAGGACCGGAATTCGTCTCCAGGCGGACAACATCTGCGCCATACTGTTTGGCAACGGCAGCCGTTTCATCTGTAGAGGCGTCATCGGCGACAAGTACCTCAAACGCGGGTCCTTCCAGACGCTGAACTGCCTCCAACGTCGCCCCAAGTGTAGAGGAGCCATTAAAAACCGGAATCACAATGGAATAGCGGGGGAATCGTTCCATAGTCCTGTCAGTATTAGGCTTTTACACCTTTTGCGCCATCATTTCATCACAAATCCACGGCAACAGACTAATCCAGGCGAACCGTTTACACTTCCCCGGGGCCGTTTCATCCTGCACACTTTAAGAAACTTTTTATGCAGAGTCTAAGAATGAGCAAACAATCCGGACCTCCCGCCATACTCGCCTTAGAAGACGGAACAATCTATCACGGCCGCGCATTTGGCGCGGTTGAAGGCGCTCGAGGTGAAGTGGTTTTCAATACATCGATGACCGGGTATCAAGAGATACTCACTGATCCATCGTATTATGGCCAAATTGTGACGATGACTTACACCCAAATCGGCAACTACGGTGTCGCACCAGAGGATGTCGAGTCGGACAAGATTCAAGTGGCCGGTTTTATCGTAAAAGAATTAAGCCGCCCTACCCGAACGGGGGCGCCGAGTAATTGGAGAAGTCAAAAACGTTTGGAAGATTGGCTGGCCGAAAACGGTGTGATGGGCCTCGAAGGCATCGACACACGTGCTCTCGTGCGCAAATTACGCTCAGGTGGCGTTCTGCGGGGGATAATCACAACCTCTGTGGAAAATCCGGATGACGCAGTGGACCAAGCCCGGCAAGTGCCGGATATGGCAGGCAGTAACCTGGTTAAATACGTCACAGCCCAAGAGGCTTACGATTGGATAGAATGTCTCCACCCGCTGGACATCAATTCTCACAACATCTATGGAGATCAATACCGCCACCTTAAAGATCAACCGGAAGCACGATTCAATGTGATCGCCATGGATTTCGGCATCAAACAGAACATCTTGAGGCATCTCACCAGCCGCGGATGCAAAGTTCATGTCGTGCCTTCGTCTACTCCAGCCGAGGCGATTCTGGCGAAGAAGCCGGATGGCCTTTTTCTCTCCAATGGCCCGGGAGATCCGGAACCGGTAACCGATGGAATCGAAACAGTCAGAACGCTATTGGGCAAGATGCCGATTTTCGGGATTTGTCTCGGGCACCAGATTTTGGGCAGTGCAGCAGGAGGCAAGACCTACAAACTTAAGTTCGGCCACCGGGGCGGTAATCAGCCGGTTAAAGACCTGGCTACCGGTGAAGTCGAAATCACATCGCAAAACCATGGTTTCTGTGTCGATACCGACTCTCTTTTAGATAAAGGCGTTACCGTCACGCACATCAATTTAAACGATCAAACGGTTGAAGGTCTGGAGAACAAAAAGGAACGATATTTCTCCGTGCAGTATCACCCCGAAGCAAGTCCCGGCCCGCACGATGCTTCTTATCATTTCGACCGTTTTGTCAAACTGATGGAAGAGAGCCGTTAAATGCGGGGCAGACGGCTCAACCGGACACCTGCCAACATGCAAAAGGTTCATTCATCTGTCTATTTCATCAGTCATCCCGCCTTGCTGTCCCCACAGCCCTGGTTAGACTCTCCCGGGGACGTCTGAATTATGCATGTAACGCTCATCAATGCGCCCTGGTTCTTTCCTGGTGAACTGGAGTTTGTATCTCAAAATTTGGGTCTGGCCTATTTGGGTGCGGCACTTGAAGAGGCCGGTCACGAGGTTAGGGTCATCGATGCTGTGGCCTTGGGCCTGGACCGCTGTTCACGTGTGGTTTTGCCCTATCAGTCCGTAAACCGCTGGGGATTGCCTTATGACGAAATTCTCGATCTGATCCCTGAAAAAACCGGATTTATCGGCATCACTTGTCCCTTCACGAATAACCGCATCATTGCCCGCGAACTATCGGAAGCCATAAGGCAGCGTTTCCCCCATGTGCTTTTGGGGCTCGGCGGCGTTTTCCCTTCGACAATTCCTTATGAGGCCCTATTCGATTCGGTCGATTTCGTCATGCGTGGCGAGGGAGAATACTCCCTGGTGCGTTTGTTAGGCGGCGAAGATATGAGCACCATCCCCGGATTTGTTTTCCGCCGCGATGGAGAGATCATCGACACCGGCCAAGGGGAGACAAAAAGAGACCTGGATTTGCTACCCAAACCGGCACGCCACCTACTGCCCATGGAAACCTACCTCACCCGGTCGCCTCGCGGTTTGGTCGGCCGCCGCACGGGAACCATGGTCACAACCCGGGGCTGCCCCTATGACTGCGGTTTCTGTTCGATCCATCCCATTTCGGGCCATACCTGGCGGGTTCATAGCGCGGGACGTGTTGTTGAAGAAATCGAAGATCTTGTAGGACGTTACGGTGTTAACCACATCGAATTTGAAGACGACAATCTCACCATCGACCTCAAACGTGCCCGTCTTATTTTAGAGGGCATTATCGAACTGCGAAAAAAAGGCATCGAACTCACTTGGGAAATCCCGAATGGAGTTCGTATTGATGCGCTGGATGAAGCCTTCATCGAACTCTGCGTCGAGAGCGGGAATCGAAGACTTTATTTACCCCTTGAACACGGTGATCCCGATCAGCTAGAACGGATGGATAAGCGCCTCAAACTCGAGCATGTAGAACGTGCTATCGGCTGGTGCAAAAAACATGGTGTGCGCACGCTGATATTTGTAATTATCGGTTATCCGGGAGAAAGCAAAGAATCGTTTGAACGGTGTAGAAAATACTGCCGGCATCTACGGGCTTTAGGCGCGGACCGCTTTGAAGTCTTTTTTGCAAAACCGTATCCGGGCACACCATTGCATAAAATCTGCGTAGAAAACAATTACCTGGTGCATCCCGATTTAGAAAATGTCGTCTTCCACATGGATTATGCCGGGATAGCGACGCCCGATTTCAGTATCGAAGAAGTCTTACGCCGCAGGGATTCGCTGAAGGCCGAACTCAATCCTTGGATCTATCGTTGGAAAAGCACAATTAAAAATCTACTTCCCGCCCCAATCTACAATCGTCTTCGGACCTTCCGAGAAGCCACCATCGCACAGTAAAAAACACAAAACTATCAAATCCGAAGAACTCACCCAAATGCACAGGGCGGATACGGATCAATTCCATATCCGCCCCGGCAAGGATACCAAACGCCACCGCGGGAAAAGACAACGATTACGGTTCGGCTGTGAACCGGCTAACCGTTTTATTATTCACATTGAATTCAATTTGAGTATCCGGCTCAAAACAAAAAACCAGATCCGTGCTTTCCAACCCGGGCAACACGCTCGCATCAACGAGCCGATGTTCATCCCAGGTTTCGATATAAGATAACAATTGCCCCTTTGGCATCGAGTTCAACTCATGCACAGCAGGCAAAGCGGCAACTGTATTCTCTTCCGGTTTCTTATATCTTCGAATCACGCGGCCGGGAAGCCATAACGATTCACTTCCCATTTGAATTTCTTTGTAATCAGAATATTCGATAACGGTTTCATGCTTGTGAACCCGATGCATGATCTGAAGCACCGGAACAAATTGACCATCCCCCATTGGCTGTATATGCAGTTCCATAGCGGGTGCATTTGCTTTTGGGGATTTGTATTGCTTTAAACAAAATCCATTGTCAATTGTCTCGATTTTCGTAAGAGAATGATCACCGCCGCATGAGAGCGCTTTTTCCCAACTATAGGGCGCAAAATCCGACCGAAGTCCATCGGTATTTGCCGACCGGCAATCGACACGGCCTTGAGGTGGCAAATTGGGACCTGCACGCCGCTGCCCAATGGCCACGCCCGGACTTACAAAATCACGGCGGATTGTGCGGTCTTGTTTATCTCGGATTTCTCCGGCAAAAGATTTTTCGGCACAGCCCAACGATACCCTGTATACGTTTTCGCACCCACCGATGACTCTAGGCGTGATCCAGGATCGGACTTGTTCCGGGTCGATTGCACAACCAATAGACTCTCGAAATTGCTCGGGAATTTCTTGGGCCGCTTCCCGCTTTTCGGCTTCGATAAAAGCATCAATGAATGCATCACAATACGCGCTATCGCACGTGGGCAGGGGTCCGCTTCTGACGACTCGTTCGTACTCCACTTGCATCTGGTTGAGTTGCTGCCGGTATACAAACAGTGCACTCACAACACCATCGACATCCTTCAAATCTTCCGCATTCACAACGATAGATAAGGGCATTAAAAACAGAAGAAAAACGACAGTCAGACAACCAAGCCAGCGGCTCCTACTCAAATGCAACCCGATAATCCCGCTGCATTGCTTCATAATTTGGGCACCTCCATATGTCCGCATTTCCCGTCACGAGCCTATAATTTCCCGCAACGGCCCGACACCCGCAAAATTTGCGAATTCCCTTTACATCAGCTTGCTTTGTGGAAGGAACATAAAAAGACCCTCCTAGCCTTGTACTACGATTCCCGCTTTCTGCCCTTTAACGGATATCAAGTCGTGGCTTGTATCAGCTAATGTCAAGAATCTAGCACAAGGAATTTGAGATTGTCAACCACTATTTTTCAAATTATAAAAAAAAGCGCCGCCCCATATTTCGCCCCTCCCCAAAAGCAACCTTGGCCATCTAAACCTGCTCATACTCCGCAATTTCCTCATCGGCGGTTTCACCATTGGCAATCGCCTCATCAGCGATTTCCATAGCCGTATCATAATCACCGCCCATATCGCCGCCTTCGGCATCGTCCAGATCGAACATCTCAACATGATCATCGGATTTAGAGCCCTTTTGGGCAGCCGATCCGGAAGCGCCCCCGCCATCGGCTGGCATTCCCGCAGCAGCCCCCTTGGCCCCACAATTCTGGCAAACCCAAGTGCGATTCTTTTTCCAGTACAAAAACAGACCGACCGCAGTTAGGGGTAATCCAACGCCAATACCGAGCAAAGATTGAAAATAGACAAGACTGACAACAACACCTATCAGCGCCATCACCATCGCGAGCATGGGATTAATAATCCAAACATCTTCATCCAGCACAATGGCCCCGCATTTAGGACAAGGAGGAAGTTTGGTCGCATCCGGGTGATAGCCGCCAAAGGCTCCTTCACCATCAATAAAATCATCATACTCATCATCTTCATCGAACGAATAATCACCGTCCGTCGCACCGTGCTCACTTACGGAAGGTTTCTTAACCGGATCGTTTCGATCAAGGACTTTTTTAAAACCGGCATCACCGCGCAAACCGTGGAATTCGATATCCTCTTTGGCCCAGTCCATACAGTTGACATCGAGTTTGATGGCACGATCCAGGTAAACCAGCGCATCTTCTTTGTTGCCCATAACGGCATGGCAACATGATAAATTATAGAGACATTCCGGGTAATTTGGATCTTCAAGGAGCGCCTCTTTAAAGCAATCGACGGCCTTGTCATAGTCATTTTTGTTAAAATGAGCCAATGCACGATCAAAAAGGACTTTTGCACGCATGTTGGCCATGATTGCACCTGCTCACCCGGCATACTGCCCTGCTCGTCTCAAAGCCGAGCTCTTCCTATATTATATCGGCTTCTGTACAGGATTTTATACATCCAAGATCAAATTGACATGACTTCATCAAAACAAATAGACACTTTCGGCTGGGAACGTATAACCATGCCGCTCCGCGATCCGTTTGGGATTTCTCGTATTACTCGAAGCGAGGTTACCAATTTGGCAGTTAAAATCAGCGCTAATGGCACTGAGGGCTGGGGCGAAGCGGCGCCGATTTATTACCACGGTCAGTCAATCGAATCGATGGAGGGTATCCTGCCTGAGCTAAAGTTCCCAGAGGGTTCATTGGAACCGGGATCAGGACCATGGGCTGTGCTCAATCAACCTCTACTTGAGAACCAAAGTGCGCTTCGAGCCGCACTCGATATGGCTCTCCTGGATTTATGGGGCAAACAACAAGGCCAAAGCCTATTCAAATTGTGGGGCCTGAATCCAACGGCCATCCCGGCTTCCTCATTTACATTGGGCCTGGATACGCCCGAGATTATGGCTGAAAAAGCCCGCCGCGCCCCTAAAACGCCTGTTTTAAAGATAAAACTAGGCGGGAAAGACGATTTGGCCTGTTTAGAGGCCATTCGTGGCGCAACATCGGCGCGCATCCGCGTGGATGCAAATGAAGGCTGGAATCTAAAAGAGGCGTTGGAATGGACTGAACGCCTGCGAGACCTGGATGTAGACCTTATTGAACAGCCTCTGCACCGAGATATGCATGAGGAGGGCCGCGAATTGACTCGTCGCAATAAAAGCGGCATTCCCATCATCCTGGATGAATCAGTGCAATGCCTAAATGACATCCTCCAAACCTTAGGTGAGGGAGACGGGATCAATATCAAATTGGCAAAATGTGGTGGCCCTCTCGAAGCCAAACAAATGGCTGAGGCGGCTCATGAGCGCGGCCTCTTGGTCTTGCTTGGTTGTATGCTGGAATCCTCTTTGGGGGTAACAGCAGCGGCCCACCTCGCGCCACTTGCCGATTTCACAGACCTCGATGGCGCGGCTTTGCTCGCCAAGGATCCTTTTGAAGGCATGCTCTTTAACGATGGAAGACTTCTGTTGCCTAATGCCCCCGGCCTTGGCGTTAAAAGAAAATCTCAGGATTAACTTAGGGCTTGGGTTCGTTAAGAGAGAATTTGTAAAGTTCAAAGGCAGTTTGACAAACGGCATCAGCAAAGACATCGTCGTTGATATGGGCATCCACTTCAATCAGCCGTTGTTCCGCCTCATCCAGCCTATTTCGCAGAACCTCAATAAACACACCATCAACATCCGGATCGAAAAAAGGCATTCCTTCCTCATCGAGGGCTGACACTCCACGCGCAGGCCATAGCAAACGAACAGGACCAAGCGCATCATTCAAACGGCGGGCCATAGCCCCGGCCACAATTCGGGCCTCGTCTTCATCCGTACGGACCATTGTCGCCCGATCATTGTAAATATAGATATTCCGATCAGAGAACCGTGCTGGCACACGGTTTTGCGGCCCAAAGCACAACATATCGATACCGCCTGGAACGACAACTTGAGGGATTCCCAAACGTCCGGCGGCGGTCAGACGATCACCGGAGGATGGGTATCCTCCCCCGCATAGGACATCGACCAGTTCCGATGTGGTCAGATCAATAACCACATCGAAGATATGGTCACGGATTAACTCCTCCATGACATCTCCGCCCCGTCCCGAGGCAGAAAATGAGATCACTTCAAATCCGCCGTTTTCCATTCTCATACGGATATTGTCGGCAGCATCCGATGTGGCGCTCATAGTCGTTAGGGCGGCGCTTGGCATTGTCTCCGGGCTCATTTGCGCCCTCATCTCCACCATTCCCGCTACAGCACCGGCGGCTTTGGCCAAAATCAGCCGGGTGGCTCTGTTAAGCCCCTCCAATTCGACCACCGGATAAATCAGAGTGATATCCTTGGCTCCAACAAAATCGGAGACGTTATCGACAACCAGGGTTGAAACCATCACTTTGGGCACCCCCAAAGGCAAATTACGCATAGCAGCCGTCCCAATTGTGGTTCCGGATACGCCGCCCATGGAGAGAATCCCATTCAAGCGTCCCTGACGGTGGAGGGATTTCACAGCGCGAACAACTCCTACAGCCATCGAATTGACGGCCTTGCCCTGATCACCGGCCATGCGTAACGATTCCAGGTCCTCACCCGCGGTGGCCAGAACATCAGACGCGGAGATATCCGGCGCATAGGCCGGCTCACCGACAATACTGGTATCAACGGTTAAAGTTCGGAGCCCGCGAGTTTCAAGCAACTCTTTGATATAGGCAAACTCTTGGCCCTTGGTGTCTAAAGCGCCGAGAAGAACAACGGTGGGTTTCTGATCGGTCATGATTTTATGGGTAACGGTCAAAGTGGCTCCATGCTAGCACGTGTCGGGGGCATCTGAAGAGATGGAACAGCCCCATTTTTTGAATTCATTTCCCAACCGCGCATCCCCCGTAAATGCCCGAATGCCCCGAATTGGCGACCGATTCTCTCAGCAGATTGAAGAGAAAGAAGCCACAACCCGGAAGACCGTTGCCGAGCCTACCTTGTGCCCGTTACACTGCTATCACAAAGAATCAGGCGGGAAGAGATCATGGCGCCGCTGGAGACACCCCAGTGCATCTAATGATTTCATCCCTATGCCCAAATAAAAAAAGTTGAACAGCATCACGTGATTCCACATCTCATGGATAGATTTCAAAAACTTCCCAGCAGGCCGCCCGTCCAATTGCACTCCGGCAAAAGCAGTTCCTACTCATTCTTAGGAATACTGGTGGTTTTTGCTTTTCTCACCCAAGCGTGCAGCACAATCAACGAGGATTGGCGGGACTCACTAGGCCTGAGTATCGATGCGGCTCATCGTGATGAAAGTGATATTCCTGTAGAAGAAGGTGTTTTACATATTGTTAAAGAAGGCGAAACCCTCGTACGAATTGCCGAAACTTACAATATCACCCCACAAAAACTGCAACGGATCAACAATATCGCCGATCCGGACTTTATCATTACCGGACAACGCCTTTGGATTCCTGGCGTGAAAACTGTTCTGAATGTCGAACGCGCAGGGCAAGGTCCTGCAACAACAGTCCCTGCACAACAAAATCCGCCAACCCCAACGCCGACACCGGCCCCGGTAGTCCATGTGGTACAGCCCGGAGAAACCTTGGCGCTAATTGCCGAGACCTACGATACCAGTTGGAAATACTTGGCGCGGGTCAACAATATTTCTGATGTCCGCAAAATCGAAACCGGCCAGGAATTATTAATCCCGGGCGCGACTGAAGTCCGCACGGTCAAAGTCCCAACCCCGACACCAACACCCAAACCGGGTGAGGCTCCTGTTAATACAACCCAAAGGGCTGTGGACCTGCAAACCGGCAAAGCGCTTGAACAAGTGGAATTGCCGAGCAAGGCAATGGGACCAATTGCTTTTTCATGGCCTATTGTCGATGGGTACAGTGTGGCTCAGAAATTCAAAAGCGGCGGAAGCACTCCAACCTATGGTATTGATTTAGAGGCGCCCGAAGGAACACCTATCTACGCGGCGGCTGATGGAGAGGTCTTCTTGGCCGGGACTCCCGCTGATGATTTCGGCGCCAGCTGGGGCAACTACATCATCCTGTATCACGGAACGTATAAGGGCGAAGGCATCAGGTCCATTTATGCCCATACCAAAGAGAACCTGGTAAAGGCCGGAGATAAAGTAAAACGCGGACAACTGATTGGATATGTAGGCCAAACCGGGCGCACATTCGCCGGGGTCAACGGTCCCAATCTGCACTTCGAAGTCCGGCGCGTTGAGGTTCCTTTGGATCCCCTAAAACTCCTCCCCACTCCGTGAGAATTGCGAGCATCATTTGAGTCTTGCCAAGTATTCGATACGGAATTATTTGGCCAGATAGACCTCAACCGGCATCGGCGAAAGAAGACCAATATCTTCTGTTGCCATCACGCAAATTAATTACAGAAGGGCGGTGTCCCCACAACACCGCCCTTCGTTGTGTCTGTCTGACAATTACACGTTTTTCAGATTATAAGTATATAAGAACCTCACTGTATAAAACGTATAGACTTATACATCATTTCATTGCCATCTTCAGTTTCACTTATGTAATAAAGTTTATTAAACTGATTGGTTATTTTTTCTGTATAACTCGACACCTCAGTAACTGCAACACATCTGGGGGTTGCATGCTCATAAGTGTCGATTTGTATGCCGCTCCATGGCCCGGTAAGATTATCCGCACCATAAATATGCGTTGAGTCACTGAATACTGTAAACATGATCCACATGTCCAAGTATTCATTATAACTCACGGATGGCGAGTGTCGATCGTGGATGATCGCATAATCGGTTCCGCCAATTCCGGGCTGAGCCCAATTAGATCCATTCCATTTATGCCATGGATTATCAGCATTTTGGTAGGTGGCGTCTGTTGCCTCAATGTCATCCTCAAAGGCCCTCGCGACCATGATTCCTCGAAGAAGAGGGCTATAATCATTCCATCCATGGTGATAATAGAAGAGGTAATAGTAATTTGAATGTTTGATTAGACACGGATGGCCAACGCCCCAATGGTCGGGGTGAGGGTTCGGAGTAGGAGGTGGAGGAGGAGGATATTTGGTATATACAGCGCTCTCAGATGGGCTCGCAGCTGTAATAATGGCGTTGCCCCAACCGCCGTAATGTGTCCCGGATATCGGCGTCGCCACAGGTGTTGGATCGGCGGAACTATCCCCATGAGCAAGACGTTTTAGCGTATAGCCATCCTCATTACCTCCGCTAAGATCGGCACGAGCATAGCCGATTCGTATATAATGGTGATTGTTACCGCCCAAGGTTCCATCCCACGCCTTGTCTTCCGCGTGATAAACCACATGCATCCTAGTGCCGTCAAAGACGGCGCCGCCCGCCCCTGCATAATAAGTATCCAATTGGTAATTAACATTAGGTTCGGGTTCAAGCGCAGGATATGGGGTTCCCGTAGCGCGTGGATACGGTGTCGATGCAGGAGTAGGTGCATAGCGTACCAGGCTTTCCGTGAGTTCGGTTTGTGATATAGTTCTGAAACTTTCATCCTCTACATGAAAGACACCTGTTGATTTATCTGCGTTACCCACGACACCGCCAAAATATGCCATATAGCTCCCATCTGAAAGTTCTTCAATACTAAAACCTTCAGGCCAATGCCAAAGGTTCTCAATACTCATATCCGTTTCAGTGGGATAAAGCGTTGCCGTTGGTGCAGCCGACACAACCGATTTGTACAGACGATTCCCTTGGAAGATGGTGGCGGTTTGTTCTTCACCGAGCACGACCTTAAAGGTGCTGGTCACCAAACGGCCTTTGAGCAAGCGAATCTTCGCCGTTTTTGTAACCTTATCATCAAAGCAGACTTCAAATACCAGCCGAATATAGTCGCCTGACCAAGGGCACAGGTCTGCAAGAAAACTGTTGGTTGTGAATTTGATGTCTTGCACTGAATTAAGATTGGATTCCGCCACCTTGTTGTGGCCGATAAGATTCGACTCCTTACCAAAGACGCCGCTGGGAACCCACGATTCCCCCTGAAGATCGCGGACATAAACCACGAGTGAGACTCTTCCGGGATCCGGATTTCCTTGCGCATCGGCGAGAAGATCGTAGGCCACCTCCATCTGTACGTGCTTGACCAAGGGTAAGCGGCCTTCCCAGATGCCTTGGACGCCTTTCTGACCGTTTCCGGAATCCATATCCGCCGAAATTTCGATTACTGAGGCTTGTTCATCGCTGGGGAAATAAACATCGTTCGAACTGAATGAAGGAATCCCGAATCGGCCACCGACTTTAATGCCTTGTTCGACACGCACTTCACCTCCGGCATCGCCGAAGTCTAATGATTCATTCTGCAATGTGGCCCATGACACGGCTTGTGGTTCATCTACCACATTGAATATCTCAGTAATACGGTGCTGAGCATGGCCCGGAAGGGCATACATAAGCAACACCATCATTAACACCGTGAATTCACTACACTTAGACTTGTACAGGCTACATTCGAGTCTGCCCGCTGAATTTCTACAATTCATGATAACCTCCATGTACTTAACAAAGACTCATTTGCTCTCGATTCGCTGAATTCGCTTGATTTGTTTCTACTTACGATCAAATCACCCCCTTGTCATGAGATTGCCTCAAAAACACGTTATACGCACATCAAAATGCCAAAAGTCTCTTGCTGCGGGGATAGTTCAAAAAGGATAACAGGCAGATATTTCCCCTTTTTATTTCCCCTTTTTATTTCCCCTTTTTATTTCCCCTTTTTATTTCCCCTTTTTATTTCCCCTTTTTATTTCCCCTTTTTATTTCCCCTTTTTATTTCCCCTTTTTATTTCCCCTTTTTATTTCCCCTTTTTATTTCCCCTTTTTATTTCCCCTTTTTATTTCCCCTTTTTATTTCCCCTTTCTTAATTGAGAAGACTATTGTATTTCATAAACAAAGCCACTGTCAATCTAATTTTTAAGAAATTTATGAATTATTGGTAGACAGAGCGTCTTATGCATTATATCTTAATGCTGTAAATCGATGATCCCTTAGGAGGGTACTATGAAAATTAATTCTATCCTCAAATCTCGTACATCGTTATTGATCACCATTTCTCAATATCTTTTCTGTCTCATTTTATTACTATCCACGTCGGCTTGGTCTCAAGATGAACCACCGCAGCCGATTTTGGAGATCGGTAAAGGTATTCTGCAAGGAGAAACGGGCTATGCCAAATTTACTCCGAATGGCCAAGAGATCGTAACCAGCTTTGAAGAAAATTTGTTCTGGGATGCAGCCACCGGCGAATTGCTCCGCTCCGTGCCGGGGGGGCGTCCGATTGCGTTGTCTTTAGACGGCGAGAATATCTTAGTGGGGCAAGTCCAGACTATTGAATTAAAAGTAATCGAAACAGGCGAAATCCTGCAGACTTTTGAAAGCCCGGATATAATAACCCACGCTGCCATTTCGCCGGATAATTCGAAGGTTTTGATTGGTACGTGGCACGGACTGGCCTATTTGTTTGACGTGCAAACAGGCGAACAGATATGGGAAAAAACGATGTCTGATGATGGTATTAGAGCAGTCGAATTTTCGCGGAATGGCGAATTTTTTATGATTGCAGCATGCAACGAATGGTATTCCTCAGGAATATGGATCTTTTCGGCAATGTCATTGGAACAAATTGGTGGAAGGGGTTTCGGGTATTGGCTTGGCAGCGCTACGATTTCACCGGACGGCTCCTCGATTCTTGTTTGGGGGCCGGTATTTGGTGCGTATCTTTTTGAAGTGGAGTCCGCACAACTAATAGAATATATGAATATAGGCTGCATTAATGGTTCGATATCACCCGATGGTGCTTTGGTGATATTAGGGCATTGGAATGATGACTTTTACTATCCGAACCAGGCAAGAATTATCGATGCAAGAACAGGAGAGTTGCAGCGCACATTAGAATTTGATGGACATAGTGGAGGCACAGTCGATTTCTCCCCTGACGGCACCAAAGTATTAACCACCGGCGGTGGAAGGGTAATGGTCTGGGGCATCAGCGACCTGGCCCAACCGGCTGGGGTAAGGGAGTGGGAAACATATTGAATAGAGGGTGTGGATAATGGGTAACCAATACAAGTTCTTAACCGCAAAAGCATATCCCAGTTGCTTTGTCTCATTTTTATTTTTGTCACTCACCAGTCAATGTTGGTCTCAAGATGAACCGCCGCAGCCGATATTGGAGATCGGTAAAGGTATTCTGCAAGGAGAAACGGGCTATGCCAAATTTACTCCGAATGACCAAGAGATCGTGACTTGTTTTGAAGAAATTCTATTTTGGGATGCGACTACCGGGGAATTGCTTCGCTCCGTGCCGGGAGCTGGGGCTATTGCGCTGACGTTAGATGGGGAAGCCATATTGGTGGGAAATGGGCTTACACTTGAAATGCGTGAAATTAAAACCGGTAATCTTTTACAGACTTATGAAAGTCCGTTTATCATTTCGACGACCGCCATCTCACCAGACAATTCCATGGTTCTCATCGGAGCAGTTCATTATCCCGCGACAGTTTTTCTATTTAATGCGACTACCGGGGAGCGTATTCAAGAATACGAATTTATCGGACTTGATAGAATTGTGGCCACAGAATTTTCGCAGGATGGAAAGTTTTTCATAATAGGAGCAGATGAGTGGCCAGACACTACACTGAGAGTTTACTCCACAACCACACTCGAACAAATGAGGTATATTCGTACAGGGGGCAATTATCTTTTTGGAGCTGCCATATCGGATAATAGCAAAAAAATACTTACATGGGGATATGAGTATCATGTTAAATTGTCGAATGTAGACGATGACCAATATAAAAGCTACGTAGACGACTGGTGCATTACCGCGGCGGTTTCGCCTGATGCAAGCATGGTACTATTGGGGATGGACTATTGGGGATATCTCCAACTCGAAAATACGGCATTGCTGATCGATGCAGAAACAGGAGAAGAATTACGTTCATTTGAATTCCCAGGAAGTGGAAGTTCCGTAGACTTTTCCCCTGACGGCACCAAAGTATTAACCACCGGCGGGGGACGGGTGATGATTTGGGATATCAGCGACCTAACCGGGCCTGCTGGTGTAGAGGAGTGGGAGAAGTATTCACAATAAAATACATATGCCGTTTGTGCATCAGAACGTATATTTGGCGCGGCGCGTATAAACCCACCATTCAACGATCAGAATAACAAACGCCACCAGAAGTAACGGCCACCATAAATTGCGGGTGGTAATCTCATCCACAGATTCGGATTCAACTTCTACACTGCCGATTTCGATTGAACGGCTGGGGGTAATGTTGCTTTCCGCATAAGAGACCAAATTCATTGCCACATTGCGATGGTTGTTTTCTCCCGGCCCATTTAGCGCAAGCAAACCGGGGTGTATCAAACCATCTTCTCCGGCAGCATGAATGTAAGCAGGTTCATCGGCCAGCAGAGGAATCGAACGATTCTCACCATTCGGTAAAACCATATTGAGATCGCCTGCCACAGACGAGACAATCGGGATCGGCTCCCCGGTATGGAACAGATTCTGACTCGACCCGGCCCGGTTTCGGAACCAATCCAAAATGTTGCCAAAGAAAATCGGGAACGATACTCGGAACGGCCAATCCGTATCGCCGGGATGAAAACCAACGACTACGACCGCCAGCACTCCCCGTTCGATTGTGGCAATCAGAGGCGTTTCTCGTGCACGGACCACAACATCCGCCCATGGAGGCAGAGCGATTGCAGGCGCGCGGGCAATACTCAAAGCGCCGAAATTCACATAACGGGACAACGGATGAAATCGATCCGCCCACACAACTGCGGGCGATTCTAAAATCTCTCCGCGTGAACATTCCGGCAACGGTGGCACTTCGCCAAGAAATACATAAGACCCGGGTGGTAAGGCAACCGGCTTGAAACGGTCGAAAATGGTGACATCCATATCGGCGACCGGTGTGTAATCAGCTGGAGCGATCTTAGAAACCCGGACTCCCGGAGCAAGCGGCAAGACTTTTTCCAGCGCGTAATAGCCATCGGTCACCAAAAGCACATCCAAATCCTTTTCTTCCGGAAGAACAATCCAAGCCCTGTCATCCGCAGCCAGATGATCATTGGCCTCAAGCGCCAGTTCCAGTTTGGAGGAATATTGACCCTCATCGCGGAGCAACACTGAAGTTGTCCGCCCGGACTGCACTTCCACCCGGCGTGCATCCACCAACCGGCGCTGCGAGACCTCATGGCTACCGGATTCTTCAGCGTTTTCTTCCCCGCTTTCATGCGCATGCCCGGCATGATCGCCTTCTTCATCATCACCCAAAGCATAAATCGAAAGATAGACTTCGCCGGTGGCATCACCAATCGCCGAGATGCCGACCAAAAGTTCCCGTCCGCCATCCTTATCGAAACTGCGGCGTACGGCCAATTCAGTGATCCCGACATTACGGGGATTGGAACCGATACTGATGAGTTGAATGGGAATTTCTTCAGGCGCATCCTCCAGGTTCGTTTCAAACGCTCCATCGGAGAGAATTACGATGCGCGGATTCTTGGCTTCCCGGGCGGTCGCATATGCCAATCCCATGGCATCGGTCAAACGTGTGTCGGTCGTTTGAATTTGAATGCTATCCAACGCCGACAACAACCGTCTTTTATCACCGGTCATCGGCATCGCCACGCTGGCTTCATTGGCAAAGGTTATCAGGCTCATTACCCCGTTCCGCCCCAAACCTTCAATCATTTCCCGCACTGTACCCTTAGCCTTCTCCAGACGGCTTGGAGACACATCAGTGGCCCCCATGCTTGCCGAGGAATCGATCAAGATAATGACACTTTCATGGTCGGGATGGATAGCCTGCAAAATAGGTGCAGCCAGAGCCATAACAGCAATGGCGGTAATCAGTAATTGCAGAAAAAGAAGGATATTGCGGCGGAGTTTTTGAAAAGGGCTGTTGGCCTTTAAATCTTCCAAACTGCGCCGCCATAAAAGAACACTGGATATAGGCGTATCGATTCGTTTCAGTTTTAGCAGATAGAGGATTACGATGGCCGGTATAAGCAGCGCAAAGGCAAATCCCCAAGGTTGATCGAAACTCACAGCCGTTCTCCCATTCAGCCTGTATTTTTTGGCTAATTCTGCATCCTCATGTCACCAATCCCATACGTTTCAGGGACTCACAGACAATTAGGCTCGGATCCGCATCCGAAACAGCCTGCAAGTAATGAGCGCCCCGCTTGGTGCATGTCTTTTCAATTTCCGAGCAAAACGCCAACAAACGGTTCCGGTACGACTTAATCAGTTCCGGCGTCACACTAATCTCCACCGGTTCATCAGTCTCAACATCCAAAAGTCGAAGTGCTCCCGCAAACTCGGGATGCCGTTCTTGAGGCGACAACACATGCAGGATATACACATCGTTCCCACCCTGTAGCAACGCTTTTAGCGCCTCGCTAAATCCTTCCGTATCGAACAGATCGGAAATCAACACAACCACGCCGCCCCGCGATTGACGAATCACCAGCTGCCGGGCGGCCGCCTGAAGATGGGTAGTTCCTCCGCCCGGAACGGTTTCTAAAAAGCGGATGACTTTATGCAGTTGGCCGCGTCCGCGTTGCGGTCGATGCCAATAGAAATTATCGCCGCCTGCAGCCGCCAGCCCCACACGGTCCAGCCCGACCAAGCCGATATACGCCAGCGCAGCGGCCATCCGACGGCCAAAGGTATATTTGCTCGGCTGGCCGGTATCCATTGAAGCGCTTGAATCGACGAGAAGATAAATCGAGAGGTCCTCTTCTTCATGAAACAGTTTGGTAAAGAGACGATCCAAACGTCCATAAATATTCCAATCCAAGAACCGAAGATCGTCCCCTTTGGAATAATCCCGATAATCTGCGAACTCGATTGAGACACCCCGCTTGCGGCTGCGCCGTTCGCCTTTGAGCCGTCCTAAAAAGACTTTTTTTGACATAAGCCGCAGGCGTTCCAACTGCCCCAGAAACTCGGGAGTCAACAACGGCTCCCGCTCGGATACGGCTGAAGTTCCCGTACTAACGCCCTGGGACGCTTCCGGCGTGGCCGATTGAGATGTGCCTTCGGATACGGTCAGGTTTTCAGACATATCGTCTCCTTAATCGTGCACTGTAACACTCAATCCGTTCCCGGGTTCCAAGCGGTCTGAGCCTTTAACCGCCTGACTGCAACCCCGAAAAGAAAGACCGCTATACATAATAGTACAACTGCATGGACACTTTCAGCAAAGGCGCCCCATATATCCCAGGCTCCGCGATTGCCGGGCAGATCTGCCATAAGGGTCAGAGGCGTGGTGAATGCAATAATTTCAAACAGATCGTTCGTCCACCTTTCTTGAAGGTGAGCAAGCCCGGAAAGCGCGACCAAAAGTGAGACAATCCCAAAAACAATAAATCCGCCACACGCGTGAACGATCGCCATTGTAAAAGTGGCCACTTGCGCACGGCTTGTGTGCTTGGAACGGATGGAAAAAAACAGCCCGAACATCATCTGCATCATCCAACAGCCAAGCATCAATACAATAAAAGGCAACACATAGGGCCGCTCATGCAAGAATGGACGCCGATTGGCCTTGATACCCGTAAAGAAGTCAAAATCGGGGATTCCTAAAACCACAATCATCAACAAAAAAGCCCAAGCAAAAATCGAAATACTTGAGAGCGAACGTTTCAAGCCTGCTTTAAACTTGCCCAAGAGAATGCCCTGAGGCGTCATCAACGTAGCCGAGAGCATATCCCACGTGCCGCGCGCCCGTTCAGAAGATATGGCGCCGGATGTTGCAGTGGCCGCGATCAGTGAACCAACAAAATAGACGGCATAACAGAAAATATGCCATGTCGCATTGGAGTCTCTTCGTATCGGTTCGATTAGTATAAACGAAAGGAAAAGCGCCAATCCGCACATTACGAGCGTACGCATCCTAAGCCTCCCGAAGCGGCTCCTCCCAGCGGCCAAAAGTTCTCTTTGTTCAACGATATTTTGATAATCGGAGAATGGGGACGGTCCAATATCAAAATTTTGAATCCGGTCACGCTTCGTCGCCGTAACCTGTGTCTGGCCATACCAAGACCGGCGCAACCGCAAAAAAGTCAAAAACAATAAAAAGGCAATCAAAACAATGGACAAGAACAAAAATACAATCCACGGCGTATCGCAAAGCCACTGAAATGGAGTAGGATATAAATTCAGGCTTGGATTACCCCGGTTTATAATCGGGAATCTCCCCGTATTTTCAAAAAGAATGACCAATGTCACAAAAGGGCTTAAAGCAAGTGCCCGGTATGACATCCACCAAATACTCCGGCCGAAAAGATCCTCAAGAAACAATTCCGAAAGCACGCCGACCAGTATTGGAAAAATCGCAATTACAAAAAACACACAAGCCGTATAAGCACGAATGGCGGTTACCTCATAATTACACCAAGAGGAACAAAAAAGCCCCAAAACAGTTGAAACAATGGCAAATCCGAAAACCACGGCATAAGTTCCGTAGGCTTCATTGGGCGACACTCCGCCCATCATGAAGCATAATGACAAACACGGAATCAGGCTGCTGAGCATAAACAAGATAACGAAGACCGGACTGGCCATCTTCTCCAAGATCATGCGGGCGGGCCGAACAGGAGTCGTAACGATCATATCCCAGGTCCCCCGTTCTCTTTCACCGGCCACGCTACGAGCGGTCAAAAAACCCGTATAACAAGCAGACAACAGCTGCACAAAGGCCATACCCACAAAAATCGCTCGTCCTACCTCCGCCGTATTCACATCAACCTGCGACGAAACCAATACCGACCAAATGCCAGTGATAATGATTGAAGATACGCCGACCATTAGAGCGAGCGTGAGGAAACGGCGGCGTTCCCGTAAGGCTACAAGCATTTCACGGCCCAAAATCGGCAGCATAGTCATCCTTTCCGTTGTAAAACGTCACTCGTGCCCGCTTCTGTAACGTTGTGCGGAATTATTGAGGAACTTGTGGCAGCATAGACATACTGCAGACGCAGCCTCCGTCTAGCGGCATAGAAGAAGCCAACAGCGATCCCCGTCGCAACAAAACCATGGGCAAGCAATACGGGCGAGCCCCATTGTCCCCAAATCCAATCCGATTCTCCCAGAATCAAAATCGCAGGTGTGCAGTAGGCCCAAAAGTCGGACACATTCCGAAACCACACCGTCGAAGCGGGATTTAGAATAAACACTGCAACGGACACCAGAAAATAGATAAGAATCGCACCGCCCACATGAAACACACACAAAAAAGTCGAACGTAACTGGGCCAGCCCGGTTGTGCTGGAGACAACTGAAAAATAGAGTCCCGAACAAACCTGCATTCCCCATATTCCGCATAAAAATACGGAAAGGCTCACTAAGGGCGGCAACTTACCCCATAAATCGTTAGGCAATATTGTGGCAGCTACAATAAGAAACGCAGAGAACAAAACAGCCGTTTGAAGGACGGACCAGGCGGCGCTGATCAGCTTACCGTTAAGAATCTGCTTATGAGACAACAACGTGCACCGAAGGCTATCCCATGTTTCCCGCACCCGTTCCCCCGCAATTGCTCCCGGCGTTGCGGTAACACCCACAAGACTCACCGCCAAAAAAACGCTCACAATAATAATCTGCCAACAATCCTCGGGAATATGAGTCGACATTAAAACGCCCATTAGCAGCAAAGTGGCAATCGTCATCTGCAGCAGTTTCATGCGAATTCCCCCAAAGCGTCCGCGCTGCATAATAAGGATTTCACGCTGGGCAACCGGATTACGCCGATCCCTAAAACCCCACTGGACAGAAGTATCAAGTTTCACCTTTTTTGCGGTCTCATTCTCTTGAGGGCGATTATATTGTTCGGTACGCCACAGCCTTCTTTGAATCAGGAAAAAGACAAATAGAAAAATAAGCGATGAAAAAAAAGCGGAACTGAGCCATGGCAACACAGACACCGCAGGACCTGAACCGGGCATCACTCCCGGATACCATGGTATTTCCGGCCCAAAGAATACAAAAAACATCGCAAACATCGGTGCTGCGGATAATAAATTCACAGAGGCTACAACAAACACCCAAACTTCAGGGCGCGTAAAATTAACATTCAGACTTGGAAGATTGAGATAGTCATAGATACTCGTAATACAAAAGACCGCCAAGGCCGGCAACACGATTAGATACAAAAAGACGAAAATGGCATTCAATCGAAAAGCGCCGATTTCCGTGCGGCAAAAGGATGAAGCAAGAATTCCCATCATCGCCGCCACAGTTGTGCCTGAAAAGATAATCACATAAGCGGCGGCAGCCTCATTCGGACTGATTCCACCTAATAAAAAACACAAAGACAGAATGGGTACCAAACCGATAAACAGCAGAAACAAATTCAGCACAGGGACAGCCGCTTTTTCGATTACAAGCCATGCGGTTCGAATCGGCGCAACCATTAGCAGGTCCCAGGTATTTGCCTCATGTTCTCCAGCGACGGTTTTTGCAGACCAAAAACCGGTCATGCACCCCATAAGCAATTGCAAAAAAGCCATGCCGATAAAAACAGCCCGCCCCAATATCGGCGAATCATACTGAAACATACGGGCTCTAAAAACTCCCCAAACAATAGCCGTTATCAATGATGCCGAGAGAAGAAGAAAGGCCAAATTGGCAAAACGCTGACGCATTCGCAATGAGACCAGCAATTCACGGGCAAGGACCGGAAACATTCTCCCCTCAATTCACCAGGCGCAGTTTCAGCTCTACAAAAGGCCCCAACGATCTGAAAACCTTATTCAATGACCGTTGGTAAGGTCCATCTATTGACGAGCTGACTATCTCAAACATTCGCCGTAGCCGTGCGGGGTATCTCTTCCAGAAGATTATTCAGGACTTGATCTGTGGTTATCGCCTCAGCCTCACCCTCAAAATTGAGAATTACACGGTGCCGCATGGCCGGCAAAGCCCATGCGGCGACATCGTCGAAGCTGGCGTTGTAGCGTCCGTCCAAAAGGGCGTTGATTTTTGCAGCGAGAATCAGCGATTGCGCGGCCCTCGGGCTGGCTCCATAGCGTACAAATTGCTTGACCATTGAGACCGCTTCAGGGCTGTCCGGATGCGTGCCCAATACAAGCCTGACAGCGTAATCACGCACATGCGTGGCAATAGGCACTTCACGGACCAATGTGCGCATCGCCAAAACGTTTGGACCATCCAGTACAGGTCTGACATCCGGTTCATCACGGTCGGTCGTGCGCACCAAAATCTCGGTCAGTTCATCACGATCAGGAAAGCGCACGATCAACTTAAATAGAAACCGGTCCACTTGGGCTTCAGGCAAAGGATACGTTCCTTCCATTTCCAGGGGATTCTGAGTTGCCAGAACCAGGAACGGTTCCTCCAGTTTGTATGTGGTTTGAGCCACGGTAACCGAATGTTCCTGCATTGCTTCGAGCAACGCGGACTGTGTTTTCGGTGTGGCCCGGTTGATTTCATCAGCCAGCAGGACGTTGGCAAATACCGGTCCCCGCTCAAAACGGAAACTCCGAGCGCCGGTTTGATCTTGATCGATCACATTCGTGCCGACAATATCGGCAGGCATTAAATCCGGAGTGAATTGGATACGTGAAAACGATAGCGAGAGACACTGGGAGATGGTTCTTACCAGCATGGTCTTACCCAGTCCGGGAACACCTTCCAACAAGGCGTGGCCTCCCGCAAAAATGGCGGCTAATGCCCCACGTACAATTTCATCGTTGCCGACAATCACTTTCCCGATTTCTTCGGAAAGCCTGTTGAAGTTTTCACGAAAAGCCTCTGTACGTTCTTCGATTGCACTGATGGCATCCATCGGCTGGCCGGAATTAGGTTGATCGGTGGACATTTACTGACTCCCTTCACACGCAATAGTCGTGTCGGTTGCTTTTTTCAACAAAGTTCCTCAAACAATCCATTTTCTTTCTTAACCATCGCAATTTGATGGTTAAAAGATTAATCCTTCTGTTTGAATTTCTCTTGAGCCCGGCGTTTGGCTTCCAGGAGCGAGCCGGTGTATTTCCCGGATGGACTGCGATCCAGTGGTTCGGGCACAGCCTGGCCGGTATCGTCCGGTTTTGAGGCCGGATGTTCTCTTTGTGCCGGTTTGACGGCTTGATCTTCAACGCCTTCCGATGCCAGCCGGTCAAGACGGGTCAAAAGATCTTCACGGGTTTCACCGGGATGTTCTTCACCCACAGCCTCGCCTTGGCCTCGTTCCCGTTGATACTGCTCGGCTGCGGGGCGGGGAGCGCCTTTTAGAGCCCGTGTCTTGGCCTGCATCAAACTGCCGATTTCTTCAGTCGCCGGACCAACCGCCGCCGGTTTCAAAAATGCCGGCAATGGTATTCGGGCCTTTAAGCGCGCCCAGGCTTCACGCATCTGCCGGGTATCGATAACCAAACGCCTTTGGGCGATATCCAAGAAAAATAAAATCAATCCAACAGCAAGGAGTAACGGCCAAAGCGGCGTGATTTCCCGGGAAAATGCTAAGTCGTGCGTAAAAGCATCATCTTCGTGACTAATAACTTTGCCCCCGCCCGCTTCAGCAACAAGTTCTAAAATACGCTCATTGCTTGTGGTTGAAGCTTGCTCAGGCGAAAAAGGCACAGCCAGACCGGAGGTAACCTGGCCTTCTATGATTTCCCCGCTTGCGTCTTCTCCTTTATAGCGAAGAGACATCATATGGCTTCCGGGATCGGATACCGGGAAAGTTGCCTCATAACGGCCCGGCGCGGTATGCCGGAATTCAATCCCTTGATTGCCGATACTCGGATCGACCCGTGTGCTCCCCGCGAAATTAAGACCGTTCAAAAACTGGCCATCATCATTGACCGCATCGACCACAATCCGTGCCCGGTCACCTTCAATCGAAGTTGTAACCTGGATGTTCTGGTCTTCGCTTTCCGGGAGCAACCAACGCACAACCTGCGACCAAAATTGAACGTATCCATCCCAACTGATCCAGTTTTGCCCCCAACGCGGAGCCGCATCGGATGTCCAGGCAGCCGCTTTACCGATTCCATGCCGCCATGTCGAAAACAGAGGATCTTCCTGATGCGTTACCATACAAAGATCGGCATTGGGTTTGGGCGTGACAATCACATACCCTAACAAATCGGGAAATCCCTGTGGAAATCCCAACAAAGCTTCATGCATACGCGTAATCGCCGGTGTGAAAGGCTCTTCGATAATTAGTCCGCGTTTTACGGTTGTCGCCTCTTTGGCAAAAATACGCGGCAATTCTTGGTTGTCCTGAACATAATAGGCATTGCCGCCGCCCCACTGCGCCAGATTCTTCATCACCGCAACGCTGTTGGGAGTATGCGGCGCAATGGTCACGGTACTGATTGTAATTCCGGCGCTCTTGATTTTGCTGGCCAAAGCCTGGCTGGGCGGCTGCGGATCTCCATCTGAAATAATAACGATGTGCTTCAGATTGCAGGGAATCCCCGGATCGGTTAAACCCTGATACGCCAACCTCAACGAATAATCGAAGCTTGGCATATCGCCAATGTCCTGCCATGAAAGTGTGCTTAGAAGTTTCTTTTGGTCTTTCTTATTCCCGGCAGGTCCAAGAGGAAAGAGCCAACTCTCGCCTTGGGTGTTGCTATAGCGTAGAAAGCCTACGTAGTCCTGCGGGCTTAAAACATCCAAGGCCGCCAGAGAGATTTGCTGTGCCCAATAATTGCCCTGCGCGATTTCGCAGGTGTGCATAATCATCGCCAGCGCGCCACTGGGAATCACTTTTCGTTGTTTGATATCCATCGAGACGGGCAGCGCCTGCTCGATAGGTGTATTGAGGTAACCACCGCTGCCAAAACTGTCTTCACCGCCGATCATCAACAGTCCGGTGCCGAAATCCCGCACTGCACTTTGAATCATCAGCATTTGATCATGCGATAAATACGAGGCGGCAAAATCAGCCAGAACGATAGCATCGTAAGCCTCAAATTCCGCCAAACTGCCCGGCGCACCGGAAGGTCCGCGCACTTCGACACTCATCCCCTCAGCATTAAGAGCCGCAGCCAGATATTGAGAGTTTGCACCGTCAGCGCCGTCAAGGATTAAGACCCGGGGCAACCCGCGAATCACAACAAATCCGGAACCACGGTTGTTATCAGGACGCGCATCATCTGCGGCTTCGACAACGGCCGTATAACTGTGAAATCCCCCGGCATCGGTCTCTTGGGTGACCACAAACGCATTCAAACCCTTTTCTAATGTCACCGGCTGTTCAGTCACAAGTTGACCATCGCCATACAAGCGAAGCGTCGCATCGCCTTCATAAAGTGAATCGACCAGCACTTTGACATCAAACGGCTCATCGGTGCGGACATGGCTGGGCATGACCACTTCGCGCAAGACAATTTCCTGGTCATACACATAGCGAAGAGGGGCAACTGATATTTCGACGTCTTTGGCCGCGGCACGCTTAGCTTCAAGTTCGGCATCGCCTGAAGTTTGATTTCCATCACTGAGCAAAACAATGCGTTTGGCCGCATCAGGAGGAAACGCAGCCATCGCCAGGCGAATCGCACCGGCTATATCGGTGCCGCGCGCATCAACAATCGAGCTAAGCTGAGCGACACTCATATATTGCCGGGCTTCTGACTCTATGACGGCATCTTTGCCGAACACAATCAGACCGCAACGGTCTTCATCTTGTTTGCCGGTTTTAATTTGATGATTGATAAATTCCAGCCCGTACTCGCGCTGTTCCGCGGGAATGCTTTCGGAGTTATCAAGTAGAAAGAAAACGGTCAGACCTTCCCCGGATTTCCTCCATTGAGGCTCGGCCAAGGCCAGGACCAGAAGGACGATCAGAAAAATCCGAAGCCCTATCGCCAAGCGTTTCCGGAACGTGCTTAAAATCCGCACGCCCCGTGCTTGATAAATGATCCATGGAACCAGCAACAGGAGCAAAAGCATCCAAGGCCGGATAAATTCAATATGGAATGCCTTCAGAAAATCCACGATTCCCTAGTCCCTGAATACCTCTCGATCAATGATGAGCCCTCCGCTAGGGACACATCCACCGCATGTTTCAATCATGCCTCAACCCGCCGGATCAGTGCTCCCAAATCCCTCTGGCTTAAGGAATTGAGATTGTTGTGAATTAGGATAATCGATTTCAAAAGATTTGTCCGCAGCACGGAACATAAAAGAACCCTCCGTACGCAATTTGAGACTTCCGCATGGCCCGCCAATAAGAGAATCCCAAACGCCGTTTATCTCTCAATGAACGTGTGAAACCAAGGAAGCGTCACGCCCCCGCCGCCTGCACGCCCGTCCCCTCCGTTTGGGGAGGCGCCTGCGACGGCAAAATCCATCCCTTATCGCCGATCACAGTAATGCGGTGATTGTCGGCATCCGCCACGGCGACTCGATAGTCGGGAAGAACGCAGACTCCCCAAGGATTCCACAATTCACCGTCCTTATTGCCCACCTTACCCCAAGTGCCTAATGGCTTGCCATCAAGCGTGAACCGTTGGATACGGTGGCTTCCATACTCACAAACATAGAGAATTCCCCTTTGATCGAGCCGCGTATCCGCTGAATAGCGGATGTCATAGGGATAGGTTAGTTGTCCATGATCCTTCCCAAATCCCCCAAATTGAAGGACATAGGAGATTTTATGACCATCGACCTTGAGGGCCTGAATCCTGTTATTGACGCTATCGGCTACATACAACATCCCTCCGGGAGCCATGGTCATCCCCATGATCCGGGAAAACTGCCCCGGACCGTCGCCGTACTCGCCAAATGAGTCGATGTAATCAAGTTCGGGGCTAATTATTTGAATGCGGTCGGTGAAACCGTATTCGGCAATCAGCCAACATCCTTCTTCGGTCTGCTCCACGGCGGTCACAAAAGAAAATTGCCCCGGCCCATCTCCATAGCTCCCGTACGACCATAAGAGCTCGCCCATGGGCGAAAACTCCAGGACACGGCTGTTATGGGTGTCCGGCACAATAAGATTGCCGTCATGAGCCAAAAGCAGGCTGGTCGGCGTGCCGCGTTTTTGCTTTTGCAGGATCCAATAATGAACGAAATTCCCTTCCAGATCGAAGACATTCAGACGTCCTGAACGGTCAACGACATAGAGACGGTCTTCGCTGGCAATCAGGCCGCGCGGCCGAGTTAAAAAACCGGGTTCATCTCCGGGTCCGCTCCAATGCTCGACATCAAGCGTCTCACTTTCGGGCGTGGATTTTGTACATGAACCACAAAGGAGAATTGCGCTTCCCAAAATTAAAAGAATCGCGTGAATCCGTGGTGCAAAGCCGAAAACGCCGCCATAGGGTTTAAAATTCACCATTATCTATCTTCAACGGTTCAACATCGTCAATTGGCTTGCAGTTACCAATTTTCAACGATTTGAAACCGGTCATCCACTGCCAATTTAAGTTGTTTTTGAGATTCAAAATATCTTGAAGAAAGAACCGTAATTTCGAAATTGCCGACATTAAGAACCGTTTGATAACAGCCTCCCGCAAAGCGGGAATCGATTACCGTGCCTGTCCACAACTGTCCATGCCCATCTTCATCCTGCATGGGTAGATGAATATCCCTGGCCCGTATCGCCACAGCCCACTGGTCGCGCGCGCCTAGTTCTCTTTGGCGCTCCAAGGGCACGAGCTGATTGACATACTCTCCCATCACCTCAGCCGGAACCGTGTTCTCAAATCCCATCAGGCGGGCGGCGGACCGGGTCAATGGATGGTTGTACACATCTTCTTTCCCACCCATTTGATGCAATGAGCCTTGCGAAAGAATGGCAATGCGGTCAGCCAAAGCCAGAGCCTCATCCAGTCTGTGAGTAACCATGATCGTTGCAGACTTGGCCCGCTCATGGACTTCTCGAATCACGCCGATCAATACATCCCTTAGAGCGGCGTCAGCCCCCGCCATTGGCTCATCCAAAAGCAATACCTTCGGTGAACAGGCTAGGGCGCGAGCCAAAGCTAGCCGCCGCCGCTCTCCTCCGGATAGCTGGCCCGGCAAGGAAAGCATTTTCCCCCGCAGATTGAGGCGTTCCAGCACCATCATTGAATCGATGTTTCTCGATGAGGTACTGCGCTTTTTCTCAAGACACAAAGAAACATGATCCAAGACATTCACATGAGGCCAAAGCCCAAGGTCTTGATAGGCAATACCGATTCCCCGTTCACGCGGCGGTAAATCCACACCGGGACCGAAAACGACCGTGCCCCCGATCTCAATGATGCCTTGGGATGGCTTTTGAAGCCCGGCAATGCACTCCAAAAGGGTTGTTTTTCCCGCGCCGGATGGCCCCAACACAACAATAAGCTCTCCGGCTTCGATTTCGAAATCGATACCCTTCAAGACACGGCCATCACCGCCTCCGGCAACACTGCGAACGCTGAGACGTGGCATCAGAATTGAATCTCCTTCGCTCGGTTCCAGATTTTCCCAATTACAATCAAAACCACCAAAGGCAATACAAGCAACAGTAAACCGGCTGCAGCCGTTTGCTCATCCATTCCGTAGTGCAATAAATCATAAAAAACAACAGCGAGACTATCGCCGCCCGGGGGCATCACGAATTTCGTAACAACCGCATCGCCTGATGTTAAAACCACAATTAATAGAAATGCCGCCGTAAGTGGCAAAAAACTCTCAGGCCAAGAAATGCAAATGCGGCTACGTTTCGCCGTCATGCCGCAGGCCAGCGCCCGCAAAATTGTGCGATGCAGCCGTAGACGAATATACCAAGCCAATCCGGCGGCAATGATCAGCCAACGCCAAACCAATCCGGCAATTACCATGAGACGGGTGGCGCGTGGATCAATAGCAAGCCCTAATAAACTGAACAGTTTGGCGGCGAGAGTAGCGCAACGCGCCATCCCTACTGCAATAAGCGGCTCCGGCAATAACACCAACAGAAGTGCGGCAAATGTAAACAAGCGCGCACCTCTGCCCGGTGGTCCATAGCATTCAGCCCAGCGCATTCCATTGCGGGCTGCGAGCCATACCAACACGAGCGCCGCACAAAGGCTATAGATAAGTGTTGCCTTGAAATAATTGATATTGGAACGCAATCCATTCAGAAACGAATGCCAGGAATGGACTCCCAAAGACAAGCTGAGTAATGGCACCCCCAAAGAAACTGCCGTGAGGACCAGCAATGGCAAGAACGGCCGAATATCGAATCGCTCGGAGGCGGGCGTTGCCTCATCCCCGTCGCCCCCTCCCAATCCGGTAGGCCCCTTGTCTTCCCCAATCGCTATTTGGCTCCAAGATCCGGATCGCTTTAACAAATAGGACATCGCAAATACAACAAAAAAGATCAGTAACGTAAGCGGCAAGGCGGAAAGGGCCGAACCGGCAATATCATGCTGCCCGGCCAAATTCAGAGAGACATCCAACATAACCGTGTCCATTTGGTGAATCTCCGCCACAAGAGAATCACCTAAGACCAAGGCTGTCACTAGCATCCCGCCGGCGGCATAGCCGGGCCAAAGACGCGGCCAATCCAATTGCCAAAACACTTTGCGTCCGGCATGACTTATCCAAGATCTCTTGGCTAGAAGTTGGACGGAAAACTCGGCGCTTCGGCTAAATGGTTTCCGCAACATTCCGGCAACAAGAAAAGGGATCGGCCAAAATGCCAGGGCATAACTGAATAGGCACCCAACCGGACCAAAAAGGATCGTACTAATACCCCCCGAGGGAAGTTCCGTACCAACCGGTGGAATTACAAACCGGGCGCCGCCATACGATGCCAACCGTGCAGGCAAAGCAATCAAGCCGGAAGCGATTAAAAAGGGGGGCGTAGCCAAAACTATCAGCGGCAGGCAAACCCATGGACGCGCCATAGACCGTTCCCGCGCCAAGAGCGGCAACAGAGGGAAAGCGGCCACACAAGCTACCGTACCCGCCGCCAATGCCAACCATACAGAGGTAAACAACCGCTGTAATTCAGATGGCCCCCAGCGCAGAGCCTCAGACAGGCCCTGTGAGTTTTCGGCAGGCAAAAATAGAACCATGATCGGCGCGAGCAACAACGCAACGCCAAGGGTTTGGAGATGCTTCCGCATAACACAGAGTATAGTCAGCTTTCACGTTCTTCGGGGATAGACCGGTATCCGTGCGGCACATACTTTCAAACACCGCATCTCGAAAAAATGCTGTGGATAAAACAGAAAAGCCAATGAATTCCGGCCGAAACCGCGTCTCAATTAAAAAGCGGCTTGAGGAGTTCCATCGCCTGCGGCATAACTTCGGCCACTTCGGCAAAGTCCACCGGGTGGAATGGAACATCACCTACGACATGACTCGAAGAATCCTGTCCCGGTTGGAGATGCAAGGGAATCTGTTTGCCGCGCATCTCGGCAAGCAAGGCTTCGGTCTCCGGAGAAAGCAGGGCGTCAATCAATTTCCGCCCACCTTCAGGATTAGGACCATTTTTAATTAGAGCCACCGTATTGGGGATCAACAGCGTCCCCTCATTGGCGCCATCAGGATAGATCATGGCTACCGGCAGGCCTTGTTCCAGCGCTCCCCAAACATCATCCGTATCGGTTAATCCGGCTACGAGCGTGCCATTAGCAACCATATCCCGGACTGTTGCATTGCCCGTTAAAAATCTCGTTTCATTGGCTTGCAAGGCCTTAAAGTAATCGACCAAGGCCTGCCCACCTTGCCAGTGATAAATGGCGGCGGCATGAGTAGCAGTGGTACCGAAAAACGGTTTGGCAACGCCGATACGTCCTTTCCAGCGGGGATTCAATAAATCCTGCATGGTTTTAGGAGCATCGGCCTCGGAAATCATCCCCGTATTGTAAATAATCACCCGGGCACGGGCCGCAAATCCGGTCCAAAATCCATTGGGATCTTTAAATGCATCAGGAATTGTTTTGGCTTGAGGCGATTGATAAGGAGCCAATACGCCGTCTTTGCCTAGTTGGATCGTCCGCGCAACTTCGGAGTTCCAAAACACATCGGCCTGCGGCATCTCTTTTTCGGCAAGAAGCTGTAAAAAAAGTCCTGTCGTCTTGGTTTGTTCCGAATCGAATTTCGGAACAATCGAAAGCCCTGTCACCTCAGAAACATGCTTCAGCACAGGGTCGGATAGATCCCGGTCCAAAGATGTGTAAATCACAACTTGGTCTACCTTCTGTGAACAGCCAGACATACCGGCCACAATCCATACGCCAACTAACAGAAATGCAAAGAAAGAGTTACGCAAGAAAGACATACAATTACCCCCGGTGTTTACTCAATGAGGAAACAATCCAAATTGCCAAAACCAACGAAAAGATTATGAACCTGCTTCTTCCGAATCGGAGTCCGTTGAAGATTCTTGTTCGCTGTTATTAAGTGAATAAAAGTACTGCCGAACCCTCTGCCGGTAGGCAATCGGCACGACCTCTTTTTCCATCGCTTCTTCGCCACGTTGTCGGGCAACTTCCAAAACCGAAGAAAATTGCATCATGGCTTCGGCTTCTTCCGGCGGACCATCGACCAAGAAAGTGCCGAGAATCTGGCCTTCTCCCATCTGCCCTTTTAGTACGGAATCTTCCAGGGTCACATCGTCGGCGGTAAAAGGCGCTTTGCCACCGCGGCCGATTCCGGGACCTCCGAGACCATTTCCTATTTTATTCGGATCGCCGGCCGACCAAGGTCCGTTCTTCCCCATCCCTTTGCACATTCCGCCTTTGGCCCCGGGACAAGAACCGGAACCGCATTTGCTGCATGTCCCCGGTTTACCGGCCATTTTTAGTTGGCATTTGGCAACAGCCTGGGAGGCGCGGTCGAGCATCGCCATCTGTTTCTTCAAGTCCTGCATATCCATCAGCGACAACTGCGCGGTCTGAAGATTCATCTTCGCTGCACTAGGGCTGCCGGATTTAAGTGCATTCGCCGCTTTCGACAAAGCCTTCGCCAAATTGCTGTTGGGATCGAGCTGAGCCGCCAGCGCATTCATCTCTTTGGAAAGCTGTTCGAGTTGCGATTCGGAAAGATTGCCGCTATTGAGCCGGTCCTCAATCCGGGACAAAGCCTTGGCCGCTTCATCGAATTCTTGGGATTCTAAAAGTTCTGAGGTGTCGCCCATATAGCTCATTTCTTGGGGCTTCATGAGCATTTTCATATTTGACGATTGCGGACTATTCCCCAGCGCGTCGCGTCTTTCTTTGATGCGATTGGAAAGGTCAGCCAGTTTGGCCATTGCATCACGCTTTTCCATTTTGCCGGTGCGCATTTCGTTGGCCAGATCATCGATTTCATTGACCATCTTCGAGGTCTCGGTGACCTTTTCTTTTTTCTCGTTTTGTTCGAGACGCATCTGCTCGGCTAGTTCGGCCAATTCCAGGGTCTCGGCGCTCAATTCCTCTTTGGGGATCATTGTCAGATTGGCATACGCTTCGGGCCCTCCACCGGTCCAAAGATCCAATGCCGGCATGAATAGCGCGGAGATCAACACAAAGGCCAACGGGCACCACAGCCAACGCCCCTCCCGGGTCAGGGCCAACGGGAAATGATGCCGTACGTGAAGCCCATCTACAGCGTGGCTGGCCGATGCCAAAAGGAGTGTATCCCACGCCTCTTCTTCCTGATTTCCGGGCGCATGCTCGATGCTTAGTTCAAGAGCCGAGGACAGCCTCTCTTTAAGCCGCAGGACTTCATCGGCACGAATGGCCGCCATTTGCTGGGTAATCCGCCTCCGGTTGAACTCAAAAGCCGCCGCTGCCAAGCCCAAAGCAGAGCCGCCACCCACCAAAATCCAAGACCATCCACCAATGCCAAAGACCTTAAGCCCAACATCAACAACAAGAGCACTTAACAGCCCCCAGAACAGCCAGCGTGATAGGGCAATGATGCCGGCATTTAAATTGCAGCGCTTCCGCACTGAGCGGATGGCACGCAATACGGCGTTACGGTCGTGTACGATTTGATCGGGATCGATCTTCCGCTTCTGTGGATCGGCCATGAGCTGACTCCTTCACTATACAAGTACGGTACGCCGCAGAGCTCGTAACGTCAACAAATCCCACCAACGACGAAGATCAGGCGACTTCTCCCTTGGTTACTGACATAAATACTTCTTCCAGGTCGGCGGGGACATCGCGAAAATAAAGAATGGGGATACCACGCTCGACCAGGGCTTTATTCATTTTAGGAAGTTCGCGCAGGTCACCGCTGAATTCGATACGGATCACTGTGCCGAACACCTCGACTTTGGAAACGCCGGGGATTTTCCAAATCAGGCTCTCCGCTTCCTCATCCGGCGCCAAAAGTTCTACTTCCAAAATCATATGCTCACGCACTTTGGCCAAGATATCTTTCACGGCTCCGGATGCCAGCAATTGACCGCGCTCCATAATTCCGATTTTGTTGCAGCAATCGGCCAACTCCGAAAGGATGTGGGACGAGATAAAAATCGTCTTCCCCATCGTGCGCAATTCTTTAAGCAGTTCTTTCACATAATGACGTGCGCGGGGATCCAAACCAGAAGCCGGTTCATCTAAAATTAAAACTTCAGGATCATGTACGAGCGTTTTGGCAAGACAAAGCCGCTGCCGCATACCACGGGATAAACCTTCAACAAAATCGTCCCGCTTATTGCCCAAATCGAGAAGTTCAATGACATCCCGGATAATCGCTTTGCGTTTATCCCGCTTGATATTGTAGGCCGCAGCAAAGAAATCGAGATACTCCCAAACACGCATCCCTTCATATACGCCAAAGGAATCGGGCATATACCCCATACTACGGCGCACGTTCATCGGATCGTCGGTCACACTATGCCCATTAACCCAAGCACGCCCCGTCGTCGGTTTAAGCAGAGTCGCCAAGAAACGGATCGTCGTGGTTTTTCCTGCGCCATTGGGGCCGATAAATCCGAAAATATCACCCTTTTCAACATGCAAGTTGAAATCTTGAACGGCCCAAAGGTCGCCGTAACGTTTGCTGAAGTTTTCTACGCGAATCATTCAGCTCTTCCCTTCTTTATGACAGCGGTACCTAGCGGTTCTATTCGTTCTCTCCCCAAAGGGAGCGAATAACGTTTCAAGAAACAAATCATTAGCCTTCAACATCTCTTTGGCGCTCAATTCAATCGATTTCACCCAATAAACGCGCGTCTTCCCGTGTAAGCGGCAAAGTCGGAACGGATGATATTTCCGCTTCGATATCAACTTCTTCCAATGGAATCATCAACGAGCAATCCGTCGGATTGGAAATTCGAAAACGGAGACGGCTATCGCGGCAATCCAAAAACAAACTGGGATTGGAAGGCGTAATAACGATATCGCGAAGATTGCGAGTATGATCCTCGTTCAGTTCACCGGTTTCAAAAGGAACTTCTGTCCAAACATGCGTAGCCCATTGGCGCATCTCAATCTTGATCTGCCGCAAATTGCCGGGATCGGCCGCTTGGTAATCTTCAAACGACATCTGCCTCCCCCCGCGTTGATCCATTTTGCGGGTGTGGTTCTGTCCAATTCCTAATCGAATCTTCAGCTTATCGATCCGGACAGAGGCAAGTTGGAGCTGACAATGGGCTTCAATCTCGGCTCCACCTGCGAAATTATTGCTCCCGGGATTCACAAATAGATTTTCGGTATCGCTTATACCGCTCATATTTGCCAGCTGATTGTTATGTGACTTTCTCCACAATTCCGGCTTGATTCGTTCTTCCGCACGGTGAGCAGGTTTCAGCATAAATGGAACACAAACCAATGCATGTCCGAAATGCTCACCGATCCCCCTGCCGACCTCCGGCTGAACAAGCTGTGCTTCAATATAGGCCGTGAGAAACGCCATACCTTTGCCGTAGTCGTCTTCCATAAAGGCGGTTTGGTAAATTGGCAAAGCTTGATCACGAATCCAACGCTCGGGATGTTCACGCCAGGTTTGCCAGTCCCCCGAAACAACTCTCCGGCTGCGCGAACTTTGAAAGCGCATCATAGCCATGGGATCGTTCGTCGTTGGACTGAACCGGCGTATAAACCTTGGCGTCTGTTCTTGACCGGGCTGGAGTGTTCCAACTTCATAAACCCCAGTGCCAATAACAACCTCGGCGTCATACAACGTAAATTTTGAGCCGTTACGAACCTTGCCGCCAATGGTTGGTCCACTCAAATCCAAATCGACATCAATTCCCCCGCCTAAATTCACTTTGCTGGTCACCTTCACCGTTTTCTGGGACCAGTGATAAACCAAAATCCGCTCCAAGACAGACATTCCATCTTCATAGCGGACAGAAAGGGGAGCAACATCGACCGTTGCGGCGCCTGATGTCATGCGCATGTTGGGATTTTCGGATGCGGAATGCAATGAGAAAAATCCGATTTGGTCTTCCAACTTGATCTCATACATTTCCCGAACAGGAGAATAGAGAGAAACCAGCGACAAAGCCCGGCCGAACGAAGAAGATGGTGCGGCTTCAACAATGGAAAATTCCGCCACCGTCACCTGACCGCGTTGATGAATCGAACCGATGTAGTAAGCCGCAACAGCAAAAATCACAGCCCAAACCGGAACCATAAACCAAGCCCATTCCAGACGGCCCAAACGTCTGAAGATGAAATAATTCACCGGAACAACAAGTAAAATATAAAGTCCTAAGAATCCGGCAATGAACCAGGCACTGGGCAATTCACCCTGCACTTCGGTTCGGAGAAAACTGGCTGCGGATGGCTCAACTTGATTGGCTGCCAGCTGGGGAAGGCGCGCATTCGATCCAACAAGTATATCTAAGAGGTTACGGTCGTACTCATCCGGGAGCAGACGCGGTTGATTGCCCGCAATCGAAAATAAAAGCGTGTCGATAACACCTGCCCCGGATTTTTGACGGATCAACAACGATTTTCCGCGTGGCGAAGCATCGATCCGTTCCGTACGCAGGGCGACTACGGCATCGACAGGTAATGGGCTGCTGGTGGTTGCCACAACCGTATCGCGATCGAGGGTGACATCCTCTTGTGCGCCCGGCCACTTAACCTTTGTCCCGGCCGGGATAACTTCAGAACCATCGAAATTAACAGGCAGAAAACGCGACCAACTGGATCCATTAAGATCGTTCCAACTCTCCCCCAACGAGAGGACCAGATGACCGCCCATTTGAATCCATGTACTCAGGGCGTCTTGTTGGGCCTCAGTCAATTCCTCCACGCTGCCACCATCCCATACCAACGCATCGATCCCTGCGTAGGCAAGCCAATGCTCGGGCAAAGTGATCGGTTCAGCATAGATTACCCGCCGGATCGCACTCTCCGATTCCGGATCGAAAATACCGAGACGGCGGTGTTGGCCTTCGGATGAGGCGATGATAGCTACTAACTCAATCTGTGGATCGAGAGCCAAAACTGCGAGCCGGGGCGATAATTCCGTCCGCAGTAATCCACTCCCATGCACAAAATCAATTTTAAATTCATCGGTTGAGGTCATGGGATAGACCGCTAGCCGAACGACTTTTCGTGATCCACCGGGCAAATCAACAGGCGTGTGATACTTAATATCTGTTTCGTTGATGCTAATTACCAGTTCACCGGACAGGGAATCACCATCATTCGCCAAGACCACGGTAAAGGGAATCCAAGTATTCTCCCGGCGGATCAAGAGACCATCTGAAAAGCCAGCCCCGATCATTTCAGCCCTAAAAGGGTCTTTTTCGGCTTCAAGATCTTGGGAGAGCGCCGATATGGCACACAACACAAACAGTCCGGTTACCAAAGCTCGCCGCAAAGCCGGGAAACATACAATCCATGGCCTGCAACCGCTGGAACACGCCGGATCGAAGAGGAATGGTTGCTTCATCAACATCCACCGGTCTATGGTCTTACGTGGCTTAATCCCCATTTGGGCCCGCTTTCAAAAAAAGGCAAGGGGCATTCTCCGAAATAACGGGAATGCTCTCTCTGGTATAGAAGGTTAACGTATTTGACTCGCCGCGTCAGGCGTGCAACAAATCTTCATGAATTATGGAACGGCTGCCTGGGTGCAGGGGTTATGGATATCGGGAGTGAATCGTTAAGGGATAGGAAAGGTTGGAAGGGCTAACATCTTGCTAGCAGCGCCCATACTCAAACGTGACCTAACAACATTCTTGCGCAGCCGATGGGCGTTCGTGCTTATTTTCTTTGCCCTAATTCTTATCGCCGGTGTCGTGGCCCAAAGCTGGACCGGAGTGCGTTCCGCTTGGATGAGCGCCGCCCTCGAGGAACAACCCGCCCGCCTCACCTCTCAAGGCCGAACGCTTTTCCGCAGCCTTTTGCGAGGGCAGCTCTTCATTTTAAGCGCCTTGGCCCCCCTTGTGGCCGCATCGGCCATAGCCGCAGAGAGAGAACGCGACACCCTGTTCCTGTTGCTCTCGTCACCGATACGAATGACGAAAGTGATTTGGGAAAAGTTTGTTTCCTCAATCGCCTTTGTCCTCCTGGTCCTTTTGGCGACCGTCCCTACGTTGTCTCTTTCTTTACTGGCTGGAGGCATCGATCCCCAAGAAATCGTCATGGCGGAGCTGCTTAGCGTATGCACGGCCTTGGGGTATGGCATGTTGGGACTGTTTTGTTCGACATTCCGCCCAAAGGTTTACGAGACTTATTTACTTACTGTAATCGTGGTCTTTCTGGTGGCAGTTGTAATCCCATTCGGCCCGTCGGTTTGGCACTATGTTTTAACCTTGGAATGGAAATCTCCACCTATTTACAATTTCGGCCTTCATGATTTATCTCCCTTGGTGGCGTTGGATCGCATTGTAGTGCCGGAGGGTGGGGCTCGGGCACTCGCTCGCTATGCAAACAATCCCAGTCTCGGTCTGACCTATTTTGCCATTCTTTGGTCAGTGCTTATTGTCGTCCTGTTTTTTTTCTCACGACGCCGCTTGGGAATTCTTGCAACAGGCGCAAAGACTTTTGTTCAAACTCTCCTCGATGGATCAAATGGCGAGAAAACTCAAGAAATACCGGACAATGATGACGTAGACGACACGCCCTACCGCGAATGGTCCGAAGGACAAGCCGTGCTCGGCCTGGAACGGCACCGGCAATGGTTCGGACGCATGAGTGTTTTGTTGCGCTTGCTTTATTTGGCACTTCTGGTTTCGGTCATCACATTACCTTTAGCTTCGTATCGCGGCTCCTGGTTGTTTTTCACTCTGCCGTTCTTGGCCGCCGCCTTATTCACTGTACCCTTGGCCGCCACCACCCTTGGAAGTGAACGGGATAGCCTGACCCTGGATATCTTACGCACGACTCTGGTCACCGACCGTTCCATCGTACAGGCGAAATTTATGGTGGCGCTGCAACTTAGCTTAATCTTGGCTCTGGCTCTTTATTTGCCGGGTTTGCTGACGCTGCTGGTCTATGGCATTGTGCTGGGCCACGAATTAGACCTGCTCTTGGAAATGCGCGACGTCGTGCCGCTTATCTCTCACCCGATTCTGTTGGTATTCAGCTTGGCTCTCTACAATGCCTTGGGCCTGCACTTTTCTTCCCGCTTTCATTCAACAAATGTGGCCCTTTTAACAACAACTCTTTTTGTTCTGGGATTATTGTTGTTGCCCCTGCCTGCATTGCACATGCTGGGGACATGGATATCGGGCGCCATGCCTTCCGGTCTAAGATGGCTGCTGCTGGGAGGAATCGGCCTTCCGCTTACACTTATCAATCCCTTTGCGATCTTGGTGCTGCTCAGCACAGAAGGCAATATCGAATTGCTTGGATTGCATGTAAACAACGTGCTTGCCACGTTTCAGCCGTTCGGCCCGCTCTTCATCATTATCTATGGCGTTCTCGTGACCTTAATTTCCTGGCGTCTGGTTCGCGCAGCGGAAGCGAATTTGTAGCGGTTGGTTTCCCCACACAGGAATCCTCTGTTTGAGTAATTGCAGAGAACAAAGAGGCGGGCGAATCCAATTACCTGCGCGCTGCCCATATTTCCCGTCTTTGATGTTTACGAATGCGGGAGATTCGATCCCAATACTCATCGCGCCGCTTGGTTAATGTGCGAGTGGGACCATGATACTGATAGTCGGGCTTTCTTTCTGTCTGGCAGGGACACACAAAACCGGCAACAACTTCCCCTCCGCAATGGCTGCATATATACGTGGGCGACAAATACCCCAAACGGTCTTCGGCAATCCAACGTTGAACACGAAATTCCTCAATTCCGAATTCATCGCAAATTTCATGGATCGACACCTTGCCATGAGTACGAACGTAATCACGGACCTCCAGAAGAAGGAAATCGTCAACAGGCGCACATTTTTTGCATCGATGGTATTCATCAAGGCGGGCAAAATCACCACAGAGTTGGCAGTTAGCTATCATCGTGACCTCGTTGGCACACCGGACGCCTCCCCATCGAACATGGCATGTGGCGTGCCCTATCGTTCCTCAATTCCTCCAGTACTACCGCACGAAGCGGCTCCGGCAGTCTGATTGACTTTCTGCAATCGCTTGACACAAAGAATAATTTTCGAATCAGACTCAATCGGCCCGCTGTTCTCCATCAGCATTTTGGGCCGAAACGAAAATATCAAACGGGTATCGGCGAGAAGGAGGATGAACTTGAGAGAAATGTGCAAAAAAACTTTGCACCGGAACCGCGGATACAGAAACACGCCCAGTTCTAAATACAGAAGAGAATCAATGGCAAAGAAGAAAAAGCGGCTGGGAACGTAATGTTATTCGCCGCGTTTGATTGAACGCAGACGGTCGCCTTCTCCGGATCGTTTATAAAACTCATCCAATGGATAACAACCGGAAGGAAGGTGGTTCCGAGGCGCCGTCGTGCAATCGGAGAACGTGCGGCAAATCGAGCGTGATTGCAGTGGGCGCCCGTTAAGCACATCATCAGGTAATGTGGGGTATGAAAGAACCATTCGTCCCATCCCCACAAAATCGACGTGTCCATTGCGGACTTCAGATTGAGCCACATGAGGCAAAAATTCTTGGAGATACGTATAGGCGGTGCCGACTGTAGGCATATCCGGGACAGCCGCTTTCACCTCTCGTGCCGCCTGAATCTGCCGGGACACACCGCAAAGAGGATCCTCGGGAGGCGCATATCCATCCGAAGGAGGAAAGAGTGCCGGACGTTGAATGTGGGGATTGTAATAAGGACTCCCGGCAGTCAAGTTGACCATAAAAACTCCCATATCTTTCAGAAGACGAACAAAACGGATGGGCTCTTCAAGATCGTATTGAATAGGATTGTTGCCTAAAGTCCCGAAACCGCAATCATAAGGCAGCTGTACGTTTTCCATATCAGGAACGCCCGCCCCTTTCTTTTTGTCTGTTGTGGTTTCGGGATCGGGCTTATAAGGCACAAAATCGAACACGGAAAGCCTTACGCCTATTTGGACTTCAGGCACATCACGTTGCACGGCTTCAATTAAAAGCCGGTGAAATTGGATCCTGCTCTCAAAATCGCCGCCATAAGGCCCCGGACGTCTGCGCGCGGAAAGCAGTTCATGCCCAAGATATCCATGGCAGGCCTTGAGATCGACAAAATCAAATCCCAAATCTGCGGTGATCCGTGCCGCCCGGACAAAATCGCCGATCAACTCTTCAAGCCACAAATCACTCACAGGCTCTTGGTTTGGGTCACAGCCAAAACGCGGATCGAGAACCGGATGATGATAGGCAATCTGTGATTGCAATCCTTTGCCTTCATCCGGACGCGAAAAACGCCCAGAATGGGTCAATTGCAATCCGACGACCAATCCATCGAGTGTGCCGTATCGCTCTTTATGAGCATTGAGCAAACTTGTCCGTAATTGTTCGAGTCCACGTTTTGTGGATTCGGTGGCTGCCAACTGATTCGGATTGGCTCTCCCATCATGCCGCACAGCGACTGCTTCACATCCCCATATCAAGGATGCGCCGCTTTGCCCGAATCGCTGCCAGCGGCGCAATGTATTCGGCGATGGATTACCATCGAGCGTGCCGTCCCACCCCTCCATAGGGTGAATACAGAACCGGTTACGAAAATGGAAACCGCCGGCTTCGAAAGATCCCGCCAACGGCGAATCAGGCGCAGACAAAATTTCATCTTCAAAATCCAGGGCGCAGCCGAGTTCGTCGGCATAAGCACGCAAATCACCGGCGGATTTGAATGAGCTGATTTTCGAAAAAGTCTTTGGAGTCGTCATAAGTACACCGCAATAGAAGTTACAATCCGGAGTTCACAAAAATACTTCACTCCGAATATAACGCGGTCGCTCTTCGCGGCAACCGTTTCGGAAGACCGTCAATTTTGCTTTGGGGCCTGTCTTTGCTCAAGCAGTTGCTCGATTGTCTCTTTTATATACGGGAACTGCTTATACAAGCCCTGAAATTTAGGATCTTCCAGAAGTTTCGGCGCCATCCCTGCAAGATCGATATTGAGCACCTGTGCCAAATTATCGGCGATATCCTTCACGTCTTGCCCGGGAATCTGAGCCTTCACAGCAGCCAAATTGTACCAAATGTTGGGATCTTTCGGACAAATTTCCGAAAGCCGTTGCAAAGCATCCCTCACTTTTTCCAAGTTTTTGAAATCGGCTGAAAGCGCAATCACATAATAACGTAGCGCCAGTTCGACATAGTTTGTCTTGTCGGTCCCGCTATCGAAGACACGTTGTAAATAAACCGCCGCCGAAGCGGGATCATTCACTTCCGGGCTTGCCAGCGCCCGCCCGTAGAAATACAAATCTTCAATATTATCGAAATCGGGATCCCCCTGCAGAAGCCGTCGATAAGCGCGTACAGCCATCTTGTAATCGCCGACAACAAAGAAGTTGCGGGCCAACTGATTGTAAATTTGAAGCGCACTCTGCAGAGCTGTGCTGGTAACAGAACGTAGATTCCAAGGCCCGTTGGGATTTTCCGGATCGATCATTCTCGTCAATTTCCCAAATCGCTCAAGCGCCAAAAACCCGAGTTCATAATGACCTGTTCCCGTATAACAGTGTGCAATATAAAGATAATTTTCGGTTCGTTGCGGGTCGACACTCAAGGCACGCTCAAAAGGTTCGATTGCCTCTTGAAATTTCTCATCGCGCATATATCCCAAGCCGGTATTGTACAATCCGTATATCTGTTCGTCGTCGATACGCAAAGTCCGTTTATAAGACCGGAAGGAGAGATCGTCACCATAATCCTGACCGAACTGCTTTTTCAACAAACTGCTTAATTGTTCGTTCAAGAATATCTTTTCATAAAGAACACCAAGATTGTTATGCGCCCACTTATAGTTGGGATTCATAAAGAGGTCGCGTTGCAAAACACGTACTCCGCGCAGCAACCATAAAGGCATCTCTTCTGCTTTGATTTCATAAAATTGCTCTAGGGCCAGATGCCAAACTTGTTCATAAGGAATTCCGGCTTCTTGAGCAGCCTGTTGAATCCGAGTTCCCGGGTAACGAACACCAGGTAAATTACTCCCTCGCGCCGCCGCATCGATCATCTGAAATGCATCGATGCAATACCGCCCCATTATGTAATAGATCTCCATTTGATAAGGCCAAACAGCTTCGGCCTTACTGATGTTTTTAAGCATTTCTTTATAATGCAGGTTTCCGTAAGCGTCGAGATCCTTTTGGCTCATTGCCGACTTGAGCAACGATTCCCCCACAAGCTGACGCGTACCCTGAACACCCAAAGGCAGGATTAAGGCAAATACAATCACCCAACGCAAAATGCCGGGCGCCGCCTCATACCGGGCACGTAATTTTGAAGTAAAGTTCTCGTTGTCTTCGGCCAAGTCCGCATTTGCGGCCTCGCGCTCTTTTTTCCATAGAGGCTGCGGAAAATGAACACGGGCATGAATAGCCGCAGTCAATCCGATAAACAAATACATCAGCCCCATTGAGCCGGGAATCCAAAAAGTATGGCCGAAATTGCAGCTAAACAGCGACACGTTGATCCCGGCCAGGCAACCCAACATCATATAAAATGCAAGTCTTCGATTGCCGGCTGTCAGAGGTGGTCCCCGCCGGTTGGAAATTCCTTGGATTTCTTCTGTATTCAATGTTCCAAAGGTGCGAAACGCCAAAAAATACGCCATTGTCAAAAGCCAGAGAAAACAGAACATCCCAACTGCGCCAAAACAGAGCGCCGTGTTGAGAAAATCATTGTGCACCTTGCGGGCCAAGGTTTCCTCGCCAAGGACTTTTCTTTCCAACTGATTTTCAAATAAAGGATGGATAATTTTAAAATTGCCTGGCCCCACTCCTAAGGGGAAGGTATAGGCAATCGTCCGCAACGCACTATCCATACACTCCAAGCGGAAAATCTGTGGTGCTGCTCCATCGGGCTTAAAGTCAGGGGGATCGTCTAAATCGACCCAAGAGAGTTTTCCGGTGATTTTGTTCCGTAGCGGATTATCGGTTGAAGCAACAACCGCGCTGAAAATTGCGCCTACCAAAATACAGAGAATGGTCCCGGTGCGAGCCCACGTATGCATCGTCTCATGGCTCACACTCGGAAACAGTCTCGCACGATAAATCCCGGGAACGATACGAGAAAAGAGCAGAATAAAGAAAACCAAGGGAAGCGTTGCCGCCAAACCGACATAAGTGGCGTTACAGTCGGCATAGATCAAAACAAGCAAATTGATCATCGACGCAAACGCAAACAACGCCATCTTCAGCGGTCTGCCCCAGTTATAGAAAAGCATACAGACGCAGATCGGAAGCGCGAGATTGATAAACTCGGCCGTATAATTCTTATTCCCCATATAAGAAACCGGCTCGTTAATAAATTTCATGGGGACCATTCCCAGCTTTTGTTGGAGGACCAGGGTAAACAAATCCGGGTGCATTTGGGTCCAATACTGGGTTACCAAAGTCTGAATGTTTCCGGTCGCATTGGGATCCAGCGAACGGCGGAGATCTGCATATTTTTCAAGAGCAGGAACCACAATTTGGAAGTGCTCACCGGTCAGCAGTTGCCAAAATCCATGAAGAAATTCTTTGAATTCCGCAAAATTGTTAAAGATCGGAAAATGATAGCAAATGGGCCAATCCCAATACTGTCCCAAGCCATAAAGGGCGACAACGATCGAGACAATAGCGATCAGAAATCCAAACAGATGCAGGTCTTGCAGCCGGTGAACAAAATAAGGAGCGATAACAGCCAGAGATATCCCAAGCGCAAACTTCATCATGTCTTCCCATCCCTCCGCCATATTGACGGCAAAAAGACACATGATGACGATAATGGCGGCAAAAAAGCCCCCGGGAAGTAAAAATGGAGAACGTACGTTTTTTATGCGGTGGCGGAATACCCACCACAGCGCAATTAAGAGGAGGACAACATACTCATAGCCCAATGCTTTAGGAACATTAAAATGCCGCCAACAGCGCGGGTAAAAAATCAAGATACCGTACATCCAGCCGGCGTGTATCAAAATCCGGCCTGCCAGATATGCAAACCGTTCCCAGCAGAACGTTCCAGGCCTCATCCGGCGAAGAACCTCCAGACCGCATAAAAAGGTTCCCAAGGCCGCGATTCCGACGATGAAGCAGATCAAATGAAGTTTAGCCGGCGCATCTCCCGCCACACCGGCGGCCTGAACACGGCTTAACAGGTCTATGAGTTGAAAAGAGTTATTCACGTATCCCTAAGAGCTCCGGCAAAATCGATTGGATCATGTCGAATCATTAACGAAAAGGAGCGCCTATCGGTGACGCTACCGCGTGACATCACAATCATTGAAGCGTAGAGTAGCCTGGCCAATCCAGTGATTGAAGTCTGTAAGCCAACCGGCAATGGATAGGCATGGATTCTTTCAAGGAGACAGAAATGACAGCAAAAAACGTCAGGATACTGGTCATCCACGGCCCTAATCTCAACCTGCTGGGCACACGGGAGACGGATATCTACGGCGAAGTGACACTTGAGGCCATCAACCGGCGGTTGGAACAGCTCGCTGCTGAACTGGGAGCGGAACTAAAATACGAACAACACTCTATTGAAGGCAATATCGTCGAGACCATCATTGAAAACCGCCAATGGGCCGATGGCATCCTGATCAATCCGGCCGCATACACTCACACATCTGTGGCAATACGGGACACAATCGCGGGGGTCGGGCTGCCATGTGTAGAAGTCCATCTGTCAAACATTCACCGCCGCGAGGCTTTCCGTCACCATTCCTATATTGCGCCCGTTGCAGTGGGACAGATATCAGGGTTCGGACCGGAAAGTTATGAACTCGGATTACGGGCGCTCGTTTCAATATGCCAATCATCCTAGCCGCACTCATAGTCTGGGGATCAGGACAAAGCGGGCCACGGGCAACCGCACTTCTACTGGTTCCACTCGTTCTACTCACGATTTATCAATGGTGGAGACAGAGTTCCTCAGTTTCCATCAAAAACTTGGGCATGATAGGCACAGCGGCGGCCATGGCAGCCGTTACGGTAGCCGCTTGTATCGCACAAATTCCGCAAATGCTGTGGATCGTCCCCGCCATGGCAGCGGGATATGGTTGCGCGGGGAAATCCGATTCAGAGAGGAACGGCCAAATTTGGATATGGGGAATCGCCGTGGGTGCTGCGGCCCTATGCGCAACCAGCCTTTGGTTCCCACGCTTTTTATATGACAAAGAATTCCTGATTGACAGCCAGGGACTTATCTCAATCGCCGCCACCGTCTCCACTTGGGTTTATACCAGAGGAATGGAATTGCTCATTCTTGTGGCGGCACTCGAGGGATTTCGACTCCTTTATTCCACTTCCAACCGTCGCTCTCTGGCGGGCCTGATCTTGGTGTTAGTATGGATTTGCGCGGGAACGCTGATCGGAAGTGTGCCGGTTTTATCTATTGGCGTGGCGGCCTGCATCATAGGGATCATTTCGGGATGGAATCGCGCTCTTAGGGATAGCGGCGGGAATCATAAGGTAAGGTCGATTGCAGCGTATTGCCTGAGTCTGGCGGCAATCCTATTTGCGGCTGTCACCAAATTTAGCCAATCTGGAAACCTAATTAACTGGTTTGATTGGCTTTATGTTTTGCAAATCAAAATCGCGGCGCTGACTCCCGGCATATCCCCGGACAAAGGCGCGTCATTGGGACTATCCGGTTTCGCCTGGAAAATGCTTGTTGCCGCCTGCCTCTGGAATGTGGCAATCAACCTCTTCCGCGCTTTTCAAAGGGATTCATTGCTGCATGAGCAGCGAGCCGTGTATCTATCCCGTTTGGCAGGCTTTGCAATCTGGTCGTTTGTCAGCGGAGCCGGAATCCTCGACCCTCTTTTGTGGTGGGCACTCAACTCACTGCCGCAAGATCAGAAGAGCCGGGAAGAGGCGGATGGCCTCTCGACCGAATTTTATGGTGCAGATACTTCGCTTACTACTTCATTCGCCGCAGGACGCTCTTATTCCTCAAACATCGGATCAATGGCCGCAAAAGCCCTATGGGGAACCGGCGCAATAATCTACTTGATTGCGGCCGTGCTCTCGGGCGGTGAGATATCCACCTCTCTCCGAGTGGCCGGTCTCTTGCCGGGCCCCTTAACCGACGAAGCCGTAGTTGCCCATCTGCAGCAGACACTTCCCAATCACCCGATTGTGAAGTACCTCAACCTGCGTAATCGATCCACATCCGGTGAGCATGGGGGAGAAAAAATCGACATCACCGAACTCGAACTGTTGGCAAAACAAGCGGCTCAGTGGCCGCCTCTGGCTCCCTGGGGATATATGCTTTTGTCAGATGCCGCTTGGGACTTGATGCTGCTCTCCGACATCTCGGATATGTCTCGTAACCGCGACTTATGTGTCAACTCAGCCATGCGCGTATTGAATGATGATGAAAACAGTTCGGCGGAGTTACTTGTTCGATGCTCTGAACGCTTGCGATACCTGGAAAGAGAAGATGACTCTCTAATCGCTTTGGAAAAGGCTGTAAAGATGAATCCCTATGATCCCGGTCTGCGCCGCAAACTGGCGATTCGCTACCATCAGGCCCGCCTTGAGGACAATGCTTTTCGCCAAATCCGCGCGGCGTTAGAACTGGATCCCACCGGCAACATGTAATCTAGAAAGAACAATCTTGCGGCCAAATGCCGTCCATGATCGAGTTTGCAGCGCCGATGTCATGAAAGCCGCAAGCGCCTTTACCGCATGGGATCTTGACCCGGGGCGATACGGCTTTATAAAGAACCGGTTACTTCGGAGTTCAACGCACCTCCGCTATGATAATCTGCTAAGATCAGGCCAGGTCGAACCACTGTGGTCTCGGACTGGTCTTTTTTCGCTTAAACTCCAATGTTAGAGCTCGAGGAGAGAGCCACCAGTGAAGATTGTAGAAAATACAGAAACATCGGCTTGCGTAAAAAGCCTCAAGATTGAAGTACCGGCGGATGACCTCCGCGTAGAGATCGACAAGACGTACGATGAGTTCGTCAAGAACGTGGATATTCCGGGTTTCCGGCGAGGCCGCGCTCCGAGGAAAATCCTCAAGATGCGGTATGGCAAACACTTGGAGAAACAAGCGCTCCAACAGGCCGCCGAACAAGCTTTTGAGGACGCATGCAAAGAATTGGATCTGCGTGCCGCTTCGGCTCCGCAATTTGATGAATTCGGAGAAATCGAAGAGGGGAAAGAATTCATTGTTAATGTGAACGCCGAATTCTTCCCGGAATTCGAACTGGCCGATTACACCAAGATCGAACCGTCAAAGAAAAAGTCGCGCGTCACCGAAAAACAGGTTGTCGAGCAGCTCGAAGAGCTCCGCAAAGCCGCGGCGAGTTTCGTTTCTCCGGCTGAGCCGCGTGGCGCACAAGAGGGCGATGTACTTACCATCAATTCCAATGCTCAAATCGGTGAGGATCCGTTCCCTGAAGCGACCGCTGACGGCATCAACTTGGAATTAGGCACCGGCCGCTACCTCCCCGGATTAGAGGATGGCCTCGTCGGCATGAAAGTCGACGAAGAAAAAGATATCACCGTATCCATTCCCGATGATTATCACGTCGAAGACCGGCGTGGCAAAGAAGCGGTCCTGCATGTAAAGGTCGTTGATATCCGCGAACGCGAACTGCCGGAACTCGATGATGAATTTGCCAAGGATCTCGGCGATTTTGAAACATTAGATCAGCTCAAGGAGCAGGTAAAAGAGTCTTTAAAAGCCAACGCAGATGCGCGTCAGATGCAAGAAACGCGCGAAAAAGTCCGCGAAGAACTTTTGAAACTCAACCAATTCGCGCTTCCGCCTTCGATGATCGAGGCCCGTTTCAATTACATCAACGCGGTTCAGGATATGGATCGGCGTAACGCAGGCGCATCCGGCGAAGAGTCGGGCCTCGTGTCTCAAAACCGCGAGCAAGCCGAAAAAGAATCCCGGCTGACCTTGATACTCGATGAAATCTCCAAAAAGGAGAACATTGAGGTAACTCCGGAAGAATACGCAACGTTTATCAGCGCATTGGCCGAACGGAATCAATCGGATCCGGCGTGGTACTATCAACAGATTGAACATTACAATTTGCGTCCGTATTACGAACGCTTGGCATTAGAAGAAAAAGTTGTTGATCATGTAATTGCCTTGGGTAAGGGTGAGGTTGAATCGGTTGCTCAAAAGGCGTCCGAACAGGAATCCGGTGCTGCTGATACGGATACAGAATCGGACAGCCCGGCGCCTGCTGATGCAGAAACGAAACCGGAAGCGAAGGACAACGAAGAAAGCGAATAAGTACGAATAAGCATATTGTATTGAGTACGTGATTTCGTAATTCGTTGGCAATTCGAATATGAACCGCGATCCGCCTGTAGCCAAACAAGGCGGTTAGGAGGATAAACAGCGATGGTTCTGGTACCTATGGTCGTTGAGCAAACCAATCGTGGGGAACGCGCCTACGATATCTACTCTCGGCTGTTAAAAGATCGAATCATTTTTATCGGCAGCGCAATTGATGACCATCTTGCCAACTTGGTGATCGCACAAATGCTCTTTTTGCAGGCTGAAGATCCTGAAAAAGATATTCAGCTGTATGTGAATAGCCCCGGCGGTTCCGTTTCGGCGGGTTTGGCGATTTATGACACCATGCAGTATGTCAAACCCAAAGTCGCGACAACCTGCATGGGTCTGGCCGCCAGTATGGGCGCGGTATTGCTGGCCGCCGGTTCAACGGGCAAACGGTTTGCCTTGCCCAATGCCCGGATCATGATCCACCAGCCATTGGGTGGATTCAGCGGACAAGCATCCGATGTCGAAATTCACGCCAGAGAGATGCTTAAAACCAAACAGAAAATCAATGAGATTTTGTCATACCATACAGGCCAGCCGGTTGAGCAGCTTGAAGTCGATACGGACCGCGACCGGTTCATGAATCCGCATGAAGCCAAAGAATACGGTCTAATCGATACGATTTATGAACACAAAGCGGAAAAACAAGATCGAGACAAAGCGTCTTCGGGCGAGAACGAGAATAAATAAGACACGCACATCCGGCCTTAGGTAGGCCATCGTGGATGTGAACGTGATACAAGGTGGGTGAGGATGCCGATGGACACCTTGAGTAAAGGTAAACCTCTGTATTGTTCGTTCTGTGGGAAACATCAGGACGAAGTCAAGAAACTGATAGCCGGCCCTCCGCAGAAGCACACGTCTCAGCCTGCGTATATCTGCAACGAATGCGTACTTTTGTGCAACAGCGTTCTCGATGAAGAAATCGAGGTCGAATTGCGCGAGTTTTTAAAACCGCAGGAAATCGCAGAATCGCTGGGGCAGTATGTTGTCGGACAAGAAAAAGCGCGAAAAACGGTCGCCGTGGCCGTTCACAATCATTTTAAACGCATCCGCTATCACGAAGCGGTAAGCAACGATGTGGAGTTGACCAAGAGCAATATCCTCATGCTTGGGCCGACCGGCTCCGGCAAGACACTCATTGCTCAAACGTTGGCCAAAATCCTCAACGTGCCGTTTACCATTGTGGATGCCACAACGTTGACCGAAGCCGGTTATGTCGGCGAGGATGTTGAAAATATTATCCTCAAACTGCTGATGGCGACGGGATATAACGTTGAAAAGGCCGAACGCGGCATTATTTATATCGATGAAATCGACAAGATCGCGCGGACCACACAGAATGTCTCGATTACACGGGATGTCTCGGGTGAAGGCGTTCAGCAGGCGCTCTTGAAGATTATTGAAGGCACGGTTACCAATGTCCCGCCCCAAGGCGGACGCAAACATCCGCATCAGGAATTTATCCAGGTAAACACGTCGGATATACTCTTTATCTGCGGCGGCGCCTTTGTGGGACTCGAAGATATCATCGAACGGCGTATCGGAAAAAAGGTTATCGGTTTCGGTGCGGAACAAGAGGATGAAATCACCGAAGAAGAAGCACGGGAAAACATTCTCCGTCTGGTCGAACCCGAAGACTTGATCAAGTTCGGCCTGATTCCGGAATTCGTCGGCCGGTTTTCTTCGATCACGGCTCTTAATGAGCTGAGCGAAGAAGCCATGCTGGATATTTTGACCAAGCCGAAAAACGCCGTTTGCAAGCAGTATCAGAAATTGTTCGAACTGGAAGGTGTGGACCTGGAGTTCACATCGGAAGCATTAAGGGAAGTCGCTCAGCAGGCCTTGGCCCGGAAGACCGGCGCCCGGGGGCTTCGCGCGATTCTCGAAAAGGTAATGCTCGATGTGATGTACGAAATCCCGTCACGCACGGGCATTTCCAAATGCGTTATCACACGCGAAGTCGCAACCCGTCAGTCCGAGCCGATGCTGGTGTACGAAGATCAAGTAGAGAGTGCATAACATGACTCAATTCCGTGTCGGATCATACGTCATCAAACCGGGACTCGGTTTGTGCCGCATCAAGGCCATTCGCAAACAAGAAGTGAGTGGAGAAACCATGGAATTTTACGTGCTCTCCAGTGGCGATGTGGACATTATGGTCCCGTTTTCTGTCGCTCATTCCGGCGGATTGCGGGAACCTTTGAATGAAGAACGCGTGGAGGAAATCTTCGAAAAACTTGGCGAGCCGCCGGTCTTTTTGGAAGAGGACCAGATCGAAGATATCGACCTGTATGAATTCGATGTGTTTGAGTCGCAGGAAGTTATTAAATCCCGCGATCTCGAAGGAATCATCGATATTGTCCGTAAGGCCTTCAACCGCCAGAAACTTTTGGGGCAATTACCCAAAGACGAGGGCGATGTTTTTACCAGTGCGCGTAAATTCCTGGCCGATGAAATGGCCCATGCGCTGCATACCACCCGCCAGCGGGTCATGACTCGTGTCACCAAAACATTGGGTGAGGCCCGCAAACGCCGCAAGGAAAAATTCGAATCCCCCCTCGCCCCCGGCTGATCTACACAGCCGCCGTATACAAATGCAAAAAGCCCGGGAGACAAAAACCTCCCGGGCTTTTTTAATTAATTCATTAAACGATTTTATCTCGACCGGGTGGCCCAGCGCAACTCGCTTGTCTGGGTGCGTTAGCACAAGAGGCGGTAGCATGCTTTTTTTACTCCAAAAACTCCCCCGCTATCCACCAACTCTGTAAAATTTTTGCGCCCTTCACTCTTCTTTCGTGTTTTCGTGATTCAAATAATCACACATATCTCCATCTACCAACTTCTTAAACACCCACACCATGTCCTGAAAGGACAAAAGGCTGAAGCCCCAGGCAAGCGTAGCGCCGCCCAATTATATCCCCCACACACACTTCCAAATCTCGGGATAATTATCCTGCCACAGAAACATTGGATTTGCCACTATTCACAACCAGGATTTCGACCAACAATATACAGAGCGCACAATAATCATTGGCAGGTATCGCAAAATGTTATGGCATCACAATTGGAACAAACTGATTTTAAAAATGTCTTTGCCAACACGCACTGTCTGGATTGTCGGAACAATGGCCGTGTTGCTCACTGCCCCGGCCTTTTGCGAATCACCCGCCTTCCTCAAAAACATTCCCGATGAAATCCAGCCAATCGATGCGCCGTTTCCCATGCCTCAACTCAGTCGCCCCGTTTTCCCGGATCGAACATTCAACATCCAGGATCATGGAGCCAAGAACGATGGCAAAACAAACAATTCCGCCGCCATCTCCGATGCCATAGATGCCTGTGCTAATGCAGGTGGCGGGACCGTTCTTGTGCCGGAGGGCAAATGGCTGACAGGCGCGATTCATTTAAAAAGCAATATCAATCTCCACCTGGCGGATGGAGCCGTATTGTACTTTTCCGACAACCCCGATGACTATCTGCCGGTTGTATTCACGCGCTGGGCGGGATTCGAATGTTACAACTACTCTCCGCTGATCTATGCGCGAGATTGCACCAACATCGCCATTACCGGCCCGGGCACAATCGAGGGCAATGGCGTCAAATGGTGGACGTGGGAAAAAGTCCAGCAACCCAATGCCTATAAGCTGTACGAAAACCAAGTCTTAAAAGGAATCCCACCTGATGAACGCATTTATGGGACGCCCGAAGACGGCTTCCGCCCCCAATTAATCGCTCCCATCAACTGCATAAATGTGTTTCTTGAGGGTTTTACGATTTCAGAGGCAGGGCCGTTCTGGACCATCCAATTGATTTACTGTGAAAACATCATCGCCCGCAACTTAAAGATACTTACCACCGGTGGCCCCAACACCGATGGCCTCAATTTAGATTCATCCAAAAATGCATTGGTCGAATACTGCTATTTCAATACCGGCGATGACTGTATCTGTATGAAATCAGGTCTCAATGAAGACGGCTGGCGTGTTGGCAAACCCACGGAGAATATAGTCATACGCTACAACTATACAGAACAGGGCCACGGTGGTGTTGTTTTCGGCAGCGATATGAGCGGTGATATCCACAATGTCTACGCGCACGATAACGTCTTCAATCAAACCCTGATCGGCATCCGCCTCAAATCCACACGCGGACGGGGTGGTGTTGTCGAAAATCTCTGGTTCAAAAACATCGCCATGCGCGATATCGAAACCCAGGCCATACGAATCCAAACCGATTACAAAGCCTGGTTCAGTTCAAATGGCGGCAAGGCCCCGCTGTTTCGCAACCTCTATTTCGAGTCCATTTCTTGCAAAGGCGCCAAAAGGGAGGCCGTTACTATTACGGGACTGCCGGATGCACCGATAGAGAATGTTGAATTGCGGGACATTTCAATCAGCGCCGCCAAAGGTTTCTATGCCAATGAAGTCAAGAACATAAAACTTGATCAGGTCAACATTCGTCCATCGGAGGGCCCGGCCATGACTTGGGGGACCTGCGAAGACATCGAGATTGATCCGGCGTTTTAGGTAGTAGACAACGGCTTTTACTCAAAATTCTTTCCGGTTGTCATTGCAGCCATGCTGGTTCACAATCGAAACATCAAAGGAAACACGTTGAATCAGCAAGGTATTTGAGTATGAACATAATCCGAAATTACAGTTCGTCGGCGTTTTCACGTCGGGAATTCGTCGGCACACTCGGCGCGTTGTCTTTGGCGGCATGCAGCTCTACGAATATCCGCAAAACGTTAAAAGAAGATGCAGCACAATCCGATACAAAGGGCTACCTTCTATTAGACCAAAGCATCGTCGCTCAGACTTATGCCATGCGGCGGGAAATTTCGAATCCGGAGCCTGTCCGTGAAGGGCCTTTGCTCAAGAATGCCTGGGCTTATGGCAGTGTTTTTCGCGAGCCGGATGGGCAGTTTCGGATGTGGTACTTGGCTCCACCTATTTATTGTGAGTACTACGCGACCAGCTGGGATGGCCTAAACTGGGAACTCCCCAATTTTAATCTTGTCAATCCCAAATACAAAGTAGGGCCGAATGCGTTCCTTCATTTGGAACAAAGAGATAAAAACGGTCGTTTGTTGGTGGGGACCGCCGGGCCTGAAGGTTTCTGTGTCTTAGATGCGCAAAAACAACCGCATCCATGCGCCAAAGCGCGCTACACCGCCCTCTATTTGGCAAATGTCGGCAAAGAAGGCGAGTGCGGATTCTGCATCGCCTATTCCGACGATGGCATCCACTGGTTCGCGGGTGGGCACAACCCGGTTGTGCGCGGTTGGATGGATACGTCCAATTGCCTTTTGTACGATCCTCAAAGGAAGGTCTATCGAACCTATGGGCGTCCTCCGCTTTATGTCGAATTAAGCAGGGAAGTCAATCGAATGCTTTGTTGCATGGAAAGCCATGACTTAATCCATTGGAGTTCGCCAAGAACCGTCTTGAATACGGATGAACGTGACGCGGATGGATTTCATCTCACAGACGAAGCCCAATTGAAAGATACGCCTGGTGACCGCCCATGCATACGCGGTCGTGACAAACAGTTTTATGGAATGAACGTATTCATTTCACACGGACTCTATATCGGTTTTGCGCAAATGTACGACATCCCCAGCGGCGACACCTGGCTCGAACTCTGCCACAGCCTCGATGGGCTGCAATGGTTCCGCGAGCCGCTACGCAAGCCGATCATCGGGCCGCGTCCGGGAACCTGGGAAAGCAGGCAAGTACGTCCAACCATGGGCACGCCTCCGGTCCAGGTTGAAGATCGTCAATGGATTTATTACAGCGCCTCAACGAGATCTCATAGTGGTAAGGGCAAAGCGGCGGGGGGCCCGAGTATCGGCTGCCGTTCTATTCGCACAGACCGTTGGTGCGGGTATCGCTCCATCGATATCGAAGCCGAGCTATTGACACATCCATTTAAAGTCGGCTCGGATATTTTTCTCAATGCAGAAACAAAGCCGGATGGTTGGATAGAGGCCGCTCTGATCGATGAATATGGAAATCCGATCAAAGGCTTTGCTCGCGCCGATTGTATTCCAATCAAAACCGATGCCTTACGTCAGCCAATACGCTGGAAGGACAATCCCCGTTTGCCCTCCGGTCAGATGGTGCGCCTCCGGCTCTTCAATCAAAACGCAAGCATCTATGCCTTCTATACATGATCGAGGTGTACGCATAGCGGGGGATGATGATGATTCTGACAACTTGCCGTCGATGATCACGATCATATCGCTTTTCAAATGTGCAATGCGATACGATTTTCTTTCTGGGTTCAATAAGCACGATGTTTGCACTTCCAATATCTGAAGAAAGGAAACATCATCATGAATCTTGATCCTATGAACGCCGCTACCGATGTGGAGACAAACGTCTCCAATTCATCGATCCCAAGTTTGGGGCGAAGAGAATTTGTGGCAAAGACAGTTGCCGTCGGTGCGTTTCTGGGTGGTGCAAATCTGCACCAGATGGCAATGGGCGCAACCTCAAATGCTGAAATGGAGGGTAAATTCTATCGGGCTGCATCTCCAACATACACAATTGCCGACAGCATGAAGGATTCGCTTCGCTTCACGACACGCAAATGCATGGCTGTGTATCGTGGCAACTTGTGCGCAAACTCTACTTTTGTGGATCCAGATGGAATTCCTCAACCATGGCATGAGTTTGGAGATTTGGAGGGTATCGGCTGGGCCGCAAATGCCGTCGGCGCGGCCCATGAAATGCTCTGCTTTGCACGCATGCTCGATGACCAACGGCTCAGGGCTATCGGTATTTCTGTTTTGCATCACGCCCTTGAAGGGGATTTCATAGAAAAAGACGGCTTTCTACGTCCGTATCGGGAAATATCGACCGACAAGCGGTTTTTGAATTACTTACATCAAGATCGTTTCGATACATGGTTCTGTCCCGGCTCCTCTGCGTTGATCGCACTCCAGTTTTTATGGGCTTCAGATGAAGTAGAGGGCAATCTCAAACAACGTCTGCGAAAAACCGCCCTAAGTATTGCCGATTGGGTGTGGCGGAACACACCGAAATGCAAAAACGGCTGGTATGCGCGCCGTGTCACTCCTGATGGAACTCCTTATTCGCTCACTGCAAATGGCAAGAGTGAAGATAAGCAATTCGACCATAGTGGCGATGCAACCTTCCTTCTTTGGCTCTGGATAGAACTGACACAGCGTGGCGAACGTGATTACCACAACGAAGTCCGCCGCGCCGCTTCTGTTTTCCGGGATATCGGCGGCGCTTTTGGCAGCTGCAATCACGATACGTATGATGACCATGAAAACGTGGCGTATTCCATTGGATTTCGCACATTGATCCGCGCCGCTTCGCTGCTGCGTGATGACGATTTAGTTAACTGGGCGCTTGAACACTGCCTTGGCGGGCTCGAATCTTTTGAAATGAAAGATGATCGTAACGGCGTGGCAACGCAGGGCTTACTCATGATGGAGGAATCTTGGGATACCGCTTACCTATGGGAAAACGCAGAAGCGGCCTATGCATACTTCGAAGCGGCACATCTGTGTCGCAATCTCGATTATGAGTTGAAAGGACTGACCATTCTTCGCACAGCCGCCCTTCACCATCATGGTGACCATGGTTTCTTGACAGAGGGAGTGGACTGGAACAACCATAACGGCCAATGGAGAAAAGTCGGTGACAAAAAGATACCGATCCATGTCGGCGGCGCGCAATACGGTGATGTCAATTACACCCAACCATTCTTGAACAACATGCATATCACCGGCCCGACACTTTATTACCTAAAGAAACTGGCTCATCGGCAAATCCTTGAATCTGACCTTGTTTTTTCTGACTGTGAAGGCAACATTCTAATGTCATGATCGTGTTGGCATGGACTTGATTTCATAGTTTTGGTTACGGCATAAAGGAAAGGACTTTGATGAAACAAGAAAAGGATGGATCACCACCAGCCGCAGCCGGCGGAATGAATCCTAACCGCCGCGAAATGTGTTACTACCTCGCGGCCGGTACAGTTGGAATCGCAGGACTCGTTCAGAACTCGGAGGCACAGGAGAAAAATAGCATGAACAAGGTATTGATCGTCGTCGGTGACGCTACAGAAACAGTCGATACGCTTTATCCCTTTTATCGTTTACAGGAAGATGATTTCGTACCCGTCGTCACCGCGCCTGAAAAACGCCGCTACGAGATGGTTCTGCATGAAGTCAAACCGGGTTGGACAATCACAAAGGAATATCCCGGCTATTCAATCCAGGCCGACATCGCTTTCAAAGATGTTAAACCTGAAGAGTACGTTGGTATTTTCTTCAGCGGCGGACGCGCACCGGAATATATCCGTTATGACAAAGACCTAGTCCGAATCACACGATATTTCTTTGAATCCAACAGGCCGATAGGCTGCGTATGCCATGGCGTCGAGATCCCCGCGTATGCCGGCTGTGTCAAAGGCAGACGGATGGCGACGGTGGGTAAATGCCAATTCGATCTGGAAGTCTGCGGCGGCATCTTTGTCGATGAACCTTGTGTGGTCGATGGCAATCTGGTCAGTGGACGGACTTTCCATGATCACGGCAAATACATGAAATCATGGATGGAACTCTTGATTGCCGAACGCAAAAAACTAGAAGGACGCTAATTCAAAACTTTTACTGATAGCAAGAAGCATAATCCAGGCCGGAATACAAAACCGGCCTGTTTTTCACTTTAGAACCAAATCGAAATAACAAATGTTATTCACTACAACAACCGCGCGGAACGGTTCGGATTTTTCCACTGAATCTTGGCAACGAATACACTCCCATCGCTGCCATAACGTTCACATCCTTTGGGCTGCATCCACTCCGCTACGGTCACCCAAGTTTCATTCTCGCTAATATCGGCAACACCGAAATTCCCCAACCGCGCCCCGCGTTCGGGAACCACGATCCGTTCCGTTTTGCGGATCACACATAAACGATTCGTATCCACTTGAGCCATAAACAAAGGCGCGCGGTTGCGGAACACATGATCGTTCTCGGCGCCTCTGCGTGTATAAACCAAAAACAACCCGTCGCTGTGAGTCACCCAATGTTGCTGGGTATTGTAATTTCCCAACTCCGTGCCATCGTCAAACGTCCAAGTTCGAATCGGCTCGAAATGCAGCCCGTCTTTGCTCTTCGTCACAAATCCCTGTTTATCGTTGCGAAGCGTAAGATAAAACACATCATCGAAGCGCGTCATCGATGGCTCATGAAGTCCCCGCGTCTCGTCCTCCCGGCTTAATACATTTCCGTGCTCTTTGTAACGCAACATATCTCCATCAAAGGAGCAACGCGTAACAGTCACATGCGAATTTTTCCCCGGCGGACGGAAATACACCGGCAAAAGAATAGTCCCATCAGGCAAATCGTATCGCTGGACACAACCGGCTCCGCAATCTCCAAACTCCACAGGATCGGCCATTTCCATCTTCCGCCAAAGTGACCATTGATCCGTTTGGGGATCATAAATCGAATACGCGGTATGGCGCGGGCGTGGGTGCGTCACACGCCATTCGGGCGTATACACAACCGTATGTCCGGTTGCCAGCAGTTTCTTGGATTGTTGATGCCAACATGGCTGGCAATCAGAGATCGCAACCGGACGCCGGATGCCGTCAATGGTCTCATACCGTGGCGCAAGCGATTCCGACAATGCCGGCTCGGACCAATTCTGTCCAAGGTTGTCCGTCCACAGACTGTACATTCCTTTAAAGACATCGCTTCCCTCCAAATTCAACGTATTCATAGTCATCACGGCCCGTGGCGTCTCACCCCCGCCCGGGGCCGGGACAATTCCCGCCCGCGGATGGCACCAACATTGCGTACCATCAAACAACCGGGTTGGAACAACACGGGAAATTTCATAATCAGGCGTGCTTGCCGCCCCCCAAGCGTTGCCGCTTAAATAAGCCGTCGTGCAGATCAAAGACAGACTTCCGCAGGTTATATCCTCAATAAATTCACGGCGTTTCATGAAACATCCCTCTCCGCATAACCCGGTTCGACCCCAAAATTCAATCGAAACGTATGCAACTATTTGGTTATTTTAAAGATAAACACAATCACACATTACAGCGCAGCATCATGAGTACTCTCTATCTTGAATTATGTCAACATTTTGCAATTGTGCTATGATGTGTAATGCAATAATTCGCACAAACCGCTGGCAGCAGCTCGAATTATTGAACATTGGGGGTATAAAATGATTTTGAGACGGCGTGGTTTTACACTGATTGAACTGCTTATTGTTGTTGCAATCATTGGCATTTTGGCGGCTATTGCGGTTCCCAATTTTCTAAACGCACAAACTCGGGCGAAAATCGCAAAGGTCCATTCCGAACAGCGAAGTTTTGCCGATTCGATGGAACTGTATTTCCTCGACAATCAGGCCTACCCATGGACCAATGGAAATCCTCACGGCAACGATCCGATTGAAAGACGCTGGATCGCGCTCACCACACCGATTGAATATATGTCCTCACTTCCGATCGATCCGTTCGGCGACAGCGACAAGGTGAAATTGAGCGACAATTGTCCCAATTATGTCACTTATGACAGCTGGGTATCATTTCCGGGATTTGGCCACTGGGGTTTTCTTCAGACCGTCGCCAGCGAATTGCATATGACAGAAAACAAGTTCCGCTTTGCATTCGTTTCCCAAGGTCCGGATCGCAAAGTCTGGGCATGTGAAAACACCGGACCAGGACAATTGATTTATGAGGCTTCCAATGGCCTTTTAAGTACGGGAGATATCCTCCGCGCCGGACCTGGCGGAATACAGGCCGGCGGCAACTAAACCGCAAAATGGAAATGCGGTTCTAAATCATCTGCTCGTTAAACATTTAAATACGTATCCATGAGACGCATGGCTTCGTCGATTTCGGCCGTGCTTTTAAAACCAATTACACTGGCATCCACACAATCGAGGCTCATGACATAACGGATTGAGGCTTCGCGCCGTTCCGGTTTTGTAAAATCGCCGTTGCCGATCAATTTCATACCGACAACACCTGTGCCGGATGTGTGGATTTTCTTGATTTCCGCTACCGCTTCGTCGTGACTTCCCGGCTCAGCCCACGTGCCTTCCGGGCCATCCATGTGTGTCCCATCATGATTCACACGGAGCAAAGCCACATCCAACCACTCGCACCCCGGCATGTCTTTCAGTGCCTTCAACCCATGGCAGGAAGCACCGTGCGATAACACAATCTTTTTTTGCTTGGCTTCTTCCAACTCATCCATGAGTTTATGTTGTGAAGTCGTCCAGTCCGGAGCCTGCATGCAATGCAAAAGAAATGAATCGAAATAGTCGCTATTCAACTCCTTACGGAATCGGTCAGTATCTTTCATCGGGCTGGCGCCGTCATGCAATCTCATTTTCGTCTGAATGGCGTATGTCGAACGGTCAATCCCCTTTAGGGCCTCCGCCAGCATCTCATGCATCCCGTCATAGCTATCGGCCGTGTCGAAGAAACGTATTCCGTTGTCATAGGCATGGCGGATCATCCGGGTGAACTCTTTTTGTCCCAACTCGCGCTGTATGGCCCCCCCATTGGTTCCCGTGCCGCATCCCAAACGAGTTACTTTCACACCCGAACGTCCCAAAACAACCTTATCCGTGCATGAACGTTTTCCTGCGCTGGTCTCTGATGCAAATGGCGTAGATGCTGTGGCGATAGCGCCGAGTACGGCAGCGCTCTGCCCTAAAAATTGACGACGGTTTAAGCATTTCATATTCAAAGTCGGCTCCTATTCAAAAATAGGCTTGTCCATAAGCCCTGCCATGATTGAGAGTATACACAATCGCCATAGGATATTCAGCGTCCCTGGGGCACTGCCGGGGCCCGCCATCCCAGGCCGATGGCGCGTCTCACTAATACTACAAATTATTTCTTGATTCGTTCGTAATAGGCTTTGTAGGCTTGGTAAGCGTTTTGGGCCCGCTCATTAAAATCCGCTTCTCCCGGCTTGGCGGGCAGTGGATCCATGAAAGGAAAATACCCCCAGTTAATGATACCGTCCCCATAGCAGGCGGCCAAATGCAATTTCTTTTCAAGCCATTCAATGGGAGTGAAACGCCACGGCACATTCTTTTCTTTGGTACGTTTCAAATAGTCATCCCAATCATCCACATGTGCCTCTCCGGTTTCCACATTCACCCAAAATTGTGCTCCGGCTTTATGGCATGCATTACGTACCGCCTCAAAAAAAGGTTTGCGCTGCTCTAATGTAAAGAAAGACAGATGCTCTCCGGAATCCTGTAACATCAAAATATCGATCTTTGATGCCGCAAGCGTCTCCCCCCACCATGAGGCATATTGCTCCGGTTCAAGATAAATGAAACCACGCACACGATCTTTATCGAGCAGAAAGAAAGGGGAGATCGTCACAACTGAACCGGGAGCTACACGATGACATTCGTCCGAGATATCCCGCCACAATTTACGCCAAAACAACGACTCCTCTTTGTCATCCGGTGCAATAGGATTGATCTCGTAATTCAGATACCACCCCCAAAACGACCGATAATGACCATACCGCGCATGATACTTCCGGATATATTCAGTATTGATCGCAAGAATTTCTTCTTGTGAATTCTTTTGATACCATCCCCCCTTCGGCAAATCGGCAATGATCCGCATTTTCTTTTCGGCGGCAATTCGATAGACCGTATCAAGAACATCGAACCTTGTATCTTGTCTATTATTCTGGCCTTCCTGCTCCGCCTGTTTAAGCAGCGCAGGCGTATTAAAAATCCAAAGCACATCGAAACCGACATCGCATTGCGCCTGGATCGCCTTCTCCCAATCATCTTCGGTCCAACCGTCATAGGCCGAAGTTAGCCACCACAACGCCCCTCGTATAAGCGGCTCTATTTTAGGTTTCTCACAAAGACATCTCACCTCTTGCTGTCCATATGCGGAAAACAATACTGATACAATCAAAAAACTGACAATACCAAAGACTATAAAATTCTTCATATTCCAATTCGCCTCATTCGGATTGTAAACGCGATCATATTGATATTCACATCTCGGCATAATTATTAAGAATCAACCAAGGGTCTTTGGTCTGTTCACGAAATTCGAGCGTACGCCGCCGATGCTCCTCGAGCGCACTTTTGGCCGCAGGGGTGCCTGCAAGGTTGTTGAGTTCAAGCGGATCGTTCTCCAAATCATACAACTCTTCTGCCGGACGGTGGATATAATCCGCAACGCGCCGTGGCCCATAGGTTTGACTCTTACGGTTAAGCACCTCCTGCCACGTGGCGCATGCATAAAGATCGCTCGCAAAGGGAAAAGGGAGCTGGTGCGCAAGATTGTTGAGATATTTATACCGGCGTGTACGAATTCCCCTCGATGGATAGTACATCGTGATTTCATGGAAAGTATGTGAAAAGAAAACTTCATCCCAACCTGATGGATTTTCCTCTTCAAGAATCGGAAGAAACGAACGCCCGTGCAATGGATACGGAGGAGCATCGGCCCCCGTCCACTCCAAAATCGTCGGGACCAAATCCACAAATGAGATCATGGCGTTATTCTCGATCCCCCTCTTTTTTTGCAGAGGGGAACAGACAATAAATGGCAGGCGCACTCCCGGATCGTATAAATTGGTTTTCGCCCCCGGGAAAGCGATCCCGTTATCGCTTAGGTAAATTACCAGCGTATCCTTGTCTTTCCCCGCTTCTTTCAAAGCCTTCAAAATCAAACCGACACCGTAATCCATACGGCTGACAGACTGATAGTACTCTGCTAATTCTTGACGGACGACTGGCCAATCGGGCAAAAAGCCGGGTATGTTCACATCGTTTGGAGAATAGGTAACAGGCGGATTTTCCAAACCGTCAATTTGGTTTCCGAATCCTTTTCGGTAACGGTGTGGATCGGCAAATCCCACATGCAGATAGAACGGATGGTCACGGTTCTCTTCAAAGAATTGCTTGGCTTTCTTTGCCATCGCCGTAACATTTCGATTATGCAAAAAATCAGGAAGATCGAGCGATGCGGAATCGAATGGAAATGTTGATGCCGGGCTGACATGCAGTTTTCCGATAACGCCTGTTGTATAGCCCCGATTTTTAAGCAACTGCGGAAGAGATTGAATCCAATTAAAAGTGGAAAAGTGATTGTAATCGTGGGCATGCCCGAATTGACCATTCCTGTGGTTATGCAAACCGGTCAAAATGCACGAACGGCTGGCGCTGCAGCTGGGTGTTGTACAATAGGCATGGCGAAAAAAAACACCCTGCGCCGCCAAATTGTCCAAGTTGGGAGTCTGGATCACACGATTCCCATAGGCCGGCATATCCAGCCCGTGGTCGTCGGCAATTAACAAAAGAACATTCTTGTATGAATTTTCCTCGGACGTAGCGTAGCGGCTGACTGACCCCAGTGCCCCCAAGGCCAAGGCTGAACGCAGAACATCCCGGCGGGCAATTTTATTATTGACATCCATGATCCCATCCTTTGCCATTTTGCATCACAACATCCTGTATGTATTATCGCATCTCACGCACATTGCTGCAGATCACACACATTACTACACCTCATGCACCTTGCCAACCACCTGTAATTACCTATCAGAATCGGACATTAACAATCATCATCACCACTGCTCTACAATCTGTAGGCAAGGAATAAAAAAATCCTGTTTTCGTGCCCTTCGTGCCCCTTTCGTGTTTTCGTGATTCAAATAACTAATCGTTTCGACGTGCATGGTGCCGCCCTACTAAATCCCCCGCCGCACCACGGGCCTCAAAGAATCTTTATCCTCCAAATAGGATCGATTCCCAACCTATGGTAAAATCCACATGTTATTGACGCATTTGCTGAAACTGACGTGATGGGAATTGGATAATGAACCACAAACCGGAAATTTACGTACCCATGAAGAAATATGCGCTTGCTTTGGCTTCCGTTCTTATACTAACGGCCACCACTGGAATTTGCGCTTCGGCACAAATCGATCCCATCACCCGTTATATCGAAATTAGCTACACCGTCCCCCATGACGCTCCTGATCTCGTCGAAGTTTCCTGCTCATGGTCCCCACGAGGCGCGGAAACTTGGAAATCCGCCAAGGCCATTCCCAATCTCTCTGATACGGCCAAAAGACTGTCGCCCGGAACAGACTGGCAGGCATGGATTGCCGAAGGCAAAATCGTAGAACGCCGCACAGCCGGACTGGAACGCACCATAATTTTCAATCCTTATCCCGAAGCGCAACACGATGGAGTTGTTGATATTGACTTCCGGATTGAGATTCGGTCGATTGAGAATGATTTGCTGAAATCGGAAACCGTCTCAATCAAAATCGACAACCACGATGTTATCTATATTGAAGACTGGTCGAATGTCACAACCCAAGATGCCATTTCAACCGATGAAAACGTTAGTGAATCGGACCGAAAATGGAATTGGAAATTCAACCAGGGCAATTCCGCCGGGGTTACTTTAGGCAATGCCCTTTATGGCAATACGGCCGATTCCGCCGGACTGCCCCCGCTCTCCTATCCGCTCTCACTAAATGGCGTGTACGCCATCTTTATCTGCTCCAATCCCACAGCGGGGAGCATCCGCCTGCGTCTGACCGGCGATGAACGCTCCGATCCGTTGTCTTCCTCCCATCCGGGGCAGGAAATCTTATGGCGCTGGGCACGCATGGACCGGCAGCATTTGGTTCTCTATCAACCTCACAATTACACCGGCTACACCCCCGCGCACATCGACTATGTCAAACTCGTTCCCCTGAACAATGAGCTGGTTGACCAATTAGAAATACCCTATCGCTTTCCGTTTAACAAAACCGTCGCCGGTTATTTCGAACCCTATTCTTGGGCTTTCTCCGATAATGTTCTCGAAACCTTGCAACATCGCGCGCCCCTGACCGCTTTTGCCGAAGCCCGTATCCCCATCATCGATATTCAAATCGGACGCTTCGGCATGAAAGTCGTTTATGAATCACGCGGTACGGATCAATTGCTCCATTCCACCATCGGCGATCCTATCGGTGCCATCAAACAACCCAAAACCGATAATGTCGGAAAAATGCAGCAATGCACAAATACCCTCGATGCCGAACTGCGTTATGCCCGCGAACTGGGCCTTAAGGCCCACGCCAATTTTGGTGCCAGCAATTGCTATCCCGGTTCACCGCTTCAAGGCGATTTCTCAAAAACACATCCCGATTGGATGCGCGGCAGCGCCTTACGTTATGAGGTCCCCGAGGTCCGTGCATATGCACTTCGTTTATACCGTGAGGCTCTGGAAATCGGCGCACGCGGCCTCTCGATTGATTTTTGCCGCTATCCTGAAACCATCGACTCGGCTGAAACCTGCAATCATTTCCTGCAAGACTTGCGCGCGCTGGCGGATGAATTCGCAGCCAAACATGGCGAAGGCCGTATCCCGCTCTTGGTCCGCTTTCCGGGTACAGGCGTACGCCGCGCGGAGTTTTTCGACTACACAACCTGGGCCAAGCAGGGCTGGGTGGATTACCTTTGTCCCAGCAACATCCAAGGACGTCATTTGCATATTGCTATGGAACCGTATTTTAAGGCCGTCAAAGACACAGATTGTGTCTTGCTGCCGTGTGTCGATGGACTCAGCTGGGGGCTTCCGTTCCCCGGACCATTCCTTCACCGCATCGCGCAACTGTATGAACAAGGCGCGGATGGTGTCTACATTTACCAGGCCGATGCCCGGACATTAGGCAAACCCGGCGACCGAAGAACCATGCGTCTGCTTGCCAGTCATGAAGCCGTAAAATATTGGATGCAGACCGAATCGCAAAAACGGTCTTCTAGAAGCAAAGGAATTTACATCACACCGCCCCATCAGTTTGGCGTCTATCACAAGTGGGAGCGTATTCGTATCTGGACCGATGGCGTTCCGCTTGGGGAGTTGGAAGTCTATCTCGATGACACCCTCATAAATCGCTTCGATGGCCCGCCTTATCTTGTGGGAACAGAGGAGTATGACTCCGATGGTATTATTCCGCCGGGAGACCACACCCTACGCATCCGCGCCCGCGATGGCGATGCCTGGCTCCAACAAACCTTCCCCATCCAAGGCGGCTGATAAAAATCCCCCGGCAGATGGATTTGCCGAGGGATTGCACATAACCATCTTATGATAAAATCACAGCAGCAGTTAATGCTCTTCAATAAGCAGAGAATGTCTGTACATATTATCATTTGATGTAGGGGTTGCATTAGTAATTTTCATATAATAAAGCTCATTTGATGAGTGCGTTAATTTATCTGAAGTTCCCACAAGACTTTGGTGGTAATACTTCAGAGTACTCCCCCCCGGCGTCTTGATCGGTATGACGCTTTCTTCGTCCCAAGATGTAATAACATCAGAAACAAGCATATATATCGTACCGGAATGTTCGCAAAACATCACCCACTCATCGATCTCGTCGTTCCAGCTTACAACAGGCGCCACATACTCAAATAATACGATCCAATCTTCTACGTCATAACCCGTCCGGAGACCAGTTGGCCCAATTCGAAACTCGTCGTAATATTTGCTGTAAATATCCCAAGGATTATTGGCGGATCTATAATCTTCCTCAGGTACATCGAGTTCAGACTTGTAACATGATGCAATAGAAATACCATATGATGCAGGAGTTATTAATTCCTGAGAAGCGTTGACAATCATATCCCAATATGTGTGAAAACAGTAGTAACGCCATTCATCGGCAACAATGTCCGGATTGGATGTTCCAATATGCCATGTCGCAGGCTTATTGGTTACTGCCCTTGCATCTGCTTCTGTATACGCCGGTGCAATAATAGCATGTCCCCACCCGGCGTCTTGCGGACATTCACCCGCAGGTAAGTATTCACCGTTAGCATGTGTCATACGGTAAAAGGTATAGGCATCCCGATAGTCGTCATAATTATTGCGAGTCCTGACATATCCAATTCGCCAAAATATTGGAAACTCTTTCTCCGGACCTTCGTCGTATTTATCTTCGTCATGCACCACACCATGCAGCACTTCCGTGGTTCCATCAATAAGGCCCGCGATTACACCAGCCACACCGGAATAATGGTTATCCAATTGATAATCTGTAGCGCTGGTAACAGGCTGTAAAGCAGCCCATAGTTGATTTCCGCTCTCGCTATTAACAGCAAAAGTTCCGCTAACGATACGTACTGTGGAACTTGTAACATCTTCCACAGAACATCCGGATGAAAAGGATCCTGTTCCACGATCAAATACCATGGTCGATTTGCCGACACTTCCTGAATCTCCCGCGTAGTAACCGATTGTGTGGTTATCATATTCATCGATTGTGAGGGACGTATCGGGATAATTGGCGGCATTCTCGACGAAAATATAATCCTCACCACCGGATGTTTCCACATCCCAATCCTTTGTTTCATTCTTCTGCAATTGAAGAGTGTTGATCACCGGTTCCGAATCATCTATCAACTTGACGCTAAAATTCGCCGAGACCAATCTGGCTTTCAGCCAGCGAGCACGAATTGTCTCATCTGCAAGCGGCGAAGCTTGGATTTCAAACGATAAGCGCACATATTCACCGCTCCATTCACTTAAGTCCGCAATGAGCGAATAGGTCCGGAATTTTTCTTCCGCAACAGAACGAATTGGCAAAAGGCCGCCCCGGCCCTCAATCTTCTGTTCGGCGGGATCGAAAACAGCCTCCGTACTCCAACCGCCCGGCACGCTCTTGTCCCACACTTCTACACGAAGCAGGATTTTGGCATTGGGTTCTTCATTTTTGCTATTTAAAAGTACATCCGCAAAAAACTCGGCCGTGATCATTTTTGCGATGGGCAAACGGTTCTCCCATACAGCTTTGACACCTCTCGCGCCTTTCACCTCTGCAGGTGCTATTTCAATATCGATGACCGGCTCTTTGATATTAGGATCGAAATATGGGACTTCATCATGTACCGGTGTGCCGAACCTGCCTCCACGCTTCAAACCATCGTTTAATGTCACACCATAGTTTAATTGCCCTTTTTGAATACTGTTTCCCGATAAATCCGTCCACTCGAATTGCTCTGCATCTTTCAATAGTTCGAAAACTTGAGTAGCCTTCGCTTTGGCTTGCGCGCTCGGCTGGCTTATGAAAAGAGCAAACATTACGATGATAGCGGTTTCGATAATTCCTGCATTAAAACGGTCTACTTTACCAATATGTTTTATAAACATAATAATCCCCTTTCGATACACATAGCGTCTATTGCGAGACATAAACTACCCTATGATGCACACTATATGCACTACACCTGTCTACATCCAAACGTATTTTTCTAATCACCCCGGTTGAATAGATGAGTTACTTCAATACAACCACCTCCTTTACCCATTTACTACTTGAAGGCGCATAACGTTTGGAGGTCCCGCGAGAAAAAAATACAATACTCGATGCGATTCACACGATGTCAGTGGCGGTTCAGCGTTACCCGTCTCCAAAACACGATTGTATGTACAAGGAGTACTATAACTCCCCCCCCCCCCCGCCTTGTCAAGAACTTTTTGATATTTTTTTAATTGTTTTATCGAATTCTCCGTAACAGGTTCAAGATTAAGAACTTGCCTACTTAAAAACCTTAACGCAACTAAGGCGGTATTCCCTACGCCATAAAATTAGTTGACAAATTTTGAGAGAAAAGATATATCTATTGTGGACTTTGTAGCAATCCAAACCGGAATCAAACCGGCAAAAGACAACCGAAGGAGGGTATCATGCAACGCTTATTGAGAATCGTTATCACTTTGTTTTTTGTTCCTCACTTTTTTATATCTGCTTACGGATATGAAGTGCTGAAGGTCAAGGTTCGGGAATTTAAAGCTTATAACGATAAAGTGTCGAAAATTTTCTATTCTCCAAATGGCAAGATATTATATACATGCGGCACGAATAGGCTTTCATCTGAACCCTTGGATACTGAGGTAACAATAAAATCCTGGGATGCAAAATCGGGGGAGTTTTTAGAGACGATCCATTCCGGTTTTCTTTGTGACTATTCGGCTGATGCACAACAACTATTAATTCATACCAGCCTGGAGGAGGGTGCAATCCTCTTAGACATCCCCACCAAGTCTGTTCTGAATACGTTCTCACACTCATATTTGTTATACAATGCGATGTTTTCTGCGGACGGGAAATACGTGTATACATGCGGGGCTGTATTACCCGAAGGTCAAGAGGGCTCAAATGCTGTCATTAAAATATGGGATAGACGCACTGGTGATCTTCTTGATACGAAAATCAAAGAACCCATAATTATTAATAACGAAGAAGCAATTATGCGCTTCTGCGGAAGTGTTGATGTTTCGCCTGATGAGGAGTACGCATATTTTTCATACGGGTATTGGTATGAATACTCTCCTGGAGTTGAAGTGGTTATGGGATGTGCTGAGTTGGTTGACTTAAATAATTGGCATACTTTACGTATCCTTGAAGGAGGTGGTGACTCTGCATTTTCACCCGATAAAAAACATTGGGCGCTGAGTGGATATAATACAAGAATATTTGATTTGCAGCAGCAAATGGTTGTGCTCTCATTTGGTGAAAATATAGATTTGTATGGATACTCACCCAATGGGAAATATATTCTTAGCGGCGATGGGATAGAAACACCTGGAATACAAAAACGTGGCGTGATTTGGGATGCAAGCACTGGCGAGGCCATTGCAATTGTGCCTATGTCGGGAACGGGATATAGCACGGCTGGCACATGGTCGCCTGATGGCATCAAAGTGGCAATTGGTGATTATAATGGAACTGTTACCATTTGGGACCCGCTAAATCTCATCCAGTCCTCCATCGGCCAAGAGTCCGAGGCATATGAGGAACAGTGATTTTTGTACCGAAGGAGGGTACCATGCATCACTTATTGAGAATCTTTATCACTTTGTTTTTTGTTCCTCACTTTTTTATATCTGCCTACGGATATGAAATTATGGATTACAAAATTTGGGAATATCAACCCTACGACGGTAAAATATTAAAAATGCTATTCTCTCCTGATGGTGGGATACTCTATACTTATGGGAGCGGTGGCGGCGGCGTTAGTATAAAAGCTTTGAATTTTCAATCGGGTGAATTCTTGGAGAATATTCACAACGCAATACTTTACGATATATCGAATGACGGCCAATATCTTTTGATCGGCGAAAGCGACAGTGCAATTCTCTGGAGTGTTGCTTACCAATCGCCCGTTCGTACGTTTTCTGATTCATACTCACTACACAGTGCCAGACTTTCCATAGACAACCGGCGCGTTTATACATCGGGGGCTGTCTATCTTGAGGGGCATATCGATTCAAGTGCCGTCATCAAAACATGGGATGCCGAAACCAGCGAACTTCTCAATACAAATATCAGGCCGTCAGCAATGGTGAAACTGGGAGAGATTTATGAAGAAGTGACTCCAAGGAGTTGTGGTGGAATAGACTTATCGCCGGACGGAAATTTCCTTTATGCAAGCTACGGATTTATGTATGAATACTATCCTGGAGTATGGGTTGGAATGGGCTATGGAGAACTGACGTATCTGGACGATTGGCAAACGGCGCTCATTGTTGAAGGGGGTGACTCATCTTTCTCTCCCGATAAGAAACATTGGGCGACAGAAGATAAAATACTCGATTTAGAAACGCAAACCTGGGTGCATTCACTTGAAGGATTGACAGAGTTATTCAACTACTCGCCAAATGGGAAATACATACTCGGGAAATCATCAATCAGCTACTGGGGTACGATCTGGGATGCGGACACCGGTCAGCCGATTGTCGTGATGCCCGCAACATTCGGGTACAGCACAGCTGGGGCATGGTCACCGGATGGCAGCAAAGTGGTTATCGGCGGATGGGACGGCACAATCACGGTCTGGGACGTGATCGAGTTTGTAGAATCATCTGTCGGTAAAGAGGCCGAGGCGTATGGCAAGTGATCGAAGATATCGATTTCAACAACTTCTTCCGCCTTCTTGATCCCGCAAGATGGCATTAGGCAAACTCATGACCATGGAGAATTGGCTTTGGGAAATTTCATTTCTCCAACGTAAACTCATCCTTCACCGAACCATCCATGGTTACCGCCTTAAAATTGAGCTGGTCACCGTTAATATTGATTACATTGCAAAATGAGCCACCTCCCGCCCACACTTCAACAAAATCCGGTTTGTTTCGGTTTCCTCTTGCACGGCTGGGGATGGATACCGATGTGATGTAGATCGTGCCTTCTTCGCCGGATGCGGCGCGTTTCTCGGCCTTCATCGGATACGTGCGTAGGTACGTATGAATGTGGCCGGTAAAGACCAAATCCACATGATACGTATCGAACTGGCTGCCCCATGCTTCGATTAAATCCGGATAGGCTTCCTCGTTGGTATAAAACGGAAAGTGAAGCACTGCAATCTTCCACGCGGCATTGCTTCGGGCCAACTGTTCGCCGAGCCATACCCCCTGCGGTTCCGTCTCGCTCATCACATCGAGGACAAAGAATTCCGCATTGCCGTAACGAATGGTGTAAGCGCTCTCCGTAGGTATTTCAGCCGGCCCGTTTTCAGGAAGCCCGAAAATATCGAGATACATGCCCGCGCCGAGCCCCAACTGCGCGTCATGATTACCGATGGCGGGCATCACCGGACGTGTTCTAAACATCGCCTCTCCATAATTTAAAAAAGCATCCCAATCGTCACGATGCAGACCGGTGCCCACCAAATCGCCTGAAATAACACAGAACGCTGCTTCGGGATTACGCTTAAAGGCTGTCTGCAATAAATTTCCCCACTCTTTACGGTTGTGGGTGTCGCTGCAATAGAAAAAAGTGAATGCTTCCGGCGTTGCGGGCGCGGTTTTGAATTCAGCCGTCTCGCTCCAATTATCTCGGCTTGGGCTTCCGGCTGCATATTCGTATACCGTTCCGGCTTTAAGGTCTTTAAGAACCGCCGTGAACCAATGGCAATACCTGTCATTCGCCAGCATACGGTCCTCCATTTTTAGACGGGATGCTTGAACAATCTTATATTCCGCATTTGATCCCTGAGCGCGGTAACGCACGGCTCCCTCATCGACATTCAATGATGTCCGCCATTGGATATTTTGTGTTGTTTGTGGATTGCCGCTCCATGTTAAAAACACCGGATCGGGAGCATCAGATGAGGGGAATTGCGTTTTGCGAAACGAACCAACCAAACAGGCCTCACGTGCCCGGCCACGGATGGTTGGCAACAACTTCTGCCCTTGCAGTTCTTCCGGGACTTCGGTCAAAACCAGTTCCGTCCAATCGTGGTAGGTCAACGCCCCCTTTTCCATTGTGACGACCGTTTGATTTTTAGGGTGAAAATCGGTTAGCCGAAGTTCTGCATTTGGCTCCTGTGCTCCCACACAAACCAAATAGTGCGGACGGAAATTATCGAAGCCGTTAATGCCCAGTTCTACACGCCCCGCAGGGAATTTCTTCTGCCAGACTTCATAGGTCCAGTTCTCCATATTCTTGACGAGTAGATCGGTTTTTAAAAAACCGGATTCTTCCAGCCAAAAGGGAATGACTTTCTGATCGACCTGACGTAAAACCGATACAATAACCGGGACATTGACAGTAAAGCACCAATGCTTTGTGGCCAAAATTCGGTGTTCATTCGGCAAGAGCCTTTCTTGAACTTGTTCGTCGTTCAATACGTACAGTTCATCAAGGCTAAGATTCTCATACAGCCGCGTAAGCAGACTGTCCATAACCTCCTCAACTGTGTCTTGCGCGCCTGCAAATCCCGGACAAAACAGGATTGATAAAGAAATGAATAGGGCTGTAATGAGTATTTTATGTTGTTGCATTATTTTTTTGTCCCAATTAAATGCCGGTTAAGCCGGTGTTGTTGATGCCTATTTTGCATACAGGTTCCCCAAGGTCAATATTACACGCAATGTCAGATGACGGTAACCGAGTGTACAAAACTATGCCATGCCCACGTAATGATAACGATTATGGAATAAAACATCATTTCGTGCCCTTCGTGCCCCTTTCGTGTTTTCGTGATTCAAATGACCTACAAATTCGGTTCGCACGGTGCTGACCGGGAAAATCAATTAAATATTATTTGAAATCGTGGGCCGTTAGTCCCGCCCTGGCGGGACAACGGGGATTCCCCGGACGTGGGCCGACAGGCTTCATGTCAGGCCTGGCCACAGGTCGCATTACTCTTATCACTCATTAGCGGCTCGACAATACGTGTAAAGAATAACGATGCTGCAAGCCCTCCAAAAATCGGCCCGGCAATATAAACCGTAAAAAATCCATGCCCTGGCTTCGGAAAAGCGGCCTTCCCCCACCCCGCCAGCATGGCAAAAATTCGAGGTGCAAAATCCCTGGCCGGATTAAGCCCGGCCTGCGTTAAGGGTGCTAAAACCGCAATAATGACCGTTACGGTTAGGCCGATGAAAATCGGTGCCAGGGAATCGTCCGGACGTCCGACATTGCAGCCTTCTGTCAAAGAAAAAATTAAAAAGACCAAGGCAAAGGTTCCAATGGCTTCAGCAAAAAATGCCGTCGTTGTCGAGACCACTGCCATCGATCCGGCTCCCGGGTTGGGATAAAACTCGCCGAACATCATAGCCGTCGTCACCGATTCTGGAGTCCCGCGAACGATAGTATGTGCGGTTTCGTAAGCGGCCAGTGAATCGCTATAGAGAAAATAAAGAAACAGCGCCGCAACAAATGCCCCGAGCAGTTGACCCGCCAAATAAATCGGCAGTTTCTTCGCCGGCATCCTTCTACAAACTGCCATCGCGATACTGACCGCAGGATTGAGATGCGCGCATGAAAGGTGGCGTGTAGCATAGATCGCCAGAGCAACACCGATTCCCCAGACCAATGCAATTTGCAGAAGCCCTGTGTGGGCCGAAAAAAGAATGGTTACCGCGACCGAACCGCATCCGAAAAAAACAAGAATAAATGTTCCGATCAGTTCTCCCACAAAATCGTGCGTCGAATTCACCAGAATTCACCTCACTGCCTGCTGAGATCGATGCCGCCGTCGATCTTCAAGGCCATGAGTGTTTCAGAATACCCTCGCAAGTCCAGCTTCCCCCAGGTCAAAGTCGCGCTACGTTGTGCATCACATTAGTGTATATTGTGTTATGCGCTTCATACAAGTGCACATATTGAAAAGAGGCTCCCTACGAGCCGGATACCCTACGAAATGTGTAAGTTGCCAAGGATGTTTTTATGAAATTCAAAATTGTAGTTCTTTTTTCAAGTCTCTTTTTTTCACCCACGATGAATCATTCGGTTCATGCTCAAGAGATGCCATCCGGAAAAAAATTACGCGTTATTGTTACAACCGATGGTGAAGTCGATGACCGTTGCTCGATGGTACGTTTCCTGCTCTATGCCAATGAGTGGGAGATCCGTGGCTTGATTCATTCTAGTTCAAAACATCATTGGAAAGGAGATGGCAATACGCCGGGTAAAAAATGGGAACCGGTTGAATGGCTTGATCGCCAACTGGAAGCCTACGCTCAAGTCTATCCCAACCTAAAATTGCACGATCCCGGTTACCCCTCCCCGGAGTATCTAAAATCGCAAGTATTCGTGGGAAATATCGCTCTCGAAGGCGATATGCGCGAACCGACACCGGGCTCGAACCGCATTGTTCAAGTGCTTCTCGATCCGGATCCTTCGCCGGTCTGGCTGCAAGCCTGGGGCGGCTCCAATACCATCGCCCGCGCGCTCAAGACGATCAAAGATGAGCACCCCGGCCGCGTGGCTGAAGTCTCTCAAAAAGCCAAAATCTATTTGATCACCGAACAAGACAACACATTGAAAAAATACCTCCGTCCGGAGTGGCCGAAAGTTCAAATCCTAAGGAGCGGCGGCCCCTCGTTCGGCGCGATTGCCTATTCTTGGCAAAAACTCCAGCCTCAAAATATCCAACGTTACTTTAACCGCGATTGGATGACGGCGAATATCCTCAAAGACCATGGCCCGCTCTGCGGTAGGTATGAAGCCAAGAACGGCCGCTTTCGTTCCGAAGGCGACACCCCCGCCTTCTTGCATGCGATCCCCAATGGACTTCAGAGCGATCTCCATCCCGCGTTTGGCGGCTGGGGCGGACGCTTTGCCTTTCACGCCAATGTCTGGAAATCCGTCGATAAAAATGGCTCAAATCCGCATAGTATCTTACGTTGGGCGGTGGCATTCCAGAATGATTGGGCAGCCCGCGCCGATTGGTGCGTGAAAGATTACAAACATGCTAACCATCCCCCGCTGGTCACGCTGAATCATGCCGCGAACCTGAAGGCCAAGCCTGGCCAAACCGTAACCCTCAGCGCCAAAAGAACCGGAGATCCCGATGGTGACCGAATCGATTACAAATGGTGGCACTACTGCGAAGCAAGTTCGTATAAGAATGCCGTGATAATTTCAAATACAAACCGGCCTGAGGCGACATTCGTTGTCCCCACTGATGTCAATAATGGCGAAACCATCCATATCGTCTGCGAAGTGACAGATAAGGGCGATCCTCCCCTCACACGTTACCGGCGCATAATCGTAACCCTGAGCAATTAAAAAGAAACTCGTGCCAAAATCCCTCTCAGAACTGGCCGGCGGCCGCAAAAAAGCGAAGCTCCTGCTGAGCCGTTTCTTGCAATACAAATCTACTTGTAGGCTGGGTGCTTGTACCCACCGGTCCCTCCGCTTTTGAAGATAAATCTTTTATCTGCGCGCCATAAGGCGCAAGAGGCGGTAGCAAATGTTGCTTATCCCCAAAACTCCCCCGCCATCCACCAACTCCCTCAAACACCCAAACCGCGCCGCCTGGGGTTAAAAACTTAAAAATTCCGGCCCTGTAAGGGCCGTACAAAATGAATTGTATTTTGCACAAACTTTCCCGCCATTTGCTATCTTTCTTAATGGAATACACCGAGCACCGTAGGTGCGGCAATGGTATAGCCTCGGCTTAGCATGAGACGGTCGAAGACCGGCGAAGGCGTAAGCCGGGGTAGAATGTCTTTTTTAATTCATTAGCGCTGTAAGCGCGCAAGAAAAACTTTTGTATCGGCCCCGCAGGGTGCTGATTGGGCAACTTTTTCGAATATGCTCCGAAATCGTGGGCCGGCAGGCGCATTGCAACGGAGCTCCCCCGGCGTGAGGCGTTAGCCCCGCCTTGGCGGGATCCTGCCCGGTCACGGGCTCTCATCTCCACTTTCTCCTTTCTCGCCGCCAACGGCGGCGTCCCGCAGGTATACCTGGGCGCTGAAGGCGCGTGGCAAAAAGAAATCCCTCCCCGCCTCTCCCAATCGGTGAGAAAGGCGCAGGAGGGAATTTCAACGATTATCGAATCGATAGCCTTCTAGCGGAGAAATCTATAACAATCTCCGCTCCGCATATTTTAGCACTCCTCGATAACCTTATAGCCCATCTGGTCGGCAAGCGCATAAACCGGCTCTTTAAGATCGCCGTAAACCGTTACACGGTGCCATGACCATTTGTCCCACATCGTAAAGAGCTTTTCGATATCACCAATCGGCTCGGCGGCCAACTTGGTTCGGCAGGCGCGGTCGTTCGGATCGTTATCGATGGCTTTAGCCTGATGGAAAAGAATCTCCTTGCGGTCCTGATTCACTTCGAGCGATGTAGTCAGATACCCCACCGGCATGACCGAACGCACCGAAGCTCCCTGGCGGTCTTCGGAGTGAGTCATAATCGTGAATGGATTGGTTTGGCCTTCAGGACCGAACACTTTATTGGAAGCCACACAATGCGCATAAATGATCTGCCGTTTGGATGTATCCAAAACCGGATCGGAGATGTATCCCGGACGGCCCTTCGTTAGCGCATTTACCGCAATCATTGTGGCCGTGGATTTAGTATCGCATTCGCAGGCGCCGATTAGCCCTTCATTGTTCAATTCATGGAAGCCCAAGCAGGGATACGCATGAATATGCCCACCATAAAATCCGCCAAGGCAATTAATGGTAATCGCATTGGCATTATGTTTCTTGAGGACTTCTTTCATACCCAAGTACATAGCGGCGGAGGTAACCAAGGTATCTTCGGAAACATCGATTACATCTGTAGCCTTTTTGCGCCATTGTGTTGCGATTTCCTTGCTTTGGTCTTTGTCAGCAGCTTCCCAGGCCGCATTGACCTCGGCAAAAGAAACATTTTCCATCGGAATGCCGAACAAGTCGTTTGCCGGACCGGAATTTTGATCGCGAACCGCCAATATTCTCGAGGCTTTCAGTCTTTGCACACATTCTTCTGCGGAAAGGGGCTTCAAAGGATCATCCAAACACGTCAAATCGCCGGGCTTGGGCGTGCTCGCCATACGCACTTGCCGAACCGCCGAACCGAACACGGTGGCCGGGCTCCCTTTCTTAATCAGTGCAAAACACTTCACGGCCTCGGCTAGGTCTTCGATCTTCGAAGACGCCACATAGCCCAAGTTTGGAGTCTCATTACGCACCATGCCGGCCGTATAAACCAAGAATCCGCCGCTTCCGGCGTAAGCAAAGTCCGCATACAGCACCGGCTTTCCGGAAGTTACCATGGTTTGAACAATTTGGTTCCAGCAGTTTAATTGATAAACCAAATACCCATCGATATCGGCATTGGCGTCCTGAGCAAGAATAGCCTCCGCCTCTTCTTTGCCTTTGGCCATCGAGGTCACAAACTCGAATCCCGGGCAACGCCGAGTCAATTCAGTTTTAATCCGCTCCATAACCGGCGCGAAGTCGAAACCCACATTCGGCCAATCCGGCCCCGGCTGAACCACATCATGCAGGGCATAAATAATCCGTATTTTCACATTGCCGGTTTTTTCAGCTGCTTGAAGCACACCAGGTGTGGATAAAAGCCCCGCCGCACCGGCCATGCAGCTGGCGGCAAGAAACTTTCGGCGGCCCATGGGGCAGGTGGCGCAACGAGACAGGGATTGATTCGTGTTCATAATTCTTTCCTCATGACTTCCTTAAAGCATTCACGGTTTGGATTACCTTCCCCCCAATGGCATGTCTACAAGACACGCTCGCCGTGGAGGACAGAGGCAACGAATTCACGCTAATCCTACTCCTCCCGCCAACCGCAGGCAATATGCAATCTTATTCTAATATATAATCCCCAAAGTCCGGGAGGAAAAAGTTGATTGCGTCAACTATTCGCTGCAATCCGAAGTTTCTTCATATGGTGATAATGGCAGACAATGACACCTGAGATGAAGAACAGCAGCACATACTAAACCACCCTCGCCTGAAGGCGAGGGGTTTGGAATACGGCTGAAGCCGTCTTAAGATTCTGTAATTCGAAAGTCGTCTTCCTTTTCGAGGTCTTGTTGCTCAATGTACGCTTTGATCACTTCGTCTGTCACATTGCCACTGCTCGCGGCAAAATACCCTCTTGCCCATAGATGTTGGCCCCAAAACTTCCGACGAATTTCGCTAAACTCTTGCTGGATTTTTCTCGAACTTTTCCCTTTTATGTATCCCATCAGTTTGCTCACGGACAGAAACGGAGGCATCGACACCAGCAGATGGACATGGTCTTTCGATACGTGGCCTTTGATGATTTCCACATCATTGGTTCGACAAATCTCACGGATCAGTTCACGCGTCCGTTTCGCTATATCACCACTCAGAACTTGCTTACGGTACTTCGTAACCCACACCACATGGATATGCAGACTATATTTGGCATGCGCGGATGTTTTGTACTCGCTCATTCTTCAAGTTTATCTGAAGACTTCGCCTGAAGGCGAGGGTTTTTCTCCCAGAGGGTGACAATAAATATTGAAAACAACTTCGTTCCAATTTTTGAAAGGCCCGGTGACCATTTGTGCGATCACATTTTGTACGATTAGAACAAGCCAAATGAGCCGGTAATCGTGCTTAAAAACATCTCCCAAGTATCCCTTCTCGAGAGGTTGACGGCGAAGCCGGACAATCAGAATAATAATGCCGATTAAAAGTGCCGGGCCGATCACATTCCAGAATTGCTGATCCCAATAGTCTTCGTTGCCTAAATAGATATTGGCCCAGCCTTTCAGCCCGTTCTTAATGGACAATCCGAGCCCCACAATCAAACCAAGGTAAGCGCCAAACCGTTCAAGATTCGGGAACGCATTCGGCATGGCCAGTCCCGGCAGGGCCGGTTCATCGCTTGTTCGAGGCCGGTTAACGAGGAAAAATGCCACACCGTACGCAATACCGATGCTGATTCCACCTGAGGATTCCCAGCATCGCCACCAATTAAAACTTGCATTCGGCCATAATCCTGCCGCCCATTTCCAGTTCTGAAACAATGCCCAGCCCAGCCCATTCAGCAACCCGACCGTGGAAATAAGCGTCACATTCTTCCAGTCCCGGCGTCCAATTTCAAAAATTAAGAATCCCAAAAACAATCCCAAATGAGTGATTGCAGACCGGCTGTCTCGTACGAGTCTTCGAAGATTGGGATTGGCCTCAAAGTCGTTGTAACGATCTGCAAGAGAGTCATAGAGTGGCAGAAAAAACTGCGGAAATGTGTTGTAGAGACTTCTCAACAAAAAGGCCACACCAACACCACACGCAATCCGCAGCACCCATTGCCAAGCACGCATCGGAAGCCGCGATCCGCACCACGCCAACATACACGCGCCGATACCCGCCCATGGCGCACCGGCGATAAACAACCACAAAAAGCCGTATGCTTTCGATATCGGGACAAATTCATTTTGCCCATAATTGGTGACCAGACGTCCCTCAAAAAAACTTGGCCATTGCATCCACCCTCGGAATCCCGACATCCCGATTCCGGCCGTGAGTGCCAAAATGATCCAGCCTGATGTATACCGCCGCGATTGCTCCGCTCCTGACTCGCGGGAAATAAACCACCACGCCGCACCCCACAGCACGCCCGCATAAATACACCCCGCTTCCCCGCCAAATCCCGAGCTGCCCCGCACCGCCCAGCTCATCCCCCCAAGAGCCGCAAAGAGTAATACCGGCAAGATCAGATCATGCGTCAGATCGCGCGTCGTTATTTTCTGCATCACAAACCTTCCTTTGTCCCAACTCTTCATTGCACATTATGCAAATGAGATGACAAATTTCTACCGGACATCTCCTGCATAAGGTCGGACAAACACATCACAAGTCCGGCAATACAATCTGTAACTCGCCCGAAACATCCACCATTTCATGGGTCGCAGGATCGTTTACATCGGGAATATGCAGAATGATCGGTGTAGGCGTCTTAAGACGGTAATGGATGCCATCCGGCTGCTTTTCCCATTCGATTTGAATGCAGCCTCTCTCCTCCGCTCCCGGCATCGGCAATTTCCCTTTCGCCTGTTTTAAAGAGCCGGGTTTAAGCGAAAGAATAAAATGATAGGGACCTAAATCATAACGCGTATGCAAGCCGAGCACATAACGTGAGAGCTGCGCGGTTGGGCACCCGGCCCACTGATGACAATGGCTCCAACGTGTATCGAATACCTCAATCCAGGTTGTCCGCCCGTCCTCCAGCGCCCATCCCCAACATTGTTTGTATTGCTCCAAAACGAAATCCATCTCCCCTCTTTCAATCAACAAAGGAAATGCATAAAAAGCGTAATAAGGCGTAATCAGTTGTGTATTTGTTTTGGTCGGATCGCTGTTTCGCGGTGCTTGCGGATTGTTGGGAAAACAATTGCGAAGATGTTCTTGAAGATACCGAACACAATCCCCCTCATACAAATCGTCAAAAAATCCCATCTGTAACCCGAACACAGCGCGATGATAGCCTATCGCCCGCCAGCCTTTATTCGGATCTTTTAGATTCTCTACAAACCAATCATTGAGAATCACGGTAATCCGGGCCTCAAGTGCCGTATAGTGTTCCAGCCGGTCACCTTGCCCCAGCGCTTTGCACCAACGAATCATGCCGCGTATGGCGCTTAGGTAATAAAGATTCAAGGCCATATCCGATTCACCGGCATTGCGAACATAACCCCAATCGACAAAATTCCAGCCAAGGCCGTCAACAACACCCTGGTCGGTCATAAAACGCTCAAACGCTTTGCTGTTGCGTTCGGCATAGGGAAACAGTTCCTCCAGAAGCGAAAGGTCGCCGGTCAGCTCCCAATAACGAAGGCAACCGGTCACCCAAAGCGCGGCGTAGGAAGACAAATAGGCTTCCCCTCCCGGACAAAGTCCGGCAACCAATCCATCCTCACGTGCACACAGCGCGCTATGCACCAGCGCGCGGCGGCAAAGACGCAAATCCGAAAATCCTACTGAGGCGATATCCATCGCCACAGTGCTTACATCGCCGGTCCATTGTCCCCGCTCGCGGGTGGGATTATCGATAACGGCATCCTCGCAACATCCGCGTAAAGTCTCGATTCCGGTTAACCAAATTTTTCCGAGCAATGGATCTCCGCAATCAAAAGAACCTTGAAGTTCACCGTAATAACATCGTTCAATAAATGTCTCTTGAACAAACTTAATCTTGGAAGGTTCGGCAAAAACATGAATCTCCACAAACCGCCCGCCGCGCGGCTCAAGCGGAAAAAATTCCTGCACACCGCCCCTGGCAACATAATGATCCAAATTGCAGGATTGCCCCGCGGACAAGGTGATATACGGAGAAACACGGCCTGAAGATAAAGACTCCGAATAGGCGAATTCAACAACAGTTCCCCGTGGCAAATCCAAAATAAAACGGGGACGCATCAGACAAACGCGTCCGAGATCATAACGTCTCCAAATGCCTTGCGCCGGCAAATCGTCACAAACCAGATCACGTAAATAAAAACGGGCGGGAATATCATCCCGTTCATAGCCGAATGTTTCAGCCAAGTTTCCCTGTGCGATAATCTTTCCATTCCTAGCGACACTGCGCACAGAATCGATATCCAATGGACGCGGAATACCGATGGCCGGTTCAACCTGTACCGGTTTTAGCCAATCTGAATCATCAAAGTGCAGGTCTCTCCACCCATGGGGCAATTGCTGTGTATCGCACCATTCAACCCAACCCAACTGAGGATTGATTCTCCGAACTTGCGGCTTATAACCGGCAAGCGCCAAAGAACGCCACTCTACAGCTATAGCCTCATTGGTATTTCCCATTTCATCTTTATTGATATCACATGCCCAAAAGGGGCGGATATCTTTAAGAATCCGCGTCACGACACCCAGATAATGCACCTCTGCGGCAAGGACATGACGCCCCTTTGGCAAAGACACTTGAATAGTCTCGTAGGATGGCTTGTCGTGATGAAAACGGGCCGGCCCTTCTGTCAAGAACTCCCCATCCAGCCATAGATTAAACCATGTGACTCCCAACACACGGATAGTGAGATCACATTCTTTCTGCAGATCGAATCCTCCCCGGAAAGCAACATAGGTATCCGGCTTGGGCGCCTCCGCGTCACTCCACAAGGGAACCATAGAATCCCACATCATATCGTCTCCAAAGGCATTAAATCGTGTGCCGCTCCCAAAGCAAGCAGACAACACCAACAGGAAACAAAAAGCAGTCAATCGCTTACCTGGAGAATTTTTGATCCATCCCATATCCATATCATTCTTCTTTACGTTTCAGCGAATTGTACTCAGTTTCTTTTTCCATGCAGTATTCAAATAGGTAATAGTCTTATAGGACTTTTCCAAACCGGATCATTGTGGCTCATCTAACAGTGTCTCAAGTTTCTTGGGATCCCCCAAACTCGGAATAATCTCAAAAGGCGGCTCAACGCCCCGTTCACGTGTCGTAAAGAAATTAAAAAGCAAAATCCCATCCACACCATCCCGCCAGAGTTGCCGGGCGATTTCGTAATAAGTCTTTGGCTCCTTGGCCACTTCAATAGAAGCATACAATGGATAGTTTTCCGGCAACAATTCCTGGTATTCTTTAACCGGCAATTGAAAATCATTCCGCAGATAATGCGAGACAACAACAAAATCGAGAAGTTTTTCATCAATCCATGCTATCGAATCCAGTCCAATAGCGCGGTTCTGTTCGGGACGGGCCATAATACGGGCGCTTAAAAGCACCGGACGTCCTCGTTTATCACCCACTTCTTGAACCATAATCCGAACATCCCGCATCCACGCTGTCATGAGAGGGATGTTGTTCTCTTCTTCTCCCGGCTTGAAATACATCGGGAACCGCTGAAAATCGAGATCGAGTCCATCAATATCATACTTCTCGCAACATTCGCGAAGCTGCGCCAAACGGTGCGCGCGCACTTCGGCAACAGAAAAATCCAAACCGCCGGGTAGCCAACCGGCCACAATGGGATGCGTATTCGGTCCAAGAATATTGAGATAGACCTGCGGCAACGGATCGCCCGCTTTGCCAATGTGCCACTGGGGATTTTCTTTCCAAAAGTGCGAAAAAATCACATGATCTTCTTGTTCTACAGCATGGACTTCATTTAAACGGAACGACACAAAAATTTCCAAGCCGCGTTCCTTGGCCCGGTTGACAATAAGCCCCAAAGGATCGTGACCAGCCTTTATCAGAGCCCGCAGATTTGCAATTCCCCGCTCAGTGCTTTTGGGTGGGGCATCAAGCGTTATCTTCGCTTCCAGTTCCGGGCCGGCGCGCTCGCCGATCATATCTCCTACCTCGGTTGGGTAATTCATATTCATGCCCCAGTTCGGAGATATAAAAAAGGATGTCACCCCCGCATCTGCCGCTTCATCGACATAGTCATACACATCGTCCGCACTCATTGGCGGATCATCGTAAATAAAAATATTATTTGCATCGCTGTTATAGATCAGACGATAATTAGGAAGTTGAGAACGTCTGGTTTGGGCCGTTGTTTGAGAATCATTTGCGGGATTGTCTTGAGCCCCAATTGATGAGATCAGGCATATCATTGCCAAAACAGACCAAATAAATCTGGACATTTCGATTCCTCACTGCCATTAAAATGCCCCCCTGTGCATCGAAAACTGCAACTTTACAGTTCAGATGACTTTTGTCTTTCCCGGAACGGCGATTGGATAATTTCCGTCCGGACCCGGCGTTTTCGGCGGATCCATATTAAAACTGCCATCAGCCGGGCCAAAGATAAAGTCCGAGTTATAGGCATCGTCCCATGTCAACTGTTGACCGGAATAGCAAGCAATCTGTCCCAGAATGGCCACCATCGTGCTATTCACCATATAGTCATTCACAATTGTTTTGCCGGCGCGGAGAGCCTTGCAGAACTCGACTTGTTCGAGCCGGTGGCCGCTTCCGCTCTCGCCTTCATACTGCCAATTGGTTTCTCCGGTAATCGTCCCTCGCAAAAGGTCGCAACGCCCTTTGGTTCCCATAATGATATCGGAAACACCCTCATGGCAGTCATGTTGTGTCCGGCATAAAGCGTAAATCTTCGCACCGTTATCATATTCATAAACAACCGTATGGTGATCGAAAACGTCGCCGTAAATCTCCCCGAATGAAGCCGAGCGCCCCGCCAAGCCATGAGCCGTGACCGGGGTCTTTTCATGCATGACCCAAAGCGCCTTATCCAAATTGTGCACAAGCGATTGCGTTACATCGTCCCCCGAAAGCCAAGAGAAGTGATACCAATTCCGGAAATGATACTCGATCTCCGAATCTGATGCCTGACGTGGAACAAGAACATACGGCGCCCGAAGATAATTCTCTTCAATGGCAATAATATCTCCAATCGCTCCATCGTGAATTCGCTTAATCGTTTCTTGCACGGCGGGAATATAGCGATTCATTAATCCCGAGACGGCGCAAAGGTTTTTCTTTTTGGCGTCGTCACAGGCTTCTCTTACCAGACGGATTCCCGGCGGATCGATACCATGTGGCTTCTCTACAAAAACATGCTTCCCGGCATCGATAACCGCTTTCATGTACTGGGGGTGAAACTTGGAAGCGCACGCGATTAAGACCACATCGACATCGCTCGCGATCACGTGCTGATAACCGTCAAAACCGGCAAAGCAATGATCGTTATCCACATGCACCTGATCCGGTGCCGCTTCTTTGAGTTTCTTACGTTTATCTTGCAGACGGTCCTCAAAAACATCGGCCATTGCAATCAAATGGACACCTTCATCGCCGTGCATCGCATCCAGGGCCGCGCCGCTGCCCCGTCCGCCGCAACCGATCAAACCGATCTTAATGACATCGCTCCCCGCCGCAAAAGCGCTACGGGCGATAGGCGATGTGCTCAAAGCCATCGTCGACAGGGCGGCTGTCGATGTTTTTATAAAATTCCGGCGTGATGATTTTGTCTCTTGGTTTTTATTCTTGGCGTTCTCATTCATGCTGCACCTTTACCTTCGCAAGCGCATTTTTTCCTCTCCGGCCGATATTCGGCGGAAAGGCCCACCTCTCCCGTCAAAGCACAACAATAGCACATTTGGCTTTTCATTTCGCTAGAAGTGGTTACAAAACTCCTTCAGGGCTACCAAAACTTTGGCAACCTAATTCGAAAGGCAATGAAACAGCGGCTCGGGTGGAGAGACTGTCTCAAAACAGTTAATTTCCGAATCAGGATACGGAGTGGGACTTGTTGTTCTGACTTTGGTTTAATTTTTTGATATTTGCATGAAATAACTGACGCGAATATCTTGCCTCTATAAAAGCCTCAAATCCTTTCCGGCGCCTATGGCTCTCTATGTCGTTTTTGATTCCGTTTTTTCCGATTATCCCTTCCACACTCTATACATTTGCATCAAGTTCCAAACCGTACAAATCATCGCCCATTGCGTGCTCACATTCGGTAGCCCATGCATCGTCCAACGCCGAAATCCAAACAACCATTTCACCCGCGCAAAAAACAACTCAACAACCTGGCCCCGGCAACGTAACTTCTTTTGATTCTCCGGTTTTTCCAACCGTTTACGCATCCGTTCTCTCGCATCCTCTCCCTCCGCTCGTTCAATGCTTCGCCCATGACGGTCTTTTGTACATTGATCGCGAACCAGGCATCCCTGACAAACCACCCCGCCCCGGTAAACCCGGACCGTGTGCCTTGTACGTTGATTCTTGACTCGAATCCGACGAAATGGAATCTCTCTTCCAACCGGGCAGATGTACACATCATTCGCGGCATCGTATTTGAAATGACGGCGATGATATTTCCAATCTTTTGGATTCCTTTTCTCGTTGGGAAGCGCCACCAAAACCTCTATACCTTCCTCCTCCACCTGAGCCAACTGGCCGGCATCCGCATAGCCCGCATCCGCCACCAAGACTTCCGGCGCACACCCCGTGTTTTCAACGGCCTCACGGCTCATAGGTGCCAACTGGCCATGATCTGTCGTCTCCGAAGTCACGTTTTCGGCAACAACGATTCCATTCGCTTGATCCACAACGGCCTGCGCATTGTAGCCAAATTCCCTTGGTTTCCCTCCCATACGCCGTGCCTCGGGATCGGTGGGATGACAATGCCGGGTTTGATCCGCATCGATGATCTCCATCGCCGTCCGGACACGGTCACGCAAAGCCTGTGCATTCTGTAACTCATGAGGCAAGGAAGACTTCTCCCGGGATTTCCGATGGTTCTGCTTTTCAATCTGTTTTTCCAAGTCAGTAATAATTTGGTCCATAGCCGATAGACGTTTTTCCAAATGCTCTCGATCATAACGGCCATGCTGGCTGCAGGCTCCGGCAATCTTGGTGCCATCCAACGCTTGCAGCGTGAAATCCAACATCTCCATTTGCAAGGCGGTTCGCACCGTCGTCTTAAAAACCTTTCGCAATGCCTTGCGATTGGTTTTAAAAAAACGCCACAACGTATTGTGATCCGGAACATGCCCCCCGCAAAGCCAGATAAATCCCATGTCCTCCCGGCACGCTTCCTCTAACTTGCGCGAACTCAAACGCTTTTTCCAATAGCCATAAAGCCACACCCGCAACAAAAGCCGAGGAGAATAGGCAGGACGTCCCACTTCATTCTGCGGAAGACGGAATCCAAGTTTTTTTAAATCCATTTGCCCTACGATTTCACGGATAAATCGAACCGGATGGTCCCTAGGAATCCAGTCCTCAATGCTTGGCGGGAGTAAAAACTGCTCGTGATAGTTCGCTTCTATTTCAGACATGGACATAATCTAGCTGATTGCAACACAAAAGTGAATTTTGAGACAACCTCTCCTGATGAGCCGCCGTTTCAGTGCCTTTCGAATTAGGTTGCCAAAGTTTTGGTAGCCCTGAAGGAGTTTTGAAACCACTTCTACAACATGCATGGGGCTAGGAATAGTCGCGCCATAAATCATTAAATTACGGCCAGGATGAAGTTTTTCGGGAAGACCGGCTTAGGGTAGTCGATAAGGGATAAGCATAGGTACCGTTTGTTGGTAGTCCCTATACGAATCTCCGAAGCTTGAAACGAGGTCGCGTTCCTCCAACATCGTGCCGATTACAATCCAAAATGTCCAAAGCACATTGAACATCAACCGATCCAATGTCAGGTCTGGGCATGACCATATTGATAGCAGGCTGAATAAATAGAGTGGATGCCGCACCCACCGATAAGGGCCTCGAATTGTAAACGGTATTTCGGGCCGGTGCGAACCTTTTAAGTAGTCTTGGAGTGGACTAAGGCCAAAGGCATCAAATGAGCGCAGGGCAATAATACACCAGGCAATACCGGCAATCGATAAAATGAAAATTCCACGCAGGAGATAGCGAATCCATCCGTCCGCAATAGTCACTACATAGGCTGAATTTTGCCATAAGACGATCAATGCCAACAGTGTAATACCTGAGGTGATTGTGTATATCGCACCATGATAACGTTGCGGTGTCACCTGTTCCAACCAACGACGGAAAGACTTACGCATCATGCCGCTGTGTTGCAGGAAAAATATCACGCAAAGCAGCGCATCCCATGCAAGAGCCGCGTTTCTATTCATCGAAAAATCTAAAAGATCAAATGGACCGGCAAAGAAGAATGCCCATGTGGCGAGTAGTGAAGTCCAACCCAGGAGAGCTGTAAGGACAATAAATAGGTATAGTCCGAATTTTGCCAAGACTATTCGCATTTAGGTTCCTCTTACGTTCAGCACCCACCCACTGACTCGACGGCTGTGGCTATACGCGTGGTATGCACGAAACCAGTAGCAAGCCCGCGGTGTCCCCAAAATAATCCGCCCGGTTATTATTGGGCTTTGTAATGATAAACCAGCGCGGCAGGTTTTTTAACCGCTTTCACTTGCAATCCCTTATCCATTAAATCCCTTCCGGTTTTTACGATTGACTCGTTCGTATCAAGATTGATCACCGTGTAGGCCGCTGATGGGTCCAAGGCTCTCGGTTTTATGACAAGCGTATCGCTCTCGCATTGGTCGCGGCAAAAGACTTGCACGAGGCCTTCCCGCACGGTGGGATCGTTGAACTGCCAAGAAATCCATTTGTCTTTATCGAGGCTATACGGAGTCAGCGGGTAATAATCCGCAGGGAATAAATGACGGATTTTTTCATACAGCGCGAGTTGCGCTTTGGCGGGTTCCCAAATATCCGGGTTTTTGTAGTAATCCAGAGCGAGGGTCAGGTGGGTTCCCCAGCCGCTACGGAAATCGTAGGGATCGACACTGACCGCTCCGACTCCGGTGATGGGAAGCCAGAAGGAAATTCCGTACGCCATACTGTGCATGCCGACCGGTTCCCACACGCAATCACTTCGGAAGAGGATCAAAGAGCGCCGCAGCATCTCAAAATCGATCCGGCGTCCGCCACTGGCGCAGGTGTCAATAATCAATCCGGGATGTTCGCGGAGCAGTGTGTCATAAAAATCGTAAAGGCCCATGATGTGGCGGATTTCGTTCATACCCTGGCGGTCTTCCGGTTCGTTGTTCCGCCAATAATAAAGCGGCGCCATATTGAAATCCTGCCGGTATACCTCCATCCCTAATTCATCGATCAGATCGGAGAACGTCTTCTTCGTCCAGGCCAAGGCTTGGGGATTTCCCAGATTGAGAAGGCAAAAGCCATCTTTTTCGTGATATTGCAATTCCTTCGGGAGATTCGAAGGCGTCAGCAGCCATTCCGGATGGTTGTCGAAGAGCCAAGTATCGGGCATGACTCGTTCCGGTTCGCACCAAAGCAAAAAACGCAGGCCGTGGGAGTGCGCCGCATCCGCGACCGGTTTCAGCCCATGGGGAAAGCGTTGCGCATTAGGTTCCCAGGAGCCGACATTGAGTGCCCAATTATCGGTTTTGCCGTGCCAACCGGCATCGATCCACCACGTATCGACCGGAAATTGGTGGGCGGCGATATTTTCGATCCCCTGGATCATGTTGGCTTCGGTAGTGTCCGTGAAACCGATAGAGGCGTGCGGCGATGCGGCAATGGGATACTGGAGCGGTTTACCACCGTTCGCCGGGGTATAATGCTTTAACAGCAAGCGCCGCAGTTGGTTTTGTCCGTGCAGGTAATCTTCGCCCGAATAGAACAGCAACAAAATCGCCGGCGTACGAATTTCCTCGCCGGGGTGAAGGCGCAGATGGGTATGCTCCATGCCCGCTCTGATTTGTACTTGGTTTGCATTCTTTTTTTCAAACGCAGCGGCCCATTGCCCCGTCCAGCCGATTCCCAGCATGACGCCTCCATCCCGAAGGTCTCCTAGATTGAAAAAGGGTAGAATCCCATCCGAGGACCGGCCGTCCAGCGGGGCGAGATGGATAGAAGAGTCAACCGGTTGTTTTCTGGGAGCGAAATCGTCGGATTGATTATGGCTGCCCAGGGCATAATGCAATAATGCGTTTTTATTCGGCGAAGCGGTGAACGGCGCATCCAAGGCCTGTACATTCTCCAAAATGGGAGAATCGTTTTGTCCGGTGTTGGAGAAATAGAGCGTCCATTCCAAGGCCGGAAAGTCGCTGTATTCCACGACACGGTATTTGACAGACAGATTAGAAGCCGAGTCTGTATAGATTGTGGTGCGCTGGAGCCGATTGGAATCAATGCGTTCCGTCGTTGTTTCATGCCGCCAGCCCGGCAAGAACCGGGCGCTGGGTTTCCCATCCAACACAAATGAAAAGGGTAAGAAATCCGGTTGACTGACGGACGACGGTGAGCCGGTTGCCGGGGATACCCAGGCGTGGGATTGGAGAAAGTCATGCAATTGCGGTTCGGCGTTGGCGGCGGGAATGAGCAGAACTGTTAAGAAAAAGATTGTTATTATTGTTTTAGCGAAAGACATTTTGTTTAGGCTTTTCCAATTGAACCGAGAATTTTTCTCAGTTCTTCTAATTCCATTCAATTGACTGGAAATGGTTTCAAAACCCCAGACTATGAATAGTCGAGGGAGGGCGAATCTCCTGATGAGCCGCCGTTTTAGTACCTTTCGAATTAGGTTGCCAGAGTCTTGGTAGCCCTGACGGAGTTTTGAAATCACTTCTAACACAGTAATTCATAGCGTCAATCACCCTTCCATGACATCATTCATTTTTACAGATAAACGTACTGCTTCTCCCCCTGTCCTAAAACAAATCCGCAATTGGATGATCTTGCCACCTCATCCCATAAATAGGGACTTGGTCCTTCTTCTAAACAACACTCTTAGGGAATCCCATCCACTCCCGGGTACCCATCTCCGAGAATCCCGGCGTCACTGGCAATAATATCCCCGGCACTGATCAAACCGTTGGAAGTGTCATAGGCCATGGCGCGGAAAAAGCGATATGGATTTTGATGATACCAACGATCGGGACCAGGACTGCGCACAAGATAAGTCGGTCCTGGAGGGATGACATTCCCTTCAGTCGGGCGGAGGTAATGAACGTTTCGGTAATGATAGAGCCCCTCCTCCAGCGTGGACTCGCCCGCTCCGGTATCGACAGAGTTCTGAACCGGCACAAAAGGATCGATAAAAGCGCTGCTGACGACATAAACAATCGGCGTAGTCAAAGGTGAGTACACCAAATACCCCAGCGGTTGAGGAAATCCCGCTCTGGTCCACACCCTGGGATCGGGAATTAGGTGATTGTGGTCTGTAAAATACATTTCTATTGCGGTCCGTATCGTTCGCAAGTCGGCATGAACACGGGAAATCTTTGCGCGCATACGTGCATTCATGAAGTTGGGGACCGCAATGGCGGCAAGTATGCCAATAATCGCCACAACAATGAGGAGTTCAATAAGGGTAAATGCATTTCTTAACTGCTTACTACACACAGAACACCTCCAGTCTCGCCAATTTTCCCCAGCAGTGCTCGCGCTATCTCCAAAACAAGTCTGCAACCTGATTATCTTACCACTCGACCCATTTTAACACTTCAGATTCACGATGACGAGATGCAATTGGGCGATTTTCGCCCTGCATAGATGAGTTCCAATACGATGGTAAGATAAAAAACAATTGGCTATTTGAGCGATTTTACTGCAGCAATGATTGGTCAACCGGCCAGGCACGAATTCTATCTCTGGCTAGAGTTGCGTTCATCAACGTGGTTGGGACGGGGAGGAGATAACCACAGCATTCAAGCCAAACACAAAGATGTCATACAATTATCGATCCGCCATCGGCTAGAAGTTTTCTTAGCCGCGTGGGATCAAGTTGAATAATCGATGCACTTTCATCAAGAGCCATCCAGGCTGCCGCCCCCACAGCTTCGCCAGTCTGATTCATGTTGACCATCACTCTTACGCCGGAAAAAGCCACTGCATCCGCGTCTAACATACGGCCGGCCACAGCGATATTCCCATACGGCCCGTCCGGTATAAGACACCGAAAAGGAATTTGGTAAAATGTCGGATTTGTTTCTGTCTTTTCTCTCCATCTCCCTTCTTGGTGAAAGTGGCCCGGACGAGAATATTGTTCGGTGCCATCCAGGTAACGGAGGGTAATCCCAGGTTTGTCATGATGATGAATATCGACACGATAGCTTCCATTTGCAATCGCATCGTCAAAAAGTCGCCCATAAAGAACATCTTCCCCGGTGAGTTGATATTGGCAGCGCACGTGACGCGTTTCGCGGATACCAATTTGTGAGGGCAAAGCCTGTAAGGATATATTGTTGGGAGGCGCATATTTACGGATAATATCTGCAATTGCACGAATCTGACGTCGTCCCTCGATTTCGGCATAGGTGAGATCGTCCGCATTTGAACAGTCGACATCATAAATGCGTGTGCCGGCAAGCATATAGACGTCGGAGTCCGGGACACGATTTCCCCAAATAAATCCCTCCGGGAGAGCAAACTCCTCCCCATGTTCTGCCAGAATTTCATGGATGTTAACGGATTCCAAGGATGGCCAGGCGCTGAACCGCGCACAAGCGGTTGGCGGCTGCAGATTCTTCCTTACATAAGTCGATAATCCCAAACGATGGCATAGATCAGCATCGCCGGTCGCATCAATAAATAGCTTAGCCCGGATCGCCACACGACCCGATTTATTCTCAACAATAACCGCCGCCAGTTTGCCATCCTCGACAACAGGGGCGGAAAAGAAGGTATGAAAATATACTTGAACGTCTGCTTCTGAAACCATTTCATCCAGTTCGATTTTTAGTTCCTCAGAATTAAAGCCATATCCCTTACTAGAACTTTTGTCGATCGATACTACCGCATTGTGCTTCTGCAAACGTTCGATTGTCTCCAACGTCAATCCGGCAATGATTTGCTTTTTGAATTCTGTGTCATAAAGGCTGTGCCATACATTGACCATCGCACAAGTCGCAACACCGCCAAAACAGTTCTGTTTCTCAACGATTACGACCTTTGCACCCAGCCGGGCCGCCCGGATCGCGGCAAACACGCCTGTGCAGCTGCCGCCGAGAACACAGATATCCGCCTCATGAATGACTTGGACTTCTCTAGGTTTTTCAACGACAAGACCTTGAGATACTGCATTCGTATACGCTCGATCTGTAGAAGTCAAACCTATGGCGCTAAGAGTGGCAGATTGAAAAAAGCGACGTCGTTTCATTTTCAAACAGTCTCCACAGGCAGTGAAAATCCAGATATCTAATAGATTAAGCCTTTTGCCTTTCCATCACGATGATAATAAACAATATCACACCACCTGTTTTGCAGTAATTCCTGCGCCCCAATGACCGGAGTCAATGAAAGAGGCCAGACTGCGCCTGATAAGTTTGAGTAGGACCGGAATCTATGTTATTGACAATTGAGCAGTTACACCTTCAAGAGATAGTTTGCCATAATGGTTCCAGACACGTGCCTGATGCGCTTGTAGCAGTCTCATCTGATCCCATTCCATCTTAACATTCACAGGGAGGCACATCAACAACAATTCACTTTTCAATCGTTTTTGCAATCTTATGCCGCATGAGCATCAAAGGGATAGGATTCATCTCAAAACAGGTTAAATCCGGAACAAAATCGCGGCGTATAGAATTTTGGATTTGACGAATTTGAGTTTTTTTCTCAAACGACCTTTCCGCTGAATTACGCATCAGAATCAAATACTCGCGGTCTTCAATACCGTCACGCAATGCTTCGAAACGAATTGATGTAACAGGACCTTCAAACAAGGGTTCTTTGGGAATACTGCGCTGCGGAGGGTAGATTAGACGTCCGTCTCCATTTCCATAGGACATGGCGACTTCCCATGGATTTTGCGTCCACCAAGTAGCAGACCAATAAAGTTCTCCATCAACCCCTCTGGCATCCATCATCCAAAATCGAATTCGTGGATTTATGGCCGGATGGTCAATAAAATTATTCGGACATGGGGCTAGAGGTCCACAGCAAACATACCACCAAACCAACTCGCCGAGTTTTTGCCGCTTGTGAGCCGCTGTTTCATCATAAAAACTATAAAGAGGAATCCAAAGATCGCAAAGATTGTAAAAATAAGGAAATGGCGCAGGTTCCTTATTCAGTGTCAGCAGACGATGGATATCGGGGCAAGAAGTCTTAAGCAATTGAAGCCCTTCTTTGACTTCGGGATAACTGTAGGTGAGCGGCTCGTCAATCCAATACCAATATGCTTTCGAAAGCCAATTCTTTTCCCTTAGATGTTCCTGCACCTGCTTATAGGTTTCAGCAAAGAGACGATTATATTCTTGGGAATATCTTGGATATCCACATAGTGAAGCAGGCAGACCTCCTATATCGAATGAGGTAAAGTTGTACTCATCCAGATAACGCTGCATGGCTTCATCAAAGCGAGTAAAGTCGAGAACAGGATGTGGCGGCTCACCTTCATATTGAACATGAACACCGGCTCCTGCGTGAGGTGTACGGGGAGAAATACGATGTTCTGCGGCAAAACGCATGTAGAGTTCATGAACTTGTGCGATGTCTTTATCGTTTGTGATGGCGTGGTACTGGGGATTCACATAAAGCGCATATGAACTTGCGGTATGAGTCTCATCAGGGAGTGTGAAGTCATATACTTCGATCTCTACAGGGATTCTCTCTATTTCGATATGATTCGAACGAATTTCGATGGTACCTTTATAGAGACCTCCCGGCTGATTCTTGGGTGCATAAACAGTAATCCAAAACGTCGTGTTCAAACCGGATTTTATTGATATTGCTTTGGTTAATGGGGGTAAAGGATCCGGCCACCATCCAAGCGTTCCGTATTCATCTGTCGTTTTTTTAATCTCAACATATTCTACAAGTGAGATCGAAACATTCTTAGCGGAAAACAACCGTTTTGCGTTGTCGGAAGAAGGCACAAAATGAACTGTGATATTATGCATATCAGTCTGAGGGCGAAGAACGATTTGGAAAGCCTCATATTCATGTCGGGCTACGGCAACGTACGCACAATTGGTTTCGATAGTCGGCGTGGGTTCATTTCTTCCGACTTTTTCGACATTCGGTGCAAACCAGATATCTGCGGATTTAGAACATGTCAACCTGGATTTGAATGACGTTAGATTGTTAATGGTCTCGTATATCTCTCCAGGGGCGGGTTTCGGATTATTTAACGCCGTTTGACGCAAACGTGCTTCAAGGTTTTTTCTGTGCCATTCCGAAAGAACGGGTTTATCAGCGAGGTATGATTGCAGTTGTAAACGGAGTGATTTCGCGACTTCGAGCGGCAAGTCGATTTCCATTCCCCCGTTGCTTGGCGCAGTGAAACCTTTGGATTGATTGTCGGCGATCAGCCATTGCCTGCCCAACTGTTGAGATGGAAGCAAAATGCGAAGCAGAAAAGGCGATACATCGGTACGCAACAGTGCTGCGGCTCCGTCCTTTTCCATTCGTATTCCTTCCGATAACGGAATGCGATTCTTGTCGAGTGCCTCGATAGACATAAAATCGTCCGCTTTAGGTCTATTTCCATCCCGGTCATAGCAGTGGATTCTAATAGTGCTTGTACCGTGATAATAAAACGTTTTTCTCTCGACAATCCGCTTGCCCGGAAGCATCGTCATCCCTGTGATCCAATAAGGTCCATCCTCCAAATCTTTCAAAGAAATGAATTCCGGAAAACCTAAGATAGAATATGTCTTTGCGATCTCATTTCCATCAACATCTTCCAGAACAAATGTACATCGAGGCAAGTCATCCAGAATACGATAGCGAGACACTCGTCCCATATTAATTTTAAGCCGGTCGCCCGTTCTTTCGCATTCCAGCTCCGGAACAGGAGCGCCATCGGCCATGAGTATCTGAAGTTTATCTTTTCGATCTAGCAACCGCGCATAAAATCCCCATGCCCCCCATCCTTGCCCGATTTTGAGGAGGAGAAGGTTATCCGAACCTTTATTGACAAAAGCGGGCACCCAATCAAAATCCGGGTCTGCGGAACGAGGAAGATGATTGTCCCAAATCAAATCTCCATTAAGCCAGGCTTTGATACCGTCGTTGCTGCCGAAACCGAAAAGAATATCCTGTGCTGAATCCGATTTCAGCTTACATGCCGCATAAATTACAACTTCCTGGTTTGGCTCCACAAGAGAATACAAATCCACGTAATTCGAAGTTGCGTTAACGCGTCTCCATGTATGCCTTTTGCCATCCAAGCCGATAAAGGCTCTGTTTGCTTTGGGCTGAACGCCACCTTCTCCGCCTATCGGCTGTAGATAGTCCGTATAATATCCCAAGCAAGTTTGGTCATGGTTGTATTTCAGCACTCCATCGGGAAGCGGATTGGGAAACGGACCACAGAGAAGCCAGTCTCGAATAAAATCGCGAGAGTCAACATTTATCGTGGGAATCTGGGCATAGACTGCCTGCAACTGGATAACCGAAGATACACCCAAAAGGATCATGAACTTACCGGCTGCCATACGGCGTATCGTCATATTTAGGCCTTGTCCCTCGCATTTGTTGGATCGTGAAGAATTCATGAGTCCACCTATCTAAAAGCTAACCCACAACTGCATCATATTGCCATTCGGAACATTTTAGCACCCCATACTTATGATGACGAGATGCAATTGGGCGATTTTCGCCCTGCATAGATGAGTTCCAATACGATGGAAGGATAAGAAAAATATCGGCTATTTGCGTGATTTTGCAGCAGCGACGATTGGGCAACCGGCCAAGCACCCCCTCTCTCTGATTAGAGACACGTTTAACAACGTGGTTGGCTCAGATGAAACTATAAATTGTGCAACTTCTTATACTCAAAAACTGCCTTTTTTATCGCATCTTTGCTGTAGACATTCATAGGTGTTTCCAGACTGCCCTCTAGCAAAGTCAATGCTTTATGCATTTCAAAATTGAAGATCATAGATATTGCATAAGATACAAATCGATAACAAGTCGGATCCCAACTATTCTCCAACCACGATAAGACTCTGGAAGCAAGTTCTGCTTCCAACGGTTGATCTGTTACATACTTGCGACGTACCGCTAGATCACAAATAATGCGTAAAATCTCTATTTTAGAATATTTTGTCTCCACTTCAATAAAATCAAGAATTCCAATCAGACAATCCTTAATTTCTGGCTCATAGGCACCATCTGGGAGGATACTATATTTTTTAAATTCAACTTCTCTCATGGATGATTCTCACGATGCAATTGAATTTATAAAAAGATGCACGGCTGCCCAAATATTAGTCGAATAGACTCAATTGGTTAAGGCCCTTGGTGGAACTTGCGTGGCCTTGTAAAAGTGATGGGACGGTCGGATACGTCCAGTACACAGGCCGGGAAGAGCGCTTCTCAATCCCCATCCGCGCTCTCATCGTTCATCTTGTCAAGGCAATTCTTTTCTTCTTCAGAGCAGAGCCAAAGGAATGGCTCTCCACAGCAACGACATTTTGTTAAAGCAACATCGTCGAACGATAAATTATGAAAAAACTTTTTATCCCCCCAAACCAAGTTACCGCAACGGTCACATCGCATTTTTTTTCTAAGATAATATTCTTGAGAAAAAAAATTGTAAATAAGAATCACAACACAGGCAGGCACGAATATCCTCATCCAAGCATCGTTAATAGGTGAAAAAAGCACAACAATGCAAAAACACCATATCAGAATTATCAAAATTATAGGGCCACGACTCGGCCTCCAAATCCTTCTTTGACACAATAGTCGGCGTTTATACGAAATTGAGCTCATGGCGAATATTTCCTGGCTGCTTTTCACACAGGTTTAAAAATTTTGATTCATCTTACAATCTAGCACTTAAATGTCACCATGACGAGATGAATTTTGTCAATTTTCGCTGTGACAACGCCTGTGTCAGGGATACGGTATTCCTATATTAATTCAATCCGGTGCCGCTTGTCGAGCCGGATAGGGAGAGAAAACTTCAACCCGAATCGCATATTCACGATTCTGAATCATCTTCCCGCATATCAAAATAAAATTAATCCTTTGCCACATCATAGAATTGCAGGATATCCACTCTATCCACGTCGCCATCGCCGTCCATATCAACTGCGGGAATATATTCAGTTTTCCCGGCGTCACTCATCCACGAAGGTATGAATAGGAATAGATCAGTCTTTTCAGTTTCGTGTGTAACCAATACGGTTGTTTCCGCCACTGATTTCCCTGTTTCCTCCAATCCCACATGATCGATTACGAGACTGTAAAAAGCATACGTACTTCCCACAACGCCATTAAAAATGGTTGAAGTATCCGAAGTATCGACTAGGTAAGGTTCAAAAGCGCTGCCGTTTTCCGAGACGTAAATTGTATAGGTATCGATTCCGGAGCCTTCATCAGTACCCGACCATTCAAGTGTAAACGCAGGCCCTACCGTGGCCGGCAAGGATACAACACTGCTAACCGGCGGCGTAACGTCAATCGTGTTTAATGCTTCTTTGGCCGGGTCGCTGCCGGCTGAAGGGTCATGTGGATCGATTTGATTTGTGGCAATCGTTTCAAACTGATCAAAAACAATCAGGGCAACGTTCCGGATTTCTGTTCCGGTCGCAAGCCCGCTCTTGGGGTGGATTAAATATGAAATATGCCCCTGCCCCGCCCCGGTGCCGTCTTCAGGAGCAAGAAATCCCACATCGACCGGTGGCGGAAGGCTTGTCTCTGGATCGATGGAACGAAAATGGGCATAGACTTCACCTGTGTCCGAATGAATTCCCGTTTCCACGTGTACGTCAAAATCCATTCCGCCGCTGTTCATAGTAACAGTTGTCTCAAAGTTCCGGGAATTTTGCGGCGCCGGAATAACTCTATCTCCAAATCCGATTTCGGTCAGTTCAAAAGTGTCCCAATCCAGGTTGGCATCAAGTTGATCCGTGATCTCCACTTGTTGGGCCGGCGCCGTTGCTTCAGGATCGTTTTCGAAATCGATGCGGTATGGAAAAACCGTCTCAACAGCAATAAATCCTTTTTCGCCGTAACCACCAGGACCGAGTTTCTGATTAGGATCATGGGAACGAGCGGAACTGGTTTTCTCCTTCATTTCATCTTTTAAATACGCTTTCCAATGTTTCTTGATCTGATCCTTTAGCCAGTTAATAAGTTCCGAAGTATTAGGCCACCTATCACAAATTTTTGATATGTACCCCATTTCTCCCAATTTCAACATAAAACTGAGCACTCGTGCTGAATCCTCATGAGATGTAATAAACCTAAGAGGGATTATGTCCTGTTCAGGATTTCGACTTCTCTCTTTCAAAAGGTACTCCAACTGTAAAAAGTGCAACTGGAGTCTTTCATTATGAAACGGATCGTTTTGAAAACGGTCAAATGTAGATACATAATGAATATAACTTGCGGGATCAAGCCTAACATTCCATTTTTCCAGGCTCGTCCCTTCGTCTGTTACATTGCGATCCTCTTGAATATCATTTTCGTTTCGGACACCGGCCTCACCACCAACAGTAAATGGAAAAGATTGGTCTATTTCATCTGCGACATAGTCAAAATCGCCGGTTGGCGAATATTCGTACTCGCAACAGGTTTCACCTTCAAAATCCAGAACCTCGCACGTGTTTCCCCAGGGATCGAACGTGCAAGCATCCATTTCGCCGTCTTCCCCATCGATACGCCCAACCAGTCCCGGGCCGTAGCAGTTGAAAGCGGTGCAATTACCTTCTGCATCAAATTCTTCCACACATCTTCCGAGATAAGGATCGCAGAAATACTCAAATCCTTCGCCATTCAGATCGCCCTCGGTGCAATATCCCAACGCTCCATAGCCATACGTCTTCTCGCCCCCTGGTGCATCGACCGAGGTCAACCGGCCTTCAACATCATAAGTCCGCGTGGTTGTTCCATCGGAAGTCTCTTTCTCGACACGGTTCCCATCTGCGTCATACGATAAAATCTGATCGGCAATCTGTTCATAGCGATCTCTAAGATCGGAAACAATATAGTCCTCCACCACACCGTCACGAACCATTTGGACCCGATTGCCATTGGCATCGTACTCAATACTTGTTTCCTTTGGGAACGCATCCGGGCCACCTTCCAATTGGACACTAACGAGGCGGCCATCGGGATCATTTTGCATACGCCATTCGGTGTCTTCAGTGGTGACAGTCGTTTCCTGGTTCAATTCGTCCGGATCAATATGAAATTTTGAAACGATTTTCTCATTGTATAAATCTATGTTTTCGAGGTCGGTCAGATTGCCTGCTGCATCGTACTCGTAATTCGTTGAAATGCGGTCTACAACTTCTTTCAGGAGCCGGCGTCCGGCATTGTCATAGTCATAGTAGACCTGGACATCGCACGAGAAATCCGTCACTTCCATAACAACGAGATGCCCGGCTTCATTATATTGATAAAACAATTTTCGGCCGGATTGATCCTCGCTCGATATTCTCCTTCCAGCCGCATCGCGCTTAATTTCAATCCAGCGCCCGCCATCTCCCGTAACGGTCACCGAACGTTCAGCGTCATCATATTCAAACGTGGTCGCATCACCGCCTATGATTTCTTTTGTTTTACTTTTGATGCTGCCTGATACTTGAATCGGGCTTATCGCTTGGCCGGAAGTCGCGCTTAAGAGCCTGCCGCGTTCGTCATGCTCATATTCAAAACTTGAGCCGTCTGAATACTGCTTTGAGGTCATACGCCCTAAAGTGTCATAGGTATATTCAACGCTTTGACCGCGAGCGTTGGTCCATTTGGAAACAAGACCAAGTTCATTGTAGTCCCAAGTCTCACGAGCCCCGTCGGTATACGTGATCGAACACAAATTACCGGACTCGTCATATTCCAGCTGTGTCGTATTGCCCCTCGGATCGGTTCTGGCAACCGATTGGCTCCCATCGTCCTCAGTTGCTAAAGAAAAACCGGTAGTGTGGCCCATCGGCGATGCAAAAGCAGCGAGGTTTCCTTGGCTGTTGTATCGGAACGTGCGCGAATACCCCGCCGGATTTGTATAGCATGTGAAACGATGTTCTTCGTCATATCCGAATCTCTGAACAGCGCCCACAGGATCCGTATTTTTTAGCAGTAAGCCACGATGATCGTAGTCAAAGGTCGTTATCCCGCCCATACCATCCGTCTGCCGGACACGGCCCGGGGAATTATACTGAAACTCAACACGTTCAATATTCTCACCAACATAAGTTGCGCTAAGTCGGCCCGAAGTGTCATATTCAAAAAAACGGCTCCGAAGCCCATACTGATCGATCTGTGTAAGAGCGTGTTCCTGCGCGGCGCCCCGGCCTGTGCTGTATTCATAAGCGAGCGAACTATTATCAGGTAAATTAACAGTGATTAAATGCTCTTCCGTTGTGTCGTAGCCGTATTGCACGCTACGTCCCAGAGAATCGGTAATACTGATAATGCGGCCGGCATCGCTATATGCAATTGATAGTGCCTGCCCGGAAGAGTGGCTCAAAAGTGAAAGTTTTCCATTTGCATAAACAGCCGCAATCGAATTCCCGTTTTTGTCCTCAACGATCTCCAGTTGGCCGTCGGCATTGAAGACATAAGACAAGCCATCGGCTTCGGATAAAGTGAACGAACCTCCGGAATTAGCGACCAAACTCCCCCCATCACCCGCCATAGAGAAATAATTAACTCCGCGTGAGTCCGGCTGAAAAATCCGTGTATTGCCTTCGGGCATTGTAATTGTAACAGTGCCATCCTCTGCGGCCGTAAGTGAAATTTCCCAAGAATGTGTCCAGCCACGCCCGAAACTCCCAAGCCGCCAACGTCCCGAAATAGAAACCGGAAAACTTCGCGAAAATCCCAACCAGGGACCTACGCCTTGCGCATCGATATCGGTAGTGGCCCCTAAATTCGGAATACCATAGGGTTGGTCGGCTTCTTGAATTAAAAAAGTCTCAAGTTCGGCGATATCATCAACTCTGAGACCAAGTTGCCCAAGACGTGCTGAAGCCTGAGACAGCGAAACAACATATTCACCCCAAGTTTCTCCAATTTGATTGGAAAGATTCGCCAAAATCGCCTGCCACGCTTCCGATTCGACTTCGCCTTGTCCGAAGGCATCCGCAAATATCTCCCATTCAATTACGGCAGTTTCATTCTGATCCATTGAAGCAAGCGAAAAATTAAATTCCGGATAGGTAAAATCCCAAGGTTTCAGCCAACCGGCATAATAGACAGGAATACGTTCCGACTCTCCGGGCTGAAGTACGCCGGGTATTTTCCCGGAAGCGAGAAACTCGACACTTGTATCGAATCCTTCAGGGATAGCCGAAGTCCAAAAACCTCGCACCAGACGTGAAGCATCCAGCGTCATCAAAGCGCCTTCATTTTCACCTTGATAGGCGGTTAACGAAAGCAAGGGCGCAGGCATGGCTACGCCGCCGGTGTTGGCATACTCAACATAGATCGTGGCAGGCATGTGATAGCCGAGCTGGCTTGGCAGGATAAGCTGGGTTACAAGATTCGCTTCCCCGCCGCCGGTCATCTCAAAACCATCCGGCAACTCGGCCGAGCCCCCGCCAGATTGCGTGACACGCACCGTATAGACTCCGGCGGGTACAATCCCCGCGCCAAAGATGGCTGTGATTTGAGCGGCAGAATCAATTTCGACCGTGTCGGCGGTGTATTCTGAATTATCGCTACCAACCAACTCAACAATTGTTCCTGCTTCAAATCCCGCACCGTTTAACGTAAGAACCGCATCAGCGCCATTGCCATGCCGCTCGGGAGTAATTGAAGTCAGCACAATCTCAGATGTCTCAACTAAAAGTTCATAAGCGCCGCCAACAATTGTATGTTCGCAATAGAGCAAGACGTACCAGGTTCCCTGCACTGCTTTGGAAATGATGATCTGCTGCGTGGCATCTGAAGAATCGCTGCCACGGTAATCATACGTTTCCCGGGTGGGCGGTTGCCCTAACCTCGCGTAAAGTTCAATCCGTAAATCGGGTGACGCCCCCGTTAGTGTAATTATCATCGGCATACTTTCAGCCAAATCAATTCGGTAAAGCACGACTTGCCCCGGACCCGCAAGACTCCCGGAATAGGCTTCCCCTTCCGGCAACTGAATCTGTGTCGTTTCTTCCAAACAAAACGCATAGGCCGCATCGTAGTCACCGGTTCCCGGATACACTGCCATGATGTATTCACCCGTCGTCGGTAGCACGGCCAATTCCGAATCTGTTGTAAGATCGCTAAAACCCGTCCATCCATTCGGACCAATCAGATCAAACGAAACGCTCTCGCTTGATGCATTCACACGTCTCAAACGGACTTGCTGACCGGCAGCGGCTGTAAAATACCAATGATCCACGTGATAGGGTGTCGGCAACTGTCCGATATGGACTTGATTCAATACAAGATTGTGATCGCTGGTCGAGATATCCCAGATTGTAATTTTGTAATTCCCGACATTGTTCGAGTGCCCGGAGGCGGCCTGCACTCGAATTGTATAGAGGCCGTCGGCAGGCAGCGTCGTTCCGGATATCTCCGCCACTTTTCCGCTGCCGCTGCTTGCAGCCGAGGTTAAAACCGCACCGTTAGGATCGATTAAATCGACCTGCACATAAGCGAGATACGGTTCAGATACCAACGAAGAAGAACTGCCCGGGTCAACAAATACGGCAATACTACGCCCCTTCCAGCCATAGAACTCCCATTCGTCTATTTCTCCTACTTGCGCAATCCGTCCGGGTGTTGCCGCGCCTTGCGATAAAAGGCCGCCGTCTGGTGTTTCAAGGATTTCACCGCCCAGGACTGATCCTTCAATCTCAAGCACACGCGCATAAAGATTGAATCCGGCCAGGTCCAAAGTTGAACCTTCTTGGACAATCAACGTCTGCACATAAATCGCTTCTGCGCCGTCACCCAAAGCATTATCCGATTGATCGGTGAGTTGTACCGATACACCTCCCGTCAGAACGACTGTATCCAACACAAAGCTGCCATCGTAACCGGCCGGATCATTCCCAATATCCTCGCTCATGACCTCAAACTGCTGAGGACTTGTTGTCGAAGATGTGCCGTCAAATATCAGAGTTTCGAGCGGAGAAAAGGAATCGACATTCTGCGTATCCCCCATCAATCCACCGCCCAGTTGGATCGTCCCTGATGGACGTCCGGCGAAACCGCCCAAATCATCGACTCGCAACGTTCCGGCAACACTGATGGGTGAGCCTTCGAATGCAGCCAGTTCACCTTCCACTTGCAAAGATTGCTCAAAACTCAAAACGTGGTTGCTATAGGTTTCACGGTTCTCAATCCGCCCCAGGCTGCGCACAGGAACCTCAATATCGCCCCAGCCTTCCAGCGTTTGCCGCTCCCCCAGAGTGAGGAGAAAATCTTCTTGTTCCGATGTAATCGTATGACCCGCCAGGATAATTTTCCCGCTGCCGTCAATCATTGACGAAGTTGCTAGGTAAATATCCGAGCCGCTCTCCGGCTGTATGGTCCCATGATTCGTTAATGTTCCTGTAGCCAGAATCAACCGCGCAGGCCCATAGATGCCGCCTCTCACATTCAGTGTTTGGCCGGCAGGTATACCATCTCCGGACAGGCTTGCTTCGTACACGATACGAAACTCTCCCGCTCCCGGGTCGTACCAGGTCACATCTTCCAAAGATACACTTCCATCAAAAACGACCAAACTATTGTTGTCATCCGTAGCCTCGAGAATGCCCCCCTGGACAGTACTCGTGGCAAGCCAGATGTTTCCGCCTGCGGCCCGGACTGTTCCACCGGAATTCAAAATATCAACTTGGGAGAACCGCAGATCATCATCCCCGCTTACCTCGATAAGCCCCAAGTTAATGACGTCGATAAGAATATCGCCACCCAATAAGACTTCCTGTGATTCTCCAACGGTGAGAGTCGTCCCCTCCGCGCCATCGATTGTCTGGTTGCCCAGAAGCACATCCCCATCACCATCCAGTTTCGTATCGCTTTCCAGGTAAAGAACAGAGGAATCCTGAAGGTCAATTGTCCCACGATTCCAAAATGTCCCGCCAGGAAGCACAAGTTGCGCGGGATGGCCCCAGCCACCATCAACAAAAAGCGTCTGATCCTTGGGAATCCCATCGCCCAAGAGACGCGCGCTTACATCTGATCCGTAAATACGAAAACGGCCTGCGCCCGAGTCTTCCCAGATAACATCGTTCAGGGTTACATCACCAAAGAAATCAATAGTGCTTAATGAGTTGTCGCTAACAGCCAGCGTTCCACCATCAACCGAACAATTGTGGAGCCCCACGGTGCCATCGCCGCCCCCGATCCGCCCTCCACTGTTTGCAATCGCCAGCGTCTGTAATTCGAGTTCATTGCCTTCTGTACCCTCCAGAATCCCGCGATTGTCTAAATCGATAAGGATGGTGCCCCGTCCGCTGATTCGTTGTCCTGAACCGATAGTCAAAACCGAACCCTCTGTACGTTCGATACTGCCGCCATCAAGAACAACCTCTCCCGTACCTTCAATCGATGTGTCTGATTCGATATGAAACGATGATCGCGAATTCAATTCCAACGTGCCGTTATTTTCAAAAGCCGCGCCTTCCAAAACATGAAATTGTACAGCTGTACCCAACTCCATAATTCCATGATTGACGAAGCTTCCTGAAGGCAATTCAAAACGTAATGTCTCCCCATAAGGCCCGCCTCTCAGCACCAGGGTCTGTCCCGCGGGAATCGGATCACCGAGCAATCGAGCCGTCATTTCACCGTAAATACGAAATTCTCCGCTTCCCAAATCGCTCCATGTAACATCCTTGAGACTAACTTCGCCGGAAAAATAAACATAACTGCGTGAGTTGTCGGATACCTCCAGCACACCTCCTTCAACAGAACCATCGGCAATCTCAATCGAACCACCCGCGCCGCGCAAAATACCTCCATAGTTTGTGATCGTAACTCCGGTAAATAGAATCTCCTCACTCGAACCCGCCTCAATCAATCCGAGATTTTCTACATCGACATTGATATCCCCGCCGACTAAAATCGATTGAGATGCGGAAACCGTCAGGGTCGCACCCTCGGCCCCTTCAATGGATTGATTGCCGAGCAGGATTTCCCCCTCACCTTCAAGCGTCGTGTCGCTCTCCAAGTAAAGAACGGAGGAATCCTGAAGGTCGATCGTCCCAAGGTTCCGGAATATCCCGCCGGAAAGCACAAGTTGCGCGGGATGGCCCCAGCCACCATCAACAAAAAGCGTGTGGTCCTTGGGAATCCCATCACCCAAGAGACACGCACTTACATCTGATCCATAGATACGAAAACGGCCGGCGCCAGGATCATTCCAAGTCACTTCAAAAAGCGTTGTATCACCCACAAACTGAATGTTGCTGGAGGAGTTATCGCTGACAGCCAACATACCACCGGTGATCGTGCTGTTCTCAATCTCGACTGTCGCAACATCAGCCAAGATGGAGTGATCATCCAAAATTTCGACAGTTACTCCGGGGCCGATTGTCAGCGTCTTGCCACCCGTAACCGTCACATCGCCCAATACGCGATAGGGCGAGCCCTCGGCAAGCCAGCTGGTGTTGACAGCAATTGTCTGTTCCGGGATATCCGTGGCGGCTTCTGAAATACGTGCGCCAATAATCGCGGTAAACACGCCCAAAAACAGGAAGACGGTAGGAGATACTCGGAGCCGATTCTGCCTATTCATAAAAATCCCCCGTCAGAATTTTCTAAATATTCACACCAACGGTTTTTGATGTCTACGGAGTCGATTTTCGGGGAAAAATAGCGCCTAAAAAACACAAGCCCGTCGGAATGTTCAACAAGCTCATCCTGCATATCCCTGTTAAGCTGGAACGGGACAATAATCTACATCTCTTTACAATAAAATTATCACGCCTTTAGGAAATATTTCCGATCACTACTGTCCCAACGTTTGAGTTGGCTTTGTTTGTAAGTGTTTAAAAATATACGACTTAGAGTGCGAAATGTCCATAATCGACTTGAAATGGAAACCGGCTCGTTGTGACCTTTTCGTAAGATCGCGGAAAGGCAACGGGAATGTACTCAGGTCAAACGGTTTTCTCACAAATCATGGATTATGCCCCGGCTCACGAGTTTCGAAAATGCGTGGAGCGGCATGGTGGCAATTACAAAGTGAAGAGTTTTTCATGTTGGGATCAGTTTCTGTGCATGGCCTTTGCACAGTTAACATTCCGGGAAAGTTTGCGGGATATCGAAGCGTGTTTACGGGCTTCGGGATCAAAACTTTATCATATGGGAATTCGAGGAAAGGTATCGCGCAATACGTTGGCGAATGCCAACAAAACGCGGAACTGGCGCATCTTTGCCGATTTTGCGCAAATCTTGATTCAGACGGCGCGAAGTCTCTATGCCGAAGAACGTTTCGGTCTTCAACTCAAACGCACAGTCTACGCGTTGGATTCGACCACCATCGATCTTTGTCTGTCCTTATTCCCATGGGCTTTGTTTCGAAAACGGAAAGGCGCCGTAAAACTCCACACCTTGTTGGATCTACGCGCAAGCATTCCCACTGTGGTGATTGTCACACCCGGCAATGTGCACGATGTGAACATTCTCGACGAACTCGTTTTCGAACCTGGCGCAATTTATGTAATGGACCGAGGGTACGTAGACTTTGCCCGTCTGCATCGGATTGCGGAGTCTTCAGCTTTCTTCGTCACCCGGGCGAAAAGCAATTTTCAATACCGGCGTCTCTACTCCCGCCCCGTCAACAAATCTACAGGTCTGCAATGCGATCAGACCGTTGTTCTTGTTGGCTATTACAGCCAAAAGGACTATCCCGAGAAGTTGCGACGTATCCGCTACCGCGATCCCGATACACAAAACAGACTTGTCTTCATCACCAACAATTTCAGTTTGGCACCGTTGACCATTACCAAACTCTATCGAGCCCGATGGCGCGTCGAACTCTTTTTCAAATGGATCAAACAGCACTTACGAATCAAAGCATTCTATGGAACCAGCGAGAACGCCATCAAAACCCAGGTCTGGATTGCCATTTCCACCTATGTGCTTGTGGCTATCATCAAAAAGCAGCTTCAACTCGATCAAAGTCTCTACACAATTCTACAGGTTTTCAGCCTCACGCTTTTCGAAAAAACCCCGATTTTACAGGCGTTTTCCGAAAAACAAGGCCACCCAATTACCACCGAGAGCCCTAACCAATTGAATCTATTTGACTAACGTTGGGACAGTAGTGATTTCCGATACTGATCCAAATCCAGTGCGCAATTCAATTATTTTAACACGACAAAATCCTTCTATTGATTTCTCCGATTAGAGAAACGTTCTGCAACGTGCATGGGATAGGGAGGCAAGGCCAAAAAGTCGTAATCATACTCTGCAAATATATTATTATTTCCGTTTTTAATAGTGATTAGATGACCAACACCATCCCATTCGTACTGACGGGTTAGGTCAAGCGCTTCATCTTCCTGGCAATCTTTTTTCCAACCCGGTAGGTAAACTGAGACTGCAAGTTTAGAGTCATTCTACAAGCCTGCCGCCCTGCTTTTTGAATTCAGCGGCACCGGGCATGACATAGACTCCTTTATCATACCGAACAGAATGGCGTCTGATCCAACGCGCCAGACGGTCATACCACTTTTCAAATGTTTCGCTCTTTCGGACAAGAGTGCCATCACTTTCCCACATGGCCATCTCCGCCCAAATACGCCCACGCGAAATGCTTCTTTTTTTAATATTGGATCTAAGAAATTCAATCACTTCAGATGTTGACTTATTCACTACATAATACTTTTGTTCTGTTACATAACGGAGATTGGGTTGGGGGCTATTGTCACGATCCCAAAGACAAATGGAAAGCCAAAACGGAATTTCTGATTGTGGAAGTTCCGTAAGCAGCGGAATGCTATCGGTCGGCATAGTAACCATAAATACGCCAACGCTCCGATCAGACCGGACAAAGTTCAAAAATTCCTCTTCATCTGAATTTGTCATATAGAAGTTAATCTGTTTGCCCATGGTGGCTTAAATCGAAGCGTTGCACAGATCTGCTGCAGAATAAATTCACTTGATTACTCCTGCTTCGTCATAGATCAAGTTTGTAAATCCCTGTTCGAGCAGCTCGTGCAATGCGGGCTCGACAATGAAAGTGGCACTCGAACTCTCAAATTGTCTAATCATAAACATCTTTTGCCCGTTCCAGTTTTCTCGGTCAATCACCAAATCGGTACGCCGAAATTCGTAATGCGTTTCCCCGCATACGCTGCAATCGATTTCAATCCCTATTTTGCTTTTCTTTTCATTAAGGCTTATCAATTCGGTTGCCAGAACCCAGAATAAATCACCTTTATAGTCCGGCATCTGCTTAAGATACTTTTTCGGCATTTTCCCGGGCGGCACAATGATGACTGTTCTATATTCACAGAGAAAAGAATTCGACTTTAAATAATCTCTCACTCTTGGAGTTGCAACAAAATCATAACCGCACCATGAGAAATCACCCATTGCCTTAGAGTGACCATCCCAGTGTAGGCGCAAAGGTTCAATAAGCTTCGCTGTTGAATAACCACATCCTTTGCACAGCACACCATCAGTCCAAGTCCCATAGTGGCCAAACTGATCGTAATCGAGATCATCTTTAAGGCGGGGAAGAATGTAAAATTTCATAAATCAAACTCCTCAACAAGTTGACCTCTTAGCCTGAGCATAGTCTCTAAATCCGTATTTTCAGTTCCTATTCTCAGTGATTTTCAGAAGCGCTAAGGGACTCCTCATAAATACGCTTAATTCTCCATTCAGGCAGAGCAGCCCGAAAGACGCGCAGATCGAAATAGTCCGCCTGACCATACCGGTTCGTGGGACGCCACCCGATATTGATTTCTGTCTGCCCGCCATTCGGCAATGAGAAACGATCATCGTGCCCCGCTTTTTGACCATTGATATAGAGAGTTAAGTCAAAGCGATTCCAGACCACGGCGATATGTTGCCATGCTCCTTTTTCCCAATCAGGCAAATCCTTCTTAAGCGCAACCATCTCCCAGGCTCGATCATCATACAACCGGACCCACAAGTTCTCTTTTAACATCATGATGTCTAAAGCATTCTTTTCCCGTTCATCGTTACCGATATAGAGCAATCCTCGCAGTTCGCCATACCAAGGCCAAGGTTTACGATCCCACTGAGCCTCGTCTTTACGGAACCAAAAGCTGACCGTCCCCGGTTTACGCAAAAGATCTGCAGGCGAAGGGAAACTCACATAACTGGTGCCATACGTACGTAATACATCACCGAAACGGCTCTCTTTCCACAAGGCTTCGCCATGGGCAGTGCCCGTAACCGGTCCCGAAGGACTCCATGCGGACAGTTTGTCGTCTTCCTTCAAACTCGCCCGAAACACTTCGCGTTGCACAATGCGATCCTTATCCTCTCGCCAATTCGTAGGAAGCATGGAGACAAAAGGCAGAGACCAGAGCTGATGGCGTGCGAACTGACGATTCCCAAAATGCAAAGCGTAATCGCGTCCCAAGTCATCTAAATAATCCAAAAATGGAATTAGGTAATCATCATTTCCGCTAATGCGTGCCATGTAGGCAAATGGCAATCCTATTTCCGCCGCCGCATAGCCGCTCTTGGTATAGGAGTCCCGCCCCCTGCGGGGTACGGGATTCTCATAGGGCATATTGTAGTCATGCGGCGCCCCTAAAAAACCACGCCAGGCCTCATGTTCACTATCCCACAACTCATCCAGGTAAAGATCCAGCGCTTGTTTCAATGTTTGCAAGGTACGGGGGTCGCCGGTTGCCGCATGGTAGCGAACCAATAACTCTCGAATGTGATAACACATCTCGCTGTGATTGAACCACCACATTCGATACGGCGGTTCGCCGCGCAGTTCTTTGATTCCATCACCGAAAAGATCGTTAATTGCATCAATTATCTTTTTTGCAGGTTTCAAATGTTCGGGGTCATGCGTCAGGTCATAGATTGCCGCCAAACAAATTCCGGCTCGGCCAAGCGAACGCCCATCGGTGGTGAGTACAAGATGCCGTGCGTTTTCTCCGCATGATTCCAGCGCTTGGGCCAAACGCACGATCCCCCGCAGACTGCGTCGATCACCGGTCAACATATAATGATTGACGATGCCTCCGATATATGGGTGTCCGTTCATATCGACCGGCACACACTCCTCGTGGTAATCACCGCCTGCGTCATAGCCATGGTAGTGCATGAGACCATCAGGATGTGTCTGATCAACATCCATTAAATGCCGTGCGCAAACATTCGCCCAACGAAGGTAATCGGCATTTCCCGTCCGGCCGAATTGGAGCGTTAAACACTGAGCCGTGTCGTACTCTTGATCATCCGTCGTGGCCGGAACGGTTCGATTATACCCCCATGCGCATTGGTCATCGCCGAAATGCAGAAAACCATACCGCGTCGCATGTTTCTTCCAATTCTCGAACATCGCGAGCAGGCCCTCCTCAAATACCGGCAACCCGCTATCGCATGCCGCCAGTTCAATGAATGGCAAAGCCTTTGTGGAGGCGAGGTAACGAGGATCAACCACCGGAATAAGACAATGGCGTTGGGCCGCCAGGACCTCAACTTCTTCTTTTTGGCGTTCAGGATTTCCAAACCAATAAAGTACATCTGTAGTCTTTGCCCGGCCTTTTCCAAACCGAAACGGACCACGGCGAACCGGCCCTTCGTATCCACTTTCCTCCAACCACAACCGAAAACCGCTTTCGGCATCGCGTCCAATCTCAGCGGCCCAACCGTCAAGCCGGGGATCTTTTGAATAATCGGGGGTACGCGCTCGCACGGGGCGTGATTCACCCGGCTGGGGCTGCCAATGCGCATAACACTCAATGTTCAGTGAGCCGTCCGCTCCAACTTCCAGCGCCTTCGGGCCTTCCTCCCAAAAGTCTCTAACAGCAACGCCAAACGAATGCCCTGGGCCTTTGGCCCATAGCCAGCCGTCCGATTTGCTTCCTTTGAACAACGTATCGCCGGTGGCCAATGATGCCTCGAAATCGAAGTCCGACTCCAAAACAGCGTATTTCACAGGCTCAACTGCTGAATCGGGGCCACGGGTGCATTCATGCCAAAAAGCACAATTCTGTTTTATGCGCAGCCGGTCAGCATCATGCAATGGGCTCGCGTATGTTTCACCATTTCCGGCCAATAAACATTCGGAGAATTGAGAAGCGGACTTCGCTTCGATGACAATCCCATCCACAACCACGATATCGTACTTTTCTCCGCCGTTCATAATTACGGTGTGTTCGGCAAGCACACGCGGCGAATCCCGCCAAAAATGCAAACGTGTTTCATAGCGAAATATGTTCGGGAGGCCTTGTTCTTTTGCAGCCATCGGCCCCGTAACAAAAACCGAGGCATAAAGCGGTCCATTCACTTCTAATTCGACCGTCTCCGGAGGACCGCAACGATGTTCTTCTCCGATTGGGGAATAAACCACAAGCTGAGGACGTTCGGCAAAGTACTCTCCGTTTTGATCCCCGCTAATCAAAAACGATTCGCGCTGATTAGTCCCGGCTTCAACTCGGATTTGCCCCGTATCGACTTGCAGAGCACTTCCCTGTTCTTGAACAAGGTTTTTCTCCTGAGTTAGCGTGGATTGATCACCGCGCTGAATGGTCAATAGGGTTTCGCTATTCGCGGGTATATCGATCAAGAAACGTGCTAACAACCAACGAATAGAACCGTCTTTCCATCGAGCGAGAATTTCAAACTGAGCGGGTATCGCCGCCCCTGTGGCATCGATGATTTCTATATTCTGTTCGTCATCCAGCACGCCGGGCGCAAAAGGAAGACTGACTTGGGTTGGCTCTTTCCTGCGTGGGATTCCGGCGCCTTCCTGGATTTTCACCGAGAAAGACAAATCCTGCTGGGCCGCCCCCATCACGGGCAGAGGCTGTGACAGCAAAAAAGGGAGCAACAGAGCAAAAATCGCGCACCGGCTAAATACATGAATCAATCGTTGGGTATTTAAGAACATTTGAACTTCATATCCTCACAGCATCTCGATTTGAATCGTCTGTGATCACAAAAACCGAGATCGCTCACTAATCACAGACGTACCTGCCTTGGCAATCATTATCTATGAGCATGAGTATCACGGCAAGATGATAAAACCGGTGTCTTTTGAGAGATATGCGCTACCACCCCGCCACAGCCAATCTCTCGCACCCAAGATATGTGTGAAAATTTGAGTTATCCGTTCTTTTGGATGCAGGCCAACTCATCAAGCACAGGATTTCATCGATCCAATAGCCCAGAAGATCGCAATCAAAATGTAAATTGGCACAAACCACCAAAGCACAGTCAAAAACATGATAAGTGAATCCTTCCATGTCATATTCTTAATGATTTCAAAAGTGCTCACAACACATTCAACATCCGCGGCATTGAATTCAAAATCTTTCCCTTCCCGTATTTGTTTTCCAATCATATCCAGTTCATGCTCTTCAAAATCAGGCAATCCCATGCGTTCAGCGGGATCATTGCCATCATCAAATCGCTCTGTCGACAAAATATAGCTTTTTGCTTCATCTTCAGTGTTGGTGCAGGGGTCAAATTCACATTCGGGACATTTTGATGTCCAACATCGTTTCGCCGAACCGCATTTTATACATATTGCGTTTGCCATGTTTTTCTACCGACCATAGAATCGCACGCCGACTCTAGCCCCACCAAGTCCCCTCTCTGCTTTAAGACATGTTCGTATTAGCGCATGGGATAGGGAAACTTCTGCAAACCGCACAAAAAAATCAAGCATCCAGATTGCTTTTATCTAGATCAGTTTGCCGAACAGATTTCAGAAAATCGAACATCAAGTTAATTAAATAGTCACACATTAACAAAAAACGTATTATTTTAGGAAAATCTTTCCCATCGGAATCAATCCATGTCAAACGTTGCTTCGTATTAATCAGCCGCCAAGCACTCAAATCTTTAAACATTTTTTCAACTGCTTTATTAGTCCAATACCTTTCCTTAAAATCATAAACCCATTTATCAATGAATATTTTAAGAATTTCAACCTCCGAATACATGAAATAAAATTCTATTATATATTCTCCATCTTCATCCATCACCCTTTCGCCTCTTGACACTCTTTCTTTAATATCTTTATCGGCTTGATCCAATTCAAGTTTGCGCAGAACCATAAATTCACCGCGCATATCTTCTGCGGCTATTTGAAATTCCTTATAGGCAACATTCAGTAATTGCAGGAATTTTTCTTCATTTCCAATGTTTATTTTCTTCATTTTCACATTCGAACGTGCAGCTACTTCTGACGTTGTAGAATGGCCTCGGCCAATCGCTTTCTGCGCTCCATGAGTCGATTGGGATTTTGGTCCCAGGCTCCCCAAGTGGGAACACTCTCTCGGACCAGTTCATCGACAATGGCTGATCCTCCGAGTTTCTCCAGAAGCACAAAATATTCGTAGTCCTCCATACCATCCCGTAGATTCTTTAAGCGAATACACCCGATAGGGCCTTCAATACCTACGTCTGAGCCCGGATAAAAAAGCATCCCCTCGCCGTTCCAATGGTCGCCTAAGGTCGGATTGTCCCAAGGATTTTTCTTGCCATCGCCCCAATAGCAGGTCGACCAATAGAGCAATCCGGTGGCGCCATACCGGCGATTCAACCAGGTGCTAATACGGTAACTGAGCGGCGGAAAATCAATCTGCCAGAAAGGAGGGCGGTCGTCTTTGACCGTCTCGTATTCCGGGTGGTACTTGGGTGTGGTGTAAGCAAGCGCCGTATAGGTCCACAGGTGATCTCCCCCATCCAGAGCCCGGCGAATACTCGCCTCGGTGATGAATCCCCAAAGGGGACACCAGATATCGATGGCATCGTCTAACGATCCCCAATCCGGCCCCTGCAAATAGGGCTGCTCAACCACAAGACGCCGGAGACGAGGTTCTGCTTTATGGACAAAATCCCCGATTTGCCGCACCCGCTCGTAAGACTCCGCCGTGTTGGGCTCATCAAACATGTAAAGGTAGGAACGTTCGGCCCAGCCCTTCCGCTCCAAGTAATTCATCCATGCGGAGTAGAAAGCCTTGGTCTTTGCGAGGACCTCTTCCGTCTTGTTACCGAAAGGCGCGCGCGGCACCTCAATATTGGTCACATGATGCTTGGCTACAAAAGCGGATATCCCCTCATCGATAGCGCCGTCAAAGTGAACTGCACCGTTGGGTTCCGGCACCGGCAAAAGGCGCTTCGGCAAGGGCGGATTGATCCTGTGGGCCGTCAGCATGTCGATGTAACGATCTTCCAGACGGTGAAATTCTTCAGAATCCGAATCCAGCCCATAATAGTTCGCCAGACGTTCAAAGCCTCCGAAATGGTTTTCGTGGCTCGGTCCATCCGGCAGAACGAAGTCCCAAACCTCCACGCGTACCGGGATTTCGGCAGTCTCAGCATTCTTGGCCCAAACACGGAGCGTACCGGAATACACCCCTGGCTGTGTTTCCTTGGGAACCCGCACATCTACCCACAGAGCCCGGTTATGTCCTTGCCAAAGGTCAAATTCCTTGCCGCGAAAGCGTTCGCCGGTGAAACCGTCCGCACCCCATTTCGGACCGCGAACCGGTTCTCCGGTATAAGGATTTGTAAAAGGCACCAGAGGATCGTCCCATAAGCCCGGCTGCAGCGGCGCCTGCGGATCGGGAATTCGGATGGGCACACGCACAGCACTAAAGAGCTCCACGCACTCTGCAGGCAAGACATTTCCGGCGGTATCGGCCAACGGAGTAATCTCTGCATCCACCACCCCCAACCTTCCATTCACCGCCGTTACGGCCACCTGGAACGACTCCACCTCGTTTCGCGCACAGGAAATTTCGGCAGCATCTGTACCTTCCACCGGGCCTGTGAGTGGCACGCGCAGGGTCCCCGGGAGCGCGCAAAGGCGAATTTCAGGAACACGCTCCGGCGGACTGGCCCAACTACACGTTATGAGTACCAGACTGAATATTGCCCATAAAAGGGGATGAATGAATTCCCGGAGTTTACGATCAATGTTTCCCATTATCCCACATTTCTAGATTGTTCCTCACCCCTTCGGTTTGAGCACAATCGATTTTAGGTCCATTAAAGCAGATGTACCAAGTTGTTGGGCTTTCACGGTCAGTGCAACTTTTTCACCCCCGAGTTGGACTTCTCCTAATGGAAATGTCTGCCACTGATCCCAACCGCCGGTGTTTTGCACCGTGCCGCTGAGCGGCGTACCACCCACATCCAACGTGAACGAACCGCCCGCTGAATCCTCCGGGCAGGCGTAACAGATTTCAACTTCGTAGGTCCCGCCACCAGGATTGAGGTTCCATTCCACGGAAGCATCCGGTTCAGTCCAATGGGTTACGGTCCGGTTCATCCGTTCCTTATGCAGTTCACGGCCGTAATGGTATGAAAAATCCTCTTTTTGTAGTTCCAAATCGAGCGGGTGCAGTTGCAGCGATCCGTGCAGCGTGGCCGTATAGGGAATCAGCGTGAGTACACCATTCGGAGCGGGCGCGACCGGCTGGTTGTATCGCATAAGAGCAATGCGCTGGAACACAAAGATCACGATGACCACAAACACGGTGACCGCGGCAAATTCCAATACAGTCGTAACGATGGGCAAATTTTTATTGGTTTGAGGTGTGTTTTCAGCATTCATGGCCTTAAACCCTTAAGAACGTTTTTTTGCTGTACAAGTAATAGAGGAAAATCCACTCCGATAGCAGCACACCAAATGCAACCACAATGGGTGCGACCATTTCGCTGGAGACACTTGCCAGGCCGCCAAAGAAGAATTCGGAAATTTTATGGAAGTCGATAAAGGCACGCCCAACGTAGATCGTGATCGAGTTCATCCCCACCACAGCGAAGATGAATGGAATTTTGCGGAAGCCCCATACATCGACAATCAAATACGCAATGCTGAGAATGATTGAGGATAATCCACCGGCAAAAAGAATATAGCTGCTGGTCCACATGCCTTTAATGATGGGGAACCATTGGCTCCAAATCAGCGCCAACACAATTGAACACAGTCCACCGGCGATTAAAACACCGATCTTTTTATAGGGAGTAAAAACCTTTGTACGCAGTACCTGGCCTGCAATAGCCCCCAAGAGCGCCATGGCCGATGCCGAGAAGGCCGCGAGCAAACCTTCAGGATCGAATGAGTGCTGATAGAGCGTTCCCGGTAGGACGTAATAATCGACAAAGGAAGCCACCGTTCCGCCCGGGGTGAAGCGCCCGGCCAAGATGGTGTCCGGCAGCGGAATAAAACGCATTCCCAGGTAATACCCGATAAGAATCCCCGCCAGCCAAACAAACTGCCGCCGCAAATTACAATTAATGACAATAACGGCCGCAATGAAGTAGGCGATCCCGATCAATCCCAACACACTGGGATAACGCATCGTCCGAAACTGGAGATGCAAAACACCCCACATCATGCCCAAAAAGATCAGGAGCAACATCCGGCGGAACACTCGCCAAAAGAGAACCTTTTTGCTTTCACCTTTCTCCAACCGAGAGAGAAGCGAATAGGGCATTGTCGTGCCGGAGAGAAACAGGAAGAGGGGAAAAATGGCATCCCACATCGTAAAACCTTCCCAGCCGACGTGATCCGTATGGTGAACAACAATGTCTGTGAGCGGTTTCCAGCCAATCCACGCAACGACTGCATTGGTGAATGTGCCCCCGCCGGTGATCCAATACATATCGAAGCCACGCAGGGCATCAATCGACATAAGCCGCTCTTTGGCGGGCTTGGCAGCAGGGGGTGCTGGCATTGAGGCAGATACTGACGACATGTTCGTCGAACCTCCAAAATAAGGCAAATCAATCGCTTAGGCTTGCACAGGTTGGCATGACACACAATCCCAAGGATTTTGCCGGAAATTGGAGCTGTTAATCCCTATTTCTGATCGCTCCCAAGAAAATATGGATTTGAACCGCTCTCCTCCCCAAGATAAATCTGCAATCCGATTATTTTGTTGCTGGAATAATCCTTCCGCTATATCAGCCGCAAGTAATCCTTTAATTACAAAACAGGTGGATTTTTCGGAAAAGCACCGCTTTTTCGCCTAAAAATGCAAAAAAACAGCGAAACTGAGGCCCAAAAGGCTTTGCAAAAAATAATCGCCCGTATCTAGCTGTATTATAAACTATAGATGGAGGCATTTATGAAAAGCGGCAACACCGCGCACAAAAACTAGGAACCGCTGCTAACAGAGAATAAAGAGGAACTGAGTTTGTGGCTTAACACCATAGACACCCGGATACGGTATTTGACTGACATAAAAATTTCCGGACAGCTGAATCGGGTTCACATGGATTTCCTGGTCTTGGATGACGTCAAAGGCAAGGACTGGTTCGAAATTCTAAAACCGAAAAACGGCCTTTCCACAAAATCCCCCTTCAAAAACCGCCGACGACATCCAAATCCGGGATTTTAATTTCAATGATGCCCTAAGTGCGAAATATAATGCCCCAGACTCTGGAAATGCCCATATGAGCGATCGTTCTGAAAAAAACCAGTTCATAGGCAGCCGCCTTGAATTTGCAGCGATTATTTTGGCGGTATTTGCGGTTGGAATGCTGTTGACTGTTTGGACCATAAAACAGGCCGACCGCAAAATGCGGGACGCTCTGCTACAGCGCACCCGGATGCTGGCCGCATCGCTGGACATAGAGCGCGTCAAAATGCTCAGCGGCATAGAAAAGGACCTCGAGAAACCTGAATATTTAAGGCTCAAGGAACAGTTGGGCCTGATCCGGGCATCAGACACCCAATACCGGTCCATCTACATAATAGGCGGTGGTGGTGACGGCCGTTTGTTCTTTTTGGTGGACGACCAGCCGCAAGAAAATCCGGATAAATCGCCTAATGGAATATTCTTTGACGATTCAGTCGAGTGGTCCCAAAAGCTGGGGGAATATACGAATCCCAAGGTAATCGGCCCATTCAAGGACCGCGAGGGGCGTTATGTCTGTGCCTGCTTCCCCCTGACAGATACTAAATTGGGAAAACCGGTAGCCTTGCTGGCCGTGGATTTTAACGCCCGGTCCTGGCGCAAGGATTTGGTCCTTGCAGCAATGCCCGCTTTGTTACTGACCTTCACCATCATTGTGGTTCTCGGGATCGGCCGGAGCCTTCTCATTCGACGCGCCCGGCTCGGAGAGCAGCCAGCGGCCTGGATGAGTGTTATTGAACCATTGCTGATATTTGCCTTAGGCGCCGCACTGACCTTTTTTATGGCCTGGATTCTCCATCAGCAGGAACACTCCTATCACAAGGATGCCTTCGCGCAGCTGGCTGTCAGCCGGATCGATGCTATCGCCGACCGGTTTCGACAAATTCGCAACATCGAATTGGAAGGATTTGCGAATTTTTTTGAAAGTTCAGAAAATGTAACGCTGGAAGAACTCCAACTTTATACAATTCATCTAACCCGAATCCCTGCGGTACAAGCCTGGGAATGGATTCCGGCGGTGCAAGCCAAAAACAGAGCCAACATGGAAGCCGAAATTCGCGCATCCGGTGATGAGCATTTACGGATATGGCAAATGAATGAGGAGGGGCAACGTATACCGGCGGCCGGGCGCGATGTGTACTATCCCGTGGCCTTTGCCGCCCCTCTAGAGGGCAACGAAGCCGCAATCGGGTATGATCTCGGTTCCGAGCCGTTACGCCGTATCGGACTTGAAGCCGCAGTACGCAGCAGACTGATTACCGCCACCGATCCCATCACACTGGCTCAAGAAACAGGAAACCAGAGAGCGATCCTGGTTTACCGCCCGGTTTTTGACTCGGATGATACAGCCAAGTTGCAGGGCCTTGTCCTGGCCGTATTGCGCATGGAAACGCTGCTGCAAACATCCGGCCCGGAACCCGCAACGCACATCGCACTTGGGATGCTGCATCCCGGCGGCATTACCGAACCGCTGGCTATCTGTCCTTGCGCGGGTCAATCTGTGAAAACAGACCTTACCCTTTCCTGCCCCGTCCTGGCTTTTGGCAAAGTCTTTATTGTCGACGCTTGCGCAGCCGCCGGGTTTATGAACCTGCATCCGGCACAAATTGGATGGATCGCGCTCTTTGTAGGACTGCTGGTCTCCGCGGTACTGGCCGCGGGAATTCACCGTATTCTTCGCGGGCGCGAAAACCTTGAACGGCAGGTGGCCATGCGCACCCGGGATCTCCTCTTGAGCGAGGAGCGATTGCGGGCACAGGCCGCCGAACTGGAGCGGGAGAAATGGCGTCTTCAAAACGTTATCGAGGGCACGAACGTCGGCTCTTGGGAATGGAACGTGCAGACCGGTGAGACAATTTTTAACGAACGGTGGGCTCAAATCATCGGATATACCCTTGAGGAGTTATCGCCGGTTTCCATAGAGACCTGGATGCGATACGCACATCCGGAAGACCTCGAAACCAGCGGAAAACTGCTGGCCCTGCACTTTGATCGCAAACTGGACTATTACGAATATGAAGCGCGAATGAGGCATAAAGACGGCCACTGGATATGGGTATTTGACCGCGGCAAGGTCTTTTCATGGACGGAAGACGGCCGGCCGCTTCTCATGTATGGAACCCATCAGGATATCACCGCACGCAAACAGGCCGAGAAAGAACTTCAGGAATCCAACCGCAAACTTGAAGCGGCCAACAAGGAACTGGAATCATTTTCGTATACGGTTTCTCACGACCTGCGCGCACCCCTTCGCGGCATTGACGGTTTCAGCCGCATCCTCCTCGAAGATTACGCCGATAAATTGGACGAGGAGGGAAAGGATTCCCTCAAACGTGTACGCGCCGCCACACAACGCATGGGACAATTAATTGACGGCTTGCTGAAATTATCGAGAATTACGCGTAGTGAAATTACACATGAACACGTGAATTTGAGCGGAATCGCCCATGTGGTGATGGATGAACTTCAAAAAGCAGAACCGGACCGCCGCGTAGAACAAATTATTCAGGAAGAAGTCTTCGCGCACGGCGACAGAACGCTCCTGCACGCGATGCTCGAAAATCTATTGGGCAACGCCTGGAAGTTCACCAGTAAACGTGAGATAGCGCGAATTGAGTTTGGAGTTCTTCCTCATGTTTCAATACCCTCTCCCGGTGGAATAGAAGAAGAGAATGAGGGCATTGCATACTATGTAAAAGACAACGGCGCAGGCTTTGATATGACCTATGTTGACAAACTCTTCGGAACCTTCCAGCGCCTGCACACCGATAAGGAATTCCCGGGTACAGGCATTGGGCTGGCAACCGTCCAACGCATTATTCACCACCACGGGGGTACCATCTGGGCCGAAGGCGAAGTGGATCAGGGCGCCACGATCTATTTCACATTACCTTAAAAGGAGACAACACGATGGCTGATAAAAGCATCTTGTTGGTCGAAGATAATCCCGACGATGAGGCGCTTACCATCCGCGCTCTCAAAAAACACAACATCCTGAACACAATTATCGTAGCGCATAACGGAGTTGAAGCACTCGATTATCTTTTCGGCACAGGCATGTATGAGAATCGCGATACTAAAATTCTTCCACAGCTCGTTCTGCTCGATTTGAAATTGCCGAAACTGGATGGCCTGGAAGTCCTGCGCCGGCTGCGCGCCGATGAACGCACCAAACTTTTGCCGGTTGTTGTGCTCACTTCATCCAGGGAAGAAAGAGATATTGTTACAAGTTATAATCTAGGCGCGAATAGTTACGTCAGCAAACCGGTGGACTTCGACCAGTTCAGCGAGGCAATGAAGCAGTTGGGTTTATATTGGCTTGTCATCAACGAACCGTTGCCCCCCGGCAAAAATATGGCAACAGAACCACCGTCAATCGGTTAATTCAAGGAGATATTCATGACTGTTTCAGTGCGTCTCTTGCACATCGAAGATAATGAAGACGACGCGGTTCTGATTCAGCGTGCACTCAAGCGTGGCGGAGTTGAATTGACCGCTTATCAACGCGTCGAAACCGCGCAGGAATTGCACCTTGCTCTCAATTCTTCTGCAAACACTGAAAATGGATGGGATTTGATTCTTTCCGATTTCAGCCTGCCACATTTCGATGGCCTAAACGCGCTGGAAATTTGCAAGAAAAGCGGCTTGGATATTCCCTTTATTTTAATCTCCGGCACGATTGGTGAAACTACCGCCGTCCACGCGATGAAAAGCGGTGCGCATGATTACATCATGAAAGACGAACTGGCTCGGCTTGTCCCCGCTATCATCCGGGAATTGGGTGAAGCCGAAATGCGCCGCCAGCACAAGCAAGCCATAGAAGAACTACGGCAAGGCGAAGAGCGTTTCCGCATTATCACCTCATCCGCGCTTGACGCCGTCATTCTTATGGATCACGAAGGAAATGCCGCATACTGGAATCCCGCGGCGGAGAAGATGTTCGGATACACAAAGGCCGAAATCCTTGGAAAAGACGTCCATGCCACGCTCGTGCCGGAGCGTTACCGCGAGGCCTTCACCGCTGGTTACCGGGAATTCAAACATACAGGGAAGGGCCGTGCTATCGGCAAAGTGCTGGAACTAACCGCGCGGCATAAAGACGGGAGGGAGATTCCCGTCGAGATCGCGCTCGCAGCCATTCCGCGCGCTGGCAGTTACTGGGCCTCTGCCTTGATCAGAGACATCACCGAACGCAAACAAGCCGAGGAGGACCGGGAGAATCTTCAGGCCCAATTTAACCAGGCCCAAAAAATGGAGTCCATCGGCCGTCTGGCGGGCGGCGTGGCCCACGATTTGAATAATCTGCTCACCCCCATTATCGGTTATGGCGAAATGCTGCTTAGAGATTTCACTCATGATGATCTCCGAAGGCAGTCCGTGGAGGAAATACACAAAGCGGGATTGAGGGCCAAAGACCTGGTCCAGCAACTGCTGGCGTTCTCAAGAAAGCAGCCCCTTGAGGTCAAGACCATTCATCTAAACGAGGTCCTAGAGGCCTTCCGATTGCTCTTACGCAGGACACTAAGAGAAGATATCGAAATCGAAGTCAATTTAGAACCAAAAATTGAAGCCCTTTCCGGTGATGTTGGGCAGATAGAGCAGGTCATCATGAACCTGGCCGTCAATGCCCAGGACGCTATGCCCACCGGGGGAAAGATATCTATCGAAACAGGAATAGTCGACCTTGATGAGGACTATGCCAAAGACCATACCGGTGCATCCGTTGGCAAGCACATTCTTCTCGCCATCAGCGATACGGGCCATGGTATGGAGCCTCAGGTATGCGAACGGATATTCGAGCCCTTTTTCACCACAAAGAAAAAGGGCGAGGGAACGGGCCTCGGTTTGGCAACGGTTTACGGAATCGTAAGACAGCATGGCGGAAGCATTTATGTCTATAGCGAGCCTGGAAAGGGAACGACATTCAAAGTCTATTTCCCCGTCTCAGAAGAGGTTCAGGATTCCGTAAAGCCAACGAAAATTGTGACAGACCATAATGTTGGCAGTGAAACCATCATGCTGGTAGAAGATGACAAAATGGTCCGCAATCTTTCCATCAAAATCCTTGAAAAATCCGGCTACAAGGTCATTACTGCCGGAAATGGTGAAGAATGCCTGGATATACTTTCCCGTCAGCAAATTTCCGTCGATCTTCTGCTGACCGATGTCATCATGCCGGGTATGAGTGGGAAGGAGCTTTACGAAGAGGTTCATCAGCGCATTCCGGACCTGAAGGTGGTTTACATGTCCGGCTACACCGACAGCGTAATCGTCCACCATGGAGTGCTGGGCAAAAGCACGGCTTTTATCCAGAAACCTTTTTCTACCTCCGGACTGCTTTCAAAAGTAAGGGAAGTTTTAGATAATTCGTAGTCTGCACGACTGCTGTCTTAAAAGTTAATCTGCATATCAATAATTTTTCTGCCAGAAAAACCTATTCGCTATTTCAGCAGCAGGTAGTCCTTCTATGAAATTACAAAATAAACGGACTTCTCGGGGAAAATAACAAGATCAAAAACGTTCCCCTCTCTAGGGCACGCCATGCCCCATCGAGGCCACCCAGATGGCGAACCACTGTTCGTGGGTTAAAGTGATGTCGAGGGCTTTGACCGCGGAGCGTATACGATCCGCTTTCCCTGTGCCGATCACCGGCAAAAAGTTAACAGGATGTTTCAGCACAAAGGCCAGCGCCACCTGGTCGATGCTCGCTCCGCCACAATCGTTTCCAATTTCCTCGAGCTTTGTACGAAGACGTTTTGCCTGGTCGGTGTCAGATGTAAACAGACGGCCTCCGCCAAGAGGTGACCACGCCATCGGCGCGATGCCAAGTTTTTGGCAAAGATCGATACTCCCATCCGCTTGACATTCCATGTGCATCGGAGAGTACTCAATCTGATTTGTGACCAATGGAAAATCGAGCGCCGCCGCCAAAAGTTCGAACTGGCATGGCAAAAAATTAGACACGCCAAAGTGCAGGACTTTTCCGGCCTCTTTTAGTTTCATGAATGCCTCCGCCACCTCACGCGCATTCATGAGAGGATTCGGCCGGTGAATCAGGAGCAGGTCAATGGTTTCGGTGCGCAGATTTTTCAGCGATGTATCCACAGATTGCAGAATATGAGGCGTTGTCGTGTCATACGATGTCATCGTATGGCTGGGACGATTGGGAGCGGTTGTCTTAATGCCGCATTTTGTCACTAACTGGATACTGGAGCGTTCAACCGACATCTCGGCCAACGCCGCCCCAAACAGTTCTTCAGACCGATACCCTCCATAAAAGTCGGCATGATCGAATGTAGTAATCCCCAACTCCAAGCATGTATTAATTAACTCGGCGGCCTGCTTGTTGGTCAGGCTCCAATCGGCCAAATTGCAAAGGCCGTACACAATTCGTGAAAACTCCGGGCCATTTTCTGTTAGTGAAATTCGAGGGACTGTCACAATTCAACCTCCTGCACTCATTGGTCGCGCCGCAATAGCGAATTCCTGCATTAAGAATATCGAAGCAAACTTAGACCGCGCATTAACAGTATTCAATTATAGCAGATGAAACCACTTTATCACTCCGGCCTCACCATAGAAGATACGGCAACGAATGGCTTCACAATTACAGAACAGTACATGCTTGACAGGGTTGCCACCATCGACAATCTGAATAGACTTCTCCTTCAAGCCCCGATTAAGTTCGGTTCGCATTTCCACCGGCATTCCCCAGGTTAACATCACGGTGCATTTATGAACTCCTTGAGGGAGACAGAATAAGGATTCTGTGATACAAGGCATAGAATGCCTGATACTTAGCGGCGGTCCGATTCAGCCATAACAGTTTCAACAAGAGAATCCAAAATGAAGCGGCGTGATTTTCTACAAACATCGGTGGGGACCATGGCGGCAGCATGTGCGATCCGCACGGGTGGGGCTGAGACTGCAACTACCGCAAATTCTGAAAAGAGAAAACTGAAATACCTTGGCTGGCAGGTAGGGCTCACGTACCAGGCCCCTATGCCTTCGGGGCTCAACCATGATTACCTGATCCGTTTGCTGGATGAAATGAATAAGAACGGCATGAATATGCTCAGCCTGATGATGATCAGCTACGGATACTACGACCCCAATCATGATGGCTACTGCTGGCCTGTTCAAAACTCGAAGCTCCGTGCCAATTGGGATTCTAATTCCATCAATGGACAAGAATCTAGCGAATTTATATCCCAAGTCATCGAAGAAGCCGCCGCTCGCGATATCGAGATACAACTAATGATGAACTGGGGAATATGGAGCCCCGATAAAATAAAGGCCGGATATCCGTCGGCCCTGACACAACACTCGCGAGAGGGCGATCCTCATCCTTGCCTTCACTGCCCCGACTCTAAAGGTGCTTGGCAAGCGGGACTGGATGAAGTTGAAGACCTGTTGAAGTATTACAATCACCCAAATGTAACCAGCTATGCATTCGAACGCATCAGTTATGCCAGCGGCGATTATTGCTATTGCCCTCATACACAGGAAGCGTTTGCACAAGAAACAGGCCATTCGATTTTCGAGGCTGATGAAACAACATTAGAGGAATGGAAGAAACGCCATATCGGTTCCTATATAAAAAAATACATCGATCATATTAAGAAAGTACGGCCCGAAATCTCTATCAGCCTCCACACGCAGTGTGCCAAAGGATGGGGGCACGATCCGGCACAACTCTATAATTCAGGTATCGATTTCCTGCAGCCACACACAATCCAGTTTCAAGAATCCCAAAAACAGATTTATGCAAAGCTGGATTATCTCGCTCCAAATCCCTGCGTTCTTCACTTCTGCACACGTGACCGGAGGCCGGAAAACTACAAATTATGGATCAAAACTCCGGAAATCATTTCTGAGGCGCTTGATTGGGTGTATGAGTATCCCGGTGAAAACATCGCCGGAATCCTGTTCTTCAATGAAACCGCCACATCGCAACGAAACAAACAGGCTGTTTACGAATGCATCAGACGTTTCCATCTCGAAAAGGCTTCATAATTGATGGATATCCCGCCGCTCCTAAAAGATTCCGGCACAAACTGAAGGTGTCTTCACAAAGCACCATCCCTATTTCAAAACTGCTTTCTTGGCCTCTCCATAAAGCGACAGCAGCGGATGTTTCACAACCGCGCGAAATTCATAGGTTTCACCCGGTTCAAGTCCTTCCACAGATACAGAGAAAATCCCCGGAGAAGTACGCAATTCTGATGGCATGGCAATCCAAGGCAGCGTTCTTTCATTCGTGTCCTGCCCCTTGAGCGAACGGTATTCCAACCAGACTTCAAGCGATGCCGTCCCAGCCAGGTCCAACAATTCACCTTCAAAGACAGCGGTTTTTGTCGCCGGCTCCCAACGCCAATCGCCTGTGGACACTTTCGGTGGGGTAAGCGCAGGTTCCACATTGGTAATTTTCAAGACGGCTGGATTGGGCCATACGCCTCGCGTGTACAACCGTTGAGCACGAGCCGCGCTGATATACAAGCCATCGGATTCCTGTGTCCAAGTTGTTTTGGCATCCGCCTCGGGACGGTATTCGATCAACTGATCGCTTTGTCCCAATACACTGACTTCAGTCGTTTCCGTGGCCCGTACCGAAGCGAGACATAGTGATTTCCGTTCCGTAAATTTCCATGGCTCTTCCACAAACACATAAACCGTATTCTCGTCCTTCTTCTTCGTGAACCAATAATTCCCCTCATTCGTCACAATCCAGGGGCGCACAGCATAAATCGCTTCTCCGTTGATAAAGGTCCACAAGGCAACCTCACGCAAGCGATTCTCTTGTTCGAAGGGTATCTCCCCATCCGGAGTCGGCCCCACATTCATTAGCAGTACCCCGCCCTTCGCCCGCGTCTCGATAAGCATTTCGATCATTTGCGTGCCGCTTTTGTAGTCGTCATTGGTGGGGCGGTAACTCCATTCCTGCCCCATCGTGAAACAGGCCTCAAACGGCTCAGCGGAGGGAGTACCGGCAATATGCTGCTCGGTAATTTTCATACCTCCCGCGGTAATCACCATCTCCGGAACACGGTTCCATACAAAGTCGGTCAATCCTTGGGAGTTCCCGTCAAAAAACATCAAATCTATACGGCCATAGTTGCTTAGCAATTCATCAAGTTGAGCTCTGGCATAGTCCATCAATTCCGGTTGGGCATGTGGTGTAAGTTCGGCGCGCCGGTCGATCATTTTGCCGTTCTTATAGAGCCAATAAAAATCGTCCGCGGAAAAATACAACCCAATGGCAATTCCCTCCGCCCGGAAGGCGTCCACAACTTCTGCAAGCACATCACGCTGAAACGGCGTATTCATCACATTGAATTCTGTTGTATCCGTGTCGAACATACAAAATCCGGAGTGATGCTTGGTTGTGAACATCACATATTTCATCCCCACAACCCGGGCCAGCCTGGCCCAGGCTTTCGGATTAAACTTCTCGGGACAAAAAGTCTTGGGCAAATCTTCCACATACCGCTTCAGATAATCGTCCGAAGCTCCGGCCATTGAATGGCTGATAACAACACCAAGTTGCCCATCCATGCTCCAATGGATAAACATGCCAAAGCCCAGGTCTTGGAACCATTCGAGACGCTCCGGCTTATTCGCCGGAACCGGCTCCGCCCACAAGGTTTCGGCACAGAAAATCAGGACGAAAAGAGAGAGGAAGGTCTTCAAGAGGCAACTCCTTTGGGTGCGATGACTGATGCTTGGCAACATTCACAGGGTTTACATTATAGCATCGAACCGGACCTTCCGCCTTTGTCTATATAATTTCCTGCAATTGTCGTATGACGGCAATCATGCCAAACCGCATGAACGGTATCATCCAAATCAATGGCAAAAAAAAGATGTCTTCCCCCACCCAATCCGCCGTTATCGACACGAATGGGGGAAGACACAAATTCATCCTCAATAACCTGATGAAAAAATCAATACAAAGAACAGCGCAAAGATTCGTAATACAATGCCCATTGCTTTATTTCATATTTGCCCATTCAGCCACATTGGAGGTTTGACTCAAAGCCTCTTCCCGCATTATGGATGGCTGCACAGTTCCCCATACGCCATAGAGATAACCATGCACATCGCCTTCATAGACAATGGTGTCAGAAGCACCTACCGGAGAACTGATCCAGGTATCGGTTTCATCGAGAATGTTCAATCCCCAATAACGTCCTTCGGGATCGTTGAAACAATCATCTGAAGGCATACCTTCACCATCAATCGAGCAAATCGCAACACCCCACGATTGTTCACTTGCGATATAATCCAATCCACTTTTTTGCAGAAGCTGATAGCCAGTAACAGTTTCACCAAAGAACTGCACGCTACGCACCGTACGGCTCCCGTCACTGTGATCGATAACCAGACCGGCAATACTTGTTATCTCACAAACATCCGCAAAGGTCTTTTGAGGCGGTTGCACCGCATCCCAAGCACCAAACACAAAACCGAAAATCGTTCCATCAGTGGCCTGCGCTGTCGTGACACCGACATCAGACATAACCCAGTTCGTTCCATCATGTTGATAGAAATTCCAAAACCAGCCGTCAGGATGGCTTTCGCCCGCCTGAACACCGTCATCGTGAATAAAATTGATCGAAGTTCCCCAAGTTTTCTGCTCGGTGATGAGCTTGAATCCGGACCGTTCGAGCAATTCATCTACAGCAATTGCTTCCTCATCAAATTCGACACAACGGGTAATGACTTCGCCCGTCGAATTCTGTATGACCAACCCGGCTTTTCCGGCGGCCAAAACGCTGAATGGGAGAAACGCGATAAACCCAAATACACAAGCAACTTTCCTCATAACAATATCCTTTCTGAATCTGTATGTGTATTTAGGGAAGTGAGAAGGAGTGTTAAATCAGGAAGGAATAAGAAACGCCCGTCACCATGGTGAACCGGGCGTTAAATATTCTGCAAGTAACGCCACGCTCTCAAATCCCGAAGAGGTGACAATTCTCGGTATGGCAGGTTTCCTGGCTTCCGGGCTAACACGCGTCTACTTCCCCACCTTCTCATCCGAAAGGACAATGGTCATGGGGTTTCGTTCCCGGTTACAGTGGCGGGACCGCGCCGGTTTCTCACCGGCTTCCCTTTTCAACCGCTTAATAGCGGCCACCACATAGAGCTATGTCACGGGAACAATAGGCGCTTTCGCATCAACAATCAACCGTTGTAATTCCAGCCCCGGATAACTCACATTGCTTGCGCCAATCCAATATTAAAAGACGCGGCCCAATTTATCCACTTATCAATCAGACCTTTACACCGTCGCACTCCACTCTTTGCCCAAGACAGTGGTGCAGAAGCCGTACTACGGGTAGATTTAGAAATGGGGATGCAAATCACCCCGCAGATAGCATTTAAACCTGTTGACCTGCTGTTCAACGATCCCCTTAGCCCACACAAATCCTCCTGACGAAACCGCCTTTCAACCTCCCTCTGTCCACTGAGAGATATGTACGGCACCGTTCATGGGGCAGGAAGAGGCACGAATACTTCTTATAGAAAAAAGGCATGGATGCTCATGCTATGCTTCCCGCAAGTATCGTCTGAATTGCCTTGCTGAATACATTGAAGCTGTGTGAACGATTTTGTTGGAGATCCATACATTGGGCGATTTCACGTGCACATTCTACTTTTCTAAGACCCGTTGAAAAATATCCAGCCCTCACCAATATACGTTCCAGTGCTTCACAAGTACCTCCTTTGATATCATCGGGATTACGATAAGGGGCTTGCTGAGGAATTCTTGAATTCACTCTGGGATAAGCGGATTGAACCGCAGACCAATCTCCGAAATACCAAGATTCAAGTTCTTCAATAACAATTCTATTGGTCACTTCAAAATGTTGGCCGGAAGCAGACATCGTTTTTGTTTGAAATCCGGCCGCGCGTGCATGGTCTTCAAGTTGTCGTTTTAGTTCGGCGCAATCATCAGCATCTCTATCGACCAAGACCAAAATGGACCAATCTTGCGGTAACCAATGGCGATACCCCCTTAGCCGCCTTGGCAGGTTCTTAAGCAAGTCATCTTTGCATTGAAAACGGATAATCTGAAATTCCATATCACCAAGCATCTTCGGCAAGAGAATTCCCAGAGCGGCCTCCATAGAATATTCTTCAACAAAAACAACCAATTGCCTCGGCATTATTTCTTCCCCTTTTTAACGATCTTCGGGGAGCCGGAGTTGTTTAACGGATCGCCGAAACCAAAATGACCTTCCATCCAAAGATAGCCGAGAGCCGCCCCCGCTTGCATCATTTCAGGGATCCCTTGAATATCCGAGGTTTTAACCGCTTTAGTAAAACCTTTTTCATCGCGGTAAAGCACACGCACTTCTTCCGCTCGCATCGCATTTAACAAAAAGGGTGAATGGCTCGTAATCAGCAATTGCGCATTTTCAGAGGCCGCACGGCATTCTTCAGCCAATTCCGGCAATAATCGCGGATGCAAAAAGTTTTCCGGTTCTTCAATACCAATAAAATGAGGTGGTTCTGGGTCATGCAAAACGGTCAGATAAGCCAACAACTTCATGGTTCCATCCGATGCATATTTTGCGAGTACCGGTTTATCGAATGGGGCGTCTTTTATTTGAAGAAGCAGACGGCCATCGGGCATAGGATCGGCGTCAACCCGCTCCAACCGGGGAATACGCTGGCGTAAGATGCTGAATATTTTTTCCAAACGGTCAGGATGCTGCTCTTTGAGATATTGAATCACATTTGGCAGGTTTTCTCCTGTTTTACTGAGTCGTTCCTGAGGTCCGGCCTCCGGTTGATTGCGGGTTTGATCAATTGAAAGATAGGATACATACCAGTCGGCAATAAATTCTCTAAGGGCGGCAACTCGAGGATGCTCTGCAAACTGCCCCAGGGTATTCACTGCAATTAAATCCGGAGATCGAAGTTTGCTTTCAACTCTTTTATCATCGGCGTCAGGGGCTTCGCCACTAGCAGCTCTCCCGGCTCCTCGTTTAAATTCAATAAATCGGAATGGCTGCCCCTTACTCCCACGGCGCCACTGCAACCATTCTTCTACGACTTCAGGCCCCTTTGCCCCTTCGTCAATACCCAGTCGATAGGTGATTATAGGAGTACTTGGTTGTTCACGATATTTCAGTTCAAACACTATAGAGCCATCCGCACCACGGCTTTTTAGCTCATGACCACGCCCTCTGCGATCCCAGGCATGGCGCAGCCCATACTGAAAACATTCAGATAGAAAGTTAAATACATCGAAAATGGTAGATTTTCCGCTGCCGTTAGGCCCAAGTAAAACTGTCATGGGAGTCAGTTTATCTAGTGTCACGTTCTTTAAGGCCCGGTAGTTCTCCACCTTAAGGGATTCAATGCGGGGTATTCCCTTTTTCTTTGTCTGCGGAAATTTCGTCCTCATGCTCTTTGCCTCAAATTCACCGGGACTTTTTCATCGAATCTGACATTCTCCCGGGTCGGTACGCTTAATTGATTGCACGCAAATTACATCAATCCCAATTCGGCTTAGTCTCACCGGTGTCTTTGCCGTGTCGGATAACAGGGAATCCCAACGCAAAAGCCAATCCGCAACATGTAATTCTATCGAGCAAGTAAATTTTAGCACATCAAAATCGCAATGGCGAGATACAATGTTGCGGCTAAGTATTGGCATGCAAACTAAGAAATTCAATATACACTAGGATTTCACGTCACAGTCTCCCATCTAGGTTTCACTGCTTTAAGGTAATTCTAATACGGTTGGGAAGGCATCATTCGCCAGGCTTTGACGATTTTGAATTCTGCCTTTCCACCTTCGGAAAACAGCGTAGCGCCCAGGCTATCGTCTCGTGTCGGATAGACACGGCGGGTTATGGCCTGACGGTCATTGGCAAAAACCTCAACAACGGATTTATCCACAAACACGCGTAAGTGCAGGTTCTCCCCATCGCTCAATACCAACGGGGCACGTTCAACAACCGAACGAACAGGCAAACCACTCTTTGTGGAATCGAACACTAGTTCTTGTTTCTCGGCATCATAATAGACCGAAGTCTCTTCCTCCGCGCCGCCGGACATACGGACTTTAACTCCACTACGTTTCGCGCTACCGCATGCTATTTCAAGCAGCAATTCGCATGAATCGCCCTGAATACCGTCTAACTTATGCAAAGCGCCGTCGCCCAAGGTAAGTCCATTCCACGTTTTTTCGCAGTCGCGAAGCATTTGCAGTTCTTTTATCGGCGCCATACGAAGAGTGCCGTCAGCACCAAGCCACAAAGAACGCGGCATCCCATACACCCCTGACCAGCCTTTTTGTTTTTCATCAGGGGGATTATCGGTCAACCAGGCCCACATGACCTGACGGCCTTGGCCGTCGATCAGGGCTTCAGGAGCAAAAAAGGTATTATCGATCCAGGTCATCCGCCCATGGGAATCGGGATAAAAATGGTCATCGCGATAGTCGCCGATGTAGTATTGGCAACCTTTGTTGTGGCTAATAAACAGCAGAAGGTGCTTGTCGCTCGCAGGTCCCCCATCCGCATCGAAAGGTAACGGCAGAAAACTCGGACACATATTGTCTTCGCTACGGTCAGTCCAATCCGGTTTTCGCTGATAGAAAACATGCTGGTATTCCCATGTTCTCAAATCGTCCGAGGCAAGCAAATAAAGCCGGTCTCCTTGTTCTTCCAATGGAGAATCAGGCTCACGTCCAAGTTTATTTAAAACCAAAAGATTACCGGTCAGCATGTAGTACCGGCCATCCTTTTTCCAAATATTCGAAGGATCGGCTGAGCCGTAATAGAATGTCTTCCCATCAACATCTTTCGCTTCGGTAACACCCCATTCCGTCGATTTGATAACCGGATTGACATCAGATTTCGTCCACACGCTAAAGTCTGCATCGTTGCTTTTCGCAATACCAATGCCCTTATCTCCCCACAGCATCCAGTACGACAAATAGGCGGCTCCGTCATCATCAACAAACGCTCCACCGCTAAAACAGCCCTCGTCTCCCGCACCGGGGCCGATGGCATCCGGGTGATGCCGCCAATGAACCAAGTCCTTACTGGAAATATGCCCCCAACAAAAGCCTTTTCCGTTCCGTTCATACAGATACATCAGATGGTAACGCCCATTGTGGTAAAACGCGCCATTGGGATCGCCCGGCATCCCCATATCTTCGGGCACACAAAAATGATATCCGGGCCGATAAGGATCTTCGAGGAACTTCTCCCGTAATAGTCGTGCTGAACGCACCACTTCATCGGGAACTGCTCCCTCAACCGACCATGCCCGTGGAACCGGAGCCAGCATGGCATCATTCTCAGACTCTGTTGCTGAGAATGTTGTGATTAACGTTGCTCCATTCCCCGGCAACACCAGACATCCATCTTGAACCGAAACATCGCCAACCAGTTTCATTTCGTTAAATCGGCCTGTCTTTTCACGTAGACCATCATCCCCAAACGACCACCAGGCCCACGGTTCAGAGCCGCTAAGAGTTTGCCCGGGTTTCATTGCGGAGATGCTCCGTTCATCTAAGGCCCGGTCATAGATACGTGCGTCTTTAATACGCCCGATAAAAGCATTATCCCGGTCTTTTGCATCAAGGTGACGCAGTCCAAACAGCACAACCGGTTGCGGCCCGAATTTCTGAGGAGGATTTGGCATTGTGTATTTTGTATAGAGACGCCCCTCCCGGTAGACTTCAACTTCTTGCCCCCGATACACAATTGCAATCTGCACAAATTGCCCCGGTCCCACACTTTCCGGCGCCCATGCTTTTTGCTCCTTGTTCGTGCGCCGAAATCCATCGCTGCCCGGCATCCAGCGTTTTGATTCAATTTCACCGAAGACAATGCCATCGAACGCACCGTCACCGTTATCGATAGTCAGAACCGTGCCGCCATGTTGGTCCAGTGTTGCAGGCGACACCCAAGCCACCAATGTCTTGTCAGCAAGCATCGAAGATGATTCCGTCATCGCGGTGGCTGCGAGAATTGTACAAAAGACAACCATTACCATCACTTTCCATACTTCTTGTTTCATCATTCTTCAACCTCATGCACTGCGTACTCATTTTAGCACCTCAGCACCACGATGACGAGATGCAACCTGATAGGCTATTTATGACCACTCTCCGAGACTTTTTGATCAATGAAGCATTACCTTAAAAACCAGCATAACTCATGCTGCCATTTTCGATCCCCAAAGATGATGATTTTTTATCCCTAATATCTGCTATAATCCTGGTCAGGTTTTGAAATTAGGTTTCCACTCTTTTAATACACAGGCCTAACGCACTTCATCGCTATAACGGGTCTGAACAAACCGGGTAAATCAGTAGGAAAAGGAGATAGAGCCATGATCTCGCGGAAAAATCCTGACGCATTAACACTTATGCTGCCAATAATCGCGGCCATCGGCATCTTGGCAGTGACCGTTTATCCCGAGCGAGTTGCGCGTGCGGAAGAAAAAAGTACTTCTGACACAATGCAGAACGACGAGACAAGCAATACATCTCCTGGAAGGCCAATGGTGGAGTCGATTTTTTCCGACATGCTGATTCTTCGTAATAGCAGCAGCGCGCGGGCATCCAGCTGGGACCAGTCAGGAGCCAACGTGGATTTCCGTACCATCCCCCCCGGCGAAACACTGGAACTGGCTAACATCGAAGGAGCCGGTTGCATTCGCCATATCTATTTCACGATGATTCGCTCTTTTTCGGAACCCGGCGATCCCGGTTTTCTTCGCGATCTAGTCCTGCGTGCATATTGGGATGGAGAAACCAGTCCCAGCATTGAAACGCCATTCGGCGACTTCTTCGGGCAGGGGCATGGCCGGATACGTTTTTTTCGCTCGCTGATGGTAACTGTAAACGAGGGGGCCGAACTCTTGGGCAACAAAGCCTCCACCCTCAGCGTTGGTTTCAACTCCTATTTCCCTATGCCGTTTTCGGATGGTGCGCGGCTAACCCTGACAAATGAAGCCAACCAACAAATGCAGGCGGTTTGGTATCACATCGATTACGAAAAAATGGATCACATCGATCCGGATATCGGCCGGTTCCATGCACAATGGAGACGAAACAATCCCACCAAAGCAATCGGCGATGCAATCAATACCCCCCTCACCGGTGAAAAGAATCCGGACGGTGCCGAAAACTATGTAATTCTCGATGCAAAAGGCCATGGGAATTTCGTCGGTTATTTCCTGAATGTGCATAATTTCTTCGAAACCTGGTATGGCGAGGGTGACGATATGATTTTTATCGATGGCGAAGCTTGGCCTCCGGCTATGCACGGCACCGGCACAGAGGAATGTTTCGGCGGCGGCGCATGTCCGAATATTGAATACGCCGGGCCATATACGGGTTTCCACGTGATCGGCAATAAGAATTACCTCGGAAAAACCTCAATGTACCGCTTTCATGTTGCGGATCCGGTCCGGTTCCAAAAATCAGTTAAGATGACCATCGAGCACGGACACGCCAATAATTTTGCCAACGACTATTCCAGCACCGCATTTTGGTATCAGGCCGAGCCGCACGCGCCGTTTCCTGCATTGCTCTCCAGAGAGGAACGTCAACCTGTGGCCGGTGACGATCCCCACGACCGCGCCTACGCCGGTTTTGCAAAACTGCTGGCCAACCGCACCCGCTTTTTCAAACACTTTCAGAAAAAAGGGATTGAGGCTCCGAAGGATGTACAGGAGGAAATTTTCACGGATATCGCTGCCGAAATCGCCAAGGCTTTCGATGCCAAGGATTACGCCACCGCCGCCGAAAAATGCCAAACCGCTAATTCAAAATTGGAATCCATCATAGGCACAGAGGAACAACCGTAAAAGATGTAACATTCAAGCATAAATGAGATAAAAATTTATCATTGCAATTAAGTAGATTGGCCTTGGCTGGACATTTCAATCCAACAGGTTTAGGCAAGCATTTCTTCGCTGCCTCCCCGGGCGATAATAATCTCACCCGATTCCTCCAGACGGCGGATCACGGCCACAATTTTCTGTTGGGCCTCCTCTACCTGCTTGACCCGCACAGGTCCCATAAACTCCATCTCTTCACGCATATTCTCAGCGGCCCGGGAGGAAACATTGCTGAAGATTTTCTCTTTCACCTCTTCGTTCGCGCCTTTAAGCGCGACAGCAACTTCTTTCATATCGACTTCTTTAAGGACGGCCTGAATCGCCTTATCGTCGAGAAGCATCACATCGTCGAAGGTGAACATCAGTTTCTTGATCTCCACCGCCAATTCCTGATTCTCCTCTTCCAGGGCCTCCATAATCCCCTTTTCCGTGGCCCGGTCCACACGGTTAAGCAGTTCGGCCAGGGCTTCAATACCGCCCGCCGCCGTAAACTCCTGGGACAAAACCGTGGCAATTTTCCGTTCCAAAACGCGTTCTACTTCCGAAATAATCTCCGGTGCGGTTTGGTCCATCGTGGCGATGCGTAGCGCAACCTCGGTCTGCAATTCCGGCTGCAAAGCCGACATAATGACCGCCGACTGCGCATATTCCAAATGAGCCAAAATCAATGCAACAGTCTGTGGGTGTTCATTACGGATAAAGTTTAACAGATTATTGGGATCGACTTTTCTTAGAAAATCGAACGGAGACCCCTGCAACATGCCTTGGAGACGTTCGATAATCTCCATAGCCTTGCTCGGTCCCAAGGCCTTTTCCAGAATCTCCCGGGCCGTAGAAATACCGCCTGAACCCATATACTGCTTGGCCATTGCGGTGTGATAGAATTCCTCAATGACCTGAGTGGTAAGTTCTTGCGGCACAGTGCCCAGGTTGGCTATTTCAAGGGTGATCTGCTCGATCTCTTCGTCTGAAAGAGATCGGTATACATCCGCAGCCACGGTAGCCCCCAATGTGACCATGAGAATGGAGGCTTTTTTCCGGCCCGTAAGTTTCGCCTTTTCTTGTGAACCACGAACCATAAGGAAACCCCCAAAACCTAAATCTCGCAGGAACGGGGAACCATGCTGCGCCCATGGAACACTTTCATATGTGAATGTTGCTTAAGCTATCATTTTCTTATTGCGAAGCAATGATTTTTCATATCCCCTGCACCGTTTTGGGCAAGATGTTAGACACCAGCTATCTTTATTGTTATCAACCACTTATGGAAATCGTTTTTGTGTTTTCTAGTGCCTTACCGGGCGCTTTATAACTTTAATGGACGCTACGGTTCGATTAATTAATAAGGCCGCTTTGGCTCGCTGGAATTTGGCCGGACAAATCCCTGGCACGCGGCCCTTACATAAATATTTGTAGAGCCAAAACCTCGGCCTTAGGTTACGTTGCTGCTGGTTCATATTGTGAAACTGGAAATTGAAATTCTGTTGGAGGGCTCTATAACATCACAATACCGGCCGCGCTCCCTCGCTGGCTTTTATTCTGCCGCTCTTCCGCCAATCTCAAACCGGCACTCCTGCTCTTTGTTGGAAGCAAGTAGATTGATAAACACCAGTTTCCCGTCTCGCTCGGCTTTGACCTCATCCCCATCGATAAATGCGTGAACCGTCTGACCGCTACCGGCAGACAGAAGCCTTACACCCAATCGTTGGCTTTTGCCGAAATACGTTCCTTCGATCCGTCCCTCCTGCATCTTGTATTCAAGCAGCCGGTCATACCAGGCAAGCGTTTGTCCAAAGCCTTGTTTCCAAAATTCTTCCGGCGCAGTAGGCGCAAGCACCAATGTTCCATCCAAATGCATTTCAACGCCGAACAGAAAACGTTGGACAATCCGGATGAGATTGGCGGGATACTCGCAATACATTTCCGCGCCGTAACCGCCTTCCTCGTTGTACCGCTCCCGCCAGTAATAGCCGTGTTCACGGCCAGCCTTACAGACCCGCCGGATCGTGTCCACAAGCCCTTCCCCGTCACCCATACGCGCCCGCGCCCAGGCCTCCAGGTACCAAACACGGCCCATCGCCGCCAAATCCATCGTGTCGGAATAAGTCGATTCCCACGCCTCATAGGTTTCAGGATGTGTAGCGATCCCCGTGGGCATTCCGCCGTAGTAAAACAGTTTTTCGCTCTTCAGTTGCGGCCATACAATTTCGCACTGTTTCGCACTGGCAACGCCTGTGGCAATCGCGCACCAATCGACATCGGTCAAGCCATGCGTTGCGATCAATCCCCGCTCCGGATGGATATATTCTCCAAAATGATTTCCGCTCCAAAACCGGTTTCTAAAATGAGTCTGTATCCGGTCAGCGTACTGCCGGTATTTCTTGGCGGCTGCAACATCACCTGCGATCTCGTTTAACGCGGCTATACGCCGGAACGCATCCACGGCATGGCATTGCGCGATACCGTCATACTCAACACGGGTTGGCCGTTCGATATAATAGCCCGCGCCTTTGACCGCTCCTTCTTCGGTTGTCAGCGATGCGAGATAATCGGCAGCAAGATTAATGGAGGGGAGTTGCTCTAAAAGCCATTCACGATCCTGTGTGAATCGGAAAATCGAGTCGGCGTTTTGGATATAAGTCGGCCCGGCTAAGGCCCGCAATGGATCTCCGGGCACCCAATGGCGATAAAGCGCCCCGTTCGCATCCACCTGCGCCTGGCAGGAGGCGGGGCCGATCCACTTATTGGCACTGTCCGGAAAAATCGCAATCGGCAGCTGCCCATTTGGTTTCTGATACTGCTTCACATAGTCCCAGTTCGCTTTCACAACATCAGCCTGGCCCAGCCAAAGCAGCGCATCGCTCATCTGGTGCCCATCGAGCGAGGGGTACGTGTAACCGTAACCGAATCCCTGCCCATCGGCGCAAACCGACCAATAACCGGGAAAAATTTTCGGATTGACTGCGGCCAGCACATTTTTTTGTGCCGCCATCTCATAGGCTTCGATAATTTGGTCATCAGGAATATCCAAGGCCGGAATCTCTGCCCCCTCAATTCCAAACACCGTGACAGGCATAATCAAAGCGATGAGAAGACTTTTGGAATGGATTTTCATCATGCGTTACCATAAAACAGCCAAGCGGCCATCGAACCTGTGCCTGTTGACGCAGGGCGAAATTCTCAAATAAAGTGTAGTGACGGCCGAATTGAAAAGAAATAGATTTAATTCAAATTGTGCGATATAGGTATAAGCAGGCCGCGTTAATCAAAAACAACCGAACCTTTGGAAGGATTATAGAAGTGGTTTCAAAACACCGTTTCATAAATGATCAAAGGGAGCGACTGTCTTAAAAATCAAGGGAAAAGTCACCACAAACCGAATCGACTATCTGCACTACACCTTGCAGGGTGCTGATAAGGAATATTTAATAAATGCACCTCGAAATCGTGGGCCGTTAGGCGTCAGGTCCTGCCCGGTCACGGGCGGGAGGGCGAATCTCCTGATGAGCCGCTGTTTCAGCACCTTTCGAATTAGGTTGCCAGAGTCTTGGTAGCTCTGAAGGAGTTTTGAAACCAGTCTAAATCTTAAGAAGGTATTATAGTTTTTATTTTAAATACCGGAAAGAAATTGATAACGTTTTATTGGATTGCAAAACGGATGGGAAATGCGTCACATTCGATGAATCTTTCAGGACATGAATAATCAATAAGCATCACAGAATGACAATTTGAATTGGATGGAATCTAAACTTGCCAGAGACAATACCTGTTTATGTAAAACAACATTTAGCTCCGGATGTCAGCAGAACGGTTGCTTGCGGCTCCTGCGCGCGACACTATCAATAGCGATTGACCTTTTGAAAGAAGCCAGGTATTTTGAGTGATAATGTGGAAGGAATCTCCAAAGCCGGAACACAACCAGGATCGGGTTTATAAAAGTAGAATTGAACGTCCAGGAGGGAACTAAACCACCCTCGCCTGAAGGCGAGGGGTTTGGAATACGGCTGAAGCCGTCTTAAGATTCTGTAATTCGAAAGTCGTCTTCCTTTTCGAGGTCTTGTTGCTCAATGTACGCTTTGATCACTTCGTCTGTCACATTGCCACTGCTCGCGGCAAAATACCCTCTTGCCCATAGATGTTGGCCCCAAAACTTCCGACGAATTTCGCTAAACTCTTGCTGGATTTTTCTCGAACTTTTCCCTTTTATGTATCCCATCAGTTTGCTCACGGACAGAAACGGAGGCATCGACACCAGCAGATGGACATGGTCTTTCGATACGTGGCCTTTGATGATTTCCACATCATTGGTTCGACAAATCTCACGGATCAGTTCACGCGTCCGTTTCGCTATATCACCACTCAGAACTTGCTTACGGTACTTCGTAACCCACACCACATGGATATGCAGACTATATTTGGCATGCGCGGATGTTTTGTACTCGCTCATTCTTCAAGTTTATCTGAAGACTTCGCCTGAAGGCGAGGGTTTTTCTCCCAGAGGGTGACAATAAACAATGAGCGAGCGGTTCATTCGGCGTTATTTTTTTGATTCCATATTGGTCTTAATTATCATTATTTTACTAGCGGTAATCATTGCCCCAAAATTCAAGAGAGCGCAAAGCACAACACGAATCGACTTTTCCGCCGCCCAGGGATACGCCGAGGGGAATTTGCATGGGCAGCCCCAAGACGCCGGTAAAGTCTGGACGGCAGGCGCACCTTCTGAGCCGGCTGACGCTTATATTCTTAATGAAGCGCTGTACCTGATTGCAGATGCCAACGGTGGAAAAGGCCATCATCATGGCCGGTGGGTGCTCTTTCCGCTCCCTGCGTGGAAATCCGGCGATCTCACCGTGTTATGGGACTGGCGGTATATCGGTTCTGCCAATTGGGGATTCGATTGCGGTCTCGCGCTGGCGGATTCCGGCAATTTCGGCCTGGATGGCAATCCCAATATCACCTGGAACGAGCTATGCACAATGGTGCATATGCAGCCCCATGGCAAGCGAATCGAGGCAATAAACGGCAATGGAACCGGAGGGCAAACCTATGTCGCGATGGAAGAACTAATTTTCGGATTCGGGAATAAAATTTCTATGCGAATGTATATCGATATCGATACGCAGACGTACGATCTTTACGCCAAAGAAGAAGGTCAACCGGAAATCATGCTTGCATCCAAGTGTGGCTTCCGCCGCGCGACAAATGGGGGATTGGATACGCTCGCAATCTGGGAGAATGCTTTGCTGGGTGGAGCCTGTGTCTGGTTCGATAATATCATGGTTACGGCCGGACAAAGAGACTTTGCCAACCAGCCTGGGCGATACAAAGCCCATGGCCATAAACCATTGGCTATAGCCGCCGGCGATTGGCCAAACACCAACACCGCGATTCTGGGGTACGGATTCGTCAATCCCCATGTAGGCCTTGTTGGTGACAACGAAAAATTTCAGGTGATAAAACCGGAAGCCGATATCGTACGCTTAATTTTCAAGACTTTTCTTAAGACCGAATCACTTGAAACCACAGCCGGGGAACTTAATCGGGACGGAATTACCACAAAAGCATGGAACGAACTAAAAGGCTATGAACTTGGCGCTGAACCTTATGATGCGCCGCGGGTGGAAGCGGTCCTGCGCAATCCTTCCTATCTAGGTTTAGGACACCGCAATGGCCAACCCCTTATCGAACGGGAAACCTTCGAACAGGCAAATCAATTATTAGATAAATTATACGAAATACCCGAAAAAACATTGTAAGATTTCACTTTTGGCATTCAGTATTGGCTCAACACATTTTTGAGATTGGCTCGTCGAAGATTACAAAAATACTGGGACGGCACCGTTGATAAAATAGTGATGAAATCACACAAATAGTGCTTTCCTATTTCTGCTGCACAAAAAGGACAGGACTGCTGTCAATTTATTTTATAAAGCCAAGGTTATGAGCAACGATATCACCGTTGGAGCGCATGCCGTTTGAAGACGCGAAAATTATTCGATTCATACCTAACAGAACACGGACAATATTGTCACTGTCAAGTTGAGACGTTGCATCCGGGCCTAAACTTCGAATAAAATAATTAACTCCATGTTCTGTAAATATTTGCTGCCTTTTATCTTTTGTTGTCCACTTGCCCCAATACTCGTAATAGCGAAGCCTTTGCAAATCCTCATCTATTTTTGGTACCCATATATCAACGGGAATAGTTGAAAGATAAGCAATCGGTGTTGTCAACGAAATATAGGTGCACAGTTCCAATGGTTCCGGCGGCACGCCACAATTGAAGTCTATTGGATAGCGTCCGTTATTGTCCAAAGAATATTGGTCAAAAGCCGAGATTAAGGTGCGCATGTCGGCATATGTTCGCGCGACGCGTGCCCGATTCTGCGCGTTAAGAAAGTTAGGAACGGCTATTGCAGCAAGAATTCCTATAATCGCCACAACGATCAACAACTCAATCAACGTGAAACCGCGAGTCAGGCGCATTGGATTGAATCTCCTTTGCCAATTTTAAATTACCGCTGTTTTTTAGCACGGCCAGCGTATAACCGCAAGAAGTTTTTGCAGAAAATCTTTTTTAGAAATAATCTAATTCCCCCCCCCCCCCACTAAGAAATATTCTAATGAGAATTATCGAACTGGTTGTGTATCAAATCATGTAATTAAAAGTTCGCATTTTATTACTAATGGTAAAATCCATAAAATTCCGAACGCAATTTTCCATTAACAAAGTTAAGCATTACCCGCATGTTCTTTCCCTTGGGTAATCGCTTGCAAACAGCGGGTAATTACCATGGATTTCCGGGAATCAATAAGGCAATATTATTTCACCGGTGCTTGGGGACATCTTTACATGCCTTTCCTGGCATCTTCACTGTCAATTCCTCGGATGAATCAACACAACGAGCGCCAAAACGTGGAGCAGGAACGATGAAACAAATGCTTAGTTCATGGGCGGCCACGGCACTCATGCTGCTTTCCGCTTGTAGTTTATGGGCCAAAGATACAATCGACCTCATGCAGACATGGCGGTTCGCGCTGGATCCGAATGATGTGGGTATCGCACAAGATTGGTATAAACCCGGCTTTGACGACTCCGCTTGGAACATCATCGATGCCGGAAAATGCTGGGAAAACCAAGGATATCCGAATATCGATGGCATTGCCTGGTATCGCAAGACAGTTTTCATTCCGGAGGAGATGCGCGCACCGCGTATTTGGCTGAATCTGGGCTGCCTAAACGATTGCGGGATTATCTACTGCAATGGAGAAAAAATCGGTGAGTTTGGAGATGAAAAAAATATCACGGTCAAGGCAAAGCCTATTGCGGTTTCGTTAACAAATTCCATTCGTTGGGGAGAGAATAATCTCATCGCCATCCGTGTTTTTGACTGGGGAGCTACCGGCGGTCCCCAACGCGCGCCATGTAATATCACAACAAATTCTGATGCGCTGGCCATCCATTCTTCTCTTTTGTTTGCGCCCGGATTCGATGGCGAGCCATCTGTTGCTGGCCTCGATATAAGTTTCTTGGGTGGTGAAGAAGAAAACCGAGTGCGTATATCACTACAGATTGGCGAAAAGTTGCCAATGGTTAAGGAAATTCAAGCGACAAAAGACTATGAAGGAAATCCCATCGCAACGGCCGCTTTTGATGTAAATCCAAAATCCGGCGATATCCTCAAGATAACCGCGCAGGTTGTCAATGGACCAGCAAAAGACTCAGATTTGATTTGGAACAATACGTATACATGGCCAGAATTGCCGGAATGGCCGGGGGAATTTCGGAATTTAAAAGTGCTCAACAATTTTGTCACAGAATTGCTGTCGGTTGACCGGGTAGATGAGAATAATACGCCATATCTTTTTTTGAATCCTCGGGATGGCTGGGTGTTTTTCCGGTTTACGGCCGAAAAAGATCCGGTAGCGCACTTGAATGATAACAAAGTCCAGCTTATCTGGCGTATGCATCCTGAAACAGGCTCATTCGAGGCGATGCAATATCTCCCAAAAGGAAATCATAAAGTCACATTTGAACATGCAAAGGACGCGCACCTCATAATCCGCGCCGTGCCCGAACTTGCATTTTGTTACTGGCCAACCTCTACTGCGTTGAGCGCCTTGCCACCACGTGATCATGCATTCGGTGAACGTTATATATTCCCGAACGTTAATACCTTAATTACAAGCGACAACATGAAAAAGGAGTTTTTCGACTCTTGGCTGGCTGAAGGACGTCATTGGATCAGTTCTTCACACGTCCCCGGCCTCAATGATGACAAGGCGCCAACAACCGATTTTGCCTATAACCAATGGGCGGAGAAAATCCAAAAACTGCCCAATGGTTACGCTGGGATAATTGTTGATGAGTTTCTTGTGCGCCCCCCAGAATATTATGCGGCTTGGACCGATGCTCTGGAACGGCTTTATCAGACACCAAAATTTGAAGGCTCAACCTTTTATGCATGGGTAACAAACACGTATGTGCATGAACCTGGGCTCAATTTCATGCGGCGGCTATATGACCTGGGCGGGTGTTTCGCTTGGGAACGATATCTTCTTGAACAACCCACAGAAGAACTGGGGTTACTAAGTATCTATGCCAGGATCGGAGTTCAACTCAACGATTGGAACGACGTTATGCCGGGTGTTCAACAACGCACCACAATATGTTTTGGATCATTCACAACTCCCCCATGCTCACTAAATATTAATCCGGACATCAATTATATCCCCTTCATGGAAACTCAATTTCATGTGATGGCCACGGATCCATCGTTTTTCAACATGTTGGGCGTTTTCCAATACGCCGCTGAATTAACCGATGACGATGTTTTGCGCTATGCGATGAAGCTTTACCGGCACTACGGGATTGAAGGCGCGCGAACACGCTATGGAGATTATCCCTACAAGTTATCCCACATCGCAAATCCTGATTTTGCGGAAGGATTCGATGCGTGGCAAACCGAACCTGCACAGCCCGGAACCATCACCCACGGCAAACTGGCAGGGCTCGGCAAGACTCAGGGACGCTGGACAAATAAAACAAATCATGGCGATCAATGCGCAATCATGGTGCGTTCAAACGAGAAACCAAACAAACTAAGCCAAGCGATCATCAACCTCGTTCCTGGACGCCTTTATTCCATTAAGTTTATTGCGGCTGATTTAGACCGCCTTAACATTGACCAGGAAGTGGGTTTATGGCCAACATTCGAAGGCGCAGATATCATTCAAGAGCGTAGTTTCCGCCAGGTTATTTCAGGTCCATATCCTCCCGGCATTAACTCTCCCGATGGCCGGAGCCGTGCACATACAACGTATTGCCATGTCTTGATCCGGCCCAGAGGCGCGGCTGTCGATCTAACCTTCAGCGATTGGCACGACGGAGAACCGGCGGGACCCATCGGTCAGCGAATTGGATTTAATTTCGTCGAGGTTCAACCTTTTTTCATTGAGTAACAGGGGCATTAGCAGGTGCATAAACATAGACATAAGAACTGGTTGATCCTCCAGAAGGTCCGGTGTACCATCATAGATTCGCAGTAGGGAACCACTCCAAATACGAGGCGTTTTCCGAAACATCGTTTCGGGAAAAGAGTTGAGGACTATCGAAAAATTAATATTAAAGGACGGGGACTGGATGTTTACAAATAAAAATATACGTGCATTCACACTTATCGAACTGCTAATCGTCGTCGCAATTATCGGTATCCTCGCGGCAATTGCGGTTCCGAATTTTCTAAATGCCCAAATGCGCGCGAGAGTGTCGCGTGCCGTGGCGGATGAGCGAAATCTCTCTACCGCGTTGGAATCATACCGCCTGGACAACAATCATTACCCATCCGCGTCGCAGGCCGGTGGCACAACCCGGGTTACGATCTATCAACGCTGGGCAAGACTAACAACCCCTATCGCATATATGGCCAGTGTACCTTTCGATCCTTTTTTTAATCGAGCCCCTGAAGCCGTACCGCAGATATGGGGCGGGCCTGTCTATGAATATTTTGAACGCGAAACAAGCAAACTCAGCACCTCGCCCTGGGGGCCGACACCCCAAGAACTTAACGCTTTGTACTTCATCAAATCCTTCGGACCGGATAAGGCGAACAGCGCGGCAACCGTCGATGGTTATTACACCCATATTCAGTACGACATGTCAAATGGAGTCAGCTCCTTAGGCGATATTGTTCGCTTCGGTCCTTAGAAGAGGCGGGAATTACGGTTAACAAAATCGTCTACCACACATGAAAAGGAAAATAGATAAAGGAATAATGATAGGTATTTCATGATGGCCAAGGTGAACTATAAATCCTGGATTCACTCATCCGGTCCACTAAACAACAACGAATCTTTCCAACAATGTTTTCTTTAAGAGCAATGCCAATGCGTTTCGTTTTCCGGCCCGCTACAATAACATCAGGTGCAACAGGAGACCGGCGCGGAAGACAATGCTGGGATAACAATGAAAGGATAATATCTTGAATATTGCCGCATATTACCGCCGAATTCTCAGCACGCTGTTCTTTTTGTGGGTTACGACACCGGTTCATTCTTCCGCCACTCCCCTGGATTTAACAAACGCTGTCATCGTCACTCATGGCGATAATACGGTCATACTCACGGCAGCTCGCATGCTTTCTGAAGAAATCGAGAAACGAACCGGAATCACATTGACGAGGAGCACGGTTCTCCCCGGCAGCGCTGCGCCGGTGATCCATCTTTGCCGGAGCGATAATGCGCCCGAACAACTAGGCGCTTTTCTAACCACGCTCGACATTCCCCAAATGGCGGAAGGCTTTGCCATCGGCGCCTTTTCTAAAGCTGAACCTCCCGCCGTAGTGCTTGCGGGACATGATGAGCGCGGTGTCTTGTTTGCCGCCGGACGTTTATTGCTGGCACTTCGAATGAAACCGGGAACAATCGAATTGCCGGCGGACTATCGCGTATCCACTGCACCCCGTTATCCATACCGTGGCCACCAAATCGGTTACCGGACATTATCCCACTGCTACGATGCGTGGACCCCGGAAGTCTACGAACAATACATGCGTGAACTTGCCGTTTTTGGCGCGAATGGCTTCGAAACAACAACCTTCCGAAATCCTGATGAATATGACGGCCCGCATGCCAAAGTAAGCAAAGGCGAAATGGCTGCGGCCTGGTCGCGCATCTGCAAGGAATATGGGTACGATTTCTGGTTGTTTACCGGAGCAATCGGCGGAGAAGGCGAAACAGATGAAAGGCTTGAACACAGTCTAAAACAGAGAGCAGAGGCGCTTCGTGTATTTCCCCATTTGGACCATATCTATGCAACCGGCGGCGATGGAGGCAGCGAACACCGGCGTCCCGACCGAATGCTTTATTGGACGGGAAAATTTGCCGAAGAAGCACGCAAGGTCCATCCGAATGTTGGTGTATGGGTATCGAATCAAGGTTTTGATCCGGAGCAAAACAATTGGTTTTTCGACTATCTTCAGCGCAAACAACCCGAATGGATAACGGGTGTCGTCTATGGTGCATGGACACGAATTCCGGCGAGTGAACAACGAACCCGCACACCCAGTCGATATCCGATCCGCCGGTATTCCGACATCGGCCATTGCGTGCGGGGACAATACCCTGTCCCGGGCTGGGATCGTGCATTGGCTCAGACATTAGGACGCGAACCTTTTGCGCCGCGCCCCAAAGGTCATGCCCGGATTCACAATCTGTTCGATGAGTATTGCAATGGCTTTGTCACATATTCGGATGGCGTCGGCGACGATGTAAATAAAGTCGTGTGGACTGCATTGGGCTGGAATCCGGACCGGAATCTTGACGATATCATGCTCGATTATGCGCGTTTCTTTTTCGGGTGGGATATCGCCGAACAAGTCCGTGAAGGCATCTACAGGCTGGAACGTAATTTCGAGGGCTCGTTGGCGGACAACAAAGGTGTCGAAGAAACATTCCGGCACTGGAAAGCAATCGAAGAAAGCGCGGATCAAAAACTTTTCACCAATTGGCGTTTTCAAGAATGTTTATTGCGCGCCTACTACGATCATTACACACGGTTACGCTTACAAAAGGCTCAGAAAATCGAAGATCGTGCGTGCGCTGCATTACGACGCGCACCGGATGTGGGAATTGAAAAGGCTATCGAGCAAGCTCGGTCGATCTTAGCCGAATCGGATCAAGATGAAACAACGAATCCGCTTAAGGAACGCATTCTGGAACTCGGCGCACAGTTGTATGAAAGCATCGGTGCGCAATTGGATGTCAAAAACTACAAGGCGCGGAATTCAGAACGCGGTGCAGTACTCGATTTTCTCGACACGCCTCTGAACAACAAGGTCTGGATGGAGCATGAATTCGACGCCATTCTCTCCGGCAAAACCGGCGCATCGATGCCCGATGAAACGGCAGAAGGCGACATTCAACTGCAACGGATCGCACGCGTTGCGGATTGGGAAAACCCCGGCCCCGGTGGATTCTATGACGATTTGGGATGTTCTTTTAAGCAGCCTCATCTAGTGAAACCCAAACCATTATGGGATGATCCGGCGGGTATCACCACACCGCGCGAAGATCACTCACGGCCAAGCGGCGAACCGTATCGTCTTTCATGGCTGGATGTCAGCGAAGCGCTTAATCAGACACCTCTGGTATTGCGATACGATGGACTTGATCCCGAACGCACCTACCGTATTCGAGTAACATACCTCGGGCGTTATAATGCGACGGCTCGACTTATTGCCGATGGTCAATATGAGATTCATGGTCCATATGGCCACACCGTAGAAAACGTCCGTTATACAATTACACAAGATAGTGCAGCCCAAATCATGCCGAAACAAGATGCTGCCGAACCCGCTGTCACTCCACTCGTATTCCCAATCCCACGCGAAGCAACACAGGATGGCTCCCTCGAACTCACATGGCAACGGTTTACAGGACGCGGCACACAAGTGGCCGAAGTATGGCTTCTACAAAATTAATGACCTGTTTTCCTATTACCGCGTTGCACATGATCCATCATCTATAACACACAAATAGATAATAACTCGTACTCATATATAAATTTAAGTATTATGAATACAAACCGGTGCTCGCCTTTCTATACTTCTATTTCTATCACTCATAACCCAATACAATGCCATTGTCAGTTAGGCATTGCAAAACCAACAAGGTTGACAACATCGAGACACCCGTATTAATGTTGTCGTTCGGGGGAATAGCATTGCAGGCCGGGCGAGCTCACAGGATCGCTGAAGTTCGGTATGTGCTTCAGTATAAAGATGGCAGGGAGTATCGTGGTAAGAGTTCGGCTGCAAAACATTCTGTTTCTATGCATGCTTACTACGGTTTTATTCGTATTAAGCTTCAGTGTGCAAGCTCAGACAATTTCTAATCCAAATTCGCGTGCTGCCGCCACACCAACCCCAACACCAACAAGCATCTTTTCCCCGGGAAGAACTCCGTTCCCGATTGCCACCGCCACGCCAACGCCAACCTCATTTGTAATTGTTATCCCCGATCTCTCCATTTCCAACGCTGTCATTTCGGATTCTCTTCTGATCGCAATCCCCCCCGAGGACGCAGTCATACCGGCCACGGTTTTGGTTACGGTATCAGGTGGGCTGGCCGTACCCGAATTGGATTTAAGCGTATCGTTATTGGGGTCGGATGGTGTGGAAGATGCTTCCTGGACGGTACCAATTAACGGCGGCGAACTGACCGGGGATACATCGACTATCGACTTGAGCCTTCCTCTTCAAAATTTTACTCCGCTTGAAGTCGACGCTTATAACCTTTTTATCACCGCTGATCCCATGATGCGGCTTGCTGACACCAACCGGGGAAACAATCTTGCGATTTCCGCTCCGGCATCGCTTTTGCACACATCCGGAAAACTTTTATTCGGAAGTATCGAAACAACGCTTGATGAAACAACAACCTTCATACTCTCTCCTCCCACTTTGAATGGCACGGCGGATTACTCCGGCCAAACAGTGACATTCACTTCGCTCGAAGCGAAGCGAAACGCCGGAACGCTCGATTTAGAAGTTCATGCCGGAAAGGCTCAATTCGCCGACATCGATCCATTTGAAATCGACGGATGGTCCTATCGCCTAGAAAACGGCCGGCTCGACAATACCGGCGCGGAGGCGGATGTTTACGTTTATTTGCCGGAAACAATCAGCCATCGGCTTCAAACCTATCCGGGTTCAACGCTTAGAATGGATCCATTGGGCCTTGGATTGCAGCCTTTGGGCCAGGAACTTCAGCTCACCGCTTCATCAATTCCGATCAGCGATCCTATTTTGCTTTATGCAGAAGGCATCCCCCTCAACTTTGCCGGTGATTCAGCTGCATTCAGTCCGGGTATTGATCTGAGCCTGACAAATCCTCATGCGGAGTACATACACCACGCACGCTTCATGGTTGCTCCGGGTGAACGCCCCGGAAATGATGGTCTCTTCAACACCAACTGGACCGTAAACGCTACGGTTACGGCTTCGGGCCTGCAGGCTGGCTTGCAGGGCGATGCCAGCGAGTACCAGTCCCTGTTCCCATATGGCGCAAATATAAAACACGGCCGGGTCACGATATCAATCACAGACGGGCAGATACAAAGTTCGGTCAGCGCCGTGGATGGGATCGATATTCAGCTCCAAACCGAAGTCAGTGCGTGCGAATCCGGTTCGTATCCGGCGGAATCGTTTACGTATTCATTCGCAGATAGCATCTCGCTCTCCAGCGATGGCTCGATTGCCTATGAAGGCGAACTCGGAACAACGTACACATTCGGTTTCAACACGTTTTCAGGGGACACCATGTCCCGCGTGGCCTGGTATCAACCGGGCTTCGTTTTGCATGATTCCGCGCCGGTTAGCACCGCCGATCAAGTGGACCAATATCTTCTCGCGGGCAGATCGGAAACTTCGGAAGACCTCTATTATGACGGTTCAACATCGTACACAGCAGGTGAGGGTTATTACGCAGGCATCAATCTGATGACCAATCACCTGCAAGGCATGTCCGTAAATGCTGTCATTGGTGGTAGTGAGTCATTGGATGTGACTCTTAATGAAGGAAGCAAATTCTATATTCGCTGGGGCGGTTATACGGGAACGATTGATGCAACCTTAGGAGCCGACTCCGAACTTGAACTCTATCCCGATCCCGAATGCGGCGATCAAGGTTACGCCATTACACTTACATCGTTCGGCCAAGCCTATCTCGATAACGACTCCGAAGGTTATGACACAAAAATCGCCGGACAAATCGACCTTCCCTACCCCGCCGGAATTGATATTCCATTTGAAGATATGACGCTGGATCCATGCGGCAACTTTACCGATGGTGCAATCCCCGAAGACGAACTGACCGAAACACGAACACTGGACTATTGGTTGGCTGACCTGCGTTTATCGACGGTTGGATTCGAGCAGCGTGAAGGTGGCGGCACGTATGATAAAACTCTTTGGATTTCCAGCGTCAACACCGTAGAAGGTCTCGGTGATGAGCCGCTTATGCAGCTCAATTTCCGTCCTTGCGGTTCGATAGCAAACTCGCTTGTAGCGGAGCCGGTCGATACCACAATCGACGATTATGGAACAACACTTGAAACGCTCTATCTCACAACCTGGGATGGTGATGCCAGTCCCAATGGATTCTATTCATTCGCAAACTTCATTGATGTTCCATTCTTCGATTCTCCCCGGGTTCATAGCCAAATGCGGCCCTCATCCCATAGGCTCTCCGATGGTTCGCAATGGGATGACGATCCCGAGGCCGATGCAGACCATGATGGCTGGCCGGATGACTACTCACCTTCCGGCGCATCGCTTACAGACCAATTTTATAACTACAGCGAAGATCGCAAGATCACGCTCGAGACAGAAGTCGGCGGCGTACTTCCGCTTGCTTATGAAGTGAAATACAGCCCTTCGGACACATCGTTTGAATCGAGCGAAAGCCTGGGGCAAGACCTGCTTATTATCGATATCCAATCCGCAATCTCGCATCTCGACCAAGAACACGCGGAGATCACATTCGGCATTGGAATCGAAGGTTTGCCGGATCTGAATTTCTCCAGCGCGGCGGATGGCGTCGGCGATGTCTTGGAAGATGTCTTATTCGATGCCGTCCGCGACAAACTCGATGAACTTTCCGACAGCCTATCGGGCGATATTTCCGTAATCCTTCGCCCAATCCTCCGCGAAATGATTCATGATCACGTCGAACGCGCATTAAATGATCTTCAATCTCAGATTGAAGGGCTTCCCCGGGATGAGGCTGAAGCCATTATCGATGCCAATATCGGAAATGTGATCGACAACTTGATGGGGGATATTGATCTCTACTCGTCACTTGGGTCCGAAACCGGTGATGTACGTTCCGAAATCGTGACCGTAATCCAAAACATCATTGACGTGCTCGAAGAAGTCAGCACAGCTCTGCAATTCAGTGTCGATGATATCGAAGGCATGGTCGGCGACATTATCGACCTGGCATTAGAAGCGCTCGATCTCTTTACCGATTTTGATGTCGAACAAGTCCTTACAGATGTGGAAGAAGTACAACAGCGTCTTGTTGAACCCATCGACGAAATCCTGGCCGTTTTATATGAAGCGGAAGCCGTCTTGACCGATCCGCTTACTTTGGACTCCATCTTCACAACTGCAAACATCGATGTTCTTGACACATCGATCCGTGAGGAATTCGAAGATTTCTTTGTCCAGTTGGATAACATCGAGCAAATCGAAACGATGGATGCCGACGAGCTGACGGACATGATCCTCGATTCCATTTTCAACAGTTCAATGTTCCAAGCCGTCAACAGCGAAGTTTCCGAATGGTTGATCCCTGTTAAAGAGATGCTCTACGAACAGGCAACGCTTGTATTGGATGAGTTGAACGACGTTGTCGATGATTTCTTGGAGCAAGCGGCCGGTATCACAGAGGGCACAGAGAGCGAAATTAAAAATGTAAACGGATTCCGTGGCGCTGAGATGGAAGGATACGCCATCATCTCCGGCGATGTCTTGGAAAAACTACACATCGACGCCTCTCTCGAACTCGCCATTCCGGATGAGATGACATTCTCCGGTTACCTGGACATCACTCGGTACGAAGTCGAAAACTCGGGAAAAACCTGCCTGGCAAATTTGGAAGGCGATTCGGCGCTGGATATTCGCGTCGGCGCTACGGATGTAGATCTTAGTTGGACCGGCTCCGACCTTATTGCATCAATCGAATTCGCAATGATGCTTGATGGCCCAACCTTGGTTAATGTGGGTGGAAGTCTGATAACCGAAGGCACGATCGATTTCGAGGCCGTGGCATTTAGCGATCTGGGATTCGGACTCGCCGTCGGTCAGGTTGAGAATTACATCTGGGCAATGGGAAAAGGCCAATTCGACAAGTACAGCGTCGAAGGCGGCATATTCCTGGGTACATCATGCACGCTCGAGCCGCTTGAAATTCTCGACCCGGAAGTTGCGTCTCTATTAACCATTGATGAGATGCGTGGCGTTTTTGCATCAGTAGGCGCATCGTTCCCGATCTACAATTACGGATGCGTATTTACGATTGCCGCTGAAGCGGAAGTCGCCGCTTGGTATTTTGCGGACGGCCCCACATACGGCGGTAAGTTGGTTGCAGGCGCGTATGGCGAAGGGCTCTGCGTTGTATCCGTAAAGGGTGAACTCACACTCATCGGCGGACGCGAAGGTTCCGCTTACTACTTCTATGGACAGGCTTGGGTTGCAGGCGGAGCCGGCGACTGTGAACCGGAAGACTGGGATACGCTTAACGATGCATTTAACGACAAGTGGTGTTACGCCTGCGGAACGCAGATCGACCTCACCTTTATCCATGAGGAATGGGAAGTGGATTATGATGTCGAATGTAACTAAGACATATCTGCGTTGGCTGTTTGCCTGCGTTCTTATCGTGGCAACCGGAACCGGAGTCTGCCAAGACAGCGTGGACCGCGACGGCCCCATTTTCTTTGTCGGCCTTGTCGGGAACGGCCCGGGTCCGGAAAACAAAGTCTTATTACGCTGGTACGCGGTGAACGGCGAAATTCCGTTTACGCAATTTTCGATTTATCGCAAACCGGGAACTCCCCTCTCTTCTACTACATACACAAAAATCAGCACTACCGGGAAATTACGCAATATCAATCTCATCCGAAGCATTTTCGAACGTCCGGGAGAAGAAGCGATACTCGAAGACATCATCGATGTCCTCGATGGCATGCGGGATAGTGGAGTTACCCGCGATGATTATGCTCATCAACTGCTTCGCATCCTCGATGGTACTGATACGTGCGAATCTTGTTCGGCGCGTTCGAGCTTTTTGGTGCAATCCAATTATGGCGTCGCAATCGTTGAAGGACTCGGCTATCTGGACCGGGTTGCTCCAGCCACATACACATACGAATTACGAACAACCACCGGAGCCGATGAAGACAATCTTCTTTTAGGACGAATCACGATCGATGCTTCAACGATCACAACTCTTCCGCCCCCTTCCGATCCGGAAGAAGTGGAGATCGAAGGATTACGGGGCGACCGCAAAGTATTTCTGCGTTGGGATAGTACAACGGCTTTAAATGCCGTCGCGCCACTCGGATTCGGCTTCAATGTATACCGCTATGAAGGAGCCCGTGCAGCAGGTGACACATTCTCAAGCCTTATGGCGGCGGGACTTCTCCAAAAAGTCAACCGGTTGCCCCTTATGCTCGGCGGTCCCACAGTCCCGGAACGAAGTGAAGATGAGCACTACGATTTTATGGATGACAATTTGTCATTCGACCGAATCGAAAGAAAAGGAACTCCATTTAATGCGGGTGACCGGCTTTCGTACTGGATCGCCGCGCGCGATCTCTTGGGCCAAAATGGCCAGCCGACAAATCCAATCGATGTCATCATCCAAGACCGTCAGGCCCCGCCAATTCCCCAGGGCTTAACGACGATTGAGGACCGGGTTGGTGATGACCGAAGGATCGAACTCCAATGGCTGAGTAATGCTGATGGAGATACGGTGGCTTATCAGCTCTTTCGCTACCGTTATTACCATCATGTGGGCCGGGCAGGTCCGCCATTCGCGGATGACGCGGAATATGTCTATACCGTTCCGGAAGGTTTTATCGCGGCGGTCCCGGAATCCGTTACTGCGACAGTTTTCTATCAAGACACGGGCATCGATGTGACCAACGATGAGGGGCGGGCCTATTGGTATTGTGTGGCCGCTATCGATGCGGCGGGAAATCGCAGCCCGCTCTCCGCGCCGGTACGGGGTGTTTTGTATGACCGGCAGGCGCCCGATCCGCCATCCACCATCGAACTCTGCACCTATCGCTACAACTGCAATGTCGGTTTCCGTCATGAAGGCCAGCAACCGCTTACCGGAAGAACGGATGTTGTTTTCCGTCTCCGCAGGATGGACGAGCGGATCGTCGCAGCCCGCGTCATAAAAAGAGACAAAGGCAAATCAGAGATTCTATTTGATGGACCATTTGGACTGGATACCGAAAAGAAAGTTACTGACACAGTTCGTCTTGATACAGAATCGGTCAATGATGACATCACTTACTTCTTCTACTTCCGCACGTCTCTTGGGGAATGGTGCGAAGGTTCTGAACTCCCAAGAGAAATCCTGTCGAAGTTAATCAATAGCAAAAGCACACAGCATGATATCCTTGTTGAGGCGGGAGTAACCATAAACAAAATCTGTGTCGATGCATTAAATCCTGACCGGATCCCCCATCACCCCACGGCGGATGGCGGAAGCACACCGCTCGAAATCACGGTCACACTTACGGATGATGCGGTCGGAGCGGTTCTTTATCGTGGTCAGGAATGTGAAGATTTCCAAAGAATAACAACCGTCCGCGCGGATGAAGGCGAAACCACAGTCACTCTCGTTGATACATTACGTCCCGGTTCCGCCGCCATGATGTGTTATGCGGTCCGCCTTTACGATGAAAATCAAAACCTGAGCGGAATGACCTATCTTGAAGCGCGGGTTGTCTTTGAAGGTGATGAAACCGTGCAACCGGATATCGATTCCGTCACCGCTCTTGGCACAGCCTCATCACCCGAAGCCCGTATTAAGTGGTTCGGCCCGTCGGAAGGTGTTTCGGGATTTCGCATTAACTTCGCCACAGGCTTAATCGCGCGGGCGGGAGCGCTCGCAAATCTCCCCGCTGTTACGGTTGCAAACGCCACTCCGGTTTCAACTCTTTACGCTATCGATGAACTGAGTTATCAGGACTCAACCAGCTTGTGGTCCGTTCGTTTCTCCACACTTGACGATGCAGGGACAGTTCCTTTGGAGACAAATACATCCTACCGAATTTGGATTGAGGGGATCGATCATCTCGGCAGTTCGATAGAAGGAAGAGACACATACCGTTTCACATGGTCAGAAGAGGATACTTCGGAGGAGCGCCTCGAATGGCCGGTGCGTTCTTTGCCGGAACATACCGATGCATTGCCTGTTTACACAACAATTCCCGATGAGGATTACACGGTACGTGGCATTGCGATCCAACTCACGGATCCCGCACATAGTCAATCCCAAGAAGTGAATCCGCTCGATATATTGGTCGTCAATACGCCTTTTGTCGTTTACCGGAAAAGAACAGATATCGCTGATCAACCTTATGTCCAGATCAGCCCATTGATCGAATCAATCAACACGGACGCTTCCGGAAACATCCAAGATCCGTTTATACGAGAATACACCGTCGCAGCCTATTACATGGACTATGTGGGCATCGTGCACGGAGCATCATACCGTTATGTCGTGGTTGAACTGGATGAGACAGGCGAATTATCGCTCGTTCGCGGCCCGTCAACAGATGTCACGGTAACATTCGAATGAGGCAAATCATGCGCCTTGGTGCAAAAACGTTGTTGATTCCCGGACTCATGCTTTTCGCGTGTGTTTGTATAACAAACGCAATTGCTGCGGGGGATGACAGCTATGCAAATGTCATTGTCCGGGATGCAACAAATCCTGAGCTAATCTTCTGGTCCGCCTATGTGCCCGACTGGACAACCTATGCGGCGATCTCGGGAAGCAACCTTGTTGTTAGGCGGGAAAAAGACACAGGCAGCGGATTGGTCCCGGCCACAAACGTGACATTTCAAAATATAAAAAGCGCTATTTGGTCACCGCTGGTTGAAACAGTCCCAAACCAAGTTACATTCGAAAAATCGCTTTTCCATCTCCAATCTCCATCCCCCGATACAGCTCTTCCGGCATTAACATCACCTCAAGGCGGAACATACGGACGGACAATTCAAATTATCCTCGAATCGCGGGAAGGAGCCACCATTTACTTCCGGAAAAACGGTGGGGCCTGGCAAACCTACAATCCTGATTCAACCGTGCTTTATTTCCATCGAACTGGGACTCTGGAAGCATGCGCGTCATACATGGGCTTTAAAGGAGATACCACGACCGAAACCTACACGATTCAACAAGCCTATGATGCGGATGCGGATTTCGATGGAACACCTGATTTTGTCGAAGATGAAAAGGGCCTCAATCCTCTCGATGGCGACATCGACACCGATGATGACGGCTGGCGCGATCTTGATGAATTAATCCGTGGAACCGATCCGCTCGATGACGAGTCTTACCCCGCAGATTCAGACGCCCCTACCGAGGCGGAAAAAGATATGGGCACATACGGTGATGGATGGGCCGATTTTGACGAGACCTTCCGCCAGACTGATCCAAATGATCCAACATCAGAACCGGTGGTAACAGGCTTTGAAATCCCGGAAGCCATTATACCTGTTGCGGTTTCTGAGCCGGCTTTGCGTACTCCCACCGGAGCCGAATCGTCCCCACTTACGGCTGTGCTTCTTAATGGCAATACAAGTGCTTCCGCCGCATTGAATGATCCGTCATTGCGAACCGCCGTAGATGAGCCTCTCATTATTCGCTACATAGACGGTGACGATCCCGAAGTCGTATTGCTTTCTTACGCGGAACGCCAAACCTTTGATCCCCATATCGAAGGCGATGAAACAACCACCGCCGATGAATGGATCGCGGACTATCGTTCAGCGCTGCAATTATCTCTCTTTGAAATCCGCGATACCCTGACACTCGATGCCAACTCAACCGCTGCCACATTGGCGTTTTGCCGCTATTTAGAAAAGGCGCTCTCTCTTAGCGCGCCCTGTATTATTTCGGAAAGTTCGGGTGCGCCGTCACGTAGCGATATCCACACGCTTGAAATATCGATCAATCTCGATGATGTCATGGAACACATCACAGATAATATCAGTGAAACTGCGTTGCCCGGACTTGTGAGGTCCTATATCGACTGGGCTCAAAGCGAGGATATCCACGGCAACATCATCGACCATTTGGCGTGGGTGCTGCATGGATGGAATCCGGGCGATGCGCCTGATTCCGTATCTGCAAAATCCCCCTATAAAACGACCACAATCGACTTTGACGCGATCCGCGCGGAAATCGATGAACTCCTGGATGCCGCTCCAACCCGGACAATCACATTCATGGGAGAACTAGTTCAAGACAGTAGAGGATTTTTATCCGTCACTGAGGATGGCACGCTTTACGGATTCGATGCAGCCGGAACAGTCCTCTCTCTTGGAACGGTAATCGCGGTCACAGGTCAGACAATTGTCCCCTCACCCTATGAGGATGTTGTTTGGGTTAAGCCGTCATCAATAGAAACCATCTTCGATATTCAACTCGGGGACGAGACAGATTCAGATGGTAACGGCATTGACGATCAATGGGAGTCATTCTACTTCCCGGACAGGGTCGTCCTGGCCTCGGGCGATCCGGATGGCGACGGCTACAGCAACATTGATGAGTACAATGGCTTCTCAAATCCGCTCGATCAGCTCTCTACACCGGTCGAAAACACACCGGTTATGGATTGGCTCTTGCGTTAATTCCCCAATATTCCCGGCGCAGTCACCAATATTTAGGCAAAACAGGCCGCACGCACTCCAAAGACGCCAAAACCACCCCGGTAGTTTTTTAGAATACACCGATTACACTTGCTGAACCGCCCCAAAGCCACCCGGCGATAACGGTTTCAAACGTCATGGGGATCAATCGGAGAAAATGTAATAATGGGACAACTCGGAATACTGGACTGGTTTTCTATCGGCGTCTATTTCCTGCTTGTGTTCGGCACGGCCTTCTGGGTTACACGCAAAGGTGAAGGCACACGCGAAAGTTCGGCTGGTTATTTCTTGGCGGGACGCAATGCCGGATGGTTTGTAATTGGCGCTTCGCTTTTTGCATCCAATATCGGTTCCGAACATTTGGTGGGATTGGCCGGCACGGGAGCGGCCAGTGGCGTCGCCGTTGGTCACTTCGAAGTCCTTGCCTCCTTGATACTATTACTTCTCGGGTGGTTTTTCGTTCCTTTTTATCTTTCGAGTGGCGTGTTTACGATGCCTGAATTTCTAGAACGCCGTTATTCCTCCGGGGCGCGCTGGTATTTGGCAGTCGTTTCTGTAATCGGGTATGTATTGACCAAAATTTCCGTAACCGTTGCTGCGGGTGGCATCGTGTTCGAAACCGTGATGGGAATCAATTTCTGGACCGGCGCTTTAATTGTAATTGTCGTGACTGGTATTTACACAAGTTTTGGCGGACTCAGAGCGGTGTTGTATACGGACATGCTGCAGATGTTCGTCTTGGTCGGCGGGGCCGTGATCGTCACCGTAATCGGCTTGGCCCAAATTGGCGGATGGGAAACAGTCAAAGAGACTGCGGGCAGCGGATATTTCAACATGTGGCGGCCTATGACCGATCCGGAATTTCCTTGGACAGGCATTGTCTTCGGTGCGCCGATCATGGGAATTTGGTACTGGTGCACAGACCAATACATCGTTCAACGTGTACTTTCCGCACATGGCCAAGACACAGCCCGTCGTGGAACAATCTTCGGAAGTTTTTTGAAACTTCTGCCGATTTTCATATTTGTAATTCCAGGCGTTATCGCACACTGCTTAATGACCCAAGGCAGTTTGCAGTTAGAGAAACCGGATCATGCCTTACCGGCGTTGATCGGAACACTTTTGCCGGTCGGATTACGCGGCGTGGTGGTCGCGGGATTGCTTGCCGCGCTGATGAGTTCGTTATCTTCGGTTTTCAACTCATGCTCAACACTAATCACCTGGGACATCTACAGAAAACTGCACCCCACAGCATCAGAAAAGCGCCTGGTTTTTGTCGGACAGATTTCCACCATCTTCTTGGTCATATCCGGATTATTGTGGATTCCGTTCATGAAGCATATTTCCGGTCAAATTTTTAATTACATACAGAGCGTATCCGCTTATCTCTCTCCTCCTATCGCAGCGGTATTTTTATTTGGCATCATCTGGAAACGCGTAAACGCATACGGCGCGATCGCGTCTTTGCTGGCAGGTTTTGTCTTGGGTATGGGGCGGCTCATCGCCGAGATATGCAAAGGTTCCCTCAGTGGTTATCTGTTGGATTTCGCAACAGTCAATTTTCTGCATATGGCCATTTTCCTTTTCATATTCTGTTCGATCGTACTTATAGTGGTGAGTTTAATGACCCCCGCGCCAAGTGCCGCAAAGTTGGAAGGGCTAACACTTGCCACTCGCGAGGAAGACGATGAATCCCCTGCTCATCGAAGCGATCCGGCATGGAAACGCATGGATCTTCTGCTCAGCTTGGTCTTGGTGATATTGGCCGCTTCGATCTGGATTTACTTCCGGGGCTAGAGTGTTTCTCGAAAATCCTTTCCGTTTGCCTTCACCCCCGTAAACGGGGGGATGTCCTTGCTACAGGCCCAAATTCCACTCCCTCCCTATTTACGGGAAAGGCTGGGGTGGGATTCAAAAGGAAATACTCTTGAGAAACACTTAAAAAGACACCCAAGTACTTCAACCCAAGTCGTAAACAAAACAGAACACATCTCATTCGATCCACCATCCTTGCCCAACTATTTTTTTTCAACATAAATACAGATTTATAAATTTATATAATTCACTGACATATATAGAGATAGACACACAAGAACATCCCTTATAGATGCCTTATGCCATGTATCTTCACTCAATTGGATACTTGACCGGCCTAGTCTTCACGATAGACTGAATGAACATTCATTCCGTAAGGTGCATCATGACGAAGATGGGAAAGCGTGAAGAGATTGCTCGGGCAGCATTGGACCTGATTGCCGAGCATGGCTTTCATGGAACCTCAATGGCGATGATCGCCGAACGCGCAAAGGTCGGCGCGGGCACAATATACCGTTACTACGAGAGCAAAGACGCTCTTATCGAAGGATTGTTCAAGGAAGTCGAGTTGAAACTCCATGAAACCCTATGGAATGAAACGGTAAAAGATCAATCCGTTCGGGAGCGCTTTCTTCATCTAGGTAATTCGCTTTTGCGCTACCTAATTGATAATCCAATACATTTCAAATACTTAGAGCAATTTTTCAACTCCCCTTATGGAGTAGAGCATCGCCGGGAAAAGATCTTTGGTGAAGAGAGCAAAGACAATGAGATTTTAGAGGTATTTATTGACGGAGTCTCAAAGGGTGAAATGAAGGATCTTCCTATTGTCATTCTTTGTGCTCAGTCCTTTGGCCCAATCATGGCAATGGCGCGGGATCATAATCTGGGTTTTTTCACATTGGATGACGATTTAATTCCGCAAGTCATTGAAGCCTGCTGGGATGCAATTAAGCGTAAATAGTCGATAGGGCCACAGTTTAATATTTGTGTTTTGCCTCATAGCGGAATGAGCGTTCATTCCGATTACCGGTGCCGGAGGCCGCGCTGATACCACCAGCGATCAAGCGGGAACGGCCGGGATATTTGGAAATAGCAAAGGTGTTTAATCATGCGACACACCGCACGAGCAAGAGTCGGCGTCATTTCGGCGCTACTGGCATGCGTCCTCCTCAGTGGATGCGAAAAAGAGGCTTCAAATCAGCAGCCTGGAGCACAAGCCCCCCCTCCGAGTGTCGGCGTTGCTGTCGTCAAAACAGAATCTGTGGTTTTGACCAAAGAATTGCCGGGCCGGGTCTCGGCCTTCCGCGTTGCTGAGATCAGGCCTCAAGTCAGCGGTCTAATTCAGAGCCGCCTTTTCACAGAAGGTACTGATGTTGAAGCGGGTCAGGTTCTCTATCAGATCGATCCCGCCCCATTTCAGGCGGAGCTGGATAATGCCGAAGCAAACCTTGCCGTCGCCCATAAAACCATTGCAAGACTTCAAGCGTCTTTAGAGGCAAGCAAAGCCAGTATCAAACAACACCAGGCCACATTAAATTTTGCACGCAAAAACCGGCAACGCTTTGAAGAATTGGTGGTGACCGGCGCAGTATCCGCAACAGAGCGTGACCAGGCTATAACTGAAGATGAAGTAGCGGAGGCTGCACTTCGGTCGGCAGAGGCCCAGGTAAGACGGGATCGTGAAGCCATCGCCGAGGCCGAAGCCGCGATTCAACAAGCGGAAGCTGTCGTAAAAAACGCACGCATCAACCTGGAATACACCCAAGTCAACGCGCCTATCTCCGGACGCATTGGCAGATCCAATGTAACCGAAGGCGCTGTTGTTACGGCGTATCAAGCGATTCCATTGTCAACCATACAGCAGGTGGATCCGGTCTATGTGGATGTCCCCCAGTCCACGACCGAATTATTGCGGTTACGTCAACGGCTCGAAAACAACGAAATTAACCGCGAGGGAGTCGATTTCAACAAGGTTAAGATTCACTTTGAAGAAGACTCGAATTATTCGTTGGAAGGAACCCTCCAGTTTCGAGATATCACAGTCGAACCGACAACCGGCTCTGTTGTCTTGCGAATCACTGTTCCTAATCCGGACGGTCTTCTTCTGCCAGGCATGTTTGTGCGTGGTGTGATCGTGGAAGGCATCAACGAGAACGCAATCCTTGTCACTCAAAATGCTGTATCGCGCGATCCGAAGGGAAATCCTTATGTACTGATTGTGGATTCCGAAGATACGGTCCAACAGAAAATGCTGACGGTTGATCGCAGTCTTGGTGACCGGTGGCTTGTGACATCCGGTCTGAATTCAGGTGAAAGGATCATCATCGAAGGTATTCAAAAAGTCCGTCCGGGCTCAAAAGTCACCGCCTCCGTTGTGACTGATGATGGTCCACAAACAAAAACCGCGCAATCTGAGTCAAACTAAAAGGCGGAGGCCTTATTATGTTGTCAAAGTTCTTTCTGGAACGTCCGGTATTCGCCTGGGTCATTGCCATCGTTCAAATGGTGGCGGGTGGATTGGCAATCTACAATCTGCCGATCTCTCAATATCCCCCCATCGCCCCGCCTTCGATTGCGATTGAATCCTTTTATCCGGGCGCTTCGGCCGAAACAGTCGAAAATAGCGTAACCCAAATCATCGAACAGAAGATGACAGGTTTCGACAATATGCTTTATCTGTCGGCAACCAGTGATTCTTCCGGTGCATCACGTATTGAATTGACTTTTGAACCGGGGACCGATGCCGACCTGGCATGGGCTCAGGTGCAAAACAAACTTCAGCTGGCCATGGCCAGTCTGCCTGAAGTTGTCCAACGCCAAGGTGTCAAAGTCAGCAAATCGACACGTAACTATCTAATTATTGTCGGACTGATCTCTGAAGACGGGAGCATGGATGGCAATGACCTCCGGGATTACATGCAATCCACGCTTGAGAAGGTCTTATCCCGTGTGCCGGGCGTCGGCGAAGTCATGACCTTCGGGACACAATACGCCATGCGTGTTTGGCTGAATCCCGAACAGCTGACCAACTATAATTTGACAGTCGAAGATGTCCTTACAGCGCTCCGTTCTTATAACGTTGAGGTATCGGCCGGTCAGTTCGGTGGAGCACCTGCGGTCGAAGGCCAACGGCTGAATGCTTCAATCGTTGTCCAGAACCTTCTAAAAACTCCGGAAGAGTTTGCTGCAATTCCTATTCGTATCAATCCGGACGGTTCCATTATTCGCATCAAAGATGTCGGCAGAACAGAATTAGGAACCGAGCAGTATGACGTTACTGCCCTTTACAATGGCTTGTCTGCGGGTGGTATGGCAATCCGCCAAGCCGCCGGCGCCAATGCGCTGGATACGGCGGACCGGATTAAGGCCAAACTCGACGAGATGAGTCAGTTCTTCCCTCCCGGAATGAAAATCGTCTATCCCTATGACACAACACCTTTTATCGAAGTTGCAATCGATGAAGTTGTAAAAACCTTATTTGAAGCGATCATACTGGTATTCCTGGTTATGTACCTCTTCATGGGCAACATGCGCGCAACCTTGATCCCGACCATCGCTGTGCCTGTGGTTATTTTAGGAACCTTCGCGGTACTGGGGCTTTTCGGATTTTCAATCAATATGTTAACCATGTTCGCCATGGTGCTGGCCATCGGACTTCTGGTCGATGACGCCATTGTCGTTGTGGAAAACGTCGAGCGGATTATGAGCGAAGAAGGTCTTCCGCCCAAAGAGGCCGTTGCCAAATCCATGGACCAGATCACCAGTGCTCTAATTGGTATCGGCTTAGTTCTCTCTGCCGTATTCGGTCCGATGGCGTTCTTTGGTGGTTCCACCGGTGTTATTTACCGTCAGTTCTCGGTGACCATTATCGCCTCGATGTTGCTTTCGGTTCTGGTTGCCTTGATTCTAACCCCGGTTCTTTGTGCAGCACTTCTCAAACCGGTTGCCAAAGGACACGAACCCGCGGAATCAGCCATCTTTTTCTTGCGGCCCTTTTTCTTGTGGTTCGACCGCGTATTTTATTTCACCCGGCGCATCTATCTAAAAGTAGTCGGGCACTCCCTATCCAAAAGACTTCGGTATCTATTCCTCTTCGTTCTTATTGTGGCAGCCATGGGCTACCTGTTTATGCAAATGCCTACCTCTTATCTGCCCAATGAGGATCAAGGGCTTCTCTATGTTCAGGCAATGCTCCCGGGCAACTCTACACTGGAACAAACCCAAGAAGTCCTGAATCAGGTCCGGGATTATCTCTTAATTGATGAAAAGGATGCCATTGAATCTTGCTTCACAATTTCCGGTTTTAGTTTTTCCGGACGTGGACAAAACATGGGCTTGGCCTTTGTCAAACTCAGGGACTGGGAACTTCGCGACCGTCCGGATCTTAAAGTCGATGCGGTAGTAGGCAGAGCCATGGGGGCGTTTTCGAAAATTCGCGCGGCAATGGTTTTCGCTTTCCCACCGCCGGCTGTTATCGAATTGGGACAAGGCAAAGGATTTGACTTCCAATTGCTGGATCGTGGCGGAAAAGGTCATGCAGATCTTATAGCAGCTCGTAACCAACTCCTCGGCATGGCCGGGCAAGATGCGCGCTTGGTTAATGTTCGTCCAAACGGCTTGGAGGATGTTCCCGAGTATCGTGTCGATATCGATTGGGAAGTGGCCGGAGCCCTCGGTGTTCCGATCTCATCGATTCACAACACCATTGCCGCTGCCTTCGGCAGTTCATACGTCAATGACTTCATTCAAAACGGACGTGTTAAACGTGTGTATGTCCAAGCGGATGCTTCTGACCGTATGCTCCCCAGTGATCTGGAAAAGCTTTATGTGCGTAACTTAGAAGGGAAGATGGTTCCCTTCACTTCATTCGCAGCTGGCAGATGGTCTTACGGTTCGCCCAAGTTGGAACGCTTTAACGGTTTCCCATCCATTAATGTCTGGGGTGAACCGGCTCCCGGCAGAAGTTCAGGTGAAGCCATGAAATTGATGGAGGACTTCGTCGGAAATTTGCCCCAAGGATTCGGCTATGACTGGACCGGTCTTTCTTATCAAGAACGGCTTGCGGGTTCCCAGGCTCCCATGCTCTATGCATTCTCCATTTTGGTCATCTTCCTCTGCCTGGCGGCTCTTTATGAAAGTTGGCCGATTCCCATCTCGATTTTGCTGACTCTGCCATTGGGGGCAATCGGAGGAGTTATCGCCTCAACCTGGCGGGGATTACCGAACGATGTCTATTTCCAAATCGGCTTATTGACCACGTTGGGATTAACAACAAAGAATGCCATCCTCATCGTCCAGTTCGCAAAAGAGAGAGTGGATGCAGGCATGGGGCTGATCGAAGCCACGCTTGAAGGCGCGAAACTGCGCTTACGTCCCATCGTCATGACCTCAATGGCATTCGGATTCGGTGTTATACCGTTGGCCATTGCTCATGGAGCCGGTGCGGGCGCGCAAGTCGCTATCGGCACGGGCGTTTTGGGTGGCGTCGTAACTTCAACAATTCTTGTTACCTTGTTCGCGCCGCTCTTCTATGTGTTGATCTACTCTGCATTTGGTAAAGGCCGGAAAAGCGCCATTGCAAAGGATAAAAAAGCCGATTTATTGGGAAGTGATTCAAATGAATAAAAATCTGTTCCTCTCCATAGGATTAGCATTTTCGCTCGCAAGTTGCTCTCTGACTCCGGAGTATGAAAAGCCCGAAGCCCCGATCCCCTCGGCTTGGCAGACAAGTTCATTAGAAAAAGGCGCTCGGGCCACAGTTACGGCAGAGGAGAAATCCACTCTTCAGTGGCGGAATTTCTTCACTGATCAGCGGCTAATAGACGTTATCGAGACGGCATTGGCCAACAATCGCAATGGGCAAATCGCCGCCTTAAACGTCCAAAGAGCGCGGGCCATGTACAACATTCAACGCGCCGAACTCTATCCCACTTTGGATTTAACCGCTGGCGGAACAAAACGTCGTGCCTCGGCCTCAAGTTTCGGCGGAGGCGGTTCTCTCGATATTGAGCAATACAATGTCGATCTCGGCATCAGTTCATGGGAGATCGACTTCTTTGGCCGCATGCGCAACTTGGAAGGCCGAGCGCTGGAAGAATATTTTGCAACAGAAGAGGCTCACCGAAGTGTCAAAATCGGTTTGGTGTTCGAAGTAGCCAACGCTTATCTCACTTTGGCTGCGGATCGTGAAAGCCTGCATCTGGCACAAAATACGTACGAAGCGCAAAAAAAGTCGTACGAGCTGATAAAACAGCGATTCGACAATGGATTGTCCAACAAACTCGATCTTCGGCGTGCACAAACACAGGTGGATTCCGCTCAAGTCGATATCAGCCGATATGAGCAATTAACGGCACAAGATCAAAACGCGCTGAATCTCTTAATTGGCTACTCGACACCGCTCCCGGCTGAGTGGATGCCTGAAGATTTAGATAGTGTTCAACCTTCACCCGAAGTTACCATGAATCTTCCTTCCGAAATTCTGTTGAACCGTCCCGATATTCTCGCAGCCGAGCACCATCTTAAAGCGGCCTATGCCAATATCGGCGCTGCACGGGCTGCCTTTTTCCCACGCATCTCGCTTTCGACAGCCATTGGAACCGCCAGCGGGGATCTTAGCGACCTCTTCTCATCGGGTACCGATACATGGAGTTATGCACCCCAGCTCGTGATGCCGATTTTCGATAGCCGTTTGAGATCAGCCTATAAGGTTTCAAAAGTCGAAAAAGAAATCGCATTGGCTCAATACGAACAGGCAATACAGACCTCATTTAGAGAAGTCGCCGATGTATTTGCCGTGCAGGATAAAATCGATGAGCAGTTGCAGGCTCAAGAGTCTCTTGTTGATGCCCTGGATGAATCGTATCAGCTCTCCAATACGCGATACACAAAAGGCCAAGATAGCTACCTCAGCGTATTGGATGCGCAACGCTCACTCTATACGGCGGAGCAAGGATTGGTGCAGCTCCGGCTCGCCAAGTTTTCCAATCAGGCGAGATTGTACGCCGTCCTGGGTGGGGTAGAGGATGAATTCCCATTAGGAGAAGAAATCAAATAAGCCTTTACTTGCCGATGGGATTCCATCCGATTTCTGGCTCAATTAGGATTTCGGATCAATATTCCAGTTCCGCGCGTACTGATAAATACAAAGACATTCTGCGGTAGTTTCTTCCAAGAACTGCCGCATTCTTCTGTTTGGGCACAATTATGCTGAATCAAAATCATCTCCCGGAAACTCATGCCATCGGATTCCCTGCTCCTGCTCTCCCGGATACAGAAAAAATAACACTCAACTTTAGATGACACCCAAGACTTTCTGCGTTATTCTCCTATGGGGTACGGCTTGCTTTAGGTCAATACGCTCTTAAAGGGAGGTTTGGAGATGAAAAACCGCCGAGTGCCGATTCTTACGGCCTGCTTGGCTGTTTTTCAATTACTCGCCTTCCAATCCGCTCTCGGTAAAACCATTTACGTATCCAAGACCTCCTCCGGAGGGGATGGTTCCAGCTGGCAGACGGCTTTCACAACCATCTCCGACGGTCTTGCAGCCGCCGAATCCGGTGATCAGCTCTGGATCACCATGCACGTCTATACCGAGAACATCGCCTTGGTCACGAATGTTTCTCTCTATGGAGGATTCTTAGGAACTGAAGAATCACCGGACCAAAGACTCTCTCAGATGATAACCGATATTCAAGCGGCAAGTTCTGAACAAAGCACTGTAGAAGGCGCGGATGGCGCGCTGATGGATCATTTTTTCATTTGGGGAAATCCTGTAGCCGGGCTGCAGTGCACGAGTGCCTCGCCTACAATCGTCAATTGCGAATTTTGCGGAATCACCGGGAATACCGGAGTGACTTGCCACGGAACCGCCGCACCGGTCATACGTGACTGTACTTTCCGAAATCATTCTGAAAGCAAAGGTTCACTCTACTGCACAGACCAATCCGCGCCGACTTTGGTTAATTGTACAATTACAGGCAATCGATATTCGGACAGCGGAGCGATTTACTGTATCAACTCTTCTTCGCCTGCATTAATTGATTGCAGTATCGAAGTATGCAGCGGAATATTTAAAGGTGGGGCTATAACTTGCGAAGACACGTCGACGCCCACAATTAGCAATTGTATTCTCTATAATAACAATGCATACAACGCAGGCGGAATTTATTGCGCAGGAGAGGCTGCGCCTATTATTGAGAATTGCACAATTGACAACAATACTTCAGCCTTCTTTCCGGACGCCCCAACCGCTGGTGGTGTAGGCTGTTTTGAATCGTCTTCGCCAATTATCCGCAACTGCACGATCTCCAACAACAGTGGTGGTGGTATCATCTCTGCGGATTCTTCCACTCCGGATATTGATGGCTGCTATATTTCAGGCTTTTATTTGTATGGTCAAAATGTTTTTTACTCATATACCCCAGGTGCTGGTGTTTCTTGTGTCGGCACATCGGCTCCCACAATTCGCAACTGCCAAATCCTCGACAATGAGTCCGATTCTAATGGCGCTGGCATACATTGTGATGAGAATACACGTCCATTACTGACAAATTGTATAATTTCAGGCAATACCGTTTCCAACTTGTTTGAAACTTATAAGGGTGCGGCACTTTACTGCGGCGGACAGTCATCCCCGACGCTCATCAATTGCACAGTAACTGGTAATGGAGGCTATTATTCATCCGGCAACAGCATCTATTGCGAAACAGGCTCAACATTAAGCCTAATTAATTCAATTTTGTGGAATGGTGGAACTGAAATAACCGGTCCTGGCGCACAGTCTACGGTTGTGAATTACAGTTGTATTCCCGGAGGCTGGCCGGGCGAGGGCAATGTCTCGGAATATCCGCAATTTCAGCGCGGCACGGTTCGCTATGACCTTCGGGATGGCTCAATGTGTGTGGATTCGGGTCTAACCTCGGTCGCGCCGGATAGGGATATTTTGGGTCGTCCCCGCCCCGGCGCTGATGGCCTCGTAGACATGGGCGCTTACGAATCCCCACCGGAATTCCTCCCCCCGGAAACACCGCCACCTTTGGCTCTCTATGTAAAGTATGGCATTGACTCCAGTGGGGATGGAACTTCATGGGAACTGGCATACGGTTATATCTCTTCGGTTCTTGGCAAGGCGGTTCCGGGAAGCGAAATATGGGTCAGCGGAGGAAATTACGAAGAGGCATTTTCGATGAAGGAGGGCGTTGCCATTTATGGCGGTTTCAACGGTACCGAAACCGAGCGTGAGCAGCGAGACTGGAACGTAAACAAAACCGTGATTCGCCCCAGCGATCCCGTCGAGTCCAGCGTCATCGGAGCGGATGACGCAATCCTGGATGGCTTTACAATTGAGGGCAGCCTCAACAGCCGGATTGTCTGCCGGGAAACATCACCGGCCTTCGCCAATTGTATCATCTCGGGAAGAAATGCCCCCGCTACGGGCACATCGGGCATTCATAGTAATGCATCCTCACCGAAGTTGATTAACTGCATCATCGAAGGCAACGATGGGCAGGGACTTGTCTGTTATTGGAACTCGCGGCCTGAACTAACAAACTGCACGATTGTAGGGAACACGGATGGCGGCATCGTCTGTTCGGATTCGTCGGCGGCACAGCTTACCAATTGCATCCTATGGAACCCGGGCGCGGAGTTACGGGAGGAAACAGCGGAATCCACTGTCGAATACAGCTGTCTTCAAGGCGGATGGCCGGGCGATGGCAACCTGGCTACGAGGCCGCTCTTTATCGATGCCGCTGGCGGGGATTATCAACTGCAGGACAATTCCCCCTGCATCGATCAAGGTTCGGCTGCGGCCGCACCTGACATAAGTCTGAACGGTCTACTTCGCCTGCAAGGAGATGAAACCGCCGACATCGGCGCGTATGAAACACCACCGGGTTTTCATGGCAGCACTCCATCCGAACCGGATGTCTATTATGTAAATGCCAGCGCGAATGAAAGCGGTGATGGCGCTTCGTGGGAATCGGCATTCAATTCAATCAACAAAGCGCTTCGAACCATCGCCACACGGGGCGAGGTTTGGGTTGCGCAAGGCTCTTATCGCGAACCGGTCACAATGGAGCCGGGAGTCGGTATCTATGCCGGTTTTCTGGGAACTGAGGGACAAAGAGAAGACCGGGACTGGGCAGCGAATGCAACCATGCTGAATCCCGGTGTGCCGGATAGTAGCGCGGTTCTGGGCGCGGATGACGGAATTCTCGATGGCTTTATCATCACCGGCGCATCGCAAAGCGGTGTCTCTTGTTTTAAAACCTCCCCCATCCTCTGCAATTGTTCAATCTTCGGAAATACCGCCGTATGGGGCGGCGGGATTTATTGCAACGGCGGTTCGCCGGTAATTGATGACTGCCGCATTTCGCAAAATCAGGCCGATTATGGCGGAGGGATGTACTTCTCTGATAATTCTTTCCCTGCTGTTACCGATTGCCTGATCGAAAACAACACCGCCAATACGTATGGCGGCGGTATCTACACAACTCTTTCATCGCCAAATTTAACTCGATGCATAATTACACAAAACCAGTCCGGTTACGGCGGCGGAACATTCTTTTCATCATCCTCATCCCCTGCCCTTAATAACTGCATCATTGCTGACAATGCAGCCGCTGAGGATGGCGGCGGCGCCTATGCACTCGTCACATCCGCGCCGTCTTTTAAAAACTGCACGCTTTATGGTAATCACACCACCGCAGAAAACTCCGGCGGCGGGATTTCATGCTTTGACGCTTCCCCGGAATTATTAAATTGCATTTTGTGGAACAACACTCCTGCTGAAATCGTAGTTTCTGAAAGTTTGCTTCTAGGAACCTGGTCTGACATTCGTGGCGGATTCGAAGGCACCGGCAACATCGACCTCGATCCGCAATTCTCATTTGAAGCGACTTCCCCTGTTATAGGCTTGCGGCTAAACGATGAATCTCCGTGTATCGATACAGGCAATCCGGATGCCCTATGGGATGACGCCTGCCTGCCGCCGGGTCTCGGTGATGTCCATTGCGATATGGGCGCATTCGGAGGACCGCAGAACTGCGGCTGGCTGCCGGAGAATCCGTATACTTTTATCGACGATTATTGGGTGCACTGATGCACATTCATTCGACTCGCGGCATACCAAAGGGCAAAACCACCGGCCTCCTCCACACCAAGCGGGCCGGTTCTCTCTGCATCATGCTCATCGTATGGTTCCACGCGTGCATCATCATCACAACATCGGCATCGACAGAGCAAAACCCGAAACCAATCCGGCTTTGCGGCATTCCCATACCGGTATTGGGTGTCAAGAATTTTCAAAAATCAGCAGGCACAAACAGCGCATCTCATTTGCTGGTTCAATTCAAACATTCGATCTCGCCGAGCGAAAGAAAGCAACTCGAACATTCAGGGATTTCTTTTCAATACTACATTTATCCAAACGCCTACCTTATTTATGCGAAAGACAATGCATGGCAGGAATTGGGTAACTCCCCCTTGGTCATTGGCACAGCCTCTATTCCGGCTAAGGCGAAAATCGATCCACAGCTCCGTACGTTAAGTTCAGATCAAAATCGCGTCGCCAAAGAGACTGCGTCGAACGACACAGCTGCCGCTATTAGAATTGACTTTTTCCCGGATATACCATTTGAGACCGCTCGCGAAGTCCTTGCAGGTCACAGCGTAATCTTGAGTGCCACTCAGAATGCCTTTGATTATGCACAAACTCTGGAAAACATATCTCTGCCCGCAGATAAAATTCAGCAGTTGGCCGAGGAAGATTCCATCCGCCTAATTTCAAAAATCGAGCCCATCCCACAGCCTCAAAACTATAATGCGCAACTGACTTCGCGAATCGATGAAATCCACCCCGGCGGGCTATCGGACTATAATCTGGATGGTTCCGGAGTAACCGTTGGAATTTGGGAGAGCGGCGGTGTAAGAGTCTCGCATGAACAGCTCGTGGGACGTGCGGTGCAGGTCGATACCGATTCCTCTCCGAGTGCGCATGGCACTCATGTCGCCGGCACAATTGCCGCAAATGGTTCCGGCAATCCGGCGGCGGAAGGAATGGCCCCGAACGTTTCGCTGCTCTGCTGGAATTTGGGTAGCGACCTTCAGGAGATGTATGAGAACGCATACAGGATTGACGTATCGAATCATTCATATGGTCTCAGCATCGACTCGGAGGTAAGCGCAAATAATAGCCTGGATAACCTGCACAAAGATTTGGCTTCGCCTGGACCTGACTCAAATCATTGGGGTATCTATACCGCCAGAAGCGAATCTTACGACCAGATCGTATATGAACAAAACATAATCGCCGTTGTCGCAGCGGGAAATTATTATGGAACCAATGGCTCATCAAGCACAACAAAGATCGGTGCCGATTTCAGTGCGGCACAGAACCTTGATAACGTCCGCTACAACTCGCTTTCAACACTCGGCAGCGTCAAGAACACCATCTCCGTCGGCGCCGTCGATGACCTCATCAATAAATCGACTAATCCGCAAGACATTTTAATTGCCGATTTCTCAGGTTGGGGCCCCACAGATGACGGAAGAATCAAGCCTGACATCGTGGCCAATGGAGTCAAACTGCTATCTCTCTCTCATGAGGACGACAACGCATACTCGACACTTTCCGGAACTTCGACATCCGCGCCCGTGGTAACCGGCGCAGCCGCCTGTTTGGTGCAGCAATTCCGCAACTATTTTGGTGGTGCCAATCCGAGCATGGCAACGATGAAAAGTCTTTTAATTCACACCGCTATGGAAGCCGGCCCCGATCCCGGCCCGGATTATCAATTCGGATGGGGTCTTCTCAATGCCCGGGCTGCGGCGGACTTTATCCGGTCACATGGCAATGGCGGCTCTGATATTGAGATCGACAGTTATTCGGAATCAGTCCGTGAATACAACACGGTTTACAGCGGCCAAGGTCCGATCAAGATCACGATAGTATGGACTGATGCGTCCGGATATCCTGTTTTAGATAAATCCGATGAAACCACGCTCAATTTGGTAAATGATCTCGATCTCATCCTAATCGGGCCGGATGGAACACGCCATTACCCCTGGACACTCGATCCCGAAAACCCATCATCGCCCCCCAAAACAGACCGGGAAAACTATCGCGACAATGTGGAACAAATTGTTCTGCCCTCGCCACTGCCCGGCTCCTATATCGTTCAGGTCAGCGGGCAGGTGAATCTCGGCCAACAACAGGCTTTCACGCTTTGTTGCACAGGGCTCAACCTTCACGAAGAAAAACCGGAGTTGCTCATTCTCAGTCCATTTGGTGATGGAACCGTATCCGGGGCCGAGCCGCTTCGGGTCTCGGCAAAATCCACTGCCGGGCTTACGGCAATGGATATATTGATCGATGATGAAATCTTTGACGATCCCGTAACACCTGCATTAGATGGAGAAATCCGCTTCGATCCGCCGGTTTATTCAACCATCCAATCCGCCATCTGGGATACAGCCAACACACCATTCGGCACACATTCAATTACAATCACTATTACGGATACGGCGGGGGAAACATACCAAAAACAAATTAGAGTACTCGTCGATAACAGCGCCCAGGTTATCCCGATTGCCGTGGATGCGCCCCCGGTGGATGGCAGAATTTGGCCGAAATACGACAAGGACTTCTATTCGTTCCAAGTGCCCGATCCCGGCTTCTACAAAATCGAGACACTGGCTTATGAACAGAACACCGATTTCGACACGGTGATTACATTATACGGCCCCGGTGGCGAATCGGATCAAATCGCCACGGATGATGATAATGGTGAGTGGACATTTTCAAAAATCATAAAACCCTTGGTACCCGGATTCACATACACAGTTAAAGTTGAGGGATGCCAAAACAATACCGGCGCATATCGCATTCGCGTTGATCACACCGAGGAGCCGGAGGCAATCCAACCGGTCCCGATTCAGCCTGATGGAACCGATATCCATGCGAATATGGAAGATCCCGGCATAGAACATTGGTATTCGTTTCAAGCGCCCTATTTCGGCATTTACACAATTCAAGTTGCGCCTTACCCCAGCAATGCGCGGCTAAGAGCGGAAATCAGTCTATTCGATTCACGCGATCCATATACACCGTTACTGTCATCAGGAAACCAAAGTCAACTCGAAGCGGCTTTATATGCAGGCGATGTGCTCTGGATACGAATTCGAGAAACATCAAAGACGGCAAAATCCTATACCATCACAGTCAGCACAACATCAACCACTTCGATGATGCCTCTCAGTCCCGATGGGAATCCCGTCGAAATACGTGTCATTCCCGGCCAGGCCGCCTGGTGTCTTTTAACACCCATCACATCAGGCGCCTATTTCTTTCACCTAAAAAACAAATCACGTTCGCTGATTTCACAGGAATTCGAAACCTACAAATATAGTTGGCCCGACCTTAGATATCTCGCCGGCAGCGACAGCAATACGATCATCCTCCCGCTAGAGGCGCGGGAGCGATGCATTGTGGCGCTCCATGTAGAACGGCCTACAACCTACACCCTCCTTTCGCATCCCTATGAAATCAAAAGCCAACTTGTATTCACCCGGTATTTCTCACTCCAGCGCTACAATCCGGGAGAAACCGTTACCGTAACCATTCTGATCAATGCCATAGGAGATATGGCCTTCAATTCCATCGCCGGAAAGAACATTCATATCCAAGAAACCCTGCCTCATGGCTGGGTTCCCAAAATTACAAGCTCGTATAGCCAAAAATATGATTCGGAGTTAGACCTCTTCGATATGCAATATTCAACACTGCAGAGCATATCCAATTCGCATTACATCGATGCCTATTCTTCCAAATTCACCTATCAGGTTGTTCCGCCTGCGGATGCCACCGAAACAGCGCTGTTTTCAGGCACATTTGAATACGACCTAAATTACGGCACGGAAACCGAAACCCTTCTCGGAACGTTCAAAGAAACAATCGGCGGCTCAACTTCCCTCCTCAACAGATACAGCCCAGACAACACCAACTAAGCCCCCCGCAAATGATTCGATTGTCAACATAAAAGGATGAAGAGGCTTTCTGATTGACAAAATCCCAATGCAATGTGCATGTAAAAACTCAAAAAATCCCCTTCGACCAAATGGTCGCATCCTAAGCTCCTTAAAAACCGGCAGTTATACAAATTAACTCCTGTTTTTCTCTTAAGTTGTTCGACAAAACCGGCGAAACACAAGCGGCATTCACGTAACGAAGAGCCACCGCCAAGCCATCCTTATCAGTACCGTAACCCATTGATTTTTCACGCCCTGTGAAATTCGCAAAACAAAATCGCACAAGACACAAACACACTTCCCGCGTTGGCATTCTTCCTGCTCTTAAGGTCTGTAACACAAAAAATCGAAAGCCCCTCTTAGGAGAAATCATCATGATAAAACAAACATTCCGTTTCACAGCAATCGCCGTGCTGGTGCTTGGTGCGGCCGTCTTTTCACTCGATGCAAACGCTCAACGTGTAATCCGTTTGGGCGGCGGGCAGTACACCAATTTCGTTGATAGCGATGGCGACGGCGTCTGTGATGCCGATGGCGCGCAGGCCGGCTCAAGCCGTGGCGCTCGCGGAATCCGCGTGCTCACTCCCCGTAGCCGTTCTCAGAACGCCGATGGAACCTGCAATCTTACCGAAGATGCACTTGCAGCCGTTCCGCTGACCGAAGCTGAGACCGCCTCGGTTCTCTATATGCGCGAAGAAGAAAAAGTGGCCCGCGATGTCTACATGGCAATGTACAATCTGTGGGGAAACACCGTCTTTACCAATATCGCCCGTTCCGAACAGAACCACATGGATGCGATTAAAAAGGTGATCGATGCACAAGGTCTGGCCGATCCCATCCAAGACGCCGGCATCTTCTCCAATGCAGACTTGCAGGCGCTGTATGACACATTGGTTCTGCAAGGCAGTGCATCTGAACTGGAAGCGTTAAAAGTCGGCGCATTGATCGAAGAAGTCGATATCGAAGACCTTCAGAATGCCATTGCTGAGGCAGAAAATGAAAACTTGATCAGTATCTATACCAGCCTCATGAATGGTTCTGAAAACCACCTACGCGCTTTCGTGCGCCGGATCGAACTTTACGGCGAGACCTACACCGCACAGCATCTCCCACAAGAAGAAGTCGATGCAATCCTCGCCGCTGATACAACTTCCGGTCAGGGCGGCCAAGCCCGCGGCGGTCGAGGTGGACGCGGTTTCTAAGCCCTAAATCCGCATCATCGCCTCATAAAGCGAACCAGTAAGATCAACCAATAACGAAAGCAACCCGGGGCCGGTCCCACACCGCCCCGGGTTATTTTTTATTCGTTTTCAAACCGCTATCGAGCATACAACCAGGGTAACGGAAAACACCACAGTTCTTGCGCTGATCTGCTTTCTCCTCTCCACTCTCTGCTTACTCGCCGCCACCGGCGGCGCGGAATGAGCCGTTGTCTTTACTAACTACACACGTATCCCACTATCCACAAATTCCCTCACATGAACACACCAAGCACCGTAGGTGCGGCAAGGGAATAGCCCCAGGTTTAGCATGAGACGGTCAAAGACCGGCGATGGCGTAAGCCGGGGTAGAGAGTCCTTTTAATTCCTAAGCGCTGTAAGTGCGAGGCAATACATAAAACACAACCGCCTTGCAGGGTGCAAATCTGCTTCATCATTCACAAAAAAGGATTTTGAAAACAATTCTAACAAAAATCCCTTTGATTCAACATTAATTAGCACCGAGTTTTAGCGTCATTTTCGCAATTTTTTTGCGGTGCTCACGATAGGCTTCGAGTTCCTGGTCAACTTGCTTGGGTTTAATCCAGGCTCGCCCATAACGGTCGATCCCTTTGAGCTTGCTTTCATCAATACAGAATTGCCCCAAAGCCTTGGCGGCGGCATCGATAGTCTTACGCGCCTCATCAACAACCTCTTTTGCCTTCGGGTCATTTGCTTTTTCTTCGATGTGTTTCTTCAGAATCGAGACAGCCCGCATATCCTCCGAACCATCCCGGCATGACTCCCAACGGCGGCTGGTGACAATCCCCTTCCCGGGATAAATCAAGAGATAGTCATGCCCGCGTTTGATTGGATATCCCCAGGGATCGTCTTGTGAAGTGCAAAAAGTCCAGAATCCGAATCCTGACAGCCCTCGATGCAACGCAAGCCAGGCGAGCCCCCGGTAATATTCCAAGGGAGGACGATGTTTGGCGTGATGCCAACATTCATACGTCCATATTTTAACGGCATTTTGCTTAATCACATCCAAACGTGGTTCTTCATCATTAATCAAAAACGAACCGCGATGCGGGCACCAAATGTCCACATAGTCCGCCATACGTTGAATATCATCCATCTTCGCGCCATCAACCGGATCGGTATACATAAGAATCTTTGGATCCGCGGCGCGGGCCAGTTTGGCGTAATCGATATGAAGATCGACCAAACCGGCACGCAAACCGGGCTCATCGACCGGATAAAGCGCAAATCCATCATATCCAATCCCCAGTTCTTTCAGGACTTCAACAAGCTTATGCGCCCAAACATTGAATGCCTTATTGTATGGCTCCGAAAAACGCCCGAATTCTTTCGGCCCTTTGAGCGAAGATCCATAGTTAAAGAACAAGAAAAAAGCGCCAGGACGGTCTTTGATGAATTGCCGCAAAGGATCAAAATCTAATTCCGACGTAATTTCACCGTTCTCATTATAGAAAACCTGCGGCAGGTAATTCGTCGTAATCACAATGACATTATTCCCATGGGCGAATCGATTCTCCCAAGCCTCTTTGGGATAATCGCGGATCAGGGATCCGGAAACATATCCCCAAGTGCAGAGTTTAAACGCCTCACCATCCATAATATCCAGATCAAGCACTTCGGCTTTAAGATGTATAGGCATCGGATTGGACTCTACGGCGATAGGTGCAACCGTAATATCGCATTCATATGCACCTGCCGGAGCGCCTTCCGAAAAAACCGAGACAAAAATCTGCCGCGTTTCTCCCGGCGCAACATGAATCGTCTGAGCCTGGTTCATTTCCGAAAGCGCGTCATCGGAAAAGTCTTCCATCTCTGTCGGAACCGAGATGACTTCATAAAGTCTCAATACCGGACCGTTTCCTTCCCCCAGACTTGAAGGTGCCAAAACACGGACCGTAACCGGATGGTCTTCGAGATTCATAATATTGAATGCGCCCGACTCCACCTCATTCCGGTACAATGATAAAGCAATATCTTTGGCACCAAGCCATTCATCCGTCTCTTCCCCCACATCCCGGATATGCCACCACGGATTCGTGGACCAGACTGCCATCTTGGGGATAGAACCGTCTTTCTCCATCTCCAAAATCGCTTTAGCCCGTTTTTCAAGCAATTTCAGAGATTCAAGCGCATTGAATGTACGTTGACAAGTTGCCAATACTTCTTCATGTGAGGCCTTACCGATTCGCTTAAGGCAATCTTCACCAGTTTGCAGAGTCTTCGTCAGCAACATTTCCGTCCGCAGCAGACCGGGCAAATCGATTTGATTGGCATCGAAACGTTCCCGCATTCCCGAAAAGTCATCGATCTTTTGCTTAACATCCGGAAGGACTTCTTTCAGAGACGAAATAATTGTGTTGAATGACTTATTTGAGGCATCAGCCGGGGCCGCCTTCGGTTCCTTGTAGGGATTTTCTCCGGAAACAAAACCGGTCTGCCCCACATCGTAGCGGTACATTCCCCAAAGAATTTTGGGCAACTCCGCACTTTTCTCTTTTTGCCAAGTAAGACAACTGAACTTCCCGCCATCTCCGGGGATTACAGCGGCCAGACGGCCATCATAATTAACCAATACCGCACCGCCATTCGTGGGCTGGCCTGCAACACGGTCCAGTTCTTCACCTTGATTGGAGAGAAGCACATAAGCCGAAAAATACCCGCTCACCAAAACTTCAATCTGACCGTCCCCGTTAAAATCGGCCAATGACGGCGGACGCCGTGAACGCATCCCGAAATTCTTCTTCCAAAGTTCTTTGCCATCGGCATCGAAACAAAAACAGTTGCCGGCCAAATCCATACACAGGATTTCCAGACGTTGATCGCCGATGATATCTCCCACAGAAATCGAACTATCGCTCTCCTTTTCAAGTGGCGATTCCCATTTCAAATCCCCTGTATTTGAGAAGCAATGCAGCTTTGCATCTTTGCCGCCTACGATAATCTCGACCTGCTTATCACCATCGACATCGACAATCACCGGCCCGGAAATATTGTCGCACCCCAGTGGTTTATCCCATATGACTTTTCCGCGATTGTCCAACGCGAGCAACGAGCCTTCCGGTGAAGTAATTACGATCTCGGGGGTTGCGTCCCCATCCAAATCACCGACAGCGGGCGGGCAATGAAATCCACCAGGAACCTCAAATTTCCATTTCTCAATCCCATAGCGGTCTAAGCAAACAAATTGCCCTTTGCTATCCCCGCAAAGAATTTCAACAGTGCTGTCGCCATCCAGGTCAGCAGCCACAATTGTGGTTTGACACCAATCCACGGCTGAGGGGAATGGATAATTCCAAAGTTCCTCTCCTTTTGAGGAAAAGCAAATCAGGTTGCCGTGCATATTGATCGCCAGAATCTCATGACCGGCACCCGCAAAAAGATTCGCAGGCGTAGGAGGATTGCAGAATGTCGAATATCCTTTGGCCACCCAAAGGAGTTCTCCTTGTACCGAACAAACAACCAACTTGCCGTTCGTTGTCGCAAATGCTATCTCAAAACCCGGATCGGCGGTGATATCGGCAATTACGGCGGGTGTGTCGGGCAATCCCAAGCCCCAGTCCTTCTCCCAAAGCACTTCCGCACAAAAACCAACCGAACCGGTCAGCGAGTACAGCATGCCGGTCAGCAACAAGTTAAAAGACATTCTACGTAGTAAACTCATCATACGACCTCATCACTTGTAAAATTCTTTTTAGGCTTTCTCGAACCGGTTTCAAAACACCATTTCATAAATGCTCGGGGGAGGGCGAGGCTCCTGCCGAGCCGCTTTTTTACCACATTCCAAATCGGCTTGACAGAATCTTGATTTCCCCAAAAGAGGTTTTGAAACCAATTCTAAGACAGTCAAGACGGATCATCTTAACTGCTTTTGCATTTTAGCATACATCGAAATGATCTGCTTAAGAAAATAAACAACTCCCCCAGGTCCTGTACCTGCCGGTTGCAGGCCACTTCAATGCCGTTATCCTAATGCTTTGAAGAGAGAGATAACTTACTAAAATACGGCGAATGATTTGGAAGGTAACAATGCCGAATCGGACTCTATCCCTTGGAATACGGCCATTGTATAAGTTCCTGCTTGGCCTCGTAATTATCAGTACAGTTGGAATAACACAATGCATCGCGTCAGATTACCCCGCCATCGTTTCCAGCCCCGGGCTCTGGTCGATGATCCACACTCAAGGAGAAATCTGCGAGTTGTGGACCGGGCCGCCGGATGCAGGCGGCACAAATCGTGGCGCGATCCCTTCGCCGTTACGCGTCTCGATATATGGCATGATCCACCAAGATCAAGACTGGCTGGATTTACGCTCCCTCGACTACTCGCTTAAAGGCTCCCATCCCGGACACCTTACTCTCACCAACAAACAACAAGGCATATCCATAGAAATATCCGCCGGGCGTAATTCAAATGACGATCCGCTGGTCATCCACTACACATTCTCAAGCCCCTGCGATTTCCGTTTTTGCATTAACCTTCTCGACACCGCGTATAAAACACCTGTCGATTCAAACAACGCACACGGCTATGCAAAAATCACCGGAGACACATGGGGACCGCTTTGGATCGCGAGTACACCGGCGGGCAAATTCCTCACTTCGGAAGAGAAAGACAAAAGCCTTACCTCTGAATTCAAAAATATTTCCGAAGCAACCATCTGCCTAAAGGCCGGTGAGCGGACAATCGATTCAAACCTTGCAGATAATCTCGCCGGAATGTGGCTGCGAGAAAGCAATAGCCAAGACTCCTCCCAACACAGAATCCGTATCCACACAGGAATCGATGATTTCGATGAAATGCTCGAAGCCTCAATTGATGCCATCGAAACCAATCGCTTCGGCAATGGCGTCATTATCGCCGGGTCGGATGGCGGCTTTTATAAAGGAACCTGGATACGCGATGGCGTCTACGCAGTTCTCGGTTATGGCCTGACAGGAAACCATGAGGCCGTCGATGAGTTTTTCCGTTATTGGATTTTAGACAAAGGCTTCTCGTTCGGCGGAGAAAATGAAGCCCAACAGCCCGCCATTGCTATCTTGGGATTGTGGTATTACTCGCACCTACGGGCAAATGGAGAAACGTTCTTGCAGGATGTCTATCCCTATGTCCGGCACTATGCGGACTATTATGCCGAACGTGTGGCTCGTGAAGGTATGATTCACACCGCTGAAGAGTGGATTTGCCAAGTTCCGACTCAAACTTCTTGGCCCAATGCCGAAGTCTATGCCGGTCTTTTTGCCGCCTCACAAATAGCCACCGCGATCGGCAAAACAGAAGATGCGGCCCGCTGGAGCCGGTATGCGGCAGACCTCCGTGAGGCCATCATAGAATCCGCCTACGATAAAAAATTGGAGCGTTTCATCCCCTTAGCCGGAAAAGCCGGTGAGATTCACCCGCCGGAACCGCATGAAGCGGCGGGCGGACCGATGCGTGATGAACGTGTCGATTCCGGCATGTTGATGTTGGCTCGTTTGGAAATATTCGGAGATGGTCTCGGCGTCGTTGCTGTGGACGATCCCCGTTTTGCCGCCACACAAGCGTGGATACATCGCGTACTCGAACAACCCGACCATGCCATCTCTCGTTTCGATGGCAACCTGGATTCGCCTCACTATGCAAAAGGCGAATGGAATGTATGGCCCATTTCCACTTGCTGGGCGGCTCAGGTCGAATGGCTGCGCGGACGCACAGATCGCGCCTGGCGTTATCTCCTTTCCGGAATCGTGCGTAAAGATGGCTACGAACGCGAAAAGGCGATGAATTACCTCCCCGAATACTGGTCGCTGGAAGGCCGGACCGCAACCAGTACGCGTTTTTTAACTTGGTCTCATGGAGAACTGCTGACAAGTTCGATCTTGCTTCTTTTAGGTCTGGATACCGAAATACCGGATGCGGATTTGGCGCTTGCTCCATCGCTCCCCATGGAATCGCAACAAACCACAATTGAAGGCTTCCGGTTTCGTGATTGGAATTTAAATTTCAACCTCAAACGTGATGGACATAAAATCCAAGTAAAAGGCGCCGCGCAGAGAATTCCTTCCGGACACGGCCCCCAAACACTGCGCATAAAACTCCCGGAACAGATTATCGAAGTCGCCGGTGGTGATTCATTTGAATTCCAAATAAATACGGATGGCCAAAGTTCCAATCCCTCGCGTAGCGGAAACGCATCCGAGCGCGCTCAACTTTATGACCGGATTCTTCTGGCGGAAGAACTGAGCCCGGACTTAAAGGACGCGACACTTGAAGAACTTGAAGCGCATCTGCGCAAAACCGAAGACCGTTTCGACCGGGAACGTTTGCAAAAGGAACGCATCCGGCGCAAGATTGAATTAATCGACCTAAACACGGCTTCCGGCGAAAGCGAAGAGAATGTCCTCACGCTAACACTCCCCAATGATGTCGAACTCAAATTTTGCAAAATCCCCGCAGGCCGTTTTGTGATGGGCAGTGCCGAAGATGAACCGGGGCACAGCGCTGATGAAAGTCCCGCGCATGAAGTCGAATTTAAAGAACCGTTTTATCTCGGCATGTTTGAAGTCACCCAAGCGCAGTGGGAAGCGGTCATGGGTGCAAATCCTTCCCGCTTCAGCGGTTTTCCCAACCGTCCGGTCGAAAGCATCACCTGGCATAACTGCCAGTCTTTTATCGAAAAATTAAACACGCTGGGCTTGGGAACATTCCGTCTCCCCACCGAAGCCGAATGGGAATACGCCTGCCGTGCCGGAACAGAAACACCTTACTTCTGGGGAAACGATCCCAACGGAACCGAAATAAAAAATTACGCCTGGTACGATGGGAATTCGGGCGCACGCGCGCATGATGCGGGCACGCTACGCCCCAATCCTTGGGGCCTTTATGATCTCTGTGGCAATGTATGGGAATGGTGCGCGGATGCTTATGCGCCATACTCACTTGGAAATAGTACAAACGCATCTGTAGAAAACGCGAATATCAGATACGTCCTTCGCGGCGGCTCTTGGCGGCTCTATTCCGGTTATTGCCGTTCAGCCCAACGCGCCGCAATCACGCCCGGCTACCGTTATCGCGACACCGGCCTCCGCCTCCACCGCACCTATCCATAAAATGACGATAACCATTTTTCTCCCCTCTCCGCGGGTGGCCCAGACAACTCGCTTGTCTGGGTGCGTTAGCACAAGAGGCCATAGCAAATGTTGCTTATCGCAAATACTTTCCCGCCATCCTCCCAACTCTGCGAAGTCTTCGTGCTCTTCGTGCCCCTTTCGAGCTTTCGTGATTCATATCAGAAAAACTATGCCTATCGCAAAAACTCCACTCCCACCTCCGCTCAACTTCAATCCCTCACGGCATAAACCTCGGTATAGGTGTTGGCCTGAGAATTATCGCGTCGCAATCGTATGCCGACCAATAAAGATCGCCGCTGCTCATAACACCATTTGAAACATGATACATAAGCTGCGGTTGAGGCCGCCCGAATAGACCGGCCTCTTCATCCAAATCGGGTCCCAGGCTGCCCAACACCCATCCCTGCCCGATATCCGAACTGTTTTCGAATCGCACATAATCGTCGCGGCTGTAATCGTAATTGCTGGTCGCGGAACGGTGGGCAGAGTCTATTCTTCGAAATGGATCGGTCGGCATCGCCTCCAGGTAAGCAATCGGCTGTAGAAGTCCTTCCAATTCGGAAAGCGGATTACCGCTCTGGGTCGGCAAATATTCGCCGTGATCTTTGCAATACAGAATCAATGCGTCCCCGATGTCTTTCATGTCCCGTCTGGCACGGACTACATCGGTGCGTTCTTGCGCACCCTTAAATTTGGGCAACATAACAACGAGTAAAAGAAGCAAAACAACCGCAACGACAATCGCTTCGACGACATATCGCCTTTTCTCATCCCCCCTCATTAGAGCCTCCTTGATACGTGTTACCGGAACACCGGCCCATCACAATCATACCACGTCCCGGACAGTCACTGAGTAACGAAAACAACATCCAAACTCAGAATCCGCCGTCATCACTTGCCTTTGGCTGGTTTGGGAGTACTGTGACCGTCATAAACCGAATGTTACAGGCCGGACGAATATGGAACTGCACCTGCTCAATGACATCGTAATCATTCTCAGCCTGGCCATTGTGGTCGTGTTTTTCTGCCATGTACTGCGCCTGCCCTCGCTGGTCGGTTTCTTATTGACAGGGATCATCGCCGGACCGCATGGAGCGGGTTTGATCCAGGCGGTAGGCGAGGTGGAGATGCTGGCCGAGATCGGAGTGGTGCTGCTCCTCTTCTCAATCGGCATGGAAATCTCGCTCGAACGATTGATGCAGATCCGTAAAGCGGTTCTGGCCGGCGGCCCCTTACAGGTCGGTCTCACCGGATTGCTTGGCGGCGCGATTGCATTCCCGGTGTTGAAAGGGATGGGACCGGCGGCGTTCATCGGCTGTTTCGTTGCACTGAGCAGCACGGCGGTTGTGCTCAAACTGCTTCAAGAACGGGCGGAGATCGAAAGCCCGTATGGACGTTTCGCGCTTGGTGTCCTGATCTTTCAAGATTTATCCATCGTACCCATGCTTCTGCTGGTGCCGCTGATGAGCGGCCAATCCGCCAACATCGCACAATCCTTATTTCTTTTGGCAGGCAAAGGAATCGCGGTTCTGGTTTTGATGTGGGTGGCGATTAAATGGATTGTCCCCCAACTTTTTTACCGTATCGCCGGCACCCGCAATCAGACTGTCTTTTTGTTGTTTGTTATCGTGATGTGCTTTAGCATCGCGTTATTCACATCCATGGCCGGACTCAAACTCGCTTTAGGCGCGTTCCTGGCCGGGATTTTAATCGCCAGCACCGAATACAGCCACCAAGCGCTCGGCAATATCCTGCCGTTTAAAGAAGTCTTTCTCTCCTTCTTCTTTATATCTATCGGAATGCTCTTAGATTTAGGTTTCTTATTTGCCCATCCGTTCTTGGTTCTAGGCGCAAGTCTGGGCGTCATGACCATAAAGGCGTCCATCGCCGGTGGAGTTGCCTGTTTGTTGGGATTTTCATTACGTAGTGCGATTCTAGGCGGATTGGCGATTTGTCAGATCGGCGAATTCTCTTTTATCTTGGCGAGTTTAGGATTTGAAGAAGGTCTAATAAGCGCTCTGGCTTACCAATTGCTTTTGGCGGTTTCTATTTTCAGCATGGCCGCCACACCATTTCTGGTTTCATTGGGACCGCGTTTGGCTGAACGCGTTTTGCAATTGCCCGCTGCCAAAAAATTTGCCCTGCGCCGTAGCCATTCCGCAGGAGCCGCGCCGGTCAAATTAGAAGACCATTTGGTCATTATCGGATTCGGTATCAATGGAAAAAATCTGGCCCGTTCCGCGGAGTTCGCACAAATTCCTTATGTCGTCATCGAAATGAATCCCGAAACCGTACGCACGGAGAAAAAACAAGGCCGCCCTATGGTGTATGGAGATGCCGCCCAAGAAGCCGTCCTTGAACATGCCCACGCCGCCAAGGCCCGTATTATCGTCATTGCCATTAATGATCCCAGCGCCACCCGCAAAATCACCGCTGTGGTTCGGCGCATCAATCCGGCCGCCCATCTCATTGTACGCAGCCGGTTTGTGCAAGAAATTACATCGTTGCAGGCACTCGGCGCAAATGAAGTAATTCCCGAGGAGTTCGAAACTTCCGTAGAGATTTTCACCCGCGTTCTTTCAAAATACCTCGTGCCGCGCCAAGATATCGAAAAATTAGTGGACGAAATCCGTTCCGCAAATTACGCGATGCTTCGCAATCTCCCCAAACGCTCAACTGCAACCACAGATGATCTCCACTCCCACCTTCCCGATACTGAAATGATGGCGGTGCGCGTTGAAGAGATGTCCCAACTGGCAGACAAGACTTTGGCGGAACTGGGCTTGCGCGCCAATTATGGCGTCACCGTCCTCGCCATTCGCCGTGAAGATAAAACCATCCCCAATCCCACAAGCGATACCGTGATTCATGCTAAAGATATTTTGGTTCTCATGGGAAGCGTTGAAAACTTGAATAATTTCATCCCCATCGCCAATGGTTAGAAATCAACGTCAATTCTTATCGGCTGCATTCCAACGCCCCACCGGAAAGTTGCTCAATCCTTTCTCCCAAAACTCCCCAATCCACTAAATACACATCGCCTACGTCTGAGAAGTAGTTTCAAAATCCCAGACTATAAATGGTCGAGGGAGCAACTGTCTTGAACATCAAGGGTAAAGTCTCCACGCCGCGGGAGGGCGACGCTCCTGCGGAGCCGCTTGTATGTGATACATACACACGTATCTCCTAATCCGCCAACTCTGCAAACGTTTCGTGCCCTTCGTGCCCCTTTCGTGGTTTCGTGATTCTACTTTCTCTTCTCTACTCTCCACTCTCTCACCGCCATTCGGCTGTTTGCAGGGTGCTGATCATATAACTTTTTGAATATACTCCGAAATCGTGAGTCCCGCCTTAGCGGGATCACGCCGCGGGGAGGGCGAATCTCCTGATGAGCCGCTGTTTCAGCACCTTTCGAATAAGGTTGCCAGAGTCTTGGTAGCCCTGATGGAGTTTTGAAACCACTTCTATGCTATCATTGGGCAATGCAATAAAGATAATTGCACATATGCAAATATTTCTGAATCTCGGTTCAATGGTTTGAATCCTATAAAGGACGTGACGTAATGGGGGATACCGATGTTGGTGTAATTCGTTTAGGCGACATCATCACGCTATCGATTTATTTGACCGCAACTCTGGGACTTGGACTTTGGGTAGGCGTTAAAACAAAAACCACGGAAGGTTATTTTTTAGGCGGACGCAAAATGCCCGGCTGGGCCGTCGGTCTATCCATGCTGGGCACGGCGATCAGTTCCATTACTTTTCTCGCCTATCCCGGTTCGGCCTACGATGGGAATTTTAGCCGGATCGTCCCCAATTTAGCGCTGCCCATCGGGGCGATATTCGCCATATTCGTTTTTATCCCTTTTTATCGCCAAACCGGTTATGTCAGCGCTTATACCTATTACGAACGCCGCTTCGGACTCTGGGCGCGGGTTTATGTATGCAGTCTTTATGCAGTCGGATCGATATGGCGCATGGGGTTAATTCTCTATCTCCTTTCAATGGCGATTGCCGCCATTCATAGCGAATTCAATCTACAGGCCGTGATGCTGACACTGGGAATTTTCGTAACCGTATACACAGTGCTTGGCGGGATCGAAGCGGTAATCTGGACCGATGTATTTCAAACCATTGCCTTGATCGTCGGCGGCATCGCCGTGATTACCGTTGTATTCTTAAATGTCGATGGCGGTGCATCGACCGTTTTTGAAATGGGGATGGCCAATGGCAAATTTTCCTTTGTCGGCAAAGAAGCCACATCCGCTTTCGATTTCAGTCTCGCCCGTGACACACTGCTCATGCTCATTTTAATCGGAACCATCGGCTGCATTTTGAGTTATGCACTCGACCAAACCAATGTCCAACGGTTTTGCGCCGCTTCCTCAAAAAAAGAGGCACAAAAAGCGGCCTTAATAGGGGCTTTGGGATGCGTCCCCGTATGGTTGCTTTTTATGTTCGTCGGTACGTGCTTATGGGTATTTTATCAACTCAATCCCTCCCATATGCATAACGAAATGCTGGCCGATGAAGTTTTTCCGTATTTTATTCTGCATGAATTGCCGAATGGGTTGGGCGGCTTGGTAATTGCCGGTGTGCTGGCCGCGGCCATGTCATCCATCGATTCAAGCATGAGCGCGATGTGCAGTGTGCTCACTGAAGATATCTACAAACGGCTATTGGTAAAGAACCGTGATGATTCCCACTACCTTAAGGCCGCCAAACTCATAGCCGCCGCAGGTGGTGTGCTTATGATACTCGTCGCGTTGGGTCTTACCGCAATGCGCCGGGAAGCCATTTTGGATGTCGCATATATCTTCAGCGCAATGATATCCTGCGGCGTTGCCGGAATGTTCGTTGCCGGATTCTGTATGACAAGAACAAACAGTTACGGCATCTTGTGGGGCGTCATAATTGCCATCGTTTTCAATTGCGGCATGACCTATATCGAAGCTAAAGCCATGATTTGGGACAGCCGCGTAAGCTGGATGGTCGAAGACACGATAGAAGAAGGCCGGATAGATATCGACGCTCTTCAAGCCGAAATACGCGCCAAAGCGGAGGCGCAAGGCAAAACATTAACATTGGCTGAGTTAAAAGACGAAGAGAATACGCAGTTACGTGAGATACTCGCGCCTGAGATTGAATCCCGCTTCGGAAAACAACCCCCGCATCTCGGAGAAGCAATCGGTATTCACTCTTTCATGATGGCGATTGTCACAAGCATTATTGTGCTCATCTTGGGGTATGGATTCAGTTTGTTACGGCCCGCAAAGCCGCTTGAGGAAATCGGAGGCCTCACCTGGAAAACCAGGCATATGAAACGCCTTTGATATTTAAAAATGCGCCATGATTTCTAAATAGCATGCTGAAAGAGGGAATGAAAATGAGTACAACTCGCCAAAAGGTCAGCGTTCTTATTCTAGAGCATCTCTCGAAAGTTTTTTCCGTTTGAGTAGGTTTTTCCCGTAGATCCGTTGTTCGGTTTGTGCTTATCTACGTTTGATGGCACGCGTAGCACTGACAGTGAATGCAGAGAACGCCTCGATGGAAGAACTCGAGATTGCGGCGAAGTGTGCGCGTACGCAACGTGAACATAATCGATTTCGGGCCATCATCGGCTTGGTCATGGGCTTTGGATGCAAGAGCATGGCGAAACTGTTTGGCGTGAGTGACCGTGCGTTGCGTAATTGGATAAAGGCCTTCAACGAACAAGGCATTGACGGATTACTTGAGGAACCTCGTGAGGGCCGTCCGAGTAAGATTCCCGAGGAAATTCACGAAGATTTGCGTGAGGTTTTAACGAACCCCGAGCAAGCGGATCAAGTTCATTGGACAGGGGTGAAGTTTCATGGCTACATCTGCGAGCAGTTCGAGATCGAGGTTGGCTACAGCACGGTCATTCGTTTTCTTCACGATCAGAATTTTGCGTTGAAAGTCCCTCAACCCTGGCCGGACCGCCAAGATGAAGAGGCGCGAAAAGCCTTCTGCGACAAGCTGAAACAACTCTCGGAAGACCCGGATATTGAACTTTGGTTTGGCGATGAATGTGGTGTGGAGGGAGACCCACGACCCCGGCGGCGCTGGGCGCCCAAGGGTTCCAAGACTCGGACCACGAAGAATGGCGACCACATCCGGATGAACATTACGGGGATTATTTGCCCCCGGACGGGTGAAGCCTACGCACTTGAATTCACGCATTCAGACACGGAGGTTTTCCAGTGTTTTTTGAATCACGCCAACCAGGATTTGGCTCTCAAACGAAAGCGCCAGATTCTGATTGTGGACAACGCTTCCTGGCATAAACGAAGTTCTTTGCGTTGGGGACGCTTTGAACCGATGTTTCTACCTCCGTATTCCCCGGATCTTAATCCGATTGAAAGACTCTGGCTCCTTCTCAAAGCCGAATGGTTCGCGGATTTTGTCGCCAAAACCCGGGATGAACTCATGGAGAGACTCGATCAGGCGCTTTGCTGGTTGATGGATCGGCAAGAAGGCAACCAGAAGACCTGTACCATGAAAACCGATTTATGACAGACTCACTTAAAAGGAAAAAACTTTCGAGAAACACTCTAACACTTCTCTTTTGCCTGTCGGTGGCTTGCGAAAATGCAAAAGGTATTGCGGATGAAACCCTGATCGGATATTGGCCGCTTACATCAAATTCTGAAGATTATTCCGGAAACAAAAACCACGGCCAAAACTATGGTGTTACATTCGGCGATCCCGGTTCTCAATCGACTGCCGGAACCGTAGCGCAATTTGACGGCCTAAAAAGTTACATTGAAGTCGAAAATAACAGTTCGCTCAATCTCGACAAAACTGATTTCACAATTTCGGTTTGGGTATATACACAACAACAACTGGATGATGTCATCGGCGATATCATCAGCAAATTCGATCCGGAGTCGCGAAAGGGCTTCCAACTCAGTATCAAGACCAACGCCGGTGTAACGACATCCCAATCAAACTACAGTAACGTCCATTTTGGAATCGACAATGCCCAAGTCGGCCCCGAGTGGGAAGACTGTGGACGTCCGGGCCAAAATAATTTTGTCTTTGCACTGGCGGTCTACAACGGGAACCTTTACGCGGGTACCTGCGAGCCGGGAACCGGGCAATCCGGTCATGTCTACCGCTATGACGGCGGAACAGAGTGGAAAGACTGCGGCAGTCCGAATCCCTGCAATTCTGTGGCCGCATTGGCTGTCTACAAGGACCATTTGTACGCAGGAGTATCCAAATACCGCCTTCGGGGCTCGGCGCTGGATGAATCCGAAAATCCACATCCGGGAGGAAAAATCTACCGTTATGATGCCGAAGGCCAATGGACAGACTGCGGGCAGCTTCAGGGCTCTGAGTCGCTTAGCGGCATGGTGGTCTATCGCGGTAAACTTTATGCCTCATCGATGTATATGCCCGGCCTTTTCCGCTATGACGGAGACCAAACCTGGGTCTTCTGCGGTAATCCTGATGGAAAACGTGTGGAAGCCTTGTGCGTTTATAATGGATACCTTTATGCCACAGGCTATGACGAGGCGGGCGTCTATCGGTATGACGGTGAGACATGGACACATTTAGGATGCATGGAACAAAGTACGCAGACTTATGGATTTGCCGTATACCGGGGAGATTTATATGTCAGTAGCTGGCCGGCCAGCATGGTTTTTCGGTATTTAGGTGGCACAAACTGGGAAAATGTAGGCCGTCTGCATGATGAACTCGAAAGCATGCCGCTGGTTGTTTATAACGGAAAGATGTATTGCGGGAGCCTGCCCTCAGCCGAAGTGTTTCGCTATGACGGTCCCCGGCAATGGGCATCCATGGGGCGTATCGATCTGACACCCGAAGTAAAATATCGCCGGGCCTGGTCGATGGCGGTCTACAAAGGGAAACTCTTTGCCGGAACCCTGCCTTCAGGCCATGTAAAGTCATTGGAGGCAGGCAAAAGCGTCACCGATGATCATGAACTTGAACCCGGTTGGCGGCATATAACCGCAGTAAAAGCAAATAATTGTCTATGCTTATATATCGATGGAAGAGTGATTGCCGTTTCGTCAACATTCAATGTTGATGATTATAACCTCAATAACGATACTCCATTAAAAATCGGTTTTGGCTCTCATGACTACTTTAATGGAAAACTCCGGGAACTGCGCATCTACCGGCGCGCTTTGACACGAGATGAGATCACAGAACTTGCGAAATAGATAATAAGTGGCCTGATTTCCGGCTGTTTAAAATATAATAAAGAACGCAAAAAAGCATTGCATCAAAGGCGCCAGGGAGCGCAAATCTCCCGCCAAGCCAAATGCTGCCTGTAAAGTCGGTTCTCGCACCCACCAATAGCCCAAATTCTAAGCTAACCATGTATCTCAACAGGCCGGGAGGGCGAATCTCCTGATGAGCCGCTGTTTATTCTAAGCTAAACATGTGTCTCTAAAAGGGTGGCCCAGACAACTCGCTTGTCTGGGCGCCGAAAGGCGCAAGAGGCGATATTCCCGCCCCGTTTACGGGGAGGGCTAGGGAGGGGTTTATTTCCCACTGAACCGCTGCTTGCCATACATACAACTGCACCTCTCTATCCACGCACCCCCTCAAATCCAAAAACCAAGCGCTGTAAGCGCGCGAGCCTGAAGCCCAGGGCAAGCGGAGCGCAGCCCTGGGTCACACACCCAAAACATCCGGCCCTGTAAGGGCCGCACAAAATGAATTGTCTTTTGCAAAGACTTCCCCGCCATCCACAATCTTTGCATACTTCTCGTGTCCTTCGTACCCCTTTTGTGCTTTCGTGATTCAAATAATCACATGGTTCTTCACATCCACCAACTCCCTCAAACACCCACACTAAGCACCGAAAGTGCGACGAGAAAATAGCCCGGGCAGAGTTTGGACGCCGAAAGCGGACAAACATCGCCCTGGGATATCGTCCCCCAAAATATCCTAAGCGCTGAAAGTGCGAAGCAAATCTATCTTTTCCACTTTCTCCTTTTTCCTCTCAACTTTCTCGCCGCATAATGGCGGCGGCCCCGCATGGTGTCGACCGGAAAACTCCTTTGGATATGCTTCGAAATCGTGAGTCCCGCTTTGGCGGGATCATGCCCGGTCACGAGTCAGGATGGCATTGAGCACGCCCATGACCGTGGGGAATTGGCTTTGGGAAATTCCCATTTGCTGGAGTAACATCCGTAACGATTCGATCTGCCGTTCGCGCCGCCCGGTCTTAAAAAACGCCGTACGATCCAAAATCTCCACCAGCGCATCCAATGCCCGGCAAAGGTCCTTTTGTGTGGCCGGTAGGGCATCCCCAGATATTTCATCAGCAGGCTGGGATTCATACGCCGGAACAAACTGCGAGCGGGTGAGTTCATAAAGAACTACGGTGATGGCATGGGCCAGGTTAAGGCTGAGCGTTTCGGCCTCGAGCGGAATACGCACCAGCACATGGCAAAGGTGCTTATCCTCATTACATAAACCGAAATCCTCCGGGCCGAATACCAACGCCGTCTTATGCCCGGCTGGATTCACCGCTTGAAGCGACTCACTCCATTCCATAAGGTCCGGTTGGGGGCGGTGAAAATCATGGGTTCGCCGTGAGAATCCGGCAACCTCATGGCAATCCACGACCGCATCCCAAAGGCTGGGCACACAACGCGCACCGGCAAGGATATCCGCCGCGCCACTGGCGGTCTTATAGGCCGGGCTGGCCGGATCGAATTTAAAAACCGGAGAGACCAATACCAGATCGCGCTGCCCAAAGGCTTTCATGGAACGCGCGATAAAACCAACATTCTCCGGAATCTGAGGCCGGACCAGAACGATACGAAACTGGCGCATGTGGATTCAGACCTACTCTTTCCGCCTGGCGTACTCACGCCATAAGCGTTCCAAATCCCAACCATCCGCTCCATCCTGAAGAGGGGCTCCGGCGGCAATGATCCGGTAGCGCAGCCGCCAGGTTTCGCCTTTTTCAAGGTGCTTGGGCTTATAAAAATTCGGCGAGCTGGAAATAAACTGCATCCCGCGCCCCAAAACAAAAAAACTCGTGGGGTGAACATCATTTTGAGGATGATCCAAAATCGCCGCCGTCACCGGACGCCCGGCCTGTAATCCGGAAAGCGCGCACCAACGCGCGGCTTTGCCATGACAGGCTTCATAACCGACCCCGCCCTCCGAGTTGGTGAAACGGGGGTTCTCAAACGGCCCCAGGCGAAAAGTCAATCCATGGTAAATACGCGGCGACTTTTTGTCCGTATAAGCTTCTGAACCGAATATGACTTCATCCAAGACCGGACGCAGTTCGATATCGGTATCGATGATTCGCAAATTCCCTTCAGCCGGATAAAACGTCCACACATGCGTATCTTCCAGCACCAGTGTCCCGTCTTCACCCTTCCAGTCGGCGGTTTCCACAATCTTCATCCCGCCGCCGGGCAGATTCTCGGTTTCGGTTGTGCGGGGGATCATAAAACCGCGTTTGCCCTTGGCGGCATAAATCTCCCCCCAGAAATCATACCCGGACACATCGGCCCATCCGAACGACAGCCCCCGGTGGTGGATATGATCGGCGGGCGCATCATAGGTAATCACACGCCGGTCCGGCGTCCAAATCGGGTGAAAATAGGGTTTATCGATGGCCGGTCCGGAATGATAAACGGCAACCTCTTGGCCATCTTCAAAAACCGTGATCTCCTGCCGAGGCTGGATTGTGGAAGAGAACGCCTTCCCATCAGCGCATGCACAATTTAACGCGGCCGGACCAAGACAGATAAAAAACACCCCCGCCAAAATGGCGGGGGTGGTAAAACGCAACACTGTTTTTTTGCACATCGTACTTCCTCAAATTAGGATACGATTCTCTCATTCTTAACATCCCACTCAACTCGCTTGCCTTCACGGTAGGAAATATTGGCCAAATGGGCACCGGTAATCACGCGGTGACCCATTTCAACGGGCGAGTTCGGCTCTTTGCGGCTGCGCATGCAATCCATGAAGTTTTTCATATGATTGGTGCCTTCATCGCCGCGTTTCCAACTTTCGACTTCCTTATTATCCGTATTGTAAAGACGGAAGTTGCCATCAGGGCTTTGAATGATACTGCCTTCCGTACCGTAAAACGCCGCGCCGTCCTTTTCATAGCCATTCATGAACTGAACAGAGAAGACAATCGCGAATGTGCTGCAATCCAGGATAGCATGAACATTATCCGGCGTTTCCCAACGCGGATAGTGATAGTTGCCGCCATCGCAAACCACGCTCGATGGCCCCATGCAACTCGTAATCCACATGGCCACATCCAACATATGGGGACCGATATCGGTCATCAGGCCGCCCGCATAATCCCAGAACCAACGCCATGCGGAGCAACGTTCCGCATTAAAGGGAATCTTGGGCGCCGTGCCTAAAAAGCGATCCCAGTCGATACGCGTGGGATTGTAAAGTTCCTTATCCTCGGCCCGGCGCTGATAGGGATCCACTAGACGGTAGCGGCAATCCCAAGTGCGGACATATTTAATCTCGCCGATTTTTCCTTCGGCGTATTTTTCCTGCGCAATCGCCCAGTGCTCACCACTGCGGCGGTGATTGCCGACTTGCACAATCTGCTTTGACTCTTTGACAGCCTGAACAATCTTCTGGCCTTCTTCAATCGTGCGCGTAAGCGGCTTTTCGATATAAATATCCTTGCCGGCTTTAAGCGCATCGATCACGATCTGGTAGTGCCAATGATCGGGGGCGGCCACAATTACGCCATCGACATCGTCGCGGGCCAAAAGATCATTGTAATCGACATAACGTTGGGGATTGACCTCCAATTTCTCGCAGGCCCGGTCCATCATCGCGTCATTTACATCCGCAAACGCCACGATCTCGGCGCCCAGCCGTTTGGCGGTCCGCAGACGGTCGGTTCCACGGTCGCCCGTGCCGATGCCACCCAGACGGATTTTTTCATTCGCGCCTAAGACTTTTCCGGAAGCCAATGCAGTCACCGCAGCAGCCGCACCGATCTTGCCGGTTGTTTCTAAAAATGTTCTTCGATTGGAATTCATGGATTGTTGCTCCAAGTTGATTTGTTTATTGCTCATAATGACAATTCCTGCCTTATTTGGTTCAGACAGTCACATGCACTGCAAACAATGAGAATAGCCCAAGCCGCCTTCAATTTGCAGGTGGTATAAAGGCCGCCCGTGCAGCATGACACATTTGCGTGCCTGTATGCAGATCACTGGGATCGTACGATTACATACCTTCGCGGTTCGACGACAAGGCTGCCATTCACATTCCGCTCGTCTCCGGAATCGATTGCACAATAGTCCACACTGTCTCCATCCCATGCCACTGATACCGGCTCATCACGGTAATTCACCCAGACTTCCAGACTATCCGTATAGCGATAACGGCCGAACCTCACGGGTAAAGAAATCTGCGGGGCGCTTGGCTCAAGATGCGAACGGATGGCATCGACGGCAAACTGCGGCAATTTCATGAACGGATGTGGCGCCGGCGCAAGAAACAGCTCCCCGACCGCATCGAAATCCTGCTGCGAGAAGGTGTGCATATTCAGCACGCACCGCTGACCGCCATTTGGCGATTCATAAGCGGTCAGGATCGGCGTGGCTCCCTCATCGCTATAGCCCATAAGCACGGCTTCCGCATGGCTTGGACGCAGGAGTGTCCGAACCGGGATCGGCATCTCCAGCTGTGCGCGATTGGTATCCACACGGACAACGGTGCACGTCAGGCCTGCATCTTCCACATCGCCCGGCTCATAGCCGAAAATAGCCAACAGTTCCGGTTCATGCGACCAGGCCTTAAGCAAACTCGAACTGACGCTCAATCCGGCGGTTCCGGCCCGGTCAAACTCTTTCACGATTTGTGGAAGATGAGGATCTTTGAGGGAATGAAGCGATAAAAATACATCGCCGGGAACGGGAGCCTCGGAATTCATCACCACGCAAATTCCCATCATGGCCAAATAGTCGAACAGGTAATACTCGCCATCGCTGCCTCGCCCGGCAACCGGTTTGTAGGTTTGCAATCCCGTACGTTTTTTCCCTTTAACCGTACGTGCCAGCCGGAATAAATTCGGCGCATCATCGATAAAGGCATTCGTCGTTTCTAATTCGTTAAGACGTCCGGCCTCTCGGCGTTCCCGCTCTTCTTGTGACAATTTCGGATCGTTTGATTCAAAAGTCCGGGATTCCGCACAAATATCGTAAAGATTGAATAGAACGATTTCCTGCGCACCGGCCAGAACACTGCCATAGCCCTGTTCGCGGAATACATCCGGAGTGATATCGCCGAAATCGTACCATCCGCCGTGCATTTTCTCTTTGGCAATGCTGCGAATCCATGAATAGTTGATAAAACCTTCGGTCTGTTGCACAAAACCAAAACGCAACGTATTTGGATCGCGGGTTTCGGTGCCGGCAAAAACGCTATCGAAGGTATGCACGTGCTCTACAAAATCGTAACCGTGCTCGTGGAATTTATCATACCACTGCGGATACTTGATGATGATATTGCAATCAGGATTGATCGCGCGGATAACTTCCACCAAATCTTCCTTCGCCACTTGACGCATGCGGGCCAGGTGAAATTCCTCCCAATCGCGTCCACCCCGGGCACGTTGGCATGCATCGCAAAAACAATGGAAGGTGAAAAAATCATCGACAATCACTTCGTCGAATCCGCGTGCGGCCATCTCCGCCACACGTCGCAGGCTGGCGCGGGTTTCCGAATGTGACCAGCAATAACCGTTACCCTGATCGTTCAGAATTCCAAAACTGTAATCCTTGGGATTTTTTTTCTTACCTTCAGGGCTGGTTGTAATTCCGGCGGATACCTTAATGCCATTCTCCTCAAAGAATTTGCGAATAGACACGGCATTATCAAAGTCGGCCCAAATCCCGCTCCGCATCAAATCGACATAAATCTTGGATGCACCACAGGCACGCGCGTGCTTCAGACCGATTTCTCTGCCCTCCTGTGTCGTGAGGAGCCCGTTGACACTACCAATTGTCGCAAAAACTGAAATCTTCAAAGTCTCGCGATTTTCGGCGGCAATTTGCTGTGCGCTTGATTGACACCGGCCAGGCAAAACGAAACAACAGAGGACGAAAAGGCTTAAAAAAACACGTTGGATTACAAAGGATTGCTTCGGCATAAGTTTAAAATTACCTGAATTGTGGGATTGTAAGGCGCGGGAATACACAGAGTGTGCGGCAGCGGCCACAAGCAGCGGAATGGAACCTTGATAATCGCATCCACACCGCATCGGACGGCAGCTTGCCTCAACGCCCTATGACACGCTGTAATATAATGGAATCCGCTGGATTCTCCACAAGTGGGATTTTCAGCGTTCGCTGGGCAGTCCCAGTACCAATAAAGATGAAAGCATAAAGGCATTGTGTGATCTCATGGAAAAGAAAACGAATCCCAATCGACGCACGTTCATCAAATCCTCAGGATCGTTGGCACTCGGCCTGACGGCACTGAATTACCGGCAGGCATCGGCCAAGATGGGCCCCAACAGCACAATCCGCATGGGCTGCATTGGTGTGGGTGGTATGGGCACAGGCCGCTTACGCGAATTCTTGAAACAAGATGACGCCACGGTCGTCGCCGTATGCGATGTCGACAGCAGCCACGCCGAAAAAGCGGCTTCCATTACCGAGGAAGCCACCGGACGCAAAGCGACAATCTATAAAGATTTCCGCGAGCTACTCGAAAAAGAAGACGTCGATGCCGTCACGGTCACAACACCCGATCACTGGCATGCGTTGATTTTTGTGGAAGCCTGCAAAGCCGGGAAAGATGTTTTTCATGAGAAACCATTGAGCCATAGCCTTAAAGAAGGCCGTTATATGGCCGATGCGGCTAAAAAATACGGCCGGATCACGCAAATGGGTAATCATATTCATGCCGGCAAAAACTATCGCGATGTCGTTCGCATTGTCCGCTCCGGTGTGTTGGGCATGATTACACGCGTGCAGGTCTGGAAGACATGCGGCCTTGGTGACATCGGCAATCCGGCAGACACCACCCCGCCCGCGGAACTCGATTATAATTTCTGGCTCGGACCGGCGCCCAAACGGGATTACAATCCAAACCGCAGCCACTTTAATTTCCGCTTCTTCTGGGATTATTCAGGCGGATATTTCGCCGATTTCTGGTGCCATATCAGCGACATCGCCTACTGGGCGTTGGATTTAGAGCCACCGACATCGGTTTCCGCAATCGGCGGACGTTATCACACAACCGATAACGCCGAGACACCCAATACCCTCGAAGTCCAGTACGATCATGGCGGTTATCCGCTCACATTCACGCTCAATCCTTCCGGTATTCCGGGATTTTTGCACATGGGCGGCATTGGCTGCATGATCCAAGGCACCAAAGGGACCATCGTGACGAATTACAGCGATCATGAGGTCTACATCGACAACAAAAAAATCGACGTGAAAGAACTCGATCTCAAGAATCCCGAAGTTCCCCCGTCACCCGGTCATGTACCCCAATTCCTCAACAGTATGCGTACACGAGTCGAGGCCGACTGCAACGTTCAATACGCGCACAAAATGACCAAAGGCATGCACCTGGGCGTGATTGCGTATAAGACCGGCGACCGGATCGAATGGGACGATGAAAAAGAAAAAATCATCGGCAACAGCAAGGCTAACCGCATGTTGATGCGCCGTTACCGCCGTCCCTGGAAGATCAAAGTCTAAGGTGAGCAACTCTTAATCGAGACACTGTTCTTCAATGAAGTTGAAGTTACCAGCGCCCGGGATTTCCCCGGGCGTTTTCTTTTTAACCGTCTGCTATACTGGCAATCGACAATTTGAAATACACATAGTATCAGGACAAGACGATGACGATTTGCCGCCCGAAACCAATACAGCAGACTCCACGCAGACTACTCTTAACCGCATTGCTCTGCTTCTTTTCAATAGCGATCATGGCTAAACAAAACACGGAAGATCCCTTTCACTGGGACAATCCGGAATGCACGGTCAAACCTTGGGCACGTTGGTGGTGGTTAGGCAGCGCGGTGACCGAACAGGAATTAACACGGCAGTTAACAGCACTGCATGAGGCAGGATTCGGGGGTGTTGAAATCCAGCCTATCTATGCCGCAGAAAACTCCCCGGTGGAACCGATTCCTTATCTATCCGAACGCTGGGGTGAAGTATTGAAACACACCCTGCTCGAAGCGGAACGGCTCGGTATGGGTGTCGATATGACCTTGGGCAGCGGCTGGCCCTTCGGCGGGCCTTGGCTCGAAGAAAAACACGCCGCCCGGAAAATCGACATCGAAATACAAAAGGTCTCTGAATCTACGGAATGGGTATTGAATGAGGATCCATTGGAGCGCATCAATGCGCTGGTAATCCGTAAAGAGGGCGAAACCGGACCGGGAGAACTGATCGAACCGGAAAAGATATTCGGCAGTGGACAAGCGACATGGATGAAAGCCTTCACAATTCCGGAAGGTGATTGGGAACTATATATCATCCGCATCGGTTATACCGGGCAAAAGGTCAAACGGGCCACAGTCGGTTCGGAAGGTCCGGTTCTCGATCATTTCTCCCAAGAAGCATTTGTAAACTATGTGCAACCGTTCGAAGAGAGGCTTAAGGCTCTTGGCCCAATTCGCCCGCGCGCGAATTTCAACGATTCGTTCGAGGTTTATGGAGCAAACTGGACACCTGATTTGGTAGACGAATTTCAAAAACGTAACGGCTACAACCTCTTAAAATATTTTCCCGTTCTTCAAAATGATCCGGAGTCTGATATCGGACGTCGAGTGCTGCACGACTACCGGGAAACAGTCCAAAACTTGTTCTACGAAGATTTTTGCCTGAACTGGAAAAAATGGTCTTCGGACAATGGCATGAAAATCCGCTTTCAGGCACACGGTTCTCCGGGACATCTTCTCGATCTTTATGCGGTTGCGGATATCTCCGAGACGGAAGGATTCGGTAAAGGAGGAATAGAAATTCCTCCGGCTAAGATGGCCTCTTCGGCAGCGCATTTGTTTGATAAAAAGTATGTCTCTTCGGAGACATTCACATGGCTGGATGAGCATTTCCAGGTGACGTTAGACCGGATGCGAACCAGCGTGGATGATTTCTTCTTGGCCGGCGTGAATCATGTCTTCTATCATGGTGTTCCTTATTGGCCGAAAGATTCAGTCCCCTACCCCGGCTGGCTTTTTTACGCATCTACCAATGCAGGCGAACAGGCCACATGGTTCCATCACCTGCACCACCTCAATGCCTACATCACCAGAGCCCAGAGTGTGCTGCAGGCGGGCCGGTACGATTCCGATATTTTGTTGTTTTATCCGATCCACGATCTTTTTATGTACGCCGAAGGCGCAAAGGATAATCTGCAATATTGCACAGCGCACAATTCAAAAAACTGGTTGTATGGCGCCGCGGAGGGAACGGCAGAGGCAGCCGAGGTTCTTTGGGAAAACGGCTATCAATTCGATTACGCCTCTGACCGGCTGGTTTCCGGAAATCTAATTGCAAAAGAAGGAAACATCGAATGCGGAACATCCGATTATCGCGCTCTGATTTTTTCCGGGTGCCGGTGGGTGGACCTTTCGACATTGGAGGCAATCGCCAAACTCGCCGAAGAGGGAGCAACAGTTTTATTCATCGGTGAAATGCCCATCCCTTATCCACGCACCGGCGATCCCTCCAATAATGCATCGGCTATCCCTGAGGCATTGGCGCAACGGTTCAAGAAACAGGAACAAAATGGACATGTCCAAAGAATCGACAACAAAAAGTCTTTGGATGAAGCGCTCGCCAAACTCAATATCAAACACGACACCATGGCAAAGCAGGGCCTGGAATTTGTGCGCAGAAAAGATGGAGACACGACACTATATTTCATCAAAAACCGGGCCGGAAAGGCATTCCAAGATTGGGTGCATCTGGCAGCGGATGGCAACTCCGCGGTGATGGGCGATCCGGTCACCGGACGGATTACATCACTGCCCAAACGGGACTCTGACGGCGCAGTCTACTTACAACTCGAACCGACAAGGGCCTGCGTGCTGGCAGTCGGAAACGATTTCAAAGCGCCGCCTCATCCGGAATCGATTACCGGAAGAAAACCGAGTATTGAATTTGACGACAACTGGATGATGCACTGGCAGGATATGGAGGGAAACAGCCAGAGCGTAGAAATGGTCAATTACGGGAGTTGGACGAATACCCCGGGCTTGGAATTGTTCTCGGGGACGGTTCGATACGAAAACAGTTTCACACTCCAAAGGCCGCCGGAAACTACGACTTTAACTTTGACATTAGGTGAATTGCACGAAAGCGCCGATGTATCGATCAATGGGCAATACGTGGGAACAGTTTGGACACGGCCCTACCAGTTGAGAATTCCGGCACCCTGTTCCGCGTTAAAGAAGGGCAAAAACACAATCAGCATCGATGTCACCAACCTGTCGGCCAACCGCATGATCGACCTGGACCGGCAAGGTGTGAATTGGAAAAACTTCTATTTCGTCGATATCGATTACGAACCATTCGACGCATCCAAATGGGAGCCCTTGCCCTCCGGCATCATCGGCCCTGTACGACTGGACTACGAAAATTGATGGCGAAGTTATATAGGGAGTTGTGCTGACTCGAAGCCCCGGCCATTCTTTGGACATATACATGGATTGGTAAATTAGAATTTATACGTACGAATATCTATGCAGGAGATTGTCTGATAAAATAATAACACAGCGATCTTGAGCACTGAATCATGGCCGGGATAACTCCGATGCGTTTGGCCCTGGTGGGCATCAATCATAAAAGCGCGCCGTTGGAGGTGCGGGACAAGGTGAGCCTGTCGCCGGAAGAAATCGCAATTGCGCTCGAAACCATGCGCAAACATCCGGCCATTACCGAGTGTTTGATTCTCTCCACCTGCAACCGTACGGAAATCCTCGCGGTATTCGCTGAGGATCCAGCGCGGCCTGAGATATTAACTTCATTTTTATCCAAATGGGGCGGCGTCGAAGAAGAACAACTCGCTCCCCTAACTTATACCGTACAAAATGAAGAGGCAGTCGAGCACATTTTCCGGGTCTGTTCCGGATTGGAATCCATGGTCCCGGGTGAGACACAGATTGTGGCGCAGGCCAAAGACGCGTATACGCTCTGTTGCGCCTCACACTGCAATGGCGCGTTATTGAATCGTCTGTTGCACTGCGCATTTAACGTAAGCAAGTTGGTCCGCAGCACGACCGATATCGGCCGGGGCAGTTTGTCTGTAGCGACCTTGGCTTGTGACTTGGCCCGGCAAGCGTTGGATGGACTTGCGGATCGAACCGCCATCGTGGCGGGGATGGGCGAAACCGGACAGTTGGCCGCCAAACATCTTGTGGAACGTGGTATCGGCAGACTGCTCGTAACCAACCGCACACTGGAGAAAGCCAAAGAAGCCGCTGAAACACTGGGTGCCGACTATTTCGCATTTAAACAGTTGCGGGAACGAATCGCCGATGCCGATATCGTCATTACGGCGGTTCACCCCAAAGACTACATTCTCTCGCGCAAAACCATTCAGGAAACACGCTCTTCTCAAAAAGTGAAGGATCTTGTGTTGATTGACTTGGGCGTGCCCCGCAACATCGAGCCGGCAGTTGCTAAATTGGGGGGAGTCCGGCTGTATAATCTCGACGATCTCGAAGACTTGGTCGACACCAACCGCCGTCTGCGCAGCAAAGAACGGCATCGGGCGATCCATATTATCCGTGATGAAGTGCAGACATTTTTAATCTGGTACCGCTCTCACCTGGCCTCTCCGGTTATCGGTGAATTGCAATCGCTTTATGACCGGATTCGCGCATCGGAAGTGGCCACGGTTCAATCCGATCTCACCGAGAACCAGTACAAGCAAGTTGACGCGATGACCAAATCGCTGGTAAAAAAACTATTGCAGCATCCGATTCTGCATCTCATCGATAGCGCGAAACAGAACGATCCGCATGAGGCCATGCGCTCCATTCGGGATGTGTTTGGCCTTTCTGAAGATGATTGATTCGGTTTATGAATTGAAATTGGGGGAAAGCAATCAAGCGCGGCGAAAATTCGCTTTTTGATTCTCAACACGTTTTTTGACTGCTTTTCTGATTAACGGGATTTCTACAATACGGATTTTTAGGTCCAATGCAAACAAAAAAACGCAGCCACCCCAAAGAAGCCGGGCTCGTAAAAGGGAAGGTCATTCTTGTCGGTGCAGGCCCCGGCGATCCGGATCTCTTAACAATGCGCGGCAAAAAAGTCCTGGAAGTCGCCGATGTTGTCGTCTATGACCGCCTGGTCTCCAATGCCATTATGGAACTTGTGCACCGGGAAGCGCGGCTCATTTATGCGGGGAAAACCCCGGGCAAACACACCTACTCCCAAGACGAAATCAACGAGACCTTAGCCAGAGAGGCTCGGGAGGGAAATCTTGTGGTCCGTCTTAAAGGCGGCGATCCGTTTATTTTCGGGCGGGGCGGCGAAGAGTGTGTGTATCTTCATGAGCGTGGGATTCCGTTCGAAGTCGTGCCCGGCATATCGGCCCAAACCGGAGTCACCGCCTACGCGGGAATACCGATAACCCATCGCCATTATTCCGTGGGTTATATGGTGCTAACCGGACATGAAGAACCGGGAAAGCCATCTGATGAAGTTCAGTGGGACTTGGCGGCGCGATTTAATGGAACCATCGTTGTGTTTATGGGCGTACAGAACCTGCGCTCGATCACTAAAACCCTGTTATCGTATGGGAAACCGCCGGAGACTCCTGTGGCAATGATCCATCAGGGGACTCGCGCTCATCAAAAGGCAGTCGTAGGAACCGTTGCTGATATTGCCGATAAAGCTGAAACCTCGGGGATTAAACACCCGGCACTGCTGGTTATCGGCGAGGTGGTCAAATTGAGAGAGCACTTAACCTGGTACGAAAAAAAAAGAACTCTTTGGCAGACGAATCGTCGTCACCCGGGCGCGGGCACAGTCGGGCCCATTTATCAATTTACTGAAGGATCTTGGCGCGGAGACTGTCGAAGCGCCGGCGATTGAAATTATCCCCGCAGATGATCCCCGTCCGATGGCCGATGCCGTCGCGAAGCTATCCGAATACGATTGGATCATCTTCACCAGCGTCAACACAGTGGATTTCATCATGGAAGCGGTGCGCAACGCGGGTGGAGATTCAAGGAGTTTCAGTTCATGCCGAATCGCCGCTGTAGGCACAGCTACTGCAGCCGCTTTGGAACCGCACGGCTTGGTTCCCGATTTGGTTCCGGAGAAATTCGTATCCAACGAAGTTGCGGAAGCGCTGATCGGAAAATTCGAAATGAAAGGCGCGCGTATCTTTTTGCCTCAGGCGGATTTAGCCCGGCCCAACTTGGCACAGGCCCTCATGGCTGAAGGCGCTTCGGTTGATAACATCGTTGCCTATCAGACCGTACCGGCCAAAGAAATTCCAAACGTAGATTTGAGCGATATCGACGCGGTCACATTCACAAGCACATCGACAGCATCCAATTTCATCAATTTCGTGGGATGCGAAGCGATGCAGCGCTTCACGGAACACGGCATCGTAGCCTCGATCGGGCCGGTAACCACTGAAGCGATACGCGCACTGGGCGTTCCGGTTGAACTGGAGGCCGAAGAACACACCATCCCCGGCTTGGCGGATGCATTGGTGCAATATTTTTCAAAGCGGAGCACCTGATCGGCTTCCCAAAACTCACACGGCCTCTTGTTAAGATACTTCTGACATCAGTTATCCGTTCTCCTATAATTAGTAAGAACGATCAGAGAGGTTGGGCCATCCAGCAATGAGGAGTCTTTTGAATCGGATAGCCGGCGGCACGGTTTTCTTCTTTTGTATAACGGTGTTTGCCACTGATGCCTTTTGTCAAACTGAAAACAATGTTCTTACCGATCCGGTATGTGTGCTGCCTGATTTGCCTGAGGGGGAAATCGGTTACGTAATCGCCTGCTTCGGCAACGACCCCGAAAATTCAATCCAACCGCAGCTTGTTGAAGCGTTGCAAACAAGTTTCGAAAATGAAGGGCTTGCCTCGGCCCATGTTGTGGCCGTTTCCGCGATTCTGGAAGATATGGATTCCGGCACAATCCCCAAAGGTTTTGCGGAAAAATCCGGTTTCCGGCTATTGATCGGCGGGAAGCGCGAATTGGATTTGGTTCGTTTCTATACGGTTAAAGTGGAAAAACACACTTTTCAATTCAATATCGATGACGCTCATCAAGCCATTCCCCAAATAGATAGCGATATTGATATCGGGAAACATGCCGAACAAATTCATGCGGGTCTCGAATCCGGGAAGCATGAGTTACTAAAGTCTTTTGTCGGTCCACTGCCTGAGGGTTATGAACTTCAAGCAGAAGGCACGGGAATAAAAGTCATATACACGGAATTGCCTCGGGAACCTGTGGGCGAACCGTTCTTTTTGGTCCATTATCTGACCGCATGCGCGCATCTTGACTGCTCGGAGCCTGATTATTTGCAGGCTATTGACGCCGCGCAAAAAGCCTCGAAGGTTGAACCGGAACGCGATTCCAACCGGGCAGTGGCCCATGAATTGATCGCCAATGTACACCTTGCCCTAATTCCCATTATCGAGAACCGGGAAAATGCCTATCGCGATGCCATCGAGCAATTGGAGGCAGGAGTGCTTCTCTCCGAAGAAGGTGGCAAACCACTACGGGCCGCTGCCATCCACCATCAGTTGGGCGACCTTTATACAAAACTTCGTTACGGTGAACGTTCGGATAATTTCAAAAAAGCGATTGAGCACTGCCAAAAGGCTTCCGATACATACGCAGCCCAGCCGGAATTGGTTTACCGGTACGCCCTCGTGCAAAACGATTTAGGCAAGGCGTACGGCCAATCGCCCAATGGAGACCGCACCGAAAACCTGAAGCGTGCCATTGAGTGCCATAAGACAGCATCCCAAACATTAAAGAAAGAAACTCACCCTCTGGATTATGGGCGCACAGAGTATCTGATCGGTAACGCGAAAATGTATCTTCCCGATGGTGACCGGGAACAGAACCTCGATGCAGCCATGAAGCATTTTGAAGAAGCCTTATCCGTGCTCACGCCGGAAATCGCACCGCTCGATTATGCATGGACACAGCACAGCATCGGCTTTGTATACTTTACACGTCCTGCCGAAGGCCCTGCGGAGCGTGAACGGAATATCCGGGAAGCCATTAAGCGCTTTAACATTGCGTTGGAATATGAAACGGCGAAAGATGCACCGCAGCAATATGGTGAAACCCATAACAACCTCGGATTCTGTTATACGCAGCTGCAATCCGGTGATCGGCGGAATAACCTCCTCCGTTCAATACGGCATTTTGAAAACGCGCTTAAAGTGCGCACAAGAAAATCCGATCCGTATGGCTACGCAAAATGCCTGACCAACAAAGGACTCTCTCTTTGCGCATTGCCCGGCCCCCATCATGAAAGAAATCTGAAGCAGGGTGTGATCTGTTTTCGGATGGCTCTGGATATATTCACAAAAACCTGGTTTCCCCGCGAACACCAGGAGACCACAGAACACTTGAAACGGGCGGAGAAAGAGCTCCAGAAGTACGGGATTTAGTGACTGTCAATGCATAGTCGCCCAAATCCAATTTTCACAAATCACCACAATGCAAACTCGGCCACCAAATCAACGCCGCCTATAACTACAAGAATGTAAGCACGGATTATCGGGTTTCGCTTGTATTGTTGTCTCGCCCCTTTGGCCCTCTGGTTGGAACGCTACTGTACTCTGAAATGGGCCGATGGTTCTATGTACACCCGTTTATGGAAAGAAAGGAATTGCCCACATGAGCGATCCGATTCGCGTAACGATATGGAATGAATTTCGTCATGAAAAATCCGATGACGATGTTAAGGCCGTCTACCCCGATGGCATTCATACGGCGATTGCCAAAGGATTAAGCCAATTTCCCAGCCTGGAAATCCGCACGGCCACCTTGGATGAGCCGGAGCATGGCTTAACTGAAGAAGTCCTGGAAAACACGGATGTTCTGATGTGGTGGGGGCACATGGCCCATGATGATGTCAAAGATGAGATCGTGGAGCGTGTGCACGCACGCATCCTGGGGGGCATGGGTCTTGTCGCGATGCACTCCGCTCATTACTCCAAGATATTCCGTAAGCTAATGGGCACAACCTGCTCTCTGAAATGGCGGGAAATCGGCGAGAAAGAACGGCTCTGGATCGTGAAACCGGGTCACCAGATCGTTGAAGGAATCGAAGGCGAATTCATCGAACTCGAACATACCGAGATGTATGGTGAGTTTTTCGACATCCCCACACCGGATGACCTTGTCTTCATCAGCTGGTTCCAAGGGGGAGAAGTCTTCCGTAGCGGTTGCTGCTACCATCGGGGCAAAGGCAAAATCTTCTATTTCCGGCCCGGGCACGAGACCTATCCCATTTTTTACAATGAGAAAATCCTGCGTGTACTCGCCAATGGTCTGCGTTGGGCCGCACCGGTTGCCGGTCCTCAGCCTCAGTTCGACAACAAGCCGCCTCTTGAGCCGGTTCCCGGGGCATAGTCTTAGCTGATTTACAATTCAATTCTCCTCAAACAGAATTCCGCAAAACTGCGCCACATTGGCGCAGTTTTCTTTTTAAGGTTGTGGCGTAAATTTAGAATAAACAATAACTTACAAAGATTCTGATTTGGAATAGTATTTGCCTCTCTTAATCTGCGGCGGGATAAAATGAAATCTTGTACCCGCCTCTTGATGGAGGTGCCTTATGGTCCCAAATCGTCTGACTCAAAAATCCCAGCAGGCGCTCAGCGATGCGCAGTCAATTGCCACACGTATGGGTCATGTGGAGATTGACGGCGAGCATCTATTAAGCGCCCTTCTACAGCAGAGTGACGGATTACTTCCGCGTCTGCTCAATAAGATGGATGTTGCCATCGAACCATTCCGCGCCAGTGTCGAAACCTGCCTGCGTAATCGCCCCCGTGTGTCAGGTCCGGGAGCCGAACCGGGAAAAGTCTATATCACCCAACGCCTCAACAGCGTTTTGGTCAAAGCCGAAGACGAAGCCAAGCGGCTGAAAGACTCGTATGTATCGGTCGAACATCTGACTTTGGCGCTTATTGATGAAGGCACAAAGACAGAAGCCGGACGTCTGTTCAAAGAAGCCGGAGTATCTCGCGATTCTTTCCTAAAAGCGCTTTCCGATGTACGTGGCCATCAACGCGTAACCAGCGCTGATCCGGAAACGGCATACGATGCGCTAACCCGTTTCGGACGTGATCTTGTCGATGAAGTCCGGCGTGGCCGGTTAGATCCGGTAATCGGACGCGATGCCGAAATCCGCCGTGTGATTCGTATTCTCTCCCGAAAGACAAAGAACAATCCCGTTTTGATCGGCGAACCGGGTGTCGGCAAAACCGCCATTGCCGAAGGTTTGGCACAACGAATCGTGCGGGGAGATGTGCCCGAGGGCCTAAAAGACAAAACCATCTTTGCCCTGGATATGGGTTCATTGGTGGCTGGTGCAAAATACCGAGGCGAATTTGAAGAACGTCTTAAAGCGGTTCTGCAAGAAATTAAAGAGAGCGAAGGCCGGATTCTGCTGTTTATCGATGAGATGCATACCATTGTGGGTGCAGGCAAAGCCGAAGGTGCAATGGATGCGGGCAACATGCTGAAACCGATGTTGGCCCGTGGCGAATTACACTGCATTGGCGCAACAACATTAGATGAATACCGCCAGCATGTTGAAAAAGACGCCGCACTTGAACGCCGTTTCCAGCCTGTGTTGGTTGATCAACCAACGGTCGAAGACACCATCTCGATTCTGCGTGGATTGCGCGAGCGGTATGAGGTTCATCACGGCGTACGCATCCAAGATAACGCACTAGTCGGAGCAGCCGTGCTTTCCAATCGCTATATCTCCGATCGTTTCTTGCCGGATAAGGCCATCGACTTGGTCGATGAAGCCTGCGCCATGATTCGAACTGAAATCGACTCCATGCCCTCTGAACTCGATGAGGCCACCCGGCGAGTCATGCAGTTGGAAATCGAAGAGGCGGCTTTAAAGAAAGAAAAAGACAAAGCCAGCAAAGAGCGTCTGGAGGCGCTGCATAAAGAGCTCGCCGATGTGCGTGCCAAGGCGGATTCGATGCGCGCACAATGGGAATCGGAAAAAGAAGCGATTCATAAAGTCCAGGCCTTGCGCGAAAACCTCGAAAAACTCCGCCATGAAATCGAAGAGGCCGAAAGAGCCTACGATCTCAATCGGGCGGCAGAGTTGCGTCACGGGCGGCTTCCGGAGTTAGAAAGGCAGTTAAAAGAGGAAGAAGAACGCCTCGTTGAAAAACAGAAAACCTCAAAACTGCTGCGCGAAGAAGTTACCGAAGAAGAAATCGCAGAAATTGTCTCTCGTTGGACCGGCATTCCCGTTTCGCGTTTGGTTGAAGGCGAACGCGAAAAACTCCTGAAACTCGATGAGGTTCTACATGAACGGGTTGTGGGACAAGATGAAGCCGTGAAACTGGTGACCGATGCGGTAATACGCGCCAGAGCCGGAATCAAAGACCCACGGCGGCCCATCGGTTCCTTCATCTTCCTCGGCCCCACGGGTGTCGGCAAAACCGAGCTTGCCAAAACACTGGCTGAAGCGCTCTTCGACAGCGAAGAGAACATGGTCCGAATCGACATGTCCGAGTACATGGAACGCCATGCCGTCTCCCGCTTGCTCGGCGCGCCTCCGGGCTATGTCGGCTTTGAAGAGGGCGGCCAGTTGACCGAAGCCGTCCGGCGTAAACCTTACTCCGTCATTCTTTTCGATGAAATCGAAAAAGCACATCACGATGTTTTTAATGTCCTATTGCAAATTCTCGATGACGGACGCGTAACCGATTCACAAGGCCGCACGGTAGATTTCAAAAATACCGTGGTCATTATGACTTCAAATATCGGCTCTCCCTATCTGCTGGAAGGCGTCACCGACAACGGTGAGTTGCGAGATGACATCCGTAACCGGGTTATGCAGGAACTGCGTCAACATTTCCGCCCGGAATTCTTAAATCGTGTCGATGATATTGTGTTATTCCGGCCGCTAACCAGAGACGAAATCAAGAAGATTGTCGATCTACTAGTGGCAGAATTACGTGACAGACTGGAAGACCGGAGAATTACGGTGGAACTCACAGAACCGGCCCGGGATTTCGTTGTCAAAAGCGCTTTCGATCCGGTCTATGGAGCGCGTCCGCTCAAGCGGTTTTTGCAGCGTGAATTAGAAACCCGCGTTGGCCGGGCGCTGATCGCTGGAGACATCCTTGAAGGCGCGCACCTTGTCATTGACATTGAGAATGACGAACTAATAGTACGGCATCAGAATGAGAACCGGGAAGCCGCATAGGCGGGATGCATATATTTTATCCACATGTTAAGTAAGGATATTTTGGCTGAATTCCCTAAAAGCCTGTTGTAAACATCTATTAAGTATGTTACCCAATTGCTTGGTAGAGATTATTTGGCGACCATTTATGAATCACTTATCCGTAAATGGCAGGGATATGGAGGTCAAACATGAAAACCCGAAGCGGCTTCACGCTAATTGAACTGCTTATTGTGGTTGCGATTATCGGAATTTTGGCGGCAATTGCCGTACCTAATTTTCTCAATGCACAGGTGCGGGCAAAAATAGCTCGTTCACAAGCGGACATGAGATCCGCAATGACTGCGATTGATTCCTTCCGATTCGACCGAAATCTGATGCTTGTCGATTTTTGGGACGACGATACAGAGATCGGCCAAACCCGCATGAAAGATTCCTTTGCCGGCGTAGGGGCTCTCCCTGAAGGTTCTCGCCGTCAAGTTCACGTTCTCGCACCGTTAACAAGTCCAACATCGTATCTCGGTTCGATACCCAAAGATCCCTTTGCGGGCTCGCTGCTGGCATCTATGTCCGGCGGCCATTCCGAACGCTTTGGCCAAGTGGGAAACGATGTCTATTTATATATCGATGAAGACAATATGATTAGCGGCGCCGATCACGGTGGCACCGGTTTCGATCCGGAATTAAAGCCCGGTGACTATGTTTTGTTCGCTTTCGGACCGGCAGCCGCCAAAATGTATACACAGGATGGCGTACGCTATGGAATTCCCTACTCCTCTTCCAATGGCGTCAACAGCATCGGCGATATCATGATGCGCTCGGGTGGCGGACCGGTCCTGATAAACAACGCCGGTGGGCGGTGACAACCGTAACGAAAAATCCTCAATAAATTATGACGCCATCCAAGTTCCTTGGATGGCGTTTTTGTATTTACAGAAAAACCATAATTCCAAATATCTGCAATATCCACTGACAAAGCCGGTTTCAATAGACAAATCACCAGAGAGTGACGCGCGGCAAAGAATGAGCTAAAATCGACATTTCATAAAGTCAAAATGCGCAAAGGATTATGTCTCATGAAAAGACGCGATTTTATGCAAAACATGCAGATAGGATTACCGGCGATTTTGGCATCTTCCTCTTGGATACCGGCTTCGGCAATCGCTGTTTCGGCAGAAAGTATACCAACCCTCCGCGCGCAGGAATTATCATGCGAAGTGCTCATTGTCGGAGGCGGTCTAGGCTCTTGTGCGGCGGCTCTGGCTGCATTGCGGAATGGTTGCCGCGTTATTATGACAGAAGAAACCGCTTGGATCGGGGGCCAACTCACCCAACAGGCGGTCCCCCCGGATGAACATCCCTGGATCGAACAGTTCGGTTGCACGCGGGCTTATAGAGAATTTCGTACGGCAATTCGCGATTACTACAAACGTAATTACCCACTGACATCCGAAGCCAAAGATCAATGGAATTTGAATCCCGGCTTGGGTAGCGTATCCCGCATTTGCCACGAACCACGTGCCGCATTAGCAGTGTTTCAAAATCTTTTTGCACCGTATATCAGTTCGTCCCGTCTAACACTCCTTTTGCGCCATAAAGCGCTTCGGGCCGCCACAACCGGCGATAATGTCGAATGTGTTACGGCAAAAAGCCTGGAATCCGGAAACGAAATCACAATCACCGCATCCTATATACTCGATGGCACCGAACTCGGCGATCTTCTCCCTATGACCGGGACAGAATATGTCACCGGCGCTGAAGCCCAAAGCGAAACCGGAGAACCGCATGCCACAGCCAAAGCGGAGCCGTTAAACATTCAAGCCTGTACTTGGTGTTTTGCCATGGACTATCTCGATGGTGAAGACCACACCATCGACCGGCCGGAAGACTATGCGTTTTGGTGTGATTACATGCCGAAAATGGAACCCCCTTGGCCCGGGAAGCAGCTCTCCTGGAAGTACACGCATCCGGTTACGTTGGAGCCCATTGAGCGCACCTGTAATCCTATCGAAGAAAGCGCAAACCGGCAGAGCGGGTTTTGGCGTTACAGGCGTATCGCATACAAAGGCCACTTTCAGCCCGGAACCTATGCAAGCGACATATGCCTTGTAAACTGGCCGATGAACGATTATTGGCTCGGCAACCTATATGAAATTCCGGATGAAGAATCTCAAAGGCATTTCCGGGGTGCGATGCAACTTAGCTTGGCGCTTTTCTATTGGATGCAGACCGAAGCCCCGCGCGAAGACGGCAAAACCGGGTGGCCGGGCCTGCGCTTGCGCGGTGACATCTGCGGAACCGAGCACGGCTTGGCAAAATATCCATACATCCGCGAGGCCAGACGCATCAAAGCAGAATTTACCGTACTCGAACAACATGTCGGCACGGAAGCCCGCATGGAAACCACTGGATTATCAATAGACGAATTGACGGCCGAGCATTTCCACGATTCCGTGGGCGTGGGCAGTTACCGCATCGACCTTCATCCGAGTACCAGCGGCGTAAACTACGTGGATATCAGTTCCCTGCCCTTTCAAATCCCCTTGGGAGCACTCATCCCAATTCGGATGCAAAACCTGCTGCCTGCCTGTAAAAACTTGGGTGTTACTCACATCACCAACGGCTGCTACCGATTGCATCCGGTGGAATGGAACATCGGCGAAGCGGCGGGCGCACTGGCAGCCTTTTGCCTTCGCAAACAGACGATTCCCCGGCAGGTCCGCAATACAAAAAGCCTGCTTCAGGAATTCCAAAATTGGATACAGGACCAAGGAGTCGAAATCGACTGGCCCCAAACCAAGCCTCGATAAGAAATTAATATCTCTCCCAATCCCCCGATGAGGCCTTGCCGCCAAGCGCTGCAAAATCGCGAATGAAGGCGTAGTCAATTGTCCGTGAATTGGCGGGAGCAGCCATAATCATGAGCCCGGTCTGACGGTCGACATTCTGCTTGGTTGAAGTGACATTATTGAGATCGTATTTCGATTCCATAATCCGGATGCTTTCCAGCGGAAATTCAATATTGGAAAGCGGTGAACTTTTTGCGGATATCGTGCGCGGAGAATCAGCCCAATTGGTAAAGAAAACGTAGATTTCCTGCGCTTGCTCATTCAGAAGCACAATAGGACGCGTGCCGGTATTTGTCGCCGAAAGTACGGTAATCGGAATTATTTCAGACCACTCTCCATCTGGCGTGCGGCGTAACACACCAAGTTGGATCATATCATTGGTGTCGAATTCGGTTTTGACCGCCATATACAGGGTTCCATCGGAAGCCAGGGCAACATTGATGTGATCATCTGAAACCGGTCCGCCGCTGGCAGCTGTCTCTAATGTCCACGCATCAACAGGTGCGCCATCTTCGTGTATGGCCATGCCAAACTCGCCACGAGCCTGATCCGACCAAATAACAGCGATCCGATTTCCGGTAAGTTTGGTAAGCACGGCAATATCGTCGCCATCGACACCCTCGCGGACAGTAACCGGACCTTCCCAATCACGCTCCGTTAGCGTCGAATGATAAAGATTGATGTTGGTCAATTCCTCAGCGGCGACCCACAACACGCCGGCTGAATCGCGAACCAATGTGGCCGACTCACTGGAGCCATTCAGTTCCAAAGCCACTGGTTCTTCCCAGCCGGGTGCAATCTCATAGTTCCCGCCCGCATCATGCAGTTTGAAGATTTTTGTCAATCGAGAAGCATATGCCAAAATATAAACATCGCTTCCATCCACAAAACAGTCCGCATAGGCCGTGAATTCAGATTGTAAAACAAATTCCTGCCGCCATTCTTTTCCATCGAAAGAGAACAAGATCAGTGTTTGCCCCGGGCTTAATACCGCCCACCATTTTCCCCCGTAATACCAGCACTTCGATTGTGGTTTATCGGCGGTAAGGTCGCTCCCGATACGCAATCCCTCATAGACAGAGCCGTTCTGTATCGGCATAAAATCGGCCTTCTGAGCCCCAGCCGCAAAAAATAAACCTAACACACAGATAAGGATTGCATTCGTTTTCATTTTCCCAACTCCCGTACACTGGAATAAAGACTCCCGAGAAACGCAGAGGACCGGCCATAGTCTAGCACATAAAAAACGGCCCGGAGCGAAAACTCCGGGCCGTTTGGCATTCAACTTTCGCTCTTACACTTATACTTTATCAGGAACAACAAAAGGTTTGCGGTATTTGCGCGTGAGCATTCTGTTTGCTTCCCGGTCGCCGTTGAATTTTTCCTTCTCCGGATCGAAATCAAGCACCCGGCCAAGACGGTAGGAAATATTCCCCAGGTGGGCGAGACCCGAAGCCAGGTGCGCCGTTTCCACGGGGCCGTCCAGATCGGATGTCTTGCGGCTGCGAATAGCTTTGTGGAAGTTGGCGTAATGGAGATCGGCTGGATCGAAATCGCCTTTTGGCCCTGGTTCGCGGTCCTTTCCGAGATAAGTTTCAAAACGGCCATAGCCTTTAATAACCATATAGCCATCTTTGCCGTAGAAGATGTTACCCACGGTGGCGCCGTCTTCCGTATTGGTGCACCAAGGACGCGTCTCGAATTGGATAATCTTATTCTGGTCGGTGTATTTGTAGAGCGTGGTCAGAACTTCAGGTGTTTCCTTATCATCATCCCAAAGGAACTTGCCACCCATGGCCGTGATCTTGTCAGGGAAGGTATCGACACCGAGGCCCCACATGCACATATCGGTTTCATGGATACCCTGGTTTCCGACATCACCGTTACCGTAATCCCAGTGCCAGTGCCAGTTGTAGTGAACCAAGTTCCGTGTGAACGGACGTTCTTGCGCCGGACCTTGCCATAAATCGTAATGGAGATAGTCAGGCACCGGTTCCACCGGCTTATGGCCGATTGAAGCACGCCAACGGAAACACAATCCACGGGCCATATAAACATCGCCGATCACGCCTTCACGCAGCAGTTTGACGGCTTCTTGGATCGCCGGTGAACTGCGTAGCTGCACACCATGTTGCACAATGCGGTTATACTTGTGCGCAGCTTCAATCATTTTGCGGCCTTCATAAATGTTATGCGAGCCGGGCTTTTCGACATAAGCATCTTTGCCGGCCTGGCAAGCCCAAATCACTGCCAGCGAGTGCCAATGATTCGGCGTAGCGATACTCACGGCATCAATGTCCGGATCGTCCAAAACCCGGCGAAGGTCGGTCTCAGTCTTGAAGGTTTTATTGTATTTTTCGCCGAATTCTTTAGCCCTTTGGGCCAGAATCTGCTCATCAGGATCACACAAGGTAACGACTTCGACGTTCTCCGCCGGTTGATGGCCATTAATATGCGATCTTCCGCGTCCATTCACACCCAAAACCGCAATGCGGATGGTGTCATTGGCGCCCGCCCACGATTTCGAGGTTCCAATCAGTTGCGCGGCGGCTACAGCACCGGCAGTGCCAGCCGTCATCTTCATTGCTGATCTACGATTCATTTTTCCCATGGGAACAATCCTCTCATTGAAAGTTATCTAATCCGACTAGTATACATGCTATGGACCGTATGTCGCCAGGAGTAATCGATTGCCCTTAAGTTTAGTAATATCAGACTCTCCCCATTTCTTTGAGCCGATTCAGGCTGATTTGGATACTTTCCCACACCGGCCTCGCACAGCGGTCTTGCTCAACAATCAGCCATTCCACACCGGATGTATCACACGCCGAAAAGATATTCATCCAATCCAAGATTCCGGTCCCAACCTCGGCGAATTCACGGCCGGGGCCGGCCGCCATATCTTTGATATGCACAAGCGGGCAACGTCCACGATGCTTGCTGATAAAGGCGGCGGGATCTTCACCGGCATACTGAATCCAATAGGTGTCGGCTTCGAGTTGCACCAACTCGGATTCCGTACACTCAGCCAGAATATCCAGACCATACCGGCCATTGAATCTCTCAAATTCAAAATTGTGATTGTGGTAACAAAATACCAAACCGTTCTCTTTGCAGCGCTGTCCTATTTCGTTCATGACGCCGCCGGTCTTCTTCCATCCTTCTTCATCGGCCCGGTATTCCTCATCAAGACAAGGCAAAATAAGAAAGCGAATTCCAAGCTCAAGATTAAAGTCGATGGCTTCCTGGGGATTGTCTCGTAGCTGCTCGTATCCGGCATGAGCGCCGGAAATTGTCAGGCCAATGTCAGAAACCGCTTGTTTCAATTCCGAAGCACTCAAGGGGCATCCGGCAAGCTCAACAGCCCGGTAGCCGACTTCCGCTACCCGCCTCAACGCATCGGCATAATCTCTCTCACCTTCGTCTCGCACGGTATACATTTGCAACGATATCGGTTGCATCATCACATATTCCTTTGCATATTCACGATTGGGAGTTCCTATAAAGCCACATAAAACTAGAACTTCCATCAACCAAACTAGCGTAGTGCCGCGCAAATCCATCAAGCAGGGGAATGGACATGAACTCCATCACGGGCTTGCAAGGCGCTACGCCGTGGTATGCTGTGGGTACGGGACTTCTCAATGAAGCAATCCTCTTATCGAAATTCCGTATCGAACCGGGTATGGAAGGCACTGTTTCCCGCCATGCTGTGCCTCTATGTAGTCCCATGTCTTCAAGCACAGGAAACGGACCTGGATGAATTCGAGCGGCAAATGGACATCGTCTGTGGCAATGATGTTGCCTATCAAGGCCGCGATGCATCTCTCGATAACCGTGACCGCGTCCGCTTGTGGCTCAAAGACGGAATCCATTTTGTCGACCGCCTTTCCACAATCGGTATGACAAGTTTCCAACCCTATGTGAAATGGAGTTTACTCGAACCGCAACCCGGCCAGTGGGATTTCTCTTATTACGACGTACTAACAGAATCGATCTGGTCGCGCGGTTTACGTTGGACACCTTTTATTATTCTTGGACCGGCTTATAGCGTTCCCGATTGGTTTAAGGAGTCCAACGAAAATGTGTTTGCCGTATGCATGGAGCACAATCTGGAAACACGAACTCAATCGATCTGGAATCCACACGTGCTCCGTCGTGCCGACATGTTGATGGCCCAAATCTCCGAACACTGGAACGACGCTTCAGACTACGAATCGGTTCTCTTGGGGATCAGTGGAGATTTTGGCGAAGCCATCTACCCGGTGTCCGGAAACATGTGGACTTATTTTAATGATCCACACAGCAATCATCCTTCCGACCAAGGCAAAGACCGTTATCACACGCACCCGGGATTTTGGTGCGGCGATACTTACGCCATTGCTGATTTTCAAAAGGATGTTCGTACCGCGTATGGCCGGCTTGATGTGCTCAACGAGTTATGGAACACACAGTACTCAAGTTGGGATGAGGTGCGCCCAGTCCCGCGAAATGAAGCCGCCAGCGATGAAGCCTGGCTTTGGCAAGTCGAATGGTACCGGCAGTCGATGAACAATTACGCCGAAGATTGGCTCCGATTGGCGCGGCGGTATTTTCCTTATGTGAAGATTTTTCTTGTAACCGGCGGTGATATGAGTCCGGAACATGGAAGTGATTTCTCCGGCAACGCAGAAGTTTGCGCATGGACACGCACGGGAACCGCCGAGACGGGTATCCGGATCACCAATGAAGCCAGCAATTACCCGGCGAATTTTGTTTTAACTCGCTTGGTGGCTTCCTCCTGCCGTTTTTATGGCGTTCCATTCGGACTCGAACCGGCCGGACCTGTAGATGAAAAAGGTGTGGTGGCGCGAATCTACAATGCCGTCACTTCCGGTGCGGACCATTTATTTGAATACGGCAATCCCATCGCCAGCCCATTGGCAACCGAACGCTTTAATCGTTACCGGCAGATGTTGGAACACCACCAACCCAAAATCGATGTTGCCGTGGTCTATCCTACGAGTGCTTTGATTTTAAATGACCGGGAATTCTTCAACCGTTATCATGAGCGCGCCAGAAACTTGCGCTCTTTCATTGATTACGATTTTGTGGACGAAAGAATGATTGACGCCGGTGCGCTGGAGCGTTACAAGGTCATCGTGCGCCTCGAAGATGGATATATGCCAAGAGTCTATGAAAATATACTGGACCGCATGAACCCAATCGGTAATGGGACTCTTTCCATTGAGAAAATCGGTTTAGAAACGCAAAACAGATTAGATAACACTTGGCCGTTGTCCTCAAAACACGATGGCGTTTTTGTTTCAAAAATGACATCGGGTGAAGTTTATGTGCTAAACATGAACGAAGAACCGCTGACTTTGGACCTCTACGTAAATAACACTTTGCGAGAGGCCAAGTTGGATCCGGTATCCATAACCATATTACAGTAAACACACATCTACAGCGGCAATCTCAGAATAGACGCCAATCCATGATCAATCCCATTCGATTTCATAATATCGTTATATAGCCTTGTTGTTATTTGGCTATTTGGTATAATCGCCAAATAAGGAGTCCGTTATGAATGCCAAGGACAGAGCACGTTATGAAGCACGCGCGAGGATTGTGAAGGCGATGGCTCACCCCACCCGCCTCTTTATTCTTGATCGATTGGCAGAACAAGAAACATGCGTTTGCGAACTTACAGAGATGATCGGTGCGGATGTGTCCACCGTTTCCAAGCATCTCTCGGTTCTTAAGAGCGCCGGACTCATCAAAGACCAAAAACGGGGTGTGCAAGTTTACTATCAGCTTCGGACACCCTGCGTCATGAAGGTTTTTTCTTGCATCGAAGGCGTAATCGAAAACTCAATTAAAGAACAGCTGGAACTGGTTTGATTTTTTTTGCCTACATATTTGGCGATTTTGCCAAATAGAGGACAAAGATTGGATTTAAACAATGTTTTGGAAAAGCGAATGGAAATCGCTCGCGGTATTGGCAACCGTATTCCTGCTTTGCTTTTTCATGCCGGTGGGTTTGGCGCGTTTCGACAACGCGTTACTTGAATCGCTCCACTTGGTGAAATGGTACGCTCGGGAGCATGTTCTCTTATGCCTGCTGCCCGCTTTCTTTATCGCTGGAGCCATTTCGGTTTTTTTAAGCCAAGCCTCGGTTATGAAATATCTCGGTGCGGGCGCCAATAAAATACTGGCTTATGGAGTAGCCTCTGTATCCGGAACGATTCTCGCCGTCTGTTCCTGCACCGTTTTGCCGCTGTTTGCCGGCATCTACCGCATGGGTGCGGGCCTGGGTCCGGCCACAGCGTTCCTTTATTCCGGCCCCGCTATCAACATTTTGGCGATCATTCTCACAGCCCGTGTCCTCGGCCTGGAACTGGGCATCGCGCGCGCGGTTGGAGCCATTCTCTTCAGCATCATCATTGGACTCTTAATGCATTTGATCTTCCGCAAGGAAGAAGCCGAGAAAGTCCTTGCTCAGGCGCAAATTCCTGAAGCCGAGGCGGCACGGCCGCTTTGGCAAAACACTGTGTATTTCGTTGCCATGGTTGGAATTCTGGTATTCGCCAATTGGGGAAAGCCAATGGAAACCACCGGAATATGGCATGCGCTTTATGCTTCCAAATGGATCATCACAAGCATATTCGGAATCATTTTTGCATTGATTCTCATTTTTTGGTTTGGTCTGTCATGGCGCCGCGTTCTTTTGGCCTCGATCCCTGTGATTCTCTTGGCCGCTCTGGTTCCTGAAGATCCTTTATTTGCATTTAGCACGGCAATCATCGGTCTTTCCTTAATCGTTTGTAACGATGACGGTGAGTTGGGCGAATGGTTCGGCTCTTCATGGACCTTCGCGAAACAAATCCTCCCGCTTTTATTCGCCGGCGTACTGATTGCCGGACTTCTGCTGGGGAGACCGGGGCATGAAGGCCTGATTCCTTCCTCATGGATTGTCAGCGCAGTAGGCGGGAACTCTTTTCAAGCCAATTGTTTTGCCTCTGTGGCCGGCGCATTTATGTATTTCGCAACTTTAACCGAAGTCCCAATTCTTGAAGGCCTAATTGGGAACGGTATGGGGAAAGGTCCGGCTTTGGCTCTTCTGCTCGCCGGACCGGCGTTATCGCTACCCAACATGCTTGTGATCCGCAGTGTTATGGGCACAAAAAAGACCGTTGTATTCGTCCTCCTGGTCATTGTCATGGCCACACTTAGCGGGATTCTTTACGGCGCATGTTTCACCGGGCATGAGGTGTCTTAATGGAAATGCATGTTCAGCCCATAGGAATCATTCACACGCCATTTCAAGATGCGCAGGGTACTCCGATCCAACCACGGGCCGCGCGCGGAGCACGGGGCGAAATTGAAATCTATCCTCCCTTTGCCGAGGCGCTAAAGGATATCGAAGGCATGGAGCGAATATGGCTTCTGTATTGGTTTCATCGCGCCAAAGAAACAAAACTGATCGTAACACCCTATATGGATACAGAACCTCACGGTCTTTTCGCGACACGCGCTCCTTGCCGCCCGAATCCAATCGGCATGTCATCCGTGAAATTGCTTGGAGTCGAAGGACGTATTCTACAGGTCGAAGATGTGGACATGCTGGATGGAACTCCGCTTATCGACATTAAGCCCTATCACCCGCCGTTTGATTGTTTCGAGACTTCTCACAATGGCTGGCTGGATCACAGCAAAGCGAAAGACACGGCCAACAAAGAATGGATTGCTGATAACCGGTTCACAGACCAGGAAAAATTGAAATCGATAAATAGACGAAATAATGCCGAAGGAGATAACAAACAATGAAAATTCAAGTTTTGGGAACGGGCTGCCCCAAATGCAAAACACTCTCGGAACGCACCGAGGCGGCAGTACAAGAACTCGGCCTGCAAGCCGAGATCGAAAAAGTGACCGAAATCGACAAGATCATGGCCTTCGGCGTCATGATGACACCGGCGCTGGCCGTGGACGGCAAAGTAAAACTATCGGGAAAAGTCCCATCGGTCGATGAAATTAAAAAACTACTCCCATAAGATTAATGCGGAAAACACAATTATGAGTCCATCAGGGGGATATAACCATGAATGCCAAAGGAATACTGACAGGTGTGTTGCTGGTTTTTGTAATTGCCAGTTTCGGATATATGTTGATCCAAGAGCAATCCGAATCCGAGCCGGTAGAAACTGTACAGGCAGAGCAGACGACGGAAAATCCGGATAACTCAAACCATGTTTTGGTTTATTATTTTCACGGGAATGTTCGTTGCCAAACATGCCAAAAAATCGAAGCCTACGGTGAGGAAGCGGTACAAACAGCATTTGCTGAAGCTTTATCTTCCGGCGAAATACAGTGGAAAGTCGTCAATGTCGAAGAATCCGGAAACTCGCATTTTATCGACGACTTCGAATTAACAAATAAAACCATTGTCGTGGCGAAACCTGGCGAAACACCCAAATGGAAGAAACTCGACCGTGTTTGGGAGTTGGTTGGAGACAAGTCCGCATTTCTCGCCTATATCCAAGATGAAGTTCGGACTTTTGCCGGAGAGAACTCCTAATGGAACTGTTGTTGACTGCAGGCACGGCCCTCTGGCTGGGTATATTGACTTCGATCAGCCCCTGCCCTCTGGCCACCAACATCGCGGCTATATCCTATATTGGCCGCCGCGTGGAACGTCCACAATTGGTGATATGGACCGGGCTGCTCTACACCCTGGGGCGTATACTGGCTTATACTGCCCTTGGTGTTGTGTTGGTCTTTGGTCTTCTATCCATCCCCCGCCTGTCTTTTTTCCTGCAGAAGTATATGAATCAAATACTGGGGCCGGTGCTGATTTTAGCGGGAATGTTCCTGCTTGAATTAATCACTGTGAGATTGGGTGACGGTTGGTTCAAAACACAGATACAAGAACGTGCCGGTTCGTGGGGAATCGGCGGCGCGGGGATATTGGGATTTGTATTTGCGCTCTCTTTTTGCCCCATATCGGCGGCGCTTTTCTTTGGAAGCCTGATTCCATTGGCGGTAAAGATGCAATCCGAAATCGTTCTTCCATCGTTGTATGGATTGGGGACATCTCTTCCCGTCGTTTTTTTTGCCGTTCTTCTTGCCCTGGGGACCAAGTCACTTAATCGCTTTTTTATTGGGATAACACAAATAGAATTGTGGGCTCGGCGGATTACCGGCGTACTATTTATACTAATCGGTATCTACATGAGTCTGGTCCATATTTTTGGACTTTTAACGTAAAATTACACAGCCAATATCCAAAAAAAGTCTGGCTATCGATCGAGAGAGATAATGCCGGAGCCACCGCTCAAACTGAAGATTCTTTTCCTTTGCACGGGGAATTCCTGCCGCAGCCAGATGGCGGAAGGTTGGGCACGGCGTTTGAAGCCGGACACGATCGAAGCCTATTCCGCCGGGATAGAGACCCATGGTTTAAATCCCAATGCCGTCAAAGTGATGGCCGAGGCGGGCGTCGATATCTCCAACCATCGATCTCAGCATGTAGGTGAATTCAAAGATGTACCTTTCGATTATGTCATCACCGTTTGCGGCCATGCGGATGAGAACTGCCCCATCTTTCCGGGCCGAACCAAAGTCATACACCGCGGTTTTGACGATCCGCCAAAACTCGCCGGAGAAGTTGATAACGAAGAAGAAAAATTGAATTGCTACCGTCACATCCGCGATGAGATTCGGGACTTTATTCAATCTCTGCCTAATTCTGTTGAATAATCGGCAAAGAAAAACAATATCAATGAGCAAAGACACGGTAGACGCCAGGGTGGATACCGGCCAACCAAATTGCTATTTTTGCAATAGAGACATTAGCACCAAGAAATCGGTTATGTGGTAAGAACGATTGAAGAAACCCATTGACACCAAAGACCTTTGGGATCGAGGTATCCGCAAAAGCCTCGATGATCCATTCGATAATATGGATTCGAGCCGGTTTCAAGATTCTCCGGACACAATGCGCCTTACATTACGGGGCAAAGTCATACTCGGTTTGATTTTATTGGTTATCGTTACGCTGCTCATTTGGCTTATTGTCTAGAAATGGATCGGTAATGAATTTCAAAACGCTTGAACCCGGCGAGACTTTTGCACATGGAGAGAATCCGCAGGCAGGCGAAATAGAAGTCTGCGGCCCCTGCCGGTGGGTCATCCGGCGGAACTCAATTGACTTCCGCACCTTGCTGGTGGAAATCGACGATGTACGGCTTGCCGATACCAAAGACCCGCTCTTAAAAGATAGTTTCCGTATGCATCCCTGTATGCGCCCCGCCTTCCATCGTCTGCTCGAATTAGCGGCCGAAGAAGCAATTGTCGTGGAGATTATACGCGCTTGGGATGGTTCTGACGCAAAAAATCTGGAAAATCTGCATGGCGAAGGGCGGACATTATGCCTGACCGCCCAAAACCACAAACCGGAGGACATCGCGGTACTCAGCCGGTTGGCTCAAGAAGCCGGCTTCGACTGGCTAAAGCGCGAGCCGGATCACATCAGCGTATCTTGCAGGAATTTTTAATCCGGCTGCACGATCCGGCCGTAGCGCGCGAGGGGATTGGGAGTGTCTTTCTTAAAAGGCCGACTCTCACACAATTGATACGATTGAAGTAATCTCCTAATTCTAAAACATGGGGAATACTTGGCGAATTAGGGATACCTAAAAACGATATGGCGATAGCGGTTACTCTTAATCAATTGGTAAAAGAATACAGTGGCACGACTGTAATCGATGGACTTTCACTCGAAATCAAGGCGGGTGAGTTCTTTAGCCTGCTCGGCCCCAGCGGGTGCGGCAAGACCACCACCCTGCGCATCATCGCCGGCTTTGAGTCGCCTCAAAGTGGAAGTGTACATTTTGGTGACCGGGATGTGACACGTTTGCCGGCAAACCAACGCCAGGTCGGCATGGTTTTTCAGAATTACGCTTTATTCCCTCACATGAATGCGGGTGAAAATATCGGCTTTGGACTCGCAAACCGTGGCTGGAGCAAAGATCAAATCCGCAAAAAAGTCGAAGAAACCTTGAGCCTGGTTGCATTGGATGGTTTTACGGACCGGCCCGTCGATCAACTCTCTGGCGGACAACAACAACGCGTGGCGCTGGCCCGAGCTCTTGCCATCGAACCACAATTGCTTTTGCTGGATGAACCGTTATCGAATCTGGATGCACGGTTGCGAATCGATACACGTGCACAATTGCGCCATTTGGTCCAGCAGACGGGAACCACGGCTATTTATGTCACCCATGACCAAGAAGAAGCCTTAGCGCTCTCAGACCGTATCGGCCTTCTGAACCAAGGCCGCTTGGAGCAGGTAGGAACACCGGAAGAGCTATACGGCGCTCCGGTTAATGTATTTGCCGCACAGTTTATGGGACATACCAACATCTTTCCTGCCACCATCCTTCACCGCAATCACACCAGCACACGCATCCAACTGCATCAAGCGGAACCGGCCGAAATCAATCTCCCATTCCCAACCGATTTCAAGGGAGCGTCCTGTTTTGCCGTGCTGCGTCCCGAATCTTTGCAGCTAAAAAGGCCGGATCAGGAACCCATAGATTCATTATCATTGCCGGTTCGTGTGCAAGATGTGGAGTATCGGGGAAGCCTTTACCGGTATAACGTAAACACGGGTCGCCTCCAAATCTATGTCGATTCACCGGCAGCCGAAGGGCGTATCACATCGCCTAACGCCCGGTTAAGCATTTTGCCTGAACGAATTTTATTGTTGCCCCGCTAGTTCCATCCGAAAGAAGGCGTATTCTTCAGGCCATACAGAGACATTCATAGAAAAGTCGGCTCGAAGTCAAACTTGCATAAACATATTGCCTCTGACTATGGTAAAAATCAGGAAAATGAGGAGAAGGCCGGCGATGCACATCCCTTTGTATATAAAACAATCCCGTAGCGGTATGCGAACATTGGTTTGGATATCGATGAGTGTGTTATTCTATATAGGCACAATAGACCAAGCGGCTTATTGTGGGACGGATGAAGGTATGACGAATAAAAAAGACAATCCGGAAAAGACATGTTTTCAAACGGCGCAGGCATGGCAACCGGCGCTCGATTTAAGAAGCGACGTGGCAATTGTCTACGGCGTGAATAAAAGTTTTCCGGACCGGGTTAAGAGCTGGCGGGAACGCGGATATGGCATTCACCTCATGACCGGTGTTGCTTGGGGAGGTTATCAAGACTACCTCGATGGTGCCTTCGATGGCAAAGACCATTGGGATGAAGGCCAAGTAGACCGCAAGGGTGAGCCGATCATGCACGGCGGCGGTGTACCCTATATGGTTCCCACGTTGGCTTATATCGAATATTTAAAAAGCCTAATCAAAATCGCCATCGATAACGGTGTTACGGCTGTCCATTTAGAGGAGCCGGAATTTTGGAATCGTGGCGGATATAGCGAGGGATTCAAACGCGAATGGCAGGCATACTATGGTGAGCCATGGCAACCGCAACATAGTTCGCCCGAAGCCACCTATCGTTCGGCAAAGTTGAAATACCATCTCTATTATCGGGCGCTCAAAGAGATCTTCGCCTACACAAAATCCTACGGCGAATCGCGGGGACGCAATGTGCGCTGTTTGGTCCCCACCCACAGCATGATCAATTACAGCGCCTGGGGAATCGTAAGCCCCGAATCGAGTTTGGCTTCCCTGGAAGATATGGATGGCTATATCGCCCAGGTCTGGACCGGCACAGCCCGCACACCCAATGAATACCGGGGCCGTGTTAAGGAGAGGACGTTTGAAACCGCTTTTGTCGAATACGGTCAAATGGTTTCGATGACCATGTTGGACCGGCCTGATGAAACAACAAAACGCCGCGTCTATTTTTTAACCGATCCGATTGAAGACAATCCCAACTATACGTGGGAGAACTACAAAGAAAATTACGAGAAGACCTATGTGGCCCAACTCATGTGGCCCCAAACCCATTATTACGAGGTCATGCCTTGGCCTAGCCGTATCTTTAAAGGCAGTTACGAAACGGAAGAAGGTTCCAAACAGGGTATTCCCGCGCGTTATGCCACCGAACTCCTGACATTGATCGGTGCGCTAAATGACATGGACCAAAAGGAAATTGTCTGGGATTGCGGCACACGCGGTATCGGCGTCTTGGTTTCGGACACACTTATGTTTCAACGATTCATGGCGCACGGCGAGGAATGGGAGGATCCTAACCATTCCAACCTGTACGGCCTGATCTTACCGCTCCTAAAACACGGCGTTCCGGTACAGCCGGTTCAAATGGAGCGAATCCAAGAAAAGAGCCAGCTGGCCGGCATGGCTGTTCTGCTTATGTCCTATACGGCCATGAAACCTATGAATCCGCAGGTTCATGAGGTATTGGCCGATTGGGTCAAAGAGGGCGGTTGCCTGGCGTTCTATGGGAGTGACAGGGATCCCTATCAAAGCATCCGCGAATGGTGGAACCAGGATTTTGATTATAAATGCCCCTCTGAGCATCTATTCGAGCAGTTGGGATTGCCTCGCTCCCCGGATGAGGGCTTGCACCGGGCTGGCAAAGGTATTATCTCGATATCCCGCCGTGATCCGCAAAAATTAGCCATGGATAAATACGGTGCACGCAATGTCCGCCGAATTATCCGCCACATGATGGAAGAAAAAGGCATCGGAGTCGCGTTCAAGTCCCAAAACTACTTACACCTGCGCCGTGGCCCCTATCACATCACCGCGGTTATGGATGAGAGTCCCTCGGTCGACTCGTTCGTTCTGGAGGGCCGGTTCATCGACCTCTTCGATCCGGCTTTGCCGATTATTCAGCGGAAAGAGATGCCGCTTGGCCATGTGAGTTTTCTTTACGATTTGGCCCATGCCCCCAAAGAACGTCCCCTGGTTGCCGCGGCGGCATGCCGGGTAACAGAACTGGAACGCAGCAACGACACCTTTGCGTTTGAAGCCAAAGGCCCTTCAGGCACTCGTGCGGTAATGCGCATCCTTATGGCCGAACATCCGGTAAAAGTTGACTTAACCTACCCCCAAAACGCGGGAATCGACGCGTTTGAATCGAAATGGGATGGGGATTCTTCAACCTTGCGGCTTGACTTCACCAACCAGCCTGACGGTGTCACAGTGCGTATAGATTTGAAGTGAAGAAACGGCGGCCCCCATTCGTTTAATGTGGTGGAATTCGTTCCGTCGCACCTCACATCTGAGCCATGTAAACATTAGATTTCAGCGGGCGAATTTCCCTGGTGGAGGATTCGATTCGACATGAATAACACGCTACCGTCTCTAAATTCGGCGATTCAATTACTTAGAAAAGCAGCTTATGGAAAACACGTCTTTTTTTCACTAATGGCCTTATTGGCCATAGGGATGCTGAACGGTTGCTCAACAACCTACATCCCCATCGAAACGGATGAGGCCTACCGATCCTATGAAGGAAAAGGACTGACAATCGCCAAAGAGGGTATTAGCCTTTCTCTCCTTCCTTGCAAGAATCCCCGTGGTCTTAATTCCAATGTCACCACATTCGAATTGGTTGCCGAAAACAGAACCCAAGAACGTCAACGCCTGATGCTCTCGGAGATTCTTCTATTTAGTAGTCGTGGTGAACAATTTCGTCCGCTGGAGCCCACCGAACTCCCCGCCATGATCGTCCGTACTCGCTACGAGCCGGTTTTTGTTTGGCATACATCTCGTTGGGGACATCATTACCGGCATGGAGGCATCATCCACGTTCCCGTTACGGATGTTCAGCCGACCGGGTTGCGGGAGAAGGGATTTTCGATGGCTGACACAACCATCTACCCGGATGCAATGATCCGGGGATATCTCTATTTCCCCTGTAATGACTACGAATTGTACAGTGTGCGTGTCCTCATCACCCGTTTGATTGAAGATCCGGAACGTCCGAAAACCAGAAAAATCGAGAATGGGCTTGAAATCACCGAAACCCCGGTGCTTGAGGTCCCCTACGAGTTTGAATTCCGCCTAAAGCACGATTAAGACCGCATGAATGGTTGAAGACGCCGTCTCTATGTTACACTTATCCTTGAATTCGAATTATGGCGTAAGGAGGGCTAACGCCCATGATCGAATCGTTTCTCAAAATAGACCGGTTTAAGTGGCGGCAGATCTCCGCAGGGATCGCGGCATGTATCGTTATGCTGTTTCTTACCGCGGGCATGGCATTGTTACCGGTTCCTGCCAGTGCGGATATCGATAATACCTATGTACCTTATTATGATGACTCGGATGGGTTCGGGGTCAGCCTGCAACGTGTAACAACATCCGCTTACTGTGAAAACAAATACCGCAACTCACCCACGTACTATCGTGGAAGTTATTTGGCCTACGATGGGAACCGCTATTATAGAGTTGCACCACACACCGCCTTTTTGGGGCAACTCAATAAGGGGTATTTTCTTCACGCCGAAAACGAAATCGAACTCAAACGGCCGGCCGGACAAAATTATGTGATCCCCCGCGAAGGCGCTCTGGTAATTCCACCCCGCCCCGCCCAGAACCGGCTGGTCATGGCCGAAAAGACTGTAACCGAAGAAATCGAGAAAGTCCCTAAAGAAAAAAACTTTATGGAAAATTTGGAGGCGGGTGACACGCTTTTCTCAAAGAGTGATTTCGGAAACGCAGTCGAATACTATCGAAAAGCGCTGGACCAGCGTCCGGAAAGCCCGGTGGCATTGGCGGCAATTGCCCATTGCCGCTTCGGATTAGGCGAATTCGATGTCGCTTCAGAGGCAATTCACGATGCGCTCGGAATCTGGCCGGAACTCGCAGAAACTTTGCAGAAACAAGTCGGCGGATTTTATGGAAATCAACAGCGTTTCTCCCAAATCATGCTGTCGTTGGAACATCAAGCCGATCTCTCACCGGGCAATGTGCGCAAACGCTTTTTGGCGGGTGCAATGCACTTGTTTAATAGAAATAAAGAAGCGGCAAAACATCATCTCGAAATCGCGCAAAGAATGTTGCCCAACGATCCGGTTATTCAGTCGCTATTAAGTGATGAAGACAAAGAAACTGAGACACCGGCGGAAAACACGGAGCCGGAAATCGACTCATCAGAAATTGATTAAGTTAGAAATGTAGGCACAAAAACCGCTAGACACTGCACACGCCACGCTCATCCAAGGCCAAACTCCAGATATACCCGCCGGATTCTTCTGTTATCTTTTGTAAAGAACCTTCCAATTGCTCACATCTTCCTTCACTCAAGAATCCATCCGGTGAGAATCTTCTCGCTTTTTCCCGCCCGAGTTGCAGAAGATGCGCTTGCGAGCAGAAAACGCCATTCTCTAATTCACCGTATGAAATGGCATCGAAGCTGCTGCACACTTCGAAATCAAAGCAAGTATCTACAGGGCCGCATTGCACTTGATACGCGGCATCCCCATCTAAACGCTCTACAGCAAATATATGTTTTGCCGATGCAATGAGCCGTTTACGAGCAAGATGAATACCGAACACTGAGTTATCGATCCCGATCCAACGCCGCCCCAAAGACTCCGCCACATAAGGCAACGTCCCGGAGCCACAAAAGGCATCCAATACCAGGTCACCGGGATTGCTCAAAGCCAATACCAAACGTTCCAGTAGGGCAACCGGTTTTTCGGTGGGGTATCCGGTTCGACGGATACCATCAACCGGGAAGCGGGCCGCAACCGCAAAATTCCACCAATCCTCGGGGACTTTACCGGGAGGCAGATTTCTCTCTTCAGGCCCGAATCCCGAGCCCCCCAATCCCTTTTTGAAATTCGCCTGCGTTTTATTGTGATGCGGTTGGCGTACGGCGCTGCTGTTAAAGGTCCAGGAATCGCCTTTGGCATACCAAAGAATCGAATCGTGCTTCCGGTTGAACTGACGCATATTGGGTGAACCAGGCCCCGTATAACACCATATAATTTCATTCCGGAAAGCGTTTCTCCCCAACAGTTCATCCAACAGCACTTTTGCATAATGCACGGCATGCCAATCCAGGTGAAGCAGAAGATTTCCATTCGGTGATAAAAGTTTCAGCAGGAGTTCAAGCCGCTGGCGGAGCATATCCAGATAATCATCCAAACCGCCCGCCCAACGGTCGGAATAAACAGCCTCATCATGCCCATCTCCGCGCTCGGCTGTTTTGGAGTACGTATAAAAATCCTGCCCCACAAAAAAGGGGGGATCGACATAAATCAAATCGACACCGGATAAGAGTCCTTCGCACTCTAAGCGCTGCAAAGCATTCAAATTTTCGCCATGGATGAGACGAGACAAAACCTTTCGGTTTGTTTCGTCGCCATTGCATAACCATGGCCGGACAATTTCTTTGCTGACAGCCAAAGACCGCTCTCTACACTCTGAAGGCTTTGAAGACCTCGAAGGTCTTGTATATATCGCCGGTGTTTTGGACATGTTCTGCTTAAGGCATTCGCTTGAATGTGCATACCGCATAGCTGCAGGTAACGATGCATTCGATGCACAAGTATTTTTATGGTTCTTTGGATTGATCGGTATGATTTTCTTGTGCGCGTTTAGGCCCCAAATCTAAAGTAAAAGGCACAGGCCTGGAAATCATGTCCGCGCGGGCATGAAGACGAACCACCAAAACTCCGGCGAATTTCGGATTATCCTCCAGAAATTGAACAAGGGGCCGCTCGATCACGGTTTTTGACAGAAGTGAAGCATAACGAATCATGGCTCCCTCAGACGTGAATACAATGATCCCCACAATATCGTCTTTATCCGACGATTCATTCGACAAACAAACCGCTAAATCCCCGGTCTGCAATCCTTCAAGCAGGGCATTGACAATTCGGCATGGGATCGTTTCAACAACCGCCGTCGTATTCTTAACTTCCGCCGCCAACCGGATTTCACCGGCTTGTTCATAGAATTCCTTGCGCGCAATAAACCGGGCGATTGGAAATGTATTCTCTCCGGCGAGTTTCGCGCTTACATCATGGAAGAGCCATCGGTTCGCCTTAAGCCAGTCCGGAACAAGAAAATGGTTCCGATTTGCAAATCCAACTTCACCTTTTCGGTAACGCATCCGTTTGAGATTGTCTATGAAATCGGGCCAATCTTGCGCTAAGCAAAGTGCATATGATTGCTCCACAAATGATATCGGATCGACCCGCTTGAAATTCCAAAGGGGTTCTTTGGCCGCCGTCCCCCCGGCTCTCTCCCCCATGTCTCTGGTTTGACACGGAATGCCCAAGCAAAGGCGGGTGGTAAGTTCAATCTTGCTCTGCAGAGCCAAATTCTCTTGATTGATTCTCCGTATGAATGCGCCGATTTCCGAATCGCTCAGCAGATCGAGGCGGGTGGGATATGGATTCGGAACAGTCTCCTGCGCCCGTGCGCCAAATGCAGCAGCAAGCAAAACGATACACAAGATTCCGCACGTTGAGAGTTTTGACATACGTCTTGGAGCGATCATCCCGTACCTATAGTATCATGAGAGCAAAAGAGGTCCGATACCGCCATTGGGTGTTTGGTTGCTCAATCACCTCCCTCTTATAAATGAAGCACCGTTTAAGAACCAGGATCATGCCCGCAAAAACGATTTACTACATAGCCGCTTTCATCTATGGCCTCGCGATTCTCGCATCCGCCCAGGAACCGGACATGACAGTCCAAACGGGCGTAATCGACGTGATACATGACTTTGTCGACGAATTCGAGACGGCGGTTCCATCTCCGGGAGCCATCGCTCCCGCCGCCTCAAGGGGCGAAATCTGTGGTGGCGTATCCCAGCCGGGAATTTTCCTACATACGGTTTCGGAAGGCTGGAATACATTGCGATTTCCCGCCTCCAGGCTTCCGGAATGCAAACCGGGTGACCGGCTCTTTTTCATTGCCGCAATCGGAATACGTGACGGCGTCCCATTCAAGAATGATGTCAAAACATATTGTGACGGTGTTCAATTCAGCATTCTTGCTGACGGGAAAGAACTGCTCAGCGGCACCCCTGAATCACGCACAATTACATCTCCCGGATGGAGAAGCATGATCTCCGAAATTAGTGACATGGGCGGGAAAAAAGTCAGTTTCGAGTTCCGTACACATCCTGTAGGCACATCCAATTACGACTGGGCTGTATTTGGCTCACCTATGCTTCTGCACATGCGGATTAAGGAAACCGAAGAGGTTCCCGTAGTTGATCACAAGGCTTTTGTGCCTATCAATTGGCAAGATATCAGGGAGGGATTCGTAATCGCAGGGACCAACGACTCCGAAACAAGTTCCGTAGTAACCACTTCGCTCGGTCCTAAAGGAGCCACACTCATCCAAGAAGCGGCACAGGATAACAAGGCTCAATTTAAGAAAGGCAAAATGCACCTCCAGGCCATTCGGAATCGCTCAGAGAGTGATCCGGAACAAGTGATCTGCAAACTTCCGGGCAAAATCGGCAGGCTGGGTCTCTTCCGCTTTTTGCCGGATATTCAAATTATGGATGCCGCCTTCGGTGAGGCTTTGATCCGGAGCGGTGAGCCGGTGATTGCGGGTGTTTTTGTTAAGAATACAGGAAAAGGCACACTCCGCGCCGAGAGCAAAACTCCGGTCTCAATTTGGTTCACCGATGGAAACGGGAGCGAACTTTTTGGACCGGCCGAGCAAAACTTACCGGCTATCGATCCAGGTGCATCCGTAAGAATCGCCTGGCGCGGATTAAATTTCGGAACACCCGCGGCCTACCAACTGCACGCCCAAGGTCCAAACGACACAGAGCGAACACAATACGATGAAATTTTCGTATATCCCAATGATGAAAAGAAAATATCCGTCGTTCTTGTGGAACGGCCTCGTGTCAAAATCGAACTAACTCCGGTCGGTGACCTTTACCGGTATGGCGAGATATTTACGCGAATATCCGAAAAGGATGATTGGAATCGTATAGCTACTATTTACCCTCTGGCTGAGTTGGTCACTGTCGGATTGGATCCGGTAGAACACGAGCTCAATTTTGAAGGAGTCCGGACTGACGACGGCATTAAACTCGAAACAGAGTTGCCCTGGATACCCAGTGCTGAAAATCAATCAAAAATCGCCCAAACCTACACATGGGATTCTGACCGGGGATTGTTAATTATCGAGACCGTTCTACAGACCGGGTCCTATGCCGAAATACTACGGTTTGCAGGTCCGCAAATTGCCTTTGGTGATGGTGGCGACGGAATCGAACATAAAGGGGCGTTGTTTGGCGGAGTCGAGTACCTTGGCTCTCAAGATTTCTCATCCAGTTTGCTGGATGCCGATCCGCCGCTCCATAACCGCTCGATCCCTCATCCCCGCAAAATCGCGGTTCCGATGATGGCGATCTTCAATAAGGGCAGTTTGGTAAGTGTCTATTGGAATCCCCAAGAACCATGGGATGACCATGGAAATACATTGCCCGGCGCCGAATTTAACCTCGGAGCGCCCGAGTCGTTAAACAATTACGGCAAAATGCAGTTATCGGTCCCCTCCATTTCCGAATGGCGGAAAGAGAATGAGTTATTGGGCTCAAAATCATATGTGATGAAGGACGGCAACCGGATTGTCTTGAGACAATTTGTCTATGTCGATCACTCCGCCAATCCCAAATTCCCGCACGCGACTCAATCGGCGCTACCGGGCCGGGAAATTCTCGCGGCCATGCGGAAATATCTTGAAATAGCAGATCAGACGGAGCCGCCGCCACCACCAAGAAATTGGAACGATGAAAAGGAACTTTCTCGTCAAGCCTTCCGAAACGCTGTCTGGAGCGAAGCAGATATAGGTTGGCGGCACTGTGCGGGCGACACCTGGGCGGCACAACCTTCACCGGGCTTCGCCGCACTGTTGCGCTTCGATGCCTACACAAATCCGGACCGGAAATTAGCCGAAGAACTGATCGCCTTTGCGGATAAGGTCATGAACCGGGCGATTCAAGAAAGAGGTCCGGAATGTCTCTGGTCACCATGGAATTGTCATATCATGGAGGCTGAATATCCCTTTTATGGCGGTCACCTTTTAGAGGCAATGCAAGGTTGGCGGGACGCGGTTAAACGCACGATTAAAAATCAGGAAAAGGAAGGTGGATGGAGCTGGCATCCTAGTAGTGAGAAACACAAACGGTTAGGACAAAACGGCGAACAGACTTCAGGGACCAATGGCCGGCACGCCTGGCAGATTCTTCGATATGTGCGTGTTACAGGAGACAAGATATTTTTGCCGGATGGACTTCGCGGACTGGAGGCGCTGGAACGTTACCGGGTGCCCCGTGGCGCACAAGGCTGGGAATGTCCTCTGCATTGCCCTGACATCCTCGCGTCCGCCTACGGGATTCGCGCCAATGTCGAAGCTTTTCGTGCGACCCAAAACGCCGAATACATCGAACAGGCCCGCTATTGGGCTTGGTCCGGGCTTCCCTTTGTATACCATTGGAATTTGGAACACCTTCCGGCCATGCGTTATGCCACCACGCCCATATTCGGCACAACACATTTCACACATTCCTGGATCGGAGTTCCTGTTAATTGGTGCGGTTTGGTTTATGCCTATGGCTTGCAGGAGTTATCGGAATTTGCGCAGGAACCGGTTTGGCTCCAAACAGCGAAAGGAATCACCACGAGCACAGAATGGATGCAATACGACAAAGACCATCCCCATGCCGGTTGCTATCCCGATAGCTATAACCTGATGCTCGAAACAAGATTCCCCGCCGATATCAACCCTGAGAACATCCTGGTCAATGAGTATCGTCTTCGAGGCCAGGGCTTGCAGATTAAAACCATCCGGTGCGGCGCCCGGACCATAAGTTCCGGAAGCCGCCTGATTTCTCTGGAAACAGATAAAAACGAATGGCCGAAGTTTTCATCGGACTTTTTCGAGGGATATCCTGCCTATACACTAATCCAGCCTATGCCGGATCCATCGGACGAACACCTGGTCATTTCGGTCGATGGACACCCCCTGGAACGTGTGGAGAATCCCGGCAAGGTTGAAAACGGTTGGCGTTACAGTCCTCAAATGAAAGCCTTAGAAATTAAGATCACGTACGGTGCAAAACCATCGACGGTTGAAATTCGTAAAGTAAATTAGAAAGTCAGAAATCATACTGAATCAAGAAGTCAAACGGCGGAACCGGCAATGGTCATTACAACTTTTCTACTTCTCACTATTCTTCCTGCGCTGTTATGCATTGGGCTGCAAGCACTGGCCATGAGACAGTTGGCGCCTATCTTCGGAGTCGGACGGCCGGAATTTATTGAAGCAGCAGGTGTCTCAACACGAATTATGCTTCTCGTTATATTTTTGCTGATTCTGTTGAACTTCATGCCCTTTTGGCTCTGCTTGCCTCTGGCTATCGCGTTCGCGTTGGGAATTACAGCCTTTCAAAGTCATAGAGATTCCGGCGTTGAGATCACAAATGCTCTGATGTATATCATCACAACAACAATGGCGGCCGCAATCGGCCTCGCCATTGTCGCCGGCTTTATCGTTCTTTGCGCGAAAATGGGCGATAACTTTTTGACTTTTCTCGATGAAAAATACGGAATGGCAAAGGAACTTCTCCCATAGGCTAAATAACGGAGATTTCATTTGAAGACACGGCGGCGTAAATTTCTTTGTAACGTAGCGGCCTCAGGACTAGGGCTTTGCTGTGGCTGGCCAATGACGGCCCGGGCCAGAGATACGGATTCCCGCCCCAACATCCTGTTGATATTGACCGACCAGGAACGGCAAAACATCCCCCATCGGTATCTTCATTTGCCCAACCGTAAGCGCCTGCAATCGCGGGGCATGACCTTTACCAATGCCTTCTGCGCAACACCGCAATGTTCCGCTTCGCGTGCCAATCTGCTTACCGGCCGTTATCCGACTCAGGCAGGTGTCACACAAAACATGCTTCAGCGTAACTGGGATGGCGCGCAGCAAGCCCTTTCGCCCTCAATCCCTAATTTCGGAAGTCTGCTCCATGAAGCGGGTTATCAGACCGGCTATATCGGCAAATGGCATCTCCTCGAAGAAAGACCGCCCAAAGAGAATGGTCTGTGGGAATATGGATTTGAAACATATCAATTCGCCCGGCACGACAAAGCGGCGCAGTTGGCGGCGGAGTGGATCGGTGAGCGGCAAAGTGTGCCCTGGTGTCTGACAGTCAGTTTTATCGATCCCCATGATATTTATGCCATTAGAAACAAAGCCGAATATCCCATACGGCCACATGCAAAAGCACTTTCCAATACACATGACGATCTTTCGCAGAAGCCTCCACCTCAAGAGAAATTCTTAAAAGACGATCAGGGAAAGTTCAGCGTCAATTACAAGGATGAAGATTGGCGGCGCTATCTCTCTTACTATTACGATTTGATTGAAGCACTCGACCGGTATATAGGTACAATCCTCACAAGTCTTCAGACCACAGGCCAAAGCGAAAACACAGTCGTTATCTATTCCTCAGACCATGGTGATTTAGGTGGCGCGCATGGGTTGCCGTTTAAAGGTCCGTGCATGTATGAAGAGTTGCTCAATATCCCCCTAATCCTGTCGTGGCCTGCACAAGTTAAAAAAGCGCTTGTCTCCGATAAACTGGTTCAGCTCGGAGATTTGCTGCCCACCTTCTGCACCCTAGCAGGGTGCACACCCCCCAATAGTCTGTATGGAAAGAACTTATCGCCGCTACTGCAACAATCACCGGTTGAATGGCGGGATGCAATCTTTGCAGAATATTGCGGAAAACAACAATGGGTTGAACCGATACGGACAATTCGGACCAAAGCCTTTAAATACAACGATTACATCAACGGGCATGAAGAATTATACGACCTGGACCATGATCCCGGCGAACTCCGTAATCTCGTAGGTGAATACCAATACAGAGAAATCCGTAATGAACTGCGTAACCGCCTAACCGCATGGCGCATGTCCATTGAAGACCCAACCTTATAAAGGCCCGCATAAATTCCGTCTATTTTTCAAATTCTTTTTCACAGAACTCGGCACAATCTCTGGAGACCTGCATTTTCTCGTAGTAGCCTATTTTGCTGGAAGGAATTTCATGCGAATTGACAAATCCGTGAAACAAAGGGTGGTGAAATGCGGACAAGGCCGAATCTCCCTTCAAAATCTGGTGCTTTTACACTTATCGAATTACTAATTGTCGTAGCCATTATTGGAATTTTAGCGGCGATTGCCGTTCCCAATTTTCTCAATGCACAGTCTCGGTCAAAAATCGCAAGGTGCCAAGCGGATATGCGATCTCTTGCAACATCAATTGAGGCCTTTCGTCTGGATCGCAATCTCATGCTTATCGATTTCTGGGATGACGATAAAAAAGAAGGCCAAGACCGGTTGGTTAACGATTTTAATCTTGAACAAGGTCACAACAACCGTGGCGGCATAACCGGAATCTATGTTCCACTAACGACACCGACATCCTACATGGGCTCGATCCCGGTCGATCCGTTTGCCGGAATTACCGGCGGCGATAAAAGCAGCGGCCTTATTAGCGAAGATCAATACCCGCCGGTGTCCTATCTTTACCTCGACGAAGATCCGCAAATTCCGGGAGCTGACGGAGGTTGGCTCACGAACTTCATCAATTCGGATAAGGGACGTGAAATGGGATGGCCGGAGCCAAAACCGGGTGATTACTATATGTTTGGCTATGGCCCTGATGGAATACGTATTTCGGGTCAAACAGGCGTCCCTTATCAATCGAGTAATGGATTAATTAGCAAGGGCGACTTTTTCTTCGCCTCGAATCGGGGCTTTTCAGGCTAAATCAAGCCGCGCGATGCATAGCGGCAGGTTTATCCAGCCATTCCTCGAAAGGAAGAATCCACAAGGCTTCTTCCTTTTTTATGCGTATCGGATGAACGGGCAAACGAGGTGGGCCATTAAGGGGCAGTGACATTACCGAAGATGGCCAAAGTGGAATTCTCAATCCAGGCAATCAAAAGGGGAACGGTTATAAAACTTACAATTGTAGAAAAGATGATACTCAGTGCAGCAAAACGCTTATCGGAAGGCTGTCCATAAAAGGCCACAAAAATCGCTACATAGACAGCCGTCGGCATTGCAGAATGAATAAGCAACGATTTGGCCAGTTGAGGATTTTCAATTTTCATCACAAAGATCAGCATGAATCCCAAGATCGGCGAAGCAATCAAACGCAAAATCGCGGATAGGATCACGGCGGGAAGCATCCGTTTATAACTGTCAAAATCAAGTAAATAGAATCCCTTGCCGATTATGACGCCCAGCATAAGCAAATTGAGCGGTATGGCCGGGGCCTGAAGAAAATTGAGCAATTTCGCGGACATCATCAATAAAGGTCCGGGAACATTCGCGGCGGTTCCGACATCCTCTCCGGTTGCCGAAATGACATCCTGCGCCGTCATCTGATACATCGCCGGTAAACGAAGGCCGAAGAAATAAAGTGTAAATCCGAGGATCGCCGCATAAGCCAACGGCAAACGAAAGATTTCTTCAATCCCATCAATCCAAGATGCTTTGTCACTGGCCAGATAAACTCCCACCGTCACATAAATAATCTGCAAAATCAGCATGATCCTCACGGCGGTTTCACGTCCGGCTTCGCCATACTGAAATTCGTTAAGTGGAATGGGGTAATTGGCCGCGTTCAATACAACAACAGTCAGCACAATCAAACGTCTTTGATGGACCGAATATTTTAAAATCTTAAGAAGCTGATGGCTTACGGCTAACATGATGGCCGAATGAAAGAACCAGAAAAAAGCAATCTGCGTCATTTCGGTTCCGGCTTCGTTTTCGGCTGTAAGAATGGAATAAAGAACTAGGCAAGGAGTGAAAATATAAAGTAATAGAGCGGATAAAGTCCGGTCGTCGAGTTTTTCAATCAACCGCCCCATCAATACCCCGGCGATTACAACCAAGATCAGAGGCAGAAATGTGGGTATGAGAATATCTAGTGTAAGGCTCGTTAAAAAAGCCACGTGGAATCCTTCTTCTCACCTGCTCGAAGGGCCCCGGCTTCAAAATCCCGAAACAATTTGCAGGCAGCGGAATTTCGGGAGAAACAAGGCTTGTGTTGTGATTGCGACCGGCCTTCAAGCGCACGGCTATACTTATGTTCAAAACCTAGACTCTTGAACTAACAGAACTTATACGCTTTCAAACCGTGAGCTGTCAAGCAAAAACACGCCTGCATCTGAATCTCTACCGGACTCTCTGTCGAGCATTATCGAAAACACAACCAATCAAGCCTTTGAGTTATGAGAAGAGTGCGACAGACTCCACTTCACTATGGCACACGGTATTGCGATTCGCGGAGCACGCGAACATAATCTAAAAAGCATCGATCTTGAAATCCCTCGCGACAAGTTGGTTGTCTTTACAGGCGTTTCCGGTTCCGGAAAGTCATCTCTTGCTTTCGACACAATCTACGCAGAAGGACAACGGCGTTATGTCGAATCTCTTTCCGCCTATGCCCGGCAGTTTCTTGGACAATTAGAAAAACCGCATGTTGACTTTATTGGCGGTTTGTCACCGGCCATCTCAATTGAACAAAAATCAACCAGCAAGAACCCGCGTTCAACCGTTGGAACCGTAACAGAGATTTACGACTACTTACGATTACTCTTCTCCCGCTGCGGGACACCCTATTGCCCGGATTGCAATATCCCCGTCGGTAGCCAAAGTATCGATCAAATCGTTGATCGCATCCATGAACTGCCTGATGGCGCGCGGTTTATGATTCTGGCCCCCAAAGTCCGCGAAAGAAGAGGCGAATACAAAGACATCTTCGATGCGGCACGCAACGAAGGATTCGTTCGCATTCGTGTAGACGGCCAAGTCATGGACTTGGAACAAGAAATCCGTCTTGACAAACGTCTAAAACACAATGTTGAAATCGTTGTTGACCGTCTGGTCATGCGCGACGACATACAGAGCCGTCTCACAGATTCTGTCGAGTTGGCGTTGCGTGAAGGCAATGGCGTACTCATCGTATCCGTCGTTGACGGCGAGGAGACGCTCTTTTCCAGCCGAAATGCCTGCCTGCAATGCGGCAAGTCGTTCGATGAACTCTCCCCCCAGCACTTTTCTTTCAACCATCCGGTGGGAATGTGCCCGGAATGTGATGGTCTAGGCCGGAAATTGGAAATCGATCCTGATTTGGTCGTGCCCAATCCGGCGCTGTCTGTACGCGATGGGGCAATCCTTCCTTGGAAGAACGTATTCCAAAACAAAGGCTATTGGGCTCGCAAAACCCGTAAGACATTAAATCGGATCGCCAACGCTTACGGCTTCAGCCTTTCCACACCTTGGAATAAGTTGACCAAGAGTATCCAAAATCTCCTTCTCTATGGCGAAGGGCTCGATGAACGAGGCGCTTATCACGGGATCGTTACAGAGATGCAGGATTGGTTCGACACAACCTCATCCGAAGGTTTCCGTAAGTATCTGCTTAACGATTTCATGCACCGGGTTGCATGCCCCAGCTGTGAAGGCGGCCGGCTCCGCCCCGAGCCGTTAGCCGCGCAATTCCAGGGCAAACGTATCTCTGAAGTTTGCAGGATGAATATCGAGACCGCCCGCGAATTCTTCGACTCCGTAAATCTTAACGAGCGGGAGATGCATGTCGCGGAACAAGTGCTTAAGGAAATTCGTGACCGTCTTCGGTTCTTGGATTCAGTAGGTGTTGGTTATCTCACCTTGGAACGTTCCGCGCCGAGTCTTTCCGGTGGCGAGGCACAACGGATCCGCTTGGCCAGCCAAATCGGCAGCGCGCTCGTCGGTGTGCTCTATGTCCTTGACGAACCCAGCATCGGGCTTCATCAGCGGGACAACCGGCGGCTCATCGAAACACTCTGCCAATTGCGCGATCTCGGAAATACGGTTTTGGTTGTTGAACACGATAGGGAAATGATGGAAGCGGCGGATTTCATTGTCGACTTCGGACCGGGGGCGGGACTGGAAGGCGGTGAGATCGTTGCGGCCGGTCCATATGATCATATTTGTACCCATCCCAAATCGCTGACCGGGTCTTATCTATCCGATTCCAAATGCATCGAGATGCCTGAAAAACGCCGCCCGGTGGAGAAAGACAAAATCACCATCGTCGGCGCGCAAGAAAACAACCTCAAGAATATCGATGTCAACATTCCGCTTGGCATATTTACGGCGGTGACAGGTGTTTCCGGTTCCGGAAAAAGTTCTCTTATCAACGAAATCTTGCATAAGGGACTCGCCCAAAAATTGCACCAATCGCAGGTTCCGGCAGGCAAACACAAAGCCATTAAGGGTCTGAAAAAAATCGATAAGGTGATCGACATCGACCAAGCGCCGATTGGACGGACACCACGCTCCAATCCGGCGACCTATGTCAAAGTCTTCGACCCGATCAGAACGCTTTTCGCGCAACTGCCCGAAGCGAAGGTACGCGGCTATAAGCCGGGCCGGTTTTCCTTTAATGTGCGCGGCGGACGTTGCGAAGCTTGTGAAGGTGACGGCAGCAAGCGGATCGAGATGCACTTCTTGGCTGATGTGTTTGTGACATGCGAAGTCTGCGCCGGAAAACGTTTCAACCGGGAGACATTGCAGGTCAAATACAAAGGTCTAAGCATCTCCGATGTTCTCGATCTGAGTGTCAAAGAAGCCTTGGAGGTCTTCGAGAGTTTCCCGCGCATCGTCCGTATTTTGCAGACATTATGCGATGTAGGTCTGGATTACATCAAACTCGGACAACCCGCCCCCACATTATCCGGTGGTGAAGCACAACGCGTGAAACTGGCAAAAGAACTTTCCCGCCGGGATACAGGCAAGACTCTTTACATTCTCGACGAGCCGACAACCGGCCTGCACTTTGACGATATCCGCAAATTACTCAATGTGTTGGACCGGCTGGTGGAACGCGGCAACAGCGTCGTAGTCATCGAGCACAATTTAGATGTTATCAAATGCGCCGATTACATCATTGATTTGGGACCGGAAGGCGGCGACCGGGGCGGAGAGGTCATCGCCAAAGGCACACCGGAAAAAGTGGCCCAAATGGCGAATTCATTCACCGGGCAGTTTCTTAAATCGATTCTTAAATCCAAACCGGCTAAACGCAAATCCGCATAATCTACAATTCAGCGCTTGCGCAGATTTTTACAAATGCCCGCTACAGGAAATACGGCGGCCATAGAAACAAGAACGCCCGAACCAAAAGGAACGGGCGTTACAGTTATATCGGGCTATCAAAGTCAGCAGATGTCTATGAAACGGGCAATGTCAATCCGGCTGCGCCAAAGAATCCTGCATCCTCGCCGAGTTGAGCGCGGACGATAGGAGTTTCTTGATAGCGTGAGAAAAAGACACGCTGTTTGATCTCACGCCGGACATGGTCAAACAACAGATCGCCCATAGCGGAGGCGCCACCGCCAATAACCACAATTTCCGGATCGAATGCCACTAGAATGGAAGATAACGCCACTCCCAGGTAACGGCCGGCACGGGCAATAATTCGCAGAGCCATGGCGTCCTCTTTCAGAGCCGCCTCATAGACGAGCTTGCTGGTAATGACTTGTCCTTCTTTGCTCCATTTTTCCAACAGACTTCCATGATCCAGGCTCTGGTTCACAAGTTGTTGGGCATAACGAGCAATGGCACTGGCCGAAGCGATGCTTTCTACATCGCCTTCATTTCCGCAACTGCAAGGCGGACCTTCCGGCTGCACGGTAATATGGCCCAATTCGCCTGCATAGCCGTGTGCGCCATGGTAGGCCTTGCCATTGATAATCACACCACCACCGATTCCGGTGCCTAATGTCAAGGCAATCACCACGGATTTCCCTTTGCCTGCACCAAAGAGGGCCTCACCCAAGGCGCAGACATTAGCGTCGTTGTCAACTTCCGTACGAATCCCGTGTTTCGCTTCAAACCGGGATTTAATTGGAGCAGCATCTTCCCAATTGGGGATATTGACCGGGCAGGTAATCGTGCCGTTCTTTTGATCGATAAGACCAGGGCTGCCAACACCCACGCCGGTGATCTCAGTTCGGCGGCTTGCGATTTCTGGCGCGGCGAGAATTTCGCCCACCAAATCTTCCATCCGCTGAATAACAGCCGGTCCGCCTTCATTCCCTTTGGTAGGGACTTTGGTTCGATAAATGATTTCTCCCGCCTGGGATACAACTCCGGCCTTTATATCCGTTCCGCCCAGGTCGATACCGATTGCTAGCGCCATCAGTTATTCTCCACGAAAATGCGTCGGTCTATTGATATTTTCTACTTCGCCGTACCATTTGGCAGGCATTGATAAGAAATGAGAGTCTGGCATCCCGTTGATTCCCACACAAGCCGTGCGCTTTGCCTCATAGCGCCGTTGGCACTGCTTTTTGTGTACGGAGAAGTGCACGCCCAAGAACTGAGTGTTGCTCACACAACACAGGCCGATTTCAATCGCTGTTTCAGCCCCGGTCAAATGACACCTTGGCCTGAATCACGCGGCGTTGTCCGGGCGGAACCTCCCACCGGATTCGATTCCATTCTGGAAAAATTCCAAGTAGCGGCTGAGGGACAGGATCATATGACCTATGCCGCACCGGGACATATTTTTGGCACGGTTATCCGGGATACGGGCGTACGGGAACTCTGGCAATACTCGCCGGGAAGCGACAACTCTACACAAGGTTGGATTCCATGGGGTTTAATGCCCGTTTCCCAAAAGAATTACGACATAGCCTGGGCCTATGGTTCACTCTGGACACTTGGAGAATTGCAAAACAGCGCGGTTCTGTATCGGGCGGAACTCGGACAGCGCGGTTCATGGAACGAGATCGCTAAATTTCCTGCCGGTACTCAAATATCACATCTCTTGCTTATGCCCGATGGCCTATTTCATCTTCCCGGCAAGGGCGCGCTCAGCCTTGATTACATAGGCACTCCCGGTGTGGAAGCACGGCAGATCGAGTGGGGCGAACGTCTCGATGCATCGTTTTTGGGTGGTTCATTTGAAAAATGGACTTCCTCTCCTGATCAACTTCAATCGGGAACATGTCTATTTGGCGAATTCAACTTAGGCGGCAAAGGCACCCTAAAAAAATTGGAGTGGATTCCGGAAAACAACACTCTACGGGGAATGACCTTACGCTACAGACTAACCGAATCGGAAAAACAGGTTTACGGAAAATGGAGCGGCCATTACCGCAGTTCTCCATTGCAGCTCGATTCAGAAGCCTATGCGCTGCAATATCAAATCGTATTTCCCAAATCCTATCTCAGCGATTTGGTGCTGGATGAAGTCCGCTTAACATACGTCCCAAAAGAAGAACAAGATCAAGCCCTGGCCGGAGGAGGCGGATTTTCGGGTGGAACTGGCAGCGGAAATACAACCGATTCATCAACCGGCGCAAGCACCGATGGCAATGAGAATAGTCAATCAGACTCAGGCAACGCCGGGGAAGTTGCAGTCGCCGGGACCACTGGAGATGAATCGGGAAATTCATCCGGAGAAAATCCGCCTGTTGTGGCGGTCTCAGCACCCATAGATGGTGGCCAACCCATTTCCGGTATGCAAAGTGGCGGCGAATCGGGTGGCGAGGCTGGCGCAGGTAACAGCGATACAGGCGGGAGTGGTTCGAATAACGGAAGAAACCCGGACGCTGGCGGAGGTGGAACCGATAGCCCCAGCGGCAATGCGGCTTCGCCTTCCGGAGCAGGCTCCGGCTCGGAGGCATCCGGCGATGCCGCGCCAAACAGCGCCGATTCGTCCTCAAATGGCGGTGATAAGAATCCCGGTACAACAGATAATTCGGCAAACAGCACGACCGCGAATGCTGGAGACCCCAGCGGAGGCACTGCAAATGCTCAGATAGGCGGAGGGGCTGCGGCAAATCCATCCGGAGGCCAAACGAATGGCGCGCAAGCCGGAAGCGTTCATGACAGAAACGAACAAAAATCAGGGGAAAAAAACAAGGACAACGTTCTTGGAGTCATAGCCGCAGCGGGAGGACAAGCAGCAAACCGTGCTACAGAACAACTCTCGGGCCTTGCACAATTAGGTAATGGCGGCGGATCGGCTTATCCCAGCCAAGAAGGAGAAGCACTTTATGTGCGCCCGGGAGGCGGCGAAATTGCAAGTGGGAGAGAATCCGGGAAATCCGAATCAGAAGCCGAGGAACGCAAAAAACGCCAACAGGGACTTGGTGCAGGCGGTCCCGGCGGGGGCGGTTCAGGAGGTGGATCAGGGTCAGGGCAAAATGGTGCGAATGGCGGTGCCGCAGGTGCTGCAGGCCCCGCACAAGCTGGCAATACATCCATGGGCCAATCGCTGCCTGCATCTGATCAAATCACGGACATGACACCCGCGCTCTCTCTTGCCACGGATTCCCAAACCGGAGCGGGGGACGGCAAGGAGATTCCGTGGAATTTATATCTTCCTCTTTTGGCACTACTGCTTTGCATTATGGCAGCAATAGGAGCCCTCGCGTTCAAGAAACGGAAAGCAAGCCCGCAATTTGACGAGTCGGAAGAAGAAATTCCCTTTATCCCGGAAAATCTTGCGGAACAATCAGCATCGGTTGTAAATACGGGAAATGCTCCGGATGCCTATACGGAATCGGAATCCGAACCTCCAGTTGCAGATAAAAAGCCTGAACCTCCTAAAAAACAAAAGCCGGTTCAAAAACTTAAACCCGCTCAGAACCAAGCGCGGTCAACCAGCACACGAGAAACTGCGCCAGAACAGCCAAAATCCGGGCCTGTTATAAAGAAACCAGCAAATTCCAGTACAGCGGCGCTTTCGCCCCCCCCGCCTCAGGCCCAGATAGCAGATACAGAGAAAATCGTCGATTCACAGACAGTGCAATCTGGCAAAGCCAAACGTGGGAGCGCTGAGAGTCTTAGGAAGAGCGATATGCCATTCCAAAATCTGCTGCAAAATCGAAAAACCAAGGACTCATGATTTAAATTCTCATTATCGGATCAGCACAAACCTTCGGCATTTAGAAGCGATTCATGGATATTGGGCTAAACTAATTAGTGCCAACGACGGATAATTAACAATAATTGGTCACTTTCTGAGACAACAAGCCAAATAGCCGGGAAACAAACACGAATGGGTAACGATGATCTAAAAGTCTATGCACCGGGCGAAGTAATTTGCCGCGAAGGAAGCACTGGGCGTGAAGCCTACTTGATCCACAGCGGCAGAGTGCGCGTTACCCGCCGTAATGGAACCGAAGACACAATACTCGCCGAACTCGGCCCCAATGAGCTGGTGGGCGAATTCTCCATCATCGATCAAGAGCCACGTTCAGCAACAGTTACGGCCATTGTTGAAACAAAAGTGGCGATTATCAACGCGGGCCGCCTGGCTCTGATCTTTGAACGTTCACCGGAAGTCGCCGCTACTATCGTAAGGCTCTTGGTACATAAACTTCGCGAGGCCAACCGAATCAAATCCGGTGAAGTATCTCCTACCGATTGGAAATTCTGGCGGCGCACGATCTATCTCCTGCTTTTATTGGCAGCGGTCGGCAATGACGATGCCGACGAAGTGCATCTGCCCGCTGAAGAAACGCGGGACAATTTGGCCATCGGATTGGGAGCTGAAGCGGGCCAAGCCGCAAACATTTGTAACCGCTTGGTTCAAGCTGAGGTTCTGGCCTTCAACCCGAGCCCCCAAGGCGCACAGGTATTCTCATTGCGCATGTCCGATCTAAACATGATGTACCACTACATCGAGCAGACTTACAGTCCCGGGCTGGCAGAACCCAAAACCAGCATGGATGCAGAAACGCGTAGCGTCGCATCATGCCTATTGTCTCTATGCCGCAAGCATTACGGCGACCTATCCATGGCCCTGTCGACATTTCGGAAAAATGCCCTCATCGACTTCATTGCCAGCGGAGGTGTTTACGCGGAGCACAGTGCCGATATGCGCAAACGTCTCATCAGCCAGGCATTGGACCGCTTATTCCAGATGGATTACATCCATAACCATGAAGGCCAATCAGACGTTTGGTCAATTGACTTGGATACACTGGCGGCCAGAGTTGATGACGATGAATACCTTACATATTGCCGCAAGCGCTATGAGGTGTTGTGCCAACCCTGGCAGGCGCTTCCTTCGGTAATTTAATTTCATCCTGACGCTTTTGAGTCTTGTGATAGATTCCTTCTCTGCCGGAGCTAAGTGGGAAGAGAAATGAGAATTTATAAAATACTGCCCGCGTTTTGGATGCTATATATTGTTACACTTTCGGCTCAAGTAAGCCTTAGCCAAGATAGCAGTTCAATTATCGTACCCTTTGAAGAATCCGGTATTACGCCGGTTACCGATAATCTACTGGTCTTTTTTGATGACGGGCCTTTTTTTCTCGCCGGGCTGTCCAACTCCAATTACCTCATAGGCATCGATTCTAATCCTCAATCTCATGCCTTAATTACCGCCGGAGGTTCAATCGTATTTCCGCCTGATGGCGACTTTTTGCGCCCTACGGTGTGGCACAGCAACAACATACCTTCAAACCTATTCACCTCAGACACACACGTCGCAATCGACACGGCTCTGGACGGTGACCAAGGTCGTTTTGCCGTTGTCAGCACTGTCGCCCCCGCCGATCACAGCCGGACAGTGATGCCCGAATCTGAATTCCCCAGAGGCGATGGCGGCGAGTACGGCGTATTCCAGATCACAAACAACACCGCAACGCCGCGTACACCAATGCGCAATGGTTATCGACCCAATCTGTTTGATTTCGGAGGACTAACCGGACGCGATATCGAAGTGGCCGGAGCAGCGTTTATCGCAGATGGAACATTGGCTGTTTTGGCTGTCAACAAACGCGGCGGGGCCGGATTGGGAGAGGAATACGAGTCGAGATCAACCAGCGTTTTAACACTCTCCCGTTTTGATGGGGAAACAGGCAACCCGATGAGTCCCCCGACACCGGTCAGCGCCCCGCTTCCGATCAATGTGCAAGCCTCAAACGGACTTGCTGCTGCGGGGCAGGTCTTTCTCGCCCGGTATGAACAAGGCGGCGAGCAACTGGTCTTCTTAGATGAACATGGCGGGATCATCGAAGGACCTATCGGCATCTCGGATATCCTGGAAACAGATGATGGCATACTCATCAAACCGGCTTATCCCGAATTGGGTCTCCCGGATGAAGGTCTGCAAAGCGAGATCGGCGCGATCGCCTCAAACGGCCAAGATACATTTTATGTCCTGCAGAAATTCATGAATTCCGATTCAGATGGCAATCGCTTAGGTGGTTATCATCTCGGTGTGCTGCGTTTCAACCTCGAGGGCGACCTCTTGGATGTTATTAAAGTCGATGATGGCGCAAATCAGCCCGCTGAAGGGGAGATTAGTACCTTCGGCAAAGCGGATATCGCAATCCGGGCCGATGGGCATTTCTTTGTCTGCTGGGATACGGGAAAACCGGGCACGGGTGGATTTGAGTCGCATCGTCCCATCGTGGGAAGGTTTTTCGATGCCGATGGAATCCCCCAAACGCCTTCGTTCATTGTATACGATGGAGACAGCAACAAGCTGGACGATCCGTTCGGCTATGTATCCAAAGATCCGGCCTGTGCTTACACCGGGAATACGGTGGCGGTTATGGCCAATGTTGATGATTTATCCGGCGAAATCCCGCAAATCAGAATTCTTCATGCCCCTGAGGTATCCATTCAAGAATGGTTGATGTACTAAACTACGACACCTCACTTACCATTTGCGAAAACAATCACTCACTCAAGTTCCGTTGACGCGGTAAATTCAAACGCCAGAATGTTGCTGGGTGCATCCATATTTCATGGCGCCCTTGGTATTCATTCAGTATGTCAACAACACGATTTGTCCAACCGATAACCGGAATCATACGGGAAAGCGCATGGCCCAAATTATGGCCCATGCCTTTGGCGCTGGCGCTCTTGATCGCGGCCACGGCCTTATGGACCTTGCCCGTAGGTTTTGTACCCATACTGGGGGGGGCAATCGCCTTGTTGCTGATCTGTTGGCAACCTTGGCTCGGGCTATCATTGCTTTTCGCCGCACAAGTACTTTGCACTGAAGATATTTTGCTGCGGACAGAAGATCTAAGGCCAACCATCTACTACGATTCCCTCCCCTACTTTCACGGCAATATCTTCGAATTGATGATCCTTTTGCTCGCCGGAGCAATGCTGGTGCGCTACCGCTTGCGCATCGTCCGCTCCCGGATGGATATCCCTATTCTGGCCTTGGCGGTCATGACCGTCATCGGATATCTAACGGGAGGATACAACTCGGGCAATTGGACACGTATTTATGAGCCCCGCCGGATGGTGCATTTTTTCGCGGCCTACTTCCTATTCACAAATCTGATCGACAACCGCCGTAAATTCGACACATTCCTGCTGATCTTTTTGGCGGCGACCGGCCTTAAGGGTATCCACGGCATGTGGCTCTACGCACATGGTGAGGGGCTCATGGTGAAATGGCGTATACGGGCCATTTTTACGGGATGGGGAGATGGGCTTAATTTTACAACTTATCTTCTCATCATGGCGGCCGCTTGGTTCCGCCGCATACGCCTGCCTGGTCAATTGTTGTGGTGGCTGCTTTCATTCCCGGTTGTATTCAGTTTTTTGATGTCTTACAAACGGTCCTTTTACATTGGACTTGTGGCGGGGATTGGCGTGCTCTTTTTATTGTTTGATGGTGATGCACGGCGCAGACTTTTAACATACAGTGCAATTGCCGCCTTTTTGGGACTTGCGTTAATCATCGCCACCGGAAACTGGTATGCGTTCTCATCCCGTGTCGCATCGATCTTCCAACCGAAAAAAGAAAGCAGCGCCAACTATCGTATCGTCGAATGGAAAAACGCACTGATTGCCATACGCATGAATCCTTGGCTGGGCATCGGCATGGGCGGGATACTGACGATGATCATCTTTTTATCGCGAACCAATCTTCTCGGAATTCACAATACTTATTTATGGGCCGCCGCCAAGATGGGATTCGGTGGACTTCTGTGTGTTTGTTGGTTCCTATTGTCTTTGGCCGCCCTCGCATTGCGTGACCGAAAAAACAGTGATGCTCAGACCAAGTTCCGGGCCGAGATTTTCCTGGCGGTTCTAACCGCAATCTGCTGCGTTGGAGTTTTTGCACCTCTTTTCCACCAAACCAGAACCAGTTTCTGGTTGGGGATATTTGCCGGTATCGTCTCGATCGCGGGTGAGAAGAGAATCCTGCCGGATCATGTTGCAGCCACATCAAAGTGATCGAAAACCATCTCATTTCCGGCTTTTTCATCTAAAACCATTCATTTTTCCGGATTTTGAAACGTAATAGAAACCATCCGGCATATCCAATCTTGATGCGGCAAGAATCTACGGGATACTGCTTGGGGAGATACGGGATTCCAACATCCATCCTCCGGGCAACGAGGCAAAACAATGAACTATTACGATTCAAAAGATGCAAAACGGCTTCCCGAAGTCGGCAAATTCCGCAAAGAGTTGTTGGATAAGTTCTTTGAATACTACGGCGCCGTCACAGGCGCGGATGGTGCGCTTACCAAACGCGAAAAAGCGCTGATCGCTTTGGCCGTGGCTCATGCCAAAGAGTGCCCATACTGCATCGATGTCTATAGTTTGCAGTGCTTGGAAAACGGCTCAAATCCGGAAGAGATGACCGAAGCAATCCACGTCGCCGCCGCCATGGAGGCCGGCATGACGCTGATTCATGGCATCCAAATGCACAACGCATTGGATCGCTACGGAGCCTAAAACCGGCTCCCGGACAATCATCAAGTTAAAGGAATGGATTATGCCTGAGTTACCGGTCATTCAATCGGCGGAACATTTGTCATGCACAGCCGCACTATCGGAATCGGATTCGCTATACAATTTCTATGAGATCCTGGACAAATTCAATCTCTCATTGCCGCCGATGTCGGTTAACACACTGCAGGTCAACATCACCAGGCTTTGCAACCAGGCCTGCCACCATTGCCATGTTGATGCCTCGCCGATTCGTACGGAACAAATGGATCGTCCAACCCTAGAGCGATGTTTGGAAATCCTGGCCGAGCACAAAGGAATCGAAGTGCTTGACATTACCGGCGGAGCCCCCGAACTTAATCCGCACTTCGATGATCTGGTAATCGAAGCGAGGAAACTCGGCAAGCATGTCATCGTCCGCCACAACCTAACCGTAACCTTTGACGGCAATCCCCAAACCGGCGAGAGTAAAACTTACCTCCCCGAGTTCTTTGCCGGGCACCATGTCGAAGTCGTATCGTCACTGCCCTATTACCAGGAATACTTCACGGACAAACAGCGCGGAAAAGGCGTGTTCGGAAAAAGCGTTGAGGCCATACGTCTATTAAATCAGCAGGGATATGGATCGACAGAGACCGGTTTGGAATTGAATCTGGTCTACAATCCCGTGGGAGCGTTCCTGCCCGCCCCCGAATCCGAACTCGAACCGCAATATAGAAAAGAACTTCGAGAAAAATACGATGTGGCCTTTAACAATTTATTTGCCATTACAAACATGCCCATCCACCGGTTCAAAAACCAGCTGAAACGAATGGGGGCATATGAAGAGTATATGGATCGGCTAATCGAAGCGTTCAATCCCATAGCCGCGGCAAATGTCATGTGCCGGACCATGATCAGCGTGGGTTATGATGGACGTTTGTATGATTGTGACTTTAACCAAATGCTTGATATGGAAGTCGATCCGCAGGCCCCCAAAACCATTTTCGACTTCAATTTGCAGCGGTTATTGGACCGGGAGATTCAATTCGGCGCGCATTGCCTGGGATGTACCGCCGGAGCCGGAAGCAGCTGCGGCGGTGAAACAACCTAAAACATAGCGTCATTTTTGAGATTTAAGACTCGGTTGCTTCAGCGGCGGCTTGTTCATCTTTTTGCATACAGCACTTTTTATATTTCTTCCCGGAGCCGCACGGGCAAGGATCATTACGTCCGGTTTTCTTCTTCTGATCGGGCGCATTCGAGCCTGCTGCGGCATCTTGTGCTGAGCCCGGCTCGGGTGTCGGCGCGCCCTTGCGCTTACCCAATTTAGCCCGCTCGGCTTTGGTCAATGCCTTACGGCGGCGCACACCCCGCACAGGAATAAGAGGCCGTTCCGGTTCCTGGCGTGGTTCCCTGGAAACCTGAAGTCTCGACCAGAATGAAACGACATCGCACTGAATGCTCCAATACACATCCTCGAACATATCGAACGCGCGTTTTTGATACTCAACCAGAGGATCCTTCTGCGCATAGGCTTCGTAATGAATACCATCTTTCAGGTGATCCATGCTACGAAGATGATCTTTCCACTTCGTATCGACAATCCGCAGCATCAACTGAGATACAATATGGGCCGCAAGGTCACGGCCGATTTCCTCGATCTTGGCGTCCGAATACTCACGCACCATAGCCTTAATCGATTCGCTCAACTCATTGGGTTTCATCCCCTCCTCAATACCCAACCACTCATCGATCTCTTGGCCTTCTTCCGGCGCGAGATTGAAGTAATTGCGCATCGAGGCGGCCATCATCTCCAGGTCCCAATCGACCCAATTTTTGCCTTCCGCATGAAGTGCGACAACATGGTCGATAACCGCTTCGGCCATCGCCCATAGATCCTCCATCGGATCTTCGCCCCGAAGCAGATCGGAACGCATATCGTAGATAACTTCCCGCTGTTTGTTCATCACATCATCGTATTTGATGATCTGTTTACGAATATCGAAATGGTGGCCTTCAACACGTTTTTGAGCGGAAGCGATGGCCTTGCTGACCATCTTATGTTCGAGGACTTCGCCTTCCTGCATCCCCATTCTTTCGGCAATGGCTTTAATGCGCTCACCGCCGAAAATACGCATAAGATTATCTTCCAATGATAAGAAGAAACGGCTTGAACCGGGATCGCCCTGGCGTCCCGAACGTCCGCGCAGCTGATTGTCGATACGGCGGCTCTCATGCCGTTCGGTGCCGACAATATGCAAACCGCCGATATCCGCGATTCCTTTGCCAAGTTTGATATCCGTACCGCGGCCAGCCATGTTCGTAGCCACGGTTACCGCACCACTCTGCCCCGCATCCAACACGACTTCCGCCTCACGGTCATGCTGCTTGGCATTTAAAACATGATGACGAATGCCCTTTTTTTGCAGCATCCGGGAAATGCGTTCGGAATTCTCAATTGAAATCGTACCCACCAAAATGGGTTGGCCTTCTTCATGAACGGATACAATCTCTTCGATAATAGCGTCGTATTTTTCACGTTCCGTCCGAAAAACCACATCCGGATAGTCATTACGCACAACCGGAACATTGGTCGGAATAACAACGATTCTGAGTTTGTAAATTTCAAAAAATTCGCTCTCTTCCGTCGCCGCCGTACCGGTCATACCGGAGAGAACATCATACAGACGGAAGTAGTTCTGAAAGGTAATTGTCGCCAACGTCTGGCTCTCACGCCGGATGGGCAGTTTTTCTTTGGCTTCCAATGCCTGGTGCAGCCCGTCTGAATAACGGCGGCCATACATAAGACGGCCGGTGTGTTCATCGACAATAACCACTTCCGGCTTGCCATCCATGCCCCGGCGTTTGCGGCTCTCTTCGTCCAGGTTAGGAACACCGACGATGTAATCGATATCGCGTTTGTAGAGATTGTGCGCGCGAAGCGCTTGCTGAACATGATGAACAAGCGTCAGGTTGTTCTCATCGAAGATATTTACACCAAGAAGTTCTTGAATCCGCTCGGAGCCTTCTTCGGTAAGAATAACCGCATGATCTTTCTCATCGACTGTGAAGTGCACATCCTTTTTAAGCCGTTTAACGGCCTTATCGACGGTGTAGTAGACTTCGGTCGCATCCTCAGCCGGGCCGGAAATAATCAGCGGTGTACGCGCTTCATCGATTAAAATACTGTCAACTTCATCAACGATGGAAAAATAAAGTTCGCGCTGCACCAAATGATCCGGGTGAATAGCCATATTATCCCGGAGGTAATCGAAACCGAACTCGTTGTTTGTTCCGTAGGTAATATCGCGCCGGTAGGCGGCGATTCTCTCGGGGCTGCCGGGATCCATCTGACTCTGGATTACGCCAACCGTAAGCCCGAGAAATTCGTAAACCGGGCCCATCCACTCGCTGTCACGTTTTGCCAGGTAATCGTTGGGCGTAACAATATGCACCCCTCGGCCGGTGAGACCGTGCAAATAGGCTGCAAGAGTGGCGACAAGCGTTTTTCCTTCGCCGGTAGCCATCTCGGCGATTTTGCCTTCGAAAAGGACCATGCCGCCAATCAGCTGCACATCGAAATGACGCATCCCAATGGTTCGCCGCGCGGCTTCACGGACGGCGGCAAACGCTTCCGGAATCAGATTCGACAGTTCTTCACCATCGGCGATGCGTTGTTTAAAGGACTCGCTTAGTTCCCGCAGTTCGCTATCGCTACGCCGCTCCATCTCCGGCTCGAGCGCATTGATCTGTTCAACAATCGGCTTGTAGCGGCGCATATCGCGCTCTTGCTGGGTGCCGAAGATTTTCGCCAAAATTGTCGTTAATAAACTGGCCATATCAACAACCGTGATTCACCTTTACACCGGAATCGCCGCAGATACAGCGGCAGAACGGATCACATACACGAGGCTATCATGCAAAACCTGTGAAACCAGGCTCAGCTATGGTCGGGGGAATCATGGTGAAGCCGGGTAAGAGTCTGCTTCGAGAGTTCCTAAAGCACGGATTAGAGCCTGAAGCAGATCATCGAATCCCTGCTTTTTTAGAGCCGAACAGGCAATCCAGGTCTCACCCGGGCGGGCAACAAAGCCCTTCTGAATGGCTTTGCTCTGCTTTTGCAGCTGATTACGGCTCAATTTGTCGCATTTGGTCAGGACCGTTATCGACATCCGATTCGTTGTCAGTAGCCAATCCCGCATCTGCCGGTCTTGCTCGGTAGGCTGATGGCGGCAATCGAGCAGATGAACGATGATCGGGCAACGCTCGGGAATCGACAAAAAGCGGTCTGTGGCTTCATTCCAGGCATCTTGCGCGTTGCGTCCGGCCTTCGCGTACCCATAGCCGGGCAAGTCAACAAGACAAAAAGAAGCCTCCGGCTCCCGCAGTTCAACCTCGAAGAAATTCAGTAGCCGGGTTTTGCCCGGCGTGGCTGAGGTCTTTGCAAGGCGCCGCCGGTTGCAGAGCGCATTGATCAAACTTGATTTTCCGACATTGCTGCGGCCCACCATGCCAATTTCGATCAAACCATGGTCCGGAGCCTGTTCCGGCTTGGCTGCGCTTGTGATAAATCGGGCTTCGATAATTCTTACCATGACAATTCTCAGTAGCACCACTCACTATCCCCTTGCTAGGATAGCGGTACAAGTATGAGGCAATAGGATAAAGGAATGCGATGACACATACCTTATCGAGCGTCCCCAATAATCGAAGGCAGATCCTGATTGTCGATGATGAGCCGGAAAATCTTGTATTTCTCGAAGCCATTCTCGGCATGGAAGGTTACCAGATTCGAAAAGCGCATAATGGTAGAGAAGCAGTCGATTCCGTAAATGAATCCCTTCCGGATTTGGTGGTTATGGATGTAGGGATGCCCATTATGGACGGATTCGAGGCCTGCCAGATCATCAAAGAAGGCCACCGGGAGGATTTTGTTCCGGTCATCTTATTGACCGGTTTTTCCGATGAAGCAAGCCATGTCCGAGGACTGGACTCGGGAGCGGATGAATATCTGATTAAACCGCCTCAGCGGGAAGAATTTCTCGCCCGGGTACGCGCCATGTTGCGTATCCGTGACCTTCAACATCATCTGCATGTCGTCAATAGCGAGCTGCAACGCAGTAACGAAGAACTGATGGCGGCGCGTAAAAAGATCGAAGAAGAACTCCGCTTGGTGGGTGAAGTCCAAAAGAACTTCTTGCCAAGCACCTTCCCACAACATCTTTCGCTCGATTTTGGATGTTTTTATCATCCCAGCAGCGTCGCAGGAGCAGGCGGAGATTACTACGACACAATTGAAATCGGCCACGACCATTACGGCGTTGTGATTGCGGATGTAACTGGGCACGGCGCCGCAGCCGCCGTCATCATGGCGATCACACACACCCTAATGAACCATGTCATCAATACATTCAAGCACCCCTCCACCGCCCTCAAAGTCCTTAACGAAAAATTAAACGAACACCTAAGCCCCACATATTACGTGACCATGTTTTATGGAATTTTGAACCATAAGACTTTTGAGATGACGTTCGCTTCGGCGGGTCATGATCCGATGTATATCTACCGGGCGGCTACAGGCGAAGTAGAGGAATTATCCACAGAAAGAGGTTTCCCGCTGAAGCTTGTAGAGATTGATGAATACGATGAAAAATCCATTAAAATCAATCCGGGAGACCAACTCGTGCTTTATACGGATGGTTTGATTGAAGTACGTGGGCATACACTGGAATTATATGGAACTGAACGCCTGATTGAATCGATTAAAAATTATGGGAAAAAAAGCGCACGCGAATTGGTGAAAGGCCTCTTGGACGACGTGCACCAGTTCGCCCCCCCACAATCCTTTCATGACGATGTTTCGTTATTGACAATCCGCCGTGCGCCGGAATAAGGAAATACGGTAAACCATTCTCTACGAAAAACTCCCCCAAGCCGTCGGCCTGGGGGAGTTCTTTTGTATGCCTTTGTGCTCCAGGATCAAGGATTAAACAGATACAACACCCTGAATCTCGGGAATGAGTTGCTTGAGCCGCCGTTCGACGCCCATTTGCAGAGTCATAACCGCTCCCGGGCACCCAACGCAGGCTCCTTTTAGCTGAACATTCACAACATTGTTCTCATCGATTCCAACAAGCGCGATATCGCCGCCGTCCATCTGTATGGCAGGACGAATCTCATTGTTGATGATCTCCAATACGCGTTCTTCGATGGATGGTGCACCTGAGGCGCTCTGATCGTCACTCATTTTTCTGCTCCATTAGGTAAATATCCCTTGTCTTACAGCCTTTGGCAAACCGGCGGATAAAACAAGTATCGCTGACGCTGACTCACAGAATACGCAGTCCGCAGTGGCCAGACAATCTTCAGCAAACCATCAAACCGGAATTCCGCGTTCCCGAAGATCTACAAGCTTCTTCATGCTGCATTCATAACAACGAAACTCCGGTGTGCGTGTTTTGGCATTGTAACCTTTTGCTTTCAACAAACGTCGTACGCGTGTGATCTGTCCGCAATCCACACAAAGTCCCTGTGCCTTTTCATGCCACTCTTCGATTAAATGAGGATCGGCCTCCGGTTCAGTCGAAGCGCCGCAGGAAGGGCATGAAGTCTGTACGGCAAATACCGTCAACCCACATTGAGTACATACTCGATAATCAGTCATGGTCAATCTCTCCAAGGATTTCTTCTTCCTCAGGCTTGGACAGCGGGAAACTTTCGGTGTCGTCACCATTATCGTCGCTGGAATCCGCCGCAATCTTGGGTTTCGTCACAGCTGAAAGAAAAGGTCCACCAATGATAAAAGCCGCCGAGCCGATCAGAATGAGTTCTGCTTGAAAAACAACACCCAAGGATAGCACAACCGCAACCACCACAAGATGATTAAATGCCGTGCGGCGCTTTACACGAAGCGCAATCAGATCGGGATAGCGAATCCGGCTTACCATAAGCACCGATAGACTGCCGATTAAAATGTGTATCCCTATTTTTACAGGCTCACTGGCCAATTCGACATCGAATTCGCGCAACATGACAGCAAGGGAAGCCAACAAAGCAGCGCTACAAGGACACGGCAATCCCACAAAATGACTGCGCGCGATTTCTGAGTGATCCAATGCACCAACGTTGTAACGGGCAAGCCTCAAGACGGTGCAAAGGGCATAAAGAATCGCCAATGAAAACCCAAGACGGCTCTCAGGGGGATACAACATCCCACGGAAAAGAATGGCGGGGGCGATACCAAACGTAATGGCATCGGCCAAAGAATCGAGTTGCACCCCAAAGTTGCTGCTCGTACGAAGTAGTTTGGCGATCCGGCCGTCCAAAGCGTCAAAAACAAAACCCGCCATAATCAGCCAGCCCGCAATGTAGTATTTGCCATCGCAGGCTGTCAGGATAGAAGCCACACCACAAGCGACATTGCCGCTTGTAAATAGGCTTGGCAGCAGGTGGGCTGCACGAAGCCGGTGAACGCCATTCGCCTTCCAGCGCTGAGTTCTTGGAATCTTGGTAGCCATGCCTTGTCCCATTAAAAACCTACGCGGCCTCACAATCCCCGGCAAGTGCAGAAGAATGGAGGCTGGCATACATTAGGAGGACTGTAGTCTCAAATTTGCGATCTCGCGTACACAGCGAATAAATTCCGGCCCGGTGCCGCAACACCCCCCGACAATTGTGGCGCCATTGTCGTAAAGTTCGCCCGCACGCGATGCCATGCGCTCGGGTGGATCGTCGTAAATTACATTCCCGTTTTCATCAGGATGCCCCAACCCCGCATTCGGCTGCATCATTAAAGGCTTAGCGGTGGCCTCACGGAAGCGTTTGCACAGTTCCACAAAATCATCTATCGCTAAGCCGCAATTGCTGCCCACAATATCCACATCCAACGGTTCCGCTTTTTGCACAATTGAGGCAGGCGTGTCGCCATACATAGTACGAAACTGGCCGGGCTGCTGTTTATCGGGGTTAAAAAACAGCGAAATGATAATGGGCAGATCGCATTTGCCGCGCACAGCCTCTATCGCGCAAGCCACTTCATTGAAATCCATCATCGTCTCAATTATGAAGGCATCTACTCCGCCATCCAGAAGCCCGGAAACCTGACGGGAAAAATCCTCATTAAGCTGGTTGAAGGGCATGTCTCCAAATGGTTCCAAGAGCGCGCCGCTGGGACCGATATCCCCCAACACACAAGATTCCGTCCCCTCAACGGCCCGGCGGGCATTACGCGCTGCGGCCGCATTGATCTCTTCCGTGCGTTTGGCAAGGCCATAGGCATTGAGTTTATGGGGACTTCCACCAAATGTATTGCTGATAATCAAGTCCGATCCGGCTTCAACATAGCACCGCTGAATTTCCGTAACCTTATCCGGTTCATCAACATTCCAAAGTTCACCACATGTCCCGGAGGGTAATCCCGCCGCTTGCAGCATGGTGCCCATACCTCCATCGCCGACCAGGCAGCCGGTGGCAAGTTTCTTATGAAATTGTGAAGTCATAAAAATCTCCATACGCAGAATCGGTATGAATCTACTTTGACGTGGAATCCGATATTGGGGAAGGAACTCGGCGAAGTTTCAATCAGCCGTTCATGAGGGCATTGCGGGCCTCATCAAAGTCGGAATAGGCATGGATTAACTGACCGAGGCGTGAAATATCGAGGACACGTTTGACTGTCGATGTTGCATCGCAAACCGCCGCGTTCAAGCCGCGCTCCTGAAGATCCCGGACTAATGCAATTAAAACTCCCAATCCGGCGCTGGGGATTTCCTCAACTTGACCAACACTGAGCACAACCGGACAACGCTCACGCAAAGCGCGCCGGGCTACCCGGTCCAGTAAGGCTGCGCCGCTCACATTGAGAACACCACTGACTTCTACCAGCAACACGCCATCTCTCATGCCATAACGGAGATGCACACTGGAGCCTTTTTCTTCGCGCATCCCATCAGCGTCTTTATGAGCCGATTTGGATCGAGACGGAGTTTTTTTACGTTTCTGCGTTTGTACTGAGACGCCTTTGTCTCCTTGGTCTTTTCCCAGCTTCGCCAAATGAGCAGGACTGACACGGACAATAAAGCCGCCCTGCCGGTCAAAAGAGGCAATTGTGCCCGACAGGGTTCCGGGGCTATGGACAACCTGCTCGGCTGTAAAAATGTCTGTCGGTTCACAGGGCAACATATGAATTTTTGCGCGGTCGGGGAGTTCGTATTCGGTGATCGCATAAACAGAATTGGAACTCTTGCCCTTGATCGTGGCCGGAACAAGCGTCTCGGTGCCATCGAGAACGCAAAGTACAAAGTGTTCAACTGTTTCCATAGAATCGGACTGTTGAGCCATTCGTACATTCCTCCACAAGAATAAAATTGCGACCGGCGCTTTATACCGAAAACACAGCGTAGCAGTTTTTAGCTATAAGCCGAACACCGTTGAAACCACTACTTTTATTATATCAAACGCTTATGAGCACATGATATTGAATAAGGACATCAGCCGGTGAAAATAGCAGAATTATTGAAATAACCCTTAATTCAGCAGGAATTTCGAAAGTGCGGCATATACTCGTGGATCGCCGGTTTGATGAATCGATAAAAAACGGGCGAGATTGTGATACCGATAGCCGAGTTGTCTCCTGCCATAGGCATCGAGATGTGATAAATGCGATTCCAACCAATGGCGTTCGTCAAATGCAGGAGATGGCAATTCACGGGAATCGGGAATCCTCAAGAGCAAGCCATCGAGCTGAAGTCCCGTAATCCAATCTGCATTCTTGCCATGGCGGTCCGCATAATCAAGCAGATCCAAATCGAACCAAGTGCCGGGCCGGGGAGGCTTTTCAAGAAGCTGATTCCACACAACAGTCTTATCCGTAAAAACAAGAGGATCGATTTCCACACCATCAAGACCGCCTTCTATCCCTCGGGAATACCACAAAAGAAACATCACATCGATTTCTCCGCAGATGATCCGGCTTCCGGGCTGGAGCGCATCGCTCATACGCTCCATAAACGAATGAGCACCCGAAGCCTTTCCATACGGCCCCAGCGGAGTCCAAGGGGTGATACAGACAATCACGAACATGGCAACCGTCAGTGCTGTTTTAGGCCCTGAAATTCCTTGCTGAGAATTCGCTTTACAGGCCTTCGCACAAGCTTCGCCTGCAAGAACGACAAGAATAACCACTGAAAAAATCGCAGGGAGAAAAAAGTGCAATCCGGACCGCGAAGACGGGATAATCAACCATGGAGCCATCAGCAAAGCGCCAATCGCCCAGATTCCGGCCTCTTTTCGTTTCTTCAGCAAATACCAAAGCAGTAGCGGCATAAGAGCGGCCAGACCGCCCCACAGCCAAGCCGAGGAAGACGGTGTGTATGATCCGGCGGCGAACTGTTTGCGAAAGTTAGAACCGGATACAAAACCGGACAATTCATGCCATGAAGAGAGATTCGGTGGTGATAAAAAACTCGGGTGCAAATCCCGGAAAGGCAAGAGCAAATACGGGAGCATTCCGAGCGAAAGCCCGAATCCCCACAAAACAAAAACCTTCCGGCGGTCCTTGCGGTCAAGCGCAAAAACAACAACAGGTATAAGGATATAGGGCAATAAAAGCGCACTGCATGAAAGCGCCAGGCCCAAAGCAAAGGCGGCCAAGAGATGATCCGAACACCGTGCGCGGCGCCCGGCCAGCCACCAACGCTCGACCAACACGGCCATAAAAAAAAACAACGTCAAAGCCAAAACATAGACTTCAGCCGTCACAACAACCGGCAAAAGAAAAAAAGCAAAAACAAATGCACCCAAGAAAGCCGGAAACAATGAGGTCTTGCTTTCTAAGTAGTGGAATAGGCCCGCACATAATCCTGCACCAAGCAGTGCCTGGAATAGGTGCAACCGGTAAGGCGCGGAGCCGAAAGGAATTCGTTGTGCGACATTTGCAACCAGCACAGGCAACGGCGCGCCGGGTGGATGCATAGGAGTCAAAAACCGCCCCGCCGTCACCATCTCGGCGGAATCCTCCCAACCAACTGCCGGTCCGGCCAAAAGCAGATACAACACAAAAACAGCGAAAAAGACCCGCGCAGTCATCGACATGAATATCTCTTTTCGGACAAGCAGCAGTCTATCATTTCCATGCCATCCCCATTGCGCCGGGAGTCAGATCACAATCAGAGTGACACAATTCGCTTCCCGCTCGATTTCGAGTTTCCATCGCCGATTTTAGCCCGAAGCGGCCTTGAGAACATGCACCGGCCTTTTCGCTGGCGAATATTCGTCACCCAAACCAAACCCAACCGAACAGCAAAAAAGAGCGCCTATCTCACCAATCGCTTAGCTGTTAAAATAATTTTTGCACATTATGAGTTCAGAACGGCTCGTAATGGCAACATAAGACAACACACCATTGGATGGCGGAACTGATGAAATTCGCCATCACAGTTGACAAAACAATATTACGGTACGGATAGGAGCAGAAGATGCGTAAGCGAGGGAGTCTTCACATTGGGGCAATCCTATTGGGCGGTCTAGTAGCCTCGGTATTCTTCGCGGCTGGCTGTGGCGAACAAGGCAAAAAACAAGTAACCATTGCCGTTATTCCCAAAGGTACTGCGCATGAATTCTGGCAGACCGTGCACGCAGGCGCTTTGCAGGCCTCCAAAGACCTCGATGTCAAAATTGAATGGCAGGGTCCGCAAACCGAAATCCAACGCGACCTGCAAATCGAAATCGTGGAGAACTTCATCGCCAAAATGGTCGATGCCATCGCCCTGGCTCCGCAGGATGCCGATGCTTTGCTGCCGGTTATCAAGCGCGTGAATCAAGACAAAATCCCGCTTGTGCTCTTCGATTCGGATGCCAACACCGAGGATTACGTCAGTTTCGTCGCAACCGACAATTACGAGGGTGGTGTCAAAGCGGCCCAGGCCTTGGCCGAACTACTTGGCAACAAAGGTAAAGTCATCGTCATCGCCAATGAACCGGGCAGCGGCTCCACCGACAAACGCGAACAAGGTTTTAAGGATGCCATCGCCAAAAATTTCCCTGAAATCGAAATCGTGGACATGCAGTATGGCAATAGCGACCGGGCGCGGGCACGGGCCGTCACAGAAGATTTGCTTACGCGCAATCCCGATGTGGATGGTATTTTCGCGTCTTGCGAACCGATGACCTTCGGAGCTTGGCAGGCTTTGCGTGCCCAAGACCTGGCCGGAAAGAAAAAGTTGGTCGGTTTCGACGCTTCCGAAAAATTGAACGAAGCCTTACGCGCCGGGGAAATCAATGCATTGGTTTTGCAGGATCCATTCCGCATGGGTTACCTTGCGGTGAGCACTTTGGTCGATGCGATGAATGGCAAAACACCAGACAAACGTATCGATACCGGCGTCAAGGTCATCAAAACGGAGACAATGGACGAGCCGGAAAACGCCAAACTCCTCCAGCCGGATTTGAGTTCGCTCGATGAATAAAGGCAAATGGGCGTTGCAAATTTTGATGTCCGGTTAGGCCTTATTTTATACCGGCCGGAATACGCCCCAAATGTGTTGAAAGAATTAACTTGATAAAACCTGTCTGACACAACCGAACGTATGAATCAGTTGAACTCCGAAGCCAATAAGCCGTTGCTTTCGTTTTGTAACATCCACAAAACATTCGGCGGCACGGTTGCGCTTAATGATGTCAGTATGGATGTGCACGCGGGGACCGTACACATTTTGGCGGGTGAAAACGGAGCCGGAAAAAGCACGCTCATGAAAATCTTGATGGGTGTGCATGCCGCGGATAGCGGGGAGATTCTTTGGCACGGAGAGCCGTTCCGCCCCGACAGCCCGTCTGAAGCCTTGCGCCAAGGCATCGCCATGATCTACCAGGAACTGACCTTGGCGCTGCATCTCCCTGTGCATACAAATGTATTCCTTGGCCAAGAGGTCGCAAAATTCGGTTTCGTAAATGAGGCCGAGCAAATCCGCCGTTGCGAAGAACTTTTCGAACGTCTTTCTGTCGATATCGATCCGCGAACATTAACCCGGGACCTGGGGATTGCCCAAAGACAAGTAGTCGAAATCGCCCGGGCCTTAGCCGCGGATGCGGAATTGATCGTGATGGATGAACCGACCGCCGCGCTGTCCGAACAAGAAGCGGCAACGCTGTTTGCGGTGATTCGTACGTTGACCGAACGCGGTGTGGCGGTGATTTATATCTCCCATTACCTGGAAGAATTCGGCCAAATCGGAGACGAGATCACCGTCTTGCGCGATGGCCAGTTGGCGCATCACGGTCCCCTGGCTGAAGTCACCACCGAAGCGGTCATTCAACATATGGTGGGCCGTGAAGTAAACGAGCTCTACCCGCAGCGTCAGCCTCAAATCGGAAAGCCCGTCTTAACCATTGCGGGCTTATCCAGCCCCAATGGAACCTCGGACGCCGCACTAGAAATCCGCGCCGGTGAGATCGTCGGTATCGCGGGTTTGGTCGGTTCGGGCCGTACAGAAATGCTGCGGGCCATGTTTGGTTTGGATTCCGGTGAGGCCGAAAATTTCACCGTGCAAACAGGCGACGATTTAGAAGAGAAACTGACCGTACAACGCATCAGCCCGGATGTGCTGGTGCGTGAGGGAATCGGTTACCTAAGCGAAGACCGTTCACGTGAGGGCCTGGCGCAAAATCTCTCAATCGCCGTAAACATGACCCTCTCATCGCTGCATCGCTGTACACAGAAACTCATCCTGCCCGGTTGGTGGATATCGGACCGGGTGCAGAATGAAATCGCCCAGGAACATATGCAAAAACTGAGCGTGAAAGCCGCATCGCCCCTGCAAAAAGTCGGCGAACTCTCCGGAGGCAACCAACAAAAAGTCGCTATTGCCCGGCTGATGTCGGCACAGGCCAGGATTTTCCTTTTGGATGAACCTACCCGGGGTATCGACATCGGCGCAAAACAAGAAATCTACCGTCTGCTATGCGCGTTAGCCGGCGAAGGCTGCGGCGTAGTGTTTGTATCCAGTTATCTGCCGGAAATCTTCGGTATGTGCGATTCCATCTATGTTATGTGCCGGGGATCTATCAGCCGCAAATACGCGCGCCATGAAATTGACGAACACGGGGTCATGGCCTTGGCCACGGGCCTCGAAATGGAGACAAGTCATGTCTGAACCGCAAGCCGCGGGTGTATCCGGAACGCTAAAAAAAGTAGTCGATCTTTTAGGACCGCTTTTAGGATTGGCCATTATCATCGCGCTGTTTTCGATCCTTGCGCCACAATCATTTTTAACCGGCCGCAATATGGGCAATGTCGCCGGGCAGATTTTAGTCGTGGCCCTAACCGCGGTAGGGATGACCTATGTCATCGTCAGCGGCGGCATTGACCTATCGGTGGGATCGCTGATCGCGCTTTCAGGCGTGACCGGAACCATGGCCATTAACGGCATCATGGAGCATTACGCGCAAACCATGTCCCCCGAAGAGTTGGAAACCGGCTGGCCGGTGATTTCGGCCATCTGCGGCGGCGTGGCGGTTTCGGTGCTGACCGGAGCGATCTGCGGCGCGCTCAATGGCATCATGATCACCAAACTGCGCCTGCCGCCATTCATCGTGACCCTGGGCACGCTTGAGATTTTTCGCGGAACAGCGCTCCAAATCACCGGCGGTCTGCAGGTCACCAATCTGCCCGACCAGTTCGAATATCTGGCCAATGCTGAACTCAAGATTCCCGGGCTCGGCCTGGTCGTTCCTTACTCATTTCTGTTTTTGATCGTTTTTGCGGCCCTGGCCTGGCTGGTGTTACGTAAGACCGTATTCGGAACCAGCGTTTACGCCATCGGTTCCAATGAACAAACCGCCGGTCTCTGTGGAATCCGGGTCAACCGCAGCAAAGTGGCTGTCTATGCCCTATGCGGTTTGGCTACGGGGATCGCCGGAATCATCCAATCCTCACGTCTGGTCACGGGACAACCCACAATCGCCGTAGGCCGGGAATTGGATGTCATCGCCGCTGTCGTCATCGGCGGCGGCAGCCTTTTGGGTGGTGAAGGCACCATCTTGGGTTCGATGATCGGCGCGGCGATCATGGGCTTTTTGCGGAATGGCTGCAATCTGGTAGGAATTTCACCTTATGTGCAGCGGATCGTGATCGGCTCGATCATCATTCTGGCCGTCTTTGCCGACCTCTGGCGTCACCGCTCCCTAAGCAGCGATAAGAAATCGTAAAACGAAAATACAGCCTTCTACATGCGCCAAAGACACAATGTCGGAATTCCGACATTGCTCCTAAGCCATTGGTACATCTTGGCTTAGAGAGTGTTAATGCGATTAATTCCGGCTTTACATTTCGGGTTTGACAGGAAGGCCAAGGCTGTCGGCCAGGGATTGGAACATCACAAAACCCGGGCCGGGACCGGAGAACGTCTCCCAGTTTCCCGCGGCTTTGCGTTTCTGTTCGCCCCATGGGCCGGGCCAAACACTGGGCACCTGGAACAGGAACGAGGCCCGCTCGGGATGCGGCATCAGCGCCACAACATTGCCTTCGGGATTGCACAGTCCCGCGACAGAACGCCATGAACCGTTGGGATTGGTAGGGAAGTTATCCGAGGGCTCTCCATCGTCACCGACATAACGGAATAGCACCTGGTCGTTCTCTAGAAGCGCGTTGAGAGTCTCTTCATCACGGCATGTAAAGCGGCCTTCGCCATGGGAAAGAGTCATGGGCACCTGGTCGCCGGGCTGCAGACGGGTTGTGAAGGGTGTACGGCCTGCGGTGGCCTCATAACGCAACTCCACCCAGGCGCAGTGGTGGCCGCTACGGACAATTTCGCCGTCCACGGTCATCTTGTTAGGAGCCAGGGCCATTTCGACCTGTCCCCGGCTCAGGCCCGGCACCAGACCGGTTTCAAGCAGAATCTGCGCGCCATTACAAATGCCCAATACCGGCGCGCCTTCGCCCGCACGGCGGCACATAACTTCGAGCAGCGGCTCTTTGGCCGCGATCACACCGGCACGGACACGGTCTTCGTATGAGAACCCGCCACCGATCACATAGGCATCGAAATCTTCGAGACCGCCCGGCTCCGCGTTCCAACGGTAGGTGGTCACATTCAGGCCCGCGGCGCTCAGCGCACGCTCGGTTTCAGATTCACAGTTTGATCCGGGGAATTGAATAAGGGCGACACGGCCCGCTTGGGTAGTTGCATTCATGATTCGATAACGTAGAGAAAGAGGCCCGGCTTCGCGAGGCGGCCACCCTGCTCCGCCCTATGATTTGCACGCCGGAACCGCCGTCTTAACCGGCCTAACTGTCAAGGCCATCTTTGCACCGATGTCTTGGATACACTTCCTAACGGCGTCAGCTTGACCGGAAGGCTCCGAGCGCCTAGTTTTATCGCGCTCTGGCCCTGTGCCGGAGCAATTCTATTCCTCGGTAGCTCAATAGGCAGAGCAACTGGCTGTTAACCAGTGGGTTGTAGGTTCGAGTCCTACCCGGGGAGCGTGAAGATTTTCTGGCCGCTCACTTGAGCGGCCTTTTTGCTTTTGGCTTAAGAATCTGGAAGGCAATCCGGATGGCTGTTAATCCCGCCTGCGGCGGGACCTTCGGCCTAGAATTATCTTCTTCCCCCTTCTGCCACTCATTATGCATATTAAAAATGGCACTTCTTGTTGATTCTTGTTGATTCTTGTTGATTCTTGTTGATTCTTGTTGATTCTTGTTGATTCTTGTTGATTCTTGTTGATTCTTGTTGATTCTTGTTGATTCTTGTTGATTCTTGTTGTAAAATTATATCAATCCAGGATACTTAATTGTGTCTCTGGAGGGAGAAGGCAGAAGCCTTCGTTTACGGCTCCTTTGGGAGCCGTTTTTAATTTCGTTAAATTAATTTCATACCGTAGCCCAAAATTTTTCCGGCGCCGTCGTTATGGTATCGGCCATCCTGTAACCCACTATTGATAATTACTGCGTCCAGAGCCGTTGGGTTAATTGGTTGTCCATACGCGTGCATGACCCGCTTCTGGCTAGGTGATGCAAATAAATCGGCAATCTGTAGGCCCGGAATATTTGCGGCCTTTGCTTGTATTTTCAATTGGGGGCTTACAATGCGTGCAGATAGATTAGGAACAAAAGCAGTTCCAACTGAGTGTATATGAGCAAAATGATTGCTCATCATATTATCCCGGCTTTTATTAATGGCTTCTATCATTACATCTCCGGTCAATCCATATGCAGAAAGATGATAGAAATAACGTTCAACAATCAACTCCATAGCGTATTTATAGGGATCGAAAGTCCATTTTTGATACTTTTTATATTGAGCCCATTTATCAATACAAACAGTTATAACCGTATATGCGCAGGACTGGAGAAAAATGCCAAGTTCGGTATGAAACTGTGTTCGAATTGACGGTATGTTCAGTACTTTGAACGCTCCACGCCGACCTGAAATATCCTTTCTGTGAAAAATAGTCGGTTTGGATGGAGCATTTTGAAAAAATCGACTTTTAAGTTTCTCAATTTCTGGTTTCACATGAGTGATTGCATGATTCTTTTCGAAAATCACGCCTGTGATGCTGAAATATTGGTTAGCTAAGTGATTATGTGAAGCTGTAAGGCTTGGATTTCCGACTTCATCAATGTAAAGCCTAGCATACAGCATAATGCCCCCCATGAGAAAAGCAAGTTCAAATATACAAACTCATTATTTTACACCAACAACCACATCCGCAAAGGCAGATTTTCACCTGTTTCCGCAGCCTATTCTCACCCGCTGCCCCATATTGATCCTCCGCTTCCTATTCTCTCGTATCTTATATATCCCATCATCACCACCAGGATATCTTCTTCACAGTCCGTGTATCCAAATCATAGGCCGGAGCGGAGCGAAGGTGCCGCGCATATAGCGCGGTATTCGAGTCCTACCTGGGATATTTAGATAACTTCCGGCCGCCCGGACGGGGTTTGGCATTTGGGGGGAAGTTGCGGCACTTCGCATCCAGGTCGGCGCCGTTTCATGAACCATCAAGGATCTTGTTGATCATCCGGCTTCCATGTGATGTAGCGATACATGGCGAAGCAGATCATTGCCTTTATAAAACCACCAGGTCCGCGGCCAAAGATAAGGAGGAATATTACAAGAGCGACAACCTCCCGGTGCGAGCGGAGTTTCGCCATCGGGCCGAACCGTTCAAAGAATGCGCTAAGCATTACTCACCCTCCAAATTTGTCTGCTCCATTATTCAACAAAGACGTAGGAGATGTAAGCGGACATTTTGCCGTCCGGACAAACCGGCAACTTGGAACGCCGGATTCAACAACATAACGACCCCAATCATCACAGCACAAAAACGACAAAGCAATTCCCCGGCCCTTGGAGGCTGGTCTGGACACAGAGCTGCGAAACCCGAGCAGAAGCGATGGCTTTGGAAAAGCAGATCAAGAAGCGAGGTATCAAACGCTTCCTGCTCAGCCATTCAAAAGGCAATCCGGATGGCTGTTAATCCCGCCGATGGCGGGACCCTTGGCCAGTTTGTAGGCCGGAGCGGAGCGCAGGTGCCGCACCGCCATCGCGGCATTCGAGTCCTACCCGGGGAGCGTGAAGATTTTCTGGCCGCTCACATGAGCGGCCTTTTTGCTTTTTGCTCAAGAATCCGGAAGACAATCCGGATTGCTGTTAATCCCGCCCGCGGCGGGACCTTCGGCCAGTTTGTTGGCCGGAGAGAATCGGAGGTGCCGCGCAATCGGCGCGGTATTCGAGTCCTACCCGGGGAGCGTGAAGATTTTCTGGCCGCTCACTTGAGCGGCCTTTTTGCTTTTGGCTTAAGAATCCGGAAGACAATCCGGATGGCTGTTAATCCCGCCGATGGGGGGACCCTTGGCCAGATATTTATTGCCTTGGTTATATTACGATTTCCGGATCATCCTTCCCTCTTCGCACCCCTGCTCTCAGTCGTTTACAGTCGGACTTTTTGATGTAATAATCATAAAGTAAGTGGGCACAACCGGTAGCACGCTAGGAGGCGGGCCATGAGGCCTTATGAATTCTTGCTAATTTCGACCTTTGCGATTTCGCAGACCGTACAATTCCGATTGGCTTTGAAGAATGCCGTATTGTTTATTGCAACCATGGAGGCATGTAATGAGTGAAACATCAATCCCAAAGGTATTCATCTCATATAGTTGGTCTTCACCTAAGCATGAGAAATCAATTATCGAAATTGCTACTAAACTCATGTCTGATGGAGTAGAAGTCATATTGGACAAATGGGATTTGCGCGAGGGGCAAGATTTGAATGTATTCATGGAACAAATGGTGACAGACGACACAATTATTCGTGTCCTGATATTTATTGACAGAAGATACGCAGAGAAGGCAGATGGACGAGAAGGTGGTGTTGGCACAGAATCACAGATAATTTCCGGCAAGCTGTACAAAAAAGTAGATGAAACAAAATTCATACCGATTGTAATGGAATTAGATAAAAATGGAGAACCATATTTGCCGACATTCTTAAAAACCCGCAAATACATTGATCTTTCCAAGGATTCGAAATTTTATGCCGAATATGATCAGCTACTCAGGAACATATACAATAAGCCTTTGTACCCAAAGCCATCACTTGGTACTCCCCCAAAATACATTTCAAGTGAAGAATTACAGTCTATCTCTACCTTACATCAGTTTCAGGCTGCAAAAGATGCGATAACAAGCGGAAGCAAGTTCAGCCTTGTGCCAATTACCGAATTTTACGAAAAGATGACCCATAATCTCAAGCATTTTGCGCTTGACCCTGAATCGTCTTCGGACGACCTAACGATATAAAAAATAGAGGAATTCAAACCTTACAGAGATCAATTCATTGATATCACAAGAATATTATGCTTATCCAATGGAGACATAGATTCATTCGCAACAATATTTTCATTCTTTGAACAATTAATGAATTGTTTTTACCCGCCTCCAAATACAAGATATTCAAACGAGATGGCTTTTGAGCACTACAGATTCATAGCCTTAGAACTTTTTCTTTATACAATATCTATCACAATTAAATACAAAAACTACAGTGCTTACACTTTGCTGACAGAAGATAAATACATTATAAACAATGGCATCGAAACAACTTCCTGCGATTATTGCCGCATGAACCATAGGTTGCGCGGACTCGATGAAGTTAGAAATACGCGCCTTGAACTCAGAAGAGTCTCTATAACTGCTGACCTACTAAAAGAAAGAGCAGATTTTGAATACATCGATTTTGAAAACATTATGCAATCTGATTTTCTTCTCTGCCTAAAGGGCGCATTTAGTGGAAACATCAACACTTCATGGTTTCCGCGAACCTTAGTATACCGATCAAGAGCCTACCAGCCATTTGAAATATTTCTTCGCGCCGAATCAGACAACGGCATGAAACACTTAGGAAAACTAATAAATATAGCCAACAAGGAAGAACTGAAACAGAAATTTTTGAAAGCAAAAGAAATGCATTATTTTGATGGCTGGACTTTTGATGGCTGGCCAATCAACTTTTCTTCATGCATGAATTTTGAAAAGTTATTCGAGGACAACAAATGATTGAACTCACTCTTACTGCGCTCTTAGTATTTATCACCGGAATATATGCATGCTTTACATATAGGATACTTAAGGCTAACCAAAATGTCGTCAAAATCATGCAATCACAGTACGAAGCCATATACCGACCATATGTGACTATCTCTCCAGTTTTATTTCCGGCAATCAACATATTTTATTTAAGAATTAAAAACTCTGGTTTAACCGCTGCCGAAGATTTATGCCTGAAGATTGATAAAGACTTTTTTCGATTTGGAGAAAAACAAGAGAACAAAAATCTCCGCAATTACGCTGCATTTAATAATCCAATAGCCGCGCTTCCACCAGAATCTGAATTGTTATTCTATCTAGCACAAGATTTCAAGATATTTGGTAACAATATTGATTCAGAAGTCACCCCTAGCGATTTTGTTATTACTGCCAAATACGCATACGGTGAGAAGAAGTTTTGCGAGACAACAACGATTGATTTGAAGCCGTATCTAGAAAGCGCGCTTCCGCACGATCCGATAGTATCACATCTCGAAAAAATCCACGATGAAATAAAGAAAAGTGGTACGGCAATAGTCAGATCTATTGAAAGCACATTAAACTATGGTCCAATTTCCGAAAATATTGAAAAGTTGGCAACCATAGCCGAAATGATTGAGTCACAAATTGAAAGCCTCAACATGAGACTAAAAACAGGAAGTGTTCGGATAGAACGAAAATCTAACATCCCCCCATCAATTTTTCGCTGAATGTAGGAGAATGTTAATGTATTGATCCTTATACAGCAAATTTACTTCTCTTGTCGGGCAGGTGAACAAGATAAGAAAAATTCTGTCGCTAAAAACACGAATAAACCATGAAGTAGGAATGCCAAAAAACGAGGTAAAAGACAATGAATCTAAACTTGAATGAATGGAGAATTGTTAGATGGAATCTTTTATTACACAATCCTTCTCCAAATCGCCCTAACCATGCATTCGACGACTTTGCAAAGCTTGATTATGCAGCAATTAATTCTGGTTTTGAGTGGTACCCCTTTGAATGCGTGGCAATTGGCAATCCAAGTCGATCAGGTATTTTATATGTACCAGAATGCAATATGGATGATGCAACTGCTATTGTTGATGAATTTGCAATAATTCTGAATTTTAAAATAATCAATATCGGACTCCCAACGACTTTGAAGGCAGTTTGTAGTACACACATAAACAAAGATAAACTTGCAGTACTCATACAGGAAAATTTTAACCTTAACAAATTGATCTGGAAATTAAGTGATGGAACTTGTTTCCCCTAATGACTCATCCGGTACTTATTGGCGCTTCATGGACTCGTAGCAATGGAGAATGACTGCGGTGATGAAAAACAAGAGCACATAGTAGATGCTGAATACCATCTCATTCCACACCGTAGGTTGAAATGTTATCGCTTGCGCAATCACGTTGAGCACAATGACAACTAGCCAGGCGAGCCCGTACGCGTGGGGAAACGGATCATTCTTGGGATCCCTTAATACGGGCCGAGCCGGAATCCAAACCGCCAACAATACAATCCCGATGAGCATTGCGGGGCCGAAGATACTCCAAAGAATACCGCGCCACTGATTTTCAGCCTGGTGGTTGTAAAAAACAACCTCACCCCTTCTAATTAGGAACGCTCTCGCCCAACTCTTCATACTCCGAAATAGAGAGATGAATAGCGAAAATTTGGACCTTTTACCCCTAGCACTGTCGGCGTGAACTCGTCACGATTTATTAATTGCGAAGGGCAATCCTTCTAAGGCTAGAACGAGTTGCATCTCTGCAGTACTAGCGAATTGCTTGGAAAGGAGTCGCGAAAATGGCGCTCAAAATATTTCCAGCCCTTGTCTTATCTGTTTTATTTTCATACGCGGACGGAAACGGCATGGAACAACCCGAATTCTCGTTTGTGTTCGATGGCAAACTGCATGAGCGGATGCATTCGGGATGGAGCGATGAAAGTACCGGCCTGGCCGTTCGTTGCGATGAGACGAAGTTTTCCGATTTTCCGGCGCTCGAATGGGTTCTGCACTTCGCGAATAACGGTTCCGCCGATACTCCTGTGCTGAAAGATGTGCATGCGTTAGACCTGACATTCAAAGTGGAAGGCAAACCCGTGGTTCATTACGCCCGGGGCGGCGTCTGTTCAATGGACGATTATCAACCACTCAAACGGGTGATGAATCGAAACGCGATATTTAAATTGGCGGGAGGCAGCGGACGTTCTTCCAGCGACTGGCTTCCGTTTTTCAATTTTGAACAAGCCGACGGCACGGGACTGGTTATCGCCGTGGGCTGGTCCGGACAGTGGGCTGCGGAGTTCTCACGTGATAACGAGAATAATATCAATATCCGTGCAGGCATGGAGAATACGCACCTGAAACTGCATCCGGGCGAGGAAATCCGCACACCCCGCATTCTGATCGTGCGTTATGAGGGCGGGCGCTTAAATGGGCAGAATATGTTACGGCGGTTCCTGCTGGCGCATCACCGTCCCCCCAATTTCGATCCCGTTCCAATATTCAACGGCAATTGGGGCGGAGCAAGCGCGGCGTCGCATCTGGAAAATATCAAAGCCATCACCAGCCATGATCTTCCTATGGAATATTATTGGATTGACGCGGAATGGTTCGGCCAGGGTCCGTGGTTCAAAACGGTGGGTGATTGGCGATACAAAAAAGATCTGTATCCGGACGGATTTAAGCCGATCAGTGACGCGTTGCACGCAAGCGGACGTAAGCTGCTGCTCTGGTATGAACCGGAACGCGTGTGCGAGGGAACGCCGTGGTACACCGAGCACGCCAATTGGCTGCTCAATGTCCCCAAAGATAAACGCCACTACAACTGGGGTAATCCGCAATCAGAACCGGACTGGGTAAAATGGGAAAGCGCGAGAAACCAAATCAATGAAAATGATCGTCTGTTTAACTTTGCCGATCCCGAAGCACGAAAATTTTTGACGGAATACATATCGAGCCGAATCACCGAATTCGGCTTGGACTGTTTCCGGCATGATGCCAACATTTCAACGCTGGAGTTTTGGCGGGCCGCGGACGCCGCCGAGGATACTGATGGCAACCGGCAAGGGATCAACGAGGCAAAATGGATACAGGGACTCTACGATTTTTGGGATGAGCTGCTGGAACGCCATCCGAATCTCATTATCGACAACTGCGCCAGTGGCGGCCGCCGCATTGACCTGGAGGCCATCAGCAGAACCCTTCCCCTTTGGATAACCGATTACCCCGGAGATATCACCGGACGCCAATGCCACACCTACGGCATTTCTTTTTGGATTCCACTGAACGCAAGCGGCGGATGCGAACCGATGAACACCTACGATTTCCGTTCCTCCTACTCCGCCAGCGTCGTGTTTGGGATGTTCGGGGATAGCGTCGCCTCGCAGACGAAAAACGTGCCGGATGATTTCCCGTTCGAAGACGTCAAAAAGACGCTCACCCAATACCGCGGTGTTCAGAAATATTTTCTTGGAGACTATTACCCCCTGAGCGAGTATTCACAAGCAGTCGATGCATGGATGGCATGGCAGTTTGACCGGCCTGACCTAAAGGAAGGCATCGCGCAGGTTTTTCGCCGCCCCAAAAGCCCATGCGAAACCGGCCATATCACGTTACAGGCGCTCGATCCCGAGAAGAATTATCTGGTGACCGATTTCGATGGTGAAGATTTTAAAATGAGCGGAAAGGAACTGATGGAGCAGGGCATTCCGGTAACCTTGAAGGAACGGCCTTTCGCGGCGGTGTTTGTTTACAAAGCAATAGAATAACATCAACGGCCGCGGTCGAGAGCGAGAAAAACGTTAACTGGAACAATGCCCATCTTCAATTCGGCCCAGCAGACGGAGCAGGCCATCGAGGATCGTTAGCGGATGAGGCGGGCAGCCGGGAATGTATAAATCCACCGGAATGCAGGTATCTGCTCCATTATAAACTTGATTATGACCGGCATAGGGACCACCGGAAATTGCGCATGCTCCAACCGCAATAACAATTTTGGGATTTGGCGTCGCATCGTATGTCTTCTTTAACGCAAGTTCCATATTTTGTGTCACAGGCCCGGTAATTAACAATCCGTCCGCATGACGTGGCGATGCCACAAATTGAATCCCGAAACGCCCCAAATCCCACGCGATTGTATTTAATACATTCACATCAGCTTCGCAGGCATTGCAGCCTCCGGCGCTCACTTGCCGAAGTTTCAGGGATCGGCCATACAGTTTCTTAAGTTTCCCCTCTAGCGAAACCGCAAGATTCATCACATGCTGATTCTGCTCAACAATCAAGTCATTTCGCTGACGGACAGATAATCGATAATCATCGGAAAAGGCTATGAAATGTTCCGGGCACGCTTCGGTACAAGCCGTGCAAAAAAGACACTTGCCAAGATCAATAGATGTTTTACCGGCCAGGTGAATAGCATCGCTCGGGCATGCTTCGGCACATGCGTTGCAGCCCTCGGGACACGTTGCCGCATCGAGTACCGGAAGACCTCGAAAACGATCCGGCAATTTCGGCGCTGGAGCGTCGGGATACTTAATTGTGTGATGTCCCTGTTTAAGACGGCCAAGAATAACATTCAGCATGGTTGGTACCTTCAAAGCGCATAAGGAGCGCCGGTAAAACCTGTTTTAAAGATCATGCCCGCAATAGGATAGATTGAAACTTTTATTGCAGAGCGGAAAATCCGATATCTGTTGGTTGCGCATGGCATAAGCCAAACCGAACCAGTTGTGAAATGAGGGATCCACGATTTTGTAGCGGGCAAATCGGCCTTCACCATCAGTGATGCCGATATGACATACTTCACCGCGCCATCCTTCATTCAGTGCGATAGCGAGCCGATTGGGCAATTGTGAGGCAATTGGAACTCGTATTGCGCCACCAGGCATCGCACGAAATTGTTCTTTGATAAATCCAATCGATTGCTGAATCTCCAGCCAACGAACATAGGCACGGGCGAAAACATCCCCGGACTCGTAAGTTGAAACAGGGATATGAACAAATCGGTAAATTCCTGATGGCTGATCGCTACGAGAATCTCGTGCGAGCCCTGACGCCCGCGCGGCAGGTCCGAGGATTCCTAATTCGACCGCCGTTTTCTGCGCCAATGGACCAGTGTCTTCAAAACGCGCCATCACGGATGGCGTATTCCATAAAAGATTAACAGCAGAGGACGTCTCCTCTTCGGCTTTATTGAGCCGGCGCAGGATTTCAGCGATACGCGTGTCATCGACATCGAATGCAGTTCCACCGGGCCGAATCATGCCGCGCCCGAACCGGTTCCCGCACAACAAAGCGGTCATATTGAGAAAATCGCCGCGAATACGGCCACAGAAGTTCGCGGTAGGAAGAAATCCCACATCATTAGACAACGCACCAAGATCGCCGACATGATTCGCCAAGCGTTCAAATTCCAATGCGATACCGCGTAGAGTCTGTGAACGGGCCGGTTCTTGACATTTGGCCAACGCCTCCACGACCTGGCAATAGGCGGTTGTGTGCGCAACGGTTGTGTCTCCTGCGAGTGTTTCAGCGTAATGAATGCAACGTTTGTGTGGCCCTCCAACCATCGCTTGTTCAACACCTCGATGCTGATACCCAAGCGCGATCTCCAAATGGAATACGTTCTCACCGTGGCATTGGAACCGAAAGTGCCCCGGCTCGATAATGCCTGCGTGAACCGGCCCTACGGCAACTTCATGCACTTCATCGCCTTCAACACAATAGAACTCACCTGTCGCAGGCAGGATTGGTTGATCGAATGAACGGTCCCAAGCATCCCGGTTTGTCCAAGAACGGTGATAGCGGACAGGTTTAAGCCACGGGTGCCCTAAAGGCTTAAGCCCGAACTGCTCGGCAATCTCCCGTTCAAAAAGATGCGCTTGCGTACAACGCGGAGTGAGCGAGGGAAACCGGTCTCCCATGACTTCAGTTCGCCCTACATATAATTGCCCCTGTTTATCATCGGCAAGAACAATAAAGATCGATGTCCTGTTTGATTTTTGAATAGATGCACCGAACATCGCCACGATACGCAGACCTGCGGCCACGGCATTAACAACCACACGCTCAAAATCAACGAAAATCAGCGCGGGAATGGCCTCCAATTCAATCGCGCTTCCATTCATCAATGGGGCTAAGTCAGCGGTATATTGATTCATGCTTGCCCCTCCAAATAATGAACCGCTGTTTGCAACATGTGAGCAATCGGAGCCGGAATATAGAGCCCCAAAAGTATGACAAGCACCAAGAGAAACATTACCGGTGTTGCGGTTAGCACTCCATCTCGATAAGGCGTACGGGACGCATCCTCAGGAATATGGCCTTGTACAACATGCAAAACCGTCGCTCCCATTCCAATAAATACAACCAGCAAAAGAAATAAGAATAGTCCCCCGGCAACAAACCGGCCGGATTCAAATGCGCCATTAAGAATCGCGAATTCGCTAATGAAGGGACCGAAAGGCGGGGATCCCGTGATTGCAAAAAAACCGGAGAGAAACAATAAGCCGGATAATGGAAGCCGGCGTAACACTCCGCAGATTTGCTCGGAGGACTTGCTGGCATAGGCGCGATGAATATTGCCTGCCGAAAGAAACAAGACGCCTTTGGTTAGGCCATTGGTAATGACATGCAGCAACGTTCCGAACAATGCCGGTCCACCTACACCCAACCCCAATATCAAAATCCCCATATGCTCTACACTTGAATAAGCAAGCATGCGCTTAATATCACGCTGCCCAACAACAAACAATCCGGCAACAACCATTGAAAAAAGCCCTATCAACAGCAAAAGCCGCGAAATATAGACAACCTCACCCGCCGCAATGCAGATATGGTAAATGCGCAAAATCGCAAGGAAAGCACAGCTCGTAACTCCACCCGAAAAGATGGCTCCCACCACACCGGGCGCTTCGCCATAGGCATCGGGTTTCCAGGTATGCATCGGAGCCAGCCCCATCTTTGTCCCATAACCAATAAGCAGTAGAACGAATGCAGCATGGAGCCATGGCTTAGAAAGCCGCGGTGCAAGGTGCAGTAAATCCTCAAACGTAAGTGTGGATTCAAGCCCTCCGTGTATCAGAGCATAGGCCAGGAAAAAAGTACCGAGTAAAGCCAGAGCGACTCCGACTGAACTAATAAGCAAGTATTTCCAGGTCGCCTCAATACTCTGCTGCGTGCGATTAAAATAAATCAAAGGTGTCGTCGCTAACGTTGTGGCCTCAGCCGCTACCCACATCAGGCCCAAATGGTGAGACAAAGTCATCAGACTCATTGAACCGAGAGACATCAATAAACATGCGCAAAAAACACGATTGGAACGTTCTTGGCGCATCCGAAGATATCCCGCCGTATAAAACGAACATGGAAAAAAGAGGGTGCTGACCACAAATAAAACGATTTGGCCGGGTGGGTCGAGTTCTAGCCATGTTGCGCCCGTCACAAGGTGCGGTTGGAGGATCGCCGCCACGGTCAGCGCAAGGTGCACCGTTGATGCTACGGGCAATAGCCATGGCCGCCAATAATTGGATGGCACGGCTGCCGCGATTGCAGCCATGATGATTGGCAAAAGAATCAGGGCGAATGCCATGGATTATTCCTTTAGTGAAACCAAGCGGCGTGTATCCATTGATGAAAAAGCTTGGCTGATGTGATTCACGATAATGCAAACAACGAAAATACAGACAAACAAATCTAAAAGGACACCCGTCTCTACAATGAGTGGCATCGCTTCAACCAATAGCATTCCGAAAATAAAGATGCCGTTCTCAAGCACCAAATAACCGACAACTTGGCTAAGGGCTTTAAACCGGGTGATGATAAGAATAAAACCGGCTAAGACGGTGGCGATTGATGCAGGCACAAGGAGGGTGCCTTTGTGCTGTTCGGCAAGAGGCAGCTGGTCCGACAACAACAAGGCGGCCGCAGTAGAGAGCGCGACCAAGATCATCGAAGGCAATAAACCGATGAAAGGTTCCACTTCACGCTTAATATGTGCATCGCGCAAAGCCCTCAACATAATAGCGGGGAGAATAATCCCCTTAAGCATAATTGTCGCAATGGCCACAAAAAATATTGAAATGGTCAAATTCTGATTCACAAGCAGTGGAATCAGCCCCAAAAGCGCACCCTGCGCAGCCACCGCGCGAATAACAGTCAAAATCCGGCTTGTGCCCAACACAAACAGATTGATTACAAGAACGGTCGCAAGAATGCCATTTAGAATGCTTGTTGACATCATTATCTCACCAACAACAAAAAGCCGAATCCGCAAAAAAGCGTCACGGCAATAAGGAGGTAGGGAGTATGCCGCATCTGAAGTCTGGCCATGGTGGATTCGACAATCCCGATTGCAGCCGATACACCCATAATTTCTAACACAAACAGCGGCCAATCGATCCAAGGCAGATGCGTATGAAACGGCATAATCACCTGCAACAGCACTGTGCTAATAACAAATAGCTTAAGGGTGGAGGCATAAAGGATCACACCAAACAGCGGGCCGCTGTGATCGAGAACCATGGCTTCATGGATCATCGTCAGTTCCAAATGCGTGTTCGGATCGTCGATGGGAATTCGGCAGTTCTCGGCAAGCAATACAATGAACAGTCCGATTGCGGCCAGGGCAAGCGGAGCCATCACTTCCGCTGAATACCGCTGTTGAGACACAAGCAACATATCGGTCAGAGTGAGCGAACTCGAAATCTTCGCAAGAACGAGAAGAATAAAAAATAATGCCGGTTCTGTAAGACTCGCAAAGGTGACTTCGCGGGATGCACCCATTCCTTCAAATGGCGATCCGGTATCCAGCGCGGCAACAGTCATGAAGAATCGAGCCAATCCGAAAAGATAGGCAAATACGATTAGATCGCCTTGAAAGGAAATCGGCGATTGGGATTGCCCCATCGGAATCATCAGACCGGCTAAAAACACGGTCGTGAATACAACAACCGGACACGCTAAGAACACCCAGGTCGTTGTTCTGCTTACCACAAATCCTTTGCGCATCAACTTAATTAAGTCGAAATAGGGCTGAAGCAATGGCGGACCCAAGCGTCCTCCAAACCACGCTTTTGTCTTATTGATTACACTAAGAAGAAAAGGAGGCAGAATCAGTAATATTGCGATATGGACCATGGTTTCGATCATAGATAGGCCTCGACAATTCCTCTTCAAACATTCTTATTCAACAAATAGACAGTCATCGCACAAATAACCGCATGAAAAAATCATCTATCGGCAGCAAGGTGCTCAGCATCAGAAACATCGCGATTAAAATGTAAAGCACATAGTGCTGTGTTAAACCTTGGTGAAAACAATGAAACCAATTAAATAAACGCTCGATACGTTTGGAAATTGGAAGGAGAACGGAATCCAACACTGGATCATCCACATGGCTGTGCATCTTTGTCTTTCGTGGAAAGGTTCCTTCCAACTGCGGATCATGAATCTGCGGTCGAAGCGCCCAGCCGAATATCGTCACGATGATTTGTGCAAAAGAAGAGGCGGTATATTGCATCCTGGCGTCGGGGCGGGCATACCCACAGTCCCAAGTATCGACAGACGGAACTGAAGTGGATAATCGCTTCAAAACAATCGTGGCGCACCCAACAATGCATACGAGAGCCACTGACACAATACTAACCATCCCCAATGGTGCGGCAGTGGCTAAGTTTGGCACAACTGTATCCGGCGCGGCTATCCAACAGGCGGCGGCCCGATTAAGAATCGGGATTACACAAACCGGAAACAGGCCGATAATCAAACAACATCCGGCAAGAATCACCATGGGCGCCCGCATCGTGAAAGGTGATTCTTGAATATCGGATGCGCCATCCGTACGCGGTAATCCCAGAAATACGGAGCCATATACTTTGACAAAACAGGCGACTGCAAGCGCCCCGGTCAGGGCCAAGACCGGAACGCCAATTATGGCCAATGAACCGCTGCCTGCTTCGGTAATTCCGCTTCGCAACAGCCCAATATAAATAAGCAATTCACTAATAAATCCATTTAGAGGAGGCAGGCCGCAGATTGCCACCGAACCGATAAGAAACGCCCCCGTAGTCCAGGGCATTATTTTCGCCAAGCCGCCAAGCCTATCAATATCTTGCGTGTGTGTTCTATGAACTACAGATCCCGTGCATAAAAACAATAGCGATTTGAACAAACTGTGATTCCATACATGCAATAGGCAACCGGATATTCCCAAGACCACCAATTCCGGCCGTCCTGCTGAACGGCCCAGCATCGCCAAACCGAGCCCCATTAAGATGATGCCGATATTTTCAATACTGTGGTACGCCAATAGACGTTTAAGATCGTGCTGACTAATTGCGAATAACACACCAAGCAGTGCGCTAACCGCGCCCAACACCGAAATCGTGAATCCCCAGGTCACAGGTGGAACGGGAAATAACGAAAGAAACCGCACCAGCCCGTAAATCCCCATCTTAAGCACTACACCTGAAAGCACCGCAGAAACATGACTTGGAGCATTGGCATGTGCGCCGGGTAACCAAAAATGAAGCGGCATAATACCCGCCTTCAAACCGAATCCGATCACAAGCAGAAAGAACAGAGTGTTAAACACGCCATGATCGATCACGGCCATCGATACGGGCTGTATAAGGAAAGATCCGGTTACGCAACGCCACAATGCAAACATGGCAAACAGCGACAATGTGCCTGCATGGGTAGCGATTAAATAAATCCAAGCGGCACGACGGCATTCATCGCGATTATCTTCGGTGGTCACGAGAAAATATGCCGCAAGCGCCATCGTTTCCCATCCCAATAAAAATGCCATTGCATGTTTGCTGATAACCAGCACAGCCATCCCCGCCGTCAGCAATCCCCAGAAAAACTGAAGTTTCCCGCTGTTTTCCGGATGCCTTTCTTCAGACCAGTATCCGATACCATAAATCGAACCAAGCCCGCCCATCAGGAAAACGGGAATAAGGAAAAATGCACTCAATGCATCGATAGACAGAACGACATCACCTGCCACCGGCCAAGGAATATCAATCTGGCTGTGTTGCTCCGCAAGCAAAAAGGGCAACGCTGCAAATAATCCCAGTATTGCGCCGGTTGCCATGGCTGCTGCTGCAATTCGTGACCATCGAATCGCGGACCGTGCAAAGCACACTCCAGGTAGACCGCTGATAGCCATAAGAACAATGGCGAATAGAATTATTCTGAAGGACATAGGGGTGTTTCCAGTTCCTCGGATAGGCCGCCCGGCGGATTCAATACTGAATGGCTAATGGCTTTGATCGCTACTACAGTTGTTTTTCACCGGAGGCAAAGCGGCCTCAGCATGCGCCAGCGCATCAATCAATTCTTCACGCGAGGCCTGTTTTTTGAGCGCTGCCATAAATTTCTTGTTCTTCAATGCGAAGCTCAGACGCGATAAAAGGTGCAGGTGGGCTCTCACAGTCGGGCTTATAAGAGTAAAAAGAATACTGACAGGCTGGTTATCAATCGCATGAAAATCGATCGGATTTTCAAGAAAACATAACGTTACGGTTGGCTTGGACACATGCAAAACAACCGGGTTGCGAACATGCGGAATTGCAATGCCATCACCGACACCGGTCGATCCCAATGTTTCCCGGGCCAACAACACCTGATACAGAAAATCTCGATCCACCTCATCCGGCAGATTGATAAGATCCACAACCTCGCGAAGCACAGATGGTTTGTCATTGCCTTCCACTCGATAAATCACTCCTCCAAATCTCAAGGCATCTGTAAGACTAGGCAGGGGAAATTGACTCGGCACATCCTCTAAAAAGATATCGGGGGATATCTGAATTCGCCGGGATGTGGCCCATTCCAGCAACTCTGCGCGATTAAACCGATATTGCTCATTGATTCGATAAGCAGGAATAATTTCCTGTTTGATCCATCGATAGACAGTCTTCGTAGACACATTCAGCAGGTTGGCTGCTTCTTGGACAGATAGTTGCATTTATACCTCAGAGACCCATATGTACTATCTATTGGTCATCTTTGGACAAAATTATTCTATTAGCATTAAATGTCAATCCAAATCAGATTCTACCGGCCACGCAAATACGAAGCCTTAACATTCTTATCCTTTATAGAATCAAAGATTTACTCAAAGAATAGGATTGCTTTAAAAAATTTCGCGATAGGTGCCCCGCATAGACTGTCAACCAGGATTCCATAACCAATAAAAATCCCCGGGCCTTGTTTGAATACGTAGACATCTGCCGGGCATAACCTGGCGGATTGAATTCAAGGCGCAGGATGGGGGGATCAACAGAACGAATTACGGCGGAAACCGGCCATATCACGTTACGGGCGCTCGCTCCCGAGAAGAATTATCTGGTGACCGATTTCGATGGTAAAGATTTTAAAATGAGCGGAAAGGAACTGATGGAGCAAGGCATTCCGGTAACCTTGAAGGAACGGCCTTCCTCAGCGGTGTTTGTTTACAAAGCATTAGATTAAAATCAACTGAAAGAGAAATTCTATTTTTATAAATCGCAGTCATTTTTTACGGACAACGGCCACATCCGACCGAACTGTCACATAATTTTAGAACTTTAAATTCCGAATTTGGCCGACGGCATACATCCAAGAAAACTGAAGGGGGAAGAACGAATGCTTCGTTATGCGGTGATGATCTGTGGACTCGTGACAGCGATATCCGTGGTGGCCCTGACCGCCGGCGCCGAGACAATCATAGTCGTCGACAAGGGGCCCTTTGCCTCTATCGAGGCCGCGGCCGAGAGCGAGAAAAACGTTAACTGGAACGATGCCGATAAGGCCGACGACACAGCCTGTACGGAGTGCTTTGCCGCCGTCGAGCTGCAGCATTACCTGCGGAAGATAACCGGACGGGCTACGGATTTCGCCTTTGCGGATACGCGTCACGACAAGGTCGCCGTCATTGCCGTAGGCCAGGCCGCCGCCAAGTTTCCCGCCGAGGAACTGGCGGATCTCGGCCCGGATGGATACCGGATTCGCACCGCCGTGAATTTCGGCTCGGATTTTTGTAACTGCGCCATCGCCGGGGCAAGTCGGCTCGGCACGCTGTACGGAGTCTACGATTTTCTCCATCGTCTCGGATGCCGTTGGTACGCTCCGGGCGAAATTCACGAGGTCATCCCCCGGCTCGAACTCGATGCGCTCCCCGCAATGGACGTTACCGAGACACCCGACTTCGCCATCCGGGGTTTCTACGCGTGGGAAAAGCGCGGAACCCCCGACTTCATTGCTTGGATGGCCCGCAACCGCCTCAACTTCTGGTGCGTCGAAGAAGGCGATCACCCACGATTGCGCCAGCTCGGAATCAAAATGGGCTGGGGCGGTCATGAGGTATGCACCGACTACATTAAACCCGACGATCCCTACCCCTATAAACACGCGAAATTCGACACCGGCGCGAACCTTCCCGCCGATCCGTATCCTATCGGTGACGAGTACCTGGGCGATGAGGACGGCAACGGCGTTCTCTCCTATTGGGAGGCGCACCCCGAATGGTACGCCATGAGCCCCGAGGGCAAACGCTTGAAGGAGTTGGGCGAGGCCAGCTACAACTTTTGCACGTCCAATCCCCACGCCATGACTGAGTCCATGCAGAAGGCTGTGCGGGAACTCATCGACGGAGAGGCCCGGGATGCGGAGATCGTTAATTGCTGGACTGTCGACGGAGGCAAGTGGTGCCACTGCGACGCCTGCAAAAAACAGGGCAAACCTTCGGACCGCAACCTGCGATGTGTTTACGCATTCGACCGTGAGGTCAAGAAGGCCCAGCAGCAGGGCCTGATCAATCGTGACATCACCGTGCTTTTCCTCGTCTATGCGGATGTTCTCGAACCGCCCATCCATCCGCTCCCCGACGATTTCGACTACGACACTTGTATCGCCAACTTCTTTCCGATTTCGCGGTCCTACAACAATAATTTCGATGCCCCCCGCGATCCGCGCAACGCCAAGTTTCTTGAGAAACTCAATGAGTGGGCCGTCGCACCCGAGCGCTATTACCAAGGTCAGATCTGCATCGGCGAGTACTACAACGTCTCCAGGTTCAGATGCCTCCCCATTTGTTTCATGCACACCATGGCCAACGATATCCCCTATTACTACCGGCACGCCAACGCGCGGTACTTCCACTACATGCACGTCACCGCCGGTAATTGGGGAAACAAAGCCCTCACCAACTACCAGATGGCCCGTCAGATATGGGACGTGGAGACAGATTGCGAACCCCTCTGGCAGGACTACTTTGCCGGACGTTACGGTCCCTCTGCGAACGCGATGCGGGCCTTTTACGAATCACTCGAGACGATGTTGTGTAACTGCCGCGATCTCAAATACACGTTGGCCCCGTGTCTTGATAACGGTCTCCGGCCCATCTTCTCGGGCGACTACCTCAAACTCGAGCCGGCCGAGGATCAAATTGCCCCGAGCTGGCGCGAGATTCTCGACGCAAAAGCGAAGTGCCGGGCCATCCTCGAAGAGGTGAAGGCCTCGAACCTCCCCGAAAATATCGCCGTACGAGTGGCGGAAGACGATGCCATGTTTACGTATGGCGAACACACTCTCGAGTACTACGACACCCTCATCCGCGCTTACGATGCCATTGATGGCGAGAGAATGGACGAGGCCAAACTCATATACATCGAAGCCAACCGGATTGGCGCCTTGCTTGAGGCCGACACCGTTTCCACCATGGACTTCGTATCCCCCATCAACAGCGCGCCTAACGCCCTTCACGCCAGCGGAGCCCCCGGGGGTCTCGTTGGCCTCTACGACCTCATGGGGCCTATATCGCCAGAAGAATACGCCAAACTCGACCTCGACCAACAACCCTGCATCCTCGATGGCACTGTCTTCCGAGGGGGAGCAACCCCTTACTTCGGCCGCGGGAATGACGGTGCTGTGGTTTATGGACGCGATGCAGGTTTCACTCAGAGTATCACCGCATGGTTCACTCTCGACGAAACGCCATCTGGGATCGTAACGCTAACCCTGTCCGGAATCGCGCAGCCCGTCCGAGATGGCGGCCCCGTCGCCGGCGTGATCGCCGTCAACGGCCAGACCATATACGAGGGCGGCATCCCCTATGACGCAAAGAACCGGTTCGCTCTCGAGGTTGCAGTCCACCCCGGTATTCTCCGGAAGGGGCCTAACAAGATCCGAGTTGCCAACACCCTCGATGGACGCCTTCGCCGCCCCCCGTGGTTCGGCCTCCAACAGATCGCCTTCCACCGGGAATAGGATAAAAAATTATTTGTTTATTTACGTGGCTTTCCGGAAGTAGTGGTTAAGGAGACTGCCCAGGCACAACCTCCCTCTCTATAACCACCTGAAAAATCAAAGGATAGATTGCGGTCCTATATGGGATTAATAGTCAGAAATTTTGCCACCCATCTCAACTCGCCTATTAGTTGAAACATTGCTTAGCGTTTTGACACATATATAGACATTATCCACAAATACATTACACTAAGTTGTGATGTAATGACGATAATTATGTTTTTTTCATCTGGAGGTGACAACATGCATGGTGTAGGCAAAAAAATACCAAGCACTTCTTGCGTTGAAATTGACCTGCCTGTTTCGCATGAAGAGCATCCTCCTTCAGGTTACTGCAAATTTTATCTTCCGTTCGAATTGATGGCGTTAAGTTCCATATTCGCGGCCTCTGCTCAAGCAGCATCCATGACTGCCACAACCAAGGGTTTATTAGATCCGTTTACAATTCCGCCGCAGACTTCCGCTATTGCCGAAGAACTGATCAAGTACATTTTGATCGTGGGTATACCGATCACCGCAGAAGCTATTCGGCGATTAAAAAAGAAGATCAAAAAACTTAGTGAAGAAGTGGCTGCAGATGGAGAACGTCTGAAATCACTTGAGGATGAGAATTTAAAACTGAACAACCAATTAGATATCACAAACTCGACAATACGGCGTCTCGAATTTCATCTTGTAAATCTCAAAGCCAAAGTAGCGGATTCTCAAATAAAAATGCGAAAATTGGCCTGTGAGATTGCAAACTGTAAAAAGCAGATCAAATACTCTCTTTCAATAAATTTTCGACTTATCAGCAGCGTCGTCGGAAGTTTACCAAAAAAACCTAAAGAAGACGAATCTAAGATATTAGACAAGGTGATTGAGTCAATCGGAAAGTCAGACACAAGTTTATTCGCTGGACTTACCTACGCACTTAAATCACTTGCTCTCAACTTCCTCCCTGAAAATTCCTCATCACAAAAGAATAATGATTCTAAAGAATATATGAATAAAGCAAGCCGAATTTCAAGAGTAAAGAATAACAAGTGCCTAAAAAAGTTGGTAGATATTTGCTATAAAACCTTCTATGAAAGTGATGCCGTTGCCGAAGAAGGGGGAAAACTTCTGGATGAATTCGGCAAGTATGCTATGCAAGTGCTTCCGGATTGCTTGGATTCTGACTTTCCTGAACGCGAATAACAAATACATTCGAAACCGCTAAGTCTTGCATCAGGCCGTAATAATCTCCCGTAGCAACGTTGGCCAGTTTGACACATCCCTCTCTGATTAGAGATACAGTTGCCAACGGTCACGGGCGGGAGGGCGTTCTGTGCGACACGCTCAGGTATCCAGCGCCTTGCGGACCTTGCGGGCCAAACCGCGCATTGAAAAGGGTTTTTCGATGAAGTTGACTCCATCATCCAGAACGTTGTGTTGGGCAATTACACTGGCCGTGTAGCCCGACATAAACAAGATGCGAATTTGAGGGCAACATTCTTGCAGGCTTCGGGCCAGGTCACGGCCATTCATTTCGGGCATGACCACATCGGTGATGAGCAGATCAATTCTATCGGAACGCTCCTGACTTCATAAGGCTCAAATGTTCAAATTTATAACCTATTGATATTATGGCACTTAAGTTTTGGCGGGGTTGTGATTTGGGTGTCGCAAAGTTAAATTAAAAAAATGTTTGCGCGGAAGATTGTTAATCGTAGCGGTTCGACCAGTGTGAAAGTCATCCGCAAAGAAAAAGGGAAGTACCGTGTTGTTCAGACCATAGGAACTTCAAAAGATCCTGCTGTCATCGAGCGCATGTGGCTCCAGGCCCAGAGTATTGCCCAAAAATCGGATCCATACCAAAGCAAACTCTTCGCCCTGGAAAGCGCAACGGATTTAATTGTCGAAAATGCTATGGATTCGTTATCGAATGCCAGTATTCGCACGATTGGTCCCGAACTGATTTTTGGAAGCTTATTCGATCACATCGGTTTCAATCAAATTGATGACCGTTTATTTCGACACCTCGTGATTGCCCGTTTGGCTTTTCCTACCAGCAAACTGAAGACGGTTGACTATCTTTACCGTTATGAAGGTATTTCGCTGTCTGTTAATACGCTGTATGCATTTCTCGACCGTCTGCACGGCCGCTACAAACAAGAAGTCGAACAAATCGTTTACCGGCACAGCCAAAAGCACTTGGGTTCCATCTCGGTCGTTTTTTACGACATGACCACGTTGTATTTTGAAGCTGAAGACGAGGATGATTTGCGAAAGATCGGTTTTTCCAAAGACGGGAAGTTCCAGCATCCACAAATCATGTTGGGATTGTTGGTTGGGGAGGGTGGCTTGCCCATCGGTTACGATGTATTTGAAGGCAACACCTTTGAAGGCCACACGTTGCTACCCACACTCACCCAAATTCAAAAACGGTATGGATTTCAACAACCGATTGTTGTCGCCGACGCCGCCATGCTTTCGAAAGCCAACTTAGCGCGTCTTTCCGAAGCCCACTATCGGTTCATTATCGGAGCACGGATCAAGACTGAAAGCGAAGAAATCAAGCAAGAAATTCTGTCCCGCTCCAAGAGCTTACAACATGGCGATCACTTTGTGTTGAAGCGTGAGGATGGTACGCGTTTGGCCGTCACGTATTCGGCAAAGCGTGCAAGCAAGGATGCACGGAATCGGGAAAAAGGCTTATCCCGGCTTCAGAAACGCATCCGGAGCGGGCGTTTGACCAAAGAGAACCTCAACAATCGAGGGTACAACAAGTTCTTGGTGATGGACGGCGCGGTATCGGTACGGATTGATGAAGAGAAGGTGCTTGCGGATCAAAAATGGGATGGTTTGAAAGGATATTTGACCAATACGCGCCTTGGCGCCAAGAAGATTGCCGAACAGTATTCTCACCTATGGCAGATCGAGAGAGCCTTCCGTATTTCGAAAACCGATTTGCGAGTGCGTCCGATTCATCACTATCGAAGACGTCGGATTGAAGCCCACCTGTGCATCGCCTTTGCGGCCTATGCCATTTACAAGGAACTGGAGCGGCTATTGAAAAACAAAAAGATCGTGATGAGCGCAAAGAGGGCGGGGGAACTGACACACAATATGTACGAAATGCACTACACACTTCCAGATTCGAAAATGAAGAAAAAAAGAGTGCTGAGAATGGATAAGGAACAACAGATTCTATTTGATGCCATTCATAAAAAGTAAGGGTGTCGCAAATGTGAAGTCAAGAATAATGATTCTAAAGAATATATGAATAAAGCAAGCCGAATTTCAAGAGTAAAGAATAACAAGTGCCTAAAAAAGTTGGTAGATATTTGCTATAAAACCTTCTATGAAAGTGATGCCGTTGCCGAAGAAGGGGGAAAACTTCTGGATGAATTCGGCAAGTATGCTATGCAAGTGCTTCCGGATTGCTTGGATTCTGACTTTCCTGAACGCGAATAACAAATACATTCGAAACCGCTAAGTCTTGCATCAGGCCGTAATAATCTCCCGTAGCAACGTTGGCCAGTTTGACACATCCCTCTCTGATTAGAGATACAGTTGCCAACGGTCACGGGCGGGAGGGCGTTCTGTGCGACACGCTCAGGTATCCAGCGCCTTGCGGACCTTGCGGGCCAAACCGCGCATTGAAAAGGGTTTTTCGATGAAGTTGACTCCATCATCCAGAACGTTGTGTTGGGCAATTACACTGGCCGTGTAGCCCGACATAAACAAGATGCGAATTTGAGGGCAACATTCTTGCAGGCTTCGGGCCAGGTCACGGCCATTCATTTCGGGCATGACCACATCGGTGATGAGCAGATCAATTCTATCGGAACGCTCACGTGCCGTACGGATGGCTTCATTCGGGTTCGAAGCGGCCAGGACAGTGTAGCCCAGGCGTTCGAGCATGGTTTGTGCCAGATTTAGAATGGCCGCTTCGTCTTCGACCACAAGGATCGTTTCGTGTCCGCCCACTGGCGCGGCCGCAGTGCTCTGGGTGCCTCCTGGCTGCCGGAGTTCAGCATCAAGCGCCGGCAAATGGATACGAAAGGTCGTACCTTTACCCGGTTCGCTGTACACATTAACGAAGCCGTCGTTCTGTTTGACGATCCCGTAGATGGTAGCCAGCCCCAATCCCGTGCCTTCTCCAACGCTCTTGGTGGTGAAGAATGGTTCGAATATCTGCGCGCACGTTTCTTCATCCATACCGCAGCCGTCGTCGCTCGCAGCCAGCATGACGTACCTGCCGGGTGTAGCCCCGAGGTTAGCAGCACAATACTCCTCGTTGATTTCGACGTTCGACGTCTCGATGGTAATTTTGCCGTTCCGATGTCCGATGGCGTCGCGGGCATTGACCGCCAGGTTGGCCAGTATCTGGTCGACCTGGCCGGGATCGATGCGTACCTGGGCCAGCCGCTTGCCGGGTTTCCAAAGCAGGTCGATATCCTCGCCGATGAGACGTTCGAGCATTTTGATCATGGAGGCGATGGTTTCGTTCAGGTCAAGATTCTTGGGCGCCACGGTTTGCTTACGGGCAAAGGCGAGAAGTTGGCGCGTAAGGTTGGCGGAGCGCTCCGCTGCCTTGCGTATTTCTGCTAGAGAGTCGCGTTGCGGGCTGTCGGCCGGAAGGTCTTTGAGCGTCAGCTCCGTGTGACCGAGAATAACATTAAGCATGTTATTGAAGTCGTGGGCCACACCACCGGCCAGCCGGCCGACCGATTCCATCTTCTGGGACTGGGCCAGTTGATTACTGAGTCGTTCACGCTCGGATTCGGCATCTATCCGGGCTGTGATATCGATCGCAATCTCGAAACGAACATCCCTGCCATCCGGCCAGCGGATGATGCGGTCTGCAAGCACGTAATGCCGATCAAGATTCTTGTTATAAAACTCCCAGTGATGGGATTCAGGCTTGAGTTGCAAGATGATGTCATTGGTACAGAAAGGGCAGGGCGCATCAAGGTTTTGCAGGACCTTGTAGCATTTCGCCCCAAGGTAATCCGCAGGCAGTTGTTCTTGAAGGCGTCTGTTTACATACAGAATTTCATGGGTTTTCGGGTCCGCAATGTAGATTGCCGCATCGACACTGTTGAATATGGAGAGCAGTTGTTCTCTTTCGTCGCGGAGATGTTTCTCAACCTTCGTGCGCGTGAAATATGCCCCGAGCATCTCCGCAGCCGTCGCAAGCAGTGCCATCTCCGAATCCTTCCAGTCGCGTAGCTGGCGGGTTTCGTCGAACCCGACGAAGCCCCACCATGTTCTATCGACAACGAGCGGAAGAACCAATATGGAAAGGATTCCCTGCGATTCGAGGATTTGGCGTTCGCCGTCCGGAAAATCAGACACGTGGCCCCGGATGGCGTGTCCGGCGGACAAGACCTGACGCCAGCGCTCGAAACCATGTGCGTAAACCACATGTTGCAAGACAGGATTATCGAGTTCGGGCGTAATGCCGGGCGCGCAGACTTCATGGGTTTGCTTCATGCATAGGCCGTCACTGGGATCGTCAAAGTTCTCAAAGATATAAACCCGGGATACCTCGGAAACTTCGAGAAGAGGCGTTAGTGCATCGGCCACAGCGGATTCGGGATTTTCCGAGTTCAGAAGGCGTTTCGAGGTTTCTGCTATGCCCTGCTCGAATCGTAACTGCCGCGCCAGCGCCTCTTCGGCTTGCTTGCGTTCGGAAATATCGAAAAACGACACCAGGACACGGGACCAATCTTCCTCGAAGCCCGGCACAATGTGGAGGCTAAGCTGCAGCATGATCTTCCCGCGGGAAGGATGAAGGATGGGGATTTCGCATTCGAAAACCGAGTCGCCCCGCGCCAAAGCCACAAGTTCCTCACGGAATACAGACAGGGAATCCTCGTCGAAATAGGCAAGCAGATCAGAAAGTATCTCATCCTTCGATTCGGCCCCGAAAAAGTTCAGGCTGGTAGCGTTGACGTCGACTATACGGATCAAGGATGCGAATCGCGGAACCTCTTCCGGGTTGTTTTCGAAGTAGTGGACGAAATCCTCGACGCCTTTGCCGCGCAGACGTTGTATTTCTTCATAGACATTGGAGAAGTCCTCTTCCCATATTGATATGGGAGAATACTGAAAGATATCCCGGTGGCTCCGACGGCTTTCCACCGGCTTTTGGGCCATGGCCATCTTGTGCAGAGCGAAGGCCAGATTGCCGGCCACGGAAAGTGCAGCCACCATGGCTACCGCCGAAACTAAAGCCACCAGGACAGACTCGACGAGGTAGGGCTGGGTTCGCCACCCGTCTATTAGCCCCGCCCATAACGAGCGGCCGTGTAGAAGCGCACTCACACTACAGACCACCGGGGTAATGAACGCCTGGTAACACAGCAAAACCGAAGCCAGCCAGCCACCTCCGAAAAGCCACCCCGGCCCCCAGCGCCGGTGCATCCAGTCCGAAAGCGGGCGAATCACCGCCAGCGAAAGCACGGCATAGAGCATATTGCCCCCGAAGCCGGCCCAGAGCGGAATGTCAGGCGTTCCATAGGGATAGGAGAGCAAAACTGCCAGCGCCAGCGCCGCCCACCGGCGCCGCAACAGCGCGAAACCCATGAACCCGAATGTCCACCGCCCGTCAATCAGAATATCGGTATGAGGAATATGAACATGGAACAACGCCGCCGCCACGCCTGTGGCAGCCAGGGCAAGGAACAGTTTCAACTCACTGTATCTGATCTCATTATGCTCCAAATGGTTCCGTCCTTTGCTACCCTCCTATTCTAAAAGTGATCGATAACTGAATTATTTTATCATCTATTACATTTTACCACCCTAGAGCCACGATGACGAGATTCAATCTGGCTAATTAATTTCTGCCTTCAGTCTTTGAAATATGGCAATACAGGATTTTAAAGGGAGATGTACATGAATAGAGTTCAATCACTATGACCAGATAAAAAGCCAATGGTACATTTACACTGTTTTCCGATAGCAGTGATTAAAAAGATCGCCCTACCCCCCCCTCTCTGATTAGAGATACGTTTGCCAAATTGCAGGGGATAGGGAAAAGCCTAGTCATGCATAACGCAAGAAATACAGTTCTTTCCAAATGTAACCATATTAGACTCGGTTGCTTATTATACTATAATCCTTTATAGGGTGGAAAACGGAGATGTCTGTTTGGAGGAAACAGACCAGAGGCATTGACCATGAATTACTTCATTATAATCACTGATCATATTATATTTCTGTTAATAATAGTCACATCCCTATATGGTTTCAGATATGCTCTGCATCCAGATAAGTTCAAACCCCAATTCAGTCATGTCTTAATCGCTCTAATTCTAACGGCCATTGCAATTCTTGCCGCCGCATTCTCATAGATTCTACCTGTGCCAACGCCCCAGCTAAAAAGTAATCAAAAGAAAATCGCTTGAATCCTCGAAAAATTTCAGTGAATGACTGAACAGTCTTTGCAGCATCTCTGACCTCCCCCCTCCTCTTACCAAAGACACGTTTGCCAACGTGCATGGGATTAGGGAGAGCGACCGGTGTCGGCGCGTAGAATCGCCTCTCCGGCAGCTGGGCGGTTCTCTACCAAAGACTTCCACCTCCCTCAATCCGACCGGCTATACACTATCACCGCTACTCCCGGCTGCGTGTCTATCGTTACGCTCACGCCTGATTTCATAAGTGCTTCCCCCGTCATCTCGGTCATCTTACCACTCGCCAGATCGGTCACTTTGTACATCGCGTCGGCGGTTAATGACTGCGGCTTTAGTTCGGCCGTAGGATACACGCTGTTTTCACGGCGAAATGCTTGGATCATTCCCTCGTCCGCCTCGGGGTCGTGGAACTGCCAGGATATCCAAACGGTTTCGTCATGACTGTAGGGCAACAGCGGATAGTAGTCGCCGTAGTAATACCGATTAACGCTCCGCCACTGCTTAATCAATGCGCGCAACGCATCGTAGTCGATTCCTTTCTCTCGAATATCCAGCGTGAGATTGATTGCCGGAGTAGCCGTACTCCAAAAAGCGTAAGGCTCGACCGGGGTTTCGCCACTACCCATGTAGGCCGTCGAAGCGCACGCGGTGACTCCGGTTCCGTAATAGGGCAACCACAGCGACGCTCCGTATGTCATGCACTGACCGGGGACGACACGATAAGCATGATCCGTTCTCCAAAGGGGGACGGCGCGCCGCATGGCATTCGGCTCGTTCCGGCGTCCGCCGGATGCGCATGAATCGATCAACATCTCCGGGCGTCGTCTCAGTAGTTCATCCCAGAATTGCATATAGCCCGTCACGTGCTTGTTTTCCGTTATGCCCTGGCGCTCAGGCGCATCGTTGGTCCGCCAGTGTTGGAGCGGATCCATATTGAAATCTTGACGATAGAGATCGATCCCCTGCTCCGTCAGTGTTTTGTCGACATGGTCAGTCAACCACTGAAGCGTTTCCGGGTTACCAAGATTCAACAAAATCCCTCCCAGCAACCACTCCGGATGGTTGTCGGAGAGCCATGTCTTTGGGGTAACCCGTTCCGGCTCAAACCAAAGGAGCGTCTTCATACCTTTGCTATGGGCAACATCGGTGACACCTCGCAGTCCGTTCGGAAACCGTGTTTTATCGACTTCCCAAGTACCGGTGTTCGGCCAACTTCCTCGACACGGATACCAGCCAGCGTCAGTCCACCAGTAGTCCTGGCCGATGTTTTCCTCCAGGTATCGGTTGAGGCACATGAGTTGATTTTGCTCGGTCGCCTTGGCCATCTCCTCGTAGAAGCGGCCCGTGTAACTCAGAAGCATCGGTTTGGGCAGGCGCCCGCCGGGATGCGGCATGTTATGCGCCTTCATCCATCGCCGCCACACATTTTGCGCACCAATCCAATCGCCCCCTTTCCAAAACTGCACGATAATGCGGGGCGCATGGGCCTGCTCGCCGGGGTACAACTTGAAGTGAGTCAACTGTTGTCCCGCGCGGAACCGAAGACTTCTTTGATCATCGCGTATAAATTCCGACGCCCATTGTCCCCCCCAGCCGACGGCCACAATAATCCCTCGATCTCCCCATTGCACATTGTAATAAGGCCACGCGCCGTTCGTGGGACGTCCGCCGTCAGGCGCAAAAGCTCGTTTGCTACCCTTTTCTAAGACAGTCTCTAAGGGCGCATAATCCGTTGGCGTCGAATTGGCGCCGCATGAATAATGCAACAAGAATTCGGGTTCTTGTGGTCGCGTGACCGAAAAATCTGCCGCCTGAATGTTCTCGATGATGGGCGTATCGGCTGTGCCGGTGTTCTTGAAAACAAGCGTCCACTCGCAAGTCGGAAAATCGGTGAACTCGGTCGCCGTGCAAGTCACCTCAAGCCCCGTCTTCGGATCGGTGAACACCAGGACGTGGAGAATGCGGCCATCGGCAAGTCTTTCTGTCGTGTCGTTTCTCTTCCACGTTTTCAGGAATTCCGCCGAAGGTTCTCCGTCATAAACGAAGGAAAACGGAAGATCCGTCGAAGGAGCCGGCGATGTTCCTTCTGTTCCAAACGCCGCCTGAAACCACGTGCGAGAAATCCCTATCTCTTCCGGAGAAGGAGGGCGTCCAAACACGGTAGCCGCGCTGAATGAGAAAACGAATAGAGCCAATAACGAAGACAGTCTCATGGTTAACACTCCGATCGTGTATTGATGAACGCCTGTTCGGGACACACTCGCCCTGCTGTCCGATAAGAATCGGCAACTGGATTATTTTAACATCCGGCACATTTTATCACTTCAGAGTTGCGGCGACGAGTAGCAATCCGGCGATCTGGTTTATGCCTTCAGCCTTTGGTTTGGCAATACAGAGATTTGGCGGAAATGTATATAAATGAAGTCCAGTCACGATGACCGGACAATAAGCCGATGATTTATTTACACAGTTTCCCGGTAATAATGATTGAGCAGACCACTCGCCCCCCCCCTCTGACCAAAGATACGTTGTAGAAGTGGTTTCAAAACTCCTTCAGGGCTACCAAAACTTTGGCAACCTAATTCGAAAGGCACTGAAACGGCGGCTCATCAGGAGAGGTTGTCTCAAAATTCACTTTTGTGTTGCAATCAGCTAGATTATGTCCATGTCTGAAATAGAAGCGAACTATCACGAGCAGTTTTTACTCCCGCCAAGCATTGAGGACTGGATTCCTAGGGACCATCCGGTTCGATTTATCCGTGAAATCGTAGGGCAAATGGATTTAAAAAAACTTGGATTCCGTCTTCCGCAGAATGAAGTGGGACGTCCTGCCTATTCTCCTCGGCTTTTGTTGCGGGTGTGGCTTTATGGCTATTGGAAAAAGCGTTTGAGTTCGCGCAAGTTAGAGGAAGCGTGCCGGGAGGACATGGGATTTATCTGGCTTTGCGGGGGGCATGTTCCGGATCACAATACGTTGTGGCGTTTTTTTAAAACCAATCGCAAGGCATTGCGAAAGGTTTTTAAGACGACGGTGCGAACCGCCTTGCAAATGGAGATGTTGGATTTCACGCTGCAAGCGTTGGATGGCACCAAGATTGCCGGAGCCTGCAGCCAGCATGGCCGTTATGATCGAGAGCATTTGGAAAAACGTCTATCGGCTATGGACCAAATTATTACTGACTTGGAAAAACAGATTGAAAAGCAGAACCATCGGAAATCCCGGGAGAAGTCTTCCTTGCCTCACGAGTTACAGAATGCCCAGGCTTTGCGCGACCGTGTCCGGACGGCGATGGAGATCATCGATGCGGATCAAACCCGGCATTGTCATCCCACCGATCCCGAGGCACGGCGTATGGGAGGGAAACCAAGGGAATTTGGCTACAACGCGCAGGCCGTTGAAAACACGGGGTGTGCGCCGGAAGTCTTGGTGGCGGATGCGGGCTATGCGGATGCCGGCCAGTTGGCTCAGGTGGAGGAGGAAGGTATAGAGGTTTTGGTGGCGCTTCCCAACGAGAAAAGGAATCCAAAAGATTGGAAATATCATCGCCGTCATTTCAAATACGATGCCGCGAATGATGTGTACATCTGCCCGGTTGGAAGAGAGATTCCATTTCGTCGGATTCGAGTCAAGAATCAACGTACAAGGCACACGGTCCGGGTTTACCGGGGCGGGGTGGTTTGTCAGGGATGCCTGGTTCGCGATCAATGTACAAAAGACCGTCATGGGCGAAGCATTGAACGAGCGGAGGGAGAGGATGCGAGAGAACGGATGCGTAAACGGTTGGAAAAACCGGAGAATCAAAAGAAGTTACGTTGCCGGGGCCAGGTTGTTGAGTTGTTTTTTGCGCGGGTGGAATGGTTGTTTGGATTTCGGCGTTGGACGATGCATGGGCTACCGAATGTGAGCACGCAATGGGCGATGATTTGTACGGTTTGGAACTTGATGCAAATGTATAGAGTGTGGAAGGGATAATCGGAAAAAACGGAATCAAAAACGACATAGAGAGCCATAGGCGCCGGAAAGGATTTGAGGCTTTTATAGAGGCAAGATATTCGCGTCAGTTATTTCATGCAAATATCAAAAAATTAAACCAAAGTCAGAACAACAAGTCCCACTCCGTATCCTGATTCGGAAATTAACTGTTTTGAGACAGTCTCTCCACCCGAGCCGCCGCTTGCCATACATACAACTGTACCTCTCCATACACCAACTCCCTCCACCCGGGTGGCGCAGATAAATCTTTTATCGGCGCGCCGTAAGGCGCAGGAGGAGGTATCAAATATTGCCAAATGTAAAAACTTCTACGCTATTCACATACTCTCTTAATGGAACACACCAAGCACCGAAGGTGCGTAGCAAGCGTAGCCCAGGGCAAGCGAAGTGTCGCCCTGGGTTATGGTCCCCCAAAAATCCTAAGCGCTGAAAGTGCGAGGCAAAAACAAGATTCTTTTTGCATAACATATGAAAAGGACATATATTTTTATCTACTGTCATCGTGCTCTTCACACCCCTTTCGTGCTTTCGTGATGCATATTGAAAAACTAGCGCTTACTGCAATGATTCTCTCCCCATCTACCAACTTCCTCAAACACCCACACCATGTCCTGAAAGGACAAGAGCCTGAAGCCCAGGGCAAGCGTAGCGCAGCCCTGGGTAAATGACCCCAACTTCCGGCCCTGTAAGGGCCGCAGAAATGAAACAACATTTAGAAAACCTTCTCCCTATCCACAAATTCCCTCACATGAACACACCAAGCACCGTAGGTGCCAGGGAGAGCGAATCTCCTGACGAGCCGCTGTTTTTGCACTTTCCGCATCAGCTTGGTATGGCCCTGTTTTTTCGGGAATGTGTTTTAAAACTATCTCCAAGTTAGGGCGTACATGAAATTATTTTGAGCGCTTACCAGTTTTGATAAAGCAGCCATGGGGCATGCACAGCCCAAGAAGGGCCGAGTTTCTGAAACCACGTTGCACGCTTAACCGATTCCTCGTAATAGTTGCGACGCTGCCATTTGTCGCCATCACAAGCCGCCGCATCCGCTAGATAATAATCCCGGCATACAGGAGCGTACTCCAACGCCGTACGCAAAAACTCGATACGTTTTAATACGGTTTCATCTTGAGCGGCGGCGCGCTCGGCCTCGTCCAACATCTGATTCAATGTTTCCAGGGCTTCATCGGTATAATAACGCGCAATTGTATCCGGCCCGGCCGATTGCCGTTCCGCGGCAATCTTATCCGTCATCTGTTCGACGGCTTTAAAGTATTTACCGATCTCATCTGCAGCAGGGCCGAAACCGGCAAGGCAATAATCACGAATGACAGCATCGATATCGCAATAAGGATCCCAAAGCAGTTTGGTCGCCACATAATAGTTCAATCCATTCCCTGCCCAGTGCTGGTAATTGCAATCAAGATCCGCATGAAGATTCTTATGGTCCTGATAGAAACGGAAATCTTCGGCCAGACGGTGAACAATCACTGTTGGCAATGCCTGCAATGTGCGCAGATAGTTTGGACGGACAAAAAGGTGTTCCGCTTTCTCCGACCATTTCAGCCAATTATCACGCACCTCGTCCCGCTCCGCTTCGTTCATATACATCTTGGTTTCCGGGACAAATCCGATAACTACATTGGGGTGCAGCTGGGCATGAATTGGAGCGTCAGTGTAGTAGTGATAGGCATACGCGCCGATATACCGGTCCGGCAGCTCCTTTGTGACGATCTTGGCTACTTCCGAATAAAACCTCACATAGCGGTCGGTCAATGAAACATAGGGAATACGCTCGCTCTTAAAACTCATCGAAATGGCTTTGCCCTCCGGCGCATCCCACGATTTGCACTGCTCACAGAGACAAAACGTCTGCGGCCCGCCGTCGTTGGGAGACACCGAAACACAATCCAACATAGGATTTGCTTTTAACGCTTCAATTGCGTCTTTGGCAACCTGCTCAATCAAGCCGGGATTGGATACACACAACCGCTGGCTGTTATAACCGCCGGTATCGGGCTGGCTGTTGTCACGCGTCCCATCAGGTTGAAGAGCAAACCAATCCGGATGGTCTTCATGGAAACGGTCCCAATATTTCGTGAATGAATGACCATAACGGCCATTAAAACTTCCGCCCATGCGGTGAAAACGAACCCAATCATTACCCTGCTTATTCATGGCCTGGAATATTTCATGATCCCAGCCGAAAGCATCGATCTTGCTGCGTATCGCTCCACTGTAAAAAAGGTTACGAAGATTCCGGCGCACCAAGACCGGCTTTTCGCTTATCTTTATATTCTCCAGCCGGATCGTCGCCTGCCGGGGCACGACTTCACCCAGTTCGCCCGGCCAAAGCAACCGGATACCCAAAACCTGCTCGGCAAATGTACTTACCGCCAGACTTGTACCATCCAATGGAAACCCGTCGGGACGCTCGTCATCACCGATCACAACCAAAGCGCCGGGGAAAGTCTCAACAACGATCTCTTCAAGTTCGAATTCAGCAGGATCGATCCCAAAACTGCGAGTCCGTTGCGTATCCCCGACCAGAATCAAATTCTGTTCGGACTTATCGACTTCATTTTCCGTCGAAATCGGAACGAGAGCCCCGCTCACTTTATAAAGCCACGCCTGAAGATCATCCGCCGCCACGCGTGCGGCATCCGAAGGCTGCTCGGCTAGTACAATCACCGATACCGGCTTACCGCTCTGCACCAAATCCACAGCATCGCTATTTTCAGGAATTCCCAAACCTGCAACGATAAGCAATGATAATACTGTATTCCGAATTGGTGTTTTCATCTTCAGAAATCCTAACGCTGGTTTCAAAGCTGCCCCACCATCCACGAACTCTCTTAATGGAACACACCAAGCACCGTAGGCGCACAGCAAATTTGCCCTCTATCGGGGGTGCCCGGGCCGCGCATATGCGCGCACCGGCTGCCTTTAATCCGGGTGCCGTTAGGTCCCGCCTTGGTGGGATCCACGGCGGTCACGCCGGGCAAGGCTCCTGGCGAGCCGCTGCTTGCCATACGTACACACGTATCCCACTATCCACAAATTCCCTCACATGAACACACCAAGCACCGTAGGTGCGACGATGAAATAGCCTATAACTTCTCACTTTAGTTATCGGATTCAAATATAGATTGATGTTATTCACATGCGGCGCGTTTGCGTCACCTGTGGATAAATCACCCGATTTATGTTCCAATGCCCGCCTCCGGCGCGGGGTAGCTCGGCAAATAGCTGTCGTTCATGACTTCCCGGGGCCGGTCCCACACCGCCCCGGGTTATTTTTTACAGCCCCATACAATCCCCCTCCCTCTCTGCCGCCAAAAGCATGCTGTTTTCAGCAATCGGCTACATGATAAGCAATTTTCATTTGCATCATCGCTGAATTGATAGATGCAAAACAACAAGAATGAGGTTTAAAAGCTACAATTCTACTCATAGATCGACTTCTCACACTCATCACACGCTATCTCAACACTTATCCTTATCTGCAAGAGGAAATCGATACATATGCAAATCATGACCGAAAATTACGAGAAATTTCCGCATATCACATATCCATCTTTCAAATTCACCTTTGCTTAACGGAAAAATATTCCGAATTTGGCCGGAAACTTAACATAATTATAAGTTTTCTTATCAAACGTGTTTTGAACTTAACATAATTATTCAAAATAATTCCAATCAAAGAACACTACAAATATCCAAACACATACAACATTTTTTTCTTGGATTGACGGTTGACATCATCTTATTATGCGTCGTAGGGTCGAAATAGCGACCCCAAAGTCTCGCTATTCGTTAGCGTGGGGCGGTTGGGATCTTGTAGCAAAAAATCTGGCTTTCTTTTCGATTTAGCTATGTGTTTTGCGCAGCCTAGCCGCCCCCTCCTTTTGTTTGGGGTTTGGCTATTCATAGCATCTTTATCTTACAAGAAAGGAGGTGAGCTAACGAATGACGAGGCTAAAGGGTTTTACACTAATCGAGCTTTTGATTGTTGTCGCTATTATCGGGATTCTGGCTGCAATCGCAGTCCCGAACTTCTTGAATGCACAGGTTCGTGCAAAAGTTTCAAGAGTCCAGAGCGAACACAGGTCGCTTACCAACGCACTGGAATCATTTAATATCGATAATGGCCAATATCCGCCGTTGAACGGCTTTGATCGCGCAACCTCTCGTAACTGCAAGGATAACAACAACATTTCTTGTGCGCGTATCGAGAGCAAGCGTCCGTTCCGCAAAATCCACCTAACAACGCCGATCGCCTACATCGCAACGATTCCTTTCGATCCGTTCCGCGGTGACGGCGGCAGCCATGACTATCAGTATGGATCTGATGGTATTAGTTACTATATCATCACGAGTTACGGTCCTGATGGCACTGACGGTGCGGCAAGTGCAAATCCAAGTGAATTGGATGAACGCTACTACACGGGCGCAACGATGAACGACCGTGATCAAGCGGCCGTAAGTTCCAGCAAGGGCGGCGGATCGACTGATATGTACCTTTCACGGTACGTTTATGATTCGTCGAATGGTGTCAGCAGCGATGGTGACATCATCAAGACCGGTCCGTAAGTAAGTGAGATTGGTCCAGTAATTGTGCAACTTATCCCGAGGGAGAGCCTAAAAGGCTCTCCCTCGGTCAATTTACGATCGCTTTGCCGGTTAAACTTTTTCAATCTCCGGCAAAGTCCATGGCTCCCGATATACGGAACGTGTCCGGTATTGGTTGGCTTCATCATCTCCGATGAATGTGTACGTCTTCGGATCGAATCGCAGACTTCTCCCGGTCCGCCACGAAGCGTTTCCCAAATGACAAAGCATACTGCTGGGATGCCCCACCGTCTCCAAATCCGCCGCTGGTTTCTCGCGGCTGCGCATACAGTCTAAAAAATTCCGGACATGCGGCACAGTATCCACTTCACCGGCATCCTCGATAACAACCTTCCCTTCCCCATCGAATGCGCGCCAACGGCTGTTTGATATCACAACATAGCCGTTCTCACCATAAACAACCGCGCCTTCGGGTTCATCGTGATAGGGATAGGGTGTCCAAATGCGCATTTCGTATGTTAAAAGATGATTCGGATATTGATACGAAACTGATAACGTATCAGGCCATTCTTGATCATCATCGAAATAAAACTTGCCGCCTTGCGCAGATACGCTCTCCGGCCAGCCCAACGGCTTACCGCCTTGCGCGGCAATCGCGGTTTCAAACGCCCACTTGGCATAATCCAGACGGTGTACGCCGTCATTTCCCAAATCCCCTGTTCCATAATCGAAAAACCAACGCCATGTGCCATGAAACCGGCGCGGATTGAACTGCCTTTTAGAAGCAGGCCCTAGCCAAAAATCGTAATCGACTCCCTCGGGTGGGTCACAATCGGCGGGATGTCCGATACTGGCTTGTTTGGCGCTCTCCCAGGCCTTGGCAAAATGCGTTCGCCCCAAATGACCTTGACGCAAATAATCGAGCGCACGAAATACATAGGCACTGCTCCGCACCTGGGTACCCAATTGAACAATACGCTTGTATTTCTTGGCAGCGGCCACCATCGTACGGCCTTCCAGTAGATTGTGTCCGTCGGGTTTCTCGGTATAAACATCCTTCCCGGCCTGGCAAGCCAGTATCGCGGGAATGGCATGCCAATGGTCCGGCGTGCCCAAAACCAAAGCATCCACATGATCGTCATCCAGCGCATGGCGAAAATCGCCCAACGGCTCGGGACGCTTTCCGGTGATTTCCGCGGTTTCCGCAACACGTTGCAAAAGGACCTTTTCATCCACATCGCAGATATACTTCACATCGACATCATCCATACGCGCAAATGTCCGCAGAAGATGATTCCCCCGCCCCCGTACACCCGCCACTGCAACCGTAATCCGGTCGTTCGGTGCGGCTTGCGCCCGGCGATTCGAGAGAAGCAACGGCCCACCCGCTGCTAAAATCGCGTTTTTCACAAATTCTCGCCTATACATTTTGTCTGACCTCGCACTGCACCGGACTGATAAGAGTTTACCTCAGTTCCATCTCTTCGCGCACCCCCCGCATACTGCCTGAATCTAGAAAAAAACCGAGAAAACACGAAGAAAACAGAGGTTAATTCAATTGGAATAACCCGGTAACGAAACCGTTGCCTGATAATTTGAATAGTTATAGAGAGGATTACGGACAGGCGCATACAGCCGGCCGGACTTTGGATTATCATCCTGCGTGTAGACCCAAATTTCTGATGGATCCCAAACTACAAGCTCATCTCGACAATCGCCGGTGATATCGAGCACAGCGTTACACATGTCGGGGTGCCCATCCGCCGGAAGTCTCACCACGCGGCGGCCCCAGCCGTCAAACATTCCCCCTTCATCGACATTCGCTGACAGCACCCAGAACTCACCTGGGTCACCTGTCCAATTGATCGGCAAACACATGCTTCCATGCTGGCAAGGCTCAAAATCATGATAGATATCACCCTCCGAGTCGTAATAGTGCACGATGCCTTGATTGCCCCAAAAGTTGATTGAAACCGCCTCGAGCCCGGGTAGATCAGGCCTAAAATCTGCAATAGCCGGATTCTGGACATGACCCAGGTAGTGATGCTTGAGAATATTCCCCTGCATATCCGTAAAGAACATCCCTTCGTCACTCGCCGCACAAAGCAACCGTGGAGCCGCATCTTCGCGGAATTGGACAATGGCCACACCATCGGCATGATCCTTGATTTGACCGTCCAGCGACCACAGTTTCGCGCCATCGTGGTCAAATAACGTATATCCAACCATGAGCTCATCTTTGCCGTCGCCGTCGACATCGTACGCATATGGATAATGTCCGGTCACACATTGCCCGGACCACATAATTTGCAGCTGGTCATCGAGCGCCCATAAGGTTTGGTAGCGGTCTTTAATAATAAGATCGTAATCATGTCCTTTGCCGCGCAGATCGCAAAAATAGAGGCTATCGCCCAAAATATGCTCAAATTTGTTGTATGGCGCAGGCGTGTTGGGCGGCGTCTGCGGTGTTTGAACTTTGTACTTTGCCTTTCCTGTTGCGCCCTCGGCAACAATAATCTCTGAATTCATGCAGTAAACGACTTCATTTTGACCGTCACCGTCAAGATCATGAATCTGAAATCCGACATCGTTAGTTAAATCGTCCTTCCAGGGATCCGGTTCTCCGATCTGCCAAAGAATCTCACCATCAAAAGTCATTGCGGTGAGGCAACTCAGCTCGCTATTACGGTCTTTGGGACCATGATGCCGGACTTGCCCCACAAGCACATCGGCCTGACCGTCACCATTCAGGTCACCAAACCGCAGATTACGGCCCACACCAAAATCCCTGGTTTTGCAGCGGCTCCAAACAACAGGTTTTGGATTCTTGCCCTGCAATTCCTCTTCCTCACATGTGCGTTCCGCAATGGCCTTTTCGATCTGCATCGCATGCTCTGCGCTGGTGGTGACCTGTACACTTTTGAAGATTGCCGGAACATCCGCGGTGAGTCCGATTCCTCCCGATGAGTAGGTATCGTCATGGGCCTTAAGCCGGGTTTCTCCTGCTTGAACTTCAAATTTGCTGCCTTTGACCGTAATCCGGATTTCGATTTCCCGCCCCGGTTCCCAAACCAGGGGTCGTTCATCCAGCGTCTTTTCGAAAGGCTTTTGAAATGCTGTGGCATGGCGCACCATCCGTAAGACCAAATTATCCTCGTCAACACCGGTGAAGTAATAGCAGCGGTCATTGCGATAGCGAAAAACAACGCCACTTAGGTCCTCCTGCGATTGCGGAACAAACCGGACCGTGCACGTGTAATTGCGCCACGCCGGGTCGCCTGAGACAATCATCGGATGATAGTGCTTGAATTTGTTGCGATAAGTTTGCGCCATGGCCGGCTCGTTATCAAAATGAACAATTTGCCATGCGCGTTGTGAATCCACACTGGAGCGGAACGCCGAGACAGCCCAGTTGCCCTTGGCCGCCGCTTCGGGCAGATAGTGATACTCAGTATGCGCCCCCACGACACTCGAAAACAATCCGGCTCGGTAAGAGGAGAAATCGTCGTTCAGGAGAGCCACACTCTCCTCTGCATGTACAAGCACAGGCAGAACAAAGATTAAAATGGAGAAATACCAAGATATAAACAACGAACAAGATCGAGTGGCTTCACACTCTTCTCTATTACTCGTGCATCCTTGATTCATTGATACAAACATAACCTCATCCTCCATCACACTTCTATCCCGCGGCTATATCGGCGTACTTCAGATCGGATTATCGGCAATGGAAACCCATCTGATAAAATTATAACCTATCATTATAGTAGAGCAATCCATGATCCTTGGCATGTGCCCAATCGGAGATCACAGATGTTTTCCGAACTTCAAAAAATCAATACCCGCCCGGAACCCTTCTCGGTTTATACAACCAAGGAACTATGGACCGGCGAACACACCTCGAAACAGATGCTCTCGTATCATCTGAATGATGAAATCGATGCATCCTCGCGTAATTCGGCGTTCATTGACCGTTCGGTGGAGTGGATTGCCTCACACTTCAATATCGGCACAGGCATGAATGTAATCGATTTCGGATGCGGGCCGGGATTGTACACCACACGCCTTGCTCAAAGCGGGGCTAACGTAACCGGTGTCGACTTCTCGAAACGCTCCATCGAGTATGCAAAAGAAACCGCCGGGCAAAAAGAACTTACGATCCGCTACATCAATCAAAACTATCTCGAATTTGAACCGGATGAACATTTTCATTTGGCCACGATGATTATGTGCGATTTTTGCGCACTCAGTCCGTCCCAAAGAAAGACAATGCTTAAGGTCTTTTTTAATGCACTTATACCGGGCGGCCACGTTCTGCTCGATGGCTATTCTCTGACCGCCTTTCGGCAGCGGGAAGAGGCTGCGGTGTATGCATTCAATCAACTCAATGGATTCTGGTCACCAAATCCCTATTACGGCTTTGTAAATACCTATAAATATGAAACGGAAAAAGTCGTGCTGGACCAATACACAATCATCGAAGCGGACCGGACCTGGACCGTCTATAACTGGCTCCAGTATTTCACACTCGATGCGCTTAAAAGCGAATTTGAATCCTGCGGCTTTGAAATCGCCGAGTACCATACGGATGTAGCCGGCACCCCCTTCGATCCGGAAAGCGCAGAATTCGCAGTCGTGGCAAAAAAGCCTGAATAGCATTCACTTATAATTTTTAACCGGGAATAACAGGCGCCTTTCTCTTTTGCCGAAGTTGAGCCTTTGAATTTTCAATAATGCACCATTCTGGGCATGACATCATGAGATATAAGCCATCTATTTTATTAAACGCTCGAAGTTTGTTTTGCGATGTCACCACAACAACAGGAACATCGCTCCGCAACCATTTTACAGTTTCCGATAAGTCGCATTTAACGACTTCACGATTCGCATAAAAAAGAAGTGCTGCATAGCGCTTATATCCATACGAAATAAGAACAACGTCATCATCGAGTTCTTCAAGCCCGGCCGTCTCCACCAAAGCCTCCGAGGATTTGCTGTGGCCGATATAAGTCGAAAGAGGGGTTATCAAAAACACCATCAAGAGCATGGCAGCAACACAAAGTGTCCATTTGAGTCTTTTGGGAAACGTTTTAAGTTCATTCCACATTTAGCGCTTACCGAAATAAAAGACCGGGGCGAAGAGCAAGGCAATGGCGGGCAAACTCGGTAGAACATACGTCCACATTTGCGACCGGCTCAAACTAAAAAAGATGATAGGAATAAAAGCCCAAAATAACAAAGCGCGGTCTTCAGGATGGATAAGTCTTCTCTTCCAATGCTGAAAACCGCGTTTTATGTTGGAGGGGGATACAAAAAGAAGTGATACCGGAAATGAGGCCAACAACGTTACAGGAATATAGAACCACCATGCAACATGACGGTGCTTTTCATCTGTGAGTACTCGCGCGATTGTCTCATCAAAGAACCAGGTAGACCAAATCGTCGGAATACGCTTCGTCACCAATACCAACCAAGGCAACAAAACCAACACCATGACGACAATTCCTGCAAAATGAGCCCAAACCGGAAGCCTGGTCCGTATCTCAGAGGAGAATAGAAGAGACACGAAAGCCGGAAGCACAAATAGCAATGCAACGGGACCTTTGGTTAGCAGCGCAAAACCTAAAAAAAGATAGGCAAGAACAACAAACCGAGGCGATCTTTCACGATAGGCATAAAGAAAACTCAAGACCGATGATGTCACAAATGCCGTGAGCGTCATATCAGTGATTGCCGCGCGTGCGCAGGCAATTGTCAGCGGAAATGCAGAGAAGCCAAGCGCGGCCACACGGCCACGCATCTCGCCCCAACGCGAGGAACCGTAACCATAAAGCATCAGAGCAACGGCCGCTGCTGCAAGTGCCGAAGGGAGACGTGCCGCATACTCTTCGTCGCCACACACATAATAGGAAAGAGCCTGCAACCAATAAAAGAGAATTGGTTTTTGCAGCCGAATCTCTCCATTCCATTGCGGCACGACCCAGTCGCCGCTTTCGACCATAGTCCGGCTGGCTTGAGCGTACCTTGCTTCATCCGGATCGATCAGCGGCAACACGCCGAGCCGGAAAAAAAAGAAAAAATAGAGAACAATCAAAAGTAAGGAAATGCGAAATGCCCATGAAGAAAAAAAGGACGAGTCGGCAAAAACCGCTTGCTCATGAGTTGCATGACCGGCATACAAATCGGCGGCTTGCGCATTATGAAATGTGCTTTTATTGATAAATTGCTGAGACATTGCTGTTTGCTGCAATTTCTAAATTTGATTCACCGCACAGAACAACCTCCGGTTGGCGAACCATTGTTCCATCCACATCCAGTTTCGCCACTTCATAGGACACAGACTGGGGGGCAACATGAACTACGCAGTAATGATGGATCTTCCCTTCCGGCCCAAATCGAGAACTGCGCGGCGCACCTCCTCCGCCGGTTACAATGTATTCCACACCATCAAAGGTTGCGGTTGAAAAAGCATGAATATGCCCCATAAATACCGCAGTAACATTATATTTTGTCATCAGTTTGCTGAATTCCTCTGCCCCCCATGAAAAAGAATGATGGCTCCATTTCTCAATGGTTGCCGGCGGTATATGGGCAAAGACAAAGCGGTATTTCCCCGGCGCTGCTGCCAACTCATTCTCAAGCCATGCTAGATCGTTATTGGAGAGTCCGCCAAGATTATCGACGGCAATAAAACGAGCTTCTCCATAATCAAAGCAATATTCGTGCAATCCAAAAAGATAATCATACTCCGCGCTGCCATTACCAAGATCATGATTGCCGATCACCGGAAGCAGCGGAATATTTCTATACTTGTCGATTACGGGAAAGAAATACTTGCTCCAATTCCCTGACGTCCCTCCCTTTACCATATCGCCAAGCAATATAGAAAATCCAATATCTTCTTTTTGCATTTCATACCACAGACGCTCAAATACATGAAGATTGCTACGGCAATCCCCCCATACCGAAAACGAGAATCCATTCTCAGGTTGGGCCGGATTAGATTTGATCCGGTCTAAGGTATTGGTTACTTGATATTCGGTTTTGTAGGGATTCAACAAAACAAGTTCATCCGCACTCATTCCGACATTTTTTGAATATAGAATCACCGCAAGAGGCAAAAGCATAAATACACCAATAGCCTTAATTCCACCCGGCATCCGTAGCAGCAGATTTCTCTGTGTCATAGATTGTTTATTCATTTCAACTATTCTTCCCTCAAACAAACCGCCTTAATATTTGCCATTTTTTTCAACAGGCCAATAATAACTATCCACATACGCAATTACAGTCATCAGCAACCGGATGGTGCTTACACTTCCTCATTTCCATCCTTGCCTTATAAGTAATATACAAACCACAGGTAGCAAAAGCGTTACACAAAGATAACAAGTTCCAAATTTTTGATTGCGTCATTGAAAAATTTCATCCCAAATACAGGCTTAGGTCATCATTGAGTATCATTTGGGTTACAAATACACAACCAAATTGTAATTGTTTATGATGAAAGCCGATTTATGGTCAGAAAAACACAATTGATACATAAATCTCATTATCCCATGGTGGTAAGTTCTGCTATAACTTGAGTACTCTCAGCAAGATAATACAAAAATGGATAGGAATCCGAATCATGCGACCTTAAAATCATCGGATTCTGCTTGGATGTAGCCGGCACCCCCTTCGATCCGGAAAGCGCAGAATTCGCAGTCGTGGCAAAAAAGCCTGAGTGAATTCGGAACCCAATAAATTAAAATCGGGACTTTGCCTCCCTCTCGCTACGGCCTACCTGCGAGACTTCTCAAATTTCTTCGCCCAATACCGCGTTCTTTCGAGATAGTAGTCGGGATCACGTGGAGCAAAATCTAGATAAGTGTACCCGGGTATCGTTTTGGGAATCGAAGTCTCGATCTGTGTGCCCTCATGCCATTCATTAAAGGATGTAATTGAGATGATATCCGGTTGCGCATCAATGGCGGCCTGGAACATCCGGTCGTAATACGCGCCGTTCTCACGCTCACGTTGGTTTTTTCCGTTCCAAGGACGGATACGGGTATCATCATAGCCTGGCCCGACACTGGGTATAAATATTTTCCCATTTGCTTTTGCCCATGCGCCCATCTTTTGCCAATTGGCATAGGTAGAGCCATGCGTAAAGCCATTAGTCGCAAAGTACGTATAGAATCCATCAAAATGTCCGCCGCTTACAAACGCTTCATCACCCTCTTTAACAAAAAGGGCGATAACAATGGCATCGTGCTGGGTGCCGCGCATAGTCTGGGATGTATTGGGGCTGAGCACTTCGGCCCAATCTTTAACATCGATCAAATAAGAATCGTAGATATAAAACATGGGCAGATTCCCATGTGAGGCATTGCGGTAAAATGCCTTGGAACCGCCGAATGTCTCAATGAGATAGGCAATATCGTCGCGCACCGATACAGCGCTCCGTCCCGGATAGGGTTCGATATGAAAATTGATCTGTATGCCGTATTCTTCTGCGGCTTGCAGCACCACACGCGCGGCTTTATCGGTAAAGGTGCCCTTGCCCCACCATGAAAGCGAGATCACGCCTGCGTCGGCCCGGCGGATCATTCGCATATGTTCTCGCGAGTCGTCAATGCTGTTAGAACTATACAGGCCGATTTCCGGATAGAAATTCGCACCGATATCCTCCGGCGGCTCGTGCTGCCCGCGTGGACCGGGACCACGATCGGAAATCACATGATTCCACTGTGACCAAGCGCCATCAGTCTCAGGATTCGCATACCACGGGTAATAGAACAGTTGGATATCCGGCAACACTGTCATAGCTTTGGCCTTCTGATCTTCATGACACAGATCACATGGTTGGGCACAGCCATAAAGAAGCCCTAGAAAAACCGGAAAGATCAACCATGAATTCCTCGACTTTGTTTTAGCTGACGTAGTACGCATTATTCCCCCCACTGATTCGTATGTTTTATCGAAAATCAATCAACAAACAACCGAGTTCAACGTAACACCGAAGGCCCCGATTTGATATCCGGCGGATGAATCGCGCTAAAAGCATCGACCGGCCAAAACCGCAGACGTTTAATCCCTTCCGGCACCGGTTGCCGGTATTGCACATAGGCCTCAACATTTCCTTTCACACTATAAGAAACATCGCTTTTTTCATCCTTATCGCCGACACCGAATACCTTGTATCCAATCAGTGTGCAATCCTCCAAATCGACATGCAGCAATTTGCCTTCAATTCGGCTGGCGATAATTCCCGTCGATGGCGTACCATGCGGCTGTGAAAAGTTAAGAACAATCAGTTTGCAGTTCTTGAATTTCACACGGGAATAACCATCGAAACCGGGATTGCCTGCTTGCAGCGCGTTATCGGGACTAACCAAGGTGCAATCCTCAAAAACAGCGTCAGGATGATCCGGCATAGTTTTATTATGTGCCCGAACGTAGGCAGCCCCGGCGTCTCCCCACCAATCCAGATTCATAAAGAATGATCGGCGAAACAGTACCGGCTCATCTTTGCGCCCTACGTGGGCCATCACCGCCGCACCGGCAAAACGTCCGATTCCAACGCAATCTTCTACAATTGCAGTAAACTCGGATCCGCCCTCAGAAGTAATATCCCAACCAAGTCCGCCTTCCGAACCCGTGACATATAAATTGCGGAAAATCCATCGATCCCAAATCAAAGCGGAAAAGGCAGGATCGCATTTAAAAGGCCCCCACCAATCGACGCTTTTCAGTCCTGTCTCTTTTTCGGGATCGCCCGAATCGAGAATCATCCAAGTCGGATTACCGGTTGGCGCTTTGGGATTGGTCCGCACAACTTCAAGCGGCGCGCCGGAATCGAGCACAACCCATCCCGTTGCACCCGAACCAAGGCTGCCATCGGCATCGCCAATTAATAGATTGTAAGAACCGGCACTCCCCTTATAGGATGGGTATAGATTCGCCTCAGCATAGGTATCGGGACGAATCACAACACAATGCCCGCCATCCGCATCCGGCACCGCCTGCAAAGCCGCCTGAATGGTATGAAATGCACCTTCCCAACTCTTGCCATCCGAGTTATCTCCCAGTTTGGAGACATAAAGCGTCTCGCCTTTATGTCCCGTATAGTCTGTTGCCACAGGATCGAAATTAGCCGCATAAGTGCTGGAAACACAAAACGGCAATACCGCCAGACACAGAATGCACGAAATTCGTGGGATTTTTTTTGTATGGATCATGAAAGGATTTCCTACCTTGTTTCTATTTTTACAGATAATACTCGCAGGCTAATGAGATTCTCTATTTCCTGGCCTCAACCATAGAACGTAACTCATCCTCATAGAGACCGATCTCCTCAATCGGAATGGGACGAAAACTCGAGGAGCGAAGCCCAATCGCATTCGCCTCCCAACCAAAATCGCCGGATGTCAAATCGAGAAATCCCGGATCGATCCTTGTGGATGTGTTGTCCAGTTTGTCTTGTTTCACTCGTTCACGAACCACGAACTTAACACTATCCACGGCGAGGTTGCGCCAGATGTGATTGACTGATGGATTATCCCGCAAATGGGCCAGTTCAGGATAACGCTCACAGTAAGGCGGCTCGTTGATTTTAACATCATCCATAAACCCTTTGATGTTATCCGAATCCAAAAACTCATACCAACGCTTATCGGACCACTGTGAAAGACTGATCGCAAAACGGCAATCGACAAAAAGATTATTATCAACCCAATTGTCTTTTCCGCCGTGAATCTGAACACCGCCAAAGTTGCCCGCGGATGTCCGATAGAAAACATTGCCATAGATTAAAGTGCCGCTGATCGCATCATCCAAACGGATACCCGCTTGACCACAAGCCCGTTCGCCTCCAATATCGTGCCAGAAGTTGTAGCGTAAGATATTTCCACGATACGTAGGATTCAGAAAAACATCGATTCCGCCCTGGTCGTCCGATTCACGCACAACATTGTAGACGTTGTTAAATTCCACAATATGATCGTTGCCTTCGATACGCATTCCATGACAAGGTGTATTGTGAAAACTGTTATGCGCGATACGTATACCCGCGCCATCCATGAACACGGCGGGCGTATACGTACGGTCGATGCGCGAAAAATTATAAACTTCGCAGTTCTCCACAACATGCCCGGCGGGCGTGAGTGTACGCCGGTCACCTCCGGTTATGTGAATACCACCCCGCCCCAAAGTATGGAGATTCGAGGCCATCACAATGTGATTGTTGCCGCCATTAACACGGATACCGGTTGCGCCCAAACGGCGGAAGGTGCAAGCCAACACCTTGCAGGATTCACCGCCGTCAACAACCAATCCATCGCCTCGGCCCAGTTCAAAAGTTAAACCTTTGAGAACAACATTCTTGGCATTGGTGAGTTTAAGCAACGGTTCTTCAACCATCGACAATTCAATCGCAGCCTCGCCGGGATCGGAAGGCGGATAGAGATACAACTTCCCTGCTTCACGGTCCAGATACCATTCTCCGGGTTCATCGATTTCTTCCAAGAGATTAAACACCCGGAATGGCTGGCCTTCTTTAAAACCATAGTTGGTTCCATGCTTGGTTTTGATTTCATGGGCAGAAAAATCAATTTCTGAAATTCCAACCATGCAATCGGCCCAGTCATAAAACCAATAGCCATACATCATGGGATCGCGTGCGGTTTTCCAACGCTGGATACGGGGCGAATCGAAAACAAAACGTCCGGTCTTACCTTCGCCTGTTTTGCCAAGTTCCAAGACCGGGCCGGTACGGACAAAGCCCTCATTCGGCCAACGTGCAGACGTCATCGGTTCCCCATTAAAGTAGAGTTCCAAAGAGGAAACATTATTATTCGGAACCCCGAATCCACGCGTAATCAGGTCGCCGTATTGTGTAATCCCCTGCTTCTTCAGATCAGTCACAAAGACTTTTCCCTGCGCTTCTTCAGGCAGCCGGGAATTGATTTCAGGATCGGCAACCGGCGCAAAGCCGCTGATCTTGGTCCCCGCGTTAAATACCGCTTCTTCACCTTCCGCGGAGAAAACCACGGGCGCCTCTTTCATGCCGGAACACACCTCATCAATAACCAAACCGGCGTCGAGAGAATAATTTCCCCCTTCAAATCGCACACGAATCCCGTACTGAGGCATACCAGATTGCCGAATGCGCCTCACCTCTTCTATCGCCCGCGCGAATGAAGCAAACGGTTTTTCACCTGTGCCCGGATTGGCATCGTCGCCTCTTTCTGCACTCACATAGAGATTTTTTCCTGGCCACGCCGGTAATGGTTCAAGCTGCGTCCGCGTCGCCTGCGGATCGCGTGGAGGCAATCCGGCAATCTTCCGTTCGAGTTCCCCGATACACTCATCTGCCTCCCAACTGTGGTGCGGCGGAATCCCGGGAATTTCTTTCACCTTGGCGTAGGCTTTGATAGCCGCGCTGTATTTATCTTCAAACGCAAAGGTACGTGCCACTTGAAGCTGAGCCACGCTACGGCGCACCGGCGGTGCGTCCGCATCGTTAGTCACCTTGCCAAGCACCTTGCGCGCGGCGCTTAGACGTTCCGCTTCGATGAGCATATTCCCCCACTCGATACGAAGATCGAAATCAGGAAGACCATTTTTCCTTAGGACCTTGTCCGCTTTTTTATAAAAGCCGTCGGCGGAATCATATTCCTTTTGACTTCTGGCATCCCGCGCAAGGCCGAGTAGTTGCTGTGCCTGTTGCTCAGCGTCTGCTTCGGTACCCAACAGTTGCTCGAGCGTTTCGACAAGAGCCAAGTCGCCTTTGATTCCCCCGTTAAAAAGCCCGATCCGTTCCATCGGAATCGGTTCAAAACCCAGATCGAACGCCGGTGAATCGTCTCGAAGACGAAAATCATGATGCTCCGCATCGACAAAACCCGGTGAATCGTCAAGCAAATTGCTATGTATCGACAAATAAGGGCGCGCTTTCTTTTCGATACGGTCCCACCTTCCGCCGGTAAAAATATTCCGCGCAATAACATTGCCTTGGGGCGCTTTCGGCTCACCATCCATGATCAAAGGCAATTCGGGATATTTTGAGGCATACGGTTCCGCCTTGTAATCAATATCGGAAATCGTCCCCTTTTCTTTGGATTCCGCAATCCATTGATCGGCATGATTAGCGGCCCAACCCAATGCCCGCGCATCCACATGCACAGCCGGATTGCAGTCGATAAAGATATTATTCTCGATACTGCAATCGCGTCCGCCGCCGATAAATGCAGCCGCTGTCACATTACGAAAAACATTGCCGTAAATCGCCGCCGAAGCGAACATATCATCCAGGTAGACACCCACACATCCGCGATTTTCAAATCCCGTTACATCGTGCATGTAGTTATAACGGATGATATTGCCGCGCATAGTCCAGTTGCGCCCGGCATAAATTGCTCCCGCATCATTCGATTCAAAACATACATTGTGAATCTCATTGTATTCCATGATGTGGTCATTTCCGCCGAACATGATACCGATATGCGGCGCGGAATGAATCAGATTATTGGAAAGCCGATTCCCCACACCATGCAAAGAAATGCCGGGCTGATACATACGAAACACACGCCCGTAATGGTGGATGTGATTGTTTTCTGCGTATAATCCACCAGGCTCCAATGTCTTCCGGTCGCCTCCGTTTATGCTAATGCCACCCCGCCCGGTCTGATAAACTTCACAGGCCGTAATCCCATGATTTTGGCCGGTAATACTTGCTCCCCAACCACCAAGATTGCGCATCACGCAACGCTCCACCAAGTTGCTCGTGCCACCCTCGACACTGATCGCCGTGCCACGTCCGCCCTCCAGAGTAAATCCGCTAACGGTGATATACGACGCGCCTTTGATTTGAATAAGATTCTCTAAAACCGATACAACCGTATTTCCCGCTGAAAGCCACGAGGGAGGCCATACATAAAGGATTCCAGCCTCGCGATCCACATAATATTCGCCGGGCGCATCGATCTCCGAAAGCATATTGAATGCGTAATACCACTGGCCCTTTCGGTACCCATAGCCGTGATAAGGCGGCTTAATAGCGATGATATTTTGATCGGTATCAATGGACTCAATCTGTTGACGTTGGTCGGACCAATCCCAGAACCAGTACCCGTGCAACCATGGATCCTTTTCATTCACCCAACGTTTGGGGCGGTCCCCATCATAAATAAATTTCCCCGTTTTGCTGCCTGGTATCCCGTGAATCTTATGCCCATCTTCCACCACCAAGCCTTTGATTTTCACAAAATCCTCATTCGGCCAACGGGCAATCCAAAGAGGCGAATCTTCATGGAACACTTCAAGCCCACCGCCATCGGCAGGACCAAAATCCGAGATACCCTGTTTCTTCAAATTGGTCTGATAAACGTGTGTCCGGGCATCGTCAACAAGGCACGCCAACACATCGGGATCGGTAACATGCGAAAAGTCTTTTACCGGACGGCCTCCCGATAGACGCACCTCCTCACCCGGGTATGCAGCAAAAACAATCCGGGCCGACTCAGTCCCCGAATCTTCAGCGGTCAATTCCAAAGGCGCATCTAAATAATACGTCCCGCCTCTCACAACAACCGTTATCCCATCATCGGGCATAGCCTGGGAATTCCGGATCGCACGGATTTCATCCCGTGCGCGCAACAGCGTTGCAAAGGGGCCATCTGTTTGATTTTCGTTGGGAGACGTCAGCGTCCCGGACCAGCCGTCGTTGCCTTCCGTAGCTACGAAAAGCACCAATGGCTCTTTAACACCGCTCAAAGCCGGTAGGCATATTCCCGCAAATAACACCCAATAGATCGCACTTCTTAGGTAACTGGGCCGTCGCGCACTGCACATAAGACCTTCTCCATTCGTAATCAGGCAAAATCTGTCGCCTGTGATTCTGCTGCAACTGGATATAAAACTTCATTCTTTGGATGCCCGGGGGCGACTGTCTTGAAAATCAAGGGCAAAGTCGCCACGAGCGGGAGGGCGAATCTCCTGATGAGCCGTTTTTAATACCAATTTGCCTTGCAGGGTGCTGATCAACTTCATCCTTCGCACACACTTTGAAATCGTGGGCCGTAAGGCAACTTGCCTGCGGAGGTACTCCGACGAGGCTCCTGCCGAGCCGCTGTTTCAGAACTCTCCGAATTCGCATGATAGAACCATTGTCTCTCGGATAGGGATTTTCAAACCGGTCCTATACCAATCATGGCCTCGAAAAATTCGCCACAACCGAACATCGCCAAACTGAAAAGATTCTACAACATACGGACACAAAAAGCATCCGCCCAAATCAACAAGGCCGAATACTGGTCATGCATAGCTTAAAGGTAATAAAATATCAAATATCGGGCTTCTCGGAGTAACCGAGTTCAAATTGATGGGCTTTGATGCCGTGGGAATTAAACTGTTTAATCAATTCGGTGCGGATATCGTTTCCAAGTTCCCAAGCATCCGCCGGATTATCCGCCCATGCTACAACCCAACAGCGATACGCCTTGTCTTCCATCCCCATGACCCAAAATCGCGGCTTCTCATAATTTGCAAAATGCCGGCTTTTGCTTGCCGCATCGATTGCCAATTGTTCGACCAAAGAAATATCACCGTCATACGCAACATAGAACTCGACATGCATCCATTGGTACGTGTCGTTAATCGTGCAATTAATGATTTCTTTGCTCAGCATACTGCCATTGGGGATAATATAACGCCGCCAATTCCACATTTTAACAATCGTGTGCGTAACACTGATATCTTCTATCGTCCCATATTTTTCATCAATCAACACAGTATCGCCGATCCGAATCGGCTGAGAGAACGATATCACAATTCCCGAAATCAAATTCTCAATAAAAGGACGTGCGGCCACACCAACCACGATCGCCGAAGCAGCCACGATAAAAGAAATAAACGTTGCGGGCATCCTGTCAAGAAAAGGAAAAGCAAGCGCAATAACCCATACCGTAATGATAGAATAAAAGGATAATTTGCGAATAATCGAAAATCTGTACTCGATGTTTTCAACCGCAGTTTCTTTCGCTTGTTGTATGGGCTTATCAACAGGCGTGGACGTCTTAATCGTTTCAAACTGCTTAAGTCCTTTAATTCGTCTGCTTCTTTGGAACTGAAGTTTCGATATTTTATATCGCGCCCAGGCGATCAACAATGCGCCGGATAGACCAACAAGTCCCAAATATGAAGCCGTATACTTATCGATCATCAGATTCCCCTTTTAATGGTGGAATTTGATGTTTTATGGTAAACACTGAAAACATGGCTGTAAACAGTCACATCTCATTACCACACGAAACCAAGGGAAGTGCGAATATCGAGGCAAAACACGATTCCTGCGGCGTAATTAGAAAAATCTCAATCTACGGAACAGGATGATTTGTATCACCGCCAAAACAACCAAAATGATACAGACATAGGTAAAGGCCCAGCCGTTATCCACCCCGGGCATACCGGCCACATTGATCCCCAAAAGCCCTGTCAATAATCCCAACGGCAAAAACACGGCTGTAATCAGTGACAGGATATACATGGTACGATTCATCTGGTCGGAAAGTCTGGCGTTTAGCTCATCCTGCGCCACAGCCGCATGTTCACGCATAGAATCCAGATCTTCGACATACCGCGTAATCCGGTCTGTCATCTCGCGCAATCGTGCGCGATGCAAATTGGAGAGCCATGGCAAATTCAGAGACTGCAATTGAACAAGAACTTCGCGTTGTGGAGAGATATAACGTCTCAGGGTAATAGCCTGTCTCCGCAAATCGGCCAACCTGGAACGCAGATCATGAGAATGAGCCTCAAGGATTTCTTCTTCAAGGTCATTAATTGATTCCTGAAGTTCATCCAAAACACCGCTCATGCGGGAGAGCAAACGTTCATTCAGTTCAGCCAAAAAGTCACCCGGATTTTGCGGGCCTTCTCCGCTTGAAAGCGACTCTCGAATATCCTGCACAGCTACGAGCCGGGGATAACGAAGACTGATGACCCGCCCGGCTTCGAGCCACAAACGAATGGATATCATATCCTCGGGGTCCGCATTGGCATTCAGATTCACACCGCGCAAGATCACCAAAAGACATTCGCCGATCACCGTGCAACGCGGACGCGTATCTTCGGCCAACAAGGCCTCGCAAGCCAGTTCATCAAGGCCGGATTCCTCGCGCAGCCATCGGTCGGCCTCCGGCGCCTTACGGTCCAGATGAACCCAAAGACTCCCCTGCTCCGGCTTCCAGCTGCGGATCCCCTCCCAGCCGATGCTCTCGCCACCGCCTTTTCCATCCAACAAATAACAACTCAAAAGCCCGTCTGTGCCTTCCATGCCTTGAATATTACCCGATTCAGAAAATCGCAAAACCTTAACACAGGAGCAGAACAGCCAATGTTTAACAATTCGCTTCAGAATTGACGCTCAGTCACAACTTGACACATGGTGACAAATATGCCACCATGTTGGCATGATGTTGATTTTTCAGAAGCCGAATCATGAAGCTTAAGGAGTTACTCTCATGACCGAAAAACTGGAAATTATTCGCGGCAGCGGAAATATATATAATGATTTCAACCGGGCGGATGCTGATGTCCTTCAAACAAAGGCGCTTCTGGCTGCAGAAATTATCGGTATTCTGGAAGAACGAAAACTCTCAACAAGGCAGGCCGCCGGACTTACAGGAATCGACCATAGTGAATTTGTCAGAATCCGAAAACCGGATTTGAAACGCTTCACGATTGACCGGCTGATCAGCATATTGAATAAGCTGGATCAGAAAGTCGAAGTGTCCTTCACAATCACCAATCGAAATTCCGAAAAAGAATCTCATGCACCTGCCTAGAATTGGCTTAAAAAACTCGCCCCATGAATAGTCGAGTAACGACTACCTAAAGAATTAAGACCGTTGCCAAGCCAAATTCTTCTATCTGTGGGCTGCAAATGTATCTCTCTACGGGTGTGCAAGAGACAGAATCATCGACCGCAAACCATAAATGCTTGCTCATCGTATACATGGATACTCAATGGGAGACACTCCATTACTCATTTTTAAACTCACCGATAACTTCAATACATCCCACAATATTGTCATTTAATTCTTCGAGTTCCTCGGCCGGAATCCACCATTCCGTATGATGCGCAGCCCCCACCTGCTCAATCTTGTAGCGGTCTGCAAATTCTTTTTTTACCTCAAAGCGGGTTACATACCCAATGCCTCCATCTTTGATCTGCCATTGTGTGGCAATCTCCCGGGCATATTCCTCATTTGTCACCGGGTAAAAAATAGGCTGTACCGGCAAACGTGGCGGCCAGCGTTTAAAACCACTCTCTTCCACAAGCGCAAGTTCCCCCGGCCCCGCCGGACGGTACATTGTCACGGTTTCCACTTTATCGCCCATGATTCCACTGCCTTACCGGCTTCCGTTTGTCGCAAGACTTTTCTTTCACTCCGCCTTTACGCTCACGACATCTTGACCTGTATAATTTGCCACAAACACACAATTCAGCCCAATCGTTGCCCTAGAGGTCATTGAATCCTCGAAAATGACAGGGTAGGATAGTCCACAATCAAGATATACAGGGCACGGCCTCATTTGGTTAAGCCGGTCTAATTGATGAAGAATCGATTCAAAGATCCGGCATATAAAAGCAGGAACGACAGCATGACTGGAAAGAAATCAAAGAAATTATTTGCAGCAGGATTCACTTTGATTGAACTTCTCATTGTTGTGGCAATTATCGGCATTCTGGCCGCTATTGCTGTCCCCAACTTTCTCAATGCGCAGATACGCGCCAAGCTGGCCCGTGTCGTCGCTGACATGAAGGCGACCACCGATGCATTGGAAATGTTCCGCCTCGATAATGGCGAATATATCAAACGTTACTCCGGTGCTTCAGAAATCTTTCAGTTAACAACGCCCGTTGCTTATTTAAGCCAGGTCCCCCCCGATTACTTCCAGATGAAGCGCGACAAAAAGGATTTCAATTCCGATAGCACTGATTCATCATGGGAGTTTACACCCAGCGATCTTTTCAAAGGCCATTCCTACATGCTCTCCAGCGTCGGCCCGGACCGCTGCTGTTTTATTGGCCATCCGGATTGGTGGGATGGTCCCTACCAGTGGGAACGCTACGGCAAAGAGCATTACCGCAACATGATCTACAATAGCAGCAACGGCCTGATCAGCTGGGGAAATATCATCGCCTGGGGTGGTGATGACCAGCCTTTGCCCTAATACTTCCGCGACACTCCGTTGCCGGAAGACCATTTAACTTTGTCATCCAACTGACTTACCATCTCGCTCCCGCAGGGTGATTCCCCACTATATTTTCGCACACACTCCGAAATCGTGAGCCGGTAGGTCCCGCTTTAGCGGGATCCTGCCCGGTCACAGGCCCCGGCCTTAAAACCTCGCCATACGTTTATTCCCGTAATAATTGCGTTCAAACTCATCACGGTCAAAACGCGGCAGCTGAAAATCACCACCTCCCGGCCGCTGTCCGCCGGGATACAATAAATACACCTCCCCCGGCTTCGTCTCGAACTCCACAATCCCCGGCCCATAATCCGCGGGATGCACGTCCAAACGTTCTCCCTTGGCACTCGAGAGTTCAATATCCAATGGCTGGAACGCATTCGCATCCCCATCACGGCTCTTGCCCAAACGAATCAACTCCGGCGCATCTTCTCCGAATGGATTCCGAACCCGGCACCGCTTTCCGGCCTCGGAACGAATCCAGACAAATCGCACTTTGTCATCCTCCAGTTTGGCCGTGACAATAAATGCCCCTTCCGCCCGCAATTTAGAGAAATAGGCATCGTGCCAACGATTGGGGATACTGGGAAACAGGCGGATGCATTCGCCATGCGATTGCATCAACATCTCCATGACCGCAGCCGCCGCGCCAAATCCCCCCTCTAACGTCATCGGCTCGTAGGTCCACATCGAGAGTCCATACATCTTCGGATCGCCGTTAATATGCAACGTGTTCGGCGTAATAAACGCGTTGATATACAGATCGAGCATCTGCCAGGCCATATTCCCGTACTCGGCGCGGGATGCAATAAGAGACATCCAGGGATAGGCCCAGCCGGTCCATTCCCCAAAACCATAACGGCTGATTTCATGCAGCGAGCCGCGAATCAACGCCCGGTCATCCTCCCCGCCTTCCATCGTGATTAAATTCAACGGATGAATTGCCATCAAATGCGCATGATGACGGTGTGAAAACGACAACCGCGTATCCGCGCTGATCATCAGACGGTCATCTTTGTTACGCTCATTGATACGACTTTCCCGACGCGGATGTTCACGCGGATATTCAACCAAATTCGCTAAAACCTCCCGCGCACGTTCCACAATGGCATTGCTTGTGCCCAATTCCTCATGCCCCGTAAGGATGGCTTCGATCAATGCGCGGATCAGCGCCAAATCGCATTGCGCATCACGCGTATAGGCTTCAAAGAATCCCTCGTAATATTCCGGGGAATAGCTGACCGGCACATGCAGTTTTCCATCCTCTCCCGGCTCCAAAAGATTGGCATATGTCACAAAAGCCAACTCCAAAATCGGCAGGGCCTTATCGCGAAGGAACTCTTTATCTTGCGAATAGAGATAATGCACCCAGTAGTGATACGACAACCAGGCGGTGTTACCCGGCCAAAATTCCACCGTGGAATAACCGAAGATACGCTCGCCGCGCGGCCCGATGGCACATCCGGACCAGATACCATCGAATCCGAAAAACCTTTGGCATTGATCGCGCCAACGCGGAATACACTTGCCAAAGACACGATAAAGCGGCTCCCCAAGTTCAAGCCGGTTCGCGGCATAAATCGGCCAGTAGGATTCTTGTACATTTAGATCGAGATGATAATCCCCGTTCCAAGGCGGCATACGCCCGTCATGCGTCCAAAGCCCTTGAAGCGTGATCGGCCATTTTCCCGGACGCGATGAGCAACCGAGTTTGTACATCTCGATAAAATAAAGCGATTCGAGACGCGCATCCGGGATCGTCAAAGTGGACCGGGTCCAATAATCACGCCACCAATCGCGGTGAGGCTCCAGACTTTTATCCTCATCCTCAAATGAGCGGCACAGTTTCTTTGCAGCCTCAAGCGGCTCTGAAGAATCCTCCGTAGAAAGCAGCGCCACACGAATCTCACCACTCGTCCCCTCTTTATTTAGCCGTTTATGCCACGCCACCGCCAGTTCATAGCCGGTTGGCGATTTGAGATGAAATTCTCCTCCATCTTCATCGCTACGGCTTTCAGGATCCGGATACCCCCATTTTCGTAGCGCTTCTCTTGTCCCTTTCTCCAAATGCTCCCAACTGACATTTAATTGCGTATCTTTGGCGTGTGCCCCTTCAAGATGAATACAAATCAAATTGTGATTCGCATGAGTAAAAATCTGGAGTTGCAGGTGTGAACCTTCGACCGAACCCTCTATTTCGGCCACAGCATCGGCCAAACACAGCCTGCCGTTCTGCCAGCTAAAAGGAGCGCCGAAATTCAATTCCGCACGCGGCAAAGGGATGCGTGTGGGCGAACAGGTTCCGTCATAGATCCGCCACGATGCCAAGTACGTATCCCGGGTCAGTGGTGGATGAGGCTCCGCGATAATTTCACGCAAGCCGTCATAAGTGACATCAGTAGGGACTACCTCATTGGTATCCCATGCATCGTACTTATCCAACGTGATCTTCAGCGGGTTGCCATCCCCCCAAATCATCGCCCCAATATCGCCATTGGCCAACGGAATTCCTTCAAGCCAACGTGGAGGTGAGACCTCCCAAACCATATCGTGTTGATCCAAGAAATCCGTAGATGAATCGGCGGCAACTTGGCTGCACAGCAAGAGGACCAATATCAGCGGCATTGAAATACTCCCATCACGGCATAAGACCATGGATGCCATTTAAGGCCTCCATGCTTTACAGAATAGACACTGATGCGGAGGAAGAAACCGCTTTCTCAACAGCTGGCCGGGCTCAAATGCCGATCTCATATTCCATCATAGGCCACTGCAAACGTAGAATAATGATTAGAGCAATAATCAATATTCGAGAAATATATCTGCCAAAATGATGAGTACAATCAAAAATGTAGCCGATCCTGTAAATCTAACCAATATTCTCAAAGCAAATAGTATAGTCGTAAATAACTTATAATTATAAACATAACGTATTTCTATCTTCCTTACCAATTCATACCAGCCATTGACATCATAACGCATTAAACTATTTTGTACTCAATCAATTATAAGAATGCCCGGTGTCGAATATGGAAAGCAACCCATCCCGTTGTGACGATGTTCTTGTCGCTTTACGCCGAATTATCCGGGCCGTTGACCTGTATTCCAAACGCCTAGAGCGTCAATGCAACCTAACTGGTCCTCAATTAATTATCTTGAACCTCTTGGCCAATGCGGAGGAACTCTCCGTCAGTGAATTGGCGGCGAGGGCCAGCCTCTCCAGCGCCACTGTAACCAGCATCCTGGACCGTCTGGAAAAAAGGGGATGTGTGGTCAGGGACCGGCATCCGGTTGACCGGCGAAGAGTATTAGTCCGGGCCACAACCATCGGACGCGAATTGCATGACAGAGCGCCGTCGTTATTACAGGAACGCTTTGTAGAGGAATTCGAACGGCTTCAGGATTGGGAACAATCGCTAATGCTATCGACATTGCAACGCGTGGCATCGTTGATGGAAGTTCAAGATTTAGAGGCCGCCCCCATGCTCGTAAGCGGCCCGCTTATAGAAGCCACCGAGGACTCGCCATCTCAAATCAATAAGCAAAAGATGGCCCGGCAAGTTCCGTCCGCAGACTCACTCGGCGGACCGTCTGAAATCCCCGGCATGGAAACCCAAATGCGCTGAACCTAGAAGGAGAAGATAAAATGCCAGTAATCGAATGTTCTGAACTCGCGGGAGAAGTCGAAAGTAACGGAATATCAGTGACTTTGCCGACCCGCCACGACCATCTGGACCAAGATGAAGAATACTGTCTGGTAGATGAGGGGAGACAGCGCAGAAAGATTCGTTTTCACGATTATGATGAGTTGTTTAAGATTCCGGGTCTCTACGAATATATAATCTATGAAAAACTCAAATGCAGAAGCCCGCAAACAGTCTGCCTGTTCCTCGAACATGAACTGCGCAAACTCGGGCTGGATCCTTCGCAACTCAGTGTCCTGGATGTCGGCGCCGGGAATGGCATCGTCGGCGAATATCTTTCCTGGATGGGCGTCAAACGGTTGGTCGGCATCGATATCATAAAAGAAGCCGCAGATGCCGCCGAACGTGACCGGCCGCACGTTTATCATGATTACTTTGTTGAAGACCTCACCGCGCTTAAGCCCGCAACACGCTCAAAACTGGAACAGGCGAACTTGAACTGCCTCACAGTCGTGGCAGCCCTCGGTTTTGGAGATATCCCCACACGCGCATTTGGAGAAGCATTCAACCTCATTAGCACACCCGGTTGGGTGGCCTTCAATATCCGCGATAAGTTCTTGGCGGATGGGGATTCCAGCGGTTTCAGCCGTCTGATTGACCGGCTGGAAAAGAAAGGCATGCTTGAAATCAAAGTGCGCTATCCGTATTTCCATAGGCTTTCACTGGAAGGCGAACCGCTTGAATATTTCGCTATCGTCGGACAAAAACACGAGGACATTCCTGACGATATGTTGCTCGATGAATAATCGTCCGGAACGGACTTGAGTATCCCGGTTATGATCCGGCTCCATAATGTTTCAAAAAGTTTCGATGGAGGAAACTCTTTCGCCGTACGGAATATATCGTTCCATATCGAGCGGGGCGAAACACTCGTCCTGCTCGGTTCGTCGGGCTCGGGAAAATCCACAACACTAAAAACCATCAACCGCCTAATCGAGCCCACCAGCGGCGAAATCGAAATCGGCGGCAAAAACATCCTTCACCTAGATCCCATCGAGTTGCGCCGTTCCATCGGCTATGTCTTTCAGGGAATCGGTCTTTTTCCCCATATGACAGTGGAAGAGAATGTGGGCGTGGTGCTTCGCCTTCTCGGCCAATCCCGCGCCGAACGCAGCAAACGGGCTCGTGAGTTGTTATCGTTGGTAGAACTCGATCCCGATATCTATGCCACCAACTTTCCTGAAGAATTATCCGGCGGCCAACAGCAACGCGTTGGTGTGGCCCGGGCCTTAGCCGCCGATCCCGAATGCCTATTGATGGATGAACCATTCGGCGCTGTCGATGCGCTCACCCGCAAAACACTTCAAGATGAACTCCTGAAACTGAAACAACGATTAAAGAAAACCATTGTTTTTGTCACGCACGATATCTTTGAAGCCCTGGTCTTAGCGGACCGGATCGCCGTGTTCCATGAAGGCAACCTCGAACAGATTGCCGCACCGCACAAAATCGTCGCTAACCCGGCTTCTGATTTCGTGCGCGATCTCTTCCAAGAGCCTGCACGCAACTTGGAGCTATTCCGGGAGTTCTCCTCGTGAATGGCGAACCGCTCTGGCCGTTTCTTCTATCGCGCCTGCCTGAGGTCTCAGCAAAGACTCTCGAACATCTCTATTTAACCGGACTTTCAACTTCGATTGCCGTGTTGCTCGGAATCCCCATGGGAATATGGATCACACGGCAGGCCAATATCCGTGGCGCGGTTCTGGGTGTCGCGGGCATCGTTCAAACCATCCCCAGCCTGGCAATGTTGTCGTTTCTATTGCCGATCTTGGGAATCGGCGCGCAACCGGCCATCGTGGCCTTAGCGCTTTATGGTTTTCTCCCGGTCGTACGGAACACCTATACCGGAATTGCCAACACACCACCTGAGACAATTGAGGCCGCCGATGGTTTGGGATTTTCAAACCGCCAGCGGTTATGGCTTGTTGAAATACCGTTAGCTCTCCCGGTCATTGTCGCCGGAATTCGCACTGCGGCCGTGATCGGTGTGGGAATCGCCACGCTCTCGGCATTTATCGGCGCAGGTGGATTGGGAGATTTCATCAATCGCGGACTCGCACAAACCGATACACGCCTAATTCTTTTGGGCGCAATCCCCGCCGCCGCTCTGGCCTTGGCATTGGATGAATTAATCGGATTGTTCGAACAACTGCTCCGCCGCGGTCCCGGCCAGGCTTCAAAAGTCTGGCTGCTGCTCAGGGGCGCGGTTTCAATTCTGCTGATCGCATTATTATGTTTTGCCGGATCAATTTACGGAGCGGGCGACTCCAAAGATGCAGGGTACGACAAAGACGCCGCCGTAATCCGCATCGGCAGCAAAAATTTCACAGAACAGTTTATCTTGGGCGAGATTATGGCCCAGCTGATTGAGGCCAAAACCGATTTACGCGCTGAACGCGTATTCAACTTAGGCGGAACTATGATCTGCCACGGCGCATTACTGCGGGATGAAATCGATCTGTATGCCGAATATACAGGAACCGCCTTAACCGCAATTCTTAATCGCCGGGTCGTGACCGATCCTAAAAAAGCCTATGAGATTGTGCAATTGGCCTACCGGAATCAGTTCGATTGCGAGTGGCTTGCGCCCTTTGGATTCAACAACACTTACGCTTTGGCGGTCAGGCGCAAGGACGCGCAACAAAACAGTTGGAAAACAATTGATAATCTTACCGCGGCCGCACCGCAATTGCGGGCCGGATTTACGGCGGAATTCTTCGAACGGCCCGATGGCTACCGTGGGCTGGCAGACCGGTATGGTTTGGAATTCGCAAGCGCTCAAGATTTAGATCCGGGTTTGATGTATCAAGCCATCGCTGCCGAAGAGGTCGATGTAATCTGCGCCTTTTCGACCGATGGACGGATTGATGCGTTCGAACTTGTCACACTTGATGACAACCGAAACTTCTTCCCGCCTTATTTTGCCGCCCCGGTGATTCGTAGTGAATTGCTTGCGGCCCACCCGAAATTGCGCAAGGCCTTAAAGCCGCTTACCGGTTTGTTGGATGATGAAACCATGCGCGCTCTTAACTACGCGGTCGATGAATCCAAACTCCCCCCCGCGGAAGTCGCTACCCAATTCCTAAAAGAAAAGGGATTGGTTGAGTAAAGATATTCATCTGGCACCGAAGGTGCGCGGGCGAGTGGCAAGAGGCATATTCCCGCCCCGTTTACGGGGAGGGTTAGGGAGGGGTCTTCTTCCTGCCGAGCCGATGTTGTAGATACGAATGCTACTCGCAGGATGGGTGCTTGCACCAATCGACATCCAAAATTATAAGACACACATGCCTCTCTTCGCGGGGGGTGGCGCAGACAACTCGTTTGTCTGCGTGCGCAAGCACAAGAGGCGGTGTCAATGTTCTGCTTATCGCAAAAACTCCCCCGCTATCCACTCTCTCTGTTAATGGAACACACCAAGCACCGAAGGTGCGTAGCAAGCGTAGCCCAGGTCAGAGCCCGGGCATGCCAGCGGCAGGCGAAGGGCGTCAGCCTGGGTAAATGCCCCCAAAAATATCCTAAGCGCTGAAAGTGCGAGGCAAAAAACACCCGGAATCGAATCAAAATCGTAGGCTATGTTTTCTTGCCCTTTCGTGATTCTCCTCTCAACTTTCTCACCGTCATTCGGCGGCGTGCTCTTCTCTCATATTACGTCTCTTTATGTTAATCCTAATTTATCCCATATTTCGCCCGGCAAACGTACCTCAAATATGATAGACTTGCCCATCCGGATGCTCCCTGGATTATGAATGTGAGGCGCGTCGGCAATGCAAAACAGAACGTATGCGTTCACGTTAATCGAACTCCTTATTGTCGTAGCCATTATCGGCATCCTTGCCGCCATTGCGGTGCCGAATTTTCTCAATGCCCGCACAAGGGCCAAAGTTGCCCGGGTGCAAAGTGATCACCGTGCCTTAAGTGTGGCGCTTGAAAGCTATCAGATCGATTCAAATGGTTTTCCTTGGCCGTTCCTGGGGGGCAATCACATCTTGGTTGTTTATGAATTGACGACACCGATTGCCTATCTGGCTACAAATCAATTTGAGGATCCCTTTGTTCCGCACAATAATATGCAAGAGTTGGAGAATCGAACCCTTACTCATGTGTTCCCCAGTTATGTGTATGTCAACTACCGGGGGCTTTGGGGGCAAACCGGCTGCGCCGCCCGCTATGGAGTCAACATCACATCCTGCCCCAATGGCTACGGCATGACCTCCATCGGACCCGATGCTTCCGATTCAGGTGGCGTTCACTGGGCTCTGGAAATGACGCTGATGAATGGTGAAGTGACTCCCGGCAATGCCGTGGTCCGGCCCGGAATGCACGCCAACGACCGTGTCTATAATCCTTCCAATGGCCTCTACAGTTTTGGTGATATCATCCGCTCCGGCGGCGGCGCCTTCGCCATGCAGGGCGGATGAATACTCATCCGGTGATCTGTATCGCCTGCGGTTCTATTTCAATTTTTCTTCCGGGCAGTTCTAGCGTCTGTGTTGTATTGTTGAAATTCAGCACAATCCATTTTTCACTTCCCGGAATCTGAATTGCGCGTAAATACGGACTTTTTCCTTCCGGCTTTGTATGGGATTTTTCTATCTCCCGGCCAAAACTAAAGAATAAACCCGTATCCCGTAGAATCGTACCCGGCCCCAAGGCGATAGGCCGCTTATAAGCCTGCATCCCGAAATAGAGCGCGTGCGCAAGCAATGTCTCCGATGCGCCGACAGGATCGTTTTCGTAGAGCAGACGTTCCCCTTCGGGATCGCGCTGACGTTTTTGCAGGAGATGGAATGTGCCTTCGCCCCATAAAGCCTGGATATGCATATCTCCATCGAGTGTCACCGAACGCGAATCGAGATCAATCCACGTGTCTTGATAGGGATGCGGCTCGAAATATCTCTTCCTGTTCCCCGTCTGTATTCGTGCCTTATTCCCATTGAAAATATCCGCTGCGAGCTGTAATCCCAATGAAGCGCTGCGCCGTAAAAACACTTGATCGAGCGTTTCCACAAACTCCACCCAAAGGCACGGGCCTTCAGACAAAGCCACAAGCGCTTGATAATTTTTAATCAGCGGGCCGGTTGTGCCATGAACCGCACTTTTCCCATACAGTTCAATACACCCCAATGACCAAAATCCGTTGCCGTTGAGCGGTTGAATCTTATGCCACGTTACATTCGGAAGACTCTTATCTTTTAGTTTGGCATACCAATCGGGTTTGTTGGTTTCAAATATGCCAATTCCGTTGTGATTGAATTTCAACATATGCGGCTTATGGATTGGCTGAATCACCGCCTGCCACTCACGGTAGGCCGAACGCCAGGACATTGACGCCCAACGCTCTTGGGTACGGCTCCAAACCAAACACGCATTGGGTGCGTGATAGAGACTTTGTTGATTCAGGTTATAAGTCTCTTCGTTGGAGGGCTCGGGGATTCGGTTCATGCCCGGCTGGCAAAGCATCCAGTGCGCCATCGCCAAACACGCGCCGTCGATGGCCTCATACCATGAGAAATCGTTAAGATTGGTCCGCTGCAAGGTTTTTTGACGCGCGGCCTGCACCGAACCACCGGAAAGCGACTGTTGGTATTCGATCAATTTCAGCCACTCATCGGCAATTTGTGCAGCATCGGCATCTTGCCATTCGACAGCCGCAAAAATCACTGCCGGTAAAAGCAAGGAATTTCCGTATCCATAAACCGCCCAATCGTCGCCCGCGCAATGGATAAGCCGCCCGTTACAAAATGTCGATTGTTTCAAACGGTTAAAGACGGTTTTCCAGTTATGCAGAAATACACCGGTTCTTTTGTTTGTATCCAAATTGCGGTCGGCCAGTTCAGCCAATGCCAAATAAGCCAAAGGCCAAGCTATATATCCCGGATGATAGAAACCGTGATGCTCTTGAATTCCACCCGGCTCGAAATTCGCTTCTTTGACACGCTCACAAAGGGGCTGTCCATGGATTAAAGTCTTGTCTTCAAGATCGGTTTGCATTGAGAGTGCATTTAAGGAACGGTCAATTGCCGCATTCATCCAAGTTCGATCACGTTCCTGATCGTTCAATCGGTAGCGCGTGAACTGCAAGTGGCAAGCCGACCACGCGTTGGATTCACCACATGAACTTTCGGGCCACAAGCCCGGCCAACTGCGGTAATTTTTCGAAATCCCATATTCAGCCAAATGGTCCGCTTCCCAACGGTAGATGGCATCGCGTTTCTCTGAAAAATCGTCGTTAGCGGCGGGCTGTAAAATGGCATGAGTCACCGAAAACAAACACGCGTGCCAGTTGTCCGCCGACGAATAACTTGCCCCCCATTTCTGAATATCCGGCCGGTCGATTTGCTTTGCCGCCAAATGGGTGCCTAGCGCCAGACGGATCAACCCTTCCAAAATTTTCTTCTCTGAACTTGATGGCTCGTTGATGCACAGCCAATAGGCCGCCGCAGCCGCTGCAAACTGATTACCCGCCACATCCCGGTAAGGATTCCTCCCTGTCCCCAGAGTCGGATTCATGGTGCAGAGCGCATCCGCGCCGGGAACTTGCCACAAATATCCCGTCAGCCAATGACACCAATCGTCGAGACAACAAGCCAGACGTTTCTTCAATGATTCTTGAAATGAACTCGATGTTGCTTCGGATTGAGTCATGGAATTACAGCCTCCGTAAATGAGACCCGCCTGAGCCGCGCAGGCGGACTTTAGAAATGTGCGGCGCGTCAAACCTTCACCATCTCTCATCGCCATCTCTCCTGGTTCGATGTTATATCGTGAACCCGAATTCCCAGCATGGCAAGCGGATAAACAACAAACGGAATTCACTCAATAGACGGCAATTTCGGTTCTGATAAACTACATTAGGATTGATTTCAAAATCCCGGCCTGAATGGCCGAGGGAGGGCGAATCTCCTGATGAGCCGCAGTTTCCTCACCTCCCGTGAAAGCTGGCCAAAGCCTTAGATTTCCCGAAAAGGAGCGAAAAATGCCCGATTGCACCAATACCGTGAATTGCACTTGCACATACTCAGGATGCCCCAAACACGGCAAATGTTGCGAATGTCTGGCCTATCATTTACGGAGCCAGGAATTACCGGCCTGTTGTTTCCCGCCGGAAGTCGAGCGGACTTATGACCGTTCCTTTCGCCGGTTTATCGAAACTTATAAAGACAAAGTTTAACCCGGGTGTGTATTTAAGTTACTTTGTCACCGGAACAAAGTAACCGCCCGGAGTCGATAATATCCGCTTATGTCCAAAATCCCGCTGAATGCCAAATCTACAACCGAAGAAATTCGCACACGGTTCGACAGTGATGTTGAACGGTTCTCGAATTTGGACACCGGCCAGGAATCTACCATTGATGCGTTGCTATCGTTGGAGTTGATTTCCTCGGCTGCGGTGGCTTCTACGCCTCATGCTCGGTCCGTACTCGATATCGGCTGCGGCGCCGGTAATGCATCGCTAAAATTACTTCAAAAACGTTCACCGCTTGACTTCGATCTTGCCGATTTAAGTCAACCGATGCTGGAAAAGGCCTTTGAACGTATAAGTGCTGTGAATACAGGAACCGTACGGACTTTCCATGGGGATATTCGTTAAATTGAATTACTTCCCCATAAATATGACATCATTCTGGCGATTGCCGTTTTGCATCACTTACGTGAGGATTCAGACTGGGAACAAACGTTTCAAAAAATCTATTCTCTTACCGCCCCGGGTGGCTCTGTTTGGATTTCGGATTTGGTTTGTCATAATCATGCCGCGATTCAGGAGCTCATGTGGTCCCGGTATGGGGAGTATCTGGAATCTCATGGCGGTGCTGAATACCGGCAAAAAGTCTTTGACTACATCGAAAAAGAAGACTCCCCACGTTCCGTAGATTACCAACTTGATTTGTTGCGTACGTGCGGTTTTGAAAAAGTCGATATCCTCCACAAAAATTCCTGTTTCGCGGTTATGTGCGCCATAAAAGCAAAATAACGCTTATGTCTATAATCGGCGCGTGAAGCGAATCTACTTTTTACTCTCTACCGGATACATCGGTTCAATCTCCCTCTTGGATCCAATCGGTATTGATGATCTCATGCCGGATGCTTTTTCCCTTGTTTCCACTGGGTGTGTAACTATAGGAAAGATGAATCAAGCCTTCTTTATCCTCGAGCATTGAGAAATAACTATAATCCTCAGTCGTCCCCAAATGACGGCTCCATTTCCACGTTTTGCCTTCATCATCGGACAACGCCACCCGGGCTGTCCCCCGGCTATTTTCGCTGTCGTTATGCACCAGCACCCACATACCGTTCCTGAGTTTCAGAACCTCAAGGCTCGAACTCGGATTAAGAATGTCCGTATCCACTGCTGGCGTCCAAGTCTCACCGTTATCCGAGGATGTACTCATTAGCGCCCGGCCCGGTGGATTCCCCGTATCGCGCATGTAGGCCACAAGTGTACCGTCCTGCTTCTGCACAACCGTAGGCTGGATTCCGGCCAAGCCCACAATCGGTTTGCTGGCACGCCAGGTCTCGCCACCATCATCCGATAACGCGCAAATCCCGAGATTGAAACCATCGTGATAAAGCGGCAGCACAATTCGCCCGTTTTCGAGTGTGATTGGATGATTTCGGGTCATCCACCCTTCCTGACGTTTGTTTATGTCTTGCCCGGCCTCGATTACCTGACGTGTATAGGGGTGTGCATATTCGCCCCAAAGATCTTCTTCCGGCGCAAGCGCATCGAAGCCATCTTTTAACGCTTGCACAAATCCCTCGCCCGGCACAAGCACAATAAATCCTTGCCAATCCCAATTGGGCTCGGTCCCGTTTTGGTAATCCGTTGTATTCTTATAGGCTAAAATCGAATGTTCCCAACGATTGGCCCGTACGGCGATCCAGAACAACCACAGCTTGCCGTTTTGATCGAGAAACAAAGTCGGATTGCAGTCCGGTATCCCCGGTGTATCCGCCATGGTGAAAACATCACTCCATGTGTCCGCCCCTTTTTTAAGGCGCGCCCCCTGAATAATCACATCGTTGGCGCTTCTCTCTCCGCTGCCGTGAAACCATGCCGCCAACAGATCGCCGTTCGGTAATTCCACAAGGCTGCTACCGTGCACGTGTTTGTCTTGCAGCGGGAAAATAATCTGATTCTTGCGGCTCGGCTCTGCATTGGCTGCCACAACAGCCACACAGAATAAAGGCAATAGGATTACTGCATGCTTTTTCATGATCGTCCCTTCCTCTCCAGTGACATTTCCAGGAACGGCGAGAGTATCAGTTTTTTACCTGATATGTCATGCAAGTTCTGTATGCAAGCATTGTCAAGCAACTGCATTTAGGAGTGTCTGTGTTTTTCCGGCATACTCAACCTTCACTTTCTTTGAGTAATGTATCCATCCGCGCCTGCATTTCTTTCAAAATCGTTTGGTGTTCCGGTGAGCCGATAAGGTTATTCATTTCGAGCGGATCCGATTGAAGGTCGTATAACTCATCCATATCCTTCAACTCGGGATAATGAATATATTTCCAGCGTTCTGTCCTCACCGCCTTCCATGCGGCATAACGCGGCGTGATCTTTTCCAAATAATATTCCGCCAAAAAACCATCCCGCAATTCTGCATCAGGATCGCGTAGCACGGGCAACAAAGACTTGCCGTGCATTTTGATTGGCGGCTCGACACCCGTCAGCTCATACAGGGTCGGCGCGAGATCGATGTTCAGCGCCATCTGTTTGCGCGTGCTCCCTGGTTGAATCAACTTGGGATAGCGCATCAGCAGCGGAATTCGCAGCGATTCTTCATAGGCCACACGTTTATTCATAAACAGTCCGTGCTCTCCGAACAAGAACCCATTATCGCTGGCAAAGATGAGTATAGTGTTATCGAGTTGTCCCGAACGTTCGAGGGAATCGAGAAGCATCCCCACACCTTCGTCCACAGACTGAAGGCAACGCAAATGATCGAGAAAAATATCCTCCTTTTCCTTTCCTCGTCCGTAACGCGGTTCTCCCGGCTCAGGGGTGATTCCAATAAGATCAATGGCATCCACCGGTGCGACTTCCCGCGTTAACATGGGTTTGCCTTTTAGATCGTCATTCGCGCTCTCCGGCGGAACGTAGTTTTGGTCGGCATAGAGATTCTCGTGACGTTTGGCGGGTAGAAATGGCGAATGAACCGCTTTGTGTGCAAGAAAAAGCGTAAAGGGCTTATCGTGCTTTTTCTCCACGAATTCGAGTGCATATTGATTTAATAAGTCAGTCATATACCCCGTGGTCTGACGGCGTTCGCCATTAACATTGATCACCGGATCGATAAAAAGCCCCTGTGCCCGAAAACTGACCCAATGATCGAATCCGGGACGCCGGGTGTCGTCATCGCCCATATGCCACTTACCGATATAGGCTGTTTCATATCCGGCCCGCCGCAACATTTGAGGAAATGTGACCAGCTTATGACTGACAAATGAAAGTCCGTTTCGGTCGTTATTGATGATCCGGTGCTCGTGCGGATATTGCCCCGTCAAAAAACTCGCCCGGCTTGGCGAGCAAAGCGGCGTGCACACAAACGCATTCTCGAAAATCATACCTTCTCGCCCGATTCGGTCGATATTCGGTGTTTGAACAAAAGGATGTCCCGTTGTGCCCAGCTGATCCCAGCGCATATCATCGACAAGGATGAAAATGATATTGGGCCGTTGCGCCGAATCGTTCTTAGGCTGCGCATGTCCCCACTCAATGCCGGCCATGGTGCCCGCGCACGCTCCGGCCCCCACGGTATTGATAAATTTTCTTCTTGTAATTTCCCTTGCCATAATCGTCCTTCTTAGCCTTATGATGCCGATTGAAAAATCATATCATGCGTCCAATCCGCCTGCTACATACTTGTAGACCGGATGCCATCAAACAGACAAAGGAACGCTTGATTGCTATAGTGGCGGATATCGCCCCACGCTATTGATGGCGATTTATACTCCCATACGGAGAAATCCATGATTCTGAATTGGCTGATCGTTTCATTTGCATTGGTGGCGGCTGAGCCGCTTCAACTGCCGCATGATTTTAATTTTGAAGGCGATGTATCTATACGCCGTGCGGCGGAACTTGCGGAACAGTTCTTGGCAAATGGAACTCCCGAAGATATTGAAACCGCGCAAAAACTTTTGCAAATCGTGATGTCTGCGCAGGAAAAACGGACCGGCGCGGCGCATCGCGGGAATTTTCTGTGGAACAGCAATAGTGCCACCGTACAGGATCTAAATGCTGTCGAGTTCACCTTAAGTTATTTGATTCCCATGATGGTTCGCAATGGAGACCGTCTACCCGAAGATATCCGAAAACAGGTTTTGGATTGCATCCGTCTTGGCCTTGAAGAAATCAAACAGTTGGATGTTGCCGTGACCTATACCAACATCGCATCGATGGACTGCCTTAATTCATGTCTCGGGGGCGAATTGCTTTCCGATGAAGTGATCGCAAGCCGGGGATATGCCAAATTTGAACGTTTTGCAGAAATCACCGCTTCAAATGGTACTATTTTCGAATATCACAGTCCGGGCTACATGCTTGTCACCATGCGCGCCCTCAAACGCCTCGCCGAAAATGTCCGTCATGAAGATACCCGTATCCGCGCTCGGGCCATGGCCGCGCGCCTGGCTTTGGGAACCGCACTGCGTATTCACCCCAAAACCAACCGCATGGCCGGCCCCTTTAGCCGGGCCTATTCGTGGCAGTTGTTATTCGAATCCGATACCGAAGCCGATATCGTCCGCCAATGGATCGCCGATAAAACCGCGCCCGCATGGATCGAACATGCACTGCAATCGCAGAAACTCCCCATGCAAATCGACGAAACCGCCGTCGCCGATTGGAATATCGGCACAACCGCCTACCTAAGCCCTTCATTCTCGTTCGGTGTGGCTTCGCGTGAAGTCAGCCGTCAATCCAGTGTTTTGGTTATCCATGGTCATCGCCTCGAAAAAGACCACCCCGATCTTGTCTATTCACGTTATAAAGTTGAAGAATCCGATAAACGTGAGGAGAATTCCAACGCTGGCCAAAGACATCCCGCATATGAAAGATATTTTGAGCAAGGTAAGTTTTATGGAGTTCAATCGAAATCGCGGGCCATAGTTGTTTATGCTCCCCTCATTCCCGAATACTTCTCTACGTATGCCCCTTTTCATGTGGATGCTTTCAGCAGCGCCAAAACTGCGCTTATCTGGAACGAACGGGATTCGGTTGATTCGATCTGGATTGATGACCGCCTCGTTAATGACCTCCCCGCTCAAGTTAAGCCGGGCGGGATTGTGACTTTTTCCATGGGCTCGGTTCTAATTGCCGTACGCCCGCTTACCATTACCGAAATGGGCCATCAATCTCCTATTCAAATTGTAGAGGCCGATGGCCGTCTCGTATTCGAGATGTACAATTATCTCGGCCCGCGCAAAAGCTTTTGGGAGTTGGATCGCTTCAGCCGTTTTTATCAGGGGCAGCCGATATGCGCGTTCTATGTAGAAGTTGATGAGCATTCAAAGTATCCCGATGGCAAATCGTTTTGCCGGACCATCGCCAAAGGCAAATTCCGGGAAAATATTGATCCACCAGGAACCAGTTATATCGACTCTGCAGAACGGTTATGGAGCGCCGAATACGAACGCGATGGAGAAACGCTGGGAATGGAAGTCGATATTCTGCAATGGAAATTAAAACGCAGATGGAACCATGAGGGCGATTTGGGTTGGCCGATGTTGGAATGTCCGAATGCGCGTCAGAATGATACAGGCCAAGTCGCAGTAGGCGATGCCGAACTTACCTGCGGCAAGCATCCCGCCTGGCTGTTCGCCGATCCCGAGGCAAAAGTCTGGGCGGCTGGATATTACGGGCCTCCCGCGCCTTTCAAACTTATTGTCCCTGGTGGAAGTGTTGAGATTGAATCGATGGGCACGGGCACATTGGTCTGGAAGGCCGGAGTGGTCACAATAGAAGCAATCGGTCTCCAAGGCACACCTAAAGTTATGAACGGTTTTCTGAAAGAACAAGGCTGAACACTAGAAATGTTTTCAAAACCCCAGGCTATGAATGGTCGAGGGAGGACAAATCTCCTGATAAGCAACTGTATGTTCTAAGCTGAACATGTATCTCCACCGGGTGGCGCAGATAAATTTTTATCTGCGCGCGTCAGCGCAAGAGGCGATAACACACGACCTTTGCCGCGAATACCTTCCCGCTATCCACCAACTCTGTAAAATTTTCGTGCTCTCCACTCTCTCCTCTCTCGCCGCCGAATGGCGGCGTGCAGGGTGCCGACCAACTAAATCCTTACTGCACACCCCGAAATCGTGAGCCGTTAGGCGTCACGTCCCGCCCGGTCACGGGTTCTACTTTCACCTCTCCACTTTCTCCTCTCTCGCCGCCAACGGCGGCGCGGGAGGGCGAATCTCCTGATGAGCCGTTGTCTTTACTAGCTACATATGTTTCTCTTCATCAACCAACTTCCTTAAACACCCTCACCATGTCCTGAAAGGACAAAAGCCTACAGCCCCAGGCATAGTCTGGACGCCGGAGGCGGAAAGACGCCGCCTGGGATTAGGAACCCAAAAACTCCCGGCCCTGTAAGGGCCGCACAAAATGAATTGTCTTTTGCAAAAACTCCCCCGCCATCCACTGTCTCTCTTAATGGAACAAACCAAGCACCGTAGGTGTGCAATGTTAAAACCTCGGTTTGGCGGAACCTTGGCTTTCTGGAATGGGAGTTTGAATCCGCCTCTAGAAGAGAAAATTCGGTTAAGGCTCGATGGGGATTGAGAAACGGTGTTCACCCTGGGGGGTATTTACAACGAATTCAAGCCTGCCGTGAAATTGCCTGGGATTCGGGATTTTGAAATAGACAAATCCGGATGTTTGTTCCCCGGGACGTAGAAATACGGCATCGAGTAATTCTTTCGATTGGAAGTCCTGCCTAATAAGCTTGGCGCGCTCCCGTCTGCTTTTGACCAAGGGGGAAATTGTGATTTTGCCAAAATCGGATTTCCGGGAATCGTTGTCTTTTACTTCGCTATCGAAATTGGCCCGAATGACATCCAGCTGATCTCCGCCCTCACCCGCCGCGATTTTATCCAGTCTTCTTTTAAGATGCCTATTGTCATCGATTCTTTTATGCGGCGTGGTCATGGCCGTGGCCATCATGGTTCCACTCACCGGACTGTATTCAGGTCCATTGGAATCGATAAGCCGAAAACTTGACTTCCCGATAGACCGCATAACGCCGGAACTGCTTTCGTTTCGGTCCTCCAGCACAAGCAAAATCGGAAAATAGCCCATTTGAGTAACATCCATAGAAAAGGCGGAACGGGATTTTTCCGATGTGGAAAAAGGATCAGCCGCGGCTATCACACCTGCGCCGGTGACCTGGTGGGCATACGAATCGGGAGCGCCGGGTGTGACGGTACGGATTGTGTGTTTTGTGGCACAGCCCAAGCCAATGCTTATGGCGAGAATCGCCAAGAGACGGAATGATTGCCGGAACAACATTTCTAGACCCCCCTGTGCCCGATCAAATCACAATACCGGACGTTTGCTAAGATATACCAGTATTGTATTGCGGCGTTTGCAGAACATCAACCACCCGGCGTAAACCAGTTGGTTTTTATAGGCTTAGCGCGTCTCTGAGCGAAATCTTGTCGAAGCGGACTGTTCTTATACCGTTCCGGGAACCGCCTCAATTCCGCGGACTTTTCGGCTGACTTGATTGATGCGCTCGAAATCTTCACGGGTCACATTATCGGGGACGCCGCCCGAATCCATAAAGATCAGCCGTCCATGTTGGCGGCCCAATTGGCCCATCTTTTCCAAATAAGCGTTTTGTTGTTCCGCATCCCATTTCCAAAAACTTGTGGGAAATCCTCCGACGATTACGAAATGTTGCGAATATTTTTTTAGCACCTGTTCAATGTCATATCCTTCTTCAGGATCAAAAGGGTTGATGAAATCGAAACCGCAATCGACAAAATCATCTAAGAGAGGCGTATTGGCGCCATGGCTGTGAAAATGCACATCGCCGCCCGAAGCGTGGACGGTTTCGCAAAGTTTGGCATGCCAGGGCTTGAAGTATTCGCGGTAGAGTTTTGGAGACATTAACAATGTCTCTTTGGTGCCGACATCATCGCATAAGGTTACGCAATCTGCGCCCGCCTCGACCATTTTTTGAGCGGCGGTCACATTCCATTCGCCTAAACGTTCCAGCATTGTACCGATGAGTCCGGGATTATCGAGCAGATTAATCAGCGTATCTTGATAGTCCATCATGAAATAATGCAGGCCGGAGAAAAAGCCATTTAACGAGCCGAGCACGTATTCCCCTTTGGATTTCAGATACTCAGCATCCTGGGCAAATCCTTTGTACCGTTCGGGATCGGCCGGATCGGGCAGTTCAAGTTTTTCTGCATCATCCTGTGAGCGAATCGGGTGATCGTAATGATGGTAGAAATGCGGATCGAATTGGACTTTGGCTTTGACTCCGGTTTCATATTGGGCCGTCAATAAATTGTCACTTCGCTCAACTGTCCGCACGAAAAACTCACCGGGGCCGCCATGTCCAAAACCGATATTCGCTCCCTTGCCCAAACAAGCGAAACAACGTCCCGTGTAATTATTAAACGCGATCATACGATCCAGTTGCTCCGGTCCCATCGCTGTCATATCGAAGTGATCGGGGACATCATAAAGCCACATGGGATTGTAATGGCATGATTCCGGCGAGAGTCGTCTTGCCAAATCTCCATTAAAAAAGCCCATCCAATGCTGAGGGATCGGCAGGTCTTTTTCGCCTTTTAGTACGGCCTTTATCCATTCGCGTTTGGTAATCATATAGCGGTTCGCTCACTTCGATGGGATAGCTTCTATTCTGCAATTTCATGTACCGGCTGATTTTCGTCAAGAGATTGCTTGTTAGGAGTGACGGGATGTCACCCGGGTGTTATCAGCCTGATACGGATGCTACACTACAGAACCGGCGCAAAAGGAATCGTATTATGATCAAAACAGCCATCATCGGCGGAGGGGGGATATCACGCACACACATTGAGACGTATTTGAAATTCCCCGAACGGTGTCAACTTGCCGCGCTTGCGGATATTTATCCCGACAAGGCAGAGGAAAAGAAAAAGGAATTTCAACTCGATGTAGCGATTGTAGACGATTACAAGAAACTTTTGGTAAATGACGATATCGATCTCGTTTCTGTCTGTACGCCGCCCTATACGCATGCGCAAATTGCCATCGACTGTTTGGAGGCCGGTAAGCATGTCATTTGCGAAAAGCCGATGGCTCCTTCATTGGCCGAATGCGATGCAATGTTAGCCGCCCAGGAGAAGAGCGGAAAACAACTTGCCATTATCGCGCAGAACCGTTTCCGTACGCCTATCCAGCGCCTTAAAGCCGTTCTGGATTCGGGAATCGCCGGAAAAATCCTGCATGCGCAGGTGGATTCGTTTTGGTGGCGGGGACATTGTTATTACGATCTTTGGTGGCGGGGCACATGGGAAAAAGAAGGCGGAGGCTGCACGCTTAATCATGCCGTGCACCATGTAGATCTTTTCCAGTGGATGATGGGAATGCCATCAGAAGTCTGTGCGGTGATGAGCAATACGGCGCATGATAACGCCGAAGTTGAAGATATCTCGGTTGCTGTCTTGAAATTTGCTAATGGAAGTCTAGCACAGCTTACTTGTTCGGTTGTGCACCATGGCGAAGAACAGCAATTGGTGTTTCAGGCGGAAAAAGCACGGATATCTTTCCCCTGGAAAGTGTATGCCTCAACATCCCGGAGCAATGGTTTTCCTGATCAGAATCCCGAGTTGGAAAGCCAAATCAATGCGATGTACGAAGATGTTCCGCAACTTCAAAGGGAACTCTACGAGGGTGAATTTGACGATGTGCTGACCGCTATCGAGACCGGCGGGAAGGTTTTGGTCGACGGACACGAAGGCCGGAAGACACTGGAATTGATTATGGCCATCTATCAATCGGCTTCGACCGGGAGCACCGTGCATTTACCATTAACGCCTGATTGCCCGTTCTATACAGCTAAAGACGTGCAGGCCAACGCAACCCATTTTTATGAGAAGAAAACAGCCATCGAAAACTTTGGCGATGATAACATCATTGTGGGCTCGAGCCGCGATTCGAAATAGCGAACGAGATTAGGGAGAAGTAAAATGCAGAAAGCGGATGGAATGATGTACGCCCCCAAAGGCAAACCGAATCCGGTATGCGAACAAGGGGATTTTCGCTTTGCCGCGGTGGGATTGGACCATGGCCATATTTACGGCATGACCAATGGGCTAACCGAATCCGGCGGTGAATTAGTATGGGTATACGATCCTGATCCGGCCAAAGTTCAGAAATTTTGTGATACGTATCCCGAAGTTAAGGCCGCGCGTTCGGAGTCTGAAGTTTTTGAGGATGAAACGCTAAACCTTGTTGCCGGAGCGGCGGTTACATCTGAGCGTTGCGCATTGGGCCTGCGGGTTATGGATCACGGCAAACATTATTTAAGCGACAAAGCGCCGTTTACGACATTCGGGCAATTGGAACTGGCCCGGGCCAAAGTCGAAGAGACGGGATTGATTTGGTCGGTCTGCTATAGCGAGCGTGTGCACAATGAATGCGCGACATTTGCCGGCCAGCTGATTAAAGACGGCGCTATCGGTAAAGTTTTACAGGTGACCAATATCGCACCGCACCGTCTTAACGCTCCCAGCCGTCCGGATTGGTTTTTCATCAAAGAAAAATACGGCGGCATCTTATGCGATATCGGAAGTCATCAGATCGAACAGTTTTTGTATTATGCCGATGTTGAAGAGGCCGAAGTTGTTCGAAGCCAGGTTGCCAATTATAACCACCCTGAATATCCCGAACTGGAAGATTTCGGTGATGCGATGTTGGTCGGCAGTAATGGCGCGACAATGTATTTCCGTGTGGATTGGTTTACTCCGGATGGTATGGGCGCATGGGGTGATGGGCGTACATTTATCATGGGTACGGAAGGCTCGATTGAATTGCGGAAATATATCGATGTGGCCCGCGCGGCCGAAGGCGATCATGTGTTTTTGGTGGACGGCGAAAAAGAGCAGTATATCCCCGTGAGCGGCAAGGTCGGCTATCCATTTTTCGGGCATCTGATTCGCGATTGTCTGGATGGCACCGAAACCGCCATGCCGCAGAAACATACTTTTCTGGCGGCTCAATTGAGTCTCGAAGCTCAAGCCAAAGCGGTGCGGATTCGATAATCCTATACTGCAATTTAAAAGGTCGATTGATGGGCAGTGTCTGAAAGGCAATGTGTATGACGGCCAAGAAGAATAAAAATTCCGGGATTGTGTATTCCACCGAATCGGGGCGGATGTGTTCGGGCTGCGGAAAACCGGTTGCTGAATGTATTTGCAATCGCAAAGCACCTGCACCCAAGGGGAGTGGCACCGTACGAATTCACCGTGAAACCAAAGGACGTAAAGGGCAGGGGGTAACGGTTATCACCGGTTTGCCGCTTACGTTTGATGAACTGAGCGACCTAGCCCGCAGTTTGAAAAAAAAGTGTGGAACCGGCGGCACAGTCAAAAACGGAACGATTGAGATTCAAGGTGACCGCCGGGAGATGTTGCTTGAGGAACTCCGGCAACGCGGTTATTCGGCGAAAATCTCCGGCGGGTGAGATGTCCTCTGTGTTGATAGCAAGAAGGGAATTGTGGAAATGGTATTTGGGCGATTCTTCAACTCATTCTCAATGATTACATGCCTGCTGCTGCTTTGCGTATCTGTACAAAGCGGCGATTTACGTCAGGTGATACGCCTGGATGGACTTTGGGAGATTGAAGAAGGGAGTATGGATACAATCCCGGAGGCCTTTCCTCACCGGGTTGTCGTTCCCGGGCTTATCGATATGAGTTCGCCGGATTTTTTTGAGGTGGGAATACCAAGTGCGCGGCGCGAGGCCTTTTGGTATCGGAAAACTTTCAAGACTACAAGTGATATTCCGGAAACGGCGATCCTTAAAATCCATAAAGCCAAGTATGGGACGAAGGTGTATCTGAATGGAAAACTATTGGGTGAGCATTTGCCTTGTTTTACACCGGCCTATTTCAATGTGAAAGATGCTCTGAATGGCGACGGCCAAGAGAATGAATTGATTGTTCGTGTCGGGGCTTACAAGGATTCCGTTCCATCGACGATCCCATCCGGTGCGGATTTTGAGAAGTACAAGTACATTCCCGGGATTTACGATTCAGTCGATTTGATACTTTCGGGGAAACCTTATATTCGGAATGTCCAATTGGTCCCGAATCTTGAAACATCGAGTGTGGGTGTGATCGCGGAAATCGATGTTGAAAGCGATGTCAAAACGTTGCCGGTTTCGGTTACGATCCATGAGGCGGGAACGGGACGGAATGTTGGTGAAAAGAAGACCTATCAGGCAGAAGCATCTCAGGAATCCGAAGGTGCATTTGAATTGCGTGTGCCCATTCCGAATGCTCACTTGTGGTCGCCTGAAGACCCATTCCTTTATCGCATCACCATCGAGACACAGAAAGACTGTTATGAAACGCGTTTCGGCATGAGGACATTCTCTTTCGATGCTGACAGCGGGCGGGCCATTTTAAATGGCAAGCCTTATTTCATGCGGGGGACGAATGTTTGCATTTATCGTTTCTTTGAGGATGCATCCCGGGATGATCTTCCCTGGCAAACCGATTGGGTGCGGCGGTTGCACCAACAGTTTAAGGCCATGCACTGGAATTCCATTCGCTATTGTATCGGATTCCCGCCGGAGATTTGGTATGACATTGCCGATGAATTAGGTTTTTTGATTCAGGATGAATTTCCGATTTGGCATGGTGGTCAAAAAGAGAACTGGCCGGAAGGCTTGGCGAACGATGAAATTGCCAAAGAGTACAAAGACTGGATGCGTGAACGTTGGAACCATCCCTGTGTTGTGATTTGGGACGCACAAAATGAGACTGTGACTGAGGAAACGGGCAAGGCCATCGGACTTGTACGTGAATTGGATCGTTCAAACCGTCCATGGGAAAACGGGTGGTCTCCGCCACAACGCCCGGATGATCCCATGGAGACGCATCCCTACCTGATGAACAGACTGCCTGAAAGCGATCCACCTCCGGAAGGTCTTTTATCTACGTTATTGAAAGAACCGAGAGTGCCTCATAACGGTCCCAGCGAACGTAGTGGAGAAGATACCGTTTATCAAAATCCGAACGTAATCAATGAATACGGTTGGATGTGGCTTAACCGAAACGGAACATCTACTAGTTTGACTCATAAATTCTATAACAAATACCTCGGACCGGATGCCTCTGTTGATGCGCGTCGTGAACTCTATGGCCGCTACCTTGCGGCCATGACCGAGTTTTGGCGATGCCACCGTAAATGTGCAGGCGTGCTTCATTTTTGCGGACTTGGCTATTCACGTCCGGGCGGGATTGATCGTCCCGAGGCCGGTGCCACCAGCGACAATTTTATAAACGTGCGCGCATTAGAATACGATCCCTATTTTGAGAAATTCGTTAAGGATTCATTCGCTCCAGTGGGATTGATGCTTGATTTTTGGGACGCCCGTGTTGCACTCGATTCCAATCGTCAGCTCGCGGTCTATGTCATCAACGATCTTTACGATGATTGGGAAGGATTGGTCCGGGTACGGATCATGCAAGAAGGCCGCCCGGTTTGCGAATATTCACAGGTTTGTAAAGTGGAAAGTCTCGGACGCGAAATCCTTCCGTTTTCGGTTCATTTTCCGAAAGAGCGCGGATCGTATGAGATCATTGCCGAACTGATATCCGGACAAGACGCGCCGGTACAAAGCCACCGTGTGTTTGAGGTGGTGGAGGAACTTTAAATAGTACCCGGCTGTTTGTGCCGTGGCTCAAAGATGAGGCGAATTTCATGGTATGCCTATTGTGGTGTATTGGTATTAGAAAAAATTTCTACACCATGGCGGTAGCTTCAAGTCGCCATTAATGGCCGTAAAATAGAAGTCGATAGAGGCACCCAAAGAGAAATAGAATAGAAAAACGAGAAAGTAACAGAGGCGAATACGTAATCCGGGCCGCACTCGATGTACAGTAGACTGAATTGCTGCGCCTGTGCTGACCAAATAGTATCCTCCCGCCAACAAGGGCACAAGCAATGAAAATAAGTAGGCCCAAGCGGGCCAAGAATGGGTATCGCAAAGAGATTCCCAAATATCGTAAAATAACATATGTAACTCTGGTGCACCAATAATAGAGAACATGACGCCAGGAGGAATTCGCGAAGGGGTGTGGCTGGTATAATCCACAAGCGCAAATATGATACAGACAGAGGGAATAAGTGCGGATAAAACCATTGGAAGTATAGCGTTCCCGGAAACATAGCTGTGTACGCGTAACGTGTGCGAAAAATGGAGATTGCTGCCTCGTGTTTTTAGCACGCTATGCACGATCAATGCACTCATATAAATGGAGGAGCAAACAATGATGGGCGTTAGGATCGCTAGGTATGCGAATCCATAATCCAACGCCAGATTCAATAAAATCGCGAGCGGACGCCTGAGACTCAATTCAATCCAACAACAAAACAGATATCCGCCCAGCAGCAGGCCGAATATACCCAGTGAGCCGGCAATTGTTCCATAAAGCAACGCGCCCTGTGCATCGCAGGGACCGGTTGAAGCAGAGAAGATGGACCGGGGCCGCAAATAGAGTTCTTTTACAGTGGCCCAAAATGCCGAGCCGATACCCAACTCATCACGTGATTCCCAGGAAGGCGAAGGAGCGGTTGAATCATCGTCACCCGCAGAACGGCCGGTTTCTTTCGACATACTTCCCTCCTTATGTCACGAGATGGATATTAAGCTAGATTTTTCGAGTCAATTTGTAAGTCTTTTCTAAAGTGTGTTATGAAAAATTTCTTTGCTCCGCTTCTTGCGGCCCTCGGCGCTTAGGATTTTCAGCAGACATTTACCCAGTCTGGCGCTCTTTGTTCATCATGTATCCGTTTACGGGCCGAAACGATAGATATCCCCATCGCTAATCAGTCCATTGGATGCATCGAACCATACGAGATATTGTTTTTGCGTGGATTCAAAGTCCAAGTCGGGACCAAAACTCATGATAGCCCAACCGCCATGTTGATATTTCAGCGGTAGCAGATTCGGATGGTCAAACCATGTGGAAAGGCGGCGGTGGTCCATCGTGTCCGGCCCCCAAAACGGATAGACCGCATTGATTTCTTCATCGACTGTATTGAAAACATCACGCACGCTGGCATTCATATACCCAATCGGTGTTGTAAGCCGCTGAAAACGTAGCATGCGCGGATTGATAAAGGTTGTCGAACCGGGAACATAGGTATTCGGGTATTTGCCGTTATCGATGCTGTACATTTCAAGCGCATTGCCAATCGCCTGCATATTTCCGGTCGTAGCGGCTATTTTCGCGCGAAGACGGGCATTCATGAAATTGGGAACAGCAATCGCGGCCAGAATACCAATAATGGCCACAACGATTAGGAGTTCAATGAGCGTAAATGCGGAGGCAGTACGATTCATGTCCCAATTTCCAATTGTTAGAAGTCGCTTCAAACATCGGCTCATAATTAGTCAGGGGAGCGACTGTCTTATAAATCGAGGGCAACATCTCCACGAGCCGGATCGACTATCGACACTCTGCCCTGCAGGGTGTTGACCATCTAAATGTCCCACCCAGACCCTGAAATCGTGAGCCGTTAGGCGTCAGGTCCACGGCGGTCACGCCGCGGGAGGGCGAATCTCCTGATGAGCCGCTGTTTTGCACCTTCCGCATCAGCTTGGTATAGCCATGTTTTTCGGAAAGGTGTTTTGAAACCACTTCTAATTCATTATCATCCGGAATCCTAATTTACCTTCTCCTGATTGCGATGAATAGGAGTAAAGTAAGGATTCCCGGTGAATTGGATTTATGGGGCATCCATAAAACAAATGTCTGCAATCCGGAAAGCGTCCGGTTATCTACGCCGGAAGGAACTTCTACCACGCCGGGATGACCGTCCGGGGTTTGCCGTTCGTTTCCGCTCCGGATTATACAGAGAAAGCACGGGGACTGAGCCTTCCCATTCTTTGCGCGGCAATTTCTGGCCGATAGCACGCTCGATGCTGCCCAGCGCCGTGAAATCCGTTGGAGAAACAAAAGTAATTGCATCTCCTTCAGCGCTGGCGCGTGCCGTGCGCCCGATCCGGTGAATGTAGTCATCAGAACAGACGGGGATATCAAAATTGACCACGTGAGTTATGCCTTGGACATCCAAGCCGCGAGCGGCAAGATCGGTGGCAACCAAAATCTGGTAACGTCCTTTGCGGAAGCCTTCAATTGCTTGTTGGCGTTGGCTCTGAGAACGTCCGCCGTGAATCGCTTTGACTTTGAAACCTTCCTTTTGCAGCGCTTTGGCAACCCGGTCGGTGCGATGTTTGGTGCGGATAAAGACAAGAGCCGATTGAACCTGCGGCTCACTCAAAACCTTCGATAAAAGGCTCATCTTGCGCGAAGGATCGACAGTATAGACACCTTGCCTTACGGCATTGGCCGGTTTGGCCACGGCTCCAACTTCAATGCGTACCGGATCGTGTTGCATATCGGCCGCCAGACGCGCAATGGGTTTGGGGAAGGTGGCCGAGAACATCAATGTCTGACGTTCTTGAGGAAGTTTTGCCAAGATGCGTTTGATATCAGGAAGAAATCCCATATCCAACATGCGGTCCGCTTCATCGAGTACCAGGGTGGAGAGGTTGTTAAAACGCGCATTGCCACGGTTAATGTGATCGAGCAATCTTCCCGGCGTAGCCACAATAATATCGCAGCCCCGGCGCAGAATTTTGGATTGACTGTCCATCCCCACACCTCCGTACACACACAGCGTGCGCAGGCCTAATGCTCTGCTTAACGGCTCGATTACAGAGTTGACTTGTTGCGCCAATTCGCGTGTTGGCGTAAGCACCAACATGCTTTTGCGTTCCTTGAAAACAGAGGCGAGACGCGAAAGCGCAGGCAAGGCAAAGGCTAATGTTTTGCCTGTGCCCGTCTGGGCAATTGCGATAACATCCCGGCCCTCTTGGGCGACTGGAATGGCTTGCATCTGGACAGGGGTAGGCTCTGTGATTCGCTGTGTTTTCAATACACGTAGACAACGCGAATCAATTTTGAATTCTTCAAACGACATATATTAGTTTCCTATCTTATACCGGTTATGCCCGGATTTGGGCTGATTCCGTTCACGCTACACCGGCAAAGGGGGGAAACACTGACAAGTTTCTGACTTCGAGGTGAGGATAGTAATTAGGAGAGACAACTGACGTAAGTCGGTCTACTAATGAATCAGCATCCATTTATTCTTAAGAAGCAGCATACGTCTTTATCGTCAGAATGAAATAGTCAGGGGACAAATTAAGCAAAAAATTGTGCAGAGAATACATTTTCATGAAAGGTATTCTCATTCCCTTCCGGATAAGCACCGGGCAAGGCCGCGCGTAACATACTGATATTATTAAGGTTACTAATACGCCAAAATCAATACAGGGATTAATTCTTAATGGGCACACCATGCGATCCGCCGTAGTAGACAATATCGCCCCAGCTTACGATACCATTTGAAGAATCATAAATGTGGGTCCAATTAACGGCTTGATGACGCGCAGTTTCCACGACGGGGTGGATGCCTCCGCTGTCATATTTGTCGGGGCCGAAACTGGCGAGGGCGTAGGCATCGACGGAAATATCGGGCGTGAATTCGGAAACCCAGCGCCCGTTAAAATTCACATACGTATAGCTGGAATAAGCCGGGACTGTGGATATCCAAAATCCGTCGCCGGTTTTGAAGAAAGGATCCGGATAATCGACATTGGCCATATAGGCTACAGGTGTGGATAATTCCAGAAGCGCTTTGACAATGTGGCTTTGAGTATGAATGCCGGCCTTATCCGTGTATTTGTCCAGAAGCGGATAAGGATAACGGCCATGGTCTACACGATAGGATTCCAGCGCCGTGGAAAATGAACGCATTTCGCTTTTCACCCGGGAGGCTTTGGCGCGGATTTGGGCGCTGAGGAAATTGGGGACGGCAATGGCCGCCAAGATGCCAATAATCGCAACAACAATGAGTAACTCGATAAGCGTGAATCCAACCACGGTGTGTCGTTTCAAAGTCACTTTCGTTCTCCCTGTGTGCGGTAAAATCGACTCTATAACGGCGCCAATTTAGCACATGTTTATTCTGATTTCTCCCGGATTTCATAAGATTTGGAAAGAAGATTCGCTCTCAAAATCTGCCTGTAAGCCCGATCACACAGGAAACGGTTATCAAAAATGGTGATCCAAGTTCATCCGAGTCTGCTTATGGGGGGACATACGGAAGAGTCCCATTTACGATTTACAGTCCTATGCTCTATCGTTGCTCATCAGCGAATACTGGAGAAATAGATATGATTTATCCCGCAATACGGAATCGCATGCATCAGAACCTCAGTCGGCGTCCGGCGGCTTTTGTCGGACTGGTTGGCCTGGTCTGGCTGGGCCTGACTCTCTGCGCAGGTGCAGAGCCCTTTTATAAAGGCGAGCTGATTTTTCCGTTACAGGATAAGCATGTGCATTCGAGCTGTATTGTGGAATGCCCGAACGGCGATCTGCTGACCACGTGGTTCCACGGATCAGGAGAACGCAAGGAATCAGATGTGGTCATCCAAGGTGCACGGCTAAAAAAAGGCGCCGATACATGGAGCCCGGTATTCGAGATGGCCGATACGCCGAATCTCCCGGACTGCAATCCGGTTTTGTTTATCGACAAAAATGAAGAACTGTGGCTGATCTGGATCGCGGTACTAGCCCAAGATTGGAATGACTCGCAGTTGCGTTTCCGGAAGGCCGGGGAGTATCAGAGCGACGGTCCGCCGAAATGGTATTGGCAGGACGATATGATTTTGAAGCCGGGCGATAAATTCGTAGATGAACTTAAAAAGGGATACGAGGTAATTCGTCAGCGCGTTCCCGGATTCGATACCGATTTCGGCGGCTATGTAACCTCACCGATGGAGCAGCTGCTGGAAGCAGCCAAAGATCAGAGCAAACGGCAACGGGGGTGGATGACGCGGACGCACCTTTTGACCCTGCCCAGCGGACGGATCATCATCCCACTCTATTCCGATGCCTATTATGTCAGTTTGATGGCGATTTCTGATGATGGCGGAAAGTCTTGGCGTGCCAGCTCGCCGATGGTGGGAGCGTGTTTGAATCAACCCACTGTGGTGCGCAAGAAGGACGGAACCTTGGTGGCCTATATGCGTGAGGAAGGCGACTTGATGAAGCGTGTTTTGCGCAGTGTTTCTACCGATGAAGGAGAGACCTGGTCTCCGGCCGATTACACCGATATTCCGAACTCCAACGCCAGCCTGGAAGTTATCGCCTTGAAAGATGGGCGTTGGGTTATGGCTTATAACGATACGGAAGAGGGGCGGAGCACGCTGGCTTTATCGATGTCCGATGACGAAGGCGAAAGTTGGAAGTGGACCCGGCACCTGGAACTGCAGCCGGGCGGGAGTTTTCATTACCCATCCCTCATCCAGAGCCGTGATGGATTGATCCATATCACCTATACCCATAATCCTCCCGGCAGCATCAAATCGATCAAACACGCGGCATTGAATGCGGATTGGATTGTGGAAGGGGAATAAGCCGGGGAACCTCCGTTGTCCCGCCAGGGCGGGACTAACGGCCCACGATTTCAAAGCATATTTATAAGATTTTCCCATCAGCACCCTGCAGAGCAATACATCTGTATGGATAATCAAACTGCGGCTCATCCCGCCCCTGGCGAGATGAGCCATCACCGGTAATTCAAAGGGACGGATGTATAAATCGATTCCTAAGAATTCCGGCCTGCCAGAGTCCATTTGATGGCGATGTACGGGATCAAAAAGAAGACACAGACGGCACTTTTTAAGATCATCATGCCCGCATAATGGAGGGTATAAAACATCTCTGAATTGATTGGAAATATCCTGGAATGGAAATTATAGATCCATTCCGAGCCGGTGGCGATAAAGACAAACCAAAGCGCTAAAAAGATCGCGCCGATCCAAAATGAACGGATCAAGACGCCTGCCAGCACATCCCAGAATTCGGTGTTGTTTTGATTATCGTTCATGGTTTTCTCCATTCTCAAAGTGGTTTCAAAACCCCAGACTATGAATGGTCGAGGGAGCGACTGTCTTAAAAATCAAGGGCAAAGTCACCACGAGCTGAATCGACTATCGACACTCTGCTTCGCAGGGTGCTGATCAGGAAAATCTAATAAATACACCCCGAAATCGTGGGCCGTTAGGTCCCGCCATGGCGAGATCCTGCCCGGCCACGGGCGGGAGGGCGAATCTCCTGATGAGCCGCCGTTTCAATACCTTTCGAATTGGGTTGCCAGAGCCTTGGTAATCCTGAAGGAGTTTTGAAACCATTCTAGAAACTCATTGTGCCTATAACCAATTCGATTTGATAGAAGTAACGATCTTCGAGTTAGCATGCCTCAAGTGCTATTCCTTAATGGGCTCCGGTGAAGGTGGACCGGATTCAGGATTCGCGCCTTTGGCGGCCATGGTGTCTTTACCGAAAGCGGTCAGTCCGCCAAGTGCACCCAAACCCATGGTTTCAACCGCGGTTGAGGGAACGATAATCATCGAGCCTTTTTGCCGCAGGCCTTCATAAACCATATTCATTGCCCGCAAGTGCAAAGCGACGGGATTGTCGCGATAATGTTCGGAAGCACGGGCAAACTTTTCGGCGATTTCAGTTTCGGCGGTTCCCAAAATGATCCGGCTCTGACGCTCGCGTTCGGCCTGAGCTTGACGTGACATAGCATCCTCCAATCCTTCAGGAATTATAATGTCACGGATTTCCACGGCCTGTGTGGTAATGCCCCAGGCATTGGTACGTTCATCGAGCGTCTTCTGGATTTCCTGCCCTAAGCGGTCTCGTTCGGAAAGCAGCACAGCCAGATCGTTGCGCCCGATGGCATTACGTAGAGCGGTTTGGGCGGAGAGCACAACGGCTTGTTCAAATTCCGCGACTTCGAGAACGGATTTCTGAGCATCCCAGACCATCCAAAATGCAATGGCATCGACATTCACAGGGACAGTATCAGAAGTTAGTGTGGTCTCCGCGCTAAAATCGGTCACCCGGATACGTTGATCGACAAATTGAGCGACTTTGTCGATGACGGGGAAAATCATAAAGACGCCCGGCTTGCGTAAGGCTTTGAATTTTCCAAAACGTAAAACAACCGAACGCTCCCACTGATAGGCGATCTGCACGGCCGTTGCGAGCAATAGCGCAATAACAATGGCGGTCAGCAATACGCCGCTTTCGGGACGCATCAATAGATAAACCAGGAAACAATCCGCTGTCCCGAAGACAACAACCGATCCCCAAACCTGCGTTAGTTTTAAAATTACGGCCAAGAACAAAGCCGATCCCAAACACAAGCAGACGGCCTTTACGCTAAAAGAATAGACCGCCAAATGAATCACCAGGCCGATCACAAACACGGCCACCAACAAAAGGGCATTCAGCGGAGCAAAGCGGAAATCAGCGCGTAGTGTTGTGGCAAACTTCTCTAAACAAAAAGACGCAGCCTTGGCTTTATTTGAAGCGATGGAATCCCTGCTCATTTTATTTCCTCCTTGCGTTGCCGCAATCCGTTGAGGACTTCATCTATGGTGAATCCATAGGCGGCGGCACGCGCGAGCATGTCGGTCAGAATCTGGTCGAGCATTCGTTGCCGTTCGACATTATCGATATCGGGCTGTTGATTGCTGACGAAGGTTCCCGATCCCTGTTGGGTATCGAGCATTCCTTCGATCTCCAGTTCCCGGTATGCGCGAATTACAGTGTTGGGATTGATCGATAAATCGACGGCTAGTTGACGTACGGTCGGCAGACGGTCGCCGGGACCAATTTCGCCCCGGGCCACAGCAAACTTCACCTGTTCGATAATCTGCCGGTAAAAGGGCACGCCACTCTTTGGATCGATTAGAAATTGCACTTTGCTCACCAAATGATTTAGTACACTATTGTTATAGTATACTAGTACAATTATTCCGTCAAGCATTTCTGAGCGAATGAAGAGAAAATTCACAGATATCGGCATGCCGGGATAAGCCAATCGTGTTCTGAAATCTACGTAATCTTTATAATTTCAATAGGTTAAATGCCATTGATGAGTGTGGGCAGAAATGGTCTAAATCGATTCAATTGTAAAAAAACGCTTTATCGGGCCAAGCATCGGATTTAGACTAACGGCAACCGGGCTGTGTACTTCAGTTTCCAAACCAAGTCCTAATGGTGAGAGGAGGACTTAGAACAATGGACGAACAATTCGAAACAGGCTGTTGCCCCAGATTTAATCCGGAACCATGGGATGAAAACACGGTGTCTTGGACCGATAAGCTGTTTTTGCAGGACCGTGTATTTTGTCTATTTAGAATACCCTTAAATATGACCCCGCTCATGAAGCGGAATATGGAGAAAGTGATGCAAGCGGATGCGGCCGACAGCGAAACGGTCGTTTTGTACGAATGCCGATCAATGTGGAGCGCGAATGTTTATATCTCAGTTGCAAAAGACATCCCGAATTCAAAGATGCACCGTATAACCGGCGATTTCATGACCAAAGTATTTGAGGGCCCTTATAAGGAATGCGGGAATTGGGCCAAGCAGATGAAAGAGTATGTGACCTCAAAGGGCAAAACGCTCGAGAAACTTTATTTCTATTTCACGACATGTCCCAAGTGCGCCGAGGCCTACGGAAAGAACTACACCGTATTGCTTGCACAAATAGGGTAGAACTGGTTTCAAAACCCCAGACTATGAATGGTCGAGGGAGGACAAATCTCCTGATGAGCAACTGTATGTTCTAAGCTGAACGTTTATCTCCGCGTCAGCGCAAGAGGCAATGACACACGACCTTTGCTGCGAATACCTTCCCGCTATCCACCAACTCTGCAAACGTTTCGTACTTTTCGTGTCTTCGTGATTCCACTTTCTCCTCTCAACTCTCTACACTCTCGCCGCCTAATGGCGGCGGCCCCGCAGGGTGCCTCCCAACTACATCCTTCCCACACACTCCGAAATCGTGGGCCGTTAGCCTTCTTGCCTACCGGGGTACTCAGGCCCGGGAGGGCGAAGCTCCTGCTGAGCCGCTTCTTATTATAAGCTATACATGTATCTCTGTGGGTGGCCCAGACAACTCGCTTGTCTGGGTGCGTTAGCACAAGAGGCGCTCAATATTATCGCCTGCCCCAAAAACTCCCCCGCTATCCACGATTCCTCTTTATGGAACACACCAAAGCACCGTAGGTGCGCGGCATGCCTTGGCCCAGGACAACGTTTGGGAGTCGAAGACGGACAAACGGCGGCCTGGGTAAATGTCCCCCATAATCCTAAGCGCTGTAAGCGCGCAAGAAAAAATAACTCTGTATCTCTCCACAGGGTGCCTCCCAACTAAATCTCACATACACACCCCAAAATTACGAACCAGTGAGTCGTCTGCGCTATTTGTCGCTATGCAGCTGTTTTGCCGCCCCTTTTCAAAAAGATATCCAGCGAACCGATACATGCGCCGGAGATAATTACGACCATCGCCAGGCCGGATACCCATGTAAGCCGTCCGTTCCCAAATAAAACCAGGTTCAAAGTAGATAGCAGCGGGGTGATATAGGTAAGCGCGCCGATGATACGGGGATCACCACGCTTTAATGCGGCATCCCATGTAAAAAAAGCCGCGCCCATCGGTCCGATTCCTAATGCAAACAGAAGCAGCCAATCACGCACAGTGAGAGATAAACATGCCTCCATGGACCCTGCATACAGAAAATGAATTCCAAGCGCCAACAATCCGGAGACAAGACAGAAGCCGCCGATGGATGTTGTGGGGAAAGCCGGAAGCCGTTTGGTCATCAATGAGTAGCAAGACCAAATCAACGCAGCCCCAGCCGCACAGAGATAACCCGGCCAAGAAGATAGATCGAAGTTCAGTTTTCCGCCGGTGACAATCAAACCGGCCCCAAGTAATCCGAGCATACTTCCGGCCCAATGATGCAATCGTAAGTTGTAGCCAGTCAAAAAAAGTGGTGATAACAGAACAATCAACAGAGGCCAGAGATAATTGATTAAATTCGCTTCGACAGGCGGGGCCAACTGAAGCGCCGTAAAAACCAGAAAGTGGTAGCCGAAAATTCCGGAGACACCGACGGCAAAGGTTTTCCAGGGTACAAACCAAGTTCGAAACGTAACCGAACTCACCAGCCCTGCAACAGTAAGCGCCACACCAACCAATAAAAACGGCGGAACATGTGTTAATAAAGAACCGATACAGGCCAAAAAACTCCATAGAAGAATTGTGGCCACGGCAAGAACAATTGATGTAGCAGCCATACGTCAAAAAATCTCAAAACAAACACGCAAGACCCCGGACAATGCCGCTTTATTTTAGACTCGCAATGGGAACCCGGACACTGGCGAAATTATTAGCGGTTTCCACAATCGATTGGCAGTCATCCATCAATCGAATGAACGTATCCATGGAGGGCGGATTGCAGCCCCGAATAAAGGCATTGCGTACATTCTTAAAAAGCACAGCGGCCGGAGCACTCTTGGAAGCCATAGGCTGGAACGCTTCTAATGTCAGGTTCTCCACATCATCACAAACCAGTGCATAACGCGTATCAGGCGTATCGAAGCCAAGGCGCACATTGCGGAATGTAAGTCCGTTGACGTGACGGCAATAGAATCCATAACTGGGGAGGTCGCCGAACATACGCGATTCGGGATACTTTTGCTCGACTTCGGGAACCTCAAGATCGGTGCGATCTTCATCGATACCGCCCCGGCAACGAATGACGATATTGGAAAGACTCACACCTTCAATCGGATGGCCGGGAATACCGGTAATCGAACAACTGATGTTTTCTACACCGGTGGCGACAATATTATCGACATTGACATCCCGGAACACACCAACATCCGGCGTGGGAGCATCAAGCCGATGGGGCCGGGCGCGGTTTCCCAGGCGCATAAAGATCGGCGTGGCAATGCCGTTCATGTTGATATTGGAAATTGTAACGCGTTCCATCATGCCGCCATCCACAGCCTCAAGCGCGATACCCGCAAGGCCTTCAGGAAGGCCGTGAATGTTCTTTTCAATTTCGGAACGCAGAATGGTGCAATTGGAAATAGAGATATTCCTGAAGCCGCCGGTGGATTCGGTGCCCATTTTCAGCGCATTGCAATGCGAGCGTAGAATACAGCCGGTTATGGTGACATTTTCAGTAGGATCGGGACCATTGCTCTTAAGTGTCAGGGCGTCGTCATCGGAGTCACCATAGCAGCCGGTAACAACAACATTACGGCAACAATCGATATCGACCATGTCATTGTTACGGTTGCCATGGTTGATTACGCGCACGCCTCGAAGCGTAAGGTGGTTGCAGTGCAAATAATGCTGCATCCACATGGGTGAATTGCGTAATGTGATACCTTCAACCAGAACATCTTCGCAGCTGATCACGCGGATAATATACGGACGGTTGGCATAGATATCATTTGGGGCATAGCGGTTAGGATCGGTCCTGCCTTTGGCCAATGCCGCGAGTTCTTCTTCAGATGCTTCATGGCCAAGGAACGCCGCGCCCTGGCCATCAATTGTGCCGCGTCCAATAATCGCAATGTTTTTTACGCTATCTGCCCAAATCAGCGCGCGCACACAATAGTTGTCTGTATAAGAAGGATAACTACAGTAGTTGACGGGGTAGTCAACAAGCCGTGTGCTGCCCAAAAGCACAGCCCCGGCCTGAAGTTCGAGCGTAACATGGTCACGAAGATAGATCGTTCCGGATAAATACGTTCCGGATGGGAAAACGACGGTTCCACCACCAGCCTTGGCGGCCGCATCGACGGTTTTTTGTATCGCTTCGGTTTCGAGGGTTGTACCATTGCCAACCGCGCCAAAATCACGGACTGAAAAATCCACACCCTCTATGGCGGAGGCCAACATGACCGGGAGAGTCAAAAATGCAATCAGTATTGCGGCGGCATGATGGGACTTCAGAATATAAGTATCCGGGCTCTTTGGTTTCATGGTTATGAATCCCCTGCTTTCCTAAGAATGTGGAGAAAACATGCTAATTCAGTGAACCCTATCATACCCGGTTCCCCCTTCATTCGTCTATAAGAAGATTGACAAATCCCAAACAACGGGCGGCCAGTGGATATGGGCCAGAGCGGCAGGGCGAATTGATAATTTCAATTTAATTTTGTGCACTAAACGCGGGAGTAGGGTTATGGTATTTTGTCATTCGAGATCGAGGAATCATTCCGATAATTTTTCAAACACATATCCATTTGGGAGTTGGTTCAATGAGACGGTCCTTACTATGGTCAATTGCGATTTCAGCGGGCTTTCTGATTTCAAACATCGATGCGGCTGAAACGAATAATCAAAGCAAAAATCAACTGGTTCTCGGCAAACCCGGATTGGAAGCCTCCTATGAGGTTCAATCGCGAGATCAATTGCCGGACTCGAATATTGAATCGGTTACGCTTCAACTCGGCGTAACGGTAGAAAACGACGGGAAGAGCTGTCAATGGCTGAGTCTAAAAGGCAAGAAAGCGAGTGGCGGGACCTTTCAAGTATGGATACTAACCAGCTCCTATCCATCCAAAGATATCGCCGAGGCCCAAAGCGCAACGGCGCGATATATCTTGCAGGAAGGCACAGAGCGTCCGATTGAATTTCGCCATTCGGCAACCGGCGAAGCGGTTTTGCCTTTTAGCGGGGCATGGGAATATCTATTTCCCCACGCCATCAGCCAAACCGATTCCGGTATTTTCCCTAAAAGCGTAGAGTATTTAGGATTCACCTATTCATTAAAGCAGATTCAAGAAGGCAAGCCCGCAGCACTACCATCCGATCCGCTTCAAATCGAACTGCGGGCCGACGCGCTCATCGGGGTGCCTCATAATACAAAACAACTCGACCAGACACGGCGTTATGACGAGTCCGATTATGAACTCATCCCCCTGACCAAAGATGACTATGAAGCGATGATTACCGCGGGTATGAATTGCCTGCGGCTCAATCAAGAAGATACGAAACGGCTCATGAACCGGAATGTCTATTTCTGGGGTATCGGCGGCGCCGATATTCTGTATCCGGAATGGCTCTACCGCAGCAACTATATCGGCCCGGCGCTGTTTCACGACGAACCGGCGGTCTGCACAAGAGATCATGTTGTGAGGCCACGTTTCAAAGAAAAGCCGGATACTCGCAAAAGTGTCACTCCGCAAAGTGTTTTGAAAGATTTCCAGGAATATTACCACCACGTCAACGCTGAAAAGGCGCCCGTCGCATTGCAAAAAGGTCTTGACGCACGTCCGGATGTGAATCCCGGCACAATGCAAATTCGCCAACAGAATCTTTATTCATGGGAAACCATGGTGGCCACGGCCGCGCATCAGCTTTCAGAACAGGTAGATGGTCCCCCGGCGGCTATCGTCTTCGAACCACCGGGAAGAATCGGTACGCGCCGGACACTTCCGGAAATGAATATGGCCTACGGCTGCCAGATCGCGATCGACGAACCGACAAACTTTATCGATATTATTTACGGATTTCTTCGCGGAGCCGCGCGTCTGACAGGGAAAAAATGGGGAATGAGCGTTTATGGTTCTGTTGACCGAGCCGACGCCCCTTGGTTTATGACTCATGCCTACGATGTTGGCGGTCAGTATTTCTTCTTTTGGGATTCATACAAATTAGCCTGTGTGCCATTTAATGAGTGCCTGAAACTGACCACAAACCTGCGTCAACATATCGAGAATTGTCCAATCCGTGACCTGGAACAACTCAAGAAAAGCGCCGAAATCGCTATTTTGCTTCCCCCCGGCTACACCTTGGGACATGTCCATATGGGCCGGGGCAACCTGTGGGGCCTCGGAGAACTGAATCTAGAACGTAAGAATGCGGAAGGCCGCACTTATCGTGAGGTCATGGGCAATTTCTTTACCGAGATCGAACGCGCACTTCGTTTGGGGATTTCGTTCGATTTGCTTTGGGATTTGAAAGACATGGACCTTCAGGGGTATCGTGAAGTCATCCGTGTTCTTGAAAATGGAAAAGTCGAAATCAAATCAGAGGACGGCAAAGTGACTGTGCTCGATGGGGCGCGTATTCCGCAACGTCCGGGTGGCGAACCACCGGAGTTGGCCGTCGAAATCACACCCGCGAAAATAAAGGCTGGCGCGACTGTTGTGGCACGCGCCGAACTGACTGACACAACCGCACCGACCTTCTACACGGTGGCCACCGATGAAGATGGTATCTACCGGGACGTGAAAATCCTGTGGGAACTCTATGGTCCAGAGGAAGAGGATTATCGTTTTTTGCTTGATGGCTTTTATCATCCCAAGGTCCAAATCAACGGCGATAAATCTATTGTGGAAGCCGATTTTGAAATTACCGAGCCGGGCCGGTACCGTCTGCGCGCGGCGGCATGCGACCTGGCCGGAAGGACCACGGTGGTATGGAAAGAGTTCGAGGTTGAGAAGTAACCGAAGCCAGAAGTGGTTTCAATACCCCTTTCCAGGCAATTAAGATTTTGCCCAACTTATACGGAAGGTGCTGAAGCAGCGGCTTATTGTAAATGCAAATGGTTCTCTGTAGAAATCCTTGTTTATATAGATCGGTGGGTGTTCGCACGCACCCTACAAGTCACACATGTATCTCTCCTTCTACACAACCACCTCCACCGGGTGGCCCAGACACGCGACAGCGCGTCTGGGTGCGCCAGCACAAGAGGATGCATCAAAGTTTGCTAATCGGAAAAAACTTTCCCGCTATCTTTACAACTCTTCAAATGCAAAAACCAAACGCCGGAGGCGCGAAAGCGAATAGCCCCGGGCAGAGTTTGGACGCCGAAGGCGGACAAACGCCGCCCGGGGTCACCGTCCCCAAAAATCTTAAGCGCTGTAAGCGCGCCAGAAAAATATCTTTCCATCGGCCCCGCACGGTGCCGACCATCTATATCCTCCGCATACACCCCGAAATCGTGAGGCGTTAGCCCCGCCTCGGCGGGATACTGCCTGGTCACAGGCGCCGGTAGGCGCATTGCCACGGGGCTCCCCCAACCGAAACTAGCCTTTTTTAATTCGTCCGGTGATTTTTTTGTGCCAGGCGACATCCTCCCACATGCCTCTAAATTGAGGGTGGGTAAAATTAGATGTGCAGATAAACTTGTAGCCGTTTTCAATCGCAAGGTCGGCACAGACATCGCCGCTGGTTTTGACCCATTCCCAACCTAAGGCGGGATGGTCGATCCACATAATCGGCCCCCAGCCTTCGGTATTGCCGCACGGGATTTTATGCCGTTGCGCCATGGCCGAAATGAGTTGGATTCGAGCCTGCATCCAGCCGATGAGTTCATCACGTCTGCTGTCCCAGAAATTCATCATATCCCGGTGGATTTGATAGAAATTCTTTTCGTTGCGCAGTCCATGGATATCGCCGTAGCCGGTTGAGCCCATATCCGGATGGTGCGTGAACCAAACATGGTAATCCAGTCCGCCAAACTCGCTGAGGTCGATGTCCGATAGCGGCATTCCGGAGTCGAGAGAGGCATAGAATGGTATATCCGGCCACTTCGATTTGAGGCTCTTTATGGTTTGTGTGGCAAAATCATTATAGAAGGCGCGTTGAAGCGGATTCATTTTTTTGTCGGATTCATCTGCGTCCAGATCCGGGATATGCGCATCGGGATTCTCTTCTTTGAATTTTTTGAGATCGGAACGTTTATCCAATTCGGTTTTGAGCCATTGGTATCCATGCCAGAACGGATACTCATTCAGAATATCAACATAGAGGATATCATCGAGCAAGCCGTTGCTGTCTAAGAACGTTAATGTCTCGGTCCAGGATCGTAGTAATCCGCCTTCTTCCGCAAAGATATCCTTCCGTTGGCTGCCATGTGGCAAAAACCAAGAGGCCAGACCGACATGAATGTCACGCTCAAAACATTTCGGCAGGAATTCCAGCAGAGCATCGCGTGGGCGTGTATATACGGAAACGTCATTTCCCCAAAGTGAAGGTTTCCAGTCATCTTTGGCGCAGAAAAACTCCTGTTCTATCGTTCCATCGGAATCAGCAGCCACCAATTGAGGCATGGCATCCATACGTATCGCGTTATACCCACGCTCTACGAGACCATCCAAGACTGTGTCCCAATTTTCAAAAGAGCCGAAACGATGGTGTCTTAGAATCCAGCTGAAGTCCCACATGGCGATAGCGACCGGCTTTTTCAATTCAGGCAAGCGGACAAGATTCGATGCGCCTGTCTTCCGGCTGTGTTCCCCCACTCTCGATTCCCGTGCGGAAGCCTTTCCCTGTGCGCCAAGAGCCAGCAGCCCCGCGCTGCATGCGGTTTTTTGAATAAAGTCACGCCGTTTCATAATAATCAATCAATCCTTTAGAGGCGGTCAGCGGCAGGTTTAACCCTCACAAAGGCATTACGTGCAACACGTACGATTGCTGAACGCTTTCACCAGCCGTATCAAACGCTTCTATCGTAACGGAAAAATCTCCCGGCGTATCCGGGGTGCCCCGGACCAAACCGGTTTTTGCATCAATGGTTAGCCATGAGGGACTCTCAACCAATCGGTAGTTCACGGCCGTGCAACTTTGATTAAAATCAGCCCGGGCCGCATAAGTATATTGAGCCGTGGCATATTCCTCTACCGGCGGGCTGGTGAGAAAAGTCAGACCTGGGATTTCCAAAGACCAAACATCATTTTTCAACGGCCAAAAATTACCCGCTGCTACCCAGAGGCGGTCATGGAATACATACACCGAAGCCTCATGCCGGGCGCCCCAAATGGTCTCCGTTTTTAATTCGTGCCAGTGTTCACCATCGGATGAATACCAAACATCTCCAAGATTGCTCCAGGTCGGCTCGGAATGAAATCCGGTAAAAACCCAAATCCGGTTACGATACACAGCAGATGTTCCCCAGATGCGTGCGGGCCAAGGAGCGCTTGAGGTTACCTCTTTCCAGTTTTTGCCATCGGATGAGGACCACACATCATTGTAGGCTTTAAATGGGTGATATTTGCTGATCCCGCCGCCCAATAGCCACATCTTGTCTTGATGAACCGCCAACATGCCAAACGGTTGACGTTTGGACCAGCCGGCCTCGGGAGTCTCCAAAGTCCAATCCATGCCATTTGTTGACGACCAAACATCGTTAAATATCCGGTTATCTTTTGAACCGCCCATCACCCACATTTTGTCTTGAAAAACGACTCCCCCCGCGCCATACCGTCCACGCCACGGCGCATCCTTTGTAACCAAGGTCCATTGGGAGCCATCGGATGAAGAGAAGAGGCAGCCATCATTCGATGTAATCCACATTTTATTTTTATAGACGAGGTTAATGGGGATATTGATTCCGCTTTCATTGGGGAGCGAGCCTATATTTTCCCAATGCACGCCATCCGTTGAAATCCAAACATCGTTCACCAAAGGCGGCGTGTAACCTCCAAACAGCCACATCCGGTTTTGAAAAACCAATTCACCTGCGGAGTCACGCGGTATCCACGGAGATGTTTCTTTGACCTGCACCCAATCGGGCATTGGATAAGCGCGAATAACTTTTAGCGTGTAGCGGTTCTTTGTTTGCGTATCTTGCGTGGAAATATCGATCAAACATAGGTTCAAGCCCGGCTCTATCTCTATTGGCTCTGAATGCCACGGTTCGGCGATTTCCATATCATTAACCATGACTAGGCAGTCTTTATGCTCGGGAGTAAGTGTCAATGTGATGGCATCAACCCGATGGGGAACGTGAAGTGTATACTCTGTTCTGGATGGATTGAAACCCGGAGAGATCTTCCCGGCATTCGTTTCCAACGATTTCAATGTTGGCGGCTGTGTTTCTTGAGCATTGCCGAAACGAGATGCAGAGAACACAAATGCAAAAACCGCCAAACAACAAATTCTCAAGAAAAAAAGCCGGATCGATGACATCATCCTTATCCTTTACGAAACAATACAGACTGCGCGGTGTTGGATGCCTCAATTGCATCAATTCAGTTTAGCAGGTGTAGGATACTTCGGCGCGATGAAATGAGAGAAAAATATTTGCTCATCTTTTGCGCCTGCGGGAGAGTTGTTCCAATCGCCATATCACCTATCCATTGAGAGGAGTATTCTAGAAGTGGTTTCAAAATCCCAGACTATGAATGGTCGAGGGCGAATCTCCTGATGAGCCGCCGTTTCAGTACCTTTCGAATTAGGTTGCCAGAGTCTTGGTAGCCCTGACGGAGTTTTGAAACCACTTCTATCATATCTGTTTGATTGAGCCATTACGCTGCTGAGGAGTGAGAGAATGAAATTGTCCGGCTTTCGTTTCGCACTACCGCTGGTTCTGTTCCCAATTTTGGTTTTGGTCTGCCCGGCATTCGCAGAAACCGAGGATTTGGGCAACGGCTATCTGCATCACGGTGTCGCCACACCGGTGAGCAATCATCGTGGAACGGTCGCTACTGTGGATGGCGAGGGCCGCGATGTTGTTTTGGTCTGGCTCTTCGACCACCGGGGCGGATACGCGCTGTTGATGCTCGATGCCGAGACCGGCAAGAGCGAGCAAATCCCGGTGCCTTTCCCTCCGGGCGGCGACTGCCCTTATGCCTCGGTGCTTTCAAGCGGGAACAAATTTTATACGCACTTCAACAGCTACTTCACTGAATTCGATCCGGTCAAACGGGCTTTCACGTTTCATCACGAAACCGCGCCGCAAATGACGATGGGGATGACCGAAGATGATAACGGCGTGATCTGGTCCGTGACATACCCGGATAGCGGAGTTGTATCCTTCGATCCGAAGACGCGGAAATTCACGGATTACGGTCACGTTCACAAAGAAAATTGGCGTCAATATCAGCGTTATGTGGCCGCGGACGATCAAGGCTGGATTTATTTCGCTATCGGCAGCACGGCCAGCCAGATCATCGCTTTCGATCCCCAAACCGAAAAAGCCACTCCGATGCTGGATGAAACCGAACGTCTGAAAGGCAGCGGATATGTATGCCGTTATCAGGACGGAAAAGTCTACGGCCACGCGGGAGACGGTGCGGCTTGGTATGAGTTCTATAAAGGCAAACGAACAAAAGTCGCCAAGCCCGAAAACATCGCTCCGAAACCGATTATTACCAGCAGCCAAGCGTTGTTCCATCAGGAGTTTCCGGACGGCAAACTTCTTAAATCATGCGATCTTGTGAATCGGGTTCTTACAATTGAGAATCCCAAAACCTCCGAAGTCAAAACCTTGCCATTCGACTACACCAGCGAAGGCGCACATATCATGGGCTTGGCTGTAGCACCGGGCGGGACAATTTGCGGCGGGACAGCCTTCCCGATGCGATTCTTTCAATACACCCCAGACAAAGACGAATGGGTGAACCGGGCGAGTTATGGCCAGTGGAACACCGTTGTACGGCAAGGAGACCGTTTTTTTGCGGGCGGTTATGGCGGCGGTTTTCTATTGGAATGGGATCCAACACAGCCTTGGGTAGAGACAGTCAAAAACCAAGAAGGCTGCAATCCGCATTTTCTAATCGACTGCTCGCCTCCGATTCATCGTCCCCACGAACTTTTGGCGCATCCTGACGGTAAAACTGTGGTTTTGGCGGGTACACCCGGTTACGGCTACACAGGCGGTGGGCTTTTATTCTGGGACCGGGAAACGAAAACGGGAACTTTGATCGAGCACATGGAAATCCTTCCTGAACATTCGACACGAAGTCTGGTTGCATTGCCGGATGGCAACTTATTGGGCGGCTCAACCACCAGCCCGGGAACCGGCGGGGAGCAAAAGGCCGATCAAGCCGAACTCTATATCATGGATTTCGCCTCCAAACAGATTCTATGGCATGAGCCCGTATTCCCGGGTGTGCAGGATTACACCGATTTATGCATGGCTCCCAACGGATTGGTATTCGGTGTGGCTGACCGGAAAATTTTCTTTGTTTTTGATCCGGAAAAACGTGAAGTCATTCACACCGAAAATACTGAGGCAACTTTGGGACATACCAATTCCCAGCAGGGACCTCGAGTTTTTGTTCTAAGCCCCGAAGGCAAAATGTATATGCTTTTCGGAAAAGGTGTCGCCAAGGTCGATCTGAAAACATTTGAAATTACGCTATTGGCTGAATCGCCTGTTTCCATCGGTCCCGGCGGAGATTATCTCGATGGACGGATTTATTTCGGCAGCGGCTCACATATCTACAGCTACAAGGTGCCCGAGTAATTTAGGATATGGGAACAGGAAGAGAATTTAGCGGGTGCAAGTCAAAGGCACGTAGATAAAAGTTATTTCAGCCTGTTTCGGAAAGGGAGATTAAATACTCCCTTTCCGGAACAGTAATGTTTGATCACGTTTTATTTATTCACATACTTATCATCGCATTTATAGGATGCGGGAGGTCCGGTGCGCACCAAATCTCCGGCGCTATTTAATCCATTGGATGATGAATAGGTGTAGGTATTGCCGACCTGCATGTTCTTGTCGGGCCCGGCGCTGGCCGCGCGCCACATGGAACAGCGGAAGGAAGAATTGAGTTCTGTGGCGTTCCCGAATTTAATCGTCGACCAGGCATCGACATAATCATACGTGTCGTAAACCGCCTCATTGATGGCGTTGATTTTCACAATGAACGGATCTTGGGGGATACTACCAAGGTAGGCGATGGGTGAGGTTAAGGCATGGAAACGGTGGCTGATGCCAATTCCGCCGGGACCATTCCGCGCTGCACCATTCTCATTGAGCCAGGGGGGATAGATGTTGCTGTCTATCCGGTAACTCTCTAAAGCCGTGGTTAATGTACGCAGCTCCGACTCGGCTTTGGCCACTTTGGCCCGGACCTGAGCATTGAGAAAATTCGGTACGGCGATGGCCGCAAGAATGCCAATGATGGCAACAACAATCAGCAATTCAATAAGTGTGAAGCCGGTTTGATTCCTCATGTTTTGTCTCGCAAGGTGGTTATATTTGCTGGACGCTTCTTCGATCTCATATCAAGCAGCAGATTAAATCTGCGCTTTAAATGTATAGACATTCAGAACATTAGCAAGATTTTAGAGTAAAATCGCGGATTCTTCCTTCGAATGGACAGATAAAGTCCACCCAAAGCGGCTCAAAGGCGCGAGATGTAACTATAGCGCGACACTTCGACTGCCGGTCTCTCAGAATTTCTGCGAATGATACAGAACACTTGGGTGCAGCTTGAGCAAAAAACGGGGTACAGATACAGGAATGCCGTTTGACCGAAACGCACGGACACAAATGGAGGCAAATGTGATGATTAAACGGATACGCGGATCAGAAGATTGAATCAGAGCTTGATCGTTTTCTTCCGCGGGGCGTTGCGGACAAATTGATGGGGGACAAACATTTCATCCCGCAACTTGCGCACCTCTTCCTCGGTATAATTATAACCTGAGGCCTGCAAGATACTTACAAGATACGCATCCGATTTCTGCATATAATCCGGAGCAGGCGCCGGCGTCGTGACCAGCTTACTTTTGCCTTTCACGACTTTTACGGTTTTGACCCACGTGGTTTCGGACAAAACCTGCTGGTGGATAATACCTTCAACTACGGGATTTACGGCCATTTTCTACTCCCAAAATCCACTCTCGCCAATAACACAATTAAACAATTTGCTGTGACACTATACCACATAGATTTATGGTTGTCTTATAAAACGAACATGCAATAAGAGTTATTTATTAATTATAAAATTCTTTCTTATTGATAATCTTTATCAATAAGAAAAGACGGCTCTAATGCTGACATATCCGGTCATTTTACTAACCATTAGGCCGGCGCTACGCTCAAAATCACGTAAAACCAATTTATGACTGACTAATTGCCAGGCAAAACCATAGTAAGGATTGAATAATGTACGACTTATTGCGCCGTTTTTTTGTGTCCGGCCCCGAGCAAGATGGAACCTATCGAAATCTGGAGGACATCCGTAAGAACCTGGCCCATCGCAATGAGTACATCTTATTGGCATGCATGCCGAAAAGCGGCTCGACATTTCTTCTGTCTGTGTTGCATGAAGTCACGGGATTTAGGGATGGAACGCTCTGTTATGCGTACGACCGGTCTGATCAAGATCTTTATTTGCCAAAACTCGTGGCCTTTGTGACAACAGATGTGATTGTTCGCCAGCATATCCGTGCCAATAAACCGAACTTGGAATTGTTGAAATGCTTCTCGATCCGGCCGGTGGTGGTTGTGCGCAATCTGTTCGATACCATCATCAGCCTGTATGACCATTACCGGAATGAATCGCCGATTTCTCCCGGGATTCTAGCCGCTGATCATTTTGCGGAATTAGACGATGAAACCCAGCTGGATATGCTCGTCGATCTAATGGCGCCTTGGTATATCGGTTTTTATGTTTCCTGGTATCAGGCAAAAGAACGTCAGGAAATCGAGATGTTCTGGACGACATACGAGGAGATCATTGCCGATAAGCCCAGAATGGTCCGTAAGGTACTCGATTTCTATAACATCAATCGCACAGACGAGCAGATTGAGGCGGCTATGGAGGCGGTTTCTCAGAAAAGGACACGTTTCAACAAAGGGATTACCGGCCGCGGTGAGATGGGCCTGACCGAATCTCAAAAAGCGCGGATTGTGAATTTCACACGCTATTATCCTTGGGTCGATTTCACACCATTGGGAATTCCCCCCGCGGCGTGACCGCCGTGGACCTGACGCCTACCGGCCCACGCCGGGGAACCCCCGTTGGCATAACGGCTATCGCCGCCCAGATTAAAAACATCCGGTGCGCGCATACGCGCGGCCCGGGCACCCACGATAGAGAGTGGATAATCGAGAGGCGACATTTGAATCACGAAGGGCACGAAAACTGCAATGGAGCAGGATTGTCCCAAAGGCATTTTGCCGTTGCTTCCACTCCCTATCCGGCGTAATCCGGATTGGGAATAGCCATCTTCGCATCGACTGAGTTCCGCCACGCTTTAAGGTCTGCAAGCAATTCCTTGACTTTATCGGGCCGTTCTTGAGCCAAGTCTTTGCTCTCACCCAAATCATCTTCCAGATTAAATAACTCGATTCGCTCTTCTTCAAAATGTTCGAGAAGTTTCCAGGAACCTTTGCGGATGGCTCCGATTGGTTTTGTCTTGGGGTAGAAATAATAATGTGGATAGTGCCAATAGAGCGTATCCCGGCCGATATCCGCCTTTGGATTATCGAGCAATGGTTTCAGGCCGATTCCATCGGCTCCCGATTCTCCTTCCGGTTGGACCCCAACCATTTGGCAGATCGTCGGATAAAAATCGACTGAGCAGACCGGCTGATGACATTCCGTGCCGGGTTTGGTCACGCCGGGCCAATGAACCAACAACGGTTCCCGGATGCCGCCTTCATACAAACTCCCTTTGCCCGAGCGAAGCGGGGTGTTATCGGTAACCGGAATATCGTCTTTCTTGTTAATGTACCCGCCATTGTCGGAGAATAGAAAGACAATGGTATTATCGGCGATGCCGAGTGTTTCAATCTTTTTCAGTACCCGCCCGACATTCTCATCCAGGCTTTTCACCATAGCCGCATAGCCCGGATGTTGATGATGCATGTCCGGTTTAATCTTGGAGCGGAAATGCTCAACAAGATCTTTCTTCCCTTCAATCGGTGTATGTACCGTATGGAAGGCGAGATTCAGATAGAAAGGCCCATCTTTCATTTTCTCCATGAGCGAAAGAGCCTCATCCGTCAGACGGTCGGTGAGATATTCGCCTTCTTTGCCTAATTCAAGATGCGGAACGTATCTAAATTCGTCTTCATTCCGCCATCCGTTATAGGGATAAAAATAGGTTTGAGGCGCGCCCCAGTGCGTGCCCCCGATATTGACATCGAATCCCTGCGTTTCCGGATAGTGGTCGGCATCGCCCAAATGCCATTTCCCGACGTGCGCGGTTGTGTATCCCGCCTTTTTCAGGGTTTCCGCAATTGTAATCTCATCATGTGGAAGATCGCTAACGCACTGTGGAGGAATCATTTTGTTCGAAGCACTCGGCGGGCGTAATGTCTGCTCCCGCCAAACAGTCATATTCAGGCGGGCCGGGTATTTTCCGGTCATGATCGAAGCACGGGTTGGTGAGCAAATCGGACTCGCCGCATAGGCGTCTGTGAATCGAAGACTTTTGCGGGCAAATGCGTCAATGTTCGGCGTCTCGTGTAAATCGGCTCCATAACAACCCAAGTCGCTCCAACCAAGATCGTCAACAAGGATAAAGACGATATTCGGTTTTTGCGCGGACCATGCCTGATTTGATATCCCTGTAGCCAATCCCCCCAATGCCAACGAACCCGCTCCCATTGTGCGTAAAAAATCCCGTCGGTTTGATTGGTTCGTTGTCATGTTTGTGATCCTCGTATTGAATTTGGTTTTCGAGCAAAAACGATAGCGCCTTATTTTAGTGTAATGATCTCGTCGTCCACAATAAGGATTGCTTCGATATCATTGTGCAGGCGGCAGTATCGTTCAATGTCGTCAACCGACATCACCATAAATGCCGTTGAAAGCGCATCCGCTGTGGCGGCGCGGCTCGTACGGCACCATACTGCTGTCTTATCTGTTACAGGCTGCCCCGTATGAGGATGGATGATATGTGGAATTTCGTTTAATCCCGATGCGCCCCATGCAATGTTGGCCAAATCCAAAGATTTGTGGGGAACAATTTGTGTATTGGGGGATTTGATCGCCACAGGCCAGCCGGATTGCCCGGGGGGAGGATCTAGCGCTCGAACTGAACTATGCCCGCCGTGAATGAGCGCACAATTCAATTCCCAATCTTCGAGTATGGCCGCCATGGCATCGACAGCGTACCCTTTGCCGTATCCACCCAAATCGAGAAGAAGCGGTTTGTTGCGGTGAACACGGCATTGCTTCCGGTCGAGTTCAAGCCATGTGCTTCCTGTGTTCTCAAGTGCCGCCTCTAGGGATTCATCGAAATTTTCAATTTGCCCCTCAGCGATTTGTTTTTGCAGCGCGCCGATTGTGATATCGAATGCACCTTCGGTTGATCCGGCGATTTCGATGCATTCTTCCAGGCATGTATATGTATCCAGACTTATCGGAATATCCGTCCCCGGTTGTGAGTTGTTGATACGGTGAATATCGCTTCCTTCAATAAACCGGCTTAGCTCCCGTTCAAGTTCATCCAACCGCTCAAAGGCTGCCTGCGACGCCTGCCGTGCATAGCTGACATCCGGTTCAACGAGCAATATCTCAAAATAAGTAGCCATGGCCTCATGGCGGAATCGGTGAATTTCGCCGTGAGATTCCGGAGATACCGTTGCGTCAGACTTTAAATTCATCGGGATTGAATTCAATCTTCTTCCCGCTGTTGATGGCATCGTAAATTTTCAATGCAGCCACAGTCGCCCCATAGCCCGTTTCGGGGGGGCAACTCAAACGGGCCTTGCCACGGATCGAGTCGAAGAAATTCTCCAGGTGATACATGGTAACTGATTTATCGTAGGCTACGGGAAGCGTGTATTGATCCGGACGCACTGTTTTATGAATATCCAACACAACTTCGGTATCGCCCGCGCTCTTTTCCGGTTCGGGAGGCGGAACCAGAATTCCCAAATCCACCCATTTTCCCCAGCTAATTGCGGCAGGCTCACGATAAACATTTGCCGTGCCTTCAGTCTCGGAGATGTGAAGCGTTCCCTCATCGCCCATAAGCGCTTCGTAGTAGCCGAAATTGCTGTTGGAATTGATTGTTTGGTAGAGAGCCCGTACGGTCTTTCCTTTCCATTCGTACTCGAATACGGCCATCACCGTGTCGTAACATTCGTGTGTATCGGCGCTGTAATAATCCGTACCGCCGCTGGCAATCACGCTTTTGGGATTGCTGCCGATAAACCAATTGAAAATATCGATCTGGTGCACACCGAGTTCGCCGATTGGGCCGGTTCCCAAATCGCGATACCAGCGCCAATCCCGGAATTGGGGCATCGAGGTGTAACCGTATTGTGTGAGCACAGGATCTTCGAGCGGAGCCCGGCGGGGCCAGCCCCGGCTGGGAAGGACCGAACGGTTCCATTGCGCATTGGCCGCGCTCAATTTTCCGAGCAATTTGGACTGCTTAAGAATACGCTTTTCACAAAATTGATAACGGGGATTGCTTCGTCTTTGTTGGCCGATTTGAAGCAACTTTCCGCTTTCTTTGGCGGCCAAGGCCATGCGTTTTGCGCCTTCGATGGTATTGGCCATAGGCGCTTCGCAATAAACATGCAGGCCCGCTTTCAAACAGGCGATCGTTTGGTCCGCATGGCAAAAATCGGGTGTTGCAATAAGTACCGCATCGATATCATTCTGTTTGCTCAGAAACTCTTGATAATCCGTGTAGGTTGCGGCTTCATGCCCGTGGCGGCGGGCGATTTCTGCAACATCGTTTAAATTGAAAGATTCCCAAATATCGCAAATTGCCCCGATACGAATACCCGGAAGTTTTACACAAGAATTAAGCAGATTCCGGCCTTGTGATCCCGCACCGATCAGTCCGATCTTAAGTTCGTCTGAGGGTGTGCTGTTTTCATCTGCGAGTGAGTTTGAGGCGATTGCCAGCCCTGCTCCCAAGGCCGTTGTTGAACTTAAAAACGAACGGCGTCCGATTTGCTGATTCTGAACCATGAAATCGATTCCTTTAGAGAATAATATGTATGCCTGCGCATTGATCGCTTTGCCAAACGATGCAGGCCGGCCAAAAAACGCTTTAGGCCCGCCAGGGGCGTACGCGGTTCTGGATATTGGCCAGAGCGTTTTGAGCGATCATCACATCTTCAATTAACTGAAAATCAAACATCCCGGCACAAACAAAGTCCGCGCCGTTATTAAATGCAAAGGGGAATGCTTCGCCGGGCTTAATCGCACCGGCAGCCATAACTTTAAATGCAATCCAAGGTTCTTCGATTGAATTCATATATGCGATTGTCTCTTCCGGTTTGGTGCACCACATATTGTCGTGTTCCGGAATAGTACCCTCCGGACGTTCGTCTTTGGGGGTTGCCGACCAATAGGTATCGGGGTGAATTGTTTTGACCCAAAAGTCAGGCTTAAGGCCCGCGTCCACACAAGCTTTGACCGTCTCCAGGCAATGCGCGCCCAATCCGCCGGGGATTTTGCTTTCGGCGATGGTATCCAAAGCATCTGCCAATACGTCGATCAAGCCTTTGCGAACCGCGCTGTCGGCAATACCGCCTTGCACATACACCGCATGAGCACCGTTATCGATTGAACGTTTGATGCCTTCTTTGATATCCGCACCAAATGCACAATCCGATATCCACAGGATACGGCCGCCGCGTTCTTTCCAGTACCGATTGATAACACGATCCGAACGCGGATTGGTTAAAACGGCATTGACCCCGTTTTCTTCGGCCATTTCCAAGGTTTCAAAAACCTTCTCGTCTGTGTGATAGGCCTTGACGAGTTCCGAAACATACATCAAATCCCGGCTATGTGCCCAGCCGCCGATCAAATTCCCGCCGCAGATTAGACGGCTGATTTCCAGGTTTTTGATGCGCCCTTTGGGGATTTCGCCTGTAGCCGATACTTTGGGAGCAGATACCGGTTCCTCCATCTGCGCCCAAAGATTCTTTTCTTCAAAACTCATGGCGGCGCCCAGGATTGATGATGCAGCCAATGACTTCTTTAGAAATTTCCTTCTGCCGACATTGTCCATGACAGTACCTCCTCAAAACCGGCCTTTATTTGCGAGTGAATCCCAAAGTCACGCCCTCCATTCGCGTTTTCGATTAAGGTCTCCGCTTAAAACCTCTTGTGCGATAATGGCATCTTCAGTCACTTGAAAATCGAACATGCCTACACAAATGAAATCCGCCCCGCTTTCAAAAGCGTAACGGAATCCCTCTTGTGGCTTAATCGCACCGGCTCCCAGAATCTTAAAAGCGATCCAGGGCTGTTTGATGCCGTTCATATAAGCAATCGTTTCTTCCGGAGTCTCCGCCCATACGCTGTCTTTGCGGGGCATTGGCCCTGCCGACCAATAACTCTTGCTGTTAATGGTCTTCATATAAAAATCAGGATCTAACCCCGCCTCGTTGCATGCAACAACAGTATTCAGTTCATGAGCGCCGATCCCGGCCACGATTCCATTTTTGCGAATAATCTCAACAGCCTCACCGAGAAGATCCACATGCTCTTCACTAACAAATCTATCGCTGACTTGTCCCTGGATATAAATCGCTGCCGCGCCCCGGTCCACTGCGCGCTGGATGTCGCTGGTGAGATCATTGATCTTGGGTTTCACTTGGGCGATCCACTGCATCTGCCCCCCACGCTCATTCCAATAGCGTCCAATGATACGCTTGGTGTCGTCATCAACACGCACCAGCATCGTATTGATGCCGTTTTCTTCGCACAGTTCAAAAGTCTCGAAGACTTTATCGTCTGTGAAATACTGTTTTAACAACGATGAAACATAGATCAGGTCGCGGCTATGAGCATGGCCGCTCAGCAGATTGCCTCCGCAGATCAAGCGGCTGATTGAGAGGTCTTTGATCTTTCCTTGCGGGAAATCTGTCTGAAGTGATGATGCGCGTGAATCGGGGGAAGGTTGAGCATTGGCGGCAAGCAGCGCCTTTTCCTCAAAACTCATCATGGCCGCGCCCGTGGCAGCCAAGGTGGAGTGCTTTAAGAATTTTCGACGGTCTTCTTGTTTTGACATAGGGTTCCTCCGAATTTTCGTTTCATAACCGATAGTGAAGTCTTCACCGCAACCGGCCGAAACGATTTCGCTGCAATTAAAACCACTGCTAGGATAATGCAGACTATCCGCCTTGTGTAGTCGGTAAATCCCAATTAAAGGAAGTCTCGCCGAATAACGGTTTTGTAACCGCTTGCGCAATTCGTCCAGGCACAAAACCTGTGCAAAAATTACGCAGACACTCCATTAGGGCGTATGGACAACAGACACTTCAAGTTTCACCGGCAGTCCCTCATTGGGGCGGATCTTCAGATTCTCAACCCGATAGGGCAGGGCGATGGTTTCTTTTCCACTCGTCTTGTCACTTGTGCATCGTATGCTCAGCATCGCCGCTTTGCCCGCAGGCAATGAGATGGATTCATCCAATGAATACCCTTCAAGCGCTCCGTCCAAGACCAATTCAAAATCGAAACTGGAGGTGTTGATGATTTGTATGGCGTTGCGTTGCTTGGCTTTCAATGTCAACTCTTCCGGTTCGATTGAAATCGACTTCGAAAACAACGGGCCAAGAAACCTCTCTTCACCAATCAGCCAATCTTTGTAGTAAAGGATTGTGCGACGGTCCAGCAGCGCCTCTTTAACAGATTCCGCCGATTTGTCTTTAGCAAGCACAATGGTCATAGGGCGGTGTTCGATATTAATTGGAAATGTGATTTGGATTGGATCGTGGATGTCCGTATTGGCGAACATGGTCAGTTTCTTATCCAAACACCACTGATGAACTTCCGGATAATACTCGTGCGCATTCACAACCTCGATCCCTTTGACCCACCCCTTATCGAAAATCTCAGTATGTTCGTCATACCATTTCGCAATGCCGTCGGGCTGTTGGCCTTTCCAACCGGGATGGTTCCAAAAGATAAATGCATCCTGGTCATAGGCCGCCTTGATGGCATCTTGCCATTTCTCCGTTTTAAGTGGCGAAACATCATTTAAAAAAATCGCATTGAGATGCCCGGGAGGCATATCGCGTGTGATTTCTCCACCCCGAATCAGCGTGATCCGGTAGGCATCCGCCATCGGTTTTGCAACTTCATAGGAACGATTGAAATCCGTATTTATGTCGTTTTTGTGGGGCTGGTATTCGATATGGTCGGTAATCGCCAAAACATCCAAACCGTCCATCCAGGCCTCTTTGGCCCGGATCGGCGGCCAAACATTACCATCTGAAAAAACAGTGTGTGTATGAAAATCGCATTTCAATGGTGTATAGCCGAGAATATCGGGTATACGGATAAGGTTGCGGGACTGACATGTGCCCGCCTCGGGATAACCATATATAATCGTCACGACTGCAAAAGCAAAAAGAAATAATCGGGAAAAACGTCTCATAAGCTTCTCCTGCCTCGGGTTGTGTCTCTATGGGTTGCCAGTGCATCCCCGGTAGAATGTTCACAATTAAGGCACGCGTTCGCCTTGTTGGCAATAGTGCTTGAGTTCCCTTATTACGCATCGGGAATTGAAGATGTCTGTTTCAGTGCGCTCTATCCGTGCACAATTATCACTCAATAGGTATTGGATTTGGATCGCGTGAGTTTTCTGTGCAGCTCAGTCGGCTTTCTCGCCTAATCTTGAGGCGGGAACCACATCATCATCGGATCCGGACCGTTTCCTGTATGAATCACACGCTCGACTGTGAGTGATTCCATATCGATCACATGAATCCCATCCTTGTGTTCGCAACCCACAAATGCACGTTTGCCATCCGGTGTAATTTCTACTCCAATGGCGAAACCGCCTACACCAATCCGTTTGATTTCTTGTTTTGTTTTTGTATCGACAATGATCAACTCACCCTTTTGAGTCCAACTGGGTATGAGCGCCAACGCTCCGTCATCAGTAAAATGGATTCGCACCGGCATGCCGGGGCAATCGAATGTTTCGATAGGTTGGTGTGTGGCCATATCGATGACCGTAACCGAACCGCCGGTTTGGTTGGCCGCCCAAAGATGCCGGCCGTCAGGCGCAAAAGCCATACCCTCCACACCCTTACCGCATGGAATTTGCATAATTAATTCCCCGGATGCACGGTCGATTACAGAAACATTTTGCGATTCGATATTTGCCGTATAGAGACATTCCCCGTCGGGTGAAACCAGCACCATGTGCGATATTTTGCCGTGCGTTGGAATCCCCCGTGTGACTTCATTCGTTCGCGTGTCGACTTCCACCACATATCCGGTCTGCCCCGCCGTAAAATATGCGTGCTTGCCGTCGGGGGCCATCGCCGCACCGTGGATACGTGTAAACTCACCTGTTGGAATCTGTTTGATGTGTTTTCTTTGAGCCAAATCGATCACAGAGATGGTGTTGCCCGGTGGATTGTAGTTGGAGAGATACATCGTCCGCTGGTTGGGCGTAATCACCATTTCATGTGGATTGGGGCCGGTTGGTATAGTCTCGACAATCTCAAGCGAATCCGGATCGATAAAACTTAAAGTATCGTCGTGTTTGTTGGCTACCAAAAACATCGGCTTATGAACTCCTGTGGCGCAGCCTGACATCAGCGCGGCGAGCACGATAAGACCTATTGGGATGATAAATTTTCGCATGAGTGACTCCTGCCATAACTTCCTCTGCTTGATTATAGAGTACTCTGTTAAGACCACGCTTTCTATCGAACTCCAAACCGTTTGCGCCAATGAAACTCACGAGAGTCGCCGCTTAACCTGTTGACGCCGGAAGAAATCGGGATTACAAGTCGAATGATCTGATTGAGAATGTAATTGTCTTGAACCGCTAGAGTGATACTGCCAAGGAGAATTTCAAATGCGGCATGCCCTGATGATCCTTATTTCCGTAGCCATGGTATGGAATGCCCAGGCCAAAACGCTCACCTACAATCAACTCGATGTTGTGAATTTACGGGATCAAGGCATCCCCGCCGATGAACGTGCCGTCAATGTTCTTGTCGCCGATGGTGATGTCGTCTATGGAGCAACCTCCGGCGATAAGTGTCATATTTTCCGTTTTGATCCTGCGAACAAGAAGGTGACCGTCCTGGCAACGTTGCCCGGACCTAATACCATCTTGCGTAGCATGGCGATTGATGGAGATACCCTCTATTTGGGCGCCATGCTCTCCGATCAGCAGTTGGCCTTCATCGCCCATCAAAAAGACCGCGCTTCCGATCCTTATAATGTACGGCTTATGCCGATTCTGGATTCATATAACACGGGCCATCTCTATAAGCTCAGCGGCATTCAAAGTTCTAATCCGAAACTTGAAGATTTGGGTGTTCCGCTTAAAGGCCAAGGTATCCACACCTTGGCGATGGATACCAAACGGGGGCTGCTTTATGGTGTGTCTACTCCCAATGGAAGGTTCTTTATTTACGACACCAAAACCGGGAAAGTCGAAGATACCGCGTTTGGACATACCTATACGACTGTTTCCAATCACCGCGTCGGTTTCGCGGAAGTCGAACGCGAACTTGCCGATCTGACTCCCGGTGAAGGCGAATGGAATTACCGTCTGATTCCCAAAGTCATTCACGTTATGGATGATGGTGTTTTTTATACCACCGGCTGGCTGGGACGTATTCTTAAGTATGATCCCACGATTGCAGATATCCAGGAGCGGTTCACGGAAGTCGGCTGGATTCCTTCGGTCCCCGGAAGGCAGCATTGGAACCGCATCGATGAAATCATCGAACGCGATGGCAAACTCTTTTTGGGTACCTCGGATGGTTACATTATCCGTCTCGATCCTTCTACCGGGGAAATGGAGAACTTCGGCAAACCTATCCGCGCCATCGAGGTCATGGGAATGGCCTTTTCTCCTCTCGATGGAAATTTATACGGTGTCAGTGGCGGCGGTCTCGAAGGTATGAGCCGGTTTTGGGCCTGCAATATCGAAAAAGGCACATTCGATGTGGATTACCCGGCTATTCAAGTATTCCGTAACCGCCATCAGGTTGGTGATGTCGTCTGCACCAAGAGTGGCACGCTTGTCATGGCCGAAGCCATTCGAGTCGGCGATCTTTATGTGCTGACACCCGGCGAAAGCCAGGAATGGCAAAAGAGCGGCGTGCTTAAAGAGATGAATCCCCAAGAAGGTTTTATCGACAAAGAACCGGATGGCCGCTTCGATGGACACAAAAAACTTGAAGTCGATGTCTACCCGATTCCTTCCACCATGCACGGCGGCTCCGGGTATACCGCCATTCAAGCTGACCGCGATGGAAAAATCTATATCGGAACAGCCTTTTATGGCTTGAATGCTCAGTTGGCTCAGTTGAATCCCAAAACCTCCGAATGGCGTTCGCTATTACGCTCGGATGAACTAACACACCAATATGGCCGGGGGCAGGGAATACCCGGCAAAATCCACACAAAACTCCGGCTCGGAGCGGATGGAAAAATCTATGGAGCGATGAAACAAGGCTACGAATTACATTATGGCCTTAGGTCTGATGTCGGAGAATCGCCGGAGGGGCAACGCGGCGGTCAATATACCTGTCATCTGTTCTCGTATGATCCCGCAAGCGATACGACTGTAGACTTGGGGCCGGGCTGGCCGCAGGAGGGCATCACCAGTTTTGATATTGACACGAATCGTGGTTATTTATATGGCGCCACCGTGCCCGGTGTGTTCTTCCTGGCGTATGACCTTACAACAGGCCGTGTCTGGAATGCCGGTTCGATCAAATACAACCATCCCACACGATACATGCCGCTCGATCCCGGCACCGGCAAAGTCTATCACCCCGGCGAAGTCACTCCTGATGGCCGGTATTTTATGACCGTATGGGAGCCGGAAACATTCCGCCTCAAAGATGTTGAAGTTGTTCCCGAAGATGGATTTAAGTACCAGCACTCCTATGCAACCTGTTGCGGCCCGGCCGGCACAAACACGCTCTATGGCCGCTCCGGCGATTATGTTTTTGAAATGAATCTGGATGACCGCAAGGATGGCAAATTCCATGTTCGTCCGGTCTGTACCGTCGGTGTTGATGGAGATGACCAACACTCCGGTATGTATGCCGTTGAGCGTGGGCCGGATGGACGCATTTATTGGACCAGTAACGGTGGACGTAATATCCCGCTGGATGTCTTTGCCTGGGATCCGAAAACCGAAACCAAAACCTACCTGGGAGCGTGCGCGTCTGGCGGCGAGTATTTTGCGTGGGCGCATTGCCAGGGAATTTGCTTCGATAGCGAAGGTAATATGGTTTTCCATATTTTGTATGCTGAAATTTCCGAGGCGCAAAAGAAATTATGGAAAACACCTGACAATTTCTTTTATGAAGATATCGAATCAAAACCTTATTACTTAGGTTACCCGAAACACGACAAGAACACATTTTACACGGTGTTCTATCTCAAAAACGCAACCGCGATCCGCTGACGATATTGATTCCAATCACCAAATACCCAAAGTGCGAGGTAAATCTACTCTCTCCTCTCCACTTTCTCCTTTCTCGCCGCCGGATGGCGGCATGCAGGGTGCTGACCAATTAAATCCTACGCACTTACTCCGAAATCGTGCGCCGTTAGGCTTCATGTCCGGCCTGGCCACAGGTGCCGGTAGGCGCATTGCCACGGGGCTCCCCCGGCGTGTTTTCGTAATTCAAATAATTTATTAATTCGGTATACAGGGTGCCGCCCAACCACATCTTTTGCGTTAAATAATAAACATCTTTAATGCTCTTCAAGCGCGCGCAATTCCGCATCTGTCTGACGAAGACGGTGGGCAATTTCCAACGCCAACCGTGAAAAAACATGGATTCCGAAATCCATATCGGATTGCGCCTGCGCATCGAAACGGGATCGGGAAAGCGCATAGAGTTCGGTCGGCGTTTTCGCCTCGGCATCGGCTGAACGTGTGCGCTGATCAAGAAAAGAAAGTTCGCCGAAAAAATCGCCGCAGCCGATTGTCGCCAGGTGATGGCGTTTATCCTTTTCCAACGGCAAAAGGATACAAATACTCCCTTTCCTGACAAAATAGATTTCGTTGCCATCATCGCCTTCCGAAAAAACTTTCTGCCCTTCCGGAATGGTGACCTCACGCACACATGCACTAAGTCCCTCTAAAATCTTCGAATCGAATCCTTGGAAAAGATCGATATCTTTTAATTCGATCCGATGCTCATCGCCTCGCAAGGTGATACCCGCTTCCTCCAAGATACGCTCTTCCATCCATTCCAAAGCGCCATCCAAGGTCTCCATGATTAGCACGCCGCTACCCTCGTGGTTTGCCCCCAACTGTGTCAGGTAGTATTCAAAATCGCGCTCATCAAAAAGCCCCGATGGGATTTCACTGATCAACAAACGACCGTCACGCTCAGCCAATTGAGTTTGCATCTGTTTAAAAAGATGCGCGGCGGTATAATCCATCGACTGAACACGGCGCATATGCAAAAGCACGTATCGCTTTGAACGCAAATCGGCCTCCAACTGCGTAAACAATTGATCCGTGGTTCCAAAAAACAAGTTCCCCTGCAATTCGCAAAAGACGGCATTGTCGCCGTATTCACCCAGGACCTCGCGTTCGGCTGCCAGACGGCGGGTTTTGGAAGAAACCTGATTAAGACAAGCCTTTCTACGGATCACCGACCCTCTAATCTGATCGCGAATAAACAATAGAATCGCCAAAACAATGCCCACACCGGAAGCCATTATTAGATCGACCGTGACGGCTACAACAATCACTGCGGCGATCACTGCGAAATCCAACCGCCCGGCCGGATAACGTAATAGACGGAACATGCTCCAATCGAACATACGGCAGGCGATCACCAAAAGGATGCCTGCCAATGCGCCAATAGGCACCCAAGCAATCAAACCGCCCAACAACACCAACGTTAATACGGCAAAAACACCTGCCAAAAAGCCTGACCGGGGCGAACGCCCCCCGCTTGTGACATTAACAAGCGTCGGCCCCATGGTACCCGCGCCGGGCATCCCTCCCGCAAAAAACGCTGCAAGATTACCGACTCCTTGCCCGATTAGTTCTCGGTTGGAGTTATGGCGGCGGCGAATTAAAACATCGAGCACAACACAGGTCTTTAGCGTATCGATAGACAAAAGCACCGACAGCGTTAACGATGAAATCAGGATTAGACGTACCGAGACAAAATCAAGATGAAAAACAATATTGGCGCGGCCTAGCATCGAATCCAGAACCGAGCCCGAGGTTTGAATCGGTCCGATGATAAAGGGATTATCGGTGGGAACTCTTAAACTGGGATGGTAATACGCCAACGCAAAATACGTCAGCATTCCACCCAGCAAAGCCAGAATCGCCGCCGGAATTTTTTTTGTAATAAATGGCGCCGCAACCATAACCAAGATGGTCATTAGCCCCACAAGCAGGCCCTCCCATTGCCATAGGTCCGGTGTTATCAAGCCGCGCAAAAGCGCTGTATCTTTGGGCAGGCCAAGAATCTTGGGGAGCTGCCCTAAGGCAATCAATACGCCGACACCCGAAAGGTACCCCGACACAACCGGATAGGGGATAAATTTTATTAAACGTCCCCCGCCGATAATGCCGTACAAAACCTGAAATCCGGCGGCCATCAGACCAGCCAGCGCGATCAATGTGGGGATGCTCTCCGGCGGAATCCCGCTTCCGATCCGGTTGGCAAAGATTCCGGCAACCAATGCGGAAAGCACCGCCGCGGCTGGCGCACAAGGAGCCGAAATCAACCCCCCCGTCCGCCCGCAAAGCGGTGCAACCATCCCGCAGGCTGCGGCACCGAGAATACCAACCATGGCCCCCTGCCCGGCATACTCCGACCCGATTCCTGTATAAACCAAAACACCGAAAGCAATCGCTGAAGGCAGCGCTACCAGCATTGCGGCCAGCCCACCCCAAAATTCACCGGCCCATGACCATCCGCCCTGTTGAGGGCGTGCACCTTGACCACTCATCACATCACCTCACGCCACAAATCACTGTTTCCTCACAAGTGGATTGTGCTACAAAATTTTTTATATTCCCAGTTGTTTTTCCTGAAATTAAATCCCTCCCCGAAAGAACGATTCCGGCATTCATCTGATGGTTTTACCGTTAATTAGGAGCCAAATGCTTCTGTTACTACATTCCGGCGCTCAATGGCCGCCTAAAAGAAGGAATGTTGCTGTCCCAAAACCCACAACATGGTTTCGGTCTGGCTCGTGATGGGGTGGGCTTTCCAGACATCACCGTTGCTGATGAGCCCATTGGAGGGATGATAGGCGGCATAAGGATCGTGACTGGCCGACCAATGCATATCCGTATAATCCTTGTCCGGACCTGAGGAAAAGAAAACCCAGAACGAGCCGGAATTGGTCGGTTCATTGGCGCAACCACCGTCACCATAGTTATAAAAAAGCCCCGGCAAAAATGGATCCGTTGGAATCGTACCGATATAGGCAATCGGTGTCGTAAGCGATTCAAAGATTTGACCGTTGTGCAGCGGATCGTAGCATCCCGCGGGTAGTCCCGCCTGCTCGCAGGTCTTTCCCCAATAATTATAACCGGCCGTAAAGTTGCAGTTTGGATTGGGCCCCCCATCGTTGCCGTCGATCAACCACAGATTCGTATCCATCTTACGGATGATATTCTGCTCATAGAGCATGTTGATATCACCGAAACACTTGGCAATCTTGGCACGGATTCGGGCATTCATGAAATTAGGAACGGCAATCGCCGCCAAGATACCGATGATGGCTACGACAATTAAAAGTTCGATCAATGTAAAAGCCTTACGCTTGCTCGGGACAGCAAGTGGCTTAACAGCTGTTCTTAGAACAATAAAAACAGATATCATCTCACCGATACCTCATTCACTCAAAAAGTGGATGAAATAACCGCGCACGAATGTCCGGTTCGCGAAGCAGCACAGCCTGAAGAAATGAAAAACTATAGACCAAATGCCCTTCATATCCGCAGGTATTTCCGTTCCAGTCATAAAACTCCGCTCCCAATGGATATTTGTCAATGACACCGTTCTGAAATCCACCGCCATTTTCAAAAACACCCTCTACCTGGCGTTTCAACATCGCACAAAGAATTCTGTCGGCTTTTTGTGTCTCGCCAACCATATTCAAGGCCGTAATCAAATAATAGGCATCGCTGACACAGCACCCGCCGTTCAAGTACATCTGAAACGTATCGCTTCCATCCTCCCGTTCCGGAGCTCCGTGCGGACGGGACGTGCGCCCGGGCCTAGGAAGCATGTAATTCCCTTTGCGAACCGGCTCCAAAGTAAGGGGCACACCTAAATCAAAACGTGTGAAGCCTACCGACTCGATCTTTTGCCAAAGTTGTACGAGCATCCCGTGGCCGGATTCAACATCAACAAGACCGTATAAAATCGCAATGCTCGTAATCATGGGAGCGGAGAGATCGTGTAGCTCGCCATCCTCGCTTCGCCACCAGCCCAACCACCCGGTATCCGGATTGTAAAAAGTCTGCTCGTATGTTCTTTTCAGCCGGTCCGCCAAGCTTGAATATCTTTGCGCTTGTTCGGTGCGTCCGAGTCGGCGCTCCAAATCAGATAGGCAACGCCATGCCCGGTAGGTGAGTGCGTTGCCATAAGCATCTTTATGCCCGGAATTGATCGTGTCGTAAGCAGAACTACCGAACCGGCCAATCTGCGTTCCGTAATTGCCCGAATGCACCGCTTCAACAAGACCGTCATTGTCAATATCGCGACCGGACAGATAATCCGCAAGACGTTCGAGAACAGCAATACGGCGTTCCAGCCATGCCGTGTTGCCGGATGTCTCCGCATAACACCAGGCTCCAATCAGCGGCCCGGCATTGGCATCGAGCATGCCGGTTACCGTCCTCCAGGAGTGCATCTCCCCGTTCTCTTGAATTCCATGATCCAGCCACCAATCCACCGTTGCTCCCAAGAGCGGAGCCGCTTTAACTCCCGGAGCGAGTTCCGGGACTAAGAACACATGATCCGACATCATATGCAAAACACAACTTACCGGATCACTTACTACATTGTTTGCCAACAATCCGGGCTGTCCATTTTGAGGCCGGTCAGGACTCCCCCATTGCGAGCTGGGTTGCAGCATATTGAACCAACCACGCCTAACCGCGCGCCACAACTCTTCGTCCTTCAGCCCTTCAGGCTGCTGAAGGTGGACAGGAGTAATCAGAAAGGCGACTTCATGATCCTCCGTCACCGGCCATTCGAGACAAAAATCAACTTTATGTCTTTCACCGCTCTTTCGTACTCCCTTCAATGATCCGCTGACATCAACTTCCGATTCACATTCCAAGAGCATTTGCCCAAGATCCGGCGCACTGATGATTACCGGAAGTCGCATCACGTTAACGTTCGCCCATTCACAGGGGAGAACTGTGGTGGCGGTCGCTTTAGGATCGAAAGGAAAAACCAGCCGCAATCCATCCAATTTCGCTGCTCTGGAATTCTCCACGGTAAAACCAATCGACAGACCTTGCTCCTCCCTCTCAATCCGCCAGATTACCGAAGACGCATCACCCGGTTTTACATGATACTCGGACCGCGCTACGGAATTCTCCGCAACTTCAAATTCCAATTCTTCTGCTTTTTTCCAAACGGAATTAACTTGGAGTTCTAAACGAACCGGCGCGTAAAGTAAATTGAGTTTCGAGCGGTCGCCGCCTTCTGTATCCCAACTCAAATAGGATATCTGAGGGCTCCGTGCATCCGGCTCAATTCGAAACTCTGGATTTCCCTCGGGAACTGTAATTCCATCTAACAACGCAGATGAAAATACACACATGATCAACACAGGAAGTTGCATGGTGTTTCCCTTAACATGACACCGATTCAGCCGCCCCAGTCACCGGGCGAGGCAATATCCCCGAGAAACCAACAGATGCCGCCTGTGCTCATCAATCCATTCGATGATGCATAAATGTCATTCGTATTACGGTTATTGTTGAATTTCACTTCCAAAGGATACCAAATGCCTCCCCCCGTAAGACCATCCGGCCCTCTCGATACCATCACAATCCCATCCGGCATCCCTTCCGGCTTTACTCCATAACGCGCGGGCACACCACCCGAAGAATCTTTCCCCCAAAATCCCCGGTAATAAACATAAATATAGGCCGGATGAACATTGGCCACCGCATACGAAACCCAAAATCTCCGCTTCACAAATGGATCTTCCATATCCACATCGCCGATATAAGCAACAGGTGTCGTCAATTCCGTCAAAGTGCCGGTATGATCCGATGTGTCCCACCGGCTGGGACGAATCGGCTCCGGAAAACGATTGAAATCAATACGGTACGATTCAATCGCTGTTGCCAGCGAACGCATATCGCCCTTGGCTTTGGCAATCTTGGCCCGTGCTTGAGCATTGAGAAAATTGGGAACGGCAATCGCCGCCAAAATACCGATGATGGCTACAACAATGAGGAGTTCAATAAGCGTGAATGCACCACGTTTCCAATGTACAGCAGTCATCACCTTCCTCCGAATTAACCGCTTTGCCGGGCTCTGACTCCCCATCAAACACAATCCCGGCCCTCCCGGCACAAACTGGATTAACAGAAATTATGCATCATTTCGCCCGTAAATGATAGAACCCATCACACTGGGTTTTAAAACGAATCGTCTTCGGCTCGACCGTCGCCGAAACCTTCTTACCGTCGAGTTCGCAGATCACTTCCACTTCCCGGTCGGGCCACGGATTCGCAACGCTGCAATCATTACCGGCTAATGACTGCACTCGAATAAACTCGACTCCATCTTGTTTCCTGCGTGAAGAAATGACGAAACCGCCCTGCGCTCCGAAATCACTGAAACCTCCCGCATAATCTGAAGGCACAGCCGGAAATACGCGAATTACACCGGTATGAGACTGCAAGAAATTCTCCACATCCAAAGGTGAACTTTCGTCATAAATGCCCAGACGTGTTTTTACACGGTGTAGATAAAAGCGGTGTGGTTCCCATACATTAATTAGGCGTAACGTCCGATGCATGATTTCGAGCAACTCCGGTGGGGAATCAAGGCCGATATCATCACCCCAAAACACGGCGGTTAACGGGACAGCGATGTTGTATTCTCGCGGTTCCGCACCCGCCACATCAATAAAAATCGGCCCCTCAGGCGTCTGCACAGTAGGATAAGCGGGCATGTTCTCTGCAATTTCAGACCAACGTGCGGCTTCGCCTTCATCGCAACCCAAAAGCCGTGCGGCTTCGGCCGTGGCCCGGAGGTGATAACGGATCAACGTAATCCCGGACTGGCTGTCGTGGTTGTATTTGAGTTTTTCGGTTATACCCCGGTGTTCGGGAGAAACAGTCGGAAAGACATGATAAAGCCCGTCATCTTCTTTTTTGAGAAAGTCCGCATAAAAACGCGCACCCTCACGCATAATCGGATACGCCATATCGCGTAGAAAATCCATATCCCAAGTGTATTGAAAGCGAAGCCAAAACGGTTTGAGCAGCATCGCCGTGATTTCCATGCTCTGTTCCCAGGTTATATGTGTGTGAATGACGGTCTCGGCTTTCATGGGATAATGAACAAGAGGATACATAACACCACTGCAACCGTAGACTTCACGCGCATTGGCCTGACACATGGGCATCATGGTTTGCATCAGACGCAGATAGGGATCCATAGAGTCAAACTGACGCAAAATGCACGACCGAATCGCACTCACTTCATTAAAATGAAAATCGGCATGCCAACGTGAACTGTCTTGATAACAATACTTGGTGGAATCGACCGAGCAAAATGGAATGTCGCCGAAATATCCACCGGGACGCAGACGGTAGGGATTCCCGCCCCATATTTCATCGACAACCAAATCCTGGTCATAAGCAGCCCCCCGAATCACATCAACCCAAGCAATGGCACGAGTGCCCATTTCATACCGCTCCAGCCGTTCAGCGTGTTCCTGCCAAAGTGGCTCCGTACCGGTTTGCACCGCATCTTTCAGCAAACCTTGCGATGCAACAAACGGATCGGAGTAATCTTGCGTAGTGACAACCGTTGCATAAATGGAAAAGGGGCCATTGATTTTTCTTAATTTCGCCGTAACCGCGGAACCGGGGGCTTCATTGATCGGTGTAAATCGTTTGGTAATACCGTGCGATAAGCGCCCCTCCTTTTCCGCAATCATCGGAGTTCCCAAACCGGTCTTACCGAGTTCGGTTTCAAATTCCGTCTCAACACCCTCAACACGTGCGGCCAATACGGAAACGAAGCCGTCCGGAAAGGTAAGATCGGCGGGAAAATCCTGCGCAATCCAAAACGAGTCTTTCTCCGCTCCCGCCCGGGGCAATGGCAGCCGCTCAAAATCTGTTGGTGAGTTCTTCCCGGCAATCGTAGGGTGCAATTCACCGCCGGGCACAATCGTATCCCGATGACGATAGAGCCGAATCGCCAAATCGCCGGCAACAAGATTCTCGCCCGTACCATATAACAGAATAAGATTGCGCTGGGCGCTTACAAATATCTTGAGTTTAACCTTTTTCTTTCCGTTTTTCCCGGTAATTTTATAAGCATAAGTACTATGCTCGACCTCGACTTTGCCGCCCGGCTCCACAAACGGCATTAAAAGAATCAACTGGCCAACCGGCTTGGGACAGGGAAAATCATAGTGATTATAACTCTTATAATAGTCCGCTCCGTTTAGAATCCGCTTATCGCCAACCATGGCCATGTCCATCATCTGCTGGACAGTAAGAATGGGCACAGATTCTTTCGGCAGACGCCGGTCCCACACATCGCTTTTCCCGACGCTTAAGGTCACCGCGTTATCCGGCCCCCAAAGAATCACACCGATATCATCGTTGCAGAGACGCAAATCCCCCGGCTCAAGCCCCAGTTTCAAATCCGCCTGTACCTGTACGCTCATACAAAGCGCAAAAAATAGAACAATCCCAACTTCAAAGGATTTTCCATGGACTTGAGATTCTTGAGTTATACGCCAATTCCGGTTCTTCATAGTGCACCATTCAAAATCGTAGGATCAAAAAAGTAGCGGCTCCGCATCGGGCTCTTTGAGTTCACGCCGGAGTCGTGTCAATTCTTTCTTTAGCTCTAGAACAATCGTTTGGTGTTGGGGCGATTCATAGAGATTCTTTCGTTCATGCGGATCGTTCTGAAGATCATATAATTCCCAGACATCGACAAATGGCCATTCGCTTTCATCCCGCCGGTAGAGTTTTGTTCGTCCATAAAAATGAATTAATTTATAGCGTTCCGTGCGAACGCCGTATTGAGGCGGTATGCCGAACTCACCGGTATAGTGACGGTAGAACAATGATTTCCGCCATTCAGGCGCATCCTCCCCTTTAAGCAACGGCAAAAGGCTCCGCCCCTGCATATCCGCAGGGATAGGCATCCCCGCAAGATTCAGTAGCGTGGGCGCAAAATCAATATTCATGACCATGGCATCACAGACTGCACCTGCCTCGGTAATACCGGGATAACGAATGAGAAAGGGTAACCGAAGCGATTCTTCGTACATCCAGCGTTTGTCGAACCACCCATGTTCGCCGAGAAAAAAGCCTTGATCGGAGGCATAAATAACGATGGTGTTCTTTTCGAGCCCATGCGCGCCAAGATAATCGAGCACACGGCCGATATTCTCATCCATGGCCGTGGCCGTACGTATATAATGCTTGATGTATTGCTGATACAGCCAGCGGCGTTTCTCGTTAGCACCAAGTTCGCTTGGAGGCGCTCCCCAGATTTTTTCCTGCCACAACATTAAACCTTCCATGGTTAAATCGGCATGAGTCACAGCATCCGAACGTCCCTCATGGTCATCAAAAAGAAATTCCGGTTCCAGCACGTCCTCATTTTCCAACAACCGCGCATAGCGATCGGGTGGTTGCCAGGGCATGTGTGTGGCTTTGTCATGAAGACATAAAAGAAAAGGCCTCCCCGGTTCGCGCTCACCAAGCCAAGCAAGAGCAAGATCGGTAATAACATCGCTTTCATAACCGGAATAGACTTTTTTCCCATCTTTTGAAATCAACTCCGGGTCGTAATATCGCCCCTGACCGGGCAGGATATTATAGGTATCGAAGCCAAGAGGTTCGTCACCCAAATGATATTTTCCCATCAAAGCGGTTTGGTATCCTGCATTTTGCAGATACTCGGGAAACGTACGGTGGCTTCTGTCATAATGCTCCCATCCTATACCTCCCGTAATATGGCCGTACTTCCCGGTAAGAATCGCCGTTCGGCTGGGTGCGCAGATCGATTCCGTGCAAAAACAATTCGTGAACCGTAGCCCCGTATTGGCGATTCGGTCAATGTTCGGCGTCCGGGCAATTCGGCTTCCGTAGCAACTAATGGCCGGGACCGCATGGTCGTCAGAAAGAAAAAAGACGATATTCGGCCTTTGTTTGGATTTCGAAAATCGGGTCGCGGATGAGCCACATTGGACAAATGGCATTCCGGCGGCGCCTAAAGAAAGACCGGCAATTGCATTTGCGGTTCGATTCAAGAACTGGCGGCGGTTAACTTCGGCCATGGATCACGATCCTTTAGTTATCTTAAGTCACGGCCCCGCTTGCATAATGCTTTGCAGACCGGCTTGAAGTTGATCCGTATCGATTCCTTTCTCTAAAAACTGCAACGCTTCCAACCAGGCCTTTTGGATAATCATCATCTCTGCAGACATACCATTGGTATTGCAGCATGATCCCAAGCCCACAACGAGAATGATCTGCCAAACCTGTTACCAGCCTTCCGGAATAACTTCAATGCAAACATCAGGATTAGCAAGTTTAGCTGCTATTCCAGCACCTTCCGTATCAGACTCGCCGAACCATTGTCCTCCGGAATGGCGTTTTGAAACCGCTTCATCCACATGTTTGTCTATAAATCAACAAATCGTTCACTTCAAAGCCGCGTAGACCGCGAATTTCCGAATTTTGGGCAGGGGCTCTGTCTCCAACACACGCAGCCTGACCTTGGCAGTGCGAACCGCGTCGAAATGTTGGATTCTATTACGCCCGATTGATTCACCTTCGGCGCATGTCTGCCACGTGTCTCCCTGCAATATTTCAATACGGTAGGAACGCACCCGTTGGCCGTATTGAATATCTTCTTCGATCGCGATTCGGTCGATAAGCTGCTCCGTCCCCAAATCCAGTTCCAAAACATTGCCTTCAAGCCAACATCCTTCACGGCCCGTCTCGGCCAAGGGCCTTGAGAACAGCCTTTCGAGTTTCAAACCGAATTCTCCCAGACGTTTAACTTCCGCATCGGGGATCAGACCACGATGATCCGGGGTCATATTAACCAAAAGATTTGCGCCTCGGCCAATCGACTCGTAATACATTTTGACCAACTCATCTGCGGTTTTAAGCGATCCATCGCTTTCCGGCACCCAAAACCAATTGGAACGCGTATGCACATTCGCTTCAGCGCCAACCCATCCCTGAATATAAGGAGGCGCCCAAAGCGGAATCCCTTCGCCACGCTGGATCACATTCCAGATCGGATAAGGAGCCCATCCCTGTTCGCTTCCCGACCAACGCATACCGGGACGTGCGCCCCCAAAAACAGTCGCGTTGGGCTGCAAATCGCGAACCATAAAACAAATCGCATCGCCATAGGCCGTGCCTAACGATTTCCCCTCTTGACTCTGCACATCCCAACCGAAGGGATTATAAGCGCCATCAAACCAAACAACCGTCAGTTCGCCGTAATTCGTCAATAGTTCGCGAAGCTGCTCCATGAACACGGGAAAATAAGCATTACGGTCGCCTTCCAGTCTTCTTTTTTTCAGTGGCTCAGGCGTGCTGGTACAAGGGAAATGCTTATCGCCTCCGGAAATATACAACCCCAATTCAATGTCATACTTTTTGGCCGCATCGGCCAACTCACGCACAACATCGCCCTGCCCGTTTTTCCACGGGGCATTCTTAACACTGTACTCCGTGGTTTCTGTCGGCCACAAACAAAATCCGCTGTGGTGTTTCGCGGTTAAAACAATATGTTTCGCACCAAATGATTTCGCTGCGCGGACCCATTGCTCACAATCCAAATTCTCCGGATTGAATACCGAGGCATCCGGTGAGGCCATAAAATCGCCGCCGGTAAAGGACGCCAAACCGAAATGGACAAACGCGCCTAATTGATTCTCTTGATAACGCAGTTGTGCCGCGTTAGGCGTATACAACTTTGGCTCCTCATAAAAATGCTCAAGCAGTTCTTGCGCCCCGCCATCATAAACCGCCAGTTGAAGATCGCCCGCCACATGTTGATCGCCACCTGTGTAATACACATAGGTTTTTCCTTGAAACTCGCAAATCTCTGCGTCGGATGCGTTGGTTTCACGGATTTCCGGCGGACGCAACGGATGAACACGATTCTCGGGATTGTAAGTCACAAACGCACGTTCGGTGGGCGCATCTTGCCAGTGAACCAGGTCCTGCGAGCGGGTGACACGCGTTTCGTAAAATCCTTTTCCCAGAGACTGAAGGTAAAGGGTATAGAAGTAATCCCCGAAATAATACAACGCCGGACCGCCGACATACTTCTCACGCCCATAAAGCGCATCCGGAACCTGTTTCCAATTCAAAAGATCACCGGATTCAAAATACTTGAATGTAAACGAGGGCCAAGGCTTGTCGTCGCTTTCAACCAGCAACACAAATCGGTCTTTGCCCCGGCATACAGATACATTAAAGAACCGTTCCCCCTCTTTCGCCTCCAACACCGTTACCGGCTCGGACCACGTTTTCAAATCATCCGAATAGGTCATTGTTATTTCGCGGATCTTCCATTTCTTTTCTTTGCCCCAATTTCCGGCAAAGACATAAACCCGGTCCTGCCATACAAAAGCCATCCCCAATCCATGACCCTTGAGAGGAATCGACACAATCTCGCCGCTCTCCAAATCGCCGGGATCGGCTTCATTTAATTTGCGGATGCGGACTTCATCGTCTTGATAACGCTCACCGTCCTTGGATCCGCCGATATCCCAATGCCTCTGCCAATTCTCAAGCAGATAAAAACCGCCGTGAAATACAAAGGGCGTGACTTCAACAAGCGGATTGTTCAATTTTCCCATTTTCACAAGAGGATAAGACCACGCCGAACCCATGACATTCTGATAAGAACCACCGGATGAGAATGGATCTTCAGGCGCAATCAGTACCGGAGCCCAATCGCCTTGATGGGGAGGCGGAGTCTGTGCTGAATCCTCAGCCCACAACTCCGTACACACCAAAGAACTAAAAAGTGAACCGAACAACAATAGAACCATGACCTTGTTAATAAGCATTTGTTTCATATGCGGCAAACCTTTTCTTGCAGAATGCGGAGCACGTTCTGTGCATCGCTATCGAACTCGATCCCAACATGATTCACCCGCCACTATACCACAAAAGAGTCTGCAAAGTCTTCCTGCTTTAAATGTGGAGGTGTCTCCTTATCCCCCAACCTCATCCAACGGGGGTGCCCCGGCGTGAGCTGGCAGGCGTCAGGTCCTGCCCGGTCACGGGCGGGAGGGCGAATCTCCTGATGAGCCGCTTGTATCGATACGAATGCTACTCGTAGGGTGGGTGATTTCACCCACCGATATCCAAAATTATAAGACACACATGTATCCCCTCGCCGCAGGTGGCGCAGATAAATCTTTTATCTGCGCGCCGCAAGGCGCAAGAGACTATAGCAAATATCGCTTATCGTAAAATCTTTCCCGCTATCAACCAACTTCCTCAAACACCCTAACCATGTCCTGAAAGGACAAAAGCCTGAAGCCCAGGGCCAGCGTAGCGCAGCCCTGGGTAAACGCCCTTATATAATCCGGCCCTGTAAGGGCCGTAGAAAAGAAAAAACACTTTGCACATGTCTCTCTCTATCTACGCACTCCCTCAAATCCAAAATCCAAGCACCGTAGGTGCGCAATGTAATAGCCCGGCTTAGCCTGAGACGGTCAAAGACCGGCGATGGCGTAAGCCGGGGTAAATGATCTTTTTAATTCCTAAGCGCTGTAAGCGCGCAAGAAAAAATCAAATCGCATTGCAGAGTGCTGACCCGCTAAATCCCCGAATAAACTTCGAAATCATGGGCCGTTAGGCTTCTTGACCACCGGGGTACCCGGCCGGGAGGGCGAATCTCCTGATGAGCCGCTGCTTGCTATACATACACACGTATCTCCCAACCCACCAATTCCTGCAAACACTCACACCAAGCACCGTAGGTGCGCAATGCAATAGTCCCGGCTTAGCCTGAGACGGTCAAAGACCGGCGATGGCGTAAGCCGGGGTAAATGATCTTTTTAATTCCTAAGCGCTGTAAGCGCGCAAGAAAAAATCAAATCGCATTGCAGAGTGCTGACCCGCTAAATCCCCGAATAAACTTCGAAATCATGGGCCGTTAGGCTTCTTGCCAACGGGGGTTCCCCGGCGTGAGGCGTTAGCCTTCTTGCCCGCAGTGGTACCCTGACGGGGGTTCCCTGACGTGCCGATAGATAATCACGGCCTTTGATGCGATAATGATTAAAACATAGGCCTCCAAATCCCATGGGTATGACAAACATGGAACGACAAAACCGCAATCACTCATTCAAACTCAACCGGCGGGACTTCGTTAAACTGGCCGGAGCCGGAGCGGGAATGGCCGCTCTGCCCATGGCGCTCCATGCCAAGACACTTCCAAACCGTCCTCCCAACATCATCGTAATTTTGGCTGATGATATGGGATTCGGCGATTTGGCCTGTCAAAATCCGGAGTCCAAAATCCCCACTCCGAATCTCGACCGGCTTGCACATGCAGGCATGCGCTTCTCCGATGCGCATGCTCCTACTGCGGTATGCACCCCCACACGTTATAGCATTCTCACCGGACGTTATTGTTGGCGGTCTCAGCTCAAAAGCAGCGTCCTGTGGCCTTGGGATGCCCCGCTTATTGATGAGGGCCGGTTAACCCTCGGGGGGATGCTGCAAAAGCAAGGCTATCGTACAGCGTGTATCGGCAAGTGGCACTTAGGCTGGGACTGGCCCACGACAGATGGCTCCCGGGTGAACGATCAAATCCCGATTGGAGATTTCAACAGAAAGACTCGCGATCCATTCGCACAAAAAATCGACTTCACTCGTCCTATTCCCGGCGGCCCAACCACAAGAGGATTTGATTACTATTTCGGTGATGACGTGCCCAATTTCCCCCCGTATTGTTTTATTGAAAACGATAAAACAATTGGAACTCTGGACACAATCCTTCCCGCCCGGCCTTTTTCATGGACCGGCCCCGCAGTAAAAGACTGGAAACTTGAGGCGGTTATGCCCGCTCTAACTCAAAAGGCGGTTGACTATATCAAAGCCAAACCCGGCGAAAAGCCATTCAACAAAGCCAAGGATCGCCCTTTCTTTCTTTATTTCCCCTTAACAGCGCCTCATACACCGATCGCGCCTACGGATGAATTCAAAGGCAAAAGCCAAGCCGGAGCGTATGGCGATTATGTCTATGAAGTCGATTGGACCGTAGGCCGCATCATGGATGCTCTCCGCGAATCGGGACAAGACGAAAATACCATAGTGATCTTTACAAGCGATAATGGTTCTCCGGCTCGCGATGGAACCGATATGAACGGTGAGCCGAAATCGGTCTTGCGGTATGGACACAATCCCAGCCACATTTATCGCGGTATTAAAACCATGGCTTGGGATGGCGGCCACCGCGTTCCCTTTATTGCTCAATGGCCGGGACAAATCCGCGAGAATAGCGTCAATAATGAAACGGTCTGCCTGGTGGACCTCATGGCAACTTGCGCGGCTCTGGCAAACTGTCAATTGCCGAATAATGCAGCGGAAGACAGCTACAATCTGCTTCCGGTCCTCTTGGGCAATGACCATCAAACACCGCTCCGTGAAGCGACCATCCATCATTCTTACAATGGAATATTTGCCATCCGCCAAGGTCCATGGAAATTAATTCTTGGGAAAGGCGGTGGTGGTTGGAACGTTGGTGAGACAACGGATGATTCGGAGATTCAACTCTACAACATGAAAGAGGATCCATCCGAAAAACGGAATATTTACAGAGAGCATCCGGATGTTGTCGAGCATCTCACTCAGCTTTTAGAAAAATATAAAACCGAGGGGCGAAGTGTGCCTGAACGCTAAAACATGGAAAGAGCAGCTACTTGCCGACCGGCAACCACGTGCCGTTTTCCATAAAAAACTTCATCTGTTTCTTGATGACATTCTCATGCGCCGTTTCCAGTTCAACGAATTTGGAAAAAAGACGCTGTTGATCGCCTTCCAAACGCTCCATAACTTCACGATAAAAAGCAGTCGTGCGCTCTTCTAATTGCAATCCCTTCACCAACATCTTCACTTCGGTACTCAGTTTTGCCGCTGATTCATCAAAGGCGACTGATGCTAATTCCCGGATATCTTTGGCTACGGACTTCTGAGCAGAAAAGGGACTTGCCAAATTTTGGTAGGTAACTTTGCCCGTGCTCAACCATTCGCGAAGTTTACGATGGAAAAACTCGACATGCCGGCCTTCATCTTCAGCAAGCATCTCGTAAAAGCGCCTTGCCACTGGCGAGACGCTTTTCTTTGAAAGCTCTTGATAGAGTTCCTGGACCTCTTTTTCATATTCAATAGCTTTTTTAAGGGCAATTTCGATATTCATGATAGTCGGAACTCTGCACACGTCCCCCAAAGTTGTATTCCCGAGCCTAGAATCAGTATATCGCCAAATCATAGACGACACTTTCCGGTTAGCCAAAAAAACGGAATGAAATTTGATGGAATCGACTTGTTACGAATCATATAACAAACTGAAAACACTCACTGACAGCGAACACCCTGTTCGGTCACGATACAGCGGCGGGCGCGGATATCGCATTCCCGCCCTTGGTCGTAATAAACCGCCAGAACCGAACCGTCATTCAGATTAACCATCGTGGGATGCGAACCGGCGGGCTTGGCAATATAAACCGCCTCGCTCCATGTCTGGCATTCATCCGTGCTCCAGCGAATCACAGTTCCGTTCTGCTCCCCTGCCCCGATCTGCCCGTAGACCATCAAAATCATGCCGTTACCGGCCCGCAACAGATAAGGTGAGATGCCGCGAAAATCCAGCGGCTCCGAACGGCTCCACGTTTGGCCCCGATCTTTCGAAATAGAACTATGCATAAAGGTATACGTGCCGCGTTGTACGGCAAAAAGACACCCGTCGGTCAGTTCGATAACATCTGTTTCCGCATCGAGAAATTCGCCCGCGCTATCGATGTTGACCGGTGCGCTCCAACTCTTGCCCAGGTCCCGGCTGATCATCACCGCGCCGTTCGCGATCTCTTTCTCATAACGATAGAGCGGAAGTATCAACGTTCGATCTTTCAGAACACGAACCGGAGAGGAACTGAAATAATTCGCTGGTGTAAGTTTTTCCGGTGTGGACCATATTTTGCCGGTGTCTTCAGAGATCGTGTACCATGTCCCTTTCCAATCGACGCCCACACTATGGAAAAACGTGGACAACAACCTTCCATCGGGCAACTGAACAATCGAAGGATCTCGGTCATCCGCCGGACCGTCGAAAACCAAACTCGGCTTACTCCATTCCAAACCTTCATTGTTACTGTAGCAGCAATAAATCCCGCCTCCGTTTGGCAACGTATCATTCGGAGGCGAAACATGATCGTACCCCGCATAAAATACAACCATAAGCCGTCCGTCTTTAATACGGCAGATATCGGGAAAACCCTCAAGCCCGCCTTCCCCCGCCTGGTCACAAACAATGATCACATTCTCCGCCGCCTCATCCGATGCTTGTGCTTGGGTATCTGTCGCAACAATGCACAGGAAAGACAAAATGAACATAAATCCGATTGCTCGATATCGCATCATGATATCCTCTCAACTCTCCACTTTCTCCCCGCCCACGGTGGCTCCCTACAGGGTGCCGACATGGAAACTACTTTGAATATACCCCAAAATCATGAGCCGCTGTAAAATAAACCAAATCGACATGCCGGGCGCCTCCCTGCTATATCTCCCACACACACTCCGAAATCGTGAGTCCCGCCTCGGCGGGAACCTGCCCGGTCACGGGCTCTACTTTCACCTCTCCACTTTCTACTTTCTCGCCGCCAACGGCGGCGCGGGAGGACAAATCTCCTGATAAGCAACTGTATGTTCTAAGCTGAACATGTATCTCCACCGGGTGGCGCAGATAAATTTTTATCTGCGCGCGTCAGCGCAAGAGGCGATAACACACGACCTTTGCCGCGAATACCTTCCCGCTATCCGCCAACTCTGCAAACGTTTCGTACTCTTCGTACTTTTCGTGTCTTCGTGATTCCACTTTCTCCTCTCAACTCTCTACTTTCTCGCCGCCTAATGGCGGCGCGCAGGGTGCCGACCAACTAAATCCTACATACACACCTCGAAATCGTGAGCCGTTAGGCGTCACGTCCCGCCCGGTCACGGGTTCTACTTTCACCTCTCCACTTTCTCCTCTCTCGCCGCCGAATGGCGGCGCGGGAGGGCGAATCTCCTGATGAGCCGCTTCTATTTCTCAAATAGAAATGTATCTCCCTATCCACCAACTCCCTCAAATTCAAAAATCAAGCGCTGAAAGCGCGCCGCATGCGTAGCCCAAGCTAGAGCCCAAGCATGCCAAAGGCGGGCGAAGGGCGTCAGCCTGGGTAAATGTCCCCCACAAATCCCAAGCGCTGTAAGTGCGAGGCAAAATGTTCTGCTTCAAAGAATATTTCCGGAATCGAACAAACAATCTTGTTCCCTGTCTTCGTGCCCTTCGTGCTTTCGTGATTCAAATACATAAAACCAATTCGCCCCGCAGGGTGCCGACCAACTAAATCCTTACTGCACATCCCGAAATCGTGGGCCGTTAGGCGTCATGTCCCGCCCGGTCACGGGTTCTACTTTCTCCTCTCTACCCTCTACTCTCTCGCCGCCGAATGGCGGCGCGGGAGGACAAATCTCCTGATAAGCAACTGTATGTTCTAAGTTGAACATGTATCTCCACCGGGTGGCGCAGATAAATTTTTATCTGCGCGCGTCAGCGCAAGAGGCGATAACACACGACCTTTGCCGCGAATACCTTCCCGCTATCCGCCAACTCTGCAAACGTTTCGTACTCTTCGTACTTTTCGTGTCTTCGTGATTCCACTTTCTCCTCTCAACTCTCTACTTTCTCGCCGCCTAATGGCGGCGCGCAGGGTGCCGACCAACTAAATCCTACATACACACCTCGAAATCGTGAGCCGTTAGGCGTCACGTCCCGCCCGGTCACGGGTTCTACTTTCTCCTCTCTCCTCTCTCCTTTCTCGCCGCCAACGGCGGCGCGGGAGGACAAATCTCCTGATAAGCAACTGTATGTTCTAAGTTGAACATGTATCTCCACCGGGTGGCGCAGATAAATTTTTATCTGCGCGCGTCAGCGCAAGAGGCGATAACACACGACCTTTGCCGCGAATACCTTCCCGCTATCCGCCAACTCTGCAAACGTTTCGTACTCTTCGTACTTTTCGTGTCTTCGTGATTCCACTTTCTCCTCTCAACTCTCTACTTTCTCGCCGCCTAATGGCGGCGCGCAGGGTGCCGACCAACTAAATCCTACATACACACCTCGAAATCGTGAGCCGTTAGGCGTCACGTCCCGCCCGGTCACGGGTTCTACTTTCACCTCTCCACTTTCTCCTCTCTCGCCGCCGAATGGCGGCGCGGGAGGGCGAATCTCCTGATGAGCCGCTTCTATTTCTCAAATAGAAATGTATCTCCCTATCCACCAACTCCCTCAAATTCAAAAATCAAGCGCTGAAAGCGCGCCGCATGCGTAGCCCAAGCTAGAGCCCAAGCATGCCAAAGGCGGGCGAAGGGCGTCAGCCTGGGTAAATGTCCCCCACAAATCCCAAGCGCTGTAAGTGCGAGGCAAAATGTTCTGCTTCAAAGAATATTTCCGGAATCGAACAAACAATCTTGTTCCCTGTCTTCGTGCCCTTCGTGCTTCCTTCGTGCTTTCGTGATTCAAATACATAAAACCAATTCGCCCCGCAGGGTGCCGACCAACTAAATCCTTACTGCACATCCCGAAATCGTGGGCCGTTAGGCATCTTGCCCACCGGGGTCCCCGGGCGTGGGCCGGTAGTCCCGCCCTGGCAGGACTACCGGCGTACCCTGACATTTGGCCGTATACTACTATTCTTCATAGAGAATTAAGCATTGTCATAGGAATGCTGGACAAGCATTAGGAAGCTGGCCCATGGTTGTTAAAAATCGCGCGCTGGAAACACTCATAACCTACCTGTGTGTTCTTGGGTTCAATATCCTCGTTGCATTCTCGTGCGGGATGGCTTTCTGGGCATACATCTTCAAAAAAGATGTAGTACTTGCCGCCGTCCCTGCGCTAGTGGCCGTCTTTGGCATTGTACTGCAACCGTGGTTTGGCGTGTTGCTCGTAGTCCCTTATGGAGTATTCATCGCACCGGTAATTGCAACACTAATAACAGTTCCTGTTTACCGTTATCTTAATCGCAACAGTTATCTTGAAACGCAAAAACACTTATACCGGAGATTCTTGAAACCAAAATTCACCATTACCATAGCGCTATTGATCGTGCTTGGCCTTGGAATCGTCTATTGCCGCAGAATTGACTTCCCGCCTTTGCATCGGGGATTGCCCGAAAGGCAGTTAAGCCGTTTCAAACTCGATCCCTCCTTGCTTCAAGACAGCCGCTACTACTGCCTCTCTTCATTTCTCGATTCGGAATGGATCGTACGGGCCACGGTTAAACGCGAGGATGTAGATAAACTCGCCGCCCAATTCAAAATGCAACCCGTCCAGAATAAAGACATTCCGGCAAGGATAAAAAATATGCCCCCCTACTGGTGGAACGCACAGATACACAAAAACACCGTGGGTTTCGCTACAGAGAAATTCTCCGCCGGCAGCCGTGGCTCAGATGGCTGGCATGCTTTTATGTTATGGAATGAAGAAGACGGTCATCTGTATCTATGGATTAAGGATAATTTTTAACAAGCACCCGGGATACTCACGCTCCTGTCGATACAAATGCTACTCGTAGGATGGGTGCTTGCACCCACCGATGCTTCTAATTTCTCCTATTGCAAAAACTCCCCCGCCATCCACCCATCTCTGCAAAATCTTCATACCCCTTTCGTGTTTTCATGATTCAACTTTTTCCCCTCGACTATCCACTATCTATTTGGGTGCCCGGGCCGCGCATATGCGCGCACCGGCTGCCTTTAATCCGGGCGGCGCTAGCCTTCTTTGCCACGGGGCTCCCCCGGCGTGTTTTCGTGATTCAAATAATTAGCGACCCCGCCTTCTTTCCACTCTCTCCTCGCTCGTCGCCAACGGCGGCGTGCAGGGTGCCGACCATCTATATCCTCCGCACACACCCCGAAATCGTGGGCCGTTAGGCGTTAGGTCCCGCCTTGGCGGAATCCACGGCGGTCACGCCGGGTGATTGTACCCTCTTTTATTCTGTAATATGATGAATCCACGGTTCCGGAATCTTGAATCTCTGATTTTGAGGCGATAGCAATGCTGGCGAAAAATCTATCCTTAATCCTCTGCGTGATGCTCTTACTTCTGGTCGTAGATCCTCTCCGCTCATTTGCCGATGATGGTGCACCTGCAACACAGATGGAAATCCTTCCACCGCTCCCGGGGCAGATCGAAAAATGGCAAGCCATGCGCTTTGGCATGTTCATACACTGGGGGCCGGTCAGTATTTCCGGGAAAGAAATCGGTTGGTCGCGGGCAAGTGAAAATACCGACAAATCAACCCACTGGCGCGAATATGACCAATTCTACAAGCAATTCAATCCGGTCCAATTCGATGCGGATGAATGGGTGCGGATCGCTAAAGACACAGGCATGAAATATATGGTGCTTACTTCAAAGCACCACGATGGTTTTTGTCTTTGGGATTCCGCTTATACGGACCATGACATCATGTCCTCGCCTTTCAAACGGGATGTGATGCAGGAACTTACCGATGCCTGCAAACGGCAGGGCATCGTCTTTGGTCCTTATCATTCCATTTGCGATTGGTATCAGCCGGATTATGGAGTCTCGCATCATGCCGAGCCGGGTTATCAATTGGATCGGAAACCGGATATTGACAAATACAGAATCTATCTAAAGAACCAACTTAAAGAAATGAACACAAAGTATGGTCCTTTTGCCTTCTTCTGGTTTGATGGCGAATGGGAGAAACCATGGACACATGAGTATGGTGTTGATCTGAATAACTATTGCCGGAAACTTCAGCCGGATGCACTAATCAATAACCGTGTTGACAAAGGCCGCGAGGGGATGGAAGGCACATTCAAATCAGGAGAATTCGCCGGAGATTATGCAACGCCTGAACAGCGCGTGGGGGCTTTCAATCGAGATGTGCCTTGGGAAACATGTATGACCATCTGCCGGCAATGGGCCTGGAAACCGAATGATAAACTCAAATCACTCAAAGAGTGTATCCAAACGTTGGTATATACCGCGGGCGATGATGGCAATCTTTTGTTGAATGTCGGCCCTATGCCGGATGGACGTATTGAGCCAAGGCAAGTGGAACGTTTAAAAGAGATCGGCGAATGGATGCGCAAATACGGGGATACGATTTATGGCGCCCACGGTGGACCATACAAACCGGGGAAATGGGGGGCTTCAACCTGTAAAGATAATATTATCTACTTATTTATAATGAATTGCCCGGATAATGAGTTAAAATTTCCCGCTCTCAAATGCACTGTCAAATCTCATAAGGTACGAACAAGTGGCGATGCGGAAGTAGAGCAGGCGCCCGATTCTCTCAAAATCACTCTGCCAAATGGCATGAGCAATGAAACAGCCACGATAATCGCTTTGGAACTGGGTTGTCCGGCGACAGAAATTGAGCCTATCGAAGTTGAATGACTCCAAAGGAGATCGAAATGAACGGAAAGACAACCAAATCATTCATTCTTTCCCTATTAATGCTGACACTTGCTTCTTGTTCCGGTTTGCAGAGAATTGGAGAGGACGGTTTCGTTTCTATCTTTGATGGGAAATCGTTTTCCGGCTGGGAAGCCGCCGATATGAGTTTTTGGACAATCGAAGATGGGGCAATTACCGCAAAAATCACCGAGGAACATCCTACGAAGCGTAATCATTATCTGGTTTTTCAAGGCGGTAAGTTAGGCGATTTTGAATTGAAATTGCGCCACCGAATCCTGAGTTCTGAAAGCGTGAATTGCGGCTTTCAATTCCGAAGTGAAATTTTTGATGGCGAAATCACCGATGATTGCCGGGGATATCAGGTTGACAATAACACCGGTACACCTTGGCTTGTCCGTTTATATGATGAATTCGGACGGCATACGCTCGCTTGGCGGGGCGAGAAAACCATTTTTGACCGGGAAGGCGGCAAGACAACAACTCCCATTGAAGAAGCGGCGGGGGATACATGGTTCAAACTTGAAGATTGGCATGAATATCATCTGATCTGCCGGGGCGCTCACCTGATTTTGAATGTCGATGGAAAACTTGCGGCGGAGGTGATTGATCTTGATCCCAAACAGCAGGATTTCTCGGGAATTCTTGCTCTTCAATTGCACAGCGGCCCGCCCATGACCGTCCAATACAAAGACATCCGCCTCAAACGTTTGGATTGAGATTTTAATAGTTGGTTTTTAATTTCTGAATGCTTTATAGAAGTCAAAACAGATTCATGCTTTAATAGAATGTGTGTTACCGGTTAAATTGTATTCTTAACTGCGTATTGATACGGAGGTTTATATTATGGAATCCTCACGGAGACGATTTATTCAAACCGGTCTGGCCTTAACCGCCGGGTGCACAACTCTTAGCGGACTTAAAGATTCCTATGCGGCGGATACCGAAAAACGTTCTATCGGGCTGCAACTCTATGCGGTGCGTGGAGAGTTTGAGCGGGATGTTCCCGGTACATTAAAGAAAGTCGCCGAACTTGGCTATGAAGGCGTCGAGTTCTGGGGGTATAAGGGAACAACGAACGTCTACAAAGATTATGATGCCGAACAACTGCGGAAACTCCTCGATGACAACGGCCTGAAATGCTGCGGAATGCACTTAATGGTCGAGGCCTTGAGTATCGACTGTTTTATGAAAACCGTAGAAAATAATAAAATCCTCGGCAATTCATATCTAATCGTCGCGGCTGCCAGCGATTTAATGAAAACGGAAGAGTCGATCAAATCGTTGGCGGCAATTCTGAACCGCGCGTCCGGATTGTGCCGAAGACATAAAATGAAAGTCGGCTATCACGCGCACGGATTTGATTTCGAAAAGATCGATGGAAAATTCGCGTGGGAAATTCTTTTTAGCCAAGCCGGCCCTGATGTTGTGATGCAGATGGATGTCGGCAACTGCCTAAGCGGAGGCGGCGATCCGCTTGCCATGCTTAAAAAGTTTCCCGGACGCACCCAGACCATTCATGTTAAAGAATACGAAGATAAAACATTTGACAGCGATTATTACAGTCAGGTTTTCAAACTTTGCGAAACCAGCTGCGGGACTAGGTGGTATATCGTCGAGATGGGAGGCGATGAGGGCCTCGGATTTGATATCCCTCAAAAGGCTTTGGGCGATCTGCGCAAACTTGGAAAATAATAAGTGGGATTGAAGGGCACACCCAAGTGGGTGAAAGAAGGATTGAAATATGAATCGGCGGGAATTTCTCGATAAGGCGGCGGTTTCTGTGGCGGCCTCTGTTGTTTCACGTGAAACGTTGGGACAAGTAGGTCGAATTGGGCCAAATGAGAAGATCAACATCGGCTTTGTCGGGTGCGGAACGCAGGGGTTTCGCCAGCTCATGCCCGCACTTGAGAATCCCGATATTAGAATCGTCGCGGTTTGTGATCCGAACCGCAGTAGTGACGATTATCCGGAGTGGAGCCACCACGAACTCAACAAAAAAGTCCGCGAATTTCTGGATGATCCGGAGTGGGCCAAGGATGCGCGCGGTGGTCTTTGCGGGCGGGAAGTAGGCCAGGAAATCGTGAACCGGTTTTATGGCAAAGAAAAGAAATCGGGGGAGTCGAGCGATTGCCGGGCCTATGCCGATTATCGGGAAATGTTTGAAAAAGAGAAAGACCTGGATGCCGTCTATATTATGACCCCGGATCATCTGCATGGTGTTATTGCGGTGCAAGCCATGCGGCTGGGCAAGCATGCCATTACCCATAAACCTATGGCGAATGTTTTGTCTGAGGCACGTTTGGTGCGTGACACCGCAAAGGATACAGGCGTAGCTACACATCTATTTTGCGCATCGAGCAAAGAAAGCACGCCGTTGCTTTGCGAATGGATTTGGAGCGGCGCCATCGGCCCGGTGCGGGAAGTGCACAACTGGTCGACACGTCCGTTCTGGCCCCAGGGGATGACGGAACATCCCGTGGAGCAGCCACCGGTTCCTGAAGGTTTGGATTGGGATTTGTGGTTAGGACCGGTGCCACACCGTCCTTACCATCCGGCCTATACACACGCCGTTTTTCGAGGCTGGTACGATTTCGGCGCGGGGGCACTGGGCGATATGGGGCATTACAGTTTTTATCAAATTTACCGCATCTTGAAACTCAGTGTTCCGCGAAGTGTCGAGGCCAGCCGCAGCCAGTATTGGTGCATCGCAGACTGCCAGTGGCACAAACAAAAGAATTTAATTTCATATCCCCGGGCATCGACCATTCATTGGGAATTTCCTGCGCGTGAAGATATGCCTCCCGTTTCTTTGCATTGGTACGATGGCGGATTGCGTCCGCCGATCCCCAAAGAACTGGAAGAAGATGGCGAGGAGATGCCGGAAGAGGGGCTTTTGTTTATCGGTGATCAAGGGAAGATTATCGCCGGATTTATGGGAGATAATCCACGTCTGATCCCCAAAGCGCGTATGGAGAATTTCAAGCAGCCGCCTCAGACATTGCCGAGGCCTATCGATGAACTGGAGCAATGGATAGGGGCCTGCAAGGGCGGGGGCGAGTCGGACGCCAGTTTTGAGAAGGCGTATAATTTCTCTGAGGCGATTTTACTGGGAACAGTGGCGTTACGGTGCGACAAGAAACTGTTTTGGGATGCCGACAGCATGTCTTTTACGAATGCGCCGGAAGCCGGTCAATTCCTGAAACGGGAATACCGGCAAGGGTGGGAACTATAGTAATTTTGTGATTCCACGCATCTAAAGCACAGATCGTGGAGTTCCGACTATTGTTGTCCCCCATATAGAAAATCGTAGACGGGCCCCAGCGTATCGAATGCTCCACCGGATGGTCTTTGCCCGCCGCCGACTTGGATGTTTCCGTTGCTATAGAGTCCATTGGATGGCTCATAGGCCCGCCGGTCGATCCATACTTGGGCTTCGCCTTCGCTTCGATTGCCCCAAGGATATTCCCCATGAGTAAAGCCTTGATTATCTTTATCGCGGTCGGGTCCCCAGCTGAGCACCATGAATGTATTGAGGGGGACTTGCGGTGTATAAACGTCCGGGAATCGCGTCGAGCCAGTAAGGATTAAAATAAGCTGAGCGTTGGCGTCCTTATTGTCGGGTCTGGCGAATGGATCTTGAGGCGGCGGGCCGCAATACACCACCGGTGTTGTCAAAAAGTGGTATCCACTCATATAAATTAACATCGTTTCTCGATTTGCATCCGGAATATAGGAATTGTGATCGAGATAGTAGCTCTCCATTGCTGTGCTGATACCTTTGATGTCCGCTCGGATTCTCGCAACTTTGGCCCGGGTTTGCGCATTGATGAAGTTGGGGACTGCGATGGCTGCGAGAATTCCGATAATGGCTACAACAATCAGTAATTCAATTAGCGTAAATGCGGATTTTTGGGGTGGCATGATTTATCTGCCTTTCACTGTCAAGTAGCTACTTTCGGACCGTAGCAGAAATGATTATCGCTGGCTATAGGATTGTCATGGGGGGGATTCCCTTCAGCCGGCGGCAAGCCGCAGGACGTCATCCCATTAAAAGGGCATCATTCCGGCGTGATTCGGAGGGAGGTTTTCTGATAATCTTAAAGCGTAACATGCATGATGTTATTTCATTATGAGTTTTGCTTTAGGGCTTTTTGAGAAGGTTTGGCAATTTCAAAACCGGGATGTGTTATCGAAAGGGCTTGTGGCTTTCTGAAAAACACAAGCTTCTTTTGTGGGATTCAGTGGTGTTCTGATTGTGGTAAGAAGGACCTCAGACGATGAGGGGGGAATTGTGGATGAGAAGGCCGTTGCCTTCAATTCGATGGTCTGTTTGTGTCTAGTCTTTGTCTTTTTTGTATCTGTACGTGCAAGTGCGCAGACTGCAACACCTACTCCAAAGCCACCTGTGTCCACACCGGCTGTTCAGTTTTACGACGAATATCAGTCGAGTTGGAAGACCTTTACTGCTCCGGGGTCGTATATTGCACTTGAACGGTATGGTTCAGGCGATGGAATGGTTAACATTCGGGCCGATTTTCCGCTTGACGTGAATTTAAATGTTATGCATCGAGATCTGAGATATCTGGATGATGATGGCGGTTGGGGGAATTTGGCTATCAATGAGACTTCAGACCCTTTTCAATGGACCACCGCAAGTTTTACAGGCCGCGGTTTTGTTCATCGAGAAAACCTATCAAGTGGAGCCCGTTCGGCCTGGGGGCCGGAGGCTGGAAAATATTCGCTCCAAATTGCCACTGTAACTTTAACTCCCACACGAACCTACACGCCTACGCCGACTTCCACTCCCACACCGACAACGACTCCTTTAAGCGCCGCGATTCCGACGATTAAAGCCTTGGACACCGAACTTGGATTTGTCGTGCTTGTCTTGGGGCCAAATACGATCATCGATGATTTTGGCGGGGATGGCCTGATCGACCTTAAGATAGAGTTTCTTCCACAAAATTCGGGGATCGCTTCGTATGATCTAGAGAGAGAATTGTCCGATGGCGGTTTTGCCGTTTTTGTGAATGACACTTCTGATAATCCTCATCTTCAAATCGGCACCGGTGACTTTACGGATGCCGATTTTCGGGTTGTCGAGAATCTATCGCGTGGAGATTCTTCTCCGCCATCCGCCGAACTGGGGAAGATCAGTTTGAATATTGTAACACAGACTCCCACGCCGACATATACGCCAACGCCCACACCGACTACAACACCTTTGGTTGCGGCAATGCCGACCATGCGAGCCTTGGATGCGGATCTTGGTTTTGTTGTTCTTGTTTTGGGCTTCAATACGGTTGTTGATGATTATGGGAGTGATGGTTTGATCGATCTGAAGATTGAATTTTCACCTCAAAATTCGGGGATCGCTTCGTATGATCTTGAGAGAGAATTATCCGATGGCGGCTTCGCCATTTATATTAACGGCGCCACGGATAATCCGCATTCATTAACCGGTGTAGGCGGTTTTGCTGATGCCGATTTTCGGGTGGTTGAAAATTTATTACGCGGCGATTCTTCGCCACCATCCGCTGAACTAGGAAAAATCAGTCTAAATATCATCACGCAGACCCCGACGCCGACTTTTACTCCAACCTTCACGCCAACGTATACTCCAACTCATACGCCGACTAACACACCTACCAATACTTCGACCTATACGCCGACCTACACCCCAACGTATACGCCAACCCATACGCGTACGTATACGCCGACCCACACCCCAACGTATACGCCGACCCACACCCCAACGTATACGCCAACCCATACGCGTACGTATACGCCGACTTTTACTCCAACCTTCACGCCAACGCATACTCCAACTCATACGCATACGTACACACCAACGCACACACCGACCTTTACTCCTACTTATACGCCAACCTATACAGCAACCGAGAGTCCATCGGCCACTCCAACGTTTACGCCATCGTGCACTTCAACACCAACATCAACTTGTACAGCCACTCATACTTGTACAGCGACTGCAACCCGGACCCCCACCCCTACATTTACTTTGACATCAACTCCAACGGCTACGGATACTCCTTCAAGAACACCGACGGCAACAATGACTCCGACTTTGACACCTACCGATACGCCATCATTCACACCAACTCCGACGCATACATTCACTCCACTCCCGACTTCCACAAGTTTGCCGACGGCAACAATGACTCCGACTTTGACACCTACCGATACACCATCGCCAACAGTGCCGCAACCACCTACACGGACCCCAACACCAACTCCAACTGCTACTAATATGGTGACACATACACCTACTCGAACCCCGACATTAACGGCCACTTCGACGGCTACACCGACATCGACTCCGACAGCAACCTATTCACCTACGGCGACAAGCACTCCAACCTCGACGCCGACACTTGCGCCATCACCAACGGCTTCATATACCCCGACCCCAACGCCATCATTCACTCCCAGTCCAACGGTCTTGTATACACCCACTTGGATACCTTCCCCGACACCAATTCCTACGGCTTTATCAACACCCACAAAAAGACCGACGCCGACAGTTTTATCGACTCCATCCCATACCCCACCGCCAACTCCAACAATGACTCCAACCAATACATTGATACCAACTATAATCCCCGGGGCAACACCATCAGCGACTTCTACTCCAAGCACCCCGCCTCCGGTTACACCTGTTCCTACCGCAATCCCATCATTCACACCATCGCCGACACCAGATGTGTCCCAAGATATTGGTTCCAAAGTATATGGGCTCTTTCAGTTCAGCATGTATTGGCAAAGAAGTATCAAGGATGAGAATTTCGATTTGGATGGCGATGAGTTCGTTGGAAAAGAGGACCTCGAGCGATTTATCGAGGAGGCACCCTGCGCGCCGCCGTTGGCGGCGAGAGAGGAGAGAGTGGAGAGGTGAAAGTAGAACCCGTGACCGGGCGGGACGTGACGCCTAACGGCTCACGATTTCGAAGTGTGTATAGAAGATTAAGTTGAGTGGCACCCTGCAAAGAAAAGTCATTTTATGTATTGCCTCGCACTTACAGCGCCGGGGCACCCCCGTAGGCAAGAAGCCTACCGGCACACGATTTCGAGGTTTGGGCTAGAGATGTAGTTGGTCGGCACCCTGCAGGGCGCCGCCGCTGGCGTTCTCGGGCTCTAGCCTGGGCTAAGGCATGCGCCGCACTTTCAGTGCTTGGTGTGGATGTTTAAGGGAGATGGTGGGTAGGGAGATACATTTCTATTTGAGAAATAGAAGCGGCTCATCAGGAGATTCGCCCTCCCCTGCCGCCATTCGGCGGCGAGAGAGGAGAGAGTGGAGAGGTGAAAGTAGAACCCGTGACCGGGCGGGACGTGACGCCTAACGGCTCACGATTTCGAAGTGTGTATAGAAGATTAAGTTGAGTGGCACCCTGCGCGCCGCCGTTGGCGGCGAGAAAGTAGAGAGTGGAGAGTAGAGCCCGTGGCCGGGCAGGGCATGACGCCTACCGGCACACGATTTCGAGGTTTGGGCTAGAGATGTAGTTGGTCGGCACCCTGCAGGGCGCCGCCGCTGGCGTTCTCGGGCTCTAGCCTGGGCTAAGGCATGCGCCGCACTTTCAGTGCTTGGTGTGGATGTTTAAGGGAGATGGTGGGTAGGGAGATACATTTCTATTTGAGAAATAGAAGCGGCTCATCAGGAGATTCGCCCTCCCCTGCCGCCATTCGGCGGCGAGAGAGGAGAGAGTGGAGAGTAGAAAGTAGAACCCGTGACCGGGCGGGACGTGACGCCTGACGGCTCACGATTTCGGAGTGTGTATAGAAGATTAAGTTGAGTGGCACCCTGCGCGCCGCCGTTGGCGGCGAGAAAGTAGAGAGTGGAGAGGTGAAAGTAGAACCCGTGACCGGGCGGGACGTGACGCCTGACGGCTCACGATTTCGGGGTGTGCAGTAAGGATTTAGTTGGTCGGCACCCTGCAAGGCGCCGCCGCTGGCGTTCTCGGGCTCTAGCCTGGGCTAAGGCATGCGCCGCACTTTCAGTGCTTGGTGTGGATGTTTAAGGGAGATGGTGGGTAGGGAGATATATGTGTATTTAAGTAAGAAATACAGAATAAATAGATACGATAAGTTAGCATGAAAGCCCTCTCCGTAAACGGGGCGGAAATAAGCCTCTTGTGCTGGCGCACCCAGACAAGCGAGTTGTCTGGGCCACCCTGTAGAGATACATGTGTATGTATGGCAAACGGCGGCTCGGCAGGAGCCTCGCCCTCCCGGCACCTACGGTGCTTGGTGTGTTCCATTAAGAGAGACAGTGGATGGCGGGGGAGTTTTTGCAACAATTTATTTTGTACGGCCCTTACAGGGCCGGGAGTTTTTGGGTTTATGACCCAGGGCTGCGCTACGCTGGCCCTGGGCTTCAATCTGGGGTGTTTGAGGAAGTTGGTGGATAAAGAGTTACATATGTATCTAGTAAAAACAACGGCTCATCAGGAGATTCGCCCTCCCGCCCGTGACCGGGCAGGACATGACGCCTAACGGCCCACGACTTCGGAGTGTGTGTAGAAGATTAAGTTGAGTGGCACCCTGCACGCCGCCGTTGGCGGCGAGAGAGGAGAGAGTGGAGAGTAGAAAGTCGAACCCGTGACCGGGCAGGACCTGACGCCTGCCGGCTCACGATTTCGAGGTGTATTTTTCAGATATTCCTGATCAGCACCCCGCAAGGCAGAGTGCCGATAGTCGATTCGTCTCGTGGTGTTTTTGCCCTTGATTTTAAAGACAGTCGCTCCCCTGACCATTTATGAGCAGGTGTTTTGAAACCATCTTCTAATCTTCAACTACAAAATTAGCCGTTGAAGAAAGCATAAGCAGATAATAACCATTGTGCGGTAGCCACGGCTCCGCTGACTCGGCCCCGGCCAAGGAACCCGGCGCATCCCGTAAATCGAACCATGGACGGTCGGCATTACCCGGCTCGCGGATGATTCCATTGGGAATCGCGCCCGGCACCGCGCCACGTGGATGTCCGGGGATTTCGGCATACAGATGGTGGAAATAGATGCGGTGGGAATTGCCCACTCCCTCAAACATACATAAATCGAGCGGATTCATACCCAAAAGCCAATGAATTTGATTCGATGCCAACACATACAGGCTTTCCGCATAGTCAGGCTCATCGACAAAAAGATGAGCGGTCAGAAAAGCGGCCCAAGCCACGGAGCAATACTCACTGTTGTTTCCACCGAACCAATCACCACGGCTCTTAAAGTAAAACCATTCGCCGCCGTCATAATTCCGCAACAATCCGAATGGATTATCGGTAATACGAAAACACCATATAAAATAATCGCGAAGACTTGAACGAATCTTTCCCTGAAGCGGCGAATCGGGAAATGCCAACGCAAACGTTGCCAGCGCCGCCGGAGTGGTTCCTTCATCCAAGATGCGAAATTCGGGATTTCCACCCGGTGTCCGGGCATACCAGCCCTCTTGGTTTTGTAAGCTCAATAATCTTTCCGCAAGCACCTCCGCCGCTTGCCGGTACGCTTCATTTTGGGCGCATTGATAAAGTTCAAGCGCACTGAAAATATGCCTTGGGTTATATCCCGCCAAAATATCCTTCTCATACACCGCCCAAAGATTTTTGGCGTACTTCAAATACGATGGATCCTCAACATGGCGGGAAAGCGCCGCCCAAGCGGCCATCGTAAAAGCGCCCAGATCATACGGATCGTTGGTTCCGATTAAACGGTCATCATCTGTCCCGGAGATTCCGTCAGTATCGTTCTCGGGAATACCGTAATAATCAATATCGTTGGTCACATTCATCCAAATATGACCGGTCTTCGGATCGACCATCTTTTTCAGCCAATCCGATCCCCACAGCACTTCTTCAAGCAAATCCGAATGTCCGCTGCCATCCCGGTCGATAGCATCGTAATAATCTTTGTATCGTTCATACGCGGAAATCATCCCGTATACAGAAACCGGGGTGTTATCCATCATATGTTTATGAAAATCGCCCGCATTATGATATCCGCCGGTAACATCGACACGTGTCCCATCCGGCAGACGTCCATCGTCCATGTGGCATAGCCCGTGCCAACCGGGAACCTCGCACCCGCAACGTTGAATACTGTAAAATCGATAGCCAAGTTCCCCCGTTTCTTCGAGCAACAAATTCTTATGGATTTTGACATTAGCCAAAGAGGCCGTTCCGTCTCCCAAGAAGGCTTCCAAAATATAATCTCCCGCCTCGGGATTGGAGAGTACAGCCTCAAAATAATAACTTCCCCAATCGCTTTGATTTGCCCCGGTGCTTCGCCCCAATGCGAGAAGGCGTCCGTCGTAATGCTTGCCGTTATTTGACCGCAAAACGAATCGCCCGCGCCCGCCGGTTGGGAATATATCCGAAGCCACAACAAACCGCATCGGCGTACCGGCTTCATAACCCGCCTGGTTCGCAAAAATCTGAATATCCGGCTTTTCTTTTTCCAACAAAACCAATTCCGCCAACCCAATGTCCGAGGAACCCGATTGCATCGGATAGTGAAGCAACAGCACCACGCGCTGCATATCCGGATGCTGCGGAATCGGATCGGTGGAAATGCAAATCTGATTTCGATCCTCAATCACTTTTGCCGTGGGCGATGATTGGTGTTCTATCAAAAGTCCATGCGGACCATATTGCTGAATTGCCAAAACCGGCATAAGTGTCGAAGCGGCATCGGTATACACTCGTGCAACAAGATCGGCCTTGCTTTCAAACCGATGCACGGGCTCCGCCGATAAAACGCAAAAACCTTTCCCCTTTTCCAAATGCAGCCTATTGCCATCGGAGTCTTCCTGAACGAAATAGGTGACTTCCGCTTCATCATGTTCCGTTTGGTTAAAAATCAAACGCCGCCATCCCCAAGGAATGTTAGGCTGTTTCTCTCCCCGCCCGGCATTGTAGGTTTCAAGTTTCTTGAAATCGCCATTCGGCAAAATCGAATTCGAGGCGTGCACCGCAATTCCATCGAATGCAGTTTTCTCGCCTGAGACTGAAAGCGCGATGTTATATGCCAGGTTTTCTTCGGCCTGAATCGAAATATCACAGGCCCCATAACACCATTCCTGCGAATTCTTAACATTTAAGATTGTCTTATGATTGATTTCTTTGCCTGTGCTTGCTTCATAAAAATAAACATCGACACGGCCCGTGCCTTCTGCCGCTCGTATCCAACATTCCACACGGTAACGCTCAGGTCCAAGAAGTTGCCTGGGCTCGCTGAATACCATGATTTGCCGACGTTCCGCAGATGGGCCACCAGAAACCTGAAGCCCGGTTCCCCCAAAGCGTCCGATTCCCGGCTCCCATGTCACCGTCTTTTCTTCTGCATTTTCCAGAACACCCTCATCATCAGGTGTGAGTTGAAATACAGGCTTTGACCATACAGGCAAACACAGGGCCACAAGAACCGTGACCGGCATCCAATGATTTGTGAATCGAGCGCGTGAAATATTCCCGTTCATTTCGGTGGCAGACATCCTGTCTGCTGAAAGTCATAACGCCTAAAGGGCCACAGCATGGCCGATGGTTCCCATTTGGCATTCATCGTAAGACAATAAAGATACCCATCATGCGCAGGTATCAGGATATCGGTAATGCCATCCTGATCGTAATCGCACAATGCCGGTGAAGCGGCAATACGTTTGCCGATTTTATAAATCCATTCTGCTTCCCCTTGAGATGAAAGGCAATACAAATTCCCATCCGCCGATCCGAATAGGATTTCGATTTCACCATCCCCATCTATATCGCCTAGAACAGGCGTGCTTTCAATCCAATCATTTGATTTGTAGGACCAGGCTTCATTACCGGTTGCTTTCAGGCAGTAGAGGTAGCCCAAACCATCGCCAAAAAGTATTTCCCGGTTGCCGTCCGCATCCACATCCCCAACAGCAATCGTCGTATCGATTCGTGTCCGCAGTGTTCTATAATTCCACAAAATATTTCCGGTACCGCCATCAAGGCAAAAGAAAATCCCATCGATTGATACACAAAGGACTTCGGGATGCTCATCTCCCAAAACATCCGCAATTACCGGCCCGGTAGTGAATGGCGCGAGGCTATCCAATTTCCATAGCAACTGGCCGCCATGATCCAGGCAATACAGAGTCTGTGGCCCGCCGACACAAACAACTTCAGATTTCCCGTCTAGATTCACATCACCGGCCGCGGGCGGTCCCAACGGAGCGGGAGCGTTTGGCGTATCAAACTCCCATACAGTCTGACTGTCAGCTCGATGGCACTCGATCTTCCCTTCGTCTGTAATCCATACAAGTTCCGGCTTGCCGTCACCATCCAAGTCTTTCGCGGTAATACTCCCCCATGAGATGCCGCCTTGCACCGGAATTTTACGAATCAGTTTTCCGTCACGATCCAGACACACAACGCCGCTCTCCCGTGTAGCGATGATGATGTCTGAATGGCCGTCGCCATCGATATCCGCAATCGTTGGTGTTGAAGTGAGCCGAAGAATAAAATCATCGTAGGTCCATTGAACCTTCTGATCTGAACCGAGACAAATCAGTTTCCGCTCTTCGCTCGATGAGGTAAGGATTTCATCGCCGGGCCGGTCGCCAAAATCTCCCACAACCGGCGACGAATAGATTCGGCTCCCTGTATGAAATTTCCATTTTAGTACGGGCTTTGCTTCGCGGCCGCAAACCAATAACGGCAAATTCACAATCGCGCCAAGCAAAACCAGTGGCAAAAACCGCGGTTTGAGAACACCGAACACGTGCTGTTTCATGGTGTAAGCCGGTACGTGAGACCGGGGACCGGATCCCCGTTTTGATCGGTAATCCGGAAAATGAAAGCCCAGTCCAGTTTATTGTTGCATACTTTAAGCAAAATAGGAGTTGCCCCGGCCTTTAGGTCCAGTTCAACAACATCCTTATCCAAGAGCGCGCGGCCTTCAAAAGTGTCTTTAAAAACAAGTTCCCCGCCCACCCACAGTTTGGAGGTGTCATTGGCCCCCAGACGGATTTGGACATGTTGCGCTTTGGGTGAATGAACATAACACAAAGCGTATGCGCACACTTCTTCGGTTGGCTCAAATATGCCTGCCAAATTCACAGAAGCGTTGCGGGGAGATGTGGGAGTGAACTCGGACCAACGAATTTTACCGTTTACGCCATCGTATTCGCCATCGGTTTTTAGTTCACTCTCAGGAGGATAAGCCGTATCAAAACCTTTTTTGCCTGCGTTATCGAAGGGACCGAGCAGCATCCATTTTGTGTTTGTGCCTAATTCTTTTGGGAAATCAACCAGTTCGCCTTTCAGCACTCGAAGGCTTATATCCCAAAGTTGGGGTTGCATGTCTCGTAACACGCTACGATTAATTACCTCACACGGCATTAAACTGAATTCGCCTTCTTCCCGCGGACCGGCCAAACTAACAACAACCGACACTCCCAGTTCCGGACTATAATCCCGCAATTCCAGGCGGCGTAAATCTTTCGCGGCGGCGGCGTAGGCCGGATTCAATGCGACCTTTCTCTCTTTAAGAATCTTCATAAATTCGCCGCAATTCTCTCCACCCGGATAAGACTCGGTATTACGTCCAAGCATAAGGGCGCGCGCGTTGTGGCTGTAAATCCAGTTATATCTCCGTCCAATCATAAGCGATGCCGCAACCCCCTGGCGAAACTCCTCAATGCTGGGCGGGGCGCCGTGATAGTCTTCAGGATCTTCACCGAATGGCCAAAGCCCGGGAGAAATCGAACATTTCTCCCGCCAATAGGATTTCCCACGTTCGCTGAGATTTTTTTGGTAAAAGAGGCTATTCATCCAAGCGTGGCCGAACACATAACGGAGGTTGGGGCGCCGATAGGTATACTCCTGACAAACATGGATACCCCCGGGAGCCTTACGACGTGCGGCTTCCTCAATCCATGCGACATGGATCAATCCACCCAAACCCGCACCGCATTCGGGGAATGTCAAAAATACCATGTCCGGAAATTCATCGTACATGGCCCGGATAATGCCGGTCATACGGGCTTGGATGGCTTTAACCACATCTTCGCGCGTATAGCCGTCATAAGAGTAGCCCGGCCAATTGAAATGGTATTGGCGATGGATGTACTCGATATCCACAGCAATGCCCGTACAGCCGGTTTCGCGGGCAAAGATCGCATTCTGACGGAAGTTGTTTTCGATCTTCGGCCAGGCGTTATCGTCAAACCAGTCGTATTCATGACTAAAGGCCGTCGTCAAAAAAACGTCGCAGTCGAGCTTATGGCAAAGTTCATTGGCCTTTTTGACAGTCTGGAAGGTTGTATCGGACACCCCAATCGTCCATGGCTTGCCGTCCGCGGCCCAAACATCGCTCGACCAGTCGCCGGCAATACCAGTTAAAAAGAAGGCTGAAAATCCGGACCGTGCCCACTCCTCGGCATCAGCCAGCAATTCATCCGCCCCCAGGCTATAGAGAATCGTTTTGGGCAACGGGAAATCTTCAAGGACACCATACTCGACCCCCGGTTCCGCATCTTTGGCATCGAAACGAGGGTACTTCCCGGGGCCGGGCGCATACGGACTTTCGGCTGTGCTAACACAGGGAATCAGACAAGTAAGAATCAAACAAGACGATAAAAATTCACAGAACCTCATAGAAAAAAAACGGTCACGCATTCTTTTCGCTCCATTTTAAACTGTGCAGCAAATACGGACTTCCGAAAGCCTGGAATCCGGCGCCAAACCGATAACACAATCGCAGGCACAAAGCACATGGGCATACTAGCACAGACACAAATCCCGGTCTCTTTGGTGTCTGGAAGGAAAGGAACGAGGGCAATGCGCAACCATTCCTTGTCTATTATTCTCCGGCAACCGGATACTTAGGCCAGGATTGGCTGAATACGATCAGCAGGACGGCGATGACGAGGGCCAAAAGCATAAACAGAACTGTGATTGTCTTCTTTTTAAACAGTTCTTCCCGAGCTAGGCGCTTCCTAAGTTTGGTGGCCAAACGGTGTTTTCTTTGTGTCGCATGGCGTTTGTCTTCTTCCATATCGGCCACTCCTTTCTGAGCGGACACTACAAACCTTGCTCCTCCACGGCACGATAAATCGGCAGTACCATCTTTTCCACCAGAAATTATAGCACAAAAAAGAGATACAAAAATCCTTCTCGATTTCTGAACAGAACATATTCCAGAAGGCTATATATTCCAGCCCCTTACGGTGCAAGGTCCGGGACCGGAATCACAATATCCCCTTGGCTCGCTTCGACACCGTTGATCCGGGTAATCACCTCCCGGCTTTCCGGATGCAAAACATTAATTGAATACGGATAACCATCGATCAGAGTATCACAGAAGAAAGCACCATTCGCATCTGTTCCCTTATTCCGCACTTCACCATTCGTAGGACACTCGATTCTCATAGGAATATTCGGAAGAGGATTCTTGTTGCCATCGACCACTACTCCCCACAAATAGCCTGCTTTGCAAGGCGTAAGATCGACATAAACCTCGGGTTTGTCTTCCGGTACCGTAACCGAGAATTTCTCTTCGCGAAACTTAGTAACCGAGCGTGTCCCGGATGGTGTTTCAACCGGAAAAAAGCCGTGCTGATAAAAAAGCAAGTCCAATTCGCCAGCGGAGACATAATCGATCCGGTATTGATAATCCTCAATCTGAATGACCGGCAAATCCAACATATTCTGCCCGGCATACACATTCCCTCCACCAACCTGGGCATCACTTGGCTCGATTAACACGTGAACCCACACCGTATGGTTTCCGGATGCCTCCAGAGAAATATGCAAATTATCGAATACCTCTCCCACGCTTCCTGAAACTGAGATTTCCCCTCGTTGTGTCGCAACGAACTTCTCCTCAATCATGCTATATGAGTTTTTCTCATTGGGATTTGGTTTCCAGTGGGCTGGAATAATCTGTCCGGTCATGGCCTTTAACCCAAAGTCGAATTGCTGTCCCTCATAGGCATCCCCCGAAAAGATTGAAAACGAAAATCTCCCTTCGGTATCCGTCTGGGGCTCAGTAGGCGTTGTACGCCATTCTATTTCGTGAACCATCATGCCAAAAGCATATCCTGTGCACATCAAATGCGCGGCCGGTGCGGGCTGGCCATCCGAACCGGTCACAATTCCCGAAAACTTGGTTTCATAAACTTTGGTGACAAAGGCCTCGAGATTCTCAATATTCCGGTCCACAACTTCAATCTGAAGGAATCCAGAATTACCGTTGCGTGATGTCTTCTGAAGAAACTCAGCCGTTTTGGGAGATTCATCCGTTCCATAGAAAAGATAAGTTAACCCGGAGATATCCCCGTCAGCAATCTCTCCGGTAAGGTTATACTGTCCCGGTGGAACATCGTGAAAAATGAAATTCCCCTCCCGGTCCGTTTTCACAATGGAAGTTCGAAAGCCATTCTCGTCTCCACGTGCGATTAATTCATAATCGGGAACCGGCTTTTGCGTTTCCCGCTCCAACACCCGGCCGGAAATGGAATAACGTTCCCACTCATCAAGCAGGATTTTGAAACTCTCGAATGGAGAATCGATATCGACTTCGCTTTTATATGAACCGTCAACGGATTCCACTTCCAGACGATAGCGTCCGAATGGTACATCCTTAAAAAGGACATAGCTATCTCCCGTAACACCAGAAAATGAAGCCATGCCGGTCGAATCGAGCGACGTCAGTTTTACATCCGCACCATTCACATACCCCACATCGGTCTTGGAGTTCTCCAGACCTCTACAATATACATTGACTCGGACTTGACTTCCGCCATACAGCGTAAGCAATGCACCGCCGCAGGCCGGATGCAAAGGAAACATTTCGCTGATCTTTGAATCCTTCTCCGCCTGTGCGTAATAAAGAGCAGGCACGAGATTCTTTATCGAACAACGTCCGCCCGTATCCGCGGTGAGCGTTTCAAATACCTCAAGACCATCCGGCATTTGAGGAAACCCAATAAAAGTAAAACAAGGCTCTGAATCTTCACGCATCAACTCGCATTTTTCAAAAGCATGGGTGCGGGGCATGACCTCCCGTAAGGCGGAAAAATACAAAGCATCCCAAATTCGAAGCCTGCATGAATACTTTTGCTTTTGGGGAATGTAGCCATAGCGCAAATAATGGTACTCGGGAACATCGAACCGGGGAAATATTCCTTCATACCAGCAGCAACTGCCAAGAGCGGTCACCTTATCTCCCTTGCCCGGGAAACGAATCAAGCCATCCGGCAAAATCATGCGTTCAAAATCGCTTGATGGCGTTGATGAAGGTTCCAAAACACAATCTTCGCCATCCAATACCGTCGCGATGGAATCATGCCCACGCGAGTAATAAATCCCCAATGAAAGATGACTCTTTTTCGCAATGGGCCGTTTAGGATTATCCGCCTTCCAAATCTTCACAGTCGCTCCCGGTACTGTTTTAATTTTGGATTTTTCGTAAACACGAAATTCGAAATCGGTAAGGTATTCCAAAACCAGCGTGCGTTCGCCGCCCGAAACCGGCTCCAATGTGCGCGCAATAGATTGGTACCCTTCGGCGGATACCTGAATCGAAACACTATCGTCAAATGGCGGCTCCAGCGAAAAGACACCTTCTCGAAATGCAACATCCCGCGATCCTATAGAAACCCGTCCGGCGGCAATGGGCACCCCCATGGCATCCTCAATCCGAAGTTTATAGGGAGCAATCGCGGCCCTGGTAATACTGCGTGAATCGGCCTCCACTTCTTCGGAAGCGTACACTTCTTCAGCGGCGGGTTCTGATGCCGGTGTGCCGGGCTGCGGTGTTGGTTCCCCAGGCTTCGTCACCTCAGCCGGTGGTGTGGGTGTAGGCGATGCATAATAGACACTTATCTGAGCCTCACCTTCAGCCGGTATCGAAGGCTTGGTCATGATGACGGCAAAAACAACCAAAACGACTAGAAATGCGATAGCAAGAAGAATCTTAAGAAAGGGATTATCCCCCATAATCACCCTCTGCTGCCTGAACAGGCGTTTCTCTCACCACCCCCAACTCCGGCTCAAGAGAGAGGCCCTAATTACTTCCGTGTAAATATTCTAGCACAATAGTAATAAGTTTGTCATATGGCGAGAGCAAGCCAACTCCGGCATGACAATCAGATGGTTAGCTGACAAGATGCTGTAATCTCTTCACGCAGGATTTCTACACGGAACTTAAGTTGAGCAATCCACAGCACCAGACAAAAGAGCTAGGTAAGAGAAAGAATACGCAACCATGAAACGTAGAGAACTTATGAAAATAGCCGGCTTGAGCACAGTGGCGGCGGTAACACCGATTCAAATTGCTAATGCGCAACCTAAAAGCCTCAAAGGCAAACCGATGAAAGCAATCGATATTCAAAACTATTTACGTTCCCTTTGTGAAGTGGATGAGCCCTCCGTGGACCGTGTGATTATCGGCGATCCCGAACAAGAGGTCCGCAAAATCGGGACGGCCTGGATGCCCTACTGGAAGACCTGCAAAGACGCTGTGGCCAAAGGCGTCAATGTAATGGTCGTGCATGAGCCGACATTTTATACGCACTGGGACTTGGACAAAGTCCGTGAAGACAGCCGTCTTCAGCAATCCGAGGCCGGAAATAAACTGTATATGGAATTGGTTGAGGAAAAAGCCGCCTGGATCCGCGACCAAGGCCTTACCATCATCCGTTGCCATGATGTCTTGGATAAGGTTCCCGAGTTCGGCATTCCCTTCGCATTCGGTGAAGCGTTGGGATTCACGGCTAAAGATATCTTACGGCAAAGAACTTATTACAACGTGTACCGCATTGAACCGCAAACCGCCCAGGAGGCCGCACAAATGATCGCCGCAAAACTCAAAGCGTTAGATCAATCCGGTGTAGGCTTTTATGGCGATCCGGATAGTACCGTACGCAGCATCGGTGTGGGCACCGGATGCCACTGCAATCCGATTTTCCACGCGGATATGGAACCGGACCTGTTTGTGGCAATCGATGATAGCCTGCGCACGTGGACCGAAACGGTCTTTGCCGAAGATACCGGACGTCCGTTGGTGGTGGTCAATCACGGCACCAGTGAAGAGCCGGGAATGCGTAAATTAAGCAAAAAATTGCAGGAAACCTTTCCCGATTACGAGGTAATCCACTTGCCTCAAGGCTGTGGATACCGTTGGATTACAGTATAAATTCGCCCCGGGAATTCCGAAATTTCCTATTGACGAATCATAATCCGCATGAAAAATAAAAATCGAGGGTAATGCCGGGAAATGTTACGCGTACCGCGGAGGATACGGCATGTCACCGTCGGAGAGAGAGAAAAAAGGCGCGTTCACACTCATCGAACTGTTAATTGTCGTGGCAATTATCGGGATTTTGGCGGCAATTGCCGTGCCCAATTTTCTGAATGCGCAGATACGCGCCAAGATTTCCCGGGCAATCTCCGATATGAAAACGATCGAGACAGCGCTTGAAAGTTACCGTTTGGATTGCAATGACTATCCGCCTTGGACCGAGAATCGTGTGCGGGGTATCGATGGTTCCCACCCCAATGAAATCCGCTATTACCGGATGACCACACCAATCGCTTATCTCAGTTCAGTCCCCGTGGATCCGTTTGCGACATATGCCAATATGGCCGATTACAACCAATGGGGTTGGGCCTATGATTATGTCAACACCGGCGGCTGGGGGCATGCCTGGCGTATCAACAGTTGGGGTCCGGATAAAATCAACGGCTGGGGCGGTGAACGCGATGGCAAATGCACCAATGGCAATCCGGATTTTATTTACAAAGCCTCGAATGGACTCGGCAGCAAAGGCGATATTCTTTGGGTGGGCGCGCCAAAGCCGGGCTGCAACTGCAATATCATCAACGGTCTTTAGAACCAGCCGGTTTTTCCCCATTTAATGAATGTTCAGGGGCGAGCAACGCGGAAGGGAGAATGTCCTTGTAAGCCGCTGTTTTCTAAAATACGCATGTAACTCCCGATCCACCCAACTCACTCCATACGGTGGCCCAAACACGGGTTCCCCCGGATTTCCCGAAAAGGCGTTTTAAAGCCATTTCCGTCAAAATGCATAATTGCAGCCCAAGGCTTATGTCTGCAAAGGGATTGGAGTGGCGAGCATAGATCCATATACTTCTCGTTATCAATTTAATGCGTGGGCGATTGCGGCTGTAAATTCGTGTTGCCCTTGGCAGAGAACTCTAATGCCCTAGTGAGGCTGGCTTCGGCCTGAAAGGCGCTATGAGACATTTCATCGCTCTGTTACTTATTGTGGTCGTGGCGTCCGCCGTGGCATGGAGGCTTTATAGCACCTCGGAGGCCGGTGGTTCATCGGGCGCCAAAGGCAAAGCCCCGATTGCCATTGAATGGACCGAAGCGGTACGCGGCGATATTAAAGATATTGTGGAGTTCACCGGCTCGCTGGCAGGCAAAGCGGAGGTTTTGGTTTCATCGAAGATTTCAGGCCGGGTCAGCGCGGTTCATGTCGATCTAGGTGACCATGTCGAAAAAGACCAACTCCTGGCCGAATTAGATGAAGTTGAATTGCAACACACTGTTGAAGAGGCCAGCGCACGCTTGGTTCTTGCGCGTGCCTCTCTTGAAGAACTCGAAGCCAATCTGACCAATGCGGAAAGCGAGCTGCAACGGATTAAAACATTGCGCGAACGTAAAGTTGCATCGGCAGCCGATATGGAAGCGGCCGAAGCCGCTTACCTGAGCCTCATTGCCCGCAAAAAAGTCGCAGAAGCCGGAATCCGCCAGCAAGAGGCGATGCTCCAGGCCGAAAAGGTCAGACTTTCATACACAAAAATACGCGCGCCAATTTCCGGAGTTGTAGGCAAACGATTCATGGATGAAGGCGCCATGGTTTCATCCACAACGCCGATTGTCTCTCTTGCGGATATTTCATCGGTCCAAACAACAATCAGTGTTGTCGAACGCGATTACGCAAAAATCCGTACCGGACTCGAAGCCATTTTGAGTGTCGATTCTTATCCCAATCGGTCTTTTACGGGAACAGTCTCTCGTATTGCCCCCATACTTGATCCGGATACACGCTCGGCCGAAGTCGAGATCGAGGTTCCCAATCCCGATCAATTGCTCAAACCGGGGATGTTTACCCGCGTTCGTATCCACTTCAGCACCCATGAGGGTGTCACCTTGATTCCCAGCCGCGCTTTGGTTAAGCGCGATATGCAGGAAGGCATCTTTGTTCCCAGCGATGATATGAACACCGCCAAGTTCGTTGTCGTCGAAACCGGACTGGTTAATGCAGAGTCTGTCGAAATCAAAGGAATCGAGCCCGGCCAGCGGATTATCACCATGGGTCAGCATCTTCTCAACGATGGCGATGCGATTGTTGAAAGCCAGCCCGCTGAATCGCCCGCAGAGGAAAGCGCTTCGGAATGAAAATCACGCACATTGCCATTCGGCGGCCTGTCACCACAATGATGTTCTTTTTGATTGTGGTGCTTTTCGGTGTGATTTCATTTTTGCGTCTCCCCATCGACTTGATGCCGGATATCACCTACCCCTCGATTACGGTACGGACAGAATACGCTCATGTCGGCCCTGAAGAAATCGAACAACTTATCACACGGCCCATCGAAGAAACGGTCAGTTCGATTCAAGGTGTAGAAAAAATACAATCCAATTCAACTGAGGGAATGAGTGCCGTCCGGGTAAGTTTTATTTGGGGCACAAACTTGGATGAAGCCGCAAACGATGTACGTTCCCGTGTGGACCGCGTGCGTGGCCGGCTCCCCGATGACTCCGAATCGCCGGTTATTTATAAATTCGATCTTTCCGCATATCCGGTGATGTATATCGGTATGTCCGGAAGTTTAGATCCGGTCGAAATGTATGAACTGGCTGAGCGCCAACTCAAGAACCGCCTCGAACGGTTGCCGGGCGTTGCGGCCGTCGAAATCCGCGGCGGATTTAGGCGGGAAATTCACGTTAACCTCGACCGCCGTAAATTAACGGCTCTCAATTTATCACTTGAATCGGTGCTTGCTTCATTGGATGCGGAAAATCTCAATCTTCCGGCCGGGCGGGTAGATGACGGCGATCTGGATGTTTTGGTCCGCACCAAAGGCGAATATGAAACGCTGGATGAGATTCGCAATACTGTTGTGCAGGTACGCGACGGCGTTTCGATCCTGCTCAAGGACATCGGCACAGTTGAAGATTCACATGAAGAAATAACCCGGGTTGTACGTTTGAACGGAGTCCCCGGATTGCGTATGGCGGTGAATAAACAATCCGGAAGCAATACTGTCCAGGTCGCGGAAGCCGTATTGGAGGAATTGGATAATATCAACCGCGACTTCCCGCAAATCCATGTTTCCCCCATTTTAGATACATCAGACTATATCAAACGGGCGATTGCCGGGGTTCGTAATGCAACCTTTTATGGCGCAATTTTAGCCGCGGTGATTCTTTTCCTTTTTCTGCTCAGTTTTCGCAGCACAGCGATTATCAGCGTAGCAATTCCCATCTCGATTCTTGCCACATTCGGTCTGATGTATTTTTTCGATTTCACACTGAATGTCATGACCTTTGGTGGCTTGGCACTCGGCGTTGGGATGTTGGTAGACAGTGCAATTGTCGTACTTGAAAATATCTTTCGCCTTCGTGAAGGCGGTAAAGGCATCCGTGAAGCAGCCTTCGATGGAACCGATGAAGTTGCCACAGCGGTTTTCGCCAGCACACTGACCACGCTGGTCGTTTTCTTGCCGGTCCTTTTTATTCGCGGTATCTCCGGTGTCACGTTCAAACAACTCGCATCGGTTGTTTGTTTTGCCCTGTTTTGTTCATTGGTCGTCGCGCTTACGCTTATTCCGGTGCTATGCACGCTCTTTTACCGTCGAAACAACCGCCCGGTTCAATCTGCCGATAAAAAAGAGCAAAAAGGTTTTTTCTATCACCACATTGAAGCCGAATATCTTCTGCTTTTAAAAGCCGCACTTCGGCACCGTCCTTTAACAATCTTGTTTGTGCTGATCCTTTTGGCCGGCAGCATGGGATTAGTCCAACGTATTGGTGTGGAATTCATGCCCAAGGCCGATGAAAGTGAAGTCCGCGTCCAGATTGAAACGGCGGTAGGTACCCGGCTTGAGGTGGTTGATGAAACGACAAAACAGGTCGAGAAAATAATTGAGGACAATGTCCCCGAAGCCACGACGATTTATGCCCGTGTCGGTTCAATGGGATTTATGGGATCTGGAGGTCATCTCGGCGAGGTCCGTGTTTCTCTACTTCCGGTCGCCGAGCGAAAACGTTCCAGCGCGGAGGTTGCGAGCGCGTTGCGTCCGCTCTTGGCACATATTCCGGGAGCCGTCATTCGTGTGCGTGAGGGCCAGGGGCTTTGGGTTTTTCGTGTATTGGCGGGAGGTGAAGACGAAGCCGAAGTACAAGTGCGTGGACATGATTTTGAAATCGCCGGACGCCTCGCCAAGCGTGTCCAAGAAGAAATGGAACAAGTTGAAGGAATTACCGACGTCCAAATCAGCCGTGAAGAGGGACAACCCGAAGAAATTGTCCGCATCGACCGGGCCAAGGCCGCGGCCCTTGGCCTGACAGTCTCAAAGATTGCTCAAGATATCGAAACCAGCCTCTCGGGCACCAGCGCAACACTGTTTCGAGAGGGCGGTAATGAGTACAAAATACTCGTCCGCCTTAAAGAAGCCGACCGCCTATCTATCATTGATGTGACGGATATGACAGTGACGACAGAAAACGGCCACAGTGTTGTGCTTAAAAACGTCGTACAGCTGCAGCGCCGCGAAGGTCCCGTGGAAATCGAACGTGAAGATCAAGAACGGATTGTCACCGTTTCCGGAAGCATTGAAAACCGGGATTTGGGATCGGTGATGCGTGAAGTCGTTGAGCGAATCTCCGCCATTCCCCGCCCGCAGGATTTTGAGATCGCCGCCAGTGGCGAATATGAGGAACAACAGGAAGCGTTCCAGGAACTCCTGCTCGGTTTTGCCTTGGCGATCATCTTGGTTTATATGGTTATGGCCTCCCAGTTCGAATCGCTTGTCGATCCGTTTGTCGTAATGTTTTCAATCCCCTTGGGTGTCGTCGGTGTTTCGCTGATGTTGGTTCTAACCAACACAACATTTAATTTACAGGCATTTACCGGCTGCATCATGCTTGTCGGAATCGTTGTAAACAACGCTATTATTCTGGTTGACTATATGAATTTACTCCGCCGCCGTGATGGGATGGCGCTTTATGATGCCGTTGTTGAGGCGGCGCGCCGCCGCTTACGGCCTGTGCTTATGACAACACTAACCACCTCGGTCGGTTTGGCTCCTTTGGCCTTGGGCTTGGGCGAAGGCGGAGAAATGCAGGCTCCCATGGCGCGCGTGGTCATCGGCGGTTTGCTCAGCTCGGCATTTATAACGCTTCTATTTATTCCCGTGCTCTACACTTTATTTGAACGCCGGGAACCGAAACCGGCGGCGGATTGACCGAACGTTAAACTTCTTGAGGTGTAGATTTCATGCAGCCTAGACTTTGTTGTTGGTTATTACTTTTTTCATCTCTTTGCGGCTCGGTTGCATGGAGTGCAGAATCCGGACTTGTGGCTGATGCCACAATCAGCTTATCTGTCCGCGATTGCCTGCTGATGGTCTTGGAAAACAACCGTTCTCTCTCAGTTGAACGTTATGGCCCTGAAATCTACGAGACATTCATCGATGAACAAGGATCTGTTTTTGATCCCTCTCTGGACGGAGAGATAAACGCGTCCGATACCACCGGACAGCGCACTTCCGGGGTTGGTGATTTCAGACAAGTCGAATCTCAAACCAAAGAGATGAATGTTGCTGTCAGCAAAAAATTGCCGCTCGGCCTTGAGATGGATGCCGGGCTGAATGCCGAACGCCGCTCGTCGAATGTCTATCGAAAACTCTATTCCACCCGTATAGGTGCATCGCTGGTGATGCCTGTAATGGAAGGGTATGGGAAAGAAGTTAATCTCGCCGGTGTCCGACTGGCGGAGACGGATGTTGAAATATCACGCTATGAGCTTCAAGGTTTTGTGAATGCGCTTCTATTCAATGCCGAAGATATCTATTGGGATATTCAGCTGGCCCATGAAGAATTAGAAATACAAGATGTGTCTTTGGATTTGGCGCAACAGCAGTATGCGGAAACCAAAGACCGTATTGATGTCGGCGCATTGGGCGAAATCGAATTAGCGGCGGCTGAAGGCGAAGTCGCCCTGCGCGAATCGGCTGTTGTCGATGCGCAAGTCGCATTGCAGACCAAAAGTCTGGAATTGATACGTGCATTGAATCCCGGCTCTGACCGCCCATGGGAACTTTATTTGCATTTAACCGATACTCCCGAAGCGAATCCGCCGCAATTCTCGGATACCACGAATGACTGTGTTTTTATCGCTTTGAGCAATCGTCCGGAACTCCGCCAGGCCCAGCTGGAGATTGATAAGAACGAAATTGAATTCGTCCGCACAAAGAATGGCCTTCTTCCCAAACTCGACTTCTTTGTCACATTAGGGCATACCGGATTCGCGCGTACGTTCACCGATTCGGTCGAGTCTATGATCAAAGATGAAAACTACGATGTCAGCGGTGGATTCCTATTCCAAGTACCGTTGGGAAATCTTGCTGACAAAGCCCGCCACAAACGGACAGGTCTTTACAAAGAACAGGCCGAAGAAGCGCTCTTCAATCTTGAACAACTCGTCGAACTGGATGTCCGTACGGCACTGCTCGAGGTCGAAAGAACCACACGGCAAATCGATTTGACCCGCCGTGCTGCCCACCTAAAAGAGGACCAATATCAAGCCGAGTTGGAAAAATTCAAAGTGGGGCGTTCCACAAACCTATTGGTCCTGGTGGCCCGCCGGGATTTGATCGAAGCCAGGTTGAATGCCGTCCGCGCTCAAATCGAACGCCGCAAGGCATTGGCGAACCTCACCTATGTTGAGGGCACGACGCTTGACCGTCACAGGATTGTTTTACCTGCCCGCTGATCCTCTTTTTTGCCTATTTCGCTCATGTCGATGTAGCGTCGATAAATCGCATCCATCGTGATTTGCCTATCGTGATGTGGTATCGTTAGTTTGACTTTAAACCAACAAGAGGCTGTGCCATGAGAACAAAATGCTTGCATAAGATGATGGTGGGTATAATGCCGCTATGTGTGTTGCTTTCGGTCGCCGGTTATGCTGCCGCTGAAGATTCTTGGATCACTTATGAAGGCGCCAAGGGGCCGGGACAGGGTAAGCACATCGTTTTCATTACCGGCGATGAAGAATATCGTTCGGAAGAGTCCATGCCTCAGCTCGCGAAAATTCTCGCCGTGCATCATGGTTTCAAATGCACTGTGCTTTTTGCAATTAACCGTACCGATGGAACCATCGATCCCGAGCAACTCGACAATATCCCGGGACTAGAAGCACTCCAAGATGCCGATTTAATGGTGATCTTTACACGCTTTCGCGACTTGCCCGATGAGCAAATGAAAACCATCGTCGATTACATCAACTCCGGCAAACCGATTGTTGGCCTGCGAACCGCTACTCACGCCTTTAATATCATAAACCATAAAGAGGGGCCGTACGCAAAATACAGTTTCCGAGACAAAGATTTCGATGGCGGTTTCGGACGTCAGGTTTTGGGAGAAACTTGGATCAGCCATTATGGCAAACATCAGCAGGAAAGCACACGCGGATTAATTGCCGAAGGCATGGAAGAGCATCCCATCGTACGCGGCTGTGATGATATTTGGGGACCTTCTGATGTTTACGGACTGACAACGCTGACCGGCGATAGCAAACCGCTCGTAATGGGACAGGTATTACTTGGCATGAATCCGGACGACAAACCCAATTCGGAAAAGGAACTGGTCCCGGTGGCTTGGATCAAAACGTATACGGGTGAAAGTGGAAAAACCGCCCGCGTCTTCACAACCACCATGGGGCATGGCGGCGATTTTAAAAGCGAAGGTTTCCGGCGGCTGATGGTGAATGCCTGTTATTGGGCCATGGGAATGGAAGATCGTATACCGGCGAAATCAAAGGCCGTTCTCGTTGGAGATTACAATCCTAATCCGATTGGCGTTGGTAAGCATAAAAAGGGATTGAAACCCGCCGATTACGCACTTAACGGAAAGTAAAAAAAGTCTTTTCCATGCCTACCCCTGCTGTCACTGCTCCTTGAATCAGGCAGAGACCCGCAAAACGAATTTATGCTAAGATGGTGAAAATACGGCGTTGAACGATGCCGGGATTTTGCAGGGAGAATCCATCCATAATGGCAAAAAAGACTCTATCGACAAGACGTGAATTTCTCTACACAACAGCCGCAGCGGCTTTGACCGGTTCTGCGGCGTTTCATTTGGTTCCGATTCAGTGTGTCCGCGCCGCGCCGGACCGTCCCGCTCCCAGCGAGACTTTGGTTTTGGGCCATATCGGAATCGGTGGCAGAGGATTGGGATTTGTATATCCCGGGTGGTCGAAATACCTGTGTGATATTGACACAAACAGGCTTCAAAAAGCGGCGGAACGCGCTTGTGATGAAGATGAAAATATAAGACGCCAACTCAAACTCTATAACGACTATCGGGAACTGCTCGATCAAAAAGAAATCGACGCGGTCTTTATTGCCTCCCCGGACCACTGGCATGCCCTCCACTGTATTCATGCTTGCGAAGCCGGCAAAGATGTTTATGTGGAAAAACCGGCCTGCAAAACCATTGAAGAAGGCAGGGCAATGGTGAATGCAGCAGAGCGCTATGCACGTGTTGTCCAAGTCGGCTCGCAGGGACGTTCGCAAGCGGGCGCATTTTATGGCCACCAATACATCGCGAATGGACAGATCGGACGCGTTCGTGAAGTGCGTTGTTGGCACTATCCAACTCCCACCGGCGATTGGGTTCCAAACAGCGATCCCCCTCCCGAACTGGACTATGAAAAATGGGTTGGCCCGGCCCGCTGGATTCCTTATAACCAAAAACGAACCCATGGCAATTTCCGGTGGATGCAATTCACCGGCGCAGGTCAAATCCGTGACCGTGGCGCCCATGTCATGAGTGTCGCCATGTGGATTATGAATAGCGATGACACCGGACCGGTTACGGTCGAGGCCACAGGCAAACCGCATCAATCGGGCATCTATGATTCACCGGTGCATATGGATATTACCTATCAATTCAAAGATCCGGACTGGACATTGATCTGGGCGCAACCCGGCGAGCCGCATGAGGAAGGTTTCGAATGGCCGAGAGAATCCTATGGAGCCAATTACATCGGCGACAAAGGAAACCTGATTATCACCTATGGCGATACCTCGCACACCGATACGGAACCGAAGGCAAAAGAGTTCAAAAAGCCTCCGGGTGGTGTCGATGTCTTTCACAGCCCCGGCCACCGCCAGAATTTCTTCGATTGCATCAAAACCCGCGAGAAACCGATCATGCACATCGAAGCCGCTCATCGTGTTGCGACGCTTTGCATTTTGGGAAACCTTTCCTACAACCTCGGACGCAAACTCCGCTGGGATCCTGTGAACGAATGCGTTCTTGATGACGATGAGGCCAACCGGCTCTTGAGCCGCCCCGGACGCGGCGAATGGCAGATTTGATGCATTGCAGGTGAATGAGGCACAAACCGGAGATAGTGATTATGAAATCCGAATCTGAAAAATTTCTTAACGATATACAAAGCGATATTGAGGATGTTCAACTTGCCGCCTTTAAGAGCGCCGCTCAAATGGATGCGGAAGTCATACCCCCTTTATGTGGTCTGCTTGTTTCGCCCAGTATGATGACCGCAAAAGCCGCCGATGAGGCCCTCAAACGGTTAACCCATTCGGTGGGCGAACACCTGAAAGGCAACCGTTGGGAATCCGTCGTCCAAGCCTATATCAATGTGCTCGAAGGCAATTACGAGACATGGTCCAAGGCCATTGCTTTACGTCATCTTTCGATGATTGCTGGCGATGAACGGACCGAGGTGATCGCGGATTTTCTAAAAGACAAAAAACTAAGAGAAGAAGCAGTTTTCTGTTTGGAAAGAATCCCGGGCAAACGCGCGGCAACAGCGTTAGAAGACGCCGTGCTAAAGGCGGACGATGATTTCAAGCCGCGCATCCTGGTGGCGTTAGGTCATCGCGGCGATGCGTCTGCATTAAGTACTTTAGAGAAAGTGCGGCAATCTAATTCCAACCTAGTTCGTTTGGCGGCCATCGAAGCCTTAGCGCGAATTGTGAAAAAACCGAGTGAGTGGGGCGAAGATCCCTCACCGCAGGAGTTCGCGTCTGAACTGACTCCAACACAGAAACGCCGTCTCAAAGACAGCCTTCTCGAATACCGCCACCGCATGCTTGAATCCGGGCATAACGATGACGATATCGCGTGGTTTGATGCTTTTCTCGATGATCCAGAGGATGAGCATTTTCGTTGTGCCGGTATTACCGGGCTGACCGATCTGGCTAAGCGTAATGGGAAAAAGAAAATCATTCAGGGCGCGGTTGAGAAACTGAAACAAAAACTTCAGGACCAATCCTATATCGTGCAGTTAACCGCTCAAAAGGCGATTGACAAATTGCTCGCATAGCCGCACGGCGGTCACGGGCCGGGATGGCGAGTCTCCTGACGAGCCGCTGTTCATTCTAAGCTAAATATGTATCTCTGTAGGGTGGGTGATTTCACCCACCATTGAGAGATTCTTGTTTAAATAAATCAAGAAATTTTCTTGCGCGCTTACAGCGCTTGGGGCTTTGGAAGAACCGTTACCCCGGGCGTCGCGATGCTCGCCCGGGGCTATTCACTTTCGCGCCTCTGGCGCTTTTTAGATGAACTATTTATATCATGATAATGTATCAAATTATCTTTCTGTACTCTCAGTAATCACGAGAGGTGGTATAAAGGTCTGCTAATCATAAAAACTCCCCCGCCATCCACCCAACTTTGCAAAGGTTTCGTGCCCTTCGTGCCTTTTTTGTGTTTTCGCGATTCAAATATATTCACAAACCAGCGCAAAAGGCGGAACTATGAACCGCCTTCCCCGAATTGATGTCCCTCGCCTTCGGATCGTCTACGGTTTCCTCTTATAAATCGTCCCTATCTGATAATCCTTGGACGGCCGATAGGCCTCCTTTATGAATCCCTCAATCTTGTTGACGATTTCCGGATGTTGTCCGGCAACGTTTTTCTGTTCGCCGATGTCATCCTTAAGGTTGTACAATTCAAGCGGCGCATCCTGCCCAATCCGCACGCCTTTCCAATCTCCCATGCGTACGGCCTGCATATAAGTTTTGCGCATATGCCCATAATCCCAATAAAGATAATCATGCTGCCGCTCTTGAGGCTTACCGAGCAAAGCAGGCAGCACCGAAATCCCATCGGTATTTTCCGGACAGGGAAGTCCCGCAATCTCAGCAAATGTCGGCATGATATCCCAAAATGCCATAACCTGGTCGCTCGTGCGGTTTTCAGGAATATGCCCCGGCCAACGCGCAATCATGGGAACGCGAATCCCCCCTTCATAAAGATCGCGCTTGATCCCTCGGAATGGCCCCGCGCTGTTAAAGAATTGAGGGCTATGGCTTTCCGATTTGTCAGGGCCGTTATCACTAGTAAAGAAAACGATTGTGTTTTCATCGATGCCCAGCGTTTTAAGTAACTCCAGTATCCGGCCCACATCGCGGTCCATACGTGTTATCATCGCGGCAAAATTCTTTTCGGTTTGCGGCCATTCCTTATCGCTGTATGGTTCATCCGATGGAACCGGCTGAGACATCGGTGTATTTCCATCGTAATCGGACCAATGCGGGATTGTATAAGCCAAATAGAGAAAGAAAGGGTTGTTATGGTTCGCTTCAATAAATTGAAACGCCCGGTCTGTAAACAGATCGTGTGTATACTCCCTCAATTTCTGCCCGCGATTTCCGAATAACAGTTTCACCTCGTCGTTATCCCAAAGGTAATCCGGATAATAAAAATGAGCCTGGTCTTGGTTGAGGTGCCCGAACCAATCGTCGAATCCCTGATAATTCGGTATCCCCCATGATCCCGGATTGCCGAGGCTCCACTTACCAATTGCGCCCGTTGTATAGCCTGCCTGTTTGAGCAATTCCCCCAGTGTGAAATCGTCCGGTTGAAGAAAAATCCCGTGCGGTACATTATCGCGGACTCTGGCATGCCCCCCATGTACACCGGTCATTAGGCAACACCGCGATGGCGCGCAAACCGTTGCACCGGAATAACATTGCGTGAAACGCGTCCCCTCTTTTGCCATCCGGTCGATGTTCGGTGTCCGGATTTGTTTCTGTCCATAGCATCCCAAATCGCCATACCCCAAGTCGTCCGTCATAATATAAATAATATTGGGACGTTTCCCCGGCCCACCCTGGCCCATAACAGCGGGAATAGAAAGCGTTGCCAGAGCGCCCTGGCCGAGATGTTTCAACAATGTGCGGCGTTTCATGATTTTCTAGAGTCTCCGATTAAATTTCACCGGTGTACGAATAGACAAGAGCCATGCTAACATAAATATCATCCTGCAATCAATCAGGATAAAAAGTAATAGCTATAATTTATGATTATAAATGGATTAACAATGACGTTTACTCTTTTTTTAAAGGAATACACCGAAACTCGGATCATGCTACCTGTATTGATCCTATTTCTTTTATGCACAGCCCCACTCTGGGCCGTTTCGGATTACAATGTCCGGGACTATGGCGCCGCCGGTGATAAACAACAACTTGACACATCGGCCATTCAATCCGCCATCGATGCCTGCCATGAAGCGGGCGGCGGACGCGTTGTTTTGCCTCCCGGCGATTATCTCTCCGGAAGCCTACAACTCCGCAGCCATGTGACCTTCTGGCTGGAAAATGGCGCGACACTGTGGGCCAGTACCGAACCCAAAGATTATGCCTCGGACCGCGGTCACTTCCTGACAGCCCAAGACCAGGAACATATTGTGATTGCCGGGTCCGGTTGTATTCATGGTCAGGGAACCAAGGACCTGCGCCGGAAACCGCCAATCAAAGAGCCGATGCCCGAATTCCGCACTCGGATTCTTCTGTTTGAGAATTGCCGCAATATCACGATTCGGGATATCACCTTCCTATATAGCGATTCATGGACATTGCATCTCAAACTTTGCGATACCGTTATGATCGATGGCATTACCATTCACAATAATTATTTCCGCACCAATTCCGATGGCATCGACCCGGATTCCTGCCGTAATGTGCACATCTCCAATTGCCATATCGTCGGCGGGGATGATTGTATCGTGCTAAAAACCACAACCGATGAACCGTGCGAGAACATCGTCGTTACCAATTGCACACTCGAAACCATTGCTACGGCCCTCAAACTGGGAACCGAATCGCATGGCGATTTTCGCAATGTGCATTTCTCCAATTGCACGATCCGTAACACACCTGTCGGAATCGGTTTCTTTGCAAAGGATGGGGCGGTTATGGAACGCATCAGCTTTTCAAATATCACAATCGAAAACGCCGATCCCCAAGTAATCGCCTATGCGCAAGACTACGTCACTCCGATTTTTATGGATATCGAAAAACGGCATCAGGATTCAAAAGTAGGCGCTATTCGCGATGTCAGTTTCAGCGACATCTTTATCGATACATGCAGCAGTATCGTTGTGCAGGGCATGCCCGAGAGCCCCATCCAAAACCTCAGCATGCGCAACATCGCCATTCGTGTAAACGATGCCATGGATTTCTCCGAACGCAAAAAGAAAGTCGGCGGCAGCCGTACGCTTGGGAATCAGCGCGACACGATTTTTGTACGCAAACCGGCCTATGCGGTTTTCGGATATGTCGATGGTCTTCGAATCGACAATTTGAATGTTTTTATCCCTCAAGACGTCTTTAAGGAGTACCCCCGAAGCGCTGTTCTTGTCTCCGAAGCGCAAAATGGCAGCCTAGACCATATCTTCAGAGAAATCCCTTCCAAGGACATCGCTACAGCAGAACTTGAAAATTGCCGGGATATGGCTGTTACGGATATCTCTGCGGGCGGAAAAGGCAACTTAAATGTAAGCCTTAAAGGAACCGAAACCGGTAACATCCGCAGTGATGATATTCCGGCGGACAATCGTTGAAATGGGGATACAGGTCATGAGTAACAAAACCGGCGAATTCAAAACCATAGTATTCTTGTTTTCTTTCCTATGGCTTGTTCTCAGTTGCATCGACTGTAGTCACAGCGAGGAGACTTTGCATTCTCCTGCCAGTCAAAACACCGCGCAACTGCAATCGCGTTGTCTTTATGCGCCGGGCCACTTCGGCAACAGCTATGAAGTCATGGGACAAAATGAAATGCTTTCCATTCTCGCCGAGGCCCAGTGGTGGGGGTACAACCGCTATGGAGACTGGTTTGATACCATCGACTGTTCCGATCCATTCTCCGATAAGCATTACAATCTTGCCGGTGCTTTGTGGGAAAGAAAAAAAGCAAATTTCAAAACCGCGCAATCTTTGGGACTTGCCTGCGATTTTATCATAACGCCCAATCATGTTTATCTAAATCAATGCCGTCCGGAGATCGAAGCGCAAAAAGGGAATCGCATTTTCGGCCAGTTAATTTGCCCTTCTATTCCGGAGGCGCGAAAAATCATTCTTGATAATTATCGGAATCTATTCGCGGATTTGGCCCAAGAAGGTGTGCGTCTGTCCGCTCTTTGCGCCTGCCCCTATGATTATGGCGGTTGTTCATGCAAAGCCTGCGATCCCTGGATACTGACCTTTGCCGCGCTTTGCCGTGATATACATACCATTGCTGAGCAGTACCATCCGGGAATTGAAATGCACTTCATCGGTTGGTGGTGGACTGAAGATGAACACCGTCTCTTTGCGGATTGGGTTGATGATCATGCCCCGGGCTGGGCCAAAAGCATTGCCCTGCATATCCCCTATGGTGAATCCCAAGTCTCCGATGTTGCGTTGCCCCGGGGCTGCGAAAGAAGAGCGTTTGTACATATCGGCTATGCGGAAGAGGCCAACCCGCGCGACACTTATGGACATCTGGGGCCGGTCATCGCCGCATCCCGTTTAGAGGACACTGTCAATGCGCTTAAGGAGCAGGGCTGCACCGGCATCATGGCCTATTCTGAGGGTGTCTATGACGATGCAAACAAGGCGCTTTTAGGCGGCCTTGCCTCAGGTGCATATCCCGACAACAAAACGCTGCTTCGCGCTTATGCAAAACGCTATTTCAATGTCAAAGACACAGCATCAAAAAAATGGACCTCATGGCTGATGAAAATGGGTAAACCCTATGATCTCGATGCCGAAAAGGCGCTCCGGAAATTCGACACCCTCGCGCCACGTGATTTGATGCTTGAATGGCGGTTGCGGCATTGGCGGCTGAAAGCGGAACTACTCCGGCTCAATACGGCTATTCTTCAAGAGCAGGAGTGGACACCATCCCGTTTTGCTTTGGTTGATGAATTCTGGGCCGTCCAAGAGGTTCTACAGCGGCAAGTGTATGGGCTCGGTCCCTTACGGCATGTGCTTGCCCGGCGTTTCACCCCACTCCCTTGGTACAAAGATTGGAAAAAGCATATTCACGAAGAGAGCACACCAAGAGAGAAAGAATAGCCGGATAGCACTTAATTTTGTGCCTAAAGGCGAACGAAAAGACAAGGCTCACAATTTCGAAAAAGATTTGAAGCAATAGCCAATCAATGGTGGTCCCAAAGTGTGCCGCCGGGCCCCGTGAAAACGATATCCCCCTTGCTGCGCAGACCATTGGAGGGATTGTAGGGACGGTCTTTATGCCAGGCGCCCCATGATTCCCAATCTTGGTCGGGGCCCCAACTGGCGACGATATATACAAAACTATCCCCATAAGCCTTCACGGGCTCGACAGCCAGAGTAAGGTCCTGGTAAACATACCCGCCATCCCACAGAGCGGCTCCACTATTCCCCGCCGCCCATTCCTTTTTTACAGATTCAAGCGCATCGGTCTGAAAGGGATCAAGCGGGATTTCGGTGATATAAGCGATTGGCGTGGTAAGGACATGATATCGCCAAGAATGGCGGTGCCACCATTCAAACGTGTCCCAAAATGCGCCGCCGGGATAATCCTTATTATCGAGCCGATACATATCGAGAGCCGTACTTAAGGTACGCAAATCCCCGGCACAACGGCTGAGTTTGGCTCTCAATTGTGCATTTTGAAAATTGGGAATCGCGATAGCAGCCAAGATTCCGATAATGGCCACAACAATCAGTAACTCGATCAAGGTAAACGCCCGAATCGATACAGCGATGTTCGAGGAATACTCATTCTCACAATTCGCCTGAACCGTATTCGATTGGGGATTTACAGATGCATAATTAAATCTCATAGCCCCATACCTCACTTGGCCGCCAAACCTATATTTGGAAGCTTTTACCACACATAAACATAGCCTGCAACCGGCTTTTTCAGGTCCGGCAAAAATTGAATAGCGCTTCATACGCCCCTGCACGCCACCATTTTGCGGAAAATCCACCACTCAATTCCATGGGTACAACCGGCATCAATTTGGTCCTGTTCCTCATAACCGCCCCCCCAATTGCGCAATTCTATGCTACGATCCAAAGTAGCGGAAAGACATGCAGGAGAGGCCTGTACTATGAAATCCATATTAAGAATCAGCTTATTATTTTGTGCATTGGGGCTATGCCTAACAGCAATTGCAGGCGAGTTACACGACGGAATACTTATGGTGGAGGGCGAGCCATTCTACCCGGTTGGAAGTTGGAATCACGCCGATACTTCACCCGATGACATTGCCCGGCTGGGCATGAATGTCAGTTTTATGCAGGCTCCCGAAGAGGCCGATAAACAGAAAGAATTTGAAGCTTATACAAAAGAGTGCGGCAGCTTAGGGATTCAGGTCATTCCTTATCTGGCTTATGGCGGAGCACGTTACGAGCCTTGGCCGGATGATACCATCAAGCGAATCGCAAGGTTATCGCAAGGGCAAAATGTATTGGCGTGGTATATCGGCGACGATATTGACGAAAACCATTTGGACGGTATTCGGCATACAACAGAGATTCTACGTCAAGTATCTCCGAAAATCCCTATTGCGGCCGACTATATTGGGGCACGAACAGAGAAAGCCCGTACTGTTTACCGCGAGTATGTAGATATTCACTCCCAATATTTTTATCCGATCCCACACGATCCATATGCGCGCTATTTCCAATTCTTCGAGGATGACCGAGAGTATTTCGGAGATCCGCTATGGACCTGGGTGCAAGTTTTTATGTGGGGATTTACCGGCGATTATTACGGTTGGGGAGATATCGGCCCCAGTCCCCTGCCCGACCCTGAACAAGTGCGGCTCATGAGTTATGCCGCAATCAACCGTAATGTGCGGGGGCAATTATTCTTTCCTCACCATTCGTTATCACGGCAACCGGAAATTGCAGGTGAAACGGCTTTGCTTTGCCATGAATTACGTCTGGCCGGCCGACATTTAGCCGGAGGGGAATATACATCCGGACTGCCCGTATCCATCGAAGAAATTGATGCGGCGGTTCATCATTATAAAGACTCGGCTGTTCTTTCCGTGGCGTTATTCAAACCCAACTACCACAGCTATGTCGATGAAGGAATCGTTAAAAATTTCACAGTCGATTGCCCTTGGCCTTATGAGAGTATGCCCAATGCGCTCATGTTCCAAGCGCCGGACATCATACGATGCAATGTCGAAAAGGCCGGAGACAAAACCATTCGTATAACCATCCCGCAAATGGAGCTGACCGGATTGGTTTTTCTATCAGCCAACGAAAAAGAATGCGTTGCCTTTATAAATGAAGCAAAAAAGATTCCTTATGCCTTGCGGAAATTGGCGCTTCCAGCCGCGGTGGCACAGGCCCGTAAGGTAAGCGGCGTTGTATGGCAGGTGGGTCTCGACACGCTCATCGCTCCCCGCACTGAAGTTCGTCTTCCCTTTCAAGAAATTGAGAAGTGCGCGGATGCTCTCGATGCACAAGATTATGCAGAAGTGTTCCGGTCCTGGCGGCGCTCGTTCAGGGCCACGCGCAATGTCCTGGCTATGGCTATGAATTTTGCGGAAGAAAAGCGGGAGATGATACCAGCCAAACAGGTCCAGTATCTTTCTAGTCCCTATGGGCTTCATAAGATTGATGAATTAGGGAAAGCCCCCATAGCGGGCGATCCGTGGCATTTTGTCCGGCGCTGGAAGATTACCGGCCCCTTTCCATTGGAATGGAATCAAGAAGAGGGAGATGCGATCCCGCCCGGGTTTGAGCGAGACTATGGGCCGGAGACAACAACTGACCCACAAGCGAGTTTTGAGACCATGGATGGATTGCAATCCTGGAGACAAGCTGAATGTTCTGTCTCGGGCCTTCTCAATCCGGCTCTTTATTTTCAAAAGACCGATAATGTGGTCTGCTATGCGCAATGCAAAGTCATCGCCCCCCAAGCCATTAAGACACAACTCAGCATTGGCAGTAATGACGGCTCACGGGTTTGGCTGAATGGTGAGCAAATCTATTCCATGCACATAGGCCGTTCCGGGACACCCCACGACGACACGATGGAAGTGGAACTCAAACAAGGCGAGAACACCATTCTGGTGAAAGTGGCCAATTATGGGAGAAGTTGGAAACTCTATCTTTCATTGCACGATCCCGAACGGATTCTTACTTTTTTACCGTAAGTGAATACCGCAAAGGATTTTAGCCGCCATTCTCTGAATTGGGATCGATCTGGATCAGGATATTTTCTTGAGGCGGGACGATCCCTTCGAGGACCGTATATTCCCGACTGTTGCCAATCCGGACGCTAATCGAATGCGGGACTCTCGGGTCTAAGCCATCAAGCGAGAATGCGCCATTTGTGAAACTGATATCGAAAGCACTGGTCTTTTCGGAACGCGCATAGATATGAATCCCCGACACAGGATTTCCCTGTTGATCGATTAGTTTTCCTTCCAGTTCACCCGCTCTTTTTAGAAGAATTTCGGTTGTGATTTCGGTAGCCGGATCAGGCATTATAAAATCGCCATGATCACTGCAATAGCGCTGCTTCTCGCGAAATCCATCATAACCGAATTCACTATTTGCCACCCAACGGAATGTCCCCGGCTGAATCCGGTCGATTATAAAAATTCCATCTTCATCCAGAACAGCAGGCAGCCATCCACCTTCTTGAATAGCATAAAGTTGGGGGAGTGGATCGATCGGCCAAGCGCCATCTTCGGTAACGAGTTTGCCACGAAGCGATCCGCCTTGGGGTGTGGAAGTCAGCACGAGATTGATGTTTTCAACATCTTCACCGGGCCGGAAGGTGATATTTAGAGAACCCTTTGCATGTATAAACGGAACCGGGTGTTCATCGACTTGTTCCGGCAAACCGGGCAGTGTTGTTTGAGTGCGTTTCACATATTCAAGCAGTTTCCCCTGCAACTCATCCGTATGTTCCCGTCCATCATCAGCCAGCCGGATTACCAATTCGAATTCGCCTTCAGGCCCCGTGATGCATTTGCCATCTGTGGAGATGTAGCGATCAGGATCGGACAGAGAGACTTCGGCGCCGGATACAGGGGAACCATCGGCAAGCACCGCCCGCCCGCTTACGTGCACATCTTTTCCAGCAGATACAACCAAGTACTCAACATCCGCAACACTCTCTTCTTCAATCTTAAATTCCGGATTTTTAAATGGAGGCATTTGTCCATTTTCAACAACCACGCGCGCCGCCGACATATAGCCATTGAACGAGTCATCTTTGGGGGCATCAACGAGCCGGTAATGTCCCGGCACCAGTTTTTCAAACTTAAATTTTCCCTCGGAATCGGACTGCATTTTATCGTGTTCCTGCCAATATCCAGGCGATTGATCGTGTTCCCGTTGAAGGCGTAACATGAATCCCGAAACAGGACTTTTTGCATTTAAATCCGCTACAACTCCTGAGATTTCATAAAGATTTTCAGTCGTAAATTCAAATACTAACGTTTCCATATCATCAATATCGATGGTTTTGACCTGTTCGGCGTCGCCAAATCCAGCATCATCCGGAGGTTTCACACGCACCTCATACTGTCCCCAGGGAATGGCAGTATACCATTCGCCATACGAATGGGTTTTTCCCGTGAGGATCGTATTCCCTTCGCCATTAATTTGTTTGGCACGAATAGAAGCGGCTTCTATAGAAGCCAGCTCGCGATCTTCAATCCCACTTTTTAATACTTGAACAGTCAGCCATCCATTGTCACGCAGGATCAGGACATCTTTATCTTGAGCGGGGTGCATCAGTTTAATTTGACTACGCGCATCACCTTTGCGCGCTTGAATGTAATAGCCACCCGCGGGTAAATCTTTAAAAGAGCATTTCCCGGAACCATCGGTAGTAGCCTGAGCAAACGGCTCTCCGCGTTCCATTTCTTGGTTACCAAAGAACAGATAAAAATGGCGGCGGCCATTTCGTTCAAACTCGATAAAATCGTGCTCTCCTTTCCATTTACGCATCCGGAGCGCATCCACAATCCGAAGCCGCGAACAGTCCTTGAAACCCGTTCTATCACGTTCTTCGTATCGAGGTTCCATGCCATCGATTTCGGAACGATCTCCCTGCTGCCACATGCTGCAGGTCATTCCAACAATAAGGTCTCCCTGCTCAGGCGGAATGCGGTCTCCATTCCAACCAAACTCTTGCCCGGGATCTTCCGGCATGACAGCGCGGACAATACGCAGCCCTTCCTCTTCCGGCTGCAAGTGGAGCGCCACCCACGTATTCCGATGACTTGTGGGGCGATCATATTGAATCGCGAAGGTCTGGGGCAAAGGCCGTTGGACTTGCGGCCCCTTCCAAATTGTAACTTCGGCGCCTTCCACCGATGAATCAATCTCGGGAAAAAAGGAGGTGACTCTAATATCGAATGAACAGAGGTATTCCAATGTAATTTCGACATTCGTTCTATCGGGAAGTGTGACTGTTTTTTCTTTCGTCTCAAATCCGGGGGCATTGGCAGTCAGTGTGTATTCACCTGCGGTAAGTTGCGGAACGATAACGGCTCCATCGGACGCCGGGTAATTTTCATCACCGATCTTTAATCGTGCCTCAGGAACGGGATCGCCCCATGCATCGACAATGTTCACATTGAGGTTGGTTTCCGATTGTTTTTCCGTATCCGGCGTGGTAAATGGAGACTGTGTATCAAACGATTCCTCAGCCTGAACAGGTGTAGCCGGGATATCAGCGGTCTGAGTGGCTGACTCGATAAGAGTGTCGCCTTTACGAAGAACCTTTTTCTCAAAGGGAGTATCAAGGCTGACCGCACCTTCCTGCACCTCAACCGAAGCCACAACGCGCGTGTCTGTCTCCACTGCGCCTTTCTCGCCCATCGACTTCCAGGCCCAAATTCCCACACAAGTGAGCAATGCCACAATCAGAAAAACACCAAGTGTTCTTTTCATTGTTCTTCCTTCACAATTACGGTGAATCGCGTGCCAATTACGGTCAGATTCCAATCGGTTGGTGTAGAAACCCGGAATGATTTGCCTGCGGGCTGGGGACGAATATCGGCATCAAGACGACCCCGGAAAATCTTAAGCGCCGTTCCATTTCGCTCTTCTAAGCGGATCAACGAACCGGGCTGCAAACAGAGTTCTGAACCATCATTCAATGTTATGATGCATTCAGAAGTTTCAACCCGCACAAGCTTATTCTCAGGGAATTGGCTACTCGCACATTCCTTCCATGCAAACCGGAAAGGATCATAGATTTGAATGTTTCCGGTGTATGCGCCTTGGACTTTGTGGGGAGATAAAATGCAAAAAGCCAAAATAGATAGCGCAACGGCCAGGCCCGCGGCTGCCACATCGGTCTTCGTCAAGGCAAAAATGCAAAGAAAGCGTTTCCATAAAGGAGCGGCTGATGCTCGATCCGCAATTTTGCTTTCGACTCTGCATTGAAGGCGTTCAAGATCGGCTTTGGGCTCAGCTCTATCGAGAGCCGACCGAAAACGCGCATCAAAATCATTCTGAAAACCCGGCTGGAAGTCTTCCATTATTCTCATTCCTCCCTATCCGCCAGAATTGGACGCAATTTGGCGCGGGCCCGGCTGATATGCGTCTTTACATTTTTGGTATCGACACCAAGGACTTTCGATATTTCTTCATAGGAGGCCCCTTCGATCACTCTGAGAACCAATGCCGTGCGCTGCAAATCGGGAAGTGTCCCCAAAGCCTGATAGAAACTCCGCTCCCATTCACGATCCTGTGACAATTGAAACGGTGAGCGTTCATGCTCGGGCATGATCTTGGCCACATTGTGAAGGTAGTCCGCGCGAACCTGCCTGCGTCGAATGCGGTCAATAGCCAAGTTGCGGGCTGTTGTTTTTAGAAAAGTCAGAACCGATCCATTCCCGCTATGTAGTTTTTTCTTACGCATTGATTCATGCAGACGCAGGAAAGATTCCTGGACAATATCTTCAGCCTCATGGGTGTCCCATACGATGGCCGCCGCCAAGCGGTACAGCTCAGCCGCGTATTGCTGAAAGAGCCGTGCAAATTCATTAGAAAGGGAAACATCTTGCGCCACGCGGCTTTTCTCCATTGTTCTTGATCATTCGCTTAATTAGACGCACGAGGAGGTGAAAAGTAAACAAAGAAAGCAATTATTAGGATAACGTAAGGAGAATGCGGCGACTTGGATCAACGCATATTAACAAGTAGCTAAACATAGCAATGGCAACAAGAAGATGCATCCCGGGGAATTTCCCGCCGGCGTGGCGCGACCTTTCGGTCGCGGGAAAGTAGAGAGGTGAGAGGAGAAAGGAGATTCACGAAAGAATCACGAAGAGCACAAAAACAAGATTCGTGTTTGAGATGTGGCAAGATTGTGCGGCCCTTACAGGGCCGAAATGTTAGTGGGAATTTTCCCAGGGCGGCGCTGCGCTTGCCCTGGGCTATAGGCTTTTGTCCTTTCAGGACATGGTGTGGGTGATCGAGAGAGTTGGTGGATAGGGAGGAAGTTTTTGCAGAAGGCACAGTCTTTCTAATATGAATCACGAAAGCGCGAAAGAGGCACGAAGGACGCGAAAACTATGCAAAAAATGGGTAAATGGTTTCGATGTGTATGTGGTAAGCGTTCCATGGTTCCATCTCTTGCGCGCTTACAGCGCTTAGGAATTTAGAGGGGCATTTTACCCCGGCTTACGCCATCGCCGGTCTTCGACCGTCTCATGCCAAGCCGAGGCTATTGCATAGCGCACCTACGGTGCTTGGATTTTGCATTAGAGATAATTCTTGGATGGCGGGGGAGTTTTGGCGATTGGCAATCCATTGTATCGCCTCTTGTGCTAACGCACCCAGACAAGCGAGTTGTCTGGGCCACCCACAGAGATACATTTATAGCTTGTAATAAGCAGCGGGTCGGCATTAGCCTCCCCCCTCCCGGGCACGATTTCGAGGTGTGTGCGAGGGATATAGCGGGGAAGCGTCCGGCCTAAACCTAAATTTCCGCTCGAACTGTATCCAGCGGAGCAAGGATGTGTTTTTGCCTTTCGTCCTTATAGCGAAGCGTAACCTCTTGTTTTTCGTAGGTCAGATTCCATAAAAGAACCGACTTCGCTGATGGGTACCAGGCGCAAACCATAGGTACATCTTCCTCCACATAGGGGACATTAGGAATTTGCGGGAGCACACTCTTTTTGAATTGGAATAAATCCTTTAACTCTTCGGCAATCTCCCGCCCGCTATCGGGCTTTGTTTTGAGACCGGGTTTATACACAAGGGTTGTTCCGGCTGACTTGAGTTTTCCTTCGGCCACGGCTTCCGCATCCCAATCCGATAGAAACGTCCATCCGTCTTTGGATGGTTGGTCTGTAACTTCAAACGGAATTCCCATCGCCAAAAAGAGGCTGTATGGATTGGCATCGCCAACCCAACGGCTGTGCTCACCCCAATAATGCTTAAAGGGTCCGGCTAATTTGTGGCCCGCAACATGCTCGTGCAGTTCACGCTGTTTTTTCATGGCCGGACCTAAGGTGCTCCAGTGCGTGCGTGGGAAGGGTCTTACCCCGCTCATAAACATTGTATTGCGGACATCGCTGATTGTCGTTACGGCCAACTTTGCGGCCATGTTGTTTGCGGATAGCTTATCGGGGGGCCATGCAGTCGTTTCACTGTAGGCTGATTCCGGTTGCACAAACCGGCGATGGAACAGCGAACTAAACAGTTCGTTCGTCTTCCCTTTGACCGGCTCGAATGATTTATCTTCGAACATCAGTTCTCCGACCCGGAAGGGAACATCCTTGTAATCGGCCAGCCGGATTCCCGCTTTTTCGCAACCCAAATACATCACCATAATGCCGAGTTCGGCTTCCGGTGCGGCGGCTTTTTGCTGTGCGCGAAAACAACCGGTTAGCTCGTCGCAGGTGTCACTGACCCAGCTGCGTACGACCGGAGTCAACTTGCGTTCCTTGACGTCGTTCAACAGTTCTTCCCACTGCTGGGGGCTGTATCCGTGTTTTTTGAGGAACTTCGCTTTATGTTCATCACAAAAACAGCCGCCGATATCCGATGGCGCCGGCGCCAGACGAAAATCGTCATCGAGAAAAATAATCCCGGGGTCGGTGCTTTTGATTTTGGTTACGGCATCCACATTCGCCTGTGTTGCCGGAGGATGCAAAGAAACACCGTGGTAGGTCTTGCCATCCGGACGCACGCCGCCTTTCCAATTGGTCACTGGAACATTGGCGGTGTAATCCGGGGTTTGTTCGGTAAATGTAGGGTGCCCGAGCGGGATCGTAATGTTGTGCAGACGCAGTCCTTTTTGCTCGATCCGTTTTTTCCAGGCCAGGATATCTTCGATGGAATGCCCCCAACTTCCATGAAAGAAACAAGCCAGCCAAACATCGGTAATCCCCGCATCGCAAATAATATCCAATAGTTCCGGGTCTTCTGTCAGCGCATCAATCGAAACAGATAGGTTGTAGTTCCGGATCGAGGAATCTGCGCCATAACTATCCCGGGGTAGAAGCGTATAGATGCAGTACCCGCCCGCGCAAGCAAAAGCATTGCGAAGAAATATCCTTCGTGAACTCGACGAGATTGTCTTTAAAGAAATCGATTTCATATCCATTGATAATTCCTTGGCCGTTATGGCTGGCGATGCCTATTTTCCAATTGAGGATATCACATTATCGACTTGGGGGCTGATAGCCGGTTACGCCTCGGAAATGGGGTTCCGGTCCTGGTACTTGCGGATGACGGCGTGGGTGGGGGGTGATAAAGTTGACGAAACCCCGCTGGAAAATAGCAAATATGGTTATCGGGGCATGTGGTTGGCGGTTGGTTTTGATCTCGCCGATATACAGTAGCGGCACGGGAGTGGATAAATATGATGTGTGGCAGGCACTATGTAAAAACCCATGGCATGGCGTTTTGTTTTTCATGTTTTTTGATTGTAAGCCTTCCTTATGCATCCACGACCTCCGAGTTGGATAGACTACGGCTTGGTTTTTCCAATCCCCCTGTCGATTGCAAACCACATACCTATTGGTGGTGGCCCGGAAATGCTGTGACCAAAGAGGGCATCGCTTGGCAACTGCAACAAATGCACGATAAAGGCATGGGAGGCGTATTGATCACGAGCGCCGCTCCCGAGGTTTACGAAAAAGGCAACATCGAATACCTGTCTGATGAATACTTGGAGATGGTTCGCTATACCATTCAGGTTGCCAAAAGTCTCGACATGAAAGTCTATCTGAATTTCAGTTCGGGCTGGGTGTATGGCGGATCATGGTTGCCCCAAGAGGAACGTGCCCAGAGCCTAGTTCATGCCGCTGTTGATCTTTCCGGCCCGCAATCCTTTTCCGGCCTACTGCCCAAATTTAAAAAAGCGGCTGACCATCGCGGTGAGATTCATGTCGAAGATATCCCGGATATCGACAAATTGGTTGCGGTCGTTGCGGCGCGTATAGAAAACGGAAAACTCGAGCCCGATTCGCTGGTTGAACTGACAGACCTCATACGTAACAACCCGTCAGAATGGACTTGGCAGGTTCCGGATGGCGAATGGCGGATCATGGCTTTCTGGCTCAAATATACCGGGCAGAGAAGTCATGATGAGCATTGGTGTATCGATCATTTCAATAAGGCCGCTGTACAGAAATATTGCGGATATGTAGGAGAAAAGTTCCAAAGAGCATTCGGTGATGAATTCGGAGATACTTTGGTGGCCCTGCACTGCGATAGCTTTGAATTGGCAAACCTGCCTGATGGTATCTATTGGAGCGATACGCTACTTGAAGAATTTCAGAATTATCATGGCTACGATCTCACCCCTTATCTTCCTGCGATTTGGTATGATCTTGGAGAAGTAACTCCCAAAATTCGCTATGACGTTAGTGAACTGTTACACCATGCCGGACTGCATAACTTTGTTGAGCCGTTTCTGGATTGGTGCAGTGAGCATGGTTTGCAAGGCAGCATGGAACCGATTGGTTTTCCCACCGATGTTATACAAACCGCCGGTACTGTGCCGCTGCCGATGTTGGAAATCACGCCCGGTGAAAAAGATGCTGTGCCCTGGTTCGATACACGTATCGGCCCGAAAAAATACATCTCATCGGGCGCGCATCTTTATGGACGTAATGTTGTTGGCGTAGAAGCTTATACCTATCTCCATTGGGAACTGTACCGCGCAACATTAGAGGAACTAAAAATTGCCAGCGATGGTTTTTTGCGTTCCGGAGCCAATAAATTCTTTAATCATGGCTACAGTTATTCTCCCGAACGCGATATCGCTCTTTCCCGTTCGCTTCCCTTTGCCGCCCGCATCTCCCATCCGAATGTTTGGTGGGACTTTTATCCCTTGCTGGCCAATTATGTAGCCCGTTGTTGTTATATGCTCCGGCAAGGGCATTTTGCTCCGGATATAGCCGTCTATTCACCGCTGGCGAATCAGTGGGCGCTCGATGTTCTTAATGCCCGCAAATGGACACGGGATTTTAACTGGGGCGAGCTAGGCAATCTCTTAATTGCCAATGGCTACGATTTCGATCTCGTAAACGATGATGTTTTGCAGCATAATGCCAAAATCGACAGCAATGAGATTCATGTCGGCGATTTGCATTACAAACTTCTAATCCTCCCTAATATTCAAACGATTCCGCTCAAGACAATGGAATTCATCGAACGCTATGTTCGTGAAGGTGGAATCGTCATCGCGCTGGAAAGACTCCCAAGTCAATCTACGGGTTTTGTGGATTACAAACAAAAAGATAAGGCCGTTCAATCTCTCGCCGAAAAAATCTATAAATCCAAACGCTATGGCGATGGGTACGCCTATCGGCTGAATACGGTTATGGACCGTAGCGATGTGCTCGACCGCCAGAGCAGTGCATTCGATCCATTTTTAAAATGTATCCGCCAACACTGCCCGCCGGATTTCGGGATTGATTTTGCCCATGAGGGAATTCGAGAAAACCAGGGGCTGACATTTATGCATCGGAAGGCCGGTGATATTGACATCTATTTTGTAACCAATATCCAAGACCATCCCAGCGAAATTCCCATAACATTCCGTGTCGAGAACAAGCCGCCTTGGCAATGGAATCCCTATGATGCTTCGGTGCGGCGCGTGTGGCAGGTTGAGAATGTAACCGGCGGTATCAAGATTCCACTTCGTCTGGCGCCTTATGAATCCACATTTATTCTTTTTTATGGAGATGGCCAAGATACGTATGTTGAATCGAGCAATTTCTATGACATCGTCAATAAAGATGACAACACATTCACCGCGCTCGCTGCAGATAACGGACGGCATGATGTCTGTATAGTCAGGGATGGAAAAAGGCTACAAAAGACGCTTGTTGTTGATTCCATCCCCGCGCCTTTTTGCATTCCCGGGCCGTGGCGGCTGACCTTGGAAGGCCGGGATTTCCCCAAGATTGAAAAAACATTGCCGCGTCTTGTTTCATGGACCGATGACACCTCAACTCGGCATTTTAGCGGCACCGGCCGTTATGAAGTGACATTCTCTCTCCCGGAAATATATCGGGTGAATGACCTAATGTTGTACTTGGACTTGGGACAGGTAGGGAATGTTGCCGAGGTTCGAATCAATGACAGTCCTGTTGGCATTTCCTGGATGCGGGGGCAGAGATTGGAAATCACCGGCGCCTTACATTCCGGTGAGAACCGCATGGAAATCCTTGTGACCAATACGCTGATCAATCGAGTTTCGGGGCTAAAAGCGCCCCCGCCCGTGCCGGAGGAACTTGTTGACCATTATGGGCGGGGAATGACAACTTATTCGGCCAGTTTTCACGGACCTATCGGATTTGAACCACTGCCTGCCTCCGGGCTACTGGGGCCTGTCAAAATTGTCCCCTATAAGCGTGTTTCCTTTACGGTTCAGTGAATTACCGTCTCATGTTCGGTCGCGAAATTAAGGAAAATCCGTCCGATCTCTCAGGAAGACTCAGCCCCATTTCCATGCTAAAGTCCTTAGAATTAAGGAAGGCTATTCCACGCACTTCTGTAAATTAATTGTGGAGAGAGATGGATTCTCTGGGTGGGCCGCCAAGAGCGGTTTTGTGCCAGGGGACAACTCCCACGGAGGCAATAGAATGACCGACAAAGATTGTTGCAAGGATCGTCCACACGAGACGAAACTATCACGCCGCCAGGTCCTTAAAACGGCTGCGGCTGCGGGTGCGGCATTGATGGCCCCATCCATCGTCCCGGTGTCCGCATTGGGCCGGAATGGAAAGGTTGCTCCCAGTGAACGCATTATTTTGGGCGCCATCGGTATTGGTGGCCGGGGAGGCTACGACTTACGCCGTATGCTGCTCGAAAAAGATGTCCAATTCGTTGCGATCTGCGATGCTAAAAAAGAACAGCGCGAGAAAATCAAGCAGTTAGCGGATGAGCATTACGATAACAAAGACTGCAAGATGTACGATTTCATCCACGATTTTCTGGCCGAACGTACCGATATTGATGCCATCCTGACCGCGACCGGCGACCGTTGGCACGCTATGTCTTCAGTCTTATCGATGCGGGCCGGAAAAGATGTTTATACCGAAAAACCGTCCTGTATGACATTTGCGGAAGGCCGCTTCGTGGTGGAGACAGCCAAACGTTATGGCCGCGTGTATCAGACCGGTACCCAACGGCTCAGCCAGGCGGAGTTTGTCGTTGCCAATGAGTTGCTTCGTTTGGGTAAACTTGGCGAAGTAAAAACCGTGCGCGCGCACATTGCCCCTTGGGATGCCGCCGAACTTAAACATGAGTGGCTGCCCGAAGAGCCTCTGCCCCCAAAGAAGAAGTGGACTGGGATGCCTGGCTCGGCCCGTGCCCCTGGAGACCCTTCAACACCTCCTACATCAAGGGCGGATGGCGCGGTTATTACGATTTCCACACCAGCTGTATCGGTGAGTGGGGCGCGCATACCTTCGCGCAATGCCAAGTCGCTATGGGTTGCGGCGAGACGCCTGCCATTGAGTATGGTTATGTGCCCAATGAATCCGGCGATGGCATGGTTACCAAGTTTGCCAACGGCATGGAAATGATTCTCCAGCGCGATGGCTGGAAGGGCTCATGCGGCGTGCTTTATGAAGGCAGCGAAGGCTGGGTGGCGGTGGCCGATGGCTACGAAAAGCCCGAAGTCTCCTCGCCCTCACTGCTTGAGGACTATGACAAAATCGTGGATGAGTACATCGAACGGACCGGAAGGCCGGTGCGCGGCGAAATGCGCCATATCCGCAACTTCCTCGACTGTGTCAAATCCCGTGAACGTACGGTGGCCTGTCCTGAAGTCATGCATGGCTCCATGGGAACTGTCCATGCCGCCAACATCTGCATGTGGCTCAAACGGGACATGAAATACGACCTTGAAAAAGAAGAGTTCGTTGATGATCCCGAAGCCAACCGCCTGCGTTCGCGTGCCCAACGCGAGCCCTGGATTATGTAACCGCAGTCCAAGCGTAGAAGGAGAATTATGATGCTAAGTACAAATACAACAATCACCTTCGTGGCTTCGACTAGCGCGAAGGATCAAGAAAAAGAACTCATCGCCGTAATTCAGTCAGGCAGCGCATCCCGCAAAGAGAAAGCCGATGCCTGCCGTAACTTGGGCCGCATTGGCGGAATTGACTCCGTTGCGCCTCTGGCTGCATTGCTAACGAATGAAGAATTATCGCATATGGCTCGTTATGGCCTAGAACCCAACCCGGATCCCTCTGTGGATGAGGCTTTGCGTGCCGCTCTGGGCAAAGTCAAAGGCCGTCTGCTGACGGGTGTGATTGGAAGTCTGGGCGTGCGTAAGGATGCCAAAGCCATCAAACCGATTGCGGCCTTTTTGAAAGACAGTGATCCATTGGTGGTCAGCGCCGCTGCACGGGCATTGGGTAGTATCGGCCGTCCCGCAGGCGCTAAGGCGCTTGATGCCGCACTGGATGGAGCCTCAAAGGCGGGCAAACTCGCCATTTGTGAAGGTCTCTTCCGTTGTGCGGAATCCCTGACAGCCAAAGGCAAGAAGGGCGCGGCTCAAAAAATCTATAACCGCCTGAATGCTCTTGATATAGCTCATCAGGTAAAGACAGGGGCGCAGTTAGGTCTGTAACATCTGCTATAGACTTGGCAAGTGGTCGATGTCATCCGTGCAGGTGAACACGATCCAGTCCCTTGGGACGAAAACGTTTATGAAGTAAAAAAGTGGTCTCCCGGACTGGAATGGTTCGGGAGACCATTCTTTGTTGGAGAATTTGAAGATGTCGCATCTGTTCCGTTTCCACCGATTTCTACTTGGCGTTGTCTGCGTGCTTTCACTTTGTCTTTCCGCCTGTGCTCCGAATAACGGTTTTGGCCGTTTGTTTGACAGTAAGTCCGATTTTGTCGATCTGTTTGATGGCACAACCTTAACGGGCTGGGAACAACACGGCGGCGAAGCGAAATATACTGTCGTAGATGGTGTCATCGTAGGAACTTCAGTTCCCAGCACGCCGAATAGCTTTCTCTGCACAAAAAAACACTACAAGAATTTCATCCTGATGCTGGATTTCAAAGTCGATCCGCAGCTGAATTCAGGCATTCAAATTAGAAGTAATGTTTATAATGAGCCGAAGACTTACACCTATCCCGGTGAGGATGGCAAAACTGTTGAGAAGGTTGTCGATCCGGGACGTGTCCATGGTTATCAAGTTGAAATCGATCCTTCGGCTCGCGCCTGGTCGGCCGGGATTTATGATGAAGGACGCCGTGGTTGGCTCAATAATTTGGAAGGCGATAAAAATAAGGCGGCCCGTGAGGCTTTCAAACAGAGTGAGTGGAATCATCTTCGTGTCGAAGCCAAAGGCGATTCGATCAAAACCTGGCTTAATGGTGTTCCTGCCGCCGATCTACATGATGATATGACCCTTGAAGGTTTCATCGCGCTTCAAGTCCACGGTGTCGGCGATCACCTTGAACGTGTCGGCAAACAAGTTTGTTGGAAAGAAATCCGTATCAAAGAACTCCCCGACAGCGAAAAATAAAACACGGTCTTTCTAGAAGTGGTTTTAAAGCACCGTTCTGAAAAACCAAGGCCATAGCAAGCTGATGCGGAAGGCTGTAAAACAGCGGCCCGTGACCGGGCAGTATCCCGCCATGGCGGGACCTAACGCCTCACGATTTCGGGGTGTGTTTGAAATATGTAGTTGGTCAGCACCCTGCACGCCGCCGTTGGCGGCGAGAAAGTAGAAAGTGGAGAGGTGAAAGTAGAGCCCGTGGCCGGGCGGGACGTGACGCCTGACGGCCCACGATTTCGAAGTGTGTATAGAAGATTAAGTAGAGTGGCACCCTGCGCGCCGCCGTAGGCGGCGAGAAAGTAGAGAGTGGAGAGGAGAAAGGTGATTTGCCTTGCACTTACAGCGCTTAGGATTTGTGGGGGACATTTACCCAGGCTGACGCCCTTCGCCGGTCTGGGACCGTCTCATGCTAAGCCGAGGCTATTACATTGCGCACCTACGGTGCTTGGATTTTGTGTTTGAGGGAGTTTGTAGATGGGGAGATACGTGTGTACGTATGGCAAATAGCGGCTCATCAGGAGATTCGCCCTCCCGCGCGCCGCCGTTGGCGGCGCGAAAGGAGAGAGTAGAAAGGAGAAAGGAGATTTGCTTCGCGCTTTCAGTGCTTGGTGTAGGTGTTAGAGAAAGTCGGTGGATAGCGGGGATACATGTGTTTGTATGGCAAACAAGCGGTTCAGCAGGAGCCTCGCCCTTGTATCTTACATTCGATGTTGAAATCAGCAAAAATTGGTTTGATGAACCGTTCGATTCAATGAGTGGTTTTTATCGTTTCGGAGGGGCATGCCCCTCCGAAACGGCACGGCCGCCAGCCCGTCCTCGCCCTGGGTCGCAGAAGACCGTCGGGAGATTGGAGCGGCGGCCGCAGCCCACTTGAATGAATCCCGAACAGTCGCAGGGGCCACAGAGAGCCCGTATTTACAAGGATGGGAGTCATTCAAAATGAAAAAAACACTTCATGTTCTGGGTATCGATTTATCACAAGATTGGCTGGATGCCAAGCTCATTCCGGCCGGCACAGAATGGCATACCGGAGTGTCCAACACCGAACTTCAAGCCTGGGTTAATACTCTCCCCAAACGTATCGATCTAGCCGTGATGGAGGCAACCGGGGGTCTTGAAACGAAAGTGGCCGCCTTGCTGCAAGATCGCGGTATCGAAACCGCAATCGTGAATCCCCGTCTAATCCGTGATTTTGCGCGGGCTGGGGGCACCTTAGCCAAAACCGACCGTTTGGATGCAGAGGTGATTGCCCGTTTTGGCGAGCGAATGCAACCCGAGCCGCGTCCATTACGGGATGAACAACAACGTATGCTACGCGAACTTATGGTGCGCCGCCAGCAGTTGCTTGATGCGCTTCAGGCGGAAAAAAATCGTTTAGCACGGGTCTCGGCAAGACCGGTCCGTAAAAGTCTGAACAGGAATATCGGTTGGCTGGAAAAACAACTCGGCGCACTGGAATCGGAGATTGAAGATTTTGTAAAGAGCAGTCCGATCTGGCGTGAGAATGAGCAGATTTTGCAAAGTGTTCCGGGTGTCGGTCAGGTCACAAGCCATACCTTGTTGGCCGAACTTCCGGAACTGGGCACACTCACGCGGCATGAAGTGGCGGCCTTGGTCGGCGTGGCTCCTTTCACACGTCAAAGCGGGAAATGGCGTGGCCGAAGTTTTGTGCAATATGGACGCGCCAATATACGCAGGGTGCTCTATATGGCGGCGCTCACCGCGATGAAACACAATCAGAAAATTCACGAATTCGCGGAACGGCTCAAAGCTCGTGGCAAGGCCAGCAAAGTTATTCTTGTTGCCTGTATGCGCAAACTTATTGTGATGCTCAACGCTATGATTCGAAACCGAACATTCTGGGGGGAAAATCTAATATAAAACACTTGACTTTTAAGACAGTCGCTCCCGTCGGTAAGAGATACATGTTTCGCTTTGAATAAACGGCGGCTCATTAGGGCATTGCTATTGATTTGCAGGACAATCACTCCCGCAAGTGTATGGCTATTGATATTTCTCGCCAAACCATTTTACCAAGCGGGATACGTAACCCACCACGCGCGGTTTGATCTTGGGATTTTCTTGCGGTAATTGCCGGATCGCCTCAAGCGCCTGTGGGGGGAGTTTCTCAATCATGTCCAAGGCATTAAGGGCGGCAACGGCCACATAGGGACCGTAGTTATCTTGATTTGATAGTGCCAACAAAGAGTCAATGGCTTTTTTCTTGTCATCGCTTGAACCATAACGGCCCAAGGCTTCAGCGGCCGGGACTCTCACACTTGGGGCGGGATCATTTAACAACGAATCCAAATCTTTGCCATGACCGGCCACTTCATCTGCGCCGCCAATAAGAATGCCCATTGCGGCCCAATAGCGGACCGCTGAATCATCATCCTTAAGAAGGTCTGAGAGTTTGCGGGAACCCGAGGATGGAAGTGATGCTTGTTCGGCGGCGGCGAAAATCTTTTCCATCGGATATGAGGAAGGATCGTGTCCCATCTCATACGGTGAACGGTCCCCTGCTCTTCTATGAATTTCATCTTCCGGCAAGAAGCCGACATCGCGAATCGAGAAGCATTGGTTCCGAAGCGCATTACGCAACCGGTCCAGCGTTTCTCGATGCTCCGGTGAAGCGGCAAGATTGTTGACTTCATCGGGATCGGTATTCAAGTCATAAAGTTCTTCGGGCGGCTTGGGCTCCCAGAAGTAAGTCTGCGGCGGTTTGAGAAGGCCTTGGTCATACATTTCTTTCCAAACCTGCGTCGTTGGTGTCTGGAACATATATGCCAAATACTGACCATAAATCCGATGGGGCATGTAATTGCGGATGTAGATATAGCGTTGATCGCGTATTGAACGGACCATATCGTAACGTTCATCCATGCGTCCCCGAAATCCGAATTCATATTCCTTTGCGGGGGCTTCATATTTTCCGGCAAAGGCCTTGCCCTGCATATATTCCGGAGGTTGAATCCCGGCCAAACTCAAAACCGACGGAGCCAGATCGACAAAACTCACCAGACGGTCCAATTGACAACCGGGGGTATAGTCTTGAGGGGCCAAGCGTTTGTATTTTTCAGGGAAATGGACAATCAACGGCACCCGCAGACCGGAGTTATACGGCCAACGTTTGTTGCGCGGCATCCCCGGCCCATGATCGCCGTAATAAAATACAATCGTATTATCGGCAAGACCGTCTTTTTCGAGTTCCTGTAAAAGGCTACCGGCGAAATCATCGAGTTCTGACAATTTGTCATAATACTGCGCCCAATCCTGACGGACTTCCGGTGTATCGGGATGGTAGGCAGGGATAGGTACTTTGGCCGGATCGTGCACCTGTTTGTGCGGGCGTTTGCGAATTTGGCTTTCGTGCGTAACCGTGCAATTAAAAACGGCAAAGAAGGGTTGGCCGGGCTTGCGGTTCTTCCAATGCGCCGTTTTGCTGGAATCATCCCAGACTTTGCCGGTCTCCTCCAAATTGTAGTCTTCTTTGGAATTGTTCGTGCAATAGTATCCGGCCTCTCTAAGGTAGACGGGGAACATTTTCATCGACGCGGGCAGACAAGTCGTACTGCGCATGTGTTCCGAGCCGGTACAAGGTGGATAGACGCCGGAGATGATGGTTGTCCTGGCCGGAGCACAGACGGGAGCATTGGACCACGCATTGAGATAAATCGAGCCTTTGGCAGCGAGAGCATCCAAGTTCGGCGTCGTCGCGAAAGTATCGCCATAGGCCCCCAAATGAGGCCCATTATCTTCACTCGTAATCCAGAGGATATTCGGCCTGTTTTCATTATCAGCCGCCCAGGAACGACCTGCGGGAAGTCCGGCCTGCAGCAAGGCATTGGCGGAAACAATGGAAGCTGTGCTTTTGAGAAAATTACGGCGCGATTGCCTTTTGTTCATTTTATCCCTGCTTAATCTTTAAAAACGGCTCATCAGGAGATTCGCCCTCCCGCCCGGGTACCCCGGTAGGCAAGAAGGCTAACGCCTCACGATTTCAGAGCATATTCATAGGAGTTTCCATATCGGCACCCCGTAAGCCAGATACCAAATAGAATTAAGTCGGTCAGTACCCTGCAAAGCAGAGTGCTGTTGGCCGATTCGGCTCGTGGCGACTCATTATCGCATGAGACGACCATTCTGTCATCGCCTTCATGACACACAGGAGTATCAATCACACAAACAATAGGGCGGGATGCCTTAAGCGGAGAGGATTATCTTGGTAGATAATCTGCACGCCAGCCCATTTCGATTGGGCCTTTTTGTAGATACAAAAAAGAGGAACCTTATGAAACAGTCACTCTTTCCATGCTTGGCACTCTTGACCCTAATTGCGGCCGGTTGTTCAAATCCGGCAGACGACGTAGCCGAGGCTCAAGTGGCGAATGTCAGCAAACCGGCGCCTGCCATACAAAATGAGGGAGAGATTTATCAGATCGCTCCCGAATCGACGATCAGCTTTATCGGATCGAAGGTTACCGGCTCCCACGACGGCGGATTTGAGAAATTCAGCGGACAGTTTGTGTTGGCAGACGGAACACCTGAAGGATCGCACGGCAACGTAGAGATCGATACAAATTCAATTTGGTCAGACAACGACAAACTGACCGGGCATTTGAAAAGCGCCGATTTTTTCGATGTTGCTCAATTCCCAACATCGTCATTTACGGCAACAAAGATCGAAAACACCGGCACGGGCTACCAAGTCACCGGGAATTTGGAACTTCACGGCATCACAAAATCCATTTCTTTCCCGGCAGACATACAACTAGAAGGGGATAAGATCAATCTTAAGGCGGAGTTCTTTATCCGGCGATTCGATTTTGAAATGGAATACCCGGGGAAAGCGGACAATCTTATTCGCGATGAAGTGGTTATCCAATTGGATATTAAGGCTGTTAAGGCAGCGGTTTAGTATTTCGATTAAGAAACTAACAAAAAACTTTCAGCTAATGGCAATCATGATGGTTGAATAATCATCTTCCAGTTCATCTCTGCCATTGACTCTATAGACTTCGTCACGGATACGGTCGAGATCAGAGACACTACTATCGGCGGAAACACAGATCAGCTGTTCTAAAGCATCGAATCCCCATGTAGTATCGCTGCTCCCTCGAACCTCAAAAACTCCATCGCTAAATACAAAAATCTTGCCAGGGCCTTTGATTTCACGTTCGTAGCATTCGTATGTGAGATTCGGATACGCACCGATGACTGTCCCTCCGGAATCCAAGCGGATCGATGCTGCGGGACTCCCATTCGATGGATAGACCAGAAGAGCCGGTGGATGTCCGCCACCTGAATGACGAAGACATCTTGCGGAGATATCGTAAACACCATACCACATCGTAAAATACATGCCGTGGTTATCGCTCATAGGATAGGCGCGATTTAGAGATTTCAACACTTCAGCGGGATTGGAAAAATCAGTCCGAGGCAAAGACTGTGTTCTAATGGTATTAATTACCGAAACTGAAAGTAATGCCGCCTTCACTCCATGGCCACAAACATCCAGCAAATAGAAAGCAAAACGATTTTCATCGATCCAGTGATATCCAAAAGCATCACCGCCAAGATGCGCCGAAGGAATAAAAGACCATTCGGTTGCAATCGCTCCGGAGAGCGGGCGCGGCAAGAGCGAGCGAACATACTCGGCGGCCTCCGCGAGTTCATTGCTAAGCTGCTGTTGCTTTTGCAGCACAGCGGCCTCTGCGCGTTTTCTTTCTATAAGTTGGACATTCAGTTCTGCGGTACGCTGCTGTACACGTTCCTCCAATTCATCACGAGAACGTTTAAGCGAATGCCATGTGAATCCCGCCCCCAAGACCGCCAAGAGCGCGAATCCGGCAATCAAATAACGCAAATTCCGGTCGCGTAAAATTGCCGCATCCATGCTCCCGGTTGAGATTGAAAGCATAAAACCATGAAGTCCGCGCTGTTGTGACAAGGTATCATAGCGTTCTTGAGACATCCACATCGGGCGCCCCAAACGAGGCCCGTCTGGCGGTCCACCCCGCATGGCTTCTCTGGCTTCAGGGTTTAAAACATCCCGTATCGCCTCACGAAGTCCGCCGTTCTCATCGTTAAAACGACGTCCACCCCGTCTAGGCTGCATGCCTTCGCTATCAGGCTCATCCGGAGGCAGAAAAGACTCCCGATTCATACGCGCCCCACGCCGCATATCATTATCATCGATGATAATTTCGCGCGGCCGCTCCGCTTCAGCCGAATCTTCACTTGCGCCAAGATCGATAAGATTAACGAATGTAACTTTGCCCTTTTCCCAGCGGGCACCGTCATCAGGCAAGTTTTGACTATCGAGATCACCACTGCCGGCTTGAACGATAATTTCACATGCCGAATTAAGAAGCGCTACTGCGCGAATTTCTTCGGACTCTACTAATTCTTTGAGGACGTTCTCTAAGCGATCTTGTCCAACAAAACCTTCACGCCGAGTCTGTGAACGTACCAAGGCAGCCAAGGTATTTGAAATATCGCGGGCGCGGTTGATTAAGCCGGTGCGGGAAGCCTCAACCAGGCCATCATGTTCAACAACCTGCCATCCGGCAATCGCGAGCCACAGGCAAGTCAAGAAACCGTAGAATATCAAACTTCGATAAATGCGCATTGATTTCCCCCGCCACCGAATAAAATTGCCGGAGAAGTCCTCTAAAATATTCTACGCCGGTTTGATGACACGTCAATCTTCAGGATTGTTGAAGAACCTTTTCATCTGCTGATCGGAGAAAGCCTTTGGGGCAAGATGCGAATTTGCTTTTTCGGCATCCGATACTTTTGCAAGATGCGAAGGCGCTTGTACAATATGCGGTGTAAGGAATATCAGGAGTTCGGTTTTTGCGTCCTCTTTGACTTTGTGGCGAAAAGCCATTCCCAATAAAGGAATATCCCCTAAAAGAGGGACTTTGCTGGTTGTCTCGGTTTTATTATCTTCCATAAGTCCGCCGATAACCACTGTATTGCCATCCGGTAAGACAACCGGGTTTCAGCAGCCCGTTTGGCAAAGACAGGGGCATCAATACCATCGGAAATCGGAACGGTTTCGCCGGTCAATGTGGAGATTTCCGGCGCGACAACCATTTCAACAAGCCCATCTGACGTAATAAAAGGGGTCACGCGGAGGATGATACCGATGTCTTCATATTCAACGGTGTTGATTGTTTGACCATCTTGTGTAACCCGGCTATTCCGAATAAATGGGACTTCCTGCCCAATGGTAATAACGGCTTCTTGATTATGCCGGGCTAAAATCGAAGGGCGGGATAATATTTCCAATTTCCCGACTTCAGCAATCGCCTGCATGGTGACTTCCAAATCATTTTCAATAATTCGGTAGATTCCACCGGTGGAGGCAAGCGGCAGGTCAAAATTCGATTCAACAACATGCCCCTTGTCATTCATCCCATGATCAAATTTTGCCTCAACCCCAATGTCGAGATCGTCTCGATGCGTAACTTCAAGGAAAACAACCTTAATTAAGACCTGAGGCATAGGCCGGTCCAAATCCTCGATTATTTTTGCGATATGCTCGTTCGCTTCCTCATCGGTTATAACGATGATTGAACTTGTATCGGTATCGGTCTGGATCAACGCTTCCCATGCCTGTCCCGCCCGGTATGTCGTTGAATTATTACTAGAAGAAGAACTCATACTGGTGGAAGAACGGCCCATGGTAGTGCGGCCTTGGGCAGTTGCATCCATTACCGATAGGCAGGCAACCAACAGAAGAACGGAAATCGTTTTATAGTTAATCGATGAAATATTCATGGTATTTACCTCATTTCCTCACAGTTCGTCTTTGCCGTGATCAAACATTACATTCCCGAACTCTGACGTGTCGATGTTGTTTGCGAAGCAGACGATCCGCTGAAGTTATTGAGATTGTTACGGGACTCTGTCGATGATGAACTGCTCGTGCCAATGGTTTGCTCTTCAAACATGGCTCTTAGGATTTCAGCGACATTTTCAACATCGGCATTTTCAAGCCGATAGATAAACACTTTTTGTTTTCTTGAGGTATCGGAGTCCAACTGTTCAATCATCTTTTCGATTTTGAGCATTGTATCTTGCGCGGCACTGACAATAACCGATTTTGTTCTGGTATCGGCTACGGCATAAACGGTATAGTCCTGTACTGTCCGGCTGCTGCTGGAGGAAGATGATCCGCCGCCCATAGGTGACCCACCGCCAAACGGGCCACCACGACCGAATCGAGGCATATCCTGTTGTTGAGTCGACTGATTTTCGTCGGGAAAAATCTCCGTTATTATTTCGACTGTTTCCGCAGGATCGGCATTCTCTAACCGGAATACCCGCACTTCGGTTGTGTCGACCGCCTCCGTATCCACTTCGTCAACGAGTTTTTCGATCATCGGCATCAATTCCTCGGGGGCGCCAACAACCAATGAATTCGTGCGTTCATCACCAACGGCGACAACGCGCGATGCGGCCTTACGGGCTTCGCTATCGGTAGTTTCTTCTTGTTCGCTACCGGGTCCGAAACGCGGGCCAAACCTGCCACCACCCCGGCCACTTCGATTATTCTGCGATGAATCATCGATCTCGAAGATTTCAGTGATGACATCGGCCAGTTCGGTGGCTTCAGCATAGGTGAGGGCAAAAACGCGCACTGTGGAAATACTGGAAATCGAAGTATCCAGGGCACGGATAATCTCCGTCATGCGCCGGATATTCGACTGAGTATCGGTCAATACCACCGCATTACTGCTTTCATTGGCCGACACAGTTGCATAAGACGGCAGCAGCGGATCAAGATCCTGCAGCAGTTTGACTGCATCGGTATAACGAACCGGGATGATCTGTGTCACCATCTCGTCGTTCTTGGGGATTACTTCGGGGTCGCTCCCTACCTTTACCGGCAAGTCACGTTTTTTGGCATCATCTCGTTTGACGATCGTCAAGGTGCGGCCATTACGGATTGCGGCGAAGCCTTTGCGGTTCAAAACCGTGTTGAGCAAATCCACAGCTTCGTCTTTGTTCAGCGGCTGATGGCTCCACATATCGACGTTGCCGGATATTTGCGTATCGAGAACAATCACAAATCCGGCAGCCTTGCTCAAGTAATCAAGCACCGATTCGAGCGGAGCATTGCGAAAGTTGATGAGGATTTCATCTTTGTCCTGCGACTGCGCCGATGCGCTTTGCATCCCTATGAAACAAGGGATTAAGAATGCGGATAGAAGAATCCATCCTGTTCGATTGAGTATATATCGAGAAAGCACATTCATTTTGCGAGCTCCTGTTTTCGTCTAGCCATCATCCTTGCCCGTGCATCTGCTGCTGCGTCACCGCCAGATTCAACCGATGGTGCGGTTTTAGTCTTATCCTCTGCATTGTCACTTGGAGTTGGAGGAACAGTAATTTCATAACTCCCCCGTTCATCGATCTTCCATTCGCCGGTTCCCTCACGGATCATGCCTTTGCCGACGGCGATTTCTATCGTATTGGTTGAATCGCTTATCTTAACTCCGTTCACATCGACATCTACAATTTCATACCCCTCATAGCGGTCACCGGGTGAAACAACCTTCGATAGTCCGTATTCCGTGCCCTCAAAAAACGCATAGGCATCGCCTTCATAAAGAATCGCACCGACCAAATAGAACCGTTCGACTTTGGGCGGAGGCGGAGTAGAAATGTCACGGGGCCTGTCTTCAACCGGTCTGGCTTTTCTGCGATTGGGATCGAAGATATTCCGTTCAAAAATGATATTGAACGAATCCAGCGAAGGCCCAGTAAAGTCATTTTCTTCCTGCGCCCCGGAAACAGGACAATCAAAGAACACCATGACGGCCAATAAACACGAAACCATCAGGATACGGCCTACGTTCCGGAAAATGCTCCACAGATAAAATCTATCGGCGATACACGTAGTCATTGTTTTTCTTCCACAAACAAAAGTCCGGTAAACCGAATAATAAGCAAAACACTTTTCCCGCTCTCATCGCGGGGTGACAATTCAACTTCTTCAAGTTTTAAGGCAAGCGGATCAACCTCAAGTTCATAAAGAAAACGAACAATTGATTTCATCGTTCCGACATACGAGGCGCGGCATTCCAGCAACGAGTAGTTTTCTTCATTATCGCGCCATTGAAATTTGAACGATGTGCCCTGTATACGGCTTTCTTGCACCCACCGGTCAACGGCTTTGAGTACAAGATTCTCTGCTTCCGTTATATTTTGCGGCAGGGCGCTGTTTTTCATTTCACGCCACCGCGATTTCATCATGGTTTCCCGGCCAAGCAGACTCTTGCCTTTCACCAGCGATTCACCGAGTTCCGTAATCTCCAGGTTGCGGGCCGACCATAGATTTATCAGCGGTGGAAGCAAGATTTTATCGGCGGCCAACGCGGATATACAGAATATGGACGCGAGAATCAGTATTTTTTCACGGCGTTGCGTATCCATATCAACCGCCTCTCTTCCATGTGAATGTGAGAGAGAATTCAATCGGATTCTCTCCTCGTGTCTGTTTCAATTTCAATCCCTGTATCTGCTCGGTTTCTTTTAGGCGATCCAATAGGTCGAGCCATTCTTGGTTATCGCGCGCATATCCGGAACAAGCGATTTCAGAATTTTCTTTTATCTCGAGCGATTTTGCCCAGGCTGCGCCATCCTCAGGAAACGCCTCGGTAATCGCCCGGGCAATCTCAAGGCTATCTGCGGAATCATCGAACCAACCGCGAAATTGCTTGACCTGTTCCTGTAAGGTTTCAACTTCAAGAACAGTATCTTCAATCTGCGCCCATTCAGATGAAAGGCGTTTCAATTGGAGATATTGGAATAGATAGGCTCCTCCCACACCAAAGACAATGACAGCAGCGGCTGTTCCAATTGCCAAGGTCCTGCGGGAAGCAAGCCGTGTACATAATTTCTGAAATCCGCTTCGGCGAGGGGGCAGAAACTCAAACGCGGGGGCCTTATCATACAACAATAGTATCGTTGCAGAAATCGCAGGTGGTGAATGCCTGCCCACCTCGCCTGATTCATCCAATTTGATATTTGAAAAGGTGACCTTTCCGGAGCGGATCGGGACACCCAAATTACCGGCATAATTTTCGAGCAATTGGCTAAGTGTTTCAACAAGGTCAGAGGGCCCAAAAAGTTCTATTACCGAAACAGGATCACGAAGATTCTCCTTAAGTTGCGCCAATGTTATTCGTAAATGTCTTACAATAGATTCGATATCAAAAATCGACGTTCCATCGTCATCACGATAGACCTGCTGGAGATTCCGCAGGGCGGCGACGCCTTGTTTGCAAAAGACAGCGACATCGATACCTTCTTCACCAATGTATAAAGAAAGGGAATTTTCATTTATCCCCGGCTCATCATTACCAAGCGTGGCGACTCCTGAAGTGATACTTATCACGCGGAGCCGGGCAGCCTTTGCCAAGCGCATCAGCAGCGAAATTCTTTGCTTGGGAACAGCCGCCAAGGTTGCAAATCGGCTGCCATCAGAAATCTGATATTTCGATACGGCCACTTCCAAATCTTCCAGCGGATATGGAAAGGCACGTTCGATTTGAATCTGCAGGAAACTTTCAACATCCTCTTCTGAAACGGCGGGAATAGCGACATTTTGGGTTAATATCCAATTCAGAGGCACACAAAGTACACACCTTGATTCGCGTATCCCCGCGCCCGCCAAAAGTTTGCGCATTTCCCGGCCAAGCGATTCGGGATCGGCCTTGAGTGTCTCCTGGGCAAATGGGGCTTGAATGCTCTTATAGACGGAGCATCTTCTCCCAAATTTGCGCATGGCAACGGCTTTGATCCAATCGCCTTCGAAGACAATTCCCACTAATGAATCATTACGCGATGTTTGAAACGAAATCACAATCAACTCTCCGCTTCATTCGACAACATTTGGCGAATTTCCGAACCAAGCGCCCATCCCAAACGGCCGAGGTCCCGTCGATAGACAACCGTGGGTGTATCGCCACTGGTATCGATCACAAAACTCGTGCGGCGATAGCCTCTGCCTCTAATATCAACAGCGGCAACATCCACCGTGAATTGATAACTTTTGGTTGAAATATAAGGTCCGGCCGAAACAGCGCTTTCATCATCGAGCACCTCGGCCACCCAAGCGACACAATCCAGGTTATCCGAATTACTTTGCCGATAGGCGATCAAACGATCGGCATATTCGGCGCCTATTCCGGGTATACAAGCCAATACCGCCGAACTGGCGATATTGACATTTACAAACCCTTCCAGATATTCATCATCAGACACCGTTAGTTTGTCTGCAACTTCGGCGGCTTCATCCAGTGTCAGCCCGGCGCGCACGATATATTCCAAAACGCTTTCATATTCGGTCTGGCCACCACCGGCTCCCTGCTGGATTTGAGTGGCACGCTCCTGCCCCAATGCTTCGACCAACATGTTTGTTAAATCTTCGGCGTTATCCCCGTTTAAATTAATCCGGTCTTCGCCATCGCTATCTTTATTCGGCTCCCGGCTAAAGACCGTCACATACTCCAAGATGCCGGGATCGAGTTGCCCATCACGATTATCATCGGGAAGAACCGTCTGGCCATCATCCTCATTTTCTTCCAGCACTCCATTCCGATTACCGTCTTCACCATAAAGAATCTCCCAATCAGCGCCGTTTAAGAGATGGAGTTCTTCAATACTTTCGAAATTCGAGTCTTTGCAATTGTATTTGGGATCGCGCAGGAGATAGGTTTCCGACTCAGCGCCCTCCGAAGTGATTTCGGTATCGGTATCGCGCCAATCGATAATGGCGGCCGCCAGTTGCGTGGTCATTCCCGGAAGCGCTTCAAGCATTTCCTGGGTTGCGGTATTGAGGTTGAGTTTGGATGATTCACCGATGAGACCGTAAACGGGGACATTATCGGCTTGATCGTCATCCCCTCGTCCGAGAATCCAGAACGCGGTATCGCCGACGATCACCGCTTCCGATTCATACGTATCAATATCAGGGACAGTCCCGGGTTCCTCATTATTGGCCAATATTAATTGTATGTACTCACGCGCGCTTTCGATCGCATGTTCGGCCTTTCGCCCGGCGATATTGTTCTCCGATGCACGGTACTGAAAAACCATTGAATGCCCGAAGAGCAAAGCAATACTGACCAAGCCCAGAGACATCCAGAGAACGATAATCAGCACACTGCCCGTGCGGCGGTGAATAACGACAACGGCATTCGGGGCGCGCATTGTGACGATCATGATTCAGCCCCCCGATTCTGCTGAGACGAGTCATCCTGCGAATTGTCCCCGTTATTACTTTCCTGCCCGCTGCTTTCTTCATCCGTTTCAGTTTCCGTGCTTTCCACCGCTTCCATTTCCTGGACGCGTATTGGGACAAAGACTTCAACCGGCAACTCTGTTCTTTCATCTACGTCTTCGGATTCCGGTTGGACAAAGTTCATTCGAACACGGAGCGCTACGGGCAATTCATCATCATTTGAAGTCGAATCCCAACTGTCATACCAGTTTTGGCCGTCATAAAATGCAACTTGGAGGGATTGCAAACGTTTGAGAAGAATTTGAACATCAGGATCTTCCGCTGTTGTAGCAAGCAGGTTTCTGGTTGTTTTACGAACAAGCACATTACCTTCTTCGTCCCCGCTCCAAACCGGTTTCATTGCAGCGTATTCGACTTTTTGAATATCCCCCCACGGCTCAAAACGGCTGGTCAATCCCGAGGCCGTAAAGAATTCCAAAAAATCGTAATTCTCATCCATATTCTCATCGGGGCCACCCAGCATGGTTCCGGCTAAAATCCCGGCGGGCCCGATCATATTTTGGATATCCTGTTTGATAAGAGAAATGGCATACGATTTCGGTAAATCCGCTTCAATGGCAGCATACGTTTTTTCGCGCAGGCGCACCGCACCAAAAAACGCCGAATATAAGGCGCCGATGAGGATGGAAACCATGACAACCGCCACAATGACTTCAAGCAATGTAAAGCCATGGCGAGAACACCGATTGGAAATATGAATCCTGCGGCTCATGATTCCGTCTCTTCAGTATCTGTATCGGTATCGGTTTCGGTCTCTTCATCTTCGGTTTCGTCAACAAGCGCACTTATGCGCACACTGTGTTGACGGCCCTGCACTTCAAAAAAAACTTCGACCGTAAGCAAACGCATGGTGTCTTCATCCCAGGCCGCATCATTGAATGTCCAGCTGTATTGCGGCCAATCGGGCTCGAAATCACCACGATCATTTGAATTTCTCCATTCCTCGGTAACGATAAATTCAGTCAGCAGATTATCCGCGAGTTGGGCGGCTACTTGTTTTCGTTCGGCCAGCACTCCGACCCGGTTGGCAAGAGTGATCCCCCGAACCGCAACAGGCAAAACGATGGCAACAAAGAGCATGGCGGCGAGAATTTCAGCAAAGGTAAAACCATGCAGGCTCAACCTTCGCTCCGCCGGAAAACCGCTTCTATGTTTAGTATCTTTTGCCAACATCACGGTCATCTTCTTCGATGATATAGTCGTAACCACCATCCGCTTTTGAGATTTCGATGGAATGGTCTGTCTCGTCTTTTAGAACGATGCGAACGAGACTATATTCTTCAATTGCGCCATCAGGCCGAAAGAAAATTCCGGTTTCATCGGTATCGACGTTTTCGGTCCCGTTATATTCCTTCCGGCTATATTCCGTCCGGTTGTTTTCCGTACTGTCGATTTCAAATTGAATCCCTTGAGGCAATTGAAATTCCAGAGATTTAAAGTCATTAAAATCGTACTCACTCAACGGCCGGAGGCCGTAGGAGTTTTCCCGTGTATCAATCCACATAAGCATTTGGATTGAGCGGGAAATCGATTCATTTTGGGCATAACGGGTAAGAGCCAGTATCTGCCGTGCTTCTTCTTTTAATTTCCGGCCTTTAAAGAAATCGGAAAGCGAAGGCGCGGAAACAGCCAAGACCGCTCCGAGCGTTGCCATTACGACAATCAATTCGATCAGGGTAAACGCTTTGGTTGCGCGCGGCGGATTCATTTTTTGGAATCCTTTTTCCAATTGGTGATATCATCGCCACCTCCGCTCCGGCCATCCGGCCCTTTGGACATGATGTCATAGCCTCTGTCGTTTTCTTTTCCGGGGTATTCATAAATATAGGCATTCCCCCATGGGTCCAAAGGAATTTCAGTCAGATAGGGGCCGCGCCAGTTGGTGGCATTGCTCGGTTCATCAACCAGATCATCGAGACCGTCGCCGCCTTTGGGGTAAAAACCGTTATCGATTTCAAAGGCATCAAGTACGGTTTCGAAGGTGGATATCTGTGCTTCAGCAGCCGTAATCTTTGCCTGCTCGGTTCTTCCGGCAAATTTCGGAATGACAATCGCGGCCAAAGTTCCAAGGATCACAAGCACCAAAAGCATCTCAACCAAGGTAAAACCGGCCCGGCGCCTGCGACGGTTTCTTGTTTCATCACGTTGACTTTTTGCTTTTAAATTCATGGCTCCAACTCCATCATTTTCTATTTGATATAATCTTGTATGGTAAAAATCGGGATCACCATTCCAATAAAGATCGTTCCAATAAAAGCGGCCATAAGGAATAACATTAAAGGTTCGGCCAAAGAGACAGCCGTTTTCAGTTGGCGGTCCAAATCCGATTCGGTAACTGTGGCAAGACGCACAAGTTCTTCATCCAAACGTCCGGCTTCTTCGGCGACGGATATCATTTCCATTACAGAACCAGGGAAAAGCTGTTTGCAATCGGCCAAACTTGTGGCAAGGCGGTCTCCTTGTTTAACACGTTCAATGGATGCGGAGACGGTATCGATCAAAATCTGATTGCCAAGCGAGCGCCGGGCGACATTGAGCCCACTGACCAACGGCACGCCCGCCTTCAATAACGTGCCAAGCATTCTGCTGAAGCGCGCCATGGCGAAACGGGCAACCAATGATCCTATAACCGGAAGTTTAAGCATCATGCTTTCCCAGGACCGGCGGCCCCGCTCAGTTTGCAGCCACCGTTTTATGGCTACTCCAAAGAGCACAATTGCAATCACAACAAAAAAGCCGTACGAACGCACAATCTCGCTTGTCGAAACAATCATTTGCGTCAGCATCGGAAGCGCGGCGCCAAAACCGGCAAAAATCGTTTTGAATCTGGGTATGAAAAATACCAGAAGAAAAACCAACACCGCCAGCGCCAACAACAAAAGCACGGAAGGATAAATCAGGGCGGTTACAACCTTGGAGCGCAGATCTTTTTCGCGCATTTGGAAATCGGCGATCTGTCCCAAAACAATATCGAGAAAACCACCGGTTTCACCGGCCTGGACCATAGCAACATAGACACGGGGGAAGACTTCGGGAAACTGGGCCATGGCATCGGCCAACGATGTACCATCGACAACAAGACTATGTATTTCACTCCATTTGCTGCGAGCGGCTTCGGTTGAGGCCTCTTTGCTTAAAATCGTCAATGCGCGGCTCAAAGGGACACCGGCAGAAAGCAAACTTGATAGCAGACGGGTGAAATTTTCGAGTTCGCGAAACGAGACGTTTTTCGATTTTGAAGGGAATTGGAATCCGGTCGATTGGCTCTTCTTTTTGCTCACACCTTCTGTCAGTCCGATAGGATTGAGCCCGCGGCCCTCCAACAAACGATATGCTTCCTGACGTCCACCGGCTTCAATGGAGCCCTCTGCAATCGTGCCATCGGCCTGTAACGCGCGATACTGATAGTTGCACATAATTCAGAAATAAATCCTATCAATTCCACTTTCATGGTATGTGGCATGGGGTTCAGTGAAAACCATTCCCCAAAACAGATCCATTCAATCCTTTGTCTTTGGTTACCCGCAGGACTTCATCGACTGTGGTTATTCCATTGCCCACCAAACGCCATCCATCTTCGCTTAATGTGCGCAAGCCACTTCGCCGCGCGACGGTTTGGATTTCTCCAGCCGAAGAACTGCCAAGAATCATCTGACGAATCTCGTCATCAATATCCATCATTTCAAACACGGCCTGCCGGCCATGATATCCCGTATTCCGGCAAGCACGGCACCCGACAGCACGATAAAGAGGATGGTCAGCGGGTAAACCCGTGTGTTTTTTATAAGCTTCGGCTTTGGGAGAATCATCAATTTCTTTGCACTGTGTGCAAAGGACGCGCACAAGCCGTTGTGCAAGGACGGCTTCAAGTGACGACGCAATTAAATAAGGCTCGACGCCCATATCGACCAAACGGGTTACAGCACTGGGCGCGTCATTGGTATGCAATGTCGAGAAAACCAAGTGACCGGTCAATGAGGCCTGAACAGCGATCTGCGCGGTTTCGGTATCGCGAATTTCACCGATCAAAATAACATCGGGATCGTGACGCAGAATCGAACGAAGGCCCCGGGCGAATGTTAATCCGGCCTTTTCGGAGACTTGAATCTGATTAACACCCTTTAGGTGATATTCAATCGGATCTTCGATGGTAATAATCTTCCGCACGGAATCATTGATCTCATGAAGCGCCGTATAGAGCGTGGTTGTCTTTCCACTTCCAGTAGGGCCGGTTACAAGAATAATACCGTGCGGCAAACCAAGGACTCTTTGAAACAGCCCTCTTTCACGATCCGCCATCTGTAGTTCATTCAATCCGAGCAAAGTTGTGTCTTGCCGCAGCAAACGCATCACCACGGCTTCACCATGAAGCATGGGAATAATCGAGACACGAATATCGACTTCTTTTTCGTGAATTCGAATTTTGATACGCCCGTCTTGAGGGAGACGTTTTTCGGCAATATCGAGATGGCTCAAGATTTTTACGCGTGAGACAATGGCGGGCTGAAAACGTTTGATCTGTGCCGGGACCGGAACTTCCTGCAAAACTCCGTCAATACGATAACGAATACGAAGTTCATCCTCAAACGGTTCAATATGAATATCCGTTGCACGCAGCTCGATGGCATCGCCAAGGACCTGATTCACAAACCGTATAATGGATGCATCCTCAGCGGCGCTATCGAGATCCGTATCTTCATCCGGACTTTCATCAACAACTTGAAATGTGAATTCCTCTTCGAGGGAATCGAGGGTATCCGCGCCGACTCCCAAGCGCTTTTTCATTTCCCGCTGAATGGCTTCACTGGAAGCCAGGACAGGCTGCAATTTCAAACCCGTGACGGTTTTCAGGGTATCCAAACCGCCGGTCGAGAAAAGCCGGCTTAGGGCAACTTCTACTGAGCCATTTACTCTGCGCAGGGGAAGGATTTCCTCTTTGAGCAAAATCCGGGCGGGAAACAAAGCCAACAACTCACGGTCGGGATCGATTTCATCCAGATCGACATAGGGGAGCTGGTATTCTTTTGCCAGCCATTTTAGAACGTCCTCTTCCGTGTCAATCCGGAAACTGTCATCCCGACCGTGTTGTTGGCTTAATACTTCCGCATCCATGGACGACAGCTGTTTTTGTTTGACCATTCTGTCGAGTAGCTCGTTCACGTCGTCCACCTCCTGTGTAGCACAAAACGAATCATCCAAAACCGCCGCCGACAGAATATGTCTTTAGCGATTCCCATTTGCGATTATTCCAAGATGCCTCTAAGAACAAGCATCGCTTCCTGCCGAACGGTTAAAACCTTCTGCAAATTTTCGCGTGCCTGCTTCAGCGCTTCTTGTTTGTCTTTGCGTGAGGTACGCAAAGCTTCGAGTTTGGCTTGAATATCAGCCGGATCCGAATCTTCGGCATCCAGCAGTTCTTGGAGCGCGGTCATCTCGGGATTGTTGTCATCTTGGGGAGGTCCACCACGCTCGGTACGGCTATCAGGGGCATTGCCACGATCATCGGGGCCTTCATTACCCGGTCCACGTCCGCCGGGTCCACCACGACCACCAAATCCACGGCCCCGGCCAAAGCCGAACATGCTCGCGTCTCTTTGTTTGGTAAGCACATCTTCCAAAAGCGGCTTAATAACCTGCCACTCATCATCCGATGCTTTCATTTCTTCTTGAAAACGCGCCAGCATCCGTTCTTGCATTTGTGCGGGATCGAAATTCCGGCGGTCGCCACGTGAAGAACGATCCCGGCCTCCCTGATCACCGCGATTCTGCGCCATGCCGGTCAATGCTGCACACATGAGCAGCGCCATAAAACACCCGATTAGAGCATTACTCTTTCTTTTCATTTCCGACTCCTCATTAGCGTCGATTTCAATTGCCATTCATTCAGGCAAGGACTCCCGGGCTTCTACGCCCACACAGGTAGAACGCCGGTTCGGCTTATGTATTGCAGAAAAATTAAATGGCTTTTTAAGAATTGCGTGCGTCGGCACTGCCTCCCCGCGGGCATTTTCGCCATTCCCCGGTTGTTAAGCAGCGGTATCGTGCTCAATACTGTGATTCATCCCCTTGAGAATCTTGAGAATCCGCAAGTGACAACAAAGATTGCCCCCACCAAATCCCTTTCCTTGTTCGATTCGACCTGCCTCATCGTCGGTATCATTATCGGAGCCGGGCTCTATCAGATGGCTCCGGACATCGCCAAGGGATTCAATCATGTATGGGCTGTATTGGCGATTTGGGCACTTGGAGGAGCGCTATCTCTTTGCGGTGCAATGAGTTACGCGGAATTGGCAACGACCTACCCACGAGAAGGCGGGGACTATGTTTATCTTAACCGCGCCTATGGCCGTTGGGCGGGATTTTTGTTCGGCTGGGTGCAATTGGTAATTGTCCGTCCGGGTGATATTGCCGTCATGGCTTTCGCTTTCGCGACCTATGCCCAGACAATTTTCAATCCCTTTCAAGATACTGATTCTCCCTATGCCCGGATTCTGTACGCCAGCGGCGCGACTCTCATCTTCACCATCATCAACATCGTCGGAGTCCGTGAAGGAAAATGGGCGCAGAATTTATTAACGACGGCCAAAGTGCTTGGTCTATTGATGATCATCGGCGTCGCTTTTATTTGGCCCGGCTCATCCGAGGCGGCACCAGCCGCCCCCACCCATACTAATTTGCCGGTCAGCGTGGCGTTGATTTTGGTTCTCTTTACCTTTGGGGGTTGGAACGAAATGGTCTATGTCGCCGCGGAGGTGAAAGATCCGAACCGGAATATCGTCCGGGCTTTGGTACTCGGCGCGGTTTCAGTCACCATTCTTTATCTCCTGGCAAACGGTGCATTTCTGTATGCATTGGGGCATGCGGGAATGGCCAATTCCGAAGCGGTCGCGACCGATACGGTTTCAACAGTGTTTCCGGCCACAGGAGGACGTGTAATCAGCGCATTGGTCTGTATCTCCGCCTTGGGAGCGGTGAACGGCTTAATTTTTACGGGAGCCCGAATTTCCTATGCATTGGGAAGTGAGCATCGTATTTTCAACTATTTGGGCCACTGGAATTCGAAAACCGGAACACCCATCTGGGCGCTTATCATTCAGGCCGCAATTACGATCATATTGATTTTGGTTTTGGGCTCTTTTATGCGAACCGTTCTGTACACGGCATCGGCGGTTTATTCATTCTATTTCGCATCGAGTATGGCTGTGATTGTATTGCGCCGGCGTGATCCCGGCATCGAACGTCCGTATCGTGTTTTCGGCTATCCTTTTGTGCCCTTGGTATTTGCGGGGACATGCGCCTTCTTGATTTACAGCGCACTTAATTACGATCCGCAAGCAGCGGTGATCTGTTGCTTGATCCTGTTAGCCGGACTTCCGGTGTATTGGATTACACAGCGGATTTGGCCCAGCCCCCCCGCGGCGTGACCGCCGTGGATCTCGCCGTGGCGGGACTCACGATTTCGGGGTGTGTACGTAAGATATATTTGGCCAGCACCCTGCACGCCGCCGTTGGCGGCGAGAAAGGAGAGAGTAGATAGGTGAAAGTAGAACAGATAGATTTGCCTCGCACTTACAGCGCTTAGGATTTGGGGGGACGGTATCCCAGGCTGACGCCCTTCGCCTGCCGGTGGCATGCTCGGGCTCTAGCCTGGGCTAAGGCATGCGACGCACTTTCAGTGCTTGGTGTGGATTTTTGAGAGGGTTGATGGATGGGTAGATACGTATGTATGTATTACAAACAACGGCTCGGCAATAGGTTTGCGTTTCCCTGCCCATTTATATAAGACGGCGCTTTGAAACCTGCCCTAATCAGCCTTAACTTCCGACGAGAGATACCTGTACCAGAAGAAATAAAGGCCGCAGGAGAATAGGGCAAACAAAACAAAAAGGATGGAGAAATTATCCCAACGCCGCATTACCGCCGCCATAAGCATTAAGAACAAAACCAATTGCCACGGCACGGCGCAAAGCAGAGCGACAAAATCGCGTTTATTTTCGGCGTCCAGTTCCTGCACAAAACGCGTGGACAGCCCCTCACGGATGGGACGCCAGAATCCACAAGGTCTCGTGACCTTATAGAAATTCTCAAGTACGGGACGCTCAGTGGGTGTGGTTTTGTAGGTTCCCCATACCAAGAAGATAAAAGAGATTGAAGCAGAGAACAGAAAGGCGGCATACTCGGGGATACCGCCAAAGAACATCTTTTGAACCAATGCGGCGATCATGCCGGCACCCATGCCAATGGCAAATCCATAGCCATTGAGACGCCACCAGTACCAGCGGATCAGAAGCGGTATAAGCAATCCCCCTCCGATGCTCATTGTCAGCCATCCCCAAATATCATTGATATTGCGAATCAGGAGACTGCAAAAAAGGCCGGTCAATACAATAACAACAGAGGCCCAACGGCTATGGCGCAAGAGCTGCTTGTTATCCGCCTGCGGATTGATGAAGGCTTGATAAATATCACGCACCCAATATGAGGCTCCGGCATTGACTGTGGAGTCGAAGGTCGACATCGCGGCCGCCATCAGCCCCGCTACAACCAAGCCTTTAATCCCGATGGGGATGATCGAATTAATGACGTAAGGCAATACCATTTCAGGATCTTCGACCGTATTTCCACCGCCTTTGGCAATTGCGATAATGGCTACGGCCGCAATGAACGGCCAACGAAAGGCAAGCAAGGTAGTCCACAACAACGACAATAAACCCGCATCACGGTCGCTTCGCGCAGCCAAATAACGCTGCAGCATATAGCCTTGTGTTCCACCGCATCCCTCCGTTACCGTACGGAAGAAGTAAAAGAGGATCGCGATTCCAAAAAGATTATAAATCGAGTATTCGCTTCCTTCGGGCATATCAAGGCGCCAATTGGGAACGATGTTGGTCCACGCATCCCGTGTAGTTTCAATCGTCTGAAACGTCGCATCACGCATGGGGACCGAGACAGAGAAAGACTCAGGAAGCGCATATTGTGTTACCGATATAAAACAGATATATACGATTACGCCGAAAATTAAAAATCCTTGGAACACATCGGTCCAGACCACACCATAGAGTCCACTGGCGACGGTATAGATCATGGCCAAGACAATCATCAACGATGAAGCCCAAAACTGCGAAGGCATTCCCCAGAAATCAGGGATACCTAAAAATTCGCCGATGAATTTTCCTGATCCAACAGCGAAATACGTAACCATGGCGGTTGTGGTTATCAGTGAAGTAACGGCTGCAATCAATCGCGCGAGATTTCCTTCTTTGCCGCTTCCGAACCGAAAGTGCATCCATTCGGCGAGAGTCATCACCTGAGAGCGGCGGTTCCATTTCCCCATAAAAACCATAAGAAAGCCCATTACGAGCACAACACCGCCGCGTATTTCAATAAAGAATCCGCTAATCCCTAAGGCGAAGATGAAAGCGGTATTGATCATTGTCCCGGTGACATCGAGATTGGAGGCCATGCCCGAGGCCCCCAGCGCCCACCAAGGCAAGGAGCGCTGGCCAAGAAAATAGGCTTCAATACCATGTTTGGCCCGCCATTGCATTACAAATCCGACCAAAACGACCATCAAAATATATACTGCGAGAACAATATAATCGATGACTGTCATCTTGCACCTTCTGGAAAGTTTTTTGTTTTATCGCCACGCAACATCAGACTAGAAGTGTTTTCAAAACACCTTTCCGAAAAAACAGGGCTATACCAAGCTGATGCGGAAGGTGCAAAAACAGCGGCTCATCGGGAGATTCGCTCCCCTGACTATTTATGAGCCGGTGTATTGAAACCACTTCAAAGGTCATGCCGAAACAGGACCATACCATACCTTAAACGGATTGTCTCCAGGCCATAAAAATATTAAAAACAGAAGTTCAGCAGGAATAGCAAACTAGGAATCCAAAAGATCCCGGATGCTTTGCAGCAAATTCGGGTATTCATACGGTTTCTGAATAACACGTACATTCTTTTCCTGCACGAAGTCCGTTTCCAATTTATCGGGGCTATAACCACTACAAAAAAGAATCGGCAGATCCGGACGTTTGGAACGAATACGCGAAGCCAGAGCCTGTCCGCCAAGTTGAGGCATCACGATATCCAACATTGCCAAGTCAACACTTTCAGAATTATCCTGAAAAACGGAGAGCGCCTCTAATCCATCCCGGGCCTCGATCACCCCATAACCATGATCACGTAAAAATTCGCATGTCAATTCGCGAACCGACTCTTCATCTTCGGCAACCAACACCATTTCATTTCCCAACGGGCAACCGGCAACCGGTTCATGTGGAGCAATGGATTCTTTTCCATCCGATGCAGGAAAATAAATTAGGAATTCGGTGCCTTCATCTTTACGGCTTTGTACATCAATCAGTGCCCCATGCTGCTTGAGAATCCCATAGACCATAGACAATCCCAAGCCCGATCCTTTGCCGACTTCTTTGGTTGTAAAAAACGGTTCAAAAATCTTCCCAATGGTATCTTCCGGAATACCACACCCCGTATCGCGAACGCTTAAAAGAACATATTCACCCACCTCCGCCCACGGGTGCGCCAAACAAAAATTCGGATCGATTTCAATATCTTTTGTGGCAATCGTAATGCATCCACCACCGGGCATCGCATCCCGGGCGTTCAAACACAGATTAATTAGAACCTGTTGAATCATTCCGGAGTCGACGCAGACATGGCGAATTTCTCGTTGTTGCTCCAAAGAAAGGCTGATGTCTTCGCCAATAAGACGCTGAATCATGCTTATGAAATCGGAAATCAGCCGATTGAGATTTACAACTTTGGGCGCCAAAAATTCCTGTCGTCCAAATGCCAAAAGTTGGTGAACAAGTTCGCTCGCGCGGTCCGCGGCTTTTTTTACTTGGATAAGATTGAGGTAACGTTTGTCGTCCTTTTCGAGCCCGGACATACCCAGCTGGGTGTACCCTGAAATTGCCTGCAATAAATTATTGAAATCATGAGCGATTCCCCCAGCCAGCTGACCGACCGCTTCCATCTTTTGGGCTTGGCGCAGTTGAGCTTCCAGTTTTTCCCTTTCTTCTTCGGCCTGTTTTCTCCTGGTTATATCGAGGAACATAACCACAACGGAGCCAGGCGTATTTTGGAAGGCATAGAGATCGAAGGCGCTGTTAATATGCTCGCTTCGGTATTTAACATATTCCGTATTCCACCGCCCTCCATTGCGGGCCACATGCCGGAAGGCATCGGGAATTTCTGTTTCGCAAACTAAAGGGAAAGCCTCTTCGATCGTTTTTCCAATTAGCGGGCCATGATCAATGCCAAGAATCATGCCAGCGGAGTGATTGGCCCGGTTTAGCACCAATTGCCCATCAGCGTGCAGATCAAAAAGATGAATACCCATTGGCGAGGATTCGACAACATTTCGGAACCGCTGTTCACTTTCACGGAGCGCCGTCTCCGCCTCTTTTCGCGCGGTTATATCGCGAACGAATGAGCAACAGTATTCACAACCATCGATATTCACATGATTGCATATGACCTCAACCGGAAAAACCGAACCGTCTGTTCTACGGTGGCGCGATTCAAATATTAACGAACCGCTTTCTGTGACCCGTTTCCATAAATCATGCCAGGCATCAGTCGAAATATCCGGATCGATATCCTGGATTTTCATGCGGAGAAGTTCCTCACGTGAATAGCCCAAGGATACGCAGGCCGATTCGTTAACATTTAGTAAGCTGGCATCGTCAGCAACCCAAAATGCACCATCCGCGCCGTGTTCGACGGCAAATTGGGTGAACATCAACTGCTTGTTCGCTTCTTTAAGTTGTGCGGTCCTATGCTGAACGCGTTCCTCCAATTCTTTGTTTAACTTTTCAATGGTGGCCGATGCCAACGCAAAACGAAAAGAGAGATAGCCGGCCATTGTCAAAAACAGGAATATCATGACCCACTCGCTGGTGTCACGAATGGGTATGAATTCAAGCGGTGTCAAATCGGCAAGGACCTCCCAACCTTGCACAGCCAATGCGGCGCTTGCACCGATGGCAATAATCCAGAATCCATCCACTTTTTTGCGGACGCTATCAACGACAATCCTTCCCAGTTCGACCATCATACAAAGCATCAGGATGTTAAAGGCAAAGGATGGTAACGGCCCCGGAATAAACGAGAGTGAAAGAGCAACCAAAGCGGCGGCAATACAATAGCCCCAAAACTGGATTGGTTTTGGAGCCGTGTTCAATGAATACAAAAACAGAAGAATAAAAAAGCCGCTGAGCAACCATAGCTGATAAGTAAGTGCCTGGGTGCTAAATTCGTCCGCACAGATCGTAGCGCCATAAGAGGCAAAAAATAACGCGGCATATAAATACTCACGGTTCCGGGGCCGGAACAGGAAAATCAGCATATGCAATATGCCCAGCACTATAGGGGAAATGATAAAGACAGACGGAATAAAAACATCTTCCATATTTATCTTCCTAAAGCCGCCCCATCACACGCGAAGTCAATTCAAGATAATCCGCTTCTTCATCTCGGAGATTCATCAGGCCAATAAACCGTTTGCAATGAAACATTTTTGCTGTTGCGAATAAAACGCATATTAGCGTAGCACCTATCGGGGTAAATATCATTCTAATGAATTGATCTCCCTTATATCCGATTGCGGAGAGATGTCCATGTTTCAATTGACTTTGTCAGACAAGACGCCATCAATGAGTACGGATCGCAACAACCAGAACTCTATGGATTTCAACAATACCGGTTGAAACCGGGGGTGCTCTCATCATAAACTCCGGTAAAGAATTACAGCCCGGCTGAAATCCGCCCATCCCCTTTTGGGGCTTTAAAGAATCCCTGCATTGCTTTTTCAGTGGTGTGGCAACGCTGCCTAACCTGCGCTACAATCGAAATGGCAGCCTCAGCCAGGATGATCGTAGTGACGATTTAATTCCTCAGGCACATCCGGGTTATTCAGCGAGGCGGGATGAATGTCTGTCTGCAGGAATAGACGATACTGCGACAGTCCAGTCCGGCTGGCAGGAGTTGAGTAACGATGGCGTCAAAAACGGCTCAAGGTATCAAAAAAGATTCACAACAGAACAAGATGGATTACCCTTACGACGACAAGATGAAGCGTAAGGAGTACGAGAATATAAAGGCTCAATTGCAGATTGAACTATTAAAAATGCAAAGTTGGGTCAGGAGCTCCGGGGAGCGAATTGTCATTTTGTTTGAGGGACGGGACGCGGCGGGAAAAGGAGGAACGATTAAACGCTTTATGGAGCACCTTAATCCCCGCGGCGCCCGTGTCATCGCGCTTGAGAAACCAAACGATATCGAGCGCGGGCAGTGGTATTTTCAGCGCTATATCGAACACCTGCCTACCAAAGGCGAGATCGTTTTGTTCGACCGTTCTTGGTATAACCGCGCGGGTGTCGAACGGGTTATGGGCTTTTGCACTCCGGCCGAGTACCTAGAGTTTATGCGTCAGGCGCCTCAAGTGGAACGAATGCTCGTAAACGACGGAATCCGTCTGTTCAAATACTGGTTCTCAGTAAGCAAAGAGGAACAGCTGCGGCGGTTCAATTCAAGAAAGACGGATCCACTGAAACAATGGAAGCTGAGCCCGATTGACCGTGAATCGCTGGGTAAATGGGACGCCTATACCGAAGCGAAAGAAGCCATGTTCTTCTATACCGACACAGCCGATGCACCGTGGACGGTTGTGAAGTCTGACGATAAAAAGCGCGCTCGCATTAACTGTATGCGCCATCTGTTGAACAATCTTCCATACACCGACAAAGATCTATCCGTGATCCTTGAGCCGGATTCACAGATCGTTGGATCAATTACGGAGATTTATGGAAAGATCGTCGCTGATTAGGCGTACCCCAAAATCGAACGCCGCCAAGATTCTATTCCCCATCAAGGCTGCGGCTTGGCGATTAGTAGAACAGCTTCATTATTCCAGCGATTATCAGAGTCCGATTTGAGCAGGCCGCTCCAATAAAGGCTGCCATCCAACCCTGTTGCCGCGGCGAAAATAGCATAGGCATACGCGCTATTATCCTCCGCCCACATTTCGCCATAATCCCGCCTTTGGCCGGTACGCGGATCGTAAGAGATCAGATGTACGGGTGCGTCTTTTTGCGGGGCGGTCCAGTAGACTTTACCATCCATGCCCATTGTCATGGCGTGGAAGAGTCCGGCTTCCGAGATTACAGTACCACCGGCAACGCTTGCACTACCGAGATCAGCAAGATTCAAATTCCCATCATCACTCAGCGACAATTCAAACAGATAGCCACCTTTAATTAGGTTTTTGACCGTAACTTCATCAATCAGTGTCGAGATGCCATAGAGGTGCGTTCGGGATGAATCCGTGCATAGGCTGAATACCGAAATTAAATCCGCTTCACAGCCGCCATTGGGAATACGAAGGCCGGTTCTTTCAATGGTCTGCTTATCAGGATTGTAGCGTATGACCCAACCCCGTTCGTCAAAGGTGTAGATCGAACCATCAGCCAGATAGGCCATCATCCGGGTGGGATATTTGCCGACGGTGGCGCGAACAAGCGAGGTTTGAGTCTTGATGTCATATTCAACGAGCAAAGATTTTTCGTGCGTGGTTCCAAATATTTTCCGGCGGACCGGATCATAGGCCATGCCCATGATCGACTCACCGGGAGTGGCAATTCCGAAATCCGTGAAACGGTTCTTTGCCGGCTCATAACAAATCCAATGCCCGCCGGGGTACTTATCGGGATAAAGTTTCTGTTTGCCACCGGGCAAATAATCCCGCTCGACACTGTGTGTGCCAAACCAGGCTGTGCCATCGGCATCAAAAAGGATAGGTGTATGTATTTTGGATTGGGCGTAAGCGGTTGTTTGCGTGCGCTGGCCGGTGACATCCTGCATATCGCCCAAATCATATACACGATCTTCTTGAGGGCTATAGCGAACCAAATGCGCGCCATTCAGTTCTTCCGTTAAACCCTGGGCGTAGGAATAATTGCATATCCCGGCATAAATATCGCCATTAGGCGAAGTTCCCATCGAACTATAGATATGCCAAGAGCCCGGCCCCAATCCATAATGGCGGATTTTTACATAAAGCCTATGTGCATCGCCTGCCGCAGACTCACCGCACATAGGCACGGCGAACGTGAGAAAAACGACACCTAAAATACCCAAGGGAATCAACAATCCGGCTTTTAAAGCATTCATAATCTCCATCTCCCGGATTTAGTAGCTGCCATACTCCTTGGCGGCCTCCCACAAGGCAACGATGTTCTCAGCGGGAACATCCGCCTGAGTGTTATGCACTGTATTAAAAACATAGCCCCCGCCAGGCTTGAAGGCTTCCATCAACTCCCGGACTTGATCACGGACCTGCTGGGGAGTTCCATTCGAATAGACGCCCTGCGTATCGATCCCGCCCCCCCAAAAGGTGATGACATCTCCATATTGCTTTTTTAGCGTGGCCGGATTCATATCCTTGGCCGCAATCTGCACCGGATTCAAAATCTGCACGCCGTTGTCGACGATTTCCGGCAACAACTCGACAACAGAACCGCATGAATGGTACCAGAGTTTCGCCTGCGTCTTCTCTTTTATGGATGTATAGAGGGCTTTTTGTCTTGGTTTCACTAGATCTTTGTAAATACGCGGCGAGAAAAGCGGGCCGCTTTGCATGGCCAAATCATCGCCGACACAAATAACCTGGAGATACTCGCCGACTTCAGCCAGGAACGTATCCAAATAATCCAGCCAATACTTAAGCGTATGGTCCAGGAGTTTTTCGACCAGCGCCGGGCGCTCAATCATATCGATATAGAGATTCTCAAGGCCGCGCATATACCAGCAGATTTCAAACACAACGCCGGTGATGCCGCTGACCAGAGCATAATCCGTGGTTTCGTAGAGTTCCTTGGCATACTCCCGTAGACCTTTAAAAGGCGCGGGGTCTTTGCCATCCGGCCAATCGTAGGCATCAATATCTTCTATTTTGAAATCGCGGAGGGGATGTTCGACGATATCACAGTAGAGACCTTCACCAGGGCGCTCACCGGGCATGGCCCAGGCTACGCCGAATCCATCGGTAACGCCCCAAAATCCCGGCTTGACCTGTTGGAGTTCGGCGGGAGGCAGAAACATTCCGGGACGGATATAGCGGGTGTCGATATCGAATAGACTTAGGACTTTCTCACTCGGCGCAGCCAATTGCTGGACGATATCCATAATCACAATATCTTCTTGGAAGCCATAAAAATCGAGGACCTTTTGATAGGCGCAACGATGAATGCCGGTTTGATTGCCGCCAAGATCCAAAGGAACCCGGTCCGGCTCCTCGTGGTTCAAACTTGTTAGTAAGCGTTCTCGTGAATTCATCGCAAAGTGTCACCCCGCAATCGACCGGAATAGTCCGGCCTTATTAGAAGTGGTTTTAAAACTCCGTCAGGGCTACCAAGACTCTGGCAACCCAATTCGAAAGGTACTAAAAACGCGGCTCATCAGGAGATTCGCCCTCCCTCGACCATTCATAGTCTGGGGTTTTGGAACCACTTCTAGCATTTTGCTTCTATAGTTTAAGTAGTCGATCAATATCCCAATATCCTAATTTCACATCGCATTTTGCAGTATAGCATTTCCGGCGAGTTACGTTTCTATTTTGAATCCGGCGGTATGAGTTGGAAAATGAGTTTTCCCTGCCCGGTTTTGCCACTGCCCTTCGGAACATTGAATTGAATATCCATGCGCCGGTCAATACCGGACACATTCACCCGGTACTCACTGGGCTGGCCTTTCACCTGTTTGAGAAACTCGGATGCGGGTAGGCCATCGATAAGAAATTCCAGAGATTCGATATTTGGGATGGTCGATGAACTGTCACCTGGCCGGAACTCGAGTCTGTATAGGCCTGCATGCCGGCAATACTGACCGACATCGAGCGAAACCGTCTGTGCATCACCACCGGAAGGTCCACCCCATTGCCAAAGTATGATTTCCTGAGCAAGGTCGGCTTTGGGCGACCAAATCGAGACATTCGTCCGTTCCGGGATTGAGGCACCACCGGTGTCATAGGCTGCGAGTTTTCTAATAATGGGCGGGGCTTGTGCTTTTACGGCGCGGAAGCGTATTTTTGAGACTTCGATTGGTTTGAAACCATCGATTCTTTTATGTCCGACTGAGGTTCCTTCGCACAACGTTTGCCAGGTTCCACCATTCAATCCTTCAATGGCATATTCCAGCACACGCTCACCAAAGGCAGTGTCTTCCATGGTGATAACATGATCAATGCGTTTGGTTCCATTCAGCTCCAATTCGATAGAAGCGCCGATACCGTTTGTTTCGGCAAGGCTGCGTCCAAAACGCCTTTTAACTTCAAGGCCAAATTCGCGGGAACGTTTGGCATCGGCCTCGGGAATTAAGCCGGTGGTATCGGGGGTATGATTCAGGAGTAATGTGGCTCCCCGCCCAACAGACAGATAGTACATCTCCATCAACTCGTCGACGGATTTAAGGGTGTCGGCATTTTTGCCGGACCAAAACCAGTCACGGCGCATGCGGGCATCACATTCCAATGGAAGCCACATCGCGCCTAAAGGATCGCCATTGGCGGCGGTGGCAATTCCGCTTTCTCCATCCACACACCGGACCGAATTCCAGGCGGGATAGGGGGCAAAGCCGGATTCGTTTCCAACCCAGCGGATTGTGGCATACGGGCCTTGGAAGACCATGGCCCGGGGAGCGTAACGAGCCAAAATATCACCGACTTCAACCACAAGACTTCCATCGAACCAGACTTCGACCATCTCGCCATATTGCGAGAGTATTTCTGTCAGTTGTTCCCGGTATAGTGCGGCATATCGGTCCTGCTCATCCGGGGACGAACAGCGTCCGCCCACCGTGGCCCCGTGTTTTCTATCGGCGGGGCTGAGATAAACACCAAGGCGAAGCCCATGCTTACGGCAGGAATCCGATAAATCAGCGAGAACATCGCCTTTTCCGTTTCGCCATGGTGTGTTTTGAACCGCGTAATCCGTTGTCTTTGTGGGCCACATACAGAAACCGCCGACATGCTTGGCAACAAAAACGACATATTTGGCGCCCATATCAACCGCAGTCTGAGCCCACTGGTCCGTATCCAGGCGGTCAGGATTGAATTCGGAAAGCGGCACGCCCAGATCATCATATTCTTGGTCCTGCCAGGTGTTCATCGAAAAATGAATGAACATGCCGATTTCATAATCCTGCCAGATAAGTTGTTCCGGTGAGGGCACGGCCAAACGAGCACCTATATTTTCGGCGGTTAAAGCAGCGGTACTTTGCAGACATAAGAAAGCGATCATCAATGAAGCCCATACGGCTTTTGCATGCCCGGTTTCGGATATAATCATGTTTTGCATTCCCTGCGTCTCTTGTGAATCGATACTATAGTACTGACGCGGACATCTTAGCAGAAATCAAGATATATGTTCGGATTTTCGGTGGGATTCATGACTCAATTGGAACCAGGCACATGCAAACAATTTTTAACAGCACTCTGTCAATCCGTAGCAAGCCGAAAACAATAAAACCCCGCCTTCGACAGAACAGAACGGAATACGACTCACCTACAGTAATCCGGATAAAATCACTCCGGTAATTGTCTTAGGACCATCAATTTATAGACACAGACTATTTAGATAATTCTCGATATTGGAATAGCCATCGCCATTGGAGTCCGCAACCGCATCGGAAGGATCATGCGGATTTAATTTCTGCGATTTTTCCCAGTTATCCGGCATACCATCAAGGTCACTATCCTTCGGAGGTTCTGCGGAATTGTATTGCGGCCAGCCGCCGACATCTTCTTGGGAATTGATAACGTGACCGGTTCCGGCTTTGACTTCTTCAACAACGCGATGGTCGGCTGCATCCCGGCATGGCAAACTGGCCCCCGCGCCTTCCAGAACCAGGCGCTTGGCTTCCTCGGCCGGGTGTGTTGTAACGATTCCCGCAGGTATGGGTCTTTCGAGTTTGTTGAGTTCACGTACACCTTTGATAACCAGCCAGGGATCATTGCTTGGATTGTCCACGCCATCGACAACATTGCCGGATGAGAAGACTTTTGCCCGGTCCGAATCATTGATGCCTAACATATATTCGCGGTTTTTCGCTGATGACAAACCCGGTTTGGCATAGTTGCCTATATAATTCATCGTAACCGGATCGGCAGCTGTGTATCCTGCGATATCAATCCAATCATAAATAACATTATTTCTAAAGTCGAAGCGAATTCCAGGATTTTCATTACCATAGGTTCCCGGCCGCGGGCAACGTGTGCGGTTGTGCGCGTATAAATTGTGGTGAAAGGAGACATGCCCATCGGTGCGAATTAGAGAGCCATACCCATGCGCCCCTTTTTTATGATAGCTCTGATCCAAGGCCTCACTAATGATACACCACTGCACTGTGATGTTGTCTTGGCCAGCCCCGCTGACCGAAAGGACTTCATCCGTCGCCCAGCTGGTGGAACAGTGGTCAATAATTACATTGCAGGAAGGCGTCGCGGTCGTGATGGCATCAAGTTCCTTTTTTGCTGTATCACCAGGCCGTATCCGGATATAGCGGATCACAACATCGTGTGTTGTGATAACACAGCCGTAATTCTTCAAACAGATACCATTGCCGGGAGCGGTTTGTCCGGCGATGGTGATATAAGGCTCCTCGATTTTAAGCGTCGCCTTAAGAGGAATGATTCCCGATACACGAAAGACAATAATTCTTGGCCCTTTGGACTGACAAACGGCACGCAGACTGCCGGGAATACGATCTTCTTTGCCGGGCAAATAATCCTCAAGATTGGTAACAAACAACACTTGCCCGCCCCGCCCGCCGTCAGCATAAGCTCCATATCCCTCGGCACCGGGGAATGCGGGCAATCTGTTCTTTTGAAATGAAGCCGACGCTGCATTTTCAGATATCAGGCCGAAACCTACGAGAACCACATATAATAATATTCTATATGAGATAGTCCGCATCTTTGCACCTCGAAACTCAAATTACCTGTATTATGACATGCCAACCTAAGATTCTCATTCCATAAAGCGTTATACTGGCCGCCGTTATTATCGCAAGGAGATTGAAGACGAATGTCAGCACCTGTTTACTTTGGAAGTGCACGCCAAGCGCGACTGGCGGCAGAGGAAACCTTACCGGCCAAACTGGATAAGATACTTGATGAATTGCACATCCGTGACCGTGTAAAGGGCGAGACCGTCGCAATCAAAATGCATATCGGGGGGAATATCGGTTATTCCACAGTGCATCCCGTTTTTGTACGTAAAGTTGTGAATGCCGTTAAAGAAGGGGGAGGCAAGCCCTTTGTTTGCGATCTGCCCGGCGGTGTGCAGACATCCTATACACGCGGGTATACAAAAGAGACATTGGGCTGCGATATTGTTTCTGTCATCGGGCCGAATGAAAAATATATCTATTGGTATGACCGCCCATTCAAGAATATCCAACGCTGGGGGCTCGGTGGTTTTATCCACGACGCGACTTTTTTAATCGATCTTGCGCATGTCAAAGGCCACCCCAGCTGCGGCTTCGGCGGATGTATCAAGAACTTGGCCTTGGGCGCATTCGCGCAAGAAACACGGGGATTGATTCACGACACGATGCACTTTCGTCCCTATTGGCACAAAGAAAAATGTCCCGATGCCGCCACCCGAAAGAAGATACTTGCCAGTTGCCCCTTTGGCGCTCTGGTTGAAGACACGAACGATCCGGAAGAAGTACATATTCACTTCGACAACTGCAACCAATGTAAACGGTGTTTGGAAGTCGCGCCTGATGGTTGTTTGGAAATCCATCCGGAGAATTTCCATGTTTTCCAAGAAGCATGTGCCATTGCTGTAGAGATTGCCCTTTCGACATTCGATCCGGACAAACAAGTATTCCTGAATATTGCCACACAGATGACACCCGTTTGTGACTGCTTCGGGTTTACGGGATTATCGATTCTTCCGGATTTAGGCGTGTTCGGATCAAACAATATTTTGGCTATCGAACAGGCCGTGTTGGATGAAGTCGCCAAACTTAAGGTCATGCCTGAGAATCTGCCTTTGGCAATGGAACATCAACCGAATGCCGGGCATCCCTTCCAGCAGGTTCAAGGCCCCTATAAAGATCCGTATCTGGTGATCCGCGAATGTGTCAAAAACGGTATGGGTTCAACGGATTATGATTTGATCGATATTATGCCGGTCAAAATGGAAGGTGCTTTGGATACATACATTCCCGCATGAGGTGCAAAACCGTGACGGCGGATTTTGTACCTTGAGCCATACCGGATTTTGATACAGAATCGGTCCACAACAAGCCGTGGAGCCGAAATCAATGGCACAAGAGAATGGATTCATTACTCGCAGAAGATTTCTGCAAAATACGAGCGCAGGAATCTTAGCCTTGTGCACCCCGCGTATTCACGCGGCTGCCAATGATAAGAAATTAAATTTCGTTTTCTTTCTTGTAGACGATATGGGCTGGCGTGATGCAGTCTGTTATGGGAGTACATTTTACGAGACTCCCAACATCGACCGTCTGGCCGCTCAAGGGATGCGTTTCACCGACGCTTATGCAGCGTGCCCGGTATGCAGCCCAACACGGGCTAGCATCATGAGCGGGAAATATCCGGCGCGGATGGCTACAACCGATTGGTTCGGCGCTCCGCAACCGGATACTGTTTCCAAACATTGGACACACAATAAACCGCTTTTGCCCGCCAAATATGAGGACAAACTTCCTCTTGAAGAGGTGACGATTGCTGAAGCGTTCCAGGAGGCGGGGTATCGCACGTTTTTTGCGGGAAAGTGGCACTTGGGCAGCGAGGGATTCTTTCCTGAAGATCAAGGGTTTGACACTAACAAAGGCGGGCATCATCGCGGTTCACCGCCGGGCGGGTATTTTTCTCCCTACAAAAATCCCAAATTGAAAGACGGACCGGAAGGCGAGTATCTAACCGACCGTCTCACGGACGAATCGCTGCAATTTCTCGATCACATCGGGGATCATCCTTTTTTGCTCTACCTGTCCCATTACGCCGTGCATACGCCGCTCCAATCGAAAAAGAATCTTGAAGAGAAATACAAGCAAAAGGCATCGAGTCTTCCACCAGACGGCGGTCCTCGATTTATCCCGGAAGGTGAGCGGGAAGCGCGTCAGATTCAAGATCACGCTGTTTATGCGGGCATGGTTCAAAGCATGGATGAAAGCCTCGGTCAACTTATGAATAAGTTAGAAGAACTGGGGCTGGATAAGAATACGGCGATTGTGTTTATGTCCGACAACGGCGGTTTAAGCACATCCGAAGGATCGCCGACCAGCAATGTCCCGCTCCGGGCCGGCAAAGGGTGGCTGTATGAAGGCGGTATCCGCGAACCGATGATTATCAGCTGGCCGGGCCAGGTTCAAGCAGGAAGTGTTTGCAGTACGCCGGTTACGAGTACGGATTTTTATCCGACGATGCTGGAAATGGCCGGACTGCCGCTTAAGCCCGAACAGCATGTGGATGGGATCAGCATGGTTCCTCTTCTTAAACAAGAAGGGACTCCCAACCGTGAGGCCATCTATTGGCACTACCCGCATTACGGGAATCAAGGCGGTTCACCGGGCTCGGCTATTCGGTTTAATGACTGGAAACTGATCGAGTTTTTCGAGGACGGTAGACTCGAACTTTATAATCTAAAATCGGATATCAGTGAAAAACACGATGTCTCTGAAGATCACCCGGAAATGACGCGCAATTTGCACAACAGACTAAAGGCATGGCGCAAGGAAACCGGAGCACGTTACCCAACGCCCAATCCACACCAAGAGTAAATAGGACATCACAAAAATAGACCACTTATCACTTTTCAAATGACATTTATAGAATTTTGTTTCGAAGATAAATAAAAATCACCTAATTATTAAAAAAACTATTGTCTCAATGCCGCTACACAGACAGTGGATGATATCGTAGAATTATTTCATCTTATTTGATCTGAGGAACAGATGAACAAGCGGATATCTGCTTTTACGTTGATTGAGCTGCTTATTGTTGTGGCGATTATAGGAATTTTAGCGGCCATTGCAGTGCCGAACTTTTTGAACGCACAAACCCGGGCCAAGGTTGCAAAGGTCGTTTCAAATTTGCGCAGCATTGAGACGGCCCTGGAGATGTACTACCTCGATGAAAACTCCTACACCTCTTGGGCCTGGGACGGAAACGATTATTACGGTTTCAGACAATTGTCGACTCCTATCGCCTATATCAACAGTTCGGATGCTTTTCTAAATCCCTTCAAAGGGAAAAATATGTTTGGTGAATATGCAGCTACCGGTGCAGAGTTGGATCCTATGTTCGAACTCGGCACTTATTTTGCCAAAGGTGGGGGCACATACGTTTCTCAATATCCAAACAACACATGGATTTTGGCGAGCCCCGGCCCAACAATGGGAGATAGTTATAACGAAGGCAATCTTCTGACCACCGTTCCGGTTTACTATCAGCCTACAAATGGAATAAGGAGTTTGGGCGGCATCATCCGTATGGGCGGAGCGCAATTGCCAAGCTGGTACCAACTCGTGCAATACTAATCCTTTAAAGACTGAACCCTTCCATCGAGGCGATTGAGAATCAATTACCCAGGCCTAAATGAGCCATTGGGAGGCAATTGCTCATTCAATTTGGCACACCTCGCATCTACGGTTCGTTTGTAGAAATTTCTGAATACAAAGCGCATACCATAGTTTACAGCAAAGACTAACCATAAGCCTTAATATATCAGCCAGTTACAGATAATCCACAATCATCCGCCCCTTTCATTGTGACACAATTTACAGGTTTCCAAGGCTGCTTGCATAACTAGGAACGGCCTTTGCGTTTATTGGAAATGAACACGGAAATAGAAACAACGAAAGGAGGAAATATTATGGCCACGAAAGTGAAAACAGCAACAGAATACACATCGAGCATGGAAGAACGTCTCGCGATGTTGCGGTTGCGATCTCAGCGGGAAAAAGATGAGGCGCATATCAATCGTGTCTTGGCCTCAATCCTCCTGGCGGTAAGTGCAGCTTTGATCATCCTATTCATGCCTTCTATCCAGGACGGAACACTCTTCAAGAACGCTTTCATCTTTTAAGCGTATAGATTGAGGGCGAGATGAGCATCGGCTCATAGAGGTTTTGTTATAGAAGTTGCTATAAGAGAATAAACTTTCGGTTCTTTAACCGATGTGATTTGCGGTTCCATCGTTTAATCCTTCATCCTAATTATTCGCTCCAGAAAGGCCCGTAAGCTGCATAAAGCACGGGCCTTTCACCATTTACAGCCTGATTGACCTTCATCTGCAAGCGGAGTAGTGTAGAAACCAGACGACAGAGCCGGACCGGCTCTGAGGGCGGACGATGTTTTGTTCAGGGGAAAAACATCGATTGCCCGTTTGGACTCTTTGTAGAGAAAATGTGAATGGGGGTCAGCGGCAATGAGCGAAAAGCAAGCCGAAAAACAGACAGGTATCGACAGACGGATTTTCATGGGAACCGTGGGCGCCACCGCCGGTTATATCGCGCTGAGTTCGGGAATGCCGCCATTGGCGGCATCGACCAATTCGGGAAAAGGCCGTGCGAAGGTACTAGGGGCGTTCGTATATCCACCCACGGAGATTCTTGATGAAGAAGGTTACTACAGCTGGCCGGGATCATCATTTGACGCTGAAGGTAGACAAGCCAGCTATATGAAAGAAATCCGCGCAATCGGCGAGCGGCTGGATATGGATATCCTGATGCGCGAAGCGCCGTTGGATACAGATGAACAGACGGCCGCTTTCATTGATGAAATTAAACGTCAAAATCCCGACGGACTTCTTTTGATTCCTTTTAAGAAAGGACACTGGGAGCGTCTTGTTAAAGTCATTCAAGAAACCAAAGTGCCCAGCATTGTTATGGCGACCCTGGGCGTTTTGCTCATCGGCCATGTTCGCCAGTTACGGCACGAACCGGGCGTGTATATGATCAGCGCGCAAGATGATATGAATTCAATCGCCTATGGCATGAAGATGATCCATACGGCGCGATGGATGCGTGAGAGCCGGATTATCAATATCGACAACGATGAATTCAAGGAATCCAAGGTTCCCAACTTGGGCACGACAATTATTGAAATTCCCAGAGCGAGATTTGTGGAAGAATGCCAAAAAGCGGCCGGCTCAGCGGAAGCTAAAAATTTGGCAAAACGCTATCTGGCCGAAGCACAAGAGATTGTAGAGCCAAGCGAGAAAGATATTTACGACGCGGCAACAACCTACTTTGCGCTCAAACGGCTTGTGGAACAGGAAAACAGCGATGCGGTAATGATGAATTGCCTGCCAGGTTTGAAACATCCGCATCAACATGTTCCGCCGTGCATGGGTTTCATGAACCTACGAGATGAAGGTATCCCGGTTGGTTGTGAATCGGATACCGATGCAACTCTGACGATGATGCTGATCCAAAAGCTCTTCGATGTCCCGGCGTTTCAACACAATCCGACCGTAGATACCAGCAAAAATCATTACATTTGTGCTCACTGCACCAGCGCATCCAAGATGAACGGTCCGGATTCTCCATCAGAGCCCTATATCTTGCGGAGCCATGCCGAAGCCGGTTGGGGTTGTGTGCCACGCGTGTTGTTTAAGGCTGGTCAAGAAGTCACGATCACCAAGTATCTCCAGAATGAGACAACACCGCAGATGCTTGTTTACACAGGGACGATGATTGGTTGCCCGCCCATCCCCCCAACCGGAGGTTGCCGCACCAACGCAGAAACGACAATCAATGAACTTGAAGATGTCTGCGATTTGAAAGGTCACCACCTGTGTATGTTTTACGGGAATCACGGACGGCAACTGCGTGACTTTTGTCAGTTAACCGGTATCGAGGCAATGATTTAAAGACTTAGCTATTATAGAGACCTTAAAGGTTCCACCTCACTATCTGCAGGCGGTATTTTTCGGATTCGCTGTCCAGCCTCCGAGGTGCTCCATTCGTTGCCCGCTGGAATGGAATTCATCGCGATTCATGTATGAGGGCAGGGGGAGAAATAATCCATCCCAGTTCGGCACGCAGAAGGGGGCCAGGCTTGAGAGGCTTGCTCCCCCCAGCCAAATTGCGCAATCTGCGCTTAATACGCGAATAGAGCAAGAAAGGCATTACGCTCCCCTAAGTGTAAAAAGCGTTTTGAAACCCGTTACTGTCGCAATCAACCTATTTGTAGTTAAGTAATAACACATCAATGGAAAGTTGTCAGCATAATCGTGGCGGATTCCGAACATATTGATGCACTGCTCATCAGACCTTGGATCGAGGACTTCAGCGCATTCGACCTCTGGATGCGGCCTTTAGGTTTGCTCCGTCTGGCAACGATTCTACGTCGTCTGGACATAAGTGTGGATTTGTTGGACTGCCTGGATCGTCAAAGTCCTCACCTGGAAGGCCTACCCAGTCCGCCCAGCCATCGTCTGGACCATTTCGGCTGTGGGCATTTGTATCGGGAGGATATTCAGAAACCTGAGGTCATTTCCTTTGTCCCCCGGCGCTTCAAACGGTATGGGATTCCACTGGAGCGCATTGAACAGGAACTTCAACGGCGGTCACGGCCTGATGTTATTTTCATCTCTTGCATGGCAACCTATTGGTACAGCGGCGCGCAACGTATGGTCAGCCTGGTTAAAAGCATATGGCCCGATGCGCATGTCATCATCGGCGGCATTTATGCCCTGCTGTGTCCCAGCCATGCCCATGAAGTAATCGGGGCCGATGGCATTGTCAGTGAGCGGGGATGGTCAGCAGCCATTGAGCTGGCCGCGCCGCATTTGGGTTCGCCATCAACAGCGGCTATCCAAAAGGCCTGCAGTGAACCAATCGAACCCGCTTATGACCTTATGACCAGCCGCCAGACAATACCGATCCTGACCCGGGCCGGATGCCCTTACCGGTGTACCTATTGTGCCAGCGAGCACATTTACCCCGATTGCATCTCATTCCCTCCTGAATGGGTGGCGGCCCAAATCGCCGAGACTGTTTCTCATTCACAGCCATCGGATCTGACATTCTTTGACGATGCGCTATTGCTTCATCCCGACCGGCATATCAAGCCATTGTTGGAGGCAATCATCCGGCTTGAAATACCATTGCGTTTTCATACGCCGAATGCGTTGCATGTACGATATATCGATAGTGAATTATCCGATTTGATGAAGCGGGCCGGTGTTATGACCATCCGGCTGGGATTGGAATCTGGCGACCCTGAATTCATGGCTTCATCGGGCGGCAAGGTAAAGCTGGATGAATACGACAGAGCGATGGAGCATCTTAAAAAGGCAGGCTACACAGCGAGAGAAGTCGGAACATATATTCTTTCGGGAATGCCGAATCAACCCTTGGAGGATATGCGGAGATCGGCGGAATATGCGCATCGGCGCGGCGGGCAAGTCAAATTGGCGTTGTATTCACCAACACCCAAAACGGAAATGTTCAAAAATCGAGAGAGTTTCATTTTCGATCCTTCTATAGATCCTATTCTTCAAAACGATTCACTCACGCCATGGCGTTCCGAACTTTATACGGCTGATGAATTTCAGAATTTCAAATTAGAAGTAGACCGGCTCAATGACTTTGCGCGGCGAGGATTGCAGGCCTGCTAGTGGCCCCGGGTGAGAGAAAGAAGAGAGGAGGTTGTAGATTTGCCTCGCACTTACAGCGTCGGGGGAGCCCCGTAGGCAAGAAGCCTACCGGCCCACGATTTCGAAGTGTATTCGAAAAGGGTTCCAGGTCGGCACCCTGCGCGCCGCCATTCGGCGGCGAGAAAGGAGAGAGTGGAAAGTAGAATCACGAAGGTGAGGAATTGTCACATTCTAGACTGCTCGCACAACGTACGGCTCGCGATATTTCCGTGTCAGCATCGCGTTGGCTTCTGCATCGCCGATACAGGTTTCTTTGACCGGATCGAAGTCAATCGAGCGGCCAAGGCGGTATGAGATATTCGCCAAATGGCACATGGACGATGAGATGTGGCCGATTTCGACATCTGCGGTGAGATGTTTCGGATCGCGGCTGCGGACGGCCTCCAAGAAATTGCCGATATGGCTGGCGCTTTCATAGCGGGTGGGTCCTTCGCCATCATTTCGAAATACCTTATAGCCGGTATAACCGTCCAGAATCATATAGCCTTCAGAACCGAAGAAGATATTGCCGACACCAACTCCCAGCTCCGGGTAGGTGTTGATATGCCGTACTTCAAAGACAATCAACAATCCTTTCTTGCCTTCATCCGGATAGTGGAATGTGGCTACAAGCGTATTTGGAGTTTCTTGATCGTCATCATAGTTAAAATGACCACCGTGGGCGTTGATCTTTGGTGGGAGACCTACACCCAATCCCCAACGGGCCACATCCATTTGATGAACGCCTTGGTTACCAAGATCGCCATTGCCGTAATCCCAGTGCCAGTGCCAGTTATAGTGGAATCGATTACGGCTGAACGGCCGTTTGGGGGCCGGACCCAGCCAACGGTCATAATCGACACCGGGAGGCACCGGCTCATCTGGCGTATGGCCGATTGACGGACGCGGTTTGTAGCACAAGCCCTTTGCCATATAGACATCGCCGATTATGCCTTCGCGTAGTTTTTGTATCGCTTCTTGGGCTCCCGGATTGCTTCGGATTTGTGTTCCATGCTGAACGATCCGGCTGTATTTTCTGGCGGCCTTAACCAACTGCCGTCCTTCCCAAACATTATGCGAGAGGGGCTTTTCAACATAGACATCTTTGCCTGCCTCACATGCCCAGATGGCCATAAGGCTATGCCAGTGATTGGTGGATGCAATCGAAACGACATCGATGGAGTCATCATCAAGGACCTTCCGGTAGTCAGTTTCGAATTGAGGACGCTTCAATCCACGTTCATCAAAATAAGTTTTGGCGCAGGGTTCATACGTGCTTTCATCGACATCGCACACGGTTACGACTTCAACGCCCTGATGAGTTTCATCCGTGTATTTTTTGTCAGGGAGTTGGGTGGGGAAGCGGTTGGCATGGTAACGCGCGCCTCGGCCGTGAATTCCGATAATTGCGACACGGATACGGTCATTGGCACCGGCCCAGGCCGCCGTCGATTTTCCCAATACACCCAGGCTCAATGCCGCGCCGGTGCTGATTTGAGCGGAATCTTTCAAGAAATCTCTGCGTCCGATTTGTTTCATAGTCGCTGAACCTCATTCATGAGATTTGTGATCATTGTTGGCCAAATCCAAAATCATCAACAACATCCATCATAGTATGCTCCCTAATAGGACCATAGCGTCATTGAAACGTTTCTTTCCGCTTCATTCCAGGGGGGGCTTTGCATACATGTTGCGGTACATAGACGATGAAATCATAAAGGATCTGGTGAATAAGCCTGAAGCAATTTATGACAGATGGGTGTAGAATGGATTTTGTTGCCTGCGATGTTTCTATGCATAACGAAACAACGTCGAGTGGCCATAGCCATTACTGAATTGGGAGATTGAGCTATGCGGCATCGAATTCGGAGTTTGTTGCTATTGACGGTTATATTTATTGGGGCGGGGTGTGGATCCGTGCACAATGTTTTACGGATGGATGCCGACAACCTTCGAGTCCGTGATCTGATGTGGGCTTGGGGAAATCCGGAAATGACAGAAGAAGGGGTGCACGAAGTAACAACATTTGCACAGGCAAGCCCATCTGAGCGGGCGGATATTCTTGGCGTGCCGAATGTGATCTTGGCCGGAATGGGATTGCCCGGCGACGATACCGAAGCGGAGGACTTGACCAAGCAAGTCGCCCATTGTCCCCACCTGATTTGGGAAATCAGCACGGATTCCGGAACGACAGGGCCGCCGTTTATTTATCGCAAGACAATTGCCCGCATACGTAACTTGGGAATGCGATATCCGCAAATAGAAGGGATCTTGTTGGATGATATGACTTCGGTCGGAATCGACCACGGTTTTAAACCGGAGCATATCCGGGAGGTTCGCCGATTACTTGGCCCGCAAAACGAACAGATCAAGGTTTGGGGAGTTGTGTATACCATGAACCTGAATCGTGAAGGGATTGAAGATTATATCCGTGAGTTGGATACGATTAATCTTTGGACATGGCATGCCAAAGATATTCCTGAAATCGAAAATAATCTTGAATTCTTGGAATCGCGTTTTCCGGAAAAACCGATTGTCTTAGGATTGTATCTTTATGATTATGGGGATAATCGGCGCATGACCTTGGACCTTCTGGAGCGGCAATGCGAAACCGCCCTTGCGTTGGCCCGGGATGGAAGGATTCAGGGTATTGTTTTTTTGACTATTAAAAATGACGCCGAAACGGTGGCGTGGACGGCCGAGTGGATCAGCCGAATCGGTGATACCCCTATCAAGAGGTGAAATTGGCGAAAATCCTCTATTTCTTTTGCTTTTAGAATCGATAATAGCGGCGGCAAGAGTATGTTTGGATCGGAGGAGAGACATGCATGCACAACATCGAGTGATTTCGGTATTTGGTGCAACACTTCTGCTTTTGGCGGCACTTGAGCCTTACTACGCTGAATCTGCGGAGACTCATTCTCTTCAAATCGCCGATGGCAGCGGATGGCAGTTTTGTGGGGGAAAGTGGACCGAGAACAGTGAGGGAGTGATTCGTCCACCGGACCAGCGCAATTTGCATAGCCGGGCTATTTATACTCAATGCGGTTATGACGATTTTACCGCCGAATTTGAGTGGAACGGCGATTACCGTGAAACCGGAACGGGCAGTGCCGGTCTAATCATACGCGCACAGGATCCCAATCATTTTTATTTTATCTATTTTCCCTGGGGCGGGCAGCAACTCCGTGCAAAACATTTTTGGGCTGCTATTGCCAAAGTCGAGGGCGATGGTTATTTGCGCAATATCGCGATGGAATGGGTGCCAAGCATTCCGAGTGAAACGGACCGCTGGTTTAAAGTACGTGTAGAAGCCAAGGGGGGCGATATTCAAGTCTGGGTGGATGAGCGGCGCGCACTCCAAGTGCATGATGATCGCTATCGAAGCGGCTGTGTAGGATTGGCCGGTTATGGATGGTATGCCTTTCGAAATGCGGTCATAAATGGGCGTAGCATTTCGGCTCCGTCCTGGCCGGCTGAAGTTGAGTTGCCTCATCACGCGAAAGAATTGGATTTGCCGGGGGATAAGATGCCCAGCGGTTGTATTGCTCCCAATGGAGATGTTTTGCTGGCCGCCGGGAATCGCCTAATCCGTTCACACGATAAAGGAAAAACGTGGCAGCCTGCAGAGGAACTTCCTGAGAAACTTGGCGATATCACCGACTACGGCAATGGCATGTTTTGCACAAAAGATAACCGTCTATTGGTGATGCTCTATCATCCCCAAAATCAAACCGAAAAACCTACGCCGGAGATTTTGATATCCGAATCAGAGGATTCTGGGCATACTTGGTCAGATCCTCTTCCTGCAGAAGTCGCAGGCGATTGGCCCGCTTTACCGAAGAGCCCAGTTCCATATGGTCCGGTTTTAGAGAACGAAAACGGCGATTTTCTGCGGTTTCTGCTTGGCCGGTCCAACGCCGATGATGAACCGTTTACCGATGTGCGCACCTGGGGATCAATTCACTGCAAAGCATTTGTGATTCGTAGTACGGATCGCGGGAAAAGTTGGAGCGCGCCTATTGAAGTCGATCGTCCATCATGGGTGGATGCAGAACGCGGAACGATTCCCGGCTCGCTTGATTTCACAGAGCCTACGGGAGTGGTTATGAGCAATATCGTGACTGCGCTTATCCGGCCCATCTATAGCCCGATGATGTGGCAGTGTTGGTCGTATGATGGGGGAGCAACCTGGGATGCGGCAGTACGCGCCAGTTTCCCCGGTTATGCTCAGTCTATGGTTCGAACACAATCGGGCGCAATTCTCTGTGCACACCGCTACCCTCATTATTCAGTCAATATAAGCAGAGATAATGGTCTTCATTGGGATGCCGGGACAGTGATCGATTATCCTGTATGGGCTATGGGATGCATGGTTGAAGTGGAACCGGATTGTGTTTTGGCGGTATATATGAATGCAGAACGAAATCTTCCACCTTTGGCGCAACGAATCAAAGTTGCGAGCGATAGGATAGAGCCTATTCCTTAATATTTGTTTAGCAATTTGGGACATGCCAATCATGATGACTTCGAGAGAACGGGTTTTGACGGCCTTTGAACATAGAGAGCCGGATTGTGTGCCTTGCTGGTGCGGGGCCTCCGTTGAGTTTTGGGAAAAAGCCAAGCGGGAATTGAACCTTGGGGATAAAGAGTTGCGTGTCCGATTCGGCGACGATTTCCGGCGTATTTTTGCGCCGTATACAAAACCGGAACCGGAATTGCCTGAAGGCGCGACTTACCGAACGGTTTTTGGAGTTGTCCGGCATGGGATCGGTTACGGCCATCCGATGAGTTTTCCTCTAGAGGATGCGACTCTTAAAGAAGTCGAGGATTATGAATGGCCCGATGTGAAATGGATCGATGTCTCGAAACTTCGGGCGGAAGCGGAACAATATAAAGGGGAATACGCAATTCTAGGTGGCGATTGGTCGCCATTTTGGCATGACGCCATTGATATGGTGGGCATGGAAAATGTTTATTACAAAATGGTCGATGAGCCTGAATTTATTGATGCACTTTTGGGGCACATTGTCGATTTTTACGCAGAAAGCTGTATCCGTATTTTTGACGCGGCCGCGGATGTTATTGACATCATGTTTTTTGGTAACGACTTAGGCAGTCAAACCGGCCCTTTGCTCGGTGTGGGATTGTTTGAACGTTTTATACAACCCCACATCAAACGTCTTGCGGATGTGGGGCACTCGTATGGTATAAAAGTCATGATGCACTGTTGTGGGGGCTTTGCACCGTTGATTCCCGGTTTGATTGAAGCCGGATTGGATGGGCTTCATGCGATTCAACCGAACTGTCATGGGATGGATTTGCGTACGCTAAAGGCTGAGTTCGGAAATCGGATTTTGTTTAACGGCGCTGTCGACTCCCATCATGTTCTTATTGATGCCGATCCGGAAAGTGTGCGGCAGCAGACGCGGGAGGTTCTCGATATCATGATGCCCGGAGGTGGATATATTGCGGGCGCCAGCCATGACACCATTCTCGAAGAGACACCGGTCGAAAATGTGCTGGCCATGTTCGATACCATCCACGAGCACGGCGTCTATCAATAGAATCTTATCCTCGTTTGCCGTGTGTTTCTTTCCTTATTCAGGGAAGAGCCATACCGGAACGCCATTGTGATATTGAAAGAAAGGAACGCGCGATGTCAGTCATAGCAAAGACCACGTTGTTGTCCTCACTATTCATAACTACTGCTTTTTGCGCAGATGATTGGGAACGGAACAAGCGCGACTTACTTTGGAATTTCAACAACATGTACAACCCATGCGTGGTGGAGACCGGCGGGGAGTACCGTTACAAAATGTGGTTTTTCGGTTGGGCGGCATCGGGCACCAATCTGGGGATACCCGGATGCGACGCGATTTTTCATGCGCGCTCCAAGGATTTGTTGAACTGGGAAGTCTATAGCGGTGAAGACACATGGGATGCAACGATGAATCCCACTCTTTGGATTCCGGTTCTTCATGCCAGTGAACGTTGGTATGAGGCCTGGCATGTGGGAGATCCCTCTGTCGTCTTTCAAGACGGCCGCTTTACGATGGCCTATAGCGCGACATCCAAACATTTCGATCCGGTTGAGGGGTATCCGGCCACGATGGTCCAATGTTTGATGGGCGCGGAGTCAGAAGACGGTATTCACTGGCGCAAGACCGATCAACCTCTACTGATTTGCGCGGATGACCGTGAAACACCCGTGCCCAATCCCAAACGCATCGGCGATTTTCATCGTCCCTGTTTGCGCTATGAGAACTCCACTTGGAGATTGTGGTTCGATTATTGGGCGCCGGGAAAAGGGTGCTGCATGGGCTATGCGGAAAATCCGGGGGGTTTTATGCAAAAAGACGGTTTTAAGTTCCGGCATGATCTCATGGAACCGTTGCTTGTTGCCTGGCCTAATCCTGAAGTTGTGCATATCGGCGGGCGGTATTTTTGCTTTTCCGATCCTCCCGGCTACCCGATTCAAGAAGGGCAATCGGGATGGATGAGCCGTCAGCTCTGCGAGGCCGTTTCCGATGACGGTTTACATTGGACAAGGCTGGATTATATCCCACCAGACGATGATGCTGATGCCTGCCATGTGCCGCAGACATTTATTGCGGAAATCGAGGGGAAAAAATGGCTGTACCTCTTTTACTCCACCCAAGTCGGCTACAAGAGGAATGATGGGAAATATCACTTTGAATACGACCGAATCAGAGCCATGCGGCGGCCTATCGAATTAGGGAAAAACTGAGGGCTATTCACAGGTGGAGACAAATATCGGAAGTCTGCTATAGTTTTTATCCTTGGAGATGAACCGGGGCGGCAGCCCTTCGTCTATAAAATTGAAAGGATAGGAACGATGCCCGATGTAGCACCGTGGATCACTTTTCGTCCACAGATCAAAGTGATGGATTGCACCGTCCGCGACGGTGGTCTTGTGAACGATTCTAAATTTAATGACGATTTCGTGAAAGCCGTTTATCAGGCATGTGTCGATTCCGGAATCGATTGCATGGAGATCGGGTATAAGAATTCCAAAAAGGTTTTTCCGCAGAGTGACTATGGCCCCTGGCGGCATTGTGACGAAGAAGATTTGCGTCGTGTTGTGGGTGATAACGATTCTCCATTGAGGCTCGCGGCGATGGCCGATGCCGGCGGCAAGAGCGATTGGAAAAAGGATATTCTTCCGAAAAGTGATAGTGTTTTGGATATTATCCGAGTGGCTTGTTATGTGCATCAGATTTCTGAAGCTGCGGATATGATTCAAGATGCTCATGAGAAAGGCTACGAAGTTTCCTGTAATATTATGGCAATTTCGGTGGCGAAGGACGCGGAAATCGACCAAGCCTTGGAAGTGATTCACGATACCCCGGCATCGACGGTTGTGATTGTTGATAGTTTCGGTTCGCTTTATACCGAACAAGTGAAGATGCTGGTTGAGCGATACCAGGACGCTCTGAAAGGGACCGGGAAAGAGATCGGTATCCACGCGCATAACAACCAACAGTTGGCGTTTGCGAATACGATAGAATCGATTATCCGGGGCGCGAACCGTATCGATGCAACCGTGGCGGGCCTGGGACGCGGTGCGGGCAATTGCCCCATGGAATTGCTGCTCGGATTTTTGCGGAATCCCAAATTCAACGTTCGGCCTATATGGAAATTGCTGGAAGAACAGTTTGTGGAACTGGCCGCGACGCTGGATTGGGGGCCGCATCCGCAATATATGATTACCGGCCAGCTGAATCAGCATCCCCGTGCGGCGATTGCCGCACGTAGCGGCGCCGATAAAGACAAGTATCTTGATTTCTATGACAAGTGCGCGAGTGATATTTAAGAGGAATATCACCTAAGCCTTAAAATGTTATCGAGATTCCGGCATTAGGATTCGGCTTCTACTACCACGAGCCAATCGTGGACTTCGCCGGGGTGTTCGGGTGGACGCCATTCCCCATCCTGATTCGGATTTACTTTGCCAATCGGAACGTCTATGCCGTTAAGTGGATCGAAGAAATAGGCGCGGTACGAACAGTCTTTTTCCAGTGCGCAGATTTTAGGCGGATCCCACATCAAGGGTGAATAGATAATCCGCAATTTTCCCGGTATGCCGGCCGCTGTGCACGAATATGGCTTGGATGGATCGCATTCCGGCTGCACCCATTCGGGATGCCGCTCCAATTTCCACCATGGGAAACGGCGCATAAATCCCCCACCAAGACCGGTTTGAAACGAGCCGGGTAGTTGATAGGCATCCTGCCAGGGTGTATTGCCCCACGAACGCCCGTGGGGAGATTTCCCATAGGGTTTCTCGATTGTACTCATTTGCCAAATGCCATTGGCTCCGTATGTATGCCCAGCCGCTCCATTCAAAACAGATGAATAAAAATTGAGCCGTTGGATATTTTGCCAGCAACGGCCCAGGATACCTTCATAATTGACTTCGGCCACAATCGCCGGCATATGCGGCTCTTTTTGAACGGACTGAATTACGGAGTTTGCGTTATTGGGGATGCTATCCAGATCGCTGTGCCCGGTTTGCAGCATTTCAAAATCGAGCAGCGCCGGATCGTCAACCATTTCACGGCCCCAGTGGGTGGGATGGATCGTGATCGGATTTTTGAATCCATCAATTTCTTTTACGTAACGTGTGACCTCAGTCCATCCCTCCTTTTGGATTTGCGAATCTTCAGTCTTAGTTTTGGAAAGGTAGAAGGGCATGGTGGCCTCACCGGCGATACACCAGGCCACAGGATAGGCCCCATATCTTGCGACCAGATAGCGCCAGAAACGCTTGACGCCTTCGAGGCCGATGCGCGGCAGATAGTAACCCCACATGCCGACAATGCAGGGCATAAGCCCGGCTTCGACTAAGCCCCATATCTTCTTATCAGCGTCGTCATAATACTCAGGATTGATGGACCGGAATTCGGAGATGAATGGATATCCGGCGGGATTTTTGCCGCGCGGATCGCGTTCCTCCATATCGGGATAGGGACCGGCGACGATTTGGATCACATTGAAGCCTTTTTCGACGCGGTCTTTGACCAAGGTTTTAAAACCCGATGGATAATCGAGGCGCGAACAAAGTCCCATCCACCATGTATCTCCCAACCAAAAGAAGGGAGTACCGTCTTTGTGCTCGAAGTGACGTTTGTCTTCGGCAATTTGAATCCGGCCATGTTGGAAAAACGGATTTTGGCCCTTGTATTCGTTAACGGAGATTTGGCTTTGTTGGCCGTGAAGTCGTTTGTCATTCGGATTGGAGCAGATTGTCTCGAAGGAGTATTCGCCGGTTTGAGGCAAGGCAATTCGCACTTGCCAGAGATTGTCTCCGGCCCAAAAACCGGGATGTTGAATTTGCAGATTGTCCGGCCCTGTAATGCGCACCCCAAATTCAATATCGCTGTAAGGATCTTTGTAGTCGATATCTGTCTTCCAAGTTATTCTTACAACATGATTTCTACCCGTTCCAGTATTCATTTCCGAACCTTTGGAAGACTGTGCTCCGGCGAATAGGAGGGTTCCCGCCACCGCCGAAGTTTGTAAGAAATTCCTACGTGGCATATGTGTTTTAGGCTCCATTCAAGTCTCCTTTTGTGCAGCGGCGTACGGTAACATCAGAATATAATATCATGTCCGGCGCGTATTGTCGTTTAGGAAGATGACGCTCTAGGCGCCCTGCGGGGCGCGATCATTTGCGTTTTGCCTCGCACTTACAGCGTCGGGGTACCCCCGCGGGCATGATGCCTACCGGCACACGATTTCGGAGTGTGTGCAAGGGATGTAGTTGGTCTGCACCCTGCGGGGCAATACGTGCATTCATTTGAATCACGAAAGCACGAAAAAATACGAAGGACACGAAAAAATTTGCGGAGTTGGGTGGATAGAGAAATACACTTGTATGTTTTTCAGCAGGCAGGGTGGGTGAGATCACCCACCCTGCAGAGATACATGTTTAGTTTATAACAAGAAGTGGTTCGGCAGGAGCCCGGGCACCCCCGGCCATTTATAGGCTGGAGGTCATTGGGCAATTCTAGTGGAAATCTTGGCAAGTCTTTAAGAAATAGACGGTCACAAACTGCAACACAACCACAAAGGCTGTAACCACGCGCCAATTGGCAGTGAAGCGCATGCGGATTTCATACGCGGCGGCAATACAACAAAATGGAACTAGAAACAGCCAAAGGCGGGCGGTTTCACCTTCGGTCTTCCCAAAGAGCGCCAACAAAATTAACATCCCGACCAAAACCCACACTAAACCTGCGATCGGTTCAGTCCGCCGAAAATCTTCGACACGGATGCTTCGAAAAAAACAGAACAATGCAAGCAGACTCACAGCACATCCAGTCCAGAAAAAGAACTCCAAAACATTGATATTGGCAAAGTGAAGCGTTTTCCACAAACTCGGATTCCAATGCAGCCATTCTTGATGAAAGGTTAACGCCTTTTTATAGCGGAGTACGATGTTGTAGCCGAACACCAAACGGAAGATGACATCTAAGACTATAAAACCGGCGACGCTACCACCTGCGATACGCAAACCGGGCACAAACCGTTTCGCAGGTTCACTCTTTATCAACAAATACCCGATTACGAATAGAGCCGTGAGCGGCAATAACGCAAGCAAGCCGAAAGAACAGAAGGCAGCGGCATACAGTAAACATCCCGCTCCAGCGGCAAAAACAATGCTTTGCCGTCGCAGAGCAAGCACCACAAGCAAGATCGAACAGACAGACATCAAAGGGAAGAAAACCTGATCGGTATGCAGCGTTACAAGATTAACAGAGGGGATAAAAACAAAGAGAATGCAGGCTGCCAAAGCGGTTTCGGTATCGGAGAGTTCCTTTGTCAAATAGAACAACGGAAAAAGCACAAGATAAGTTATAAACGGCCAGACATAAGAGGCAAAGTTCTGGAGTGCGGCCAGTTTCCCTTCAACTGCATCCCGAGGCATAAACCAATTGGAAACACGTTGGGTGGCCATATAGAGCATGAGTTGGCCGGGTGGTTTGGAGTGGGCATAAGCGCACAAGTGTCCGTCATCAAGCAATTCTTCATAGTCAACAATGGTCTTAACAATAGACTCTTGGCGCACCGCAACAGAGGCAAAATCCGCATGCCCGGAATATGTGATGCGGTCTCGTAAACCTTCGATCCCGCGCCCCTCCAGCCGTGCAAATCCATGCTGTAATAAGCCGCCAAGGACAATTAGAAGGACAATCCCCACAGTTTTATTGCCGGACCGATGTAATACATACCAACCGGCTGACATCGACAATAAAGCGAGAATAATGGCAATCCATTGTGGGCCATCCGGCCAATCCCGATAGCCCCATACCCAACCTCCCGGGAAAACCGGCAGATGAAAAAAGAGGACGATGCAATGGCATAAAGACGCCAAAAACAAGAGAAACAACAGGATAAGTTGAGAACGAGAACGGTGGCAACGTGCAACAAGGCCGGTCAAAAAGTCGAGGGTAAATGTTTTGGGTATAGAACTCATATCCGGCCGGATTCGCAAGAATTTCAAGAATTTAGATTATGATATCGTAACACAGCAACAACGGTTCGGCAGGAGTCAGGGTACCCCTGCGGGCAAGACGCCTACCGGCCCACGCCGGGGGAGCCCCGTTGCAATGCGCCTAACGGCCCACGATTTCGGAGTGTATTCGTAGGATTTAATTGGTAGGCACCCTGCGAGGCGATACAAAGTCATTTTTCTTGCGCGCTTACAGCGCTTAAGATTTATGGGAACATTCACCCAGCCTGGCGCCCTTTGCCGGTCTGCGACCGTCTTGGGCTTAGGCTGGGCTATTACCTTGCCGCACCTACGGTGCTTGGTGTGGGTGTCTGAGGGAGTTGATGGATAGGGAGAAAGTTTTAAGGTAGGCACAGCCTTTTCAAGGTGAATTACGAAAGCACGAAGGGCACGAAAACTTTGCTGAGTTGGGTGGATGGCGGGGAAGTTTTTGCAATAAGCGACATTTGCTACCGCCTCTTACGCCTTACGGCGCGCAGATAAAAAATTTATCTGCGCCACCCAGGCTAGATATATATGTAGCTTATGATTTTAATATCGATGGGTGCAAGCACCCATCCTACGAGTAGCATTTGTATCGATAAAAAGCGGCTCGGGTGGAATCCCGCCCTTTCATGGCCCGTGACCGAGCATTAACTCTTAAGGATAAACCGGACTTTCCTTAATGGAGCTTGTTGTGTCCGGTTTGAGGCGGATACGGAATCCCCTTTGAATGGCGGATGAATATGCCCCACGCATAGCATAAATCCAACCATCCGGATCCACATTCGAGGCCAATTTCACGCCATCGTATGCAGGGCGTACAGGAGAACGTTTGGGCAGAGGCGGGAATGTGAGGGCTCTCCACCATGAGCCATTATGCAGCCCCGCATAAAGCCGTGGTGGTTGCATAAGGCTGTCATCCCAACTACTGACACCATAAGGCAGAAAACCAAAGAGCAAAACTTCACCGTTACGAAGCGACTCTCCCCAATACCAGTTGCCGGTATCCGCCCAGGGCACGGGCGGTTTCGGATAGTTATCGATGCTCGTTGTTGTCCAGAAAGTTTCCGAGCCGGTAACATGAGACTTTGTTTTGGGCCAACAAACGATCTTCTTGTACGCTTGATTCGTATCCTGACCTAAGTAGAGAGAATCCTGCGTAAAGGTCAACGCCGTATATTGGGAATCGACACCGATTTCTAAAATCTCCCAACTATCCGGATCGCCATTTCTTTTCGAGCGAATAAATCTACCAGGACCATCATCGCCAATGGTGGCATAAATATCTCCGGTATAAGGATCGCAGGCTACATAATGCACATGATTGTTTGGGTACCCGGCGACGGGCGGATTGCGATAGACGACTTCAAAAGATTCGCCATTTCCACCGAAATTCTTTCGCCGCCAAATGTTCCCCGTATACGCATCAGGATTCGGCCAGGTGATGGTGGCCGTGTACTCACCGGCAAAAATATTTCCCTGCCGGTCTTCGGCCATCCGCCACATACAACCGGTAGGACATTCGAAGTGGATTGCCTCATTCCAAGTGAGACCTCCATCCCGGCTTTCAAGCAGAACTCCATGGTAGCCACTATTTTCTACCTGCGGGCCGGAGGTCCAGGGGCTCACATAGATGATGCCCTGCGAGTCGACAAACAGACCATAAACCGATCCCCATAACCGCCATCCACCTGGAGGGGGATAAATTTTTCGCCACGATTTGGCGTCGTCTTCACTGACGAGAACATAACCACGCTCTGTGCCGACATAGATTTTCTTTCCTGAATGAGCGCTTACATCCGGCACAGCATAGGAGGCCGCAATGCGATAAGGTTCACCAAGTTCGCTGATACCAAGATTCAATTCCTCGATCTCAAATTCCTCATGCACAATATCGACAACAAGCGCGTATCGTCCTCCTTGGTTCGCTTCAGTACCTACTCCAATGCGGTATTCAAACCCGCCATCTAATTGCACATTTTGCAGGCGGACAATCTCGACACCGGAAATCTCGGCCTGCGCACGGTCGATCTCAGTCCATTCCTGACCGCCTGTCCTACGCTGCAATAAAGTTAATGACGGATTGGTTAGATGGGGAGGAATCGGCTCATACTCTTGGAATTGATGGCCATACAGACTGATTGTGACTTTTGATGGGAGTTCGTACACTTGGAGAGCGTATTGATGGACTTCAGAGACTTCTTCGATTTGATCGAGTCTGATTTGGCCCACCCGGATCGTTCGGCCGGTAGCAATCGCCTCGAGGTTCCAGGGCAAAGCAATCAGCAAGAAGCTCATTACGCAGCAAACATAAATCCACTTCATTTTTTATCCTCCAACCGTATCCGGCATAAGAATAAAATAGCGGACAATTGCGGGCCTTTAGAGAGGAAATTTCATGATTTTCATCAAAATAAATACCCTTCTCAGACATCGCCTTTAGGCGGAAAAACCTCACAATAATTTCTCCCCCAAACTCAAATCTATGTTAGGATTATACTCGGCAGTGCACGAATGGGGCATGATTTAATGCAAAATGTTTTGGGCCGCAAAAACCGGAGTTCAGAACGCCGAGGAGATGATCTTATGTCTACAGACAAGCCCAAATACGGTACAACACGCTCACAAAAACTCATTTGCGGTGTAGCGTTTATGCTCGCGATTTCAAGTTTGTTGGCGGCGAATTGTCCGGCATCCGAATTCCAAAGTGATTTTGCTAAGGACACGGAACGAATTTGGATAGGCCAAGACTATTTTGCAAACCGCATGCTTGACTGGCGCCTTTCCGATGGAAGACTCGAATGTACGGAAGGTTGGCGGGCAAAACCGACACGGACAGTGCATCTGCTGACTCACTCGCTTTCGGAACAGCCAGGCGACCTCGTAATGTCTGTTCGAAGCGGGCCGTTGGAAGCCGAAATTGGGCCACATACCAATTCATGGACGGGATTTTTGATTGGGGTAGGTGGTGAAGAGACGGATTTCCGCATCAGCGCGCTGTGCCATCATTTCCCGGGTGAGGACGGGGGACTCATCGCAGCCATCGACGGAACAGGCCGCGCGGTCTTTCGAGACAACACGATTACCCAAAAGCCTGATGACCTGAAAGGGAAACCTCCCGAAGATGCCTGGCCGCTTATCGAGCCTACATTCGAACAGCATGAATCTCCGGCCACAAAGGAGATGGATATTCACCTAAAGGCCGAGCCTTATGGCGAATCCTACCGTTTGACACTTACCGCATTTGACTGCTCAACAGGAAGACTGATTGCCCGCGCTGTTGCGGATAATATCCAGCGTGAACAACTTACCGGCAATATCGCTCTGGTATCTCATAACTGCGGGGAGCAAGGTTCAAAAGGATACTGGTTTCAGGATTGGAACATTGCCGGTTCCAAACTAGAGACCCATAACGAGCGTTCATTCGGTCCGATATTCAGCGTGTTGCATACATTGAGCGGCGGGACTCTGAAGATGACAGCGCAATTGGGACCTTTAGGACTCGAGGATACAAAAAAGGCACGGCTTGAAATCCAAGAGAACGGAAAATGGAAAACCGCCGCGCACGGCATTTATGAGCATTACAGTTACACGGTTCCATTCCGTGTTGAGAATTGGGATTCAACAAAAGATACTCCCTATCGTGTTGTCTATGACTTGCGCACCGCTCCCGGCACGACCGAAACGTATTACTACACCGGGACGATCCGTAAGCCGCCATCGGACCGTAATGACCTTGTCGTCGCGGCCTTTACCGGCCAAAACATTTCATCGAAGTTAGAAATCCGCTGGAACCATAATCATTTTTGGTATCCGCATAATGAATTGACGTCGGCGGTGGCCAAACACAAACCCGATGTGCTGTTCTTTTCGGGCGATCAAGTTTATGAACGCGGTCTTTCAGGAACGGTCCGTGAGCCTGCGGATGCAGCCTGTGTCGATTATTTGTATCACTGGATCCGGTGGTGTTGGGCGTTTCAGGATTTGACCAAAGACATTCCCTCAGTCTGCCTTCCCGATGATCACGATGTGTATCATGGAAATATCTGGGGAGCCGGGGGCCGACAGGCTCCCAACGATAAAAAGTACCGATACCAAAGCGACCGTGGCGGTTATATGCTGGGTTCCTTATTCGCAAACGCCGTCCATCGTACACAAGTCTCCCATCTTCCTGACCCGGTAGATCCGATCCCGATTGCCAATGGCATTTCGGTCTATTTTACCAATATGGAATATGCCGGGATCAGTTTTGGTATTATTGCCGATCGAATGTGGAAATCTTCACCCACGGTCGTGTTACCTAAAGCCAACGTTGTGAATGGTTGGATTCAAAATAAGGATTTCGATCCAATCACAGAAGCCGATGTTCCCGGGGCCGAGTTGCTGGGGAAACGGCAACTCAAGTTCCTCAACGATTGGGCGGTCAATTGGGGCAAAGACACTTTTATGAAAGTGCTGCTATCCCAGACCATCTTTGTGAATGTCGCAACGTTGCCGAATCCCGCCAAATCAGACGCCGTGGTACCGGGGATGCCTATTCCGAAACCGGGAGAATATGTAGAAGGCGACCGGCTGGCTGCAGATTGCGATTCAAATGGCTGGCCGCAAACCGGGCGGAATAAAGCCCTGCAAGCCATTCGCAAAGGCTTCGCCCTGCATATCGCGGGCGATCAACATTTAGGGAGTTTCACTCAATACGGTGTGGACCGTTGGGGAGACGCCTCCTACGCATTATGTGTACCCTCCGTATCCAATCTTTGGCCCCGGAGGTGGTTCCCGCCAGAGCCAGGACAAAACCGTGAGCCGGGCAGCCCGCGTTACGCGGGAGATTTCAGAGATGGATTCGGCAATCTGATAACGGTGAAGGCCGTGGCCAATCCCGCCCAATGGGGAATCGAGCCAAAGGATCTCTACGATAGCAGTCCGGGATATGGGATCGTCCACTTTCACCGCGACAGCCGTGAAATCGAAATCGAGTGCTGGCCGCGTTGGGTCGATCCGGCAAAGTCCAATGCCAAACAGTACGCAGGCTGGCCATTCACAATCAAGCAAACCGATAACTATTTTCAGGCGGCAGATCATCAACTACCGAAGTTGGAAGTGGCAGGCACAGATCATCCTTTGGTTGAAGTACTGGATGCATCGTCGCAAGAGATTCTTTATGCGATTCGTATACCGAGTGGATCCTTTACGCCTAAAGTCTATGAGAAAGGTGAATATGTAGTTCGAATCACAGATTCCCGAACGGGAGAATCAAAGGAATTCCGCGCAAAGACAGAGGACAGCACGAAAACCATAGAGGTACGATTCTGATTAAGAAGATTCTGAAATAACGGAACTGTCCAACAACTACGGTCCCAACCTGAAGATATCGCCGTAGCTGTTTAGACCATTGCTAGAATCATAGGGATAGAAGCCGGGATTTGTCCCGCCATCGAGTTGTTGTTGATTATCCGGCCCCAGTGAAACCAAGCACCACAGATAGGTATCAAGGCTGAATCCGCGGGTTTTGGCATCATTCATGATCCATTCCTGATCATGGGGATCGAAATAACCATAGCGGGGCGCCATCTCACCATCATTATCCGTCTCTCCCTTGCGGCGGAACGGATCTGCAATCGCTCCGGGGGAGTTCATATAAGCGACAGGGGTTGAGAGGGCATTCAAGTATTTGGGGCCGGTATGATCACCCCATTCCGGGTATGGCATATAAGCATTGTTATCCAGCCGGTAGGACTCAATCGCGGTGGCCAGGCTTCGGAAATCTCCTTGCACCTTGCTGACCTTGGCCCGGGTTTGGGCATTCAAGAAATTCGGTACCGCGATGGCAGCAAGAATACCGATAATTGCCACAACAATGAGCAGTTCAATTAAAGTAAACCCATATTGATAAACCTTAGCCATAATCTACCGTCCCTCAAAAGGATTCCATCTTTTTGCCATGCCACATCATTCACCAAATCTTGGCACAGCTATCCTCTAGGACGTAGGATAGCACAATTTTCAAGATCACTCATCAGGAAAGAACCCGAACCGATCCATAAAATATCGGCCGGAAAATTGTTGGCCCCCGGGATTAATTCAAGGCAGCACGCGACCAAGTGCCCCCGGGGCAGGAGACCATAATGGCTGAAAAGCCCCCAAACCTAGATGCTTTCACGGACAGCATTATTAATAAGATCGATCCGGAGGTTTATCAAACCTTTAACCCAGCTCAAATAGAGGCAATGGTGGAGGCCATTAGCGCCTGCCGTCCGCTAGCAAAGCACCCCATCGACCTTCGGGGTATCTTGCCACTGTTTTTTTCCCGCTTTTATTTCGTTTTGCTGATGGGCCGAGACCGCCGCTCGGAAACACAGAGGATTGAAGCGGAACGCAGGCGCAGAGGAGCATTTATGGGCGGATTGTTTCTCGCAATGTGTCTCATGTCGCCCCTGGTTTTGATACTCTTATTTGCCGCCTATATATTGAAATCCGTGATGGGAATTGACATTTTCCCGGATAAACATCTCTGGGACTTTTTTATGTAGATCGCGGCGCAGGCTAATAGGGGCTTGGCGCATTGCCAGCTACATAGATGATCGATCCCCGGCTGTTTAGACCGTTTGAGGCGTGATAAACAGATCCTTCGCGATAGCCTACATCAAAATACATGTCCAACACGCACCATGCACCTCCGCTGTTTTCACCATAGGGGCCGACCGAAGACATCACGATGGCATCGGGCATTCCATTCAGCGTCGTTCCATATTTAGCTGGGGCTCCTCCGGATGTGGACTTTCCCCACAGCCCGCGAAAATAGACATACACGTAGGCAGGATGAGCATGATCCTGTCCCCATGATTGCCAAAAACGTCTATCTACGAATGGATCATCCATATCGACATTATCGATATAGGAAACAGGAGTCGTGAGTTCAGTTAGTGTGGCCGTGTGATCGGTTGTATCCCAGCGGCTGGGCCGTATCGGTTCAGGAAAGCGGTTATGATCGATTCTGTAAGATTGGCATGCAGTCCCAAGAGAATTATGTTCGGCTTTCACGCTGGCGATTTTGGCCCGCACTTGAGCATTAAGAAAATTAGGTACGGCGATTGCGGCCAAAATACCAATGATCGCCACAACAATAAGAAGTTCGATTAATGTAAAACCAGATCGAAAACGAATCATGCTGTCCCCTCAATCATTCGCACATTCTCGTTATAACTAATTCCAACCGGTTACGATATCCAAATTAAATCTCCATAAGCATATCACAGTTATTTTATTATCCTCAAGAAAAGCACGACGGTATCAAGATGAAATTCGGGATATTAGAGCACGGCCTTCAAGACATCTTCACAGACATTCATACGGTGGCGGTGGGATGCATGTTCGATTAGAATTGTGCTAAACAAAGTGTGGATGAGTATCCCCAACGGCTTTTGCATCAAAAAGATTCTAACGAGGAATTGGAACAAAGGATTAGAGAAGATGAAACAAACACGGCGCAAATTCATAACGGAGTCCGCCGGATTGGCGGGCGGGGTCATATTTTGGGGGCATCAACTGACTGCGTGCGCTACCGCTAATTCGCAATCGAATGAAACGGCGAAAGGATTTTCCATGGCTATTCCAGTTCCAGAACCACGTGTTGCTCAATTCGAAAAGTTTGCCTATGGCATGTTTATGCATTGGGGATTGTATTCTCAGCTGGGACGTGGCGAGTGGGTTATGCACATGGAGAAGATCCCCGTCAATGAATACAAAAAGTTAAAAGAGACTTTTACCGCAAAAGATTTTGACGGGCAGAAGATCGCACGCACGGCACGCGAAGCGGGTATGAAATACATTACGCTCACGACACGGCATCACGAAGGATTCAGCCTTTACGATACCTGCGGATTGTCGGATTACGACGCAATGCACAGCCCGGCGGGCCGCGACTTGGTCAAAGACTTTGTCGATGGATGCCGTGCGGAAGGTATCGTGCCATTTTTCTATCACACGACATTGGATTGGTATCAGGAAGATTACCAGAAAGATTTTGACCGTTATTTGGATTATTTACATCAATCCGTAGAAATTCTCTGCCGTAACTATGGAGAGATCGGCGGACTTTGGTTCGACGGCAATTGGAATAAACCCGATGCGGATTGGAAGGAAGAGCGGCTCTATGGAGTTATCCGGAAATATCAACCGGAAGCGATCATCGTCAACAACACCGGATTGCAGCATCGAGGCAAAGTGGGGAATTCGGAGATCGACTGCGTAACCTACGAACAAGGACGCCCCACCCCGATGGACCGGGCAGGTATGAGCAAATATGTGGCGGGTGAAATGTGCCAAACGATGAATCGGCATTGGGGAATCGGCAAAAACGATTTCAACTATATGTCTCCCAAGGAGATCATCGAAAACCTGTGCGCATGCAGGAAAGTGGGCGCGAATTATTTATTGAACGTTGGCCCGACGGCGGAAGGTGCTATTCCGGCCTATGAAGCGGCGGCCCTGGGACGGACCGGCGATTGGGTGCGGATGCACGCGCCGGCGATCTATGACGGCAAGCCCTGCGCGATTAAAGGGATGGGCGATGATTTTGCTTTAGAAACCGATGGAGCGGTTTACCTGTTTATTCACAACCTATCCATTCGCGGAGATAAGAATGTCACTGTCGAAGTGGGCGGCGCCGGTGACCGGCATTTTACGGGGGTGCAGCAGAAGTTTTCATCCGCTACCTGGATGGATAACGGCGAATCGCTGAAATTCAAACAAGATACCGGGAATGGCAAATTAACCGTGGATGCAACCAAGTTTCCATACGGCACAAATACGGTGGTCAGGATTATTAAACTAACATAGAAGGCTTGCAGCCGAGTTCCGCCATATCTTTTAGCTTTGTATGAAAGCAAAACCCGCGTGTTGTCTCGCTACGGCTCAATAGGTTCGCAGCTGATGACTTCGAGATGATAATCGAAATCATCAAAAGCGATTGTTTTGCCATCGACTTCCAGTTCGCCGCGTTGAGAATCGACGGGATCGGTGCGCCATGAAATTTTGGGAGGCACATGAGCGACACCATGACCGGCGTTAGCCGCCATGCGGTAATGATCGAGTGAAGCGAAAAGTGAATCGACAACGATTTTCTTTTCTTCATCATTTAGAATGCGGCTTCGATTTGCACCAACCGCAAAACTTGTATCCACCGGAAGCCAGCCATAGGGATGCAGGTAAATTTCGCACCAATCATGCAGGTTGATTTCATCCGGGAACAACATCCACCCCGACTGCCAACGCACGGGAATACCTTGTATCCGGCAGAGTGTCATAAAAAATATTGTTAATTGGCCGCAATCGCCATACCTTCTTTGCCGAACCCATTCACCGATATTGGGAATGGTGCCGTACTCCGGCGCATAACTGTATTTGAGATTGTCTACGCACCATTTAAAGATTTTGCGGGCCATTCGGGCCGGATTGTCTTCGCCATCCACGATTTCCCGGGATAAATCGATCATTTCCTGCGTAAAAACAACATGCGGTTCCTCTTCAAGCGCATAACCGGCTACCGATTGAGGATATTGAGAATCCACTTTCGATTCATCAATCACAGCAGCCCGGGAATAGATGGTGTACGCATATTCGATTTCAAACTTAGGTGGATTGTTTTTGTCTTTGCCGAGTTCATCTTCAAAATAGATCGTGCGTTGCGTCGATTCGGGTTGTCCAATCCATACGGGCTCGGGGTTGGCGGAGATCAAAGTGATATCTTCTTGAAAAGGGAATGAGCGTGGAAAAGGAATCCAACAACGTATACGCCCGGAAGCGGGAAGTGCATCCGGATCCGGTGTTACGTTCATACGGACATGAAAGCGATAGGGGCGAATCAAATTCAACCCGGGATATTTCAGCGGCTTCGAACGCTCCCGCGCCTCTTTTAAGAGACATTGATGGAATTCCCCTGAGCCGGGCGGAACTCGTTTTGAGATGTCCTCATAGCGGAAAATCAGATTGCTCACGCTGGGACGTAGATAGCACCGGATACCATCAATGATCCGTGTATCGAAGCGGCCCTCGCGTTCCCAGGCATCCAATTCCTCATCATGGAAATCGGGGATGCGTTTTTTCAATTGTTTGAGTAGTTCCCCGCGCTGCAAACGATAATCCCGCCGGATCATTTTGAGCCGGCCAATTTCTCTTTCAAATTCTAAGCACGCCTCAGGTTCTGAAGTTTCGGCAAAGCCCTGTTTTAGCATTTCAACAGCGGCGGTGAATTCACCTTTGTCTTCAAGGAGTTTCGCTTGTTCTATCATGGAACTTGGATAAACCATTGTAGGATTAATTATAATAGTTGCTAAAACGATAGTGGTTTGAAACAAGCGATATTTATGATGAGCCCTCTCGCGCCCATTTATAGACGGCGTTTTGAAATTACTTTTAAGCATATCTTTTCGGTTCAATAGCTTTCATTGGTCATGCCACCATTACGAATCCAAAGGTCTCCAAGACTTTTGAGGCCATTGCTCGCAGAATAGGGATAACCATATCCCGGGGGATTGTTGCGCCGCGCATCAGGGCCATAGCCGATTAACGCGAAATCGCCTGGCTTGTATAAGGGCACTCCTTCTTCGTTTCCTTCCACTCCAAAATAGCTTGCTCCACAATCGCAACCTGCAATTTTGGGATCGTCATCAGAGTAGAGATAAGTAATAGGCGGCTCTTGGTCCGCAGCTATAAATGTGCTTGTGGAATCGTTAAAACCGTATCCTGTCTGGATGGCAAACGGATCAATGGGAATGGTAGCAATATAGGCAATCGGCGTCGTTAAGGGAGCGAGCAATCCCTTCGTACCGCCGCGATCATTATGGCCGCCGCCGACGCCGGAGAAAATCTCGGCGATGCGCGTTTGGCCTTCGGCGGAATCATCATCCCAAAAGTCGACCAGCAGGACATTACGGTCCAGACGCATAGACTCAATCGCCGTAAATATAGAGCGCATATCGGCATACGACCGGGCAATCTTGGCCCGAGCCTGTGCATTCAAAAAATTGGGAACTGCAATTGCGGCCAAAATCCCAATAATCGCGACGACAATAAGCAATTCAATTAACGTGAATCCGTGCCGTAATTTGCACATGGCCCCTCACCACCGTTTTTTGGCAAAGCAGCCGGAATTCACAACGGATTAAGGCTACTCTGCCGCTTTTAGACTATACCTTTTTCCAGCTTCGGTGTCGAAACAAACCTGCCCCGTTGAAGGAATTATTGTGTCGATATTTTCCCCATTTTCTTGGACAATTAGCGCCCTCTGACTGTGGACAGAGCAAGGTTGTCCCAATAATGAAAGAATCGAGGCACTCTCGATTTTCCCTGCATTCCAGACCATGTCCACCTCAAAACCGCCTCGGGCACGCAAGCCTTTTACCTCGCCGCAATCCCAGGCTTTAGGCAAAGCCGGTAGCAAATGAATTTCACCTGCATGACTTTGAAGCAGCATTTCGGCAATACCCGCCGTTCCGCCGAAATTGCCGTCGATTTGGAAGGGCGGATGGTCATCGAACAGATTGATCAATGTGGACTTGCGTAACAGCGCCACAATGTTCTCATGGGCAATTTCAGGTTCCTGCAAACGCGCCCAGAAGTTGATCATCCAAGCCCGGCTCCAACCCGTATGACCGCCGCCATGAGCCAATCGATACTCCAAAGAGCGCCGGGCCGCAGCAGCCAACTCGGGAGTCTCGCGCAATGAAATTTGCTTTCCGGGATGCAAGCCGAAGAGATGTGACATATGCCGGTGCCCCGGTTCCGGCTCCTCAAATTCCTCTGTCCATTCCATGAGCCGGCCATCGGAGCCGATTTGAGGCGTTGCCAAACGTTCCAAAGATGCGCGGACCTGCTGGGTGAAATCATCATTGATCTTTAAAACTTCAGCGGCCAGCAGGCAATTGGTGAATAAATCCCAAATCACTTCCTGATCCATGGCACAGCCCATGGTGAGATGAGCCACCTGCCCATCTTTGGTTTTAAATTGATTTTCAGGAGAGGTGGAGGGCCCGGAAACCAACTTGCCTGTTTTCGGATCTTCGATCAGGAAATCAAGAAAGAATTCAGCGGCCTCTTTCATGATCGGGTATCCACGTTCGGCAAGGAATTGCTCATCTCCGGTGTATAAATAATGCTCCCAGAAATGTTGGCAGCTCCAGCCCACGCCCAAGGGCCACATGCCATACACTGTTTTTCCAATAGGCGAAGTCCAATACCAGGCATCGGTCGTGTGGTGCGCGACAAATCCGCGGCAGCCATAGACATCCCGCGCGGTTTTGCGTCCACGTGGACGAAGATTATCAATTAGATCGAAGAATGGTTCATGACATTCGGAAAGATTACAGAGTTCGGCAATCCAATAATTCATTTGGATGTTGATATTGATGTGATAATCGACATTCCAGGGACCATCGATATGATTGCTCCACAAGCCCTGCAAATTGGCAGCCATGCAGCCCGGGCGGGAACTCGAAATCAATAAATAACGTCCAAACTGAAAATAGAGCGCCTCAAGTCCGGCATCTTCGCCACCATCTTTGACAGCTTTCAAACGAACATCGGTGGGCAACGCCGCATTGGAGTCATCCCCAAGTTCTAAACGCATACGCCGGAAAAGGCGGCGGTGTTCGGCGACATGGCTATTCAAAAGGTTTTCATACGATTTCTTTGATGCGGCAACAAGTTGCGTCTCACAGATATCTTTGGGATTATCGCCTTTAAAATCGGTGGCCGCTGAGATCAGCAATGTGACGGAATCGGCGTTTTTAACAATTAGACATTGGTCACCAGTAGATACTTCGCCACCTTCCGCTTGTATATGCAGCTGCGCTTGGTAGTTCACTCCCTCATGTGGCTCACCATGGTCGGCCTGTCCAAACATTCGCAATGTATTGACGTTTAGCGCTTCGGTTATTGCATTCTCGGAACGAGTTAGAAACGCAGAAAAAGATATTGAGGACGGTTTATCCGAAGTCAAATGCACAACAATCACTTGATCGACCGGGCTCGAAAAGACTTCGCGGGTATAGGTAACTCCATCGCTGGTGTATGTGGTTTTAGCAACTGCCGAGTCGAGATCGAGTTCACGCCGGTAATTTTGAATCACATCGCCGATTTCAAAGGCAAGCAACAATTCCCCTACGGTTTGATAACTTCGAGGGGCAATTCGTTCGCCCATAAACTCTTTTTGCATTAAGGCTTCGCCTTCAACGTATTTGCCTTCGAAAATCAGTTTTCTGGCCTGGGGAAGATGTTTGAATGCTCCTACACGATCCCGTTCCACCGGATGCCCGGCCCAAAGCGTATCTTCATTTAACTGAATGCACTCCTCCCGGACACCGCCAAATACCATTGCACCCAAGCGGCCATTGCCCACCGGTAACGCTTCGGTCCATTCACTGGCAGGCTGCCGGTACCAAAGAGACAAATCAGAGTCCGGCGCGGGCGCTTTGCCTTCAAAACGTAAACCATCATTTGGAGAAATCACTTCTTCTGCACTCCAAGCGGTTGTAGCCAATACGAATGACAACATTCCAATAAAAATAGCCGCTTCAACACGTCGTCTCATCATCATCAATCCTTTAAACCGAATTGCGGGCCTGGGGTTTTAAGACCGGGCTTAGTCATCATCCCGTCCAGGGAAATTTTCACCCAGTATACCCTTATCGGTCACCATAATATCACCAACACTCTTGAGACCGTTACTAGGATCGTAGGTCATTGACCGCAATAACCGTTGGGGATCGCCGATGTACCACCTGTCCGGTCCGGGGCTGCGGGCCACATAGCGCGCGTTCGGATCGGCATTGTTGGTTGCGTTTTGATTATTCACTTTGCGCATGTAGTCGATGTTGCGGTAATGGTAAACGCCATCCATCACGGCTTCCCAGGCGGCATTGCCTGTCGGCGGTTCCGTTGGAACGAAAGGATCGATAAAAGCACTTGGGGAAATATAGGCCGTGGGGGTGGTCAGTTGGCCCCAAACCCGAGAGCCTTGCTGATAGATGCCGGCATTTGCCAGTTCGTTTGGATCTAAGATCGCGCGGTTATAATCAATGACATACATCTCAAGCGCGGTTCTTATGCTACGGAGATCCCCCAGAACTCGTGAGGATTTGGCTCGGACTTGGGCATTCAGAAAATTGGGAACCGCAATTGCCGCCAAAATGCCGATAATGGCCACGACGATCAGAAGCTCGATGAGAGTAAAAGCACGCTGGTTTCTTCGCACAACAAACTCTCCGTAGAAGCGAAGATCCACTATCAAGCGGCTTCGCAAGACAGCATTTTGAATAACAGCTCAGGATTAACCAGGTAAAAGACCTTGTTTTTAAACTCAATCAAGCCGGCTCGCCGCAGACTATTAATTGCCTTGCTTACAGAAACACGGCTGGTTCCCAAGATCTCGGCAATTTCGGATTGGGTAAGACTTAATTCCAAAACTCGTTTATGAATCTGCAGGTCTCCCATGGAACCGGATGCAGATAACTCGCGAAGAAGAGAAATTAGGCGGAGTTCTGTGGAATAATGGGACATGGTTGTGATTCGGTTATAAATATTTTCGATTTCTTGGTGAAAATATTCCAGGAGATTGAAACTAACCTGTGGCAGACGTTCGATGGCTTCACGAAGCACTGCGCCGGGGATCGCACAACAATGGGTACGCAAGATTGCTTCGGATGTTAGTGGAGCGGAGCGTCGAAGAATACTTTCGATCCCCACCAATCGTCCCGGTCCGCAGAGCGAGAAGGTCTGCGACTTTCCGGCCACGGTTTGATCGGTCAGCTTAATCAAACCGGCTTTGATCCAGTAAACAGTTCCGGATTGTGTCCCACCCAGGATAAGAATCTCTCCCGGTTCGATACATGCCGGCTTTGCCGACTGATGTAGTTCCTTCAGTTTCTCTTGCGGAATGTCGCGAAAGGCAACCGGGCATAACGCGGAACAATCGCCAAGACCAACCGAATCAAGAGACATTTTTCTTTCCTTGTTCAAACTCTGTGCTACAACGCCGTTCAAGGAACACTCGATTCCCCTGCATGAAACAGAGTACTGCTTGATTGACTGCGTTTGAAAGCCATCAAGCCCCAAAATGCCACTAACGCTGCTGTTTCTCTTGATGATTCCATCAAGAGTCTAATCCTGAACAACCTGGCTCATCTGTATCTATATCTTTACGAGAAGTTACCCGCTGGCGCGATCATGACTTAATCGTTAGGTTTTACTTCTCTAAGCGCGAAACTTATGGCGATTTGTGCACATAGGATTTGCCCGGAGTACAACGGCAAGGCAGGGATGACGTGAATCTGGACCCAATCGATGCCGGGATTGTTATCGGCTATATGCTCCTCATCTTCGGCGTAGGATCGTACATGGAGCGGCGAGCCGGCAAAAACATTGAAACATATTTTCTGGCTGGCCGTTCAATGCCTTGGTGGCTGCTCGGGATGAGTGGGAGCAGCACATACTTCGATATCGCCGGTACCATGTGGATGGTATCGGTTTTTTATGATTTAGGTCTGAAAGGTATGTGGCAGCACTGTTTTTGGTGCTTCCCATTTTGCGGTTTTCTTCTTGCGTACAAAGCAAAATGGGCCTATCGAAGCGGCGTGCTTACGGGAATGGAGTGGTTGGTCTTCCGCTTTGGGCGTGAACGGTCCGGTGAGGCTGCCCGCCGATTATCGGTCATCATGAGCCTCGTCAGCATCGTGCTCATGCTGGGATACGCAGGAACCGGAGTGGGAAAATTCGTTGAGGAATTTCTTAACGTCGACCGCTCAATTTCAATTCCCTTACTTTTCGGATTCACCGGTCTCTATGTTGTGTTGGGAGGATTTTTCAGCGTTGTCTACAGCGACTTCTTTCAGACAATTTTGCTCTCTTTTGCCGCTGTTTACATTGCTGTTGTCGCATTTTTCAATATTGATCCTGAGGCATTCCGGCAGACTGTTGGTGAAGGCTGGTACAGCCTGAAACCCGTTATGCAGCTCGATAATCCGCCGGAAGGTTACACCGACCTCTTCGGACTCTTGATCGCAATGTGGCTGACCAAAGGATTGCTCGTTCTGTTTACGGCAAGCGGCGGACCTGAATTCCAACGCTGCCGCGCCGCCCGCAACGAGGCCGAAGCCTCAAAAATCGGATTGGCTTGGGGTGTCGTCATCAGCGTGCGTTGGAGCCTGGTCATGGCTTTTACTGTTTTTGGCCTATCGATTTTTGCCAATAACGGCGGCGCGCCTGATAGTGAGTCCGTTCTGCCCATGGTTATGAACCGTGTTTTGCCCGTCGGTATCAAAGGTTTGGTTATCTCAGGATTGCTCGCCGCTTTTATGTCTTCATTCGATTCGACTTTGAATGTCGCGGCCTCATTCATCACCAACGATCTTGTCAAACCGCTATGGAAGGGAATATCCCCAAAAACGTTGATGTGGGTGAGTTATATTTCGACCCTCATTGTCGTGGCCTTGGGAATCATCATCAGCATGCATACGGAAAGCATCGCGGCGATCTGGAATCCGATCAATTTTGCCATCGGTTCCGCTCTGATTATCCCCGGCCTCGTCGCGCCTTATTGGTGGCGAATCGGCGGTTGGGCGTATTGTTTTAGCGGGGCCTGCACACTGCCGATAGCTTTTTATATCTACCTGTTCACAGACTTGAGAGAACTCCAATATTTTCCTTTGCTTGTGCTTGTCAGTTTGGTTTCCTGCGCGGTTGGAAGTTTTCTTTTCCCACCGGCTCCCGAGGAAACGCTAAAGGACTTCTATCGAAAAGTGCGGCCCTTCGGTTTCTGGGGACCGGTTCGGAGAATGCTCGATGCACAAAACAAGGATTCAAAGCGTTTTGAACGGGACCGCTTCGATATTCAATCGGCAATTGCAGGAACGGCTTTCTTTGTCGCGTTGTATTTATTCATGATGGATGTCGTGCTGCACAATTGGGGACGCATGGTATGGCTGAGCATCATCCTGGTGCTTACCGGAGGCTTTCTCTACCAATTCTGGTGGCGGCGTCTCGATCCGGAAGCATGAGTAGAATTGCTTGGCCGCATCGGCTTATGGCATTCGTATTTGGGAACGAGGCCGTAATCAAGAATAGACACTCTTGCATTCAAGATAACCGTGAGTGAGGTCAAAAGTCTCGTCACCGCCCAAAGGCCGTGAATTCTCCGCACGATCAATAACCGTATAACAAGCACAAAAATATAGACTTAGGTAAGAAATCAATAATTTATCAAGAAAAAACTGGTCAAATGCTATCAAAGTGATATTATATATTTATCAGATAGATAAAAGGAGAAGGAACATGCAGACTCCCGAACGTGAGAAAAAAACCTATAGCGGTTGGCCATTCCTGTTTATCGATCTTCCCTTGCCCGTGCTTTTCATCATTTGTTTGGCAACCGCGATCAACCGTGAATCGCCGATATTGGGAATTACCAGTGCCGTCATCGCGATTACTTTTTTCCTTATCTTAATTGGCATGTTTACGCTGCAACCCAATCAAGCGGCTGTTCTGGTTTTATTCGGCAATTACAAAGGCACGACAAAAAAGAGCGGTTTTCATTGGGCCAATCCCTTTTTTCAGAAGATCAAAATTTCATTGCGCGCCCGCAACCACAACGGCGAGAAGATTAAAGTGAACGACCTTCACGGTAATCCAATTGAAATTGCAGCGGTTGTGGTTTGGCGTGTCCAGAATACGGCAGAGGCCGTATTCGATGTTGATGATTACGAAAACTATGTTGCCGTACAAAGCGAAGCGGCTGTGCGGTTCTTGGCCAGCATGCACCCTTATGATTCATCTGACGACGTGCTTTCTCTGCGCGGCAACAGCGAAGAGATCGCTTTGGCCCTGCAAAATGAGCTGCAAGACCGGTTGAATAAGGCCGGGGTTGTTGTTGAAGAAGCGAGAATCAGCCATCTCGCCTATGCACCTGAAATCGCAAGCGCCATGCTTCAACGCCAGCAGGCCGATGCAATCGTTGCCGCACGGGAACGCATTGTGGATGGCGCGGTGGGTATGGTGGAAATGGCTTTGCAGCAGTTGGAAGAGAAACACACCGTCGAGCTGGATGAAGAACGTAAAGCGGCGATGGTCAGCAACTTGCTCGTTGTGCTTTGTAGCGACAAAGCGGCCAACCCGGTCATCAATGCCGGTACGCTTTATAATTGATTAACAAAGATGACGACCTCAACAGGATTTGATCGTGGCACAAAGAAAGTCCTATTTATTGAGATTACCTCCGGAACTGCTCGACGACCTGAACACTTGGGCCGGCGATGAATTGCGGAGTCTCAATGCGCAGATCGAATACATTCTACGGGAAGCCGTCAAAAAAAGAAAAAAGAGTTCATCAAGCGAGAAAGATGAGAACAACGAAAAATCTCAATCGTAAAGTGTTTTCGTAATTCATTTGAAGTACAAAAGACAATATTCTACGGCCCTTACAGGGCCGTAAGTTTTTAGGTCCTTAACCCCAGGCGGCGTTTTTCCGCCTTCGGCGTCCAAACTTGGCCTGGGGCTTCAGGCTTGTGTCCTTTCAGGACACAGTTTTGGTGTTTGAAGGAGTTGAGGGATAGTGAATTACATGTGTATGTATAGCAAACATCGGCTCCGCAGGAGCGTCGCCCTCCCGCGGCGTGACCGCCGTGGATCCCGCCAGGGCGGGACCTAACGGCTCACGATTTCGAGGTGTGTGCGAAAAATAAAGTAGATCGGCACCCTGCGAGGCAATGTTTTTAAAGCCAGTCATAATAGTCTCTTTCCTACGTTGACGGGGGGGAATCTGGGGATTAGGGTTGAATATCAATCGCAAATCTATGTAGGCACAGGTGCGAGATACCATGTCGAAATCAACGATCCTCAACCGCCGTTCTTTTTTGGAAATCGCAGGCCCGGCTTCACTGGCTCTGACAAGCGCCGGAGCGATGCCATCATGGTCGAAGCAGTCTTCAAAACCAAATATCCTGATCCTCTATTCCGATGACCAAGGATACGGCGACTTAAGTTGTTTCAGTGCAACCGATGTCTCTACACCTTATCTCGATTCTCTGGCTGAATCCGGCGTCCGGCTCGATCATTGGTACTCCAACGCGCCGGTGTGCTCACCATCAAGAGCATCGCTTTTGACAGGACGCTATCCAAATCGAACAGGCTTGAAGGGGAACGCGCATCGCGGACTTAATGACCTTGGAATCAATTCCAGCGAGATCACAATTGCTGAACTTCTAAAACCACTTGGCTACAAAACGGGCGCATTCGGCAAGTGGCATGTTGGAAGTATGGAAGATTGCCGCCCCAACGCGCAGGGATTCGATGAGTTTTACGGGTTTTTAAGCGGATGCATCGATTACTATTCGCATATTATGTATTGGGGACAAGGCAAGGACAATTATCCTTATCACGATCTTTGGAAAAACAACGAAGAAGTCTGGGAAAACGGCCAATATGTTATGGACCGAATTACGGACGAGGCCACACATTTCATCCGCGACAACCAACAAGGACCGTTCTTGGCGTATGTGGCTTTTAACTCGCCTCATTATCCGATGCATGCGCCGCAAGAGTATTTCGAACGTTTTGCACATATTGAAGATCCCCAGCGGCGCACACAAGCCGCGATGGTCTCGAAACTGGACGATTGCGTGGGAAGGATTCTGAACGAACTCGATAGACTGGGAATCCGTGAGAATACGTTGATTTACTTCCAAAGCGATAACGGCCCTTCGGTCGAACAGAGAAACCTTTTGGATGACTCGAACCAGAAATACCACGGCGGCAGTTCCGGTCCATTCCGGGGCCATAAAGGGAGCCTCTTTGAAGGCGGCGTGCGCGTACCGGCTATCATGAGTTGGCCGGGCGTGGTTCCCGAAGGCCGGGTGTGCAAAGAAATCTGCATTACGATGGATATTTTCCCAACCATCGCAAAACTTACCGGCGCGGAATTGCCGCAAGACCGCAAAATTGACGGAATCGATATTTTCCCGGTCGTTACACAAAATGCAAGAAGCCCGCATACCGCGCTGCATTGGAAAATGGGAGATCAACGTTCGGTCATCGACGGCGATTGGAAAATGGTCTTAAACGGCCGGGCTGATTTTGAACCCAGCGGCGCCGATCCGGAATTTTTATGCAACCTAACCGAGGATCCCTGTGAAACCACAAATCTTTGGGAGAAGAATCCGGAAATCGTTAAAAAACTAAAACAGAAGATCGAAGCGATGGACCAAGAATTTGCGAGTGGCTCCTGACTCTGCAGCAGCCACTCAATTCCCGTTTCATTCGGTTCGTTTATGCTTCGTTGACGAGATCAATTTCTTTGAACTTACAGAAGCGCCGGAAATCTTGGGTTAAATCGCCATAGCATGTTACGCGGTGCAAACCGTGGCTCCAGTTCTGCCATAGTTTCTCGGCATCGCCATCCACTTGGACAGTAATTTTTGTCCGGCATCCCCGGTCGGTTTCCGGCACTTCAATAACATCGCCGGTGAAATATAGAAGCAAACCATCGCCGACAATCTTGGCTTGGGTCACCTTTTGGCCCATACGCATTCGCACTTGTGGTACACAACCTTCTTGCCGCTCCATAATACTGCGGAGTTTATAGGGTGCCTGCTCACCATCCGGGCCATCCATTTTTGTGGAACCCAGGCAATGGGCCAAAATTGCACTATTACGGGAGACATCCATGGTTGGATCGCTAATGAATCCGGGTTTGCCTGTTAGAGATTGCATCAAAATATGAGTCATCGCCGACTGGAGATCGGATTCGCAAATCCCCCCAAGGCCCATATCGTTAAGACGTGAAAAACCGATACACGGATAGGCCGGAAGTTTTTTATACATCGTGCCATAACAATCGACGGTAATCACTGTGGCTTCTTCTTCATCGAGCATCCGCTCTAGAGCCAAAGCCAGCTTGCAGGAGTTGTGGATGTCTTGTGCCGAAGGCTCCATAATAGCTTCAGCACCTTCAGTCCAGCGCTTAGCCTCAGCCTCGGCATCAGCATCGGAAACGGCCTCGTATGCAGCCAACGTCTTATCCCGGGTTACTTTTTCAATCGTTGTACCGAATTTGGATTTAATGCTACTAAGGTACTCGGGAGCCAATTCCCTCTCGGTCACATTCAGGATTTTGGCTTCGCGCATGTGGTGAATGGCACGGAACGGCCGTATTCCTGCGGCCAATTGGGTCGTGTCACTGGTAAGTAAACATTCAAGTTTTGAACCTTCGGGCTTTTTCAAAAGTCCGCCATACCCCACCCACTCATGGCCGGTATACGGCGCGGAATAAAGGACCACCGGTTTTTTGCGTTGTAGAATTTGGGCGAGAATATCGCCTGTCCAGATTGAAAGTTTAACGACGAGAATGCCATCGGCCTGATCCAGCCGGTCTTGGAGTTCCTCGATACGGTTGGGATCGGTTACCAGCTCATCGACAATGAATTCAACATCGCGGAAATCATTTTTTAGAGTTTCGAAGTAGCCTTCATAGGTTTTGACTTCGGCTTCAAGGTCAAGAGAAGGTTTGGGCCAATGCGGCTGCGGTTTGCCCATATAAATCCTGGCGATTTTGACTTTGGAAGTCCGGCAGCCGGGGCTGATTAGGCTACGCGGCGCTGCCCCGCCCCGGTTAGGGAAAAGGGCCAATCCGCCAAACATCGAAGCTCCACAAACGGCGGTTCCGGCGGAGAGCGAAAGTTCAATAAATCTTCTGCGTTTCATTCCCGAAGGCATCTCATACTCCCTGTTCCTATAGCCACGGCCAATCAATCCACGCCGTGTTCAATCCTATTGCTATTACCAGGGTGCGCCTTACCGGAAACGATGTCAACCAGGAAGATTTAGTTGGGGAAGCACCCTGCAGGGCCGCCGCTGGCGGCGAGAAAGCAGAAAGTGGAAAGGTGAAAGGAGAATTACGAAAGCACAAAAGAGGCAAACGAAAAGCACGAAGATTTTGCAGAGATGGGGGGATGGAGACAAGGTTTTCAAAATATTGTTTTATTTCTGCGGCCCTTACAGGGCCGGCAGTTTTTAAGCTCTTAACCCCAGGCTACGCTACGCTTGCCTGGGGCTTCAATCTCTTGCCCCTTTGGGGCATGGTGTGGATGTTTGAGGGAGTTGGTGGATGGCAGGGAAGATTTTAGGGTAAAAAATGCATGGTTCCGCCTCTTGCGCCTTGCGGCGCGCAGATAAAAGATTTATCTGCGCCACCCGGTAGAGATACATGTTTAGCTTAGAATGAGGAGCGGCTCATTCCGCCCAAGGCGGAATTCGCCCTTCCGCTCGTGGCGGCGAGACAAAATTAATCTGGGCCACCCATTGGAGCAAGTTGGTGGATGGCGGGGCAGTTTTTGCAGTTAACAAGGCATATTATCGCCTCTATTTTTTACCTTGCCCCGGCATCGTCTGAGGGATCAATGAACCAACCAATTTGTTTTCCACACGGATATTGCTGTCCTGAATTCCTTCATACATCAGGTTGGCAATGCGCGGGCCCTGCTCAGTCATTGTAACCCAGACGATATGGTCAAATTCGCCATGCTCAATGCCACGCAATTTGCTGGATCCGCCGGTCGTGGCCAACGTGTAATACTCCTGCCCAAAGCGTTCATACTTTTTGTAGTTATGAACATGCCCGGCAATAACCGTGTAGGGACGGCCTTGCAGGTTATTTTCCAATTGTTGCCAGCCGACATCCTTTTTCTCGTTCCACAAGGGGCGGTGCAGGAAAACCAATGTCCAACGGACATCTTGATTTTGAGCCAACGCTTCGGCCATATAGGCGTTTTGCGCTTCGCTGATGTTGGGACGTTTGTCAGTCGGATCTTCTGAATTGACAATCAGGAACAAGACATCGTGATAGACAAAATGATAGTAGGAACGTCCAAAGCGCTGCTTCCAAGCGTCAACCAACACTTGATTTGTGTAATCATGATTACCGACAACGTGAAAGAATGGCATTTCAAGGGCGTTGACAAAGCCTTGTAGTTCATCCCACTGACGCGCGACTTCAGTAGCATCCTCATTGTAGCCCTCGATCAAGTCACCAACACTCATTACAAATTCAGGCTGCAAAAGGTTGAGTTTGGAGGATACTTGGCTAAAGATTCCGGGACGTTCTCCACCACAACGGTCAGAGACAATGGCGAACTGAAAATTCTCGGGATCGTTCTTGAAATCAAGATGTGTCCAGGGATTGACTTCCGGTTGGACATCAATGGCGACACGCGCCCGATGGATGGGATCTAAATTGGCGCAGGCAGAAAACACCAATACCGATGCGAAGATCGCTAGCAAGGCTTTTTTCATTTTCACATTCCTCGATTGATTGACATTATTCAGCGAATGTTTGTGATCGAGTAGTACACCGATATTTCTCAGCAAGGTAAACTGAAGATACGTCAATTGCGCAGACTATTGATGGGAGCGGGAATATGCCCTCCATGCGCGACAAATTCCCGGCTGCCATCCGGACAAACACAATTGGCAATCGTTCCGGCGCCGAACAATCCTCCGAAATTGACATACTCACCGACTTTGCCGCCGGGCACAGGAATTACGCGTACGGCTGTGGTCTTACAGTTGAAGATGCCGATAGCGGCTTCATCCATGATCATCCCGCTGAGCGTCGATTCACTGATATCTCCGGGTAGAAGAATCATATCCAGACCGACGGAGCAAACAGCGGTCATGGCTTCGAGTTTTTCCAGGGTCAGCTTCCCATTCTTGACAGCATCGGCCAGCGCATGATCTTCCATAACCGGTAAGAAGGCGCCGGACAAGCCTCCAACTGAAGACGAAGCGAAAATGCCACCCTTCTTTACGGCGTCATTGAGGAGGGCCACAGCGGCGGTTGAACCAGGAGCGCCGATATCGCGTATACCCATGGCTTGGTAAATCTCGCCAACACTGTCTCCAACTTTGGGAGTCGGAGCGAGAGAGAGATCCAACACCCCAAAGGAGACGCCGAGTTCGGCCGCGACTTCGCGTCCGATCAGTTCGCCGGTTCTCGTAACCCGAAAAGCGGTGTGTTTAATCTCTTCGGCAATCTCATCCAACAAAGCGCCGGGCTTCTGTTTCACAAGTCGTTCAACGGCGCGTTTCACAACTCCCGGCCCGCTTACACCAACATTGATAACCGGCGAGGTTTCACCCGTTCCCAAATAGGCACCGGCCATAAAGGGATTATCTTCAGGAATATTGGCAAACACAACAAGTTTCGCACAGCCAAAACCACGCTTGTCTTTGGTCGCTTCGGCAATATTGAGAATTTCACGGCTGACCATGCGGATGGCATCGACATTCATGCCCGCTTTGGTTGTTCCGACATTCACCGATGCACATAACCGCTGGGTATGACTGAGTACTTCCGGGAGTGTTTCAATCATAAGCGATTCGCCTTCGGTCATGCCTTTATGAACCAGCGCCGTATAACCGCCGATCAAATCGACATTGACATCGGCAGCGGCCCGATCCAACGCTTTTGCGATTTGCATGGCGGCTGCGGAATCATGCCCCTCTAAAAGACGGCTCGCAGGAGAGATCGCCAGTCGTTTGTTGATAACCGGAATACCGTATTTTGTGGCCACACGCTGGCATGTGCCGACCAAATCCCGCGCACAAGACTGGATTTTGCGATAGACCGCAACCGAGACTCTAGCGGCATCCCGTCCCGCGCAATCATCGACATTGATTCCCATGGTCACCGTACGGACATCGAGATTTTCTTCTTCAAGCATTCGTACGGTGCTGAGGATATCGTCTACTCTTCGCATTTTTGCACCTGAATCAGCTGCCGGATCGAGAAGATATCATTGGTAGCGCGGAATAGATTTTCATGCTGTAACGTAACTACCAATTCAAACGCCGAAAGCAGTGTTTGCAGTTCGCCTTGGAGTTCTTTGATATCGCGATGGCTGGGGATTGTAATCTCACCGATATGGGTGACATGATCCCCTTGGATGGTGAAATAGTAATCTTCGATATTGATTTTGTTCTCGGCCAAATAAGAAGTGACGGTTTTTAAGATTGCGGGGCGGTCTTGGCCGGTTAATGTTAAAATATAGCGCTCACCCGAATTGCTTTCTTCCTGGGGAGTTGAGGCGCGATAGGGCAATACAACAACCGAAATTTCATTGGAACCGAAGTTTTCCAGAATCGTACTGCGGATTTCATCTTCTGTGCGGCATTCGGCAAATGCAGCGGTGATGATAAGTGTAAAGTAGCCGTGCACAACGGTCTGGCTCATCCCATCGATATTGCCGCCGAGATCGGCGATAGCCGATGTAATCGACTTTACAATACCGACTTGATCAAGTGCCAGAACTGAAATGACGTAGCGTTCGGCTTGTATATCCACGGCCAAACTCAAACTCCTGATGCGATCTGCGACATGGGAGCACACCCAGTCAATCGAACTACAATTTACAGGGTCACATAAACCGGAGCAACAGAAGAGTAATTCTCGATACCGCTACAGAACTTCAGAAATCTATGATGCAATTTATGGCAGATACGATTAAAAAACCTTGAATTCGGGAAGAACCTGAACAAGTCGATCCGTTTCCCGTAACTTGGGTTCGATTTCAGCACGAATATGTTTTAGGTGATCCATGGCCAAAACAAATAGAGCGATTGATTCATTTTCACGATCTTCAAACAACGTCTCAACAGGCCTAATTGGGATTTCTGTGCAGGGGATACAGCGGCCATGTTTATTGGGATCAATGTCCACTGTCAGTTTGATTTCCCGCTCTGTCAAACCAAGCCAATTGATGATTCCGGAGGCTTTGATACCTCCTCCGTAGCCATAGACCGGGATACCGGATTCAGCAAATTTTAAAACTTCACCACGTACGCGTTCGCGTAACGCATTGATCTTGGATTCAAACTCAGCGGCAAAATCTTCAGAGGTGATCCTATTCTCTTCTTCTACCAACCAACGGATATGTTCATCGGCCGATTGCAGAAATTTTTCATTATCGACTTTGCACTCAGACTTCTGAACAGTAATCCGCAAAGTCCCACTCCGGAAATTGCTTAAATGCTCGATTTCTACAAATTGCATATTGTGTTCGCTATAGACATGGGCCAACGACTGTAGTGTAAACCAGTTGGCCCGCAGGTGGGCAAAGCAGTCCATTCGGAATGCGCGAATGTAATCGCAAAAATAAGGAATCTCGATCACAAAGAAACTCCCCGGATCCATATAATCATCGAGCGCATTGAAAAATTCATCAATTTCGGGGATCAAAAGGATAACGCTGTTAGCAATAATAAGTTTGGGGACTTTGCCCGCTTCTCTTAGGCGGCGCACAACAGGCACCGTAAAGAAATCTTCAACAAGTTCGACTTTATAATCTATAAACGGATGAGGAGCCGGCTCGATCCCTAAAACATTCCCAAAGCCCTGTTGAACAAATGCATCCAAAAGCGCAGCATCGCTGCACCCAATTTCGACAACAAGATCGTCATTCGACAGGCCGATCAAATCTCGAAATTTCGAAACGTATTCCCAATAGTGATCAGATATGATATTTGAGACATTGGACAAGATTACATTCTCTTGCACGAGTTGTTCGGCGGGAACCGTATGTTTGGTTTGCACAAGTTGGCATTTTTTGCATTTCATATATCCCAATTCCGCCACCCAGCGGTACCCTTGGGGGACTTTGGAATAGTCCACAGGATGCCCTAAAGGCAAAACACCAACATCAAACATTTTGGAGTAATCTTCATTTCCGCAATAACGGCATTTATGCATTTTGAATTCCTGAGGATTTTCCATATCCATTGGCCTTCCCGCGGAACTTCCGCGTGCTATTCAGACAAAAAAAACAGTATCGGCTCACGAGCGCAAGAATATGGCCACACCACTCTTGTGTCAACAAGATTGGGCGCTTGAATCTACATCAAGACAGCAAATCGGTGTGCCGTGTACGACTCATTCAGAGGGAGGATACGTGAACGGAAGCGTATCCGGGATAATCCGTACAGATGTTGTCAGTTTCAGTGGGACGCCCGCATCGGAAGGATACGTCAACTCCACAAGAAAAGCCGACCAACCTTTTTCCGGCTCAGAAATGCGCCCGGTATAAGTTCCCTGCCCTTCATCCTGCAAAACCGTATTGGTCCAGACCTTGCCCAATGTTTCCAAACGAAAATCGCGGGCATCGGGATTGGTGGCTTGCCATAGGCGTACTTCAGAAGGCTTATCTTTGGTCTTAACACGGATTGCCCCATCAGGAAGGAATTTCCATGAAAACTCCGGCAGCGCACCTTTATGGCTTACGCTGTAATGAAAGGCCGCGAGCGTTTCGACAGCATCCGTATCATCAAGGCCATGATCGGCATTGGGCACATAGCGTAGATATTTTTGAGAGGGGAGATCATCAAAATAGAATTGTGATGAATCCGGCAGGAAGAACTGATCGCCGGTGGCATTCAACATCAGTTTGGGCATTGTGAGCCTGGAACGATATTCATAAGGCTCAACGAGTTTCATGAGTTCCCCGTATTTAGGCGTTCCCATGTGTTTCATAAGCTTCATGTCGACATAATCCGAAACCGCCGGGGCCCAGAAACCATAGGCGCGCCAATGGTGCTCAAATGACTTTTCCAGATTAAGCATGTCAATCACGATGGGGCAAATGCCAACGACACGCGGATCAACAACAGCTGTCATCCAGGTTGTCCATCCACGTTTGGAACCGCCCGCAACGACAAATTGATCAACAGTAATATTCCCGGCATCTTCTCCGTAACAGAACAACGTAACGGTATCCATGGCCCGGACGGCGCTTTTGACCATGGGGAGGCGAAGCGGCCAGAGTTCATCGCCCGTCTTTAAATACTTATCCCACGTATAGGCGATCAATTCATCTTCATAACGGCCTTCTTCTTTATAGCGATCATCAAATTCGTCGGGAAATTTCAGCGGTTGATTGGGAACCATTTTTAGTTCCGCAATAACAGATTTTGTGGCGATTGCGACTTTGACAAGCGTTTTGTCTGCGGAGGACGGTGGATTCCCGCCGTTTTTGCCACCGCCGATAAACAACAATCCAGTGGATGTATCAATCTCATCCGGCTTAATGATTGTGACCCAGTGTTTCCAAAGCGTCCGATCAACTTCAGATTTATCACGCCATGACTGCGAAGTCATATCTAAAATAAAAGTGGTAAATCCTTCGCCCTTAACCGTATTGACGAGGCTGTATGTGAAGTTGGGATCGGGCGTGGCTACATATCGGTCCAAGGCGGTTCGCTCACTTCCGGGTATCGTATCTTGCTTCTTATCTCCCTGGCTCCAAGTTTGCTGCAAAAATCCAACCTGAACCATAAACACAAATAAAATGGTTGCAATCCGCAAACCAGCAGAACTTTTGGAATGATAGGTCATCGCCACTCTCCTCAAAACTTATTTATAGACAGAACGCCTAGACAGCATCAAGCCGCCTGTTAAGCTCACACACCACTAACCCGACATCAAAATCGGAAATATTCGAGGAGTTTACCATTCAAAGAGAACGGAGCACAGGCAGATATGACTATATATTGATTCAAAATCAGGTTGAATTATCCGCACCTATTCGACGACACATTACCAAGGTGTCTGCATCTTCAATTTCTCCGGCGTTTCATCAACGTAATACAAGTTAAATTTGAACCAGCCGGAACCGCCGGGGGCATCATAAATGTATACGCGGGCCGTGTAATTGTTGTCACCGCAGGGTTGCTCCAGCACAAAAGGATGAATATCCCTGGACTCCAAATCCTCTAAGATCACGGTTACTTCTTTTTCCGGCAACGGACATTCAAACTCACAGCGCACTGAAACAATCGGATCACTTTGTATATGTTTAATCTCGGCGGTCTCGCCATTGATCATTAAAATATCGCGTCCATCCACAAAACCCTCCCAATACAGAAATTTCTTCGCTTGTCCGGCATAAGTATCGATAGCTTTCTTATGCAGTTCTCGTTGCTCGGAGATTGCACGTTCGATGGCATCAGGATCAAGCGCTTTGGCTAGAACTGCTTCGGCCTCATCCAGATTTCGGAGTGCATGATCGATTGCATCCATAAGTTGCTCGATACCGAAAACACGATAAATGCAACCCGGGGCGGCGAGGAAACGTTCAACGGTATCCTGCAATAAAGCGTATTGTTGCGCCAACCGCTCACGGTTATCGCTGGTAGGATTCTTCCTGTAGTTGAAATAGGCGAAACAATTGCTCACGTACAGTTGATTTGATTCGATTAACAATCTTGCCAGTTGGAGCATCTCGCCGGTTTTTTGAGCCAAATCGCGGTCTTCGATAATCGGATCGATTTCATTAAAAAGCCTGCACATTTCTTGTATGGACTGATGCCCGCTATCTAGATAGGCCAAGGCTTCATCCTGCCGATTCTCACAAGGCTTAAACATGGTTGCATAGAGCCAATCCAGATGGGCTTTGCCTTTATCTAGGTCGGTGAATCCCTGGACCGGAAAAGTAGTCAGACGGAGATGTGGAAGCGTGTTACCGCGTATGCCTTCAGCCACGGGCTTAATGTAGACGCCGTTTTTGTAAGCCTGCGGTGAAAACATCAAGATTTCCGCCATTGTATCCGCGACACGGGGGCCATAATAAATCGATGCGTAATCCTTGGCGATATCACGCAAATTTTCATAAGGATACCAGCTAAGGCGGAATGCGGTATATGCGGTCAAACTCCACGTATCCCATCCCTCGTGCGCAGGAGTCCCGAAATGGGTGCCCTTAAGATTGCTATTGGCAGGTTTCAAAATCTTTTCGAGTCCGCCCTGGTAATAAGGCCCGGGGAATGTCGGAAAAATCTCAACGCCGGCATGAGCGTGATAGTCGAGCGTAGACAGTAAAACAACCATATTGTGCGGCGTAACATTGAAAGTGGGGTTGTAGGGCTGATAAAACCACCGGTCGGCAAGGCTCATATAAGGGGAAAGATATAGGTTCTTCGTGGGAACCTGATTCGTGAATATTTTTCCATAAACTTCGGCACTGGAGTGTTGTTCATTGGCAGTTGTAACCCAAGTTCGGTGGAAGTAGATTTTATCGAACTCGCCGACCACGACTTCATGCATTTTTTGCACGAAAGTCCGATATGTATCTTCAAGACTCCAGCCGCTATCGCCCCGGTCATGCATGACATCGTACGCTTGATAATTATCGAAGATGCGCGTCAATTCTCCGGTGCGAATGCGCATGCCATCAAGCGTAGGAACCGCAGTAAAGAGGCGGCGGTATTTCTCCTGCAAAGCTTTCCATAAAGCCGGGTCATCCGGTGATAGCGAAGCGTTAAACTCCTCAAAAAACGAAGGGAGATACGTAATCTCATCGCAAGTAGACATATACTTAAGATGCAAATCGTGAGCACAGTCAATCAACTTTTGCAGTTGACGCCGGTTTTCTTCGTTTTTCGTTTTTTCAGGTTCGGAATCCCAAGGGATAAGGTTCAGCACATTTCCGCCTGACACCCAGGTTGCCGTGTAGCGAAGCGCGGTTCGCAACGATTGTTTATTTTCAGCGTTTACATGGCGTATTCGCAGATAGGGTGTGCGTTTCACATTGATTACCGGGATTTCTTTGTGAACACGCAAACGGTCCCATACCCAATAAAGACCATAGATATCGCCCAACACCGAACCACCTGCAACGACAATGAGTCTCTCATCGCCGGAGCCCCCTGATACAATCTCAAATCCCTGTTCGTCTTGCATCCCCGCCAATTGGACTTTTCCGCTTTGCACGGCTTTTGCGGCGTAGCGGTTTAGGTTTTCGTCACCGATAATTATTAAATTGCCGGAAACCGATTCCGTTTCGGAACAGCCTGAGATGGTGATGCCCAATTGCTCCCCCGTTTCGGTCAATTCCTCGAGGCCAATACGGATGGCTGCTTCGCCGCGATACTCCTCGGGGATAACCACTGTCCATTGTGCTCCGGCAAAGGCCCCTGTTTGAAGACCGCATAGAATAATTCCCAGAATGGCAAAATCCCGAATTTTCATCTTATGGCATCCTTTCCCACGGCAAGTCTGTTCACAGACACAAGCCTATGCTGTCCAAAGATTTTCAGCAAGAACCTAGTCCGGAAGCCACATCCTTTGCTTCTGTAGGCGGTTGATTTATGATGCTTTCAAATAGAATTTCGCAGGCGGAATAGAATTCTTACCCATGTCCGTCTCGTTAGGTTTTTTCTATGGAATCGCCCCAAATTCAAGAGATTTATATTATCGCCGAGATCGGCTCGACCCATGATGGGAGTTTCGGCAACGCATTGCGGCTTATCGATACCGCAGCCGAATGCGGTGTTGATGCGGTTAAATTCCAAACCCATATCGCTGAATGCGAGACGGTTCGAGACGCCCCGAATCCGGCCTATTTTAAAGACGAACCTCGATTCGAATATTTTCAGCGAACGGCATTCAATCTCGACCAGTGGCTTAGTCTGCGAGCTCGCTGCGAAGAGAAGGGTGTGGATTTCATCTCGTCGCCGTTTTCTTTGGAGGCTGTCGATTTACTGGAAGCGGCCGGTGTGGTTCGTTACAAAATCCCATCCGGTGAAATCACCAACCTTCCACTTTTGGAAAAAGCGGCAAAAACCCAGAAACCGATCATTCTCTCTTCAGGAATGAGTTCATGGGAGGAGCTGGATCGAGCGGTGGAATGCACAAAAAAGCAAACCGACAAATTCAGCATCCTGCAATGCACATCCGAATACCCCTGCCCCTACGAGGCCGTGGGCTTGAACATCATGCAAGAGATGCGAAAACGCTATGGGTGTCCGGTAGGGCTTTCGGATCATACACTGACCAATTATGCATCTTTGGCGGCAGCCAGTTTGGGGGCTGAAATCCTAGAGCGCCATCTTACTTTCAGCCGCAAGATGTATGGCAGCGATGCAAAACACTCGCTTGAACCCCAGGATCTTGCCAATTTAGTGCAGGGTGTTCGGGCGATCGAAACAATGCTTGCCAACCCGGTCGACAAGAGCAAGATCGAAAAATTCAGAGAGATGAAGAATACATTCGAAAAGAGCATTGTTTCTCTGGAGTTTATTCCCAAGGGCACCCCGATAACATTCACAATGCTGGGATTAAAGAAGCCCGGTACAGGCATTCCCTCCATGAAGTTGGCGGAAGTCATTGGAAGGGTTGCGAGCCGTGACATCAAGCAGGACACACTTATTTGCTGGGACGATTTGGAACCTGCGTGACATTCTTAGAAAACAACCGTTCTTCAGTTCTATAAATCGGGCTCTCTCCTCACCGCTGGCGTTGCGGACAGGTGAACGGTATAACAAGTGCCTACAATCTCCGGCGCCCCCGAATCAACAGGAAGAATCCGGAATTACCTAAAACCGTATGGAGGACACTATGCGCAAAGTCTGTATCGTGGTCGGTTCACGGGCCAATTACAGCAGCATAAAGAGCGTAATTCGCGAAGTTGACAAGCATCCTGACCTGCAACTCCAACTAATCGCCGGAGCGTCCGCACTGCTTGACCGATTCGGAGCCGTTGTAGAGATCATTGAAAAAGACGGTTTTTCAGTCGATGCCAAGATTTTCATGCTGATTGAGGGCGAAAATCCTACGACGATGGCGAAATCAACCGGTTTGGGATTGCTCGAATTGCCTTCTGTCTTCCAGACCTTACAGCCCAACGTTGTTATAACCGTCGGAGACCGGTTTGAGACAATGGCGACGGCAGTAGCCGCCTCCTATATGAACATTCCTCTGGCGCATACCATGGGTGGCGAAGTGACAGGAACAATTGACGAGAGTATTCGTCACGCCATCACCAAACTTGCGCATATTCATTTCCCAGCCAACCAAGATGCGGCCGACCGTATTATCCGCATGGGTGAGGATCCAGCGACGGTGCATAATGTTGGGTGTCCGAGGATCGACCTAATTCCAGAAATACTTTCCGGTACAGACAACACGGAAGCGCAAAAATGGCTCGTGAATGAAGGTGTTGGGGCAAAGATCGATATTACAAAGCCTTTTTTACTCGTGGCACAGCATCCGGTCACAACAGAATACGGCCATGCGGAAGAACAAGTGGCTGAAACATTGAATGCTCTTAAAGAGATCGAGATGCAGACCATTATGCTCTGGCCGAATGCCGATGCCGGCTCAGAAGAGATTGCGCAGGGCATCAGAAAATTCCGGGAACGGCATGAAGATACTTTTGTGCGGTTTCACAAAAATTTTCCTGTGGAAGTCTTTATGTGCCTTATGAGCAAATGCGCGTGTATGATCGGGAATTCAAGCGCGGCCGTGAGAGAAGGCGCATTTCTGGGAATGCCTTGCGTTAACATCGGGACTCGTCAAAACGGACGCCTGCGCGGGAATAATGTTATCGACGTAGACAACCGGTGCGAGGCAATTGCAGAGGCTATCAGAAAGCAACTCGATAACGGGCGATACGAATCCGACCCACTGTATGGCGACGGAAAGGCCGGGAAAAGAATCGCCGATATTCTGGCGACAGCAGAATTCAAGATTCAAAAACAGATACAATACTGATCGGCCGGATCGAAACCGGATATACACATACAATGGAATCATCCATAGACGCAACGGATGCGAAACGCTCAAAGCGAATTGTTATAGTGCTGCCAACGATGTTCGCCGTTCGGTATATTCTCGAAACCCAAGTTTTAACTCAACTTGCCGCACAACCCGAATTAGAGGTTACGATCCTAACTCCTTTTGCAGAAGACGAGGAACGAATCGCCGCTCTCAAAAGAGACAGGTTCAAATGGAATAATATCCATAGACCGCGTTTTGAAGGTTCGCCTGTCCCTAAAAGTTTTTCGGAAAAATTTAAAAAATTCCTCTATGTTGCCGGTTTATGGTGGTTCCGAAGACGTATGGGATTCGGAATGCTCGCTTACCGGTTCAATCATATTCATCAATTCGCGGCTCACTGCCGGAAGATTCACATGAACCGCGCCCGAAGGATAAGGGAAGCCCGGGCGGGTAATTACCTTGATTGGTGGCTAGGCTTTCCCTTCCCGCTTAGCCGGAAAATCTATGACAAACTGTACCACCTCTATTACTCGCCGTGGGATTACGACACAAAAATTGAAGGACTATTCGATACTTTCAAACCTGACTTGCTGGTTTTTTCTTATCTCCAAGATCCATCGGCGCGGAACTACTTGAGAGCGGCCCAAAGCCGCAACATTCCTATCACGGCTATTATTGGAAGTTGGGACAGATTAACCACAAAAGGTCCTCTGGCACCCGGTGTGGATCAGTATGTCGTCCAATCGCAAGTGATGCGTGATGAGCTGATTCGTCATCATAATATCGCCGAGCAGCAAATTTATGTGGCCGGTTGGCCGCAGATGGATGAATACAAAGATGAAAGTATCCTGCTGCCACGTGAACAATTCCTGAATTCCATCGGCGTTCCCCTCGATCACAAGTTGATTGTTTTTGGAGCCAACAGCCCGCGATTGGGAGTTCATGAAATCAGTATCGTTGAACATCTGGCCCGTCGAATTAAAGAGAAAAGTTTTCCACCCAAATGCACCTTGCTGGTGCGTCCTCACCCTAAAGACAAAACCTGGCAAGAACGATTTGGTGTATTTCAAACTCCGCCTGAAATCATTGTTCAACCGGCCGAAACCGGAAGATTGGAGTATTTGGCCAATCTGTTGCACCACACCGACGTCATGATAGCCTCACAGGGGTCAATTACACTGGATGCAATTGCTCAGGATACCTGTGTCGTCAATATCGCATTCGATGGGAATGTAAAAGTAGACTATCACGAGAGCATCGAGCGTTGGTATGAAATCGATCATTTTCTGCCGGTTGTGAACTCAGGCGCCACCAGCATTGTGAAAAGTTTCGAAGAGATGGATGCCGCCATCTCACATTATCTTGATGATCCCAGTCTTCACGCCGCCGAGCGTGAGAGGTTACGTCAAGAAGAGCTTGAGCCATTTGATGGCAAAGCTTCCCTGCGGTTGGCAACATTGATCGCAGATGCAGCGCATGGCGAGGAGAAAGGATCATGAAGATTCTGGGCGTAATCCCCGCACGAAGCGGCTCGAAAAGCATTCCGCATAAAAATATCACTCCGCTTCTCGGGAAACCTTTGATCGAATATACCTTCGATGCCGCCTTGGGATGCAAGCATTTGGACCGGACAATCCTTTCGACAGATGATGAAAGTTATGCGGCTTTGGCCAAGAAGCATGGTATTGAAGTCCCCTTTTTGCGCTCTCCCGAATTAGCAAAAGATGACACCGGTATGGCCGAAGTTTTGCAGGATATCTTGCGCAAGTTGGCTGCCGATTCTTATTACCCGGATGCGATCACGCTGTTGCAGCCGACTTCTCCCCTGCGCCGTACAGAACATATCGACTCGGCCATTGAGCACTTCTGTACCACAAAAGCGAATACGCTGGTCAGCGTGCAAGAAGTTCCTCACCAATTCAGTCCAAGTTCGCTCATGAGACTCGATGATGGCTTCCTTGTTCCGGCCCAAGAAGGCAAAATGATTTTACGGCGGCAAGACAAACCTAAACTTTACGCCAGAAACGGCCCGGCAATTCTGATTGCAGACCGTGCCACATTAGAATCCGGCCGTCTTTATGGGGACAAAATTGTGCCTTTCACCATGGATGCGGCTGATTCGGTGGATATTGACGGTCCTATCGATCTGCTGGTGGCGGAAACAATTCTTCGTAACCTTCAAGCAAATCAATGAATACGGAACAACATCGACTTCAAGAATCTCTGTATGAATTTCCATATCATTACACGCCTCACTTTGACGAGAATGGTGTAGGACTGCACTATCGGTATTTAAGCTGGGGATTGGAGTATCTCTGTTACTTAAAACATATCCAGTTGATTGCGGAGGCCTTGCGGCCGTCTTCGGTGCTGGATGTCGGTTGCGGAGATGGACGTTTTACCGGATTCGTAAAAGGCAGCGGCGTTCGTTGCGTTGGCGCGGATTTATCGGAACGGGCGATTGCATTTGCGCGGGGATTTCATCCGGATGTGGAATTTCATGCAATTGACGCAAGGGAGATCGAAGAGACATTCGATCTTGTAACCGGTATCGAAGTACTCGAACATATCCCGGACAATCAGACATCCGGGTTCATCCAAACTTTGGCGGAGAGAACCAATCCCGGCGGACATATCATTCTCTCTGTTCCGACAATCGTCGTTCCACTGAACAAGAAGCATTTTCGGCACTACGACATCGAAATCTTTAAGGCACAGATTGACGCCGCCGGAGTCTCATTTGAAATCCGTCAAGTCGACTATGTCTACCATAGCACTCGCACCATCGAATGGATTCAACGCCTGCTCAACAATCGTCATTGGTTTCTCGATCTCGCGTTCTTACGCCCCATCATCTGGAACTATATATGGAACAATCTGCGTGAGACCGATGCCGAGTATGGACGGCATATGGTTGTTGTGCTTCAAAAAGCGCAATAGAGAAAGACGGCACCGGTACAGCGTGAGGATTTGAGCAATCAGCAAAAATTAATCCGGCGGCGGGCTATAATTGGAGATCGTACTCCAGAGCCCGGACTGCATCCTTTGTCTCTTCAAGAAACTCTTCGCGTTCTTTCTCTGACCAAGATGCAGCATTTCTATGGTTGGCAGCCTTGCCGGGTCTCGACTGGGTAATCTTTAGAAAAGCCGGTTCATCCAAAGGCGACTGACCGCCGACAAACTTGTGCATCTCGACATACTTGCGGTATTCCACATCTTCAAGTTTGCAGGAAAAAACATGTTCCGGGGGCAATTGCCGTGTCTCGCTTAAAACCCGCATTTGAACAGCATTCCACATCCAAGCGATCTTGCCGATCCGTGTAAGTCTCTGCCAACGTTCGAATTCTTCGCCTCGGGGCGTGAGCCTTCCCAGGAAATGGTTGAAAGCCGTTCCAGGTTGCGCGCCTAAAGCCAGCTGCGGATTATCATAAGCCAGCGGCTTTTCATACCACCCTTTAACAAAATGGGAATTCACAACGGCAGCGGGATTTCGGACCATATGAAAAAACTTTGCATTCAATTGATGAAACAGCGGCTCAACAGAAAAAGACATGTAGGGATTGGATTCAAAATAAATTCGCGATTGTTCGGCCGCACCCGCAATCCAATCTCTCCGTGTCTGCAAAAAACCGCCGATGTCAACGGGCAGGTTATTCCAGGCGCAGTATTCGACAAAACTATCGTTATCCGGATCCGGCAGATGATAGGAAGCGATTGCGGGATCGTGCCCCATGATCTCCTGCAAAAAATGGGTACCGCTACGGCCGGTGCCGATTGCAAATACGGGATACCATCCCTTTTCCTGGGCCAATCTATAAGATTCCGGACGCCCGGATGGCGGTATAACGGATACGCCTCCCGCCTTCGGTTCATCTTGAATAGGCAAAAACGATTGTAAGAGTCTTTTAAGCATTGGCGGATTCACAACACGCATTCAGAATTGAAGCCACGGCCATCGCGTCTCAAGAGGCATAAAACGCCCCAAAACAGTTAAGGCCGAATTCTCTTTCTGGATGCCATAACATTCAACGGCGTCAATCGGCGCCGTCCCATTTGAACGAAGATAACCTGAATAGCCGAGTTCAGATACGATTTCCAGGGTGTCTGTATTGTACGAAGTCGGTCCCCCGAATGGAATCGAGAAAACGCGCGAACGTTCGGCCCCTAAACCTTGAAGCAGACGTTCGGTGGTTGTGATTTCTTCCCATTGTTCATCCTTTGTCAATGTTGCAAGAATGAAATGACGATGGGTATGATTGCCGAGATACAGGTTCTTCAATTCCCTCGTTTTCAATTCATCGTATGAGATATAGGCATTATCGGCGGTTCGAGCACAATTTAACTTTTCGGCTGCTAGAAAAGCATCAATGGACTTGACGATCTGAGATGTGCTGGCCCGGGTAGGATCTTTGGTATCTTTGTAGAAAAACTCTGCACGTATGGACTCCAACTGCGGAAACTCAGTCGAAGCGAAATCAAGAAATTTACTCACATTATCGGTGTTAATGAGAAGACGTATCTTATCACGCCAAAGGACATCACCTTGGAGTAGACTTGTTGTGAGAAAGACGGTGGCAGTTATACCGGTATCTTCAAGAACGGGAGCGGCATGCTCAAATACCGAGCGGTATCCATCATCAAAGGTCACGGCACCCAGCCCTTTTACGTTCTTTCCACTTTGCAGCCGTTCGACAATCTCATCAACCGGCACAATAGAGAAATGTTTTTTTAGGAAAGAGAGCTGAGCGTGCAGTATTTCAGGGGTGATGTTATGAATATCTCCGGTTAACAGGGGATTGTGATCGTTAGGCTCCACCGAATGATAAAGCACCACCGGTGTCTGTACACGATGATATATTTTCAAGACTCGGCTTTGAAACGCCTCGAGCCACTGCTCTGCCGTTTGATTGGGCAGCAGACGCTGACACACACCCGGCACAAAACGGAGTGCGGTTCTTGAAAAATACCGGAACGATTTTCCAAAAAAGTCAATCATGGCGGTCAGTTCACTTGGCATTCATAGTAGCAAAAAGGCCAAGTTACCGGCATGCGCGGTGTCTATGAGCCAAATTTTTGTTTAAAAAGTGCAACGATGTTGTCTTCCGGATGATTCGGCAAAGTGACCGGGGCTTCCCAATCCTCGGGCACTTCATCCAACCTTACCGGTGCGCCATTCCGTTCCAAAATCGAAAGCCATCCGGTCATGAACACCGCATGTTTGTGAAGGATATCTTCATATTTCTGGGGCATTTCGCCAAAGGCCGCCATCCGTTCAAACGCCCATAATGTGGGCGCCCAAGTTTCAGTCCGATTGTAGGGATATTCAGTTCCCGGAAAGATTTCGAATCCTTTTCCGCCGTATGCCTCGGGCGTGTGCAGCCGGATGGTTCCCCAAGAACCGCTGACCTGGTGAAGCGTTCCATAAAAAGTCCGGCCATCTCCATCCTTATGCTCGAGGATCAGGACTCCCGGCGGCTTATGCCAGCTCTCGGCCCGGTAGGAAACCGAAATGACCGGGTGGCCCGTTTCGGCTACGGCCCGGCAGACCAAGTAGAGCCCATGGATGCCATGGGTGGGGTAATCATCAAATGAGTTGGTTGCCTCATAGCAGAGGATTTTCTTGCCGGTGATCCAGGCCCGAGCCTGTTGGATCGCCTCATTGTGTTCATGAGCCGAGGGAACTAGAACCGGCGCATTATGTTTTTGGGCCATCTCAATAATCCGGCGGGCCATGGCCATGGAGTTGGAGAGAGGCCGGTTAATGAGGTTAGGCAGACCTGCCTCCAGATAGGGCTGGTGCAGAATGTGATTCCAAGGATGGTTGTAATAGCCGCCGGAGATAATCCCATCCACCTTGCCAAGCATGTCATCGAAATTCTTGACTGCCGTGCAGTCAAACTCCTTTGCAAACTCTTGGGCTTTGTCCGGTTCGATGTCCCAGCAATGAGTGATCCTCATGCGGGTAAAGGCGATTTCCTGCTTGTCCTGACGGGGATTGAGTATGGCCGCCCAGACCGGGGGCAGGTGCGAGTATACGCCCACATTGAGGCAACCGATGCGCAGTTCTCCGTTTGACGTTTCCGGGCCGCCGTCTTGGGGGGCGGCCATGGCCTTGCCGCCAGCCAAGGCCATGCCGGATGCGGAAACAGCGCTTACAAATTTTCGCCGGGAAAAATCGTTTCTATCGCTCATGGTGTCTGCCTCGTTATGGTTGATTCAACAAATAGACAAAGATAGGAAAAATTCCAGTTCCAGTAATTGAACATATCAATACAATTGAATTCAAATACAATTTCAGAGTTGCAGAGCAATCCGGGAAAAATCCAAAGACCACCGCCTATTACCGAAGGAGCGGTTCTATTTACTACTCAAATTGCGGGTCTTTGGGGAACCAACGGCATTCATCAGCCTGGCGGCCGATGGGCAGTTTCCGGCAGCGGCGGACCAGAGCCTTATAGAAACGGTCAGCCTCCTTCGAATCACGATACTTAATAAACATGCCGCCATAATACAAAGCCCGTGCGGTGAGGGGATCATTATTGGGCAGCATTTGGGCACATTCCCACATCATTTCCGAGGCAATATCACGGTAATGAAAACGGATATCGGGCGTGGGGGCGGATTGCAGGCCACGCTGCTTTTCCTCCACTGAAGGCGATAGCGCCGATACAAGCGCGGGGTTGAGCCCTTTAAAGACATCCCGGTTCTCGACTTGTAAACGAATCTTTGTCGCACCGGATGGGGCGAAGGAGCCGCCATAAATCGCCCAATCCGGCTCTTCCTCGGTGCCTAAGAGTTCCATTCCGTATTTACGAGTCAAATGGGCGGCTTCATACAAGTTTTCGGCGCGTTGACGCTTGGGCTTATTTTTATCATAGGCGGCACTTAAATGACGGCTGTAACGCTCAGCGATTTCTTTTAGAGCGATCTTCTCCGAATACCATCCGAAAGTCTGGAAAGTCTCAGGGTAATACTGTAGCGCATCATTCATTTGTCCATTACGCATTAACCTGCGTGCCAAAAGAGTACGTAAGCCGTCTAACGCTTTGCGTTCGCTCCAGCGATACAGGCCAATATTGACATCGTCCAAACGCCCGCTCTCTTGCTCGCGTTTCACATATTGTTCGAGTTCTTCCACAGTAAGAACACGGTCGGCGATATAGCCTGCATCCTGCCAGTACCCACAACGAACAAAGGCATCCAGAGCCTGCACAAACTCTTTGCGGCCCAGCTGCAATACCCCAAGTTCGGCCTTCACATTGTCGCCATCCCGGCATGGAAACTGTCCAGCCAGAGATTGCAGGATTTGCATCCCCTCGTCGATTTTTCCTTCGCGAAACAGAAGTTTGGATTGCACCCACTTCCCCTCGGGGCCGGGCTCCGGCGCGAGCGCCAGCCAGAGTTTGGCCTGCTCCATGTCTCCGGCTTTATAGGCCATCCAGGCAAGTTGATCGGTTTCTCCCGGATCAAGCGTAACGCCGGAATCCCGGATAGCCTCAAACCATTTTCCAAACCAGGATGTGTTTCGAGTCTCTGAGCGGAGCCAAGCCGTCACAACCTTGCGAGTGATGGGGTCATTCACAACATCAGGATCGATCCGGTCAGCATAAAAAACGGCTACACAAGCCCAAGGAAGCGAACCGAACATGTGACGCATGGTCTCTCCGGAACGAAACAATCGGTAATAGTGCAAGATGGCATCGTGATATCTGCCCACATCCAACTCGGCGCGCGCCTGCCATCCCGCGCTGGCATCAGACAAGTTGAGGGAATCATGGAATCCCGCCCCGGCCAACCGCCGGGTTTCTTCAAAAAAATAGATGGAATGAACCGGATCCTCGGTGATACGGGTCTTGCCCAACATAAAAGCAGCCCAGGTGGAGCGATAAGTGCGCTCATCCTCCGGCAACAGCAGCAACCGGTTCAAAATGCGGAACGAGCCCTCCAAATCCCCGGCACGATAGGCTGCGGCGGCTTCGACATAGCAGGCAAACTCGGCGGGGATACGATCAAGCACTGCCCGGTAAGGGGAGAGGTCGAATGGATCAGGATTTTTCCGGCTGCCATAATCCGTATCGTACTCTGAGCCATCGGCGTGGACCTTCATGGCCAGGCGCATTTCTTGATACGCCTGGAGGAGTTCTTCGATATCAGCCGTGGGAGTAGATTTGGCCTCCAGCGCCGCCTTTAGGTCAGTTAGATCGGCCTCCAAGGTCCGCTGCCAATGGTTGGTATATGGCGTTGAAAACCCAGGCTCCAGGTAGCCTTCATAGATTTCATTCTGCCATTTATCGGAATAGATTAACTCGCCGTGACTACCGTTCTCTACCAGCTTCAATCCCTCAAAAAACAGAACCCGGGGCAGATTCAGCACATAGTTTTCATGTCCCCAAACAATGTAGGAGTTCGGAAAATGGGGCCCACATGCAAATGAGACCGTCGAAGAGAGAAAAAGGAGAATGGTCGAAGTTAAGAAGATGCGGTTTTTCATGGGATACTCTCTACTTGACTGACTTGAAGCCGATTTCCGCCGGCACCGTCATCCGGCCTGAGGCGAAACCAGGCTGCGGTTACAGACTCGCCGCATCGCGGCGCAGGCCCCATAATTTCATGAACGTTTTCCGACTCGTGAAAGTCACCAAGAATATCATAGGCAAGAATAGATTTTTGAGGGCATAGAATTTTAAATCTGATTGTCCCCCAGTGATTGCGTTCTCCGGAGTTGAAAATATGAATTTCATACAAGTCTTGAGAAGGACTAAAGACTTCGGCCTTAAATTCCAGAACCGGTTCACGTCCATCCATCACGGCGGACAAGGCCGGCCAGGACCAATTCAAGGTATCGGTGGGCACAGGAAGCCTGAACCAGATGACTCCCCGGCACAATGCCGGACGCTCTATTTGCAAATTCCGGATTAGTTCGGCAAGCGGGCGATGGTCTGCCATCACCAGGCGGACCTCGTAACCGGGTTTCCAGACTGAAGCCGCTCCTTCGGCCTGTAATCCGACAAAATTCCCTTCTTGATCATAAATTACCGAATAGCCATAGGTCGGCAGGGCAAGGTAGAAAGGAATCTCATACGCGGCGGCCCGCTGCAAATAGCCCTGTGTCATCTGCAAATCAAAAAGAGAGACCGGCTGATCAATATTTTTAGGTTTTTCCAACGAGTGAACCTGCAGAACATAATAAGGCAACGGCTTAATCAATTTTGGAAATTCGGCACTGCCAAGCCAAGCGGGGAGAGCGGTTATGCTAATTGGCACATCAGGATTCTGTCTTTCCAACTCCCTTATAAGCGCGCCATAATCTGCAAGTTTTGAAGTCGGGCAATCGTAATCCAGTTGAAACCCGGCAACAGGCAAATCCACTGACCGGCACTTCGCCAGAAGGTCATTCATCCAGCGGCGGAAGGATTGGGCTGTCTCCGGTACCGGCTCGGATGCAATTACCTTGGAAAAGGCGCTGCCGAACCGCACAACCAACGTTACCGGGATATTGATTTTTGCCAGGGCCTGCCAGTCGATTTGCTTCGGATTCATTTCAACCCGCTGTCCGGCGTGAGTAATTTCCCCCGCGAATACTTGGCAACCATCTATACATGGCTCAGCGGCTTTGAGCGCGACTTTGACATCCTCATTCCAGACTTCCTGCCAAACATAGACATGTTGCTCGATTTTCCCATCAGCCATCCGCTCGCGGCGGCAGGCCGTTCCCAAAAGCAAATTAAACGCAATGAAAAAAGTGAGCCAAATCCCCAGAGGATTTTTCTCTCTTGGAGTGTTTTGTAATCCATTGGGTCGAAGGCTCATAATTCAGCGCACCACAAATTCAAAAAAAGTCCGCGATTGGCTTAACAAGCCTGCTGATGGACTTGCCATCCGGTGCAAGACTATTCTAGCATCGAACATCCTAAGAAAATGCGGACAGGAAGATGCTCATGAAAAAAATACTCTCGGTCCAACTAGTTTTGCTTCTGGCCATTGCCTCATTTGCTGACACAAGTTCAAAAACTTATGGCGAGCGGCTCGGATGGTCGCCGACGGACAGGATTTTGATTATTCACTCAGATGATATGGGCATGTCTCATGCCTCCAATGCGGGCACGATTGAAGCGCTGGAATATGGACTGGTGACCTCAGTCAGCATGATGATGCCCTGCCCTTGGGTGGCTGAGTTTGCCGACTATGTCAAAAAAAATCCGAATACCGATATCGGTCTCCATCTCACTTTGACCTCAGAATATGACTTTTATCGTTGGATGCCGGTAGCGGGAAAGAGTGTTGTGCCAGGATTGGCCGATCAACAAGGCTGCTTGTGGGATAACAACCGGCTTGTTTCCGAACATGCAAGCGCAGATGAAGTCGAAACAGAGATTCGCGCTCAGATCGACCGGGCGGTCACCATGGGTATTCAACCGACACACATGGATTCGCATATGGGAACGATCTTCGATAATCCCGAATATGCCGAACGCTATGTGAAGGTCGGCCTTGAGATGGGAATTCCTGTGCTGATGGTGGCAGGCTTTCCAATCTCCGAAAAAGTATGGGAAGGCGGCTTGCCCGTGATAGACCATATACATGGCGAGAGTTACGACTGGAAAACAACCGAAAAGGTTCCCTACTACACGGAAGCCATACGTAACCTTAAGCCGGGTATCACCGAAATGATTATCCATTGCACAAAACCCAACGATGTCATTCCGATCATCAATGGTGGACGGGACCATCTTTACGGCGATTACACAGCAATGATCTCACCGGAAGTAAAAAAAGCGATTGAAGAGGAGAAGATTATTCTGACAACCTGGCGGGAGTTAAAGGAACGCCGGGATAAGGCGGAATAGCTCCTCAATAAAAATGCGGTGAAACAAAGCGGCCGGATCGTGCGGTTACATTGAATGGAAAGCCGTTTTCATGGCCTCCAACAAACGTGGAGTGAAAGTCTCCTCTTGATAAAAGCTATGCATAACCCGCTGAAAAGGACTGTCTCCAACTGTTGGGCGGTCTAAGACTTCGTTAATGCAGGGAGAATTAAGATTCCGGAGAGCCTCAACTAGCCCCGGCCACTCCCAATGATTCTTATAACCATGCACTGTCTGCCATTTCTCGGCTGCATCGATAAATTCACCGAGACTCTTATGTATATTCCGCTTCTGCTCGACAGACTGCTTGAATGAAACAAAGGCCGCGCGAAGCCTAAGTTGTTGAATCAGATCGTCAATAAATCGGCGGGAACTACCAAATAAAAGTCCCTTAAGGTTGCCAACTTCCAACGGCAATACGCTTAGGCTCCGGAGTTGGGAGATCGAATCAGACATCCGATTCAAATCCTCAGAAGCAAGCGCTTCCCATGCATTTACAATAGGAATCTCTTTGCCGGGGATTAGTTGACCGGCAAAGAGATGGTAATCCTCTATCCCAAGTGTCATCCCAAGAGCCCCACGGACAAATGCCAGTGTATTGGGAAGTTGCAGACAGTGGCTTTGCGCACTCCCCATCACGCCCCGAGGGCCATGAGCCCTTCCGGCTTCATAGGCACGTTCAGCCAAATGACAAGTCATCGGAAACGATGGTTCATCTTCAATAGCGGCATACCTGAAATTGATGACTTTGGATTCGATCCCCAACCGCGACGCCACACGCCCGCCATTTAGCAATCCCCATGGTTCGGGCGCTGCTTCATTGAGAAGTTTAAAAACCTCAAGAAACTCTTCATCAGAGTTATCGCGTAAGTGGCCGGTCTCATAGTACCGGCAATAAGCCTGCCAGCCGGCATGCAACCAGTAGAACAGTTCGATACCCGGCCGCAATTGATCAAGCATGCGCCGGTGTTCAACAAGCAGATTCACAAATTCAGCAGCCGTCGAGCCGGGAAAGCCCCCCGGATCGCTGTCGATCATGGCCAATCCATCCATTGCGGAAAGTGGCTCGAGGAGAGTCTTACGCCATTCCAACAAGGCCTTGACTGCATCGGAATCGGCGGGATTCACACGCCGGTCGCTATAGAAATAGTGGCGCGTTTCAAAAGTCTGCGCGGCGGCCTCGGCATTGCGGGCGGCGACATTGGGGCAGAGCACAATAATTACACGCATGCCAAACTCATTTTTCAGCATGCCAATAACTCGCTCCATACGCTTCAACGCGGCTGAGTCACTCGCGGTCAAAGGATTCGGCATAACTTCCAGAACCGGCCAAATCATAACGGTATTAAACCCGAGGCAGGCCAGTCCATGGGCATAACCGCGCCAATCACTTTCTGTCCATGTACGGGCACAGTAAGGATGTTTATAAGGCCAATGCTGGTGGATATAGATGCCGATCACAGAGTCCGACAATGCGGGGCACATCTCCTACTACCTAGATTTCAGTATCCGGAGGAATAACTTGATGGCGGGGAATAATGACGATCCCCTCACGGATGAAGTAGTTGGGGCCGTCTTCATTCTTAGCGCCATTTTTGTTGGTGATACGCACATTGGGACCGATTCGAACATGGGAATCGATGATCGCGTTCTTTATGATCGTGCCTTCCCCAATACCCAATGGTACGTCTTGAGCCTCTTCGGGCCGCTCATACCATCCGGCCCCCATCATGATCGTACGGCGGATTTGACAACCGCTACGTATCACACTACGTACACCAATAACCGAGTTCTGTATCTCTGCATCATCGATAATAACGCCATCGCTCAGTATCGAATGTTGGACTTTTGCACCGTTGACTTTGCTGCCGGGCAAAAAGCGCGGGCGGCTGAACATCGGATTCTTTTGATCGAAAAAGCTAAATGCGGGGGACGGGGATGTCAGTTCGATGTTTGCATCGAAAAAGGCCCGGATATTGCCGATATTTTCCCAATACCCATGAAACAGATGGGCACCCATACGATACTGGCTCCGCGCCGCAGGCAGTACCTGAGAGCCAAAATCGGCGAAATCCGTATTCCGTATTAGATTTTCTAAGACTTTTGTACGAAAAACATAAAGCCCCATGGAACCGAGATGACGTTTATCGCTTGGTTCAACACCGTGTTTCAGGAGAATTTCCATCGGTGTCTCCAACGCGTCATAGGAAGACGCATCTTGGGGTTTTTCTGCGAACTCAACGATCTCGGAAGCCTCATTGATCCGCAGAATTCCAAGTTGGGGACAGCGTTCCCGGAATACAGGAACGGCAGAGACTGTGATGTCGAAATTATTCTTAACATGAAACGAGAGTAGTTCGCGGTAATCCATACGATACAAATGGTCACCAGGAACAATGAGAACATGCTCGGGATTGTCATCTAAAATTCGCGGCAAAGTCTTGCGGATGGCATCAGCAGTTCCCTGAAACCAAGCTTTATTATCGGTGGTTTGTTGCGCCGCGAGAACTTGAACCGAACCGCGCTGGAAATGATCGAATCGATAGACCGTTGTGATATGACGATGTAATGAGTCCGAATTGAATTGGGTTAGGATAAAAATGTTCTGAAGACCCGAATTGATGCAATTGGAAAGTGTAACATCAATAAGACGGTATTTTCCTGCAATTGGAATTGCCGCTTTGGCGCGAGTATCAACCAAAGGAAACAGGCGTTCGCCTCGTCCACCGCCAAGGATTACGGCGCGTACTCGGTCCGTGCTTAACTGGCTATCCAAGGTTCCCAATCCCTCATCCAACGGAGTCCCCCGGTACAACAATCCCTAAAATCATCGTCAGAGCTATTTACCGCGGTGAATGAAGAAAGAGTATAACATAGTTTCTATAAGCTGGGGCGTAGGGTCCCCATAATGGACATGTGAAAACTGTACGACATTAATGAATACCAGGATGTATTCGGCATCGATGACAAGCAGAAAGGACGAATCTTACCGTTCCTTTGCGGAAAACGGCTGCTTAAAACCATTTAACCGTTCGAAAACCGGTTCCTTTTCAAAACTTGTTAGCGGGGCATAGCGATGTGGGCGGCGAAATGCATTGCCCCAAATTGTCTTTGCCCGGTGCTCTCGTATTTTTTTCAGATTGAACGGGGCCAAATAAATGCCTTCTTCATCTCCCGCTTCCACGATCAGCTCACCATCCGCATCGAAAGCCGATGAATGTCCATTGTGTTGCGGAGCGGGATAATTAGCCATTGCAACACCAACAGCATTCTCAAATGCGCGTATCTTAAATTGGTCGATAAAGATCGGCCGCAAGCGGCACGCATTCGGAGTGAGAATCAATTCAGCACCGTTTAACATCAGAATGCGGGCACTTTCAGGAGCTTCGCGGTCGTAACAGATCATCATGCCCACTTTGAGAGAACCATTGGCGGTCTCAAGTTCGCACACATCAAAACTCTCACCGGGCGTGCAGGCCGACTCCATCAATCCAAAGTCACAGGTATGCACTTTCGCATATGTCAGCAGTTTGTTGCCTTTCCGGTCGATTAAAGTTACAGAGTTGCGTGGAGCTCCATCCCATCGTTCCAGGTAGCTCACGGCGATGGCAATTTCCAATTCACGGGCCAGCTGAACAAAATGCTCCACATAAACGCTATCGCGCGCGATTGCCTGCTCCTGCCAATTTTTGACATCCTCCGGGGCATCCGAATCGAATTTGGTATAGCCGATATTCCACATTTCGGGGAGCAAGGCGATATCGGCATGCATCGCCGCCGCCAAACGGCAGTACTCTTCCGCTTTCAAAAGATTGGCGTCCTGGTCCGTGCCATGAGGGAGAATCTGAAGCAAGGCAACGGTGATCCGGGATTCAGATTCTTCTTCGGCCTTTTGAGCATTATCAGACACAGGTTGACTATTCGATGCCCCGGCCAACGAAACGGTTAACAGGCACAAAGGGAGAAAAGTTAAGAGCCAACGCCTCCCGGACAATGCTCCTATTCGAGAATCAGCAACCATACGATTTGAAACATGGTGAAATTTCACTTTTTCCTCCCATATCGATTTTCATAACAATGAATCGGCGAAACGGAATCCTTTGCCAGCATAATTCAAACCTGTCTTATCTTGTATGAAATCCCCATCAATGAATACCGGGAAATTCCGGGAGGATTCGGGTGCTCTCGGATTCATGGCCGGTCCATATATCTGCCATTCTACTTCTTTGCACAGCAAAGATTGACCCCAATCATTCTATTGTGTGATAGACTTGCAGGTCACCGTACACAGTAAAATAAAGCATTTGAGGAACAATAAAATGAGGATTCACAGGTATTTGCGTATAGCACCGGGGATAATTGTGTTTTGCTTAAGCGCCATTAGCCTTAACGCTCAGCCAGACATTCATCTGAATCGAATCATCGAGAAATTGGAAAGAAACGAGGTTGTTATTGGAACCTGGTTTATCTCCATGTCGACTTACACGGCCGCAGGCATTACACAATCCAATAGCAAAAAGGATTCGGATAGCGGCTTGATCACCCCAATGCTCGATTACGTGCTGATTGATATGGAGCATATGCCATTCGACATTGATCGCCTTCAAAATATCCTTATGGCCTTTCACTCCAAACGAGAGGTTTTGGTCAAAGGGAATTTACAGCCGAGTATTGCAGCAATCGTGCGAATCCCATGTGATGCATCCGGGCCGATCGAACCTTATATTAAGCAAGTATTGGACGCGGGCGCACATGGGATCATTGTTCCTCATTGTCTTAATGCCAAAGACGCACGCCGCGTCATCCAGGCATGCCGCTATCCGCAGCCTGAGGGGGATTCAAATCCCGCGCCGGAAGGCAAACGGGGTGCTTCGCCTCGTATGGCTTCTTATCTATGGGGACTAACCCCGGATGAATACGTTCCCAGAGCCGATGTTTGGCCTCTCGATCCCAAAGGAGATCTTATGGCGATACTTATGATTGAAGATGTCGAAGGCGGCGAAAATATCGAGGAGATTCTGGATGTTCCCGGCGTTGGCGGAATCTTCTTTGGCTTGTATGACTACAGTTTTAGTTGTGGCGCTCAGGGAAATATGGAGGCCGCCGCCGTCAAAAAAGCATTTGACAAAGCGGCGGCGGCATGCCAGAAACGAGACATCCCAATGATTGTCTCGGCTGATCCGAAAAACGTAAACGACAGATTGCAATCCGGATTCAAGATGTTGATTGTCGGAAGCGACACGAAACCATCGAACAACATCCAAGAGGTATATAAAAAGGTCCACGGGCAGGATTAATAACACATAGACTATTGACCATCGACGCGTAGCCGGACACGGCTCAGCAACAAGAAAGAGAAATAGATGAACCAAAGTCCAAAAGAGATTGTAAAAGCAGCACTACGCTTCGAAGGGCCGGATCGGCTGCCGGTCAACATGGGTAGCCTGGGGTGCAGCGACCTGGCGGGAATTCCATGGAAGACAGATGACCGGAATGAAGATGGACATCAAATGGATGAATGGGGGTGTGCATGGGAAAAAACCGAGATCAAGAACATGGGGCAGGTTAAGGGGCATCCGCTGGGCAGCCTTGAGGAGCATGAAAGACTCATCATTCCCGACTATTCGGCCGACTGGCGCTACACAGAGTGTGAGGCCGCATTGCAAAAGGCCGAACGAGAAGGCCAATACACCATCGTGGGCATTTTTATGATTCTTTTTGAGCGAATGCACTCTTTGGCCGGATTCGAGACCGTGCTGATGGGGCTTCTGGCCGACCGGGCCAATGCCGAAGCGCTTGCCGATAAAATTCTGGATGCACAAATCAGTTTGGTTCAAAACATCCAAGAGCGATTCGGAGACCGTCTCGATGCTTTCGGGATGACCGAAGACTGGGGGACACAGAATGCGGCATTTATATCGACGCCGCTCTGGTACGATTTCTTCTTTCCCCGTTATAAAAAGTTATTCGATATCATGCATGCAGGGGGGCAGGATGTCTGGGTACATTCGTGCGGGAAAGTGAACGAAATCATCCAGGGATTCATCGACGCGGGTGTTCACGCCATCAATCTTCAACAACCCCGGGCGCTGGGAATCGAAGAAATCGGCCAACGTTATCGGGGAAGAATCACATTCGAGTCGCTGGCAGATATTCAGGCGACGCTGCCTTCCGGAAGCCATCAACGGATCGAAGCCGATGCCCAAGAACTGGCCCAGCACTGGATGACACCCAAAGGTGGATTCGTTTTTTCGGATTATGGGGATGGCGCTGCTATTGGGGCTTCCCCGGAGGCCAAACTCTGTATGTATGAGGCCTTCAGTAAAATCTCGTGTGATCTTTACGGAAATCCGCTCCCGACTCCTAAGGCTGAGGCAGGATAAGCTTTTGTGACCACAACAGTCTGTATTGGGATTCGGAGTTTTTCCTTTGAATGCCTCTATGATAGCCTGAAACCGCTTTCAGGTATCATACCAGATTCAAAATGCGGGCGGTCCGATAGCAATGGGGCACCACGAAACATCAATGAATCGAATCAATTCCTCAGACGGACTTTTGTCACGTTTGTGGCGCAGGCTCCGCCCTTTTTATCTCAAGTACCTCTATCTTCTGCGCTTTCCTGAGGAGACGCCCTTTTTGCATCCGGAATTAAGTGTGACCGATGAAGGATATAGAATCGGGAAAGAAGCGCGTTGTGGACTTGCATCTCGACAAGCACGGAAAAATGCCAATCAACTTATTAAGCACATTCCTTCAACGGTAGACCAAAATGCAATCCATATCGTCTTCCCTCCCCTGATGCCTTGGGGCGCCATGATGCAAAGACCCCATCATATCGCACGTTTTTTTGCACGGGCGGGGGCGGTCTGTTGGTTCGGTATTCCCAGATATGTTCAGAAACCACCTAATCCAGTATGTATAGAAGAAGACGGCGTTTTCACGCTAAAAGAGCCATTCCGTCTCTTAAACGGACTTCCAAACGAAAATATATGGTTTTGGATATCTTCCCCGCTCGATGTATATCTTCTCGATACCTTTAAGAAAGCACACTGTGTTTACGACGTTTACGACCATCCGCAATTGCATCGGTCCTATGGGAAAGCCCTGTTAGAAGACCATCATCGCCTGATCCAAGAAGCGGATATCGTCACGGCCTCCGCTGAAGCTCTGAAGGAAGAGATTCAACCAATCCGTCCCGATGTGATATTGGTCAAGAATGGTGTGTACACTGAAGACTTTCAAGACGGGAAAGATATTACAGACGTTCTTACATCAAAGGACCTAGAATTCACAAACCGATACAAATCTACAGTCATCTATGCGGGTGCATTGGCGCCATGGTTCGACTGGGACTTGCTGGCTTTGGCCGCAGATACAAATCCTGATATCGGCTTTCTCTTGATTGGAGCCCATATGGAAGGTGACGCCGAAAACGACAAGCGTTTTCCGCCGTCTTGCGAGAATTTATGGTCTCTGTGTAAACGGCGGAATATCCATTGGGGCAAGTCGAAAGCCTATCGTGAGCTTCCCGGCTACCTTAATTTGGCCGATGCTGCGATAATTCCCTTTAAAACGAATGATATCATGGATGCCGTCTCCCCCGTCAAACTTTTCGAATATGCAGCGATGGGACTGCCCGTAATTTCCACAGACTTGAGGGAATGCCGTCAGGAAGAATTGTGCACGGTCTGCAAGGACGCCGATAAATTCGCCTCGGCGCTGCCTGCCGCCTGCGAAAAAGGGAAAGAAGAATACTTCAGGAATCAACAAAAACAACTTGTTCAAACAAGAACTTGGGAAAAACGCCTGAGACCGGTCTATGACGCCATTCTTGGAACACCAAAGGGGAAGGTATCCTCAGAAATATGAAGGCTTCGATAGAAAGATGCACCTTGTATAATAAGCTGCCGCCGGAGACGCGATAAAAAGTCGAGAACGATTTTATGGAAATTTCAAGAACACAAGGTATTCCGCGACAGCATGAATGGAAGTTCTATTCCATCCTCTCGGCATTGCTCCGTCATCGGGAACTTCTTGCCCGATTGACATGGCACGAACTGATCAGCCGTTACAAAGGTTCGATTTTGGGATTGGCCTGGTCCGTCCTGAATCCTTTACTGATGCTGGCGGTCTATTTTCTTGTATTCGGTGTCATTTTCCAGGCGAAATGGGATGTCAGCGTAACCGACAGCAGGGCCGAATTTGCGCTGGGATTATACTGTGGGATTATCGTATTCGGTGTATTTAGCGAAACATTGTTGCGATCACCACACATCATTACAGCCAACTCCAATTACGTAAAAAAAGTCGTTTTCCCGCTAGAGATTCTTCCGGCCACGGTTTTGGGTGCAAGTTTGCTCCGCGCAGTGATCGAATTATTCGTATTGTTTACAGCATGTATCCTCTTTATTCACCGCATTCCGTGGACAGCCTTGGCGTTGCCATTGATTCTGCTTCCGCTTCTATTGATTTCATTGGGGACCGGTCTTCTATTATCGGCTTTGGGTGTTTTTATCCGCGATATCGGCAATGCGGTTGTTGTGCTGTCACAGGCGCTTTTTTTCATGACGCCGGTTTGCTATCCGCTCAGCGTCGTTCCCGAACCCATTCGCACATTTATTCGCATCAATCCACTTTGCGAAATTGTGGACTCTTCAAGAAATTGCCTTGTTCTGGATCGTCTGCCAACCTGGGGTTGGTATTTTCTTAACGTTGCTATTGCTTTTGCCATCCTGCAGCTCGGCTGTTATTTCTTCGAAAAATCCAGGAGGACATTCTCTGATGTCCTCTAGCAAAAACGTATCGACTTCAAGCAGCAATGTTCCATCGGCGACTGCGTCACAACAGGCGGCAACGCCTATCCTGACAGCTCACAACATTAGTAAATGGTATCATTTTTACTCAAGCCCGCTTGAGCCGCTTCGCGAAGTTTTCGGTTTGCCAAGAAAGAATAACTCAAATCGCTTCTGTGCTTTGGAGAACGTCTCACTTGAAGTTTATCCAGGTGAATGTATCGGAATTATCGGACGAAATGGTGCGGGAAAAAGTACGCTTATGCAAATCCTGGCCGGAACACTTCAACCGAGCGAAGGCGATTTGACGTGCAACGGCCGTATTGCGGCTTTGCTCGAACTAGGCACGGGCTTTAATCCCGATTTCACAGGCCGCGAAAATATATTCCTGAACGGCGGGATTCTCGGATTAAAGCAAGTTGAACTGCAGGAGCGGTATGATGCAATCGTTTCGTTTGCTGATATAGGCGTCTTTATCGATCAACCTGTGAAATATTACTCGACGGGCATGTTTGCACGCCTTGCATTTGCAATTGCACTTGAAGTTGAACCGAAACTTCTTCTTATCGATGAAATCCTGGCAGTCGGAGATGCAAGTTTCCAGCGCAAATGTTTTCGCCGTCTCGACGAATTGCTGGAGCGCGGCGTTTCCATTCTGCTTGTCAGTCATTCCATTGACATCATTCGCAGCCGGTGTTCACGTTGTTTATATCTCGAACACGGAAAACCTAAAATGTATGGCGATGCGCCTGATGCCTGCGATCTTTATTTGCAGGATGTCCTCGAAGAACGCAGCGGAAACGGAGCGACGACTGAGGCTTCGCAGACCGCGGCCGTCAAGGCATCAGTAAGAAATGCCGATCCAGAGGCCTTTATCACTTTATGTTCATTCACTCCTGATGAAGAAATCCAAGTTGCTCAGCAGGGAACAGGTTCCATGCAGATATGCTCTGCAAGGTTGCTTTTCAAGGTAAAACATGGCAATCCTGCTCCTTATTCCGGGGATACCATCGTTTGCAAAACGGATTTGCTGGCAACACAGGAAATCCATGACGGATTTGTTTTTGGCTTTCTGCTTCGAGATCGATTCGGCAACGATGTTTTTGGGATATCATATTCTTCCGAACAGCTTGGACTGCGCGCCCAATTACATACTCATGATCGTTTGCGCATCGTCATTGATGTCCGCTGCGATCTTCGCCCCGATACATATTTTGTTACTCTGGGCATTCAAGATTGTGCGTTTGAAAATATCTTTGCTTATGCGCATGACGCCCTGAGCTTCGAGTTACACAAACCGGACTCAGACGATAAGAATATGATCGGAGGTCTTGCCCGTCTTCAATGTACAGGCAAAGCCGAATTTGTATCAGCAGTTGAAGGAAATTAGACACGGGAATGGATATTACACCCCATAAAGATATTTGGAGCCAGGTATCAGGCCAATACAGCGATAAGATATCTTCTTTTGAAGAATCTTTTGCTAATGAAATTGCCGAAATTCTATTAAATCTCGAGGTTGCCCCCGGCGCATCATTGCTTGAAATGGGTTGCGGCTCCGGCCATCTATCTCTTGAACTTGCACGCAAAGGCTATAAAACGACGCTTCTCGATTTTGAATCCTCTGCTCTCGAACACGCCAAGGCCATGTATTCAAAGTACGGTGTAAGTGGCGAATTTATCTATGCCGACTTGCTTGACACTTCATTAAATTTGGGAAACAAATTCGATGTGGTGTGGAACAGCGGAGTTCTCGAGCATTTCAATTTTGAAAAGTTGGTACATGCATTATCTCAAATGGCCGCAAACAGCGCCAATTTGGTTCTCATCATCGTTCCGAATGCGGATAGCCTTACTTATCTTTTGTACCGGTTAACAATGGCACAAGATGACGAGTGGAATGTCGGCGTTGAGTTTTTGCGTGCCAATTTTGCGGATGCAATTGAAAAGGCCGGCCTAAAACTGTTATTTACCGGCTTTTGCGGAAAGGAAATTAGCAACAATTTCTTCCAGCGATTTGCAAATGACAAACAACTTGCAGAAATATACGGAAAACTCGAATCGGAAAATCTTGTTCCGGATTCATCGTTCGTATTGTCCTACTACATATGCTCAGCCGAGCAACTTTCTACAGATCATATTGCCCCAAAGCCCACAAGCCATTTATCTATAAACAATGATGACCAGACTATTGAAAAAACGCTCAAGATTGATTCGCTTTCAAAAGACCTTTCCGACAGAAGCAAAATAAGAAACGAACTTCAAAAATTATGCGACAAACTAAAACAGTCATGCCACGAACTACAAGTCGAGCGCGCAAATCTCAAGGCCGAATGCAGTCATCGATATGAAGTATGTCTTGAATTGTTAAAAAAGCTTGAATATGCATTAAATGGGATTAATGGCGCCCAGGCAAATCTTTCGGCATTCACGGCCACACGCGTTTATCGGTTGGCACGTTTTTGCGAGCTTTTATCACAAGAATTAATGTCCGGTTCCATTCACCGGTGTTCATCTTTTATCAGCCGTTTCTTTAAATACATCCTGGGTAACAGTGGGGCTTTTGCTCCATATGCCGAGACTGATCCCATCTGCCGAATTCTTGAACAACTCGATGATTCGAAGCAGGATAAAAGTCAAATTGAATTCAACACATCTGTTGCCCCTCAACCGGCTAAAACCCATACTTCAACTGTACCGTCCTGCAATTTGCCGGCAATACACACATCCGTCCCCCGTGTGGCGTATCTCACCAACATGCTTTTAGATTGGAATACGCATATGCCTCGCTACGGTGGTGGTGAACGCTATTGCCTTAATCTTTCACGACTCCTTCGGGATTTAGGTTACACCGTAGATATCTATCAGATGGCCTATAAGGCTTTTGAAGGAGAATATTACGATTTTACCGTACGCGGCATTCCGCAGGGAAATTCATACTCCGAGTTTACAAAAGGCGCTGCGATTGAATTCTACAACCATTCGCTCAACTATGACCATGTCATCTACAATCTTCCTGAGCTCGCATCAGCCGAAATGCGCTCTGACGCGATAATGATTTGTCACGGGATATGGTTCGATCATAACAACTACGGCCCCGGCTGTGAATTTCGAACCCCGGAATGGTATAACCATCTTCATGCGGCATTCTCAAATCCCGCCCACGTTGTAAGTGTCGACACTAATTCGATTAACGTCATACGTGCTCATTGGCCCGAATTGGCGAGGAAAATGCGTTATATTCCGAATTTTGTCGATGTGGAGTTCTTCAAACCACCTGAGTCTCCGCGTAAAAATGAACCACCGGTTATTCTTTTTCCTAGAAGAAGCCAGGTTAATCGTGGCAGCCGAATCCTTGGCGATATCTTGGGGCTGATTCAACATGATGCCGCAATCTACTGGGTCGGCGAGGGAGACGCCGAGGATACACAGCGAATTAAGGACTTATGCAAAACAGATACACGTCTTCACTATGTCTCAGCTTCATTCGACGAAATGCCTGACTGGTATAGAAAAGCCGACATCTGCGTAATTCCTACCATCGCCTGTGAAGGAACGAGTTTATCTTGTATTGAAGCGTTAGCATGCAGTTGTGCCGTTGTAAGCACTAATGTCGGCGGACTTTCTGACCTTATCCAAGATAATATTAACGGCCTGCTCGTCCACCCTGAACCAGCCCAAATTGCTTCAGCCATCAATAAGCTTATCGAAGATATCGATTCAAGAAGAAGGTTACAATTTACTGCTGTTGCCAATATATCGAATTTCACGCTCAACACTTGGCAAGGCCGATGGAAAAATTTGTTTCAAGAGATTGGTTGGCTAAAAACCACGGCTTAAGGCATTTTCTTTAATAATGAGAAATGAATGATGGCCAAATTTCGTCACGATGATATAACATACGAATTATTTGGTATTGATCCTCAAAAATTTTACAAAACCAAATTCAAATTCGGAAAATCAATAAGTCATTGGCCTTATAGCGTTATAACAAAGTATGACCTCAATTTTAGCGGGATGCGGTTACTGATCGACGGTCTGCATAAACATTACAACAATACTCAACAAGGAAGAATATTAGACATCGGTTGTGGCTCCGGCCCACTGGGCCCGACTCTCCGCTGTGTATGTCCTAATATTACGCTGCACGGAATTGATCTCAGTGAAGCATGCCTTCATAATGCAGCAAAGAATGGCTATCAGGAATGTCTGTGCTTTGACCTTACCAAGCCACTTCCTTTTCCTAATAATTACTTTGACGCCGTCATATCCACCGATTTTTGGGGGCATATTGAATTTCGGTATAAAGACACACTCATTGCCGAAATTGCGCGGACGACCAAAAATAACGGCATGGGTTTTCATGGCGCGGAAACGGGTTACATCGATTATTTGAATTGCGACCCGAATGATGAGAATGATGGCATCAGAAAGTACGTTTTCATTGATGGACACATCGGAGTCGAGCCCGCTGCCCACCTCAAGAGGAGATTCCTCTCCCATTATAAAAGTGCAGATATCGATATCACTCCCATATATCCGTTTTTCGATCTAGACAATTTATCTAATAAATATTGTAGGATATTCGAAGATGATTTTGCGGAGTATGTCCGCAGCAGAAACAATAAAAAAACGCGCGAACTTGTATCCGTAATTCTTGGGCGCATTAATCAATATTTTATAGAGAAGTATAAAAAGGCATTTGGAGAACACTTTATGCCTTGCGATGAACCAGGTGAGGAAGAATGGCCTTTTGATTTCCCCGGCATACCAAGAGAATTATTCAGGCCGGCAGGTTATACTTTCTACACACTAACCAAATAGTTATGCACGAGCGCTTGCTATGCAGGAGCCGATATTTATAAGAAAATGTTTCAAAAGAAATTAACAATTATAAAATGTTATATAGCGCTTTGCATCGTTTGGTGTATATGGGCTCTATTCTTTTACTACCGTTTTCTTTCCGATCAGTCTAAATCGCTCTTTGTACCCCGTTACCTAATCGCGACAAGTGCGATAATCGTATTTTCTTTTTGTCTGTGTCTGTGGCTCGCCGCCCGCCGGTTGCTACGCAATCACAGATTTAGGGGAATCATCCTTCTTTTCTGTTTACTTTTGCCTCCACTTGTCATTCTCTTATTCAAGTGTCCATTCGCCATTGTCATCATAGGCTGTATCTGCGCGTGGGTATTAGGAGGCGGTTATGGTTTATGGTATTGGTTGGATCGGGGCATGGCACCAAGGTTGCCTTACGCGATTTGCTGTCTGCTTTCGCTTATTTTTGTAACTATATTTGAATCTTGTTTAAGTTTTGTCCGGCATGCAACACCTATCAATTCGACATTCTTGGTTCTTTTAAGCCTTCTGCCCACAGTTCTTGCTCTTTGGCAAAATCGCACGCATCTTTTTTATAACGTAAACACAGGCCTTTCCACCTTGGAAGCACTTGATTGGTCATTCATCGCCGGAACAGCCATTTTGATTTTCTATTTTCTTCTTTCTGCATTAACTCCCGGAATCGTTTCCGATGCGGCACGCGCTTGGTTGCCTCTTCTCAAATACTATGCATTCAATCACGGCCATGTCACCGAGCCATGGAGCGTATTTTCACTACAGGGATCCGCTTTTACGCATTTATTATCAGTTCCTTTTCTTCTCTTCGGTGAACCCGGAGCCCGTATATTTCTTTCGCTTTTGACCGTCCTATTTATGCTCTGTGTAATTGAAATTACGGTTATCATCACAGAATGCAAACTTGCGGGATATTTTGTTGCATATGTCTCTGCGACTATCCCGATGCTATATTGGCTGTGGTTCAATATCTATCACGACGCATTAACTTACGTCTTTTGCGTCTCGGGATTCCTGGCACTGCTTCTCTATACAAAAGATTCAGGCCATTCACGATCCACTATTTACCCCGCCGTATCCGGTCTTCTTTTAGGATTTGCCTGCGCAGGAAAATTGACGGCAATACCATTTGCGGGAGCGTGCGGAATTATATTTTCCGGGTTTCAGTTATGGCAAATGTTTGTTCACCGCGATAGCCATCGGCACCGATTCTTAGCCATTCTACCTCCCATGTTTATGGCGGCGTCTGCAATGCTGTTGTTAATACCATACTTGGGTCGTGTATTTCTTGATACAGGAAATCCTTTTTTTCCGCTTGGTACGATAAAATCATTTTTAGTACCGGAAGGCAGCGTTCCAATTCGATCCGTTCGCACATTTACGTTGCTTCAATGGTTGCTTGCGCCATATAATCTAACATTCAACTCCTTTAAATATGTCGATTCACATCTTAACGGATCATTTGGACCTTGGCTGTGGTGTCTATTTCCATTTTTAATATTTACTGTCCGCAAACTGACACAGCCAAGGTTGTTTGTAATGCTCACGACTATCTTAACATGGGTATTTTTTACAATAATCAATTTCCAAAATATCCGTGGCGCTTATATTATTTACATTTTAATGTTTACAGTCCTTGCTCTTGGGATCAGTCGTGCTTGGAGTATCGTAACTCATGCCGTTTGCTCAACGCACCATCTCAAAAATGGTCTACTCATGCTATCTATGGTATTTAGTTTTGGGTTCATGGTAACATTTCCAAGTCCTGCTCCTGAGCCTTTTGTTTCGCCGCTCGCGGCAAAAGAACACGACCCCGACACTTATGAATCCTACTTTCCCGGCTTCAAGGGAGCCTATAATGCCTGTGAGGCATTGCCGAAAGATGCCATCGTGGCTGTACGCGGGCCTTTTCAAGGACATCTTCCACGCCCGGTATTCGAATATGCTTCAGTTGGACTTAAGTACTTCTACGGCACAAGCGATTACGGTTTTTCCAGGAATCTGCTTTTAACTTCCAATGCTTCGGCAATTATAATACCTCACCGCCTTTTGAATTGGCCCGACGGCGTTGGATGGAGAGAGGCAAAACGCCTCGTTCTTGCTGATGAATATTGCATGTTTTTGATCGATGATTCATTGCTCGAGCCTTGCATTGAAATTGCGGTCCCTACTTTAAACGATAATCAAACCGACCCAACCAGCACATGGTCATTATCTTCCGATGGCGACAATGCAACATATACGCTTGAAATGCCAATTCTCGAAGATACTAGTTTGTTCACAGTAATCATCGAATTAGAAAAAATCCAATCTGCCAATATTCAAGTTGAATTAATTGACACAGACGACAATTCAATTGCAATACCTTGCATATTGGCATGGATGGCCAAATCCAAATATCTCGCAATTGCACGGCAATCTTTTAGCTGCAACACAAAGGCCATACGTTTTACATTGCAATGCACAAATACAAAAGTGCCTCCCGATATACATGGCTCCCTATGCTTTTATTCCAATTCGCGTTTTCCGGCCCTTGAGGCATCATATGCAGCGCCTCCCCTCGATATATCTACAAAATGGCAAAATACATTGCCATTGACCCAAAATAACATTTGGTACTGCTCCAACCAGCCACAAACTGCGAAACCACAGGATGATCATCCACCACTTTATATCGACAAGAACGGCTGGATGGCTTACCGCTTTGATTACATTGACTGCGAAAGAATTGTATTAGACTTGGATGTATATGCATCTCATCGGTCACGAATCGACTTACATCTAAGAACAGAAGGCGATGATGTTTTGGGTTCGAGAATCAGCAGCATTACACCTTATATATTTGTGGCCGAACCCGGCTACAATCAGCTAAAAGCCTATTTTAATAAAGAAAAACTGCCGCGTGATAGTCATTTGGTACTTATTGTATGGCCGCCTGACGGCGACCAGCAAATTCAGATAAACGGCGGAAAGATATACTTCTACAAATCAAGCATAAACAAGACGGATTCTCCCAATGGCACGATAAAACAAAAACTTCCACTTAATTGGCATACCAATTCAAAACCGACTACTGATTCATGGTATCATTCCGGTTCCTCCGAAGCCTATGGGGTTCCCGATGAGGGAAACTGTTTGAGAGCGAATTTGCAGCATTGGATTGCCTATCGGATGCCTATAGACAATTTCGATCTACTGCAAATTAATCTGGTTTGTGAATCAAGTAGCGATGGAATGCTTGACCTGCATTTGCGAAGCGAGGCCGATGAAGTCTTGGGAGCTGACATCACCGGAATGGAAGCAAGGAGTCTGTCTATACATAAGGGCAAAAATAACCTATCCGCGATTCTTAGACCTCCAAAACACGGCCCCGGCGATCACTTAATTTTAATCGTCTGGCCACAAACCAATGAAAGCGTGAAAATCACAGATGGAGACCTTTCATTTTTCGACTCGCAGGCGGTCATGCCACAAAATTTAACGGGTGACCCAGTCGAATATTGGTATACTTTGGAGACACTCAGGAAGTAGGTTGATAAGGCACATCACGATGGGTTTGAAAAATATATGCAAATTTATTCTTCAAACTACCTTCCCTCAAACATCTCATCGAACAAAGGCTTGACGAGATGCTTAATATCTTGATGGGAAGCGAGTTCCCATAGCGACGTGTCTAATTCGCGCATCCCTAAGACGGATGTGATCCACGCTTGTGTCCATCCCGATTCGATGCACCACGCCCCCCAACCGGCATCAGCATTGCTTCCCCAATACTCCCAAAGTCTATAATCAAACGCCCTGTACCAACCGCCATTCAACTCAGGGTGGTCTCTTGACTCAATCTGAATTCGGCACAAAAAAGCAGTAAGTTTATCGGCTGCATCTTGATAATACGCTTCGCCTGTCGCTGCTGCCGCTTCGTGCAAACCCAGAAGCGCAAAATTCGAGGTATATAGCAGATCGCACGCCGGGTCGCCGTCTTTCTGCAAAATTGTCGCTTCGTTTACACCAAAATCTGCATTCGTTTTTGGAGGAATTAAGGAACCGTTTTCCAAAATCCCGAGTTCTTCACGGATTGCACCGCAGGGTTGTTGAGCGGCAAGCAGGTCCTCCGCCACACGCTTTAGCCATCCGCGATGTTCAGGTGTATCGGATACCCTCACCAACCAGGCCAGGGGCAACAACATTCGGGCCCGGGCCTGAGACATCCCCAACGTCCATTTCCATTGGCCAGGATACGCATCCATGGTCATGCGGATTGCTTTTTCGGCGCGTTCGAGAAAGGCCGCCTCGCCGGTGTGCTCAAAAGCCCATAGATAACATGCCCATAGATAGGCTTGGTAATGGGGTGAATAAACAGGATTCTCGTGTTCAAAAAAATAACGCCAACCGTTCTCTTCCAGTCGGCTTTGACTAATACAATTCGGGCGGAATCCATTGGGCCCGGTTGTACGCAAATTCGCGACAATACACTTTAAGATATGCTTGTCCCATTGCGGTGTATGATGAAGACCGGCCGTGCCCAGTGTGGCGAGAATCACTCGGGCATTGTCATCACCGAAAAATGCCGTTTCCCATTCAGGTGAACTCATCCCCCACGAAATCAATCCATAGGCAGGATGGTCGGGATTTCCGCGAGGGCCACGCTGGGCGACTGAGTCCCGGTAGATATAATTCAATAAATTCTCGGATATTTTTGTATCGGTTTTATCTATGCCGAGAGCGCCCGACAAGGCTAATGCGAACGCCGACTCAGCGATGCAATCGCTCCGAAGAATATAGCGTTGAAGTTGACTACCGTCATGCAGTATGCGTGAGCCATATCCTTCCAGAATCCCGTACGAGCCATCGCCGTTCGGCAAGTCCTTAGAGGGCAATGGACCGGCTTCAAAATCCATCCAACCCGGAGCATAGGAGCCGGCTTGCTCACGTCCGACATGCAGCCGAATGTCAATTTCGCTCTTGAACGAAGGATTCAAAAGCAAGCGCGACGATTTAAACCAACGCGCACCATGTTTAAGCGCTTGCTTCTCATAATCGGAGGGAAGCGCTTCATTTTTCGTATAGCGAGGGTGGACAGATGGCTGCCATTTCAGGCTATTGACCGGCTGTTTGGGAGTGAGCCAAGAAAGAATTCTCAACCAGATAGCTTCCCATGATTCTTGAGGTGCATAGCGCGCCGTCACAAAGTTTGAGAGCGCCGTGCTCGCCACGAGCACATTACCGTCTTCAGTCTCAAACAAAATTGGAAATGTTTGTTCCGGAAGTGCATATACTGTGGAATCGTATCCGGCTACACGCGCGAGGGAGATGTGGGCGCGTTTTTGAGTTGTTGGAAGATAATAACAATCGTGTATCGCAAGGATTTTATTCTTTTCCAACCGTGGCTCAAAGAAATCGGATGTAATCACAGCCCTTTCCCAACGTACGTGCTTTGGTTCACCGATTTGGATATGTGGAATGGAATTTGAATATTCGATATAGATTTTAAGGTTTTTTTTCGCCGCAGTCCGCCATGCAGCCTCACTAAGGTGAGTTGTATATTTGGGGTAGAAACCTGCCAAAAGCAGAACAGCAGAATCTGAATCGGCCGCATTGACCGCTTGTGAAGGAAAGTCAAAGCGTTCAACTTTTGCACCACTCGAAAGCAATACTCGGTATAAATCATTTGTTGGGGGGCAGGCAATAAAGAAATGCGCAGGCTCAGAACCGTGGCCGGTCAAGCAAAAAAATGTTAGAGAAATGCATATCGCGAATAGAAGTCTCGCGTGTTTCATGGTTTGCGTATCATCTGCCCACATAGATCATCACACCGGAGCACCAGAAAGTATACTTAGGTTGACTAAAGTTTAAATGGCTTTCTAATTATCCGCATGCCCAGATTCAAAAAAACATCACTTACTGCAAGAATCTACTCGTTTGATAATAACCCTTAAATTCCATCAATAATTCTCATCTGGTAAGGCAATCCCAGGACGAGATGGATCGGCCTTTGCCATACCGTTCAAAAACTTTTGACGCATCATTCGTAGTGAAATAGGCAAAACTTTCATGGAGACTCACACGTCGAAACAGTCTATACCATGGCACAGATTAAACATCCAAACCGCCAGACAAACCGGGCCTGATCTTAGGCGTGTTATGCAATCATAGCTTTTAGGATCAAACGCCCCGCATATCAACTGGAATATACACAAAAAGCCTGTATGCTCTATGATTGAGTTGTTCGACGTTCACTATTTGCCTAAATGTATTATTCTCTTTGGCAAATAGGCGACATCGTGCATTCGATTGCAGCGCCCCTGAACTTGCATCAGCGATCGGAACGAGAGAGAAAATGACAATAATTCGTTGGTTTGGACTGTCTATAGGTATTGTTTTCTTATGGATGGTATTTCAATTGTTCCGCCGTGGCAGGCTACGTCGATTCGATTTTGCATTGGCCTTTTTATTTTCGTTTAGTCTAATCTGCGTCTCTCTGGAGCCGGACAGCGTCAATATTCTGAGAGATATGCTTGTATTTCGTGAAGGCCAATTCAGCAGACTTATTTCAATCTGCATCGTCTCAAATATACTTCTATGGTTATTGTTATTTTACACTCGTTTTCGCTGGACAGCGTATGTCGACCAATTCGACCGTTTGCTGCAACAACTTGGAATATCGGAGTTTGAGCGGCAGTATCCTGAAATCGACCATCTCCCGCCGGTCGTCGTAGTGCTTCCCGCTTATAATGAAGCCGAGAATATCAGTGCCGTGCTGACTGACATGCCCTCTGAAGTCTGTGGGATGCAGCTTGCTCCACTTTTAATTGATGATGGCAGCGAAGACAATACACTTCAGATTGCACGTGACTTTGGCGCCTATTCCGTGCGCAGCCCGATCCGGCGTGGTGGGGGGGCGGCACTGCGTATCGGCTTTGCAATTGCCTGCCAGCGGGGGGCTAAATATATCGTGACAATGGATGCAGACGGGCAGCATCAGCCTCATGAAATTGAGAAGCTCCTGCAACCGCTCGTCGATGGTGATTTTGACTTCATTATCGGTTCTAGAATTTTGGGGGAACGCGAGAAAGACTCCGCCGTGCGTTATGCGGGAATCCACGTTTTTAACGCTATAATCCGATTTCTGACACCGGTTAGAGTCACGGATTGTTCAAGCGGTTTTCGGGCATTAAGCACTGAAGCTTTATCACGCTTGACCTTACGTCAGGATCAGTTTCATACTTCGGAGTTTATCATCGAGGCCGCCAAGCGCGGCATTCGCATTGGTGAGGCTCCTGTGCTGATTAAGCGCCGCCTGACAGGCGAAAGCAAGAAAGGCAAAAACTGGAGTTACGGCCTTGCCTTTGCCCGCACCGTGTTAAAGACCTGGTGGAGGTAATCCATTGTCTCAGAACGATGCCATGTGTTTTCGGTCTTTTTGGGGAGCAATAGTGAGTGAATTCTGAAACTTTGCATCGACATTCGATGTTGCGCGTGTGGTTGCCCCGCGCATTGGGTCCTATTCTTTTGATATGGATTCTATCGCGAGTTGAACTTCGCCAAACTGCTACAGCCATCGGTCAAATTTCTCTTACATCCGCCTTCATTGCCTACTTCGTTTTTATTCCGTCGATCACAATTCGGGCATTTCGCTGGAGGATCTTTTTATCGAACCATCCCATTCGAATCGGATTTTGGGAGATTTTTTGGGTTTATGTCTTCTCGATCTTCCTCGGTATTCTCACGCCCGGAAGAATCGGGGAATTCGCCAAGACCTACCATCTGCAACGGAAAGGGATGTCTTTAGGTGAGGCATTAACCAGTGTCATCCTGGATCGCGCTTTCGATCTGATATTTCTTCTAATCGCCGGCGGAATCATGATGTTGGCCGTTTTCCGTGAGACCTCCTTCGGCGAAAGGTTTATTACCATTCTCGGTTTGGGGGCAGCTCTATTTGGATGCATAGCGTGTCTCCTGATTTTTAAACGAACAAGGTCGCTCGTTAAGTCCGTGCTGGAAAGATTATTCAGTATCGAACGTATCGCAAAGTTAAAACAGACAATACTCGAACTGATTGAAGGCCTTAAGACACTCCGCTTCGCATCGATTTTTCTTGCCGCAGCCCTTACATGCCTGGCATGGATGTTCAATTACTATTCGATTTATCTATTCGCAACAGCATTAGATCTAAGCATTAGTTATTGGCAAATCCTCGGAATTGCGTCCGCATGTTCTCTGCTGATGCTTGTTCCCATTTCTATCCTTGGCGTTGGAACACGCGATGCATTGCTGATTGCGGTGTTGGCCCAATATGGCATTTCCGCCGAGAAGGCATTGGCGCTTTCAGCACTTTGGCTAAGTTTGATGATTTGGAGCGCGATTGTTTGCTCGCTTTCGTATCTGACTCCAGCGGCCAAATTCGAGTGGCGCTCGGCGTACTCAGAACAAAAAGGCGATGCAAACAGCCAAGACTGAGTCTTCCGGTTTGCATCGCCACATTCGATTTTAACTATGGTACCTGTAAAACAGGTTATTTAGCGCTCCACTGGACGCGAGGCATGATTTTGCTCGTATCGATGCGTTCTTTTTCGGGCAGAATTCGCTCCAACATCCCGGCGATTACTTCATCGGTCATAGGATGCGGTTTCAATCCTAATTCCAGCAGACCTTTGTGCACCGGATTGTAATAATGCTCTTCCGGCTCTTTGCGCGGATTGGGGATATGATCGATCGTGACTTTTAATCCCATCCCTTCTCCCACGCGTTGCACACGCTCGGCCAATTGATTGACAGAAAACGTCTCGACAAACTGATTCATGATCCGAAGTTCGCCGCTCTCCACCGGATTGTTAACAGAGAGATCGACACATTGCAGCGTATCGATCAAATTCAGGTAGCCGCGTGTCTGGCCGCCCTTTCCAAAAACAGTCAATGGAGCTTCGGCCACAGCCTGAACCAGAAAACGATTGACAACCGTCCCAAAAATATCGTCATAGTGGAAATTGGCCATCAGACGGCCATCCAGATCGGCTTCGGGGGTTGAAATTCCATATACAGGACCTTGCATAAGGTCGGTTACGCGAATGCCATATACACGGCAATAGAACCAAAGTAAATCCGTATCAAGGACTTTAGTCGTGTGGTAAAGACTTCCGGCGGCGCGGGGATACAAAAACTTGCCTTTGCGGCCTTTATGTTCGATCTCAATCCATCCCTCTTCGATATCGATATTGGGTGTGCCATATTCTCCCATCGTCCCGATTTTTACAATGTGGCAATCCGGGGCGTGTTGCAGAATTGCCCAAATCAAATTGAAAGTGGCATTCAGATTGTTGTTCAATGTCAGATGCGCTTCGTTGTAATCCGTCATGCCATAGGGAGCGGCAGGTTGTTCGGCATAATGCACAGCGGCTTCCGGCTTGAACTCTGTAAAGATACGTTCCATAAACCTGTAGTCACAGCAATCGCCGATCTCAACCTTAATCGAATTTCCTGAAGCCGCCCCGTAGATTGCGGCACGGTCATTCAAGTTCGGATTATCCACCAACGCTTCAGAACAGGTTTCACGTGCAATATTTCTTCTCAGATAATTATCAACAGCCAGCACCTCATGGCCCCGGGCAGCAAAATACATTGCTGTCGGCCATCCCAAATAGCCATCGCCGCCAAGCACTAGAATACGCATTGTCTACAACCTCGCTTTCTTTTCAATCACAATTCAATGAGTTTATTGGCATAAAGGTAATCGCGGATTAAAGATTTATCCATCGGTTTCTGATTCGAGGAATTGTAAGGGGATTCGATATTGCGCCGGATGATTCCCTCATAATCATACTCACATTGACAATACAACGACTTAAGCGCGGGAACCACAACGAAATACCGGTCCATTTCAACGGTGCGCCGGACCTCTTCATCATTTATCAATTCTTCATACATCTTCTCGCCGGGTCTTGGCCCGACTTTCTCGATTTTGATTTCACAGGCTTTGTATCCATACCGCGAAGCGAGTTCTTCGATCATAACTTCGGCAAGATCAACAATACGCACAACATGCATTTTGGTCACAAAGACTTCTCCGCCTTTTGCCAAAAAGACTGAGTTCGTCACAAGCGAGACGGCTTCTTCAAGCGACATAATGAAGCGGGTCATATTCTCATCGGTCAACGTAACAGGACCGCCCGAGGCAATCTGGCGCATAAACAGCGGTATGACCGATCCGCGCGACCCCAATACATTGCCAAAACGTGTCGAAGCAAATATCGGGCGATCACCATGCCGCAGCGCATTGGCCGCTGTCAGGAGGCGCTCGCCCATTAATTTCGAAGTTCCCATGACATTGGTGGGATTCACGGCTTTGTCGGAAGAAGTAAGAATCACACGTTCGACCGAATTGGCATTGGCCGCATCGATAATATTTTGAGTCCCAAGGATATTGGTTTGAACAGCCGAACGGGGAGAATGCTCACAGAGAATCACATGCTTGTATGCAGCGGCATGCAAAATAATATCAATGCCGCGAGTACGTTCGACAAGTTGTGTCTCGTCGCGAATATCCCCAAGATATAAATTCACTTTATTATTGTTTTTATAAATATCGTCAAGAAAAAAAAGTTCGCTTTCGTTATTGTCGATTCCGACAATCTCGCGGGGATTTAATTTCAACACTTGTGAAAGTACTTCACGCCCTACAGTGCCACAAACCCCGGTAATAAAAACGCGTTTACTATTCCAATCGCCCATTCTCTTACTCTTATGCCACCCATTGAAACCAGAATTGGTTAAATGATGATCCGATGCCATTAAAATTGCCATCCCAAAGGATCAGCCGTTTATTCTACCAACGGATGGTGAGAATTATAGTGGCGGTTCACCTTGCGCCTCCAACGGCCCGATTCGCTAAGGCGGATACCCACGTCTTACAAGGGTCTCCACACTGACACCCAGTTGTTCTGACAGTATCATAGCAATCGAGAGCTGATACAATGCGTCGATGCACCAGCCAAGCATTACCTATGACAATCCAATAGAGGGATAACACATCAATGAACACAGAAATCGAGAGAAGCCTGCGCCATTTCGTGTGCCTTGTAACGCTTGCCCTGACATGCATCTCGGCACCCGCCGAAGAAGCACCGAAATTGGAGCCAATCGGAGAAGAGGCCTACCAGGCCGTCATCCGCTTCTTCGAGTATGACAAGACCATACCGCTCGAAGCACAAATCGTCGAAAGGAAAGAGACCGAAACGACGGTGCGCTGGAAAATCGTCTTCCGTGGTGTTCGCGGCTTTCTGGCGCCCGGCTACTTAGAGATTCCCAAAGAAGGAGCCGCGCCTTATCCCTGTGTGCTCCTGATGCATGGGTGGTCCGGTTCTAAAACCAGTTGGTGGCAGGATGACAACTATATCAGCGGTGGCAACGCAAGAACGGCTCTGCTGGCCGAAGGAATCGCCGTGTTCGCTCTGGACGCTCAGGCCCACGGCGACCGTATTGCAGAAAACGACTATGCACTCGTCAATAATCTTGTTGAAGAAGGTCTTGATACACATATCAATTATTTCACGCTGCGCGAGATTTATGTCCAAACCACAACCGATTACCGCAGAGGCATAGACTATTTAGCGGAACGGCCCGAGATCGACTCCGACCGATTGGGAATTTTAGGCTACAGCATGGGCGGAACGCAGAGTTTTATGCTCACGGCGCTGGAACCGGAGATCAAAGTCACCGTAGCCTGTGTGGTGCCGGCCATGCCGGAGAAATTCGGGCCTGTTGCGCCTCAAAACTACGTTCGGGGAATCGGAAACCGTCCTTATTTGATGCTTATGGGCCGTACCGATACAATGTGCCCGGTGGATCTTGCCAATCAGCTGTTCGATCTCATTCCCAGCGAACACAAGGAATTGCTGTTTTTCGAAAGCGGCCATCGGTTACCAAGCGACTATGTCAATGATGCCATCAAGTGGTTCAAAACTCACCTCTGATGTTTACAGAGTCCTGACTGTAAGGAGATACAATATGTCACGAATCCCACTTTTATCGATCTTATGTTTATCACTAACGCTGCCCTTATGTGCAGAAGAAGAAAAGCCGGTCATGGGTAATTGGCAGGGCCGTTTCGTAAACAGCGAATGGAAGTCCTATAGCATTCGGGCGCAAATCGTCGGAAAAAGCCAAGTAGATTATCTGGCTTTGATTTATATCAGCGCAAATGGTGGAGATGAAAAAGTAGTGCCTGTTCCCGGAAAAACAGAAAAGGGCAACACCCACTTTGCAGGGCAGGTTGATCTTGGTTCAGATTTGGGCGGCGTCTTCCAGTTTGAGGCTGATACCAAAAACGGCGAGATGAAAGGAACTCTGAAGTCACAAAGCAAGCAGGCCGAATTCACCATGAAACGGGTTCTGATCAAACCACCGACACTTGGTAAAGAACCCCCTGCAGGCGCGATCGTGTTATTGGAGAACGAAGGCGTATCGAAAGAAAAGCAAGCCGAGACCTTCCAGAAAAGTTGGATCAATCAACAACGTTGGGCTCTGCAGTCGGATGGCTCGATGAATATCGTATCCAGCTCGATTGTCTCCAAAGAGAGCTTCGGCGATGCAGAATACCACATCGAATTCATGACTCCCTACATGCCATCTTCAAGCGGACAGGGCCGGGGGAACAGCGGCGTCTATGTCCAAGGCCGTTATGAAACCCAAGTTTTGGATAGTTTTACCGATGAACCGCGCGATAACCATTGCGGCGGCATCTACCAGTTTGCCGTACCGATCACCAACGCCTGTTTGCCCCCGTTGGAATGGCAGACATACGACATCACCTATTATGCGCCTCGCTTTGACAATAACGGCAATAAGATTCGCAATGCACAGCTCACGGTCGTGCATAATGGAACGGTCATTCACGACAAGCTCACTCTTGAACATGTCTGCCCCGGCGGCGTGAGCGATAAAGAAGCGCCAGAGGGCCCACTCATGCTGCAGGACCACGGCGACCGTGTGAAATATCGGAATGTCTGGATTAAACCATTGAACTAATACACAGGGCCTTTGCGGCCATGATTACAAAACGATGAATACTCGGAGAAGCGTGCGTCAGATACCACAAGTATTCCGGCCACGCTTCTCCAAATACCGTTGGTGGTATTCTTCAGCCCGATAAAACTTCCGTGCGGATTCAATCGCGGTAACGATCTTCCCCTTATAACATCCCATTTTTTCAAGATTCTCTTTGGATGCCTCAGCTGCCGATTTTTGCTCCGGCGAATGGTAGAAGATAACGGACCGGTACTGTGTACCTACATCCGGCCCTTGACGATTCAACGTCGTGGGATCATGCATTTTCCAAAAGACATCGAGCAGCTGGTTATAGGTCACGACTTCAGGATCGAAATCGAGTTCAACAACCTCGGCGTGACCGGTTCGCCCCGTGCAAACATCTTCATATGAGGGATTTTCGAAATCTCCACCCTCATAGCCGACGGCGGCCGAGACAACTCCCGGTACCTTTCGATAGGAAGCCTCAACACCCCAAAAACACCCTGCTCCGAAAGTGGCCTTTTGCATTTGTAAGTCCTTCCCATGCTTGCTGAAACTATAACGCCCAGATTCAGCCTAACAAAAAGGACATCAAGGTTTGAAGCCATCCCGGCAAAGGCAAGCATCAAGGGACCATTTGCACATAAATGGCTGTAAGAAGAACAGAGAGCCCAAATGAAATCAGCGGGGCGATAATCCATATTATAAAAAGACGAATGGTGGAGGATTTGACAAAAATCTCTTGCGGCCCTTGTTTGAGGACACCGACTGCAAGAATGGCCGCTGTGTTGAGTTGTACCAAAGACGTGGGGATGCCCCGTGTCAATGAGGCGCAAAGAAGCAGTGTCGCTGTAACAAATGCGATCAATGTGGCACTCATTGGTCCCAGATCGATGATTCCCTTGCCGGTTGTCTCCAAAACCCGTCCACCCAGAAACGAACTGCCGATACCAAACCAAGGAGCGATTAAAAGCGTGCTCACAAGCAAAACAACAGGATGCACACTTTCATCACCGAGCTGCAATTCGTTGATAATCATCGATGCAATCGGCCCGGCGGCATTGGCCACATTGTTGGAGCCAATTGAAAAAGCGACATAGCAAGAACAAAGAATCGTAATCAGCCGCCAAATTGGAAAATCGCGTATTGTGTCGAATGTCATTCCAAATTTGGAAGCCAGTGGATTATAAAGAAATCGTCCGAGTGCATAGGTAATTGCAAAACAGATGAAAGGGAGTATCAGCCACGTCGGGATAATTTCCAGAAGCAATCGGGGCGTTTTGAGAGCATCCAAACAAAGAGCGCAACCGACAAGAGCAAAGACAGTGCTCTGGCTGGTTGATTGCGGAACTCTTAGATAATTCGCAAAGAATAATGAAATAGCGCAAGACAAGAAGATTATCGTGACCACCGCCAAGGTCATATTCTCGGCAGGCAAAATATCGCGGCCAATCGTCTTCACGACTTTGCTACCGGCAATAACCGCTCCGAGCAAAACGCATGTTCCAAAGAGCCCGGGAATCAATTCCCTGCGCAGCAAATTGGCTCCATAGGATGCAGAAAAAGAAGGTGCAGTCCCGCTTGCTCCCATATTAACGGCAAGAAATATAGCCACAACCAAAGGCACCAAAAGTATCGAGAACATCACAATCCCCCTATTTCAAAACGGCTCAGAAATCCCAAACATAAAACAATAAAAACAACAGACCGAAGCCCGAATCATTCACATCAATTAAAACAGCAAATCGTAACGATCTTACCCTCTATCGGTACATAAATACAAATCAATTTGAGTCCGGTTGTCCGGCGGAATCGCAATGCTCATATCCCCAGTTCCGGATACCACCAAATGGGAGGGGCCAATCATCCTCTGTTGCGGGGGCATCGGTTGTGAAAATATGGAGCGAAGCAGGACGTCCATCGACCTGCACAATGAGCTCATTCGAGCCATCATGATTGACATCAAACATCGACAACCGTCTCGGCCAGCCCTTAAAATCAAGGGTTTGCAGGAGTTGTCCATCGGAACGCACCAGATAGACCGCTCCCCAATCCTCATCTTTTATCCTACCGTAAAATACAGGATTGCCATCGGCCAGAATCGCCTCCAAGACTCCATCACCATCGACATCCGCCGCCAAAGCATTGGAGGCCGGGAGACCAATACGGGACACATTTACCACCCACTTACATTCACCAGTCGCCAAATCGACACAACGAAGCTGGTTCAACGACCGGGCGGCGGCTCCGCCATCACGACGCGAAACGACACCAAAGGCTTCGATATGGCCATCATGATCGAGGTCGGCCAGTCCTGTTGAGTACATCATGGACGGAATTCGGCGAATCAATTTTCCCGCAAAATCAAAAACAAAGAGATGATTCGTTTCGAGGTGGTTCTTGCCGCACAGGTCCAATCCGTTCTTAACCAGTTCTTTCTTGCCATCTCCATCAACATCAGCGACAAAAACCGGAGTCGAACCGAGATCCTCATCATGTCCATCGGAACGCCAAAGAAGCGTTCCTTTATGATCTACAGCTATCATCGATGAGGTTTTGCCATCGGGCAGATTATACTCACTGCCCCAAATGACATCGAGCGTGTTATCGCCATTCAGATCGGCGACGGTGGGATGACTCCAACAGAAGAAAACAGAATCGCGGCAGGTCCAATCAAATTTCTTTTCAAGAAGGTTAAAACGGCTTACGAATCTTTGAGTGCAATAGATCAATTCGTTTGTCCCATCACCATCAAGATCAGCAATAAATGAGGGATTGTTGCTTCCGGTTTCAAAGCGGTGGAGGATTTCTCCATTTTGCGCAGAAAAAAGTCCGCCGCGATTGTTTAGGCCATCGCCACCTTTGGGATTGGGAAAGAATGTCCATAAGACCGCAGGCTGGCCAATTTCAGGAACGTCGAACCACTGGATATATTCGCCACAATGATTTCCGGGTTCCGGATCAACAGTCCGCCACACAAGATTTCCATTAGCATCAACACACTCCAGGGCGGCGTGGCGTTCTCCATCACGCACGACATAGCCTTGTGTGATAAAAACAAGGCGTCCATGCAGACTGCCTGCCACTGTCGTACCTACATTTTCAATTCCAAGATGTATTGTGCGCAGTGGCTTCAAGGGTTTTGCATCTTCGCCTTGTGTGTATTCACATTCAAAATAGGACAAAAAAACCACGGCACAAATTATAAGAGCAGGACGCTTCATTAATTTTTCTTCTCAATTTCTAAACAAGCCTCTATTCGGCGGCTTCGATGCTGTCATGAAACTCTTTACGGTCCGGCGCGCCGTGCTCCGAATAGTGCGTAATTCCTTCCCTTTCGACAATATCACAGAACAATTTGTAGGTTCCATCTTGTTTGGAAGCCACAGGATTCCGTTTGCACTTTACATAAAGAATCGGCAACCTGGCCATCTCCACACGTTGACGAATTTCTTCATTGTCGGCTACGGCTTCGGCACGGTGAAAGATGGCATCGGCTTTTCGTATTAACTCATCGGTAAAAAACGGCGCAGATGGATTGAAGTGATGGAGGTGCACCTCCGGAGTTACACGCTCATGCATCATATCGAAATAGTCGCGGACATATTGCCCGCTACGGCCATAATAACCATACATAAAATCATCGATGACAGCATCGACATCACAGTCCGGATTCCACAACAGCCGCGCCAGCAAATTCATTTTCAATTCGGCGAACGCTCCGCCGCGGCTTTGATAAGCAGCCTGGGGCATCACACCGATAGCCTTGTGATCGCGGAAACACTGAATCTTGTGTTGCAGGGCCATACAATTCGGAAAAGGCATGATGTAGTGAGAGAATTCCACAACATAATCCCAAATATAGAGATGAGGCGCGATCTTTGACCACTGTTCGATATCATTTAGGAAAGGCGCATTCAGCGGGCAACTTTCAAAGTCGTGCCCCCAGCAACAGTCAAAACTACATAGACGTATTACGACATTTTGGCGGGGCCGAATGGTCTTTGGCGGTTTTTGCGAGTAAACGTAGGCAAGCGTGCCGATATACTTATCGGGGAATTCCTTCTCAGCGGCCTCGGCCACTTCATTAACAACAGTCAGGATCGGAGCCGACTCACTACCCTCTTTTTCAACCAGTGCCTGGCAATTGGCACATTGACAGGGACCATACCCGTCATTTTGCGATACGGAATAAATGCGGTGTTCGGGATGCTTGCGCATGAAGGCCAACACACGTTCCTTGATGATACGTTTGACATTGGGATTGGTAAGGCAAAGTTGGGCTTCTTCGGCTACGCGCTTCCCATTAATAAGGCTGAAATACTCGGGATGATCTTTGAAAAACTCCTTAGGCGGAACAAAACGATAGAATGTATGCACCGCCCAGTAGGACTCGACGCCTCCAACCTGATCCCGGACTTTGCCAAATGTCAGCAAGCCATTGGACCGATTACGCGCCGCCCACTGTGGGTCAAACGCTTCAAAATAGAACACGTTTCGAACCTGGAGACCGGGCGATTCCTTATGGCGCAAAAAGTAAAAACGGTAAAAATCTTTTTGCGGAGTGACGGTAACGCGTGGGGTGTACCAGCGGCATCCCATCTCCTCTTCAAGAAAATCGATAACGCCATACATGGTGCCCCGGTTGCGCCCGCCCCAAATTAAGATATTCGAACCGGCATTCCTATAACTGAAAGACTCATCATCATCGGAAGGCGGTTTAAGCTCAGAGCCAAGCAAGGTCTGTAAATGCCGGTTATAGCCGACTACGATTTCGTGTTTGGAGGGAGGTTCGGCATCGTCGATAATGCCAAAATCCGCGCCGCTTACGGCTTTTAGCCAATGTTGGAGTTCTGATGCGGCCCAACGTTCCGACTCGGAAGCGTCGCTTCCAATGACAATGACGTAATCCGTCTCGCCTTTTTCAAAAAGAGTATGTTCGATTTTCACACCGGCATGGAATGGAACACGATATGCGTGTGTGTGGCCATCCACAAAGGTTAATTGTGCATCAAGGATATATTCACCGTAGTCTTTCGCATCGACTCCAATCGGCAAATCCATTCCGCCATCCCAATCGCTCGACCAGGCCAGCACATCGGGCTCTTCAGCTAATAATACTTTCAAGAATGCTTTGGGGATCAGGGTTTGGAATTGTTCACGTGTGGAGAACGCGTGCACCGTCGGCTGCCCGGCTTGATCATGCACAATCTCAAAAAGATTCAGCCGATCCATATCCAAGTCCGGACTATCGAGCGCCAGCAAACGGCAGCTGAATCCCCAAGAACCTCCCCGTTCCTCAATCTTAAGCAACAGCTGATTGCTTCCTTTGCGCAATACAACCGGGACAACATCCGAATCGGCTTGGAGCGACCGCGATTTGGTATGATCCCAAATACGCTCTCCATTGAGCCAAACGCGTCCGCCGTCATTGGTGCCAAGGGCCAAAACAGCGGCCCGCGCTTCGGGTGCTTCAACCTCACAATACGCATAGGCACAAACCGGATAGGCATCCGAGATCACATCATCCAAGTCAATTTCAGGATCGTTTTGAGAATGGAAAATCCAGGTTGCCGAGCCCCCCTCAAATTTCTCCACCTGCCCTTCTTTCACTTGAGGAGCTGTCTCGCCGCCATGTTCTTTTAGGAAATCCGTCTCAAATCCCGGCAAATGGACCGTATCCATTTTCTCTTCATCCACTTCTTGCAGCGGGAAAGGACCACACAACAACCAATTCCCCAAATAGGTTCCCGAGGGTTCATCGCGATGGATGGGTACATCGCCCTGGGCGGGCCAAATAAAGGCCGTCAATAGCAAGGCCAAAAATAAAGCCTGCATAGCGGGCGAACTTACATTTTTATTTTGTCTTTGGGATTTCATATGTTTGGAGCAGGTCATTCGAGTAATCCTTAATCGTGGATCATGAGTGCAAATCCGGAGTTCTTTAACTATAGCAGCCATTTCCTTCGAGGTGACCCGGTGAGAATCATTTTTTAAGCGGCGCAATGGCGCCTTACAATAGGGAGCGCAGCCAGGTTGGCTTCAGGCAGCCGGTGCGGTATCGTAATGGCAGAATGATCGAAAACATCGGCACATTTAGGGGCAATTCATGAATCTCCAAACGCTTTCTCGAAGAAGATTTCTCTATCACTCGGCCTTAGGCACGGCAGGCATGGTGCTGCCCGGCATCCTTCTTTCCCGAAATTGCGTGGCCGCCAATGAGCGAATCGGGATTGGCATGATCGGTATGGGACGGCAGGCGAAGTACGCCAATTTGAAACCGTTCCTCGAATCTCCATACACCCAGGTTTTGGCTGTCTGCGATATCGATTCTTGGAGATTGGAACGGGCGAAACAGACCGTGGAAGCGTTTTATGGAGAGCAAAAAAACTCCGGGACTTATAAAGGCTGCGCGGCCTACGATGATTTTCGCGATCTTTTGGCGCGTGACGATATCGATGCGGTGATGATCTCTTCACCGGACCATTGGCATGTCCCCATGGCGGTTGCGGCGGTGAGAGCGGGTAAAGATGTTTGTTGCGAAAAGCCTTTGACACTCAGCATTGCCGAAGGGAGATACCTCAGCGATTTGGCCAGCAGGCATAAGCGGGTATTCCGTACTGACAGCGAATTCCGGTCGCTACCGGCTTTCCATCGAGCCTGCGAATTGGTTCGCAATGGGCGAATCGGCAAAATCACCAGTATTCATTCAGGCGTGCCCAAAGGCGATATATCAGGACCGCCAGAGCCGGAAATGCCGGTGCCGAAAGAACTCAATTACGAAATGTGGCTGGGCCCGGCCCCGCTGGCTCCCTACACACTGAAACGAGTGCATCCGCCCCACGAGTACAGCCGTCCGGGTTGGATGCGTGTGCGTGATTATTGCGAGGGTATGATTACCAACTGGGGCGCGCATTTAAATGACATCGCCCAATGGGGAAATAACACGGAACGAACCGGCCCGGTTGAAGTGGAGGGAGTCGGCGATTATCCGACAGAAGGTTTGTGGAACGTTCTGCTTTCTTTCAGCGTGCATTACACCTACGCCGATGGCGTGAAGCTGACCTATGAGATGGATGGGCGTCCGCATGTACGTTTTAACGGCGAGGATGGCTGGATCGACATTGACTACAATTCACGGGAACTAACCGCTGAGCCGGCATCCATTCTCGATTCGAAAATCGGCCCCAATGAAATCCATTTCCCGCTTAAAAGTGAAAAAGACGATTTTATCGACGCCGTACGAACACGCGGCACGACCTTGGAAGATGCCGAAGTCGGGCACCGGACAACCTCTCTTTGCCAGCTGGGTCATATCGCCATTCAGACCGGAGAGAAATTGAAATGGGACCCGGAGAAGGAACGTTTCACAAACAGCGATGCAGCGAACCGGCTACTCACCCGGCCTATGCGGGAACCGTGGCTGCTGGAGAATATGTAGAGACAGCGATGGGTAGCCTTTTGCAGACAAATTAAAACCATGGAGTATCAGGTCCGAAACTTGCCATGCTATTTCTATCAATCTTCGGGAAAAGCATCGCAACAGCGGCTTTATCGGTGTAAACCAATTTCCAATTACCCCACCAATTCCCGCTGGCGCCAAGCGGAAATGTTTTCGAACCATCCCGATTCATGACGAATAGACTGATATCCTTTTCTGAAGTTATATCAAGAGGCTTTAATTCCACAGAAGTCATATCATCGCCGTGAATTAAGTACTCATCCAAAACTGAGGAAATAAATTCTTCTGCGGAAGAATTTGAAACCTTTACTTTTGCCGGTTGAATAACAACCCACATAGAAAACAGAGTCTGCGTGACTTGAATTTTGCTTCCTTCTATCTCCCATCGGCAGAGCATACTTGACTTCGATGCGTCTTCGGCTTGAATCGGCGACAGGCTGTTATTTAAATCCTCCACAATCCATTCCGGCTTGACAACTTTCAAAATCCAGCACTCTGCATCACGCAGAGCTGCCTGGGGGTCTCGTGCTCCGTACTTTATGGGTTTGGATTTCCGATCACTATTTCGATAGACATTTGGTATTTCTTCGGATCTGTCGCGGCAGGTTGCATGTTTCTCAATTTCCTCTTGGGTGGGCCATAGAATCAATTGCCGCTCAGTAGCCGTTATCGAAAGAGTCGCCTCCTCCGGGATGGATGCGATCAACTGCTCAGGCAATGCAGGGATCGTGAATTCCATCTCCTCGTTATAATAATACGTGTGCTCATATGCTTTTAGCGTCACGCGATTTTCCCCACTCCACCAAAGACGGTCATTATAAAGGCATGGCAGCCTTTTTTTGATATCTTCAACTAAAACGGAAGGTACTTTATTATAGTCGATATAGGCATCTACATCGATCCGCTTCTTGGCAATCTGTGGATGGTCGACACCGTTCGCTATGTCTACTCGGACAAGATAGAACTCTCTCTCGTTCACATTTGTGGCAAAGAAGACGAGTGTCTTTTCATCTTTGGACCAGAGAAGATCTGTTTGTATAAGATACTCATCGTCAAGTAAAATGTCGTATGATCGTTCATAGGCATTTCGCTCCGGAAACGCCGGGACTCCGCACATTGTTTCCGAGTGAGGAAGTTTTTCAACATAGCCCGGCGTGTATTCGGCAATGTCCTTTTCAAAGTCACAAATCAGCAGAATACTCCTGCAATATGGGGAGGGATCTAGCCTGGGGTAAGTTGTGATATTGGCAAGATATCGGCCGGATGGCGATAACGAAGATTCTAATCCAAGCCAACCACCCATTTTTTTTCCGGTTCTTAGATCATATAGTGAGTTTATTTCTTTCAAATAATGAAGTTTGCGAAAGGTTCGCAATAAGAGTTTAGACTCGGCAACCACTTGAACATCAAATAAAAGTTCTACAAGCGGTTCCGCTTTGACTGTTACGCTTGTATGCTTAATACGATCTGTGGCTGTGATCGAATAGGCCTCACCGGCCTCTATTCCGTTCGATCGATCTCCCTCTCTATACATCTTTTTCATATCGATGATGTAGTTGCCGCTCTCAATCGTTCGATCCGCTGCCGACACCGAGTGCGGAGAGATAAACACCACCCCACATACCAGGGCCAGCGGAAGTAGCTGTTTGGATAGCTGAATACATTGATTATGTTTCATAAGATTTCCCCTTTGGAGGCAACGCATTGTGAAAAGTCGAGATCCACACCGCAGTCATCGAAGCACCCCTTTAAACAATACAAGTCCTTTTATACCGAACGCTTCCCCCTCTCCATCCGTAACGCCTTACAGATTGCCTGATTGAGTTATGCCTGCTGATTCTGTAGGCGCTGAAACGGCAGGGCGCGTGACGTCTGTGACGGCGAAAAAGCAGGAACATAGATTTGCCTCGTACTTTCAGCGCTTGGTGTGGGTGTTTGAGGGGAGTGGTGGATGGCAGGGAAGTTTTTGGTAGGTGCAATTTTCCCAATTTGAATCACGAAAGCACGAAATAGAAAAGAAGGGCACGAAAGAAACCCCTCCCTAGCCCTCGCCGTAAACGGGGCGGGAATTAGCCTCTTGCGTCTTGCGGCGTGCAGATAAGAGATGTATCTGCGCCACCCGCCCGGGCGCCCCGGTGGTCATGACGCCTAACGGCTCGCGATTTCGGGGTGTGTGGGAGGGATTAAGTTGGTTGGCACCCTGCGGGGTAATACATCTGAATGGGTAATCAAGGAGCGGCTCATCAGGAGATTCGCCCTCCCAACGCACCTTCGGTGCTTGGTGTGTTCCATTAAGAGAGTTTGTGGATGGCGGGGGAATTTATGCGATTATCAAAATTTGCTACCGCCTCTTGTGCTGGCGCACCCAGACAAGCGAGTTGTCTGGGCCACCCCATAGAGATACATATTTAGCTTAGAATAAGTAACGGCTCATTGGGAAGATCGGCATGATAGAAGCAATGCTTATTGCCCTGAATCGGAATTGGTATCGGTATCTCCGCCGTTATTGCTTCCTTTGAGAAGAGTAAACACGGTTGCGGCGGCGGCTATAAGAATTAGCATCAACCATCCGCCGTAGAATTCAGTCACGCGTCCATAGCCTTCATAGGAACCGGCAAGACGTTCCTGTACTTCCCATACCACTAAGCCGATCAGCACGATGGGTGAGATCAGACAGATCGCCACCGTAAACCATCGTCCCAGCCGGTTTTCGCGGTGTTCGAGAAGTTCGGCCCGAATCCGTCCGGCGCCATAGAAATAGCCAAATACAATACATTCAACAAAACACGCCCCGACCAAACCAAAGTAATTCATAAAATGATCGAGCGTATCGAACCAGTACAGGCCGGTTTGAAACATGAAAGGCAAACCGAGCAAAAAGGCCGCTCCGCAGACAGTAAACATGGCCTTTTTATGGGACCAACCAAATTTATCCTCCAAAGGTTTGATACAACCTTCCACAATCGAAAAAGACGAATCTATCGCCAGCAAAAGCAACATAAGGAAAAAGAGCGGTCCTAAAATACTCCCCAAAGGAATAAGGCTGATCATTTTCGGATAGGCAATGAAGGCGATACCCAAGCTGCCATCCATCCATTCTTCGATAGGGATGCCTCCTCCCTCCGGGGTGGCAAGATGCCCCAGGCAACCGAAAACAGCCAATCCGGCAACAATCGCGGTAATCGCATCGGATATGCCGATCAAGAAAGCGTTGCGGACAATATCGGTTTCCTTATCGAGAAAACTCCCATAAGCAAACATAATACTGAGACCGACCGATACCGAATAAAAAACCTGTGTGTAAGCGGCCATCCAAGTTGTACGGTTAAAAACCGCATCCCAGAATCCTTCTTGCGGAGTGAGATAATAGGCGAGTCCCTCGGCCGCTCCAGGCAGTGTCACGCCACGGAATACAAACACTAACAGCAGCAGCCAAGGCAAAACCACCGTGGCATAGACGACTTTTGAGACAGTTTTTACGCCCCGCCATATACAAAAAATAACGGCTGCCCAACTCAGAGCGGTTCCGGCCAAGATGGCATAGGAAATCGTCCCCCAACCTTTGAATACACCACCAAAACTCTGAGGCAGTTCTGAGGTATCTTTGGCATTTAAAAAATCTTGAATAAAGAATTTCGCAGGATCGTCCCCCCAAGATTGATGAAAGGAATACACAACGTAATTCCAACACCAACTCATGATTACGGCGTAATAGCAGGCGACCATAAAGGCGACACCCACAACACACCAGCCAAACCATTCGAACTTCTTGCCTACATAGCGAAAGGCGCCCGGAGTCGCTTTTTGCGTTCGTTCGCCCATAGCCAACTCGAGAATGAGTATGGGTATACCCGCGCTAAATAGGGCAATAATAAAGACCACCAGAAATGCAAATCCACCGTTTTCAGCGCAAATCCGGGGGAAACGCCAGATATTTCCCAGACCAATGGCCGATCCGATCGATGCGAAAACAAACGCGGTCCTGCTGGACCAATGCTCACGTTGGTAGGTAATACCCGATTCACTCATCAAGATGCCACACTATGAATTATCATTCGCGTACCAGGAGGTCGGTTGCCGGTATGCTTCCTCGCCCTGAAGTTCCGGCACTCTCTGATACACGGTTAATCAGTATAGCGAAAATCCTGCACCCCGCCGAGTTACAGACCGGAAAATCCAACACCGATAAAGACCCTTATCATAAAGCGTAACCATTGATTGAGCATATCTATGGATACCGCTTAACAGATTATCCCGGCAACCAAATCAACCTTTAACTATTGGGCAAATAGGCTCCCATTTTCTTAAGACAAACTTGCAGTTCTTCAATGGAAATTTCTCGGGTTCCGGCGCGTTTCGCACAAGCAAGAGCGGCGGCGGCCCCTGCGGCCTGGCCGGTGATGAAGCAGCCCGGCATGACCCGGAGTGAGCCATTCACATAGCGGTCAGTGCTAACACTGCGCCCGGCTACAAGCACATTGGAAAGTCCGCCGGGCAACAATGTCCGATAGGGAATGCCATAACTTTCTCCCGGCTCATATTCAAGATTTTCAAAATCCTCTACATATTTCTTGTAATCGGCATCGCCCGGTTTGGAAGCGTGCATGTCTACGCCGTAACAGTAGCGCCCGATCTCATCCTCAAAATCGGCCCGCTTCATGTAATCATCCAGATTCAGAACATAGTCGCCCACAATTCGCCGGGTCTCCCGGATTCCTAGCTGAGCGGCGGTGGAGACCAGTTCCATCGTTTCAAATCCTTGCAAATACTTTTTGTAATACTGCTCGTATTCGAGCAAGATTTTTCTCCCCCGAATCAGTGCCTCGGTCACGGACTGTTCGTTGGTTCCATCTACACCAAAGGTATGACCGATATTGCCACCGGCAACACCATCACCGACCAAATACATTCCCGGCAGATGGCGGTCCTCAATCGTGAACACCTTATCTTTAAAGGCATTGGGTAGTAATCCTTCTTGGTTACGAAATCCGAATTGACGGGCTTTGTCCCAATCCACATTGGCCCAAAGGCTGCAAAGCGTGCCCGCCATCATGTTTCCGTCCGCATCGCCTTTTTCAAACGGAGCATCGGCCCAAGCGGCGAGATCGGCATCACCCGTACAATCGATAAAGATATGGGCCTTGATGGCAAAAATTCCGCTCTTGGCCGCCAGAATTGCGAGCGTCACCTCATCGCCTTGCTTTTCGATGTCAATGAGACGGGTTTCGAAAGTGAAATCAACACGTTCACGTTCATCGAGCAAAAGCTCGTCATAAACCCGCTTTAGAACTTCAGCGCGGATCGTACGCTTCTGGTATTCCGCTTTTTTGCCGGTTTCCCAAATCGGTCCGGTGCCACCTGCTTCCCGCAAGCGGGTCAGTACAGTTCTCCCGATCCCATCGGCAACGAAATTGACGCCATCGCTAAATGTCATGAATAACGGCAATAGTCCCGCCGTCCCCATACCTCCCAAACAGTTTTGGCGTTCGGCCAAAAAGACGCGGCAACCTTGCCGTGCAGCCGCAAGGGCAGCGGCAATACCGGAAGGCCCGCCTCCGGCGATAAAGACATCTACTTCATGGCGTATGGGGATGCGCCGTTGGAATAGGACAGGAGCGGCAATCTCCTGGCGGATCGTATCCTGTGAACTTGTTTCTTCGGCCCCACTTGCCAGACGGGCCGTGCCAACCGCCGCTAATGAACCGGCTAAAAAACCTCTTCGATCAAGTGTCATGAATCACTCCCACAATGACTATTTCGGATACATTTCAAAAATCATTTACTGACAGGCGGAATGTCGACTTCGACAAACCGTACCTGCCGCCGGTCACGGTCATAAACAAAAACCAAATGGCCATCCAAGATCATGCCATTGGGATAAGCCAGTTGGCCGCCATGAATAACATCCGCTTTTATTGACCAGCTCTCCATTTCGTCATCGCTGATCCAGATAGAGAGTGGATCACGTTTGGCGCGTTCGCCAACCACACCACCTGTAGCATTATGAATAAGCGCAATACGCCCATCAGGCAGACGCAATAGATGAGTCAATGAGGTTGGATTGGGAATATCGGTTTGCCAGGCATCGGACCAGGTCCGTCCATTATCATGGCTTTCCGCCCGCCATAGAAAACCACTCCACTCGGCACGCATCAGCATAACAATCCGGCCATCTTTCAGTTCGATACAGGTTGGTTCTAAAAGTCCTAACGGACGGTTGTTGATGCTCCCGAATTCCTCAAATCCGCGTCCATCTCCATCACGGTCGATAAACACACAACAGCCATGCAAATGCTTGCTGAATTTGCCGCCGCTTTTTTCATCGCCGGAAGGCATCGCCAGCGCCTCACGCTCACTTTTGGCCTGGGCAAGGGTTTTGACTGGAGCGACCAGCGGTTTTTCGCGTTTATCAAATAGACAGCCAGGGAATAGATCGTCGCCATTTTTGAGCCGTACCGGTCCCTGGCAAACAGAGGCATGAGTGCCGTGCAATACAAAAGGCTCCGGCTCGGACCAGGTATAGCCGGAATCATGTGACTCCATACGAAACCAATGCCAAACGGTATATCCCTTGTCGGAAGGCCAATGCGCTCCCAATGCCACAAGCGCCCCCTGCTTGGTCGTGTATAAAGCGGTCAAAGCACCAGCCATCTCTCCGGCGGGGACAATAATCTGCGGTTCGCCCCATGTTTTACCTCCATCTTTGGAGCGGGCCATAAGGACATTGTTATCGGTCGATGGCTCCTTATTGCTCCCTGAAAGCCAACAAGAGAGCAGGTCGCCATTGGGAGCCTGAGCGACAATTGCTCCACAGGCCAAGCGATAGGTAATCCCCTCATGTTCCCAACCTGCATGTCCATCAAAAACAACGGTTTCACGAACTTGGATGGCGGGCGTATCAGTAGCGAAGGCCACTGAGACCAGACCGGAGGAGACTGCGATAAAAAGGGCAACAGTTCGGATCAAAGAGTGTTTTTGATTCAAAATATAACCTTTCAATTTCTATATAATGGCAAGATAGAATTATGCCTGCGGCATCGAATCAAAATAGCATACTTTAGAAAGAGTGGCTGAGAGGGATATTTACGGCCGCTGTGGATTGGGTCTAAGCAGAATAAGTCAGATTGACATCAGAATGGGCCGGTGAAAACATGATACTCCTGTGAATCCCGCTTACGAAAAGGAAACAGAGATCATGTCAACTGACCGGCGTGCGTTTTTACAGAATGCGGCTCTGGCTTCCGGGGCGCTTGTAGCAAACTCCTCATGGAGTGTTAATTCGGGCCAAACACCAAACAAACTTCGCGATGTAGCTTGGGTATGGGAAGGCGCGGGGCTGGATCCAGGTGTCAAACCATCCATATACGGGCTCGGGCAAGGCGCGACTTATCTCGGCATCGACCGCGTCAATTTCCTATTTCATCCCAATGACGATCATGCATTGAAACTGTTGGGACATGTCAAAGAATTGACATGCGACATCACAAAATGGGCTCCGTACTGGGACGAACACGATACGCTTAAGTGGAATTGCCCCGGCGCGCCGCTTAAATCCATCGAGGAGGCTCACAAAGTCAGCGCACTGACAAAGCAATACCCGAACATCACCGGGGCATTCTTCGACGATATGTTGGGCCGGAAGAAGGCGGACAAGTGGAAGATTGAGCAGTACGGAGAACTCTACAAAGCCGTAAAAAGCGTCAATCCTGATCTCAAACTTTGGTCCGTTGTCTACACTCACGAACTCAAGGAGACAGAGTTCTGGCAACAGGCCGCGCCTTGTATCGATATCGTCAACTTATGGATATGGAATTCGTCCGACATCGATATGCAAGAGCAGTACATTCAAGAATGCCGGGAACGATTCCCGGATAAGCCCATCGTGATGGGGTGTTATTTGCGGGATTATTCAAAACGGACAGCCGTCCCGATGGGACAGATAAAAAAGCAATTGGATGGTGTCTACAGGGGCATCAGCAAAGGATCGTTACAAGGATTTTCAATCTTGGCCGCGGTACTCATCGACACACACCGCTCACAGGCGGATGCAGTACGGGATTTTATCGCCGTAAACTCTTAGTTTATCTGCATATACAAAGTGGGCGGGACAAACCGAATGAACCTCACACTCATGAAACGGAGCAATACTGTGAATCTATCCTGGAGACGACTGAAAAGGATAAACGGCGGGAACAAGATAAAAAGCACCTTGACTCTATTCATGGCGATTCTGGTTCTCTGCTCGAATGGCATGGTCTGGGGCAATGATTCAAATGAGGATTCCCCAAAGATCACGGTTGCCGCGATTCAGTTCACTCCAAGCCAAATTGTCAAAGAGAACACCGACAAAATACTAGGTTTTTTAGAACAATGCGCCGAGAAGAAGGTCAGGGTGGCAGCGTTTCAAGAATGTGCTGTGACCGGCTATTACAAAGAACTCATTCCCCAAGTGCCACAAAATGAACTGGATGAAGCCGAACAATGCATTGCCGATGCCTGCAAACGTCTGGATATCTATGCGATTGTGGGAACGCCACATCATAAAGGCGGCGTGATTTACAACACGGCGGTTGTCTTTAATCCGGATGGCAAGGAAATCGAACGTTACGCCAAGATGCAATTGGTGGGTGGGGACGATTGGGCTGTGCCCGGCGAGACGCTCTCTGTCTTTAAGATCGACGACATCCCCTGTTCGATTATCATTTGCCACGACGAACGCTACCCGGAATTGGTACGTCTGCCGGTCTTGGCCGGGGCCAGGCTGATTTTCTATGTCTCCAGTGAGTCCAGCGTGACGGCCGAGGGCAAGTTGGAACCCTATCGGGCGCAAATCTGCGCCCGCGCCGATGAGAATGATGTGTTTATCGTGCACGCCAACAGCCCGGCGATGCTTTCTCACGGGCAAAGCCGGATTGTCGGCCCGGGCGGCAACCTCATCGCGGAAGCCTCGATGTTCAAGGACCAAATCATCACGGCCACTTTGAATATGAAAAGCGCTTCCGGTTCCACGGCAAAAAACAGCCTGCGCAATCCGCTACTAAAGAGTTGGTGGGAAGAAGGCATCGGCAAAGTCATTATTCGTGACTGAGTAGCACCAAATACTGTCTGTACCATCATCAAATCGAGTCATTCGTGACTTGGCAGTTGACGGTATGTGCTAAATAAAAATTAAATAATAGAACAAGCGTTACCAGCGGGTACTTTCTATCGCATAATAGGAAGAGCGCAATGCTGATCTTACCTTACCGGAGTCCGGGGCCATGTTTCAAAAATCCAACACAAAAGCAACCCTCATTTCCTTTTCGATTTTAGCTGCGACACTCATACCGGCTTTATGGCTCTGCAATCCCGGTCAATCTTTGGCCCAAACCGCATCCGAAGCATCGCTCAAGGTCATCGGTAGAGTTCCATTGGAAGGAGACACGCTGGGGGAACAGATCATATTCTTCTTCAACGAGGAAATAGAACTTCCGGCATCTGAAGGGGCCATCGCTCCGCCGCCGATGCGGATCAATCCCCCTATTGACGGCGAAATCACTGTAGGCAGCAACTACATCTCTTTCAAACTCAATCCAAATAATCCCGGACAGCGTGCTCACTTGCAAGAAGAGAAAATTTACGAAGTGGAACTCAATGGAGCGCTACGGTCCAAGAGCGGCAAGCCTCTCAGCCCCGAGCAACGGGTTTTTCATTTTGCAAGCCATCGCTTCGAGCCTCAACGAATCTGGGTCTTGGATGAAAAGGAAAACCGTCTGGTTATCGGACTGAATTTCACTTATGCGGCGGATTTGGACTCTCTGAAAGAGCGAATCTCAGTTCGCACACAAGATGATCGTTCGATCCGGTATAGCTTTGAACAAGGCACAAACGAGAAGACCTATCATTTAACGTTAGAGGACATCTCCGATGAGCCCGTAAAAATAACTGTGGTAAAAGGAGTCAAAAGCAAGGACGGTCAATTCACCAGCGAACAGGACGTGACCTTTGTTTATCCCAGCGAACGTGAACTGACTGTCAAGAAAACCAATTGGCAGCCCAGCTTTCAGGATGTGCAAGAAATCCGAATAGATTTTTCTGATTCAGTGGTAGCGGAAGAACTTCAAAAGTGCCTGATTGTGACCGACTTAACCGATGGCACAATCTTGGATGCCAAGGTTCTTACGACCGGTCTCGAAAAGCGGCACAAAATATCCGTCTCCGTGCCCAATCCGGATAATGTCCGATTTTCACTTGCCATCACACAAGGGCTAACAGGCTCGAAAGATGCAGTACTGAAGACTTCCTATTCAATGAAGGTTGAATATCAAACCGCTCCTTTGCAGTTATATCGGGCGTGGTGGGAACAGGAAGGCCGGGATGGAATTATCCTCTATGTGGAAACCAACAAGAACCTGCGGGAGACATGCACACAAGACGAATTGCAGGATTATATTGAAGTTTCGCCCCATATCGAGAATTTGCAGGTGGAATTTCATCCTTACTGGAGCAGAAGTTTTCGAGTTAAAGGCGACTTTAGCGAGAAGCAGGCCTATCAGTTGACGGTCAAGCCGGGTCTTAAGATCGGCAAACGGCTGCAATTGGCCCAACCGGTATCCATTCCGTCCACCTCCGGCGAAGTCAGTCCCTATCTCGGGTTCGGCCTGGCCGGACAATACTATTTCCCAAGACGTAGCGGCCTGCTGCTGCCCATCGAATCCAGGAAACTCTCGGAAATCAATATCAATCTCTACCGGATGTTTCCATCAAATCTTGTCGTCGCACTGGATGATATGCTTAAGGGCCAAGGCGGCGACTATTTCAATTCAAAATGGTGCGAAAAGGTTGCGCAACAAACGACCAACGTTTCGAATTCTACTCAACTACTTGCCCAGTCAAAGATTCCGCTCGATGAGTTATTCCCGGAACACCGCCGAGGAATCTTCTGCCTGCAAGCATCAGGAAAGGATTCGAATCAAGACACAAAACTCGTGATCTACACCGACATCGGTCTTCTCGCCCACTGGCAGGACAATGAGGTTATTGTTTTTGCTCACGATTTATTCTCCCTGGCTCCACTGGAGACAGCAAAAGTCACGGTCTATTCCTATAAGAATCAGGTTCTTGGAGAAGCTCACACCAATGCTCAAGGAATCGCTCACCTGCGCGATTTGCCAACAAGACGCGGGACACCGGTTGTGATTGTGGTGGAATCCGGCGAGGACTTTACGTTTTTAGAATTGGAAGCGCGTCCTGACGGGCAAAATGAAATAAAGGGAGATATGCCCGGCTATGACCGGAATGCTTACGACGCTTTTGTTTACGCAGACCGTGAACTCTACCGGCCCGGCGAGACCGTGCATCTGCGCTGGATTGTGCGCACGAATTACGGTGATGCGCTCGCCAATGTCCCCCTTTTGGCAACTGTGATTAAACCAAACGGGAAACAGTTATTCAGCGAACCGACGGAACTGTCTGCCTACGGGACGGGCGGCCGCGATATTGAAACACAAGATTCTTATCCAACCGGAAAATATACAGTCCAGATTTCTCTACCCGGCACAAAACGCGTCATCGGTTCAATGGCCTTTAGCCTGGAGGATTTTGTCCCGCACCGGATGAAAGCCAAGGTTGAACTATCGGAAAACAAGTGGCTGACGGGCAAACAATACAGGATATCGGTCAACGCCATGCATCTATTCGGCGCACCGGCTGTGGACCGTAAGTGCGACGCCAAGATTCTATTCAAACGCGGCGGTTTCGAGTTCGAAAACTGGAAAGAATACCGTTTTGACAATGACTCGGATTCGGTTCCCAAGACCGTTCAATTAGGCGAAGGCAAAACCGATTCGGAGGGGAACGCCCATTTCGATTTCACCTATACACCCGAAGAAGAGATCACAGCGCCTTTGCAGGCAACGGTGATCGGGGAAGTCTATGAGCTCGGAGGACGCGCCGTATCCGGTAAGGCAACGGCTTTTCTTTCTCCATCCGAGATTCATTTGGGATTGCTAACGGCTTCCAATGCGAGTAACGGCCTGGATGTCCATGTGGCGGCTGTCAATCACGACGGAATGCCGGCAGAACTTGCCCGGGTTAAAGTCACATTGGAAAAGCAGGTTTGGAACTATTATGTACGGCGTTATTACAGCGACCACCAACCCAACTGGTCGCAGTCTTTCGAGTCAATCGAAACCAAAGAAGTTGATCTGCAAGATGGCAAAGGCGTGACGTCATTCAATGTCAAAGGTTACGGCTATTACCGTGTACGGGTTCACAGCGAAGCAACGCCGCAATACAGCACACAATCTTTTTACTGCTACGGCGATTTCTGTGAAATTGCAGATTCCGCCCGTCCAAGCCTGATTAAATTGATTCTCGATAAACCCGAATACGAAGCCGGAGACACGGCCGAATTGCGCATTGAATCTCCTTTTGACGGCAAGGGGATCGTTGTTTTAGAGCAAGAAGACATTCGGGAAATGATTCCGATTGAGCTCAAGAATCAATCTGCAACTGTAAAAATTCCACTTACACAAGAGAATTACCCCAATGTGTGGATTGAAGTCACTGTAATTCATGAAGTCAACCTGGAGCGCGCACAGGTTTATCCGTTCTCAAGTTTCGCAGCCGCCAACCTTCAGGTTCATAATCCGGCCCGTAAAATCGATGTCCAGTTAGCGAATCTCCCGGAAGTTTTAAAACCGGATACGGATACGGCCTTTGCCATCACAACCAAAGACCTTGACGGCAATCCCGTTTCGGCTGAGGTGACATTGGCTGCAATTGATGAGGGTATCCACAGCATTACCAACTATCAAAACCCGGATCCCTACGCATGGATAGCGCGTACGCGCAGACCGGACATGCACCGTGCTCATTATTATGACCATGTTGTCTACGATTTTGAAAAATCCGAGCCGGGAGGCGGCGCGGAAGGCGAACTTGCGAAACGAGTGGCAGGTCCGGACCTTGAAAATTGGATTAAGCCGGTTGCCTTATGGTCGCAAGTCATCCAAACGAATGAATCCGGACAAGCGACTGTTGAGATGAAAATACCGGAATTTACGGGGCAGTTGCGCTTGGTTGTGGTTGCCTGCAATGCCAAAGCCTCTGGAGCCCAGAATGGCAATGTATTCGTGCGCCGGGATCATATGCTCCGAACCAGCATGCCGCGCTTTTTGTTGCTGGGTGACGAGATGGAATGCCGCGCGGTAGCGTTTAACCATGGCGGTGAAGCATGCACAGCACAAATCCAATGGGCAGGCAGCGGAACGATTGAAGCCACCGATGGAGAATCCACACTCGAACTGCCGGTCAACGGCGAAGCATCAACCGTGGCCAAATTCACCGCCGGTCAAAATATCGGCCAAGCGAAAATCCAATGGACGGCCACATTCACCGGCTCCAGCGGAGAAGAATTGGATACTTTAAAAGAAGTCGCACCAATTCCCGTCTATCCTCCGGCGGCATTTCAGTCATCCCACCGTCTCATCATCCTCGAACCGGGCCAAGAAATCGAACTTCGCAACGATTCATTCATGGACGATGAGCGGACGGAATTGCATCTGTCTGCAGGTGGGCATCCTGCGCTGATGTTACAGGACGCATTGCAGTATGTGGTTCGTTATCCCTATGGATGCGCAGAACAGACAACTTCGCAGTTGATGCCGCTTTACCTGTTACGTAAAGACCGTTTCCTGGTGGACTCTGTGCTCGATCCCAATATCCAGTTGGATCATTACATCCAGAGCGGCATTGACCGGCTGTTTTCCATGCAGACTGCATCAGGTGGACTGGGATTTTGGCCGGGAGATATGGAGCCTTGGGCATACGGCTCAGTTTATGCGCTTCATTTTCTGACATTTGTAAAGAACGGCCGCGAATATGAGATTCCCGATAACAGTTACGAGTCGCTGAAGAGTTATGTGCGTGGAGTCACCCAAGACTGGAGTAATCAAAGTGAGTCTTCACTTTATCTCCGGGCTTATGGTCTTTATGTGCTGGCCTTGGGAGGCGATTTGGAAGCACTTCAACAAATCGGCCGTTTTGACAGCATCAGAATCCCAACAGCGGCGCGTTTTCTCTTGGCCGCTGCTTTGGCCCGCAGCACACAAGATTCCGACCGCGTCAAGATGTACCTCTCCGAGACACCATCACGCCCCTTTGAAGTAACAGAACCGGACGAAACCCTCAACTCCGATATCCGCAATACAGCCGTAGAACTCCTGGCACTGTTGCAGATGGATGGCGACAAATCGGAGATGGCAAAGAAGGCGGACCGCTTGGTTGCATTTCTGCAAGAACATAATCACGGTACAACTCAAGAAACCTCGCTCATCATGACGGCTCTGACCGATTACCTGACAGCCTTGGCCTCAAATATCGATTCGGCGGCCTTTGAGATCAAAGATGAACGCGGCTCACGAGTTCTGACAGGAAACGATATATACACCGGGACATACCTTGGGCCAAACGGAAGTTTTGCCGTGCGTAATACAGGCGGCACGAATCTGTACGTCAATTTCACAATCAAAGGTATCCCCACGGAAGTTAACGCAGAGCCGGTATCGGAAGGGATCGCCTTGACGCGGACAATCTATAACTCCAAAGGCAAAGAACACGCCGGTAATACATTGCAGCAAGGTGAGAATTATATCATCGGCCTGCAAATCAACTGCGAGCGGATCGTAAAGAATTTGGTTGTTGCCGATCTGCTTCCGGCCGGATTGGAAATCGAGAATCCACGTCTGGATCCGGATGCCATACCCGAGGGAGCCTTTGCCGGAGCTGTTACACCATCGCATTTGGAAATACGCGATGATCGTCTTGTGCTGGCATTTAAAGAGCTCGCCAGTGGCGCACATAACTTCTATTACATCGTCCGTGCCATCACGCCAGGCTCATTTCAGCATCCTGCGGTCGAAGCGGAGTGTATGTACTTGCCATCTGTTCATGGTTCATCCGCTCCCTCAAAGGTTGTGATTCGATAAAAAGACCATGTATTGGACCGAACGCTTACCTCTTCTTTGGAACCGAATTGTGCGGCACGGCACCGCCGCCAGGCAATTTATATGCTGCCAAAAGAAGAAAATACTCTACGCACTAGCGGGAGCAATGTTATGCGGAGCGGTCTTATTGCTTTGGCCTATGGATGTATCCGAATACAAACGGATCGACTTTTCAGGAGAAATGGTAGATCGCTCCGGGAATCTGCTCTATCCATTCCTTAATCAAGAAGAGCAGTGGTGTTTTGAACGCAATCTGGAGGAGATTAGCCCACGCCTCATTCAAGCGACTATCGCCGCAGAAGATCAACGGTTCTATATCCATCCGGGTGTTGATCCAATCGCGGTTCTTCGGGCCGTTTGGCAAAATCTATGCGGAGCGCGTGTCGTCTCGGGAGCATCGACATTGACCATGCAGGCGGTGAAATTAACGCATCCTTACCGCCGGTCGTATTTGGATAAAATTCTCCAAGCAATAGAGGCTGTGCGCCTGCAATGCCGCCTAAGCAAAGACGAAATCCTCTGGATTTACCTCAATCGCGCACCATACGGCCAGAACCTGGTTGGCTGCGAAGCGGCATCTTGGCGATATTTCGGAAAGCCCGCGAGCGAACTCACGATCTCCGAAGCGGCCTTATTAGCGGCATTGCCCAAATCGCCAAGCCAGACCATGCCACTCCGGCATCCCCGACGCGCGCGAGCAAGACGAGACTATGTGCTACGGCGCATGCATGAGGAAGGATTTATCACCCTACAGGAATTGCACGACGCCATTATTCAGCCATTAAGCACGCACTATCACGCATTCCCGATGTATGCACCGCATTTGGCAATCCAAATTAAGCGAAAGCCAAGTGAGGCAAAAAAAATCCAAACAACCCTCGACTTAACAACTCAAAAGAACATAGAGCGCTTGGCCAAAGAAGCGACACAGCATTTTAAGGGTGAAATTGGCAACGCGGCGGCAATTGTAGTGGATGTCTCAACGGCAAACATTATTGCGCGGGTAGGTTCGGCTGATTTTCTACACACGCCGGGTGGCGGGCAGGTGGATCTATGCCAAGCCCAGCGTTCGCCCGGCTCCGCACTCAAGCCATTCCTTTACGCTTTGGCAATGCAGCAGAATCAGCTCTATGCCTGTGAAACATTATTGGATGAATCCTGGGATCAGGGTCTCTATAATCCGGAAAATTTCGATCTTAAGTACCGGGGTTTGATCTCTGCGGACTATGCGCTCCGGCATTCGCTGAATGTGCCCGCGGTAACATTATTGGAACGCATTGGCGTTGAGGGATTCTACAATTATCTAAAAGAGATCGGTCTTTCTACCTTAACGCGGAATCCGGAATATTACGGCCTCGGGCTTACACTCGGAAATGCCGAGGTCAAACTGGAGGAAGTCGCGGCGGCCTATTGCGCACTGGCGAATCTCGGAACCTATCGCAATTTACGGGTTTTCGAGAATCAGCCACCTTCGCATGAACAACAAATCCTCACACGCGGAACAGGTTTGAAAGTCTACGAAATGCTGGAACAACCCTTCCCCCAAGAACTTCTGCAGGAAAATGTTGAAGTGATTAATGCGCCGGAACGAGTCTGCTGGAAGACCGGAACATCACAGGGACGCCGGGATGCCTGGGCCTTTGTATTTAACCGTCACTATGTTGTGGGAGTGTGGATGGGTAACAACGATTCCCATCCTTCCCGGCAACTGGTTGGCGCTAATTCCGCACTGCCATTGGCCGCAAAGATATTTCGGGCACTGCCCAAACGAAACGATCCATCTTGGCCGGAAGTTAAGCAGGACCTGAAACCGGTCTCGATTTGCGCTGTGAGCGGATTGCCAACCAGTGAATGGTGCAAACAGAAACGCACTGTCTATCTGCCACGAGAGCAATTCTTGCATCGGATATGCGATATGCATTATCCATCGACCGCAACAGATGAAACCGAATCAAATACAGGCGGCGTGATTCAACGTTGGCCGAGCACACCGCATGGATGGGATTTGGCCAACATTACAACCGCCTATATTCAACGTGAATCACACGATAGCACATCTCAAAAGGCTGTGTTTAAGGATTTGCGGATTTTGGAACCTTCCAATCATGCAGAGTTTGTTCTGACACAACAATCCGACGGCGACATCATACGTGTTCGGACTTCACTCGATACAAAGGAACGTCTGCACTGGTATGACAGCGAATCATACCTGGGCACATCAACTCCGGAATCTCCAATACACCTGCAACTCAAACCCGGCTCGCACCGCCTGACATGCATGACAGACGAAGGGATGGTCGATACGATAATTTATATCGTCCATGAGCCAGCAACTTCCATTTTAAATTAGGCAAACGATTTGCAGTTTTTTTCATTAATTTCGATGTCAATCATCCATGGCCGGATTCTCTCCCCCTCCCCTAATCGGTAAGCACTATCAATGCAATAATCGGATTCCGAATTAGAACTCGTGTGCGATTAAAGAGGAGACCGCTACATGAAACGCCGCCATTTTATTCGAACAACCGCAGCCGGGGCCGCCGCAGGATTGCTAACCAATCAATCGGCCCAGTCCGCTGACAATTCATCTTCCGCAAATTCTCAATCATCCATTACATGGCAGCGCCAGGTACCTCTTCGTTACGAGGCGGACGTTGCTGTTATCGGCGGCGGAATTGCAGGCGTATCCGCGGCTTGCGCGGCAGCTCGCTCAGGCGCGAGCGTTATTCTTGTGGAACGTTTCGCAATTACCGGGGGGAATTCGACAAGCGGGGGCGTAGCTTCATTTTGCGGCGAGACGGCAAACCAAGGTGAGGTCTTCGATTCAATCGTTGAGGGCCTGGAAGCGTTTGACGCGATTGTCCCCTATAAGCCTTATCCGAAACTGAGTGCGCGTGTTTTCGATCACTACATTCTTCCGATTGTTTTGCAGGAGTTGTTGCTAAAGCGCGGGGTTAAACTCCTGCTTCATACCCGGTTTGTGGATGTGTTGGAAAAGGACGGCCGCATTGCCGAGTGTATTCTTTGCGGCAAATCCGGTCCGGAGGCTCTACGCGCCAAACAATATATCGATTGCAGCGGTGACGCCGACCTTGGCCGCGCAGCCGGATTCGACACCATGAAGGGGAACCCACAAAGCGGATTTCAATTACCTATGTCGATGATGTATTTCGTGCGGCATATCCCGGAGGAAGAAGTGTGGCCTCAGGTGCCGCCCGAATGGTTCGGTGTCATCGCCGATAAAGAAGATTTGCCCATGACCAGTGTTTGGCCGAATGGCCCGGGTGGGAACGCGATTAAAATTAAGATCCCCATGTTCGATTCCACAAGCACAGAAGGTTTGACCGCTGCTGAGATTCAAGGCCGCCGAAGGATGATGGAGGTTCTCGATTACCATCAGCGGCATGATAAAAAACCGTGGCGGTTCGACGGGTGCTCACCCATTATCGGCATACGTGAAGGGTGCCGTGTGGTCGGAGATTATGTTCTTGCCGTGGACGATCTTCGAGCGGGGCGGGAATTTGACGACGCGGTGGCGCGGGGAGTCTTTTATCTCGATGGGCATAAACCGGATGACGACAAAAGAACCTATATTCTTAAAAAGGAGGAGATGGTCGTCCCTCCTTATCAGATTCCTTACCGTAGTCTATTGGTAAAAGATGCCAAGAATCTGATGGTGGCAGGACGTTGTTTTTCAGCAGACCAGCTCGCACTCTCATCAGCCCGTGTGACAACATCATGCTCGATGATGGGCCAAGCGGCGGGGATTGCCGCAGCCATGAGCACAGAGAAGAATTGCACGCCACGCGATCTCGATCCATCACAAGTGCGTCAGGAAGTCGAAAAGCGTGGTGCAAATCTCGCGGTCTAGAACAAGAGAAAAAACCGGAGAACCGAAGAATCTAAGCAATCAACGGTCGCGCAACCGCTTTGCGGGTATGCCAACGTAAAGCCCCATTGGTTCGGTATCTTTGGTAACAACGGCATTTGCGCCAATCACACAGCCTTTGGCAATATAAGTATTGGCGGTAATCGTCACATTGGCGGCAATCCAGATATCTTCTTCCAAGGTGATGGGTCCCGACTTTTCACCGGTCAGCGCCATGGGCCGGTCGGTGATTTCATCATGGTGTCCGACCGTAGCGAATACAGTATGCGCGGCGATGTTGCAGTACGGTCCGATTTTTAATCCGCCCCAGCCATAAAGAACACAATTCGGCGCAAAGTGCGAATGATGACCGATCTCAACAAAACACCGGCTGCCTTCACCAAGACTTATGTAGGTTCCCGGGAAGAAATCCACATGATCCTCGATGATAAATCGCCCCGGCGAACCTTGGATGAAACAATTCGGATAAAAGGTAATTGTCGAACCGATTTTGCAGATTTCCGGTTTGCCGATCATGTGGAATCCGCGCATAAAAGTAACATTGTCGCCGACTTCAATGCATTCCGGGTGCTCGATATAAACATCATCGGCCAGGGTCACATTTTTTCCACACGATTTGAACTGCTCAAACTTTAAGGGCATGATCGAATTCACCAGTCTTTCATCAAATTCCTGCAAACCGGGCGATCACCGAATACGCAACAAATTGCACGGCAGCAATCCCGGCAGTTCACGATCTTACCAGCTGACACAAACCAAGGTTAAGAGCATAATAAGGAAACAACGCGGAATTCAGCCGTTCAAGACGCACACAAGGATCGATTGCTATGAATAAAATCCAACCGATGAACCGCCGGCGCTTTTTGCACTGCGCATCCGCAAGCCTTGCCGCTACGCAGGCTCTTCTCATGAGTCGCCATGCTCAAGCTGAAGGCGGAACACCTCCGAATATCGTCATCATTTTTACGGACGATCAAGGATATGGCGATGTTGGATGTTACGGGGCAAAAGGATTTAAGACACCGAATCTGGATGCGATGGCCCGCGAAGGCATGCAATTCACCGATTTCTATGTCGCCGCGCCGGTTTGTACGCCATCGAGGGCGGCTCTTATGACCGGCTGCTACCCCAAGCGGCTGGGATTGGCCCATCGGGTTTTATTTCCGTACTCGGATACAGGTCTTAATTTGGATGAAGTAACAATCGCCGAGATGTTGAAGTCGAAGGGATATAGCACAGCATGTATTGGGAAATGGCATCTCGGGCATCATTCAAAGTTTTTGCCGACCCGCCAAGGATTCGATTATTTCTTCGGCACCCCCTACAGCAATGATATGAACGGTTATTACTACAAGCATATGGATTTCCAATCCCCGCCATTACCCCTAATGCAGCAGGAAGAAATCATCGAAGAAGATCCAAACCAGGAGTTTTTAACACGCCGCTATACAGAAGAAGCGGTCCGGTTCATTCTTACTCATAAGCAACACCCCTTCTTCCTCTATTTGCCTCATAATATGCCGCACAGGCCGATTCATGCCTCAGAACGTTTTAAAGGCAAATCGAAACACGGACTTTATGGCGATGTTATCGAGGAAATCGATTGGAGCGTGGGACAGATATTAAGAACACTGAAGGAAGCGGGGATCGATCAAAATACATGGGTGATTTTTACATCGGACAACGGCCCGGTTGTGTTTGAGGGTATCCGCGACGGTTATCGAAGCGGTAGTGCAGGGCCTTTGCGCGGCCATAAAAACACAACCTGGGAGGGTGGGATGCGTGAGCCATGTATCATGCGTTGGCCGGGAACAATCCCCGCCGGTTCGGTCTGCAAAGAGATGGCTTGCACAATGGATTTACTGCCGACCATCTCCAAGATTGTCGATGCTCCGCTACCCGCCAATCGCATTGATGGCAAAGATATTCAACCTCTGATCACCGCGCAGCCCGGTGCACGTTCACCACATGAGTTCTTTTATTATTATCGCGATGACCGTTTGCAGGCAGTTCGCAGCGGACGCTGGAAGTTGCATGTTTATCGACCGGAATGGAAAGAAGACACCGGTCATTCTCCACTCTTATACGACCTACAGGAAGATGTCGGTGAATCGAAGAATGTGGCTGAGAAACACCCCGATGTTGTAAAAAGGCTGCTAAAACTTGCACAAGATGCTCGGGAAGATTTGGGAGACGTGGTTACGAATACTATCGGTGCAAATGTAAGACCGGTCGGAAAACTTTAATTCGCGATTCATTGAACCAAGGTTGTCGCTCTATGACCATGCGTCAATTTTCGGCGTAAATGCGTATACTTTTTCGCTCATCGAGGATTTCGCGGACTTTTCTCAAAAGAACCTGCTGCACATACGGCTTTTGAATAAAAGGCAACTCCGGACCAAACTCAAAACCTTGCCTGAAATTTATGTCGCTATATCCGCTGCAGAAAAGGACGGCCTTATCCGGCCACCTGGTTTTGATGTGTTCATAAACATCGGTTCCGCTCATTTTGGGCATAATCACATCAAGAATTGCAAGATCCACATTTTCAGCCTGGCTTTCCAAAACAAGCAATGCCTCTTCACCATTTTGGGCGGTCAGTACACGATATCCTTTCTTGGTTAGAATTTTCTTAACCATGCTCCGCACACTTTCATCATCTTCCGCCAAAAGAATTGTCTCATCACCACCAATTGGTTCAATAGCCGCGATCTTATCTTCTTGTTCGGGTATCCGGTTCACTGCCGGCAAATAGACGCGGACTGTTGTTCCCATATTCGGTTCACTATAAACATGAATTGCCCCATTATGCTCTTGGACAATCCCGTATACCGTCGACAACCCGAGACCGGTGCCTTGTCCCGCCTCTTTGGTCGTAAAGAACGGATCGAAAATGCGCTGTTTGACATCTTGCGACATCCCGATACCCGTATCCGAGACGCTGATTGCAATATGATTTCCGCGCTTGAGTCCATAGCGTTCATTTGGGAGAAGTTTGTCGATTTGCACATTCTCGGTTCGGATCGTCAGGTTTCCGCCTTGCGGCATCGCATCCCGTGCATTGACACAAAGATTGATCATTACCTGTTCGAGCATACCCGAGTCAGCGTGTACCGCTGCAAGATCGCTGCTGAGGTCAAGGCTCAATTCAATATGCTCTCCGATAATGCGCTTTATGATATTTGCAAAATTGTCGATCAATTCATTTAAACTCAGATCGACAGTTTTCAATGCACGATTACGGCTAAAGGTAAGCAATTGCCTTGTTAGCCGCGCCGCCTTTTCAGCGGCTTTTTCGACCTCGAGAAGGTCTCGGGACTGCTTATCTGAATCATTCAAGTCGGATATCGCCAACTGTGTGTAGCCAAGGATTGCCTGCAGAAGATTGTTAAAATCATGCGCAATACCACCCGCCAGCTGCCCCACGGCTTCCATTTTTTGGGCCTGCAACAATTGTTGCTGGAGTTTTTCTTTCTCGATTCTCGCTTCCACCCGAGCCGTAATATCCATCATGACACCCTGCGCACCGACGATATATTCACCGGCGAACATGGGCCTACAGGATATCGAAAACCAATGCGTCTTGCCTTTGCGCGAAAGAACCTTAAATTCGTCAGTCTTCGAACGCCCCTTCATTATGTATTCAAGATACTCTTTAAATCGCTCTGCATCACTGTCATGCGGCAGAGTTAAACAATGGCGTCCGATAAAATCTTGAGGCGAATAATCCAAAATGGATTTTACGATCGGGCTGATATATCGAATCATCCCCTCATGATCGATTGCCAGGATTACATCATTTAAATTTTCAACCAATTCACGAAATTTCGATTCAGAAGCCTGCAGGCTCCGCTCGGCATCTCTACGCTCCGTGATATCAATCGTGTATTCAATTATCTCCCTAATTTCGCCGTCATCACCTATGATAGGACAGCAATGCACTTCAAATACACGTGACTGACCAGCCTCGTCAAAATGAATATGCTCGACCGTTACTGGCGTCTTTGTGTGTAGAACAGTGTCCATTGGACAAGGGCATTTCAATGAAGAACACGGCCTATCGCTTTTATGCGCTTGTTTGTGGCATGTTTTTCCTTCATAAATGCCATTGGCTTTCGCCACTGAATTCGCCAACGTAACCCGATAATCGGAAACATCAACAATATACAAAGGATGAACCAGCGCCTCCAGAAGCTGGTTCAATACAACGGTTGGCTTCATCAATCGGTCCTCTGCTTTTTCTGCTGATCCTGACTCGCAGTTTCGTTGTCCACCACCCATAGTCCCTAAACCAATTCCGGAATGACATCCCACCAACATCGCTTCATGAACCTCACATCATTTTGAGCTTTGCATCGGCGCCAATCACATCTCCCACGCTGTTCCCGGGAAGCGGGACGAACGCTTCCCGGGATAGAGTGGAATCGCTTTCCCTTCAATCAATCATCGCAGATCATTTCGGGAAACAGTAACCACGTCGTTGGGACCGGCGTGGTGGGAGGCCACATAATCCAAAGCATGATGATTGTCATGCTTTGATGGGGCAGCAATAGCGGCATGCCCATTACCTTTTCCGTTTCCATTTGCACTAATTCGGAAACGTCCTGCCATTTCCTGCATAAGTTGGGCTTGGGCCGATAATTCTTCACTTGCGGCCGCGCACTCTTCCGAAACCGATGCATTTTGTTGAGTAACTTGATCTAACTGTCCAACAGCTTGAGTAATTTGTTCGGCGCCTGAAGCCTGTTCCTGGCATGCCGAACTGATTTCTTCCACAAGATTTGCTGTTTCTTGAATCTCCGGAACACTTTCTTCAATCAAGCGCCCCGCTCTTTCTGCACCATCCACACTGTTACCAGCTAGTTCAGAAATCTCCTGTGCTGCTTTTTGACTCCGCTCGGCCAGTTTTCGTACTTCAACGGCGACAACGGCAAAACCTTTGCCCATTTCGCCGGCACGCGCGGCTTCGATTGCAGCATTCAGGGCCAGAAGATTGGTCTGGTCAGCAATATCATCTATAATCGCGATTTGGTCTGCAATCCTTTTCATCGCCGTTACGGTATTAGCCACTGCAACGCCACCATCGCGGGCCTTTTCAGCACACCGTCCGGCAATATCTGCTGCCGTCCGCGCTTGCTCCGAATTCGACTGGATTGAAGCGTTTAATTGTTCGATTGTTGCCGATGTCTCTTCAAGATTTCCGGCTTGCTCTGTGGCGCCGCTGGAAAGATTCTGTGAAGAAGCAGAGAGTTGTTCACTGCTTGAGGCCACTTGTGTTGTGGATTCTTGGATATTGCTGATTACCTCACGTAAATTCATCGACATTAGATTAAGCGCTTCAGCGAGTTGCCCGATCTCATCCTTGCTCTCGATATCAATCTGTGCCGTCAAATCGCCATCGGCAATATGTTGCGCCAATGTAAGACTTTTATGTACCGGTCCAAGAATTCCACGGGCAATAATCACAGCAAGCACAATACCAATCACAACAGCCAATGCGGCAATCGCGATTACAGATATACGGGTCTGACCCGCTTCGGTGTTCATTGCATCATTTGCAGAAACTGATGCTTCAACCGTCTTATCGGTAACTTGTCCAAGTATTTCCTGGACTTTGCTCAAATTGGGGATCGATTCATCAACGTAAATGCTCTCCGCTTGATTCATCCCCGCTATAAGTTCATCCGCCCGATGACGGAGTGATTGCAATATTTTTTGTGTCTCATGGAGGGCCGGCAGCGTCTCCGTCTCAAAAACATTAAGTGCGCTGGCCTGAGCGGCCTTCACTTCTTCGGTTTGAGTCTCGCCTTTTCCCTGTATCCATTCGGCCTGAATCTTAAGTGCAGAAGAATGCAGTTTTTCATGAGGCTCTTTGATGGCATTCAGCAACTCAGCAAGTTGTGGATCTGATTCGGCCGCTTTTTTGCCTAGTTCTCCATAAAGAAATTCACCCAGACCGCATTTGTGGTGATCGGTTTGGACATCAAGTGATTCAAGATTGTTCGCAAATAGGGCATAGCACTGGTTAATCCATTTCAGATGATCGATTTCTTTTTCTGCAAGGAATTCAGGCAGGCTATGATCCGCCTGATGAAAGACCTTTTTAATTTGTATTGCGGATTCATGCAGCAAACGATGCGGTTCTTCGATTTCTTCTAAGACTCCTACCAGTTCCGGCATCAGGCGGACAGCCTCTTCACGTCCTTCGCCATAATACCATTTCCCAAATCCGCACTTGTGGTGATCCGTTTCAACCTTCAATTCCGTTACATGCTCATCATTTAGAAGTTCAGAGACTTTCGACGCCCAATTTTGGTGATCGATCTCACGTTGCATCATCTCGGCACGTAGCGAATCAAGTTCATTGGTATGCCCGATCCCCGTAATCATGCTTCCAATGCCTGTAACAGACCACAATGCCACAATGGCCAATAGAATTAGAACGCTCCCAAATCCAACAGTGAATTTCTTTCCAAGTCTTAAATTTTTCCAATTAAACATAAAAGTATCCTCACTTTCCTTTTCAAACCCCACCCAACAGTCCTCAGTTCTATTGGTGTGATGCAAACTTCGAATACGTTTTTGGACAACAGAGAAAGCTTTTCAATGCCATCTTGTCCGACAATGAGTAGTTCTATGCCGCCCAAACTTGGAATTCATGACCAAACCATTGGCATGCATTTCCATCGATTCCACGACTGGCAGAATCGCCCCTTTTTTTGTCATGTTTCCCCACTTGAATTTTCTGTTAATTCAACAACGTTTCAGTTCTTGTTTATTACCTAGAGGTTACTTAGGCCACCCCGGCACAAGCATTTATCGTTTCATTAACAATACTTTCATTTAGCTTATTCATCCGCCCCGCAAGACCAAGCCAACGATCAACTAATCGCTCACATTCATCCTGTGATCTAATTCCCACAAACCGCCCGACTTCATAATCATGGGCCAATGCAATAAGCGTCGGCACACAGTCGATATTAAAATGCGAGCAAATCACAGGTGCATCTTCAACAAGACAAACACCGGCACTAATCTTTCCAGAATAGTTTTTCATCATGGAATACAGCGCAACGAGATTGATCCATGAATTTGAGTATTGACGGCTCACAAAGAGAAGGAGTTGAAGGTGGCACTCTGTGTTTAGGAAATCAGAAAGGCTATCATCCAGTAGACCGAACCGTATTGTTCGGTCACATGGCTGCACAACGGAAGATACTGCCTGCATTCTGCACCTCATTGCTTTTAAAGTTCCCGTGTATTCAGTGTATGGCGGGTTCTTGTGCCGACCATAGGACAATAAAAGCATTTTTCACTAGTGGTTTAACCCCATGTTTACCTAGGTGAAATCTCTGAGGCTGCCTTAATCTGCGCATTGACAAACAGCGCAGTGCACACTTTCAACAGCCGTTATCGATAAAAAGTTGATTTAAAGAACGAAAAAGTCCCAAAAGACGAAGGCATGGTCAGAGAAAGAAGGAAATCCGCTTTCTTGTATCCCGCTACAACTGATTATAAACAAGTTTTACAGATCAAATAAAATGGGAGGGAGTATGGAGGTTGTGATGTACAAATCGAATAGCGATTCGTGCAAGGTCGGTTGCAGACTTCACATGAAGTTTCTTCTTGATATTTGCCCGATGGGCTTCAATCGTCTTGGGGCTGAGATTAAGCCGTTGCGCTATTAATCCCGGCTTCAGACCTTCACCAAGAAGCCGAAACACCTCCAGTTCACGATCTGTGAGACGTGACAAAGCCGAGACATCCGGTTTCATATTGCGATTACGCATATTTCCCAGCAGTTCGGAGGCCATCTTGGAACTTAAATACATTCCGTCATTCACAATGCGCTGTAAGGCATCTAGGATAACGTTTGTATTATCAAATTTAGTAATATACCCATCGGCGCCCGCACGTATGGCGCATTCCGCATACAACGTCTCCTCATGAGATGAGAACACCAGAATCCGTAATGCGGGCATAGATGTTTTTAGTTGTTGGACAAATTCAACGCCGTTTGTCCCTTTGAGAATTATGTCAACAATGACAATATCAGGCTGCTCATTAAGAATTTTTGAGAAAGCCTCTTCGCTGTTTGTTGTGTATCCACAGACATTAAATCCGCTTTGCCTGCCAAAAAGAAGCATCAATCCTTCGCAAACAACCGGATGATCATCAACAACAAAGATTCGTTTATGGTTTGCCGCAACAACAGATTTCATAGATTTCATCACTAGGCCTTTACGCTCGTATAGCAAGACACAAGTATTACCTCCCGGATGGCCCCGTTCCGGTTGAGACAAGTCTAATCAGAGCACCACGGTGCCCCTTACACTTTTATTACTAACCCCGGCTCCATGATGTGCGTGGCGGCTCAAACCATTCAGCTTTAGCCATTTGCACAATCAGGATGTTAATACGCGCAGTTGCATATAAAATGTTCGAGCGCGTATCTCCTCAACGATAAGTAACAGATCACTCCTCTCAAACTCGCCATACCGTTGACAGCGAGTCGTTGAGAATTGACCCCCCTTGCTGTTCTAGGCCGCCCACTTGCGGCGTCCCGAAAACAAGTATTTCAAGGACCGTAACCGCCGCAGCACCACAGCAAAACAAATGCTCAAACCTATTCTGTAGCGAACGAGTCGTGCAAAAAAACGCTTTTTTAACATGCACGCCGCATGCACACAAAGACATAAGCCGAATGCACGAACAAACCTCTCCAGCCGAAGGAAGGCATAAAGGTAGCGTTCTCGGTAAAAATCTCCAGTCAGTTTTCGGGTGCAACACTCCCCGTCGCTATCAAAATTATACGTCTGGTCTTACATGGGTCAAGCGGAAATTCAGGCAAAAAGCCAAAGTATGCTCTTAATTGACAACCTAAACTCTTGTTTTCCGCTAATGAAGCAATTCTATATACACGACAGAGCCTCTTCTTCCTATTTATACGTAGTGATTTGATATTGGTGTAGCCTATCGCTTTTTTCCTTGATGCATGTTTTATGCAACAGAATGTTCCACAAAGTTGCCATCTTTTTGAAGAACAACGCATAGATGCCCCGCGTTAGCACATTATGTTACAGATTATCTAAACTTCCCTTTTATATGACTCCCAAAGTTAATATGTTACAAAACATAGACACTTCAACAGGTGATGTGAATGAAAATTCGGCATAATCTCTGCAATTCTTCGAAAGTCCCGGCGGCAATCATGATTTGTGTATGTATTTGCTCCAGCGCATTGGCGCATGTCGATAACTTCCCTTCCATCCACGATACGGTGGCTGAAATCAAGAAACGGCTCTTGGCGGAACAGCCACACGAACGTCTGCTGAAACTTCGTGCGTCCGAACTGCATGATTTGATATCGAACCAAGAGCGCGAAATTCTTGCCGAAGGGCATATCCGCTTCACCGTCAATGTCCCGGTGATTGTGTCCGTAATACGGGACAAGGAATTGGGAGACGAGCCATTTTGGATTCAGGAAAGAGGTTTTGAGCCTACCGGCTATGAGGTAGGCATTGATGCCGAAACCTTCGATGTATGGCAGAAGCCCTTCCACGCAGGAAGGATCGGCTTGGGACTCAACTCCTTTTTCGGCAGTGAAGACCACTACATCATTGGTGTTGAACCTCAATCGAAAGCAACCACTCTCGAGATCACAGATATTTATCCCGGCCAGTGCCGTATGGGGCGGCTGGAGATAGGCGCAAATGTCTATACGGATTGGGAAGATAAGATTGTCTCTCTCCCCAAAGAGTTGGAAGGCATGCAGTTCATCCGTCCAGTGGGTCTATGGCGTACTCGGTTTCAGATGCTCAATTTCTTCCGAGAGACCCGCTTCCCAAGCACAGAACGTCCTGATCAAATCACATTAACCTGGAGTGACGATCCGCAAACAACACAGACAATCCAATGGCGAACCAGCAACGATGTCGATAAAGGCTATGTCCGATATACGAAAAAAGCTGACTTCAATCAATTCGATCCCATACGTCCTAAAAAAGATAAAGCGCAGACTGTAGAACTGGAAACGCTCAATATCATCAACGATACCAGCTGCAATCGGCATACGGTGACTTTGCGCGGCCTAGAACCGGATACGACTTATATCTATTCCGTGGGAGACGGCAGCAAAGACGGCTGGAGTGAACTTGCCGAATTCACAACATCACCGGACCGGACTGTTCCGTTTTCCTTCATTTATATGGGCGATGCCCAAAATGGCTTGGACCGTTGGGGCACGCTTGTTCACAACGCATTTCGGGAGCGGCCTGATGCCAAGTTCTATATCATGGCGGGCGATATCGTAAACCGGGGTATGGAACGCTGGGACTGGGATGACTTCTTCTATAACGCCGAAGGAATTTACGACCGGCGTACCCTCGTACCGGTCATCGGCAACCACGAATGCCAAGGCGGATATCCCGGGCTTTATTTGGATTTGTTCACCTTGCGCGAAAACGGACCTTCAACCATCGAACCGGAACGTGCCTATTCTTTTGAATACAGTAATGCTCTCTTCGTTATCCTCGACTCAAACCTTCCACCGGGTCCCCAAGCCGGTTGGCTTGACGAACAGCTTTCCAAATCCGAAGCAACTTGGAAATTTGTCGTCTATCACCATCCCGCCTATTCATCGAAAGCCAGCCGTGACAACAAAGAGCTGCGCGATACATGGTCACCGATTTTCGATAAATACCATGTCGACATGGCTCTGCAGGGCCACGACCACGCCTACCTGCGCACCTACCCGATGAAAGATCAGAAGCGGGTGGGTAGTGCCAAGGAAGGCACAATTTACATCGTTTCCGTTTCCGGCGTGAAGATGTATGACCAGGACGAGCGCGAATACACCGAATTCGGCATGACGAATGTTGCCACCTATCAAGTTCTGGACATTCAGATTGTCGGCGACCGGCTTGTGTATCGTGCTTACGATGTAGATGGAAAATTGCGGGATGAAATTGTAATTGAAAAATAATTCCGTTTTCAAACGGCTTAACGGATGTTCCTGTTTATGGTTTGAATCGGCGCTGTGCCAGTCTATTCATAGACATGTTGCGAAAAGCCATATAAGGTCCGCCTGGGGGATTTGTGCGGGTGTATAGTATTCATGAATTCATTCCATTGTGATGCACATGGACTGATTCACCTTTTTATCAAAAGGAAGAACCAATGAGGCAGATAAAGATTGGCGGCACGACTCTCATCCTGAGCACCGTTCTTATATCAAATTTAGTTTTTGGCGCAGGGGAAACGGATATCCTGTCAATCCACTCATTTGAATCCAGTAGTGCGTTGGCGAAATTGACCTGCAACAATATCCGTATCGAGCAGGTCGAAGCCTGGAAGGGCCAAAAAGGTCATGCCGTTAAAGTGGATTTCGAGCATGTCAATTGGCCCAATATCACTTTGAAACACGGTTTGGCTTACGATCAAAAAGACTGGAGCCAATACAGTGCTTTGGCCATCGATGTCTATAATCCGGAGAAAGAATCGATCAAGTTGGCTGTGCGTGTCGATGACGATCCCTCAGCGGATGGGGCACAGCATTGCATCACCGGGAACGGCGGGGTTGCGCCGGGCCAAGCCGCGACTTTGGTTATGCCGCTTACAAAACTTGAAGACCTCAACATGCGCGGCATTCCCTTGCCGGTGCCCAATGGAATTGCATTGGGTGTCAGCGCGAAAGAGATCGACCTAAGCAATATCGTAGCATTCCAACTCTTCCTGCCCCTTCCGGAGCGCGAACACACGCTTTATATCGACAACATCCGTCTGATGCAGCTGCCGGAAGTCAAAAAGATCACCGATCAATATGGTCAATACACCGGAGGAACTTGGCCGGGGAAAATCAGCGACGATTCAGATTTGCGTGCACAAGACCGCGAGGAGATTCGCTGGCTTGAAAAAAACAAACCGCAAGACGATAGAGATATGTATGGCGGCTGGACCAAAGGGCCTCGATTGCAGGCAAGCGGTTTTTTCCGCACAGCGTATATTGTAAGGGGGAAAGAGACGCATCCGCCTGCTGCATCCCAAGAACAAAACGGACGCTGGTGGCTTGTCACTCCCAACGGGTATCTTTTTTATTCAATCGGTATGGACTGTGTTTGGTACAGTGAATCGAGCAAAGTCACCGGGCGCGAGCAACTCTTTACGTGGCTTCCGGAAATATCCGATCCTCTCTCGAAATTTATGTATGGCGAAGATCCAACTCGGATTGATTTCTATGGGATGAACTTGACCAGAAAATACGGGCTCGAGTGGCGTCCGATATGGAAAGATCGAACCATCGAGCGTTTATCTTCGTGGGGATTTAACACAATCGGGAATTGGTCCAATTGGGATATGTTCCGCATGAGGAAAATTCCATACACGGTTGCGGCTCATATCTCCCAGACCAACCTGGCCCGCATCGGCTCCGACGAGAAGAGTATGATCGATGTTTTCGATCCGAAATTCGAAGAAGAGGCTGAACTTTCAATAGAGCGCGTCACCAAAGAGTGGAAAGATGACCCGTGGTGTTTGGGATATTTTGTCGATAATGAATTGCCGTGGGGCGGTTGGGGGGATGATATTCACCAGCGGTGCGCACTGGCGTTCCAAGCCCTATCACAAACCGACGCCTGCCATGCAAAACAAGTATTCCTAAAAGACCTGCAAGATAAATACAACACAATTGAGGATTTGGCCAAAGCCTGGAAGATCGAAGCGGCTTCTTGGGATGCTTTTATAAATACGCCGGTTCAATTGCCTGCCGATTTATCCGAAGAATGTAAAAAGGACCTGGAAGATTTCACAAGGCATTTTGCCGGTCACTATTTTTCAACGGTGGCTCAAAATATCAGGAAATACGATCCTCATCATCTTTATCTCGGTTGTCGTTTCTCTTCGCGGCCAATTGATGTTGTCCGTGTATCGGCGGAGCATTGCGATGTGGTTACTTTCAACCTCTACCAAAAAACCATTGATGCCGAGACATACGGATTCACCTCCACACTCGGCAAGCCCTGCCTGATTGGAGAATTCCATTTCGGAGCTTTAGACCGGGGGATGTTCTCCGGCGGTTTAGGCCCGGTCCAGGATCAAGCGGCACGAGGCCGCGCCTACGCGGACTATGCCCGAAGCGTTTGGGAGTTGCCCGCATTTGTGGGTCATCATTGGTTCCAATATCTGGATGAACCATTGACCGGACGATTCGACGGTGAGAACTACAACATCGGCTTTATCTCATTCACCGACCGTCCCCATTGGGAACTGGTTGAAGCCGCCCGGGATGCGAATTTTGCGGTCTATGAGGAACTCACTTCTAAGTAAGGAATCCGCATACATCCAGCATTAGGTTGTCTCGGCGAACTGCACTCTGACCGTGACGATTTCCCGGCTTTTGCACTGAATCTTTAATGCACCACTAGCAGGCTTCAATGTGCGGACCGGCAATTCTTCTAAAGAGACCAATTCGGCGGATTCGATTTTGTTGGCGAACTTCAATACTCCTCGAATTTGTTTCTCAGTGGGATTAAAGAACCGGACAACAATTCCTCTGCCATCATCAGCCCGTTTACATGCAGTCAGAGTTAAATTAGTGGGTGTTAATTCCATAAATCCCTTGCTGGGTGGCAAATCACCAGCGTGCTGCCCGGCCTGAGCCACTTCGATTGGAGTGCAAAGCCGGTCGACTTCGCGGTACATATCCGCTTGGTCCCAGCTCCCGGCATGAGGGAAAATTGAATAGCAAAATGTATGTTCGCCGGGGCATTGCGAGAGTTTCATATCAGGATGAATCTCCCAGCCAGCCGACGAACTGCATATCGCCGTTTCAACACATCGCAATAATGTGACAGCGATCGTTCTTTCATTGTCCTGGGTCACTTCATATTCCCGCAACCCATCATTGATAACGGCCAAGCCGTTTTTCCCATCATGAATGTCGATGAACCGCTGCATGGGATATGTCCGCGGCCCAATGCCATGCCAGGGACTGTCCGGTTCGGGAATAACAGGACGTTGTACTACATCATATGCACCCTCGGCATAACAATACTTCGCCTCACTTAACATTGTCGGGAATAACACACGCAGGCGGTGCATTTCCGCGTTATTGTCAAAGCATGTCTTCACTTCAATCGACTTCGCGCCTTTGCGGAGCGTGAAGTAAGAAGTAATAAAAAATGCGCAGGTTTCCTCAGTGCGGCGCGCCGCATTATCAAATCCATCGATCCGTTCCCACGCATTACTACCCGCGTTATCTAATCCCACGGGGATAGTCATCGAATAATCCACACGATAACGCACAAAAAGCGGACCTGATTCTTCGAGTGCAACGGCTACCGGACATCCCAGACTGGTCACCATCCGGTCGATTCCCGGCTCAACATGCATCCAGGCCTGCCCTGCTTCACCGCTATCTTCAAAGTAGTGCAATCCGTCATAGACCACGCCGGATGGCTTATGGGTAACACGCAACGTTCCATCCGATTGGATTTTGACGTGCAAGAACTCATTTTCCATGCAGTTTTGGCCGCACACCAATCCGCCTTTTGCGAAAGTCCCTTTGGGATTTAAGCGGAATGAGGAATAACCCATAGCAGGTATCGATGACGCATCGAAATGGTACCGCACTTGTTCGCAATTCATGGTGTGGTTGGCATTCTTTGCATGATGCACAACAACATGATTCGGTTTGCGGGTAGCAATCTGGACGGGAATGGGTTTTCCGCTAGTGACATCAATCAAATCGAATTCCCGCGAGGCCACATGAGGCGGGATATCCATAACAGCACTTAAGACTTCGGAACGCGCATGGGGTGAAGCATTAAAGGCCGTCACCAAAACATCTGTTGGATTAACGGATGAATGATCGATCCGGCGTTGGATATGCCCCAAACTTCGCCGAATAATTCCGCGGGAGATATTGGATACCTGGCGAAGGCGATAGCGCATATCCAATTCAATATCTTCAACACCGCTTCCGGCAATCGAGTCATGGGCGTGCCCTTTTAACATCTCCTTCCAGGCATAATCGAGCAATACGTCGGGGTAATCCGCGCCCAATGTCCATGCCAAAGCCGCGAAAGGCTCGACACGGCGCTGAAGCAACTCTTCCATCTGCGCATTCAAACGTTTTACCCGGGATCGACCCGAAATTACATCACTATAAAGATGGATACGTCCGGTCCGGACTTTGGGTGTACGGCGTTCGCCCTTCAGTACCGGAAGATCCTTAACAGCCGATTTCACTTTTTCCATCAATTCCGGAAGGCTGCCGTGCAAGATGACATCACGGCCCAAATAGCGCTTGGCGCTTTCAATAATTTTCAGCACACTCTCATCGCCGACACTGGCATCATGCCCCATCATAAACGCCAGGAAAGGTGTTGAAGCATTCTGTTTCTCAATCTCTCGAAGGGCGAGGACCGCAGGCTTAATTTTGCGGCTGTTGAAGTAACGGGGCGGATCCAACAGATAATACTGTTCGTAAGGCTGATCTTCAGAACAGATATGAAAAGGCAGGCCGCCATCTTGCCAATCATAAACCCGGGCATCGTTCTCCATTTTGTGAACGGCGGGCCGATAGACGGCATGATAAAAATTGTAACGAGCCTGGGCGCTAATTTGAGAAGCGAGAATCCGTGTGCCGTCAGCTCCCTCAAACCAGTATTCATTCGAAACTTCATCATGGGTAACGCCATGATAGAAAAGAATACTGTCGATCCCGAATCCCATATAAATCTGGGGCATCTGAGAGACTTGCCCATAAGAGAAAGGACTGTACCCAACTTTCATAACCTTCCCAAAGGACTTCGCGATTTTATGGCCATAAAACAGGTTTCGGACCAAAGATTCTCCATTAACCGAAAACTCCTCAGGACAGGTGTACCATGGTCCAACCATTAACCTGCCAGTGGAGACGGCTTGTCCGATCCGTTCGCGGTTTTCAGGACGTGCCTCGAGGTAATCCTCAAGAGGGACAGTCTGAGAATCCAATAAGAACGATTTATAATCCGGCCGTTTATCGAATAGATCGAGAAGATCATCAAGAAATTCAATAAGCCGCATTCTTGTTTCTTGAAAATTGACACTCCACTCCCGGTCCCAATGGGTGTTGGAAATTACATGCATTTCGAGTTTTTTCGGCATGGTACAGACCTCCTCACAGATGCCCTGGGCGGAAAATCACAATCAGGTTTCGATTTCCCGGAGATTCCCCTTCGCAAAAACCATTTCTTGCCCCAGTCTGTTCGGTAGAAGAGAAAAAAGCAAGCGGCATTTTCGGAATCATTAACCGGAAAGGTAATGTGAAATGAATGCTCCCAATCCCAACCTAAATCGAAGACATTTTGTAAAGAAGTCGGCATTATCGGCATGCGCCACAGTCTTGGCCTCTCAGCATGAACCTTTGGCATTGGCCGTTGCAGAGGACGGCTTGGATAGCCGTGCCAAGCAGCGGGTGGCTTGGTGGCAGGAAGCGCGCTTTGGCATGTTTATTCATTGGGGGCTTTATTCGATATTGGGCCGGGGTGAGTGGGCCATGTATCAAGAGCATATCCCCTTCGATGAATATGCCCCTTTGGCCGACCGGTTCGATCCCCAGGATTACGATCCCGCTGAATGGGTGTCATTGGCACGCGATGCGGGTATGAAATACATGGTTCTGACGACGCGGCACCATGACGGTTTTTGTCTATTTGATAGCAACGTGTCAGACTTCACGGCTCCCAAGACAGCGGCCCGCCGGGACTTGATTGGGGAGTATGTTGAAGCATGCCGCAAAGCGGATATGCGTATCGGCCTCTACTATTCGCTATTGGATTGGCATTTTCCCGGCACCCAGCCTCATCAACCCGTGCAGCCGGATGAGGTTTATCAGCCATCTGTCGAACAAACCCACGCTCAAGTTCGGGAGTTATGCACCAACTACGGGAAGATCGACATCCTTTGGTATGACATGATGATCCCCCATAACGCCGAACTGTGGCGCGCCCGGGAATTGAACGAAATGGTGCGTTCGCTTCAACCGGATATCCTCATCAACAACCGGGCCGGCGAACCGGCCGATTTCGGCACACCTGAAAATTCGATCCGCGCAGAACAGCGGCCTTGGGAGGCATGTTATTCATTTAACCGCAGCTGGGGGTACGCACCTTATGACACCAACTACAAATCGACGAATGAAATTCTTAGGCTGCTCGCAACCTGCGTCGATGGAGGAGGAAACTTACTGCTTAATGTCTCTCCGGATGCCAGTGGAAAAATCCCGGATAACCTGCAAGAACGGCTAAAAACCATAGGGGCCTGGATGAAAGTTCATGGCAAAGCGATCTATGGCGCGGGTCCTTCGCCGATTATGACTCCCGGTTTGGGCCTCAACAGCCGCGTGGGAGATAAGGTTTATATCTTCGCACAACGCTGGCCGGGATCGCCGGTACCGTTTGCGTGGTGCGGGAGCAAAGTGACATCCGCGATCCTGCTCTCAACCGGGCAAAAGGCACGCATCGAACAAAAAGGTGACCGGGTATGGCTGCATGGCCTTCCCGTGACTCCTCCCGATCCGTATTTGCCGGTTATTGAGTTGACATTTGACGGGCCTCCTAAACCTTCCGATCCCGCCTATGCCTAATACTATCTCCGGTCACTTCGACCAATCGATTGTCAGCCCCAACTCATCAGGAGTATGGGGGATGAAATAGAGATCGAATTTGCACCATCCCGCCCCGCCCGGAATGTCATTGAGATAGACCTGAACGGTGTAATCATTCTGCTTCGAAGGCTGTTCAAGAATGAATGGGTGCATGGGCCGCGATTCGAGGTCCTTGGGAATAACGGTCACCGCCTTGTTCGGCAGGGGATTCAGGATTTCGTAGTCTTTGAAATACATTCCATCCCAACGCAGATGCTCTATTTCAAGTTTGTCTCCATGGATTTTGATAATATCGCGGCCATCGACACGCCCCTCCCAATGGAGGATTTTCACGGCGTCATTTTCATATTGACTTAGAAGTTCTGCGTATTTTTTCTGTTGCTCGGCGACTACCTGCTCAATGACTTCTGAAGTTGGTGCATTTGCCACAACCTTTTCCGCCTGGTCCAAATCCTCAATCGCCTCCGTGGCATTTTGCAGGAGTTGGTCTACACCAAAAAGTTGATAGCGGAAACCGGGAATCTGTGTAAACGCATCCCGCGTGCCTTTCAAATCTGAAGCCAGCGCGGCCAGTTTCGCCTTGCATTTATCAGAACGCTGTTCGCGATAATCGAAGTAGGCGAACATCAACTTGACATAGAGATTATTGGTACGGATCAAGTGGCGGGTCATATCAAGAGACGTACCAACATCTTCAGCACTCTTCGTATCCGTTATCAAAGGACGGATATCCTTGTATTGCTCCAGCATGGATTCGATTGTTGAGAGTCCATGATCCAGATACATAAGAGTTTCAGTTTCCCATGGTTTGCAGCGGAGATAAATCTTACGTAAAAATTCCAGATGTTCGCGGCCATGATCGATACGTGGGTACCCTTCGGCGACAAACATCCCCACGCGAATATGCGGCAGCGAATTGAATTCGCCATAAGCGACCGGTTCGATATAAAGACCGTATTTATAGGCAACGGGAGAAAGCAGAAAGAGAGATGCCATTCCCTTGGCGGCCTTCTGACCAAAATGAATTGCCGCAAAATCTTCTGCAATTTGCCGTACATCTTCGTTAATATCCCATTCCAAACGGGATACGGTGTAAGCAGTCATACACCTCGAATCCCAACCGGAATTCGAAGGCAAATCCAAACTGGCGCCTTTTAAATTCGGATTTTCAACTTCCATATACGTCTTTAATCCGCCCTGAAAATACTGCCCGGGAAATACAGGGAACACATTGCCGCCGGCGTGATAATCCATCTGCTCAAAAACAACCATCATATTGTGCGGGGTTTGGTTGATTGTGGGATTATAAACTTGATGCCACCAGCGGTCATTTTGCGTGAAACTGGGGATCAAGAATAGATTTCTAATGGGAACTTCATCCGTAAATATCTTTTTATACACAGCCGCTTGAGACTGCTGCTCAAAGGCATTGGTAATCCATGTACGATGGAAATGTAATTTATCGAATTCCCCAACAACGACATCGGCCACTTTGGTCACGAACATCCGATACCGTTTTTGCAGGCTCCAGTCACAGCCTTCGCCATCATGAATCATGTCAAACGTTCGATAATTGCCCCAATAACGCTGCTCTTCGCCGGTAAAGGTGGCAACACCATCAAGGTACGGATTGGATTGGAGCAGACGGCGGTATTTTGCTTGGACAGCATCCCAAAAGCGCGGATCGCTCGGAGTAAGCGTGGCGCCGAATTCTTCAAGTAATGACGGATGGTAAGTGAAGTCTGTCCCGAACGATAAGAAATTCATGTGCAGGGCATGTGCATACTCTGCCAATTCCTTTGTGTCCGCCCGGTGTTTCTGATTCTCGGACTTTTCAGGTTCCGCATCCCAGGGAATAAGATTAAGAGGATCATCACCATAGACGGTATTGAGACCATACCGGAGCGCATTACGAATATCTTTTTTGTTTTTGACCGGAACTCTCGTATAGCGATATTCCAGGGCCGGTTTGCGTACCATATTGATCTCCGGCAAGGTTCCCGTCACCCGCATCCTGTCCAAAAGCCAATAGAGACCATAGACATCGCCCATGAGGCCGCCTCCTGAGACGACAATCACCTTCCCCCCCGTAAGATTGAGAGTTGTAATCTCATAGCCTTCGGCATTATCAATAGGTTTTAGGTCCAGCAATCCCTTTGAGATCAGTTCGGCGGTGATCTTATTCCTGCTCTTATCGCCGACAACAACGGCAGGAAACTTCTGTAGTTGCGCATCCGGCTCGACACTGAAATCGAGGGCGCAATCTTGCCCAACCTGTTTCAAATCATCCAGTGAAACCTTGATGGCTTCCTCTGCATGTTGCTGACCGGACAAATAAACTGACCATGTCGCAGCATCCAAGCGGCCACAAAAAAGAAAAATAAAGGCGCAGACGAATGATAATCTAAACATTGAAACTCATCCTCTCGGAGTTCAGCAGTATGTGAAATTATAGTACATTTGCGGCCCTGCACTGCAACCGGGAAAATAGATAAATAATTATCTCCCGGTGGACCCTTGTTTCTGCTACTATTACTTCACGCTTCAGACTCAATTGATTGTTTTAGGCAGGAACACGATGCATAAAATAGCAATACGCCGAAAATATACATTTTCTTATTCGCATATCCTGGTCTTGATCATGCTCCTATTTCTACTTGATGCCGGCTCCGGCAATGCGGATATGCTGGCATCCGTTCAGGGCAAGGATGTGGAAGCCGGTGGAGAAATCGGAAGGCGTATCCACATCACGGCAGATAATAATCTTTTTGTGATGGATATTGAAAACGATTTCTTGAATCCATTCCGGCAAAAAGATGAGGGCGGGGGGTACATCGGCCTGGGCAAAACAATTGAGACGGCTGCGCGTTTGGCGGCATATACACACAATGACAGCCACGTGCAATTTAAAGACTACTTAATTGGTGAAACCCTAAAGACTCAGGAACCGGATGGCTACATCGGAATCGTGAAACCGGATGCCCGTCTTTGGTCCTTGTGGGACATCCACGAAATGTCTTATATCATCAATAGTTTGGTGGCTGATTATCAACTTTTCGGCCAACAACGATCATTGGATGCGGCGCAAAAGTTGGCTGACTATATCATCAACGGTTGGATGCCGGAGCCGGACCGTATACCGGGTGGCGGCGATATCACAACCTATATGGCGGTGACCGGTTCGGAACCGGCCATGCTGGAACTCTACAAAGAGACAGGTGAACAACGTTATCTGGACTATTGCACAAAACTTAGGAAGTTGCAGGAATGGGACGGGCCTATTGTCTTGGGCCGTTGGGGGCCGATCCAGGGTCACGCTTATGCCTATATAGCCCGTTGTATCGCACAACTCAGACTCTATCGCATGGAACCACAGGAAAGCCTTTTAAAACCAACCACACGGGCTTTGGATTTTATTATAAAACAAGATGGACTGGTGATTACCGGAACCTGCGGCGATCATGAATGCTGGCACGATACCCAAGAGGGAACAATCAATCTTGGCGAAACATGCGCAACAGCTTACGTGATCCGGTTTATGGACGAGTTGCTGCGGATGGAAGGCCAGGCTAAATACGGCGATATTATGGAGCGCGCCATCTACAACGCCTTGTTTGCCGCACAATCACCCGATGGACGAAAGATCCGATACTACACTCCTTTCGATGGCAAGCGCAGTTATTTTGATGGAGATACTTATTGCTGTCCCTGTAATTACCGCCGCATCATCGCCGAATTACCCAATATGATCTACTACCGTAAAGATGATGGGATTGCGGTCAATCTCTACGCGCCTTCAAAAGCACTCATTACAGATATTGGCGGAACAAAAGTCCAAATTGAGCAGAAAACAGACTATCCCAATACCGGGCAGGTATTGATCGAGGTTACTCCATCAAAACCGGCGAATTTTGAACTGCTACTACGCATCCCACGTTGGGCGCAAGAGACCACCGTAGCCGTAAACGGTGAGATTCTTAGCAAAAAGACGGTTCAAGGTGAATTCTTCTCTATTACGCGTAAATGGAAGAATGGGGATCAAGTGCGCTTGCATATGCCCATGCAATGGAGGTTCATAAAGGGCCGCAAGGCACAAGCGGGCCGCGTGGCAATGATGTACGGACCTCAGGTTTTCACATTAGACCTGAATAGCAACGACCAGCTGAAGGACACCGACTTACGTTTAATTACAATCGATACGGACTCTATCGAAGGTCCATTTGAGGATGAAAGCGTGCATCCCAATGGACTGGGCTGCCGCATCAAAGCCTGGGGGCCCGGTGTTTGGTATCCATTTTCGAAACAGGATTTGGAACTAACACTGACTGAATTTGCGGCACCTGGAGGCGAAGCGGCTTATTTTAAAGTTCCCAATCCAAATCTTGAAAATTTGGTTGATGATGAGTTGATCGAGGTCCCCAAGAATCACTGATTTTCGTGAGTTTTTTCTTGCGGCCGGTTTTGCTTGGCTGTTTCAGGCGAATTCATTCCAAGCGAAACGACTCACGTATACCGGGAAGTTTGCGTTCAGAGCCGGATTTTCTCTTTTGCAGATTTTCAAGGCGTTTCCGGTATTTCTCTGCGGAAGCGGCATCGCCTTTCGCTTCTGCAATATTGGCCAAATTCTTAAGCACGGTTGGATCGTCACCATATTTCTTGATTGTACGCTTATACACTTCCTCCGCTTCATCCAACCTCTGCTGGCTATGAAGGACTTGAGCCCAAAATCGCAGGGAATAAAAACTGTTCGGGAAAACCTGATGCCAACGCGCATAGAATTGTTCGGCCTTTTGAAAATCTTTGGCCAGAAGAAGACAACTGCCTAGATTTGTCCAGTAGCGTTCGTTTTCGGGTTGCAGTTCGACGCACCGCGATAACCACACTTCGGCCTGGCCATAATCGCGTCTATCACGCATGTAGATAATCGACAACGCATTTGCGGATGCGATAGCGAAATGCCCGGGATATGCCGCCGCAGAGCGAAAAGCCTCCATGGCCTCTTCGAGCTTTCCTGTATCACGGGAATAAAGCCCCAAGTTATAGTAGGCGCGGGCCTTATCACGCACGTGCGGTATCGTCTGCTGCCAAAATGCACCTTTGTCCGCGTATAGAAGATTTCTGCTGATGGTCTTATAGGCCTGCACACCAACGAATATGAATCCAACAAAGACCAGTCCCGGTACCAGAAATTTCGTTTTGACTTGCTTTGAGATAACAATTCGGAAAGCATAGGCGCAAAGCGCGGTGATGGCCATAACGAATCCGAGATTGGGCAAATAAACGCGCCTTTCGGCCACCAGATCGCTCAAAGGCACAAAACTCGATGTGGGCGCAAGAGCGATGAAGTACCAAAGGATTCCCAGAAAAACCAGTGGTTCACGGCGGATAAAGAAAACAGCCAACACAATCAATCCGACAATAATTACGAACGATAAAAGCAACCGTGACTCGCCGATATTCTCAATCAACGGGACATTAGGATCGAAAACAAGCGCGCCGATCCCGAATTGACGAGGTAGATAATAGGTGGCGATAATCGAAATCTGAGAGTAAAGATTAACATCCCAGGGACGTACATCTCCCTCGGGGATGCCAAGTCCACCTAATATAAACACTCGATAGCCAAAGAAGACACCGAGCAAAGCCACCAAAACGCCGCAGGGGATCAAGAGACGACGAAATGTTGCTTTCCAAGAGGTTTGTGCTGCCATACAAACGGCCAATACCAATCCGGCTACAACAGGCAGCGTGACGATAATTTCTTTAGTTCCAATCCCAAAAATAAAACAAACAACGGCAAGTGCACTGTATACAGATCCGATAAAATAGTCCCGCTTCTTTTGGGATTCGCCCGCCGTATCAAACAATCCGAACCGCTCGGCGGCACTGACAATCAACAATAATCCCCATATATATTCCAATGCGGCCAATGCGGACGCCCGCCCGGAAAGATATGTAACAGCCTCCGTGTTAATCGGCTGAAAACCGAACCAAAGCGCGGCAACAAACGGTACATAGCCATAAGGAGATGAGTGCAAACCATCAGATGATGGACGGCAGATCAAAAGAATTAATTTGCGAAGCAGCCAATAATAGAAAAAGACAACAAGTACATGAATCAAAATACTGGTTAGGTGAAAACAGACCGGTAACGGCTGAAACGCAACGTCCGAATCGCCACCGGACGCCGACAAACCTAACCAAAGTGATACAAACCAATCATAAGCGTATGTAGACTGAATAACACCACGATGAATAAAATTCCGAAGCACATATTGCAGCCCTCTGAACGATTGGATATTTGCATTATCCAAAATCGCCTTAAAATCATCGAAGTACCATTCAACATACAGCGCCGGAATATACACACAAAATGCGGCAAAGGAGACAAGCCCCGCTTGCAGACGATGGCTACGTAAAAATAAAGAAGATCGTGACCGGCTCACCGCGCCGGCTTCGATTCCGCTTTCTTTCGCCTCTGTTTTCTTTGCCATCGCGAGTACTTCTACGTCTTATGGTGTTCCTTGCCTCTAATTATAGGAGCCTAATAAGACATAAGGGTACTCCAGACAAAGACCGGCATCAACGCAGACTCTCGTCAAGAAAAGATTTTCCAAGAAAATGACTTGATTCCTGCCTTTATACGGGTAACACCCAAGGCTTCCGATAGGCGCGAGTCAACATAGCATTGGCACTATCATCGTCGATCACACGTTCGTTAACCGGATCCCATTTCAAATCACGGCCAAGCAACATGGCGATATTGCCTAAATGGGCGAGGGTAATCGAACGATGCGCCGTTTCAATAGGCGCGATAGGTTCTTTCCGCGATTGGACACAATCGATAAAGTTGCGTGTATGATCGTCGCTTACATAAAGATGAACCTCATCAGCCCCGATTTCCGAATCGAGAATTGATTTGGGGTCGGCATCGTGCCGTCCACGAGTAGCCCATACAGAGCCTTCTGTGCCCTCAAATGTTACTCCATGACGCTCTTCATCTGAGACAATCAACTTCACGCCATTCGCATAGATGCACTCAAAGTGATATTTAACGGCAGTGTTATAGAGTGGCCCATCGGGGAATTCACCGTGCGCATTACGAATCTCAACCGGGCCGGTCTTTTCCGTATTCATACCCCACTGGGCGATATCCGGATGATGACCGCCCCAATCAGTAACCTGGCCGCCCGAATAATCATAGATCCATCGGAAATTCACGCCGCAACGTGCCGGGCAATAAGGCGCCTCGGGAGCCGGTCCCAACCACATTTCATAATTAAAGCCATCAGGCACAGGTTCAGGATTTGTCTGCGATGCCGTATGCCCGTAATCGGGAATTCCTCCCGGCAATCCGCACCGGACCGTATGCAATTTCCCAATGCGGCCGTTACGGACTAATTCACACACTCTGCGGAAGTTGAAATCGGAACGTTGCTGGCTTCCGGTCTGCCAAATACGCCCATAACGATTAATGGCCTTTACCATTGCACGGCCATCAGCCACGGTTAGTGACAGTGGCTTTTGTCCGTAGATATCTTTTCCGGCCTTTGCGGCGGCAATAGCCAAATAGGCATGCCAATGATCCGGCGTAGAAATTTGCACCGCGTCGATATCGCCACGAGCCAAGACGTCCCGAAAATCTTCATAAACCGCACAGTCTTGATTTCCATAATGGTCATTCACAATTCGCCGTGCAGGCTCGCGTCCGGCAATTTTTCCATCCCAATAGCCGGGGCCTTCACGATTCACATCACAAACCGCAATAGCCCGTACACGCTCATCTTTTAGAAACAGTTTGAGATAGTTGGTGCCATTGTTACCTGTTCCTATGAATCCCATGGTGATGCGATTACTCGGAGCGTTCGCTCCGAAAACGGACTGAGGAACAATAGAAGGGAATACGGAAACGGCGCCCGCAAGAGCTGCGGATTGCTGAAGAAAATTTCGGCGTGTTTGTGAATGTTTCTTTTTCATAGTAATCAGTCTCGTATCGTGCTATTTCAACCAAAATGCAGGCATAAAATTAAAGGCGCGTGTGAAGTTGCACACTCCGCACGCGCCTGCTTTCGTCAATCATAAGAAATCCGCAACAAAAAAACTCACTGGAGTCCTTCTAAAGCACGTGTTGCCTCGATACCACCGATCTGCCGTAACGCGGAAATACTGGCGCGAGCAACGGCCGGATCCTGGCAACGGGCCAGTTTGGCCAGTTCCGGAATCGCCTTGGCATCACCACGCTGGCCGATGGTTCCGATCACGCCGATTTGATAGTCGCCATCGAGTTTCTTGAGCGCCTTGCGCAAAGCCGCATCTACCTCCGGATAGGGCAGTCCTTGCAGCGCGAACCGGGCCATATCGGAAAGTTTTTCGCAATAAAGAAGTTTTTCCAAAGTTGGGACGCACTTTTCAGATCCCATCCGGCGCAGCATGCGGCATGCGAAATCCTTGGCCTCATAAGTTGAACTCTTTGACTTGAGTAAATTCAACATACGGTCTTCGATGGCAGCCATCTGTTGCGGCGTGGCATCGCGGATTTCCGCCTCAACGGCGGTCAACGCCGTGCGGCTCTGACCATATTCATAGCTGGCAATCGGATCATCTTGAACAGCACCGACTGTGCCGTGCTGACATCCCATGCTAAAAACGACCGCAATGGAAACAGCGGCCAGGAGCAATCGTGAATAGTTGGCTTTTTTATCGATCATCGTCTTCCTCATTTTGAAACGTCTGTTCGCCTCGACTGATTTTTATATCCGAATTTATAGAATCCAAGGTTTTCGGTATGAACGGCCCAACAACGCGCTGGCACCAGGATCACCGATGATCTCTTCTCTTACGGGATCCCATTTGATCTTCCGGCCCGTCAGCATGGCGATTTCACCCAAATGCCCGACCGAGATTGAACGACAGGCCGTTTCGACAGGAGTGATCGTTTCTAAACGGCTTTTCACACAATCCAAGAAATTCTGATGGTGATCGTCGCTCTTATAAAGCCGGATATCGCCCGGGCCAATCGCATCAGGTTTCAGCAACGATTCATTGTTGGATTCAAGCCGGCCACCCCGGTCAACCCAGACCCAGCCTTCGTCGCCAATCCACTTGGTGCCGCTCCGGCCGCCGCTATAGACCGTCATTTTTACACCGCTGGCATAGGTGCAATAGAACCGATAAGACGTGGGGGCATTCCATAATCCTTCCTGTGGATATTCTCCTTTGCCGTAGACTTCCACAGGTCCGGTCCGGTCATAGCCGAGTCCCCAGTGGGCGATATCGATATGGTGCCCAGCCCAGTCGGTTAACTGTCCGCCGGAATAATCCATGATCCACCGCCAATTCCAGTGACATTTGCGGTCGCCGAAATCGCAGTATGGACGCCATGGGGCCGGTCCGAGCCAGAAATCCCAATCTAATCCTTCGGGAACCGGCTTAAGGGGCTGCGGATCGCATCCCCGGCCTTCCGGCAAGCCGACTTCAACTGAATGCACACGGCCAATTCGGCCATTTCGTACCAGTTCGGCCGCTTGGCGGAAATTGGATTTTGAGCGTTGCCAGCTTCCTGTCTGCCAGACGCGCGCATTCTTCTGAACCGCATTGCAGATTGCGCGGCTCTCACGAATTGAGCGGGAGAGAGGTTTCTCACCATAGATATCCAAACCGGCGCTGGCGGCGGCAATCGCCGGAATGGCATGCCATTGATCGGGAACAGCAAGAGAAATTGCATCTAAATCACCCCGCCCGATTATGTCCCTAAAATCGTGGTAGGTGGCGCAGTCCTTATTGTCGTACGCTTCATCAACACGGCCTTTGGCATTGTCCAGGTGTTCTTTATCAACATCACAAACGGCAATTATGTGGGCATCCTTTTTCCCAAGGAATCCATTCATATTGCTGGTGCCTTGCGATCCAACACCTATACAGCCCATTACAATCCGGTTGCTCGGAGCCACAAAGCCATCTGCACCTAACGCAGACGCGGGCACAATGGATGGCGCGGCCATGACCGCCCCCGTGGCTGCAACGCCTTTCAAAAAACTGCGGCGGTTAGACTTATTTTTATCAATCATCAAACCGTTTCCTTTCTTAAAGGGACGACTGAAACTTACATTTATCTAGGGATTCCACTTTACGGCAAAGATACACAGCAAAGAACCCCTGCATTTTAACGGCTGCCAGTTTAGCACATCGAATAAATGGGGATATCGGCCATGCAGGGCCTTTCGTCCTTATAAATGTGCGAATTGAGAATTATTTCACTGAAATTGGGATCATCCACAAAACTGTAAACACACCTTTAGATTTAATCCTCTAATTTGACCTTGCTCTCCCCCCTGCAAAAAAATGACCAGAGGTGACAACACATGCGGGGCAATCCTGCTTGCCGATTTCATTCTGGCTATAATCCGCTCCCTAACGCGAGAGGACCCAATTCATTCAACACCATGACTCTGGAGAGGACATAAGTGCCTGCCACTATTAAAGTTCAACCGGGGACTGGATAGGCTCTCTCAGCGGCCCAAATCGATGCCGCAATCAACAAAACACCACCGAAAGATTAAAGCCGAATACCAGTACAGAACCGGCTTAAGGGAAAGTTTTGAATATGGATACCAGTAAATCATCGCGGCCATCCCATGAAGTCGAATGCATCACCATTCGTTTTGCCGGCGACTCCGGAGATGGGATGCAGCTGATTGGCGAACAGTTTTCGGGGGCATCGGCCCTGTTAGGCAACGATATCAGTGTTATGCCGGAGTTTCCGGCTGAAATTCGGGCGCCAGCCGGGACAACATACGGTGTCTCAGGCTATCAAATCCAATTCAGTTCGTACGATATCCACACACCGGGCGACCGCTTGAATGCGCTTCTGGTAATGAATGCGGCGGCCTTAAAGGTCAATCTCCCCGACCTCATTGACGGCGGCATTATCATTGCCAATTCCGATGGATTTGAAGCGGGGAATCTCAAACTGGCGGGGTATGAATCGAATCCCTTGGAAGACGGAAGTCTCGAGGATTATACGGTACACCAAATTCCGATTACTAAAGTGACAACCACGGCCGTCGAGGAATTCGGACTCAAAGGCAAAGAGGCGGCACGATGCAAAAACTTCTATGCTCTCGGCGTAGTTATGTGGCTTTACAATCGCAATCTCGATCCGATTTTGCGATTTATTGAAAGCAAATTTGCGAAGAATGAAACACTGCGCAAAGCCAATGAACGGGCTCTTAAAGCCGGTTGGTATTATGGTGAAACGGCAGAGTTGTTCAAATATAATTATAGTGTCCCCAAGGCAAAAATCCCGCCGGGAACATACCGCAATTTAAGCGGTAACCACGCTTTGGCATTGGGGCTGATTACTGCATCGCATAAGAGCGGCAAACCGCTCTTTTATGCCGGTTACCCCATCACACCGGCATCGGACATCCTCCACGAACTTGCAAAACACAAGAATTTCGATGTCCGTACGTTTCAAGCGGAAGATGAAATCGCGGCGGTGACCTCTTGTATCGGTTCGGCCTATGGCGGCGGTTTGGCTGTGACAGGAACTTCAGGGCCGGGTCTGGCGCTGAAAACCGAAGCTATCAACCTGGCGGTCATGACCGAGTTGCCGATTGTGGTTATTGATGTGCAGCGTGGCGGACCTTCAACAGGACTACCAACCAAAACGGAACAAACCGATCTTCTGCAAGCGATGTATAGCCGCAACGGAGAAAGCCCGGTGCCGATTATCGCCGCAAAATCTCCGGGAGATTGTTTCCAGGCGGCATTTGAGGCCTGCAGAATCGCGATGCAGCATATGACTCCCGTGATCCTGCTGACGGATGCTTATTTGGCGACCGGCGCCGAACCGTGGCGCATTCCGGATGTGAGCAGTATCGAAGAGATTCCTATTCATCATCCTCAAAGCAGCGATGGGGATTTTCGTCCGTATGCGCGGGATGAAAACCTGGTCCGCCCCTGGGCTCTTCCGGGCACGCCGGGATTACAACATCGCGTCGGTGGACTGGAAAAACAGGATGGCACAGGGGCCGTGAGTTACGATCCCGACAACCATCACCGCATGATTGAAATACGCGAGGAAAAAATTAATAAGATTGCCCAATTTATAGAGCCCGCTGAAGTTGTAGGTTCAGAAGGTGGAGGCGAACTTTTATTGGTTAGTTGGGGCAGCACATTTGGATCGACATTCGCCGCGGTCAATAGGCTGCGCGAACAAAACTATGACGTAAGCCTGCTTCATTTGCGCTGGCTCAATCCCCTGCCCCGGAATCTCGGAGAAATTCTCAAGAAGTTCAAAAAGATTCTCGTTCCGGAACTCAACCGGGGACAATTGACCCAAATTCTACGCGCCCGCTATTTGGTGGATGCTCAAACCTTTAGCCGTGTCAGCGGACGCCCGTTCATGATTGAGAAGATCGAAGAGCAAGTTAAAGAAGTTTTGCGAGACAAAGAACTCGTTGCATAAAACCGAGTTTCATAAAGGATAGATTATGCCATCTGCAACGGTGAAAGAGATCGAATCGTCTACAATAGAATCCAAGACAGCCTATAAACCCGCGGACTTTGCCAGCAGCCAAGATATACGTTGGTGCCCGGGATGCGGCGACTATGCAATTCTCAATACAGTCAAAAAGGTTTTGGCTTCGGGTACACGCCCACCGGAGAAATATTGTTTTATCAGCGGTATCGGTTGCTCCAGCCGGTTTCCCTATTACATGAATACCTATGGTATTCACTCCATTCACGGACGCGCGCTGGCGGTGGCCACCGGTTTTGTCATTACCCGGCCCGACATGGAGACCTGGGTAATTACGGGCGACGGCGACGGATTATCTATCGGCGGGAATCATACCGTTCACGCTCTCCGCCGAAATATGAATTTAAAGATTTTGCTTATCAATAACCGCATCTATGGTTTGACCAAAGGCCAATACTCTCCGACATCGGAGCAGAATAAAAAAACCAAGTCATCGCCAATGGGATCACTCGACTATCCTATCGATCCTTTGGCGTTAGCCCTGGCCGCCGAATCGACCTTTGTGGCACGTGGTGTGGATATGCACCCCAAACATCTCGCAACCGTTTTAGACCGTGTAGCCAAACACCACGGTTCGGCATTTGTCGAGATTTATCAAAATTGCAATATCTTTAATGACGGTGCATTCGAATACGCTCAAAACGCCAAACTCCGCGCAGATAACGTGATCGAGCTGGTCCATGGCGAACCGATGATTTTCGGTAAGGACTTGGACAAGGGCTTGCGGATGAATGAACACAACGAAATCGAAGTTGTAAAAATCGGCGAAAACGGCATCACTCAAGACGACCTACTCGTCCACGATGAGCAAGCACGCGAGTCAACAGCTTTTCTTTTGGCCCGATTGAAGCATCCGGAGTTCCCCGAGCCTATCGGCGTTTTGCGGTCGGTTAACCGTCCAACCTACGATGACCTGGTCAATCAACAGGTTGAGACCGCCATCGAAATGCACGGCAAAGGAGATATTCAATCCTTACTCGCCGGGCACGACACATGGACAGTCGAGGCATAAACAAAAGCGTCCAGCTTATTCTTGCGAAGCATATCCCGGCAAATAAACCGGAGCCTTGATGGTGCGCGGGCCATAGTGGGGCATTTCATCCCCACATTCCAATGCACCAAGATCCGGCGCTTTTCCACGAAAACCATCGTTTATATTAGGCAGAGGACATCCGGCATCGACAGCAACGCTGCCCGGTTTCAGACGATAATCCAAACCTTCGGATGCATATATCCGGCCTTGATCGTCCACGACCGGTTTCTTGACGTTTTCAAATATGTCGAAATCAACGACAACGCCATGTTGCTCTTGTCCGGTTTCTTTGGCAAACGCCCCTAAAGTATCAAACGAACCACCTTGGGTTTCTTTAAGTTCATAGTCCCGCAAAACACCCTCCGCCGGTGAGCGCCAGCTGAATTGCTTTTCCGAGTTACGGTTATAGCGATAGCCGTCGTAATCCAGAGTTGTGTATTCGGTATATGTCGTCCCCGCCAAAATCGGGCGTCCGGGTGTATCTGTATCCAAGAATAAATTGTTCCTTAAATGCACATTGGAATAAGGCGGGCTTGACCAATCGGCGATAAAAGTATTGTGATACACAAGCACGCCTGATGGAAAAATACTTAATTTCATCGCGTTTCCAAAAGGCACATGGTAAACAAAATTGCGGATAAAATAGGCGGGACCGCCATAAATCGGCTGGCCGCTTAAACCATGATGCGCGGCATTAACACACCGGTTTCGAAATAGCCGGATATTATGCACGCCGCAGTCCGCTTCAAAGGAATCGTCGGCCATGAGAAAGATATCGTTGTTGTAAAAATCGATAGAAGCGGCTTTCATGGAAGGATCATCGGACTCGGGCGCTCCTTGCTGCGTAACATCGATACCGTCATGGAAATAGGCCACATAATTATGGCAGACGGCGTGCCCCTGCCCATTGATATCGATACCGATAAACGATCTCAATTCCGAAGGAAGGCCATATTGGAGCCAATCGCCTGTCCAGCCATGCAAACGATAACGGTTGTCCCGTCCCAAAATGACATTGTCAGCAATGTAGAAGTTCTTTGAGCCGACATACTGCGCCATGATCCCTACACCGACTTGATCGAGAACACAATTGCGCACAACCAGACCGTCACACCCAATAACATGACGTAAACCGGCATAAATACCGATATCCGCATTGATTATGGTGATATCTTCAAAACGCGTGTAATCCGCGGAAGTGACATCGAATAAGCGCGAACATCCATCGCCATCAAACACAACCGGACCATCACCGGCAGATCTGATCGTAATCGGTTTATCGGGTGTACCGCTTTTGGAGAGAACATACTGGCCGTAGAAGTCAAGATTCAGGTTGCTCGAATACCCTTTATAATCTGCGCGATAAAGACCCGCATGAACTAAAATTGTATCTCCCGGTTCAACCTGGGCCGGCCCCCAATACCCCTGTCCTTTTCCATAATAGGCCTCTAAAAGGTCGGGATAGTTCGGCTCTTCTTTCTCACCTTTGTACCCTGAGGGATAGACATGCAAAACGCGCCCCCCGGTATAGGTTTGCGGGACTGTGCGTGTCGTAACTTGTACGTTCTTGACGGCCTCTCCCTCAACACCATCGGGATCGCTCATTGTAAGACGGCAGTCGTAAGTTGTTCCCGGCTCCAAATCAAAAATGCTGCCGGCAAACATATTGGGAGCGGTATAATCGACATCCAGCTTAGGGAAAACGGTCTTTTCATGCTGAAGGCGCAGCAAAGGCAGCCCCTCTTTCCATGCGGATTCCCCAGCCTGTTTATATTGAATTGTCACAGTCGCGTTTCGGTTATCGTCCCCCTCAATCTTCCACTCAAAGCCCGCACAAAGCAGCGTGGGAGGTTCAATGTAGAAATCGCCCACAACCGTACTGTCAACACAGTATCCTTGAGTGGAAATCAAACAAATACAACTAAACAATGCGGCAATACAACAACCGAACCGGATCATAGCCAATACCTCAGCGTCGCTCGTAAACTCAAATGTTTCATGTGCAGACACTCTATGAGCGGAATAGGCTTTTGGCAACAGCGTTGTAGTGGTAAACGCTACTCGGCTTCTTGTTCCGGACTCCGGCCATAAATCTCGGTCATTTCACGAAGCCGCTTTATGGCATCTTTAGGCAAAGGCGTCTGTGTATAACGCCATTGCCAATTCCCGCTGGGGCGGCCGGGTTGATTCATACGCGCTTCGCCTCCCAAAGAAAGAATATCCTGGAGCGGGAAAATAACCGTATCGGCAACAGAAACCATCAAGGCACGTATGACATCCCAAGCGATATCAGAGCCATCGGTATTGAGGTACTTCTTCACAAACTCACGTTCTTTCTTAATCTGCGTTTTCGAACGCGTGCTGCTTCCGCTGGCCGTATCGTTCCACCACCCGACAGTCGTATCGTTATCGTGCGTGCCTGAATAGGCCACGATATTGTCCGTGAAATTATGGGGAAGATAAGGATTCTTTGTATCCGAGCCGAATGCGAACTGCGATATGGCCATTCCCGGGAATGAGAAACGCATACGCAGAGCTTCAACCTCAGGTGTAATCAACCCAAGATTCTCGGCAATGATCGGAAGCTCGCCGAACACATAATGCAGCGTATCGAAAAGGGCGGCACCGGGCCCCTGAATCCAGCGTCCATTCACCGCTGTATCTTCACCGCCCGGCACTTCCCAATAGGCCTCGAATCCCCGGAAGTGATCCAAGCGCACCACATCAACCTGAGTAAGTATCCGGCGGAAACGGTCCAACCACCACCGATAGCCAGAGTCCGCCAAATAGTCCCATCGGTAAATCGGATTTCCCCAAAGTTGGCCGGTTTTGCTGAAATAATCGGGTGGAACACCGGCGACAACGGTCGGATCGCCATTTTCGTTTAAATGGAATAATTCCCGATGCGCCCAGACATCGGCGCTATCGTGGGCTACATAGATGGGGATATCTCCAACGATCTTGATTCCCCGTTCTCCGCAATAGGACTTGAGGTTTCGCCAATCCCGTTCAAAGAGAAATTGCCAAAACTTATAGGCTTGTATTTCCTTTTCCAAATCGTTTCGCCAACGTTCAAGCGCTTCCGGATGCCGATGCGCGGCGCCCTCTTCCCACATTGTCCAGACTTTGCCTTCATGGGCATCTTTTAGCGCGGCATAGAAAGCATAATCATCCAACCACCAGTCGTTTTCTTGACAGTACTGATCAAAGGCATCGTGCAATTCCGATGCGCCTTCACGAAAGCGCTCGTGTGCCAAGCGAAGTTTCTGTGATTTAAACCAAATAACCCATCCATAATCGACTGTTTCTTTGGGAAAATCGGGGGTATCGTTAAGATCGTCCGGATGCAAAACGCCGTCATCAACTAACTTATCCGTATTAATAAGCAATGGATTGCCTGCGAAAGCGGAGAAGCATTGGTACGGTGAATCGCCATAACCGGTTGGACCTAACGGCAGTACCTGCCAAAGGCTCTGTTTGGCATCCGAAAGAAAATCAATAAACCGATACGCCTCATCGTTCAATTCTCCGATACCATAGCGTCCGGGAAAAGATGTCGGATGAAGAAGGACTCCGCTGGTTCGTGGAAATCTCATAATCGCCGCCTTATGTAGTCGACACGCCGCCCACCATTTGTTTGTATCAACGGTATAACGGCATTCAGGTTATGAACTGCATATGAGAATCCCAACAAACATGCAGCCCCCAATCTCGCTTCTGCCTTAAGACATTCTAACAAAAACCTTTTTATAATTTAGCAATCCCCCACCGACACTGGCAGGATGATGCAGCCAAATCGCACCCGGATCACCGAGATCACCGATTATTCTGTTTTGACCTGCGGAACACCTTCGATATCCATGACTACAACGCAGTCAGGAGATTTTGTAACACCGGACGGTAATGTGATCACGATTTTTTCTTTTTCCCGCGTTATGGGCAAAGATTTCTTCCGAGCATCAGCCAACAAGTACGCTTTTGTTGTTTGATTGGTCAGTCCCGGGACAATTAACTGACCATCAGTGGGCTGTTCGAATACATGCAGATAAAGCCGCGTGGTTTCTTTGCCGGTTCGTTTTTGTGTGCATCGCCCCCAAGGTAAAGACTCAAACGGACTTGCCGAGGTCCCATAAATCGATTCATGATTAACCTGCATCCATTCTCCAATGGCCTTCAGCCGCTCGATACTGGCCTCGGGAATTTCCCCCAAAGCTGTCGGCCCGACATTCAAGAGAAAATTACCGCCTTTGCTGGCGCAATCGACCAACATACGAATCAACTCATCCGCGGACTTCCACTTCGTATCGTTGGCCTTGTACCCCCAAGTATCGTTCATGGTCATGCAGGTTTCCCAATCCACACCGGGCAAACCTGTGGCAGGCATTTCTTGTTCCGGGGTACCGAAATCTCCGGCAAAACCTCCCTCTTTGGTCATACCGGCCATACCCACACGCCCTTTGTCAACCCGGTTATTGACCAAAATCTGTGGCTGCAAGCCGCGCACCAATGAGTACATTTCCAAACCATGACGGTGAGTCCACGTCTTATCCCATTCGCCATCGAACCACATTACATCGATGAGACCATAATTCGTTAGAAGTTCACGAACCTGGCTATGGAGGTACTCCACACAACGCTCAAAATCCGCACCATCTTCCGGGCGCGTGTCTCCCGGACGCCGGGGTAAATAGTCGGGATGATGCCAATCCAAAATCGAATAATACCAACCGATCCGAATACCTTCCGCACGGCAAGCCTCAACAAGTTCTTTCATGATATCGCGCCGGAAGGGTGATGACATCACATCGAAATCGGTATAGGTGGAATCGAAGAGACAGAAACCTTCGTGGTGCTTGGTTGTGATGACGATATATTTGATTCCCGCCGTTTTTGCCAAACGCACCCATTCCCGGGCATCAAATTGTACAGGGTTGAACTGCTCGATTAGAGGCGTGTACTCCTCAAGCGGTACTTTAATTTCATTAAGAGTCCAAGAACTTAATCCGCGTATCGGCGTTCCTTTCCAATCCCCCGCGACAACACTATAGAGCCCCCAATGAATGAACATGCCAAACCGCGCATCCCGCCACCATTCCATTCTGGCATCGCGTTCCTTCGCCGATTCCTTTTGCATATCTTCCGCTCCGGAAACAAAAAGAGTGAAACATAAAAACAACAATGTCCCGGCAATGTAAGTTTTTAATCTTGTTTTCATTGGCATCACTTCGATAGAGGTGCTTCTAAACCCACCTGAAAATAGCCTTCAAAAAAATCTTGAATGGAGCCGGGATAAACCAGCCGTTTCGAATTCATCCAAGTCCGCTGATCGCCTACCGCACAGTACAAATAAGTCTTGCCCTGCCACTCGATGATATCGGGATCGGAAGCATTGATACCCTCGTCGATTTCAGTAGGCGCAACAACAGGATTGGATGGACTCAGCCGCCATTCTTTTAAATCCTTTGAACGCGCCAAATACGTCTCAAAGCGCCACAAAGGATTGCGGTGTTCAAGGTAGAGCAAATAGTAATACCCATCGGCATAACGGATGCACGGACAGGCGGAATACCGATCCGTGCCAAAGATCGAATCATCCAGTTTTTGCCAGTCCTGCAGATTTGCGGACCGGGCGAATTTGGTTGTGAAAGCGGGGTACTGCGGGTCATTGGACTCATAGGCCATCACAAACCCGCTGCCATCCCAACAAACCGAGCTGTTGAACAAATGCTCGCTTTCAGTTTGTTTAATCACAACATGGCTTTCCCACTGCTTTAAATCGGAAGATTGGAACAGTGTAACATCATTCCAATTGTTATTTTCAAAGCGGGATGCGAATACATAGAGCTTATCATTATGAACAAGAGCCGCTGCCAAACCATACCCTTCGGCAAAATGGGCTATTTCCTCACCGGTCTCAACATCGTGAATGGTCAGATAGTAATCACTTTTTACTCCACCGCTGCCGGGGCGCACACATTCCATGAGACACAGCCGGTTCTTCCACACAATCGGCGAAAACTCACACATATCATTACGGATGGTTCCCTCCCGGACCAAAGCCGTTTGCGTATGCGGTAACTCCGGCGGAAGAATCGTCTGGAACATTTCTACAGGCCAAGAGCCTAAGCGGAAGAACCCTTCGGGCATTTCTTGTTCAAATTGAATATAAGCTTGAACGGAGTTTTTTGTTGTATACGTGATTTTCCCATCGTCGCCCGATCCAAAAACTTTGTACCCCATCAGTGTGCAGTCTTCGAGATCGACATGAAGGTATTCGCCTTTGATCGTGCTATAGATGATTCCCGTAGACGGTGTCCCGCGAGGTTGAGAAAAGTTAAGAGAGACAAGCCGGCAGTTTTTGAACTTCACGCGAGTGCAGCCATCATACCCCGGATTCCCGGCTTGAAATGCATTATCAGGCCCAACCAGCGAGCAGTCTTCATAAATCACATCGGGATGCTCGGGCATGGAAGTATTGTTCGCCCGGGCGTAGGCCCCTGAGGCATCCCCCCACCAATCCAAACTCCACAATTGGCAGCGGCGATACACAACGGGTTCCGAAGGCCGTGACATAAAAGCGCCTATAAGCCCGCCAAAAGCCCGTCCGATTCCCACGCAATCTTCGGAAATGACCGTAAACTCAGCGCCTTCATCAGAGGTCAGATCCCAGCCCAATCCGGCATCCGCTCCGGTGGTGTAAAGATATTTGAGTTTCCAACGGTCCCAGCCCAGGCTTGAGAACGAACGGTCCGCCCGGAACGGCGTCCACCAATCTACGCTTTTGAATCCCAGATTCGGATCGCCGGAATCGATAATTGCGTAGCCTTTGGCCCCTGAACCAAGACTCCCATCATAATCGGCGATAAGCGTATTGTAGGCTCCCTTCGCTCCACGCCCGGCCGGGAACAAGTTTGATTCCATATAGCGGTCCGGACGAATAATTATACGATGCCCGCCTTTTTCGTCAGGAATTGCATTGAGCGCGGCCTGTATCGTCGTGAAGGCATGAGTCCAAGATTCGCCGGTCGTGTTGTCTCCTAACTGCGAAACATAGAACGTAATGCCTTGCCTGCCATCTGTTGCGGTATCGGCAGCGGCTGGTTGAAGCACCGGACATAGCAAAACAAAAAATAAAACGACAAAACTGAAAACTTGCTTCATTCTATTCTCCATAGAAATGTTGACTTTGCATTCTGCGAATCATGGCCCATAACGGCAGATATCGCCACGGCTCGCCAAACCATTGGACATGTCATAGGGAAGGATCAAATCCGGGGAGGCGGGCAACTCAACGATATTGGCGGAGCGGTCCGGTCCCATGCTACGCACGACATATTTATATTGCCCTTTGGTGTCATGGAGCGAAAACCAGCCCTGCTCACCATAACTTCGGCGATCCGTATACATATAAGCCACTTTAAGAACATTTCCGAAATACTGGGTATTTTCAGGCGGGAACACCTCATAAGGAATCGATGCCATATAAGAGATGGGTGTTGTCAACAAGAAAAAAGTCCCCAATGGATTGTTCTCCATAGAGCGAAACCAGGGGTAATCATTGTTGTCCAAACGATACATCTCAAGCGCCGTAGCCAATGAACGGATATCCGCTTCAGCCCGCGACACTTTGGCCCGTTCTTGCGCATTCAGGAAATTGGGAACGGCAATCGCGGCAAGTATTCCGATAATCGCCACGACAATCAGCAACTCGATCAACGTAAATCCGGCAATGTTCCTCGATTTCACTTCATCCATTCGCCACACCTTTTGCTGAACAACGTATGAAAACATCAAGCAGCCTTATTTCATTTTGCTGCAATACCCTTCCCACACATCAATCGTCTTTTTAAGTTTCGCGGGTATATCTCCTTCGATCCCATATCCCTGAAAGCCAATCGGCCCTTTGTAGCCCAATTGAATAAAGGTCTTTACAAAGGCTTCCACATCATAGTCGCCTTCACCTAACGGCATAATCGCATCTTCGACTTTGACATCCTTGGCATCGGGACGCGTGCCATTGATTGTCAGGCAATTCATATACGGCAAAGCCGCTGCCGCCTTCGACTCAAAATTATCCGGCCCTTCAACTTTGAGCCAATGGTAGAGGTTAAACGTCATCCCCAGATTCTTGCGACCCGCCATCTTCACAAGCCGGGCGCAATGGTCCGTACGTTCGCACCAACGATTGCAATGTGGATAAATCGAAACGTCCAGGTTCTCGGCTTGCGCCAAATCGCAAATTTTCTGAAGCATTGCTACGCCGGCTTCATCTCCGGCTGGATCGGACAATCCGTACTTTTTGCTGGATGGCGACACCCAAAGCATTGTTTCGCTTCCGGACAGTTGTTTTAACACCCCCGGCAGGTAATCAGGCAATTCACCGGAATCGATATCAATGACGGAATATACGGCGATTAATTCGATATTCTCACGATTAAAAGCAGAAATCACTTCGGGGAGTTTGTCCCATTCACTACCGGAATAGGTGGTCAGTTGCATGCCGGCTTGTTTCAACAATTCAGCCTGCTTGCCCGGCTCCAGCATTGGCCGCCAAAAAAGCGTATCCATAATAAAGAATCGATCCACGAGAGCCTCTCCATCCTGTGCTTTATCCGATGCCCAGCCCCCATTTGGGGCAAATGAGATTGCGGTAATCCCAATAGCAAAGATTGCCAAAAAACTTGTGATTCGGCGTAACACACGGCGGCCAATTGTTGAGATATTCATAACTGACTCCTTAAAAGGATAAACACTGATTTGGACTTGACGATTCTCGCCCTGTACCGCCCTCTTGGCTAGTCCTTTGTTGCTTTGCCACCCATGTGCATAGGAGAGGCAAGAAATTTCGGGTAGTATTCAATTGGCATTAGGCATGGCAATTTACAGGCGGTCAAAGCAGTCTGACCGCATAAAAAACTTACGGTACACGAGGGGAATACGATCATGAAAATCCGGAATGCGGCTATCTGCATAGTACTTTTGACACTACCGGCCCTTTCTCAAACCACAGAGAAAATCGAGCCGCTCAAACTTGGCAGCCCGGCTCCCGATTTTGAACTTGTGGGCGTCGATGGCAAAGAACATCGCTTGCAGGATTTTGACAGCTCCAAAATCCTCGCGGTCATCTTTACCTGTAATCATTGCCCCACCGCGCAAGCGTATGAGGAACGTATCAAGCAGTTGGTCACCGATTATCAAGATCAGGGCGTTGCCGTTGTGGCAATTTCCCCCAGCGATCCCAAAGCCGTGCGTTTGAATGAACTCGGGTATACGGACCTAAGCGATTCGTTTGAAGAGAATAAAATCCGCGCAAAAGATCATAAATTCAACTTCCCCTATCTTTATGACGGCGACAAACAGGTTGTCTCAAAAGCCTACGGCCCGAGAGCAACGCCACACATTTTCATCTTTGATAATGAGCGCAAACTCCAGTACGAGGGCGGTTTCGACGATTCGGAGAAATTGGATAAAGTTAAAACACACTACGTGCGAGAGGCAATCGATGCCCTACTCGCCGGGAAACCGGCTCCCAATAACCACACTCCAACCCCGGGATGCTCGATCAAATGGTCCTACAAACGCGACTCCGTTCAAAAATGGCTGGATGAAGAGGCTCAAAAAGAAGTTGGTTTGACTTCCATCGAACCGGATGAAGTCAAGAAACTTTTTAAAAACGATACAGACAAAATCCGTTTGATCAATATCTGGGCAACCTGGTGCGGGGAATGCCGTTTGGAGTTCCCCGACTTGGTGACAATTCACCGGATGTACGGCCATCGTGATTTCGAATTAATCGGGCTTAGTGTTGACGATCCAAGAATGAAAAGCGATGTATTAGAGTTTCTTCAGAAACAGCAGGCGGCTTTTCGCAACCATATCATTAACACGACCGACAAAAGGAAAATTGTTGAAGCCACTAATGGTGAATTTATGGGTGCAATACCACTAACGCTGATTATTCTGCCAGGCGGTGAGATTGCTTTTAAGAATCTTGGCGCTATTAACCCGCTGGAAACAAAACGGGCTATTGTTAAAAACCTGGGGCGCACATATTAGGACTTAATTTGAAAACGAATCGCCGGAATAATACGGCTGCAATTCGATGCCATTGATCATCAATTCCTGACCGGCAGGCCCGCCCGGATCATTCGGACCGGCCCAATCTGAAATTGTAATTTTCCCGGTCGGCTGAGTTGCCCGGAAGACAATTCGATGGTGGTTAAACCAGGCCACATTCTGCCCATTAAAGGGCATTCCAACCACAGATGATGTCTGACTGTTGATCGTGGCCTGAAAACTTTTATCCGGAATCACTTCCCCGCCCTCAAGTTCGACTGAGACGCCAAACCGTTTTTCTTCTGACTGGCCATTACGAATATCCTGATAATCGGCGGTTATCATTTTCACGGAATAGAGCCGGCCGGGTTCCAGATTCCGGATTACCTGGGTGGCACGATTGGGTTTCCCAGCCTGACGTTTGGTTAAGAGAAATGCGTTCCCGGCCGGTTCATCCGGGAACTCAGCGCGGTGCCAATACCGGCTTTGCAGCCGCGCATACCGTTCCATATACCCTGCACTCATGCTGCCGGGCGCGGCCGGTTCGATGGACCAATGTTCTAAACCATTATCAAAATCGGGATTCTGAATGTGATCGAGTTCATAGCGGTAGCCATACTCCGCTGACAAAGGATTGGTCTTGCCTTCAATCGCATAATGCCGATAGAGCTGTCCCATCCACCTCAAGGTTTCCTCATCGGCAAAACTGGTTACCCAAAAGTGAACACCAAAGAGACCATCAAAGGCGGGATGGGTGGCCAAGTACCGCATTTGCATATCCATCCAGACTTTGTAATCGACATCCGGGCGAACATTCAGGCTCAAGCCATGTGTAAAGAGTCCCAAAACCAGAACCATCTGCTTTTCACAACCGGGAAACGTAGCACGCCATTTGACCATTTCCTTACCCAGCAATGAATCCATAAACTCTTCCGCTTCGGCCAGGGTCGGCATTTCATGGTGATAACGTTCCCAGGCCATGCAGTAATCGCTTCGCAAAACCGTGCGGACCAGTTTTTGAGTTTGAGGGCGGGTGTACATCCCCGGTCCACCGCAATAACCATAAAACTTTTTGCCGGCAAAATCGGGATTCGAAGCCATGCGCTGCAGGGCATCGGTCCAGGCCGGATAAAAGGCATTTTCCCGGCCCTGGAATTCATCGGCAATTAATCCCGAGAAACGGGGATCCTGAAAGCCGGGATTGTTGGCCCAATAGCGGTAGGCCTCATCGGCCGTCAAACCTTCAGTGTGCGGCAAACTTCCGTAGGCAATCCATTTGCCTCCCCGCGACAACCAATCCTTGATGTCAGAATCGATACTAGGATCAGGAAGCCCGACAATTGTATTGACATGAGGCAGAACCTCGCGCTTTAAGAAAGCCCAATCATAGGGGCCGTACTCTTTAATTACCGGATCCGTTGGATAACGGCAGTAGTGAATTTCAGGTATGGCACGCACAACCAATGACCGGATACCTGGTTCGCCATTGGGCATTTCTAGAAAATGCACACCTTCAGAAAGCCAACGCATACATTCATAGTTGACGGAATCGCTTTTAAATCGATCTAATTCAATATCCTTGTTATCTAATCCGATCCGAAGTCCGTCGGTGGTTGAATCATCAACCTTTAATCCAATATAAATCCAACCTTCTCGTGGATTCTGAAATGTCCATACGGTTTGATCTGTTGGCGAGGCCGTCTTGCGGCATGCAAGTTCACTCACAAGGTTGTTCATACGTGCAGAGCGATTGCCAAGTGTCATGTTTGCGCAACCCGAGCACAACACAATTCCAACACAAATAAACACACCGCCCCAAACGGCAAATGTGGACTTCTTGCACTTTGAGAAAATCAACATGATATCCTAAATCCTGCTTTGGAATTCCGGCACTGCCATCGAAGCGCATTTAAGGCAGTGTCTTGTAGTATATACCGCCGGAAACACCAATCCGGCAACCGGACACAGCACAATTGCTGAAGAGATAGACAAGTAAGGCTTATAGATAAGATACAATTGAAAGAAGAATAGATGGTCAGCGTCTCTCGTACCAAATCGCGAGACGTTCTCTTTCTTTGGCGGTGCGGCGCGGAGCGATGAGAAAACTCAAAAAGAATCGTGTGATTTCATAGGGTGTAAACTCGTGCATTTTGCGAGGCGATGTATGCACCGGATTGCGAAGAATCTTAAGCCGTCCGAGTTTCTTCAACGCATGCCCCAAATACAATTCTTCGGAAACAAAATAGGACTCATCGAATCCACCGGAAGCGAGATAGGCTTCACGTGTCATAAAAAAGAATGATCCCGCCGGAAGTGTAAATAGCCGCGAGACAGCATTCCATATCCATCGTCCAACATTGGCGGCCAAACCAGTGGGACTAGACCAGCAGACCGGTGTTCCCCCTCCAATGGCTCCATTTTGGAACGCTTCCATCATCTCGGCCATAAGATCCCCGCTGACCAACGTGTCCGCATCGATAAATACAATATACTCGCCCTGTGCCGCTGACGCGCCACAGTTTCTGGTCGCGCCGATGTTGCGCGCTCCGGAATGGACGATTGTTGCACCCGCATCTTCGGCAATCGCTACGGTATCGTCGGTTGAACTGTCATCCGCCACAATAATTTCCCACGAATCGATGCTCGCCTCCACAAGCGCATTCCGGATTGACTGAAGCGTCCTTCCGATCCGTTTCGATTCATTATAGGCGGGTACGACAACAGATAGTTTCATAATTTCGGGCACAAGATCCTATGGCAACATATGACTTTGATTTGAAGTCAAAATAAGCGTATTCATACAGACACGCAGCTCAAAGTCATATCGATTCAATTCATATGTATTTTATTGCCCTAAAGGTCAAATGTCAGGACAGCATTACCTTCACGTACGATCAGAACACACCATTTCCCATCACAGCGTACAAGTTCGGCATTGCCGGAGACATCCACATCGCCGGATTGAACACGGAGATGCACTTCCGATTCCAGTTCTGCCTGGATTGTCCACTCTGCACTTGAAGTCTTGCGTTCATACGAAAGAGCGACAGGGTAATTGGATGAGGCCCAATCATCACTATCAATTTTTAAAGTTGTGCAACCGTCAACAAGAACGGAATTGACCTGTCCGTCTTCGGTGCGGCCCAAATAAGCGGACGAGACATCCGCTTCGAGCTCGGCTTTGATCTCTTTTCCGGCCGTAAAATAGAGGTACTCACTCTTATTTCCATCATCAATTTGCACGCTCCAAAATCCCAATTTGGCCACAGTTTTGAGTTGGGGCTGTTCTTCCCCACCAATGCGGCTGGGAACCAAAACAACCAGAAAATCTTGATCCCCCACGGGCTCTTCATGTGTCACCTGCAAAACACCACGCGGAGGGAACGGACTCTTGGGGAATTTATTGAGAGCGTATTGAGAAGCGGGAAGATTCTTCAGTTTTAAAGTTGGATGAGAAGGAGAAAGTACATGTGCCATGAGTTGGGCATTCTCGCCCGTATAGACAGCCTTAGTTTTATCAATCTGCAATTTGCGCAGGTCGGGTGGAAACATCTGCCATTGGTAGTGGTGTTTATCGCCGGACGAAAGAATCCGGTCCCAAAACACCAGGCAATGCGATTGAGTGAAATAAACTGTCCGCGAGAATCGATCCAGTAATCCCCGATAAAGCATTCCCAGCTCGGCGCGGAGCATGCTCGCAGATGGCGTAATCAATGCTCGTTCTAACCGTGCATGATTGTTAAAGGCCACAGTCTCATTGGCAAAATCCCCAATTTCTTGGCTTTCGGGATTATCATCGATTAGAACGGTGTTATGTCCCGCCGATTGAATCGTCAGTGACCAGTAATACGGATCGGTATAATACCCTCCCGGCCCGGCCTCGGCAGCCAATTCTTCGCCATATCCCCATAAACGGAATGTTCCTTGGTCGATATGCGTATGGTTGTAGTTCGGTCCGGCCCGGAAGTTGAAAATAATGTCGTCATCTGTCCAACCGGTGCGCAACACAACATTGCCTTTTTCCCGAAACACCCGGTTGGGAGGCAGGCTTTCCGCCGATTCCGATTGCAGGCTGTCATCCAGCCATAAGAAATCAGAGAAATCACTGCCCGGTGATTGGTCATAAAACCATTTCAACACAGGGTCCTTGTGGTGTTTGGTAAACCATGCCCAATTGGTGGAAGACGAACGCGAATCGGATGAATCACCCATATCCAAAAGCGATTTTGTATCATTGTGCGAAATATATAGCGGATAAAGATAGGCGCGATTGATATTGAGTTCTTCGGATAGAGTTTCGACACCAAAGATTTCATTCAATGCGGCCAGAGCAGGCCCAGCCGTAGACATCGTGAAGTTCTGATATCCATATCCTTCGCCATAGCCTCCATCCGATTTGAACGTGGCGAGTGAATGTGTCAGGAACTTTTCCGCTAAGCCTGAAAAATAGGGTTCGCCGTTGGCCATCAAGCCGAACTCACTCAATTCATCCGGTAGATATCCTTGATAAAAGGCGAGCAAGGCAACCAGCGGCCCGGCCGTGCAATGGCTGATCCAATTGCTGGTATGTGTTGGCATACGATTATCGACAAAATACTCTTCCCAAGAATTAACAATGCCATTCCGCATGATCCCGCTTCGAATCTGCGATCTTTCGGCATTTTCAAGAATCGGCTGCAGCAGGTCGTAGGCAATGCCTAGTTCCATGGCGGCAATGCCAACCGGGTAATAGCTTTTTCGGCCTTGAGTACGAAACCACGGATGCACCCACTGTTCCCAGGCAGCCATTTTCAATAACCCGTCTTTGGCATAGTTGCCGGCTTCTTCATCTCCGCCAATGGCGTAGACAATCGCATTTTGCATAATGTAACGCGCATTGGTACGAAGCACGGCGAAATACGGTGGCACATCCGAGATAAGATAGTCGGCGTGCATATCCTGGATTTGCCCGTCGAGGGGAATATCCACTTCGCGGGCGTTTTCCGCCTGCCTGACCAGCCGATCCCAGATTGGTTTGTAGCGTTCTTCAGTCGTACGTTTTTTTAGCGAATCGATATCAGCATCCGTAAAAAAAAGCCGGGGATGGCCTAAATCGGCTGGCCGGTGGAAAAACCAAAGACGCATTCGAGTTTGGAGAATTTCTCCACCAGGTGTTTCCCCTTCAATAACAAGCAACATCGGTCCCGCTTTATGGCTCTCAGTGAAACGAAAATCGCCATTTAACATCCAGCCATTACCATGTTTACCAAGCGGTAAATCCGCGGCTATCACATGACCGGAGAAATCCTCCAAACGGGCATGCACTGACTCGACAGGACTCTGCGGAGACACCTCCAATTCCAATGCATCACCCGGATAGTAATGTTTGGAGCAAAAGGCCAATTCCCAATGTTTATACGCATAAGTCTTCGGGTTACTAATTTCGAAGCCTGCGCGATGGCGGCATCGCATTTCTACATTATCAATAGCAAAATGATGCATAACAGCGGGATCACCATGGACCAACACAGCCATAATGCTGATTGCCTGTATTTCCAATCCCGGCTTGGGGCTTTCGCCATCAGCAGTAAATGCAGAAAATGGAACCGTGACCTTTTCCCAACGATCCCGCATCATTGAGGACTTTCGATATTGATAACGGCGTCCATCCGCCCCCGCCAACTCAACCAGCAAATCAGATTCGCTGGAAGTCAGTTTGAGCCAATAATCGAATGACAAGGATGAGTCATCAAACACGAATTGCGAAAAGCGATGAGCAAAACCCAATCGTTGCGCCGATAGAGAGTTGGGGCGATACGCCCGCAAGGCATAATAACGATTGCCTTCAGGCTGCTCAGGCGGAGCCAGTCCAAGCGGATAGAGGAATTCGCCGCTGGCCACATAGCCAAGCAGACTGTTCGGCTCACGGTAGTAGCCACAGAGCAGCGAAAAATCATAGGCCGTATCTTGATACGGTGGATAACTTGACCAGCCGCTAACCGTCCCATCTTCAAAATCCTCATTCCAAACACAATCAAGCAGAGCGGGACGTTCGGCCTGTGCGGTACATAAAGAAAGGGCGGCGCATAATAAAATTGAAAGACGGATATTCCATTGTCGAAGTTGTTCCATTGCAGGCTCTCTCCATGGTAGGCTGGTGCTTTGGACATGTCCCACATTGCAGCGAGGCGAATATGAAACGTCGTAATTTTATCGGAATCACATGCAGTTCGGCTGCGGGCCTGGCAACAGTGTCTTGCAACACTGTCACGAAGACAAGTGATAAGAAGGCAACGCAACAAACGCCATGTGGTGTGGCTCAGCAAAAGAAATTGGCGAAGCAGTATGAGGAATATCTATTTCAAGATTTTCTTCCCTTCATGGAACGGTATGTTATCGATCATGAACGGGGAGGATTTTTATGCAATACCGACCGTGAAGGCAAAAACATAACCACAAACAAATCCAGTTGGTACGAAGGGCGCGGTATCTGGGTTTATTCCTATCTCTATAACAACGTGAGCAAAGAGCAAAAATACTTCGACGTTGCCCAAAAGTCAGTCAATTTTCTCGCCCATTTGCAGCCGGTCCCCCCACTCGGGCTGATGCCTCGAGTTGTCACGGTCGATGGCGAGCCGGTTGTAACAGAGTGTTCAGAAATCTACGGGGATCTTTTTATTGCCGAAGGATACGCGGAATTTTCAAAAGCCTGCGGGGATCATACGTATTGGGATCGAGCCAAAGATATCGTCTTTCGGTGTGTGGATATCTACGAGCAACCCGATTACCGCCCGCAAATCGGCCAGACTTACTTAGGCCGCGATGCCCGGCCATTCCCGGGCGCACGGATCTTAGGGGTATGGATGGTTCTAATTCGTGTGGCAACACAAATGCTCCGTATACGTCCGGACCGGGATTTGGAGGCACTTTCACGGCGATGTATCGATGCCATCTTAGAGCATCATTACAATTCCGAATTCGGCTTATTGAATGAACTTATCAACCATGATTTTTCCCGTCCTGACAATGAATACGCCCAATTGGTTTACACTGGACACGCAATAGAAACACTGTGGATGGTCATGGATGAGGCGGTACGGAGACGCAACCGCGCATTGTTTGAAAAAGCCGCTGCACTTTTCAAGCGGCATTTCGAAGTAGCCTGGGATGATGTTTATGGCGGTGTCTTTCGCAACCTTCAGCATGTCAATAACAACACATGGGAAGTGGATAAGGTGTTGTGGGCGCAAGAAGAAGTTTTGATTGGCTCTCTCATGATTGTCGAGCATCTTGGAGAAGACTGGGCCTGGGAAATTTTCACCCAAATGTATGACTATGTGCTGGAGAAGTATCCGCTGCAAAAATATGGCTATGCCTTGTGGAATCTCGGCGCTGACCGCAAGGTTACTTTTAAAAAAGAGTTTTCACGTGTTGGAAACTACCACCATCCCCGCCACCTCATGCTAAATCTTGTGGGATTACGCCGAATGCAGGATCGCAGCGGAGCGGTTTCTACTGTCTTTGCCTGAACACCCCCGTGCTTCATTAGAAAATCTGTTTGGTAGAGCGCAAATTTCGAGCGCAGATCAAGGCGGTTCTCAACCGAGCGTCAATCCAGTATGATTGCCCAATGTGATTATTTGGCGGCCTAAGTCCGCATAAAAGCGGGCAATCGAATTTTGTACGCCGTCCAATCCCGAGGAGGCAGACCATGAATCAAGATCAACCCAACCGGCGTTCATTTCTAAAGGCAACGGTGACCGGAGCCGCAGGGGCAATTGCGGCCGGGCCGATTCTGGCGCCTCCGCGAGTGCTGGGAGCCAATGACCGAATCCGGATCGGCGTGATCGGCTGCGGCGGACGCGGAACATATCTCACTGGCGTCCTGGCCAGGCTAGGGGATGCAAGCAATGCCGAAATTGTCGCGGCTTGTGATGTTTGGAAAAAACCTATTAACGTCTTATCGGCGAAGATTAAGGAAATATATGGGAAGGCCCCCAAAACATGCCAACGCTATGGCGATATTTTGGCGATGAAAGATGTCGATGCAGTCATCATCGCCACCCCCGACTTTGCGCATTCACGTATTCTCACTGAAGCGGCATGGGCCGGAAAGCATGCATTCTGCGAGAAACCGATGGCGAATAACATGGCCGACGCCCGAGCGGCCGTCGATGCGGTCGAAGCGAATAAGATTATTTGCCAGGTGGGTACCCAACGGCGTAGCGATCCGCGTTTCCACAAAGCCAGAGAGATCGTTCAATCCGGAGTGTTGGGAAAGATATCCGAAATTGAATGCTGTTGGAATCGTTGCGTTCCCAGTTGGCTGGACGACCCCAAATCCTACGCGGATATGCGCGAAGAAGATGTCGATTGGGATCAGTTCTTAATGTACCTGCCCCGACGGCCTTTCGATCCGTGCCGTCTCAGTTGTTGGCACCTTTATAAAGATTACACCATCGGTTTGGTCGGCCTGCTCGGCTCGCATATTATCGATATCGGAACTTGGTTTATGGACGATCCGTTGCCTTTGAGCGCCACCGGGACCGGCGCAACGCTTGTTTGGAAAGAAAAGCGCGAGCACGACGACACTGTGGAATGTGCTTATTTGTTCGAAAAAGAGTTCATTCTCCGTTACGTCTCCCGTTTGGGGAATTCGGCCGGCGAAGCCGAAACTCAATTCCGGGGTCTTAAAGGCACATTTGATACCGCCACAATGACCGCAACGGGGGCGGGTGGAATGAAGAATGAAGCCATCACAGAGCCGATCGCAGTCGGCAAGATCGATGCACCGGACACCGATCATATGCGCAACTTCCTGGAATGCATCCGTTCCGGCAAACAGCCCAATGCCACCGTGCGTGACGGCTTTGCTCACTCGGTATGCTCAATTATGGCCCATACGGCTATAGACCAAGGACGCCGTGTGCGTTACGACCCGGAATCGCGGGCTATCGTCTAATAATTAGCCTGCATCGGTTAATCAATTCATCCGTTGTCATCCGGCTCGCTTCATTTCGACGCGGGCCGGATTTTTAGTGAGATAAAAACATGAGTGCCAAAGGAAGACAATTCCCAAGCGAAATTACACAAAGCCAGGATGAGCGAACGGGCGCAAAAATTTGGCAGGTCACCAATCACCCGAGCATCAACCATCATCTTTATTTTCTAACTTGTTCTTTCACGCCGGATGAAAAAGCGATTGTCTTTTCCGGTTTTCGTAGCGGTACCCCCAACTTTTACAAAGCAGACTTTCCTGAAGGATCAATAACACAATTAACCGATGCTCCCGGCGTAAACAGTTTTTCAGGCTGCCTGTCACCGGACGGTTTAATACTGTTCTTCACTCAAGAAGACCGGATCATGGCTCTCGATATGCAAACGCTCTCGGAACGTATTGTGGCGGAATTTCCCGGCGCCGGTTTAGGTGAAGTCGATTGTTCTCATGATGGAAAATGGTTGGTAACAGCGGCCCGGTTTGTAAACGAAAACGCAATTGCCATTGCAGCGACAGACGGTAGTTCGAATTCAATACTTTACCGTCAAAAACATACAATCGTTCATCCGCAGTTTCATCCATCAGACGCGGATTGGATTGAATACGCTCAAGATCCCGCCCCCCGTATGCATGTCATTCGGCGGGATGGTTCACAGAAACGATGCCTGCACCAGCACGAAAACGCGGAATATGTGGTGCACGAGACTTGGTTGGGAACAACAGGTGATATTGTCTATACCTATTGGCCTTATTCTGTCCGCCGCGTTGCCATGCCCTCCGGCAAGATTGAAACCATTGCCGAGTTCAATGCCTGGCATATCTCACCTAGCCGCGATGGGAAGCAGATTTTATGCGACACCAATCACCCGGATATCGGTTTGCAGCTGCTGGATACTGAAACAGGTCACAGAGCAACAATCTGTTTCCCGTCCAGCAGCAATGCCGGATCGCAATGGACCCAAACCCGGTATGCAGAAAAGGCCGACTTTGAAGCAGCGGCCCGAGCCGCTGCCAGCGATGTCGATACCGAATCGTCATGGATGGAAATGAAGACCGACACTGTGTACGGTCCGCAATGGACGCACCCTCATCCCTCATTCAGTCCGACCAATCGCTATGCAGCCTTTACGAGCGACCGCACAGGCCACTCGCAAGTCTATGTTGTAGAATTGCCCTTGGAACCGTCCTGGATTGTATAAACGCCTCCCCATCATTCCGGCGTTTTCCATCTATTGCGCAGTAGGTTAACGCCCGACATCCGTCTATTCTTGTTCAAAGAAAGCCTTTTAGGAGAAAACAATGCCTTCAAATCGTACCGATAGGCGTGACTTTATGGGAAAGACAATCGCAGGCACAGCCGGTTTGATCGCCGGTTCGGGATTGCTTGCTTCGCCGCGTGCATTGGGAGCCAACGATAAAATCCGTGTTGGAGTGATTGGATGCGGAAGCCGGGGCACCGCGCTCATGAAAGATGTCCAAGACCAACTGGGCAAAGAATGTAATGTCGAAATCGCCGCCGGATGTGATGTCTGGAAACCGGCCCGCGACAAGATGGAGGCTCTGGCCAAAGAAAAGAACTGGCCCAAACCCAAACTTTTTTCACGTTACCATGACTTGCTCGAACAGAAAGATATCGATGCCGTAATCATTACCACGCCGGATTTCGCTCATTCGCGGATTCTCGCCGAGGCGGCATGGGCAGGCAAACATGCATATTGTGAAAAACCGATGGCCACCAACATGACCGATGCCAACGCCGCTGTCGATGCTGTGGAAGCCAATAAGATCATCTGCCAGGTCGGCACACAACGGCGCAGCCACGCTCCTCACTATGAAGCCGCTGATTTGGTCCGCTCGGGCGTTTTGGGAGTAATTACTGAAGTCGAATGCAGTTACAACCGGTGCGGTCCCAGCTGGAAGCGTCCGTTTGAGGATGTTCAAAAAGAAGATGTCGATTGGGATCAATATCTGATGTATCTGCCTAAACGGCAATTCGATCCTCACCGTTACCGGTGCTGGCATCTTTATCGAGATTACTCAATCGGTTTGGCCGGCCTGCTGGGCGCGCATGTGATCGATGTTGCCCCTTGGTTTATGGATGATCCATTGCCTGAAAGCGCAGTAGGTATGGGCGGCGTACTCATCTGGAAAGAAGGCCGCGAAAATTATGACACAATGGAAAGCCTATTTATGTATCCCAAAGGCTTCATCATGCGTTACACCTCGCGATTAGGGAACTCAGCCGGAGGCAGCGAAGTCCAATTCCGAGGTACGCAAGGAACGTTTGACACAGGCGCTTTGACCGCCACCGGCGAGGGGGGAAGTGGAGATAAGGCCATTAAGGAGCCGATCAAAATCGACATCCCGGAAGGCACTCCGCATTGGTCCGCCAATGTTCCGCATTTGCGCAATTGGCTTGAATGTATTAAGAGCGGCGCCCGCCCCAACGCGGATGTTCACGCGGGGTATGGTCATTCCATAGCCGCAATTATGGCCCAAAAGTCGATTGAGCAGGGCCGCATGTTGCGCTTCGACAAAGAAAAACGAGAAATCGTTTAACCTCGATTACCGATTCGTCAAGGCAAAGGAGTACTTCATGAAGACCAAATTCAGAACCAGTTCTATGCTTGCGCTTGTTCCGCTTTTATTTTGCTTTTGCATACAGCTCTATGCTGACGACCCAAAATCAATCGATGAACTCTGGTCACCGGGAGATATTCAAATGTTCCGTGAGAAACTCATCAATGACTTCCAACGCACCGGATTAAACACAACTCCCGGCGATGCGGCCATGCTGCGCATTCTGATTGAAAGCGCCAATCTCAAACGCGGCATTGAAGTCGGCTCTGCCAGCGGTTTCGGCGCCGTGAATATGGGCATTGCTTTTGAACGGACTGGCGGAGAGCTCATCACCATCGACATCGATCCCAAAATGATCGAACAGTGCCGGGATAACATTAAAAAGGCAGGACTCGAGAAGACGGTCAAAATCGTCGAAGGCGATGCGTTGAAGGTCATCCCACAACTCGAAGGCAAATTCGACTTCATTTTTATCGACGCGGTGAAGCAAGACTATTTCAAGTATTTCAAAGCCGCTCTTCCGGCGCTTAAGCCGGGAACGGTGATTGTGGCTGATAACGTCATCAAATCGGCGGAAGCCATGAAAGATTTCCTGGATGCCATGGAAAGCGACCCGGATTACGACATGGTCATTATTCGCTGTTCCGACGAGAAGGGTGATGGAATGGCCGTGATCTACAAAATCAAATAATCGCAATCGCTTACAACGATATACAGGCCGGCGAATCAGCATTAAGCGCTTATTTATCGCCGGCCTTTTTTGTTTTTTTGCGCAGGAGTTTTCTCACCAAGTGCAAGACATCTACGCCACGCACAACGCCAACGACTTTTTTATTTTTCATAACAGGCATAACGCCGAGGTTATTCTCTACCAACTTGTGAATCACCTTGACGATATTATCGTCGAATTCGACGGTCTCTTTTATCGGAATCATGACATCGCTGACGCACCGTTTGGCCCGTACCTCTATACCGTCAGCCAGACTTTCAAAAGACAGGTCCATGAGATCCGGATCGATGGTGACATCGAAGATTCTTCCTTGGAAATCCGACGACCTGGTAGGTGAGAAATTCGGCCTTAAACCGCGCAGGATATCCCGGCATCGCGCCATACCGCATAGCCGGTAGTCCTCGTCATAAACAACCACGCTACGAGGCAGAGATTGCCGTCCCATAAAGTCGATCTTGGTGTGGGCAACGACCTCCATGACTTCGACCAGTGAAGCATGGAGGGAAACGTGTGGATATTCCTTAAGAGGAATCATGATATCTTTGGCAGTTTTTGTTTTCATGGCCATCTAAATTTCCTCAAACGGATATTATACATGATTCGGCTCCATGATGAGCAGAGTCAAATCCCCAATTACACTGTTTTTCTCGTAAATTCAGAGGATTGCGGCATTTGCATTCTGACTGGCGACTCCTCGGATTTACACACAGATACCACATTACATAGAGGAATCGCCTCCCACCTGATGGATGTATTGCCATGCAAATGTGTTACGCTAGGTTCTGTTCAACTTCGGCAAGTTGCGATTTAACGCGGCTTTCCCGTTCCTGGCCTGGTGGATAGACATAAACATGAGAAAACAAACATCATTTCGAACAAATAACAGCCTCGTTTTCGTTATTTTGACAATCATTAGTGTGTTCTTAGGCAGCTTGTCTTGCCCGGTTGCGAATGCGGAGCTCATCAGCGGACAACCGATCCCCGTTGGAACTTCCGGTGCAATCGGGCCATTGGCCGCACCATCAGTCACCGAACAAGCACTAGGCGCAGCGTCCGTCTTCGGACAGTCTCAACCGGATCTTTTTGTGCTTGCACGCGGCTGGTTGCCTAAAAAAGGGAAATTCAGCCGAGTCTTCCTGTACCCATGGGCAGCCACTTCCGAAAGCGGCGCGCCGGTCTTCAATGAGCCAATTCTTGTCAAATCGCCATACACAGGCCCGGGCTCTGTGATTCAGACAGAAGATGGGACTATCCATGGTATTTGGATTGATGGCTCTTCAATTGTCCGGACGGAATATGTCCGCAACGATCAGGCATTCGTAGAAAAAAGCCGCGTAGCTCTTGAAGGTCTTCCACGGAATCCCAGCGAAGTAGGAATCATTAAAAATCCCGAGGGAAGTATTGAAATCCTATTAGGCATTGCTGACGGTGTTGTAGGCAGCCCCACCGATTTCAAATCGCGCGATCCCCGCTACCGTCCTTTTGACGGAGCAGGAATTTGGCGCGGTGGGATGCCCTACCGTTATCTGTATGCTATGTCTGCGCCCAAGTTACTTGAGGGGCCAGCCCAAAACCCGCGGCTTGTATCTCAAACAAAAAAGGATGTCCGCTATTCTTACAACCACCTCACAGCCGTAAACCTCGGCCCTAACCGGACCCGTGACTTGATCACAGGATCTCATTGCGGGGATTTCCACTACTACCACAACCGAGCCCAGACAGGCCTCGATTTCGATCCACGAGTACATATCGTAAACCAACAAGGTATCGCCCACCGGCACCCAGTTATCAATCCCGGCCCGGTCGCTTATCCCAATCCCGAAACGGGTTTGTCAGATTTAATTGCAGGCGGCGAAGGCGGCTTGCATTTCTATCGCTTCACCGGCTCATTTACGGATGAAGGGAAACCGATTTATCACGATCCTGTTCCTGTCTTGCAGAAAAATATGGATCTTTACACGGGAACGCTTCCGGTACCGAATGTTGTCGATTGGAATGGCGACGGAGCGATGGATTTGGTAACGGGTAATTCCGATGGGAAAGTCCTATTTTTCGAAAATACCGGGACCAATCAATCTCCCGTATTTCCACAAGGCGTGCCACTCAAAGCCGGAGGGCGCGTTATCCATATCCAGCCAGGCTACCGTTTGGATATTCAAGGTCCCCCAGAGGCCCGCTGGGGGTACACATGCCCAGCGGTGATTGACTGGAACAGCGATGGCCTGCCGGATATCGTGATGAGCGACAGCACGGCACGCCATACGGTTTATATGAATCGCGGAACAAAACAGAATCCGGAATTGGATTTCGGACATCCCATCTATTATGAAGGTCTCGATCTCTATGGAACGTGGCGGGTAAAGCCGGGTGTGGCACAAATGGGCAAACGTATGGCCTATATGGCCTTAGATGACGATGATGAGTTTCATCTCTATTGGCGCACAGATGATTACAACTTGGCAGAAGGCGGGAAATTACTTCTGGATGACGGTTCAAGAATCCGCGCTAATTTTCTCTCGGCCGGAGGCACAGGACGTCTCAAACTGAACCTTGTGGACTGGGATGGCGATGGAAAAGTCGATCTGCTGGTCGGCACTCCCCGGCATGGCTCCGTTCCTAATCCGGAAAAGGGTCTTCCGCAATCTCTAGGATTACCCGGCTCGGCGGTTCTATTTCTTAAGAATGTAGGTACAAACGAAGAACCGGTCTTTCAGTTCCCTCGTCTGATGAAGTTTAAAGGAGAACCAATCTTTTTAGGTCAACACGCTTGCGGACCAACTCCCGCCGATTTTGGGAATCCTGACGGATACGACCTAATTGTGGGTGTGGAGTCAGGCCGGATTTTGTTTTACTCCCGGTCAGACTTGAGCTGGTAAAGCGAGACACCCATCGTTATTCCAAGCCGATAGACTCAATGATTTTTAGGTCTCCGTACTCTTCATCTCGATTGCGATAAACAGCATCGAGGACCACAGGAACATCAGGCTCTATTTTCAAGACCGAATGCAGAGAAGAGATCGAATCTGAAATTGCTTCAGCGATTGGTTCATGCACGCTATATAAAATACCCCCGACATCATATCCGGGAGCGCCGGCCAGCCATAAGCCGATACGATCTTTTGCCTTTGAAAGTTCCTGCAGCGGTTCTTCCTCATTTTCAAGCAGCATCGCGGTGCATGGTGCAATGCGAAGGTTAGGAGATTGTACATTTTCAACAAAATCAATCGCCTCGCTGATATTGCGCGGCGGCTTGCCAGGCGACACACGCAAATGCAGCGTAATATCATACTGTTGAGCGTAGACACACAATTCTTTCAGGCTGTTGATGAACGATTCCTTGGTATCTTCCCATGTGATGTTGTTTTCCGGTTGCCGGTGCAAGGTAAGGATCAGATCGTGCGCGCCAAGCACATCCATTTTATCGATAAGAACGCGAATAGTATCTATGCTGGCTTTATAAGATTCTTCCATATTGTTCACAAGCCGCAAATCAGGATAGAGATTGATACCTGAAGAAACATCGACAAAGATGTTAAGTCCCTGCCTGTTTATCCATCCGGATTCTTGTTCAAGGACAGACCGCTCCCGATTGTGGAGATAACTCCAATCCACAACGACACTATCAAAATGCTCAAAGAATGTGGGACGGCGGAGTATGGCCTCTTTGATCGAATTAATTTTACGAAGATTTAGAACACGTCCCTTAGGGCCAGGCGGCGGGGTATTGTATGCGATTGACTCCGTCCTCTCTTGTTCCACACATACACGAAAGATGCGGACATCACCGCCTGCAATGTGGCTGGAATCGTTAGTTCCCAGTTCAGTCCCTTCCAGTGTTTCAGGGAGATATCCGACAGCATCAACTTCGGAACGGTCCAGCGGAAACTCTTCAATTGATGCGATCCGGCCACAATGGGAGGTTATGTTGAGTGCTTTCTGTTCATAGGCATTATTGGCGATACACAGCCAATATTCCCCTGGTCCTTTTCTGCAGGTAACCCAACCCAAATCCTCTCCGGCTTCAAACAAGACCTGCTCCTGCAAGAGATCGTCAATCAACGCCTGTACATGCTGTAAAAGCGGATACGGTTTAGGCAAAGCCTTTTCAACTTCGCTTTTAATTTTCTCTTGAGTCTCCGGTTTGGCTCCCACGCCAAAGCATGAGGCTGTCACAATCAATCTTCCTTTGCCTACAGAGACTTCAATTGCAGCAGGTGAATCGTTGCCACGCCGGGCAAGAATATGCGCATCGGACGGGAATGACAGTTCACGGTATTCAAAGGCGCTCTCACTAAATGTCGATGAATTATTTAATTCGATACCGGTTCCATCAGGACACAAAAGAGACTCATCGCCAACATGAACATCTGCCAAACCGCCGGGGAGTTTGCAGAGATTGCCGGCCGTCAGAAACAAGGTTCCGCCCTGCTCTATGTAGTTTTGGAGTTTATCCCGAAGTTCCGCGCCGCCTTCTAACTCTCCGGTCACAATCAACAATGCATAACGATCAAGCAGCCAGCCAGGTGCATCGGTCAATAGGCAGTCCACAGCATCCCCGTAGGGAGTCGGTGTTAAAAACCCGCGCTCATCTTTGAAATAGGAGGCATCCTGATATCCGGGATAAATCATGTCGAGAACACCATCGGTCAGATAATCCCCTGCACCGTATGGCAAATTCCCCCATACACGATACACATTCCCCGTATACAAATGCCGCGGAAAACTCCACCCGGAATAGAAATCTGTCATAACAGCAACAGGTGTTAGCATCACACCGGGCTGTCCGTTCTTCGCAACCCATTTCTTTGCCTCACGCTGGATAACTCCAATCGGCGAAAACTCACCTTGTGCATCAAACCAGCCGTTTTCAAATCCAATCGTGACACAGTTGGAAAACATTTGCATATAGAGAAGCCGCTTTAACAAACTGAGGCTGGTGCCTTTTGTCGGCCCATGCTGGTATCCACCATTTTTGCCCTCGCTCCCATAAGTCTTCCAGCCCCAACGGTTAAAGATAGAAGCATTGCCGAACCATAAAACGCCGTACTGTTTCCCTGCTCCGCGAATAAACGAATAATAAACTTGAGCATTCGGCAAACCTTGGGCGGTCTCGGCGCCAATTAATGTATAGACGCCTTCTTTTAAAAAATGATGGCCAAAATTGAGCGAGAGCAACGTACTCATTTTGTTGCCTAACTCATCGCACATAAGCTGAAAATGGCGCTGTAAATTCAGGTATTGCTCAAACCGGTCGGCGGCTTGGGGGGTCATCTGCGAGGCATATCCACCCACATAGCGTCCATCTTGTTCGCCGACATCCATTCCCAACCACCTTGGCCCGAGTTGTTCTTCAAGTACCTGGAAAACGGCAGGATCGGGCTGGAATTGCTGCCAGTAGCCGCCAGGCCCGGAACCGGGGACATAGCCCCATATATCAAACAAAAAGAGTTCGCGCCTTTTTATCTCTGTGGCTAATTCATCAAGATTATCCGCAAATAGGATCGGGTATGACGGCCAAATCACATCGCCAAGTTCATAGGTTTGGGTGTATTTCTCCAATTCATCTTCGAAATTAACGATTTTCCCATCTTGAACACCAAAACCGCGCAATGTCGTAAAACGAGTTCGATTGCCGAATGTCTCCCAGTCCGGAGGTTGGACATGCCGCCGTTCATAATCAGGATGCACTTTAGGATTGGTGAGATGAGGGAAGATTCTAACCGGAGGACAAACACCATCATTCAGTGCGGAGCCGGAGGATGCTTCAGCCGAATATCCCCGATTTCCCCAACCAATGGCAGCGACCAAAATGACGACCGCCACAAAATTCACGTATATCTTCATACAATGCCTTGAGAAATGGTTGTATCCCCCGGTATTCGACAACTGAAAAGACATTCGCCCGATCCTTTCTCTATAAAGGCTGACACAATTCGCAGCCCAAGGTGAGCAACTAGTCTACATCGCTTTTTGTGACACTGGGAATGTGTTTGGGAAAGGTCAAATTCTGCGGAACAGAATCCGGAGTCAAATATTGGACTTAAAATTAAACACTTGAGATATCCTAAGGCAGGGCGTTGTTAGGCCACTTCTTTCATGGATTTGACAGAGTCGGAATCGCCTTCTCTTTCTTGTCCGAGGGCCATATCGCGATAGATAATATGACCTGCCTTGATGGTCATTACAGTTTCTAAATCTCTTGAAAGAACGGCCAAATCCGCATCGCGCCCGATTCCAAGAATTCCACGCCGATGTTCCCATGACAAAACCCGTGCGGCATTCAAACTTGCCATTTGGGCCGCCTGTTCAAGAGTCACATGGGCTTTCTGGACCATGGTGCGAATCGCACGGTCCATGGTCAAGGTGCTTCCCGCCAAGGTTTGAGGCGCATTGGCCAAACACGCCTGGCTATGACACACACGCACTTCCTGACCAAGAAACTCGTACGTCCCTTCGGGCATACAAGCAGCACGAATCGCATCGGTTACCAATACGATGCGATCACAACCCTTTATTTTCACGAGCAACTGCAAATTAGCGGGATGTACATGAATCCCATCGGCAATGACTTCGGCGTGAAGTTCATCACGCAATAAACTCGCGGCCAAAACCCCGGGACTGCGGTGATGCATAGGAGGCATCCCGTTATAAATGTGAGTGACTCCGGCTAAACCACAGTCGATGGCTTCATCAATTTGCTCATACGTCGCCCGGGAATGTCCGACTGAGATTTGCAGTCTATCGGCTTCATTGCCATTAGCGCCACGCAATGCGGCCTCACGTAGAAGTTGCATCCCCCGCGGGATGCAAGGCGCAATCGTCATAACACGAATCCATGATCCGCCACATTCCAGAATTCTGTGGAATTTTTCAACATCGGAATCCCACATCAGTTCAGGGCGTAACACGCCGGGAACCTCGGGATTCAGGAACGGCCCCTCCAGATGGATACCTTCAACCGTTTTCAGGAAACCGGAACGTTCGCAATATTCCCGGACACGCCGAATAGAGTCATAGAAAGCGTCTTCGGCTTGGGGATAGAGCGTAGCTAGGATCGAAGTTGTGCCATGCTCTGCATGTGTCCGGCTGACTGTTTCAATCGCTTCACTTCGATCATCGGCAAAATCGAATCCACCTCCACCATGCACATGTAAATCAATGAAACCCGGCATCACATAGCAACCGGAAAGATCAATCCATTCGGCATGGGGGGGGATATCGATGTCATCCAGCCGTCCCATTTGCGCAATGCGGCCAGATTCAATTACAAACGAACAATTGCGTTCACGCCGAAAAGGTGTGATCGCTATAGCATTTTGAAGTACCAGGCTTCTTTCGTTCGTTTGCATCCATTCTCCTTATTTATAAGAGAAGACTCAAAAACAGCTGCAAGTTTAATGCCATCCGAAGTCTGTATTTCTAAATTTAACGTTTTAGATTCTGGCATGGGCTTTGCGCAATGCGTCATGTAGATGCGAAATCCTCTTAACGCATACTGAAAAGTACATAAAAACACGAAACCGCATTTCACCCCGTACGGATTGAAAGCAAGGAGGCACCAAAAATGTTACGCCTAATGAAAGAATTAATTGGATGCGAAGTGATTGCATCGGATGGTACGGTTGGGACCGTATCCGACTTCCTATTTGGCGAAAGAGATTGGGATGTTCAATTCGTGGAGGTCGGCGTGAATGATAGCGAACGTCAGGTATTGATACCGGCTGGTTTATTGGAACGCTCGAACTTAGAGAACAAGCAGCTACCCACAAAACTTTCGAGGGCCGAAATCGAAAATCAACCCGCACAAGATACAACAAAGTTGCTCAGTTATCAGAAGATGAACGCATTCGACATCGAAGCCGACGATGGGGACGGCGCACGCGTTGATGACTGCATTCTTGATGAAGACCACTGGCGAATTCCTTATCTCGTCGCCGATACATCCAACGGTCATGCCGGAGACAAAGTTATTTTGGCGACAAAATGGGTAGATGGCTTTGTTGGTCAGAAAAATCGAATTCTCATGGATATCACAAAAGAAGAGATGGGATACGCAATTAAACTCGAACCTCAGATTCCCATGAACGGCGCTTATGAAGGCCGGTTAAGTATGAATTACGGTATGCCTTCTATGAATGGCAACGGTCACAGCGCATAGCTGGAAGGCACTTCATACCAAAGAAATATCCCTTACATCGCAAGATCGGAATGGAAAGGGGGGAAATCACTCACGCCCCCTCACCCCCCCCTCCTCAGTGCCCCCCTTTCCACCCCCCCCTTCTCCTTCAAAACAACTCCTTCATTACAAGAATCATCTGAAACAAATCGAAATCATAAGTTTACATACATTTTGCTTTTGGGAAGATATGGTCCCAAAAGCATGCTTTCATTACGAATTAACGTAATTAAAAAATTACATAAAGGCGTTTCATGAAACAAATCGTTTGATACAAAATGTTTCATGAAACACTGATATTGTCGTAGATTATCAACACAATCCGAGGATGATAGTAGTATCAGAGTTCGTGTTTTTTCATCAGGCGCCAAAGCGTGGAGCGGCTGATACCGAGTAGTTCAGCAGCCCGGCTACGATTCCAGCCAACGGAATTCAGCGCATTCTGAATCCGTTCGGCATCCAGCGACTTACCATTCTCAACATTATCAGCCACAAAATTCTCGGGCGCCTGCTCCCGGATTTCTTGGGGCAGGTTATCGGGGTGAATAAAGCCGTCACGGCTGAGCACGACAGCGCGTTCGAGAGTGTTTTCGAGTTGCCGGATATTGCCCGGCCAATCGTAATGAAGAAGGATATCCACCGTCTCCGGAAGAATGCCTTTTACACCCCGTCCGGTACGGTTCTGGATAAGGTGCAGGAAATGTCCGGCAAGAAGTGGGATATCCTGACGTCGTTCGCGAAGTGGAGGGACATGAATGCGGATTACATTTAGCCGGTAATAGAGGTCTTCCCGGAAAATGTTGCGCGACACCAAATCGGCAAGATTCCGGTTTGTGGCGGCAACCACCCGCACATCGATCTTGATCGGCTGTGTTGACCCGACGCGTTCGATTTCGCGTTCCTGCAAAACTCGAAGCAGATGCTGCTGCATGGCCGGTGAAATATCGCCAATTTCATCCAAAAAGATCGTACCGCCATTGGCGAGTTCAAATCGTCCCGGGCGGTCCCGGTTGGCGCCGGTAAACGCTCCCCGAACATGTCCAAACAATTCACTTTCCAAAAGTGTCTCGGGCAAGGCAACACAATTCACACGTACAAAAGGTCCGTTTCTGCGCAAACTCTGATGGTGCAATGCCGATGCGACTAATTCTTTACCCGTTCCGCTCTCGCCTTCAATCAACACAGTCGTATTCGTATCGGCAACATTCTGAATCAGATTGAAAACTTTTTGAATTGCCGGGCTTTTGCCCACCATATTGGAAACAGGGAATTGACCGGATACTTGGCGTTCCAAGATTGAGAGCCGGGTAATATCTCGAATCACTAAAATACCCCGTCGCCGGGTGCTGGTTTTTAAGGGAGTTACGCTAATCGAATAGGTGCAATCTTTTCCGCGATAAGCAACATCGAATTGAGAATCACGGATGAAATTCCCGGTTTCCAAGGCATTCTTAACGGTTTCGGCAATCGGCTGCAGTTCCTCAACACAAAGTTCGCTGAGAATTCGGCTTTCCGCTTCTTGTTGAGAGACATGAAAAATCCTGGCGGCTGCATCATTCAAAGAAAGAATGGTCAGATTTTCGCCAACCGTAACGATCCCATCAATCAGCGTGTTGCGAAGTTGCTCCTCCAACATTAAGCGTTCTTGTTCCGCGCGATCCCGGTCGGTGACATCTTCAAGCCAGCAATCGAAATATTCAATCGCTCCAAATTCGTTACGTATCACGCGGGCGTTAATCGAAACCCGAAGAGGGGTTCCATCCCGCTTTTTCATGTCGAGTTCCTCGCCGACAACATCTCCTTTTGTAATCAGCGACTCCGAAAAGATACCTCGTTGCGCCGGATCCTGATACAAATCGCAGGCTCTGATGTTGATGATATCGTCCACACAGTCATAACCGAACACGCGGGCCATCTTTGGATTGGCCATCAACAAACGCCCCTCATTGCCGGGTGTGGTCCGAAATACGGCGATTGGGATGTTATCGACAAGCGAGTGATAGCGGCGTTCGCTTTCGGATAGTTCTTGACGGGTTCTCCGGCGTTCGATGACACGCCCCAGACGTTCGGCGATGTCATCGATTAAGTTGCGTTCTTCCTTAAAGAATGGGCCTTCATCCAGTGCCGGCTTCTCTTCCAAATAGACAACCTGAAGCATCCCTAATGTTTCGCCTCGAAAAGTAATCGGGCTTTGGATCGTCCATGGTGTTAACCGAAAGCCGGGGGACACATACTCGTGTTCGGCGATTTGAATTCTGGCCGCGGCAATTTCGGGATAATGCCAACCGGAGGGAATCAAATTGGCGACATCTTGAAGCATATCATCCAGACTGATTCCGGATTTTTCAAGAATATCGGAAATCCCATAGAGGCAATTGAGTTCCTTTACACGTTCCGCAAGTTGGACCGTGCGTTTCTTTAGTTCGCTCTCGGTACGGCGATGCTCTGCCTCAATATGTTCAAGTTCTTCAACACGCTTCCGGAGCGCGTTCAATTCGTGGTTGTCATCGGTGTAATTCATGGTTTGAAGCGCCGGACCGGAAAAATCGTGTATACATTTTCGTATTATTTCCGGGCCATTCCTTACAACAAAACTGCAGGAAACAGGCGGTAGCGCATTTCGTCACACCTATGATACCTGGATTGGAGAGTGTGTTAAGATCGAATCAACCAGCGAATGAAGGACCGGCTCAATGAGTATCAAACCGACCAAGCACTATCAAACACTCCGCACATCGGCACATTCCAAGTTCCGCATCATCACTTTCTCTCTTGCCGTTTGGCTGAATATCGCTCCCAACGTGCCAGCCGGCACAGAAACCGAAGCCGCGCGTGGGGTTCTGCAACGTCTCCTGCCCAACCACGCGGATCAGTTCATCTTGGAGTCCATAAATAGTGAAGGCGGGCATGACTTCTTTGAAATCGACAGCCGTGAGGGAAAAATCGTATTGCGTGGGAACAACGGCGTCTCCATCTGCTCTGCTTTAAATTGGTACCTCAAATACACATGCCACGCAGATGTTACATGGTCAGGTATCCAACTGAACCTGCCTGACCGGCTGCCATCCGTACAGGAAAAGGTCGTACGTGTCAGTCCGCACAAATACAGATACTTCTTCAATTACTGCTGCTTCGGCTATTCGTTGTCCTGGTGGGATTGGGAGCAATGGGAATGGATGATCGATTGGATGGCGTTGAATGGTATCAACATGCCCTTGGCTGTAACCGGCCAAGAGGCGACCTGGCAAGCGGTTCTAAAAGAACTTGGGCTCTCCCAACAAGATTGTGACGAGTTTTTGGCGGGGCCACCGTATCTGCCTTTCGGTTGGATGGGGTGCCTGGATGGATGGGGCGCTCCAATTTCAGAAAGTTGGATCGCACGCCACGCTGAACTTCAGAAAAGAATCCTGGAGCGGGAACGCACGTTGGGCATGACTCCGGTCATGCAGGGCTTTACAGGGCATGTGCCACCCTCAATAAAAAAAGCATTCCCGGATGCTGAATTGCATAAAATCCAATGGATTGAATGGAATACCTATTTTCTCGATTCACAAGATCCACTCTTTCGGCGCATAGGTAGACTTTTCTTGGAAAAGCAAACCGAAATGTTCGGCACCAATCATCTCTACGCTGCTGATACATTCATCGAAATGACTCCTCCGAGCAACGATCCCGGATTTTTGTCTGAGCTGGCCAAGGCCATATCGGGAACCATGACCGCCGCCGATCCTGAGGCGGTTTGGGTTATGCAAGGGTGGATTTTCTACAACAACGCCGAATTCTGGAAACCGCCGCAAGCCGAAGCATTTCTTACGGGAGCGGAAGAAGGCCGGATGATCCTCCTGGACCTATTCTGCGACCAAGCGCCTGTCTGGAAGATAACAGAAGCGTTCTACGGCAGGCCATGGATTTGGTGCGTCGTTCAAAACTTCGGGAACACGATACGTCTGGGCGGACCTTTGCACACGATCAACGAGGATATTCATGCAGCCATGAACGATCCCCAAAGCGGCAATCTTTCCGGCATCGGGATGATCCAAGAAGGGCTTGGCTACAACCCGGTGTTTTTCGACTTGATGACCGAAAAGGCTTGGCATCGTGAGCCGGTAGACCTCCCGGTCTGGCTACAAACCTATGCACACCGCCGGTATGGAACACAAACAGAAGCTACCCAACAGGCGTGGCAACTGCTCCTCGATTCCGTATATACCGATTCATACCGCACCAATTCAACAGTCGTTCACCGGCCGGTATTTCGTACAGACGGCCCGGTATGGCATCCGTATGATGAGACAAAGTTAAAACGGGCTTGGGAATTACTGCTTTCATGCTCGGACCAGCTGGGCGAAGTCGATACGTATCAATTCGATTTGGTCAATATCACACGGCAGGTTCTCTCGAATTGGAGCAGCAATGTTTTAGGTGAAGTGCATTCAGCCTATGCGAACAACGATATTGGCGGTCTTCGACAGAGTGCGGATGAATTTTTAGAAGTCCTTCAGGATTTGGACACGCTGCTGGCTACGCGGGAAGAGTTCTTATTAGGCCGTTGGTTGGAAGATGCAAAAAGTTGGGGCCAGACCAAAGAAGAACGAAACATCTACGAATGGAATGCGCGGAATGTAATAACGCTTTGGGGAGACGCCGAATCACGTCTGCACGATTACGCACGAAAAGAGTGGTCGGGGCTGATCGCAGGATTCTATCTGCCGCGCTGGGAGATGTTCTTTAACGACCTGGAAATAAGTCTAAACGAAAAACAGGCGTTCGACGCAGATGCGTTTGAGCAAAAAATGCAGCAGTGGGAAGAACATTGGACTCACAGAACCGATTCCTATTCGGCAACCTCAAAGGGAAATATCGCAGAACTTGTGAGCGTCTTACACGAGAAATACGCGGATAAATTGAAAGCCAATATCACGACCAACAAAACCGCCACTGCATCGAGCGTCTTTGGCGATTATGGCCCGGAACGGGCAGTGGATGGTGTGTCCTATAACCGGCAATCGAGTTGGCAAGCTGAAAATTATCCACAATGGCTTAAGATCGATCTGCTACGGCAATACAAAATCGACCGTATCCGCCTGCACCTCTATTGGGATAGCGAGAGATATTATCAATACACTATAGAGACATCCCAAGATGGAAATACATGGACCATGGCCGCCGATATGCGCGAGAATAAATCTCCCGCACAACCTGGGGGAACATTACACCAGTTCGATCCTATCGATGCCCGCTTTATTCGCGTAAATATGCTTGGCAATAGCGCCAACACCGGCGTTCATATTATCGAAGTCGAAGCCTTCGAGGCCCAATAAACACGGCGTTTATTTTTTGTATCCTTCACCCGAATAGGATGTCAGACGAAACGCAAGCACGGGCTGCCCGGATTTGCCAAAATCACCGCGTAGATTGATCCAAGTGTCTGTCATCTCGCTTTGAGGCAGCTGTGGCCGGAAAAACTGGGCGGGAAGTTGGATTCGTCCCATCGGCTCAACCGTGACTTCCCACTCTGATGGAGTAAGACGCCATTGCTTGGGCAGATGCTCCACCCGGATAACTCCCTTCACTGTTTCTGCACCGAAGTTATAGACAACCAAAGGTAATTCGATTTCAACTTCCGGCTCAACCACAAAATCAAACTCAGTCGCCCATGGTGTCTCCTCTAAACGTTCACGGGCCGAGAACGGCATTGCAACTTTGAGCACAACAGACGATGGTGAGGCCGGGCGATATTCGGCTGTTGCGCGTTTTGTAAGAGATAATTGCTCCGCTTCACCGGGCGGCAATACCACATAAACGACATCCGAATGTAATTCTTCAGGCGCATCCTTGCCGATGGTGCGCCCCAGATAGTCGTACACGCATTCGATTTTCAATTCTTGAGGTAAAGGCCAAGGCGCGCTGGTTTTTCTGCGTTGCGCCCAATCGACATTTTTCTCCGCCCAGGCCACAAGCACATCCCGTTCTTTGCCATCCGGCCAAGCACGAAATGCAATGATATGAGTGTTCGGGTGGTCTTTGCTCTCCCACCGGCCCAAACACTTGGCCCCGGCTAGAAGACGGCCCATTGCGGCCAAAGCAACATAACTAGGACGCGGCGTCTCATCCAAACGCAAGAGGCCGAACTGAATTTTCCCTTCCCCTTCCGAATAGTGGCCCAAAATAAAATGGAAGTGGCGGTTGCATCCGGCCCAAAGGCTGGTGGCATAAGATTGAGCCATAAATTCCGCTTTTTGAATCTCGTTTTCGCGCGTAAAATCGCACCAAGGCAACGGGGTTTCGCACGCAAGTCCCCGGTCAGCTTCGGTTACCCAAATGGGGCGTCCACAAGCAGCCTGACGTGTTGGTTCCCAAAGCCTGTCATACGAATGGGGCCAATCATAGGTATGAACGTTATACGTGTCGAAATAGGACCAGGCCTGATTTTCCAGCAGAGTTTTTGTATGCAGTTGCGTGGGGACACCCGCATAGGCATTCCATCCGACGATGATATCCGGATCGCCTGCCTTAAAACCCAAATAGGCCGCTTTCTGCGCGGTTGCCATTTCACTCGCGGTATGTGCGCCGAAATTGTGGGCGTTTCCTTCATTCCACGGCTCCCAAGCTTGTACACGTCCTTTGAATCGCTCGGCCATGGATTTGCAGAAGTTATAGAGAATCCTTAAATCACGAGGGAAATGTCCGCTGGATTCGCCCTCTTCAACCGCCCAACTGGGAATACCGTGAAACACTTGAAGGACCTTAAGCCCATAGCGTGCCTGCAATGTGGCGGCGCTGTCGTAAGTTGTTTTAAATGCAAACTCATCGGCGGATGGTTGAATGTCGCGCCAACGAACTCGATCACGTACCCAATTCATCCCGGCCAGTGCGGCAAGACGCGTGAGCCGTTCCTGATGCACCGGATCATTTTTCGCGAACCACGAAACAGCGCTATCGATACAGATCGGAGAATCTTGCGGTATCGGCGCTTTTAATTTCGCCAAAACAGCCGCGCAGGTCCACTCGACACATTCTTCTTGAGCATTGAGAAATTCAATGCAATACCAACCAATGCCCAACCGCCCCAACCGTACAGGCGGGAAATTATAGGGGCTTGCCTGCTTTAGATCGCCACAATCCAGAACATCCCCGCCATCATCCAATAACCGCCAAGAAACAGCCGATTGCGGCACCGTGGCTGGAACCTGCACATAAACACATTCCCCTTTGAGATAAACATTACCGGGATGATCGCCTGCCTCCGGCACACCACGCTCAACTGTCTGCATTGCCCGCCAGAGATCGTCCGAGGCCAACACTGGCGTAATGACTAAAAGCAAAACGATACTAAGAAAACTATAGAAGAAGGGACGTGTACAATTTTGTCGCATTGTTTATCTCACAATAATAAGTTTTCAACAAACCTCACTGAATTCGACACCTGTTAATTCAGTTCTTGTTCTCAAGCGCTTCCGCCACGCTGTGACGCGCCACCAAGAGTTCAATTGGATTCTGCTCATAGTAGGTCAATGCCGGCACAATGCGATGATGGACATCATCCAAAAGTTTTTGAGCAGTGGACGATTCAGCATTGCCTTTTTCGATCAGTTTCCGTAACGCCAAAAGATATTCCCGATCTTCGATTCCGTCGCGGAGATTTTCAAAGCGGATTGTCGTCACCGGTCCCTCGATAACAGGCGCATCGGGCATAGCCCGGCGTGGAGGATACAACAAACGGCCATCGCCATTGCCCCAGTTGCCACCTTCATAGTTGACCGACATCGCCTGTTCCCAGGGATTTTGGTGCCACCACGTAACCGACCAATAGAGACTGCCATCGAGATCATTGGCATCGATCATCCAAAACCGAATACGGTGATTCATCGCCGGATTATCGATAAAATTATTCGGATAAGGCGCTTTGGGGCCTGTGCAGACATACCACCAAATTGTCTCTCCCAACGCCTGACGGTCATGGGCCCGCTTATAGTTGTATTTATCCATAATCGGCACCCAAAGATTTACAGATGAAAAGAAGTAGGAGATGGGCGCATCTTCTTGATTGCAGGTCAAAAGGCGGCGTATATCGGGACAAGATGCCTTTAGCAGTTCCATTCCCCGTTTCACGTTGGGGTAATCGGCCTTGGGCGGTTCATCCACCCAATACCAGTAGGCTTTTTCCAACCAGCCTTTTTCCCGCAAATGTTCTTGGACTTGCCCATAAATCTCCGCAAAAAGGCGGTTGTATTCATCCGTATACCGTCCGTGTTCTCCAAGTTTTCCAGGAAGACCACCCATATTGAACGATGTGAAATGGAATTGATCCAGATAACGCTGCATCGCCTTGTCAAACTTCTCAAAACCAACTTGAGCATGCGCAGGATCGCCCTCAATCTTTATTTCAATCCCCGCTCCGGCATGAGGCGAATAGGGTGTAATACGTCGTTTTGCGCAGAACTGCATGTACTGATCATGTACCTGCGCGTATTGCTCATTTGTAGCAATTCCGTGATATTGACGATTCACGGACACGCCGACTGCGGTCTCTGTCCCGGTCTCATCAGGTAAAGTGAAATCATACACTTCGACTTCAATGGGGATTTCCGCCACAACCGAATCCGATTGACGGATAATCATTTTGCCGGAGTACAAACCGGCGGGCTGATCCTTAGGCGCATGTACAGTCACCCAAACCGGAGTATTCGAACCGGCCTGGGGATAGAACGTGCCATTGGACAGAGGCAAAGCGTCCGGCCACATGCCAAACGTTCCAAAAGCATCGGTTGTCTTTTCGATACAGACATAGTCAACGGACTGCAATTCAAATGAGGAACCGGCCAATTCTGCGCCGCTATCCGAAACAAACGGAGAAAAGCCAACCTGCAATTTCCCGAGATTCTTTTCGGGATACAGCACAACCTGAAACGGTTCATACTCATTGCGGGCCAACGCCACGCGGACTGCATCGGTCTCGATTTGAGGCACAGGTTCACGAACAGATACTTTTTCCACACTTGGCGCATACCAAACCTGAAGTGAATCCGTGGATGCAATCTTGGACTTAAGCGATGTGAGAACTCGAATCGCATCATAGACGGCGGCAGGCCCGGATTTGGAGCCGATGGGCTGGGCGTCGGCAAGCCTTTGCTTTGTTTGGCGCAATAACCAGGGCTTCAAATCGGCTTGTTGCTTGAGTCTCTGCTCGGCCTTCGCCTTCAATGATTTCAGGACTTCAACAGGAAAATCAATTGCAAGTTTCCCACTTTTCGGAACCACATAGCCACGTCCCTCATTATCCGCCGTAACCAGATGCCGCCCCAAGGAATGTATTTCCAACGGCCCGCAAATAGAAAAAGACGGAAAATCCGTACGTAAAACACTTAAGACGCCCGGCTTTTCAAGACGCAAACCATCTTCTACAACATTTCCCTCGGAATCGATCAGCTGCATCAAAACCGATTGATCATAATCAATCGGACGGCCATCACGCATATATGCTCGAACGGTTACGGAGCTGCGGCCATGATAATAGAACGCCGCCTCGCTCACGTCCCGTCCATCCGGCAGATGGACTTGTGCTTCGACTTTATGAGGTCCATCTGCAAGCTCCTGCGTAGAAATGGTCACGATATCACCAAGCGGCGCTTGAACGTTTTGGAGCACAACAGACTCTGCGCCTGTCATTTTGCATATCGAAAACGAACATTGAGGAACCGAATCAAGAATTAAAAATCGGGATGCGCGCCCCAGGCTAACCTTAAGATTTTGACCGGCCTTTAACACTTCAATTTCAACCGAAGATTCATGGATCCCTTCCTGCAAGATCTTCTGCTTTTCGACAAGATCGAGCGTGCGGCAATAGAATCCCCAGGCTCCGAGTCCTTGGACGACTTTGAGCAGAAGCAGGTTTTTCCCTTTTTTAACACGAATCCGCACCCAATCATCATCGGCATGAGCACCACGCGCAACCTGGTGATCCCAAACACATTCGCCATTCAACCAAATTTTGATGCCGTCATTGCTGCCAATCCCCAATAAGACATCCCGGTCCGAATCCGAGACCAATTCACACGCGGCATAGGCAAGCACGCCTTCATTGACGTCATAAATTTTCTTGAGATTGATCTCATCCGTCTCCGAGGCCAGTTTTGTCCAGACAAATTTCTTTCCATCACGCGCAACGAATGACGCTTCCTCTTGCGGCTGCACATTGGCCTCGCCACCCAACGGTTCCAGATAGTCGATTGCATATCCCAAGGTAGTCTCATCATGAAAATACTGGGTTACTCCCTCAGCCAGCGGATTCGGGAACGGGCCACAAAGCAGCCAATCCCTGATAAACGCTCCGGATTGGATATCGGCAGAAGGGATATCTGCAAAGCCGGCCGGTACCGGCAGGACACAGATGAGACAGAAAAGGGCGGTCCATCGGGAATATGCTGTAGACATGGCGCAAATACCTCAGTGTGTTTTGTTACGATTGCGAATTCCTCTGCACGAAATCAGACAATGCGATTCTTTGACACAGGATATCAGAATTTCTCGATTCTTTAGACGGGCAGAGAGTTTGATCCATCCAAAAGCGCACAAACGGGTTGACGCCAAGGCCGGTGCCATGCTATTCCCCAAGGGAAATGAGACACTCAAAACGATATATAATCACAGTGTTCACCTTGGCCATCGCTTTGCTGGTTGGCTTGTTCTGGAAAACGGCTCCGAGATTCGAACAAGCGCAAAGCACGTTGAGCATCCATTTTTCGCAAAAAGAGGGCTATGCCGAGGGCGATCTGGCGGGCCAGCCCAAGAGCGGCGAAGCGGCGTGGTATTACGGAGATCAAGGAGTCCCGCTGGATGCTTTTATCGTGAATGAGGCGCTGTTTGTGGCCTCGGACGCCAACGGAGGCAAGAGCCGGCATAAGGGCCGTTGGATTCTCTATACATTTCCAATTTATAAGACCGGAACTCTCACCGTAATCTGGGAGTGGCGTTGTGTCGGATCGATGCATTGGGGCTTCGATAGCGGCTTTTCAATCTGCGATTCGAGAAACTTTAACTGCGACAGAAACCCGGCATCGGGTTGGGAAGAACTAAGCGCCATTGCCACGCTGCCTCCGCAAGGTCAAATCGTTGAATGTGTCGATGGCGATGGACGTGGCGGGAGAAACTATGTCGCCATGAATGATGTCGAATTCCGGGATGGCAGAAAAATCACGATGCGTATGGTGATCGACATCGACGAACAAGAATACGACGTGTATGCCAGGCCGGAGGGGGGAGATGAAGTGCTGATTGGTGAAAACTGCGGCTTTCGCAGATCCATTCAACGCGGGCTGGACACTATTGCCATTTGGGAAAACGCCATGTTGGGTGGAGCCGGAATTTGGTTCGATAACATCATAATTACAAACGGGAGACACGCGTCACCTAAAATCTCCGATCTTGAACCACCACGGGGCAGGCCGGCATCAACCAGTACAACTGGGGAATGGTGGACCGTAAACTCATCAATTCTTGGCTATAAGATATTTAATCAAGCCTCCGATTTTAGGGTGAACAAAAACCAATTTAGCAGAGATGAAAAAGAAGCCGAACTGGTCAAGGCGATTTTCAGAATATTCCTCGAAACAAAATCGCTTGAAGCGACCGCTCAGATGCTGACGGAGCAACAATCCGTAACCAAAATATGGGAGTCCCCGCGCGGAGCAGCAGTAGGCGGTGAGGCATTCGATGCCGCACGCGTCGGCCTTGTGCTTCGCAACCCGGTTTATCTCGGCCTGGGAAGTTTTAATCAAGAGGCACTTATCGATCGGGAAACATATAACCATGCGCAAGAAATCTTGGATTCCAACCCCTAATGGATCATGATTCACCTTAACCGTACGCACACTTAATCAACAGCAGATAATCAATGTCCGCAAATACTAAACGCCTCAAATCAAGTCACATTCTGTTTTCAATCTATACAGTCTGCGCAATCAGTATTTCGCTTATTTCTATCGAGGCTCCGGCAGAAGAAGTTGCCGACAATATAAACTCAACGCGATATTCAATCGTGCTCACCGGGGGAGAACTTCTGCGAGGCGTTTATGCCGACGGTCATACACTCTTTCTCACGCGCACGTTGGGTCCATTAGGCTGCCAGTGTGTGACTACAGCCTGTGTCGGGGATTCGGAACAGGAATTAATTGACGCACTCTCTTACGCAGAGAAAAATGCCGATTTCATCATCGTCACGGGTGGTCTTGGGCCGACCGATGACGATGTCACTCGGGAAACACTCTCCAAATTCACAGGCATTGCGCTTCAAGAAAATCCTGAAGCAATGCAGACCATGCTCAAACGTTTTGGCATCGATGACCGGGAAAAACTGCGCAAGAATTTGCAGCGCCAGACGATGACTCCGGAGAAAGGCGCTTATTTGCCGAATACGAACGGTACCGCAGTCGGTTTGATTTTCGATACCGGCTCCAAAGTGATTGTGGCTCTGCCCGGCCCGCCACGAGAACTTCAGCCTATGGTTACCGGCCACTTGCTCCCCTATTTATCTCAACGTTTCAGTATCCGACGGATTGGCGCTTCGATTCGAATGCGTTTTGTCGGGATTGGGGAATCACAAATCGATGAAACCATGCACACAAAAATGGACTGGCCCAACGATGTCATGGTTTCGTCATTATTCGATCTGGGCCGTGTCGATCTGACATTATCTTTGCCTAACGATACTCAACAGGACCACGAACGGCTTGAAACCTTAAAAACAAAATTGGCGGGACTTATCGGGGAGTATATGTATTCCGATTCCGATTTAAGCCTTGAAGAATGCGTTTTAAATCTGCTGATAAAGCGACAAAACAAATTAGTCACAGCCGAAATAGGCAGCGGTGGTGCGATTGCGGCGGCATTAAGCCGGGCGGAAGGCGCATCCGAAGTTTATTTGGGGGGATGCACTGCGCCGGACATGCAGAAGATCATAAAAGTCTTAGGCATGGCCCAAACTGAAGGCAGAACCAATACAGACAACGAGGCCGATGACCTGCTAAAAAAGATCGCAGGACATATCTGCCAATCGAAACCGAACGTTTGGGCGCTGGTTGTCGGTCCGGCAATCCGGGAACCGGAAAGCACTCCCTACTTCAAAGCCGTTTTAGGGACTCTGGAAGACGGATTTGAAATCAAGCGAATTTCGTTACGAGGCCACGGTGAAATTGTCAATTCACGCCAGGTCAACCAATCCTTGGATTGGCTACGGCGAAAACTGCTTGAGACAACCAACTAGAAACTAATAGGCGACTTGTAGCGTCACAATCTCAAATGGATGAAATTCCAACTCAACTGCTCCTTTTTTGAGTTTTAGTTTCTTGGGCTTTTCTTCCATGAGATTTACAGTATGAACGCTTTGCGCACCATCCAGGTTTATTGTGGCTTTGGTCGTCGCGCCAAAACTCTCATAAAGCCGTACGATTGTACTGTCACTGTCTTCCGCTTTTTTGACGGCTTCGACAATTACATTTTCGCAGTCGATTTCAAGCGTTGAATGACGCGGCGGCATAGCGCCTCTGGATGGTTTAACCGCAGTTGCTCGTAACGGTACATTGAGTTCATAGCCCGCACGGATTACGCCGCTTTCACATGGGCCGCCGGCATGAGGGAACAGCGCATAGGTAAACTGATGCTTGGCCCGGTCAGCAACGGGATCCGGCCAGCTTGGGCTGCGCAAAAGATTGATATCCATAACATGGTCGCGTACGCGATGTCCGTATTTGCAGTCATTGAGCAAGGCCACACCATATTCATGTTGCGATAGATCGATCCACTTATGTGCGCAAATCTCGTATTTGGCCATATCCCATGATGTATTCGCATGTGTCGGCCGTTTGATCTGCCCGAATTGAATTTCACAGGTAACCTCAGGCGACCGGACTGCCACGGGGAATGAGGCGCGCAACATTTTGTTATCTTCTCGCCAATCGGCATCTGTCACGAAGTCAATGCGGCGGCTTCCGGCGGTTAGGACGATCTTCTGTTCGAGTTTCGACTTGCCATAGGTATAAACCTGATGAAGTTCCGCATGAGGCCCATCAATTTGAGCGCGGCTGGACTGCAATTTGAAGCAGGCCGGCTTTTTCTTATCGTAATAAATATCGACATCCCAAGCATCGCCATTGTCCTCATAAACATAGAGCACATTGGCGGCCTGCCCTTCGGCAATGGCTTCCCGCTCATTCCGTTTATCCCAAACCGAGCGAATGCTTCCGTCCTTATTAAAACGGATCCGCAGAATATCGTTCTCTATAAGATTCGTTTTGGCGGTCACTTCGGGAACAGCGGGGGCAGCGGAGGCTGTATCGATGGTTGTATACCCCAATGAAGGAACATCAACTTGCAGCCACTTCTGTCCGAATTTCAGCCACTCACTGCGTTCCCATGAAAGGGAATTACTAATGACAGCGGGTTTCTTAAGTCCAAAAGAATCGACTTTACGGCAAAGCGCCGCTTGTGCTTTTTCGATTAACTGTTCCGTTTCGGCAGCAATCTTCGCGTAGCGTTCCAGCGATTCATCATAGACACGGGTGATCGAGGATCCGGGGAGGATATCATGGAATTGATAGAGAAGGACTTCTTTCCAATTCGTATCGAGCGCGCGTGTTGGGTATTTCAAACCTGCTTCGCGTTGAGCTAAGGCCGCCCAAAGTTCCAATTCCCGGAACGCGAGTTCTATTTTCCGGTTGAATCGTTTATTACGTGCATGAGTCGTATACGTTCCTTGGTGGCGCTCCAGATAGAGTTCACCAATCCAGGTTTGGTAATTAGATGTATCCCGGCTGATCCGCTCAAAGAATTTTTTGACAGGCTCCTGCACAACGGGGGCTATGCCATCGAGGTTTTTCTCACGCTGCAAACGTTCGAGGTGCTCCGCACCGGGGCCACCGCCACCGTCGCCGATTCCGAAAATAAGCAGACTACAGTCCGAAACTCCTTTATCCAGGAATTGCCGTTCGATCTTCATCATGGAACGCGGTAAAGCCGAGCTGTTATAGGTGCCTTCAGGTGCAAGATGGGAAAGTACCTGGCTTCCGTCGATGCCTTCCCACATAAAAGTATGGTGCGGGTGTGTATTGAACTGGCTCCAAGACAGTTTGGTCGTCATAAAATAATCGACGCCCGACTTTTTAAGCAGCTGAGGAAGCGCGGCCGAATAACCGAAAACATCCGGCAACCATAGATTATCGACATCCCAGCCAAACTCATCGCGGAAAAAACGTTTGCCGTATACCAATTGCCGTACAAGCGCTTCACCGCCGGAAACATTCGTATCGGCCTCCACCCACATTGCGCCTTGCGGCTCCCAACGGCCTTCAGCCACCAGTTTTTTAACTTTGCGATAGAGCGCCGGATATTGATCTTTCACCCATTGATAGAGCTGAGGTTGGCTGCCACCAAAAACAAAATCGGGATACCGCCCCATCATTTCGACCACATTTGAAAATGTGCGTGCCCCTTTGCGGTAGCTCTCACGTAACGGCCACAACCAGGCAAGGTCGAGATGTGCGTGTCCAATGGCGCTTAATGAAAGTGAGGCATCGCCGTTCTTTTTGGCCAATTCCGGGGCGAGTACGGCACGCGCAGCCTTGGCTTCGGCCTCCGTGTATTCCGAAAGGCAATGCGTAGCTTCTTCCAATTTAAAGAGCAGGCGATGGCGGCGTGCGCGTTCGGTGGGCATAAGTAACATAAGTTCATGAAGAACTTCAAAATCATAATAGAGGGCGCGCATTTCCTGATTGCAGATAGCAATGCAGGCTTCTTTAAGCGTTCCATTCTCACTCAAACGCCCAAAGAGATCGTTACAACCGGCATCCGCCCAAATATCGACTTTTTCGCCACCCTTTGCGCGTTTTAAAAACTGCACAACTCTTTTAACCGGAACGCCCAGTTCTTCATCATAGGGTGTATTGACATTGGTTAGCCCGCGTACCGGATTTCCGCGCGAATCGACAACACAGGCTTCGCCGTTAATATCGATCAGCAAAACAACTTTCTGACCGGCCGCAATCTTGGGTACGGTTCCCCGGAATTGAAACCAGGCGCAGTCAAACAGATCGCCCCACTTTTTGCCCAGCTTCATTTCAATCTTTTTGCCTGTGCGGCGTTTCGCAAAAGGCACAGGTTCATGGGTTGCCCAGGCGGTAACATTCAAATCCGCGATGGGGGTATACATTGAATTTTTAATACGCTCTTGAATGGCGTGAAGATCTTTCTTTTTGGTTTCTTGGTAATAAGGCATCTATCAGTTCCTCGGTTTGGTATAAAAGGGCTCTACAGCCGCTGGATGGTCCATCCGCGGGCAGCCGGGATAAACAAGGCATAAGTTTGCCTGCCGGGGGCAGGAAGGGGAAGGTGGACACCAGTAACGGTATCAAACCGGCATCAGCGTAATAACCGGGCGATCAGGAAAGCCAGTTCCAAGGCCTGTACGCCATTAAGCCGGGGATCGCAGGCGGTCTCATAGCACTGCGAAAGATCAGCTTCAGTGACACCCCCCGAACCGCCGATGCACTCCGTGACCGTGTCGCCGGTCAGTTCAAAATGAACAGCCCCTAACTGGGTTCCCATCCGGCTATGGATATGGAAGGCCTGCTCCAACTCTGAGAAGACGGCATCCAGCCGCCGGGTTTTGCGGCCATCCCGGGTGACTTCCGTATTGGCATGCATCGGATCACAACTCCAAAGCACAGGATGTCCGCTCTTTTCAACAGCCTCAATAAACCGGGGGAGTTCGGTGGCAATCGCGGACTCGCCGAAACGTGTAATCAGTGTTAGTTTTCCCGCTTCCCGGTCCGGATCGAGGAGTCCCACAACTTGTAGAAGTTCCTCAATAACTGTCTGCGGGCCAATTTTTACGCCAACCGGATTTCGAATTCCCCGCAGATACTCCACATGCGCTCCACCGGGCGATGAAGTTCGATACCCAAGCCACAAATAATGCGCGCCAAAATTGTAAGGGCATCCTTCCTCATGAATACGGGTGAGCGCTTCCTCATAGGGCAGCAAAAGGGCTTCGTGCGAGGTATAGAGTTCCACCCGTCTCAGGGTTTCGGCCGACGAGCCAACAGTATCCATAAAGGCGATGGCATCCGTAATCGCATCGACAATTTGATGATAAGCCTCGCCATGCACACTCTCTTTGATAAAAGTCAAATCCCAACGTTCGGGATGATGCAAATCTGCAAATCCACCCTCAATTAGGGCCCGCATAAAATTAAGACTGGCCGCCGCATGGTGATATCCTTCAAGCATACGGCCGGGATTCGGCCTGCGGGAATCGGGCTCGAACTCCAAAGCATTAACTAGGTCGCCCCGGTACACCGGCAACTGGAACCCATCCCGCATTTCGACACTGTCACTACGCGGCTTGGCATACTGTCCCGCAATGCGACCGATTCGAATCACCGGCCTTCGGGTGGCATACGTTAAGACCAGGCTCATTTGCAAAAGGACTTGAAGTTTCGCTGTAAGTGAGGGAGCCGTACAATCAATAAAGCGTTCAGCGCAATCTCCGCCGTGCAGTACAAAACGTTTGCCTGCCACCGCTTCCGCCAATTCTCCCCGCAACCGCTCAATTTCTCCCGCCGCCACCAGCGGTGGTTTTTTCTGAAGCGTTTCCAAACTCTGCTTGAGAGCCTTTTCGTCTTCGTATTCGGGCTGCTGTAAGGCCGGGCATGACCGCCAACTCTGTGGACTCCAAGAAGAGGGGATTCTTTGCTCCGGATTTTTGGGCTTGACACTCACGATACACTCCGATGGTTGAGTTTATCTGCACATAGTAAGGATTCAGCAATTGGGATAACAGTTCATACCTCCCGGGATAGCAGCCCCCCTTAACCTGCGGTTGCCACCCCCATGACATCCTACAATTACGCCGCGGAAACATCCTTCAACACCTAGGATTCGTCAGGTTGATCCATCCGCCCGCTGGGAGTAGTTTGACACACCGATGGTGATATTCCCCCTTCACTCGATGGGCCGAAACGGAGCTCTCTGAATGCGCACTCATTTAATTTATGCACTTATCTTGTTGCCGCTTTCACTAAATTCATATGGCAAAGACTATCCATTGCGTGAAAACGGTTCGATACCGGTGTGGACTATTGCCGGCCCTCTGCCTTACGACAAACCGAGTGACGGTTTTGTCTATGATTTTCTGATGGGATTAGGCGGTGAAGAGAACGCCAATCCCGCCGCCGGGCAGGAGATTCCCACAGGCACGAATGAAAGTGTGAAATTCAAGACAGCCCTTAGCACTCCTTTAGGCCTGGTGGACTTCATTAAGGAATTCGACAGTGGGCCGATTCCACTGGGAAACGTCTACGCCTTTTGCCAACTACAATCCGACAGCGACCAAGAAATCTTACTGAAAATTCGCAGCAACGATGGTGTAAAGGTATGGGTTAACCAGGATTTGGTGCACAACAACCGCGCAGGACGGGGTATTGATGCCGGTGAGGACCGCGTTCCTGCCAAGCTCAAGAAAGGTATAAACCGGCTGCTCTTAAAGGTGGAGCAGCTCGGTAACGCCTGGGCGTTGCAGGTTCAAGTCGCTGGGATTGAACGAGTGGCGGGTGCAGAGGGCGAAGACCTGAAAACAACAACCGACAGGAAAGCCCCCAACCGGCTACAGGCGTTGCCTCTGACACAAGAAATGCCGAAAGAAAAATTAATTGAGACGCCCGCGCAAGGGATTGTCGTTACATTCCCGGGTTCAAATGAGATTTCAGAGAATTTGCTTGCCGCCAAATTCCATTGTTTGCCTTTAATTCAAAACACGTCGAACGGCCCCCGGCAAACACTTGTCATCGATTTCACATCCAGCGGGCTGGAAGATGCTGTTTTCAAAATCACCTCACCGGCCTGGCCCGAGCCGCAAGAAAACCGCATCGGTTCGATTCCACTGGGCAATCACCGCTTCGAATTTGAAATTCCCGTCCTGGAATCCGACAGCACCATAAATGTCAGTTTGCATTCGAAAGAAACAGAAAAGAGTTGGCAGGATATTCCCGCACCAAGTTTGAAGAAATGGACCGTTTATTTGGTGCAGCATGTGCATACAGACATCGGTTACACACGGCCGCAAACGGAGATTCTTCCCGAACATCTTCGCTATATCGATTACGTTTTGGATTTTTGCGATTTAACCGACGATTACCCGGACGATTCAAAATTCCGTTGGACCTGCGAAATTACATGGGCGGTCCGCGAGTATCTGAAACGGCGTCCGGAAGCACAAATCAATAGACTGAAAAAACGCGTCGATGAGGGACGTGTGGAACTGGCCGGAATGTTCCTCAATATGGCCGAAATCGCCACCGAAAGTTCGCTGTCCACATCTTTGCAGCCGATTCGTGAAATTCAGGACCGCTTGGGTGGTGTGGTCAAAACCACCATGCAAAACGATGTCAACGGTGCGGCATGGTGTCTGCCCGATTACTTTGAGGATATCGGAATTAAGTACCTAACAATGGGCATTAACCAAACCCGGTCATTGCTACCCTTCGATATGCCGACGCCTTTCTGGTGGGAATCGCCATCCGGCAAACGTACGCTGGCTTTTCGCGCAGACCACTATCACACCGGCAATTTCTGGAAAATTCACGAAGGTAATATCGATGTCTTTAAAGAAGGCCTGTTGAATTATTTGAGCAGATTGGAGGAACTTGACTATCCCTTTGACCGTGTGTCTGTTCAATATTCCGGATACCACACCGACAACTCTCCGCCCGCTATGATCGAGTGCGATTTGGTTCGGGAGTGGAACGAAACCTACGCCTGGCCCAAACTGCGCATGGCTACGGCACAAGAATTTCTGCAATACATCGAAAAAAATCATGCGGACGATTTGTCTGTCCATCGGCAAGCCTGGCCGGATTGGTGGACAGATGGCTTTGGATCAGCGGCACGGGAGACCGCCGCTTCACGGCAAACCCACTCCGCTATGTTGGCCAATACGGGCATTTTGGCGATGGCTTCTGCATTAGGCACCCCGATTCAAAGCGACACCATGCAACGGTCCGCTGAAATTCAAGAAAACCTGCTCTTTTATGATGAGCACACCTACGGCGCCGCCGAAAGTATCAGCGATCCGATGTCAATAAACAGCATGGTCCAATGGGGACAAAAAGGCTCTTACGCATGGGAAGCAGTTAAGCAAGCCTATATGCTGCATGAAGAAGCGATGGGGCTTATACAATCGTACATTCCCCGAGCGGATGTACCTACAATTGCCGTATTCAATACACTGAACTGGTCTCGTAGCGGAAAGATCGAAGTCTTTATCGATCACGAGATACTCCCGAGAGATCGCGATTTCCGTATCGTCGATTGCGCCAGCGGTGATTCCATTCCGGCCCAAGCCCTGCGTAGCCGTACGGAAGGAACCTATTGGGCGTTATGGGTAAAGGACATTCCCGCCTGTGGCTACAAGGTTTTGAGAGTTGAAGTCTCAGATGGCGCGATTGCCACCCCGCAGCCGGAAACGGAACTCAAGACAATACTCGAAAACACGTACTACAAGATTGAAATCGATCCCCAAACCGCGATCGTTATAAGCCTGATCGACAAAGGCACCCAAAAAGAACTTGTCGATATCGATTGCGAATGGAAACTCGGCCAGGTGATTCATGAGAAAATCAAAAAAGAAAGAGCACTGTCAAGAGGCGGTTTTGAACGCACACCTCTAACAAATATCAAGATTACTCCCGGCTCAAACGGTCCTTTATGGCAGAGCGTTCAATTCTCGGGTGATTTAATAAACACGGAAGGTGTGCGAGGCGAAATTCGGCTTTATAACGTGAGCAAAGAAATCGAACTCGTTTACTACCTGCGGAAGTTGCCTGTTCGAGAAGCTGAGGCGGTTTACACCTCTTTCCCATGGTCACCTGAGCAAGGCCATATTGCCTACGAAGCACAGGGCGGCATAGCCGTTCCGGGACGCGATCAGCTTCCGGGATCGGCCTCCGATTGGCAAACAGTCCAAAGTTTTATTTCCATTCGCGATGGCGACAGCCAAATTATTTGGGGCAGTGATGCAATTCCTTTGGTCCAGCTGGGCGATTTCAATTTGGGTAAATGGATGGAAGTGACTGAGGTCGAAAAGCCGCATATCTTTTCATGGATACTGAATAACTATTGGTTTACAAACTTCCGAGCCACCCAAGAGGGCGAATTGAACTGGAGTTATTACATCACAACAGCAAATGATGCCGCCAATGGAACAGCAACTCACTTTGGTTGGGGCCATCGCGTGCCGTTGGTCAGCCGGGTATTTCCGGCAGGTGTAACATCGTCAAAACAACCGCAATGGGCCGGTTCAGTTCTGCCTTTGGATTCTGTGAACGTTCTGCTTGCCGAGTCGCGGCCATCTTATTATGAAGATGCGGTCATCCTGCATCTGCGCGAAATGAATGGTACATCCGCCGTATTGGACTTGGAGAAGAATCCATTCCCGGCAAAGTTGAAAAAGATTGAAGAAGTCACGGCAATCGAAGAGCATTTAAAAGATGCCACCTCAAAACTCACATTCGAGCCCTACGAAGTAAAATTCGTCAAAGTTGTTTTTGAGCGTTAAGCGAATCCGGAGCAACAATTTTCATGACCCAAATGACAACGCGGGAAAGGTTTTCACGTATCTTTGAACACCGTGCCGCTGACCGAATTCCTATATTCGATTCGCCTTGGAATGCAACGTTGGAGCGTTGGCAATCCGAGGGAATGCCCTCAGGCATCAATTGGATCGATTACTTTGAACTGGACAACATCTCTTCAATTAGCGTCGATATATCCCCACGCTACGAAGAACGCGTACTCGAAGAGACCGAAGAGCATCGCATTTTCACAACGCCTTGGGGCGTGACGTTAAAAGATTTCAAACACACCGCATCCGTACCGGAATTTATGGATTTCAATATCACTTCTCCGGATCGTTGGCAGGATGCCAAGGCGCGCATGACACCCTCAAAGGATCGCGTCAATTGGGATTTTCTAAAAACCAACTACCCCAAATGGCAGGAACGCGGAGATTGGATTGTGGCCGAATTTTGGTTCGGCTTCGATGTCACCCATTCATGGATGGTGGGGACGGAAACATTCCTGATGGCGATGGTCATGGAGCCGGAATGGTGCCGGGATATTTTTAACCACTATCTGGATATGTGCATCGCCCACTTCGATCTCATCTGGGAGCAGGGATACACATTCGACAGCATACGCTGGCCCGATGATATGGGTTACAAACAGAACCAATTCTTCTCATTGGCTATGTACCGCGATCTCTTAAAGCCGGTACATCAAAGAGCAATTGATTGGGCTCATAACAAAGGCATCAAAGCCCATCTGCATTCATGCGGTGATATCAATCCGCTTGTTCCCGAACTTATCGAAATGGGTCTCGATGCCCTCAATCCTCTGGAAGTTAAAGCCGGGATGAATCCTGTTGCCTTGAAAGAGAAGTATGGAGACAAGTTGGTACTTCACGGCGGAATCAATGCCGTTTTATGGGATCGTCCGGACGAAATCCTGGAGGAGATCACAACAGCAATCCCCGTCTTAAAGGAAAACGGCGGCTACATATTTGCCAGCGATCATTCGATCCCGTCCTCCGTATCTTTGGAAGATTTCAGGCGGATTATCGATACGATTAAAACAATCGGACGTTACGATTGAACCGCGGCTTATTCAGCAGGCATCAACGCTTCGATCCATGCCAAATTGAACCGGTAGTGCAAGCCACTGCTGATTAAGTGAATTACTCCATCAGGCGATTGCGTTGCGGCCATGTATCCTCTGGGCTCGGCATGGGTGCGGTCCATTGTGAAATCGCCTGTATTGCCAAGGCCGGCAAGCACTCTCGCCTCACCATCATCGGTCATCAAACGTCTCACAGGCCATGTCTTGCCTTCATCATACGATACGGCGGCAAACAAACCATAAACCGTACTTTTTTTTCCGGCTCTATCTTTGATTTCCATACCTTTTAGTGGAGTTTCAAGATCCGTATTGTCGGTGAAAGATACAAATAGAAGCGGACCTTCACGAAGACGCATGATGACCAAACGTTGCCCGCCCCCGATGGTCGAAAATTCACTGGCCGAATAGGTCCAAGTCTTGGCCATATCTTTAGAGAGACTCATTGGCATATGGCCGTTAATAGCATCACCCCGCCCAAACGCCAGAATGGAAGCATCTTTTAATTGAACGGCTCCTCCGTGAATACCGGCAATCCAAGCGCCGGTTTCGCCTTCCTTAAACTCCGGTTTAGGCTTTCCATGACCATACTCATTCCAGGTCTGCCCACCATCGCGGCTGATATGCAACGCCGTGCCCCCGTCGCCTCCATGTACCGCATCGCAAGGCTGCAAAAGATAACCTTCTTTGGTCATGCTGGTTCCATCGATCACTTGGTTGCGGTGCCGATGCTCGGGACTGATCAGGCGGGGGTGCGTCCAACTGGCGCCATTGTCCCGGCTGGTACGCAAAGTCATCGCCAGTTTGCCCCAAGTACCGTCGGCCTCCAGACCGTTAAAGTGATAGAGCGTTCCCTTTCCATCATTAAAGAGAGACGATCCCGTCATGTTGCGGTCCGGCGCTTTAAAAAATTCGGATGGTAGTTCCCACTCCGTAGTTCCAGCCCGCAACCGGCTGGCAAGGATTGTCATCTCCCGCCCACCTTCGCTTTTCGTCGAAAACCAGACCGCCAATAAATCGCCGTTATCGCACCATGTAATACTGGGGCAATGATTATGCTTATACATAGGTACAGTTTCCGGATGCTCCGGACGCAGAACATAGGTTATGGGTCCCTCGAAATACGGCTTTTTCATATCGGATCCGTGAGACCAGTCGAATTTTTGAGAAGAGACATCCGCCGCCCAACATTTGGCAGGTGGAACGGGCAGGGGGGGCGTATCCGGCAAATCACCCATGACAACGCGGAAACCGATTAGCCAATGTTTATCCTCAGGCAATGTACCCATCCGGTTCGCGGAACGCAGATAGGGGAGAGTCGTATTGTGGCTCCCGCCCCGTGTAATTTTGAAAGTCCCCGTAATTCTACCGACCGGGCCGCTTTGTTCGGCCGCTTCATAAGGGCCAAACCAATCCGAACACCATTCCTCAACATTGCCATGCATATCGTACAATCCCCAATGATTGGGCGGTGTTGCTCCAACCCGGAGCGAGACATGGACAGGTTCCTGCCAAACATGTTTTTGTGAACGGTGATAGACTTTCGGCAATTCTTCTCCTGTGGAATATGCTGTGGCAGTCCCTGCCCGGCAGGCATACTCCCATTCGGCCTCAGTGGGAAGCCGGTAGGGCTTGCCTTCTTTCTTGCTTAGCCATTCACAAAATCCGGCGGCATCGTTCCAATCGACATAAATCACAGCCTCATCATCGCCCTTTGAAAGCCCATGCTGTCCACGAAACCGGCTATGTCCCGGATCGAACAGTTCATATTGAGCATTGGTAACTTCCGTTGCGGCCATATTAAAGGCCTTTGTTATCACAACCGTATGGACCGGCAGTTCATCAAAGTCGCCATCCGAACTGCCCATTTCAAATTGTCCGGGCTCGATCCGTACAAACTTCATGCCGATGGAATTCTCGAATCCACCTGATGTATCGGTCTCATCCGCCGCAACCGCTGTCAACGCAAAAACGGATAACACTCCAAGCAAACCGACAACAAAAAACCAACTCCGGCGGGGAAAAAGGCTCATGATACAAATCTCCTGATGGATGAATACGCTTACTATACCTGACAGCCAGAATCATACGAGAGGTACAATGCCCCCCCGAAACAGTGGAACCACTGACAAAATAGAATATCCTTGGTTGCTTCATTGCAGCAAACAAGCGTCAAGGCGCAAAGATCAATGTGGATTTACCTGGGTATTATCAGCGCCCTTTTTCTTGGTTCTTATGACATCAGCAAGAAGCATGCTGTGCATCAAAATGCCGTACTGCCTGTGCTGTTTTTATCCACAATTTTCGGATCGTTTGTGATCTGTCCGGCAATCCCTCTTTCCCGCCTATTTCCGGATGCGATGCAGAATATCGGGTTTTGGATTCCGGCTCTTTCGTTGACCGCACATTTCCAAATCTTCATCAAGGCCTGCATTGTCGCGATATCCTGGATTCTGGCTTATTTCGCGCTGAAACATCTGCCCATCTCTATCATCACTCCGATTCGCGCCAGCGGTCCTTTATGGACATTATTGGGAGCTGTTTTTCTATTTGGTGAAGCGCCCAATTTTATGCAATGGGTAGGTTTGATCGTAACGCTTATTTCTTATTATGCATTCTCGATCCTGGGCAGACTCGAAGGGATCGAGTTTCATCGGAATAAATGGATATTTTTCATTGTACTGGCAACACTAGCGGGCGCTATCAGTTCACTTTATGACAAATATCTTCTCCAAAACCTCGCAATCTCCCCCGTCGCCGTGCAGGCATGGTTCTCTCTTTATCTTGTCTTCATAATCGGCGTTATTGTGATCTGTTTTTGGTTCCCATCCCGTCAAAACAGCACGCCTTTTGTGTGGCGTTGGAGCATACCTGCAATTGGAATATTGCTCATTCTGGCTGACTTCGCCTATTTCCGCGCACTCAGCTACGAACACGCAATGGTTTCCTTGTTAAGCGCCATCCGCAGAAGTTGTGTTATTATTTCATTCATAGGCGGCGGACTGTTATTTCGGGAACTGAACTTAAAATCGAAAGGATGGGCTTTGGCCGGTGTGTTGGCGGGCATCCTCCTGATCCTCGTGGGCAGCTGAAACTCCTTCAGCCAAGAATCCGGTTGAAACTCCGCCGTTCTTGAGATAGAAAAGTATATTGAACAAACCATGCCGCAATGCCTAGCAGAAGGCTCAACCGATTCGATGCATGGTCCGGAGAACTCGATGACAACAAAGAAGCATGCCAACCGCAGAGATTTTATAAAAACAACGGGAAAGAATGCGGCCGCTTGTGCCGCATTGATTACAAGCGCGCCGGGGATTCTTTCCGCCAAATCCCCGAACGAAACAGTTAACGCGGCCTGTATCGGCCTGGGTGTTCGAGGCTCGACACTTTGCCGGCAGATAGCCGCTGTTGAAGGCGTCAAAGTCGTCGCCGTCTGCGATGTCTATAAGCCGCATATGCAAAGAGGCGTGGAACGTAGCGACAATCCGGAAGTCAAAACAACGATCGACTACCAAGAAATTTTGGCCATGCCCGATGTCGATGCCGTAACCATCGCCACACCGGACCATTGGCACTCCCAGATGCTGATCGATGCCTCAAATGCAGGCAAAGCCATCTATATCGAAAAAGGCTGGACAAGGACAATTGCCGAAGCCAAAGAGATGCTGGCTGCAATTAAGAAAAATAAGACGATTATGCAGTTGGGCCACCAGGCACGTGAAAAAGCGGAAGGTATCCAAGCCCGGCAACTGATCGAAGAAGACGTCATAGGACCGGTCACATTGGTTCGTACGGGGCGTTTTGAGAACCGCCCTTTGGGAAAGAATATCTGGCGCTGGTACGGCGATTACGGCAACTACGACCGCCCCGACCCCGCCCAGGTTATCCGCGATCTGGATTGGGACCGTTGGCTCGGCCCGCTCTCCAAACGGCCATTTAGCATGGGGCATTTTTGGCATTGGCGCTGTTATTGGGATTACGGAACCGGTGTCGCGGGCGATTTGCTCTCTCATGAGTTGGATTTTGTGCAGTATGTAATGCGGCACGGTATCCCCGATACATGTGTTTGCTCGGGACTTAACGCACTCTTAAAAGACGACCGCGAAGTGCCGGACACGTGGAACACAACATACACATTCGAAAAAGCGAACCGTACAGTCACATTCGATTGCAGCATGAACAGCAACGCCATGCCAAGATCGCAGGAATACTACGGAAAAGAGGCAGTACTTCAATTCAACGGCATTGCTCACGATATAAAGGGATTCAATATTTTTGCCGATCCAAGTTCAATGAAATATGAGAATGAAATAAGCCGGGGCAAGATCAAACCCGGTAAACCATTCCGCAGTTTTGATCCCTCAAAAACTCCCAAACAACCCTATCACATGCAGGATTTCATCAACTGTGTGCGTAGCGGAGAAACACCCAAATGCAATGAAGATGAAGCTTTTATCGAAACCGCTACTTTTCTTATGTCCGTTGCCGCCCTTAAGGAAAACCGCAAGGTGCGCTGGGATCCGGTCAAGCAAGATATTGTTTAAGACTGTCCCGCTATTTGCGGTAATTGCATTCGGCGCTTTCTTGGGATGTTCCAAGCAAGAAGCAACGCCGGACACTTATGCCGTGCGTTTTGCCGGTTCGCCCATCACAATCGATGGCCGTATTAATGAAGATGCATGGCGACAGGCGGAAAATGCGGGGGATTTTCTATTTCCCTGGTGGGAATCGGGAGATAAGGAGCAAACTGAAGCCCGTCTGCTCTGGGACGACACCTATCTCTATATTTCGTTCGTTGCACACGATGCGCATATTTCCGCGTCCTATACAAACAGGGACGATCCCGTATCCGAAGAAGACTGCGTAGAAGCATTCATCGCGCCCAACCTGGAGCGTGTCAGCGACTATTTCAATTTTGAGATCAACGCTTTAGGCACACTCCTTGACCGTTCTCCCGCCAATAAACGCAGCAAAGATTGGAATGCGGAGGGCATTCAGATTGTTATTGAAATTGATGGCACATTAAATAACAACTCGGATATTGACCGAATATGGACAACGGAAATTGCGATTCCATTTGTCAATTTCGCAGATTATGCACAAGTGCCTCCAAAGAACGGAGATACTTGGCGGCTGAATCTTTACCGTTGCGGGGGCGAGATCAATCCGCAATACAGTGTATGGAGAAATACGGGAACGGCGGAACCGAGTTTTCATGTTCCCGAGCAATTTGGAACGATTCAGTTTATTCGATAGTACCAGCATACAAAATCAGCTTTAAAGCTATACAGAACAAGTTTTTTGCCTGGAGAAGAAAATGAGAACAACACTACACGGATCGATCATTGTGATGTTTGCGTCTGTTTGCTTGTTGCTTCCACAATTCAGTTTAAGCGCCCCAAGCGCCGATGAGACATTGCAGGCGATGCACAAAGCGACGGCCTTTATGATGGATACCGTCTCGACTCACGGCGGTTTTGTCGAAAAATATACGGAAGACCTCAGCGAACGCTGGGGGGAGATTCCGGCCCGCAACTCCATGATTTGGATACAAGAACCAGGGACGGTCAGCGTGGGGCGGATTTGCCTTGAAACCTATAAAGCCACAGGCGATGAGCGTTTCCTGCGCTACGCCGAACGGACTGCCAATGCGCTGATTTGGGGGCAACATCCCTCCGGCGGCTGGCATTACTTGGTCGACTTCGAACCTGAGGGTCTTGAGAAATGGTACGAAGAAGTTGCGGCAAACTGCTGGGGGTGGGAAGAGTTCTATCACTATTACGGCAACTGCACTTTCGATGACAACACAACCATCGGAGCGGCCGAGTTTCTTCTCGACCTCTATATGACGACATTGGACCCGGAATATCGAGTTCCGCTCTTAAAAGCCGTCGATTTTGTGCTCGAATCTCAATATCCCTTGGGCGGCTGGCCGCAACGCTATCCATTACGCTACGATCATGGCGAAGAGGGACATCCTGATTACACTTCTTTCTATACATACAACGATGGCGTCAACGCCGGGAATATTATGTTCTTGCTGAAATGCTATGAGCAATTAGGCAACGAAGAATATAAAAAGGCCGCATTACGCGGCATGTATTTTGTCGTGATCTCCCAAGTGGGAACACCACAGGCTGGCTGGGCTCAGCAATATGATCTCGATCTCAATCCGGCCGGCGCCCGAAGTTTTGAACCTAAGAGCATTGCGCCCAGTACAACTTCGGCCTGTATCCTGAATCTGATGAACTATTACAAAATAACGGGTGACCGCAGGTTCCTGCGCGGTATTCCTGACGCTTTAGACTGGCTGGAAAATGCCCCTCTACCGCCCGGTCATGCCGAAAACCGTACGCACGCACAATTCGTTGAAGAAGGAACAAATAAGCCGCTTTATGCGCACCGCGAAGGCACAAGCCGTCAGGATGGCCGGTACTGGGTGGATTCTGAGCCTGGAAATTTCCCGGGCCATTACGGCATGCAGATCAATGTCGATGTTGAAGGAATGCGCAAGGAATACAAGCGAGTTTTTGCCATGTCACCTGATGAAGCCATGGCGGAATACGCAGCCGAGCAAGCGGCGCAGCCTGCCCCCCCCGAGGCTTCGCCCGAGACTATTCAAGCGATGATCGATTCAATGAACGAACGTGGAGCATGGATTGAAGATGTCACTGTAAAGGATTATACGGATTGGAAATTCAAACCACAGCGTACATTCAAAGGGATCAACATTCGCACATATGTCAACAACATGAAAACCATGCTGGGCTATCTGCAATCAATGAAATAAGCCACAAAATCCGATACAGTTTGAGACCGGGAGGAGACAATGAGAATGCAGTTGCGTATTAATTCGATTATCCTGCTCGGTCTCATTGCTATCGGGCCATTCTGCGCAGAATTTCCGGAAACGGCATTCGAAACACGCGCTTGGGTGCTTTTGGATTATGATATGCCCTATTTGCGCAAAATGATTTCTCGTGCCGCAGAGCAAGGTATTAACCATATCCAATTTTGCCACCACATCGGAATGGATTTGCAGGAGTATCTGGAGCCGGATCGAAACAGGGACATCCGCGAGCTAATCGCGCTCTGCCATAAGCACGGCATCAAGGCTTATGCTTGGACTCACGAACTCGATGAAACACCTGAACGTTTTATCCAAGGCGGAAAAGTCGCCGCCCATGGCGACGCATTTTGGCAATGGATGGGAGATCGTTATCGCACGCTGCTAAAAGCACTGCCCGATATCGACGGTGTTGTCGTCACACTCACCGAAACTGAAGTCCCAATCGATGACGACAATCTGGTTATAAGTCCGCTCACTCCGCTCGAACGGTTTTCCCGAATGGCCCGTGAAATCCATGATGTCCTCCACCCAGCCGGAAAAGAACTGATCCTGCGCACATTTACTTGGATTCCTGAAGATTATGATTGGATGTTAGAAGCGTTTAAGGAAATTCCTGATGACATCACCATTATGACCAAAGTCAATTGGGGAGATTGGTTTCAGCACTATCCTTCAAATCCCTTTATCGGCAAAGTCGCGCCACATAAACAGATCGTTGAATTCGATCTAACCGGACAATATCACGGTGACACGTATACACCTTGGGTTTACGCCGATTATCTTCAAGAACAAATTAGATACGCGCGCAGCCAAAACGCCGCCGGGATTATCGGCCGCACCGAATGGGAAGGACACACATACGGTTCGGCCAACGAGATGAACGGTGTTGCCTTTGCGGCTCTCGCTCAGAATCCCGATTGCGATCTCGAAACGCTTTGGCAGGATTGGGCCACTAAGAAATACGGCCCCGAGGCTGCGCCTCATATCATCTCAGCACTCAAAAGAAGTAACGAAATCGCCAATTTGGTTTACTTCACGCTTAGTTTCAAGATATTTAAGTTTTCCGGCCGCATGGAGCCTTTGAGCTATATGGATGGAACGCGAATCATGCATTGCTTGTTCTGCCGTGATGTACAGGCCCGCTGGAAGCCCGAACTCATCCCGATAGCCGAAGAGCTGCTCAACCCAACCATGCAGACGCTGGAAAAGAGCGTGCAAGAAAAAGAAAAGGCGATAGAACTTATCAAGGCTTCCATGGCCGATATCAATCTGGCAAAGCCTTATTTATCGAAGGCCGACTACCAATACCTAACCGGGCTTTTTCAAAACGCCGGGATAATTGCCTCCAGTTGGCGTTGGATCAATGAAGCCTATTTCCGCTATTGGTTTCTACATAAAGGGGATCAGTCACAGCGTCCGGCGTTAGATGCAGTCCTGACAAAAGTGCACGAACACGCGGACCGGATCGAAAATCAAAACACGAAGGCTTCCGAACTCTTATCGCCAACAATAATGAGAAGTTTTTGCTCCGACATCGAGAGCCTCATTGATCCACCGGTCAAATGGTTCGTTCCCACCAATTGCGAGTCGGGTAAAGATCCGGTGCTTTTCGATATAACCGGCGACGGTGTGGGTGAAATCGTTATCAATGGGCGCGATAATCGTATTCACGCTTTTAATCGAGGAGGGCAAGAGGTTTGGTTCCACAACACCTTCGGGTTGCGTGTGCGTTACCCCAACATTTCAGATCCGGCTACAGAAGATATCAATGGGGACGGTCACGAGGAACTTCTAGCCGGGGCGGCGGATGGAAATTTATATGTTTTTGATAACGCGGGCAGGCTTTTATGGAAATTCAAAACCGGAAACGGCATCGTCTCAAAGCCCGTGTTTATTCCCGGCTCGCAAAATGATCCCATAGTCATTTGTGCTTCGCTTGACGGCACGGTCTATGGTCTTTCGACGGATGGCAAAATGCGTTGGAAATATGATGCCGGTGTCATCTCAGCCAACCCGGTCATTACAAACGCAAAAGACTCACGAGTAGTGTTTGCAACGGATGGCGGACGTGTATTTGCACTCGATGCCGCCGGTACGCTTTGCTGGGGGAAACAGCTGCCGAGTTCATTAACCGGAAGCCCAGCCATTCATCAGATTGATGACACTACCGTAATCTCCGTTGCCTCAGATGAGGGTCTCTATCTGTTTGATCAAGACGGCAACGATTATTCCATGTTCACATTTCCGCAGGCCTCAGGCGCTGCCAATACTCCGGCGCTGTCGCTACAAGCCAATGGAGAATTCCGCCTCTATACCGGAACAGATCAGGGACATCTCTTAGCCTATGATTCAAACGGCAAGCTGTGCTTCGATACACAACTAGGCGATGAGATACGAACACAACCGCTTGAATTGAAGTATCAAGACAAAAGTTATCTTGCAATTGGGGCCGGTAATTCAATCGTGATTACAAGTCTCGATGGTGAGATCAAAGGGCGATACACAGGAACGCAAGACGGATTGATCGGCACAGGCCTGCTCTATGACGATAGACTCCAAGAACTCATCTATACAGCCTTGGACCGCAAACTCTATGTTCTGGATATCCGCCAACTACTCAATTAATCAGCTATGTTGAAACGGTCAACCTCCGGCGGGCCACCATTCGGGTTCACGGGGCTTTAAGACGCCTTGTTCAATAGCGATAGCGTACATCGGTCCGAAACAGCCGATTAACGTCCCTTCATATCCTGTGGCGAATCCTTCCCAAGAACAGAATTCATTGCCCGCTCCCATGCCACCATTAAAGATTCCCGCTTCGTACCCCTCATCGAGTTCTTTCGCCATCTTTTTAGCACGATCTTTCAGTCCGTAGATTGAAAGCGCACGCAAATAGTACGTCGCAGGCCAACCGGAAAGACTGCCATCGGTGTATTTCTCAAATGTCGGCTCAATCAATCCAAGAATGCGGGGCAACGTTTGGTCTTCTTCAGCAATAGGCAGAAGATTGCAGGGAATGCCCATACGAGCGGTGGGAGGACATTGTGTTTCCCGCAAATGTTCGAGGTTCTCAAGAGCCTTTTTGGCAGCGGGAGGATCGAGAAGGCCAAAGGCCAGTGCGGCACCGTTAACCCATGTAAAAGCATAGTCATGGAGTTCGCCATCCCGGCTGCGCCACCCCACAACCCAACCGGTTTCGGGATTCACTAATTCTTTTGTAAATGTTTCTCTCAGTTGCGCGGCCCATGCCCGGCAACGCTCCGCCAAATCCTTGCGTCCGAGATCAGTCAAAAGAGCCGTGGCGTTGCGGAAAGCACGGTACGTCCAGGCATTCACATACGCGTCAATATGCCCGAACCCGACAACATCCATGGCATTTGTACTCCAGCGATAGGAACCGGAGTTGCCTGAAAGTGCGGTACAGACAGCTAGGCCGCCTTGCATCTTTTCTCCCATACGTTGGACAGTCTCAACAAAACCGGGCTCGATAAGCCTCAGCCAGGCCATCTCGGGCTTGGCCTGGTGAATACGCCCGGCGGCGCTGACCACAATGGGATCAGAGTCCAAATATAGATTGCGCCAATAGCCGTAGCCTCCTCCATCTAAAAACGAACGGCCAATCGTATACCGGGCCAGTTCTAGAGGCTCCAGGCCATTTTCATTCCGCGCAGTATATGCGGCGATTTCAAGCGGCGGGCCTTGGGAGAGATGACAGTTAACTGAGGCGGCATTGTTTGAAAATCCCCGGTATTCCGGGCGAAAACATGAAAACACGGTCGGCCAATGACGACGCAATCCGTTGCTCGGCTCGGCGGTATTATCGGCTTGCAAAGGTTCGATATTCGTTAGTGCTAATTCAAAAACGGCTTTTCGTGTCCCCTTGGGTATCACAAAACATTCTGAAGGGCGGGGATGGTTTCCGAATACCACACCCCCGCTGAGGCAGCTCTGAGAACGATAACTTTCAACTTGGTATTGAACATCTTTATCCGCGCCTTCAATTTTGCGGAAGGAGAGACATCCGACACCATCGGTCGCCCAAAGGAACGGCATCTCAACATCGCCGTTACGGCCAGGCAGAAGTGTCGGTTTGGCAGCCGCTCCGGTGATTCCGGCGGATAAATCCCAGACGATTCGCCAGGCTTCAGCCTCCAATACCGATATTTCTTTTTCGCAACTCTGCTCAAGTTCAATGAGGATCCGTTTAGGTTCCACGGTAAATGCAGCATTGATTGTTAGGCCATTCACAGCCCGTAAGTTTTTGTATTCAACGCGATTGGCTTTTACGGCGACTTCCCCAGTCCAACGGTGGGATCCATAATCCATATCCAAGGTGCGCAGGAGCGGCCCGCTCAATCCACCAAGCATCTTCATTCGCCCGCCATGATTGCAGGACGCCAAAAGCCGTGACTTTGAAGCGGCCGTTTCGCCCAAGACATCCCATCCGAAATGCATCAACACCGGACGCCGCATAGAAAAGCCGATGGAGAGGAATTTGCCTTCAAACAAAAGCATATCCGGCTTATCTGTAACGGTCATTCCATCCAGAGCGTTCGGATCGAATTCCACAATTTTGAGTCCGGGAATATATGAAGCCTTAACTTTTTTATCTTCATCCAGATCGCCATACGCGCAAAGATTGTTTAATGCACCAAAAGGAACATTGAATTCGCCGCCATTGCACTCGCCATGATTGGGCCAGTAAGGATGCTCCCGGTCACATTCAACACGCAAATGTGTAGCCTCGAAGCCACCGAGTTCGATGACATAAGGAGGCTTGTCAAGAATGCTCTTAAAATGCGCATCCATCTCCTCTTCGGTCATCTCTTGGTTGAGTCCTTCACCTGCAACATCAGGATCCGGCGGCAAGTCAACTTCGCGGATGATTTCCCATGTGCTTGTTTTTTCATTTAGCGTTGAAATTACAAGATGCGCAGGATGCGTTGGCACTTGCGGTATTGCACGACCATAACGAATTCGCCCCAGTTCCAAGCGGTCAATTTTGGCTGGTGCAAGAAATCTAAGATATCGAACCGCGGTCTGGCTGTTGACTTCCACACCCAACCGGGGGTGCAAAAGCGGTCTGATTCCGGCATGCGTAACCGCATAATCCTTAAGCGGCTCTTCTTTCATGGCTGCCGACTCCGCGCTTCCGGCTTGCAGCACTTGTGAAGCCGCCACCGTGGCTGTTGCCAAGGTTCCCGCTTTCACAAAATTTCTGCGTGAAACACCTTTTTTTTGATCCGGCATCTTCTCCACCTCGCTAACCATTTGCGGTTTCGGCTCAAAAGAATCTTCAATGATGCAAACAATCACCGAAGCCGGTATACATGGGCTTCATGCGGCTCAAAAGAATCTTCAATGATTCCATCTAAGATATCGACATAGCGGTCTTCAAAAAGAACCTGAACGCGTCCGGTTCGATGCTCCTCGATTTGCACACGGGCCACGCCCGGCTCCGCTGTGCCATTGACCGCCATTAGGATGATTTCATGATCTACTTTGCGCGCCAGATGATGGATACGCGGATCCCCACACGAGCTCTTTATTGTCGCGGCCGACAACAAAGCTGGATTCAGCTCTTTGACTTCCGCGCCAATCTCTTTTAACCAGCCCCACATTTCTTCGTACTGAGGTAGAACACGCAAATCATAATAACAATAATAGAGGAGCGCTTTGGAATTATGCGTTAATGAAAGATAGGTCATGCACCGCACTTCATCCCGTGTAGGCGCGCGTCCATGCCGCAGTTCCGACTCGGTTGGGATTCGCGCACGGGGATTTCCTTCCACGGGTTGTTCCGGCTCCCGGTATTGGTACCAAGCAAACGCCTGCAAAACCATCCACACCGGCTTGCGTCCATCCACCGCAGCATATCCTTGATCGATAAAATCACTGACCTCGGTCAACGGAGCGCGCGGCACCGGGTAATTATCGAGACCGAGAATATCGGTGGTCTTTCCCATTGGCCTAAGCAATTGGGTTTTGAAGTGCACAAGTAATGTTGGAAGATCGGGAGAAAGGTCACGGAACATACGATAATAATCGAGCAGTTCAGGCGTCTTCTCCTCCGGCAACTCATCATTCAAGTACCAAGTAATCAAAGCGGGGTGATCCCGGAAAGCCCGGATTGTCGCCTCCGCAATCTCCCGATTACCGCTCCAAACACTCTTATCGGAAAAATACTCCGCACCGGGATAGAGATCATTACAGCAGTAAATGATCTTCATTCCCAGTTCATTTGCGGTATCGAGATAAGTTTTGATCTCATCGAAACTTAGATGGTTCATGCCGTAGTCGAGTACGCAATTGAAACATCCGGCATCGGCGATCTCGCGCAAATGATCCGGGCTGTGACCTGAATACCAACCAAGAGGAAAAAACGGTTCCCCCTTCACAACAAGCCGAAGGTTTTCGTCAATTCGGCCCTGAATATGAGTAAGCCCGCCCTCACCGGCCTTCCGAATTTCCAAAGAATCAGAGGCAATCACCTCGCCGGTGGCATTTGTGACTGCGACATGAAGCTGATTGCTGCCACCTTTCAGTTGCGCGGCATCGAATGAGAACGCTGTGCTTTTTCCTTGGACTTTGGATTTTGCACTTTGGATAACGCGAGATTGTTGAATAATCGCGGTCTCAATCTCCGCATCGCGCAACGCCCCCGGTGAAACGCCCAAATCGACATTAAAATCTACGCTCTTGTCTTGCGGAGTTAAAAGCCCCCGATAGGCAGGCGATATAAAATCAACGTGAATCGGGGGAGCTAAATTGGCATGATCCAAGCGCGTATAGAGGGGGCGCTTGGTGGCATTATCGACGATCGAAAGAATCACCTGTTGCTGGTTAGGCTCGGACTGAAGCGTGAGATTCCCGGTATAATCCGCGACTCCGGCCTTCACATCTAAGAGCGTAGCGGTACCGTTTTTCTCATCTCCGGCATAGGTATACACCGATACGTTTTGGGTCTCGCCGAGATTATTCAATCGTACATATACGGGATTCTCGGGACCGGCTCCACATTCACCTAGGCATAGCGATTCGACAATCAAACCGGTCTCGGGGCCGAGTACCAGTTCCGCATATTTGGACGTATCCCGGAATCCGAATGGATTTCCCGTCCATTGATAGGTTTCATCGCGGTCCGGCGCAAAATACGTACGAAAGCGGCTGATATTCACCCCCCATACGACCTGTGTATTCAATGCTCCAATGCCATAAGCCTTCAATGGTAAGGCACATTCCCCCACCCAAGCGGAATCCCGGTATTCACAAGCTGATTGGATGGCATCGGCGGCTTCTTTGTCGAGCGCGTAGCCAACTGAACCAAAACCATTCGGATTCACCATAAACTCGCGATAATGCGGCTGCCCATGTGGAATATCGAATTGGAATTCGATACGCTCCGTATCCCAATTCGCTTCCGTAAATTCAGCAAGCGCTTGCTTCACCGCCTCAATCGCAGGTTCTTCACAAACAAATGCGGTATAAAGAAAGGCGCCATCACAAAGCAGCCTCACCTCATTACGTACAGGCGCCGGTATCGTGCTTCCACCGATTGCAAAGCCACTGAGCAAAGGCGCGGATTGCCAAGCCTTTTCATCGAGCCGTCCATCAATGACAATCGTCTCCGTCACACTCGGCACAACAATACGCTGCACCATATCCGGTGGTGAACACAACGATAGAAGACTAAGCAGCAAAACATTCATTTCGATTCTTCCTTACTTTAATTTCAGTCGGCGGCCAAGCAATGCGGGTCACCAATCATGTAATCCGCACCGGCAAAACGAAAAGTCTTTTTATACATGGACATCAGTATTCATAAAATCAGAAAATTGTGGACAGTCATGAAAGGAGTTCCGCGACGATGCTCACTGCTCATTTAAGCAGCCCTTCCGCACGTCCAAGCCAATAACTGATTGTCCAATGGAGCCCGGTATATTCCATCCCACTATCCGGACGGGGGACTTCCTGCGCCATCTCGTTGTAGGGATTTTGGACCAACAACGACCATGTTTTCGACCGCCATTCATAGGGCACAACTTCACCCCGTTTGGGCTTGGGGAATTTTGGCTGCGGCGTTAAATCCAACTGGAACCGCTTTGCGTAAGTTTCACGTGTATCACTGTTCCAATGAATGTCGAATGTGAATGAGGCCAGATTATCTTTTACTTCGTTTAGAATCGCTTTATCTCGTTTGCCGGTGGCTTGCATATATAAATAGGTAAAAAAGGGATTGTGAAGAGGACGCATCGATTCCCACGAACGTTCGAGGCTCGCAAGATACATTTCCCGAAGAACCGGATCCTTTTCAAGACGCAACAGAGGTTCGTAAGCCAGGAAAATTAATACCGTATCGGAAAAGTTAATGCGGCCATCCAATCCCGGTCCGCCGGCCAAATGAGCATCAGCAGCAATCTTGGCGTAGCCTTCATCGAGCGCATAATGCCGGTAACGCTCCTCTTGTTTGGGATCACCGGATAGCTGCGCGGCAATCTTTAAATGCTGTAACCACAACAACGCATTCATGGGCTCGCGGCGTTTTACATACTCCGGCTCATAGTGCCCCCACTGCGTCGGCTCGTTATCCACATCTTCAATATGCATGCCATGGTTTTCGATGTGATCACAGATCGCCACGCAATCCAAAGCCATGCGTTTGATTTCCGCTTCTGATGCCAAGTGGGCGGCATAAACGCTGCAACCATACATGTAGCCATCTACTTGATCGCTGGAGACATCACCGCGCCAGCGGTACTTGCCATCGGCGGACTTGTGCCATTCACCATCGTCTTGATAAGGCATGTCCCAGGGCATGAACGCACGGGCAAAAAGCCCCGGTTTGCCGGTCACTGCGATCAAGGTATGCAAAGCCGTGCAGGCATCTTGGGCGAGGCGCTTGGCTTCTGGGTCCTGTGCCGCCAGCCAACGGTAGGTCTGGTCGGCCAAATACATGCCGGTCATATAGGCATTATCGGGCATGTTGTAGGAAACAAAGGGAACCGCATCGGATGGCGGCCGCCGTTTAGGTGGAACATGCCCCTCGATCAAAAAGCGCTCCGCCAGGTCCGTTTCCAACAGATCGGCGATTTGAGACAGGGTTGGAGGAGGATACGCATCGCCGGAAGCCGCGCCAACCATCGGTTTGCCGGTCACAACCAGCAAAATGGCAATCCCCAAAAACATGCCTGATACGATAAGTCGTGGGTACGCCTTATTCATAACGGCCAGAATAGCAGATTCTCGGACTGTCCGCCCAGCCGTTTTGTCAGGCTATGGGGCATGTAAAACCTAGCCGCCGGAAGCCGATTTTATTCCTTTGATCCAAGCGACATCTAAAACGAAAGGGCCTTCTTGTTTTTCTGAAATCATCAAACCCAAGGTTTGGATCTGCGCGGCGTCAATCGGAGAAACATCGTCCAGGACTCTGCCGCGATACGTAGGAACAAAGTCCTTAAATGGCAAAGTAATTTCGATCCAATTATCTCTTACAGTAAGAAATTTGTGTTGATAAAGCACCCCGTCAAAATTTTGGTCCAGCTTCAAAGAGAATTTGTATGCTTGCCCATCGCCTTTCACACGTATCATCAGACCGTCACATTCACTCAGGTTCTGAGAGATGGGCTGTGAACGCACAGAGGCGAATCCACCGTTATTTTCTAGGGATACCGTTCCTGTGAATCTTGCGTGCCCCGAGTCCACTTCAACAAAGCTACTGCTGGAGACTCCGCCCATGACGGTGTCATTGATCGTCCGCCACTTCTCAACCTGCCGATCATCGTTGAAATCGAAAATCATCAGATCGGCTATTTCATTCTGTTGGGCATTCATTGACATACATCCTCCTGCATAGAACAGGCAGATCACGAGCGCGAAAATGACGATCTGCCCCAGTGTATCTACCAAAGATGACAACCTGGGATTCGCTCCGATTATGGAGCCCTTTGGACTTGGAAACATTTTCTCAATCCTTTTTTAACACCGAGTAATCACAGGGAAGTCCCAGCACACCGGACCATCCGGTGGACGTACGAGTAGATGGTATCCCGCCCCAAAGACCGCCCCAAACCACCCAAAGCCAAAAGGGAGAAAAAATAAACCCCCAAGACCTTGTGTGAGGCGGTCCAGCCCACCATACTCTTAGGGTTTGCGGGGTACGAGTGGCGCAAGCGCCGCTTTTCGTTTGTGTTTCATCGGTCGAAGCAGTGGCCCTCCATGCAAAGCCGAGTGTAACCGCAGAATACCATGTTCCCAGTTATAAGCTGGGAAGCAAAGGAGAAATTGCACGAGCATGGCAAAAGGTGATGCCATAGAACTTGAAGGGACGGTCATTGAGGTTCTCCCCAACACGATGTTTAAGGTGAAGGTTGAGAATGCTGACCATGAAGTCCTAGCCCATCTCAGCGGAAAGATGCGCCGCAACTATATTCGTGTCGCTTTGGGCGACCGTGTGACGGTAGAAGTCTCCCCCTACGATCTGACCAAAGGCCGTATCACCCACCGCTACCGTTAATTCAGGTAGCCCAACATTTTTTCTTTACGTAAAGAAAGTTGATTGACCGGCTTGAAGGCGGGGATGGTTATTGCGCGCTCTTACGGTGTGCCAAGAGTGTTTTTATGCCCGCCAAAGGCAACGACGCACTGGCATTGTAGCCCGGTAGCTGCGCGTGGTTGCCGAATACCCATTCGGGGCAATTCCGTTGCTTCATGTCGCGTACTAGATCAAGGATCGTATGATCGGCCAATTCCGAGTCGGCAAGATCCAGCGTATAAACAAACCATCCCGCCGGTGTGGCCCAGTACGCACCATTTTGATATTGGTCGCGAGTTCCGGCCACCTCCCAATACACACCGCCCGGCGTATGGCGAATCTGACCTTTATCCACGATCTCATCATAATGATGAGCAAAGTATTCTGCGATCTTAATTGCTTGATTTTTTGTTGCGATCCCTAAAAAAACAGCAAACGCGGATCCCCAAATGTCAGGCTCCCGGCATTGGACAGTCGCCGCACGGAAAAGAGACTGTTCCTCATCCCAAAATGTGGACAGAATAGATGCTTGCACCTGCTCCGCTTCCTTGAGCCAAGCCTGGCTTTCATCTGTTCTTCCAAAGACATCCAGCAATTCAGATAGATAGCGGCTCGCACGGACAAAAAGCAGACTACTAAAAAAAACATCTCCTTTTTTGCGAACCGTATCAGTGAATCCATAGGGGCAACGGTCCCATTCAGTTTCCGAATCGATATGCACCAGACCATTTGCAGGGTTACGTGGGCACGCATTCATCGTCAGAATCAACCGGTCCACAATATCCAGCAGTAATTGCTTATCCTGTGTTTTGCGATAGGTGTAGTAAGCCACCTCCACAGTAAACGGTGAACCGTCAGTAACCGGATTGGTCCCCATCGAACCATATCCGGGCATATAAATAGGTGTCCCATCGTATTTGATGCAATCGACACCCGCGCCGTCCTCGCGGATTCCATCCACAAAAAACCGGCAGGCATCTTTCAACTCTTGGTCGGTAAATGCGCTGATGTTGCCTTCCAGCATGTAGGCATAGTCACGCAACCAGAATGCCTCGTAGCCAATCCCCACTTGAGGGGGGAAGGCGGAGATGCCATTGGGCATATCCCGGCGGCTTTCACGGATCAGGCGCGTGGATGTCTTCTCAAGCCAGGCAACGGCCTCATCCACAGTTTCAATTTCTTGCGCCATTCCTGTGTTACCACCAATGCAAACCAGTAATCCGGAAAACACCAACGTGTAGGCGAATAAAAATATAGTACGATTCTGTTTGAAGCGGATCATTATCATTCACCATTTTTCAGTAGACGATAAAATTCCCAAGCAATGGCCGTGTTCACAATTCCAGAAGGAGGCAATATAGGAATATCGTAGCCTTTAAGTTCCACACAAGCATCGTCCCAAGACCACATCGGATCGATCCAGATCACACCCGGATCATCCCGGTAGTCGCGGTGTTGAAGGATATCCAAATAGATCACACGTGCTTTCATATTCCGTGCACGCTGAAGAAGCACATAGGGAGGATGCTGGTACCCAATATGAATGAGTACATCTCCCTCAGCGAATTCACGTTCGGGCGGCTCTTGCCGAAAACCCGAATTCCATCGTCCGGTTTCAAAGGCTTCTCCAATCGCGGTTTCTTCGGCTTCATAGGGCGGGAAATGCCCCATCGTGTACATAAGGACATCATGACCATTCTTTTTTGCGTCGCGAATCCATTGTCCCCCAAGGTCTATATCTTTGCGTTTTTCAGTTTCGATCCGTTGCAAGAGACCTTTCACGGCTTGCAGATACTCAGCCCCCAACACCCCCGGCTCGACAGGAGCAAGTTCCAGGTCATTGTGCCAGACAATTCCTTTCCTTTGATATTTGTCGATGCGCTGAAAGCCCCCATAAAAGCCGATTGTCTGATACATAACCGGGAAGACTTTTTGACGTGTGAGTGCGGCGACGAGTTCACCCGTGAACGCCCATGCCGGAATAAGATTCGCCATAGTCGGCGAGATACCCGTTTCATCGGCGTGATTGTCGAAACAGGCGTCATTGTCAGAAACATCAGAATCCCCAAACGAAACCACAAATGCGCCTGAATTGCCGAGTGTCGGCGAAATCCGGTCATTTCCGGTTGCCCCCCAAAGCACAACATCCGCCTTATCCGGGACTCGATCACCAAGGGGCCGGATCGCCATCATGCCCCCCGCGCGGCCACTAAGTTCGCTGACCAGAGACTGCTGCCCGGCAGCCCAAAGATTGCCGCCGGCCGCCAGCCGCGCCGCCGCCTCATCGGCCGGTTTCTGCATGGCAGGGATTTCCGCTTCACATAGTGTTAATGCTTCAATTGTCTTTTGTAGATAAGAACCACCTTGCGATTCCAGTGAAATCATCAGGGAAAATGCGAAGATGAAGAATCTTTGTATATATTTCATCGCGTCAAATCCTCACTCTCGGCATAACACAAGCAGGAGTCAATCCAGTCCCTTTATGGCGGCATCGTTTTGGGGCGCAAAGAGCAAATTAATGCACACGCCGGAAGGATCGATCGTTCCCATCCGGATTTTGTCCACCAAAGGTCCATTGAGTCTAGGGCAGATTGTATAGCCGAAACGCTCAAAGAAATCCGTGTAATCGCTGAACGTTTTTCCTTTTTGCGCCATGCGCGGGCCGTTGAATTCGATCAGGATATAGTCGAAAACTTTGTTCTCGAATGCATTTTGCGCTCCAGCTAACAAATCGAACTCATTGGCCTCAACATCGATTTTTAAAAGATCTACATGAGAGATATTTTCATTTTGAATAAAACGATCCAAACGCATCGTCTCGACAGGCACAACCTGCCCGGCAAAGTCCTCAAAACGGGTCAGACTCCCCCATCCGGTATGGTCCGCGCTGCTGCGATGAAAATCCGCTTCACCATCGGTGCTGCAAAGCGCAAGCCGGTGACAAGAAATCCGCTCGCCAAAGGAATTCAATGCGCAATTGCTGACAAGCCGTTCATAAACATCCGGATCCGGCTCAAACGCATGCACAACACTCTTTGGGTAACGATTGGCGATTTGCAGCGAATAAAAACCGACGTTGGCTCCGGCATCGACACATACCGGATTTTCCGTATCAGAGCGATCCAATAGACGCCACAACACAGCCAGTTCGGACCGTTCAAAGACATTGAAGTAGATCAGACGCTGTACATCGTCGCTCAGTTCGAGACGGTATGAAATGCCATCACGTTCGCACTGCACTTCCTGTGGGGGCAAAGTCATCTGATTAACAATCAGCGATTTCCCCTTAAAGGATACCCGTGCAAGCCCGCGCAAAAGGCATCCAGAGCGTGCCAAAAGAGCGGCAATCAGGGCAGCGATACGAGCCAACATCTATTTCATTTCCTATGTTGAAATACCGGCGCAACACTCACTGAGATGCCTTAGCCGGAAAATATAAACGTTGTTCCGAACAAACACGTGTCGTTAAATCCGAAAAGTCGTCCCGGCAGCCTCTCAGGAATCTCATCTGCGGCGGTTAATTTACCCGTTGTCTTCATCGGGAAAGAAAATATCGTCTTCTAGAATATCCGGGATTCCCACAACCAGAACCAAATGGTCACCTTCGGAAGAATGCTTTGAGAGAGGATCCAGTTTCACAATCGTTCCCGGTTCTATCGGGAACGTATCCCCATCTACTGTCATGGTACCATGCCCTTCCAGCACGTAATAAAACTCCGTAGCACGCTTGTGGTAGTGCTCTTTTGAGCCATTAATACGCACAACGTGAAAGAACGCCGGTGTCTCGTCTTCCTTGCTAAACAGCCGATGCCGGTACCCACAGGTGCTCTTTTCTTTTTCAACTTCATTTATACGTTTGATTACATAGCGTTTTTCGCCCATAAATCAGCTCCTTTCGCCTCGAATCCTCAGACATAACGGGTATCCAAGTCGGCATCCCAAGTATAGGGACATCTTCATCTTTAGTTAAACCAAAGACCTACCGTCTTGCAGGGGCCTTCCAAATGGAGTAGAAAAGAGACGATTTTGCCCATGACTGGAGAGAATAATGATTGAAATAGTGCAGACAAAAACCACTCAAATCGCTTGCCTAAGGCGATTTGCTTATGTAGCGGTCATTTTTGCCTTAGCTGTTTTGACACAGCAGGAGAGTATTGCGCAATCCGACAATTGGCATGAGAACGCGTTCTTCGGCCTCCACTATGATCTTCACGCCAACATGGGCGACACGGAGCTGGGCAGACTCACAACCTATGAACATATCAAAACAGAATTGCAAAAAGTGAAACCCGACTTTGTGCAATATGACTGTAAAGGCCATCCCGGTGTTACCGGATATCCAACCAAGATCGGAACGCCATCACCGGGTATCGTAAATGATGCACTTAAAGTATGGCGTGAAGTCACACGAGACATGGGTATTCCCCTCTCGGTGCATTACTCGGGAATTTGGGATGAAGCCGTCCTGCGCCAACACCCCGAGTGGGCCAGGACCAACGCTGACGGAACCAAGAGCAAACAACATGTATGTGCATTTAGCGCCTATACAAAGGAATTTATGATCCCCCAATTGCTGGAGGTCATCGACAATTACGATGTCGATGGATTTTGGATCGATGGCGAAAATTGGGCATCACATCCATGCTACGGTGAAGAATGCAAACAGCAATTCACCAAAGAGACCGGAATACCAGACATCCCTACAAAACCGGACCAGCCCCATTGGCGTGAATGGGCGGATTTTCACCGCCGCTTATTTGAAAAACATGTGGAGATGGTCGCCAAAGCCGTCAAAGAGCGGAAACCTTCATGCCTGGTTTGCAGCAACTGGATGTATTCCGTACGTCAGCCCGATGCGATTACGGTTCCTGTCGATTATTTAAGCGGTGATTTCACTCCATCATTCGGATGTGAGCGAGCCTGCGCGGAAGCGAGATTTTTGGACAGCCGGGGACTGCCTTGGGATTTGATGGCATGGTCTTTCTTACGTACAGGCAACCAAGGATGGACCATGAAGACACCGGTTCATCTCTGCCAAGAAGTCTCCGAGGTTTTGGCCAATGGCGGAGCGGTATTTATCTACAATCAACCGCAGCGGAACGGATACCTGGTAGGCTGGCATCAAGATATTTTTGCAGAAGTTGCCCGTTTCTGCCGTGCACGTCAGGAGTACAGCCAACATACAGTGGCGGTACCTCAAGTAGCGGTGCTGCATAGCCAAAGCCATTATTACGCTCACAACCGGTCGCTTTATGATATGGCCGGTGTCAACAACGCCATGGAGGGGGCGCTTCATGCAATCCTCGAATGTGGTTATCCCGTCGAAATCCTGAATGAAACCACCCTTATGGAAAATATCGGCAACTACCCCTTGGTCGTAATACCTGAACAAACGAACTTGCCGGAAGAATTAAAGAATAAACTCGATACCTATGTGCGTAGCGGTGGACGGCTTTTGTTGTCAGGAAAAAATACTGCAGAAGATTTTTCCGAGATGGCCGGTGTAAAGGCAGCGGGTGATCCGCGCGGCCAATCGTATCTCCCGGCGGATGGCGGAGTTGTGACCGTGGGCGGCGAATGGCAACCCGTCGCACTGACAACTGCAATGGAACTCAAACCGCTTTATGCCGGTCAAAATCCTCATACTGACAAAGCAGGAACGCCGGCGGTCACGCATAATCAAGTTGGGAGCGGAATGGTCGCTGCTATTCATGGCCCAGTGTTCGATTGCTATTGGGAATCTCATTATCCGCGCATTCGCTCATTCGTTGCCGATACAATTCAAAATCTGGAATGTAACGGTCTTAGCCATACCGATGGCTCACCTTGCATAGAAATGTCATTACGCCGAAAAGAAAACCGCTTGTTAGCTCATTTTGTGAACCGAGGTGCGAGCCCTTCACTTGAGCCACATCGCCATGTTGTTGAGAACGTGCCTCCAACAGGCCCCTTTACGGTTCAGATTCCCTGCCAGGCAAAACCTGAACGTGTCTATTTGGCTCCCGAACCTACCGGCCTTGCATGGTCATGGAGCGGCAACACGCTGACAGCAACCATCCGCTCGCTCAATATCCATAATGTTTTAGTACTTGAATTCGAGTAGAATAGAGCATATTCGCAGATTAGGTTGCTATAGAGGCTCAAAATGCAGACCAAAATAAAAGCATATTTCGGCGCCGGTTTAATCGTGGTGTATCTCACATGCACACTGTGGGCGAATACAGCACAAGCCGCGCCCAGCCATTTACCGGATGATGTCCTCCCGGTTTTGGGCTGTTGGTTTTGGCAGGAGCGGGAATTCGAACCGGATGGTTACAAGGAGTTTCTCGACCTGGTCTACAAACACGCGCCATATGATCTTTTGACGACAAGTGTCCGGACACCGATCAAAGAGGTGACCGATCCTCACGTACACGAGCAAATTAAAGCGGCAGCACTGTATGCACAAGAACGGGATATACAGTTGGCATTTGACCTCGATCTGCGCTTGGCTCGTTTTGCATTTTTTCAGAAGTACCCTGATGAAATGCAGGAGATGCTCATTTTGCATGAATTGGAGCCGGATGAAACAAATGAGACTCAGGTTACCATAAAGAGCCAGGACCTGGGCGATCATTACACGCATCGAACCACGCATTACATTCCATTAAATGGCCGTTTAGAGCGCGTACTTGCATACAAACGCGGCCCAAATGGGATTAAAGAAGATACGCTCCAAGACATCACCGGCAAATGCCATTTTATTAAAGCGAACAAAGATGAAGTAAGCATAAAAATCCCGCCGAAAACAGTCGATCCCTCATACAAAATCTGCATATTGGTTGTTTTCACACATTGGATGCCCGATGTATTTGCACCGCATTTATTAGAGTTCCAGCGCGAAATTTTAGAAAGCTATGCCGATGTGCCGCTTAAGGGAGCTTGCAAAGATGAGTGGGGATTTCCACCTTGCTTTGACGGAAATCCCGAGAAAAACCAATTCTGGTTTTCAAAATATCGTACCGCCGCATACGCGGAACGAACAAACGGACGCGATCTTATTGACGATTCGATTCTCATGCATGCCGGGATCGAAGGCCGGGAACAAGAGCGAATCTCCGCTATCAATCATTTCATGGCGATGTCGTACGAGCGAAACGCCGAAATTGAAAACGACTTCTACCTTGCCGTTAAAGAGTATTTTGGTCCGGATGCGCTGGTTGCGACGCATCCCACGTGGTGGCCCTACCCGGATTTACGCGAATTTAAAAAGAACGGGCTCCACTGGTGGGCCGCGACACGGGATTGGGCTCAGACCGATGAGACTACGCCATTCTCTGTCCGTACAGCTTTAGCGAAAAAATGGCAAAGCCCTGTCTGGTATAACATGTATTACGCGACCGATGTGGATCAATACATCCAACATATCTGGGCCGGCGCATTGGCGGGCGGAAGAGTTAACTATCACCCGCCTTGGCCATCGGAAAGCATTACAGAAAGGCGAAGGCGTCTTCTTGGAGGGGATTTGATGCGCGCTGAATGCCGGGTGCGTTTGCTTAATTTCATTACAAAGACTCCCCTCGATTGCCCTGTGGCTGTTGTTTTTGGCCATACCTGCGCCATGAACTGGGCCGGACCGGGTTTTAATGATGTCGGCATGGAGATTGCAGATTCACTGTGGCGGGAAGGCTTCCCGGCGGACTTGATCCCCTCCAGCGAAATTCACAACGGAAGCCTGAGCATCGATGAGGAGGGGACTATCCGTTACGGAAACCAACGTTATGCCGCTGTCGTCCTCTACCATCCCGAGTTTGAACGACCGGAAACCAGCAACTTTTTCCGAAAAGCAGCGGAAGGAAGAACTGCACTTTTCCAAATCGGCAATTGGACAAAAGACTTTGAAGGCAACACCAATCCGACGCTCTGCCGTCTTCCCGAAAAAATGCAACAGTCCGATGATTGTGAATCACTCATCAAGGCTTTATGCAAAGAGCTCGATACTCAAAATATCGCACGCCAAGCCCCGGCAACGGATAACCTTGGCGGCTTTGCAGAGAAATCGAACATACCGTCCCGCACAGGTTTTTGCCGCTTGATCGACGGAACCGTAATTTATACTTCGGCAAAACAGAACACGGCCGGTGATAAGATTGAGAAGACCGTAAAGATCGACGGTACAGATGTGACCTTCGATGCAATCGGCCTTGCGGGTATTCGTTTAGATAAAAATGGCAAATTGGATGCTTTTATGGCAGGTGGCCTAAAGCATTTTAAAGGAAATGGTATCGAAATCGCTTTGGAGAAAAGAACCGATTTGGCCCTGTGGAAAGGTGAAGATGGAGATTTTCACGGCGTATTGCAAGAACATAAAGGAACAATCCCGGAAAGCCTTCTGCAAGTCACAAAAGATTGGATCGAGTTGGAATGTCCGGCTCCCCTAGAGTGATGCATCACTCTCTTCTTGAGTTCCGATATCTTCCCGCTCTTGAAATGGAAGTTCGGCTATGGTCTCGCCGACTAGACACAAGCTGATTTCTTGATATGGATTGGCAACACGCAAAACGGCATCTTGAATATGAATAATAACCCCAGGCTGAATTCCATCGGAGGCTCGAACCATACGCACCGCTTTTTGGCTGGCCTTTAGATCAGTCTGAAGTTCATCGCGTTTTAGACGCAGTTCTTTAAGAGTTTTTGACGCTTTTTCAATTCCCTTTTTCACACTTTCATAGGGCCCCTTTTTCCATTCAGGCAGTTCCCCGTTTTTTCGCAGACGCTCGAGTTCCTGACCGGCAGTTTTAAAACGCTCTAAACGTTCCTCATTACGATGAATAGCCATATCCAAGCGGGCAATTTCGCCAGGCAGCGTATTCAATTCTTCACCAAGCCGAATATCTGTCTTGGCTCCATAATAGGAGCCGATTACCGCTGCCGACACATCATCCCAGGCATGAATGTTGCCTCCGACAATATGCGCTTGGTTGCCATCCGCACACACACGGCGGGCCATTACTGCACTCTGAATCGCGGAACCATGCACACACACTTCTAATCCGGCATTGATTTTCGCCTGATTCAGGAATTTAACATCGATATTCTTTTTGGCGATAAGACTTCCTCCTTCTACGCCACCCTCGACAACGATATTCCCCTTAGAAATCAAGAAGGCCGCCTCCACCGTGCCTTTCACCAAAATATCCCCCGAAGACTCAACGTGAAATCCCGATAAAACATCACCTGTGATACTCACAGTAACCTCGGTTCGAATATTGCCTGTTTCATAATTGATGCCCTTGGGAAAGTCGAGCGCCTCGACCAAAACAAGTTCCTCACCTTCCATATAGGCAACACCATCTACCGCGGATTCCAAACAAAGCCCATCTTCAGAGACACGTGTATTTGAAATTGAAGGAAACACGGCATCTTGGCCTTCAAAACACGGACTAACATTTCCCAAGACATCACTTCCCGAAACGCCCGGCTCTACCGGAATCTTGCGCACGATGACCTGCCCGGCGCGGATAGGTTCAAAACGTTGAAGGTTTTTCAGGTCGACTTTGCACTTTGAAACGGGTTTCGGTATTCCTGTGATGTGATGAATCTTCAAACATTTTTTTAAAATTGCATCTTTGCCCGCCACCGGCGCGGTCCCCCGGGCGACGGCAACAAAACGTCCATAGCGGATTTCACTAAATATCCTTTTCACTGCAGATTCATCAAAACCATGACAAACGCCTTGTTCGCTAACGCTCTTGATTACTGAATCGACATCCCAAAGCACGGCGTGTTCTTCGGGAATGCGTATGGCAGCCCGCATTTGATCATCGCTGACACGCAACTCAACTCCCAACGCTTTTACTGCGTCCGAAAGAATGGGAAGTATTGTCTCTCCTACGCCGCCGGAAGCCGATTCATCCGCCGATCTCACAAAATCTACGCTAGATTGGTAAAGGGAAATCACCCGCCGAATTGTCGATTCGAGTGTTTCCCGCATCAGGATGGGCGACACTTTTTCATCCCACTGCTCCGCTTGCTCAAGAAATGTCAAAACCAACTGGATATCCTGCCGCCATTTTTCCAACCGAACTCTCTCCGCAGGTTCCGGTGTGGCGGGAACAGCAGACGGCATTTCTTCCTTGGGCGTCGTTGGCTTTGGGGAATGAGAATCTCGAAGCCCCTCCAAGGCCTTGCGCAGAATCCGTATCGTATTTCCAAATCGCTCTATCATCGCCGCGGCAAGAACTGTGCTATAAAACGCCTTCCCGGTGATACTTTAGGCAAGAATTATCCCGGACACCATATTATCCGGATCTGTTTACCAAGTGAATTCTTCCAAGTGACAGCGGGGAATGACTTTACTATGCTTCATTGAATATTGACCCAAGATTGCATCTTTCGTAAAGAAATCAGCATGACCAGCGATTAAGCGCAGACGGAGAAAACAATGCAAAGACGCGAAATTATGCAGATGATCTCAATATCAACAGCCGGTATAATCCTTGGCAGGAACTCTATGGCCGCGGGGGATTCGGCGGTTTCTCCTCCCTGGAAGACGGCGGTTGGGCTAAATGGATTTGCTTCGGGGACTTCAAAATACAAAAAAACATATCCAATTTGGGAAATTTTGGACTTCGCCGCACGAAGTGGATTTGACGGTATTGAACTTGTTGAGGGGTGGCCTGCAGGGGGATACCCGGAGGGCAACGAAGAAAACCGCATTGCCGCTCTGAAACGCCTGTACGATGGTTTTGGATTACAGATATTTTCCATTCAGCTTGGAGTGGCGGCGGCATTCTCACCGGATGCCGACGAGCGGCGGAATTGGCTTGACCTGTTTCGCAACAGGGCGGTCTTTGCACAAAAAGCCGGTTGCGATTGCATCGGAATGTGGCCGGGAGGAGGTTTGCGCGGCCAAAGCGATAATGAGGCTGTCAGCCATCTTGGGAACTCATTTCATCAGGCGGCGGCAATCGCAGAAGATTTAGGCATTTTATGCGCGTTTGAAATCGAACCGCCTTTTGTTTTCAATACTGAAGAGCACTATAAAAAAATCCTCGAAGCCTCCAACCACCCAAACCTTAAGGCGATCTATGATCCGAGCCATTACGATCTAATGAACGGCTCCACAGGCCGCCCCCATGAAATGCTTCGTCGTATCGGCGTTGAAAACATAGGCTACGTTCACTTTACGGACACCGATGGAACCCTGCGGGATGGCGGCACATCCAAACATCTTGCCTGTGGCGATGGGCATATCGATGTCGACGCCTCATTGCAAACACTCTACAAAGGTGGATTCCAAGGGTGGATTATGATCGATGCCTGGGAAATTCCCGATCCCTACGATGCTTGTTTGAAAGCCAAGCGGGCAATCGATGCCGAAAACCATCCAAAGCGTTAATAAAGCCGGATTTTATTTATTCGGCTCTGCTTGGTGCAGGAACGCTGAACCAAAGTCATCTTTTTGATAGACTTCGCTGGCCAAAAACAACCGGTTATCCGGTTTTAACAACACACGAGGCTTTTCATGCAAATTATCCCCGGTATCTACCTCGTCGGCAGCCAAGATTGCTTTCTCACCTACACCGATTGGTTTAGCCCGCATTGCGAATACATTGACAGCAATGTCTTTGCCATTGATCTGGCTGATGAGATCGTGCTTTTTGATTGCGGAAACGGCGCATCGCTGGAGCAGATTTTCGACAATATGCGTGTTTGGGGGCTTGACCCGAAGCGGATCAGCCATTGCCTGCTCACGCACCCTCATTACGACCACACAGCGGGAGCTCATCTCGTCAAAGAAAAGGGCATCAAAATCGCCGCACACAAAATCTGCGCCGACGCAATTAAGCATGGAGACGAGCGTACATGCCCTTATCTCTATCATCGCAATTACACACCTTGCGAAGCGGATATTGTTTTCAAGGACGAAGACCGTATCACAATCGGAAATTTAGATATTGAAGTCATGCATACGCCGGGCCATGCGGATGGCTCAGTGGTGTATTCCTTTTCATGGAACAGTCGAAGAATCTTTGTTACCGGAGACTTGGTGGCAGAATCGGGCAGCCGTGGCTGGAGCGGAAGCATTGATTTTAATCCCAAGACCTACATTGCCAGCCTTAAGAAACTCGTCCGCAAAGATGTGGATATCATCCTGCCGGGCCATCGCCGCCCCGCTTTGTCACACGGAAGAATTTGGGTTGAAGAGGCGCTCAACTGTGCGATTATCGAATGGGGCAATTCCTAGAATCGCAACCTATTATTCACCGTCAATCACAACAAAGGCTTCGGTCCATTCACGCAGGTCGATCCCGGCGCTCTGAATATCGGCCGTGATCACGTATGTTCCCGGCGCCACTCCGGCGGGAGGCATAATTTCCACGCGGATACTTTCTTCTTCACGCGGCCCGATAGTCGACGAGCGAACCAATCCTGTCTTCCAGCCTTCAGGCACATGAAATTTCGCCCGGAATGTGCGCGCCTGTGGAGAATGGTTCATAATTTTCAAATAGAGTTTAAACGTTCCACCCGAAAACGCTTTTCTCTCATAGGGATAAAGCCGCGCCCAGCCTTCATCAAGACCGTAATTCGGATCATCCCAAGGGAAAAGTTCCCGGAGCAATTCAACACGCTCTTCCAGGGTACGGGTCATAAAATTAAGTTGGTCTTTGCTGAAGCGAAACATCGGAAAAACATGCTCATTGATAATCGTACAATCCGGATTGATCTCCCGCAGCAAATCCAGGCAGCGGAAATAGCCCATGCCCGGATGAAGAAAATCCCTGTTTAAAAGACAATAATCGTCGATGCCTGAAGGCGTGAATGAATCGCCGGCAAAAAGAATCCTCCCACCATCCTGTCTCTCAACCAGTAATCCGCCGTGGTAGAGAGTTTGCCCGGGGTAAAAATAGAAAGTCATCTCAAACTCTTTCCATCGGAGTTTGGAACCTTCAGCCATGCCTTGCACACATGGAATGGGAATATCGGTCATCGCCGGGAGACGATAGGCGCCTGGATTTTCAAGCACATCTACTTGTTCTTCGCAGGCATAAACCGGGCATTTGAATTCATCAGCAATGGCGGCCACTCGATCCGTATGATCGTCGTGGTAATGGGTCACATAGACACCATCTATTGCTGTCAGCCACGCCTCGCGCATCATCTCTTTAATGCGCTTAATAACATCATCGGATCCACAATCGATCAGGAATCCCGATTTATCATCCGCCAAAAGTAGCCGTGATGTATTCATCGGAATTACCCATTTGGGCAATTCTTCATCCACCGTTTCGGCATTCGGCATCCACTCCACTTCGGCTTCCGGCCCAAGAATGCGGTTTGCCTTTAGACGGATATGATCGTCACCGAAATAAAACCGTAATGCGCTGATTGACAAATAATTTGCATAGGCTGCACGCAATCGCTTTGTCAGCCGGTCAATGGCTTCTTGAGGATTCTCAATCACAGGTCCCCGTGCGGGAATAATTATGTCCGGTTGACGTTCAGCAACAAGCCGCAGACTCTCCAACAGTTCAGCGCTTCGTGCCGCGTAGCCGTGATACCCACGCAGTTTCGCTTCCGGGATTGCATCTTGCATGCTGTACCAATCCCATATCCGGCCATCGCCATAAATCAAATCACCCGTAAAGGCGATTCGCTTTCGATCGATCTCAAGGACATAAGCCACTGCTCCCCGCGTGTATCCGGGAGCATCCAAGACCTCAAATTGCAATCCTTCCCATTCAAACGGTTTGCCGCCTGTAACGGTTTGCGTTACAGACAGAGGAGACACAAGAATCTTCGTTGATTGTTGATCGTAATCGTGAAACCGGGCTTCCCGGAATTTGCTCCAATATTGCTCTACATCTTTAAAAAGACTGAGTTCGGCTTGGGGCACAACCGCACTGGCGCCATTCGCCACAAGTCCGCGCCCCGCCCAAACCACATCCCGGCGATGATGCGTAAAAAGCACCGTATCCACCGGGGGCGGATTTTGACGGGGATCGCCATATACCGCCAACACTTTGCCGCTTTGATGCACAAACGCACCATTAACAGCACCCGGTACGACTTCAACATGCTCAGTGATCTGCATCGAATCCATTGCGCCTGCATCAAAACACCGGAAATCCAGGAGTGCAAGACTGAAAAGCAAAATGATCACGCGCCTAACCATGTTCAAACTCCTACTTTGCTATTCAATGGATCTGCGTTTACCCCAGTTCCGGACCGGCCATGGCATAGACCAATTCCGGCTGTCCCGGATAATGGTTTTCGCCCAGGTACATCCGCAAGAAAGGACGTTGTTCTTTCATACCCAACAGTGTCAAACACTCGCTCATCAAGGGATTATCCGTAAGGATATCAATGAATATCCGGTCGCGTCTTCGTTGTTTGATCGCCCAGTATAAAAGAGACCCAGCCACGCCGCTATCGCGTGCCACAAGCGGGCCAATATGATGAGCATCGGTGCCAATACGCGCCAACACAAAACCGGCCAACTCATCTCCTTGCCAAACCGCCCCTGCGCATTCGGGATGATCTTTAAGGCAACTCAACAACAAATCAGTCCGATCCGCACCGAATACCGGAGAATCCAATTGACGTAACGCTTCGGCATCATCGGCCGCAAGAGGGCGAATGAGGCATTCATCAGATTCAGGCGTTTCCGGCACTTCAATGCCGCGTCCTTCCCATCGCGCCGCGCCATATTCAGCTAAGAAACCGATTTTTTCGTAGACAGGCTGCCCCATGGGTGTCGCGTCCAACTTAATTGCAGGCACATTGCGTGATTGAAGATACGCAATGCAGTGATGCAACATCTTCGTCCCGATTCCCAAGCGGCGGTACTCGGGATCGACAAGGATCATTCCAATCCAGGCCACCCGCCCTTGGTAAATAACAGTGGAGCCTGTGGCGACAACATTTTCGCCCATGCAGGCTGCAAAAGTCCCCTCCGGATCCATATCGAGAAAACGAATCCAGTCCTCCTCAGTTTGGTTCCATCCGGCAATTGTCTTGAGACGCATTGCATCTGCAAGGTCCTGTTTGGTAAGTGTACGGAAATGAAGATCAACGCTCATATATTTCTCCAATTGAAGCAGTTACGTCAATTACAACATCAATTCATCGATAAAAACCGTCGACCAGGTATTGAGGCATAAGCCGCAAAAAACAAATTCAGAATTTGCTTTAAAGTTACACCTAGCCTTCAATGACACAACACCGCATAATTGATAAAATTGTGCTGGCAAATACGGGAACTGACAACAGGGAATCAGGAGAATGAACAGAAAGCATAGGAATACGGGATTCACACTTATCGAATTACTTATTGTAGTTGCGATCATCGGCATTTTGGCGGCAATCGCCGTTCCGAATTTCCTCAACGCACAGGTCCGCGCCAAACTCGCCCGGGCGCAGGCAGATCTTAACAGCCTGGTGACCGCGCTCGAATCCTATCGGATCGACAACAACCGTTACGTTCATTTATGGATGACACGATACTGGCCCGGCACTTACGATCCCAACAGCATTACTTCCCACCGCCTGCTGTCATTAAGCACCCCCATCGCTTATATCGCTACAATTCCGCCAGAAGCATTCGATCTCAAACAACAGATTCCCGGCAAACAAGCGGACACCTACGCCTATGGTGACCGGGCCTCTTATGACAAAGCCTTTTGGACCGGCTATTTTGAAACCAAAGATCGTTTTTTGTATTCGATCCGCAGCATCGGCCCTGACCGCGCCTCAAATGTCATCGAGCCGATTTTTCCCGATCATATTTTGCCCTATGCAGGCTCCAATGGTCTAAACAGCAGTGGCGATATTACTCGTTTTGGCCCCTGATCTTTCTATTTTTTTTATTATTTCCATACCCCAGGGTCGCTGTTCGATGATGATGGCGGTAGTGTAGATTATTCCGGTATCAACCAACCGGCAGCGAGGAAACAGTACATTTCTACGTAACGGGACAATCCGGTCCGCATGATGCGGATTTCCGGAGAATTGCCGTTGTCTATCCATGGAGGTCGTAATTATGACACTTCACATCGTATTCTTTGCGGCGGCACTCGCCGTAAACGCAACAGCAGAGGGAGGCGAACTCGGTCCGGATATGCCCCAGTTTCGCGTCCGCCCCGGGTATAAAGTAAGTATCGCCTCCGTACAGATGGAAGAGACACGGTTTATGGAGTTTGATGATAAAGGCAATTTGTATGTAAGCAGCCCGAAAAAGGGGACCATCACAACATTGCGCGATACGGATGGTGACGGCGTTTATGAAATCGCCGCCGAATTTGTCAGCGGAATGCCTCAAGTCCACGGTCTTCATTTCTACAATGGTTGGCTCTGGTTCGCACAATCGTTGGCAGTTCACCGGGGACGCGACACCAATGGAGATGGTATCGCAGATGAAGTTGTTACCATTCTGCCCGAGGGCTCTATTCCGGGCGGCGCCGGGCATTGGTGGCGGCCGATCTTTGTAACCGAAGATGGATTCTATACATCAGTCGGTTGCAGCGGGAACATCACGGCCGAAGATGACACAGATCGTCAGAAACTTTTCCTCTACAAACACGACGGTTCATCTCGAAAACTCATCGCTTCAGGAATTCGTAATACTGAAAAATACCGTTACCGCCCCGGTACCAAAGAAGTTTGGGGAGTGGATCACAACAGCGATTGGTATGGACGCGAACTTGGGGAGAAGAAAGGATTTCACCCTGTTACCGATCAACAACCTCCTTGCGAATTCAACAAATATGTAGAAGGCGGATTTTACGGGCACCCCTATATAACCGGGAACCGTCTACCGCGATTGGAATTTTACGATCATCCGGATATTTTGGAGCTGGCAGCCAAGACAATCATGCCCGAATGGAATTTCGGCGCACACTGGGCTCCTAACGGCTTCATATTCATTGAGAACAATACTCATTTCCCGAAGGATCATAATGGCGACGCATTGGTGGCGTGTCATGGATCATGGAACAGCACTACACGGGTGGGCTACCGCATCGAAAGAATTCTCTTCGACGATCTAACCGGCAAACCATACGGATCATTATGTCTCGTGAGTACAATCACCGCCGATGATCTTCCATCTCGTGGCGAAGGTGTGCTTGCGCGCCCAGTCGATTGTGTACAGGCGCCCGATGGAACGATTCTCTTTAGTTGCGACTTTACCAACCGTATCTACCGATTATCATATGCCGGTCAAAAAATTGAACCCGGATATTGAAAATCATGATTTCTAAAAGCCTAAAGAAGTTTGAATTCCCGTTTGTGACAATCCTGACTGTTATCATTATGACCGGTTGTGGAATGGATTCAGTTGAGAAAAAACCTAGTTCTACACGCGTGCAACCTTTGACATTCAGCCCGCTCACCTATTTCGATTCTCAGTGTTCACGGTGTCACGGTCCGAATGGCGCACATTATGGCGATGATTTCGGCAAGGGACTGAGCGAAAAGAAATTGCGCACGATTGTAGACGATATGGCCGCAGGACCGGGCGAAGCACCGCTGGAAGGCGCTGAACTGGCTGCTCAGGTGGCTTTTCATCATAGTTTAATCGTAAAAACACCTTTCATCGTTTTGACAAAACTTGAAACGAACGGCATGAGAGGTGAAGTCATGCCGGGATCTGAAGTGATACTTGAGGTGGATGGAAAATCATTTGCCGCAGAGGTGGATGGCCGGGACTGGTCCATCTCGCTTCCGGAAAACAGCCTTGATGATCCGGCAAAAGACGCACCGATACTCATCGCGCGGCGTGAAGGTTCCGAAACCCGGCTCGATCTTTCCCGGAATTCCTATTCCCATTCCGGAACAGTAAATTAGAAAAAACAAGCAATCGAGCCGCAAAACAAAATATGAAACATAGAAAAACTCATTTTCATACGACGGCATTTACTCTTATCGAATTGCTTATTGTCGTCGCGATTATTGGGATTCTTGCAGCAATTGCTGTTCCCAATTTTTTAAATGCTCAGTTACGAGCCAAACTCGCAAAGACATATGCGAATATGAAAACAATTCAATCGGCGATCAGCGCATATAACTTGGATTATAATTGGGCGCCGGTCGATCAGGGGCCGGATGCAACCGACGGACGAACCTATCTCGCTCTCACCACACCGGTCGCATATCTCTCCGACATTGATGTCTTCAAAGATCCGTTTTATACAAAGATGGAAGAAGACGCCGGAGTCTATTTTGCCTATGGCGCTCCCTTGAAATTCGACCAACTCGAAGACAGCGCTCGAATCACTCCCTATAAGAAGGCCAATATCTCATACTTCATTTTCTGTTGGGGGCCTGATCGGGAACCGAATTGGCCCTGGCCTGACTTGGATGCAGGTCTTTATAGCCTAGACAAACCGCACCAGGCGGGTCCGAACCGCGATGGAGGCATTTTTTACAGCCCAACAAACGGCATTCGCTCCAGTGGCGATCTGCTCTCCACCAGTTCACGGATCTATCGCTAAAATTCCCCGAAGAGAAAAGGCTATTGCGAAATTCAATTCAGCGGACGGATACGAATCTCACGCACTTCAATAAACATGGTCTCAAATTGGTCTCCGGCATGAATCTGGAAGCCAATTTTCCCCGTGAAACTGGTGTCATCGCGCACATCGACTGTCTTATGCCCGTTAAGATGCACAACAAGATGCTCTCCATTGGCAAGCACGGTCATCGTATTCCAGCCCTCACGATCCACAATTGATGGATCTTCATTGATGCCGATAAACATCTTACCCGTGCAATAAAGCGATCCGGACCAAGCAACCGGATCCTTGTATTCCAAAATATCGGCTTGAAAGGCTTGGTCGGCGCTTTGATAGCGGAACCACAGCCCGCTATTGGCCGGCCAATGTATACGATAGGTAAGAGTCACAAGAAAGTCGTCAAAATCCTCAACCGTTAAAAGATCGCCATGCTCACGGTTGGGACCTTGCCGTCCGACTAGAATCCCATCTTCAACGGCCCAGCGCGCCTTGCCGCTGATTTCCCAATTCTCTAAATCCTTACCATTGAATAGAGGCCGCCATAGCTGGCTACGGATAAAATCGGCTTCTTCTGGATCAAATGGTTTTCCGTCTTGCCGCAAAAGATCATGCTGCCATTGCTTTGGCTCAGGATCACCGGCCTTCGATCCCCACGGATAATAAGTCTGTGTCTTTCCGGCAACCAAGCCCCAGTTGTAGCAGCCGATGTTCTCTTTCTTAAATATAGGAAGAAGATTTTGAAATGTGTTCCCTACCCCCCGTCGAAGCCATTCCGTGCAGATTACCGGACGGCCATATCCGGTCATTTGCTTGATTTTGCTCTTCGCGGCCTCAAAGTCTTCATAGGCATGAAAAGTGATTACATCTGACAGTTCGGCCAACGTCTCATTGATATCTTGAAGATCGTTATTCCAAATTCCTGAACTGAGCGGTTGCGCAGGTTTTACTTCTCGCGCCCATTGAAACGTCGCTTTTAGCAGGGGAAGGCTTTTGTTTCCGAGATTGGAGTTGCCCGGCTCGTTATACAAATCCCAAAGCAGGATACGCTCATCCTGACCGAAATGCAGAATAATATCTTGAACATACGCCCTGAGTTTGGGCCATGTTTTCTTATCATCAACCCGCTTAAGCCCGGGACTGGGAGTCCAACCACTATTATGGACGCCGGGAACCGGATCATCCTGTTTGCCGAGATACGGTTCTTTTCCGGAGAATGCCACATCGTCGAACAGAACCGGCATGACTGTCATACCGTGTGAGGCAGCAATATCCAGGAACTTCCCAATGCGTTCCTTATAGCCTTGGGCGTCTTGTTCCCATAAAAGGTACTGCAAATAAACCCGGCAGGAATTAAAACCGAGATCACTCGCCCAACGCAGTTCCCGGTCTATGGTTTCGGGATCGAAAGTATCCGCGGCCCACATCTCGGTTGAGTTGACTGCATTACTAGGCAGAAAATTAAAGCCAACCGTCCACCCCCGCTCCTTATACCATTCCCAGGCCTTTTCCTTCGGCCAGGCCATTGTGGCTTTGGTCTGTGTGGTCTGCTCCGAGGCAAATGAATCCGGAATGGCAAAAAATAGTGAAACCGGTAATAAAACGGGAAGAAAGCAATGTCTCATCGTGCAGCTCCTGCTGTTCTGATGGATGTAGACGTACGTCAAGATTCGTGAAATGTCAATACATTCAATCCCATCAGTTCCGATTTTTCACCTTGACAGTCCCCACCGGCAAGAAGATCCTGGTTTTTCTTATGATATAGATGATTGGATTGACATCATGAAACGTTCGGCATTCACACTCATTGAGTTACTCATTGTCGTAGCAATTATTGGAATCCTGGCAGCTATCGCCGTCCCTAATTTCCTAAACGCGCAAATACGGGCCAAGGTCGCCAATATGATCGCGACGCACCGTACGCTTAAAACCGCCATGCTTATGTATCGAACTGATTTTAATACATTTCACGCTCATTCCCATAAATACAGCCAACACAATCCCTTGACCACGCCGTTAGGATATCTAACACAATGGCCGATCGATATTTTTCAAGATCAAAATCTTACGGATGCCAATAATAATTTATCCGATTATGCGAAACGCACGGTTCACTGGGAACCACACAACGGCTATACCGATGAAACCACAGCCAAAGCGTTGATTGCAAGCGCCCCTGGGACTGTCGGTTACAATATAAGCCTTGGTCCAGGCCGAGCCGGTATTGGCTTCTATGAGGCAAGCAACGGCCTATTAAGTTCAGGCCATATCGTCACCATCGTCGAAGGCTCGCCCTATGGCGATTATAAATTCGGGCCAGGCAATTTCTAGCGAAGACTTTCTTCAAATCTCGAATCCTCCTGACCGAGACGAATCGGCTCGCGCCAGACTCCGATTCATCACCACACAAGACATTGTGGCGATAATTTGCTATTTCTGGACATAGAATCGGCTCTGTGCCCAGATTAGGGGGGATCGTGACTTCTAACTCAGATTCAAAAAAAAGCCCCAAGACCGGGTGCATCACACTTTTCAGTTTGCCTTTTATCGCGGCTGGAATTTTCTCATTTTATACAATCGTCACGACTGTGTATGCATGGTATGAGGTACAAAGTTGGGAAGAGACGCCAGTCCGTATTCTGGAAGTGGAATTAATTAAAAAGCGCAATGGTGACGGCAGTGCATACGATGTAACGGCCCGCTATGAATACACATATCACGGAAATGAATTTTCCGGCGAAACCGTGGATTGCTATAAAGGTTCCGACAATATCGGAACATATCATCAAGATGTTCATGCCGAACTCCTCTCGCATAAAAATTCCGGACAGCTGTTCCGTTGCTATGTGAATCCCGGCGATCCCTCAAAGGCCGTTCTTTACCGGACATTTCGCTTCGAGTTGATAGGTTTTACACTTGTATTTGTCCTGCTTTTCGGAGGCGTCGGCATTTACCTTATCACCGCCGCACAAATTGGAAAAAAGAGACTACAAGAAGAATGGGAACGCAGGCAGCAATATCCTGATGAACCTTGGCACTGGGAAAAAGGTCCACCATTTAATCGCTTCACCTGCACCACAAAACAGAAATTGTACAAAGCGGCCTTTTTTGCTCTCTTTTGGAATGTAATGTCGGCGCCGATATGGTTTCTTGTTATTCCGACTCTGTGGGAAGAAGAGGAAAAGTTCAAACTCCTTGTGCTTCTTTTTCCGATTGTGGGTATCGGACTTGCGGTTTGGGCGGCTCGTTGCTTTATCCGCTTAAAAAAGTATGGGGAATCGGTCTTCGAAATGACCAGCCTGCCGGGTGTGATCGGCGGACCAATCGGAGGGGTAATCTACACACAAGTCAAACTGCGCCCGGAGGATGGATTTCGTGTGAGTTTGAATTGCATCCGAAAAACAATAGTCAATACCGGCAAAGGCACAAGTACACAAGAGCGAACGATATGGCAGGATACACGCATCATCTCTAAAGAGATACAAGCAAACGATCAAACCCGCTCGGTAATTCCTGTCTTATTCGGCATCCCTTACGATTCTTTGGAAACGAATAGAGAAAATCCCAGAAAACAGATACTTTGGCGGATACAAATCGAAGCGGCCACACCCGGCGTCGATTATGCAACGGAATTCGAGGTTCCGGTTTACAAAACCGCGCAGAGTTCTCCCGACTTTGTTTTAGATGAGGCTCCAATCGCCGAATTTGAGTTTGAGCCTGAACCCGAAACCGTGCTGGATGATATCGGTGTCCGTATCGAGTCTTTGGTCGCAGGCGGCAGGCGCTATGTCTTCCCCATGGCACGCCATAAGTTACAGGCTTTTATTCTGACGCTATTTGTTCCGGCGTTATCGACTATTTTGTATTATCTATTCAAAGCAGAAAGTTCTTTTGTGATTTACATTTTCAGAATTGTTATAAGTATCTTCGATTGGGTGCTCATTTACGGCATGTTCGATCTTTGGTTCGGTAAAAGCGTGATAGAAACCCGAAGTAGCAGGTTGGCATCGCAGAGCGGAATCTTCGGCATCGGACGCCGCCGCGAATTCGAACTGGAGGATATCCAATCGATTAAGCCTGTGGCGGCCAGTCAAATGGGAAAGCAACTTCTATACAGGCTGGGTGTTAAGACAAAAGACGGCAGGACCTACAAAATCGGGCGCAGCCTGCCCAGCCTTCAGCATGCGGAATTTTTAATTGCGGAGATCGAAAAGGACCTATTGACATGATTAACATGCCCTATTCACACATTATTTAACCAACTGTGTTTATTAGACTTAAAGACACACATACGCCGAATGTCGCAATTACATTACACTATTTAACGAAGTGTATTCAGACACCTCATAAAGCTCATGATAGACTCAATAAATCACCCGGCATTTCGTTAGATTTGAGTGTAAGGAAATCTGTAATATCGCACCCGAAAAAAAGACAATCTGCTTGTGGGGCCTATGAAAGGATTTCGATGGCTAGGTATGTGTATTTAATTGGCGTTGCAGGTCTTCTCTTCATGTTTTCTGCGATATCTTTGCAGGCACATCCTAATGACAAAGAGACAATTGCCTGTTTTGTGGTGCTCGACTCTCCCTCCGCCTTGGAAATGCAATACGAATTGAGCGGGTGTCAATCCGCCAAATCGGCATTGTTTAAATCGAAACAAGCGGAGGCGTACAGTTACGCGCTGACTTTGGAGTCAGAACAAACCAGCATTGTGGAACAAATCTTATGGGCCGACCAAAGCGCCAATGTCCGTCAGCGCTTCACACGTCTGGTTAACGCCATAAGCCTGGATATCGATCCTGAGAAAATGGGAGCCTTGCGGGAGATTCCCGGTGTCGCCTATATCGCTCCGGTCCGTCGATACAAGCCGCTTCTCACAACCAGCGGCGCTGTAATGAATGTGGCCCCGGCCTGGCAAAAATTTGATGCAGGCAAAAACGCGGGAGAGGGTGTTTTTATTGCTTTTATTGATACAGGTCTCGATATCACCCACCCTGCATTCGATGGCACAGGTTTCCAGTATCCGGAAGGTTTCCCCAAAGGGGAGACGGATTATACCAATGGAAAAGTAATTGTTTCCCGGGTTTTCCCCGAACAGGGCACTTCGAATCAGGATACGACTCTTTACGATTTAGAAGGGCACGGTACACATGTGGCTTCGATTGCGGCCGCCAATTTCGACATCGAATCCCCATTGGGCACGCTTTCCGGTGTCGCCCCCCGTGCCTACGTTGGCAATTATAAGGTTTTCACCTCGGATTACACCACAAACGAACAAATCATTTCGGCCATTGAAGCCGCTGTTGAAGACGGCGCCGATGTTATCAATATGAGCCTTGGCAATGCGCTATTCTCAAATCCTTATCACGATCTGCTGCTTAGGGCTGTACGTAGTGCGATCGATCTCGGTGCAACCGTGGTCGTGGCTGCGGGAAACGACGGTGAAGAGTACTCGATCGGTGGTCCGGCTCAGGTCGATGAGGCAATATCCGTGGGAGCGGTGACCAATGCGCATTATCCGTCCAGCAACGATTCTTCATTTGACCTTCTGGTGACCGTCACGGCCGATGGGGAGACAATTCTCGAAGATTCAGATGCTAATGTCGGCAGCGAAGGCGGCCCGTATGTCGAACCGATGATCGGCACATTTTCAATTGTCGATGTCGATCTGCTGGATGGAGGAAGTTACGGCGGTACGAGCGATGGATTGGCCTGCGATACCCTTGAGGATGGCGTCACCATCGATGGTTGGGTTCTGGTTCAGCGTGGCGATTGCACCTTCGTATCGAAAGTCGAAAATATGACGGCCGCCGGAGCAAAAGGCGTTCTTATTTTCGATAATAAGACCACCTTGCAGGATGCGCCTATTGTCACAGGCACAAGTATTCCGGCCATAATGATTTCCAAAAGTGCGGGAGAGACAATCAAAGCCGCACTTTTGGAGGGAAAAGAAGTCATTATCGATATTCATGGCGAACCGGCGCTTGCCACTCAGGTGGCCTCGAACCGTCTGGTATCGTATAGCTCGATAGGACCATCTGTTTTGAATTCCATCAAACCGGACGTTGTCGCGGTTGGCGATGCGGTCTATGCGGCGGCCCAGAATGACGATGCCAATCAAAGCAGTTTCTACGCTTCCGGTTTTCAATGGCTGAGCGGCACAAGCATGAGCTCACCGCATGTGGCCGGATTGGCGGCGGTTTTGAAACAAATTCATCCCGATTGGTCTCCGGCCTGGATTAAATCCGCCATCACCATGGGCGCCAACTATCAGGTTCAGCTCGAGAATAATGCCAGCCGGCAGGCGACGATTCTCCAGTGCGGCGCAGGCAGCGTTGATGCCGGCGCGGCCATGGATGTCGATACGATTTGCGTCCCTTCGCTTTTGGGGTTTGGCGTACTTGCCAATGGGGTGGATCATTCTGAACCGCAGTGGATTACTGTGGCCAATCCTTTGGATGTTGAGTGCAGTTACACACTCACACCTCAATCCGTGAATGGCGGTGGTGTGGCTGATATTTCCGAACCCGCATTCACTCTGGCGCCCGGTGCGAAACTCGATATTGAAATCACCTTGACTTCGCTCAGTGCGGTTACGCAAGATGATCACGAGGGCGCGCTCAAACTCGCCAATCTCACCACCGGAACGGATTATCGCATTCCTTACTGGTTCCGAATGCAAGGTGGCGATACCGCGTTTGGCTCTGTGCTCTTGGTTGATAATGATGGCGGGGCGAGTTATGAGGACTATTATATGGGTCTGCTCGATAGCCTGGGTGTGGATTACACCTCGTGGGATGTCAATAATCTCGGCGATTACCCGTCGCTCGATACCATGAAACAATATCCAACCATTTTGTGGGCTATGGGGGAGACTTCGCTGAACTCCATTCCTGATGAAAGTTCGACCGAATATTGGCAGGCCTATAATCCACGTGAGACTTTCGAACTCGAATTAATGCAGTACCTGGCTGAAGGCGGTTCGCTGTTTTTGAGCGGCCAAGATTATTTCGATGATAAAGAGAGTTCCGTTTTTTCTTCCGAAGCGCTTATGGTCAATATGCTTAAGCGCGATGGCGGGGCCTCACGCATTCAGGGCCTGATAGGAAGCCCGATTAGTGAAGATTTAACCAGTACGTTTACGCTTGCCTTCCCGGCGGGGTACAATAATTTTGTCGATTTTTTAGGCCCGGTCGATAGCGCACAAACTCTGCCCGCCTTTATCGCCGATGGTAATACCAGCCGTGTGGTCGGCACCACCGCCGAGACCTGCACCTACCGCGCCGTATTTTTGGCTTTTCCGTTGGAAGTGCTGAGCACCAATGCGGGCAGCGCCATTTTGCAGCGTTCATTAACCTGGCTGCAGGAAATGAATACGGAACTCTCGGAACCGCAGGTTACGGATGTATCACCCGCCGGTATCAATACCATCCAAGAGACCGGTCCTTATGCGTTGGAAATCAACGGGGAAGGATTTGTTTACCGGGGCGGCTATCGGGCCTGGTTGGATTTCACGCCGTTGACTTCGGTGGTCCGCCAATCCTGCACACAGATCACAGCCAGCATTCCCGATACGATCGCACCGGGGACCTACACGCTGCATGTGGTTACCGGTGACGGCCATCGCATAAGCCTCACCGATGCCGTAACGATTAGCGATGATCCCGGAACCCCCATCCCCGAATGGACGGAATTTTAGGGAAGACGCAGAAGCGTAAAACCGGCAGGGAGTTCAAATCTCCGGATGAGCCGCGTCCGAACTATACACCACTATGTTTATCGCCGAAAAAACACATCAACGTGTGTAAGTCGTGTTTTGTGAGATACTTATGTATTGAGAAGCGATTAGAACAGACTGCTCAGCCAATCAACCATTGGGGTAAATATCTTGGCAGTCTTCGCAGTCGAATTTATTGTTCGCCTTCACCGACCCATTGATAAAATACGGTTCCTTTTTTGTTCCAACTCTTGACCCTGCCGGTTTCGATAAACCATTCCACCGCCTTTGTGAAATCACGCAATGAGAGATTGGTACTTAGCAAAAGATCCCGTCTTCGCAGTCCGCATTTGGGCATGCGTTGAAAGGCGCGTTGTACCCGCCCGCGCTCTTGCATGTCCTGTTTTCCTTGGCATATACCGCAAAGCAAGTCCCTTTCGGCGGCAATTAAGATATCGGTTAGCCAAAGCGCCATTTCCATATCGGCAGCCGTGATTTCCCCGCAGAGAGAATCCCGCCCTTGGCACAGGATGATCCCCATTTTCAGGGCAACATCGGTTTTACGCCGCCTGGGGGCGTCCAAAATGCTGCCTTCTTCACGTTTCATCTTTTCGTGAATTTCTTTGTACCAAGTTTCATAAAGGCATCGGGCATCCGCGCTTAATGTTATGGTGGATGGTGGACGCATAGCCAGATCGCGCAAATGGCTCACCAAACCTTGTGCGGCTTGGGCATCGGGAGCCTGAGGAAAAGCAATCAAACGCTTGGGCGCTTGGGGCAGAGCGAACCAAATAAACCGCGCCAAGAATCCGGACTCCACCATCTCCCGGGTGGCCTTGGTTTGAATCCATTCCCAGGTTGAGCCTCCGAAAACCGAAAGTGTGGGCCGCTCAACTTCAATATCCCGTCCCTGCAATTTGCGCCGGTGAGTCGATGGGCAATCGTAAATATCCGTCATAAAGGCATGCAAACCCGCGTTATATTTTTTCGATTCCGCATCCAGCAGCGAGCCGAATTCATTCAAGCGCAGGAAACCCGCTTTCCCATCTTCAAACAAGCCCAAAAGCCCCTCAGGTGTGCAATCGTTGATCACATTTACCCGTGCCTGCGAGGAACGAATCGTATCTAAACAGACATTCATCACCGTAGTCTTTTTTGCTGCGCTGCTCGGCCCGCAGATACAGGCGTACAGATTGGGCCGCAGTTCAAACGTTCCCATACGCATTGCAATCCGGTTTTGAAGCACCGAAGCCAGGCTCATTACCGCGCCCGCTGTCTGGAAGGCTTTGGCCGCTTCGCTGCAAGGAAAAAATGTTTCCACGTAACGGCGGATATAATGCTCCTCAGGCAATTTGTTTACCCACGTATCGAATAATTCACTGATGCAGAATGGTTGTACTTCATTATCTTTTGACATTTTAGATAAGTGCCTCATTTAATGTGACTTACATGCGTTGATGTGTTCTTACTCACCAAGACCTTATTTGCGAATCTATCTCCTACTCTTCTTTTTTATTTTTACTATTTATTATTAAGTATAAATATTTTATCCCGTTAGACTCTATCTGTGTAATAACATACATACGGGTGTATCTCTTTAGTTTTCAGGCAGTTAGGTGCGATTAGCGACTTATGACACCCGAAATGAACCATCCGTTACTTTCCTGCGTGCTTGGCAATTCATCGGCTTGCAGAGCGCCGATACATTCGATTCAATCAATAGGCTCCGAAATCGTGAGCGGGAGGGCGAATCTCCTGAGGTTGTCTCAAAAGTCGGTACCGGCAGTCACGGATAGGCCGATTCGGACTAAAAAGGCCGCAATGAAATGCAGAATCGACCGTTTCATGGTTTGTATTTCGAGTTTTGAGACAGTCTCTCCTGATGAGCCGCCTCCAATGGCAAACCGCTTTGCAGGATGCCGATCAACTTTGTATTTCATTCACACTCCGAAATCGTGGACCGGAGCAGCATGGCCGGGGCAGGGTTAGACCCCGGCCACACACTAGCAATGAGCAGATCGGAAAGGCGGAACTTACGCCTTATGCAATGAGGATAAGCACCTTTGCCATGTACTGGTGCGTATTCCACCTTCACCTTTATAGGCGCAAGTCAAGCGGGACACACCGTCCCATACCGGCCCATGCCGGGACAAAACGCACCACCAAACCGGCACTATTTTTCGAACATTTGTGATAGAATGGGGCCAGCGGGACTAAATTCAACATGTAGCCGCCGCCGAAACCATTGCTGCAGGTTATTGCCTGCGAAGAGGCGAATATGCAATCGAAATCTCAACCACTTTTTTTGCTCGGAGCAGGTTTTAATGCAGACGCAAAGTCCGAAGTAGATACCAGTGAGGGTTGGGGATACCCAATGGTATCCGAACTTGGCAACATCTGTTTTGGCATAGACACCATTCCCGAAGGGAAATCCATCGAGGACTTATTTCAGGAGGCATTAGAAAGCAATGACGACGAACCTGTGAAGAAACTTACATACAAACTTATGGAAGCAGACTATTACATTACCTGCAAATTCCTAAAGGATTTAGAAGCACAGGGTTCTAGCGGTTCTTATGCAAGATTCTTCCAGCATTTTGACAAATCTCACTTTCTTACCTTCAACTACGACTCGCTACCTGAGATTCTTCTCGCTTCTCTAGAGCGCTGGTATCCTCATGATGGCTACGGCATGAATGTAGAAGCGGGATTCAAAAGTCGCAAGAAGGATTTAGGAAATTTCCATTCAACTTCTCTGGTTCTACACCTCCACGGCACTCTATGTGTTTATGCTTCAGCATATGAACGCGAAAGATACTCTGCTTACCTTAAATTCCTGGACAAACCAACATTTGTATTTGATCCCGATGCAATCGGTAATCGATTCCCAAAATTTGAACGTATACCTCCAAAACTTGGGTTTAAGATGCCCGAAAAACGTTTCATTGCGCCGATTCCTAACAAGGCAAAATTGGCTCAGCCTCAATTCGCCGACGAGATTCAAGTTTTTGTTGAGGCAACTTATGCCAAAGCCTTAGAACTGATCAGGAATTCCAATTCTCCCCTTGTAACTATTGGATATAGTTTCAATCCACATGACCATTCTTCATTTGATCCGCTTTTAATGAATGCCCGAGAAGTTATAATCATCTCGCCCGATGCCAAAGATATAAAGTGCAGGCTTTCACAACAATATCTTAAAGTCTGCTTCAAGGCATTGCCATATCGCTTTGCAGAATGGGTTTCTCATGACTTCGATGGGCTGTAATCCATAAGAGAAGTCGGGCCGGGCGAATCTCCTGATGAGCCGCATCTAATGGCAAAACGCTTTGCAGGGCGCCGATACATTCGATTCAATCAATAGGCTCCGAAATCGTGAGCCGTTAGGCATCATGTCCAAGGCGGCCGCGTTGCCTTGTGTTCTAACCGCCGCTCGATACGTAACCATCAGGGCTAATTACACTTAGGGATGCTGTGGTGTTTTATCACTCCAATACAATCCCAACCGGGTATCCACACCCAACTCCTTGATTTAGCATAAAGCACCCAACCACGATTGGAGTGCGCCATGGCCGACAGCAAACGAGACCGTCTTACCCTCACCACCGTAACGAACCTCCGGGCCGTAACAGCCATCCTGATACTTTCACTATGTGCCGCCGGTTGGAGCGCGGACCGGAAACTCTCCGAACGTTTCTGCCTGGTGCATAGCGACCCGGAGTACCTCAACAAACTGGGCGGAGCCTGGAACCGGTACGATTTCAGCTGGTCGGGCATCGAACGGGCAAAAGGCGTATTCGATTTCCGCGATCTCCCCCAGCAGGTGGATGAATCCCTGCGCCGGGACGTGAAGATTCTCCCCATCCTCGATTACGAACCGGCCTGGGATCCGGAAGTTTCTCCCGCAGATGAAGAAACCCGGGACCTTTGGGCGCGTTATGTGCAGCGGACGGTGAGCGAGTTCAAAGGAAAACTCAAGGTCTGGCAGGTTTGGAACGAACCCAACATCACTTTCTGGAAACCGGCGCCCAATCCGCGCGATTATGCCGAACTGCTGCGCCGCTCCTATCTGGCCGCCAAGGCGGTAGATCCAAGCGTGCAAATCGTAGGCGTGAATTGCTCGGACATCGATTTGGAATTCACGGAAGAGGTTTTCCGTTACGGCGGGCTGAACTACTGCGACATCCTCGCCTATCAGCCCTACCGGATCGCGCCCGAGGTGGGCCATTTTGAGGAGATGCAAGCGTTACGCAACCTGGTTTCGCGTTACGGCGAACAGAAACCGATTTGGTTCACCGAGATGGGCTGGAATACGGACCATTTCCCCTACTGCGATGCCAAAGATCTGGCTGCCGAACGTCCCAGCCGGAGACAAGCGGCATTTTTGGTGCGCTACATGACGATTATCCAAGCCACCGGCGTGGAGAAAATCTTCTGGTTCGCTCAGGGCGCAGGCGGGCACGGCATTATGGACCGTAAAACCGGCAAAGACCGCGCGGCCTTTTATGCCTACAAATATCTGATCGATACGCTCGATGAATCAGATAGCATCCGTCCAGTCACACCGCGCGGCGCGGATGGTATCTACACCTGCCTTTTTGAAGGCCCGCGCGGACCGGTGATGGTGGCTTGGAGCGTGAACGGGCCTCGAGAGTTTACGCTGCCCCATGGCGCAGTTCCGTCCGAAATGCGGGATATGCTCGGCGAACCGCTGCCAATGCCCAAAGAAAACACGGTCACGCTCACCGGCGAACCGGTTTACATTCATTTTGACCGGGTACCGGGGCCTATCGAAGAACGTGCAACATTAACCATCACTCCGGCTCAGATTTGGCTCGAACCGGGGGCCGAGACAGAAATCACACTGCTCTGGCAACCTCGCGATAGAACAAAGACAACCAAACGCATAACGGTCTACACCCCTAAGGGATTCAAATCCGACAAAAAACGAATCAAAGTATCTCCCAACACACCGGCCACTTTCAAAATCAAAGCCACTCCGAATACCGCTCCGCAACGCGCAACACTGAAACTCACTTCCGATACAGCGGAGTGGAATACGGAACTCAACTGCACACCGCGTAAACTTTGGTGCTACCAAGGCGAAAGCAATGGCTATCTCACGCCATCCGTGTTGCCCGCTCCCGATGGCTCCATAAACCTTTTGATCGGCGCGTACGATTCCCCCGAACTCTTGTGTCTCTCTGCTGAGGGAAAACGTTTGTGGAAATACACCGCCGGACAATGGATTAACGGTTCCGCGATGACCGGGAATATTAATTCAAATCCTGAATCCGAGATCATCTTCGCGATGCCCGGCCGGCAAACGCTGGTCGCGCTCTCCAATCAAGGCGTGCTTTGCTGGCGCAAAAAAATCTTCGGTGAGACAACAGGCGATCATCCCGGCTGGTATTGGACCCACCCGGCATTATGCGATCTGAACAACGACGGCGAGCAGGAAATTCTGTACGCGGATATCCACGGCGCGGTTTCGTGTATCGACGGTTCCGGGGAATCGCTTTGGTGGAAACGCGTCTCCGGCGCGCCCTGCGATATACCGGTCTGCATAGCAAATGTATGCGGTGGGCCCGAGCCGGAAATCCTGGCAGCGGATAAAGAAGGGACGCTTACCTGCCTCTCAAAAGACGGGGAGATCGTGTGGAAAAAAGAGCTGGGCAGCGAAATCACCGCAGCCCCCATCGCGGTCAGTTTCAAGCCGGACACAGCCCCGCAACTCCTCGTAGCAACGTACGATGAACATCTCCGCTGTCTGGATCGCGACGGCAGCGGACTATGGTCAGCCGAACTCGACGGCACCATGGATTTGGGCAGCGGAATCCGCACGGCCGATTTGAATGGAGACGGAATCCAAGAGATTGTGGCCTCCACCCGCAATCACGAAGTACGCGCCTGGGATAAGGACGGCACACAATTATGGTGCGTGGAAACCGGAGCGCAAATCCGTTCCATCCCGGCCATCGGCGATGTGGACAATGACGGCGCGCCGGAGATTCTAATCGGCTCGGCGGATTGGCGTCTCTACTGCATCGATACGGGCGGGCAAGTCGAGTGGACAGTGAACATCGGCAACCGTGTGGATGCCTCCCCGCTTCTGACCGATCTAAATGGAGACCATGTGCCGGATATCGTGCTTCCGGTGCGCGGCGGAGAGATTTACGCATTTACAGCTGCACCGGATATGTAACTCATGACGTGGCGGGAGGGCGAATTCCGCCATGGGCGGAATGAGCCGCATCTAATGGCAAACCGCTTTGCAGAGTGCCGATCAATTTTGTATTTCAGTCACACTCTGATATCGTGGGCCGTTAGGTCACGCCACGGGAGGGCTCACTTCGCGGGGGCTTTGGGTTCGAAGATTAAAAAGTACTGATACTCCAGAATGGTCTCTTCACACACCAGACGCCACCCGGCCTCATCCATCTCTTCGAGCACGACAGATTTCGGTTTGGTGTGCCCCGGAGGCGGTCCGACTTTTTGTCTGATATTTTTCCAATCGACCACTACAATCTTCCCGCCTTCGCGTATGAGGGGTAAAAGCCCCCGGTAATACTCCACCCGGTCACGAAGGTGATGGTTAGTATTGCAGAAAAAAATGAAATCCACGCTCTTGGGCGGGAGCATGGGCCGGTCCAATGCACAATAGACTGTGACGATATTATTCAGATTTTCCTTTTTGGCGGTTTCATGCAGATAGTCCAACAGATTGGTAGCGATATCGCAGCAGTATACCACCCCCGTCTCCCCCACTACCTTGGCGAAGGGACGCGAAAAATAGCCCGATCCGCCGCCGATATCCGCAATCGACTGGCCCGGCTTAAGCCCCATCGCGCCGATAACCTCATCCACTTTTTGCCACTGGGCGCGTTCGTCTTTTTCGAACTGTTCCGGCTTGAAATGGTGCTCGCGTTCGCCATGGCTTTCTTGAGCGGGTACAAGAGTGTTTCCAAAGACAAGAAGTGCAAAACAAAAAACACAGACAACAGAAAGTTTTATTTTTATGGTGCGCATGGTTATCTCCCAAACTCACTTCGCGAAATCGCTGGAGTATTATAACACGGGTATTCGCTCAATCCGTTTCTTCAAACGCGCTCAGAATCATCCCCGCCCGGTGCTCCGGAAGGTGCCTTTCAAGCACGGTGCGCTGCCCCTGCATGGCCAGGGCCTGACGGCGCGTGGGATCGGCCAACAATGCAGCGGCCTTATCCGCAAACTCCGACGCGCTCACGGCGGTCTCACAATCACGGCCCGGCAAAATCGTCTCACCGGTCATCCCGGCCACGGGATCGGCCAACATGCACCCCCCGGACCGCAACACATCGAAATCACGGATATTGAGCGAGACCGGCAGTTGCAGGCTGTGGATATTGATCACGATATCCGCTGAACGGTAAACATCCGGCAACTCGTCATATCCAAGAAAACCATGGCAACGGTCGGCATACGTATCGCCCAGTACACGTTGCCAGTCACGGGTACCATAAACATGTAAGCCTAAAGGCAATAGCGCGCGCACCAATTCCAAACGCCGTACAAATGTATCGTAAATATAGGTCAAATACGGAACAGCGGCCTTTTCATCCGTAAATACACGCCCCAGTGCACGGCAAATCATGGGAGCCGCATCGGCTAGAGTTCGCGTAATACCGCGTTCTTCCCAGAGCCGCTGCAAACCGAGCGTGCCCGTGCCTTGCTCCCGGGCTTGAAAAGCCATTTCAGCAAGCGAATCCCGGTCCTTTGCATTGAGCGGCGCCAAATGCGGCTCAAGGTTTTTAACGATTCCCACATAGACCAAAGGATGATTGAGTTCCGGGCGGAATCGGCCTTCGCGCTCCAGCAGCGCAAACGGGGGAAGGGGCCGGGGCCGCCGCGCTCCCTGTTCGATCAAAACCGGCTCGTATGAGGGATCCGCATAAAATACCTGCTCATCATCCGCATACCGTTCGTTATGCCCCGCATAGATACGATTGTTCGGGTCATCCGTAACCCAAACCAAACGATGGAAATTCCCTTGAGGGATATACCCCCGTGTGGGCGTATTGATAAAAAGCAAGGTATCGGGATTGGCATCGACCAACCCGGCTTGATGAACATATTTGTACGTACGTCCGCTGGGCAGATGCGTGAATGTGCACTGGAGACCGGCGGCGGCCAGCCCCCGGTGCATGGCCTGCAGGATCGGCGTATCTACATAAGCGACATCCGCGCCTGAAGACCAAACATGAGTGGGACGCTCGGGACGTTTGTTTAGATCCTCGACAAATTTCTTTTGATGGTTGATCGCTTCCTGCTGCAAAGTTTTTCGGAACCGCAGAGTATTTTTAAGCGCCTCGATATAAACGCCGCGGGTTGCATCATCCGCCGCCGAAGAACCGAACACGCCTTGGATACTTCCCGACCCGGCCAAATACAATGCATGGTTTTGCACGGCATCGGCAAGGGCATTCTCTACCGGATCACCCAAGGCAAAAACAATCGCGCCATCTTCAAAATAGGGCGCCCAATCTCCCGATGAGATTTGGACCTCTGGCCAATCATGCAGACAGAGCGATAACAGCACAACCAATGGATCGCGCTCCACAACCAACACAACGGTTTCGGGAACATTCCGAACCAATTGAAAAGTCAAATCCAACTCCGGGCCATATCCGGGTCCGGCCAGAAAATAGAGCGGCGGCCGTTTTGCAAGCGCCTGTTGCATATCCGCGCGAAGACTTTGTAGAGCCTCAGCAGAAGGGAAAAGATTCCATGGCTGCCCCCCCGAATAACGGGCTTGCACCTTACGCGGTGAAAGAATCTGAATTTCAATCGCAGGAAGCCGCTCGGAGTGAGTAATGAGGGCCTTATAGGTATCCGGGTACCATAGACGCAGCATTTCCAGGTACTGCTTGCGCCGCGTATCGGGAAAATCGGTTATGGGCCGCCAAGCGGGTTCGTTCATTGCACAACACTCGTCAATCGAAAAAGCAAAGTCTCGGTTATTGAAAACATACCATAGACAAAACAAACAAGCCCAGGTACACCGCGCTCCCGGGTTCCTGCAGCATGATATTTGAAATATGATTTCAACTGAGATGAGAACAACAGGAGTCTGCAATGCTTAAGAAATCAGTCTTTATCACAGTCTGGTTGCCTTTATGTCTGATTCTTCTACTTGGGAATTTCGCCTCCGCGCAACGGTTTGAGGGCACTTATTACAGCGGAGAAGGCGATACGGAATACTTGGAACTTTTGGATATCGCCCGAAGGATGTTTGCTCCGGATCCCGAATTTCAAAACGTATCTATGCTTTACACGCCCCGGTGGAATGGGTTTGTGGAAGGTCCTACATGGGGCGCATGGTGGGTTCAAAACAGTTATGGCACCACCTATTGCGCACTGCCTTTTTACCAGGAACCGTACATAACGTTTCTTCAAAATGCACAAGATTTGTGGTTCGACCAAATGGGAGACGGCAAGCATGAAGTCGTGCAGCACCGAAAAAACGGCAATGACCGGCACTTCCTTCCGCCGGATGGTGCATTGTGCGATTGCGCCGCCCCCGGTTACTTCATGCCCAAACAAGGCGACGGGAAGGTGGATATCCATGATTGGGGCATGGAGTTCACGGCCGCAGGACTTCTGCTCCAAACTGAACTGCTGCTAATCAGCCGCGATCAAGAAGCGATCACTCATTATCTGCCGATGTTAGAACGCTGTGCGGAATTCATTGAGTCACGCCGCGATCCGAAAATGAACCTGTTTTGGGCCGGTCCGGCCGGAAATCTATTGGCTCCCAGTTATGCGGGCTACAAAAAGCCGGATGGAACTTACGATATGGCTTATCTCACAGGCTTATCGATCACAACCATTGCCGCGCTGGACCGCTTAATCGAACTTGAAAAACTCGCCGGTCATCAAGATAAAGCGGACCTTTATAAAGAAAGACGCGATGCAGCGCGCGAAGGGCTCAAGCATGTAACCACAGACGAGGGCTATTTCATCAAGTCCCTCGATCCCGATGGAGTCAAACACGGCGTCTATGGCGCGGAGAAGTACGGCTACTTTGAAGCATCGCCGAATCACGATGCAATCGCTTTCCGGGTCGCCGATGAGCAACAAGCGAAAAAAATCTATCGAAAAATCGCTTCCCTGCCCGGCCTCCGCCCGCACGATTTTGTTATTGCCAATTACCCCGGACTGGATGATATGTATGAAGAACCGGAAGGAAACTGGCTATGGAGTTTCGGAACCTGGGTAAACGGCGGGCATTGGTCAACATGCGAAGCCCGGATGGTAATGGCCTATTACCGGCTCGGACAATATGAAGACGCCCGACGCTCCATGCTTCAACTCATGAAGTTCGCGCGGCAATTCCGTATGGATAATCCCTTGGTCGAGTTCGGCAACAAAGTCTACCAACCCAAAGAACCGATCAATCTCTGCTACGACTCATTCGGCCCGCCCGCGGCTCTGATTCGCGGCCTCTTCGAATACCTTTACGCGGCGCAAAACCTCATCTTGATTCCGCATATCCCGCCCGGCATCGCCGCCCTGGATCAAAAATTCCCGATCCGTTTCGGTGAAAAGAAGATCTACATCTCCACAATCGGCAACGGACGTGTTACCAGCGTACGGATCAATGGCGAGGAATGGACAGACTTTAACCGGGACATGATCCGCCTCCCTTATGAGACAACACCCGATAGCGCGCATATCCAAATCGGACTGGGAGGAGCCGAACTTCAGGCGTTGAAAACCACACAATCCGCAGAACTTCAAATGCCAAAGATAGAATCGGAAGAACTAAAAGACGTGGCCGGCTATGGCGAAAAAGCGCAGCAGCTCATTGAGAGTCTGCAAAAGGAAAACTTGGGCGATACCTATGCAGTAACACACGCGAGCCTGATTATCAAGGCGCTTGCGGCTGCACAAAAACGGCACACGCTGCTATCGGAAAAGAAACTAGAACTTCTCCCGGAAGAGTCGCAAAAAGCCGCCGACCGTTCATACATCGATACGGTTACAAGACTCTATGAAGGCTTGGATGAAACCCTAAAGAAATACGCAGAAGACTCATCGCCGCAAAAGCAACAAATCGCAAAACTGTGGAAAGACATCCAAGACTAGAGGCTTTTAGGCGCGCCATTCGAGCGAAGTGGTTTTCCCATCGAGGGCTTTACTGCCACCGAACGCGCGGAGTGTAAAATCGGCGCCTTGGGGATTGACATCGGCTTCTAACCAGCCGACCGGTTCATTATCGTTAAAATTATAGCCCGTGGCCGGAAGGTTGATGAGTCGGATGCCGCTCTCCTGCCCGTAATTATAAGAATGGGAATGCCCAAAGACGATCGCTTTGACTTGTTTGTGCGGTTTCACAAGCGAAAACAACCGGTCCGTATCGAGAAGGCTTCCATCGTCATCGCTTAATGTATGGTGGAAGAAAAGCAAGATGGGGCGCTGATCGCCGTTTTGCAGATACTCTTCCAACCATGTCCGTTGCGCCTTGCCAAGCAATCCCGCAACGCGGTTCACATACAGAAGTGAATCGAGCATTAAGAACCGGACGCCATTGGTTTCGACGACATGGACCAATTTGCCTTTTACGTTTTGGCGTTTACCGGGCAAATCCCCCGCGGCGGCGAGGAGATTATCCCGGTCATCATGATTCCCCAAACAGTAATGAACCGGCACCACGGATCGCAGTTCCGCCGAAAGTTTAACCACATTTGCATAATCGCCGGGTTTGCCCTCCAAGCGTGCCACATCGCCGGTAATCACCATTCCTTGGGGCGCGAATTCTTTAATCTGCGCCGCCACAAGTTTGTAATTATCATAGGGTTTAAATCCGCGATATTCATTTTGCGGATCTTCGGGAATATGCGTATCCGAAACAAACGCCCATTTTTTATTTTTAGAATCGGCGGCTTCCGATTCACGAATGGCAAGAGCCAAACCGGCACTAGCTGCCAGTGACGTGCTGATAAACTTTCTGCGTCCAATTTTTTCGGGAAATAGGCTGATCGGCATCGGTTCTTATCTCCAACTGACAATCGGCTGCACAGGCAGCACACTAGGGAAACGAAGGAACGTATATTATCACGGCTTATTGCCAAGCCGATAGAGAGGCGAAAACGAGGTTTCGACGGCTTTTCCTTGTGACGATAGGCGTTCCATGCCATGCTGCCTAAGTTTTACGCTTTTTCGCGGAGAATTGTCTAAAACAGGGAGGGACCAAGTGAGGTTGAATGATGCATATACCAATGAACAACCGCTATCGTTTGGGCTTAACGGTCCTGATTCTTGCACAGATCGTAGCCTTCGGAAATATGGCGCTGGCCGAGGAATCAGAAACGTTAGCGCAGGAACTGAAGCAATATCCTCATCGCATCGTTTTTGAAACTTACCGTGATGGCAATTGGGATATCTATCAGGCAAATGCCGATGGTTCCGGCCAGATCAATCTAACCAATACCCCGGATCGCCACGAACTTTACCCTAAGATTTCTCCTGATGGCTCCAAAATTTGTTTTGTCAGCGACAAAGCACAAGGCGAAGATACGATTCGTAGCATCTTTTTTATGAACCTCGATGGTTCCGGCCTTACGAAAGTCGACGAAAATGCACGGCAACCTTGTTGGAGTCCCGATGGTAAGCAAATCGCTTATCTGAAAAATAAGTATGAAAAATTTAATGTATTGGACTATGTGACCAAAAGCATCTGTTTTTACAACTTAGCAGCGGGCGAACACAAAGAACATCCCAACAAATCAATCGAACATCTCTACAACATCTGTTGGTCAAAAAACGGCCGGTGGATTGTAACCACCGTGCACGCCGGCATGGGCTTCAAGCACACTCTTCTAGCGATTGAAGTAAACGGCATGAAGGTCATTGATTTAAAAGTTGGAGGCTGCCGCCCCGATTTGAGCCCCGATGGCAAACAAATCGCCTGGGGCAAAGACGACCACACCATTGCAGTCGGAGATATCAGTCTCGACTCGGATACACCCGAAATCACTAATATCTACGATGCCGTCCATGACGAAAAACATCTTTACCATGTCGATTGGTCTCCGGATGGAAAGTATCTATCCTTTAGCCGGGGGCCGGGTGGACGCATGCCTGTGGCCGGTCCGGGCACACACCAGGGAATCGCGGAATTGGTCGGCGTCAACGCGCCCTGGGATGTCTGCGTAGCAAAGGCCAAAGGGGATGGTAAATGGGTTTCTATTACAAACGACTCTTTGAGTAACAAGGAATCGGACTGGCTTCCGGTTCAATAGGTTCAATAGTCTGCACGAGTAACGAATAATGAAATGGTTCAATAAAACTCTAAGCCTGCAAATTTTGATTCTGCTTTCTTTCTTTACTGCTTGTACATCCCAGCCCGGAGATAAGAGCGCATCCAGCAAGGCGGTTCTCGGAGAACTCTCGACGCCTTCAGGCCAGGAAATGGTCGCTCTATCCGGGGGGACTTTTATGATGGGCCGGGACGGGGATGGGGATGAATCTCCTAAACATAAAGTTGCTGTCAGCCCATTTTTAATCGACAAACACGAAGTCGTCCAAGAGCAATACGAAAAACTGATGTTCGCCAATCCGGCCCACTTCAAGGGACCGCAACGCCCGGTTGAACAAGTCCGTTGGTCTGATGCAGCGGAGTACTGCAACAAGCGTTCGGAAGCCGAAGGCTTGGAGCCGGTATATGACTCATTGACATTTGAAAGCAATTTCAACGCAAATGGTTACCGGTTACCGACTGAGGCCGAATGGGAATATGCCTGCCGGGCCGGGACAGATACGGATTACGATTTCGGTAATGACGTGAGAAAATTACTGAACCATGCTGTCTTTGCGGAAAATTCCCGGGATATGACACAGCCGGTTGGATCCCAAAAACCGAATGCATGGGGCATCTTCGATCTGTACGGAAATGTCTCCGAATGGGTGCACGACTGTTATGCACCCAATTACTACAAATCCAGCCCCAAAGAGAATCCCACTGGGCCTACTACCGGAGACAAACGCGTATTACGCGGCGGCTCCTGGACATCCAGCGCAGAGAACTGCCGGGCAAGCGTCAGAATGTTCGATACTCCCGGAATCACCGATGCCTGTTTTGCCAAAGACACGTATGGATTCCGTTGTGTCCGTAAACTTACGGAATCAGACCGTTCGAATCATTCAACAAAAGAGTGAGATGTAGTTGCTTTGTAAGAAATTTCAACCGGGCAGTTAGAAGCACATGCTTTTTCATACTTGGATATTCTTTGTTTTCTTCGCGATTGTTTATATCCCGTATCTCTATTTACGTTCCACACGGTTTGCCGCGCCTTGGCTATTGGTTGCATCTTACGTTTTTTACGCATGGTGGAATCCTCTGTACTTGTTATTAATCGTCTACTCCACACTCCTGGATTTCTGGGTTGTGCAATGGATGGAGAAAAGCGAGAAAAAAAGACTCTGGTTGATGATCAGTATCGTCAACAACCTTTTTCTACTTGGATTCTTTAAATATGGTGGATTCGTATGCGATAATCTAAACGCGCTTTTAAGTCTTTCCGGGATGGATTATCAGATCCCGGCGCCGAATGTTTTGCTCCCGGTTGGAATTTCATTTTACACCTTCCAGTCGATGAGCTACACCATTGACTATTATCGCGGTCAAATTCCTCGTGAAACCAGTTTTGTCCGCTTCGCAACATTCGTCTCATTCTTTCCGCAATTGGTTGCGGGACCAATCGAACGGGCAAAAAACCTTCTTCCCCAGTTTTCAAAGATACCCCCGATCCGCAAAGAAGACATTGCTGACGGCTTATCGCTTTTTATCGTGGGTTTATTTAAAAAAGTCGCAATGGCGGATTACTTGGCTATTTATGCCGACAAAGTCTACGCCGTCCCGGAGAATTACAGCGCTCCGGCCCTCTTCCTGGCGACATTTGCTTTTGGCTGGCAAATCTACTTCGATTTCAGCGGCTATACGGATATGGCCCGGGGTGTAGGCCGTCTTTTGGGCTACCGCTTGATGCTGAATTTCAACAATCCCTATCTGGCCGTAGGTCTTGGCGACTTTTGGCAGAGATGGCATATCAGCCTATCAACTTGGTTTAAAGATTACGTTTACATCCCATTGGGCGGCAACCGAAAAGGCACATTCATGATGTACTGCAACGTCATGATCACCATGGTTGTCTCCGGCTTGTGGCACGGGGCCGGGTGGACTTTTGTCATCTGGGGGGCGCTTCACGCGCTGGGCCGGGTTGTTACCCTGCGTTTGGAGAGAACCGATTTTTACCGGAACCGAATCCCCCGTTTCGCCAAACAGATACTAATCTTTTTGTTTGTAACCTTCACATGGATATTCTTCCGTGCCACATCATTGGATGAAGCGCTGACAATCGTGACCCGCATTTTCACTTCGGGAATTGCAGATCCGCAGTTCCCCTTGTTGGCCTTAGGCATGGTTCTTGTGCTTTGGGCCTATGCCTTTATCTACGAGTCACCATTGTATGGAATCATAAGCAAAGGTCCGGTTAAGGTCGCCTTGGTCGTTTTGATGGCTCTCTATTTAGCTTTTGCCGCGCCATCAGGAGGCCAAGCTTTTATCTATTTCCAATTCTAAATGGTGCTGAATCGACGGCGAAACATCAGGCATAGATATGACGATCAAAGAAACAGCGAACACAAAAGAGATCTTTGAAGAGGTGCCTTTCGGCTCCAACGCTATTCGCCTCAGCCTGCCTCAATGGTGGCTGGTGCTTGCGATTCTTTTGGTTCTTTTTTTCATTGCCCCTGCCCTGTTGTCTCGTATCACGCCCTTTCAACCGGAGCCCGGCTATCGTATCCCCGAAGTCCTAAGCAATGACTATTGGCTGTTCGACCGCTATGCACAAACCACCGCCAAGCCCGAAAACATCCTGTTTCTCGGGGACTCGGTCGTTTGGGGCCAATATGTACTCCCCAGCCAAACATGGTCTGCTTTCATGAATGAGAAAATGGGAACGGACCATGTGCAAAACTTGGGTGTTAATGGAATGCACCCGGCCTCATTTGAAGGTTTGATCCGCTATTACGGCAAAAGCATTCAGAACTCAAATATCCTTTTACACTGCAATCTGCTCTGGATGAGTTCACCTGAGCACGATTTGCAGATCGAAAAGGAATTCCGCTTTAATCACCCGCAATTGGTGACGCAGTTTTATCCTCGAATTCCTTGTTATAAGGAAGATTTCTCAAACCGTTTGGGGATTGCTGCGGCGCATCATGTGCCGATTTTGCGTTGGAGCGCGCATTTACGCGTGGCTTATTTCAACAGCATGGATATTCCGTCATGGACAATCGAAAATCCATACGCAAATCCATTTCGCGTCATTTCAAAAGGGATTCCCGGAATGAGCCTAGAGGCACGTCCCAATGCAATTCCCTGGATCGAAAAGCGAATCAGCGAACAAGATATGGAATGGGTGGAGTTGGATGGTTCCATTCAATGGCGCTCATTCCAAGAGACGGTGCGCATTCTTTCTTCCCGCAACAATCGCTTGCTGGTGGTCATCGGCCCCTTTAACACGCACATGCTCACCGAAGCCAGCCGTGAGCGTTATCAAAACCGCTTGCAACAGGTAACGCAATGGCTTAAGCAGGAAGAACTTCCCTATTTTGAAGCGCCCCTCTTGCCTAGCGAACTGTATGCAGACGCCAGCCACCCGCTTGAGGCCGGATATCGACAGCTTGCAGGCCAGGTTCTCGACTCTCCCGCCTATCAAGACATGTTCGGTTCATAAAAACGGCATGAATATCTGAGTCTGACCTAAAATCTAGAGTTTGCCCCCCTGGAAATCACCCATTTACGCCGGAAAAGCGATTCCGGTAAGATCGTGATATCATTTGGATCGATGATGGACCATGCAATCACGAATCGAAGCACAAAAGAGATTTTGGGATGGACAAGGCCCCAGCCTTATCTTAATTCCTCCCGCTCAAACAGAGCTTTACGACACGGCAGGTTATGTCGAAAAATTCAATAACCCCGAACGAATGTGGGAATCGGAAATCGGCCGTGCAAAAGCGGTTCTGAATTGGCCGACAGACGGCATTCCGACAGTGCGGCCTAATTTGGGTGTTGTTTTTATTCCCGCCATGGCAGGTCAGGATTTTCAGTTGGTGGATGGGCAAATGCCTTGGCCCGGCCCACCGCTTAGCCGTGATAAAATCCGGGCGATTCACGACATAGACATCGCTCGAACTGACATTATGAAATTGGCGAAAGACTTCTATTCGATCCACCACGAACGCGGTGAGCATACTGCATTCGCTTATCTAGCCGACACCCAAGGAGTCTTCGATATCGCCCACATTCTGTATGGAGATGAGACCTTTATTGACCTGGCCGATCCGTCACAACAAGATTGGATTCACGAGTTGATGGATATTTGCTGCAATCTGTATAGCCGGGCTTCTTGGCACCTTAAGAGCATTGTGGGCGGCTCCATACAATCGATGGTGCATGGACATGGCACAGAACAAGGCGTCTATTTTCCAAACGCCGGTGTACGTTATTGCGAAGATACAGCCACGTTGCTTTCGCCCCGCATGATAGAAGAAACTGTAATGCCCGCAGCAATGCGCACGATTCATCCGTTCGATGGAGCGTTCGTTCACTTCTGCGGAAAACACCAATCGCTATACGAGCAATTCTGCCGTTCTCCGCTTGTAAAAGCTATCGATTTGGGCAATACGGAATTGTACGATTTGCATTGGCTTCTGGAGCGTTGTGCGGAAACAAGTACGGTCTACCACAGCCGGGTTGCAGAAAAAGAAGACGAAGATTGGCGCTCCTATATCACCCGCATCGCAGAAGCTGTGCGCGACACCGGTGCCAGATGCATCTTACGTCCCACAGTTTTTCCGGAAACATGCCAAGAATGCCAAGATATGCTTAATCTGTGGCACGATCTTACCGCATAGATTGGCGGAGATTCCTTCAATAGGCCCAAAATCTATTGCATAACGATGGTGTAGACACAACCGTCGAGTGCGCCGATTTCAATTTGGGCTTGCCAGTTACCATCCTGCACATTTTCCAATGATATCTGAGCCCCGCCTCCAATCTGCGAAAGAGTAACCTCGGTCAGTTTCGTCGCCTCTTCACCCAAATGCCGGGAATTGAGTTTCAAGGTGATTGACCGGGGATCATCGGCCACATTTACGAAAGCGATTTGCCGTTGCCCATTTGGAGTAAGCCATGCACTGGCCGATACGGCGGGGGCATCATACTGAACATCCTTTGGGCCCGCTTTTTCTTTCCAATACACACGACCGCCGCCTTCAAATGTTATAGGAGGCAACATTTCGCCGAATTGCAAAGCATCGCGGGCGGAATGGCGCGCCAAGCACAAGTCCTTCAAGAACTCGGCTTCGGTCCGATGTTCCTCATTGAGAATTTGCGTTCCAACCCACCCCAATTGTGAGCCATAAACAAAGGCCCGGGCCATCTTAAGCCGGAACGGAAAATGTTTTTCAAGATCGCCGCCGTGTATGTACTGGAAACCGAATGATATCGCGCGTCCGCCATACACAACCGGATAGAGCGGAATTAGTTCACCGCCGCGTTCTTGAGTATTTACCATCAACCAGGCATGAAGTTGATCGTTCCAAGGATCGGCATTTTCTTCGGTTGTCAAAGCCGCATCGTCCGGAACAATTTTCAGGCATTTTCTAAGCAATTCTCGATAGCCTTGAATCCAGTAAGTTCCTCCACCCACGGGATGACCATGTTGGTCCGAAAAACATTGTTTCGCAGACGCGGCGGAAATCTGATCGATGTATACCGCGCGAACACCGACTTCATTCAAAAGTTTATTCACAAGATCGAAAACCGTATCCTGCCAAAGTTCCGTAAATGGGCACATCGGTGAGAGAGCAACCTTAGAGGCATAAATCTCCACATACTTTTCGCCATTTTCATCTATGGCACACGCATCTTGGGCGTTCTTGGCGGCCCAACTATCGGTGGCCGGATCCCATAAACGCCCGTTGATATAGGGCATCACAGCGATTCCGGCTGCCTGCACCTTTTTAACCGCATCCTGAAATCCGGGCTTGGCTGGAAAATACTCGGGATAATGGTCATCAAAGGGAATCTCGTGCCATGTATAAACATGCGCAGAGGTCGGCACTTCAAAATATTTTGCAAATTCAATGATTTTGTCGGCAGTCTCGTCATCATGACACGATCCCACCACCCACAGATCCGTATCCAACAACCACTGTGGAATATCTTTGCGCTTGGCCAGGGGCGGGATTTTTCCCCAAGGCGTGACTTTGGCTTTTTCACGATAAATACGTCCCGCCTCATACCAGTCTCCGGCAAATGTGACAGTTTCCACGCTGTAGGGGAGCTTGTACGATTTGGCGATTCCCATCCCCTCGACATCATGCCGGACTTTCATACAAGCGGCAGATTCATTGCCACGTTTGCCGATAAAAAATGACACAGGATATCCGGCGGATTCATGAACTCCCAAGTAAAGACCGGCATTACCATCCGATACCGCCAAGAACGGCATGGCCTGTGCGGCCGATGGATACACGCGGTTATGACGCACTCCAAGCAGATCGTCATGTTGCACACCCCATCCATAAGGCATGATTCCATGATTTTTTCCCGTAAGAGGTATGCGCCCAAGTTCGGGATAGACAATATCCCATAGGGCACATTCCTCATCCCCCAGTTCAACCTCAAAATCCCAAAGCAAACCCGAGCCTTTTACACTGACCGATGCCGTCACCTGCAATTTACCCGGCTCCAAATCCTTCCACAAAAAACTCAGACAGTTGTTTTCTGACGTGACAATTTCACCCGGGCTATCGTTTGTTGTCACAAGATGCTTATGGCCATCCTTATCGCACACAGAAACCGTCCAAAAAGGAACCGGAGAAGTGGCATCGCCTATGATCCATGCCGCCTGAGAATCGGACAGAAGAGTCTCCAATCGCGTGAGCACGATAATACCGTCGCGGTCTTCAAATACGACACGTCCGCTATCGAAAGACAGAGAATAAGCGGGGTGCGCGGCATTCGCTGCCAAAGTCCCAAAACCGCACACAACAAAAATACTGACGACTGCAAAAGTAAAGCAAAATCCGTTTTTACGCCCCATAATATACTCCAAACTCAAGGATTCACATCGCTATCCTGGGCCTTGCAAGAAAATCAATCAAGACCCTTGATGGGCGGGGTAATAGGCCACTCGCCTCATATTTCAGAACCAACCATGTAAAATATCACCAAATCGTTTGAAAGAGGAATAGAAGAACTATGTTATGTCTTAGAATTCACCGCATCCCCCGCCGCGTTATCGCTTTTGGAATTACCCTTTGCCTTGCGGTTGGCTTTTTCTGTATTGCAAAAGCCGAGGGCGCTGATAATGCAAACCGCATCAAACCTTGGGGCAACAATCCGCGTTATTGGTCCTATAACGGAAAGCCTGTACTACTCTTGGGCGGATCGGATGAAGACAATCTATTTAATAATCCGGACCTAATGGCGAAGAACTTTGAAACACTTGCGAGCATTGGCGGCAACTATATACGGGGCACGCTTTCATGCCGCGATGAGGGGAATGTCTGGCCCTATGAAAAGACAGACAAAGGTTATGACCTAAACCGCTTCAATCCGGAATTTTGGACGCGTCTGGAGACTTGTTTTCGTGAGGCGCAAGACCGCGGCATCATTGTGCAGATTGAAGTATGGGCAACATTTGATTATTACCGGGATATCTGGCTTCGCAATCCTTTCAACCCGAGTCAGAACGTTAATTACACGACAGAGAGCACCAAACTGGTTCCCGAGTGGAATTTCCACCCGGCGGCTAAACGAAACGCTTTCTTTTTCTCGATTCCGGAAAAAAATAACGACACGGTTCTATTAGACTATCAACGCGCGTTCGTTCAAAAAGTCCTCGACACTGCGCTGCCCTACCCGAATATCCTGTATTGTCTCGACAACGAAACCAAGGCGCCTCAAGAATGGGGGCTCTATTGGGGACGTTTTATTAGAGAAACCGCCGCTCAAAGAGGCGCGGAAGTCCATATCACGGAAATGTGGGATGATTGGGATATACGCGCGGACCGCCACAAGCAGACCTATACCCATCCCGATGTATATTCATTCACGGATGTCTCGCAAAACAATTGGCAAGTCGGCCAAAATCATTATGACCGGCTGATTTGGTATCGAAATATGCTCGTAGACCAACCGGGCGGGATTCGGCCCATGAATAATGTCAAAGTCTATATGCGCCAAGGCGGCAACAAACCCAACAGCGCGGAAATCAACATCGACCGCTGGTGGCAAAACATTTTTGCCGGTTGTGCCTCGACCCGTTTTCACCGTCCGACAGGTGGCATCGGCCTGGCTGAAGAGGCTCAAACCACAATCCGTGCGGCGCGCAGATTTACAGACAGTTTTGATATTTTCGCTACAGAACCACACCCGGACCTACTCACCGAGCGTGAAGACAACGAAGCCTACTGCCTTGCAAATCCCGGAAAAACCTACGCTCTCTATTTCCCCAAAGGTGGCGAAGTTCGGTTGAAAACAGTGCCGCGAGATAAGGAACACAGAATCCGGTGGTTTAATCCGGTCTCTGCGGAGTTCATCTCTGACACAACCATCAAAGGGGAGTCTGAATCCATCCTCCTTAAAAGTCCTGACCACAATCAAATCTGGCTCGCCCTAATCGACACGAAAGATTGATAGCCGGTATACGCCTCGGGGATCGTCAATATTTGGCATCTTTCTTCCGAAAAAACTTATTCCCATCTACTGCAAGGTCCATTACAATCGGGCTTTGGAGGTTAGAAAAATGCGATTTGCACAGATTGTTGTTTTCATCATTCTTTTAGGATGTAGTACATGGGCCGCGACAGTCGAAGTCGACGGTGATGGTGCATTGCGTGTCGATGGCGAACGGCGTTTCGTGTTGGGAATGTATGATATCCCTCAAGACGATGCCTTCGCCGCTGAACTTGCACAGGCGGGTTTCAACCTTGTGCGATGTAGCAATAATCAAGAATCACTTGACCGTGCCCAGCAGAATGGATTGGGGGCATGGCTCAATTTGGGCGGTCACGTACGCGTAAAAAATAACGAAGGTGCAGATGGACTAAAGAAATCAATCGTCCCCGTTATGGACCACTCCGCTATGTGGGTGTGGGAAGTTCCGGACGAAGATTTATGGAACCTCTGGTATCCCAAAACGCAGCAGGTCTTTCAACGATGGGACCAAATGCGCGAAACCATGAAAAAGGCCGAACTCCCGGAAGCAGAGAGACAAGAACTTGAAGAGTGGTACACACACTTCCGGACTTATCGCGACTCCGCCCGTTTTGAAGAGGCGGAAGCGGAAGAACGGCGCATTCGTGCAGCTTTGGAACTGCCGATGGATTACGCGCCCTTGCTCTCCTCATGGTATGAAGAAGTTGAACCATTAAGGGCCGCAACAGAGCAAGGTTGCCGTATCGTCAGGCAAACAGATGGCAAACATCCGATCTGGTTTAACCACGCACCACGGAACACCATTGCCGACCTGCGTCTCTTTGGAGAAATCGCAGATATTGCCGGGTGCGATATTTATCCTGTAGGCCATAGCCATAGCGATATTGTCTACCGGAACCTCTCGGCAACCGGTGAATATACCCGCAGAATGGCAGCTGGCGCTCCGGGCAAAGCGGTATGGATGGTACTCCAAGGATTTTCATGGGATGACCTTTTCAAGGATCAAAAAAAGGGCGAGCCCCGGCCTTCTTTCGATCAAACCCGCTACATGGGCTATGACGCAATCGTGAACGGCGCCCGGGGGATTTTGTATTGGGGCACCGCCTACATCGAAAAAGATTCAGCATTCTGGTCGGATTTGAAACGCTATGTGCGGGAATTGGCCGATCTGGAACCGTTCTTGGCCGCCCGCGATGCAGGGCTGCCGCTACTAATCAACCTGGATCCGACAGCATCATCTGTCGATCAGCAGGTTTTGACTCTCTCCCGAAAGGTTGGCGACCGCTACATGATCCTTTTGGTGAATGAAAACAACGCAAACCTTGCCTTTACGCTCCACGGCTTAGATGAACTTGAAGGCCGGACTTTAAAGGTCATGAATAGTTGGGAAGAACTTACGGTTGAGAATGGTCAAATCCGCTTTGGCCTGCCGCATGAGAATTGTGCGGTCCTGCTGACCGAATAACGACAAAAAGCCCCAAAAGGCTCTAATTCAGACGATCAGTCGTCAAGAAACCGTTTTATTTCCTCATACGGTCTGTGTTAGCATCATCTAAACAGGAGAGGCTTATGGATCGAAGGAAATTATTACGTTTGGCATTGGCGGGTTTATCGTCTGCATCTCTTCAACGTCTGTCTTTTGCAGAGTCCCGAGACACCGTGCGTCCGAATATCATCCTGGTCATGAGTGACGATCAAGGGTGGGGGGATACAGGCTATAACGGCCATCCCGTATTGCAGACACCTCATTTGGATGCCATGGCTCGCACGGGTTTGCTTTTCGAAAGGTTTTATTCAGGCGCGCCGGTTTGTTCCCCTACACGCGGAAGCTGCATTACCGGCCGCCACCCATTCCGGTATGGAATTTTCGGAGCCAATGCCGCCAATGGCCCATTTGAGCCAAGCAAATATCCATTACCGGACCAAGAAGTCACGCTTGCTGAGGTATTAAAGCGGCACGGCTACACAACCGGCCACTTCGGGAAATGGCACTTAGGTGACCTGACCGGCTCACAGACCTGCACGCCAAGCCAGAACGGATTTGATGAGTGGTTCTCGACCGTACGCAAAGTCAGCACCGTCGACCCGGAAGGTTATGTCGAAAACGGGAAAGAGATTAAAACACCGCTTATGGGCGACGACTCCAAAATTATCATGGATCGCGCCGAACCGTTTATCCGTAAATCTATTGCACAAAACAATCCTTTCTTTGCAGTAGTATGGTTCCACACTCCCCACCTTCCGGTTTATGCCACACCCGACTACCAGGCCTTGTATGCAGACCACACCGAAAGAGAAAGCCACTATTGGGGCGCGATCACAGCGATGGACGCGCAGATAGGACGGCTCCGGTCCATGCTCGACGATCTGAATATATCCGGCAATACAATGCTCTGGTTTTGTAGCGATAATGGCCCGACTCATGTCCAAAACGGCCCGGGATCTACTGGAGGCCTGCGCGGCTCAAAGGGTCAATTATTCGAAGGTGGAATCCGTGTACCTGGAATTTTGGTATGGCCAGACAAGATCAAATCACCCCGAACCACCCCAATACCCTGCTCAACATCGGATTACTTCCCGACAATCATTGACTATTTGAGCGAAACAAAAACGGCCCCGCAACCTTTGGACGGAATTAGCCTCCGCCCACTCATCGAAGGAGGCACAACGAAACGGGGTAAATTCATTGGTTTCGAACACCGAGAAGGGGCCGCTTTAATCGGTGACCGCTACAAACTCATCGCAAACATTGAATCAGATCAACTTAGTACTCCCATGCTTTTCGATATCATCGCCGATCCCAATGAATCAAAAGATATTGCAAGTGAGAATACGGATACTGTGCGCTCCATGATGGAATATCTGCGGGCCTGGCAGGCTTCTTGTACAGAAAGCCGGAATGGAAAGGATTACGGATCGTGAACCAATTGACGCGGCGTAAATTTATCGGTTCGGCAGGAGCAATGGCCGGTCTGGTATTGGGTGGATGCGCAACCAGACGCAAAGGATTTCCGGCCATTCTTACTAAAAGCACCGACCGGCATCCCAATATCTTGTTCTTTTTCCCTGACCAACATCGTTACGATTGGCTGGGCACGACACCCGAAATCCCTGTACAGACACCCAATATCGACGCGTTAGGAACAAGAGGAATACGTTTCACCAATGCAGTGTGCGGCTCACCGCTCTGTGCTCCATCCCGCGCTTGTTTGGCATCGGGCATGGAATATGACAACTGCGGCGTATCTAGCAACAAAATTAACTATCCGCTCACTCAGCCTACTTATTATCAATTATTGCGAGACTCAGGATACCATGTAATCGGATGCGGAAAATTCGACCTGCACAAACCGGACTTGGATTGGGGCATCGATGGAAAACGCTTGATAGACAAATGGGGATTTTCGGATGGTATCGACAATGCCGGCAAGTATGATGCAATCCGTAGCGGCGCAGATATTCCCAAGGATCCCTATATGGCCTTCTTGCATGAACATGGTTTGGCAGACACACACGTTCAAGACATTCGCAACCGTCACGGCTACAAGAGCACGGAACCGACACCTTTGCCGGATGCTGCCTACTGCGATAACTGGATTGCCGCAAACGGACTGCGTCTGCTCCACCAATCTCCCCCGGAAAAGCCTTGGCATTTGGTTGTCAACTTTGCAGGCCCGCACAATCCCATGGATGTAACAAAAACCATGCAAGCTTGGTACCGTGATGTTGAGTTCCCCCAACCCAACAGGAATACGCAATTTACCAAAGAGGACCACATCAACATCCGCCGCAACTACTCCGCCATGGTGGAAAATATCGATTTTTGGTTGGGAGTGTATATCGAAGAGTTAAAAAGAAGCGGGGAGTATGAGAACACTCTAATCGTCTACAGCAGCGACCATGGCGAAATGCTGGGCGACCATGATCTATGGGGCAAACAAAAACCATATCAACCTTCAGCCTCTGTGCCTTTGGTTGCAAGTGGTCCGGATATCGCCAGGGGGCTTGTCAGTGATGCGCCGGTCACCACTGTTGACCTGGCCGCAACGTTTCTCGATTATGCCAATCTCCCCATTCCCGATTTTATGGAAAGCCGGTCGATGCGCAATCTTTGGCGGGGCAAGCAAAAGAAACAACGTGATATTGTTCGCTCGGGTCTTAAAGAATGGCGGCTGGCATTTGATGGCCGATATAAACTGATTGCCGGGTACGGTGAAACAGACCGGCCATTGCTTTTTGATCTACAAAACGATCCCAACGAGAACCACGACATCAGCAGGAAAAACCCTACCGCCGTCAACCGGTTATCGGAATATCTCTGATACGCGGTTTCGATTCAAAAGATCCTATTTCAAGGCGAGAGAACGATAGTCGATAACTTCCAGCGGCGTCGCAATTAGATTGGGAACCTGCTTGCCATCCAAAATGTCTTTTGCGGCGCGGACACCATAGGCCCCCATCAATTCCGGATGCTGATCGATTGTTGAATGCAGTGTTCCGGCCAGAACCGCTTCTTGGGCGGCTTGCAGATTGTCATATGAAGTGATAACAATCTGCCCCTTTTTGCCGACGGCATCGATAGCACGAATCGCTCCCAAAGCCATATTATCGTTCGATGCAAAAAGGCCACGCAGATTCGGGTGAGCGGTCAACATATTTGTGAAGACATTATAGGCTTGTTCCGTTTCCCACTCCGCAGTTTGCGACGCTACAACTTTTATACCCGATTCCGATGCGAACACACGCCCGGCTCCTTTTTTGCGTAGTTCCGCGTTGATCACACCGGGAATTCCTTCCAAAATGGCGACTTCGCCAATACCTCCCATTGCGGCCACCAAGTCATGCGCAGCCAAAGCCGCGCCCAAGGCATTGTCGGAGCCTGCAAATGGGCATGAAAATCCCATTTGCTTCATCGTGGCTTCATCGAGCGGATTATCGATATTCACAACAGTAATCCCTTGCGACTTAGCCCTGTGTAATACAGGCACCAGCCCTGAAGAACTGGCGGGAGCAATCACAATGGCATTGACCTGCTGCGTAATGAAATTCTCAACCAAATTGATTTGCTGGGCCACATCGGTCTCTTTATTTGTACCTTGGACCAATAGATCGACATCCAGTTTCTTCGCCTCTTCGCGCGCGCCCACTTCCATGCTATGAAAAAAAGGATTGGAAAGCGCCTTCATCACCAGGGCGATCCGATATTTCGAGTCGGCGGTGTTCCCGTGCCGTGCATGGTTTGCAGCCAAAAATGTACCTGCGGCCAAACTCATTTGAATTAGTGCATCGCGACGTTTCACAGTGGCAACCTCCGCTGAATATCAAGTATCACTCGAGCAATTAACGAGTAGCACAATACAACTTTCGACGGTAATAATCGAGAAGAACGGCAAAAATTATCATTGCGCCGATAATCATCTGTTTGGTGTGATCGGTCACACCCATCAATTCCAAACCATTGCGGAGCACGCCGATTATTAATACTCCGAAAAAGGTGCCTACAACTGAACCTCGACCTCCGAAAAGGCTTGTTCCGCCGATGATGACCGCCGCAATCGCGTCGAGTTCATAGCCTTCACCCGCATTTGGATCCCCCATAAAGAGGCGCGAGGTTTGAATGACCGCTGCAACCGCTACAGCAAAGCCGGAAACCATAAATACGGACATTCGCACTTTGCACACACCAACCCCGCTCAAATGAGCCGCTTGCGCATTCCCTCCAACAGCCAATACGGATCGTCCATACCGTGTCCGGGCCAACAAGAGCACACCGGTCAAAATGCAACAAAAAGCGATGATCGCTGAATAGGCAACGCGAAAACCGAATATCTGAAAACAGATACCGGAACCGATACTCGTAAATCGAACCGGCAATCCGGTTATGGGTGCAGCGTTGGTCATATACCGTGCAAAGCCCCGGTAGACGAGCATAAATCCCAACGTGACAATAAAACTTGGAACACCAAGTCTTGCAACCAACCACCCTGCGGTTCCTCCGCCAAGAATCCCCGGCAATATCGCTAAAACCAAAAAGACCGCTATTGAAATCGCCCACCAGGCATACGCGCCTTGAAAGAGGTCGGGAAAAGGCGCCAGAACCTTGCTGGCCACATGCATAGGAATGTTAGAGCCGGTAGCCGGATCGATTTTGAGCAGTGTAGCCGTAATCATGCCACAGACGGCCAAGAGCGAACCAACGGATAGATCGATCTCTGCCGCACAGATTACAAAAGTCATACCTGCGGCGATAATCATATTGACTGATGTTTGAACCAAAATATTGGAAAAATTGGAGCGGCTTAGGAAGATATCGGATTGTGCCGAAAAAAAGGCACATAGGAGAAAAAAGATAATTCCTATTCCAAAACTATCCAGTACACGGCCCAAGCCCCGCTGAAAGGCCGGCCTATTGCGCTCCTTATCAGATGATGGAACGGGCGTTATTTGATTTGCATCTGCCACAAGATATTCCTTCGCAAAACCGCTTCAAAATCAAAGAACAGAAATCACTCCAAATGGTAGACAGCCTTTAGAGACCAAAATCGCATAGTTTAGGATATCCTATATTCAAAGCGCTGGAAATACCCTATGAATTCCACAACAACTCAGCAACAGGTTCAAAATCCCGAAAACCCGGAGAAACGGAATTTCGCCAACATGCCTTTTTGCCGGTTCCATCTATGCCCTACTAAGTGCTATTGTCCTCTAGAATCATGGCAAACACAGGGGATTATTACATGCTTCAAAAAGCCCGCCTTAACACGCTCATCTTTCTGCTTACAGTCGTTTTTTGTGCGCAAACAGAGGTCTTTGCCCAGCAATTGACATTGCCCAAAAGCCAACGCCCGGCTTGGCTTCAGGACCAAGGTTTGATTATGGCCGGAAGCTGGGAACCACTTTTATTCCGGGTACGCCGGGATGGCAGCGATGGCTACACTCCGACTCCCGAACAGCGGGAGGCTTATAACAAAGAGCATTCAGCCGCCATGGTAGAGGACCTCGAAAAGATTGGCGTCAATTTCGTGATGATGCATTGCTACAAAGGCTTTGGACTCCAGGCTGAAAAAGAAAGCATGGCGGATGCGGTGCGTTTCTCGAAACTCTGCCATGACGCCGGTCTGCATGTCGGTGTCTACAATTATAGCGGCGCATTCGGATGGGAACTGCTTTTTAAAGAGACACCGGAAGCGGAAAACTGGTTGATTCGGAAACCGGATGGAAGCCCCGTGACCTATGGCCGGGCTCTTTATCGTTATTACTGGGATCGAAATCATCCCGATGCAATTAAATTCTACAAAGAACTGGTACGTTTCGCTGTCGAAGATATTCAGAGCGACCTGTTACATTTCGACAATTATAGCGTAGGCCCGGGATGGGACGAGAACTCGGTTCGGCGTTTTCGAAAATTTCTCAGCGATAATTACACACCAACAGAATTACAGAATATGGGCATAGAGGATTTGGAAACGCTCATACCTCCTAAAGAAGAAGAAATCACTCCGCTTCGATGTCTCTGGCTTGAATTTCAATGCCGATCCACAGTCGACTCCTATTACGAAATGGGCCGTTACGCTCGGACCTTACGTGAAGATATTCTCTTGGAATGCAATCCAAGACCTGTAGCGGAAAAAATTCATCCACCGATTCATCATGGGTGGCAGTTGAGCGGCGGTGAAGCGTTTTGGAACGAAACGGGCAAAGTGCCCGGCCTTCAAGATGGGAAACTGGTCACACGTATTCCTGCATACAAAATCGCACGGCGAATGGACAACCTGGTCTTTATGTATTGCCGGAGTCCTTTGGAAATAGCAGAAGCCATGGCTTTCAACCTCGATTGTATCGGCTGTATCTGTTGGTTCGAATATGGCGATATCGTACGGATGCCCGGTTCCGATGAATCTATTGACGAGGCAATGCTGCCTTATATCCGTTTCTTTAAGGAACGCAGAGACTTATTTCGAAATACTCAGGTTCTTGCCGATGTTGCGGTCTTACGCAGCTTTCCATCTCAGGTCTTTGCTGAGGAGCAATACGCCAACAAGACAGCCCAAGTCGAACAAACCTTAATCGAGAATAGAATCCCGTTTCAGATTATCTACGACAACTTGCTGGACAATCTGCAATCTTACCAATGCTTAGTCCTGGCAGGTTGCGTGGCCCTTAGCGATTCTCAAATTCAACAAATTGAAGATTACATCCGGGCAGGAGGCATAGTCTGCACGGTCGGTCCTGCCGCCACCTATGATGAATTAATGCGGCCTCGATCCAAGCCCGCGTTTACTGGATTATCCGAACAGCAATTTCTCAAAATCAACGACACCGGCGATCTCATCGAGGCAATCCGAGGACTCGGCAAGAAACAACTTGCCTTTACTATCAAGGCGCCTTTGGGAGTTTGCGCGGAGATAACCAAAACTGACCGAAGTCAAATTCTTCATCTTGTCAATTATCAAGAAGGGAAGCCTGCAAAGGACATTGAGGCAGCTGTGGCGATTCCCGACAATTCGAAGATTCGTAAGGTGCTCCTATCCGATCCGCTTTTGCCGGATGATAAGCCGATTGATTTTGAGCAGGATAATTCCAGTGTTCGATTTTCAATCCCCGAGCTAAATGTCTATGCAGCGATGCAAATCATCTTTGAGTAATACTTCAGACTAAGAAGTAACAAGGAATGTATTCACTATTATCATCGCCGATATGGTTCCTATATCCGTTTTGAGCATCAATTAGGAGTTGGCTTCGATCAGGCAACAGATATCCGGCAAGACAAATTTCCATCTTCATGCACAAAGCTAAATAAGTTGTCTTCTAAGGAGCAATTTCCGACTGTCTTCCCGGATTGTCTAAAGTCAAAAAATATCTTTTTCAATGAGATTCAAAAGAGCATGCATACTACAGACAAAAGATAGTCGCTTTCATACAAAAAGGCTGAATCCAGTCTTTTATTGATTAAACCGGCACCAATTGCCGCCGATAAATACCAATTAAGCAGTTTTTGCTTGTTGTATGTAAAATTTCGTGACCCGGAAAGACCATTTCATTTTTCAATACGGCCAAAATCCTGGAAATAACAGAATCACCAACCCACGCGGCAAGCTTTTATACCAATGATTACATAATTGATACACTTAGTGCGCATTCCGGCATAATACGACATTTCGGGATTTTGCACATAAAGCCCCAAAACCATAAAACCTTTAATAAAAATTAAATTTTGTGGCATCTTAGGCTGGAATGTATTATATTTACACCTGTAAATTTTAACTTTGCCCGGTTGTTTTCTGGCAACGTTCGATCCGGGGGAAATCGATCTATCGTGCCGGTAAACAGCGCCTTCACTCGAGGGGAAAAAGGAACACAAACCAAAACATGGGAGTACTTATGTCCATGGACGCCTACAAGAAATTTGTAAAAAGCCTGTTTTTCGTCGTTTGTATAGCCGCGTTTGTCCTGCTATCGGCAACCGGTTTCTGCGACACCGAACCCAACGATACGATTTCCTCGGCCAATGTGGTGCAAATGAACACGACAAGCCAAGGTTCTTTGGGAACGGCAACCCCGATTGATGTTATTGACTGTTATACATTCACGCTTCCCTCGGATGGCCAATTCCAAGTCGGTGTGGTTCCAGGCCCGGAATTGGACGTCTCAGTTACACTTGTAGACGCCGACGGAGTGTCAGTACTTGTATCAAAAAATGATACGCCGCAAGGCGGTTCCGAAGCCGCGCTCCATTCCTATCTGCGCGCCGGTCAGTATTACGCGATCATCCGCCTCCGTTCAGGCTCCGGTGAATACGGCGCTTCTTTTAACTTTGCCGCTGTCCAAGAAGTCGATCCCGAGCCCAATGACGATCCGGCCCATGCCACAATCCTGCAACCCGGGAACTCCGCCACAGGGCATATCGGTTACTACGGATCAATGGTGATTGACCGTTTAGATTACTACTCGATCACTCTCTCCTCAGATGGCAATCTGCAACTTACTGTAAATCCCGATGGTTCATTAAGAACTGGAATTCAGTTATTCGACAGTAACGGCTACTTAATGCTGCTTTCTAAGGACAATGCCGGTAAAGGCGGTTCCGATTCGATTACCTACGCTAATTTGGCGGCAGGTACGTATTACGCTCTCGTCTACCAATCCGACGGTTATGGCTCCTATTCAATCGTCAGTCAATTCACTTCGAATTCGGCTCCGAACGACAGCGAAACCAATGACTCTTTGGCGCAGGCCGTCTCCCTATCTTTTATCAACTATAACGCGACGTCTCAGGGACATCTCGGTTACTACGGCAATCAATATCGCGATCAAAGAGACTACTATCGTGTCACCATTCCCAATTATGGAAAGCTGAATCTCTCCTTTACCGCCGGAGCCGGTGACAATGTCGACCTGGGCTATGCCGTCTTTGACGCGACAGGCCGTTACCTGGCCGGCTCGGGAAGTAACACATTTACAGTGGCAGATCTATCTGCAGGGACTTATTACATCCGCCTGTATCTAGAAAGCCGTTATGGCGCCTACACCTTTAATTGCGGTTTTGAGGCACAGACTGCTCCAACTCCATTTAGTCAAGCCACCAGTGCAATGCAAGCGAATGGCCTCATATCCGGCATCGGCTTCGATGGGACCAACACAATTCGCTACTACAGCCTGAATGTGCCTGCAAACGGATTCTTTTCACTTTCCGTTACCGCTTCTGAGTCATTACGGCTACGAACCCGCTTATTTGACCAATATGGCGTCAGCCAAATACGCAGCATCGAAAACTACTACACAGCCAATCCAAGCGCATTTGAAGTTGCGGACCTTCGCGCAGGGCAATACATCGTCATAGCCGACCGTTTAGGGGGCGATGGTGTCGCATCTTTGACATCGGCATTTACAGCGGCCCCCAATGTCGACACCGAACCGAATGACGATTGGGCCAGCGTCTCGGCACAAACGTTGAATGTACCGACAGCAGCCAACGCACCCATCGTGGGCAACCTCGGCTATGCCGGAAACGGTTGGCGCGATACCGTCGACTATTACGCCTATGACATTCCCGATGATGGGAACTTTACGGTTACGGTAACATCCGAAAGCACATTACGATTTCGCGTCGACATCTACAATCTCGGCGACATCCAAACCAATCTTGGCGGCCGGGAAGGCTACTACACAGACACCCCCATCTCTGTCAACAAGTCCAACATCCTGGCCGGACGCTATCTGATTGGCATCTCTTATCTAGGTGGTTATGGCTCCTACTCCGTTGACATCGACCTCATTCCCAACCGAAGTGGCGATCCCGAACCCAATGACATGTCATATCAGGCGGACCTGCTTGTTCCCGGCGAAGGCGTGATTGGTCATTTAGGCTATACACAGAACTTCCGAACCGACAACGCCGACTGGTACCGGATCGAGTTGCCAGCGGATGGTTCTCTTTCGCTAATTTCGAACGGCGAAAACACATTGCGCTATGTCGTCTACCTATACCAAGCGGACCGCCGGACAACGGTCAGCTCTCGCGAATGGTATTACACCCTCGATTCATACTCGATTGGTTCGGCCAACCTTCGTGCCGGAACCTATTATATTTACTGCGGCTTATACGGCGGTCATGGCACCTACCAGTTCCATACGCAATTCGTGGAACAACCCAAAAAAGATACCGAAGCGAATGACATCCCCACCATGGCCGTCAATCTTCCGCTGGGCACAATGGCAAATGGTGCGCTCGCCTATAACAACTGGACGAGAGCAGACGGCGAAGACTGGTATCGCGTACAAATTCCCAGTACGGGCTCCTATAGATTAAGTTATCAGACGATTCCGGAATTACGCTCGACGGTTGAGTTCTATTCTGCGGATACGATTTCGCGGATTTTCTACAACGAGCGTTATTACAACTCTCAGCTTTATACGCGTGATATCGACCTTGAAGCTGGAACCTATTATATCCATTGTTTCCATCAAGGTGGATACGGTTGTTACTCACTGCTATTCGGTGATCCTACGGTACCGGCTACCGGCAATCTGCGGGGCCGAATCGTCTCTGAATCCGGCTTCTCTTTGGCGGAGATCGATGTAGCGCTTCTTGATCGTTCCACGGAAACGGATTTCGTAGGCGATTTTGGATTCGATGCACTTGCTCCCGGTGTATATACCATCCGTATTGCATCAGGGGCCAAGTATTACCCCATCCAAAAACAGGTGGGCATTATCGCCGGTCAAGATACGGTATTTAATGTCACCTTAAAGCAAACCAATGTCACGCCACCGCAGGATGTCAAAGAATACTATGGCTTTGCCCGGGACCGTTATATCCATCTCTTCTGGACCGCTTCGGCAAGCCCCGATGTCTCGGACGGCGGCGGTTACAAGCTATATATCACCGGCCGTGACCCCATCGACCTGGGCAATGTACTCAGTTATTACACTGATGGTTTCGAGAATGGCGTGAGCTACACATGCCGCCTGACAGTCTACGATAAATACGGCAATGAAAGCGTGGGACGTATTGTCACTCTCACACCGCCGGGAACTGAACTTCCAATCACCCCAACGCCGACTCCTCAACCGACACCTGTCTCCGGCGCCACATTAACACCGACCCAAACACCGGTGCCTGCCGCGGAAATCGAACCCAATAATGTCATTTCCGCCGGTGAAGCGGTGCAGGTCAATACAAGCCGCAGTGGTTCATTAGGGACAACGGGAGATGTATACGACATCTATAAATTGAATGTCCCCTATGACGGCTACCTCCAAGTCAGCATGGCCCCGGCTGACACACTGGATATCTCCGCGACATTGTTGGACACCGATGGTGTCTCCCAATTGGTCTCCGGCAATGCAGGTGGAGTGGGCGTGCCTGAAGGATTGCTCTACCGCAACATTCGAGCGGGTGACTATTACGTGGTCACAAGCCTGTTATCCGGAGCGGGCAATTATCACGTTTCCTTCAATTTCATGCCGGTCGAAGAGATCGACCCCGAACCGAACAACGCCCCTGGCGAAGCGGTCTACCTAGCCCCTTCAGGCGGCGTAACGGGCCACATCGGTTACCACGGCGGTACGGTCACCGACCGCTTGGATTACTACATCGTCAGTTTACCGGCAGATGGCAGCCTCGAACTTACGGTTTATCCCGATGGTTCCTTGCGGGCCGGATTGCAGCTGATTGACAGCAACGGCAGTCTGGTCTTGGCTGCAAAAGACGATAATGGCGCCGGATCATCCGAAAAAATCGTATACGGCAACCTTGCAGCGGGCAGTTATTACGCGCTGGTCTATCAATCTGATGGATACGGGTCTTATACGCTTACGAGTCTCTTTGACCAGAATTACGAAACGAACGATTCTGAAAACAACGACTCCATAAGCGGAGCCGTCAATCTCCCGCTATCGGGCAACATGGGCATCGGCCGTGGGCATCTCGGTTATTACGGCAATCAATACCGTGACAACCGTGACTATTATCGTATAACAACCTCTTCTTTTGGCAATCTTTCATTCTCCTTTACCGCAGGTGAAGGTGATAACGTCGATCTCGGTTACGTACTGTTAGCTGCGGATGGACGTTACCTTGCCGGAACCGGCTCAAACACCTACACGGCATCCGATCTTCCAGCCGGTGTGTATTACCTCCGCACTTATCTAGAAAGCCGCTACGGGGCATACACACTAAACTGTTCGTTTGAGTCACAAGATGCTCCCGTTCCCTTTGGCGAGAGCACACAAACCATGCCGCCGAGCGGTGAAATCGCGGGAATGCCTTATGATGCGAATAACACAATTCGCTATTTCCGGCTTACGCTACCTTCAGATGGTTTGTTCCGTCTCTCGACTACAGCCTCGGCCAGCATGCGCATTTCCACACGGCTTTATGACCAGTATGGCGTGAGCCAAATGCGCAGCATGGAAAACTACTACACAACCAATACGGCTACGATGGAAGTTGCCGACATGCGCGCCGGTGAATATATCGTGGCGGCCGAACGTTGGGGTGGTGACGGCGTGGCTTCATTTGCCACCGAGTTTATCGCGGCTCCCAATGTAGATACGGAACCGAATGACGATTGGGCTGGGATATCCCCCGTGGCGTTAATCGTTCCGACCAGCGATACACCGATCATATCGGGACATCTGGGCTACGCCGGAAACGGTTGGCGCGACACAGTCGATTATTATTTACTGGATGTCCCTGACGATGGTTCGCTCACCTTTGCAGCCACTTCGGAATCCACACTGCGATACAGAATCGATCTCTACAACATTGGTGATATTCAAACCAACTTGGCGGGAACAGAAGGCTATTACACAGCCAACACGATTTCTATAAACAGAGTGAATATCCTGGCGGGCCGCTACCTTGTCGGAATTACGTATTTGGGTGGCTATGGCTCCTATGATGTAAAAGCTGACTTGGTTCCCAATCGAAGTACCGATCAGGAAACAGACGACGCCGGATTCCAAGCGGTTGCAATTGCCCCAGAGCAAGGCATGATTGGCCATTTGGGTTATCAAGAAGAATTCCGGACTGATCCCGCCGATTGGTACAAAATAGAACTTCCGGCCGATGGTTCGCTAAGCATTCTCTCTCATGGCGACAGCACACTTCGATACAGAGTTCTTCTGTATCAGAAGAACCGGCAAACGGTGATCACATCGCGTGAGTGGTACTACACAACTGCTTTGTCCTCCATTGGCTCACCGAACTTGCGAGCCGGGACGTATTATATCTTATGCGAGCGCTTGGCAGGTCATGGTACCTACCAATTCCATACGGAATTCACCGAACAGCTGCAAAAGGATCAGGAACCGAACGACTTTGCCAGCATGGCGGTTAGCCTGCCTCTGAATACGGTCGTTCAAGGTTCGCTGGCATACGACAGCCGGACAACACAGGATCGTTCGGACTGGTACCGTGTCGAGATCGCCACTCAAGCTGTTTACAGGCTCAGCTACCAACAAGATCCCGCCATGCGCTCTACGGTCGAACTGAATCATGGCGACGTGATCTCAAACATCTTCCGCAACGAGCGTTACTATAATTCCGACCTCTATACTCGCGACATCGAATTGGCGCCGGGCACGTATTACATCCGTTGCTACTGGAACGGTGGATACGGCGCATACACCCTGCGTCTCGGCGATGTTGACGGTACAGCGGCGGGAAGTTTCTCCGGGAAAATCGCCACAGAGACCAGTTTCCCGCTGTCAGGTGCAACAGTCGAAATCACAAATCGTAGCGCGCAGAGCGATGCGCTTGGACAATATTCCTTCCAGAATCTTGCGCCGGGCCATTACACGGTTCGCTACAGTTCGGGTGCGAAATACTACACGGTCGTGCAGGATGTGGTAATCCAGGCCGGTCAAAACACGGCTTTGGATGTAACCCTTAGAGAATCCAATACAACGCCTCCTGCAGATGTCGAATATCTGTTCGGATTTGCCCGCGACCGTTATATCCATCTCTTCTGGACACAGACTGTCAGCCCGGATGTGGCCGATGGCGGCACCTACCGGCTCTATGTCAACAGCCAAGCAGCTATTGATTTGGGAACAGCTTTGGATTACCGAATCGACGGATTCGAAAATGGCGTGAGTTATACATGCCGCCTGACCGTTGTTGATAAATACGGCAACGAAAGCGCCGGCAAAACCGTGGTCTTAACACCCTCAGGTTCGGGCTCACAACCGACTCCGACCCCGACACCGATTGTTGTGATTACAACGACGCCAACACAAACCCGGACACCAACGGCCACGCCGTCGCCCACACAGTTCGTGCCAGGCACATACACTCCAACACACACACCTCAGGCGTCGCCTACACCGACCACTTTCGTAGGACCGGCAACAATTACTCCGACGATTACTCAAACGCCGGATCCCGAAGCGACTCCATCCCAAAGCAGTTTCCCGCCGGTCGCCGTTTTCAACTTCAATGAAGATAACATCGACGCGGCCGGCTTCATGGAACTGCCGGGCGGATTCGACGTCGTGACAGCCGGCACGATGACTCTAGGCGATATACTCCCGCTCGATAACGCCTACCAAGGCGCTACCGATGGACGCGGCCTGGCATTCACGGTCGATGCAACCGAGAATCATGCCATCCTCGGTTATCCCATCGACGTCACCGGAAAGAAATCCGTTCTCATCCGTGCGGCGTTCCGGGCCACCGGCGGCGATGCGGTTATCCAAATCGGCGGACTACCCGGCACGATAAATCCGGACTGGGCGCTGGATGGGACTATGGGCCTGCAGATGGCAGCTGCCAGCAATGCTTTCGTTGACGGTTGGAAGCGGTACGGTGTCTGGGTGCAAATACCCGCACCGAATACACATATCTGGCCGTTTGTGCAGGTGGTTAATCTTTCAGAAACAGGACAACGGACTACGGTTTATGTCGATACAATCGAAGTATACGTTCTCGAACCGGGTCAGACCATCAATACCGAGTTCTTTGCGGTCGATCCTACCGCTCCCTGATCTGACATGTAGAACCGGTATTCAGTAGCCTAATGACGGGCGTCATCTCTTCTCGGGATGACGCCCGTTTTACATAGGATCGAAAATCAGTCAATCGGTGTAGCGTCGTAAACAACGACCTCAAATGGTCGAAGTGCGAATGTGTGTTCTTTGCCCGCTGTGATTTCAAATGCTGATTGCCCGGCATCGGATTTCCAAGGGCTTTTCAAACGGTACTGTTTGGAAGCGCCTTTAGGTATTTCAAAAACTTTGCCCGCATCAAGTGCAATCTGCGCGGGCTGATCTGTTGGATTGCGTAAGGCGAGCATCGCTTTTGTCTTAGACCAAGCGGCCCATCCATAGACCATCCCTTCTCCGGGATCGCCACCGACCCAATGCACATCAACCAAGACATCGGCGTTGTCGCGGGACCACTGGGCTGTTTCCGCCAAGTCGTCCCAGTTCGCTTCACTCATCATTCCCGGCGTGACATAGAGTTCCTGCAAACAAGTTCCGCTGGCAAAAAATGACCGCAACTCTTTGCGAATCTCCTCTTCATTATTCCCGCACTCAGAAGCAAAACCATATCGGGCATGAGCAAAACCTTGGGTCATTAGTGAGTTAATGGGATACAACGGTGACTTTTTAACAACACCCCGATAGGTTTGAGCATCGCGATAGGTAATCCATTGCTCGCGTTTTGAGCCGCTTCCCTCCCAGTTCATATCGGAACCGCCGCGCCAAGTAGAATCTCCATACCACAGCCAAAACGGAGACGGCCATGTGCCCGTCGTGATACTAAGAAACACATCCGGACGCTTTTTCCGCAATGCGCCGGTAAGCCGCACCATGGCTTCGGTTTCAGAGAAACTGGAGTCGAATCCGTCGAATTTAAAAAAGTTCACATCATATTCTTCGATAAGCTTGAGCGTGGTTTCCAAAAAGCGTTGGTAGTATTTAGGCCCCGCCATCACAAAACCTTTTTCATCGATCTCAAAGCCTTTTTGCTTTCCGGTTTCCAAGCGATCTTTTTTCGGCTGTCCGTAACCGCCAAATGGCGACAGCCAAAATCCAAGGTGGGTGTTATAATCAGCCGCCGCTTTGTTCATATTCGTGAAGCCATCGGGAAATTTGTCTTTGGGAATACGCCACAAGTCCTTGGCGTCATCCCAGCCATCATCAATCACCAATGAAGACAAAGGCACACCGCGCTTCTCTGACAACTCCCGCCCAAATGCATGAATCACATCCAAGCACTCTTTTTCCCCGACTTTAATTTCTCCCCAGCAGATGTCATACCACGAGTTGTAATGCAGAAAGGGACGGTATGGGTGTGCCCGCTCGCGTTCCACATAATACAGAAAACTTCGCCTCATCTGCTCCTCAGCAGCGACACCCAATGCACAAGATTGAGAGATAGGATGCCCCACACGAAGGGGCGGATTTTGACTGCGTTCGCTGATGGGATTTTCCAGGACCAGATTTTCTCCATTCGTGCCCTCATACTTTATACTCTGCGAATGAGGGTACTCATAGGCAAAAAAGAAATCGCCACCAACAATCGGTGATCCGTGGACTTCGCCAACGACTTTTGAAGATGAAGCCGGAAGCAGTATCAATTGAATGGCTTTCAGCGGAATATCTTTGCGACCCGTAAAGAAGGAAAACTCCTGCCGAACGGTATTCGAGCCATCGCGCAAAACCGCTTTGCACTCAACCCAGAGGCTTTTTCTTTTATCGGCCAACATGACCACTACTTCTTGACCGGGAAAGCGCTCGGCCAGTTTCGATGCAGATGCGTTAACCGGGGCCGTGTGGATTTGCGCTTCGCCGAAAACTTCAAGCGAAGAACAGTCAATCGCATCGCCAAGGGCCGGGATCAAACGAAAGACCTCATTCCCGGACAGGTCTATCTCATTCCCGGACAGACGATTCATCAATTTCCCAAAACGCAGCCTGCCGTCTTGTGTATCCCACGAGAATTGCAAAACAGCATTAGAAAGAACGATCTTGCCGCTTGAGATTTCAGCATTTGCCGGCCCCGGTGCAGTGCCAGGGAAATCCAGTGCAAAACACAGGCTTGAAATAAGCAGCAAGATACATAACGCGGAACTTCTCAAGTTTGGATATCGCATTTTCTAATACTCCCGTGGGCGAATTGAATTGCCCGATTATTACGGATCTATCGGGGAAGGAATAGCCGCGAACCCGCTCGATGCGGTCTTATCCACAGAATCTACATGTAACCTATATACAGACAGAGTTTCTTGGGAGATACTACTTTTCACCCCGGGCCCGGAAAGAAGGTGGGCCTCTGCATTCAGGAGATAAACGCCAATGAACGTACAAAAAAAGAATCGCAGAACTTTCCTGCAAACCGCCGCTGCAGGAACAGCCGCATGGATGGTCATGAATCCCAAGACCGCCTTGGGAAGCAAGGCCAATTCAAAAATCACGCTTGGCGTCATCGGTGCGGGCGGCCGGGGCCGCTTTGTGATCCGCAAATTCAAACTAACCTGCCCGGATGATGTGGAAATCGTCGCGGTTCACGATTATTTTGAAGACGAAGCAAAACGAACCCAAGAGACTTTTGAACTTAACAATATCCCCTCCTATACCGGGCTCCATGGATATCGCGAGATTCTGGGCTCCAACGTGGATGGTGTCATCATCACATCTCCGCCTTACTTTCACCCGGAACATGCCCAAAACGCCGTGGAGGCACAAAAGCACGTCTGGCTTAGCAAACCCATTGCGATTGATGTTCCCGGCGCGCAGAGTATCAAAGACACGGGACACAAGGCCGAAGGAAAGGTTACATTCCTTGTTGATTTTCAATCCCGCAACAGCCCGAATTTCAAAGAAGCAATCAAGCGGGTACATGAAGGCGCAATTGGAAAAATCGTTACTGGCGAGGCATTCAACCAGTTTCCCGCCGCGGGTAAAAAGAATACCGAGGGTATGACAACAGATGCGGCCTTGCTTCGCAATTGGGGGACAAACAACATCCTCTCCGGCGATTGCATCGTCGAGCAAGCAGTCCATGCCGTCGATATTGCCAACTGGATTATCGGAGCGTGCCCAACCAAGGCGTTCGCAACCGGCGGTCAAAAAGTGCGAACGCATGCGGGCAACAACTATGACCATTTTATTGTCACCTACTGGTATGGAGACGATGCAGTTGTCGATCTCAACTGTTCCCAATTCATGAACGGATACATGAACCTCGGAGCGAGAATGTTCGGCCCCAAGGGATCAGTCCATGCGCATTATCGTGGTATTGATTGGGGAACCGGGCCGGTGAAAATCACCGGTGAGAATCCCTGGCCCGGGACTGAACTCGATAACACCTGGGATATCGGCATCGAAAATAACTGCCGCGATTTCGTGCAATCTTTGCGCTCGGGGAAATTCATCAACCACGCCGAATACGCCGCCGACAGCACCTTAACAGCCATCCTGGGACGCGATGCGGCCTACAAAGGTGGCGAGTTAACATGGGACGAGATGCTAAAAGCCAACAAAAAGTTGGATGCTGGTTTAAAGTTATAATTAGAAAGCCAAAAAGACGGAACGAGGAGAATGAAAATGCCAGGAATCGGATATCACACCGACGCTTTCAACAGCAGCAACTGGAGTTTTGAGCAATGCCTGCAATGGGCAAAAGATCACGGCATGAAATTCATTGAATGCGGGGCTATCGACGGTGCGGCATATATTCAGGCTCTGGGATATTATCCACACTTATCGCTTCATGAGGATCCGGTCCTATGGCGAAAAAAGATGGACACATACGGTATTCGTTTCAGCCAAATGGATGCCGCGTATCCGCTAACCCGCATGGATGGACTTACCGTCGGCGTACAGTATGTTCAACACGCGATCCGTTGGGCCGCGCTGACCGGGTGCCCATGCATCGACACAACGGATGACAAGACCAAGCCGGAAGGCATGACCGATAAAGAAGGTCTGCAAATACTCAAGATGGCTTATGGTGAAATCCTAAAAGTTGCAGAAGCACATAAAATAACGGTCAACTGTGAACCCCACGGTTATTTCACAACCAATCCGGATTTCATGGGTGAAATTCTCAATTTCTATGATAGCCCCTACCTACGCTTGAATATGGATACAGGCAATACATTCATCGCAGGACAAGATCCCGTCGATTTTGTGGAACGATTCAAAGACCGCATCAGCCATGTGCATATCAAAGACGTCAGCCAGGCCTTGGCCGAGGCCTTACGGGGGAATTCTACCGGTATTGCCATGAGCCATTGCGCCATCGGAGATGGAGTGAATGCAAAAAACATTGAGGCATGTATCAAAATACTGCTGGATTTCGGCTATGACGGTGTTTTTAGCCTGGAATGCGAAGGCAACGTACTCGAAAAATCGCTCGAATGGTGCAGAAAAATTATCGGGTGATCTTAGGACAAAACCAATTGCGCATTAACAAAAAAGCCGCGTGGCGAAACCACGCGGCTTTTAAATTACATCAAAAACAAAAGAACTAACGCAAACGCTCGATGCACTCGATCAGGCTTGCCGAAATATACTCATTGTCTTCTTCTGTCATGCCCGGATGGAGAGAGACGCAGAAGAGACGTTTGCCGATTGACTCGGAAACCGGAAGCGACTGTCCTTCAGTGTGTTTGCGCAGCATTTCCCGGTGTGTATACACAGGAGGATTGGCCACAACACAGCCCGCGCCGAATTCGTCATTCATCATTTCGACGATCTTATCGCGTTTCTCGCCTGCCCATTCCTCACTAATTAAGCAGGTATAAAGATAGAAGGTATGATCGCAGTCTTCCGGCTCGTAGGGCAACGTCAGTTCGGGTACTTCGCGAAGCAGTTCATGACGCTGATGGGCCAGTCTGCGGCGTGCCTCGATAAAACTGTCCAATTTCTTGAGTTGGACTAATCCGACGGCGGCTTGGACCATGGTCATGACATTCGAAGTTCCCCAGATATCCCTATTGAATCCATAGAACCGCGTGTCACGGAAGAAACCCTCAACATCATCATCATCGGTCGTGATGATGCCGCCTTCACCCATGGTGGTCATATTCTTCATCGTATGCAACGAAAAGACCGTCAACAGACCCTTCTTGCCGATTTTTGTGCCTTTGTAGTTTCCACCGCATGCACGCGCAGCGTCATCGATTACGGCCAACGTCCCGTGTTTTTCATGCGGATATCGCTTAGCCAGTTCCCAATAATCATCCATAGGCGCCGAAAGTCCGTTCATATGCACGGGGAAAATCGCTCGCGTGCGCGGCGTGATTTTCTTTTCCACATCGTTGGGATCCATCTGAAATGTACGAGGATCAATATCACCCCAAACAATCTGTCCGCCTGCACCATAAACAGCCAAAGGAGATGCCACAAAATTCACGGCCGGCACAATCACTTCATCACCAGGCTGAAGATCGAGATAGCGCATCGCCATATCCAACCCCGGTCCCGCGCTGTTGAGCGCCACACCGTGTTTACTTCCCGTGTATTCCGCAAACGCTTTCTCAAAATCAACAATCGGCGAGGCCGTAAATCCGAATCCCTTACTCACATCCGCAGCAATACGCATAGCCTGCGTAGCGGCTTCGATCTCTTCTTCACCGTAAATTCCACCCAGTAAAGGTTCTCCCCGCCACGGTGGTTCCGGTTTGCCTCGCTTCAAAATTTCCTGACGACGTTTTGAATCAATCATATGTCACTCCGTAACAATACGCCCCAATCGGGTCAGCAATGATGTGTACTCGGAATAGTAATACGTTTCCGACTCAAGTCTATGACTTCAATAAGCACGCATTGTGGCCCCGCATAGGCCGGGCCACTGCAATCCTCCATTCCGGTTACGCTATGGAGATGGATAGCATCCATCCAAATCATCAAGGACACAAGAGGCTAAAATACGCCCAACTCCCGGAATTGAGCCGCTGCGTTAAGAAAATGAGCCGTAATCCAAAACACAGTCCAATCCTCGGCATATCCGCCGCGTAGCGCAAAAACATCATCCACTTCGCCCCGTTGCGCATAATTCGTATGCTGCGGCTGTTCCCCTTGGCTGCCATAGGGATCAATCAGCTGGCCGCAGCTCCGGAACATGACAAGCGCCAATCGCTTCAAATCGTCGCGGCCAACCAAGACACCAAGCCGGTAAATATCAGGGGCAATCAATACACCATAGACATCGATATGCTGATTCTGAGGCGACACGGCCGTCCAACCGCGCGTTGTAAAGTCATGGTCGCGGAGCCGCCCGGGTGGCAGATCAATATCCCAAACCACAACATAAGTCAGCACAACATCACACGCATGCTCGGCCCACTCCAGATATTTCACATCGCCCGTAAGCGCGTGCAAAGCCAAGAATCCCTGCATAGCGGCATAAGCGCCTTCTTTGTCCTCACAACTGGCATCCAAAGTACCGCCCCAATATGGCTCATGCATGGTTAAATGCCGTTGAGCATAGGCTACCCCGGCTTTGATAGCGGCTTCCCGCAAGTGGTTATCATCGAAAAGATCAGCTCCCTCGCATAATGGAGCAATAAAAAACGCCTCATCCGTTGAAACCGGCTGCCAGCTATCATTAAGAATCCTATCTGCATGAAATGTGCAAGCCTTTTTTAAAAATTCCTTCCATTTTGTGGAATCCAACCCTGTTTTTGCGGACATCTTAATTGCACGGGCAATACTCAACATTCCCTGCCCTTGCGAAAGCGGCTCATGCTTTTCCCACTTCTTCTTTTCGCAATCGTACCATGTGTGAAAACCTCCCTCATAAAATTCCGCTGAGGAGAGAAAATCAAGAGATTTCTGAGCCATTGTTAACGCATTCGGATCGCCAAATTCCTCATTCAACGCCTGTAACGCATATCCGGGAGCAGCCGCTTGCCCGCACCAGCCAATCACAAAAGTGTTCTTGAAAGGATATTTATTGAATCCCGCTTCATTCCCATCCTCAAACCAACGCGTCTTCGCAAAGCGATATTTTGCCTGGATGATTTCCGAAAACGTTGGCAAGGTCTCCAGTGAATAAGGAGAAAATAATTTTAACGATGTTTTCACAGGCTGCTGAAAACCACGGCCTTCGCCGGTGACAGGATACGCCTGCAAATAGAAAGTCTTTTCGATAATCGCACCCGGGGGAATATTTAGATATGCCTGATGATATGGGACAAAACCGGGTTGGACCGCTTTAATCACACCTCGTTTTCCGTTGCCGGCGCAAGGCCCGCTAAGCAGCAGGAATTCCGTCCCCATCCCCTTCGCCTGCACTCCCATTGACCACCACTGATCATGCAGATTTGCAAATGGAACAGGCGAAGGCAACGAATGCATTGCAACACCCAAGTAGCGTCCATTTTTCTGCCACTCCAAAGAGGCAAACGGCATGGGATAGCGATGCTCTTCAAAAATTGCCTCATCGCCATTATGACCGGCGTAGACAGGAACACGGCCGCTCTTTGCACCTGATGGATTCCCATAATAAAGAATCCCGGGCAACAACACGCCGTCACCTTGGCCCGAAGTCTGAAAGCGAACTGAAAGGGTTTGTTTTACAAGAGGCTTCTCGCCTGTCCAAACAAAGCGCCGTGTGCATCGGATCAGTTCATCCTCTTGCCTATAGGCATCGGAAAGTTTCCATACACCTTGCTCCGTTTTGAGTTCACCATGCAAAATGGTCCACTCCCCGGCCTGCTCACTTCGCTCCGGCTGAGCATGGTTCCAGCCGTTGGGCCAATCGTTATCCCAAGATGTGGCAATCGACCACAATCCTTCGGGCGGTGAAGACAGCAAGACCTGATCATCACAGACAATTTCAACACGTGTGGCCTTTCCCTCATCATTGAAACGCAATTCGGCGGGAAAGGCGCACAAAGGCATTGCGGCCAAAACAAGAAACATTCCCCATGGTTGGATAGGCATCCGGACTCCAAGAATTTTCATAGATTTTACCCGTAATCTTCATTGTACAGAGATGATACAATATCTCACCTTACGTCTCGCAATGCCTTCCGGATTGACGACGCATGGTTTCGGCGGATCGAATCGAATCCTTTGGATAGTCTACAGGGAGTACACATGATGTCAGCAACGATCAATGGCGGCTCGCAGGCCAATACACACGGAAGTACAGGTTATGTCTATCTTTTGGCCACAGTCGCCGCGCTGGGAGGATTGCTCTTTGGGTATGACACGGCAGTCATATCCGGCGCGATTGGTTTCCTGCAGGAACGTTTTCAGTTGACTTCAATGTGGAAGGGTGCGGCCGTGTCTTGTGCGCTTGTTGGTTGCATGATGGGTGCTGCATCGGCAGGCTTTCTCAGCGACAGATTCGGACGACGCACGGCATTATTGGTTTCCGCCGTCCTATTCACAATCTCAGCCTTAGGTTCGGCAATACCTCGTAATCTTGTTGAATTTATCATCGCCCGCGTTATTGGCGGCATTGGTGTCGGCGTGGCGGCAATGCTCTCCCCGCTGTATATCGCCGAGGTTGCGCCGGCCCGCATCCGGGGACGGTTGGTTTCTCTCAACCAACTCACAATCGTCGGCGGTATGCTCGTTGTTTATTATGTCAACTCGCTTGTTGCCGGCTTCGGCAATGAAGAATGGAATATCGCCAGCGGATGGCGTTGGATGTTCGGTTCCGAAACATTGCCCGCTTTTATTTTCTTTGCGGCCTTGTTTTTTGTGCCGGAAAGCCCCCGTTGGCTGGCCAAACAGGGCCGCGACAACGAGGCCCTGGATGTCTTAATCCGCGTTGGGGGAGAGGCGCACGCGAATTCGGAGTTCGAGGAGATTAAAAGCACCATCGCTCAAGAAAGCGCATCGATTACGCAACTCTTTCAACCCGGATTCCGCACGGCCATGATTGTCGGTATCTGCTTGGCCATCCTCCAACAAATAACAGGAATCAATGCCGTCTTGTATTATGCTCCGGAGATCTTTAAAAGCGCCGGCATGATGGCCGGTGATGCGATTAACGACACCGTAATTGTCGGAGCGGTTAATCTGCTTCTCACGATTGTGGCGATTGCCATTGTCGACAAATTGGGCCGCAAGCCATTATTGCTCATCGCATCGGCGGGCATGGGACTATCGCTCACATTTTTGGGAATCGCCTTCCTAAGGCGCAGTTTTGAAGGTCCCTGGGTTCTTCTATTTACGCTGACTTATGTGGCCTCGTTTGCCGTCGCCATGGGCCCCGTGGTTTGGGTCGTCATTTCCGAGATTTTCCCGACCCGGGTGCGGGGCCGGGCCATGAGCATTTCTACCGTCTGTTTATGGGTGGCCTGTTTTGCAGTCTCGCAGTTTTTCCCGGTTATGCTTGAGAAACTGCAAGGCTCAGTCTTTTTTGTCTACGCATTGATGTGCGTAGTCTCTTTCTTGTTCGTAGCCTTATTTGTGCCGGAAACCAAAGGCAAAACACTGGAAGAAATCGAGCGCTCCTGGCGGCACGAACATTGATGCTGTTTGCATGACTTAAGCCATACCGTTGAACTCGTGCACAGCATCGATCATCGCCACAACATTCCCGATGGGAGAATTTGCCTGCACATTATGCACGGCATTAAACACAAAACCGCCGTCTTTGGAGAAAATTTCACAACGCTCCAAGACTTCTTCGCGGACCTCTTCAGGCTTGCCGAATTGAAGCGTTTTTTGCGTGTCCACGCCGCCACCCCAAAAAGCGATTCTGCTGCCGTACTTCTCTTTTAGGGCGCGGGGCTCCATACCCACAGCGGAGCATTGCACCGGATTAAGAATATCGAACCCGGCTTCGATAAAACCTTCTATAAAAGACTCCACCGCTCCACAGGAATGCTTAAATGTCTTCCAAGACGTATGTTTGTGAATCCAATCGTTGACCTGTTTGTAATAAGGAAAATAAAGATTGAAATACGTTTCTTGGGAGCAGAATGTTGAAATCTGTGTTCCGAAATCGGTCCCGCAAATAAACACGGCATCTACACAGTCGCCGATCGTGGCATAGATTCTCTCCAAATTAGCCAGCGCGATCTCACATTGCTTTTCAAAGACTTTATGAATGTAATCCTTGCGCATGGCCGTTGAGATATACCATTCTTCGATGTCGCGTATACCTTTGGGGTTTTTTAGAAATGGCGCCGGGACAAGGGCGATATCGCCAAAAGCCGTTCCGCCAAATCCCGCAATCACAGCGCGTCCGGTTGCTGCCGCGCGACGGGTCTCAAGATCGATCTTCTTTAAATCATCATCGCTTACCGGTCCGAATTCCTCCAAATTATCGGCGGGATCCAGCCGATCCTCCTCCAGCGGTGGTTGCCGGACAATCGTATCAAAGAAGAATCCGTCTTTCGGCATTTTCCCGCTGGGCGGTACCGATGTATCTCCACAGGGATAAATATAGATATTGCCATCATTGTCCGTGGTTGTGTTGAAATGCTCGGAAACAAGCACCTCCAATCCATCGGGCGTTTTCCATGGTTTCCAATTCTCATTTGGAAAACCGAAGAGCGTGTTTTTCCCAACCGCTCCTTCGACATCAATCCCCATCGCCTCTTTAAGATCTTCATCGAGCCAGCCCAGCATTTGGTACGGCTCATGAACCTTGACCGGCCTCTTTTCCAATCCGTAATAATCCCGTAATCCGGCCACGCAACGTACGTGCATTCCGGTAACGGCGGTTCCGCCAAAGTCGATCGGAACAGCGTCCCCCCGCCGATGTTCGAGTGCGTTTTTAACGAGATGCCGGGAATCCATTGTATTCACCTATCCAAATTCTGATCTGAGTAAGTTCGTTCAACGCCGGTATGTGCGGAATGTTCCGTCCCAAGCAGGTTACCATTGCGGAGAACTTGTGTAGAGTAGTGTAAAGATGCCAAAGGAGTTTTCCGATGCGCTTGCAGAATTTGCAGACAGTTCTATGGATCGCATTGTTCTCGATTTCTATATCCAGCGTATACGCAGACACGGATTATCGTGTGTCTGCGGCCAAAGGCCCTTATTTCGTTTGCGATGACCGGGTCACGGAGGATCGTTGGATGACAGAGCGATTTACTGTCCAAGCCCAAAGGCATCAGGATAATCCGCTCATTGTGAAAACCGCGCCATGGGAGGGCACCGGCCCGCACCTGGGCGGAACCGTGCTTTACGATCCAGAAGATCAACTTCACAAAATGTGGTATAGCGTGTGGAACAAGCACGCGTATTACAACGGTCTGCCCTTCTCTTACAACATATGCTACACGGAATCGGATGACGGAATTCAATGGCGCAAACCATCGCTGGGCGTCTTTGATTATGAAGGAAGTACAGACAATAATTGTATCCGCTTGGGTACCGATAAAACCCAAAATATCGACGTCTGTCTCAACCCTCTCCCGGATCGCTATCCGGGCAAATTTCTTGCAATCCACAATCAAAAAGGAGGCGTGTTCGTTTCCTCTTCGGATGATGGAAAATCATTCACTTGGTTATGGGATAAACCGGCTATCTCCTACCACAGCGATACGCATAACAATTTCGTATACGATGAATGCCGGGACCGCTGGTTGCTGTTTTGCCGTCCGCGCGCTTATGCAGGCGATCACAAGCGCCGGGTTTCGATGCAGATGAGCCGCGATTTGCAGACCTGGACCCATGAGCGCACCATCCTGGTGCCTACAGAAACGGAAAAGATGGAATTCTACGGTATGCCCGTATTCCGCCGCGGCGACCTGTTTTTCGGAGCGCTTCAAATCTATGACCGCATAACCGGATTCATGCATTCCGAATTGGCCTGGAGCGGAGATGGAGAGCATTGGAATCAAATCGCCACCCATCCCCCATTCTTCCAGCGAGGTGAAACGGGCCAATGGGATGCAGGTATGGTAATTGTGGGTGAGAGCCCGGTTATGCACGGCGATGAGATGTGGTTCTATTACGGCGGTTTCGCGCTCCAACACAACGCCAAAGAAGATAATCCCACTGGAATCGGTGTAGCTATCTCTGAACGGGACCGGCTGGTCGGAGTACGCCCGCTCCAAGGAGAAACTGGTTATCTACTCACACGGCCGCTTAGTGTTTCAAACGATGCGAATTTGCGTATCAATACTATTGTTAAAGGGCAGATCCGCGTTGAAATTCGCACCGATAACAACAAACCCGTCGATGGATTCACGTTCGAAGATTGCACACCGTTGACAACCTCGGGATTCGATTGCCAAGTCGGTTGGCAAGGCAAAAAACTTGGGGATGTTCCACTAAATGAGTTTCGCATCCGCTTTGAACTCGATCAAGCAGAACTCTTCACCTTCAATATTGAAGCGTGATTTTCGCCTCGAACAAAGTAATTCTTTGTTGACGATTCAAATTTACTGTATTCGATTTCTCGATTACAGTGAGAGATTCTTTTACTCATAGCTAAATTTTTTTTAGCATTATTCAATAAAAATACAGGTTTTTGAACAAAAAGCTCCGCAAAATGGTCCCATGGTGGTCCGATATTGCCGGTTTATTTCTATTCCCCGCACTTCTAGCGGATGGGTTCGACATCTATTCATGCCGAACGGAAGTGAATTTCCTGCTTTCTCAATTTTTTGCCAAGTTTGCAAAACAAAGCTCTTACAATCACCCCAATTCTTGATGTAAAATGCGCTCAGCCGAATTCCAGCTTTTTAGAGAGAGAGGGAACTGATGCAAAAACGTACTGCATATGGATTTACACTTATTGAACTTCTGATCGTAGTGGCAATTATTGGAATCCTGGCCGCCATCGCCGTCCCAAATTTCTTAAACGCCAAGACGCGAGCAGCTTTGGCCCGTGTCCAGGCAGACATGAAAGCGGCCAGCGATGCATTGGAAATGTATAGACTCGATAATCGAGTCTATATGAAAACTCGGGCGGGGGCCTCGGAATTCCAGCAATTAACAACACCAATCGCCTATCTCAACTCAATTCCGAAAGACTATTTTTTGCACAGCAGACGGGGAGCTGATATCAACTCCGATAGCAAGACGGATGCTTGGGACTACACCGGGAGCGATTTAGGATGGGGCTGGGGCAAAGCACCAATCGCTTACACAATCGGCACGCTTGGTCCATTCTCAGGAGGCTGTAATTCCCAACTGGACTGGGCTTTTACAGTACCCAGCCGCTGGCGTGCCACTCCCTTTAGAGAACGCCTATATGATATGAGTAATGGATTGCGTAGCGCCGGCGGTATCTGCCACTATGGCGGCGACGACTCGCCATTGCGCCATCCAGGGTGAGAATGCGATAGACGGTTCCCTGAAAGCGTTTCTTGCACCCAGGATCGGATTTCGGCCGGTCCTGGGTGTTTCTGTATCAGCAACGCCAAGATTATACGCAACACTTAATTCCCAAATGCAGCTTTCCCGCTAGGCGCTCAACCGTGATATAGTCATCCCATCATTCAAATAGCGAGTACAGCATGATTCTCGAGCAATTTTTATCACCACGTCTAATGCTTCTTGATGTGGAAGTTCAATCCAAGGAAGAGTTATTGGGATTCTTGGCGGAACGCATGGCGGAGGTTTCACCGGTATTAGAGGTAAAGGCCCTTGAAACAGCTTTGGAAGAAAGAGAAGCACTCGGGGGAACAGCTGTGGGCCACGGTGTAGCTTTGCCTCACGCGCGGGTATCATCGCAGTTTGATCCCATTGTGGGCCTGGCCAGGCTCAAGCAGCCGCTGGATTTTGGTGCATCGGATGGAGAGCCGGTTTGGTTGGCTGCTTTTTCCGCACTGAACAGTGCAGAAGCGCACCGCCATTTGCAGATTCTGGCGGGGCTATCGCGCGCACTTCTATCGTCCGGTAATTTGCAGGCGCTACGCAAAGCACAGTCTTCTGAAGAGATGATGGCTGTGTTGCTTGGCGGGAACTCATAGAACGACGTCTAGGATTAGGAGAAAATTTCTATGGAGTTCCACCTGCTACTCTGTATTGTTAAGGATGATGACATCGTCGAAGACATCCTGACCGGTTTTCTCGAACTGGGTATCGGAGGAGCCACAGTTCTTTCGGCAAAAGGAATGGCTGAAATCATCTCAGCACAAATTCCTCTGTTCGCAGGATTTAAAGACGTTTTTCAAGCAGGCGGTTCATCGAGGATTATCTTGGCCGCCGTCCATGTCAACATGATAGACAAAGCGAGAGAGCTGATTCGCCATCAGATTCAGCCCGATTCCGGCCCGCCAAGCGGCATATCCTTCTCACTTCCCATTCTCACCGAAATTGGTCTTAGCCGTCAGGTTTTTGAGGACGAAGAATAGACGGTACCGGGTCTCAAATCGGCATGCGTCAACTTCTCTGTTTCATACTCTTAGTTCTTTTGGCATACGGTGGCAGCCGTATCCGCCAAAAGAAGGGACGGCTCTCATGGTTTGAGCATCTATTTGCCACCGGTTTTATTTTTTGCTTCTTCGGTTATCTGCTCGGACCGGCCGGAGCGGCGGTAATCGGAGAATCCATGCTTCTGGAACTCCAACCATTGATCGTTTTTTGTTTGGGTTGGATCGGATTTCTGGTGGGGATGCAAGCGGATCTTTCCCTTCTAAAACAAGTTCCCTGGCGATTTTGGTGGTTCACGCTGGCCCAGAATGTAATTACCGTTGTTGCTGTCACACTAATCTTCGTTTTTCTACTTCCCTTCTTCGGCCTTGAGGGACGCGAACGATTGCTTGTGGCTTTGCTCATTGGGGCCTGCGCGGGAGTCTCATCCCAGGCTATCCCTGCAATGGCGCACCGCAATAAACAAAGCGGCGGCTATCGTCTTTTGCAGGTTGCATCCGGTCTTGACGACATCCCGACGTTATTCCTGGTAATGGTCGTTTTTGCCTACTCCAACCGGGCCGGAGACATCTCGGGATTCTGGATGGGCATAACTTGGTCGGCGGTGACTTTATCTTTAGGGCTGGGATTTGGACTGCTTTTCTATTTACTTTTGCGTCCTCGTGCACGGTTTGATGAAACAATGGCTATCTGCCTGGGAGTCACATTGCTTTGTTCAGGTGCGGCCGCCTATTTGCATCTCGCCATTCCGTGCATGGGATTTGCCGCGGGCTTTCTGATCGCCAACTCACCGGCTACAAAAAAGCAGACCTTTTATAATGTTCTCACCGTAGCCGAAAGACCGATTGTCTTTCTCATGTTTCTTTTGGCTGGGGCCAACTTACGCTTTGAAGGGACAAGTTGGCTCATTCCGCTCGTGATTTATGTTTTCGTTCGAGGTACATCAAAAGTGCTTGGAGGGACATTCTTAGGAAAAAGGCTTCCCGATGAAGTTCCGAAAGAACAATCCATCGGCTGGGGATTGATCGCGCCCGGCCCACTTTCGGTCGCAGTGGCATTGGATTATGTATTGATTGAAAACGGTCCCGGCTCCGAGCTACTTGCCTGGATTGTCGTCACAGGGGCGCTGACAGGTGAGTTGGCTGTGCCGTACGCGTTGAAACGTCTTAATCCACAGACGGCGGAAAGGCAGGCAACCTAATGCACTTTCTTGGCCTGATTGTCTGCTTGCTTTTGATGTATTCCGTTCTCAGTTTGGGGACCTTAGCCGGATCAGTGCATGGGCAGTCGACCACGGCCTTGGCCATTGGCTTCTTATTGCTCACGGCATTTATCGCCGGCCGCGTTTCCCGCCGGATGCAGCTGCCGCGCATTACCGGGTATCTCTTGTTGGGCATCACGATTGGCCCCCGTGTGATCAACCTCATCACCGGCAACATGATCGAGGATCTGCTCTTCATAAACGGTCTGGCAATCAGCTTAATTGCATTGAGTGCGGGTGGAGAACTTAAACTGGAATGGTTGCGCGGAAAACTCAAACAGATTCTCATCATTGCCATCGTCGGCGCTGTCATTGTTTTCTCAACCATGTTCGGCATTGTCTATTTTTTGCGTGACTGGTTCGCCTTGGCTGAAGAGAGTTCTTCAACACAACAGTTAATTCTTGCCGTAATCTTTGGTGTTTTTGCTGTCGCCAATTCCCCCATGGTTGTGATCGCACTTATCACAGAAACCGATAATCGAGGCAGTTTCGCCCAAATTGTATTAGGAGTCACCATCATTCGTGATGTTCTTGTGATTGTCCTCTTTAGTTTGGTGCTAGCCGTTGCGGATACAGTTCTGGGCGGAAGATCAATGTCATTAGGCGATTTTATCGGCATGATTAGTCTGGAAATCGGTGGCTCTGCCGTCATAGGTATCCTGCTTGGATGGGGACTCACGTTATGCGCCCGGTTCTTCTGGAAGGAGATGCCTTTTGTTGTGTTAATTTTCTGTTTCTTTATGGCTCACCTCAGCACAGCGCTGCATATGGATGCATTGTTGATGGGTTTGGCCGCAGGATTCTTTGTGGAAAATTGGTCGAAAAAAGGCGGAGACGAGCTGATCGCCGGGATCGAGCGCTGTTCTTTACCGCTTTACTGTCTATTTTTCGGATTGGCTGGAGTTTCGCTCGACATTCGGGCTTTGGCCCAACTATGGCCTGTCGCGCTCACATTCGCTTTGGTCCGTTGCTTAGGACTATGGATAGGAACAGCACTGGGCGCTCATCTCTCAGGTTGTGAACGTGCCGTTCGGAATATGGGTTGGTTGGGTTTTATCGCCAATGCCGGAGTTCTGTTGGCCATGGCCTCCATTGTCACGCGGACATTTCCGCAATGGGGAAAAACAATCGAAACTCTGGTCATTGCAATTATCGGAATTAACCTCATCATCGGCCCGGTCGGCTTGCGATTCGCTTTACTACAGACCAAAGAGGCCCCGGCATCCAATCAAGCGCAGTCATAAAAATCGCCCCGGCACGAAAAACATGCGCCGGGGCGATAACAGTCAACGAATCGCAATTACTCACTCTTAGATACTGATCTCCCAACCTTTGCGATACTTCACTTTCACAAATTGATTGGCTGCCTTGTTATTTGTCACGCGCATCTTGTCGGCGTCCCATAAAAGTATGCCTTCACAACGCAGACAAAGATTTCCAAGCAATACAGTCTCGGTAAACGGCCCGGAGTAGTTGAAGTTTGAGGAGGATGGAACACCGCCTTTGCATGACTGAATCCAGTCTTGGTGATGACCCGCAACGCGGGGGATAACTTCCTTGGGAAACTCGTAATCCTCCATTAATTTATCCGGCAATAGACGCGCATTGGCGCCATAAGTATCCGCCGTGATTATTCCCTTATCACCAATGTACAACGAGCCGTTATCGCCGCTGCCCAGTTTCACATCAGGATCGATTCCCGCCGGATGCGGAGGCATATTCCCACCGTCATGCCAATACAAAACCAATGGCGCCATGCCGTTCCGTTCCGGAAATTCATAGCGGATTACGGCTTTGGAGGGTGCGGTCAGTTCATTGCCGCCTTCTTGCGAAACACATTCGACACTGCTGGGTGGGCCAAGTTGAAGAGCCCAATTGACGGGATCCATAATATGGCAACCCATATCCCCCAATGCGCCGGTTCCAAACTCCCACCAACCGCGCCACTTAAAGGGCGCATATTCGGAATTGTAGGGACGCCATGCGGCCGGACCGATCCACATATCCCAATCCATTCCCGCCGGGACCGGCTCTTCAGGCAAAAGGCGCGGAACACCATCTGTCCACTGCTCAAGAATTCCTTGCGGCCAGATCGGACGGTTCGACCAGGTATGCGCCTCACGCACCTGGCCAATCACGCCTGACCAAATCATTTCGCAAAGATGACGAACACCTTCTCCGGAATGTCCTTGATTGCCCATCTGTGTGGCGACTTTGTATTTTTGGGCGGCTGCCGTCAAAAGCCGTGCTTCATAGATTGTATGCGTGAGTGGCTTTTGAACATAAACATGCTTGCCGTGTTGCATCGCCGTAATGGCTGCGTAGGTATGCATGTGATCCGGAGTCGAAATGGTAACTGCATCAATATCTTTTTGCCTTTCCAACATGACACGAAAATCGGTATAGGTTTTCGCCTTGGGAAAATCTTCGATGGCAGTGGCGGCATGGCTTAGATCAACATCACACAAAGCAACCACATTCTCGCTCTGGCAGTTATGAATATCGCTGTTCCCCTGACCTCCTGCACCAATCGCAGCCACATTCAATTTATTGCTGGGTGAACGGTACCCCATACGCGTCAGCGAAGGCACACGGCCTGTTGCGCAACCGGCAACAGCGGCCGATGCCCCCATCAAGAATATTCGGCGGGAAACATCACTGCGTTTCATAATTCTCCTCCATCTGCCAGTACCAGCTGACAACGACAAAAAGTGTCGCTTGGAATCGTTTTGAATAGAATCGGGGGCCAGGCAACGCTCCATCTAAGGAACATACCTTCCCTCCAGCAGGATAAGTCGGAGATACGTAGCGTCAAGACAATCAAAACGCAGGGGGAGTGAAATGACAGGCAGTTCTCATCCTTATCGTTCCGGTCCAGGCGCCTGAATAGAAAAATCCCGGTATAGCCATCGGCCATACCGGGATTGCTTACTTTTTACACAACATCGTGACTCAGGAAATCTTAAAGTTCCCAGCCTTTACGGTACTTCTTGGTAACGTATTTGTTGGCTTCGTGGTTGTTGGTGATACGCATATTTTCCGAATCCCACAGAAGCTCGCCTTCGCAATGCAGGCAAAGATTGCCCAAGACAACCACTTCCGTGAACGGACCGGCGTAATCGAAGTTGGAGCATGCCGCCACGCCGCCTTTGCAGGCCTGAACCCAGTCTTTGTAGTGATTCGGCACGCGAGGAATGATTGGATCCGGCTGCTTGTAGTCGGCCATCTTATCTGTCGGGTAAATGATGCGTGTGTCGCCACCGTATTCACCCGTGGTGATGATGCCTTCATCGCCAATGAATAGGGAGCCGTTGTTGCCGTCGCCCAGTTTCACATCCGGGGCAATACCTTCCGGACGATCCGGCTGAAGTCCACCGTCATACCAGTAGACATCAATCGGGCACAGGCTAAGACGCTCGGGGAATCTGTATTTAATAATCGATTTTGATGGCGCGGTCTGATCGTTCTTTTCTTCTTGGTAGACACATTCCACACTGATGGGATTGCCCAGATGCAACGACCAGTTGGCCGGGTCCATGATGTGGCAGGCCATGTCGCCGAGTGCGCCACATCCAAAGTCCCACCATCCACGCCACTTAAAGGGAGCATACCCTTCGTTATAGGGACGGTAGGGTGCGGGACCGAGCCACAAATCCCAATCCATCCAATCGGGAATCGGCTGTTCGGGTAAGGGCCGGGCAATACCATCGGTCCATTCCGGAAGAATCCCTTGCGGCCACACCGGACGATTTGTCCAGATATGAGCTTCGCGGACCTGACCGATGGCACCATCCCAAATCATTTCGCATAGTTCCCGAACGCCAACGCCGGAGTGGCCTTGGTTACCCATTTGCGTTTTCACACCATACTCGCGGGCGGTTTCGGTCATTAACCGGGCTTCATAAACCGTATGAGTCAATGGTTTCTGAACGTAAACATGTTTCCCCATGCGCATGGCCCGAATCGCGGCCGGAGCATGCATATGATCGGGAGTAGAAACCGTTACCGCTTCAATGCTGGGCTCTTTATCGAGCATATCGCGGAAATCTTTGTATTGCTTGGCCTTGGGGAAGGCTTCAAAAGTACCTCCGGCACGTTGCCAGTCAACATCACAAAGCGCAATAACATTTTCGCCTTTGCCGGTTTCTTTAATATCGCCTCCACCTTTTCCACCTGCGCCAATTGCGGCCAAATTCAGCTTTCCATTCGGCGATTGATAACCCAAACGAGTCAATGAAGGCACACCTTTTGTGGCACAACCGGACACAGCCACAGCTGTACTCATCAGAAATATGCGCCGTGAAACATCTTTATGATCCATCTTTTTACCTCCGCTTGCCGCTAGTTGGGCAAGACGTATTTTTTATCTGAAGCGAATTGAATCCGGAATGTAAGCCTGACTTGGCGAACAAAAGTCCAATTTAGCCAGATTGAGGCTACGTTTCATACATAATGCCGTCAAGATGTTTGTTTCAATGACGTTGCCATCTGGCCGGACTTTTTACAAATTCAACTTATTCTGCCGCCAAGAATAGGCGACAAAGAATCATGTGCAGATTCTAATGACACCCTTAAGGAACAATTTCAATTGAACCATTGGCAAGGAGCACCAACGGCTGATCCTCATCGGTGATAGCCAAGCCAACAGCGGCAAATCGATGCGCGGGTTCCGGTCTGTAAACCATACGATAAGGTTCGGCAACTACTGGAAACACTTCGCCATGCACAGTTGAAATATAGAAGCCCTTGCCCGGCGGTGCGCGCTCTAAGTCGAGAGCGGCCATATCGCGCCAATAGGGTGCGCTGGGAACTTCCGGCTGAGAATGAGCGATATCTTCTTCTCCCCGGGGAAAAGCGTGAATCGCGCCGTGTTTATCCAGCAGGTAAAAAGCACCACCGTCATAATCGATTTCAAGATCGGCGACAATCTTTCTTGAAAAAAGTGGGCGTTCAGGAATTTTTAAATTGGCCGGGACATTTCCCAAACCAACAATATGGCCATGATTGGTAGTAATCAGAGCAGCATCGGCATTCGGGAGAATTTTAAGAGCTATCGTTTTATGTTCCGGCGAGATCCTGGCGGATTCGGGAATTTTGAGCCAAGGAATCGGTACAGAACTATCAATTCGCCCATCGCCACCGAGAACAATCCAGACATCACCCCGGGATTCAAGGTCTTCGGCATTGCCTGGAAATAAGGGATTGGGACTCCACTCCAACCGAACGATACCCCATTCGGTTTCAGGCAACCTCCAGACTCTCCCCCAGGCATCCAAAGCGAAACGCTGATAGTTATCGTTTTCTTTACGTATTTCAAAATCGACATAAAGACCCGGCAATTGGCTAAAGCCGGTTATCGGATCGTTCCGCAGTTGTGTAAGGCTCGCGCTGGTCCAGGTTGAGGCTGCCAACTCCCAAGTGGCATTTCCCCCATACTGCCGGGGAGGGTATGCAATAAGCGCACCGGCGCCGTGCCCTCCATCTAGGGCCGTCACCGCCATTCTTCTATGCAAAAGCGCATTTAGGTTCGATCCGGGAGCGGCCGCCCGGATGCGTTCTAACCGGCCAAGTGTTTTTTCATAGCCCTCAAAGGCCATAATCGCCTGTCCGGGAGTACGTTCAGCGTCTGAGGCCTTATACCAATCGGCATACACTTGAGCGGCTTGAATCCCGCCCGAGACAACTAGTGCGATTGCGCCGGCAACAAAAGGAAACCGGCAATCGCGTTCTTGTTTGTTGCTTTTCAAATAAATAAAAAACGGAGTCACACCAAGCAGAGCGAACAAAAACAATGCATCTGAAAGTCCACGGCTCTGATCCAAAATCGCCTTAGCTTCGCCCAACCGTCCGCTTGTGATCCATAGAGGTGCAAGCAGAATCGAACCGGTCAATCCCATGATTCCTAAAGTCACGGCGGCAAAAACACCGCCAAAAAGATTTACCTGACTTCGATACCCAAAATACCGGAAGAAAAGCACGGCAAAGGCGATCACCAACACTACAGCCCATAGACCGGGTCCCAGAAGTTGGGAATCCCGCTCCATCCCCCGCCATGCTGTCAAAGAAACCGCAAGCCAAGAAGCCGCTAAAAGCCATGACACAGGCAATGAAAGCAGAAAGGCATACCGCTTCTGCAATCCAAAAATCAGAAGCAAAGCAACGCCGGCGAGAATTCCCTCAACGCCTGCCTGCCCCGCAAAGATCGCGGCGATTACCAGCACTGTCAAAATAGGAATCAACCATTTGGGATGGTTCGTCTGAGAAAGAATTGAAGGAATCGAGGCAACTGACTGGACAATAGGGATATCCGATTGAATCGCATCCCCGGGCAAACCATTTGTTTCTGGATTAGACATCGGTACCGGTCAGTCTAATAAAATTGTCCATCAATTTCGCTGTCGAGGCTTCCAGGTCCGAGTCATAAAGGTGCCCATCTTCCCGAAGATGGCGTTCAATGGTGCCATCGTCCTGGCGGCGTAAATCGGAGAGATAGGCTTCGGTCCAGGCATGGACATCATCCGGTGCAACTTCAACATGGAATTGCAGACCATACGCGGCCCGGCCAATCCGAAATGCCTGATGCCGGCACCGTTCCGATGAGGCCAGCCAAACTCCGTTAGCAGGCAGTTCAACCGTGTCGCCATGCCATTGGAATACGCTTAAATCCGCATCAAGACCTTGGAAAAGGGGATCATTCACACCCTGTTCCGTAAGTTGAACCTTCATCCAGCCGATTTCAGGCAGAGGATTACGAACAACTTTGGCGCCGGCCGCTTTGGCCAACAGCTGGCATCCCAAACACAGCCCCAGAATTGGAACCTCGGCTTCCAAGGCTTGTTTAAGAAGACAATCCTCTTCTTTTAAAAAGGGATAGGTGTCTTCCTCATAAACATTCATCGGTCCCCCCATAGGAATAATGGCGGCATATGACCGGGGATTTTCCGGCACAGCATCGCCCGCATAAAGATTGCGCTGTTCCCAGGGAATACCGCAACGCTCCAGCTGTTCAACCAGCCGAGATGGTCCTTCAATATCGATTTGGACTAAAAAGAGAAAAGGCTTTGTCATCCGCGAGGCTACCCCGCCGCCTTAACCCGAGCCTTCATTCGTTCATGCTCGGAATTGGTGTGCGAGAATTCGGTCACACCATCTCCCGTATGCATAAAAAACAGATAATCGGTTTTTGCGGGTTTCATCGCCGCTTCCAATGACTCCTTCCCGGGATTGCAAATTGCGCCGGGCGGCCACCCTTTCTTCACATACGTGTTGTAAGGATCGTCAACTTGGAGTTCGTCTTTGGTTAGTGGCCGGTCCCATACATCAAGCGCGTAGCGCACGGTCGCTTCCGATCCCAGCCGTTCACCCTGTTTGATACGATTCAAGAAAACCGAGGCAATCGTGGCCCGGTCTTCATCTCGTTTGGCCTCTTTCTCGACAAGCGAAGCCAAGGTAACCAGGGCCAACACTTCTCCCCCATCCTTTTGTTTCCACCAACGTTCGTTTTCGGGGACTGTTTTCTCAAGTTCCAAATATACGGTATTAAAACGGCGGATCATATATTCGACAACTTTATTTGCCGGGGTATTACGCTCCAGTGAATAAGTGTCAGGGAAGAGGAAACCTTCAGTCCCGGGTGCGCGGACCTGCCCATCCTCTACATCTTGATAGGTCTGTCCTTTGGAAGCGTATTCGATAAATTCTTCTTTGGGACAAATCCCTATCTCGTCATATTTTTCGGCGATTTCAACCAGCCGAAGACCTTCCGGTATCGTGATTTTATGTTGATAGGCCCGCCCCAGATAGATCATCTGCAGAATGTCATTTGGGCTTTGTGTTCCCAAACACATATATTCCCCGGCTTTGAGTTTCGACCCAAATCCATGGAAATCGGCCATAATCTTGTAAAAGAAAAGATCTTTAACAACGCCGTTCTCATACAATTCCTGACCGATCTCATGGGCGCTCCAGCCATTTTGGATCGTAATCAAGACCTGATCGGATGGGCCGCCCCAAGGAGAATCCCATGCCTTCCATTTCACCGTATACCACCCCCCTGCGGCAAGGAGGGCAATGACAATAAGTATTGCAATGGCAATAGCAATACGCGGATTCATGTTGTTTCCACCGTATCCCAAATGATGTCAGCCTATTGTACTGCGAAGAAAACCCTCTTCAACTCTGCTGGACCGGACTCCAGGCACCTTCACAGACAGGCAACCTTTAATCATAACGATTCGGAAGCCCCTACGCTCGCTCGTTTGAGATTTTTTCCCGGAAGATGACAGGATCATGAAGTCCTTTCGCAGCAGCAAGCATGCTCACGGGGCGGCAAATCCACCACGAAGCCTTCCCCTTCGGGCGTGACCTTATAGTCAATCGTGGCTCCTTCGACAAATTCCGCACTTTCCGGGGACAGATAAACAGTCAGTTCCTCCACTGGACAAACCATGTCAGTGGGCTCGGGATCGTTATCCAGAGCGATGAGATACTCGAATCCCGCGCAGATTCCCCCGCCCTTTATGTGAATGCGAAGCCCCCAATCCTCTTTTCCCTGACAACGGCGTATCTGCCGAATCTTTTCCAGCCCTGAAGGCGTGATATGAATCTTAGGCATTGAAACCGGCTCCGCTTTCACGGCAGCATATGGATTTGCTCACTTCGAGACAGAATGTGCCGCAGTGACAAGCCTACCGGCCGGATGGCCGCCACCAAATACTCGGCAGCAACAAGGCCCCTAATATCCCGCAATGAAAGGAACAAGGTCGGCACGATCAAGCAAGCTATTCAGGTCGCGGTCCGCCCGGTCAACAAACAGCACATCTGCGGGTTCATCCTGCCACGAACCGGCAAACAGAAACGTATCTTTCGCATCGTGTATCAGGTCACCATTAAGATCACCGGGATCGTCTCCCCAGAGCACAAGATAAGCCAAACCAGGCTCGGCAACCGATAGCGGAAAAGAATCGATGATGAGGTCCGGACGGCCATCACCATTTGCATCCCCGGCATTCTCAAAGCCAGCGGCCAACCGCTCCAAATCGCGCCGCCCATCCACTGATCCGGAAATATAATCAACAAAAGTTGTCGCTCCTTTAATTTTTGAACCGGAAATCAGAAACAGGCGGCCCTCTTGGACAGTCTCATGCATGGTTTCGGCAGAAGGTGCAGATACAAGCAATTCGTTGATTCCATCTCCGGATAGATCGGGAACGAACTGAAGGTGATCGCCAAACAGCCCTAAAGTGCGTTCACCCCATATCAAATGGCTACCGTCACGTTCCGTATCGGCAAGATCAATCCGCTGGGGCCGTTCAGTAGACCCTTCTATTACTGTGACCAAACCCAATCCAAATTGCTCCCCCGCGCCGCTTAGCCCTGCGGCGTAATCAGGGAGTACATCACCGGCAATGTTCAATCCACCGGCAATAGAAGTGATGCTATTGCCCGAAAACGTATCTGCATATAAAGCGGTGACCTCACCTGAGGCGGTTTCACCATCGATTTCAAGATCGAGATCGTTACGTCCATAAACAACAAAAGCGCGGCCTACAAATAAATAGTTATCGTCTGTGGCAAAAAGTTGGTTCACACAGACATCGTCAAAACCATCCCCATCGACATCTCCGATACCTGCGACGGCGCCACCGGTAAATTCACCATCGCGTTTCCCAACGATCGACAAATAACCTTCGGGAGGCGTGCCAGTGCCAAAACGCTCCGGCCAAATCTCGCGCCCAGTTATCACCAAACCGCGGCCGGGATAGATCTTAAATTCGGGATCTTCCGGATCGGGAATCGCATAATCGACTTCACCAATTACCAAATCGTCGATTCCATCGTTATTGAAGTCGCCCACGCTTGAAATCGAAGCAATTCCGGATGCCGATTCAATCACCGCCCCATGATTGCCCGGCGTCTGCATGTCGACAGTTGCAGGCAGTGCTTGGCCACCGAAAAATAAATACCCGCGTCCAAACGTATAAAACTCATACTCTCCATCGACAATTTCAACATTAAAGCCCGGCGCTAAGATGCCCACGTCAGTAAAACCATCGTTATTGATGTCGCCGAGCGCTTGAATCACACCTCCGAATTCGCCGTCTTCCCCCTCGCCAATCAGCGTGACATCGGATTGCGCAGGATCACTAAGGTCGAGCGTGTCCGGCCACTCGGCCCGCCCGTAGACAATTCGTACAACGCCCGGCGTCGCACGTCCAAAATCTTCCGCGTCGGCCTGGGGTAATCCGAAAGCCAAGTCATCAAAGCCGTCACCATTAATATCACCGATCCCGGCGACGGAAGGCTCAGGAGTCTCGCTCGGGTCCAAACCGCTGATTGTAATCACTTGTCCGGGCAAATCCGTTATGCGGATATTCTGTGCATACGTGCACAGAGAACTCAGCAACAAAATGAATAGCAGGGCTACGGGAATCAAATGCATTCTTACTGCGGCGGATCTGGAAAATAGAATTTCTTTCACGCTGTCTCTCACATTTCTTTTTAGAGATTAAAATTATCATAAAGATCCGGTTTACACGCTGGCAAATGCAATTGCCAACACGAATCCCACGCGGCCCCATTCAAATTTAGTCTGTTTTTCAAATGATTTCAGGTTTGGGGGGACGGCAAATAACAAACTTGGTTCTGATAAGCACTCCGCCCCAAGTTGGTCACAATTTCATACGTAATCGTGTCCATCCATCCTGCCATCTCTGATGCATTGATTTCATCTTGGCCCTGAGCACCTAATAATACAACCTCATCCCCCACCACGGCATCAGGAACGGGTGTCAGATCAACTGAAACCATATCCATGGAAATTCGACCCAAAACCGGACATCGGCGGCCACGAATCAAAACACAGGCACGCCCCCCCAACCGCCGGTCATAACCATTGGCATATCCGACAGGCAATGTTCCGATTCGTTTGGCCTCCGGCAACGTATAGGTGCTTCCATAGCCAACCGTGGAACCGGTACACATCTCTCGGCATTGAGCCAGAAAGGTGTGCCAAGACATCACCGGCCTCAACTCCTGGGGCAACGGGCATGATGGCCCTGGTTCCAATCCATACGATGCAATCCCCGGGCGAATCATATCCAGGCGAGTTTCAGAAAAACGAAGGCAGGCGGCGCTGTTGGCTGTATGACACACAATCCGGTCGCCACATACCGGTTTGAGCTGATTTAGAAATTCCTGAAATCGCGATAGTTGCCGGAGTGTAAAGGATTCGTTTATTTCATCCGAGCATGGGAAGTGAGTCATGAGCCCGACAACCTCAAGTCCCTCCATCTCAATGATCTGCCTGCCATGTTCCGGATGACTGATAAGATCCACACCGGCACGGCCCATGCCCACATCCAACTTTAAATGACAAACAACCGGCTTCCTTCTCTCCCGCCCCCAATCGGCAAACAGCCTCGCGGCCGAAACATCGCCAATCGATTCTTCAACATCGTATTTGGCCGCAACCTGGGCTTCTTCCAATATCGCCGGACGCAACCGAACCAACGGCACTGTTATCCCCGCGTCCCGAAGTGTTGCGGCCTCGGCATTATCGACAAATCCCAGCCGGGATGCGCCCGCTTGAATGGCCGCCTGTGCACAGGGAATAAGACCATGACCGTAGGCATTGGCCTTTACGACAGCACAGAGTTCCGAGTTCGGAGCCAACCGCTTAAAGAACTCCAAATTCGAGCGGTAAGCCTCTAGATCGATTGTTAATACAGAGGGCTGTTTCATCATATTTCAAGAATCGGAGGATACTGAAGATTCTACAGTTGAATCATCAGTATCAGCGTCAGCACCAACCTCCGAATGGACTTGCGTAGATTCCAAACGGCGAAAATCTAAGGGTAAATGTCCGGCCGGTGCGGCTGGAGTCCACCCAACACCATGCAAAACCGGATCATAAACGCTGGAAATGCCAGGCAGTTGAATTGTGATCGCGCTACCGCCATCCATCACAACAGCGTAATTAAAAGCGACGCCACGATCTTTACAGATAATCTTCACAATATGCCGCCCCGGCAAAAGCGCAGGAACGTATCGACCCCGATAACGTCCATCTACGGTAATCTCCAACCGTTCATCTTCATCCCCGGCCACTTTGATTGAACAAAACTCACGCATATGCAATCGCGCATCGATCATGATATGACGCCAGGCAAAGAATGCACTGAAACCTATTAAAAACGCTATCACAAAAATCCTTTGTCGTGTCTTTAAAACTGTGGGCAAAAGATGAGCCAGAAGCAAAATCGCGGGCAAGGCCTCTACGGCAAAAAGGTCCCAATCCCAAGGCATAGCCAGATTGGGATGCCAGGTAAGTGACAAAAACAGAAATCCGAGAAATTGAACAAAAAGAAACAGCGTAATGCCGTCGATTGTTCGCATCAGATCGCGCCAACGCGCCAAGATAACCACAACCAGCAACGGCCAAGCCAAAACCGACCGTCGATAGGAAGCATAAAGGATGTCATGCGCGTGCGCCCAAGAAAACATGGCATATAGACGTTTGCTATCCGGCTCCAGAACAAACGGAACGAAATTCCAGTTATGGCTTTGTCCTTCGATAAAGATTGGTGAAAGCGTGGGGTATTGACGAAAGAACCATAGAACTCCCAAAGGCAACAATCCCAGAAGAATCTCAGGAATATCCTTCACACGGCGAGCGGCAAACGGAAGCAAGACCAAGGCGGGAAATGCAAACAGCATTCCTTGATGAAACCAAACAGCCAAACAAAACCACAAAGCGATGGCCACACCCCGGCTGCGTCCGCGCAGGTATTGAAACGCCGACCAATTCCAAAATGTCATTGCCGCTAAAAGAGAGGGATAGTACTCCATATAACTGAAGCACAAACTAAAGATACCCGATGCGGCAAACAGCCCGAATCCCACCCATGGCAAAGGCGGCGCCAGCGCCCGCATTGCATAACAAAAACCGGCAACCGCAAAAAAACCGCAGACACAGCTGGCAACATTCACGGCCAGACGGCCATCGTAGCCCAGCGGCTCAAAAATACGGTAACTGGCCTGAAAAATAGCCTGTCCAAAGAATTCGCTTTTAATCAGCCACGCACCGGATTCCGTAAAGCGTACGATGAGATCGCCGTCACCACCGGGATTGAGAGCGCGAAAAAACCAAAACAGGACGGCGCAAAACACAGCCGTGGCCCATGGGCGGCGTTGCGGCAACGCGGTGAGCGGTAATGGCTGGGGCGGGCTGGTAAGTCGAAACATGCCCTAGTCTATAGCGATTCTGGAATCCTGTAGCCAGTCATCACAAAAACAGCACGTGCGTGGAAGGACATGGACCATCTGTAATTCCGGCGAAAAGACAACGGCGTCCCCAAAAACAGGAACGCCGCTTTGATCACTTTTTTAATATTGTCGCCTGCAAACAACTGGCCTCATTGAGGTTCAATCAATCGATACTGAAATCAGGCAATGGAACGGCTTTACCGCCTTGGCGTTTGCTTTCATCCGCTGCGGTCATAAAGGCCAGGATTTCAAGCATCTCTTCGTTGCTGATCGGCGGCTTTTTGGTCTTGAAGAACTCGGCAACCTGAACCAGCAATCCGCGATAGCTATGTCCTTCGACATAGCTGTTGTCTTTGGATCCAAAAATCTTGGCTCCGTAGGCATGCTGTCCAAAACCGCCGTCATCATCATGACGGGTGCCCCGGTAGGTGCCGATGCGGCCATCTTCCCAAACACCGATAACCAAATCGCAATACTTGGTTTGGGTGCGCGACACGGTTTTGCAGCCCGGCCCCATCGCTGCATAGAGAATTTCAACGCCGTGAACTCCGTACCAATACAAATCGGTGTGATGGGGTTCATAGGCGCATGGCGAGTAAGCGTCACATCCCAGAATATCGCCAACCTTTTCGGGATCGATTGCTTCTTGCACACCCTTCCACCACCGCAAACTTGAGCCGCCAAACCAAGGCACGCCGGCTTTTTTGGCCAGCCGGGCAATTTCAACCGCATCGCCAAGTTCCGCGGCTATCGGTTTGTCGATAAACATCGGTAATCCCGCCGCGATTACTTTTTTGGCATATTCAAGATGCGGACGGCCTTCGACCGCTTCGATCATGACCACATCGACTTTTTTGCAGAGTTCTTCGACAGTATCGACGATCTCAACACCAAACTCCTCTTGGAGTTGCTGGGTATATTTATCGACACGGGAATAGCTGGATTCGATATCCGGGCTCCCTCCCTTAAAACCGGCAACTATTTTTAGGCCCGGGACATGCTCAGGATTGTTCGGATCGTTAAAAATCTTCGTGAATGCAATTACATGCGATGTATCCAGGCCAACCATGCCGACACGGATGGGCTTCTCGGCCTGTGCCGATACACTTCCAACAAAGCCTAACACAAGACCGGCGATTAAAAGTTCAGGTAGTGCACTGATCATTATTTTCATCATGATTCCCTCTCGCAAGAATTAAAATTCTGTTTACTCGGATATCATGCAAACAAATTACCATATCCACGCTCGGAATACACCCGGCAATACTAGCGCCGCCGAGAGCTGCGCCGGAATTGTATCAATGCAATCGGAATACACCCGGCAATACTAGCGCCGCCGAGAGCTGCGCCGGAATTGTATCAATGCAATTCCGAACTACCGCTAGAACAACCGAGTAGAGAGGAAACCACTCGGTTTATTCACCAATGATCTTCACCAGTACACGTTTGCGCCGGCGGCCATCAAACTCCCCATAAAAAATCTGCTCCCAGGGGCCGAAATCGAATTGTCCATCCGTAATCGCCACAACGACTTCACGCCCCATAATTTGGCGCTTCATGTGGGCATCCGCGTTGTCTTCGCCGACATTGTGCCTGTACTTACTTACCGGCTCATGCGGGGCCAATTTCTCCAGCCAATCATCGTAATCCTGATGCAGGCCTGATTCATCATCATTGATAAAAACAGAAGCGGTAATATGCATGGCATTGCAAAGCAAAAGCCCATTCTGAATACCGGATTCGCGCAGACAAGATTCGACTTGCGGTGTTATGTTAAGCAATGCGCGCCGGGTTGGGATATCAAACCAAAGTTCTTTGCGATAATGCTTCATCGTTTTTTACCTCCGCAAGCGAAAACTATATTGCGAGCACTTCTACAAAAGATAAATCTGTGCATAGAAGTCCGCGAATTCTTCGGCCTCCGGGCAAAGGATAACACACCCGGCTTGTGCCGTATTCACAGAAACAAAAACCGCCTGGAGATCGGCAAACGGTGATCAGGCTTCTTTGCGTTCCATATCCCGAGTCCACCAAGTAAGTCCACCCAACTCTTCAATTGGCTTAGGCGGACGCAGGAAGCTGCAGATATAGCCGAGGACAAACGCAATGAAGTTTGTGATAACTCCCATCATAAAGGAGTGAATACCGATCGCTTCACCCAAGAAAGGTGGAGCCTCACCTAATTCGTTCAGAATCCGCTCATTTAACATTGCTCGGATTCGGCTCTTCTCTTCCTTTTCTACATCCGCCAATTTGAGTTTCTCACCGCGGGCGGCGGCTTCGGCGCGGATTTCCGTCCGCAATGTATCAGAATCAACTTCACCTGACTTGATTGCATCTTCGATCATCCAGGTGACACTGCTTTCATAAATCTTTGCTTTTGATTCGATATAAGTCATGCCCAAGGTCGCAATAACGGCAAAGATAACCCCGACAATAGCACCAAAATTGTTCGCTCGTATTGTGAAGAAACCGATAAAGAACAGTCCGCCGATACCTCCGGCCAACATGGCTCCGACAATAAAGGCAATATCGAGAATCGCTTCCTGACGAAGGTAAGTCAGGCCTATGGCCACAACAATCATGCAAACACCACTCAGGGCGGCAATCACTTTTGCAGCTTTGAGATAATAGGGATCGTCGCGTCCCTGCACCAAGATTCGCTTATAAATATCTTCAGTCACGACAGTCGTCGTACCGCTCATACTGGAGTCAATAGATGACATCGCAGCAGCCAATACGCCGGCAATAACCACACCGCCAAGACCATTGGGCAATTCACGAAGAATGAAATAGGGGAATACTTCATCTGCAAGCATTTCTCTTTGCATGTGATCCGGATGCAATTGGTAGAATACCCACAAACAAGTTCCTACAAACATGAACAACAGCCATACGGGAATGCATCCCAAACCACCGGTCCATGTCGCCCGGCGCGCACCGGCCGTTGTGGAAGCGGCGCAATAACGCTGAATCTTCGTTTGATCGAGCGCAAACTCCTGAATATTACCGATCGTTCCGATCAGAATCAGCATGATTAACGTGTCACGGGCAAAACTTATATCGAATAGAGATTCCGCATCTTGCCCAACAAATGAGAATTTTCCGCTTTCCATCCCCATGCGAAATACGGTGCCCGCACCACCGTCAACGCTAAAGAAGACAACAACAATGACAGCGATGCCGCCCAGTATCAACGCAATGGTTTGAAAGACATCCGTCCAAATAACGGCCTCAATACCGCCAAGCACGGTATAGACCGTGACAAAAACTCCGATCATAAGAATGACGGTCTTGAGATCCCATGCGGGATGCATACTCGTAACGGCCATCGAAAGGAGATAAAGGATCAAACCCATACGCCAAATCTGGCCCAGGCTGAATAGAATGCAAACATAAACACGGCCCCAGAGACCATACCGCCGCTCAAAATAAGTATAGGCACTGATAAAGCCTGTCTTCCGATAAAAAGGTACAAACAAAAAGATGGCAACAATCGCGCCTATAGGTAAAGCTAAGCCAGGAACGATCCGGCTATAGTTGCCGTCATAGGCCGAGCCGGGGTAAGCAAGGAACGTAATTGAGCTGATCGCCGTTCCCAACATTGAGATTCCGACAGCCCAACCGGGCATTTTCCTTCCGCCCAAGAAATAACCTTCGGTTGTCTTTGTGCGAATCCCGAACCAAAGTCCGAGGCCTAACGTGCCGATCAAATAGATACTTAACGTGATTGCGTCACCAAGACGGATGATGCCCGCGCCAGATTCGTCCACGATATAGAAGCCTCCAAATGATTTTATGCGCAACGGTGGAAACTTAGCCGAATCGTAAGTTAATTCCCCCGAGCCAACAGATACAAATCAAAGACACTTTTCTAGCATGTCGGTCCGCTCAAACAAGAGGCGAATTCATGTAATCATGCGTTGTGTGTTTGTTCGTAAAGATACGTATGAGAATCGTAATGGAAAATGTGCTGTGGCGATAGCGGCAGACAAATTCACCCGCAAAGAGGTAGTTAGCGAAGAACCATCATCCCCAAATGGTATGCAAGAAAAGCCCCAATGTAAGCCAGAAGCGTCATATAGGAGAAGGCAAAAACAGGCCATTTCCAAGAATTAGATTCCCGTTGAATGGTCGCCAATGTCGATCCGCATTGAGCGCATAGCGCAAAGAAGATCATAATTGAAAGCGCAACCGGGATGTTGTACACCGGTCTTCCATCGGGATGCCGGGCAGAGCGTAAACGGTCCGATAGTGAAGCCGATTCCTCATCCTCTTCGCCACCAAGATCGTAGATGATCCCCAGGACCGCGATAATAACTTCACGTGCGGGGAAAGAGGCCAAAACCGCCGTTCCGATCTTCCAATCCCAACCTAAGGGACGCACAGCCGGTTCGATGGTACGTCCCATACGGCCAAGATAACTTTGGCGCACATAAGCTCCGGCTTCTTCATTTTCCAGTTGTTGGAGTTCGGCTTGCACTGTTTCCGGAAGTTCTTCAAAACTCTGAATATTTGCATAAGGAGCGAGAACTTCGGCTTTTTGCACTTCGTAGGTTTCCGCAATCGACTGCGGACGGGGATAGTAAGTAAGCGCCCAAACCACAACACACATCGCAAAAATAATCGTACCCGCGCGAATCAGGAAAGCACGGCCCTGGATATACATACGCATAAATACATTGCGCGCCGAGGGCCATTGATACGAAGGCAGTTCCAACATAATCAGATCGTTTCGCTGGTTGCGAAACGCCGTCTTACGCATAAAAAGGGCAATAGGAATCGAGATCACCGCACCGACGCAGTACATCAAAAAGAGAACCAACCCCTGAAGGTTTATAAGGCCGCCTAACACCGCGACACTGGGGATAAACGTCCCAATTAGAATTGTATAAACAGGTAAACGCGCACTGCATGACATCAGCGGCGCAATCATCATGGTTATAATTCGGTCACGCCGGTTTTCAATCACACGTGTAGCCATAATACCGGGCACTGCACACGCAAAACTTGAAAGCAAAGGAATAAAGGATTTTCCCGAAAGACCGCCTTTTGATAACAGCCGATCCATTAAAAATGCGGCTCGAGGCAGATACCCGCAATCTTCTAAAATTGCAATAAACAAAAACAAGAGAAGAATCTGCGGCAGGAAGATAACAACCGCGCCAACGCCGGTAATCACACCATCTGTCAGAAACGATTGAAAAGAACCTTCCGGCAGGATTCCGCCGACAAATTCATTGATTGCGCCAAAGAATTGATCGATAGCATCCATGAACGGCGCAGACCAAGAGTAAATGGCCTGGAAAACAAGCCCCACAATCAGGAGAAACGTGACGGAGCCCCATAGCCGGTGCGTAAAAATACGATCAAGGCGTTCCGAAAATGGCACTCGGTCACCGGCATCGACTTGTACGTGCCGAACGAGAAGTTCGCCGATTTTCCCATAACGCAAATGCGTTTCCAGTATGGCTAAATCATATCCTTCGGCTTCGATATGCCGCCGCGAAGCATCTAAGGTTTCAGAAAACGAATGACCCAATTTCTCCGTCCAGCGATTTTCAGCATATCCGCCGGCTTCGAGCAACATTCGAACACAATCAAAATAGGTAGGTGCGGAACCACTTTCAGCCGCTTTGGCCGAAAAAAGAGTGCAAAGTCTTTTCGCTTCTTCGAGCAAGAGCGGAGGGTATTCGAGCAAAGATTTAGGACGTGGAAAATCTTCGGGATTCAGAATCGATTGCCGAAGTTCATCCAATCCTCGCCCGCTTTTTGCGGAAGTCGATACAATCCGAGCTCCCAGTTCAGCCGAAAGCCGCTCAGTATCGATTGTAATACCCGCGGCTTCCGCCATATCGATCATATTAAGGCATATAATTATCGGGAGCCCGATTTCCAACAATTGGCTGGCCAAATACAGGTTTCTCTCGATATTGGAAGCATCTAGAACAACAACGACCAAATCCGGAGGTTGGCAGTCCGGCATTCGTCCCATAAGTACATCGATTGCGACCATCTCATCCGGCGAACGAGCCGCGATGCTATAACAGCCGGGAAGATCTACTAAAACAACTTCAGTACCGCCCTCACGGATTATCCCAATCTTCTTTTCAACTGTAACGCCGGGATAATTACCAACACGCTGCCTCATACCGGTTAAAGCATTGAACAAAGTCGTTTTTCCGGTATTGGGATTGCCAACAACCGCAACCCACCGCTTACCGGTAATTGAAAGCGCGGTTGTTTGTACAGAGGTGTCTAATTCAACCATTTAATCGGAAACCAAAATGGAGGCGGCGTCTTTTTTACGTAATGAAAGATTGTACCCGCGAACATGCAATTCCATAGGATCGCCCAAGGGAGCAACACGGACTACCTTTACGGGAGTACCGGATATCAAGCCCATTTCGCCGAGCCGCTGACGATCACTGGGAGACCCCGTAATGTCGGCAACAACTCCGGAACCACCAATAGGCAACGTATCCAATGTCATCTCAATTCACCCCAATCTAAATATCGGCTGGCCCGCCTTTCAGATAACTTGGTGCTGGCAGGCCAGTGTGCAAAACATACGTTCGGTATGCCTAACACATATTCAATATACCTTTGCTGAGTCTTTCTGGCAAGTAGCGGTGAGTCTTTTTTCTAAAAAATTTCCCCATCTTAAAAATCCATTGCAGGAATCGAAATTGACATTTAACCACTGTTAAATCAATAAGTTAAATAGAACCCTATGGAATTGTCCAGTTCAGCCATCATTTCCGGAATTTTCGACATCCCATACCTTTGACTTCAACAATCTAAAATCGGCAAATCTCACCCAATAGTCTACACCGGGATGGCCGCTTTGCGTGAAAATTCCGATACGGGGTTTGGGATCCATAGGAAATTCGGCCTCCCCGGCGGATTTGTAGTGTTTTCCATCTGCACTAAAGCATGCCTTGATCTTCTCCTCTTCTATGGCCAGACCAAGCCAGACTCCCTTTTTAGGAGCGCGGACTTTGCCGACGATTTTAGGAGCGGCTTCGATTTCGACGACATAAACAATCCAACACACTCCGTCGACCATTTCTTTGACAATTTTGATGTAATTATCGTCGTCCTTATAAACAAGAAAGCCGGCTTGCTCAAACTGTCTCTCATGCCGCGCATCAACAAACACCGAAACGGCGGAAGATTCCTTAGGCCAGGGCCGTACCAAAAGATTTTTGGCATCGCGGCCACCTCCCATAAGCCCACCCGGTTCAAGTTTGATCTCCAGTCCTTTCTCGGTGATGCGCTTGGCATCAGGACTTTCCCGCACCCATTCCCAAGGCTTTTCAAGCGGCTTGGTCAGTGAATCTACAAATACAACATTCTCATCCGGGGTAATTGGGTTTGGCGTGTCCGTGTCTGCGGCATTGGCCTGCAGGACAATGAGAAAAACCGCGAGCAGGAATACACCGACTGAAAAAGTCGAAATAGCTTTGATCTGTACGATCTTACTTTGCATCACATAAACCTCCCGTACCGCAAAATGATGCCGTCTATATGTGACAGACTTATAAGGAATTATTGTCTCAAACAGTCTCTATGCTAAACCATGCCCGCCTTCACTCATATAGCGCTGTAGATATGATCCTTATCGGTCCCGCTTTGGCGGAAATGGGATTAAACTTCAAGTATCGTGATTTTATGAAGAGAGGTCGCCAAATGATGGCCAAGATCATTCGTAATTCCTTTTTAACAATCATTGCTTTAGGATGGCTCGCTATCTCGGTCGAGTCCGCTGAAGAGGGATTTATAGATTTATTCAACGGAAAATCACTCGATGGCTGGTCGATTCAAAACGGCCCGGCCAATGCATTTACAGTTCAAAACGGCACAATTTATTGCAGCGGTCAGGCTCACTACCCCTGCTGGCTGCGTTCCGGCAAAAAATACGAGAACTTCGACCTCCGCTATGAATATCGCAATGATGGCTGGTGCAACAGCGCGATCTTATTTAGCGCGCCGGAGTACGGCCGCAACTCCCGTGTAGGTTTTGAAGTCCAAATTGATCATTTCACCGACAACCAAATGCCTGAAGTCACTTCCGGAGCGATTTTCGGCGTTGTCCCCCCCATAAAGAATGCCGAGAAACCGCGCGGGGAATGGAACCAAGGGCGTATTCTTTTCAATTGGCCGATATTAAAAGTGTGGTTGAATGGCGAACTTGTCCAAGACTTGAATGTCGAAGAACACGAAGAACTCAAATACCGCTTCCGGCAGGGCTATATCGGCCTGCAAGATGCCGGATATGCAGTTTGGTTCCGTAATCTCCGCATCAAAGAACTCCCATCAAAAGAAAACTGGCAGGTTCTTTTTGATGGAAAATCATTCGACGGCTGGCATCGGGAATGGGAACCCGACCGGTCGTACATCGCCGAATGGTCTTTGAGAGATGGGGCCATGCACGCTACCGGCGGAACCAGTTACATGGTTACGGACGGCCAATGGCGCGATTTCGAACTGCACTGCTATGTGCGAGCGGAGCGATACGCCAACGGCGGCATCTTTTTCCGTTGGAAACACCTCGTCCCCAGAGACCGGGGTTACGAAGTCCAGATCGAGAATGTCGCTGACAGCAACAATCCCACCGGCAGCCTATATCATGTCAAACGAGCGATTCTGCCACGTGTTGAATCAGAGCAGTGGTTTCCCATGCAAATCATCGTAAAAGACAACACCTGTGTGATTCGCGTAAACGGTGAAACAACGGTTGTCTACAATGATATCGATATCGTTCGTGAGGGCAGTATCTCATTGCAAATGCACTCAAATGATGTCTGGATCGAGTGGAAAGACATTCGCATTAAGGACTTATCCGCCGGCCAATGAGTTTGGACAGCCTCCGCATAAAGTCCCATCGTATCCGGCATACTAAAGATGTTTGCTGGAGCGGTCTTTTAAAAGACGAATTGCCTTACGGACATCCTGCGCATGATCAGTGGGGCAAACCAGCATGGCGTCTTTCGTGCCGACAACGGTTACGCCTTGCATCCCGATCACGGCGATTGAAAGTTCGTCCGGTCCCTCGGCGTTGTACACAAGACAATCCTGGGTATCGATCAAAATAGGATTGCCCCGGACGGTATTCATGGCATGGTCGCGGGGAAGCGCACGGGAAACGGAATCCCAAGATCCCATATCGTCCCAATCGAAACTGGCCGGAATCATGGTCACATTACGGCACTTCTCCATTAGACCGTAGTCGATAGAAATATCGGCTAAACCTTCAAAGATTCGGACCAAGCGTTCTTGATCGGACGGACCACCCCGGCGGAAGCACTCCACCATTTCCCGGGTTGCCATGGCTAATGTCGGCATGGCTTGATTCAGTTCACGCAAAAAAACGGAAATCCGCCAAAAAAACATTCCACTGTTCCAATAGAAACGCCCCGTCGAAATAAAATCCTCAGCCACTTCCCGATTGGGCTTTTCACGAAAGCGGAGTACTTGCATGGGTGTTAGAGGAGAAGTGCTTTGGTCCACTTTCTGTGAGACTTCGATATAACCGTAAGATGTCTCCGGACGCGTGGGTTTGATCCCGATAATCGCCAAGGTGTCTGTCTGTTCGGCGGTTTCCAAAGCCGCAGCTACGGTGCTGCGAAAATCATTGTCTTTTGTGATTCGGTGGTCGGCGGTTAGCACGGCCATGGTCACATCTTGTTGTTCAGAAGGCGAGTCAGCCAAAATCCTGGCGGCAGCAAAAGCCAAACACGCTGAAGTGTTCCGTTTACAAGGCTCTGCAAGAATATTCTCGGCCGGCACTTGAGGCATTGATTCGAGAATGACGCCACGAAGTAAATCATTCGTAACAATATAAACGCGCTCGTGTGGGATTAACGGCTCAATTCTATTTACCGCGCCGCTGAGCAAAGGATTGCCATCCCCTACAATGTCTAATAGCTGCTTTGGACGGTGACTTCTGGATAATGGCCAAAGCCGTTCTCCGTAACCTCCAGCCATAATCGCAGCCATGCGCAAGTTTTCTTGACGTTTTGCCATCCGTCACATTCCTTCACAATATGGCGCACCCATAGGATTCGATGATGCATGCCTGTTGCCCGAAGATAATCAAATCGAAGCATAAGCCATAGCCCACAAATAATATTCAGTCGATTAGTAGATCTAGGACCAAAGAACTCTGACTCTTATGGAACCTGCTTACACGCTCGTAAGAAAATATGAATCTCCCCCTTAAAATGCAGGATAATTTTAAGCCAAAATTTATCATTATGATACAATATATATCATAATGATACATTCACAGCACACAAACATTACAGACAAATACGTAAAGTCTTGTTTCTGCTGTCTATTTTGTTTTTTTAGAGTTGGCATATTCATGGCTTTGTCCCCAAACAAGGCCAAACCGGCAAGTCCGGCACCGGTTGAGTTATTGAATGCGCCAAATATTGCTTACGGTCATTTTGTTTCAGATAGTAGGGATGATTGCGATGGTTTTGGAATATATGAAAAAGGCTGGTATTCCCCCTGATGTTGCGGTCTTGGCCGTTGCGCTGGATACGGTCATGGAGCCGCACATTCCCGTTGGGGCCATGGTGATTGGAGATACCACACTGGTCAATGATTTGAAGGAAGGAGATTTCGTTGTCGTGGCGGGAATTCACAATCATATTGTGCGCCAATTTAGGAACACACTTGATGGCACCCAATGCCTGGTCAGCACGAATCCCTATCAGGAAGAGATATGGGACCAAGGCGACCCGGCGATCTTGGGCGTGGTCGTGGCGTATTCGATGCATGGAGATTTCAAGGAATTAAAACGTCCTTAGCGCCTGGTTCACCGGCCCTTTGCCCCCCAGCGGAGGTACCGATAGACCGATCGATTTTGAGTTCTTTGTTTGCCGGATGGCAAATTAATGGCCCTTTTCAAATACTGGCGTAAACTTTAAATGCCGGTACAATTGGTTTACTTGCTTTATGCACCCGCTGAAAGGGTATTCGATTCATCTCAGAGAGGTGAGATGATGATATTTGGGTTCGGCTCTAAGAAAAAACTGACCCCCATGGGGAACGCGGTGGCCGATCTTCGTAATAAGAAGAAGAAAGGCCATTACAAAATGTGCAAACATTTGGGTGTTCACCCGGATGTGGCAACGGATATTGAAAGAGGCCGGCGTCCCATCCCGCCTGATTATGCAGAACAGCTGATCCAGTTCTTTGAATTAACCGGGGAAGAAGCCCTTAAGTTCCGTAAAATCGTTGAAGATCAGCGAAAAAAGCAAAGCTAAAAGCATAACCTATAGATAGTTGGTTTCTTGCGGGTACCCCACAAAACACACATTTTCCATAGTAAAAATCACTTCCAGGGAAAATATAACCGGGATAGGTATTGAATATGAGTGAATATCTTAATAGGGAGCTAATACCGATCGAGCGGATCGAGAGGAGTATTCACGTCATACGGGGACAGAAGGTTATGCTCGATTCAGACCTGGCAGAACTATATGGAGTTGAAACTGGGGCGCTGAATAGGGCTGTCAAGCGTAACAAGGATAGATTTCCTAATGACTTCAGCTCACTAATGAAGAAACTGAGTTTTTGAGATGCCAAATTGGCGATTCAAAGAAAGGGAGTGGAGGTTGCAGAACAGCTCCTATATGCCAGCAAAAACATCTGATTCTTCGAGCAACACATGATTCAAAGTGGGCACAAAATGGGAACAAATGGCTAAATTGAAAAATGACCAGACCACGTAAGTCTAGTCATTTCAAGTGCCGATGAAGGGACTCGAACCCCCGACCCACGGTTTACGAAACCGTTGCTCTACCAGCTGAGCTACATCGGCTGACTGAAACTTTTCTCAGCGGGAAGTGAACCTATCAGCGCCCTCCTCACCAGGCAAGCTCAATCTGGACGCGAATATACCAATCCTCAACAGGCGTATACGGATCATCGCGGGCCGAGAGTAGCACCGTTACAGTATCGTTACTGCCGTTGGCAATGGCTAAATCCGGGTAATCGTCACGGTTAAAATCGCCCGAAATGATTGCCCGGGGGAATACCCCCACATCAAAGTGGTACGGTCCATCAAACTCACCGCCACCTAGATTGCGAAAGACACTTATCTGTCCATCCAGAGTATCAACCGAAACAACCTCGGGCAGACCATCCAAATCCAGGTCGTGGACCAATGAAGCTTCCGGCTCCCGGCCCACCGCTAATTCTCGCACATCGGGGAATTGCAGAGTCCCATCGCCGTACGCAAGTGAGAGGTTATTGGTTGAGCGGTTGGCTGTCACCAAATCCGGAATCCCATCCCCATCCAGGTCTGCAGTGCCGATATCCACGGGTGTGACACCCACGCGAATGGCGTTGGCAAAGCGGAAACTCCCCGTTCCGTCATTACGATAAATCGTCACTCGTGCGTCGTTACGAGCAGCCACGGCGATATCCAAATCGCCATCGTTGTCAAAATCTTCAAAAACTAAATTCTCCGGATCGGCCCCGGTCTCAGAAATGGTCGAGCGATTAAAGAATCCCTCAGATGGATCGGCCGAAAGAAACAGCGTAACCGAATCATCAAAACTGTTGGTCACCGCCAAATCGGTGGCTTGATCGCCATTTAAATCGCCCGACTCGACGCCGGATGGCCCGCTACCTGTCGGCAGAGACTGTAATACCTCAAAAACGCCCGAGTCCAACGGTACAAGAATTTCGACAGTGCCCCGGAAACTCATGACCGCCAGATCGTCACGGCTGTCAAAACTAAAGTCGGCGGTAGTTAGAGCCAAAGGCACACGCACTTGAGCAATCTCAACTCCTTCAGCAAAAGGATTTCCCTGATCATCCGGGAAACCATTATTCGCATAGAGTAAAATCCGGCTATCGACTGCATTCGCAACGGTAAGATCTAAAAAGCCATCGTTATTAGCATCCAAAACAGCCAGAGCAGCCGGTGCGGAACCAGCCAAAAGATCGAATGGCGGTTCATAATATTCCGTCACATCCACGGGAGTGGGACGCGGTGTATTGGTGACTGTTGGAGTCGGGGTAGAAGTAAAAGTCCCTGTTGGCGTAGCGGTGGGTGTGTATGTCTGAGTCGGCGTTTGAGTCGGTGTAGATGTCGGCAAAGGCGTTTGTGTAAGTGTCGGCGTAAGTGTGAACGTCACGGTCGGCGTGGGCGAAGAAGTCGGCGTGTCCGTAACCGTGGGCGTGGGTGTAATGGTAGCCGTAGGAGTTATCGTCGGGGTATGCGTAACTGTGGGCGAAGGTGTTGGAGATGGAATTAACTCTCCAAGGAAACCTATCGAATCGATACTAAAACTCACGCCCGGCGCAGATACGGGATCGAAACGAACACGCCTCACCGTCCGGCCTTCGGGAACAACTTCAAGAAGATTTACGACAATCGTGTTGGTGCGCCCGCCGGTTATAGTCAAGCCGTCAATGCCATGGATGGTTCCATCATCAAAGAACAAAAAGATGCTGGCCAGCACATTACGCTCGGTTTCCAAAATGAACGCGAGTTCCGGGTATTCGGCAGGATCGATATGATATCCCTGTAAATCGGGGGAGAACATGCGCGGATCATTGCCTGTAGACGTACCCGAAAGGAATCCGTTTTCCACTCGCAATCCCTCAATCTGCTGAACATTGGCATCCCACCCCTCATAATCTCCATCCGTTGCAAACTCCCACACGAGTGCGAATTCCAATGGAGTCGGCGTGGCCGTAGGCGTGGGCGTATGGGTTGGCGTAGGTGTGTACGTTGAAGTCGGTGTGTTGGTGGACGTTGGCGTATGAGTTGCCGTAGGTGTCGGTGTATGGGTCGGTGTATTCGTAGCGGTTGGAGTATCCGTCGGCAGAGGCGTATCGGTAGCCGTAGGAGTTGGTGACGGAGTAAAGGTCGAAGTCGGTGTTGAAGTGGGTGTGGATGTTGAAGTCGGCGTCGGTGTCCCGGTCGGCGTGGGCGTATAAGTTGCCGTTGCTATAGGCCGAGACAATTGCAGGAGAACAGAAACATCCGTGGGGCGGGTAACGACTTCGCCTTCCATCAAAATCAAGTCTTCTAAATTATCACCATCAATAAAACCGGATGTGATTTTGACGGCAAGCAATGTCGTTTGGCTTTTAATCGCCTCGCCAATCAATCCTCCCTCACCAATCGGAAAGATAATGAACCAGCGCTGCTTATTGCTGGGATTGGTTTCATCGATTTCAGAACTGCTTACGACAAGATCGGGAACCTCATCGCCGGTAAGTTCCGCCAGCCCCATGCTTAAGGGAACATCTCCGGCGGCAAAGCGGGTAATTTCGCGGAATCGCCCAAGCCCATCATTCAGCAATAAAGAGATGGACCCGGCTACCGGATTAAGTCCTGAGATACGGCTGTTCAGGACAACCATGTCGGGGCGTCCATCCAAATCGAAATCCGCAAATTGAAGTGCGCGTGGATTGGAAAGCGGAATACTGCTGTCAACAGTGAACACGCCGCTGCCATCATTCAAAAAGATGGCGACTTCCGGAATCTGCCCGCTCAAATTGAAGGTGGGGACAAAACTCATAGCCAAATCCAGATCCCCGTCACCGTCCAAGTCAGCTAATTCTGCATCGCTAGGCAAAAAACTATGCCGGATGATATTGCCACTATCTTCAAAATTGCCCGCTCCATCATTTAGAAGAATGCGGGCATTGACAGGATTAATCGAATAGTCGGCTTCGGCCACAAAAGCATCCAGATCCCCATCACCATCCACATCGCCAAGCCTGATCAGAGTCGGCAAAATGAAATCTACGTGCTGAAAAACCGGCTCGGAGAAAATGTCAGGAAGATCGATATTGGGAAAAACATAAATACCGCTGTTCGCAGATGATGCCTGGTTCACTGCCACTGCATCGGGATCGCCATCGCCATCTACATCGCCAAGCGCTAAATCCTGCAATCTGGTGGATACGGAAAACACACGCGGAAATGTCTGCAACCGGCCTCTCGATATATAAACCAGCACATAGCCGGCATCCCCATTCGGCGAATTGGCCGCGATCAACACATCGGTGTAGGCATCGGATGTCACCAATCCCGAGGCAATGCTAACCGGGCTCAATTCATCGCCCCCTGTTGTCAAGACCGGAAGATTGATGGGGTCGGATCGCAGATAAACCCCATCGGCGGGCACAGGATCACCCGTCTGCCCAACAATCAGAGGAACAAAAACTGAAAGAAGAAAAGAAAGGATAGAAATCCGCTTCGTCACCCACACCCGATTATTCTCCATTAAGACCTCAACCGAACGGGGACGAAATCAAAATCATTTATACTGCGGATCGCCACCGAGCCCCATTCATCTTCAAGGAATCTATCGCGATTTACATCTGCCGTCTCACGTAGCCAGGCTATTTGACAGGAAATTCTACCGTTCAGACGCGGACACAATCGCATAAAGTCTCGTGTCCTCAGCAGCCATTAACACAACAAACCGTTCCGGACGAGATTCGAGCAATGGATCTACAAAAGTCCGGGTGGTATGCGTGAAAGGAAACTCATCCCGAACCAAGTGAGTCGCTCCCAACCTTTCCAGGCGATCAAGAGCCTGATCGGCATCCTCCACAAACGGATGCCAGCATACCCGGCGTCCGGACCAGAGATAGAAAAGAGCGGGTTTTCGACAGGCCACAACGCTGGCACGTGGTATGTGCCCGTATGCCCAATTTGCCGCTGCCCGGTAATCACGCCAATAAGGAATCGCAAGAGGATCCGGCTGACGCAACTGCCGAATGGCGCCGGTCGTTGCACCGACGGCAATCAGCAGGCAAAGCACGATAACAATCCTGCGCCGGATTATGCCAATACACAGTCTTTGTAAAAGAAAACTTCCTCCTATCCAAACCAGCCAAATCAATAACGGCAAAAGTGGAAGCATGAAACGGCCACTACGGGTTACCCATACTGCCAGCACCGCCAAACCCGCAAAAAAAGCAAACGGCTCGGCAATCATCCCTCGCCGCCAACTGCGTATGGCGCCAAGGACAGCAATACCGAATACAATTAATCCAAGCCACCACAAGGACGGTCTGCGCGGAAGCCCCAATGTCCAGTAGAGGATTTGCGATAGATAGAATTGGGAGTTTTGAACAACGCGCTGCAGCACCTCATAGAGTCCCAAACGCGACTGCACCGTGCCATGCAAATCGGTTCGGGCCAATTGATCTAGATAATCTTCTCCTCCCAAAGACATGCTCCATCGCCATGCCACAAACAGAACAAAGGCGAGCGTCAGCAATGAGCCTCCAAACACAAAACGCGGTATCTGTGAATGAAGATGCGCTCCATCCGCATCTTCCGGCTCGGAGATAAAACGCAAGCGTAATCCTTCGGCCATAAGACCAAGACCAAGTGCGCCGGTCACGACCAATCCGATTGTGCGCATTAAAATCATCGCCGTACAGAATCCGATTGCACACCAGAACCATACCCTCTTTGCCTTTCCGTCTTCATTTCGCCATCGCTGGATCGCAAGCAGCGTTATAAGAAGGAAAACGGTAAACGGCATCTCTGACATGATGGCCGAAGAAAATTCGATGGTGAGTGGAGAGAACGCAAACGGAAGAACTGCAATACAACAAAGAGACAAATCGCCGATGGGCGTTTTTTTCATAGAGCGCAGCCATATAAAAAAAAGTGCCGTTGAGGCAACCCCGGATAAAAAAATCGGCATTTTCAAAAGAAGATAGTCACGGCCCCAAACCGCAACGAGCGGAGTCAAAAGAAGAGAAAAAAGCGGAGGGCGATGCGTGGTTGGTGGATTCTCGGCCAAATGAATGGGCCGGTATTCGCCCTGCAAAATTGCCTCACTAAGGATCACATAATCCGCATCGTCTCCATAAGGCCCGATCTCATTCCGAAGCCCGGAGCCATAAAGCAGGGCAAGCATACAAATAGCAATAAGCGCAAAAATTCGAACACGTAGATGTTCCATATCACACAAAGTACGCCGTAAGGGATATCCGCTGCAAGCCCGAGATATAACCGAAAGTTGTGTATTGGGAGTTTGAAAAAGATGAGCGTATCCTCTGGTTGCTAAAACCAATCTCCTGAAGGAGATAGAAAGAGGACACGCTCATGAAGTCAAAGAATACGGTCATTTCATTAGAAGGTCGAGAGTCGAATCAAGTGGGAGGAGGTCTGGAGTTGATTCTACGTGAAGGGGCGCGGCGCTTGTTGCAGGCTGCAGTGGATCAGGAAGTGGAGATGTACATTCAGGAGCACGCGGATGAACGGGATGCGGCCGGGCGCCGGTTAGCGGTTCGCAACGGGTCGCTTCCGGAACGGGATTTAGTTACGGGTGTGGGCCCGGTCCAGATTCAACAGCCCCGTGTGCGGGACCGGCAGGAAGGGCGGCGGTTCACCAGCAAGATTTTGCCGCCGTTCATGCGGCGGGTGCCAAGTGTGGACGCTTTGATTCCGATTTTGTATCTCAAAGGGATTTCGACGGGTGATTTCACAGAGGCGTTGGAAGCGATCCTGGGCCCGAATGCCACCGGTTTATCGGCCGCGAATATTGTTCGGCTGAAGGAAGGTTGGATGCAGGAATACGAGGAGTGGTCGCGGCGAGATCTTTCCGGCAAACAGTACGTGTATCTTTGGGCGGATGGCGTCCATTTCAATGTGCGTCTGGACCATGATCGCCCGTGCATTCTGGTCATCATCGGCGCGCTGCCGGACGGCTCAAAAGAACTGGTGGCGGTTCACGATGGCCACCGGGAGAGCAAGTTATCGTGGTCGGAAGTGCTTAACGATCTTCAATGCCGCGGTTTGGCGCTTCCGCCTCAGTTGGCGGTGGGAGACGGCGCGTTGGGATTCTGGGCGGCTCTGGAAGAGGTCTTTCCTGGCGTCCGCAGTCAACGTTGTTGGGTGCATAAAACCGCGAACGTCCTCGATAAGATGCCCAAACGCGTGCAGCCGCATGCCAAGAAACTGCTCCACGAGATGTACTTGGCGCCGGCCAAGAGTGACGCCCTGCGCGCCTATGACGCCTTCCTCGATCTCTACACAGCGAAATACCCGAAAGCCTGCGCATGTTTAGAAAAAGACCGCGACGTTCTGTTCACGTTTTATGACTTTCCCGCTGAACATTGGGCGCATATTCGCAGCACCAATCCCATCGAATCGACCTTCGCCACAGTGCGTCATCGAACCCGCCAAACCAAGGGTTGCGGTTCACGCAAAGCTACACTGATGATGGTTTTCAAACTGGCGGTTCAGGCGGAGAAACACTGGCGAAGAATTAACGGTTACCACTGGATTTCAAAAGTTATTGAAGGAGTGCCGTTCATCGACGGTCTCATTCAGAAACCGGAGAAAAAAGCCGCATAGACAACCAACCCGGAGGATAGGCACAGATCGACTCCATACACAACTTTTGGAAATATCTCTGCAAGCCCTGCGGCCAATTACACTCAATCGCTATCAACAATATCGACTTTGGAGATGGGACAATCTTAGTTCAAATCATCAGGCGGCAAACACATAAGTGGTAAATATATGATTGCTGCAGGTTGAATGACTTAAATAATTCAGGCGGACTCCCTGTCATAGGGAATCCGCCTTTCTGTGGGGACTGAGGAGAATTTTAATTGTCACTCAATGCGGGGACCGGGTTCGGCCGAATTAGTTGACTGATATCTGAATTTGCTTGGGTTTTACTTCTTCAGCTTTCGGTACGGTGACGGTCAAAACCCCGTCCTGATGGGCCGCTGTGATTGCGTCTGCTTTGACTTCTTTAGGCAGTTGTAGACGGCGCACAAAGTTTCCGCTCCAACGCTCAACGCGGTGGTAGCCATCACTTTTCTCTTCATGTTCTGACTTGCGTTGGCCCTTCAGGATCAATGTTCCGTCCTGGACAGTGACCTCGATGTTGTCTTTTTTAACACCGGGCAGATCCACATGGACGGAATAAGCTTCTTCGGTTTCACGGATATCGATAGCCGGATTCCATTCCACGGCGGCTTCCGGTTTACCATCTTCTTTCTCGCCGCAACTTACCGGCCATCCTTTAAAGAGACGCTCGAATTCTTTTTCCAGTGCATTGAAATCAGCCGCAGGCGACCAGCGGCGTGTAGGTCTGAATCTGATGAGTTGCATGATCGAACTCCTTTCGCTGTGATCCTCATGATTCCTTCAATGCTCCTAAAAAGCAGAGAATATGCCAAAACCCTAAGCACAGTGTTTACAATAAGTTATAAACATCCAGGCTCCAAAATTGCGCCATATTGGCACAGCAAAGGCGCTCATCTGACAAATCCATATTTACTCTGACAGCGTTCCGAATTAAGGCGGCGCAACCATCGGCACATTCTGTTAGAATCCGAAAATCCTAAGCACCGGGCAGGAACTCATGACGATTTACGGATTGCATATTGTCGATTTCATTCTGATCATTGTTTATTTATTGGGAATCACAGCCATCGGCCTGGCGGCCTACACGCGCATTAAGTCTGCATCTGATTATTTCATGGGCGGCCGCAGTTTCGGCACGTGGTTCATGGTTTTCTTTAGTTTCGGGGCGGGGACTCACACCGACCAAGCCGTGGGAGTTGCATCAAAGACCTATACAAATGGTCTTTCCGGTATTTGGTACCAGTGGCTCTGGCTCTTTCTAACCCCTTTCTACTGGCTGATCGCGCCCTTGCTGCGGCGGATTCGCGCTTTGACAATGGCCCAATTCTTTGAGGTGCGTTACGGGGTCAGCCTGGCGATGTTCTATGCAATCGTCGCCTTTTTAAACAACGCCGTGACCATAGGCACAATGCTCCGGGGTGCGGGAGAAATCATCGGCGCCGTAACAGACAACCAAGTGCCGCTGGGTGTTTCTGTAGCCATTATGACAATCCTATTCGTTTCCTATGGTGTGGCCGGTGGATTGGTTGCCGCAATTATTACGGACTTGATTCAGGGAATCTTAACCGTCGTGTTGTCATTTATTCTGCTGCCCTTCGCATTAAGCAAGGTCGGAGGATTAACCGGCTTGCATGAGAAAATTACGGATCCGCATATGTTCAGTCTGGTGGCTCCCGGTGAAATCACCGTATTTTTTATCACCATGATGGTTGTCAATGGTCTCTTCTCAATCATGGCTCAACCGCATGTTATCCAATTGTGCGGTGCAGGACGCACAGAGTGGGAAGGCCGGATGGGCTTTACGTACGGCAACTTTCTCAAACGTTTTTGCACGGTAGCTTGGTGTCTTACGGGACTCTGTGCAGTTGTTCTTTATCCCAATCTTGGAACAGAAGGAAATCCCTCTCCCGATCAAGCCTTCGGCATGATCGCGCGCGATCTTTTGCCGGTCATTGCGCCCGGCTTGTTGGGGATTTTCATTGCTTCAATGCTCGCCGCGGTCATGAGCTCATGTGATGCCATGATGAACGCTTCGGCCGGCTTGCTTACGATGAATGTCTACAAACCGCTCTTTGCCCGAAAAAAAGCAATGAACGAAGTCTTGGTTGGGCGATGCGCTTCCATTCTGCTCGTATCATTGGGCATCTTTATCGCGTTTTGGCTGGAAGACGTGATCCACGGCATCGAAATCATGTGGAAGATCACCGGCATGTTGGGGATTTCTATATGGATGGGCATTTATTGGCGCAGAGCAACACCTGCGGGGGCCTGGACCGCGGCCCTCAGCGCATCGGCCGTTCTATTGCTCACTCAAAATACATCCTTTGTGGAATGGCTAAGCGCAGCCGCACCGATGTTTGTCGATGCCTCAGGCGAGGCTCCCAAAATGATATTGCCTTGGCAGATGTTGGCCTACTTATCGACCGGCATTGTATGCGGAATTGTCGTCAGCCTTTTCACCAAACAACGCGATCCGGAGAAACTCCGGGATCTTTTCGAATGTATCCGGACGCCGGTGCAAGATGGCGAAGAGATTGAAGACGCATGTATTTTGCCCGATGTGGCAAAAGACAAAACCGTTCCAAAACTCTTTGACAGTCCGAATTGGGAAATTCCCAAATTCGATAAAACCGACATCGTAGGTTTTCTTATTGCGGCGGTTTGCGTGCTGGCCATCGTGCTTAGTGTTGTCTTTATTGCCCGTTGGGGCGCATAACACGGAATATGATTGAAAGTCCAAGAATGTCTTCATCACCCGCGAATACATTTGCGATAGCGGTGGCAGCCTTATTGCTGTGTGCCTTTTCAGTGCCTGGAATCCAAACCGGCAGTAATGTCCTACCCGCCTATGAGCTCCACGAGCGATATTTTCAACTGGAAGAAGCCGTTGAGAATCCTTACGACTCAAATTCAGCTGTACTCGATGCTGAAATCCGCACGCCGGATAACCAAACACTTCATCTCCCACTTTTTTACGATGGGGAAAAAGGATGGGGGATACGTTATACACCCTCGATTCCCGGGCGGCATCATATTCAAGTCCTATTTCGACAAAACAAAAGCCAAGCAAAGAAGTTGGCTGAGTATGATATTGAAGTCTCGGCAAATTCCGGCAATTCGGGTTTTATACGTGTAAGCAAGAAGAATCCGCGCTATTTCGCATTCGACAATGGCGCAGCCTATTTCCCATTAGGACAAAACATGGGTTGGATTCTGCCACTTGAAAAATGGCCTCACTATCTCCAAAGGACCGGTGATACCGGGGCCAATTGGATTCGTGTTTGGATGTGCTCCTGGGGCCGTATGGCTTTAGAGTGGACCAAAAAGACCGATCCGAATGTCTATCACGACCTAGATGCCTACAGTCTGGCCAATGCACGGCGGGTTGATGATCTGCTCAAGGGCGCACAAGAGCACGGTCTATATGTTCAGCTAGTGTTCAATAACCACGGACAATTCAGCAGCAAAACCAATCCCGAGTGGGACAGTAACCCCTACAACACAGCCAATGGCGGCTTTTTGAAATCGCCTGAGGAGTTCTTCACTCATCCTGAAAGCCTGCGGCGTTACAAAGACCGCCTGCGTTATCTTGTAGGACGTTACGGCTGGTCAACACACATTTTTGCATGGGAATTGTGGAACGAAGTCAACCTGACATCCAATTATGACTATCAAACCGTCGCGGATTGGCACAAACAGATGTCGGCCGTGCTTAAAGAGTTGGATTCATACGATCACCCGGTCACAACCAGCGGCGCAGGCGGCCATTTGCAGCATCAGCAATTTGAGGGCATGGATTTTTTGCAAACTCACGCATACATACGCGACGTCGTGGGAGCCAATCTCGTTGGCGGGCAATATGCCCTGGAACACAATCCGGACCGGCCGCACTTTTTTGGAGAGATGGGAACGGACGCCAGCGGACCACAACGAGAAGATGCTGAGGGTGTATCCCTCCATGACATGTTGTGGGCATCTATCCATAGTGGGGCCAGCGGCACAGCAATGACATGGTGGTGGGACAATTGGGTTGAGCCTCTCAACCTCTATCACCATTTTTCAGACGCCCATGCTTATGTCAGGGATATCGATTGGATCGAAGAGGATTTTCACCCAATACGAGCTGAGGTCTTGCCCCAAGCCGAAAACCAAGGGCCGCTTGTATTTGCCGGGCTGGCCGGGTGGCGTAGATCCGAAACCGACCGATTCGAAATCTCCGCCGACGGGACAATATCCAATAGCAAAGAACTACCAACATTTATTTACGCACCAGAAAAGGCGGATTTGAGAATCGAGCCGGCGTTTGCTTTTGAGTCTGAATCGGGCGGGGTATTTGCGCTGACAATCGCCAAAGTGGCAAAAGCGGGCGCCGAAATGACAATCTCCCTAAACGGAGATGAGGTAATTCAGAGAAATTTCCCTGCCGGAAATGAGGATTATGTGCCGGAAGATGGCACGTTGAAGGTAGTTTTCCCGCCAGGAAAGCATGAGATTAGGCTTTCAAACGGTGGAGTGGATTGGCTAATAGCCGGTCAATACTGCCTTGATGGGGTTACCCAACGGTTGCAGACAGCGGCCCTTGGCGGCAATCGGCGGGCACTGATTTGGATTCGGGACCGCAGTTACGACTGGCGGGACCGGGTTGCATCCGAGAACCTGCCTGACATAAAGCCCACAGACGTGTATCTTCACGGTCTGCCCGATGGTGAGTACACCTGCGAAATGTGGGACACCTGGACCGGCGAGGTTCAAAAAGACGAACGGGTGTATGTACGTGAGGCTCTGGCTACACTGCACATCCCTACCTTCCGCAGAGATATGGCTTTCCGTTTAATGCGGTAAGCGCGGAGGCATGAGCCTGCTGGCGGAACAATCTCCGGGATCTAGGATTCCCCGAGGGGTGTAGTGGTGTCTTTGCCCACTACACCAAATCAAGATCAATTTGCGAGAGATAAACCGATGCTCACTTGGATGCGTCACAAGCAGAAAACGATTATGGTTGGCACGATTGCAGTTGTCGTGCCGAGTTTTGTTTTGCTCTACGGTTATGGAGAATGGGCAAAAGAACAGCAGCACCAAAAAGTCGCCACCATATACGGCCAAGAATTGCTCGATACCGATTACTACTTGCTGCGCGATAATTTATCCAACCAACAGCGCAACGAAAAGCAGCAACTGAGCGGTGATGAACTGCGCGAAAGAGCGCTGGATACGCTCATTAAACGTTCCATCCGCCAACATACAGCGCAAGAGCTGGGGCTGGGCACAGCCAAAGCCGAGCTACAAAAGACCATTGTGCAAATTGTCGCGCAGAATTCCCCCAGCAAAAAGTACGATCTTGAAACTTATCAATGGCTTCTTTGGCAGAACGAGATGACGCCTGCCCAATTTGAGAAGCAGTTGCAGGCCGATCTCACAACGCAAAAACTTGATCGCACCCTGGCTGCAACGATATTCCCTTCAAAACTCGAAGAGCGGGCGGCCGTCGAAAACAGCGCCAACAAAGTCTATCTCGAAACCCTGACCTTTAAAGCGGAAAATTTCACGGACGAGGCGGAAGTAGACGAAGCCGGATTAGAAGCCTTTTTCAAAGAAAACATTGAGGATTATCGCATTCCCGAAAAACGAAAAGTGCGATATCTCGAGTTCGCCCCCGCCGATTTCAGAGAGAAGGCGCTTCAACGTCTTTCACAGCGTCGTTTAGAAAGATACTTCAACGAACACCAGACCGATTACGGAGTAAACAATCAGCGAGCGATTGAATTTATCGCATACAATCCCGCCGACTTTGAAGGCCAGGTGGAAGTAACTGAAGAGGCATTACAGCAATACGTACAAGAAAACCAAACACGCTATAAAACACTTCCCAAAGGGCGTGCTCAATTCGTTGCCGTTTCACATAAAGAATTAGTACCGCCGTCCAGTTTCTCCGATGAGGATATTCAAGCAGCCTATGAAAAGCGCATTCCCGAATTCACTCATCAGGAAGATGTCAGAGCCCGCCATATCCTATTGAAATTTCCGCCAAATGCGGGTGAGGCAAAAAAGCAAGAAATATTGGAAAAGACCAATACGGTTCTTGCTGAAATCCAAGGCGGGCGGGACTTTGCGGAAGCCGCCAAGGAATATTCCGAAGATCCGGGATCGAAAATCAAAGGTGGCGATTTGGGCTACTTTGGCCGTGGAAGGATGGTTCCGGAGTTTGAAGAGGCCACATTCAACACACCTGTCGGAAGCGTGACAGGGCCGATTCTTTCATCTTATGGCTATCACATTATCCGCGTAGAAGATCATCGTCAGCCGGGCACTTCCCAGTTATCTGAAGTTCGCGACGAAGTTATCGACGGTCTTACAGCAGCCAAAGTCAACGAGATCATTGAAGAACGTTTCTCAGAACTGCAAGGCAATCTGGCCTCTGTGCCGGGCATTCCTCCCGCACAAACCACCGATTGGTTTAGTGCCGGTGATGAAGTAGCCGGAGTCGAGGATTTTGACCGTTCACGTTTCATCAGCACGGCTCTTGGGGCGGAAATCGGAAAAATCGCCGTATTGCGAGGCCAGGAATATATCTATCTGATCGAGCTCCTCGAAAAACAAGAACCGCGTAACCAAAGTTTAGCCGAAGTGCGCGAAAAGGCGGAATCCGATTACCGCAGAGCCCGCACAACCACTTTGGCGCAAGCGGCCGCTGCGGCTGACAAGATTCGCGTGGCTTCCGCTGAAGTTACTTGGGAAGCTTTGGGTCAAGAGCGGGGCGGAATCCAACAAAGTGAGTTGTTCCAACAAAACGCCCAAGCGATTGAGGGAATTTCAGGTTATGCCCGCTCTATCACTCAAAAGGCGTTTATGATGGAAATGAACGCTGTTGACGGCCCGGTAATGGTTGGAACCTCTGTTTACCTCATCAAACTTGTCGGCGAAAAAGAAGCCTATCTGCCGGACCTAGCGGAAGTGCGGAGACAAGTTGAGGCAGACTATCTGCTGGACGAGGAACAAGGACAAGCGCGTCAAATGGCCGCCAATTACAGCCAAACAGTTATTACGGAAAATCTGACCTTGGAGGCTTTGGCGCAACGGGAAGGATTGGCCATCCAGGAAACGGATTTCTTTGAGGTTGATGGTGTTATTCCCGGCTTGGGAGCAAAAAAAGAATTTACAGAAGCCGCTTTTGAATTGGATGAAGACGGTATCTCCGGTGTCGTAACAACAACACGTCCTTCCTACAGCGGACCTAATTTCGAACAGACAACTGTTCCGGACCGGTACTATCTTCTTGAACTGAGTGCTGTTGCAGAAGATCACTTGCCCCAATTGGCGGATGTCCGTGAGGCGGTTGAGCAAGATTACAAACTTTTAATTGCAGCGGATATCGCCGAGAAGCGCGCCAAACAAGCCGAAAAAGAAATCACCGGCCGGTTAGCTGGCGCAACACCTATCTCCGCAACACAAACATTGGACTTTGAAACTCTGGCCGATGAATTGGGTGCGGAATTTGAGCGGCCGGAAGGCGCCGTATCACGCAGCCGGAGTTCGCTGCCTGTTCTGGGTTACGCCGGGCAGCTGGTACGGACGGTCCTGGCTTTGGAACCATGCCAAATCACTCCTGCGATTCCTGTCTATGAATGGAAGGCCGGTGAAAACGGACTTCAAGAAAAGGGCGCTATTAAAGCTTATGTGATTGCTCAGGTTGTGGGAAAAGAAGCCGCCGGGACCGAGGTGTCGGAGGACGATCAAAAAGTAATAGATCAACTGAATTTTACACATGATTTCCTTCGCGGCAGACTTGTGGCCGAGGCTTGGATCGATGAGTCCAGCAGCACGGCATTTGATTCAAAGTTGATTACGGTTGAAGAAGACTTCTTCAAGCCATATGACGAAGAAGAAGATGAGGCAGCCGGAGAAGAGACGGAAGGCGCTGACGAACAGGCATAAACAGAATTCGCCCAGATCGCAGTGAGGGATGTACAATAGAGTGTAGTACGCCGATGTGGAGGCGTACCCACTGAAAGCTGAGGCTGTGGTGATGAAGATTTTATACGCCGCTTCAGAAGTGGCGCCCTTCGCTAAAACAGGCGGATTGGCTGATGTCGGTGCGGGTCTTCCTAAGGAACTGGCAAAGCTCGGACATGAAGTCTGGGTAATAATGCCCCGGCATAGGAGCGTTGACGACACCGGAATCGTTTTGGAGAAGCCTTCCGGGCGTGTCAGCGTTCACGTCGATAGTATCCCGGTCGAAGGCCAAATCTACGAGACGGTCTTTCCGGGGACAGAAGATACTTCCACACCCGCCCGCATGATATTCGTCGACAACCCGGCGTATTTCGATAGAGCCGGCGTCTACGGCGAAAGCGGGATGGATTATACGGATAATCTGGAACGTTTTGTGTTCTTCTGCCGTGCGGCGTTGCAGTGGCTTAAAAAGTCGGATTGGATTCCCGATATCATTCACGCCAATGACTGGCACTCGGCTTTGATTCCTACTTATTTACACGCCGAAACAAGCGATATCTTCGACAATACACGTACGGTATACACCATTCACAATCTTGCTTATCAGGGTCTATTCACCAAAAGCCGGTATAGCGTGCTCGGACTGCCCTGGGACCTATTCCATCTCGATGCATTGGAATTCTACGACCGGATCAACTTAAGCAAGGGCGGCATTATTTTCTCAAATGCAGTTACAACCGTTAGCAAAAAACACAGCCAAGAAATTCAAACTGTAGAATTCGGTTGCGGTCTTGATGGCCTTTTGAAGTCGATTGGCCATCGGCTTCATGGAATCCTGAACGGCTGCGATACGGACGTTTGGAATCCATCTACCGATCCCCACATTGCACAACAATTTGACAGCGAAAGTTTCTTGGAAGGCAAAGCAGAGAACAAGAAAGCCCTTCTCAAGGAAATGAAACTGGATGCACTCGACCCGGATGTTCCGCTGTTCGGTGTCGTCTCCCGCCTAGAAGCTCTTAAAGGCATGGACATTCTCGCCGATACAGCTGAAAAGCTTGTCGATAAGAGAGCCCAGCTGGTCATCTTGGGAACAGGCGACAGTAATCTAGAAGACGCATTGCAGGATTCGGCCAAGAACCTGCCCCAAAATATCGCCGTACGTTTTGTCTATTCCGAAGAACTCGCCCATCGCATCTTCGCGGGCTCTGACTTTTTCTTGATGCCTTCACGTTTTGAGCCTTGCGGATTGTCTCAGATGTATGCGTTACGTTATGGCAGCATCCCCATTGTCCATGCGGTGGGAGGATTGGCCGATACAGTGGTCGATATCACCGAACCCAATGGTAATGGATTCCAGTTTAGCGAACCGACCGATACGGCATTTCTAAAAACTTGTGAACGCGCCTTCGCTCTATATGCTGAACCTAGAAAACATCGCGACATCATACGTCAAGCGATGAGCTTCGATGCAACTTGGGCACGGGCGGCGAAAACCTACACGAAGCTTTATGGAAACCTTCTTGGCTAACGGTATCGGCCAGACGTATTTTGGACAGTTGGCGGCGTTACACAACCAGTTGAGTCCTCATGTCTGACACCATTTTCGTAACATTTTATTGGCATCAACATCAGCCCCATTATGTCGATCCGGTGACCGGGCGTCTTGCAATGCCTTGGGTTAGGCTCCATGCCGTAAAAGACTATGTCGACATGGCCCTGGTCGCCGAACGGTTCAATTTCAAACAGACCATCAACCTCGTCCCCACGCTCATCGAACAATTGGAAGGTTATGCAAACGGATCCTTATCGGATGACGCTTTGGAACTGAGCCGCCGGGCCCCGGCTGATTTGGATGAAAAAGACCGGCAATATATGTTAAAACGGTTCTTCGACGCCAATGAATCGACCATGATCCGGTCGCATCCACGCTATTTGGAATTGCTGCTAGAAAGGCGTCACGATTCCACCGGTTGTCTTAAGTCATGGAAAGAAGCCGATTGGCGGGATTTACAGGTATGGTTCAACTTGTCCTGGATGGATCCTTTATGGCAAGAAACCAAAGGGGATATCTCGGCTACATTGATCGAAAAAGGCCGCGATTTTTCAGAAGACGACAAACAAGCGCTCTTGCAGCGCCATGTCGAATTATGTGGTGAAGTAGTCAAAGTTCACCGTCGGCTACAAGAGGCAGGACTTATCGAAGTTACAATTACCCCGTATGCACATCCCATCCTGCCGCTGTTGATCGATACAAATATCGCTCGTGTTTGCCAGCCGAACGATCCTCTTCCCCGCCCGGCTTTTCAATACCCCCAAGATGCGGACCGGCACCTGCAATTCGCGGTTGAAAGATACAAAAAAGATTTCGGTTCCCCGCCCCGGGGCATGTGGCCGTCTGAAGGTTCCGTTTCGCCGGATACATTGGATGCAATTGCTGCAAACGGACTGAAATGGTGCGCCACCGATGAGGCCATCGTGGGCGGGTCGGCTGTTGAAATCGATGGAGCGAAATTCCCATCAGGCGGCGATCCATACCGGCCTTATAGTATCGAAACAAAAAACGGTCCGCTTCAAATTATTTTCAGGGATCACGAACTTTCGGATCACATCGGTTTTCACTATTTCACAACACCCCCCGGTGAGGCGGCAAAGCATTTTGTCCACCGTTTGATCGAAAAGGTGCGCGCCCGTGTCCCCAGCGGCCCGGCTCTGGCCGCTGTCATTTTGGACGGAGAAAATTGTTGGGAGCATTTCCCCCGTGATGGTCATGATTTCATTGAGGCTCTAATCAAAGAAATCCAGAGCCGCAAGGCGTTGAAGCCTCTAACCGTTTCGGAAATGCTTCAAGAATTTCCCAAAGACAAAACCGGTTATATCCAAAAAATCAAACCCGGTTCCTGGATTAACGGCAACTACCGCATTTGGATTGGCGATGCCGAGGAAAACCGGGCATGGGAACTGCTCCGCCAGGTTCGTTCCACACTAGAAGAAAACGCCAAAAAAATTCCGGACAAGCAAAAGGAAGAGGCTTGGCATAGCCTGATGTTGGCTGAAGGCAGCGATTGGTTCTGGTGGTACGGCGAAACCAATAATTCCGATCACGACGAATATTTTGATGCGCTATTCCGAGGTCATCTGCGTCAAGCTCTTAAGGCCGCGGGTTGTCCGCCTTTGCCTGACTTGGATATCCCCATGCCCGAGCAGGTACAAAAGGTGCGCGGGGAACATCCCAGCGGACGTCTCGCAGCCCCACCGAACCTGCAAGGGACGCCTCTCGATTTCTTCGCCTGGAAGGGAGCGATTCCGCTTGATCCCGGGGTAGGCGGCGCTATGCACGAAGTCGCCACGCGGGATTGGTCAGGCATTGTAGGCTGGCACGGCAACACAGCTTATTTGCGTCTAAAACTAGATGAGAAGACTTGCCGCGATGTCACCTGCGGTGATCTCAAACTGACATGGAAAATCAATCCGGGACGGGAACAAAAGGTAGAAGTATTGCGCTACTCGAGAATCGCCACGGCATCGGCGGCATTAACCAAAAAAGCCATACAATCCGGATATGCGGAAATTTCGATATTGCTTTATAACGGTGATCAAGTTCTCGATCAGCTCCCGGGTGTGGCCCCTGCGGTGTTGGACTTATCCCCATTACCGGTGTGGTTGGTATAGCAAATTTGTTTCGCCGTTACGACTGGAATTCATTTAATCATAATAAGAGAGAAAAACTCTGCTCAAACAGACGATCACACGCCCGCGAATTCCAATGTTTCCCGAATAAGATCATGCACGCTCACACCATCCGCTTCGGCGCGGAAGTTGGGGATGATGCGGTGCCGCAAAACCGGACCGGCCACGGCATGTATATCTTCTTTCGCCAAGCAGGTTCTCCCCTCTAAGATCGCCCGCGCTTTGCCAGCCAAAACCAAATACTGCGAAGCGCGCGGACCTGCTCCCCAAGCGACATAATCTTTTAAAAGTTGGGGACGTTTATCTTCGCCGCTTTCAGGAATACGTGTTGCCGCAACAATCGAAACGGCGGCTTTCATCACATCATCCGCGGCAGGCACGCGCCGTACCAATGCCTGAAGGTTTCGTATTTCCGTGCGGTCAATGACCTTCTCCGGTTTGGCTTCATAGGCGGAAGTCGTGCTGCGCACAATTTCCAGTTCTTCATCTTCAGTGGGGTAGCCGATATTGATCTGGAACATGAACCGGTCCAGCTGCGCTTCGGGCAATGGATAAGTTCCTTCATGTTCGATGGGATTCTGCGTGGCCAAAACAAAAAACGGCCGATCCAATGCATAATCGTTGCCGGCAGCTGTCACGCGGTATTCCTGCATGGCTTCCAGCAAAGCGGCCTGAGTTTTGGGTGGTGTACGGTTGATCTCATCGGCTAGAACGATATTTGCAAAAAGCGGTCCGCGAATAAAACGAAACGAACGTTCGCCGGTCGCTTTGTTTTCTTCCATCACTTCTGTGCCGGTGATATCGGACGGCATTAAGTCAGGGGTAAACTGAATACGCTTAAATGAAAGATCTAAAATATCCGCGAACGTGCGAATCAGTGTCGTCTTGGCCAATCCCGGCACACCGACCAACAAAACATGGCCTTCGGATAGCAGCGCATAAAGAAGTTCTTCAATAACCTGCCGTTGCCCAACAATCGACTTGCCGATTTCATTCAGCAGTTGTTCTTTGCGAGCGGCAAGATCGGCAACCAAATCCCGGTCGCGCGGGGTATCGTTCTGAATCGCCGTGTTGGTATCGGGGGCGGATTGTAAAGACATGTTGTATTCCACAAAGACCTTTCAATGCAATAGTAACCTGAAGACTAGGCCCCTTTGGGTTACGGGGAAAGCGTACCGGTATGGTGCCTCAATCCTTAATCGAATGATCCTAACGATCCTGTCACTCCGGATCTTCTCCGCGAAACTTGCCGACACGTCTGCGCGCAGCAAATTGCGAAACCAATCCGACAACCAACAGCGCAGGAAAGAGATAGATGTAAGTTTCAGTGGCAATTAGATACGCGCCGGTGGCGGCGGTGGCCAAGATCACAATATGCCTCTGAAAAAACACCATCGCTCCGGCAAAGACCAAAATGACCAATGCAGGAGCCAGATCGCCGACATGCTCATAGAGAGACTGGAAAGCCTCTGTCCGCTCCAGATAGTGCGTGTTAACAGGTCCGAGACTTTCCGTGTAGTAGATATAGAGTCCGCCAAAGAAAGTGGCAAAGAAGACTAAGAACGAATAAAAACGTATGGCAAAAAAGGCCCCGGCAATTCCGAACACAATGGCAGAGATAATCAAGCCAATTTTATAATCGTTCTCACCGGTCAAATGCTGATAAAGAAAGACTTCGATGGCAATACGCCATAATCCCATTCCCGCCAACGCTCCCAGGTAAGCTCCGATAGCCTTAATCCCCAAGCGATACAGCGTATAACCGGCAATTAAAAAACCCGTGCCGACCGCGATCATAATCAACTTTTCGAGAATTACAGGATCCATTCTTTCCGCTTCTGCAAACACATCAAGGATAGAATCGTCTTTGCACGATTAAGCTGGTTTCTCCAGTGTCCACGCCTTTCCGCTCATAATCGAGGGCGGCTCCATACCAAAGTATTTCATAATTGTCGGCGCAAAATCGAGAATCTTGGGCTTCTCAACTTCAAATTTAAAATTGCTCATCATAAAACCGCAGGTTTGCTGCCAATCCGAGCAAGCATGATCCCCGCTCCAGGGATCCATATTCGGGGAAAGAATATCCTCCGGGATTGCGCCGGAAACGGAATTTTTATCGGTCTGATAGCCGGGCGCATACCCAACCTGGAGATCGGGCGCGATATCGTAGTGCTGACCTTGGAACGCTTCATCACGCAATGTAATGCTATCGATCACCGCTTTACCGGTTTGCGGATCGGTCTCGGCTAACAGTTTTTTCTTCATCTCAGCCGCTAGTTCCTGATATTCCTCTCCAGGTTCGACAATTCCGAGTTTTTCGCGGCCCTTCAAATTAAAATAAATTTGCCCCAATCCTAAACCATAGGCCCGGCTTCGTTCCCAATCGACACCGCGTAAAAAAGCAATCCTGGCGGCTTTTTGTTTCAAAAAATCCGGATCGGAATCTTCCTGTTGTCCTTTTAAGACCAGATAACCATTTTTCCAAAGCCAAGTATTGATTGAAAAAGCGTACCGGAAACTATGAAAACCGTGGTCCGAAAGAAGCATTAATTTCGTTCCCGGTTCAATTCGCTTCATTATCTCGCCGACAATGTCATCCATACGCTGATAGGTCTTGCGAATCACATCTCCATACTTGGCGGCCAATTCCGGCTTATATTGCGGATGCTGCAGATCAACAAAACGGTAGAACATATGGCTGATCCGGTCTGTTGCCGTAAAAACCGTGAGCATAAACGGCTGCGGGTCATCTTCGAGCGCCCGAAGCAGCATCTCTTTTCGCTTATCCATACTGGCAAATGCGTCTTCCAGGAACGCATCCTCATCCAGTGCGCCCGCCCGCAAGGCATTGGTATCGTGAATCCAACCGACGGTCTTGTATAAGCCGTGTTTTGCGGCGAGTTCTTGGGCGTGGCCTTCCGGAGTGGCAAACGGCAACATCGGCGCGCGCGGATCCATATTTTGCGGACTAACATAGATACGCAGATGGGGTTCGATACTGCTCACAAAAACTTTGCATATAACCTTAACCGTAACCTGCGATGAAAGCGGATAGGATAACTCGTACCAGTTGCTCCAGCCCCCCGCCGGAATGGTTTGTGAAACCTCGGCGATTTGCACCGTGCAACAGTTGTTGGCAGTGTCGCGTGTAAACCGGATCGGGAGTTCAATCTTGGCCGGATACGGTTTGGTCGGATGTGCGGGACCTTCAAGCACAGATTCGGCCATATCGCCATTCAATTGAATCGGAGCAATCTGCCCACCTGGGACATGATTAATCTTCTTTAGTTCGGGATTAGAATCGAACGCTTGAAAGAAACTGTTGGTACCGCGAACATCGGGCGTTCCCAGTCCGGCCGCCTCCGCACCGTTCTCCATCGGATAGGGAGGAAAATCATAGGCCATCGAAACGACCCGGCTGGGCAGACCCGCTTCATCCAGATAACTCCAAAAACTCCGGCCCGTGCGCCCTCCAGACCACCCTGCGGGAGTCTTTAACGTACCATCGGCATTGAGTTCCGGCTTTTCAAATTTCCCGGCGGAAACCACCGGCGTGTAGGTTCTAGGATTACGAATAGCAATATCGAAAATCCCATGTTCGCCGGGTCCCGTACCTGTGGCAAATGTGCTCCAGGCCACTGGAGATTGCGGTGGGATTGTCGATTCCAAATCACGAACGCCGGATATTTTCGCCAAAGCAGCTAGATTCGGCAGATGCCCGGCATCAATCCATTCCCGCACCCAACGTGGATCGACACCATCGAAACCGACAATGACAACCGGAGCGGCGTCTTTACGCAATTGGGCGGCAATGGCGGGCGCAGGTTGAGATTTACCTTGCTCATCGCTCGTACCGCCGCAACCGCCGAGTCCTAGACTTCCGGCGGCCAGCCCAATTCCTTTGACGGCGTCCCGGCGGGAAATTGTATTCATGTTGAACTCCCTGGCAGGCCCGGCGTACTCCCGTGCCTGTAACGTATGCTCTGGTATGCTCAAGGACTTTGCGGCCATGGAGTTACTTCCAGTCCGCTGATGGCCAGCCCGAATGAGGGTATCAACTCCCGGCACACCGGCCATAGGCATGTACGACGTTTTGTGCACAAGCCTGCGCAGTATTAGCCGTATCCACCCGGCTTCCAAGGAACACCCAACCAACGCGCAGATGGGATAGAAGGTATCGGTAATGAATGTCCCCCTGATCGACCTGAAACGGCAATACGCGTCAATACGCAATGAAGTCCGTCAAGCTGTTGATGAAATCTTTGAAAGCCAGTCTTTTGTGCTGGGTAAACCGGTTTTGCAACTTGAAGAGTATCTGGCGCAGATTACGGGCGTGGACTACGCCATTGGAGTAGGTTCGGGCACAGATGCCTTGCTTTTGGCCCTAAAAGCATTGGAGATCGGCGAAGGAGACGAGGTGATTACAACACCATTCACCTTCTTCTCTACGGCCGGAGTGGTTAGCAATCTTGGCGCACGTCCTGTTTTTGTGGACATCCTGCCTGGCAGTTTCAATATCGATCCCGCTCTAATCGAAGCCGCCATCACAAAACGCACCAAAGCCATTATTCCCGTCCATCTGTTCGGTCAGCCCGCCGAGATGGAGGACATTTGCGCTATCGCTACACAACATAAGCTCGCCATTGTTGAAGATGCGGCCCAGGCTTTGGGCGCGCACTATAAAGGCAAGCCGGTCTGCTCCTTTGCGGAATTTGGTGCAACCAGTTTCTTCCCGACCAAAAACCTGGGCGGAGCCGGTGAAGGCGGGATGATCTTCTCCAATGACGAGAAACTCGCCGAAAGGGCTCGGTGGTTACGCGTGCATGGCAGTCATCAGCAGTATCTGCATGAAATCGTGGGCACAAACAGCCGGCTGGATGCACTGCAAGCCGCTGTCCTGCTCCAAAAGGCGCCTCACTTGGCCAAATGGAGCGAACAACGCCGGGCCAATGCCGCAAGATATAACACACTTTTGGCCGATCTGGATCAGATCAAAACGCCTGAGTGTTTACCGGAACGTACACACATTTATAACCAATACACCATTCGCGCCAATGACCGGGATGCTTTGCAGGCTTACCTGCGTGAGAACGGCGTAAGTTCGGGGATTTACTACCCCATTCCTCTCCATCTTCAACCCTGTTTCAGTGACTTGGGCTACAAAGAGGGCGATATGCCCGAATCGGAACGGGCCTGCAAAGAGGTCTTATCATTGCCGATATTCTCCGAATTGTCCGAGGATGAACTGGAATTCACCGCTGAACAGATACACAATTTTTACAAAGCGTGAACATTTCGGCGCTATTTGCAAAAGAATGCTTTACATCCACTCCGTCTACGGGCTAAAATGAATAGGTCGGAGAAGAGAACATGGTTACATCACTTGGTCCAACAGTACCACCTCAGCAGCCTATCGGGCCGCAACAGGTAGGTCCTAGCCAACAACCGCAACCTCAAGAGCAGGTACAACAGCAGCCCGGAGCGCGTCCAAGCCAAGGCCGGATGGATACCGTGCAGATATCCGGCGCAGCCCGGCAGGCTCAGCAAACCGGTATGCCTGAAGCAAACGCCAATGCCGCGGCATCAGAGTTCCGGGATAGGGGCCGGGCTGCCGTTCAGCCCGATCAAGTAGATATTTCGGTGCAGGCCCGGCAAGCCTTGGCGCAGCAGGGCGGCCCGGCGTCAACAACAGGGCAGCCCCAAAATCCGTACGAAGCTCTTGGAATGGCGTAAATAAGCCAAACTCCTTTTGTGCAATTTCACCATCCGGGTATTGCCCGGGTTTATGTAATTATTTCTTGTAAACCGCCACAAATATCCGCACAACAAATCCTCTCCCCATGCCCTGCAAATAATCCACTCGGTTTCGATATGCGCATTGGGAAGAGTTAAGCAGACTCTCAACAACAATATTAAAAAAGGCCATGATTAAAGGGCGCCGGGAATTATCTGGTAGATATCTCCCAGCGTTGCTGGCAGACTACTGGCTAGAATTTATTTCACGCCGGGCCTGGGAAATTAAAACTGCTACAGTCCGCTCTACATGCCCGCCAACGAGGGAAATACATGGGTACGATCCGCATTGCCAATGCTCCGTGTTCGTGGGGAGTTCTTGAATTCGATCTTGATGAAGAAGCCGCAGGTTTTGCGCAAGTTCTAGATGAAATGGCGCAGGCCGGATATGAAGGCACCGAGCTCGGTGATTGGGGATTTATGCCTACCGATCCGGAAGTTTTGCGCGGTGAACTTCAAAAACGCGGGCTTTCCATGCTTGGCGCATTCGTGCCTGTGGCCTTAGCCGATGCAGATCAACATGAAGGCGGTGTGCAGCTTGCATTAAAAACAGCAAAGTTGCTTGCCGCAGTGGGCGACGCGCCGTTCATCGTTTTAGCGGATAACAACGGTACCGTGCCTGCGCGCACCCAAAACGCCGGACGTATTACTCCCGAGCAAGGGCTTTCTGAAAGCCAGTGGGAAACCTTTGCGCAAGGCGCGGACAAAGTGGCCCAGACTGTACTCAATGAGACCGGCGTACGCACTGTATTTCACCATCACTGCGCCGGGTATGTGGAAACTCCCGCCGAAGTTGCGGCACTGCTCGATAATACCGATCCGAAACTACTTGGCCTTTGTATTGATATGGGCCATTACACGTATGGCGGCGGCGACCCTGTCGAAGTAATCCAAAAATATGCGGACCGGATATGGCATGTCCACTTTAAGGACTGCCATGCGGAAATCGCCGCGGAGGCCCGTGCGAAGGGCTGGGATTATTTTGAGGCGGTCCGCCACGGTGTTTTTTGTGAACTCGGAAAAGGCGAAGTCGATTTCCAAGCGGTAAAGGCTGAATTGGATAAAATGGACTTTTCCGGCTGGATTGTCGTCGAACAGGACGTGCTCCCGGGTATGGGCACGCCGCTGGATAGTGCGAAACGTAACCGTGATTTCATAAAACAACTTGGGCTGTAGAAAACAATGACAACGAAAAAAAAGAAAACTCTCAACGTGGGCGTATTGGGCGTGGGCCGCATTGGGAAGCTGCACGCGCGGAACGTAAGGTATGGGATTCCCCAAGCGAATTTGGTTGCGGTGGCGGATGTAAACATAAAAGCCGCCAAAGCCTGTGCGCAGGAATTGGAAATCCAAGATGCGTACGAATCACCGCAGGCCATCCTCGATGATAAAAACATCGAGGCAGTATTGATCTGCACCTCAACCGACACACATTCACGGCTGATCGAAGAATGCGCGGCGGCAGGCAAACAGATTTTTTGCGAGAAACCTATCGATTACGATCTTGGAAAAATCGACAGTGCCTTAGCGGCGGTTAAAAAGGCGGGCGTGAAATTGCAAATCGGTTTCAATCGCCGCTTCGATCCGAATTTCCATTGCGTTCAAAAAGGCGTGGCATCAGGAAACATCGGCGCTCCTCATTTGTTGCGCATTACCAGCCGTGACCCGGCTCCGCCTCCCATTGAATACGTAAAAGTCTCCGGCGGAATCTTCTTCGATATGACCATTCACGATTTCGACATGGCCCGTTACTTGGCCGGCAGCGAAGTCAAAAAAGTCTATGCATCCGGCGCAGTGCTGGTCGATCCCAAAATCGGCAAAGCGGGCGATATCGATACCGCCACAATTTCGTTGGAATTCGCGAATGGAGCGCTGGGCGTGATTGATAACAGCCGCCAGGCCGTCTACGGATACGACCAACGTGTGGAAGTATTCGGTGCAAAAGGGATGTTGGCTGCGGACAACAACACCCCCACCCGCACCGTATTCTGCGACAAAAAAGGCGTTCACAGCCCGTTGCCGCTGTATTTCTTCTTGGAGCGCTACAACGACTCATTTATCGCCGAGCTACAAATGTTCGTAAACGCCGTTCTTAATGATAAAGAACCTCCGGTTGGTGGCGCGGACGGCCGCGCGGCGGTGGTAATCGCCATGGCTGCACAGCGGTCCTACAAAGAGAAACGTCCGGTTGAATTAAAAGAAATTAAATCCTGACTTGGTCGAACGGCCTGCGAGCACGATCCATAAAACGGAGAGGAAAAAGTCCGATGGGAAAAACACGCCGTCTTACAATGGCTCAGGCCATGGTGAAGTTCTTCAGCAATCAGTACGTCGAACGTGACGGAGTCGAAAACAAGTTTTTTGCGGGAGTATTCGGAATCTTTGGGCATGGCATGGTTGCCGGGCTGGGGCAGGCTCTTGAGGAATATCCGAACGACCTGCGCTATCACCAAGCACGCAACGAGCAAGGCATGGTGCATTTATCCACTGCCTTCGCCAAAGCCAACCGCCGCCTAAAGGCCTGCATCTGCACCAGTTCCATCGGTCCCGGTGCAACCAACATGATTACCGGCGCGGCCACGGCCACCATCAACCGTATTCCTGTGTTGCTATTGCCCGGCGATATTTTTGCCAACCGTATGCCGGATCCCGTATTGCAGCAATTAGAGTCGCCACACACTCAAGACATCTCCGTGAACGATTGCTTTAAGCCGGTCAGCCAATACTGGGACCGCCTCAACCGCCCGGAACATATCATCCGCTCATTGCCTGAAGCCATGCGTGTGCTGACCAGTCCGGCGGATACCGGCGCAGTTACATTGGCAATGCCCCAAGATGTACAGACCGAAGCATTTGAATATCCCGAGGAATTCTTCTGCAAACGTGTCCATCACATTCCCCGTCAACGTCCTGAAGAGGTGATGTTGGACAAAGCCGCGGAATGGATCATGCAAAGCAAACGGCCTTTAATCATCGCGGGCGGCGGAGTCATGTATTCCGAAGCCTCAGAGGCCCTGGCCGAATTCTGTACGGCATTTGGAATCCCCAGTTGTGAAACACAAGCCGGCAAAGGTTCCCTGCCCTGGGACCATCCTTTCAATGTCGGCGCGATCGGTGTTACCGGAACATCGGCAGCCAATATCCTCGCCCGCGAGGCGGATTTGGTTATCAATATCGGCACACGTTTAAGCGATTTCACAACCGCTTCAAAAACCGCCTTCGCCAATCCGGATGTGCGTTTCATCGGCCTCAATGTTAATAATTTCGATGCTGTCAAACACACGGCCCTGCCTTTATTGTGCGATGCACGGGTTGGGCTTACCGAACTGGGCGAATGGCTTAAGGCAAGGGGCTACCAACTTAACAGCGAGTACGTGGACAAAATTTTCGACTTGGTCGACGACTGGAATATAGAATGCAATCGGCTCTTCAATCTCAACAATCAACCGCTCATTAGCCAAGGCGAAGTGATCGGCGCGGTAAATGGATTTATGAGCGAAAACGATGTCATGGTTTGTGCGGCGGGCGGATTGCCCGGCGACCTGCATAAGTTATGGCGTAGCCCCAAACCCGGCTGTTACCATCTGGAATACGGCTATTCCTGCATGGGTTATGAAATCGCCGGCGGTTTAGGTGTCAAAATGGCCGATCCCTCGCGTGAAGTGTATGTCATGATCGGGGATGGTTCCTATTTGATGTTGGCGAATGAGTTAGTGACTTCGATTCAAGAAGGCTACAAACTCAATGTAGTGATGCTCGACAACCACGGCTTCAATTGCATTAAAGGCTTAGCCGCTTCATGTGGAAGCCATGGGTTCGGCAACCGCTTCAAATTCCGTGATGCAAAAAGTGGAAGGCTGGAAGGCGATTACCTGCCCATCGATTACGCGGCCAATGCCGCCAGCTTGGGCGCGAATGTCTTGAAAGCATCGAACAAAGAAGAACTCCTCGCCGCCCTTGAGAAGGCCAAAACCTTCGACAAAACAACCGTGATCTGCCTTGAAATCGATCCCGAAGTGTATGTCCCCGGATACGAGTCATGGTGGGATGTTGCCGTCGCTGAGGTATCGAGTATGGAGAGCGTGCAAAAGGCGCGCGCGGAATACGAAAAGAAACGCCAAGAGGAATGTTACTTCTTATAAGCGTTTTAATTGAAGATTCTTGGGTATCCGGGTGGTCTATCCCGCCCGCAAAACAATACAAGGAAACAGGTGACTTTCGTGAACGCAGCACAATCCGAATACAAAAGTCCTCTCCATCAAATGGTCTGTACCACATGCACTGATCTCTGGAACGATTCCTGTTCTATCGAAGAGCTTACCTATGCCATCGACCATGGCGCGGTGGGTGCAACCACCAACCCGGTTATTGTCGGCAACGTTCTTAAAAAAGAGATGCACTTATGGACAGACCGGATCGATGCCATTGTCCATGAGAATCCCCACGGCACTGAGGACGAAATCACCTGGCAACTAATCGAAGAGATGGCGGTAAAAGGCGCGGAGTTGCTAAAGCCGGTTTTTGATCGCGAGAAAGGTCTAAAAGGCCGTATCTCGATCCAGACCAATCCCAAGAATTTTCAAAAGACATATTTGCTGGTCGAGCAAGCGGTCCATTTCAATACGTTGGCGCCCAACATGCAGGTCAAAATCCCTGTCAGCAAAGATGGCGTCCCGGCCATTGAAGAGGCCACCTATCGCGGTGTGAACATCAACGCCACGGTCAGTTTCAGTGTGCCCCAAGCCATCGCCGTGGCCGAAGCGGTGGAACGCGGCCTCAAACGGCGCGAGGCCGAAGGCTTGGACACGGCGGGCATGTCCCCGGTCTGTACCATTATGGTTGGCCGCGTGGATGATTGGCTGCGTGTGATTGCGAATCGCGATGACATCATCACCACACCGGGCTATTTGGACTACGCGGGTGTGGCCGTGATGAAACGCGCCTATCAAATCTTCAAAGAACGCGGATATCGTTCGCGCTTGCTTTCGGCGGCATACCGTTGCCACATGCACTGGTCGGAATTCATCGGCGGCGATGTCGTGGTTTCGATCCCTTATGAATGGCAGGTCCGTTTTAACGCTTCCGATGTGGAATGTATTCCGCGTATGGACAATCCCGTCGATCCGAAAATCGTGGATGAATTGCTGCGCAAATTCGATGATTTCCGGCGGTCTTATGAACCGGATGGAATGAGCGTCGACGAATTTGATACCTATGGCCCGAATATGCGCACGTTGCGCCAGTTTTTGGGCGGGTATGATACGCTGGTCCAGCAGATACGCGACCGCATGATTCATAATCCGGATGTGAAACGCTAAACGCTGTTGGGTGTTTAAAAGAATCCAAATAAAGGTTATTCGTAACAATGCCCGAAAATTTGATCCGTCCGTATCTCAAAACTCCGCTGGCTCCCGGGTGGAATCCCTTTCTGGAAAATGACACCGAAACCGAGTTGGATTTCGGTATTCATGTTCTGCTTCCTTGCGAGACTCAGGTTTTCCGCTCGGACACGCACGAAATGGCTCTGCTGATTTTGAACGGAAAGGGTGTGATTCGCGTTGGTGGCGATCATGCCGGATTTGCTCGATCCTCATGGATCGAGCAGCCGCCGTGGTCTGCGCATTTTCCGGCGGGTGCCGAGGCCAAAGTCATCGCCGACCGTAAGACAGAAATCGCGGTCATACGCACACCCAATACGGAGACTTTCGCGCATCACATCTATCTACCGGATGAAGTCGAAAACGAACATCGCGGCATGGGTATGTTAAATGACGCCAGTTACCGGATTGTGCGTTGTGTTTTCGACCGCCGTTGGGCTCCGGAAGCGGCCCGCTTGGTTTTGGGTGAAGTCGTAAATTTCCCCGGGCGGTGGAGCAGCTATCCTCCGCATCATCATCCGCAAAAGGAACTCTACTATTACCGTTTCGATCCCGATTGGGGCTATGGTCACGGCGAGCTGGGCGAAGAAGTCTACAAACTCCGCCACCATGATTTGTTGCGCATTACCGGAACACGCGATCACGCGCAGGTATCCGCACCCGGATTTCACATGTACTACCTTTGGACCATCGCCCATTTGCCCGGCGATCCCTACACGGGCTTCGAATACACCGAACCCTTCGGCAGGCTGATTGAAATATAAAAAGGGATGGGCCGTCAGGCGTCATGTCCTGCCCGGCCACGGGCTCTACTTTCTACTTTCTACTCTCTCCTCTCTCGCCGCCAACGGCGGCGTGGGTGAGGCTCCTGCCGAACCGCCTGCCTGCTATACATACCTATGTATTTCCCCATCCACTCAATCCCTTAATGGAACACACCAAGCACCGAAGGTGCGAGGTAAATCGAGCCCAGGCTAGAGCCAGAGAACGCCACAGGCGGGCGATGGGCGCCAGCCTGGGTTATTGTTCTCTATAAACTTAAGCGCTGTAAGTGCGAGGCAAACAAATATTTCGGTCCGCAGGGTGCCGATCAATTAAATCCACAATACACACTCCGAAATCGTGGGCCGCTAGGTCCCGCCCCGTTTACGGGGAGGGCCGGGGAGGGGTCTCCTTCGCGCCCCTTTCGTGTTTTCGTGATTCAAATGACTTGCCAATTCGGCATGCAAGAGGCTCTCTCTTTACGGCCCTTGGACGATGACCTGTTTTTCCCACGGATCGGAAACGACACAAAGGTCATTAATTGCGACGGCCCGCAATTCGACTTTTCCACGTCCCCAATCCTGCCGAATGGTGACGGTGCCATCCGGTTTCCATTCCGCCACAGGGGTGCTGGGCATTTTTAAAATCGTATCGTACAGCCAATGATGTTTCGCCTTGGATATTGACATCATCGAGCGATAGACCGTCCTTCCGGCGGGATCGGTCACGCCCAGACTCGCCTTGCCGATTTCATTTTTGCCGAGCTTATAACGATCTTTGATCGTGCTTTCGCCGATTACCGGCGGGACAATCTCCGTGCCACGTGTCACACCGTTCTGTCCCGCCTTCAAATCCGCATCGATTTTTTGAATAAGTTCATTCACATCACCGGCATTCATTATATTCATGATCACAAGAACATTGTCACGGACAAAAATCCGTCCTGTTGAACTACTAAGAGACCAGGAGAAAAAACCGGGATCCTCTTCTGAAAGTTGATCTAATTGCGGTACGGCGGCAATCATGTACGTGGTCAATCCTTCAACCGCCGCCCGGTGGCTTCGATAAACACCTACAGAGATTTTGATACTTGGGTAGTTAATAATCGGGTTACCGTTTTCATCGGTTGGAGCAGGCCGATTGGTAAAAGAAAATTGTAATCCCGGATATCCCGGTCTTGGAGTCCCCGGTTTGTACGAGCTAAAATCCGGAATATGGGTCGCCAGCATCTTCGGGACATCGACACCGGTCACCAAAGACGGCGGCGTATAATCGACCGGAATCGACTGCCCGAACACCATCACCGTCCCGTCGTCTTGTATCACCTCTGTGCCATCAGGGGAGTTGAATAAATCAAACAGCAGAACAATCAAAATAAACGCCGCGACGCATGCAAGCGGCAAAACCACACGCCGTTTCGAAATGCTACGTAGAAAAGAATTTTTCATCACCCACCCTCCATTTCCTATTTTTCTGACGGAATAGGAATTGTGCCATCACCAATCACCGGAGGATTTCACTTTTGCGCCACGTGTCACACCGTTCTGTCCCGCCTTCAAATCCGCATCGATTTTCTCCATAAGTTCTTTCATATCGCCCGCTTCATTCAAATAGATTTGAATCAACACATTATCACGTATAAAAGTGCCGTGCTTTTCGGCAGACATTTGGCTTGACCACGATAAATATCCGGGATCATCAACCCGCACTGGATCAATTCTTGGGGGCATGGATATCCCTGTGTCCCCAAATCCTTCGACCGCTTCACGATGGCTCCGATAAATTGCTACACCAATTTCGATATCCGGAAAGCTATGAATTGGTCTGCCGTTTTTATCATACGGAGCCGATCTGTTGGTAAATCTATACTTCAACCCCGGATATCCCGGTCTTGGAGTCCCCGGTTTGTATGAGCTGAAATCCGGAATATGAGCCGCCAGCAGCTTCGGGACATCGACACCGGTCACCAAAGACGGTGGCGTATAATTGACCGGGATGGCCTGCCCGAACACCATCACCGTCCCATCGTCTTGCTTTACTGCGACGTCTTCAGAGGCTTTGCCACACCCAACCAGCACCGCCATCGCCACAAATGCCGTAACACTTAAAAGAAAAGAATTTTTCATCACCCACCCTCCATCCCCGGCCAACCCCACCCGGCCCGAGAATTGTTTTGCGTTATAAAAGGAGTTTAGTGCAAGGGGGAGCACACCGACTACTTTCGTTGATTGCCTGATTTTCCCTATTCATTAAATCACGCCATGTTAAACTGCATAGACACACGTTAAAAAGGATTCAGGAGCCCCCATATGTCAGTCGCAAGCGCAATCGATGCAATCAAAACTTTCTTAAAAGAGCCAGAGCCCGAAGTTCTCGTGTTGAAAGGAAAATGGGGGACAGGCAAAACATTCGCTTGGATAAAGACACTAAATGAAGTCAACTCCGAAAACGATCTTTCACGGAAAAAATACGCTTACATATCTTTGTTTGGGATAGATTCAATAGAATCGATAAGGCAAGCAATTATTGAAGAGACAATTGATACAGATTATATACCCGAGCAAGAAATATCAAAACTCTACACAATAAAAAATGGACCAGAAAATACAGACACCCGCAACAGCTCCAAAGATAATTCCAAAAGAAGATGTTTTTCTGTAGACAATTTAATGAATTCCGGAAAATTCACAGTACAAAAACTGATGCCATTAGCGAAACAAATTCCTTTCACAAAAGCGTATGCCGAAGTTGCGTCATCCCTCCTTTGGCTATCTGTAAAAGATACAATCATCTGCTTTGATGACCTAGAAAGGATGGGGGACAAGTTGTTGTTGAGAAAATTCCAAGGTCTCGTAAACTTTCTAAAGGAACAAAGAAATTGCAAAATCATATTAATTTTTAACGACGATAAAATCGAAAGAAAAGCGTTTGCAAAATATCGTGAAAAGATAGTAGACATTGAAATAGAGTTTTCTCCTTCAACACAAGAATGCATCGAAATTGTATTCGAGAAGGTCGAAGGAATAACTAGAAAGCACGCAAGAGGACTATCAGAAAAACTCAGAATAAATAACATCCGAATACTGCATCGCATCATGCGAGCTCTCGATAAAGTCCCAGACTTCACCGACGACCAATGCGGTGAAACCAGCCGCCACATATCACATTCTATCGTCTTATTTACTTGGTGCTTCCTTAACAAAGACGGTTCGTCTCCACCAATTGAATATGTAAGAACAAGAAATTACTACTCTCATATATTGGGTCCATCCAATAAAGATGAAATTCCGGAGACGGAGAAAAAATGGATACAGATTCTTGAAGACTATGGCTTCATATTCTGGAATTCATTGGATGAAATTCTATTCCAGCTTATTAGCAATGGCTATATAGATACTAATGCATTTAATGCGGAAATCGAGATAATGCAAAACAATATAGCTGATAGCATCACAAATCAAAAAATGATCGATGCATGGAACTGTTACCATGAAAGTTTCGAAGACAATGAAGATGAAGTCATAAAGGAATTTCTAAGTTATTTCCAAGACAATACTGATCGATTATCCCCCAGAAACGCAGATGCCATGATCAAAGTACTGAGGGAGCTCGATAGAGGTGATCTCGCTGATGAGATGATCGATAAATACATAACAACAAACAAAACAAAGATTCTAGACAAAAAATTCCAAGAATATTCAATAGAGAATGATGTCCAGGATAGTTCTTTCAGAACCGCTATCTCAGATCACATCGCTAAGAATACAGTCAAACCGACGCTGCTTGAAACTATCGATCGCATTTCTGGAGAAGATGGTTGGAATCCTGAAGACGAGGAGATTCTAGATGGTTGCAAAGATGAAGAACTTTACAGTATACTTAAACATACAAACGGGAAAAAACTAAAATCATTCATTAATATCCTCCTCGTATTTACACGGCTAGGCAATGCCTCTGCTAGACAGAAGAATATTGGCGAAAAGGTAATCCGCATCCTTGAGAGAATAGGGAGAGAGTCAAAATTGAACCGACTTCGTGTCGGCAAGTATGGTATTACAGTAAACAATACAGACCAACAACACACAGGCAACACACAAAAAACGGAGGGGCATTAAGAATCCCCCCTTCCCCTACTTCCTAATACCCATTCGCTGATATTTTCTCGCTTATGATGAATCAGGTACTCGATGATCGTGAGCGGCTGAAGCCGCATTTACAGCGTGTGAAGCGTCTGGTGGTTAAGGTTGGCACGGCGGTGCTGGGCCATCCCAAAACCGGCATCAATGAAGATGTCGTCCGGCACCTCACCGCGGATATCGCCCGGCTCATGGAGCGGGGTATCGAAGTCATTTTGGTCAGTTCCGGCGCGGTGGGCATGGGCATGTCGGCTTTGGGAGCCGTCCAGTACCCCCGTGATTTGTGCGACCGCCAAGCCTACGCCGCCCTGGGCCAAGGGCTGCTCATGGCCTGTTACCGGGGACATTTCGCCCCGCATGGGTACAAGGTGGCGCAGCTGCTTTTGACCCGCAGGGATATCGAAGAACGCACCTCCTATCTCAACGCGCGGAATGCCATCCGTAAGCTCTTGGATTTGCGTGTCATCCCCATCGTGAACGAGAACGACACCACAGCCACCGAAGAGCTCTCGACCTTTGGCGATAACGATTACCTGGCCGCGCTGGTGGCGGGCAAGATGGATGCGCAGGCCTTGGTGATTTTGACCACGGTGGATGGCCTTTACCGCAACTGGTCCAAAGAAAAGTCCGAGGGCGAGTTGGTGCGGATTGTCGAAGAGAATGACGAAGAAACTTTCGCGCACGCCGGGGGGCCGGAATCGGGCATCAGCCTGGGGGGCATGGCCTCCAAAATCGCCGCCGGACGCATGGTTTCCTCATTCGGAACCCTGGTCGCCATCGCCAACGGACGCCGTCCGGGGATTCTGCTGGAAATTATGGAAGGCCGGGGCCTGGGGACTCATATTCTGCCCTGCGGCAGCCGTCTATCGGGACGCAAACACTGGATCGCCTACGGCAAACGCGCTTCGGGAGTGGTGATTGTGGATCGTGGGGCGCGCCGCGCACTCCAGGAACACGGCAAGAGCCTATTGCCCAAAGGCGTGATCGGCGTAGCCGGCAATTTCAAACGTTCGGACCTGGTCGAGGTGCACGATGAGGACGGCGCGGAGTTCGCGCGGGGCCTGGTGAATTTCAGCGCCAAAGAGCTCGAACAGCTGGCCGGGCACCCGGCTTCCGATGCCGAAAAACTCTTCGGGCCGGACCGGGCCGAAGAGGCCATCCACCGCGATAATCTGGTCATTTTGACGTAGCGCCCGGCTCACGGTGTCCGCCGTGGCTGAAGGGTGTACACTCCACCAGCTCATGAAACGAATTTCCCTGCTCGGTTCCACCGGATCTATCGGAACACAATGTCTGGATGTCGTACGCACCCATCCCAATGATTTTGAGGTGGTTACGCTGGCAGCGGGCAGCAATGCGCAACTGTTGGCCGATCAGGTTGCGGAATTTAAACCGCGTCACACCGGCCTAATTAACGAAGACGCGGTGACACGCGAACTTCGCGGCGCGCCGGATTTCCATTGTGGCAAAGACGCTCTGCTCGAACTGGCGCAATTGGACGATACGGATGTCGTGGTGATCGCCACAACCGGCGCGGTGGGGCTGTTGCCGACCATGGCCGCGCTGAAGGCAGGCAAACGGGTGACCATCGCCAACAAAGAAGTCCTGGTGATGGCCGGGGATCTGGTTATGGCCGCCGCCGAAGCGCACGGCGGAGAACTGATCCCCATCGACAGCGAACACAGCGCCATTTTGCAGTGCCTGGCCGCCGGACGGCATGAGGAAGTGGAAAAGATCATCCTGACCTCATCCGGCGGACCTTTCCGGGGCAAGAAACTCGACGATTTCGCCGATGCTTCGGTAAAAGACGCCTTAAACCATCCCACATGGTCTATGGGTCCCAAAATCACCATCGATTCGGCCACACTGTTCAACAAAGGTTTGGAAATTATCGAGGCTCATCATCTCTTCAAACAACCTTATGAGCGGATCCATGTGGTGGTGCATCCGCAATCTATCGTGCATAGCATGGTTGAGTTCCGGGATGGTTCAATCATCGCGCAGCTGGGCGATACGGATATGCGTACGCCGATTCAGTTTGCGCTCTCGTTTCCGGACCGGATGCCGCCCAGCGCCAAACGTCTGCATGTGGACGAACTGACCCAGCTGACATTTGAAAAGCCGGATGAAGATTCCTTCCCCTGCCTGCGTCTGGCGCGTGAGGCCGGGCAGGCCGGCGGCACATCGCCGGCGTTTTTATCCGTAGCCAATGAAGAGTTGGTCTCGGCTTTTCTCCGTGAAACGATCCGTTTCGGAGATATCCCCCGCCTGCTCGAAAGGGCCATCCACAGGCACGAACCACGCGCCACGTACACCCTGGAAGAGATTGTGGAAGTGGATGCCGAAGCGCGGCGCATCACCAAAGAGATCATCGCAACACAAGAACTAATGGATACCGCCTAAAACGCTATTGTAAATGCGGTCATAATGAGAGCGGTAAGCACAATCTCATAGGCGAGTTTTCACGACCCATGCCTTTAACACTTTCCGAACGATTTCGAAAATCTGTCTTGGAAAGCATCCGCCATCGCGGCCTGCTTGGTGGCGGCGAATGTGTCATTGCCGCGGTGTCGGGCGGCTCCGATTCAACCGCGCTCTTGTGTGTGCTCCATGCGCTGCAAACCAAACTGGATTTGCGCATCGTCGCCGCGCATATCCATCACGGTTTGCGCGGGGCCGATGCCGACAAGGATGCCGAAGCGGTGCGCAGCCTGGCCGGGACATTGGATGTGGAGTTCATCGTGAAAAACATCGACCTGAGTTCCACGGTCGAAGGCGCGGGCAATGTCGAAGATGTGGCACGATACGAACGTTACCGTACCTTGGCCGCCATGGCAGAAGATATCCAAGCGGATGCCATCGCCACCGGCCACAACAAAAACGATCAAGCCGAAACGGTTTTGCACCGCCTGATCCGTTCCGCCGGCCCCTGCGGGACTCAAGGCATACGGCCCCAGGTGGAGCTGTTCGGAATGCGCTTTATCCGTCCGCTTTTGGATTGCAGCCGGGAAGATATCCACGCCTATCTACAAGACAACGGCAAAACCTGGCAGGAAGACGCCACCAATTGCGATGTCGAATACTCCCGCAACCGGCTGCGTCATTGTGTCATCCCTGAACTAAAAAAGATCAACTCCGAAACCGAAACCGCCCTCTCCCGTTTCGCGGATATCATGGCTGTGGATGAGGCCTATTTTGAAACCGAAGTGGCTCAGGCCGCCGAAAGGCTGTTTGAGCGGCATGGTTCCGAATTGCGGGCGGATATCAAAAAACTTCGCGAATTGCCCAAGGCCATACGTTGGCGTTTATGGCGTTGGTTGGGCAACGCTTTAGGAGAACGCGCCGGAGCAGCCGATTCGCGTCCCGGGCAATTGGTCAACTTCGAACAAATCAAACAACTTGAACGTTTGGTGCTCGGCCAAGAAGGCAAAGGTCTTGTGCATATGCGCAGCGGAATACTCGTTGTACGCAGACGCAATACACTCGCAGCCTATCGTCAGGAATAAGGTAGTAGGAATTAAAGATCGTAGGCGGGATCGTTATACCATTCGTAAATGAGATTCACACAGGTTTCGACATCGTTGGCACCGGTATCGATTTTGAGTCCGGCGGCCTCTTCATAAAGCGGGAGACGATCGGCCAGCACTTCGATGATTTCATCCGTGGAACTCTTTTTCCCGGTCAATGACGGGCGATTCGAATCACCATCGATTCTTTTGGCTAAAATCTCAGGATCGCACGACAAAAACACAATACGCCCCGTGCTGCGTAACGCCTGTATGTTTTCATTGCGCAAAATCACACCGCCGCCGCAATCGACAACAATCCCTGTGCGGGCGCAAGCGTCTTGAACCAAACGGCTTTCGCGTTCGCGAAATTCATCCCAGCCTTCGCGCTCGACAATTTCCTGGATGCTCATCTCCGCGCTCTGCTCAATGAGGTCATCCAAATGCCAAACTTCCCATCCCAAACGTTCGCCCAGACGATTGGCAATCGTCGATTTACCACTGCCTCGATAACCGATCAGGACAAGATTCACGGGATTTACTCCAAACCTTTAACCACGGCTTGCGTCATTAGTTCCACGGGAGGCTCCTGCCCTGACCAGCGCCGGATTTGCTCCGCACCTTGATTCACGAGCATCGATACACCGTTCAGGGTAATCGCCCCCGCCTTTTTCGCTTCACAGAGTAGTTTGGTTTCACCGGGATTGTAAATCAAATCGAAGACAACCTGCCCTTCACGCCAGGGATGCCCGGAAAGTAGACACCCGTCAATATCCGGAGACATTCCAACCGGCGTGGCGTGAACCGCGACATCCGCAGGTTCCAGGTATTTTTGACGGTCTTGGTCAGAAAGACCGCCTGTAGCGACTTCAATTTTGGCGTAATCACGCAGTTCGGCGGCCAACTGTTCAATCTGTTCGGTATCTTCGGCCCGGCCAATGATTGTCAGTGAACGGCAACGGCATTCCTGAGCGAGTGTAAACGAAACCGCACGAGCAGCGCCCCCGGAACCGATAATCACAACATTCTTTTCATACGGATCGGTCACGGCTTCCAGAGCCCGAAGCGCGCCAAAACCATCGGTGTTGGTGCCGATCAGTTTGCCCTTATCGTTGATTACGGTATTAACCGCGCCAATGGCCCGCGCAATCGGCTCGAGTTCATCGACACAATCCATCACGGTAATTTTATGGGGGATCGTTACTGAAAAGCCCCGAATACCCAATGCACGCATCCCGGCCAGCGCGGCGGGAACATCTTCCACATCGAAACCCGTATAAACCCAGTTTAAACCCATCGCCTGGTAGGCGGCATTGTGCATCGCGGGCGAAAGAGAATGACCCACGGGATGGGCAATCACGGCGCAAACGGTCGTCTTGGCATTAATCTGCACGTCTAAATACCCCAAGTTAAAAATGGCTACACATGGTTGCGTAACAACGCGCGGTTGTCACGGGACACACACGCCAATGTGAGGGACCGAATTCGGTCCCATATTCCAAAATGGAAACTGGAAACTAGAGACGTTCCGCACATACCACATGCGAAAGACCGCAGGGCGGGCCGGTAAGGTTTTCAATCAACATAAACAGCGGCACCAAACGGTTGTAGAGATTCAGTTGTTTGGAGGGCAGCAGGTTACGTTTGAGCACTTTGCCATTTAACCACCAACCAAGGATTCCAAACATATTTAAATAACGGTGGTTCAACACCGAAAACCGGTGTTGTTCCAGCAGAGCAAACAATTCCTGCTTTCCATAGCGGCGGCAATGGCTAAGACCTTCGTCTAGTGTCCCATATAAGCTGGGATAAGCCGGGACTAACAACACCAAGCGGCCTTTGGGCATCAATAGAGAATGAAAATTATCAAGCGTGATTTCATGATCGGGAACATGCTCAAGGACATTCAAACAGACCACCGTATCGAACTCCCGTGATGCCAAATCACGTAATTTTTGGTCCTGCAGATCGTATTGCGCGGTTTCCAGATGCTCCGGCTGTCCCAGACGCTCCCGCATATCATCCAAATGATGCGCGTTCAGATCCACGCTGCAAACATAAGACCGTTGCAGCAGAAACGCCGTCATGGTGCCCGTTCCGCAACCACCTTCCAGAATCCGCTCGCCCACCCATGGTTCGATACGGGACCACATCCAACGATTGAGATTGTCCAGCAAGTAGATGCGGCGTAACGTCTCCGCACCGATTGGATCGGAATTCATCGAGGCTTGGTCCGACAAACCGGCAGGCAATTGTTGTTCTCCGGTTCCGGGTCCGGGGCTGGTAACCATCAAGTTGTTCCTTTTTGAGGAGGAGCCTCTACAGAGTCCCGCAGTTTGAACGGCTCCACACCCGGTTTGTAGGGATTCCGGCACAACAGATTAAAACGGATGATATACCACAACGCTGCAACTGCGTCTTTCCAGCCGATTTTTTTGCCTTCCCCATAGCTGCGTCCATGATAAGTAATGGGGACTTCATAAACACGGCAATGCGTTTTGGCGACCTTTGCCGTAACTTCCGGCTCAAACCCGAATCGCTTCGCGCGTAAATCGAGACTCTGGATCAGCTCACGGCGGAAAGCTTTGTAGCAGGTCTCCATATCGGTCAAATTCAAGTCAGAAAACATATTCGATAGAAGCGTCAAAAATTTGTTGGCCACCGAATGCCAAAAAAACAGAACTCGATGTTCGAGCCCAAGAAAGCGGGATCCAAAAACAACATCCGCATTTCCGCTCCAAATCGGCTTAAGAACCGTCCGGTACTCCTGCGGATCATATTCAAGATCGGCATCTTGAACGATAACCACATCGCCGCGCGCGGCATCAATACCGGTATGCACCGCCGCGCCTTTGCCCTGGTTTTGCTCATGAAATAAAACACGGATTCCCTCAGGCAATCCCTTCGCTTCATACTCTTGGAGCCATTCTCTTGTGCCGTCCTGTGAACCGTCATCGATGATGATTAATTCTTTCGGCGTAGGCTCGGCCATAACACATTCGATAATATTCCCGATAGTTTTTCGCTCATTGTAAACAGGCATGAGCACGGAAAGTAAAAATCCTTCGGGGGGTGATGAAGGTGCCATCATGGGCTATCTGATCCTAATGTGGCTTTGGAAATTCGAACAAAACCTTGCGGCGCATCAAAGTGTGCATGCGCGAATTCAGGCTATTTAAGTGTAAAAATGTTGATTCAGACAGTATACGTTGGCAATCAAAAGGAACAAGCCGCGCTTGGCAGGCCGTCTCTGCGGCTGTAGTCTCGCTCCCGGTGCTTATGACAGAATCATCCGGCAAATCATCAACGAATGGACAGCTGCTTCAGGTTCGCGATCTGAAGAAATATTTTGAAATTCGCAAAGGCATCTTTTCACGTGTTGTCGGCCATGTGAAGGCGGTGGATGGCGTCTCTTTCCACATCGGTCAGGGTGAAACGCTTGGACTGGCCGGAGAAAGCGGCTGTGGCAAAACAACAACAGGGCGGGTAATTCTCCGTCTTTTAGAAGCGACCGAAGGCGATGTCCGATATAAAGACTCGCCCAATCTGCTGGGACTCTCGCAACGTGAAATGCGGGCATACCGGCAGGAAATGCAAATTATTTTTCAGGATCCTTATTCCTCGCTAAATCCACGTCTCACAATCGGAAGCACCTTAGAAGAGCCTTTAAAAGTTTTTGGCTTGGGCGAAACCAAAGCCGCGCGTATGGCCCGTGCCGCCGAGTTGCTGGAAATTGTAGGTCTATCGAAATCGCATCTGTCCCGTTATCCGCATGAATTTTCAGGTGGACAACGACAACGTATAGGGATCGCCCGGGCGTTGTCGGTAGAACCTTCGCTGATTATCGCCGATGAACCGGTTTCGGCACTGGATGTCTCCATTCAAGCCCAAATCATCAACCTGCTGATGGACCTTCGCGAAAAGATGGGCTTGTCTTACCTGTTTGTCGCTCACGATCTTTCGGTGGTGCGTCACATCAGCGACCGTATGGCCATCATGTATCTGGGAAAGATCGTGGAGTTATCTAATAAGCATTCGATCTACAACAAGCCGTTACATCCCTATACCCAAGCGCTATTACAGGCCGTACCGATTCCCGATCCGAAAAAACGTACGGAACGCGCGCTCTTGGAGGGGGATGTCCCCAGTCCTGTAAATCCTCCCAAAGGATGCCGTTTTCATCCCCGCTGCCCCTTACGCTTTGAGTTGTGTGACCAAAAAGAACCGGAACTCGTCGACCACGATGGGCACCAGGTCGCTTGTCACCTGTATCCCGCCGGAAAGCCGCCGGAACAAGTGCTTATCGAGGGCATCCAGCCTCAATCGAAATAAGACAACCACATAAAGAACCAACAACGAAAATCTCGGTGTGGGACATCAATATCCTACGCGATTGACGGCTTTGCATCTGCTAGGATGAATTCAGTTCATTACGTCAACCAAGCATTGGTGAAACCTGTGACCTCGACGACCTGGAAACAAAGACCCGGTTTAATTATGGCGGCGATCCTTATTTTTGCCGCCGCATCGCGTCTTGGGACAGCGTGGATGGGCACCAATATCGATGAAGGGTATTTTTTGCTTCAAGGACGTGAAATCGTCCGTGGGTATATCCCGGTTCTTGAAACACAAATCAACAAAGGTCCGTTGATCGCGTGGCTGACCGCACCGCTGTTCTTAATCTCGGATACGCCGTTTATCCCAGCACGAATTCTTACGGTGCTTGTTTCCATTTTAGGAATTTGGGGAACGGCACGGCTCGCCGGGAAATGGTGGGGAGCGCAGGCGGCTATCTTAAGCGCGGCCTGGTATGCAGGTGAGTCGTTTTCCGCGCTCTGGGGAAAATCGCTGCATGTTTCGGTGCTTCTCCCGGTGTTTTCAGTTTGGGTGTTGAATTTTGTTGAAGTCGGTATCCAAACTTGTTCTAACAACACAAGGAAATTGCGCCGAAGCCTGGAATTCTTTTGCGCCGCCGGTCTCCTGCTCGGACTCGCCGGACTTCTCAAACAGACTGCTATTTTTCTGGTCCCCGTGCTTGGCTTGCGCCTTTTTCTTGCCTATGGAATCAGACGGGCCTTGCTGCCCATTCTATGGATTGGCGGCTCGGCGGCTCTGATCTGGATTCCGCTTTTGGGCATGTATGCATTGGCCGGTGAACTTGGAAATTTCCTGGACGATCTTATTTTCGCGCACATGCGTATGAGCACAGGTTTTGATCAGCCAACATCATTTCGCTTGGCCGAGATCCGCGCCGTCATGCAAATGACTCCGGCGCTTTGGCTGGCAGCCGTTTTAGGAACACTCGCAGCCATTGCCATGCGCCATCGATTGGGTTTGATAGCAACGGGTTGGCTGGTTGTTGAGTTGATCGGAAATGGTTTTCTTCTCAGTCATGTGTGGCGGCATTACATGCTTTCAGTCGTTCCGCCCGCTGCTTTGCTGGCCGGATATCTTTCGGCCTCTTTGCTGATGGCGGCAGAAAATAGAAAAAAGCACCTGGCACGATTCGGATCGCTTGTGCTGGCGGCTTTGCTCATAATCGTTGCTTGCGTTTTATCGTGGCCAAAACAAGACTGGAGTTACCCCGGACTCACACTGCGCGATGAAAAAAACCAATCCCGTTTCATTCAAAACAAAATCCAGGGAACGACACTCCTCAACTTCACAAATCCATCCACGCTGATTTGGACAGGCCAAGAGCTGCCGTGGTCGACTATTCCCGGAAGAAGAATACGTATCCCCGGCATTTACCCCATGATATCACGCGGTTACCTCACACAAGTGCAAGTCGAAGAATTGGTTCAATCTTGGAAAAAACAGGATATTGATGGGGCTGCAATTTTGGGCATTCACCTCCGCCCCTTGCAAGACAATCCGGTTCTTTTGCCTTTATGGAATTACCTCAACAGCGATTTCGATCTTACCTTCGCGGCAAAACCTCAGAATTCATATTACAAAGAGATTTTGGTCTATACGCCCAAAACAACAGGCGGCTTATGAAGAGGCTTTCGCAATCAAGTCTACGATCAAAGCCCCGAGTACTTGAATAATCCCGGGCACAACAAGAAATAACAGAAAAAACAGCACGGCATAAAAAATAATTTTCTGTCCGCCGTTGAGCCGGGAATCTTCATAATCGTCTTCTTCATCAAGAATCGGGAAATCCTCGCCAAGCGCTTCTTGCAACACAGTTTTCGCATGTTCCACTTGGCCGGACATCACCATCAAAGTCGGGCCACCCATATAGTTCACCCTGGGCAAAAATGGATTAGCTCCGCACTGCTCGGCCTGATCCAGACAGTATTCAATCCCTTCCGTATCGAGAATCATTTGTACGGTAGATAAATCTCCCTCACTATCCAAACGCGTAAGCGGCACCCAGCGGATATCGTCTGAAGTTTCATCAGGTTCCGTTATTGAGAAATCCTCACGGTCTATTTGATTCTCATTCATCATGAATTTTGAGTCCTGGCGCTCAAAAGCCGGGGCAAATCTTCGAGCAAGGATTGAGCACGTTTTTTAAATGTATGCTCCCGTAAAACCCGGTCACGCCCGGCTTTGGAAATCCGCTTACGCAGAGCATCATCGGCGAGCAATGCATCGGCCACATCCGGCAAGTCTGCCGGAGAATTGAATACGGCGATTTCATCGCCCGGAGAAAAATACCGTTCCATTGCGGGAAGATTATCCGCCAACACACAACTTTGCTGAGCAAAACCGTTCCAACAGGCCATCGTAAGACCGCTACGGGAAAGCAAGCCGTGGCAGGCTAACACAATTTTGCTAGACCGGTAGATCGCGGCGAGTTGTTCCGAATTGTGCACAAATCCTTTATAACAATCCCGAAGGGAAGAATCCTCCGGCAACTTTTTCAACCATGCCTCCGAGCCATATAAATGAATACGGAATTTTTCCAACGATTTTGCACATAAAAATCTATACCTGGAATTGGCAATGGCTGTGATATTTGTTGCCAGGTGATACTCGTTCCGCTTTTCGGAAAGTGTTGGCGGAGGAGGAAACTCCTGCATCGCAGCGATTAAATCCAATCCACGATCCCCCAGCAGTTGTTCAACACGCTCTTCGAGCCATTGGCATTCATCTTGACTCAGGGATTCGAATATCTCTGTTTCGGAACGTATCGAGCCAACCAGGCAAATATCGCAGGCCAGTTCGCTTTGAGGTTCAACATCATCAAGCAAGGTGGCCGCGCCGGGGAGTTCATGAACAGGCCTATTTAACCGTTGCTCAAGTTCATCGATATAACCGGGATCGAAACAGGCAACGGCATCCCACTCTCCAAGTTTTGGATTAGCAATCTCATGCACCGGAGCATCCGTAAACCAAAGAACCTGCGGAATATGAAGGTCACGCGCCCACGCTCCCGCATAAAAAGAGAATGGATAATTGGGGGTTATAATCAATTCCGGATGATGTTCGTCTAAATCGAATACCGGTGTTTCCGGAGCATAAAAACGTCCCGGCTCAACGGACCGAAACGCAACATTGATTCGATTTGCCCGCATGCCTTCAGAAAGGCCGTCCATAACAAAATGGGTGGCATAAGAATTCTGGTTACAGATCATATAGGCCGTTTGGGGAGGGTCTGTATAGTTGCGGCTGCTGGTCGATTCCGCCAACTGGGCCACCAGTTCATTTGTACGTGTATGATATTCCAGCCGCAAAGTCTGGAACGTATCGGGAATGGATTTCAGCAGTTCGGTATAGTTCAGTCCGGCTGATGGACATGCCGGACAAATTCGTACCTGACGAGCTCCGCCCAGCCGGTCCCCAACCAACACATCGCGCAATTGGCTTTGCCAGTCTTGGCCAACACACCAGAACACACGTTGACTTGTTAACGCCGGTGCAAGGTCGGTAACCGAAAGTGTTAACAAAAGCACTTCTTCAATGGGCTCGATAATGATCAACGCCCGATTTAAAACACGGTCAGGCTCAAGAAAAGGCTGGATGGGATCCAACCAAAGACATGCTCCCGATCCAAGTGTCACAATCAAATCAGCCGGGATTTGCCAGCATTTGACCATTTCTGTGGCAACAGCCCGAACATCCGCCAATGTCCGCTCACCGGAAGTAATTGTTGTCCATTCACCATCAATCAACGCCTGTGCATCCAGAGAATTGGTCTGAATCCGAGCGCGCACGTTGCCGGAGTCAAAACGGCCAGACAAATAGTCCGCCCAATTTGGATATCGCTTTTTAAGAACATCCAGATTCAAACGGCGTACGGGAGATTCCAGGTCTTTGAGCGTGAGCCAATCGGTCATGTCCACATCGCTTGTGGGAGATGAGATACGTCATTAAGAGAACAGAGCCTAGCCCCTTCATCCCACACTTCAACCAGATTGAGAGATGCGTGACGCAGACTAAAACGCAGATAGTTGCAGGGAGCCAGACAAAACATCACAGACAACAGAGTTCCTGCAAAAGCAGCATGGGTCACAACAAGCACGCGATCATTGGTTCCGGAATGCTTCTCTTTTAGAAATTGAAGAACCCGGTTCGCTCGCGCATAGAGTTCATTCTCCGTTTCCGGTTCTTGAGGCCACCAAGGCTGCTCGGTAATCACAGCAGGAAAAGCAAATTTCGGGAAAGCATCCTGAAGCCGCCAACGTGGCCACCCCCCACGTCCGGTATCCCAATGCTCACAAAACATCGGATGAATAAACGGCTCCATGCCCATCTCATTATGCAACGATTGAAAAGTCTGCAGAGAGCACGGGTGGGGGGGGATGTAAAAATGGCTTGGATTTTCATCGACAATCCGGCGTGCCAACAATTGCACTTGCTCCCAGCCCAATGCCGTCAGGACCGAATCATCTCCGCCAGTCGTTTCCCCCGCATCCTGGGCTGACTGACCATGCCGTACCAAGAGCAGCTGCATACTCCAAGGATGGCCCGCTTCAAGCCCTTCGGCAAGGCTACGGCATAGCAGAAAACTAAAGGGCGCCTGGCTTTATCGGCCAGACGCCCTGCGAAATGCAAAGTAAAATAAAAAATGCTTCTTCGCGAAGCGAAAATTATAAGAACGACAGCGACAGGATTAGTCCTTATCGTCCTCTTTCACAACACGAACACTCAGTTCGCCGGTAACATCAGCAGACAACCGAACCGGGACGGTATAGATACCCAAAGCGCGAATCGGCTCTTCGAGGGTGATCTTGCGCCGGTCAATCTTTATGCCTTGCGCTTCAAGCAGAGTGGCGATCTCTGAGTTGGTGACGCTTCCGAACATCCGGTCTTCCTCGCCAACTTTCACCGAAACACGAATTTCAACGGTGCTCAAGCGGGCCGCCAAGTCCTCTTCGGTCTTGATCTGACGTTTGCGAAGGTCGCCCAAAACACGCTTTTGATGTGCCAAACGTTTGGCATCAGATGTTGAAGTGGCAAAAGCAAAGCCCTGGGGAATTAGATAATTACGGGCATAACCGGCTTTGACTTTGACAACTTCGCCCTGCTCGCCCAAGTCGGGCATGCTTTCCCTGAGAATGACTTCCATAATAAAACTCGTCTCCACTACGGATTATTTTGTAGGATCGTATCGTGGCCGAACTCGGCGTCATCGCGCTCCGGATAATCCTGAAGCCAGTGCAATCCACGGCTTTCGCGGCGCGTGAGCGCTGAAGTTACCACCAAATGCCCTATCAGCGCCAGGTTGCGTAGTTCAATCAGCTCCTGCGAGAGGTGTCCCGCCTCCAGAAAACTGTTGGTTTCCCGGCGGGCAAGCCTCAGTCGACGTTCGGCCCATGTCAAACGCTCTACACTACGCACAATTCCTACATAATCCCACATTGTGCGCTGAATCTCGCCCCGTAAGTTGATTTGGCGCATCCCCATAAGTTTCGTTTGAGGCACATCAGGCGGCGGTGGAATCAGGCCATCGGGAGGAACTTCGCTTTGACTCCCCAGTTTTTCAATGTCTGTTGTCGCTGCTTTCGCGAACACCAACGCTTCCAGAAGGCTATTGCTGGCCAGACGATTGGCGCCATGTAAACCAGTACAGGCAACTTCACCGATAGCATAGAGACCACGAATATCGGTCTGTCCTTTAAGATCGGTGACCAGACCTCCGCAAGCGTAGTGAGCAGAGGGAGTTACGGGGATATATTCTTTTTCGGGATCGACACCCCGTCCAATGCAATGCTCGTAAATTGTGGGGAACCGGTCGCGGAAAAAGCCAGGGTCTTTGTGGGTCATATCCAGGTACGCACAACGCTCGCCCCGGGTTTTAGTCTCATGATCGATAGCCCGAGCCACAATGTCCCGCGGCGCAAGTTCCCGCTTCTCATTGTAGCGGTGCATAAATGCATCCCCATCGCCATTCCGGAGAATTCCACCCTCGCCCCGGACTGCTTCCGAGATCAGGAAAGGTTCCTGCCCCGGGTCATAGAAGGCTGTCGGGTGGAATTGAACAAATTCCATATTGCCAACACGGGCACCCGCCCGATATCCCATCGCAACCCCATCCCCCGTAGCAATTGATGGATTTGTGGTATGCAGATAGACGTGCCCCAGCCCGCCGGTAGCCAAAATCGTCGCCCCGGCAACAAAGTCTTCTAATTTCTTGGTCGATTCATCAAAAGCCCGGCATCCCCAACAGCGTTGATCATGCATGTGAAGGTCGATGGCCTGCATATATTCATGGAGGACAATCTCCGGGTGAGCACGGACTTCGGCAATTAGTGCGCGTTCAACTTCAGCACCGGTTCGGTCTTTGGCATGGACAATACGCCGAAACGAGTGTCCACCCTCCCGGCCCAGCAAGAGCGTACTGTCTTCCATATCGCGTGAAAAATCAGCGCCAATCGACAGTAATTCATCAATTACCACCGGTCCATTTTCAATAACAAATTTAACGGTATCTAAATGACAAAGGCCTACACCAGCCTCAAGCGTGTCGCGTATATGATTGTCAAAAGTATCGTTGGGATCGAGAACGGTGGCGATTCCGCCTTGCGCCCGGTTCGTGCTCGTATCGATATCCCGCTTCTTGGTAATAATGCGCACAGAACCATATTTTGCCGCCGACAGCGCTGCAGAAAGCCCCGCGATCCCACTACCAATAATAAGCACATTAGAATGCTGAATGCCCATGGATTTACTATGCCCAAATGCCGGCTATTGCGGAAGGAAATAAATGCAGAAACAGGGAAAGATACCTGATCATCCGCCTAATGGCGAAAAAGTCCCTTCATTGCCAAAAATCCCTATCGCTGCGGCCTGAGATGGATCAAGACTAACAAATACAGCAATACGGGGGGAGGATTGGATAATCAGGCAAACGTTGAATGCCTATAACGGCACTATAATGGCAAGATTTCCGCAATCTGCGTGCAACGTTTTTTCAATCCCGCCAAACCTTCATCCACGGCTTTTCCCTGCGCCAAACACCTAACCAGTTCAGATAGGCGGCCAAGGACCGATTGGGTAAGACGTTCCAATAAATCAAGGTCAACCTCTCCTGCATTGCGTTGCGCGGCTTCCAGACGAAGGGGAATGGAAGCAACCAATGCCATACTGGCAGCCAAATCCTGATTGAGCGGCCGCAGCCAAGCACTGATGATGCTTCCCGATTGACTGGAACGTTCAGCGGCCCCCCGCAATACACAAAGAGCCCCCTCCATCGAGAGTCCCGGAACACTGGGACTTTGCCGGATGTCCCGCATTGCCGAAAGAGCTTGTTGAACTGAACCGGTTAGCGCCGCAAGTTCGTCCCCCAGCGCCGTATCAAGAGGAGCGAATATGCCGTTCCGGGTCTCATGCAACGTCAGCCAAGAAGTAAAAATCACTCCGGCCAAAAGCGAAAGAAATAGGCAAAAAAACGCCGTCACAATGAAAGGACGGTTTAAGATGGGCCACAGGCTCTTTTCAAAAGATAACGCTTCGGCCAATCCGAAACCCAAGGCCATTCCGCCCAAAGCCACAACACCAAGCAGAAATACGCCACTAAAAAGGTGCCTGCGAGAAAACATCCTGATTTGCTGCCTTAGTAATTATCACGAGGCGGAATCGGTGGTTCGAATCTTTGCCTATGAATCGGGAGAATCATGCTCCCCAGAAACAACCTTGCTGGACCGAACCCGATCGAGTTGGGGCTGCATGCGTTCCTGGACCCACTGCAAAGCCTCTTGAGCGCTCTTATCGCCCAACCATATCCCATCATACGCCGCGCGCATTTCATCCATCCACATCGTAACCAAAACAGTTTTCGGCGTGCAATAGAATTCTTCGGTCTTCGCCAAATCGAAAAAAACTTCAATATTCGGATTGGGATGATTTTCGTAAAAGCCCGGCGATGCTTCTTTAAGCGGTGAAAACTTTCTCTGTCCGAGGTTCAGCAATTCGAGCATATCCTGTCTTTGGGTCCACTCGATAAATTTAAATGCTTCCTCGATATGTTTTGCTCCCCGCGGAATGACAATAACATCACTCTCAACATATCCATTTTGCCTTAGCGAAGGATCCGCCATTGGAAATGGCGCCACACCATAGCGCAAATCAGGATTGTGACGAGCAATAAAATTGCCCATCCACACGCCTTGAATTTCCATTGCCAGGCGGCCTGCAATAAATGGATTCTCGGGTGAATCAAAAGTACCGAATCCGCCACGGAATTCTTCAACACGCTCACGTCCGTACTTTTGGGGATAGCTGGCAACCCACTCATATGCCTTAATATTCATGGGATCGTCAATTGTAAAACGATCTGAACCGTTCCAAATCTTTCCGCCAAAATAGTATCCCCAACTCCAGTTCCACCAATCGGGTTCAGCGGGGAGAAATCCCATTTGCACAATCTGACCGTTTTCGTCGAATATCGTGAGTTTTTCGGCCATCTCATCCAATTCGGCAATGGTTTGAGGCGGGTGCTCCGGATCGAGACCGGCTTCTTCGAAGAGGGTTTTGTTCCAATGCAATGCAAGTGAGGCAGGCGTCTGCGGCAAGCACCAAGTTTGCCCATCCATATGGCACACATCCCATACTGCAGGCAAATATCTGTCTCCTGAGAGCCCCGCCTTTGCCATCATGTCATCAAGCGGAACCAACGCCCGTTTGGCGGCATACTTATGAGCGCTGTACCAAAGAACCGTAGCTACGTCGGGGGGACTTTGGCCTGTAATGGCAACGAGAAGTTTGTTGTCAATTTCACTGATCGTCACAAAATCGACATAAATTTCGTCTTGCGCTTCATTAAAGGCATCTACGACACGCCGGTTGGCCTCGCCTTCAACATTTGTCCAGTTTTGCCAATAGGTAATAACGGTACGCCCCTTCCCCGCCGGATCAGCCTTTTCGGGGCGGGAACAAGAAATAAATAGACAAGAAATTAAAGCCAAAACCAAAAAAGAATTGGCTACAAAGCCGGAAAAATCCTCAGATTCTCTGTGTTGTCTTTTTAGTATCTGTGACAAATGTTCGGCGATCCTTTACCCGTCTTGGAGCCCGACACCGATCTCAATCTTTCCGATATCTGTCAGCAACGGGACAATAAGAGTTTGAATCTTTACCGAACTAACTTCAACGTTCTTCCCTGTGATAAGCGTGGGTGGGGAAATATCGCAATGAATCCCTCTTTGTTCTAATAGCGTACTGGCATTACCGGTAATCATATTGCCAAGTTCCGAGATGGCGCTTTTGGCCATATCATCCAATTCCGGGACATCGAAGCCCCCCATCATCTGCGAGGCCAGTTTTTTTCCGGTGTCCAGACTCATGGCATAGACAACTTGGCCGCGAACCTGCCCAACAATACCAAGCACAACCGCCACTTCAAAACTGGGGGTTGTCGAATCGCGGATACCAAGATCCCCACGTTTCGCTTGGAGTCCTGCAATCTGAGCCAAAATACCAATTGCCGAATCTAAAAAAGGCGTAACATTCTCAACACGCACGGACTATCTCCTCCTGCGTCCTCTTCAAGCGCACCCAACTTAAATCTAAGAACTTGATAATCTTACCCAACGTGCCCTCAACTTTCATTATATGCCGCATTTAGCATGGAGCAACAAAATCGTACTGCTAGAGATCTCTTTCCGCTGTTAAATTTATTCTACTGAACCCGCCAGATATTATTGGAGTGTCGAGATGCAATGGCAGTAAATGAATTCCTGAACAACCTGCTTGTCGCCCTCTACACCGGCTGCTATTTTTGACCTCCAATAGCAAGATTTTCTTACAGCCATTTGCAAATCATTATCTAAAATAGGCGCAAGACCAGGTATTATTAATCCTGTTCCGCATGCAGAGAAACAGAAAATGTATAAGCATATCCAGCCAATACCCAAAGACATTGAAATAGCCCAATCGACAAAGTTGAAGCCGATCCGCGAAATCGCAGAGGGGATTGGTCTGCAAGAAAGTGAATGCGAACCGTATGGGCACTACAAAGCAAAAATCGGGCTCTCGACGCTGGAACGACTGAAGGATCACCCTGACGGGAAACTAGTGCTTGTGACCGCAATCACAGCCACACCAGCCGGCGAAGGAAAGACGGTAACGTCAATCGGCCTGGCTCAGGCGATGGGGCGATTAGGTATCCGCCATACGCTTTGCCTTCGGGAACCATCGTTGGGACCCACCTTTGGCATCAAAGGCGGGGCGGCTGGTGGCGGGTACGCTCAAGTCCTGCCGATGGATGATATCAATCTTCATTTTACCGGGGATATTCATGCCCTCAGCACGGCTCACAACCTATTGGCATCAATTCTGGACAATCATGTTCATCAAGGAAATGCGCTGGATATTCATACAGGGAAGATCTACTGGCCCCGGGCCATCGATCTGGCGGACCGGCAGCTCCGTAATATCGTTGTTGGTCTTGGCGGACGTCCGAACGGCTGGCCCCGTGAAACCGGCTTTGTCATTTCTGCAGCGAGCGAGATTATGGCCATTCTGGCGCTCTCCCAGAGCCTGGAAGACTTACGTCAACGGCTGGCTCGAATCGTTGTTGCCTCAAACAACGATGGTGAGATTGTCACGGCGGATGATTTGAATGTGACCGGTTCGATGATGGTCCTTTTGCGCGATGCACTCAAACCCAACCTCGTGCAAACTATCGAGCATACGCCCGCTTTTATCCACGCCGGCCCCTTTGCAAATATCGCCCATGGCTGCAATAGCGTTTTGGCAACCCGGTTGGGACTAAAGTTAGGCGATGTGTGCATCAGTGAAGCTGGTTTTGCTTCCGATTTGGGTGCTGAAAAATTCTTTGACATCAAATGCCGAAGCGCAGGCCTCAAACCGGCCGCGGCAGTTATCGTTGCAACCTGCAGAGCGCTCAAAATGCACGGCGGGGTAAAGATTTCGGAAGTCAGCGAGCCCAATCCTCAAGCGCTTTTGGCTGGTGCGCCGAATCTGGCCATCCATGTCGAAAACGTTAAAAAGTTTGGTGTGCCCCCTGTTGTGGCAATCAATCAATTTCCCTCCGACACACCTGAAGAAATCGAAGTCCTCGTTGAATTCTGCAAAAATCTGGATGTTCCAATGGCTGTCTCCCGAGTCGCCGCTGAAGGCGGAGAGGGCGGCCTGGATCTGGCTCGAGCCGTCATGGATGTATTGCAGGAGGGCCAGGCAGATTTTAAACCGATTTACGATGAAAAAGACTCAATTCAAACAAAAATCGAGACATTGGCGCGTGAGATTTACCGGGCGGATGGTGTGGATTATGCCCCTAAGGCCTTACGCCAGATTCGTGAACTCGAACGCTTAGAACTGGATCAGCAACCAATCTGTGTCGCCAAAACGCAAATGTCCCTTTCCGATGATAAAAGTCTGATTTGCGTGCCAAAGAATTGGCGCTTGCAGGTCAACGATATCCAGCTTCGTAATGGCGCCGGATTCATTGTCGTCGTGTGTGGTGACATGTTGCTTATGCCGGGCCTGCCCCGTGTGCCGGCCGCCGAAAAGATCGACCTCCATCCTGACGGGACCATTGTCGGTTTATTCTGAAACCGCAGCAGAAATAACCGCACAATTCCCGGCGAGGACGAAGAAGTGGCATCCGCTCCCACCTTCTACGATATAGCCACGTCAATCCACACCCACACACGCTATTCCGATGGTGGTGGGGATGTCGCTGATATCGTCGCAGCAGCGCAAGAAACCAAACTTGACGCCGTCCTAATTGCCGATCACGACCACCAACGTTTGCGGCATTTGGGAGCGGAAGGCTGGTATGGGAATGTCCTGCTGCTTGTGGGACAAGAACAAGGATGGAAATGCGATCATGTCTTGGTACTAGGACAGGACCGTGAGTTGCCATGTCATTGGCTTAATGTCCGGCGTCATATTCAAGAGGCACACCGAAGCGGAGCGATGGCATTTGCGGCCCATCCTAATGGACGGCGGATATGGTGGTTGGGAACCCGCGACTCCGGATGGACCAGCGGTTATATCCCGGGCATTCACGGCCTCGAAGTTTGGTGCATGATGCACGACTGGATTCAGAACATCCGGCCATGGTCGCTCGTTAAGGCTTTGCGCGAACCGGCTCACTTCCTCAGTGGTCCTGCGCCGTCAACACTTCGGATGTGGGATGATTGGAGCAAAAAAGGGCGCTGTGTAGGAATCGGCTCCACAGACAATCACGCACGGCCGCTTTGGTCCGGCTCAAAATTGAGTGCTGTGGATTACAAATTGGCTTTTCAGTCCATTCGTACCCATGTTCTTCTGGCATCCCCGCTAACCGGGATTGCTCAAACAGACCGTACCCACCTTTACCAAATGATTAGGTTAGGTAACGTGTACGTTTCCCGGGACGACTTATGCGAGGCAAAAGGATTCAGTTGTTGGATCAATAACAAGACTTCGATCATTCCTATGGGTGGAGAAGTCTCCTGGACACCCGGATTGATACTGAATGTTCAATCTCCCATCGAGGCGGATTGGACATTAATTCACGATGGTCAGGTTGAAAAAAGTCAGTGTGGCCAATCACTTGGTTGGGAGCTAAATCGACCAGGTGTTTATCGAGTGGAAGGACGATTGGAAGGAAAGATGTGGATCTTGGGAAACCCATTTCGCGTCGGTCAAATGCCGTAATAGGCGTTCCACATAGTAAATGAGAAGAGGCTAAGCACATAAAATTGTGGGTTCTAGGAACCCATTTTTAAAGCCGCACTACCACATATGTTCCACAAGTTATCCACAGTTATTTTGAGACTGTTTACAGATGGACTGCAAAGAAGCATAAACACTACGTAAAAAATGGGAAAAAAAGCGAACTTCGCTCAAATTCAAACGCTTTGATACATAAATATAATAATAACAATCTGTTACAGATACAAAATTCGCGACCGGAACTGTGAATCAATACGCATTAAAGATGCCAGAAATGATAAGCGACACAACAAATTGTTGTGTTAGCTTTGTTAAGAGTGTCAAAAACTGACTATTTATTCACAACGGAGATGTACTACAGATGTCCGAGATAAGTGACGTTCGAGTTGGGATTATAATGGGAAGCCTCTCAGATCGTGAGAAAATGCGCCCCGCATGTGAAGTTCTGCGTCGTTTTGGAATCGGATATGAGACAAACGTCATGTCTGCTCACCGCTGCCCTGAACGAGTGAGCAAATATGTCGGCACAGCAAAAGATCGCGGGCTTCTAGTACTCATTGCCGGTGCGGGCTGGGCAGCCCACCTGGCCGGTGCAGTGGCAGCAAACACAACTCTCCCGGTTATTGGCGTTCCATTGTCAGGCTCTCCGCTCAATGGCGAAGATGCGCTTTGGGCGACGGTGCAGATGCCTCCCGGCGTCCCAGTGGCGACAGTAGCTATTGACTGCGCATACAATGCCGGTGTCTTGGCCGCTCAAATGATTGCTCTAGCAGATGAGCGTGTTGCCGGTGAGTTGCAGGCTTTTAAAGCCGAGCAATTGGCAAAAATAGACAAAGCCAATCAAGAACTCGATCTTTAGTCGCATTAAGGCACTCGTACGGGATCGGGGGATTGTGTACGCTCCTCAAATGGCATCGGCCTTTGAATAAGTGCGCGATGCGATTACCGAAATAGAGAATTTGTCATGCAAGCAGTTGGGCTTATTGAAACAATTGGTTTGGTTGGGGCCTTGGAAGCTTCGGATGCCGCGCTTAAAGCGGCTGAAGTCACGATGGCAAATATCGAGCACGCCGAGATAGGCTACGCCTGCGTGAAAATTCGAGGCGAGGTGGCCGATGTACGGGCGGCAGTCGATGCTGGGGGAGCCGCCGCAAGACGTGTAGGCGAATTAGTCGGCACTCATGTTATTCCCCGCCCCGATGGCGAAACGGAACTCGTCATCGAACACGAGCCCCAAGAAAGTCCGGATACGGGAGTCAGGGATGGATTGGCTCCCACCAAGAAAACCGCCAAAAAAACAAAAAAGTAGCCCATTAATAGCCAAATCTCCGTTGTCCTGATGCATCATGTTCTAAATCATGATTTATGGTTTAACTTCGCTCAAAATTCCCCCTAAACTAAGTCATCAAGAGCCTAATACCAATCGAATTAAGGTTTGAAACCTTCTAAAAGGGAGTACCCGTCGATGCCGGTTTCATCGACCAAACTCACAATTGGCTTTGATGGACGTGGTGTGCGCCCCGAGCCGGATGGTATTGGCCATGCCTCGCTCCGCCTGCTGGAAAGCCTTAACAAGATTGGACAGCAATGCCGGTTCGTCGTCTGGCATTTGCCCGAAGCCGCTCGTTGCTTTCCTCAAAATGAACGTATCCGCTTGGTTCCATGCCCCCACCACCACCTTAGTTACTTCACACTGAATAAGATGGGCACATGGATTGATCGAGCGCAAGTCGACGTTTTCCATGCACCGTTTTTTTTCGCGCCGTTGAAATGCAAAACACCTCATGTTGTGACCGTTTACGACCTTATGGCGTTAGATGACAAAGACTTTTTCGATGGAATGTTATGGAGAGCCAAACGTTGGTTTCATCGCCGTTATGTTCCCAAAGTCATCCGCCGGGCTGACCGTGTGATCTGTACATCGAAGATCGTGGGTGAGCGGATTCAAGAAATCTTTCAAGAAAACATTCGAATCCACGTAATTCCCTTGGGGCTGGATGCGGCCGAATGGACACATGCTCCCAGTCCCGAGTTACGCCGGGAGTTTGAAACGCTGGGAGTTTCCAACCGGTATTTTTTGCATGTCGGCCGTTGGCGTCCCTATAAAGATTTGCCCACACTTTTTGCTGCTTATCGCACGTACCTGGATAAAACTCAACGTCAGCCGGCGGGCTTGGTTTGCTGCCGGGGAGGCGGCGGGAATTCAGAAGAGCGTTTTTTGGATGCCTACAATCTACGCGACAAAGTTCTCGTTCTGGATGCACCAAATGACGAAATGGTGATCGCTTTGATGCAGAAGGCCACCGCTCTCTTGCAGCCTTCACGTTATGAAGGTTTCGGGCTCCCCGCATTAGAAGCCATGGCCGCCGGAACACCGGTGATCGCCTGCAAAGGCGGTGCTTTGCCGGAAATCATTGGGGATGCCGGATTACTCCACGAAATCGGAGACGTGGCAGGCTTGGCCGACTCCATGGATCGAATAATTAAAGATCCGGATTTATGTTCTGATTTACACGCGAAAGGCCGGGAACGTGTCCAGGACTTCACATTCGAACGAATGGCGCAAGCCACACTGCATGTTTACGAAGAAGCCCTAAAGAAATCACCGGCTCCATGAAAACTGAGGGAACGAAGACGCTCCCTTCACCCGGCCAAAGCCGTACGTATCCTAGATTCATGCCATTTGTTTTTGGCGGCTAGGCCGAGGTAAATTTCCTTTCATGCGACAGAGCACCACCAGCCAAGAGGAATTGGGTGTCAAAGTCCTTTTTCTCAATCCTCCCTTCTTACCGCGCTATTCGCGCAGTCAGCGGAGTCCTGGAGTAATTCGTAGCGGAACACTCTATTACCCGATCTGGCTTTCCTATGCGGTGGGGGTGGCTGAAGAAGTGGGCGCGAAATGCCGGTTATTGGATTGTCCGGCAGATGAACTAAGTGAAGAAGATGTCTTCAATGTGGTTCGCACCTGGGAGCCGGATATCATCATTACTGACACCAGTACACCCAGTGCCGAGACCGATCTTTCTCATGCAGACCGTCTGCAAAAAGAGTTTCCGGATAAATGGGTTGTGGCCGTCGGCACACATATCTCCGCCACGTGGCAGGAATCATTTGAACTTTACCCGAATCTTAGGGCGGCGGCTTTGCGGGAATACGATTTCACAGTCCGGGATTTGATCTTGCGCCGGGCTGAAGGCAAGACAATGGATGGATGTCCGGGTATGGCCTTGCGTGAAGGAGGGAAAGCACAGGCAACACCGGCGCGCGCACCTATCGAAGACATCGATTCGTTGCCTTTTGTCAGTCAGGTCTATGCACGTCATCTTTATATCCCCAACTACCGATATTCGATTACGCGCCATCCTGTAATTACCATAATCACCGGACGGGGATGTCCATTTCATTGCGTCTATTGCGTTTATCCGCAGGTCATGCACGGACATACCTATCGTTGCCGTTCGGCGGAAAGCGTAAAAGAGGAGTTCAAATACATTCGTACCGATTTGCCGAATGTGCGCGAAATCTTTATCGAAGACGATACGTTCACGGTCGATAAACCGCGTCTGCGTGAGGTGTGCGAAGCCTTAATACGCGATGGCAACACACTCCGATTCACAGCCAACTCACGCTCCGATCTCAGTGAAGAGGATTTGCGATTGCTGCACCGGGCGGGCTGCCGTTTGTTATGTGTCGGTTTTGAAAGTGAAGCCGATCACATGCTGAAATCGATGAAAAAGGCCATGGTCTCTACCCGCGCCCGGCAATTTCGGGAGAACGCTCAACACGCGGGCGTCATGATCCACGGCTGTTTCATGGTCGGCAATCCGGGAGAAACGCTGGACACCATGCGTGGAACGCTTGAATACGCAAAAGAGTTGGCCTGCGATTCAGCCCAGTTTTTCCCCATCATGGTTTATCCCGGGACAGAAGCGTATGAATGGGCCAAGGAACAAGGTTACTTAAAGGCCGAAACATACCGGGAATGGGTCGATGAAACCGGCCAGCATCGAAGCGTGGTTGAAACCGATCATGTCAGCGCGGATGAATTAATGGCTTTTTGCGATGCGGCGCGCAGGGAATACTACCTACGTCCTCAATATATCTGGCAACAATTATGCACAATTGCACGTACACCCGGTGAAGCCCCAAGAATTCTAAGCGCCTTTGGAAAACTCTCCCGCTTCCTTTTCCGCAAACCCGCTGCTCTCTAATAAATCTACCATTTCACTCAACACATACCGTCATCCGGATTCCGGTTTTGGGCATACGGATTTCCAAACGTTTTCAATATGTGGAACAAGATTCTCCCATGTGTAAGAAGTCATCGCGACCTCGCGTGCCCGCTCTCCCATCTTGGCGGCACGTGCGGGATTATTGAGCAAATCTAAAAGAGCCTGCGCAAACCGTTCCGGTGTAGGATCGCCAACAACCAGTCCGGTCGTGCCATGCAATACGGCTTTGGCCGAGCCTTTCGAAGCAACAACCGGCCTTCCCAAAGCCATGGCATCCAGGTTCTTTAAAGGAAAACCGGTATCGCTGCACCTTGGGCTGACAGCAAGCCAGGCTTGGTGCAAATGCCGCCGAATGGTCAGATGGTTTTGGGTAACAATTGTCTCAACAACATCATCGATTCCTAATCGCTCGATCAACGCCGGGATTGCGGCATCCAAATCCGAGCAAAGCAGACGGAGACGCGCATTCGGCTTTTCACGTATCACAATCCGAAACGCTTTTAGCAGAAGCGGCAGATTCTGATAGCCATCCGTATTTCCCGCATAAATTACCAATGGTTCGGAACCATGCGGAAAAGCAGCGGCGGACTCAATTTCATCGGATGGAATTCCCGGCGGAATCACATACGCAGGCACCGGATGGTCACCCCAAGGATCAAGCGCGTTGCAGAGTTCTTCCGAGACCGTAATTAACGCATCCGCGCGCGACGGCAATTCACGATCCATCACACTCCCCACCAGGCGCAATAGATGCTGTAAGGGCGGCCAACGCAAATAAGTCGGCAACTCATCCTCAAATAGACTATGGGCATGGAGAATGATGGGTATCCGAAGCTGCCTTGCTGTGGGCAGCGATGCCGCAAAACCCTCATAATGATGAGCATGAATAATATCCGGACGAATCCGGCAAGCGGTCCTATAGACAAGGGCTGCAAGTTTGAGATCACTGACAAAGCGTCCCAAATGCGGATGCGAGCGATGGCCCGGAGAAATGCGCACAGGAGATGCTGTGTGCAAAGTAAAAGGGATTTGAGGACTTCCCTCCGAAGGTGCATGTCCGGCCCGCGCGAAACAGCAGAGATGTATCGTGTGGCCTCGTTCGGACAAGGCACGGCAACTCTGACGCACCAAGACATTTGAGCCGCGTACAGACGGCAGAAGTCCTGAAAATACAACCAAGGCTTTATAAAACTTCATTTCAGTCATGGGACGAACTAATAGGTACGCCCTCAATATCGGAAGGTATCGCAAGTCCAAGCGCAGCCAAAACCGTTGGAGCAATATCCACGATGGACCGCTTGCCTAGAGTGTCTTGGCGGGGGATAGCGGGACCAGCGGCAACAAAAAGGCCATCCCTCCGGTGAGTACCGGCCATTCCGGCTCCCTTCCCGCCTTTAAGACGCGATTTCGGCAGCCGTTCGATAGGTTGCTCGTTTTGAGAGCGGCCACTGGGCAGCGCCGTGTAGGAATAACCACCCGGTTCTTCAAACTCGAGTATTAAATCGGGAGCCGCCTCAATATATGGACCCGTGTAAATTTCATCGCGCTTGTAGACATTCCGCACAACGGAATGCTCATCTAATGGATCCCGCCAAGAGAGCAACTGTTCGATCACCTCGGCCTGCAAATCTTCCAGTTCTGCACCGGGTTCGACAATCCCCTCCGGCTCACGCCCTTTCAAGTTGAAACATAGACTTGGGGCATAAGAGAGTTCTTCGCTAAAGACGCGTGTTTGCGGCCAGATATATTTCCCTAAACGGCTGCGGCTTTCGATTTCACCGGCAAAACGGCCATCGGCCCGGCGAAAAAGCTGAACCTGTAACCACGCCGGAGTTATCGCCATCCCCCAAGATTTAAACCGCTCAAGCAAACGGTTATCCGTTCCATGCAATGCCGCATAGTTTTGGTTCTCCAACCACCTCGCCAAATGCACAACACGGTCACTCGCTCCACCGAAACCATGATCGGACACAACCATTACAGTTGTATCCTCATCGGCATAGTGTAATAGCGTGCCTAAGGCGGCATCCAAATCCATATATATATCCCGTATGGCCTTACGTAGACGGGAAGATGGTTGTTCGAGCCAACACCGGGGTGACGCCGAATCGTGCAAGGGCCAAAAGTGATGGGCGATGGTATCGGATTCACCATAAACGGCCATCAGCACCTCGGGATTCTTTTTTTGCAGCAAATATTCAAGCGCCTGTGTCTTGGTGCGAATGGTTTTGCGAAGTGTCGATAAGGCGCGTTCGTGCCAATCGGGACCGATTTGGACTTCTTGAATCCCCGCAACCGGAAATGCGCCGATAAGTTCATGCATTTCCTCGTACAATCCGTGCGGATGAAAGCAAGCCCGGTTCAAATATGTAGTGACGGGACTATCAAATCCGGAAATCATGCACCCTCGAACCGGTTCGGGAGGATAGGTTGTAGGTACACCCACAATACAACACGACAATCCGGCTTCATAGGCAAGATTCCAAAACGCGGGCCTTTTGCGGGCGTGGGAATTGATAAAACGAATACGATAGCTGCCCGGTTCTCTGCGGGAAAAATCAAATACACCATGCTGGCCCGGCCCGTAGCCGGTAACCATGCTACACCACGCAGGGAACGTAACCGGGGGAATGGTCGATTCCAGAACCGCTCGTTGGCCCTTTTCAATAAGATTCTGCAGATTGGGCAAATACCCCTCTTGCAACCACGGTTCCGCCAGACGGAACGTGGCCCCATCCCAACCGATAATCATAATTCGGGGTGCCATAACAGAAGTATGAAGCAGGACTCGGTAAGGATGAAGGAACTGCTGTCAGCAAACGCCTTTTAGAGTATCAGGTATAACCAAGCGCACCCATTTGCTCTTCCAGTTCGGAATCGAGTGTTGTTGATGCACCCATGACCGCATCTTTGGCAGCGGCTTCTTTCGCCGTGTCCAATGCGCGTTGAAGACTTTCGGCAATGGGTGTCAATGACTCATCCAGTGCAAGATTCTCTTCTTCCCGGGGGTCGAGATCGAGATCGTACATCTCCCGGGGATCGAGCCCTCGCGGATTTCTGGAATTGGCCTCAATGAGTTTCCATTGTCTCCCTCGTAGCGCAAACAAAACATTGCCTTCATGATCTTCTTCCGAAAATACATAAGAAAGCGGTTCAAGATCGGGTGCCAACAGATTTCTGCCCAGCATATCTTCGGGCACATCGATTCCGGCCGCGGTAATCAAAGTGGGCGCAATATCTAAAAGACGGGCAAGCCCATCAACGGTTTCTCCCGAACGGGAACCACCAGGAAGACGGATAATCAGTGGCACCGAAATCACTTCTTCATAAAGTGTTGTCCCATGCCACCAGCCGCCATGCTCATAGAACTCTTCTCCATGATCCGCGGTAAAAACAGTCACAAGATTTGATCCGAATCCCGAAAACCGGAGCGCATCCAACAACTCGCCTATATTCTGATCCATATAGCGGACTTCGCCATCATATAGTTTCTTCAATGCCTCAAGTTGGCTGGGATTAGGTTTGGGAGTGCGCGCCCGGGCCACACCCGTACCATCATTGGGATGCGGCACATAAGGATCATGCGGCTCCATAAAATGTATAAAAATAAAAGCCGGACGGTTGGGATCGAGTTCTTCAATCGCCTTTAAGGCAGTTTCGTTCACAAAGGCCGCATTACGATAAAAATAATTGATATCGGGAACAGCCGGACCGAATTTCGCAGTCATTTGGCGCAATACCTGATAACTGATCAGCCGGGACGCCGAAGAACTGGCTCCGAAAAATGGATCCGGCGCGAGATAGATGTAACGGTCGAATCCCTGTTGATAGTTAAATGCAGGCGCAATATTGGTATTGTTGGCAATTCCCAGAGTTTGATAGCCGGCACGCTGCAAGCCTTCCGCCAAGGTAGTGACATCGTCCGGTAAAGCCGAGAACTTATATTTCGCCGTATGACCGCTGGGATATCTGCTGGAAAAAATAGTGGCGAATGACGGCCGGGTCCAAGAGCTTTGCGCCAATGTTTTCGCAAATCGGATCGATTCAAATGCAAGCGCATCGATGCTCGGCGTAGGATTTCCATCCGCGCCATAGCAACCCAAGGCATCGGCCCGCAAAGCATCGGCGACCATCAAAAGAATGTGCGGGGCATCGTTTTTGGTAAGCACAGGCTTAGATTCCGCAAGGGCGTCCGAAACTTCCTCGCGCGGATCCGATGGTGTTGTCGCGGCTGAAACCAATCCCAAAACAATGCAAAAACACAGACATCCATAAGCGATGCGCCGGTGTTTTATTGAACCTGGCTTCCACCAGGTTTTCCCTAAGGCAATGCCTGCAATTAAAACGAAGAACCCCGCGCAGGCCAACAAGGCCGCATCAGAGAGGAGCCCGAGTTTGCCCATACCGTGTTCGCTAAAAAGATCACGCCGTATGCGGAAACGGGCAATCACCAATGTGAACATGGCGAACACCGATGCGGCACTTAATGTGGGCAGGCACTCATGAAACGTCTTTTCCCACTTGCCGAAAACCAAAAGCACGAGCGCAACACCGAGACCAGCACAGATTCCACCCAAGCCGTAAGTCAAAAAGGCGAATGAAACAACACCCCATTCCACATCGGCATACGCGCCGATGATCAACAATGACTCCCAAATCCCGACAGCTAAACCGGCTAAGAGAGAAAGCAGCGCCGCATCCCAGAGCGCTATACCGGGAGGAGTTTTAGGAGCTTGCCATATTCCAGTTGGTACAGATTCTTCTAGCTGTTGTTCCTCTTGCTGAATACGCTCCTCTATCGCCTTTCCGGCGAGTTGCGGTTGATAGCCTGCCGGACGGAGCATATAGATCACACCGCCGATCATGCTTAGCGACTCTCCAGCCCAAAATCCTAAATGCGACAGCAAGAATGCAGGCGCTGAGGGAATACCTACCAACTTAAGCAGATAGATAAAGGTGCCTTCGCGAATCCCCCCGCCGCTCATCGAAACCGGCGCTCCAACGACAGCCGCAATCATAATCGGTGCAACAAAAAGGATCTCCGCCAATGAAACATCCGAAGCGATAGCCCGTGCTGTTGCAAAATACATGAAAGCCGTAGCGGCATGCACAATCACGCCATAGCCAACCGCACGCATAAGCAAAGGACGCGCATGGCGGTAAATGGCCACAGCCTCTACAGCGGTCCGTAATCGCCGGTCCAAAATTTCAATACGCAGGAATGAGCGATCCAAAAACCAAACGACCGCGCCGGGAAACAGAAGCACAAGGAACGACAGCGTAACGGGCACAGCAAAGAGCAAGAGCAGCCCGTAAACCGCCTCTTTGCCCACAAATGCAACACCGAAGGGAGCGGTCGCAAAAAGCAGCAATGAAAGTGAAAACAGACCGATAATTTTTTCGACTAAAAACACGGCAACATTAGGCGCGACAAGTTTGGAATGCCGCGAAAGGTCATACATCCGGTAGGCATCCAAACCCACCGTGCTCGGTAGAAATACACCGAAGAAGCGCCCCACCAAGAATGTACCGAGAAGATGCCGGAATGGAGCAACAATGCCTTGCCCCCGCAATAAAAGGTCCCAGCGGCGCACGCTGGCCAGCATTCCTGTGGCTTTAATTAAAAACGCGGCCAAAATCCAAGGAACAAATATGCCGAAGCGTAATCCTTTAACTTGTTCCCAGACTTCCGAGAGTTCGACATTGACAAATTGCTTAGAAATTCCGAACAGTTCGGGTCGAAAGATAAGCACAAAGAGCCCGATGGTAATCAAGAATTTAATTGACCAGCGGAGGATTTTCGATTTGTTCATTTCAGTCGAGGTATCCTAAATCGCGCAATCGTTTCATGACGATGGCTTCTTCATCTTCTGTGTAAACATCGTCTTTGTCATCATTCAACGCTGCGGGACCACCGGCGATTTCGCCGCGCCGGATCGGATGTGTACGGTCGTATGATTCAGTGAAAATATCGCGCAACACTTTGCCGTCCATGGAAGGTGGAACCGGCAATCCACAGCCATGCAGCAGTGTAGGTGCGATATCGACAATCTCCGCATCTTTGACAATGTGACCCGCACGGAAGTTTTTGCCATAAGCGGCAAAGACACCATTCGGACGGTGAAATCCATTGGGGATTTCTTCGCAATGCCGAACGATTTTCCAATCGCCAAAAAACTGACGCGCTAAATACGCATAATTGCGGGCAACAAATACAATATCCGGAGCGTATTGGGCTTGTTCGCCTTCATAGAGGTCTTCGCGCCGTTTTACCCAATCCACAATACGCACACCGGATTCGGGATCCCGAAAATTCTCCAGTTTCGAAATAAGTTCGGCGCGCAACCGGTCGTATTCTGTACCTTTCTCAACAATTCCAATTGTCTGCCCGGTGTCGGGATCGTGGCGTTTCACATTAATGAAAAGCCCTTGGCAGGGGATACTTGCAAAAAAGGCCCGTGTTCGTTCCCAGTCGATGGTATCGCCTAAATCGGTAATAAAAGATGACCGTTTCCCGCGAATACGTCCCCGGATGGCGCTTTGCATCCATTTGGGGATCAGCAATTTGACCCAGGGCAGATCGTTGGCCGCCACACCGGCATAAAACAAGCGTTTCTTAAGCGCCTGGCCGGGATGCAGTTTTAAATAGCCTTCACGTTCCAACCAAGTATTGACATTGATCCAAGCATCGGTGCCGCCGAAGCCATGGTCGGACATAACGTATAAATCCGTTTTATCATCCACGCGCGCCATGACTTCGCCAACCATATCATCGAGAAGCCGGTAGCATTCAATGATCTTGGGGCGAATCCACTCGCCGAATTCGCTTTTATATTGAGGGAACTGTGCATCGAGATATTTCCAAAATAGATGCTGAATGCGGTCCGGTAAAACAAAGACCGCCATAAAGAAATCCCATTCGTGATTATCCAGAAGATAAAGAAGTGCTTCTACACGCTTGGTAAAACAATACTCCATATCCGCAAGGAACACTTCGGCATCTTCAGGGAGTTCAACATCGTAGCGGGGGATATCGATATTGGGCACATAATCGCCGATGGCCTCAAGCAGTTCATCCTTAAGTTCTTGGGGATAGGTATAGGCAACGTCTTTCGATGGAGTCATCATCCCTGAAACCATGAATCCGTCGATTTTCTCGGGAGGATAGGTTATCGGAACATTCAGTACCCCAGTCCGGCTCCCCAAACGGTTAAACATATGCCAGAGTTTGTCACAGCGGATCGACTGACCGGTGATGAGGGGCCGTGAGGGGCGGTTAAGAGGCGACTCACGAAAATCGTAGACACCGTGCTTTCCCGGATTACAGCCGGTCACACAAGCCGACCAAGCCGGCGGCGTTGTGCAAGGAACTGTCGATGCCAACTCGCCCCATACACCTTCTTTGCGCAACTTATGCAGATTGGGCAGTGTGCCGTCATCGGCCCACGGCCCCAAAAGATCCCAAGTCGCGCCATCAAGGCCAAGAAGTATGCTTTTACGTTGTACTCGATCGTCCATACACGTTGCCGGTCTATTTTAGAGGTGAAACGCTGAATTCCTTCATGATTGTGCCGAAAGAAGAATGGCTACGATTATGGTGCGGGAATTCACACTGCATCCGGTTCAAACCAACGAAGATACAGCATCGTCAAGATAGCAACGAAGTTGGTGAAGTCGAGACGACTTCGGCTTTTGGCCTATGGCGTTCTTTTCCCCTTTGCAGGGCGGGTGACCAATCTCTTCAGGAAGGGTATCTTGCTTTCCATACGGAAATCGGAGGCCGGACCACATGAATGTGAATGAGACGAATCAAGCAAACACTCCAAAGACATCGCGCCGGAGTTTCTTAGGAAAAACCGCACTGGCCGGAGCAGCACTGTCACCGGCACTACATACTTGGAGCATAGGTGCAGTCGGCGCAAATGACCGGATTCGAATTGCAGTGATCGGTTGCGGCGGACGTGGCTACAACGCGCATATGGGCGAGATCGAAAAACTCGCCAAAGAGTGCAATGTGGAGATAACAGCTGTCTGTGATGTCTGGCGGCCTAATTTAGAAAAAGCGGCGGAGCGGGTACGTCAGAATTTCGGCAACAAACCCAAAACCACCACACGGTTTATGGATATCCTCGAAAACAAGGAGATTGATGCGGTTACGATTGCCACGCCGGATCACGCCCATTCGCCGATTTTGGCCGCAGCCGCCCGGGCCGGAAAACACGCCTATTGTGAGAAACCTATGGCTGACCGCCTGGATCATGCCCAAGAAGCGCTGCATGCGGTTGAAGACGCAGGCGTGATTGTGCAAGTCGGCACTCAGCGGCGTAGTTGGCCGGACCACCTGGGCGCATGCAAACTAATTCGCTCAGGCATCCTCGGCACGGTGACAGAAGTGGAAACATCTTGGAACGACAACGGGCCGCGTTGGAATCGCCCATTTGACGATGTACGCCAAGAGGATGTGGATTGGGAACAATACCTGATACATCTCCCCCAAAGGCCTTTCGATCCACGGCGGTATCGTTGTTGGCATCTTTACAAAGATTACACATCGGGCACGCCGGGGCTGCTGGGCAGTCATTTCATGGATATTGTGGTTTGGTTTCTACAAGAAGAAACACCGCAATCTTGTATGGCCCACGGCGCAAAACTGATCTGGAAAGACCGCGAGCACGCCGACACCTGCCAGTGCGTTTATGAATTTCCAAAAGGATTCATGGTTCGATACGCCACGCGTTTGGGCAACTCAAAACGCTTTATCGGTGAAGTCTCGTTCTTCGGTTCCCGGGGGACATTCGATACCACCAGTTGGAAAGTCACACCGGAAGGTGGCGGGAAAGACAAAATTGCCGAAACGATAGACATCCAACCCGAACCGTGTCCCGGTCATATGCAGAACTGGCTGGAATGTATGCGCAGCGGGAAACAGCCGGTCGCTCCCATCCGGGCCGGATTCAATCATTCTGTGGCGGCGATCATGGCCTTTCGGTCTATGGAGTTGGGACGGAGGCAGATTTATGACAAAAAGACGGAAGAGATCATTTCCGTATAAGGAGTAAGGTATGCGTATTCAGACAATCGCTTTAATCATCGCATTGGCGGCATCCCCGGCAATCTGCAGAAACAAGCCGGTACAAATATCTGTGCAACAGAAATACGCCGAATTGCCTGCAAGCGCTCCTGTAGTAATTCTTTGCCCGGATATCGAGCCGCTTTCTTCCGGAGAAAGTTACACGCTTAAGCCTCAAGGAAGCGGCCTAAACCTGCGCGCGCAAATTCTGCCCGGCATCGATGCTGATACCCCTGCCGCACTTGCATTCCTATTACCGGCAGGACTTCCTAAAGAGAGCGAGTATTACCTTACAACCAAGCCCGACCCTGTATTTTCGCTATTCCGGCTTGAAGATAACGGCGTCAACCGATTGGCGGTCTATGATCGAGACAGGTTGGTTCTGGAATACATCTACGAAACCCAGCAGCCGCCGGAGGGGGTTCCCGCCGACCGGGCACGCTCATGCTACATTTCGCCGATCCTGGGCCTGGATGGCGAACAAATCACAGACGATTTTCCGGATGACCACCATCACCATCGCGGGCTGTTTTGGGCCTGGCCGGGCTTTACGGTGGGAGGCGAAACCCACGATCACTATCACATTGACGGCGCGTGGACTCGCTTTGAAAAATGGCTCGGGAATTGGGTTGGCCGGAATTGCGCGCAAATCCGCGTGCAGAACGGTTGGTATGTCGCAGACCGCAAAGTCGGTACAGAAGTTATGGTCATTACGATCTGGCGTTCGGATGATCTTGCCCAAGCCATCGATCTCGAAATGACCTGGACCTCACTGGAACCGGTTACTGTTCAAGGACGGCCCGGCGTAGGCTATGGAGGTTTCAATCTACGTTTAGCGGACCGTTTGGATCCGGTCATGATGTTTCCCGAAGGTCCCCAGGAACGAAGCGATATGAAACGCTCGCCATGGGTGGATATGTCCGCGCGCTTCGATAACCGGGATCAAATATCCGGCATTAGTGTTTTCGTACACCCTGATAATGAAGGATTTCCGCCGGGATGGACAATACGCCCCAAAGCCGATTACGGATTTATCGGCGCATCATGGCCCGGGCTGATTCCTTTCACATTCGAACCGGGTCAGCCCCTGACAGTGCGTCACAGGGTTTGGCTGCACCGGGGGAATATCGATTCCGGCAAGGTGCGGGAGGCCTATGAGCTCTATCAGGCCCCACCCATCATTAAGGGCCTTTAGGGATCACTCCCTCATTAACGCGATCCTGCTCGTTCTCTATTGAGATTTGACTACAAAGACGCTCGACAATCCGAAATACCGCGTGTTAAGCTTGGGTTTCGGAAAGGAGGTACGAGCGTCAATGAAACGCAAGACTGCGTTTACTCTGATTGAATTGCTAATTGTCGTCGCCATCATCGGCATTTTGGCCGCTATTGCAGTTCCTAATTTCATGAATGCGCAGGTTCGCGCCAAAGTATCCAGAGTCAAAGCCGATATGCGCAATTATGGGACGGCTCTGGAGAGTTATTTCCTCGATCAAAACGATTATCCGCGTGATGAAACCGAGTCCGGGCAATATTACAAATACCTTCTCTACCCTTGTGCCTACCCGCTCACAACACCGGTTGCCTATGTATCAGACTTATCGGCCGCAGATCCATTCCTAAAACCCGCGCAAATTATACAACAGGCATTAGAGGGCGGCCACTCGGGTTCCTATTCGTATTTCCACTATCAGCAACGTTTAGGGGAATATTTCGTGACGGCCTGCCCCAAGGCCTACAAACGTGCATTCAGTATCATCAGCCAAGGCCCGAATTTTCAGCCGAACTATCTGCATATGCAGCCCGGCTATGTTGCGTGTCCCGGTGGAAATTTCCCATGGAATCCGATTGCCTACGCGTCGAGCAACGGGCTAACCAGCGCCGGGGATATCGGTTGGTTCGGCGGAGCAATCCCTGTCAGCGGCCTTCTCGGCGGCTGAAATTTTTGCAGTAAATTTCACTGCAAAAAAAATCTCCCCCGAAACCGGGGGAGATTGAAGCAGTCATAAATTCACGACTGGTATTTACTTGCAGGCCTTACATTAGGTCTTAGTTCACGTTTAATCCGGCCAAACTTGCTCGAAGGTATAGGTCAAAGTCACTTCGCTATCGGCAGGAACAGGAACCGGGAACTCAACCGTATAGGCGTCTTTCTTTTCGAACTCATGAGAGTTCTTTTTGATTTCCCAATCGCCGACATGCCGCGCCCCGGGATATTCCCGAACACGAATCGTGACATCTTCATCTTTGCGATTGCGAAGTTTGACTTCAATCGTTTCCGTATGCGTACGGCTACTGAAACTTTTATCATCCTGCGCATCCATGACTTTCCGTTCGGCTTTCATATCGAACACTTTGCCGACTTCGAGTTCGATTTTCTCTTTCTTGGGAGTGTGGTCGATCTGCGCCTCACCAACAAACTGCATCGTTTCATCTTCATCGCGTGAAAACATACGGATACGGCCCTTCGGCAATGGAATTCCTAGATTGTTTTCTTCTTCATTTTTAAAGCGCAGTTCCACAGCCACCTTCTCGGCATCGCGGCGGTAATCGTAAATATAAACCCGTTCCGTTTTGATGCCGTTCGCCGTCAGCAGTTCAACCTGTTTCTGTTCATTATCGAGAACATCGGTCGAGCGCTGCAACTCATACAGGTGATACTCAAAGAATCCGCGCTCTTCAAACGCCTGACCTGCGGCCTCATCCATGGCATACAAAGCCATTTTTTCTCTTCCCCGGCGCATAGGCACAGGAGCCTCCACGACTCGATTGACATCACCCGCTACGAGTTTGAGTTTGGCATCGCGGTAATCGGCTCCCGAACGATTGTTGAGTGTCACCCATCCGCTCAGGTCGGCCAGGTCGCTCTTATCGGTCATCACCAAGGTGTAATCGGCTGTCCAAGAAATCCCCCCGGTTAGATAAGAGAGTTCTAAGTCCTGTTTACCGGATTTCTTTGCGGCGATCTGCCAGGCGAGTGTAGGAATCAACACCAACGATTCATCCACAGCAGGTTTGAGTACCTGCTTTGGGCCACCTTCTACAAGGACGATCTTTTCATCCTCAATCAAAATCAAATCGTTGCTGCCTGCGCTTTGAGGACGATTGATCGTAGGCTCGGTGGTCTGCCCGATGGCAATCAGCATTCCCTCATGCTCTTGGCCCGCACGGTCAACAATGTGGATAGGCTTATTTAAGAATCCGACCAGCATCCTCTCCAGCATTAGGCCGTCATAGCGAAAGTTCTGCTCAAGAACCCGCGTTGCAGGATCGGAGAGAGATTTAATCCGCACAGAAGTGGCATCGATTTGAGCGGCAACATCGGTCAAGGTGACTTCATGAATACCCTCTTGAATGTCCATCTGCCGGACTTCGCGTACGAGTCCGAGATCGTTGTTATATACCGTAAGAGCAACCTCGGCATTGGCGGCGATGCCATATAAGCCAAGGCAGACAAAGGCAAAGAAAAAGACTCGAAAATTCTTGAACGATCGTAAAACACTGCTTTTCATAATTGGCCTCCTAGCCGGAATCACCGTTGACCGATTCTAAACCGTTCGGCCCACGTTTGATACTTATGGGCAGTGTCGATAGAAAAGGCGGTTTTCTTACAATCGAGGGAGTTTTTTTTGAGGATCAAACAGAGGGCTTTGTAAGCATTTCAATCTTGCGCGGCATCAAGTTCCATCTGCCAGTCTTCGACACCGCAACAGAGTTGAAGCAAACGGCGGCTAAGCGGCTTAAGCCCCTCGGCCTCTAATGCGGAAACCATAAAGATGTCTTCCGGGGGAACAAAATCGGCATGGGAGCGGAAATCCTCCAAAACCATCTCCCGCTCTTCATCATCGTCACAGAGATCGGACTTGTTGATAGCAACCAAATAGGGGCGCTCCAAAATTTCGGCATCATAAGCGCGGATTTCTTCCCGTAAGGCGGCAAAAGTCCGTCCGGGCGCAGACAAATCACCGATATCGACTTCCAAAACATAAACCAACATCCGGGTTCGCTCGATATGCCGCAGAAAATCGAATCCCAATCCCAGCCCGTCGCTAGCTCCCTCAATGATTCCTGGAATATCGGCGATCACCAGACTGCTGCCATCCAGCAATTTGATGGTGCCCAAGATCGGGTGCAGCGTTGTAAAAGGATAATTGGCAATTCGGGGCTTCGCGGCGGTCAATTTGGAAATCAAGGTGGACTTGCCGGCATTGGGTAATCCCACGAGCCCTACATCGGCCACGGTCTTGAGTTCGACCAATAGCTTGCGGCATTCGCCCGGTGTACCCGGCTCGGCGTGACGCGGGGTCTGATTGGAAGACGAAGCGAAGCTGGCATTTCCCCGGCCACCCTTCCCTCCCTGGGCAACAACCAAAGTTCCGTCGGTCTTTTCGATATCGCCGACTTGTATCCCCTCCTCATCATCATAAACCACCGTACCGGGGGGGACCTCCAAAATAAGATCCTCGCCCGAACGCCCGGTGCAACCATTTGAACCGCCGTTTTGACCGGGTTCCGCCCGGTAAACCGGTTGAGAGTGAAGAGCCTCGAGGGTATTCCGGCCAGGATTAACCTTCAAAATCACACTTCCGCCATTGCCGCCCCCACCCCCATCAGGACCGCCACGGGGGACATACTTTTCGCGATGGAAAGAGACGCACCCGTCTCCACCGTTTCCGGCTTCGACCCGGATCCGTACTCGATCAATAAAATCAGCTGGTGTCGAGCGCATGGGGACAGGTCTCCGTCTTCAGGCAGACTAACACCGTCAGTGTGCCTAATCTGTTGACGTCTCTGAAGTTCGGGACCTAAGCATACCGTTGTAAGAGAAATCCATAGGGGATTTCCCATACAGGAATCACCGAAATGGCTGAATTAAGCGTCGATTCCCTTAATGCGGATCTGCGTAAATTGCTGACGGTGGCCTTTGGAACGACGGTAGTTCTTGCGCCGTTTGTACTTGAAAACAAGCACCTTACGCGCTTTGCCGTGCTGCAAGACATCGGCCTTTACCGAAGCGCCATCCACAAAGGGCTTTCCAACCTTGGGATCACCCTCACCGCCAACGAACAGAACTTCGCTGATCGAGACTTCGCTACCTACCTCAGCGTTGAGGCGTTCGACCCGGAGTTCATCGCCGGGACGCACGGTATACTGTTTGCCACCGGTCTTGATGATGGCGTACATGGTACTACTCCAATGTTGACAGAAGTTGAGCCAGCAATCGTACGGTTCTTGAGGGCTTAAGGCAAGTGCAAGCTGCTATCTTTCCCAAAACGTCTGGACATGCAGACTCACCGGAAGTATTCTGCAAATATACACAATCAATTTGGGCCACATCCCAGCCGATAATTGATATGAAGTGGTGTACAACAGTTGAGAATAGGCAGGGTGTAGAGGAGAGTTGATGTTATGGGTCATTTAGGCATTAATTATTTAACTGTTCATACGCAAACAGACATGAACAGTGTTATGAGAAGTGGTCTTATCGAGACTTCTCAAATACCGGTCGAATATATTATCTACGGCCTATTAGCAATTGTTTTCTTCATCGGCATTTTCACATATGCCAGCTACCGATATCAAAAGTGGCGCCGTTATCAGAAATTTATTGAAGAGATGCAGACATTGGATCTGGATCCTGATCAAGAGGGTACATTTGCGGATCTTGTCAAACGTTACAATATGGACGAGCCGGTTAACATAATCTACTCAAAACGGCTTTATGATGAACTCGCCTCCCAAGAGATGATCCGAATTTTGGCTTCTCCCGGAACAGTAGAAGCAAAAGCGGGCTACATCGAAACTCTCTATGAGATACGAGACAAAACCTATACCCCGGAGTGGCTGGAATCCGTCAAAAAAGAACCGTCTTCGGAATCCAAAACTTCAGCTTGAGAGTTAATTTCGGCGGGATCTAGATAAAACGTATTTCGAGCAAAGTTTCACCTGCATGGCTCTTTAGCCGTGCAGGTTTTTTATTACCGTCCTCGGACTTTCCGTAATCCTCGAAGACAAGGGTGATCGTAGGCCGCCGTCACATACTTGGCAGCGACTCCACCCATTTGGCTTTTAAACCGCTCAACACCCGCGATTCCGGCGCTGGAGCCAAGGTTCAGATTTAAAAAGCCACGCCGACAGGCATCTTCAATGATTTTTGCAAATAGCAGGTGATTGGGTCGATTCGAAAAAGCGGCGGCATCTCCCGCACCGGCTACATAGTGAGCTTGCCTTCGGCCATACAAAACAAGTGCTCCGGCAACAGGCTTCGAATCAAGCCAAGCCAACCAGAGACGGGCAAATTGTTGATCCTCTCCCGACCAGTTCATCAAAAACGAATCAGGAAATCCTTCAGAACCGCCCCAGCGTTGCCGTGAGAGCCGGTATAATTCGAGAAAAGCGCGGTCATCATCATTCGAAGAAGATGGGCGGACGGTTACACCGGATTCCTGAGCTTTACGGATACCCGCACGCATCTGGCGGGTAAAAGATTGTTCAACCAAATTCTCATAACCGGCATGAAGATCGACGATCCGGGTTTCACGTTCGATACATGAATCCGCTCCATCCACCTGCGTACTCCCCGGGGGCGTCGTGATACGCAGAGTCGGATAGGCTGCCGAGATTAGGCTGCGGAAAATACCGGTTCCTTCGGAAATCAGCACAGACTGGGGGGTAACCACTCCCCCATAGGTTGCCCATGGTCCGGATTCAAATACCCGCATCCATAAATGCCACGGGCTGGAAACCAGAGGCAAAACAGCATTAGATAAGCCTGTATCAATAAGAAGGGGAGAACTATGAAATTCCGGAATTCGTTTTCCGAGTACTTGATACCACTGAGGGCAAAGGAACGGAGACAGCTCCTCATGCGATTGGATCAAACGCTCCCAGGTTTCCCGGATTTCTTGAGGGGAAGCATCGAGAACGCAGGGCGCGGCACACATCGCTAATCGCGCTCCCGCAACTTACGTGGATTGATAGAAATCAAACGTAAACCGCCCCGGTGGCGAACTTCCGAAGAATAGGTCATTAGTTCAAAACCACGCGGCAGGAGGCTTAATCTCACATTCACCGACGCACAGATGCGAGCCAGCTCGGATAATTTTTTATCGCCGGGCGAATAGTTCAAAGCCAAAACTTCATCGACTTTCCGGCCATGCAAAATTCGTTTGATATCATCGACCGTCCCCAAATATTCAAGCCCGCCATTCGATTTCGTGCTTTCTTCCGGTTGATCATCAAGATAGCCAAGCACCCGCCATCCACGATCTTGAGTGGCGATCAATTCCTGCAGTTGTTCTTCATCGCCGGGATCGCCAACAACAAGGATACGGTCCACATCAATCGATAGGCGTGACATCAACCGCCCCAGCCAACGCAAAAGGGTTCGCGTAATAAACAGCCCGCCAATACTGCAAAGGCCGAATAATGCGAACATCCCGCGGGAAAAGCCCTTAAGTTGGTGGCGAATAAACGTTTTATCGACAAACGCATAAACGATTAAGAAGAACAATCCGGTTATTACGCCGCCGACAATACGCATTAAAAGTTTTCCGGGTGGACGTTCCGGATCCCGGCTGTAAAGACCTCGCCGGTAAAGACCGACCAAAGTCAAAAGCACGGCAAAAGGAAGAAGATCCGTATACCCGGGAACTTGAAACAAACTGTGGTCAGGAAACGGATCGCCGCGCAAAGACAAAAGCCCGCTTCGGAAATAAAGAAAATAACTTAAGAACCATGCACAGACAGCGACAAACGCATCGCTGATCCCCAACACAATCGGACGCACACGCAAAACGGCGCTACGCTGAAACCGATAGGTGAGTTGGTCTAGAACCAACATAATAAACAAAGGGCCATGCCGTAGCGTTCGTTTGGACATTTCCACCGGACGCGTGACCAAACGATACAGCCATTCCAGCCCGGCCTCTTGCATCCAGATTGGGGCGCGTTTTTGGTTTCCGGTTAAGAAATCGAAGCCCGCACCGACACCAATCGTTAGGGGTACACCCAAATCCTCCCGGTGGCGATCAAGCCATAGTTCTTGCCGGGGCGTGCCCATTGCAGCGAAAAGGATCTGCGGTCGCGCCGCACGAATTCGTTCGATAACATCGCGGTTGGTGTTTTCATCCGTCTCAAAGCTTAGAGGCGGGCTATAAGTGCCACAGACTTCCAGATTGGGAAAACGTTCCCTCATGCGTTTTCCGAGTTCATCGGCAATACCCGGCCCGGCTCCCAAGAAAAAGACCCGATAGCCTTTTTTAGCCGCCATGGCGCAGAGTGCCGGGATCAAATCCACTCCCGTCACACGTTCCTGCAAAGGAACGCCCGACAGCCGTGAGAACCAAACCAGCGGCATCCCATCCGCGACCACGATTTCCGAACGGCGAATCATTTCCGCAAAAGCCGGATCGTTCCGTGCCAGCATGACCGAACGCAAATTGACCGTGGCAATCACATGCGGACCGCCTTCTTCTATACATTCGGCAGCCTTCTCCACGGTCTCTTGCTGGGAATAGGGATCGATAGGCGTCCCCACAATCTCGATTCGGCTCATGCTTTTACGTCAACAACCTCTCAAACGATAGATTTCTACGATTGGCTTACATGAGACTATCATGAGTTAAGCCCTGGTGTGAAACGCATCAGCCCCGGCTGCAAGTCTCTTGGGCAAGACTGTAATCCAAATCCAAGACCGATTGCACCATGCGTTCCACACTCCATTTTTCACGCACACAATCCAGAGCCGTCTGTGCCAATTGCATTCTCGTTTCGGCATTGTGTGCGGCTTCATGCAGTGCGGCATGCAAAGCGGATAGATTTTCTGAAGGTATCAACCAACCATTTTTCCGGTCCTCAACAATCATGCGGGTACCGCCCACATCCGTTGCAATCGCGGGCAAACCACAAGCCATTGCCTCCAACAAAGCCTGAGAAACCCCCTCCACCCGCGAGGATTGAATATAAACCGATGCGCTCTGCAAATACGGAACGATATCATCCACAAAGCCGGGGAAGATAACATTTTCGGCAATACCCAAATCTTTGGCTCGGGCTTTGAGTTCCTCTAACTGAAATCCATCACCTAACAAAAACAGTACGGCCCCAGGCAGATCCGTTGATAACTTGGCCCAGGCTTCGATCAATAGATCATAGCCCTTGAGAGGTATTAATCGCCCCATGGATACGCCAATCCAGGGACAAGACAGCGGAAGACTGTGTTTTTCGAACAGGCTTCTGCGCAGATTCTCCGGATCGGTGGATGGGCAAAAGTGGCTAAGGTCAACACCGTTAGGGATAAGTTCAATCCGCTTGGGTGGAAACCAAAGTGATTGGACATGATCCCGCAGAGCCTCTGATATGACATGCACAACATCGGCCCGGCGCAAAAGTGCGTTATTCAAAAGATAACTGCCCCAGCCAGCCAACGGATTTCGATAATCGAGGCGGTTGACATTGGGAAGACGCAAAACCCAGGGCACTCCCAAGCGTTTTGCAGAAGGGCCAACCACCAGATTACTACGAATACCGTACGTATGAATTACATCAGGTTTGTAATGCTCAATCAGTTCGACAATAGCGCGCCGGGCTGAGGCGATATTGAAGCGGCTCGGCATCTCCACAATTTCGACCGGCCTATCCATCGCGCGAATTCGCTCTGCGAGTACACAATCGCGAACCAAACTCACCAAAACGGCTTCATAGGTGTTTGGGTCTGTGCGCCGAAACAGATGCTCCAAAAACCGCTCCGGCCCGCCGTACGGAGATCCCACCCGGACATGCATCGTACGCAACGGACGGTTCATATCCAGCCCCGAAACGTGAGCCAACGTATGGCCCGGCCATAATCGACGAAGAGGCGCTCTTTAAACTGAAACCCCTTATCGTGCACATTGCGCCGTTTTCCCCGGCGGCGTGGAGAATAGTCTTGTTCCACATGCAGCATTTCGTGATACAGAATGTAGTTAAGGACATACAAGGGCACAGAACGGCTGTCCAAAGCCTTGTTGATAATGATGGTGTTATGCTCGGTGTCGTAATAACCGAGCATGGTTTTCATCCGCTTCACACTCCATGATATCGGAGCACGAAGTTTCCCATTGAAATAATCCCGGTTCAGTTGATCGAATTGTGGTTTCAGGTCGCGCACACGGCCTGCGGTGCCGGTGAGTTGTTTTCCACGTCCACGTTCGCGATGGATACGGCGGCGTTCCCGGTCGAAATCGGGACACGAAACGAATTCTTCATAGGCCGCAACAAGAGTTGCGTTGGGATTTCGTTTCCAGAATTTTGCCAGCAGGATATCCAAAATTCCTTGGAGCACCGTTTTAGGGGCATCGCATAAAAGGTCACTGACACGAATCGAGACGTCTTCACGGCGCTCGCGGATTGTGCTTGAGAGTCCTGCATAGGGATAAAACCGGCAACAGTAGGGCTTGCGCCGCCAAATTCCATAAACGCTTTCGAGTCCCGCAAATGCTTCTTCCAGCCGTGCCTGAGGCGAGGATTCATGATCTTGTAGCGGATGTGACTTCTGCGGTGCATTACAAACGTCACTCTCTGCTACGGAAGGTAGGCATGGAGAAGATTCAGGAGGGTCGGCATGAACCGGCGCCCGAGTCTGAGGCGCCGATGGCGGCAGGCTTTTATCTTTCGACGGCAGTTCCCAAAGGTATCCTGCATAAAGAGCCGGATTCTGCCCTCTTTGATGCAATCCACCTCTAAGTTTGCGCTTGGACATATCTCAATTCTCTTTCGGATTAACCGCTGAATTGGGATTCTGAATCGTCACCTTTTTCGAAACCGGATTCTCTGAATCGCCATTCCCATTGCGCTCCTCCAACACGCCAAAAAACCATAATCCCCAGATCAGGGCTGCGGCCAATGTCAAAAGAGAGAGCGCCAAAACCCGCGGTGTTAAACGAGAGGCGATTACGGCGGCGACACTGCATAGAGCGGCCAATCCAACCAATGTCCAAGTTGTTTGAGCTGGGGTTAAGCCAAGATTGAGCAAACGATGATGAAGATGCTGGCGGTCACCCCGAAACATATCGCGTCCCCGCCGTGTCCGGCGCAAAACGGCCAAACCGGTGTCGACCACCGGAACCAGCAAAGCCACGATAGGGATGGTCAAAGTCAACAGAGTTGTGCCTTTGCTTGTACCCGCGATCGAAGAGGCCGCTAGGAGAAACCCAAGGTAGAGACTTCCGGCATCCCCCATATAGATGCGGGCGGGCGGGAGATTGTAGGGCAAAAAACCCAATGTGCCGCTCAAAAGCGCAATACCGATCAACACCGTGAATCCGTTCCAAGGCGACAAAGCGATCAAGATTGCAGCGGCGGATGCTGATGCGGCCACACCGGCCGCCAATCCATCCAGACCATCAATCAGATTCATGGCATTCACAATGGCCAGAATCCACAGAATGGCCAGAAGATCTCCAATCCAACCGAGTTCTATCGACTGACCGGTGAAGGGATTGGTCACATGCTCAATGCCAAAACCGGAAAAAACCAATGCCGCAATGACAATGATTTGAAGAATGAGCTTATTTGTCGCATGGAAACCGTAGACATCATCGGCCAAACCAACGACAAGCATGGCCGTGGCGGCTAGATAAAGGACAATTAAGTCACTGTACCAATATTCACTGATAAGCCTTCCATCTTGCCGCCAAATCGTGTCGGCCAATACAACCGTGAATGCCAGGTGGAAGGCGATCCCCCCAAGATAAGGAATAGGAACCTTGTGTGTTTTGTGCTCACCGGCATCGGGATGGTCGATAATCCCGAGTCTCATGGCAAGACGCGCCAAGAGCGGTACGGCGATGACCGATGCTAATGTGGCCAAGAGAAACGGTTCAAGAAGAATAAGCATACCCAAAGGCTGTTCCGGGCCGGCAAAAGGACAGTATCCAGGATTTCTTTCACTTGTATCCTAACAGTCCTTAAAATCGTAAAGAATAGTGAGAAAGTCTGAGATACTCTCAGATAGGCACGGAAAGTCTTGCCACACCCGGTTTGGCAAGTCAATCTCAGTCAGTGACGGGATCAGCATTTCATTGATTTCGTGTTAACTTGACGGCAAGCATACTTCAAACGAACAAGCGAAGGTCCTATGGAAGATAAACCACCACAATCGCCACAATCGCCCGGTTCGCCTCTGCCACCGGATAGGCCTGATTTCGATAATTCACAGCCCACACCATCCCCGCTGGATGATCGTGTTCCGGGCGAAGAAAAATCGGAAAGCACGGCCGGTGAGACTCCGCAGCCCGAGCCGCCTTCAACTGGCGCAGCGCCGCAGGCCGAACCGGAATACCCACCTGCAAGTGGCCAATTCACGGGAACTCCGCCCCAACCGAGCCAACCCCCAAGAGGGAATACGGCAGCTGGCCCGGGAGGCCCGCCACGTCCAATGCCGCCCCGCTCAGACCAGCGGCCGGGCGAGCCGCCTGCATGGACGCGCCCGCTGCATACACCGCCTCCGGGAGCGCGCCCCGTTCGTAGACCTCGCAAAAAGCGGTCGGCCAAATGGACCGTCTTTGTAATCTTGATGATTTTATTCTTCACAATAGGCGCAGGATGTCTCTTTGTAGGAACGATCATTTTATCCGCCCGGGGACAGGCGCCTTCATCATTCTTCACGAACAATAATGTCGCGGTCGTTGAAATCTGGGGCCCAATCTATGATTCCAGCGTCTGGATCAAACAGATGGAATCCTACGCCGAGCGGGCGGGCGTTCCGGCCATCGTGCTCCATTTCAATAGCCCCGGTGGTGGAATTGTGGCCTCTCAAGAATTATGGCAAGAGGTTAAGAAAATCCGCGAAGAACATAAAAAAGTCGTCGTGGCGTTTTTTGATGATGTGGCGGCCTCAGGCGCCTATTACGCGGCGGCAAGTGCCGACCATATCGTCTGTACCCCCGGATCGATGACCGGAAGTATTGGGGTGTATATGCAGTATCTGGAAATGTCAGGGTTGTTTGAAAAAGTGGGAATGTCTTTTGAAACCGTGAAAGCGGGAAAATTCAAAGCATTCGGAACACCTGACCGGCATTTGGAGGATTATGAACGCGACATGCTCCAGAGCGTAATCGACGATTATTACAGTCAATTTCTGGAAGCCGTATATGTGGGCCGCAGAGACGCACTCACGAGACTCCTGGAAACGGATAACGATGAGATTCATAAAGAGGCTTTCAACGAACAAGGTGAGATCATTTATCCCTTCACTGAAAAAATCGTTGAGATCATAAATAACTATAAAGAAGATCAAAAAGAGGCAGAGGACGTATCCAGCGCCACCGAGACGGTATCGGATGCAACAAGCACAATTCTGCTGGAGGATCTATCAAAACAAGAAAAAGAAGAGAACTTGCAGCATCTTCTGCCTCTCGCCAAAGAATTGGCCGAAGGCAAGGTTTATACAGGACGTCAGGCGCTTAAGGTCGGTCTGGTTGATAGCATTGGATTTCTTGATGATGCAATCGATGTGGCGGCTGAATTGGCCGATATAGAAGGTGAACCCAACGTGCTCAAACGTGACCGCGAATCTCCCAGTCTATTGGATTTGATTTCAGAAGGGCTGTCACACCTTTCTCCGGATGCGCGTCAAAAAGCGCCTCTTCAATACCGAATGCCATTGGAACATTAGGCCGGTCACCAGCGGTCTGCACATTCAAATGACATGCCTGCGTTGCCACGACGGCATGTCCCAAAGGTCTTGGGGATGGGAAACAAAATGTCACGCAGTCTTGGACTCTTGCGAGTAGTCATTTTGTTCCATCTTTATGTGTTGGTTCTTTGCTGTTTGGCGCTCGCGCCGGCTTGGGGATTTGCCGGCATTCAAACAACGGTTTTGGCGGGTACAGGCAAAGCCAGCATCACCCCGGAGGTTGAATCTCAGCCAACACAGCTGGGAGGCTATGGCGAGCGAAACGGAAAACCCGCCACAGGCGTCCACGACCCCACAATGGCTCGTGCGCTGGCCCTGAAAAAGGGGGAAACGCTCCTGGTATTGGTATCGTGCGAGCTGGATATGATACCAAGCGATATCCGCGAGAAAGCGATTGAGCATTTTTCGGGACGCGGTATTTCCAATAAGAATCTGTTTATGGCCGCAACACATTCGCATGCCGCTCCCTCGGGTTTTGCCATGCTGCGTGCCAACGTATTTCAGAATCCCAAAATTGGAATTTATGACGAAGTCCAAACACAAGTAGTAGCCAACGGTGTCATTCAGGCAATCGAGTCCGCATTGGATAGTCTGGAGCCATGCCGGATAGGCTCGGGATCTGAAACGGTGCCCGGTTTCTCGCGCAACCGCCGGGGAGAAGAAACAGTCGATCAAACACTCACAGTCTTAAAGGTGACGCATGTTGACGGCACACCTTTGGCCGCGCTTTTTAATTATGCGTGCCACCCAACGCTCTTGGGGCCGGAGACAATGGTGATTTCGGGCGGATGGCCGGGGGCCGTCTGCCGGACCTTGGAAAAGGAAATCGGCGGTACAGTTTTATTCTTCAATGGCGCAGAGGGCGACCAAGGCCCGCGTGTCCCCCCGCTTCCGGCTGATGCGGCCGAAATAAAGGCATGGTCCGAACAGTTTATGCGTGTCGCCCGATTCGAAAGACAATTCGCTCCGCATGTTCAGCGTATTTATGAAAGCATAAAAGCGGAAAAGGATCCTTCTTTACTCATCATACAAGAAGAAAAGAATTTGCCTGACCGGAAAATTCCTCCGGGATTTTTGGAAATTGCCGGAACGGAATACGGAGTCGATCAAGAAGCACTCGCGCAGATGCTACAAATACTTTTTCCGAACTCCGCTAATTTGATGGCCTTTCAAATCGGAGAACTTGCAGCGATAGGCATACCGGGCGAACCGGCGGCAATCCTTGGGCTGCAAATGAAAGAAGCGTTGCGTAATTCAGGAGCACATGAGTTCATAGTTGTTGGACTCGCCAATCACTACATCGGATACATACTGTCACCTGACGCTTACTCCAAAGGTGGGTACGAAGCGACAGTTTCTTTTTACGGACAGGACCTTGGTTCTATCATGGTTCAATATGCGACGAATCTCTCTATGAGACTTTCTAACCCGTCAATCTCAAAATAATCAAAGGCTCGTTTCCCTCATACGCTTCTCCACAGTGGCATTTCTACCACATCTTCAACCGGCTTCATTTTCTCAACTTGGGCTGTAGATAAACTGTGAGTTACTTGTTTATCCTCAATCCGTTTTACTTCCACCATATATTGGCACTACATCTGCTATATTGTGGTGGTGGTCTATTTGATGGCACAAAATGTTGGGAATTGCTTGACGATCACGCAGGCACACGATAGTTTCTGACTAATAGAGGTTGAGGCTAATGTCACGTTTGGTAATAAACCGTTGCGCTGCATGTGGAGGGATTACCTCAAAAGTTTATTCCTCCTATGAAAATGTAAAAGAAACCTGGGTTGTTGAGGCTGTCTCAAATGAAGTCTGCTATCGCTGCAGACACGTGCCCATTTCACCACCTCCGGCGGATAGCAGTGTTAGCTACCGTCTTCGGGATCCTGAGCCATTACCCCGGGCCGTTTGATCATCTTAATAATTTAAACATATCCCAATTTTATGGCGAAATATACATCCCCGGTTCATTGGATCGGGGATTTTCTATTGCCTAAAATACGATTTGGCGGAAGATAAGCAGCGCATTACAATTCTATACCGAATAAAATTCTCATACCGACACCAAATCATGCTACCCAAATTCCAATGGCAGCGTTGCGAATGGCGGTTTCATCCGTTTTCGGTACATTACAACTTTAAGGACCGGAACAGTGATCGGCCGATTTGCGGATTACGCCGGGCTCAAAATCGTTTCACAATCCGATCCATTTGCCGTTAGCAACCTTGGTCTCGGATTTCGACGATCTTGCTGTAAAATCATCCCATGTTTCTTTATAGCCCACACAACTTTGGATGGCGGCGGCCCAAACCGGGGATTTGGTCTGTCATCATTCCGGTGTTATGTATGGGTTTCTTTTCTTGTTCGCCGGCATCAAAAACCGGCACATTAACCGGATCAATACGGCTTGATGGCGAAATCGACCATGAAGGGATAGAAGTTTTTATCCCCGGTTCAACATTCCGGGCCATAACGGACGCAGAAGGACGATACCGGATTGACGCCCTGCCACCGGGCACTTATGAAGTAGTCGCATCAGTCGATGGATTCGAAGAGTGGCGGGAATCAATTACAATCAATCCCGGAGAGATCACTGCTCTCGATTCAACCATTTTGCTCGCCCTGGCCCCTCCACTCGGCTCTATTGCAGGGACAATTGCGCTCGCCGATTCCGATGACCATAGCGGTATTGTTGTCTTATTAGTGGGTGCGTCCGAAAGCACGTTCACGAACGCCGATGGTGAATTCCGCTTCGCCGACTTGGAACCTGGAAATTACAATCTTGCCGCCTTTAAGGAGGGGTATGGCTCCATCCAACAAGAAAATATTGAGGTCAATATCGGAGAAGAAACTGAATTAGAAGATTTGACACTCAGCCCGATTCTGGACGATGCCACTCCGACAGAGACAGAAACGCTCCTCATTGGAAACGCCCGAATTCGAGGTTTATGTCTGCTTTCCGGCCAAGTCGATCACTCAGGGACAACCGTGCAAATCGCCGGACAGCCCAAATCCGCCACGGAGACTCAATCCAATGGGATGTTTGTGCTGAGCAGTCTGCCTGAAGATTCCTACAATTTGGTCTTTACACATGAGGGCTATGTAGAAGGCCATCTCGACGATGTGAAGTCCACAGTGCAAAGTATCGCCCCAATGGTCACAATTACATTGGATCCAATCCCCGAAAGAATCGGTTTAGGGACAATACGCGGCAAGATTCTTTTGGATGGCGCCGCCAGCCATGAAGGCACAGAAGTCCGATTGGCGGGTATTCAGCAATCGGTACAAACCGTCCTGGATGGGACATTCACTTTTATCGGTGTGCCAACGGGCAATTATATTTTGATAGCGGAACACGCCGGATATGCTCCCGGGCGTACGTTTGTAAGAGTGGATTCCAATGGTATTGCCAGTAATCCCGAAATCACATTAACACCGTCTTCAGATCAGCCTTTGTTTGAAGGAAATTGCGTTGTTGAAGGGCGAGTTCTTTTGGAGAACACCAATGATCACGCTGGCACAATTGTCCATATTCCGGGTACATCGGTTATGGCGATGTCGGATAGCGATGGTTTTTACATCCTAAATAATGTGCCGGCAGGTCCGCAGGAATTCCGCTTTGAAAAGGCATCTTACGAACCGTACATCTATGCAGTGGAACTCCAGCCTAATGCGGATATCGTTCTTGAAGATGTCTTTCTGGCAACCAACATCGAGCGTCCCTATGTCTTAGAAACCCTGCCGCGCGATGGTGCAAAGCGTATACCTATCCACCAAGAAGTTGTGGATGTATTGGTGACTTTTTCCGCCCCGATGTCGGGAGTACGTGTAAAATCCTCTGTCGAAATCAGTCCGCCGGTAACATTCCGCGCCTATTTCGATCGCGAGACAAAACTATCGAATATCAATCGCCTGCACCTGCAACTTATGCAGATGGGCAAGCATCCGGTCCAATTCGAAGAGGAATACACGATCACGATTCATGAGACAGCGGCTTCGCTTGAACAAGTGGAAATGGCCGAGCCTTTCACATTCTCATTCGAAACCGATGGACCTCTGATAACGGCATCTTATCCCCAAGATGGGGAAGAGATTCTAAAAGGGATTGGCGACCAACTCTGGTTTGAGACAAACGCACGTGTTGATCCCCGCACTGTCTCGAAAGCTTTGCGATTCCGCCCCAAAGCGGATTCAAAACCCGAGGTTTACATCAATCCCCGTGGCGCTGGGGACCGAGTTAGCCTTGATTTATCTCTCAATGACTCCACCCGTTACCAAATCACGATTGGCCGGGAATTGCGGACACTTGATGGCAAAAGATTCGCCAACACTCCTTACACCGTAAAATTTGAGACAGGAGACCCGGTAGGCGAAGACTTTGGTCCGGAGGGCAATGTACTGCTCAATGACCGCGCGCTACGCCGCGAACGGCGTAGACGGTAGCCAAATCCTAAATGCGTCTGACTGTTTACCTGGTACTCCTGTACACTCCGGTCTGCTTCGCTCCCCCAAATGGCCGGATCGGTGTAAAGTAAGATTCTACGGGGTCGTGGCTATACAAGCACCGGCTTAAAGTAGAATTGTCGAACCAGCACTTTGGATTCATTTCATGACAGTTGATCTATTCGAGGAATTATTTGGCCAGCCGGAAGAAACCGGAACATCTGCACAGGACCGTGCTGCACGGGCCAAAGTAGCTGAAGAGGATATTCGTCTCCGCGATTTGGGGGCAATTACAATCGACGATGTTTTCAATGGAGATGATATCGACCTAGATAAGCTGACAGCGAAATTGGACGATCTCATCGAGTTGGATTGCGAAAAGAAAGACGCAAAACCAACCGACATGATCCGTATTGTGCATAACGGCCAAGTGATGTGGCTTTCCCAAGAGCAGGCCAGAGTTTATTTGGATGGACATACCGATCCCGATTCTGAAGAAGCCATGATCCAGCGGGATATCAAGAGGGCGCTCAAGGGGAATACGCGGTTACTCCGGCAGGAGATGCAGACTCTGATTGCGATGTCTCTTTCAAGCCTGCAATCCTATTTGGAGGGTGAACAAGTCGATGCCAAACAGGCACAGAAAACCGAACAACAACTCCGCCGGAAATGGCAAGATACTTCACAGCAAATCGTAGGCATGACGGCGGCCGAAGATCATATGAAAGAACTTCGGCAAAAAAATCCGCAATTGGATGCTTTTGAGGCTTTGTTGGGCGAATTCCTAAATGCGCGCCAAACCGGAGACACCGAAAAAGTCGAGCGGCTTCAATACGAACTTTCCAATTTACAGCGCACTTACTTGATTATGGCCCGGGTACTGGATCCCGATACCAAGGCTCTTCAACAACACCGGCTGGATCTGCAGAAATCCAAAAAATTCATCCTCAATCTTGAAAAGGACCTGGCCGCGGAGCGCCGGGATATACTTAAAATGGAAGTCAAGAAGATGCAGAAGCATCTTCGTGCACTCAAAACCGAGATCGCCAGCGATGAGGGTCCTTCCGATGAGCTTAAAATGACCTCTCATCTCGACATCGAGGAAGCAAGAGCCACTGGCGACATCGAACAAATTAAGGATGTGGGTGCCGTCGAGCAAATGCTGGAAGAAGCAAAAGCGGAAATCGACGTCGCTCACATGAAATATCGCGTCTCGAAGGCACAAGAGAAGCGGGCCGATAAAGTCATCGACTACTTTGAAACGGAAATCGTCGGCAAAGACAGCACGGATAGCCGGGTCAGCGATCAAGTCAACAGACAACAAGTCAAAGAAAAAACATCCAAAGCCCCTCCCCTCAAATTGGATAGCAGTGGCCAATCCAGAATGGTCAACCGTCATTAAACTCCCCCACTGCCCTGCCTCATGACACAATGCGCTCATGGCACTCCCGGCGCACACACAGAAATTGGGTACTATCAAGGCGCGTTTCTTCGAACCATGCCATACAGCCAGCGGAGAATTCTATCTGTTTGTATTGGTTTGTCTGGCAATTGTGTACCGTCACGCCGGATGGGCAGCACAAAGTTGGGATTTACGGCCTTATGTGGCCGCAGCATCGGCTTTGCTTGCGCACGATAATCCCTATGACGTATCTGTCTTAAGTCAACACGCGCTCAAGTTAGGACTCTACGATTACTCCGGTCTTCCGTATCTTTATCAGCCGTTTTTCGCGCGTCTGCTTACGCCTTTACTATTTGTATCCATCCCTACGGCTTCAACACTCTGGCTCTGTTTTAAAGCACTTTGTTGTGGAGTCATCCTCTTTGCAGCAACTCGGATCATGCAAACGCGCATAACTCCTTTTGCAGCGCTTGCATTCGCGCTCTTTATCATGTTCTACCGGGGAGCCTCGGCTGATTTCCAAACCGGAAATGTGGCCATTTTTGAAGCAGCGTTGCTCGCAATTTGGCTGCTGGGTATTAAGGCAAGGATGCTTTGGCCCGCAGCCGCCGCACTGACGGTTCTGGTATCCATCAAACCTGTGCCCGGGCTTTTATTATTCGAGGAGATGCGGCGGCGGTCGTGGCGGCTGGTTATCATCGCATCGCTTTGTATTGTTGCCGCACTCGGGCTGCAATTGGCTGATGGCTCCTTGTTGAAATATGCAAATTATATGATAGGAGAAGAGTTTCGGGGGTACTGGGACCAATTAAAACTGGGTGTCTATAATCATTCAGTAACCTCGGCCATTTATCGTCTTATGGACGAGACTTATTTGACCCAGCCATTGCTTCCAATGCCCATGGCTGCACCATTTGCCGTGCTTGTCCTTTTGATAATCCTGCTGGGATCCACGATATGGGGGCTGCGTGTTTGCGATGATACCGAGAAACAACTGCCTGAAGCAAAAGCGGCCTCAGCCGCAATCCTGATTACCGGCCTTTTGTCCCTATCCCCCCGCGTTGCGGATTACACCATGGCGTGGACAATCGTCCCTGTTTCATTATTGACCGCGTTTGCATGGCGCCGAAAGAATCTCGTATTGATGGGGCTGATTGCAGTGAGCGTCCTCATTATCCATGGGCATACAAAATTTTCATTATTAATTGGAGCGGGATGGAAACAAATTCTCATCGACCGGGACACTTATGGCTACTTGCTTCTGCATGCAGTCGGCCTATATGCATGCTTACAGACACGCCGCTTTTGCACGGCATCTGCAAGCGAACAAACAACCGAAGAAAAAAACACGTAACCGGCTGTAAGGATTTATAATCCCCTTAATTATTGCCGGGCTCGACTTTTCGTGTGCGAAGCGTGTTTAGATCGCGGACTTTTCCCGTTTTGGTGGCTGAATCCAAACCTTCAACTGAAAGCCCTTCATCGATCATCAGGTTTTGGAATCCTTCGCTACGCATTTGCCGTTCTGTGATTTCGGCAATCTCTTCGGGTGTAGACAGGATATAAGGAGTAATAAACGTTATTAGTTCCGTCTTTTCTTTACGCTTCGATTTATTCTGGAAGAGCCTGCCAAAGACGGGAATCCGGCGAAGCCCGGGAACACCGTCATTATCTTCAACAGTTCGCTCATCAAGCACACCTGAAAGCACAACTGTCATACCATTATCCACGGTGATATTTGTATTCACAACTCGTTGCGAGAACGCCACCAATTCCACAGTCTGACCTTGGCCTTGAACACTCAGCGTATTCATATTGTCAAGCACTTCGCCGTTTTCAAGCGTAACTTCAAGCGTAACCCGCTCGTCGGTCTCGACTTGAGCGATATTGATTTGCGGCGTCACCGATAAAACCAATCCGACATTTTCATATTCAACACCGACGTTACTTGTGTTGTTATTGAATTGGACATCCTGAACATACGGTACACGCTGTTGGAGTTGAACAAGCGCAGGCTCATTGTTCGAAGTCATGATATTAGGCCGTGCAATAACGTTCGCCTTGGAATTGGAGGTCAAATAGTTCAGTACGACACCAAATTGCGAGTCAGAAAGCGTGGCATAATTAAAGCGGTTTAATGAAGAGTTCGCATTGCTGGTAAAGTTCTGATAGACACCTTCGCCGGACACATTCAATTCGGTCCGCCCCATCATGTCGCCGGAGCCGCCCCATTGAATACCCAGATCATCGTCATCAAGCGAAGAAATCTCAACAATCAAAATCTCGACCAACACTTGAGCGGTAGCCTTATCGAGCCTTTCCACCAATTCCTTGATTGAACGGATATTTTGCTGTTGCGTGATTACCAGAAGTGAATTCGTACGCGGCTCAGCGACAACCCGGACATTGCCAATCAGATTGCTGATCTCGCGCTCACCACCCATCGAGCGAGATAGGAACCAGAAAAATCCGCGGTTTCCTCCGCCGCCTTGCTCGTTATCTTGAAACAATTCATTTAGATATTCGGCAACCTCCGTTGCCTTCGCGTTTTTAAGCGAGATCACTTCATTCGATCCAAATTGCGAATCGACATCCAATTCCACCAGAAGCGATTTCACAACTTCAAATGCGCGCGGTGTCGAGGCAATAACCACTAGACTATTCGTCGATATATCCGGAATGACACGGACTTTTCCCGCCAGCGCTGACACCGAGGCTTTGCGCGTATCCGACCACCAATAATCGAAACTGTCATCTTCAAATAGATCCTCAAGCAATTGTGCCAGCGATGAAGCGTCTGCAAATTTAAGCGGGAAAACACGAGGCTCTTCTTTGCCTTCATCCAATTCCACATCCAATGAATCGATCAATTCCTCGATCATTTCAAAATCTTCGACCTTGGCGGAAATAATCAAGGAATTTGTGCGCAAATCTTCGTAAATTTTAATTCCTTCATCGTCATCACCGCCGCCACGCCCTGAAAAATAATAGTAATATCTGCGCCCGCCACTGTTATTCCCTTCACCAAGCACCTGCGAAATTGCCTGTGACAACACCGCCGCATCCGCATGTTTCAGTTGGAATACCCGCGTATTACGATCGCTGATTTTAACATGGTCCAACTCAGCCACGAGTTGGCTAACGAATTCGATATCCTCGGGGAAACCGGTTACCAGCAGCGCATTGGTCCAACGGTCGGCTACGACAACAGGCTGACGGAATCCTGAGCGCTTGGTCTGAAGCAGCTGATTGATTTCAGTGGCCAGTTCTTGAGCGCTGGTATGGGTCAGTTTGAATGTTTTTGTTTCCATCCCCTCAGAAGTACTAGTGTCCAGTTCCTGGATAAATTCCAGAACCGTATCTACATCCGGCTGAGGACCGGAAATAATCAGACTATTGGTGATTTGGTCGGCAAAAATCTCTGTAGTCAGTCCTGCGCCCGCGCTATCCCCTCCGGGACGTCCCCGCCGTCCACCTTGTCCATCTCCTATTCCGCCGCTGTTAAGATGGCCCAGCAATCCCTTCAAGGCTTGAGATAGTTGTTGCGCATTTGCATAGTTCAGTTTAACAATTTTGGTAACGATTCGGGTTCCTTCATCTTCTCGGTCGAGCTGCTCAACGATCTTTTGTACACGGACGATATTGGCCCCCGTATCGGTAATAATCAGTTGATTGGTGCGGGGATCGGCCACAACACGCTCGGGATTGGTAAGAATCGGCGTGATAGCCTCTTTTACCCGGACAGCATCAGCATACTTCAATGTAATAAACCGGGTATCCAGTCTTGGGCTTAAGGCATCGACATCCCCGGTTCCAACAGGCACACCCGCTTTAACCGCTTGTTCAAAAGTAAGCGCCAACAACATTCCATCGGTTTCGACAAATGTGAAATTTTTGAGCGCCATTGCCGTTTCAATTTTGCGCAAGGCTTCTTCTTTGGTGACGGGCTCGGGCATAATGATTGTTAAATTACCGTTCACCTCGTCACTTTTGATAACAACTTTTCCGGTTTGATCCGAGACGAATTTCAATATTTGCTTGATATCCGCATTATTAAAATTCACCGTAACTTTATCATCGCCTTTTCCCTCTGCCTGTCCTTCACCGCCTTCATCCGCACCTGGGAAAAATACATTGCCGGATTTTATAAAATCGCCGACACGCCCAAGGAGAAATCGGGCCAATGCTTCTCCGCCCGCCTTTTGCTCTCCACCGGCTTTCTCTTCCGTTTCACCACCGGAGGTGTCTTGCGATTCAGCTTCTTGTGCACTCACCAGCGGAGCAGCACAAAAAAGCAATGCGGTGCACAACACGATGATTGAGCCGAATCGGCTACAACACACCAATGGATTCGGCAGTTTGAAAAGGCGGTGTGAAAGAGTCATGGGTTTATTCCGTTCTATTGTCACACAAATCTCAAATCACTTTAAAAGCGATATTTTCGGTTTTGTACTTCGTAACAAACCACGCAGCCTATGGCTGCTTAGCGGCGGCCTCGGCGTCCGCCGCGTCCTTCCATCATGGCCCGGGCACGTTCGCGGTGTTCTTCAGGAATTTCATCTATGCCGATTGTGCCATCGCGCAATCCACGCATAACTTCTTGAATACTCTTCCCGTTCAAACGGCCTAAATTCGCATCCCGGGGAATACGGCCATTCCGCAATCCGGGCGGCGCCCCCCCGGGAATATCCGGCACACCGCCTCTGGCGGCCATCCGATCACGCCTTCCTCCACCGCGGCTGGGGGGACCACCCATCATGGGCGGGCCTCCTCCGCCTCCCGGGAATAGGCCCAATTCCCTTTCACTGGGCTTCCCATCTTCATGAATAAGGACTCTGGTTGGCTCCACGGCCATAACAGTCGCGGACTGAATCCGATCACCCGCTTTCACCATTTGGCCGTTAATAATCGCTTGGTCGTTGATTATTCCCGTCAATTGATAGGAAATCTGGATTCGCTTGAAGATGTCATCTTTCGGAGGTTGCGCTTGACCGGAATTAGAACCATTCTCATCCGCCTTCGGGCGCAAGACAGTTTCAGCACTCGCAATCAACGTGTCGGCATCCCGTAGTTCCAAATAGGCCCTGCTCCATCCCACAAGCTGAGCGGCAACAAGCAAGCCGGCGGCCCCGAAAACCAAAAGACCGGCCTTTCTCTGAAGCCACACTAAAAAACGTATGCGTTGCACCGGAGTCATGCGGGCACCTCACTCTTGGCTTCAGCGGGATTTTCATCGGCCTTTTCGGTGGCTTTTTCTTTGCCGATATGTTGGGGAGCCTCCTGTAAAAAGGAGGTTATTTTGATATTCCCGGTCAGTTCTCCCGATCCTTCATCTTTGAGAGTCATGCGCAAATTGCGCACATATACCGGAACCTTCATCTTTTCGAGCGCATCTAGAAATTTGACAACGTTTTGAAAGCGCCCGGTATAGTCGATTTGAACGGTAAGTTCAGGAAGCGGTTTGGCTTTCTCCCGTATTCCCTGAGCATACGAGCTGATTTTTAAATCCGCCTGTTTTCCAACTTGTTCCAATTCGACGAGAAGTTCCAACACACCGGAAGGCGAGATAAACTCCGCGTCGGGATTTCCAAGTTTTTCCCGCAAGTTTTGGTTTGTGGCCAACTGACGTTCCACACGGCTCAAGACAGATTGAATTTGCGCCAGTTCCGCATCGGGATCCTCATCCGTGGCTTCCTGACTCCCCAGCAGCGGGCCGATAACCACTGGAATACAGATCACGGCTGCAATCAACGTAATAATCAGTAACCGTCTTTCACGTGCCGACATACGTCCTAATGGGCTCATTTCCGCTTCCTCCCGGCCTTTAAGGTGCCTTCCATCTCAAAAACGATTGAATTGTTTTCGCTCGTAGTCCGGCGCGGCTTTATTTCATCAAAAATCCCCGTCTCCATGAGGATTTTTTGAACACGTTCCGCATCACCGTTATTTTTCGCCTTGCCTTTGATATTCACACGGCCATCCAAATCGAAAGTCGCGTCCTGCAAGGTAATGTTTTCAGGAAGTTGATCGGTCAATTTCGTGAAAAAGTCTGCATATTCAACTCTGCAACGTAGAATTTCCCGGAAACCGCTTTCCTGCACTTTTAGAATATGCATATCCGTAAGCAACGGTTCAGCCTTTTGTACCCGGGTATCCACAATATCGGCCCACATCCAATTTCCTCCGGCGGCAATACCGGCGCTCAGTATCAAAAAGAACACGGCAGCCGCAAACCACTTACGCTGCTGTCGAAATACAACGCCGGCCGGGACAAGTTCGGGGATTCGGCGTTCATAGGGCAGTAATTCGGGCAAATACCGTTTGGATTGGAGAAACCAAGCTGCGCCAAGTAATTCGGTATGCGAATCACCGGTTTCTACTGTGTCGGCAAATGGAATGCCGGCCGCGGCTTGAATTTCAGCCTTGCCGGCCACCCGAATCTCCATTCTACCGATTTGCAGGTTTGCGGCGATTTCAGAGGCGCCATCACCGGCCACTACGCAAATCCCAATATCCAGATCGGGGTGTTCTTCTTCCGTATAAAGCAGCAGCCTCTGCAATTCTCTACGGATAATGCCAATACGATTCTCCGGCGTATCTTCTGCATGAATATTGACGGTGCGTGTTGCGACCAAGCGAGTGTTATTGCGGATGGCAAACGAAAGGCTTCCCTTTCGAGACATGACCAAAGCCATCGAACCGGGAACTCCGGCGGCTAAACGTGCCAACTCCAATCCGGCTTCGATCCCGGCAACCATTCCGGTCACATCGCTAAAGAGCGGCGGCAATGCTCCTAAAACGTCGTCCACATCGGTCCGCCGAATGGCCAGCCAGCAGACATCCTCTTCACCTTCACCGAGGACATCCCAACATAATGCGGCATCCCCGGTGCCAAGAGCTTCGCCGACTTCCATTCCTAATTCGGAGACTTCAAATTGAACCGCCTGCCGAAGTTTTTCACCTACGAGCTTTCCGACGCGTAATGTGCGGCAAGCCAATCGTTCGGAAGGAGCCAACAGGTACACATCCCCGGGCCGCAAATGGAGATGAGCGGCACGGTCAGTAAGTTCCTGAAAACTGTCCGCAAAGGACTCTTGATTGTCCAGTTCGCCTGCATCGACGATACGTGTACGGCCATCCACTTCGGCCAGGCATAGCCAACTAATACGAGAACCGGCCGGTTCGATAAGCCATGTTGTCTGCCGTCTTGCCACAGTTCTTTTCCCCTGATAAGGCCGCCTGCCACATGCGGGCTGAGAAGGCCTTTTGTTCTAACGAATGAACTTCCACAAACGGAACGCCGGTGGGTCCGCACCCCGGTCCACAACGACATAAAGTTCCCGCAACGCAGGTGGCTTGGTCACAATACCTGTAGAGCGGATCGAAAACACGTCGGATCGCACACAGACAAGGGAGGCAACATTTTTGAATCGAGTCTCGTTAATCCCTTGAACATCCAGAAGATCCGCAATGCTATCGAAGGGGCCATCCGGCCCCTCACGAAAATCAATAATATTTTGGGCAATATCCTCCCGGTTTGGATAGAGCGTCTTAAGCACAATCAAAGGCGCGGTATTTAAATTAATCAAGCCACGCTCTTGATTGTCACCCGATGTGGTCACCCGGTCGCAGATTTGTTTGAATGTATCCCGATTGATGGCATTCCGGCCGTTTTCATGTTGAACATCGAGAAGCTGGCCGACATTGTTGAAATTGCTTTCATCCCGGGCGCGAATTATGGAATCGATCTGCCTGTCATCCAAAACATCGCCCAGCTGCTCCTGCATATCCTCCTTGGATGCCTGATTTACATTCACTCGTTGTTCGCCATCCGCATCGGTATTCGGCGAAAGCGAATAGATCGTGATATACGGCCACCAACCGCAATCCAATTTACCGTCTTTGTTATCAACCGGGTCATTTTCATCGCCATCGTTCTCGTTGGCGTCTAAGACTCCATTCCGGTTCGTGTCTTCTCCAAAGAGATTATTTACCGTTATATCGCGAACCAAAAGCAACTCTTCCAAAGTATCGAAGTTTGCATTTTTTGTCAGATAGGGTTCGGATAGGCTCCCGTAATATTCATCTTCCGCACCCAATGGCTCCGGGACTTGATTGCTGTCACGCCAATCAATAATCGCATCGACCATGGCTTCTTCCATGTTGGGCAAAGCCTGCAGTTGTGCCTTGTTGGCTGTATTAATATTGATTTTTGAACATTCGTCGGACAATCCATAGCGCGATGTAGGATTTTCCTCATCCGGATCCACGGCGGTTACGCGATAGACATAACCTTCCTCCAAAGCAACATCGGCGAAAGAGTCTGAATCGTTATACCAGGCCTCACCGGAACCATCATAAGTCGGCAAATCTGAAGCAAGAACTCCCAATGCACGATAGACACCGGCTTCTGCCAACGCTTCGGCGCGAAGCGAGGCCACGCGATGAGATTGCACCCGCAAGGCAAAAAGTGCTTCACGTCCATAAAGCAGAGTCATGGCCCCAAGAATCGTCACGACCCACAGCACAATAATTAATACGGAGGCTTTGGATGATCTCATCGGCCGCCTCCCGAGTTATTTTGCCCCGTGTTTTGGCTTGATTGACCTTGCCCGGTTTCATCTTCAAACGCTGTGGAAGTCGAACCCTCTCCGGACGCCCGGTAAACCGGCATCCATACCATTGTGTTGAATAATGTGGGCTCTTCATCGGGAATGGCGCCGCGCTTAGCAGATGGTTTTTCTTCAAGGACTCCCAGCGATATTGATACGGCGACAGGGATTTCTTCCTTGGAATCCCAAGATGGCCACCAGTCCGTCCCATCGTAAAATTGAAAATCCAAACTGGCGACATGCGGCCCAAGAAGGCTATTTGTCCCGCCCGTGAATGGATCGTCATCCGGCGTAGCATCGATGCGGCGTTGAAGCCACCGTTCCTCTGTGGAAGGATCCGTGTCGATATAATAATGGACTTCCATTAAATCACTTTCGCCGCCCATTGACTCCACCGTGGGATACCCGGTGCTCATAAAAATAAGCTGGTCCATTGACCGGCCTTGTTCCTCATAATCGACGGCGACAAAACGGGTGCGGGCATCCGCCGGGGCCAAAAAAACACTGAGCAGATCGCGGTGCATAATATCCAAAGCGGTTGTGCCGATTTCGTAAATCCCCGTCACATCGCGCCGCGCTGCATGGCTTTTCATAGCCACCATTAAGGTGCTGGCGGCTGCCACAATCACCATAGCGCCGATAGCACCGGCCAAAATTAGTTCAACAAGCGTGAAGCCCCCGGCAGACGCGTGATTCCGTTTATATGGAGTACACGCGCCGCTCATAAGGTACTGGTCTCCTGATAATGATACGTCGACACCGTAATCGAACGGCGTGATTGGCCGCGTCTCCAAGTAACCGTTAAATCAACACGGTACAAATCCGTTAAATCCGTCGACTGGAACGTGACATTCCATTCATAGGATTCATCCGATGTGGTTCCGGTATTGGTTTCGAGAGGATAAAACTCACCCATACGCAATTGGGAATCGAGCATTTGCAGCACAAGCACGGCATGGGCAAATTTCTCGGCATCCGCACCGGTAACCAACGAAGCGGAAAAAGCCCGCAAAATCCCCGTCACTGACACCACCATGATGGTCATGGCAATCAGTGCCTCAAGCAGGGATACACCGCCTTTACGGCGGCGTCGTTTACGCCAAGGTAACCGCAGACAGAAATGCGCGTGGGCCCGATCCCGCCACCCACTGAGAACTTTCATGCAATTCATGCGCATGGCTCATTCCTGTCCGTAATACGAATCGACTTCACCTTCGAATAACATAACCTGTCCGCTTATACCGACGACGGCGACTGTATGAACGCTGTCATCTTCACCATAAAGATAAAGAAAAGTATCTGTGCAACGCCCATCCGGGAAAAATTCTATCGTATCGGTCTCTTCAAAACCGGTAGCCGTTTTTTCTTTAACATCTACATGCTTAATGCCTTTACCGAGAACATCCTGCATACGATGCGGCAGTTGTATTTCATTGTAGGTTCCCGGTGCTTGAAGTGGATCGTCTTCCATTTCCAAAGCCATCGCGGGAGGCTGGGAGACAAATTGAAGTTTTCCCCGCACTGATCGGGTAACACTTGTACTCCGCGCATAGCGAATCGTTTCGGCCAACGTGCTGGCAGTGCTGCGAATACGGAATCCCTGGGCCGTATAGCGGAATACCGGAACGGTTACACCGGCCAATACGGCGATTAGGGCAATAACCAAAAGCAACTCCATGAGCGTGAAGCCGGCGCGGAACATTCCCGGGCTTGAGAACCGCCCCTTCCGGTCTATTGCCCCCGGGCCGCCAATCATGAAAGGACCTCTGAGAGGGATAATATCGGGAAAAGAAACGCGGCGATGATCGTGCCGACAACAACCGCCAAGAGCAAAATTAAAAGCGGCTCTAAAATCGTGATGAACCGTTTTAAAGCCTGTTGTAGTTCGACATCATAAGCCCCGGCGACCTGTAAAAGCATATCGTCCAAAGAGCCGGACTGTTCACCGACAGAAATCATATTGGTCACCATGGGCGGAAAGAGCCCTTCTTGGCGTAGCGGCTCAGCCACACCTTCACCTTTACCGATCCGTTCAGCGGCACTGCGTAACGCATGTCCCATTACCGGGCTGCCCGTGGTTTCCGCAACTAATTGAACAGCAGTCAAAACCGGTATGCCCGCATTCACAAGCGTGCCCATTGTGCGGGCAAAACGGGCGATATGCGCCTTGGTCAATAACGGTCCAAGCAATGGTGCGCGAAGCAAATACGCATCGATTCGCTCTATAACTTCGGCGTTTTTGAGGATTTTACGGACTCCCCACACCGCCCCACCGGTGGCGATAAAAACCGCCCACCACCACTTGACCAGAAAAGCGCTTCCACCAATTACAATCCGCGTCAAAAGCGGTAGTTGTGCATTAAAATCCGCAAATAAATCAGAAAGCCCGGGAATTACGAAAAAAGTCAAAACCATTACGGATACAAATCCCAGGCTTAAGACGACTAATGGATACACCAATGCCGTCGTCAGGCTGGAACGAAGTTCACGCTCCGCTTCCAAGAACGATGTCAGCTGCGTCAGGACGGCATCCAGCACACCTCCCTCTTCACCAACACGAACCATGTTGACATAGAGACGGTTAAAGAGACGGGGGTGCTCGGCCATGGCTTCCGATAAGCTGGCGCCCTCACTGATGGATTCATGCAACCGCAAAGTGAGTTCGCTCATACCTTCGCTTTCGCTTTGTTCGGACACAATCGAAAGCGCCTGGGACATAGGGATACCGGCCTTCAGCAGGGTGCCCAGTTGGCGCGTAAAAGCAGGCAGTTCACGCCGCGAAACTCGGCGGCGGCGGGGACGTGGCGGCTCAACAGCATCGGAAACCACCTTGGCATTGACCTTCTTGGGCCGGGTGCTGGTTGTTCGCTCTTCAAGCGAGAGCGGCTGAAGACCACGATTTCGGATGATCGAGATCGCTTCTCCCCGGCTGGCCGCTTCGAGCTGCCCGGAAGCATCTTGACCTGTGGCTGTAACCGCCTGATACGAAAACAGAGGCATAAACGATCCCTTTCCCCGGAATAAATACACCGGCATACCTTATGCCGGTTCAACCCTCATCATCAGCAGTAACACGGATGACTTCTTCAACGGTCGTTGTACCGTTTTTGACTTTAATCAAACCATCTTCACGCAAGGAACGATGGCCCGACATTTTGACAACTTGAGAAGTTGACGGCCGCGTTAAAATCAGTTCCCGAATATCGTCGCGCAGTTCGAGAAGTTCAAAAACTCCTAACCGGCCCCGGTAGCCGGTATTGTGGCATTTTTCGCATCCAACGCCGCGCCGGAACGTTTGGATTTCCTGATATTCGCGCCCCGCCAAAATAAGCGTCTCTTCACCTGGGTGATATTCTTCCAAACAGTGTATGCAATTAACACGCACCAAACGTTGCGCCAATACAGCACTAAGACTCGAAGAGATTAGATACGGTTCCACACCCATATCCAAAAGTCGGCCGACCGCGCCGGCGGCATTGTTGGTGTGCAATGTGCTGAAGACCAAATGGCCGGTCAGAGAACTACGAATGGCAATATCCGCCGTTTCCCCGTCGCGGACTTCACCCACCATAATTACGTCAGGATCTTGACGCACAATTGCGCGCAAGCCGTTTGCGAATGTGAGACCGCGTTTCACATTCACATTCATCTGGTTAATACCCTCTAAATTATATTCAACCGGTTCTTCGATCGTGATGATCTTTAGTGTTGAATTTTTGATATTGTTCAGGGCCGCATAGAGCGTTGTGGTTTTTCCTGATCCGGTCGGTCCGGTGACCAAAATAATTCCGTGAGATCTTGCCAACTGCCTCACAAATTGCCGTTCGACATCGGCTGTCATACCCAGCTGTTCAATTCCCAATAGAACGCTGCTTTTATTCAAAATACGCATAACCACACTCTCCCCGAATACTGTGGGGATTGTGGAAACACGAAAATCCAATTCCTGTTCGGATGCCCGCAAACGAATATGACCATCCTGCGGTTTATAGCGTTCGGCGATATCCATGCCAGCCATAATTTTGACACGGGAAATAATGGCCGATTGGAGATGTTTGGGAGGTGGAGGCATTTCTTGCAGCAATCCGTCGATGCGGTACCGCACAACAAGCCGCCCCTCATACGGTTCGATATGGATATCAGATGCCCGTTCTTCGACCGCTTGAAAAATAATCAGATTGACCAGGTTGATAACGGTCGGTTCACGAGCTAATTCGCGCAGGTCGGAAATATCCGTTGTCTCATCGCCGACAGCGCCAATGGAATCATCGGTCAGGCTGGCGATCATTTGCTCGACGCTTGTGCCGTAGCATTCCTCAATCCGCTTGAGAAGGTCCGAGCGGCGGGTTAGGACCAGTTCGACCTCCATCCCCGTGACCATCTTCAGGTCCTCTAAAGCACCCAAATCGGTCGGATCCGCGCCTGCAACAACCAGAGTCCCGTTGTTTTGTTCAATCGGCATCACCACATGCCGGAATGCCACCTCGGCCGGAACCAAGGAAAGGACATGTATAGGGATATCATCGGGAAGATCGATGATACGAACCGTAAATGCATCGGCCAAAATTTGCAGCAGATCGTTTTCGCTCAGATCGCCCCGCCGCAATAGCACTTCATCCAGGGGATCCCCGGAGTGCTCGTATTCCAACAAGGCCGCCTGCAAATTGGCCAGCGGCAAGGCACCGGCGCGCTCCAAAACACGGGCTAGTCTTCGGCTCATTATTCTGATTCTCCTCCCCGGAAACGAAGATATCGACAAGCAAACTAAGCTTTGACGAATAAGACTTGCTGTTTATGCACCGGGGGACAACCTCTATATACGATCCACAGTCACAAATAGTCTCTCATAACGCTGGATGACCAGACCAAACATGACCCGGATGAATCTGCGAGATGCGTATTTTATTAAGATATAAGATTCGGTGGGAAATGACGAATTGGCATGATTCATTGGCATGCCGGCCCTGGCGACTCATTTGCGGAGGCGGATTTTGAGCAATTCCAACAACATCTGAGGACCGTCACGGTGCATACGCAGTCGTGAGCCGCTGCCATCCCTCCATTCGATAGGAATTTCAGCAATTTCGGCTCCGCTGTTCCTGAGCCGCCACAACAATTCTACATCAAACGCCCAACCACTGGAAACCTCACTTTCCAAAAGTGGCTCAAGAGCGGAGTATTTAAAAGCTTTGGCCCCGCACTGAGTATCCGTATAGGGCAATCCAAATAAGATACGAACAATTAAATTGAAAATCCGGCTGGCGATACGCCGGACCAAAGGTTGGCGAATTACTTGGACGCTGCCTGGAGCCCACCTTGTCCCAATGCCCACATCAGCGCCTGATTGAATCGCATCGACAATCAGCCGGAGTTGCGCGGGCACGGTCGAATTGTCCGCATCACAAAAGGCCACAACACTCCCCCGGGCGAGACGGAATCCCTGAAACACGGCGCCGCCTTTGCCCAAACGGCTACTCGTTTCCCAGGCACGAACCAGCGCCAATTCCTCATCAAGAGCACGAGCGATTTCTCCGGTTCGATCCGTAGAGCCATTAACCACGATAAGAAGTTCTACTCCTTTCGGCCAACAGTCCCGATGTTCCCAAAGATAAGCATGATGCTCGCGCACCGTTTCGGCGAGGCGCTTTTCCTCGTTATAAGCGGGAATGATCACCGTAAGCCCGAGTCGTTCCTCACCGTTTCGTTTTTCACTCTCCACTTTCAATCCTTATGTTATGCAACGTTACATCAAACTCATTTGGTAAAATAAATAATAGCAACATATTCGGAGCTTTCAGGTTAGCGCTGCTACGTTCCTTGCCCGGAGTGTAGTGGACTTTATACTACGGACGCCCACCGGGTGCGGTGCCTCGCCGGAGCGGGAGTCCGGCGGTTGGTAATGTGATGTGCGCCATGATGGCGTAGTCACGGCCGGAGAGAGAGGAGTTTTAGATGGCGAAAACTCGCCCGCGGAAGCGTTTCCGTAATGCCCGTTTGCGGGAGCTGGTCGAGCTCGGTCAAGCAAATGGACGCTTGACCTATGACGAAATCAATCGCGCTATTTGCGATGAAGAGCTCAAACCGCGTGAACTGAATGACCTCCTTTTAACCTTTGAAGACCTTGAAATCGAGCTGATCGATGAATACGCCATTCCTCAAGGCGAAGAGGGCGCAATACCCCTATCCCGCGACGACGAACTGAAATTGCTCCGCACAGAAGAGGACGAAGAACTCTATCGCCGTAATGAAAGGGTGCGGATTGATGACCCGGTCCGTATGTACCTGCGCGAAATGGGTCGTGTGCCGTTATTGACCCGCGAAGAGGAAATCGAACTTGCCAAGCGCATCGAATCCGGCCGATTCAAAGTGTGCCGTGCATTGGCTCTTTCGCCATTGACCGTGCGGGAGATTTTAAGGCTGGTCGATAAACTCGAACATGAGCAAGTGCGGCCGGAAGGTCTCATGCTTTGCCTTGAAGGCCAAACAGAAATTTCCGACAAAGAACGAAGAAAATTAGTACGGGACCTCAGATCGAAATCGGCTCATCTGGATGAAGAACAAAAACAATTAAGCCTCTTGGAAAAGGCTCCGCGCAAGAATAAAGCGCAGATTGCAGGCAAGAAAATCTATTTGGGAAATCTTTTGATTTCCATGCATATCGATCATGAGCAATTAGGCAAATTCGCCAGGCGTCTTGTAACACTCAGCCGCCGCATGGACGACGCCGAACGGGAACAACGCCGTGCCGAGTCTCATTTGGGTATTAGTGCCGCCGAAGCAACCAAACTCTACGCAAAACTGAATAGTACACCGGCAGGTAAAAGCGCCATAGAAAAAAAGACCGGCCTATCACGGGACACATTGCATGACCTTTGCCGCCGCCTCAAACGCGCAAAAGAGAAGATCGAGCGTGTAGAACAAGAAGCGGAAAGCGGTGTCGACCGGCTCAAATTAATCACGGGCCAGATACACACTGGCGAACGTATCGCACACTTGGCGAAAATGGATATCGTCAAAGCGAACCTTCGCTTGGTTGTTTCAATTGCCAAAAACTACACCAACCGCGGCCTGCAATTCTTGGATCTTATTCAAGAGGGCAACATCGGCCTTATGCGGGCCGTTGATAAATTCGAGTATCGGCGCGGCTATAAATTCTCGACTTATGCGACATGGTGGATCCGGCAAGCGGTTACACGGGCAATCGCTGACCAAGCTCGAACGATTCGTATCCCCGTACATATGATCGAGACGATCAATAAAATGACCCGAATTTCCCGAAAACTCGTTCAGGAATTCGGACGTGAGCCTACTCCGGAAGAGATTTCGATGCATATGGAACTTCCGGTCGATAAGGTCCGGGGAATATTCAAAATTGCGCAACAGCCGGTCTCATTGGAAACTCCTGTAGGAGACGATGGAGATACGCAATTTGGGGATTTCATTGAGGATAAAAATGTGATTTCTCCGGAAAACGCCACTTCAGATATGATTATGGACGAGCAATTGGAGCATGTCCTAAAAACATTAACGGAGCGGGAAGAGACGGTGCTGCGCCTTCGTTTTGGTATCGGTGACGGACGTCAAAGAACGCTTGAAGAGGTCGGAAACCGATTCGGTGTAACTCGTGAGCGTGTACGGCAGATTGAAACCAAAGCATTGCGGAAAATGCGGCATCCCGCGCGCAGCAAACGATTACGGGATTTCATCGATTAATCCATATTCAATTCTCAAATTAATTGCCATTGATCCCACCCACTTTCGTCAACGCTTGTTTGCAAATATTTGCAATTGCAGGGGGTTCAGACAATATGCAAAATTGTACTATAATACGCGCAAATAAAACGGGCGGTACAAATGGTACTGTTTGTCATTATTTCGCAGGAGAGAGAGTCAATCATGAAAAGGCAGTATTTATTATTTTTTGTGGTACTCATGTTTGCAGTGGGTGCAAACGCCGCCACGATCACTGTGGCCCAGGATGGATCGGGTAACGCCACATCGGTTCAGGCAGCATTGCTTGCAGCAAGCAATGGAGATGAGATTGTAATTCAGGACAGTGCCGTTTACGAAGAAGATGTTACGGCCGGTGTGGCTGCGGGTCTTGTTGCCTCATTCACACTCCGGGCGGCGGATGGACAAACCCCGACGATCCGGGCCACGAATTCAACCGAGCGGCTTGCCGCTCTCGGAATTCCCGGCTCCGATTTTATGGGGACACTGCTTTTCGGATGTCAAGGCGTCGTAATTGATGGAATTACTTTCGAGAATCTTGATACGGGCGTTAATGCAGGGTCGATAGGCTCAGCTCTCACATGCTTCGATACCAGCAGCATTACGATTCGCAATTGCACAGTACGAGGCGCGGGCGGGCCGGGCACCGGCTACCAAGGAGACAACATCGGTGTACTCCTTGGAGGAATCCAGACAGCCCCGACCGATATGGTTGTAGAGGACTGCCACCTAATCGATCACCATATCGCGGTCGCAATCGCCAAATTTGTAGGCGGAACCCCGACCGACCCTTCAGCCATTGTACGCCGTTGCACAATTGAAAACTGTAACGGCACAGGAATTGAAATCGATAACGGCGCCCCCCCCAACAATACCGATGCAGCCGTGGCTACCGGTGAAGGCAATTTGCTGGAAGACAATCTGCTCATTAACTGCGATGCCGGTATTCAGCTCGGCGGCGGATACAACGTGATCCGCAACTGCACAGTTCTTGGGAGCTTAACCGAAGGTTTCGACGTTGATTTGGACGGCGACCGGGGCACACAACCTATCACGGGAATTCTTGAAAATTGCGACTTTATTGGCAGCATTGGCGACGGCGTGCGGGTCGATGAAGGTATTGTTACTCTCGATAATTGCATCATCGCCGGTAGCGCGAGTGAAGGCATCCATGTTCGGAACGCCGATAATGAATCGACCGTCACTGTTACCAATTGCGATGTTTATCAGAATAACAAAGACGGCCTTTCCTTTGAGGTTCGTGTCGATCCCACCACATCCGTATTGATTCAGTTAAATCTCATCAACACAAACGTGGTCAGTGAATATGGTATTTACAACGGTGATATTGACGATGCTTCTTCATTTGATGAAGAAGCATGCTTCGCGGATTACTGCAACGTTTTTGTGGGAAGCGACCGCTATACCAATGTTGCCGTAACCAACGATCATGATTTCGATCCTCAATATGTGAATCCGAGCGCTGATCCCGACACGTTCACACGCGAAGGATTTTATTTGGCGGAAGGTTCCCCAGCTGCAAGCGCAGGCCAGGGCGGCACATTTATCGGCGCGCTGGGTGTTGCAACGGGACTCCAAAACTGGATGATGTACTAATCGCAACCGTCTATTCAAAAGCCGATTTACCAAGGGGCGGCGGTTTTGCCGCCCCTTTCTTATTATCCGCATCGATTCAAATCCGGGTGGCGGCGTATCCCATCGTTGCCATTTCGGATTAGGCTTATCCCTCCGAATGGCACGTGTATGATGGATTTTCGTCCATTCCTTAAGCTCCCCTGAAACCTACGATAAATGACCGTAACATGGACGACTTCTAACACGTTACGTAAAGTCACAATGGCAAACATGTATATCCAATTGATACAGCCTCATTATGGTTCCATAAGTACTGCGACGGTCATGCTATTTCATAGGGCCTCAAGATTTGCGCAACAAACATTTCTTTGCATATTGGGCCTACTGCTTATCTGTAATGTCGCAGGAGCAGGCCCGACGGACCAAGAAGGCGATCCCTCCCAACGTATCATCGAACTGGAACAGCGCGTGGATGCCGTAGTAGGGCAGCCTCAAGAGCCCTTATTGCTTTGGGAACTTGCCAACGCCTATATGGCCAACAATGACACCATACGGGCGGTTTATATTTTTGAGAGACTCCGGGATCTTCCTCAATGGCCAAACCTGCCTTTTCGTGCACAAGTTTTGGCACATTGGGCGGCGCTTGAAGAATCCCGCAGCCGATTCGGACGCTCCGCCGAATTAAGAGGCGAAATCGTCGAAATGGCCCGCAACCTGGGAGTAGATTTAAATTCGCCTCAGTTTCAGAACGATATCATCTTATGGGCGGATGCCTTGGCGCGCTCGGGTCATGCACGAAAGGCCGCCGATGCGCTTTGGGATGTTTTGCGCTCCGACATTTCAGGGGCGGGACGCATTATCATCTACCGGCTGATGGAAGCGCTAAGTCACGCCGAGCTCCGCGCAGATGAGCTCCGGCAACTGGCATCATTGATCCGTGCCGAACGCACACTCAATTCTTTGCTTTACAATGTCTTCAGTCTTTGTGTCGAACGTGAAGGGTACGATGTTGCTGAAGAAATACTGGGAGAAATAATTCACGGACATCCGCTTTCGTTGATCGAACGTATGGACGACATCCTGAGTATGCCCGGCCGTGACAAGCATATCCGGCAGATCGAAGAAGCGGCGGCACGTAGAAGACCGGATGATGAAGCGGGAATGGCATTGCGAATCGCTCTCTATATGGCCATCAATAATACGGAACAGGCACACAAAATCGCGGAATCAATCCTAACCGGCAGAATCGACAGCAACAACAAACTGCAACTATCGGCGTATCTCGCCGATCAAATTTACGATGTTTTTTCTGCTGTCGGAGACGATGCATCAGCGGCACGGCTCGAAGAATTTATGGCTGGACAAAATCGCCCCATTGTCAGATGGCTGCAACGCTATAGCCAAAGACTTGTTGCAGATGGGAAAAATGAGGATGCCATAAAGATATGGACCGATTTTGTGGAAGCGCACCCAAATGTGAACCAACGTTGGACCGAGGCAGGCCAAACGCTGCATAACCTGGGGCTGCGGGATGAGGCAAAAAAATTCTTGGTCCAAGGTTACGAAGCCGCACCCAGTTTTGACGGGACGTTGGCTTTGGCGGATACATATTTGGAAGAGCAGAATTTCGATCAAGCGCTTGGTCTTTTAGAGCAAATACGCCGTCAACGCTGGGCTGAGGAAAATTGGTTGGCTTCTCATGTCACGGAACATATTCAAGACATGGAGAACACGACCGGGCTATTGAAAATCCTTATCGAAAAGATTCGTAGCACGCCGGCTCCTGAATGGCAGGTCTTTCTCGCTGTGGATTTAGCTTCGAGATCGAAGGAACTTTGGCCCTCATATGTGGAAAGTATCGAAGCCGATACACATGGACGTCTGCTCACCCTTACCATAGCCAGGCTTTTGGTACTGGATCGCCCCGATTTGATTGAAGAATGCTTTTCCAAACAAGCCACAGATAATCAGGCTGACAATCCCGGATGGTCAAATACAATCCGTCTGGAAATGGCGCGGCTGCTTACGGAATCGGGGCTTGAACGAAAACCGGATGGGGAACGGGTTGTGGACGCTTTATCGGCTGTTATTCCCTGGAGCGCAACAGAAACTATCGATTATGCAACTCAATCCAAACAAAGCCGGAACCTAATTGGTCTTTGGTTGGATGGCCTTGTCGCTTCAGGACGCGCGGATCAAGCCTACGGGGTAGCGGCCAATATCACTGCGGATGCTGTAAGCAAACAAATTCCAGCGTGGGGTTTGCTTGAAGCCCGGGAACTCATCGAGCGTTGTGCCGAGATTCAAGCCAGCGCTGCAGATCTGGCAGGCGCTTCAAAGACAATCACAGACTGGCAGCGTTACGATGATTCGCCCCAGTTACGTTGGTTGGAGGGTTTGATTCAACTCTGGCAGGGCGATCCTTGGGCCTGCCAAGAGACGATTGAAACGCTGATTGAGACGCATCCTGATTCCATGGAAGCAAACGATGCTATGGAACTGACACATCTCCTGGACATGACATCACCGGATGCCGCGCGCCTGCTCGGCCAGGGTTTATATCTTGAGATGCAACGGCGATACGAAGATGCTGATCGGCCTTATCGTGACCTGGCAGTGACGTATCGAGAATCTGCCCTCGGTGATTGGGCTCGCGTCAAATTAGCGGATTTGGCTTGGCGGCGGGGTGAAACAGAAAAGGCCAAGGCAGAGTGGGAACGCTTGATCCCAGAAGTACAAATAAACACGGCGGCCTTAGAAGCGAAATGGAATCTGGGCCGATGGACAATGCCGGAAGATCCCGACGCAAGACGGAAGGTTTGGGAAAGTATTATCCTTGGAGGTGAAGAAGGCCTCATTGCCGATTTGGCCCGTCGCGAATTGAACGACTCACTCTAGCCTGCGTAATGTTGACTTCATGGTATATTGGTTCAATTGTAAAGAGGCTCTGAATTAGCCAGGAAATGCCGTCAATGTATGAAATTTCGAAACAACGCAGAATCTTTGAACTTGGCTCATTGGGGCTGGCAGTCCTGATCGTTGCAGGGATCACCATTCCTTCGTTCTTCAACGCTCTAAAGGATGTGCGGGGCCATGAATGCCGGAACCGGCTCATGTTAATCGCCGAATGTCTTCATGAACTGGCAGTTGGAAAAAACATCAAACCGGGCGAACGCATCTGCTCTCGCTTTGAATTGAACGATCTGATGCTGGAAAAGCAAGATCGGGCCATGCACGCCGTACGTTTGGGCGCAGAGCCGGACTGTCCCGACACAGGCGATTTTGAAGTCAATCTGTTTCTTCAAGAAGATGGCATGATTCCATTTCCGAAATGCACCTTAGGAACTGAAGAAAGAAATATTGAAAAGCATTATCACACCCTCGAAGGCTGGGAGCCCGCGTGGAAAGATGAAATGCTGCAACGAGGCCGCCAATTGCTCGAGGCAGCCGAAAAGGCACGAAAAGCAGAGGCTGAAAAGGCCACCGACCGAATTGATCTTTCGGGAGAGATGAATGCTGAACCCAAAGAGGGCGCAACTCCTTAATACTGCGCTTTTGCACCATTCTTGGATGATTTGAGCCTATGGCCTCGATTTTAATTGTTGACGATGAAGCGCGAATGCGAAAAGTCATTGGCTTGGCGCTTACAGATGAAGGGCATGACGTACTTGAGGCGGAGAACGCTGAGGCAGCGATTCAAATTATCCGCAGCACAACCCTTTCATTGGTCATTACCGATTTGCGTATGCCGGGCGGGGATGGAACGCAGGTCCTGGATGCAGCCCAAAAAACAAGCCTAAACCTCCCGGTAATTATTCTTACTGCATACGGAAGTATCGAAAACGCCGTCGAGGCGCTCAAACGCGGAGCTCATGACTATTTGCTCAAACCATGTGATCTCGACGAACTCAAACTATCTGTCAGCAAAGCGTTAAGAACACAACATCTGGCTCTGGAAAACCGTTATCTACGCGAACAACTTTCGGACCGTTCAAGTTACGGCTCACTTTTAGGCCGCAGCCCGAAAATGCTGGAAGTTTTTGAGGTCATCGCTCGTGTGGCAAGCGACGATTCACCGCTTTTAATTCGTGGCGAAAGCGGAACAGGCAAAGAAACCGTTGCCCGCTCGATCCACAAAGACAGCCGGAGGCGCGAGCAACCATTTGTGGCAATCTCTTGCACCGCTTTGCCCGGAGATTTGATGGAAGAAGAGCTATTTGGCCGTGTCCGTGGTGTTGGACGTGCCAGTAATGAGGCTCTTCCCGGGAAATTGGAATTGGCCGAGGGGGGTACGCTCTTTTTGGATGAAATCGGCGACCTGCCGCTTCGTCTGCAAGGCAAACTTCTCAATCTTTTAGAAACGGGAACCATTCAACCTGTCGGCGGCACGCTTACCAAAAAAGTGGATGTGCGAATCATTGCCGCATCATCTCAAGATTTAGAGTCCAAAGTCCGTCAGGAGATTCTCCGTTCCGAACTTTTCTACCGTTTAAATGTTGTCCCAATCAAACTGCCGCCTTTGCGTGAACGCCGCGAGGATGTCGCGCTGCTAATCGAATCATTTTTGGAAAAACGCGACACATCGGGACAAATCGCATTCACTCCGGAAGATATGGCTCGACTGTCACGATATGACTGGCCGGGAAATGTCCGCGAACTCAGCAATCTCGTGGAACGGGCAATTGTGCTAAGCACATCAAATCTCGAACAGCTCATGCCCGGCTTGAACTTGGCCGCTTCACACTCTCCATTGGCGCCCGCCCGGCATCCCTATGAGCCACTTTTGTCTATGCCCTATAGAGATGCCAAACGAACCGTACTGGAAGAATTTGAGCACTATTATTTCACACAAACCTTAAGCGAAACCTCCGGCAACATCAAACGTGCGGCGGAGATTATGGGCATCCATCGCAAGAACCTGCACACTAAATTGGCCGAACTTAAAATCGATCCAAAACAATACGCAGGACGCGAAGGGAAAAAACGCAACGAAACCCAATCGCTCGAAGCCGCATCCTGAGCCCTAACGCCACCAATAATTCAAATATTGGTCAGCCGATTCACAACGACTGCTACGCAGTCTGCTGCCCTGACTTTGCGAGTTCAGCCAACGCCTCCAATAAAGGAAGTGTGTCCTGATCTTTTATCGCAGAGAAAGGGATCGCAGGAGCACAAATACGTTGCAGCGCCTGCAAAACAGCCGGCCCATCGACTAAATCCCGTTTATTTAAGATCGTCAGCATCGGCTTGTCACCTGCGCCTAAGTCGCGTAAGACTCTCATCACCGCATCAATTTGGCGTTCGGAATCTTCATTGGAGGCATCGAGAACATGCACAAGCAAATCAGCTTCTTCGACTTCCGCCAATGTTGCCCTGAATGCTTTGAGCAATGATGATGGGAGGTTTTCGATAAAGCCAACCGTATCCGAAAGTAACAGACGTGTCCCATCAGCCAAAAAGAGTCTGCGTGTGGTTGTATCCAAAGTGCAGAAAAGCTGATCTTCAGCACTGACATTGGATTTCGTCAGCCGATTCAACAATGTCGATTTGCCGGCATTGGTATACCCCACCAAAGCCGCAGTATAAACATCGCCGCGTTTGCGGCGGCGGCGTTGATTGTGCCCCACAGCACGGCATTTTTCATATTCTTTTTGGAGTTTTCGAATACGTCCATCGATCTTCCGGCGGTCTACCTCCAATTTGGTCTCACCCGGCCCCCGGGTGCCGATACCGCCACCCAACCTGGACAATTCTATACCACGCCCCGTAAGCCTGGGCTTTAAATACTGAAGTTGGGCCAATTCAACTTGAATTTTTCCATCACGCGTAACGGCGTGCTGGGCAAAGATATCCAAAATCAATTCGGTACGGTCGATTACACGACGCCCCAATGCTTTTTCTAAATTGCGTTGATGCACAGGACTGAGATCGCATCCGAAAATTACGATATCGATTCCATTCTGCGAACCTTGCGGCTCACCATCGTCATCGTAAAAGGGATCGTGAATCCGCTCCGCAATTTCAGCGACTTTGCCTCGGCCAATCAGCGTTGCCGGGTTGGGCTGATGTAACGATTGAGAAACCGTCTCAATCCGGGTTATACCCGCGGTTTGCGTCAGTCTGCGCATTTCCTCACAACCGGCTTCATAATGAGATTCAGACTCATGAGGCCGCCGTACTGTTACCAAAATTGCATTCTGAGCGAAAACCGACTCAACATTCGCTTTATGATTATACGATTGAACTGCCATAACCAATCCACCTGATATTGTAAACGCAAGAAATGAATCCGGTTGAGAATCGGCAAAGACTGCCAATGGCGGCGATAAGCACCAAATCAACCGGCGATGGCGCCAAAAGGATACAACGTTCGCCCCTTGAGCCATCGGGATACTAAGGTTGGCACACCCTTGCTCCATCCGGAGCATAATAGTATATATATTAACAATATATATACGGAGTAAGTGCCATGTCCGATTTATGCATTCAAAATCAACATCATCATTCCTCAATTCAAACCTGCCCGCATTGCGGTAAGGCTATCGGCAGCGCCCCATCATCCAATATCAACCTGGTTTCACTATCCCATCGTTTTCCGATGGTCTTGGCTTGCCTTCCCAGTGTGTTGCTCTGGATTGCAGCCGTCATGATGGGCCTCAGCAATCTCTCAAAGTTGGCATCCGGTTGCATTCAGCCAGGCGTCCACTCATCGGTATTGGGGCTCGTGATTCTATTTCTGACACCTATACCGGCTGCGATCGGCGGCCTGACTTTGGCGGTCTTCACTTGCCTCGGCAAAGTCCGTCTGCGTTGGCAGCTGTTGTCCATCGTCCTTGGATACCTGTTTTGGGTGGGAATGATGGGCGACTGACAAAACAGTCACTATTGAGAATCAATCTGCTCTCTACTAACTGTCAACATCAGAGACAGCACGAAGACGCACCTTGGACCTACCCGGTGCGAACACGAAATACGAGGCTTTGCTAATCCTAACGAGACTAATCCTGCTTGCGCGTTCCGGATTGATTCCAGCGAATCCGGGTTTTCGCGCCGGGCGAAATTGTCGCCATAGCGTGCTTATAGATTAGATATTGTTCGTCACGCTCGTCGTTGTGCAGAATCACGGTAAAATTGTCGAATGCCGAAATCTTTCCATGCAAATCCCGGCCATCGACAAGGTGGATGGTTAGCGTAGCTCGTTCGCGCCGTGCCTGGTTCAGAAAACTGTCTTGAATATTCATGACACCGTCTTGCAGCCCTCAGGCCCTCCTCGCCATTACAAATAGACACATCAACAGACGTGGCCCCAGTGCCGCGCCTGTAAAAAGTTACACTTGATAACATTTTGCGACAGTTCCTCATAGAAGACTAGGGGCTGACAAGAAATATTTTTCAACCGTATCCCAGATACAGGGATAATCTTCATTGCCATTCGAATGCCAGACAGCCTGTATCTGGTGACGAAACCAAGAACGCTGCCGTGCGGCGAGTCGTGCCGTATGTTGCTGAGCCACAGTCAAACAGTCCGCAAGTGACTGATTTCCATGCAGATAAGGCACAAATTCCTTGTATCCGACAGCCTGTTTCGCGGTCGTAACCCGCTCCCAGCCGAGCTCCAGCAACCAGGCGGTTTCAGCCAGGAGTCCCTCTCCCAGCATTCTTTCCAGCCGCTTGGCAATACGGGCGCGTATTACCTCCTGCCCCGGATCCAGACCAATGAACAGAGTATGATCCACCCAAGCGCGGACTTGTCCACTTTGCAGTTCCGATGGTTTCTGTCCGGAGTGGTGGGCAATTTCCAAGGCACGGATGATGCGGCGTAAATCGTTGGGGTGCAGTTCGGAGCCCCGATGGGGATCGATCCTCATTAGTTCACTATGCAACGCCTCGGGGCCTTCGGCCTCCGCCCGGGATTCAAGTTCACGGCGAAATCCCGGATCGGTGTGTGGAGCCGGATCCAATCCTTCTAACAGGCTCCGAAAATAGAGCCCCGTGCCACCACATAAGATTGCCGGGATTCCCTTTTGGCCAAGATCCTCAATAACAGGCATCAGTGTCTCTGCGAAATCGTTGGCGTTGAAACGCTCCGTAGGATGAGCTAGATCAAGCCCATGATGCGGGAAAAGAGCCTGCTCGGTCTTGGTAGGAGTGGCGGTGCCGACATCCAGGCCTTTATAAACCTGCATACTGTCAACACAAATGATATGAGGCTGACGCTGCTGTGAATCCCGTTTCTGTAAATCACCAGCCAACCGCAGAGCCAGGTCGGTCTTTCCGGTTGCCGTCGGTCCCACGATGGCAATAAGCGGAGGCAGTGAAATCGTCCCCGCTTGGCCGGCCGATGGATGCTTCATAATCCACCACCATCGTTACCCGCCGCCGCATTTATCAATGTCACATGATGCAAACGTACAAGCGGCTTTTCTTCCAAGTTAAATGTCTCGCCCTCAAAGCGGAACGACACCCGATGGCGTCCTGGTTTTACAGGGTAGGGAACGGTATAGACCGTAGATACCGCATGTTGCAGCGAAAGATGTTCAGTAATTACATCGTCATACAAGACATAGAGGGAGATATCATTGGGAGGCATATTTACAACAGAAATTTCTACCGCCAGCTGAACCGGAGGCATTTCCTCCGCTACAACGATGTCAAAAATCGTTCCGCCGGGAAGTGGAAATTGTGTTCGCGCGGATTCAGGCGTATCCGGCGGTTTGTAATTAAAATGCAGAGGAATATCTATAGGCAGTTTGGATGTTTCCAACTCGGTTTGTGGTGAAATAGATATTCCATTGTTCTTTAAAAACATCTTTGTGGCCAAATCACCGGGCATCAGTTCTAAATATCGCTTTCCGAGGTCCTGCAACTCCAGTCCGGGACTTGCCATATCTCCGGCCACAAGTTGCCAAGGCACTGCCTTAAGATAAGCCAGTTGGTATTTATTGCCGGTGCTTCCCGATTCGGGAACCGCAGGGCCGGACCAAGAGTTCGCATCTTCTTTAACACCGAAATAACCGGCGACAGCATAAGGATCGCAGTACCGAATTAAGTCATAGAGACACGCCAACATTTTTGCAGCATCTCCGGAATCTTGGGCAAGGCGGTAACGTAACGATTGAACCTCTCCCACCCAGCCTCCATTGCCACGCTGTAATGCCTCGACCAAGATTTTCTCTGCTTGATCGGCATTGCCCGTTTCCAACAAGAGCCGCCCATAAAAATAAAGCGCTTTTCCGGCATAAACTCCCGGCTCCAATTCATAGAATTCCTTAAATTTTTGGAGCGCTTTTTCCCGGTCGCCGGTATGGCCGCGTTGCATATAAGCCATAGCCGACAAGGCCAATGCCCGGGCCATGACCGAACGATGTTGATCTTGCTGCAAACGTTTAAAAAGTTTTTGATTGAAATCAAAAGCAATGGGAGCCAGCTCGAGGACTTTATCGTAGTCTCCCTCTGCCAAAGCTTTATCAGCGCTGCCTAAGGCATGTGAAGGCTGACGATTATCGACGGTAACGAGAACCTGTGGATGGGTATGAAACCAATAGGCAATTCCCACAATCCCGGATAAAGCAATCAGCCACCCAGCCAGCGCACCTATTATAAAACGCTGATTCCCGGCCACTTTTCAACCTCGTTCAAACGCCCGGCGCAGATCACTTTCTTTTAAAGAAAGAATCGCCGGACGCCCATGAGGGCAGACATCCCGGCGGGGAACGGTGCGCAATTTCTTAATCAATGCCTGCATATCTTCAAGGCTCAGCCGGTCGCCGAACTTAATGGCTGAACGGCAGGCTACCGTATAGAGCGCATGTACGGCACGCTGATCTTCACCGGTTCCATCTACCGCCGGATTCCCGGTCAGGCTGTTAAGCACATCGCGCAGCAACGATTCGCCGGCATCGAATTCGACACCTTGAGGAAGTGCCCGCACTGAAACCGTATTCGATCCGAATGGTTCAACATCCAATCCAAAAGATAACAGCGTTTCTCGATGTTCGATGGACAAGGCCATTTCGGTTGCAGATAAATCTACAGTCAAAGGGATCAATAAAGCCTGCGCAACGACCTGGCGTTTTTTCCATTGGGCATAAACTTCTTCAAACCGGATTCGTTCATGTGCCGCATGTTGATCGATAACAATGAGACCATTCGGCGCTTGAGCAAGAATGTAGCTATCTAACAATTGCCCGATCACCTGAATATCAGCCTGAGAATCGACAGAAGCCGGTGCTAAGCCTTTCAATAAATCCGAATCCGAACTCAACGTTTCCTGCTTCGGTGCACCAGACTCCGGCGGAATCGTGTCCGTCTTCTCCGCCGCTTCAGGCGGCCGGGCTTGAGTATGGATTTGAGACGTTTGCCCCATCGGTGGCAAGGACGCCGGGGTGCCGTCGTGCCAACGATCTTGTTTCACAAAAGGTCTATGCGGAACAGGCGGCTTCAGCAACCGGTCAGCAACAGCATGCCCATCGGCCTTGTGCGGTGGAGCCGGTTCCATCCGAAAAGAAGTCTGCGAAGGAACATCTGCACCCGGGCGTTCGGAAATGCTTTTTTGAGATGGGCTCGAATCAACATCCGGCTTGGTTTCTTCCTCGGCCCGAGCGGTGACATTTTGCTCCCAGGTACTCTTAATGGCGGCATAGACCGCTCCAAAGATTTTCTGTTCTTCTGCAAAGCGCACTTCTTGTTTGGTCGGATGCACATTGATATCCACTGCATCGAGTGGAACGTCCAAAAAAAGATAGACCGCCGGATAACGTCCGTTGGGCAACATATTTCGATAGCCATCCATCGCCGCACGGTGCAACAAACGATCCCGCACAAGCCGGTCATTAACAAAAAACATCACATGTTGCGCATTGTTGCGATTAAATGCGGGACGTGAAATAAAACCTGAAATTGATAACTCCGGATGTTCAAATGAAACCGGAACAAGACCCTCGACGGTCTTCTCACCAAGATGCTGCCGAAGCCGCTGCCAGCGGTCCGCAACCGAAGGAAGTTCCAGAACCGTACGGCCGTTATGCATTAATGCAAAATGGATATTTTCATGCGCCAACGCCGCCCAAACGACAGTATTGGTAACATGTTGTAGTTCGGTGGAAGGACGTTTTAGAAACTTTTTGCGTGCGGGAACCTTGCCAAAAAGGTTTTTGACCGTGACTCGGGTTCCCACAGGTGTGCCGGTCTCTTCAATGTTGACGGCATCTCCCCCTTCGCTGGTTACACGGAAACCGGATGAATCCTCGGGCCGTCGAGTGACCAATTCAAAATCAGAAACAGAAGCGATGGATGCCAGCGCTTCGCCACGAAAACCTTTGGTTTGAATACGTTCGAGATCATCGGCCGATGTAATTTTGCTGGTTGCATGACGGCGCATACAAAGCATGGCATCGTCACGATCCATCCCACAGCCGTCATCCGTGACCCGAATTCCTTCAGTCCCCCCGGCTTCAACATCGACAAGTATGCGTTTGGCCCCCGCATCGATGGAATTATCGACCAATTCCCTCACGACCGAGGCCGGGCGCTCGACAACTTCGCCCGCAGCGATACGGCTGGCCACTTCAGGAGGTAATAGACGAATCATGGGTTAATCGTTCGTTGGGGGAAGATTCAGGCTCCGAACCTGCAACTGGCGGCTGTCCCGGCACGGATGCCGGCTCATCACAGTCTTCATCGGCGCGAATCAATAGACTTAGAAAAATCGTGCCTAAGCCACCCAAGATGAATAAAGGCGACACCATTCCCGCCCAATTGTCCGCACGGCTGTTCACAAAAACTAACAACGCCAGGCCAAGCACATAGCCGATTAGCCCGGCGGCAAAAAGTATACGTTTCCCTTTACGGCTCATATTTTGAGTATGTGCCCGCACTGCATATGTGTCCAGTGTTCAAAATCATTGGGAGACAGAAACAATCCATCAATCCAGTGGTTATTTCTCAACGATCCCTCCGCTTTTAAATTCACCGCGGGAGGACTCTTGAGCCATAGATAGGGGCGGTTAGCTTGGATAGGCTTTGTTTGCCTTAGATTCTGCAAAACAGTCAGCGCCGTATGATGCCTGTACGGCGTAAAGTCAATTCAATCAGCGGTTCAACATGCGAATTCTTTTTATCGGTCAAAATGGATATGGGTATCCCCATACACGTGTGCGTTGCTACAACTTTGCTCGGTCATTGCATAACGCCTACCCCGAATTTGATACGGATGTCCTCTCATTCCGCGATCATTTATGTCCGGAACGGACTGAGGAGTCGATGTACAGCAAATTACGGGATCGAGATAAACGGCGCCTGGTCAAAATGGCCTTATCCCGCATGGAAAGCGAATACGACAGCCTTATGGTGATCCAAAAGGCTCATTTCCACGCAGCCGCACCCTACAGGCTGCATCGGAAGGGCCGTCTGAGCAAAGGGTATTTGTACGATTGCGACGATTATGATGTGCCTTTGCCGAATCTCTTCGGAAGGCCGCTGTGGAACTGGTGGAATTTCTGTGCCAAATCACCGGCCGAAATCACGGAGGCGATTGCCAGAGGAGCCAAAGGGTGTATTGCATCCAGCCATTGGCTTATCGATTGGCTAAAACAGTATTCCGAGCATGTGGCCTATGTTCCGACCGGTGTGGATGCGGAACGCTTTCATCCCCCGGCCAAACGTGATCCAAACCGTAAAATTACATATTTATGGAATGGCATCATTTGGGGCAAACCGGTTTATGACAATGTAGCCATGGTCCTGCGCTGTTTTGCCAAGGCCGCCGAGGAATTGGATAACGTTGAACTGCTATTGGTTGGCGAAGGCCCCATGTGGGACCGTGTACTAACCGATATCTCCCAAGATGCAGAAGTGCCGATTCGTTACCTGTGGGCCGTAAAGCCCGATAAAATGCCGGAAGTTCTTCAGCAAGCCGATATCGGTTTACTTCCCGTCGCCCCCTATGAAGATCAGGCCATGAGGGATTGGGTGGCCGCCAAAAGCCCGACAAAACTTTTTGAATACATGGCTTCAGGTCTAGCTGTAGTTGCCAGCGATATCGGTGAAGCCTCCTATGTTCTGGCTCATAATGAAGATGGCTTATTGGCAAGTGATGAAGATGCCTTCACTCAATGCCTTATCGAAGTTGGACGCAATGCGGCAAAGCGAAAAGAACTGGGTGATGCAGCCCGAAAAACGATAGAAGCAAAATACGCACTGCCGGTCTTGGGCCGATCACTAGGTCAATTCATTAAAGAACTCAAATTGGAATAGACGCAGTTGGCAAACATGCCGGGAAAACACGGAATACAGATGTCTGATATGACAAATCGTGCTACAATCTAGAATAGACACGGGGCGGGCGCATCGTCCTGGGGGGGCGTAATGCCAAGGTTTTTGTTACTAGATATCGCTTCGATATAAGCATAAGTCTTGCTTGCTGACACCCGCTTCCAAACAGAAGAAGGCCGATCAGGCAGGTTTGAGACGCCGGAGAAAAAAATATGCGTCTAAAACGCGATGCAATCCGTGTAAGTTTGGTGATTGATCTTCCCGACGAAGCCGATTTTGAGGCTTCCTGTTGGTTAAAAGAGACTCTTCACGATGTATGCCGCGATTTTGAGGGATTGGTCATTCTCAACCTTAAAACAGTTACAACGCTGGGTAGCCATTGTATCGGAACCATGATTACCTTTTCCGGACATGCCGGGCCGCGAAAGGTCGAAATACGAATTGTATGTCCGGATGGCAATGTTAGACGGCAAATCGAACATTCGCGTTTGGATCAAATTCTTCCGGTTTACGATACGCTTGACGAAGCCCTCAGCGCCCCGCGAAGCGTAATTTCCAACTCGACACGCATCCCTGTCGTGCGCTCGGTTTCCAGGACAACCTAGATTACGGCCCAAGCCTGAGTATGCCGCGTATCCCATCGCGTTCGGATGTTGGTAGAGACTACGAAATACGCCGGATGCAATCTCCCACCTGAACAGGCCGGATAACGGGAATGCCTGAAACTTGATCCGTACGAACCGTAAGCGGTGCTCTTTCAGCGGGTGTATTTTTAGTCGAAGTGCGTGCCATGACCGCCGAAAGGACAGTTGCAGTCTCCCGTTGTCCGGAAACAACCGCAAAAGGAGTCAGTAACGTCATGCGATCTTGGACATGTACTGCTTCTATATGAGCCTTCACTAATTCCAATTCCCCCAATGACTCGCCTGTCTCAGGATCGGTAATCTCCTCCCCTGCTTCAAACACGACAAATCGGTCGCCATTGGACACGCCATCCCGCAATCCAAAGTTCGCAACAATGTGCGACTCATCCAAAATTTTCACAATTCGCCCAGTAATGATTTCCGGCATGATTTCCTCCCTGGAACCATTTGTCACGGCTTCACTTTTTCTAATTCTTCAGCTTCTTGAACACTGCGTAATGGATATTTCGCTCCCCGGTGGCACGTAAAACAAGTGACCGGCTGCGGGCTAAACACAATCTTCTGCTTTTGCCCGATTTCCTGCAACTGCTGATTGACCCGATCCCGCAAACGGATCATTTCCCGCGCGATTTGCTTTTCCTTTTTGCTGTCATCCGCAAAGCCATACTGTTGTGTGCCTATAACATGGCAATAGGTACATTGCACACCCAGCGATTCGGTGAAATCGCGCATCTCAACATAGAGCGTTTTGGCGTCATCAATCGGTAATACCTGCAAATTCATGCCCGCTTTTCCCACAGTAACGGGCTGTGCTTGCCCACCCGGTGTCTGACTTTGTATTTGCACCTGATCCGGAGCCTGCTGCTGAACTTTTGCTTCCGGTGTCGCTGAACCTACATCGGCCGCGGCCTCTTCGGCGGGCTGGGAAGCCTCGGCGGTTTTTTCAGTATCAGCAGGCGGTTCGGAGACAGACTCGGCCTCTGAACCGGTTTCTTGCGCCCGAACAGAATTCGGTTCACCGGAGAGGATAAGAATGAGTCCTGCAATTATGGCCACGCCAGAAACAAGACGGATCATGAAACGCTCCTTATGTCCAAGGTCTTAAATGTCTTTGGACGTATACAGCATAGCGTAACCGTCCAGTCCGATATGCCCCAGATGACCGGCTGCAGATCTAGACTGTTAAGAATGGCAGGCCGGAGACGCCATTGTCTATCCATCTCTATGCAACACAGTCGTTCACGTGTCTTTGAGCCAAATAGATTCCATCCATCGGGCAATCTCTGTAAAAAGGGTCCGGCATTGGGTTTGACCAGTGAGTGAAGATTGGTACCGTCCTGCAAAGGAGTTGATGATGAAAGTCCCTGTTTATGCTTGGCAACAAATGGATACAGAAACCCGGCAACGCATCATGCGCCGTTCGGGAAGCGATATCGAAGAGTTTTTGGAACCCGCACAAAAGATAATCGATGAAGTCCGGCAAAAGGGCGATGCAGCTCTCATCGAACAAGCCAAACGTTACGATAACGCCGACTTATCGGACAAAGGGATTGCCGTTCCGCAAGACCAAATCGCACAGGCAGCTGATGGGCTGGACCCCAAAGTCCGCCAGGCCGTCGATATTGCATTTGCCAACATCGAAACATTCCACAAGCATCAAATGCCCGACCGCTTGGGCATGATTGAGATCGCCCCCGGCCTATTCGGTGGTGAACAGGTAACACCCATCGAAAGTGCCGCGCTTTATATCCCACGAGGCACAGCAGCTTATCCATCGGTCATGCTGATGTTGGGTGTCCCGGCCAAAGTCGCCGGAGTACCCCGAATCTGCGCGGTATCGCCACCAAGTGAAGATGGAACAATCGATGCAGTTACTCTGTATGCCGCACACCGCTTGGGAATTACCGAGGTATACCGTATGGGCGGAGCGGGAGCGATTGCGGCACTGGCCTATGGAACGGAAACGGTCAAGCCGGTGCTTAAAGTCACGGGACCATCAAACATTTATGCAACCGCGGCCAAACGGTTGGCCGCCGATCTTTTGGATCCCGGCCCCCCCGCAGGTCCCAGCGAATTGATCGTGCTTGCCGACGGCGAAGCCGATGCCGATTTGGTTGCGGCTGATGTACTGATCGAAGCGGAGCATGGTCCCTATTCCGCCTCACTTTTAATTACACCCGATGAAAAACTGGGACGCGCCGTAGCCGAAAAAATTCCCAGTCTGGTCGAGAAATTCCCGCAGAAGCAGCAAGAGTATATTGCCCGGGTTCTTTCCAATTACGGCGGCGTGATCATCACAAAAGATATGGATGAAGCAGTTGCAGTCACCAATGATTACGCACCTGAACATTTGCAGGTACACACGCAGAATCCTTGGGAGATTTTGCCGAACTTGGTGAATGCGGGCGAAATCATGCTTGGGCCGTGGACGCCGACATCTATTTGCAATTACGCACTAGGCGTTAATGCGATCCTGCCCACGGGCGGACGCGCAAAAACGGCCTCCGTTGTCACCGTCTGGGATTACCTCAAGCGAACTTCTATCAGTTACGCCACCAAAGAGGGATTTCAATCGCTCGCGGACCACGTCGTCAACTTCGCCGACTTTGAAGGTTTTCCCGCCCACGCAGCCGCCGTCAAAGCACGAAAGTTATAGCGCCGCATCTCCGGCTTTTACCTGCATAACAAAATGCCCGGCTTCGTTTCCGCCGGGCGTTTTTATTTAAGCCCATAATCAAGTAAGTATGTTCCGGGAATCAGGCAGGCACAGCCAATACTTCGCCCGGCGCGCCCTGTTTATAAACTCCGACGGCGTTACGGGGATACCCCAACAGCTTGCCCTGCCAAGTATCGCGCCGTTCCATCTCTTGCAGGATATCCTGCAAGATACCGTCCTTATCCATACACCACATAGGCGCAATCAGAACAGACAAAGGAGCATCCGCCGTGAGCCGCTGCATCGAAACATCAGGACGGATACGTTCCAAAACACGGACCGTGGTATCGACATAAGCATCCCGATCCATCATACGTACGCATCCAAAGGCGTAATCGCGCGCCATCTGCGTATCGCTCATAATATGCAGGATATGGACTTTCAGACTGTGATAAGGCACATCCCTCAATCGTTCAGCCGTCACCAACATATCTTCAACCGTCTCCCCGGGCAGCCCCAGGATGAGATGGACACAAACCTTTAGGTTGTAGCCCGCAGTCATCTCTACCGCACGCTGAAAATCGGCATACGTCTCACATCGGTTGATTGCCTTAAGCGTTCTGTCGTGGCTGGTTTGGAGGCCATACTCGATCCATACGTCCTTTTCGGCGGTATATGAATCGAGCAGCCGCAGAGTGGCCGGAGAAACACAATCCGGGCGGGTTCCAACAGACATGCCCACAACCTCATCCGGTTCGAGGGCGGCGTCATATAGTTTTTGAAGATGCGCCACAGGGGCATATGTGTTGGAGAATGCTTGAAAGTAGGCGATAAATTTTGTGGCTTGGTAACGTTTTCGCAGGGCCGTCATGCCCTTTGTAAGTTGTTCCGCAACGGACTGAGTCTCTTTACGGGTGTTAACGCTAAAACCGGCGTTATTACAGAAAGTACAACCGCCGGTTCCTTTCAGACCGTCAATATTGGGACACGTAAATCCGGCGTCAATAGAAACCTTGTGGACTTTGGTGCCGTACAAGTCCTTGGTGTATTGACGAAAACTGAAATACCGAGGTTGATTCATTGCAGATCGGAAAAATTTAAAAGCCGTCCATCCGGAAAAACGGCTATTTTCGACTTAGACTACGGACAGGATCGAGAAGGTCAATACCACCCCGCCAGCCATCACATCCATAGGGCGTCCACAATCAAGAACACTCCTGGACACTACATTCGAATGACTCCCCACCGATAGTTTTCTCTCCGGGGATTACCGAACAGATTTTGAAGATTTCGAACTTTTTTTCCGCTTTTTGGTGGAGGTTGATTGAGGTTGCGAATGATCTTCGGCAGGAATAGTTTCGAGAGCCTGCTGGGCAGCCCGAATTACCGGGACCGGCCAATGTTCAGCATCTTGCACAATTCGATTTAAGGTCGGCACAGCCTTAGGAACGCCGAGATCTTCCAGCAGATAAATCATATAGCGAGGATCCTTTTCCTCATCGACGGCCGATTTCAATTCTCGAACCAACGGTTCGGCAAGCCGCTCATCTAAACGTTGCCGGAGAACGGTATACGCCATCTCCCGTTCGTGAGCCTGTGTGCTACCCAATAATGAGATCAGCATGGCATCGGTACGTCCACCGGCCCATGCCAGTGCATTCGACAAACGAATCTTTACGGCAATGATTAAGATGAGAGAAAAAAGTATAAACGCGGCCGCAATCCCCATCACCATGCCAAATGTGTACGGTGAATCTAACCATTTGGCCGGATCGATGTGCAGTTTTTCCATGACACCGGCAATTCGATCCCAAAAGAAGTAGCAAACCACTACAGCGGCGAAGACAAAAACCCAAATATAAGAAGATTGTTCTTTGGGCGGCGTATTATCCTTAATCTCTTGCTGTTTCATCGATTCAGACATATTTCAAAATACCGTCGAGCCTATATTCTGTCCACTCCAATCGTCACCTTGGATCGGTAGGCTGCACCTGCGGAACATCAGCACGAGGCCGAAGCGCCGCAAGCAAGTCTTGCCGGAATAACAAGGCGCCCACAAAGGCATAGGTTCCGGCTCCACTCGCAATCCCGGCAATCAATCGGATCAACCGCTTCAGAGTATTTGTTCCAGGCGCCAAAGAATGTAATACAAACCACACGACTACAGCCATTATGACCGAGGCCAAAAGCACCCTTGAAGCAACAATGAACAAGTGCCGGGGACAAAATCCTGCCAACCGGCGGCGCTGAAGAACAAAAAGTATCACCAACTGAAACCAACTCGCAATTGTCGTGGCTGCGGCCAATCCCCATGCGCCATGCTGTAACATAAAGATAGAGACCGTACAGACTGTGACATTCACTAAAAAGGCTGCAAGCGCAGTCCAAACCGGAGTTCGGAAATCATGATGTGCATAAGAAAGCTGAACAGCGACTTTGTTGGAGGAAAACGCAAATAGACCGATACAATAAGTCGATAAAACAGGAACAAGAATGTCCATGCCATTCGATTTGGAAAACGCCATACGGTCATACAACAAACCGGCAAGGTCCGGCCCGATGAGGGCCAGGCCAAATGAAGCCGGAATCAGTAACACCAACAGAAGTTCCAGAGCGCGGCGGACAATTGCGCTTGTGGTTTGAATATCGCCATCCTGTACGCTTGCTGATATCCGGGGGAATGCGGCAGCGGAGATGGCAACGCCCAAAATACCCTGCGGAAATTGAACCAATCGAAAAGCAAGAAACAGACAAAGAATCGAGAGTCCCTCATCTTCAAAACTGGATGCAAAGAAAAGCCGGCTTACAAGGATGTTGCATTGATAGATGGCCAGTCCGCCTAATGCCGGAAAAGCGGCGCGCAAAAACTGAAAAAATCGCGGATGAAAAACCGGTCCGGAGAGCGGGGGAAGAAAGCCGATACGGCGGACCGGCCAATAGTGAATCCCCATCGTGATGGCCCCGCCCACAACAACTCCATATCCGGCCCAATAAGCGCGGTCAGCAGCAGAGGCCCAATAAAACGCTCCCCCCAGCGTGGCAATCATGGCCAGATTGAAGAGAACCGGCGAAACAGCCGGGATAAAGTAAATATCATGCAGGTTGAGAACGCCCATGCACCACGCCGCAATTGATACCATCAAGAGAAACGGGAACATGATCTGGAGCAAATCGACGAAGAGCACCAGACTCTCGGATTGCTTGGGCCAAAAGGGCAGAAGCCATGGGCCATACACAGGCGCCGCAACAATGCCTACAAGACAAATTAAACCAACGACCAAAGTCGAACCACGAAGAATAGACCAAGCTGCCTCACGGGCGGCTTCCGGCCCATCTTCTTGCCGTGTTTTTGTCAATATAGGAATAAGCGCAGCAGATAGCGTTCCTTCGGCAAAAAATTGACGGAACGTGCTTGGAACAGTCAATGCGGCAACAAAAGCGCCCGCGCTTCCTGAAGGAAGAAACGCGGTAATACACATGTCGCGGATCATGCCGCCTATGCGGCTGATGGTTGTGGCGCTGCCGAAACGTCCGGCGGCTGATAGAAGTTCACGTATTGAAGCCATCGATTAAGAAAAAGACCGGCGAGTCGATTTACGTCGGCGTACACTCTAGGCCTTGTGGGCTTCGGCGTATGTTTCCCCCTGAACTAAACGGCTCAAGACTTCTTCCGCAGATTTTATTGTCCGGTGAATATCGTGATTCGTGTGTGTTGTCGATACAAACCAACATTCATAGCCGGAAGGTGGCAGAAGTATTCTTTTTTGACACATTCCTCTCCAAAACGCGCCGAATCGCTTATGGTCGGAGTCGGCGGAATCGGCAAAATTGCGTACAGGACCCGGGTGGAAAAACATCGTCAGCATTGAGCCGGCACGTTGAACACAACCGGTGACCTGACTTTTTTTAAGAGCCTGCTCTAATCCATCCTGCAAAGTCGAACAACGTTGCTCGAGTTTCGTATAGACATCGTTATCCCGTAAGAGCGCCAATGTGGCTATGGCAGCCGCAGTAGCAAGCGGATTTCCAGCCAAAGTGCCCGCTTGATAAACAGGTCCGGCGGGAGCAACCTGCATCATAATTTTCTTTTTCCCGCCGTACGCGGCGATCGGCAATCCGCCGCCAATGATCTTTCCCATTGTCGTGAGGTCGGGCATCACTCCTAAAAGTTCCTGAGCTCCGCCGCGGGATACACGAAAGCCGGTCATGACCTCATCGAATACAAGCAAACTGCCGCATGAATCACAGACTTCCCGCAATCCTTCCAGAAAACCCGGATCGGGAGGAACAAGCCCCATATTCCCGGCAATAGGCTCGACAAATATGGCCGCCAAATCTTTTCCATATTTTTTTGCAGCTTCACGAACAGCATCGAGATCGTTGTAAGGAACCACGATTGTGTCACTTACGACTCCCTCGGTGACACCTGGTCCCTTTGGAATCCCCAAAGTCGCCATGCCGGAGCCTCCACCGGCAAGAAATGCGTCTCCATGTCCATGATAACAACCATCAAAGATAAGGACTTTCTGGCGTTTGGTGGCGGCCCGCGCCAGCCGCAGAGCGCTCATTGTGGCTTCCGTTCCGCTGCAAACAAGACGAACCATTTCCACGCTGGGTACGATCTGGGTGATAATCTCGGCCAGTTCGACCTCTGCATCGGTCAGTAAGCCAAAAGACAAACCATCTTTTGCAGCAGAGCGCACGGCGGCCACGATTTCCCGGTGTGCATGCCCGAATAACGCCGGCCCCCAAGAACCGATGTAGTCGATATATTCCGCTCCGGAGCAATCCCAGACTTTGCTGCCTTTTGCCCTTGCCGCGATGACAGGATGAGCATCAACACCCCGGGCGGCACGAACCGGACTGTTTACGCCGCCGGGTATGAGCTGGCAGGCTCGTTCGAATATCGTGGTCGCGGATTGTGGCCTTGGCATTTCAATCGCTCCATGCGGCAAAAATTACATGCTTGAAAAACGTGTCGTAACGGGCGAAGGATACGGAATTCGGAGGGATTTGGCTCGCATCGGTCAAAACACGATCCGAAAACAAGCGTATATTACCCTTTAAGAAAAAATAGCGGCGACAGGAATCGAACCTGTGACACCACGGATATGAGCCGTGTGCTCTAACCATCTGAGCTACGCCGCCCTGAATGTTCACCAAACATTACATCTAATGAACTGGATCAGTGTCGCTTTCCGACGCCGTGCCGTCAACAGAAACGGGGCCATGAGGATGATTGGACGCCCGCTCTATTTTCGATACATCCCTGCGCTACAAAAATCACAGGAATGATGCTTCCGGCTCAGCGATTCGTTGCGCGTCCGAGTATTTAAAACGATTTGTTGCCATTCCCAAAGGATGCTCTTTCACATCTTCATCGGTAATGCGCACCGCTTCATGTCCGTACACGCAAAATAAATTTTCAGGCTGCCTAAAACCACTTCCGACAAGAATACATTTCACCCTCTTGTCTTTACACAAGATGGTCTCAAACAGACACCACGCTCGCTTTATTCGCAACACCATGCGATTGATGAACTTAATCCCAGTCTTATGCCAATTGCAGTAAAGAAAAACAAACACTTTTCTATTTGGCATGAGAATGTTGAAAATTTGGCGTCTCGAATTTACGAAGTGTGGAACGTAGCAACATCATTTGTCGGCGGCAATGGAAGAATTTTGGATTGTTTCTTTACATTGTCTAAACATTTTTTCCCGCTGGGACTTCACCTTCATCCATCGTGATATAATGAGATGGTAAGAGAACAACAAATGGAATCCCAAAAACAATTCAAAAAAAGACGAGCGCGAATGATTGTCATTGATGATGAAGTCGCCATTGGGCAGATGATGGCGGAATTCCTGCTTCACCTCGGACATGATGCGACATGTGAAAATTCGCCCGAACGAGCATTAGAACGGATTCGGAATGAAAATGTCGATCTCGTCTTTACTGATATTTATATGCCGGGGATGACAGGCACTGATGTTCTTCGGGAAATTATTGCATTAGAACGTGACATTCTTGTGATCCTGATGACAGGCCAGCCGACTTTGGAAAATACGATCAGCGCAATTCGTTTAGGCGCATATGATTATTTGACAAAACCATTCAATCTCGATCTCGTCGAATTGCTCACCTCGCGGGCCTTAAAACAGCGAAGGCTTCTACTCGAAAACAAAGAATATCAAGTTTATCTTGAAGAAAAGGTTGATGCACAGACATCGGAATTACGCGAGTTCCTTTTTCACTCTGTTGAATCGTTGGCACACGCAATGGAAGCGCGCGATCCCTACACCAAAGGTCATGGTACGCGAGTTTCTAAATTTGTTTTAACTTTGGCCAAAAAACTCGGCGTGCCCGAATCTGAATATGAATCCCTGCGTCTGGCAGGGATTTTGCATGATGTAGGAAAAATCGGAATATCCGACAACATCCTGCTTAAAGCCGGACCGTTAACCAAAGAAGAATACGAGATCATGAAAAGCCATGCGGATACCGGCTATCGTATTCTCGCTCCCATCGGCCGCCTTTCCGAGGTTGCGCGCTACGTTTATGAACATCACGAACGTTGGGATGGACTGGGTTATCCACGAAATCTTAAAGGCGAAGAAATACATCCCAATAGCCGTATTCTTATTGTGGCTGAGGTTTGCGATGCATTGGCAACCGAACGATGCTACAAACCTGCATGGCCCGCTCACCAAATTATTGATTATTTCAAAGATCACCGGGGCACATATTACGACAAGGAAGTCACGGATGCGCTGCTTTCGTTGCTGACCGAACAGGGAGAGGAACTTTTAACAATCCTCCGCGAAGATATATCTCCGGAAATCCCCCAGCCCGAGATACTTCCTGTCTTAACCTAAACAACAAGATTGTTCGAAATTTTATGAACCCGGTATCTAAAAGATATCGGGTTGTTATCGCGTGCGCCTCTCGGGATACGTAGCAAATACTGCGTCATAAAGTTTAACACCCAAAATATCAGCGATAATTTCGCATTTGGCCTTAAGCACAAAGAAAATCGGTTCACCCCGCTCATCCAATGTTTCAAAATTGGCTTGTCCTTTAGCAATAATCAAATCGGCAGTTTTATAAATATCGAGGAACTCCGGGCTAACATGTTCGAGAACAGTGCCTAAATCCGGATGCCCGTTTTCAATTACAGTGACCACTTCGGTCAATCCCACAGCAACCGCATCTTCCATAAGCGCATCATTGAGTATCGGTCCGGAATTCACTGAAGCGGTAATCTTTAATTGCGGGTAGATATCGAGCAAGGTTTCGATGAAAATTCGGTCGAACAAAATCTCGCCGGCATTATCGCAAATATAAAGGATGTGAATCCCCTGCCCTGTCGCGTCATGTTTCTCGATTTCCGAACGAAAGAGTCCCAAACAATCTACAACAAAGCCTTCGCGGCGGACTTTCGCCAAAGTCGCTTCAATATCAAAACCTTCTTGAATACCAAGATCGATGATATTGCCCGACACAGCCAAAAGAGCGCCTTCATGTAACGGGTCATCCGCCTCTTTTACATCCTGCTTCAATCGTGAATAGAGCGAAAGCGCAAGCGTATTACTCTCCCGTTTCTCCTTCAGAAATGGATCATCGCAGCCTGAGCGTTCATGAGCCAACAGAATCGCCAGAGAAGAAACATCGGCAGGTGTCCTTTGCGGATCAGCAGCACAAACGACATCGAGTGATTGCTGCCCGAGAATTTCCAAGTCTTCAACTTGGGCTTCTCTCCCCATTGAACGTTCGGCCAATTCAAAAACTCGGCAAGCCTGACGCTTGCTGCACGGGACACACTCTTCACGATGACGCATTTGATTTCAACCTTAAAACAAGTCAATAGTTATTTACACACACCCATTGTTGAGGGAATGATCCTGAGACTCTATGACAACCTCGCCATCTAAAACAAAGTTTCAAGGTTCCACTTTGCAGTGTTGCTACTGGGGATGCTAGGAACCCTAAAATACGGCACCCCGGCAATTCCTTGCCGGGGTGCAAAAGGGGGGGGAGGAGGAGCCGCCGGTTCGGCGTTGGGGGGAAGCAGCCCCTCCTCGGGGGTGCAAGTTAGGGTTATACAGATAATATTACCTAACAGACCATAATAGTCAAGAATAATCACTTAATTTGGTTAAAAAAATAAAGTATACACCTGTAAAGAGGATGAACAATCAAGTAAGTCAATATTTATCAAGGAGATAAAACAATATACGGGCCTGTTCGGCGATTGCTTTCAAGGCGTCGAGACACCGGCGTTCACGGTGTTTTACTTGTTTTCCTGTCGGCTGCCCCAATGTCAACCACTGCGACTGCTCAAATGAAATGAGGGCGGGCTGCAATAACTCATTAAGCACAAAATGCGCGGAATCGTGTTCTTTGCGTAAACCGGCAAGATTGTTTTCGAGCCGGGTTACATCCATTTCAGTTTGCTGTGTACCGGATTCATAATTTGAAATTATGGTTTCAGAGGCTTGAGCAAGCGTTTCAAGTTGGCTGCTCAAGTCATGAAGGATGCTATGCAGAGCCTCATTCTTGCCGCGATAGGGATCAGCCATACAAGCCTCCGCATAGACATCCGGAAGTCGTGGAATCGTCTTAACGCACTTTGCAGCGAGAGCCTTATACAGAGGCAAGACTTTGGTCTCTGCAATTTGAGCACCTCCCAGACTGCAGTTAATTGTCTGACGTCTGAACCGCTTAATTTCATGCTCAAGAAGCAGGCGATAGAGATTTAAAGTGGTGCTGGTTCCAACTTCTCCACCTCCGGCCGCGGGTATGGTATGCGTCACACGGTCATCGCGGGGGAGATTGCCATCTCCAAAGATCGTGCCTTCGGCATAAGTCTTCTGATTTGGAAAGGCCAGGTCCATTCCGAGCAATACAATCGGCTCACAACCCATATATGCAAGCAATTGATAGGCCGCAACGGCAACGCTGCCGGTTGCAGTCAGAGTTCCCTTCTCACCCATTCGCTTCTGCAACCAATGATACAAAGAATTTCCACCGCCGCGGGACAAAGGAATCGCCTGAGGTGGAGCGGGATTTCCCAATTCCTCCCGCGTTGTGTGCCAGGACAATAGCAATGCATGATTCGGAAAATGATCAAAAATTCCCGGTTCAATTCTTGGATCAGCCGCCAAATACGTACGAGGATCATGCTCCAGCGATTCAAATGAGCACAGATTTCGAGAATGATGGTCCATACATACAACAATATCCGGAGCGATACCCGCTCTACGAAGCACGGGATAGGCGGTGTTTACGCAGGCAATGAGAGCATTGCCGGAAACTGCACGCAGCGCCTCGAGATTGTCCGATAACGAAGGCCCGGCGCCTACCAAAATCGCTGTACATTGCTGAAATCTATTGAAGAGATGAACGCAGCCGGGACAATCCAAAATCCGGAATAAATTGGCGGCGGTATGCTCGGTAACGATACGATCCTGCCCGGCTCTTTTCTGTAAATACATATCTTCCCGTTCAATCGACTCAATCCAACAGGTCTTAAACTGTCGAAAGAAGCCGGGATACATACGAATGCTGCTTTCATGAGCGAGCAATTGGTGCGGTAAATGAATCAGCCGGCCCCATTGCAGCTCCCGGCCAATTTGCTCGGCTGCCCTCCGAGGCTCAAAACCTGTCACAAACAAAATGCGGGGATCCGCAAGAATGTGGCGCAGATCGATCGCAACCAAGCAGGTCAAAAAGAGCCGTGGATCCGGCTCGATAACAATCAACCGTCCCTCGGGATGCAGACGGGCCTGCAAAGACGAAAGTGACTCGCACAATCCCATACCAACGACAATCAGAGAAGACGGCAAATCCGAAGATGTTGCATCACCCAAACTCCACACAATTCGATAGGACTCCGCTTCCAGCCCGCATTGTGCATCATCAAATAACCGTAGGCTTTCCCCGGCCTCATTAAGACAAAGGGCATCGCGAGGAGGATCGCCGCATAGCTGATAAGGAGCAGAGGCGAGTCCTCGAGTTTTTTCTTTTAGAAAGGCCGCTTGAGCAGGATGAGCTGATGTCAAAGCGGCGATGTTGGCAGCCAGATAATCCATATTCCCAGAATAAAACCGATGACGCACCGGATGAAGTAGCAGGACCCCCAAAAAATCCACCGGCGGAAAGGCGATGTCTGAGTTGGATTGTCCTTCCCATTTCGCCGGGAAGGATTCGTCATCAGACCGGCTCTTTGTTACTGTATAAATGCTGGAATCCACAAGCCCTCGGATTACAAAGCGATGCACGAGAATCCGCGGCAAATAATCAGTCAGGAATTATGGCCGGGTGAAAAGCTGATCTGGTACGGAAAGCCACGTCCGGGCATCCGGCTCCGAATCGCCGATATCCTTCTGATTCCATTTACGTTATTGTGGGGAAGTCTGGCCCTGACAACGCTTGGCTGGAGGGGATTGCGTGCGCTTTATATTCCGGGAATGTTGGCCAATCCGCTTGGATTATTCATCTATGTTCCGTTTCTGCTATTCGGTCTTTATGTAACAGTCGGGCGTTATGTCATGGACCACTTCCAAAGGATGCACACTTACTATGGCCTGACCAATCTTCGAATCATCATCGTGAGCGGAGTGTGGCAGCCGATGGTCGAAAGTTACGAAATTGGAGCACTGGAAGACATTCAACTTGTTTCATCTCGAAACCGCAATTATGGGATTATCACCTTCGGCTTTTCTCACCCTTTGGCTTCATGGCTTAGTGGAATCCCATGGCCTGGACTTAAACGGTTTGTGGGGCCAAGTTTTGACCTCATTCAAGATGCGCGTAAAGTCTACACGCAGCTGCTTTGGCTTAGACAAAATTCCGATATTCCGGGCGCTCTACAAACTGAAGCGGAGAGGATGTGCACGTAAGCCGGTATCTCTCGCCAGTTCGGGCCCGAATCGGCCACAGTGGCATACAATCCCCACTCCTGTGAGGCATTCATGAGCAAATTGCGCATCTATACACGAACCGGCGATCATGGCGAAACGGGACTTTATGGTGGTCAAAGGGTTCGCAAGAATCACATCCGAGTGGCGGCTTACGGACAGGTTGATCAGACCAATGCGGAAATTGGAATGAGCATCGCTTTGCTGGATAAGGCAATTGCGGGAGATGGTAATTCGGAAGGCCTGAACCGGTTGCGTGTCATTCTAACGGCGATTCAGCATGATCTCTTTACGTTAGGGGCCGATTTGGCAACCCCAATCGAAAAGAGGAATGGTACATTGCCTGTCCTCACAGATATAAACATACATGCTCTGGAAACTTGGATCGATGAGGTGGAAGCACAATTGACGCCGCTACAAGCATTTATCTTGCCCGGCGGCGGACTTCTTGCTGCCCAACTCCACCGCTGCCGAGCCCATTGCCGGGCCACAGAGCGCGATTGTGTCACTTTGGCGGGTGAAGCAGCCATCGGAGATAATAATCTTCCATACTTGAACCGCCTATCTGATCTGCTGTTTGTATTGGCTCGCTGGGCAGCCAAACTTGAGAATCAAAAGGAAACAATTTGGGATAAGACAGCCGGTTCCGGTTTGGTTTGATAAAATTGAAATGCAAGAATGCCTTTAACAAGAGTGTTATAGTAAGTCAGTGTTTGCATTATTCTTGTGTCTCTTGGGCCTTGCCCCAGAGACATGTGTCTGTCAGGACTTCTCCACATGCCCCCGACTATTCAAGAACGTCTGAGTAGGGTCATTGACCTTCTGGAAGAAGGCTTAAGAATCATCACTGATGAGTTGGGGGATCCTTCTGCGCCCAAAGAAGAGGAAAAAGAGCCGGAAGCGGATGAAACAACCGAGGGCAAACCTCAAGAAACATCGGACACGCCGCAAGATACAGAAAAAAGTGAGGGAGACGCCTCCGAAAGTGATCCTGAATCTACAGAACCAGCCATAACCGATGAGGATTCAGAATCCAAAGGCGATGATGCATCTTCGTCTGAGGATGCGGAAACCGCCGCAAAGCCGGAACCCGAACCTCCTTCCAAAGAAAGCGAAGAACAAATCCCGGAGAAAGAAGAGACAGAGCGGCGAAAACCGACTCTCTGGGAAAATGAACTCAAAGGCGCGCAAATCATTCTGGGTCAAGCACGGAATTGGTTGGAGAATATGCCCGCCGAACGGCTGCGCATGACCGTGATCGGGGGCATGCGCAGTATTGAAAAGGTCATCCGGCAGATTGTCGACAATGACATCATGCCCAAATCGTCTTTTAATTTCGATGAGAATTTGGGCAAACCATCATTCATTCTAGAAGCTGTACGCGCGCTCGGTGTGGAGGTCGATATCAGCGAAGACCGGATGCGGGCCGCTGTATTGGTGACCAGCGAACTGGCCGAAATGTGGAATTCGGAGACAGTTATTGAAAATCTCGCCGAGCAGGGCATTGTACATGGCATTGGCCAGAAAGCAGTAGAAACGGTTTTCGGAAAAAAGAAATTCGACCGTTTCGTCACAATTGCAGAAGGTTCTAAACCGGTAAGTGGCGTCGATGCCGTTATCGAAGACTGTCTGGACATCCGCGATATTTCAGGAGTTCCCCAAGAAATTACGAAAGTTAAATCGGACATGAAAGAGCTCAATCGCTTTCTGCCCGTGACTGAAGGACAAGTCATTGTAAAGAAAACACCTTCCGAACCCGGAGAGCCGGGCTGCGATGTCTTGGGTAATCCTATCCCCTGCATCGATGGCGTCGATTATCCCCTTCCGACAGTGCCCAATACACGTCTCTCGGAGACCGGATTTGAATTAGTATCAACAATCAATGGATGCGCCTATTTGGAGGGAGATGCAGTTACAGTAGTGGATGCATTGGTTCTGTCCAAAGGCGTCAATTTTTCAACCGGGAACGTCAAGACCGGTGTTTCAGTTAATGTTAATGGCGATGTCGCCGCCGGATTTAAGATTGAATCAGCACAAGACATTATGGTAAAAGGTACAATTGAGGCGGCTGAGCTGATCGCGAAAGGAAATATCCTGATCGATGGGGGCATCGAGGGTGGCAAACTTATTGCCGCGAAGAATATCGACGTTAAATTCATCAATGGCGGGGAACTTTATGCACAAGAAATCATCTCAATCCATGGTTCTGTAATTCAATGCAAGGTTGACGCCAAAAAAGTTGTGTTGGACGGCAACCACGCAAGCATCATCGGCGCGGAGATTTACGCCTGGGATGAAGTCAGCGCCGCTATTATCGGATCAGAGATGGGAGTGAAAACAAAAATTCGGCTGGGCGCGGAATTACTGCGGCTGCGAGGCGAAGTGGAACAACTCGAAGAGGCAATACGGCTGCGAGAAGAAAAACTCGGCCAATTCGCCAAGGCCTTGAACGGATTAGAAAAATTGCAGGAAAAATTGGGGGGGGCACTCCCGAACGAGAAAAAAGAAACATATATCAATGTCAAAAAAGGCATAAAAAAGATTGAGATCATCATTCACAAACTCAAAGAAAAACTGGCACAAACCCAAGAGGATTTGAATACAAGCGAGTCCAACAAACGATTTATACGTGCATCTGAAGGCGTTCAGCCTGGAACACAGATCTGGATGGAAGAAGCGGAATGGAAGATTACGCAACCGATACAAAAATGCACGCTGTGTCTGATCGATGGTGAAATCAAACAATTCGAATACGAAAATCGCGAAGATGCTGCCTCCTCACAGGACAGCGGAGACCTATAATCCGGCCCGTCTCGACCAGTTTTAAGGACCAATGAGATGAATACAGCCAATGCCTCCTCGGCTAAAGCCGAACAAGAAAAGGCCCGTAAACGACGCGCTGAACAAGCAGAAGAGATGCGCCATCGTAGTCAGTTAAAGGAGACGCTGGCAAAGTCGGCGAAATCGCTGCTGGGAACATCTGAAGACATGGCGGAAGAGCAGGCGAACCAGGTCTTACGCTTGATCCGCGATGGTTTGGCTGAGGATATAGAAAACCTTGTCGTTGAAATCCGCCGGGATGTTCAAATCAGCCATAAACAAAAGCGGCTTTCAACCCGCGCCGCACAATTTGTCGACGATTTATTAAAACTCGGTTCTGTTTTCGCCAACCGAAAACGCAAATTGGAGGAAGTTGAAAAGAAACTCGGAATGTTGCGCCGAATGGCAAATCAAGGGATACCTTTGCCTACAAGCGCATCTGCATTCGAGATGTTGAGTCAGGGCTGCATCGAACTCAAACAACAAATAGCGGAGTTGACTCAGGCCATGAGTCAACGTTTTACAGATTATAGTCAGACAATTCATGCCGACCGGCTGCGTGAATTGTCATTACGCGAGACGTTTGAAGAATGTTTGGAACATTTGGAGGGTACGGAACGGGGGAAAACCGAAGTCAACGTCCGGCAGCAACTTCGTGACTTGGAATATGACCAGAGAGTCAAGGCACTCAAGGTGGTCGTCGATAAGCTGGTGACCTCGATTCCTCCCATGCGTACGCGGCTGATCGATAGAAACGTGGAGGATGCAAAAACCTGTTTATTAAATGGAGATCCCGTGCGGGCCATGGAACTGCTCGATGAAGCAAGACACTACGATCCCGCAAATATCGACATCATGCGGGTAGAGGCGGCCTGTTACGGTACACAAAACAACTGGTTTAAGGCATCTGCAATTTATAAGCAGGTTGTCGACCGGAGTTCGGCTAATGCCGAAGACGCGCAGCATTTGATTTCGGCATTGGAACGGGCCAATGCTCCCTTGCGGGCAAATGAAGCGGCCCGGCTCGCTTGTGGGCGTTGGCCTGAAGATAAGGAGTTACTTCAACGTTGGGGTGACTTGGCTTGGAACTTTGAACAGTGGGAGGATGCCGCAAAAGCCTACAAAGCGGCTGTTGATGCCGATCCCAATCAGATACGTCTTCTTCGCCGTTACGGTTGCGCATTAGTCGAGGCCCAGCACTTTGAAGAAGGGCTGGGGATTCTGCGTGAAGCTGTACGCAAACGGGATAACAACGGTCATATCCATCGCTATTTAGGCCGGGCTTATTCGGGGATCGGCCAAACCGCCGAAGCTCTAAAGGAATACGGTATTGCCATTGAGATGAATCCCGAGGAAGTAAAGAACCATGTGGGGCGCGGGTGGACACTGATACAAACCGGTGAATACGAAGAAGCCATCAGGAGCGCGCAAACGGCTGCCGGAATCTCAGGCTCACAACAATGCATTGTCGATTTGCAGGCCGAAGCATCCTACCGTCTGGGCGACTACAAACAGACGCTTGAAATATTACAAAACATTGCCACTCAAAAAGACGCGCCGATTCACATTGTTTATATTTATGCCGTGGCGGCCTGGCGGTTGCAGCGCTTTGAGGAGGCCGAAAGAGTCTTATCCCCTGCTCTGCAAAAGTTTCCTGAAAATGAAGACCTGCGTCACACCATGGGATTGATCTACCTGGAAACCGGCAGAATGGCTGAGGCCGCCGGATTCTTGGCGCCGGTGAACTAGAGCAACCAAAGCGGATTCTTACATCGAATTCACCATAGCCTTTAAGACAGCGACTCCCTGAGCCAAGGCCGGTGAAGGATTGTCGGCATCGCCTTCATACTCAAAAGCCAAATGACCGCAAAAACCATTCTCTTTTAAAACTTTCAAAACGGCCAAAACGTTAAGGCGGGCCGTGCCAATAACAGAGTCAACTCCATCTTCACTGAAATCCTTTAGGTGCACTCCATGCACGCGATTCCCCAGGCGGCGAATCGCGTCAACCGGATCGACACCGGAACGTAGAAAATGCCCGGTATCGACACAAGCACCAATGCGCGTATCCCACGGTTCAACGGCCGTTGCTACATCTTCCAGTTTGTCGTAGCGCGATCCGGGACCGTGATTGTGAATACCGACACAGATATCATGCTCTTTCACCAGACGGTCCAACAGCGGGAAACTATCCGGCTCAGGATCAGCGGAAAGCATTTCGATTCCCATGGCACTCGCAAATTGGAAAAGCCTGCCGGTCTTTTCTTCATCTGCGCTTAGTCCAACCACACCATAAGACGGACATTCCACACCCGCGGCCTTTAAAAACGCTTTCATGTTTTCAGGATCGGCATTTTCATTGAAATCGTCGGAATGCCCGGGAAAAATTTCGAACCGGCTTAATCCCAGACCTTTGAGCTGCTCACAAGCAGCTTTCAGAGAAAACTCACGATAGCAATAACTCTGGACACCTACTCGAAAGCCCGCAAAGGGTACATCTTGTGGATTCTGATCATGTTGGGTCATCGTCGAAATTCTCCATATCAAACTCATACAACAAAAAACGGCGGAATTGGGATTTGCCATGGATAAACTGCCTTCAACAGCCAACTTTAAAGCGGAAGGAAGCAAAGAATCCCCAAATCGCCTCAAGCAACAGCCAAGTTTAGCCAATAATCATAAGATTGGCGTGGATCATGACGCGCAAGAATGAAATGATGTCTTGCCAAAATAAACCCGAACAGACTCAAATCATTAGATTTAGGCCTGAAGTAAGGGGTGTCCGGGGTATTATGTTACAATGTTTATAGAGCTATGCCCTATTTGGAACATTAATTATTTTCTTGACCTTATCCCCTCAGATGGCTAGAGTTAGGGCCTGTCGGGTTAACCAAGCATAATTTCACTGAGGTTGAGGTTATTTTGGATGATGGGCAAAAACATGCCCATTCACCCCTATTTTTTTATTCTGGAGGCCTTCAATGCCTACCAAGAAATGCCACCTCTGCCGACGCACAGCGCAAATTGATGAATTTGAGCTCACTTGCGAGCAATGCACTCCAAAGGAACTCGACCTTTTGATCGGCACATTTTGGTTTATGCACTGCTATGGTTCCGATTTTTGCCCCATACGCACTATTTATGTAGATATGGATCCAGTTGGCGGGCTAAAAGTTTCCCCTGAATTCATGCGCAGCTGGATCAACCGGGGCTATTTGGAGATGAATGAACTCAAATGCGTACGTGTTCCTCCTCCGGTCACCAATTATCTCGAAAAAGCTGGTTACAACCAAACACCGGATCTCAATAGAACCTTGGATGAGGTCGAAATTAAGCATCGGGAAAAGGTTCGCCGTGGATCGGCTGACCGAATTGTTACGGATACAGTACAAGCGCCGAAGCGCAGAATGGTCTATCAGGAAAAGGGCTACGGTCGCTGATCGTCTCTCGACAGCTCTGCTGACAGATTCTGATGGTTGCCAATTACTCCGGAAACGGGGTACTATGCGTGATGGTTCTGGGGAATAAAGATGAACGATTTTAAAGAACGTAGAGAATTCGAACGCGAAAAGGCTTGTATTCCTTTTGTGTATAGTCTTGATGGCGGTGAATCGCTTGCAGACGGTGAGTGGATGGAAGCTGAGACTCTGGACATCGGCCCGGTCCTGGTCGGAGGATTGGGATTCGAATCCGATGACAAGTTTGAGATTGGGCAACGATTGCGTGTCGCATTATTTATGAATTTAAGACAACGCGAGGTGTGGGCGCGGGAACAAAACAACTTCCCCATCATTTATCACGCCAAGGTGGTTCGCCTGTTTAAGTCGGAAGAAGGCAAAAATGTCGTAGGTGTTGTTTTTGGTGGATTCGCCGACAAAGAAGAAGGCAATGACGAATAGTCCTGTTCCGAGAGCCATCGCCAAGGCTAACAATTAATCTCGGCTATTAACACTGATTTTCATTTCTACCTAGAAGTGGAATAATATTATCTTTTTAGCGGACTTCTTTCTTTTTGGCATCATCCCACAAGGCATCCATCTGTTCCAACGAGGCATCATCCAAAGAGACACCTTGTGCATCTAATTCTCGTTCAATATGCCGAAACCGGGCCGTAAATTTGTCGTTGGCCGCTCGTAGACACTCCTCCGGATCAACATCTACAAAACGAGCCACATTAACCAAAGCAAAAAGCAGATCGCCAAACTCTTCCCGGGTTTCTTCGGTTTGCTTGCATTGATAGGCGTGGCGGAATTCTCGGAGTTCTTCCTCCATTTTATCAATAACCAGCTCTGTTTTTTCCCAATCGAATCCGCAACCCGCGGCACGGTCTTGAAGACGGTGGGCACGCATCAAGGCCGGCAAATTTCGGGGGATGCCATCCAAGATCGACTCTCGCTCCGGCTTTTCTTCGCGTTTAGAGGTTTCCCACCGTTTGAGAACTTCGGCTGAATCATTGGCTGTGGCATCGCCGAAAACGTGAGGGTGACGATTGATCATCTTGTCCGTGATCTTCTGAATCACATCGCGGATCGTAAAGGTCTCCGCTTCCTGGGCCATACGAGCATGAAAGACAATCTGGAGCAGGACATCCCCCAACTCCTCTGCCAAAGCATCCCAGTCTTCCTCTTCGATTGACTCAGCAACCTCATAAGATTCTTCAATAAGGTATTTCATCAGACTTTGATGAGTCTGCTCGCGATCCCAGGGGCACCCATTGGGGCCACGAAGCCGGGCCATAATCTCGACAAAATTCTCAAATTGCTCCCCAATCGATGGCTTTGACATCGGCATATCCTCAGACTGTTGATTTCTGTTTGAAAACCTTAGCATTCCGTCACAAATCGGAAGGGATCCTAACGAATACACAGGATATCTTGGCTGGCGTTTCGTATAGCATAGACTCTAAAGTCGGTTCAGGCGCAAATTTTGCGTTACGATCCGAATGTTGAAGTATGTGTACTCTCAGATAGGAATTGTTTGCCGGACTTAAGTGCGGGATAAGCACCTCATGCCCGGATTTGTGACAATGGCCAAACAGACCGCTCTTCATACGCTGTTGGGATTGTTCATAATCCTTGCCATTATGATGCCGGTTCCGGCTTTGGCCGATGAATTTTTGTTTTTCAATGGAGATAAGATTTATGGGCAAATGAAGGGATTTAGCAACGGTTCCTTTGTCGTCGATGTAGAGGGCGCTGAGCGTCAATTCCCAATCTCACAGGTTCGTAAGTACACACCGGAAAGTAATGGTCCTACGGCAGCAGAAAGTCTGGCCGCGCGCACTGAACCGGCCGATGCAGAGATGGTGCAAAATGCATCGGGGGCTGTAACAGCCACCGAACCATTCAAGTTCAAAGAACAAGAGGTTAAAGCTGAGATTGAAAAAGGCTTCACATTGCGGCTGATGATGCTGAACCGGTACACAGAAGGTTTCTTCCGCCGTACCGGGGCCTACCTTCAGGGATCATTGCAAAACGATTCCGGTTTCGACTACCGGGGTGTGGACTTCCGCGCCTATTTATTGGATGAAGAGGGCAACACAATTACGTCACAGGACTTTTACATTTTTCGCTTCCCGCAAGGCTCTTTCCGTCCATTCGCCATCCGTATGCCGGGGGTACCTCTCGAACGCGTTAAACACGTCAAAATCGTGCGCAGGTTTTAGGGGGAGCTAGGGGGAGCCTTCTAGGCAAACCTGCCTTATCAACAGGACAGAACAATCCAAATGGCCAATAAAAAAGGGCTTCACAAAGTGAAACCCTTGATCACTCGTTTTCGAGTGCCTCCCACGCTCCAAAATGGGAGTGGCACTGTTTTAACTAGCTCCTCCAGCCTATATGGCTTACAGCGAATCGAGAATATTTTCCGCAGCCTGCCGCGAAACGTTTCGCCCCTCAAACCCGCCATCAGCCAGTGTTTGTTTGGCCTGGGCCACCGCCTCCGCACGGACATCCGGTGAAGATTTTACGGCACCCACAAGCCTGCTAACAGTCTGGCTTTCTTTCGCCGCAGCGGAAATCTCAACGCTATCGCTCGCGGACGAAGACGAGGACACTGACGCCGCAACGCCGTCCCTGCTCCGCGAAGACGAGCTGCTGCGCTCCGCCGCTCGACCCGACTGGACTGGCTGGTTGCCAATTCCTGTAATGTCAACCATGACCGTCCTCCAGATGGCCGGTTTTCCGGCCCTAACTAGACACTCACACTCCAGAACTTAGTCAAAAACAAAGACGCAATAAGCTCCGGCTTTATAAAGTTATCGGCGTCAGTCTCAAAAACTTAAACTGAAACCAATGGATATGTCTATTTTATCTTCGATCCGCTTTGGATCGTCTCTTCCTGTACTCTAATTGTCGTCTGTGAGACACAAAACTTAAGCAATTGGCAAAAATTCTCATATTGAGTCAAATTTAACAAAAACCGCCCCCAGCAATTCATTCGTAGACTCTTTCAGTTGGCAAAGCTTCGATGATTTGGCGTTCATCATCTGGGATATCGCCCAATTCATAGAATTCGGGATGCACACCGGCAGCAGGGCCCCTCGTGCGTTCCGGAAAAGTCCCGCCCAAGGGCGTAAAGATACGGAGATATAGCAGCGCGACCATAATGACCACAACCGACCAAACGATAACTTCCACGCGGCGTAGAAGACGATTTTTCATATCTTTCATGGTAATTCAAACGAACCTGAATGGGGCTCCGAAACGCCCCTGATTCAGGCACAATCATTACATAGCGATGAATGGAGCCTAGCATCGGATTCATTCCACCGCCATATTCGGCAAACAGCTGGTATATGAGCGTGGACTTTAGCGGTTTCACGGACAGTTTGAATCGATGCAGCAACAGCGACGACAGCCATCCAACCTGGCAAATATCCTTACCATGACGCGGATCATGTTGATCCCAGCGTTTTTTGTGACGGCCGCCTACCACATGCGTCAAGCGGCCCGCCTGGCCGGTATAGAAGGAGTCGAAGGATTGGATAGCCTGGAAATGGTGGCCGGTGAACCTACATTCAGACTCGGAACTCAAATTATCCTAATAATAATTGCGGCCACTGATTTTTTAGACGGCTATATAGCAAGAAAAACCCAATCGGTCACAACACTAGGCAGTTTGTTGGATCCAATGGCCGACAAATTGTTCGTGCTTACCTCGTTTGTGCTTTTTGCTTGGTATAGACAGATTCCCGTATGGTTGGCCGTCGTCTGCATTAGTAAGGATCTGTTGATTGTGGTCGGATGGGCGATGTTTGCCGCTGTGGAACATGAAGTGCGAGCAACACCTGTACGGATGGGAAAATGGGCGATGGCTTTCTCATTCATCACAGTCTGTGCGGTTGTATTCAATCTGCCGCTTCCGATTCGCCGAATTATCTTTCTCATAACCGGTTCATTGTCGGCGATTTGTTTTCTACAATACTTGTGGCGCGGACTGCGTATCAGTTCGTTAGTGCCATCTGATTCAAATGGCTCGTCATCAACTTCGGATTCCCCTTAGAGGTGCAAAGTGAGTTCTCAATCGCGGATTCCATCAATCCTGTCTTGGACACGGTTGGGACTGGCACCGGTCTGGGCCATTGTCTTTCATTATTCATCAGAGTCGGATTGGAGCGTTTGGGCGGTTTTTGTGCTTGCGGCCTTCGCGGAACTGACCGACGTTTTGGATGGCGTTATCGCTCGGAGAACCAATAGCACCAGCCCCTTTGGCCAGGTTGTTGACACGTTAGCTGATCAGATATTTCGCTACACCGTGCTACTCGGCCTTTTGGCCGAAAACACCGTTTCTTTATGGCTGCTCATCATTTTGCTCTACTTCGATTGCAGCGCAGCCGTTCTAAAAACCATACACGCGTATCAGCACGGAATGCATGAGCGGGGAGTTTTGGGAAAGATACTTTCGACGATTTTCTCTTCGACGATCTTGATCCTTCTTTTAGGACGCGCCTTGGGTTGGGGCACGGGTGCTTCAGGTCCGCCGATTTGGTCAAACGCCGTTCTCTTGGTAGCGATCGCGATTATCGCCGGTTTCGGAATCGCCGAACTGCGCATGATGAAACGTTCCGCTGAGGCGTAGGCAAAATCACACCAATTCACACCGCAGTTCAGAACAATCCTACAACGTCGAGACTACATACCCATAGCGCGTGAGATAACGCACGTTATCCACGTTATCTATCGCTGTTTTCTAATTTGATTGCTATTCGAAATTTAAACTCCCCTCAATCGCCGAAAATCTCTCCCCTCTAATTCTACCAATTGTCCAACAAAAAAGGCGCGATGATTAACATCGCGCCTTTTGCAAGCCAAAAGTATAAAGGCTGACAATCAGCCGACAGATGTCGAGGAGGCCGATGCGGCCGCACCTTCTGCTTCTTCACCAGCCATCATCGATTCCGGCTGTTCCACATGATGAGATTCAACATCCATCTTCACCGAAAGTGTATCATCCGGATTCGTCTCGATATCCAAACGGTTAATCGTATTAAGTTCTTGTCCATACTCTAGGCTATGGAGATAGCGGGTAAATGCTTTGAAATCAGCCAAGAAATCGACACCGGCGGCACGTTTGATGTAGAAGTCTTCGTTGTTCTGCACCTTATTAACATTGTACTCAATGATGACATCTTCAGGAATGTCGCCTTCCTTCTCGATCTTTCTCCAGGCGGCGAGGGTTGCCATATCTTTTTGGCGCTGCTCCATTTTCTCTTTGATCTGTTCTGGAGAGAGCATCTCACCTGTTTCCTCATCATAACGAAGCGAATACATATCGCCCATCATGCCCATGCCGCCATATCCACCCATGCCCATCCCCATGCCCATACCCATGCCCATACCCATACCCATACCCATTCCCATGCCCATCCCCATGCCCATGCCCATGCCGAAGCCTCCCATGCCCCCTTCTTCGCCATAGATAGACCTGGTGAGTTCATCTTTTCGTGTTTGGAAATGTTCACGTAATTCATCATCCGTGACAGCATAGCTCTGCCCCTTATAGACAATACGGGAAATTTCGGCGATATCGTTTTTTGTAGCTGTATCGGCGATGGAATAGGCAAACTGCAGGAATTTTCCAACTGAGTACAGTTTATCTTTCTGGAACATTTCAGCCGAATAGAGCACATCTGTGCCCTCTTGGCCGATTTCCAAAAGTTTCAAGAGTTCGTCGAAACCATAGGTTTTTACATTCTTAAGAATGTAATCCAATGTCACAAGAACACGGACAATGCGTAGCGTCTGATCGGTTGCCGGATCGCCAAGCAAGTCGGTATCGATACCCAGGGCTTTTTGGAAAACGCTGTATTCCCATGCTTTCTGGTTTGAGATTGCCGCGCTAACACCCGCTGCTTTCAATGATTGGCGGGTTCGCAGTTCGCTGAGCAACAAAATCAGCTGGGTGGGATCGACATATTCTTGATCGAACTGATCCAAAAGCAGAGTATCGGCTTCACGAGAACGTGGCTGGTCGGCAGCGGCGCTTGAAGGAATGCGAACGCTTCCGGAAATGCGTAGATCGTCAATATCGCCTTCTGATGCGAAACCGCCGGTCTCATCGCAGCCGACATAAATAGCCTGAAGTTCGGTCGGCTCAACAACACCCATGGTCAGGGTTTGGCCACCCATGGGACCACGGCCCATTCCGCCGCCGCCTCCCATACCCATGCCTCCCATACCCATACCCATGCCTCCCATGCCCATGCCCATGCCTCCCATACCCATCATGCCCATGCCCATACCCATACCCATACCGTATCCGCCCATGCCCATGCCCATGCCGGCGCCGGCGGCTGCATCGGGAGCAAGGTCTTCAAGGTATTCGCGGTCTTCTTGGTCACGAATGGAGACAGTGGCCATCATAGGATTACCACGGTTGGAACCGTTGATATACAAAGCCTGACGGTTCTTTTCCCACACAGCTGCAATGTGATACCAGTTGCCGGGTTTCCAATCTGTGAGCATGGCCGTTAAGCGGCTTGTGCGTCCGGTATAGTCACGAATTTCAAATACAAGAGAAGAACCTTGGCCCTTATAAACAGAAAGACTGCACTCCAAGGTATAAGGAGGTTGCCCGCTGGATGTGAGCCGCATCAAAGCATCGGGCATCATGTTTTCAGGCATTTTATCGAGTGAATCGATTGTTTTTTGCCCTAATGCCAAAAAGATCATCTTCATCTTGTTGGACATTTCCAATTCGTTCGGATCCCAATCGGGCCGGAAGAAAAACTCAACGGTACCGGCTGTTTCCGAAAGCACTCGTGTTCCGCCCGTAAAATTGGGATACACACGTACACGACCGTCACGAGCAGAAAATCCGGTGCCGAATTTGCCTTCGCCAAGCGTAAAGTCCGCGCCCCATTGGGAGGAAACATTAATTCGGGTTACGGGCGAGGAACTTTCTAATTCCTGCATATGCTTTACACCAACAAGGATGTCATTGATAAAATCCTGCTGGCTTAGGTCGGAATCATAGCGTTCAACAATTTCCAGGCCGGTTGTGGGATCGCCAAGTTTCACAAGAGATTGTGTCATTTCATCAAGGCGGCTCTGAATTGTTGTCAAAGATTCTTCGACGGTTTTGGGCAGGTTTTGAGTCTGACCTCGCTGGCCGACAAATCCCATGATTTGACTGTATTTTCGGCCAAGTTCTTCTTGTTCGCCGCTAAGATCGCTCCATTGTTGTTGAATAGGAGTAAACACAAGGAAATGAAGCCCTGCGGCTATGCCAACAAATACAATGACGAGCAATCCAATCTGGACTTTTTTATTTGACAACACGACGATCCTCCCCGCGCCACACCGGGACGCGTTTGAAATCTCTGGGTTGAATTCTTTCAATTAAGCGATCTGCAACTCGTTGTGAGGCCCCCGGGGCACAAGCAAGTATGTCCAGGGTTAAAAGCCGCTCTTCCACCCAGCTATGAACAGAAATATGCGACTGGGCCAAAAGCAGATATCCGGTATATCCGGATGGCTCAAACTGGTGGTAGTGCTCTTGAATCACAACCAATGCTTCTTCTCCAACAGCGGCACGTAATAAAACCTGCATCGGCTCGAATTTTTCAAGCCATTGCAGGTCATCGACCCAAAGGTCAAGCAAAATGTGCTCGTGGACTTCGGCCTTGCCCACCGGTTTGGCGGCGGCCAATGTCTCACGTACCACTGTTGGACTCATTTTAATTTTCATCCTTATTGGGGGCTCCGCCATAGCGGTGAAACCGCCCATGGCCACACCCAGGACAACCGGCATCTTTCAGTCCGGCAATTGTCACGAACTGCTTCTCCGGACCGACGCAAATCTCACAACCGCATTTCATGCAGCGATAGATTCCGCCGGGGGCACGGAGCTGGTTAGTATAGACAGAAGAGTAGCACGCAGTCCGGGTAATTTCCGGTGCGCATCTGTCTCGATTGCCCGAGAAACGAAGATGGTAGAGGTCTGAGGTATTGGCGTGGACACTGGCCCCCACATACCTGCAAGCCTGCGGGTAAACTCGATGAAGAATCCACCCTTGCTCAATAAGTGAAGCCTGGATGGCATGCTGAGCGAGGGGAGCCTGGGGAGCGTAGGCTAAATATAGCTCGCCTCCTTCATTGCGCATGGCTTGTGCACAACGCCATGCGAACAAAGAAATACCATCCTGCGTGTAAGGAGGATCTGTCACCGTAATCGAAAACCGTCCTGTTAGGTTATCCGGAAGGTCTTGACGCGCGTCATAACACTCAACATTGACAGATAAATCAAGATCGGAGATAGCCTCTTCAATATAGGTCAAATAGCGCTTGTCGATATCGAGAACAGTGATCTGAATTCGGTCTCGCAATTCCGGCATATGTTCGGAGATAAGAAGAGCCAAAGCCACAGAAGCCAAATCGTCATCACCCATAAACAGAACATCTCCGCTCAACTCTCCACTGGAAGCTGCCATCAGAGCCCGCAACAAACTCGACTCCGGAACGGCATGGCTCTGATCGAGCGAAGGATCGGCTTCGGGTCTTTGTTCCATGACAGGAGCTAGAATTTCTGCCAATGGCAAAAGTTCAGGCGGAAGCAACAGGGCATTCCCCCGGCACATGGGGCAAAATGGTTCGGGCAGTTTTTCACCGCCAAACAATTCTTCAAGTAGTTTTTCTCCATCGGCTGTCGGCGATGGATGCGGTCCGGGCCGCAGCAGTCCCCGTGACTCCAGTTCACCACGCAGGGCGGCAATTACGGGAATCGGAATCCCTACGGCGCGAGCCCAATCCCGTGTCGAACGCGGGGTTGTGCGATGTAGTTCCCATAAACTTCGCCGTACACCCTGCGGCCCCTCACGCAGGTTGATGGCTTCGGCCACAGTTTTCAGGACAAAAGCGGTATCCAAAAGACGTTCCTTTTTCATTGCTTAAGTATATCAGTCAATTCGCCACAGGGCTCTTGAGCACCAGATACAAAAAAAGTCTGCCCAGAAGCAAGATTCTGCCACACTGGCCCCCGAATCATTCAGTCGGAAATTTCCGGGATTATTCATAGCAAAGCGCCCGGCACATAGTCCGGGCGCTACGTCTCCAAAGTCAATTTGATTATTAAAACTTATGAGTTCAGTTGACTCTGAAGGTCAACCGCTCGTTGATTTTGAGGACTCTCTTTTAAAACTTCTTTAAGAATTTCACGCGCACGTTCCGGATTGCCTGCGTTCATCTCGCGCGTGGCTTCATCGACCTGCAACTGTAACCGTTTAGCGGATTCTTCACTTTTGACCAAAATCGTGGCGATCTTGCTGCGCTCGCCTTCATCTTTGGTAAGCATATGCAGCCGTCCGAAATACTCAGCGGCCCGCGAATAATTACCCTCTTCATAGGCATGTTCCGCTTCCGACCGAAGGTTGGACCTAATTTCTTGAAGTTTTTGCTCCTTCTGATCTTCCATAACTTTGGCGCTGGCAATGATCAATTCACGCTCAAATGGATCGCTTAAAATTTCCTGAATCCGGTTTTTATAATCGAGCGCGATAACATTTTGCTGGTCATACCGTAGCGCTTCGGTTAGATATTTAAGAGATTCATCAAAACGATGTGCATCCATCTCAATCAGCGCTTGGCGAGTGAGATTGGTTGCCATCTGACGGCTCTTTTCAAGGTCAATCAAGGCCTTTAGCCGTCCAGTGGCCTCTTGCAGTTGATTCGACTGTTTGCTGAGGGCGTCTTCTTTTTCCTGCCGCAATGCAAGTTCCTTTTGATTCCACTCCCGCCGCGATTCATCCAGTTCTCGACTCAATTGCTGGATTTGGTTTTCGAGGGTTTCCCGAGTCTTATTTAGAGCCGCAATGCTATTTTCTTTTTCTATCAGCTTATCCCCATTAACTTCGATTTCGCCTTGGAGTTCGGCGATAGTCTTACTCATCACGACAACCTCGCCTAATTCCCCGTTCAAACTGCGAATTTGCTGATCTTTGCTCTCGATCGAAGTTTCCAGGTCAGCCAATTGCCGCGCATTGCGTTGCTGGAGTTCAAGATATTCGGCTTCTTTTCGGCGGATTTCTTCGTCTTTTTCCGCAAGTTGCCCTCTAAGAACCTGCATCTGCTGCTCGAGATCCTTGTAATGAGTCATCTCGATGCGGCCGGAGGCTTGTTTTTCGGCGGCATCCTTTTCCTGCTTCACAATTTCAATTTGCGAATTCAGACTTCGGATAGAGCTAGACATACGCCAAATTTTGACTCCGAGAAAACCGCTAATACAAACCAAAAAGGCAATGGCCACACAAAGCCCGGTGATTGCGGTAAGCAAGGGGCGTTTACCTGACTCCGCAACAGCCTCGCCTTCTAGATGGCGAGCTTTCTCGATGTTCTTATAAGCCCGCTCCAATTCGGCATCCAAAGTCAGAGTCCGCTTCCAGGTTTCAATCGCTTCGCTATAGAGCCCCTTTTGGGCATAGCAAGTTCCCAACAAGTTATAGAAATTGGGCTGATTCCCCGCGAGCGAGATGGCCGCCTGGAGTTGCACAATGGCTTCATCCAGTTTGCCGTTATGAGCCAGGGTTAGCGCTTCATTGTAATGCTGATTTGCCGAATCCATGACTGCCTGCACAGTCGTGTCCTGCTGCTCTTCAAACATTCCGGCCGGGCTGGTTTGCCCGCCAAAAACGGGAGTTTGAGCGGGCGGCTCGGTTTGGTGAGTCGGCAACGGCGGTTTGGACTCCGGTGATGGGGGCGTCGGTGCACTGGAGTTTGAGAAAATATCCATAAGTTCAATGCCTCAGTTCAGCGTCTCGAAAGATAGTCCAGATCATGATGATCGATATGAGGCGCGCTTTTCAAATTGTTGTACAGGCGCAAAAAGCCGCATGGGAGAATACGGCCTGCAAGCGCGATGGTCGAGCTGCCTGCCGGGCAACGTGTACACACGATGCTAACGAAGGGAACCAAATACGGGTGACGCCTTCCCAGGCAGGAAATCAAGCCGGAAACGATGAGCGGCCCGATATCTGAAAAACTCAGGGCCTAAAATTAAGGACGGGAGAGAAGCGAAGCAGGGATTCTCACTATCTCTCCCGTTAAGTTCTTAAACGCAAAAGGGATATGTAAATGCTCGACGATGATATCTTGATCAATAATCGGCCATCTCAAGTTTCGTAAGCATCTCGGACACAGTCCCCATCAGCTCACCCAAGTTTTCCTCATCATCGGAATCCTTGGCTTCGCGCAAGCGGTCAACGGCCACCCGGGCATCATCGCTGACCATATCCGCGAACTCTTCGAACATCTTTTCAGCACGGTAGATCAGACCTTCAGCTTCATTGTGAAGGTCGGTCAACTGACGCTTTTGAAGCGACCGGGCGACACGTTCACGAGCCTCCAACGTAAGATCGGCGACTTCAGTTTCACTGAGGCGGTTATCCGTAGAAAGAATCGTAACCGAAACCTCTTTGCCCGTGGTCAAATCTCTGGCTGTGGCTTCCAGAATACGGTCCTGGTTGAGCCTGAATGTGACTTCAATGCGAGGAACACCGCGTGGAGCAGCCGGAATGCCGTCAATTCGCAGCATATCCAAGAATGTGTTGGCGGATGCGATAGGTTCTTCACCTTCATAAACCGGGAAGGAAATCGCATCTTGGAAATCGCGTGTTGTTGTAAATAAGTCTTTGGCTTCTGTTGGATACGTGGAATTCCGCTCGATCAGAACGCCATAGCGGTCTTCAGCCAAACCGACACCCAAGGAAAATGGCGTTAAGTGAACAATAACCGGACCTTCGGTATTGAGGGCTGTTCCGGTTTCATCCGATGAAAATTCCGGCGCCAAAATCGATCCTTGAATCGCGGCGCCCAGAGCCACGCATTCATCAGGAGAAACATCCTTACGCGGCTCTTTGTTCGTAATGTCATGAACCATTTTCTGCACGCATGGCATACGCGTGCTACCACCAACCAATAAGACCGTATTGATATCCTCATTGGTAAGCCCTGCGTCCCGAATAACATTGCGCGTGGGCTCAAGCATGCTTTCCACAAGATCGTGTATCAAGGATTCCAACTTGGCACGAGTCAGTTCAACATCCAGCGAAAGCGGACCCTTTTCGGTCATGGCTAACGCCTCGACGATAATCTGTGTGCTAGTTACACCGGAAAGTTCGATTTTGGCCTCTTGGGAGGCATCGCGAAGACGGAAAAGCGCCTTTTTATCGCGTGATAGGTCTACGCCTTCTGTCTCTTGAATGTGCTTCAAAAGATACTGAACGATGCGATCATCAAAATCGTCGCCGCCGAGGTGGTTATTACCTTTAATGGCCAGAACTTGAAAGACGCCGCCGACCATCTCGATAATCGAAACGTCAAACGTACCGCCGCCAAGGTCGAAGACCATCAAGACTTGGTCTTCTTCTTTATCCAAACCATATGAAATCGCGGCCGCTGTCGGCTCGTCGATAATCCGGCGAACATTAAATCCGGCGATCTGTCCGGCATCCCGCGTGGCTTGACGCTGAGCATCTGTGAAATAAGCGGGGACGGTAATGACCGCGTCATTTACATCTTCATGCAAGTACGATTCTGCATCGCTCTTAAACTTCTGAAGAATAAACGACGAAATCTCCTGCGGGGTATAATCACGGCCATTAATATTCACCCGATGTTTGGTCCCCATATGACGTTTTATGGAGAAAACGGTGTTATCGATATTCAGCGCGGCGGCACGGCGTGCCTTTTTTCCAACTAAAATATCTTGACCTTGAAAACAGACGACAGATGGAGTTATCCGGTCACCCACATCGTTAATAAGAATGGATGGGGAATCTCCCTCCATAATAGCCATGACAGAGTTCGTCGTACCAAGATCAATGCCTAGGATACGGCCCATTCATCGCACTCCTGTTGGTCAATGCAAACTACTCAGGTGCCTCCCCGGCTTCAGCGAAGCATCAGAGCAAACCCAAGCGTTTATTCTATGCCAAGTTTTTTCACTGCGCCAACGGTGAAAACCGCTGGACAGCGCACTAACACACGGCCCGCAAACCAATGGTTACGGGATCCGTGCGTTGTATTCAATAAGTCACGCTAACTAGGAAGGCCGACGGGCAACAATCACGCGCGCATCCCGCAAGACACGCCCGTTCAGTTCATAACCTCGGTCGACCTCCTCTAAGATGGTATCGTGAGATGCCTCAAGCGTCTCACGTACATCGACAACTTCATGCCGGTCCAAATCTAATTTCCGGCCTATGGTTTCGATAGGCTTAAGTCCTTCTTTTTCAAGGACTGAAACCAGATGGCGGTGAATCCCCTTAAGAGCCTTAAGCCAGTTCTGAAGGCTTTCATCGCCTTGCGCCTGGTCACGCTCGCCAAACCGAAAAACCTGATCGAAACCATCCAGTATCGGCAATAGCCTTCGGATCAAATCCTCTTGAGGATTCTGGCCCCGAAACCTGTATCGGCTGCTCGGAGACTCACCCGTGGACCTTTGTAAGGTGCGAAACACAGCCGAGAGAACATCATCCGTATCAGGAGTGCTCACGGGTGCAGGTAGATTGTCAATCGGAAACGAAGCCCGAGTCTGTTCAATCTGATCCTGCAAAATCTGTGATCCACGTCCGGGCCACAATCTCATCTCAGGTTCCCCAAACGTTTAGCATCGCGGAGCATTTGTTTGGCGACTTTGTGCCGTTGGTCCAGTTCCAAAACACGCTCCATCTCTTTGGCCGCCGCCTGGAAATTCTGCATCCCCATATAGGTTTCGCCTAATTCCACACGGACATCGAGATTTTCCGGAGCAAAACGCAGAACATTTTTATAATGAACGAGAGCCTGATTGTTGATATTTTGTTCTTTTAAGCGTCGGGCAACGGTCAGATTGCCACGAACGAGATGGTCTTTCACAGAGTCGGAATCCGGCGCGAGTTTCTTCGCGCGATTCCACATCTGAAAAGCCTTGGGAATGTGGTTTGTATTTAAGTAGGCCCATCCTAATTGACACAGCAAATCGACATCATTCTCATTGCTATCGATGACCGATTCAAAGGCTTCGACAGCTGCGGGCCAATTGCCGCGCTGCATACAAGCCATTCCCAATTCTTTGCCGGAGCCGGCCAACGCAAGAGAGCCGCCGAGCGATTCAGCGCCGCCCTCTAAAAGACGGCCACCGGTCAAATGATGCAAGGCAATGATCAGTGCCTTGATATAATTATCGTCACCATCTTTTTTAAGATGTTCATTCCACAGTTTAAGCGTTTCTCGCCACCACTCATCTTCGTGCTCTTTATCGATACGTCGAGCGGCAACGAGGGCGAGGTTTTGGGTCAAACGCCAATCGCCGCCCTTTTCCTGCTGTAAATCGAACCAAGCCCGTCCGGCATCTTGCCACTGCTCATCTTGAGCAAAATGAAAGGCTTCCATCCAACGCACACAGCGCAAGTCATCCTGTAACCTGACATCGTCAGGATGAAGCTCTACAAGCAGCCGTAGCGCTTCTTCTGCTTCGTCCCAACGTTGTTTGTCACAAAAATAGACAATCTTGCCGCGGAGAATATGCGAAACCGTGGGGACTTCATCGGCACTCGCCTGTGACGGATCGCGATCACCAAGAATCTGCTGCAATTCTTGGTTCAATTTAAAAAGCGATAGATGGTGATCCCCATCTTTAGGTTGTTCTTCACGGAAAGGATAATCTTCGTACGAAATAGAGGGAGCCGGATTGAATAAATTGATATCAATCTTCGCCCGGTCTTCCGGCTCGCGTAACATATCGTAGGCTGTCCGGATCTTGATGAATTCATCCGGATAGTACTCGGGAGAGTACTTTTTCACGAGCACGTAATAACTCGCTTTGATCTTTTCATCATCAGCGAGTTTTGAAACTCCCAAGACCTTATAAGGATCCTTAATGGTGACCTGGGATTTTGCGTCTGTGGTAACTTGCTGTTTGGTTTCTTCAGCCGTCATGTTTCACCGGCCCACACTCAAAGGGTCGTTGCAAGCAACAGATTTTTCAGAAGTTAAAATGCGCATAGAAGTATGTACCCATTGCGCACCCGGTCATTCCGTGTCACTTCCGAATAGTGGGAGAGAGTATCACAACCAGTCTTCCCGGGCGACCCATTAAGCAATTTTAATGGAGCCCATTGACTTCAGATTATCAGAGCGACACACCCGACACGGAAGGAAATCAAGGTTACAAGAACCCCTCAATTGGTTCAACTGGTAAAGTCCGCCACTTGGTTGTGGCCAATTGATGTTGTCGCTTTACGGAAAAAACCTGGCTTTGTTCGCATCTTTGCGGGCAAATAGATGATTCAAAGGCATGAGGAAGGCGCTGAATCCGTGATGATTCCGGCAAGGTCTATTTTCTTCCTTCATCGCAGGCCCGGCTTGCCTCATAATTGGCGCCATGCGGCAATTTCCTCCAAATACCTATAACCAACTACTGGTCGGCCACCCGTTACTCTGCCTTTCCACCCGGCGCGACCGCATTAATAATCTAATCCCTTTAACATGGTATATGCCTGCGTCTCAGAATCCGCCCATACTGGCTTTTACGCTCATTCGCACTTGCTACAGCCATGAGATATTGCGCGAAACGGGTGAATGTGTTGTTGGAATTCCGGACCTATCGATTCTAAAAGAGCTCCACTATTGTGGGCTTCGTACGGGACGCGACATTGAGAAACTCCGCCTGCTGGAACTTTCAACCAGCCGTGCAGCCATGGTTTCGCCCCTGCTGCTCAGCAGCAACCTGGCCCATTTGGAATGCATGGTCTGGGACCTCCAAGAGATTGGCGACCGAATCATCTATTATGTCAACGTGGTCCACCTGACAGCAGACGAGATTGCCTGGGATGGTGGACATTGGACAGAAGAGGCCGAACTTGTTTATCACCTGCACGGACAAACCTATATGTGCAAAGGCAATAAGATCGTGTTGACAGGACAATACTTCAATCAGTGAGCGCACAATGACTAGCAGGGCTAACTCAAGGATATCGCTCGGATTTGCCATTTTGCTTTGCCTGTTGTCGCCGGGCATCTCGAATGGTGCAGGAGAACCGTCAACCTCCCCGGACCGTTTAGCGCATGAGATTATCGGTATTTTGCAGGAGACCGCCGGGCTGGAAATTCCCTCCTGGCGCATCCATTTCGGCCCGACCGTCCGCGGCGAAGGCGCCGATTATGACGACAGGCGATGGCCATCAATACCGTCCACATTGCCATGGCGTGAAGTGGCCACAGGCAAGGACGACATCCAAGAAGTATGGTTTCGCGGGTGGTTTATCGTCCCCGAACGCGCCGGAGTAATACCCATTCACCACTCCGGCATCCACTTTGAAATCACCCTCCATGCCGGCACAGCTACAGTTTGGGTTGATGAAACAGAGGCAGTCCAATTGGGATGTGGTTCCGGTCCCTGCCCTGATGCCATCACTGGGGGAGGTGTATTGGCCCGGGATGCACGTCCGGGACAACGTTTTTCAGTTGTTATCCGCGTTGAAGATCCCGCCGGACTCGGCCCTCAAAGTAAATTCCAATGGGCAGACACCTCGCCTATCGGCGCCCCGGTCGACCTCAGCTGGGACGAATTTGAGAGCGTGGCAAAACTGCGGCTTATCCCCGAAGAAACGGAACCGTTTCGCTCTGTAACGCTGCCGGTCCTTAGGGACATCCTGAATGTGCAAAGCATGTTAAACCTGGCTCCGCCACAGCAGGAAACCCAATGGAGGCGCAAATTCCAGGATGCGCTCAACCAAGTCGATTTGATTGCCCTGGAAGCCAAGGATATCGATAAATATTCGAATTCACTGCATAACTGCCTGCAAAGCCTGAACGCTCTGGATGGAGCGATGCAGGCTTTTGGTTTTCAATTAACTGCGTTGATTCATCATCGAATCGATACAGGCGCGGGGGAAGCTGAGAGCGTAGAGACGGCCGCGAAGAATTTAGGCTTGATATTGGATGTCCTAAATCGGAATCCCCGGATTGCGGCGACACACACACAACCCGCAATTCACGCCTGGCTACAAAAAGTCTATCCCGGACTTCATGAACAGTTGCGGCAGCTCGCTTCAGAAGGACGGTATGAGCCGGGCGGCGTTTTTTGGACGATGCCCAATCCTGCGGCGGTTACCGGTGAGAGCCTAATCCGGCAGATGCTTTACGGGATTCACTATTTGCGTGAAGAGATGAAATTTGAAGCGCATGAGGCCTATCTACCAGATACATGCGTATCCATTCCGAGTCTACCGGAGCTTTTAACCGGCTGCGGAATAAAAACGCTTGTTATTTTGCCCGGTTCAGTTACATGGAAACACTATCAACGAGAAAAGAATCACCGCTTGAACCTGCCCTGCTTGGGCTGGTGGAACGGCACGGGCGGTTCGCGAATTCTCACCTATATGCCTCCGAGAGGCGTGGTTGAGGATTTGAAGCCCGAAAGTCTAATTCGCACTTTGGATGAATGGTTGCGTGAAGAACAGTTGCCCGAAACAGGACTCCTCTATAGCCACTGGGAACATGGATGGAGTCCGGACCGGGCCTTGTTCCAAGAGGCGGAAAAATTAGTAACCGCCAAACCATTTCCGAAGGTCCGTTTTGGCACCATGACGGGATGGACAGCTCAAATCGAAAAACAATTCAGCGAAGATAAAAAGGATAACCTGCCCCAATGGAAGGGAGATCTTTACACGCCTCACCACAGAGACGACTTATCGAGTCAACCTGAGCTTAAACAAATGGAACTTGCTGCGGAGAATGCGCTAATAACGGCAGAGCGCATGGCAGCCGCAGCCACTCGTATCGGGACTGATTATCCCACCGAAAAACTTGAGTTATCCTGGCTTGAATTGCTAACACGCCAATCCGATGCATTGCTAAGCGGCAAAACCGAAAAGACAAATCATACAAAGGATGTCTTCCGGCAAATCCGTGACACAGCGTTATCAAACCAGCACGAATCCTTCGATTCAATCGCAGGCCATATCAATACGGCTCAACTTGAAAATCCGGTACTTGTCTACAATCCGGTATCCTGGATCAGAAACGGGATTGCTGAAATCGCATTAAAAACCGGGCAAGAAGAGTCAAAGGCCGCTGTTACTGATGTGCTTGGGGCGGATATTCCTTGTCAAATTGTGATTGGAGAGAACGAAAACCGGACATTATTAATCGAAACAAAAGACTTGCCGCCGGATGGATATAACACTTACCAAGTGCGATTTGGGAAAACGTCCCGAGCCACCATGGGAATGCTAAAAGTTGGTGGACGTATCTTAGAAAATAATTGGCTGCGCCTTGAGTTGGATAAACATACAGGGCACATCGCCTCGCTCTACGACAAAATCAACCAGCGTCAGGTGTTTGGAGAAGGCGGCGGCGCAAAATGGCAATTGGCAACGATGCTCCCCGCTTCAGGAAATCCCTGGAAAGAGGATGGCTTAAGCACGCGGGACATAGAATCTGAATGGATCACACCCGAAGCCAAAAGCATCAAAATCATTGAAAAGGGACCGATCCGGGCCGCCATTCGGGTTACCTATGAAGCCGGTGAGACAATTTTGGCTCAGACGTTTCGGATGTTTGCCGGTGAACCGGGTGTGGAGGTACTGGCCGATGTCTATCAATTGGCGGCGGCCAGGTCACTGGCATTAGGATTCAACCTCGGATTCGTTGCGCCCCGGCTGACCTGCGCCATCCCTTATGGTTACGTACACCGAGGCGCCGGGAAATCTGAGATACCTGCCTTCCCATGGACATACGCATTGGCGGAAGACCGCTCTTATTCATTATGTCTCTCGGCGGGAGCGCACTTAATCAATAGATTTGACGGTCAAAACCTGCATACGTTTGTCATGAAAACCGGAACAGAAGAAGGTGGTTTTTATCCCAATGGCCAAGCCGAAAACAAAAAAGACATATTCGCTGGAGAGCCATACCGTCTGGTGTACCGGATGGATCCATCAGGCACATTGAATCCGTTGGAAGAAGCCGGAATTCAGATCACCGAGGCGGGCCGGAGAGGAATAGAACTGAATACACCTCTGCTCACAAAGTGGGAAGAAGCACATTTAGGTATTTTAGATACAAAACAGAGTTGGCTGGATATCTCTTCAGCAACCGTTTTCTGTACAGCATGGAAACAATCTCTCGACGATCCTGACGCCCTGATTGTTCGACTTCAACAAATGGGCGATGAAGACAAAGACCGCAATGGGACACAAGAACCGGTTCTGGTCACAATGCCGGGCTCAATTCTTGAGGTTTGGCGTACAAATCATTTAGAAGAACAAGGTCAACGTATTCCGCATACCGGCTCAACCTTTGAAATACGCCTTCAACCGCATGAAATCGCAACATTTATGGTAAAATTGGAGCCGGCCAAAGTGCCTTGATCAACACATCTAGAAACCGGATGATAGGCATGATTTCAGAGGAGAATTCATTTTTGGGTATATTGGCGGAAGCAAATAAGATATTGTAGTTTGAGATTAGACAAGAATCGCCGTTAACCAATATACGGCTGCGAACAATCTGGATTTCAATATGACATCAGATTCAAAACGTGGACGTGATGGACACAAAACAGAAGTAAAGCAGCTTTATGCCTGCAAACCGGATCGGGGAGATGGCATCTTCTTCGCGTCAATGGTTGAGCGTGACGGCCCGACAGCAAGTTTACGTTCGTCCACAGAAGTCTCAAAAGGTGACACAATTTATCTCTACCCTGTCCCGCCAACCTGGGATGGACAGAGTATTGACGCTCAGACAATCGAGCGCGATCCGGCCACCGAGACAGCACAAGTCACACGCTCATCGGCGCGCGGTGAATTTCAAATCAAAGTGCTTTCGGCCCGGACCGAAAGTATCATGCGTCAGTACCGAAGTGGGGGCAAAGGTTCAGCCCATACGACAATGTCGATTGCGGGAGAAATCGCAACAGTACAGTTGCGCGGCGGTCTATCGACAGAAAGCGCGGCTTCCATTCAAGCCCGCGTATCCGAGGCATCCAAACAATCGGATAAAATTGTGCTGGACCTTAGAGAACTCGATTTGATTTCATCACACGGTGTATCGATTTTGGTGACCTTGATTAAGGATTTTGAAGCAAGCCACAGCGCGCGCATTTGCCTTCTCATAGAGCCCGACAGCGCAATTCTGGAAGTCCTAAATACTCTAAAACTCCAAAATCTTATTCCAATACATACCAGCCGTGAGATGGCCGTCGCTTCATTTTACATTTAATTCGCCGCTGTCTATTTAATAACACAAAGAATCGCGGCAACCTCGCCCAGCCGAACCGCTCCGTCTACATTGCTCCCGTCCGCATTTCTTTGGGCGGATTTGGTTACTATGTCCGAAATCAAAAAACATTCGTCAGAGCTGCCTTTGGTTGTCATTGTCGGGCGCCCCAATGTGGGTAAATCCACGCTTTTTAACCGGCTAATCAGGAAACGAGTGGCCATCGTCGATGACCAACCTGGCGTAACACGTGACCGGCTTTACCGTCCAACCACATGGAACGGAAAAAGCTTTTTGCTTACCGATACCGGTGGTTTTTTCGGTCCGGATGAGGATCCTCTTTCTCCCGGCGTTCAAGAGCAAATCGAAGAAGCGGCAAAATACGCCGAAGTGCTCTGTATGGTTGTAGATGGCTCAGAGGGACCAACCGGGTTGGACCAAGACACGGCTGACCGCATCCGGCGTCTCAGTAAAGGCCGTAAAGGCAAAGAAATCAAAGTCGTTGTTGCGGTAAACAAGTGTGACAATCCCTCAGTGGATTACTCAACGGCTTTTTACGAATTAGGCTTTAAAGATGTAGTCCCGGTATCGGCGATTCACGGCTATGGAACAGGAAATTTGCTTGATCTTCTGGTCGCCCCCCTTCCGCTTAGCGAGTTGCCCGACGAAGAAGATGATATTCCGGGAATAGCACTGCTGGGGCGTCCGAATGTCGGAAAATCGACTCTTTTAAATGCGCTTTGCGGCGAGAAACGAAGTCTGGTCTCAACAATACCCGGAACGACCAGAGATCCTGTCGATACTTTGATTGAATGGGAGGGAAAACTTTTTCGTATCATCGATACAGCCGGGATTCGCCGAAGGGGAAAAATGTCGCAGGGACTGGACCGGTATAGTCTGATGCGTGGCAAAGCGGCATTAGCCCGAGCCAATGCCGCCCTGCTTTTAATCGATGGTTCCGAAGGCCCCACCGAAAGCGATGCAAAGGTTTTTAGTATCGCGCACGATATGGGCCGCGCCGCCGTGCTATTAGTAAACAAGTGGGATGCAGTCGAAAAAGATACACAAACAGCGGGCGCAACCGTTAAGAAAATCCGGGAAATGATGCCATGGTTGAACTATGCCGAAGTGCAGTTGATCTCTGCACTTAGCGGGCAACGGTTGCAACGGATTTTCCCTTGTATCGAGCAGGCCCTGGAAAACCATAAAAGGCGAATCCCTACGGCTGAATTAAACCGGGCACTCGAGACTTTTATTGCCAAAAAGCCACCGCCTTCACGTCACGGGCGGATAGCCAACATTTATTATTGGACACAGGCGAATTCAACTCCACCGACCTTCATTCTCTTTGTAAATGATCCGGAGCGAATCCATTTTTCCTATCAGCGATACCTAATCAACCAGTTATATGAGACATTTGATTTCCAGGGCACTCCTTTGCGGCTGATCGTTCGTGCACGGCGTTCCCGCGACGTGGAACGTCCAAGACGAAAACAGTCCGATTTCGATGCCGCTGAGTCCGAGACGCTCATGGAAGATTGGGATGAATGAGGCAGGAAATGGTCAATGTAGTAATCTATATCGTAATAGGTTATCTGCTCGGAGCTATTCCCTTTGGATATCTGGCGGCAAAGTGGTTTCGAGGTATCGATATTCGTGAACATGGAAGCCGCAATATCGGCGCGACCAATGTCCTGCGGGTTTGCGGCAAAAGTCTGGGGATTCCTGTTTTGCTGCTGGATATTTGTAAGGGTGCGGCAGCGGTGACATTGGCTTCAGCATCCATGCCCGATCATCCCTGGCTGCCCGTTGCCTGCGGCGCAGCAGCCATGGCCGGGCATTGTTTTAGTCCTTTTATCGGATTTAAGGGCGGCAAAGCCGTAGCAACAGGAGCAGGTGTCTTTGGAGGGCTGGCCTGGGAAGCCTTGGCAATTGCGCTGCTTGTTTTCGTACTGACTTTAATCGCGTCGCGTTACATATCGCTCAGTTCCATGCTTGCCGCCTTAACATTGGCTTTGGTACTGATCGTTGAAACTCTCTTTGTCCCATCTTGGGCGCATCCGCTTTCTGTTACGGTTGCGGGATGCTTGGCAGCGGCATTTGTTGTAATAAGACACCGCGCCAATATCGTCCGTTTGCGCGCCGGCACAGAGAACCGTTTCCGGTTCAGCTCCAAATAAACCAACAGAAAGCCCGCCCAAACGCATACAGCCTCCAAATGGCTTTACGTTGGGGCATCGCCAGCACAAGGAATCTTGAAATATGAAAATACTTCCGGCCATCGATTTACGTGGAGGATGTTGCGTCCGCCTGCAACAGGGCGATTACGAACGAGAACGAATTTACGGTGAAGACCCTGTGGCTATGGCCAAACACTGGGAAGGCCTTGGCGCGACAGAATTACACCTTGTTGATTTGGATGGCGCCAAAGAAGGCAAGGCGGTTCAACACGAATTAGTAAGTAAAATCGCAGAAGCTGTATCAATTCGTACTGAAATCGGCGGGGGGATCAACACACCTGAAGAAGCAGTGTGGTATCTGGAGAACGGAATCGACAACGTAATTTTGGGAAGTCTGGCGGTACGGGATACAGAGCGTACACGGGAAATCATTCTATCGGCGCCGGGCAAAATCATTTTGGCGGTCGATGCGCGGGATGGGCGTGTGGCAACACGTGGGTGGCTGGAAGATTCTGAACTGACCGCAAAAGATGTGGTCGAACGGTATAGCGATTTAAATATCGCCATGGTCGATTACACGGATATCAGCCGGGATGGAATGATGACCGGCCCCAACCTCGAAGCGACAGAGGATTTGGCAAGAAATATTTCCTTCCCCGTTGTGGCATCGGGCGGCGTATCGAATCTTGAGGACATCAAAAGGACAGCGGTGCTCGCCAAACGATTGGAGGGCAGATTGTATGGAATCATCGTGGGCCAAGCTCTCTACACATCAGCATTCACACTTCCGGAAGCACTTGCTGTATGTGAACAGGAATAAGTATCTGTATTTTGCCAATATAAAAAATAATTAGAAAAAACAGGCATACTTCTAGAGTCTGCCTGCTATTGATCGCACGCTGGTATTGCTTGCGCTATTCAGCTTTCAGTTTTGGCAAAACCGCAAATGCGTTTTACACCCTGGATCGTCATCCTTCCGAATCGAAAATTAAACCCATAACTGCCTGAAGTTTCGAAACCACCCGGCGGACGTCGGCAGAAGGAAATTCTTGGATGATTTCCTTGGTGTTGGCGTCCATGACCGTATTGATCGGTCTTGAAAGTTCTTGATCCATTGAGACGCGAACGGCACGTGGTGAAACCACCGGTACTGCATTCTCAATCGGTAGACTTTGTTCGAGATCAAACTGATCCGCCCTTTCATCCATTTCTGGTGCAGATCGGGACGGAGCGGCTTCGGTAAACCGGCTATAGGCACCGGAAGAAATTGCTGCTTCGGTGCTTACAGGGTAATCGGCCGGTGACAAATCCGGTAGCACAAAACTCATCGCGCTGCCTTGTTCAACTTGACCCACATTCATGATCAACCCTCCGTGGTTGCTCATTTTCGCTTGTGGCTGGGAAAGGAGTTTATCTTGTTGACTCGATCCTTGAGTTGGAATTCCTTTTCCAGTTGACGAAAACCTTTCTTATGTATCCGGAACGTTTCAACTCAAATAGAAATGTCTCGGTTTTGTTTTTGAAGGTAGAGGGCGGGGCGGGATGCCCCGCCCTCCACCGGACATTCGGTTTATAGGCTTGCGGCTGCTTAACCGAGCAAGGCAAGGAATCCCTGCGAGGTGAAGTTGGCCTGGGCCAGTACGGAGATACCAGCCTGTAGCAAGACCTGGTTACGTGTGAACTCGGTGCTTTCGCGAGCCACATCGGCATCACGCAGACGCGATTCGGAAGCGGTCAAGTTCTCAGAGGAGACCGAGATATTAGAGATGGTCGCTTCCAAACGGTTCGTCGCAGCACCCAGAAGTGAACGTGTGCGGTTCACCTGATCGAGTGCTTCGTCGATGATATCCAATGCCTCGTTGGCGCCTGTGAGTGAAGTAATATCGATATCCACCAAGGCACGTCCGCTGCCCACTCCAAAGCCCAGAGCATCGGAAGTCAGATTACCGATACTGATCTGGAAGTTCTGGCCGGAGAACGCACCGATCTGGAAGTTCATCGAAGCATTGACCGTTGACAAGATGACGGTTGAACCGGGGTCCACACCACCTGACGCCTTCGTAACATTGATAATGTTGTCGAAGTCGATCGTGGTGACCTTGGCAACGCCTTGTCCAACCGAGCGGCCATCGATGAACTGGACATCTTGGTCACCGGCGGAGAAGGTCACAGCAGGACCACCATTCAGGCGTCCTTCATAAACCGCTGCCGTCGTTTCAAACACATCAGTGCCTGCGGTCAAGCCGCGGCCGATACGAAGTGTTACTTCAGGTGTGGGAACACCGTCAATTGTGGATTCCTCACCGTACAACGTAACAATATCGCCGGCATTCACGCGGACCGATGGGCCGCCATTGATATTAATATTGGCCTGCTCTTCGAAACCTTCCTGAAGCAGAATGGCGTCGTCATTGATGGTTGTATACGTCGAGCCCGAAGGAGCATTCTTGGTCGAAGCCATGTTGAAGGTTAAGGTGAAGTTGAGTTCGGAATTATTTTCACCCTTCTCTTCAATGACTTTAATCGTGCCGTCCGGTGCGTATGTGGCAATCGCTGCATTAAATGTGCCCTGGATGCCATTCGAATAGAGGCGGTTGTTCAACTCACGAATCAAACCTGAAATCGTGTTTACGCCGCCATCATAGTCGGTACCGTTGGCATCGGTCAGCGTAAATTCGCGAGTAAAGGTTGTACCATCGCGGTTTGTTCCGGTCAGAGTGATCGTGTCGCCTTGCTGCAACGTACCAAAGCCGGTGTACACACCATTATCAAAAGTACCGTTAACAGCGGCTTGAGCAGCGAGGGCGCCGCCAACCAAGGTGGTATCCCGCGCAAACACAACACCGGTCTGATCGGTAAAGGCCACTGTGCTTTTAACGGTTCGTTGCTGGGCGGCCTGTACATCCTCAACCGTGATTTCAAACTGGCCGGAAGCGAATGTTGATCCCGTAATCGCGGACACGTTGTTACCGATTTGGCCTGTAGCAGCAAGACTGGATGTGAATCCAAGCACCTGGCCTTCATCGAACGATGTCCGGGTAACGCCTAAGGCTTCCGTAACAATATCCGATCCGTCGAGAAGACGTAAATTTATACTCGCTTGGCTGAAATTTTGGGTGCCATCGGCGATTGCCAAATTGATTCGGCCATTGGTGTAATAGGCTGACAAGTCGAAGCCCGTGTCAATGGATGTACCAAAAACAGAGGTTTCAGCCGCGCTGATGGCAATATTGATAGCGGAAGCCAATGATCCCAAAGAGGTGTCGGTTGAAACACTACCGGTAAATTTGGTCACACCATCAGCCAAGACACCATCAAAAGCGAACAGAAGACCACTGGCCACAGAGACATTGTTAAATGCTCCATCTGAGATGTTGTCGGCCGATCCACCCAGATTCAAAGCCGATCCAAGGCTGGCTTCATCGGTGAAGAAGCCAACGCTGATGGCGACGTCTGTGGCATCAACCGTGCCGGCATTAAATGTCTGCTGGCCACCGGCCGCATCGCCGGTGACGATCTTGTGGTCCTGATTTTGAAGTTTGATGATATTTAAAAATGCTTGACCGTTTTCCAGAGTACTGGCCACCGGTGAAGCATCCACTTCCAATCCAATATCAACCTGGCCGGCTTTGATTTCTGTTTTGATTTCGAAATCGCCATTGAGCAGCCGGTTGGTATTGAACTGCGTGGTTTGCGCGATACGGGAGATTTCATCGACTGACTGGAAGACCTCGTCCTGTAGGGCCTTCCGGGCCGCCAGGTCGTTAACGCCGGTGTTTGCGGACTGAATTGCCAAAACACGCAGACGATTCAGCCGTACAGTCGTTTCCTCCAGGGCGCCTTCCGCGACGTTGATAAGGTTAATACCGTCTTGCGCATTGGCGACGGCACGATCGAGGCCTTGGGTCTGGGCTTTCAAACGTGAAGCAACTGTCAAACCAGCCGCGTCATCGCCGGCCCGGTTAATCCGAAGGCCCGAAGACAACCGCTCAATGGACTTTGCGATTCTTGTATTCGTCTTGTCCAAATTACGGTTTGCGTTAATTGAAGCAATATTATTGTTAATTCGGCTAACACTCATTCTTTCTTCCTCCGTGAAGAAACCAACAGCGTCCTGCTGCTGGTAGTGAGACTTTGCGTCCCTGCATTGATTTTGGTGGCAATAGTCTTTGCTTTGGTCCTCCACGTCCGGCCGTGACCCCTTCTGTGGCAAAGCGAGGCGCTATCTTGCCTCTTGCGTTTCCGCTTTTTTCTCGAGGGTGGCGCCCTCTCCAGGCCGATCCTTAACCTCCTTGTTTCAGGTTTTCTCAGATTCTGTAAGCAGTTCATGCAAACGCAGGTACAGAATCTTCGATATTGGGTATCGGCGGCCCGGCTTTGGAGTTGAGCACGGATGAAGAAACTTTTTCCGGTATTCGGATTATTTTTCCGGGTAGAGACAAAATTAATTTTTTATCGGCTTCGAGCTTAAGTCCAAGTCAAATCGGCCGATAAAAAGTGGTTTAACTTTTACCGGAAAAAGCAGCCTGTCTTATTCTGAAAGTTGGCCTATGCTTTGTAGAAATGTCAGCAATGCAAATTCTTAAACCCGACGGCAATTCGTTGCTTAAAAATGTCCGCGCCATGTTAAAACGCGGCATAGCACCGGAATCGGTGACTCAACTCGATCTCAATCGAACCGCGCCGTTCTTGATGGTTGAGAACGGTGGGAAAACATACTTCGGCCATTTGGAGGGAAATAACTTCCACCCCATCGACAATGTGGACGATCCCATCGAGGCCGCGCGCGCCTGGCGCGATCAGCTCGATATAGAAATCCCCGGCGGGCACTTCGTGATCATCGGATTGGGTTCCGGCAACTACTTGCAGGCACTGTTGGAAAAAGCCGATGAAGAAACCCTCATCTGGGTTGTTGAGCCCGATCTACGGATCGCATCGCTCAGTCTTGGAATCCTAGACCTAACTGCGGCGATTAAGATGCCGAAAATCTACTGGAGTTTTGGAGAGGCTCCGGACCGCCTCTTGCAGCGGATGAACAAGTCAGAGTCTTACAGCAGACTCGGCGCACAAGGCATCAAGATTCTGGTGACTCCCGTTGCTCGCCGTTATTACGGCGAGCTTATCCAACAATACGGGCATATCATCCAACAACATATCGAAGATGAACGCCTGCTCGCTAGGACCAATGCGATCCAGCAAGTCGCTTCATTGGGAAATTTAAAACGGACAGCTCCCCTCCTGCCAAAAATTCGAGGTCTCAAGGATTTGTGGAGCGTGTGGGCCGGGATTCCCACGGTCGTGGCGGCAGCCGGTCCATCACTGCAAGATCACCTGCCTCAGCTTAAACGAATTCGAGACCGCATCGGACTGATTGCCGTCGATACGGCGCACAGGACACTGCGCAAAGCGGGTTTACAGCCTGATATGGTTGTCTCTTTGGATTTCACGGAACTCAATGCGCGGCATTTGGAAGATGGCCCAATCGGCGATGAAATTCTGCTTGCCTATGTTTGTGTCCATCCCTCCATTTTTGAACGTTTCCCGCCGGAAAACACCATTGCTATGTCCGTATGTAGTCTTGAGAACCGAAACACCGTCGGCAGGCCGATCACTAAAATTTTGGGGTTGGATCTGGCGGCGGGACAGTTGCCGACCGGAGGCTCAACAACCCATTCGGCCATTTCCGTTGCACGCATGATGGGTGCAGCGCCGATTTTATTGCTGGGCGCCGACCTGGCGTTCCCTGGCGAGCGCTTTTATTCCGACGGTGCTCTCCAACTGGAATTGGATGTTGTGGAAAGAATGAAAAACGAGCACATTTTTGTGCCTAGTAACGACGGCGGCACCGTAGCAACCAATATCATGTTTCAGCGCTATATCAATGAGACAGCTCGCATCATCGAGTTGCAGGGCATTGACGCGATAAACCTTTCCAAACACGGTGCGCGGCTGGGAGAGATTCCATACCGCCCATGGGAAGAGATAGAACATTTATTTCCACCCGGCCCCATACATGCTCTCGAACGACTTCACGAACGAATCGCAAAAGTCCCTCCGCTAATCAGCGTGAAGGATTTGGATACGGCTTGCGCATCGCTTATGCGCAAATTGGAAGATCAAGCCAGTGCATTTTCACAGTTGCGCCGCAAAGTGGATGCCTTGAATCCAAACGACGCTTTGCCGTTCAAGAGAGCATTAAAAGATCTTGTGGCCGTAGTTTATTTGGGATCTTCAAAAGACGATTTTTTAGGAATGCTTTCAAAATACGTAGGTCCCACATGGATTGAATTTGTGGGACACGGTGATGGTGTTGGGTTGGTCGGCGGCAACACGCCCGATTCAAATCGAGTTGCGCAGGAAAGGTATAGTAATCTCCTGCGTGATTTGGGCCGAGCAATCAAAGCACACCGGGAAGCCCTATTTCATATCCGTACTGAACTAAAACATCGTAACGCATAAAAAGATAAATTAGCGGGCGGGGATCGGGCCGTGACCTCCGATCCCCGCCGAATAACCTCCAGGGGACTTGATACGACTCAGTTAGAGCTCTCCAACCTAACCGAGAAGTGACAAGAACGACTGCGGTGTGAAGTTGGCCTGTGCCAACACAGAGACAGCCGCCTGCAATCTGACTTGGTTTGAAGCGAAGGTGGACGACTCTTGTGCGATATCTGCATCGCGGAGCCGCGATTCCGAAGCTGTTAGATTTTCGATAGCAACAGATTGATTACTGACTGTTGATTCCAGACGGTTTGTGGCAGCACCCAAGAGCGAGCGGGTCCGGTTCACTTGATCTAAGGCCTCATCAATAATTTTCAGAGCTTCATTAGCGCCGGTGACTGTCGTGATTTCGATATCCCGAACGGTTCGACCGCTGCCTTTTCCGAATCCGAGATTTTCAGCCGTAAGATCTCCAAGCGAAATGCGGAAGTTCTGTTCGGAGTACGCGCCGATATGGAAGTTCATGGAACGGTTAATGGTTGAAATCAGAATGGTGGTCCCGGGATCGGGTTGTGTATCTGATTTGGTAATGTCCAATATGTTGTCGAAATCCAAGGTTAGAGTCCTGGCGACTCCTTTTTCCCCGGAGCCATCATCGATGAACACAACATCTTGATCGCCATTGGTGAAAGTCACGGCCGGGCCGCCGTTTAACCGGCCGACATACTCCGGCGCAGTGACTTCAATGATATCGGTACCGGCGGTCAGATTATCGCCGACACGCAATGTCACCTGTTGGGTGGGAATACCCTCAATGGTCGACTCCGGTCCACGCAGCGTGATTACATCGCCCGCAGAGGCTCGAATCCGGTCTCCATCCGGAAGCGAGAACGTAGCGGACTGGGTAAAACCTTCGCGTAACAGAACGGCGTCATCATTGATTGTGGTCGGTCCGGTCTGCATGTTGAAACGCAACGTGAAATTCATCTCTGAATCGTCACGCCCGATTTCTTCAATCACGCGGATATAGCCATCCGATACAAAGGTCGCAACGGCGTCGATAAAGGTGCCTTGGATGCCGTTGGAATAAAGCCGGTTGTTCAATTCGCGGATAAGGCCGGAGATGGTCGCAATCTGGCCGTCAACATCAGTACCGTCGGCGGTGGTCAGGGTATATACGCGGGAGAATGTCGTACCATCGTAGTTGGCGCCTTCCATCGTGATGGTGTCACCGGCTACGAGAGATGTGAATCCTGTGTAGATTCCATTCTCGAACCGGCCGTTCATTCCGGCGGTCCCAATAAGGGTGACATCGCGCCCCATGGTGACACCGTTCAAATCGTTGAATCGGACGGTGTTTTCCACCATGCGTTGCGTTTCGCCCTGCACATCCTCTACGAGAACCTCGAACTGTCCCGTATCGAAAGTCGAGCCGGTGATTGCCAATACGTTGTTGCCAACCTGGCCGTTGTTATCGACCGTGGTATCGAAGCCAATAATGCCGCCTGTATCTACACTTGTGCGGCTGACTCCCAAGCGTTGCGTCAAAACATCGCCAGATCCGTCTGCATCGATCAGACGGATGTTGATGGATGCCAAATTGTGGGTCGTGAGGCCGTCCGTTGTACTGATGTGAATGCGGCCGTCACGATAATACGCGGAAATATCGAAGCCCGTGTCAACCGTGGCTCCAAACAGACCGGTTTCCGCTTGGGAAATAGCATCATTGATCGCCGATGCCAAATCATCAGGCGACAACGCGCCATCCAACGACAGCCGCCCATTAAACTTGGTCACGCCATCGGCAATAACGCCATCAAAGGCAATCGCATCACCGGAGGCAATGGATACGCCATTAAACGCGTTACCATCCAGAGCGGCAGCGCCACCCAAAGCGGCGGCAGCCAAACTGGTGTCATCCGTAAAGAAGCCAAGGGAAACGGCGACATCGGTTGCATCCCGGATACCGGTGGCAAAAGTCTGTTGTTCACCCTTGCCTTCGCCCGCAATAATCTGCACGCGTCCGGCAACGGTATTTACAATATGCAGGAATGAGACGCCACTTTCCAATGTATTGGAAGTGGGACCCGGATCGATATTGATCCCAAAGTTTTGGATACCGTCTTGTCCCGCTTTGATTTCGGTAACAACTTTATAATCACCATTCAGCAGGTTGTTTGTATTCCAGGTTGTTGTTTCGGCGATTCGAGTAATTTCGTCGATTGACTGGAAAACTTCATCCTGCAAAGCCTGACGGGCTTGAGCGTCATTCACGCCCGTGTTGGCGGCTTGAATGGCCAGAACGCGCATTCTGTTGAGACGATTGGTTGTCTCTTCAAGGGCGCCTTCTGCAACATTGATTAAGTTCATGCCGTCTTGTGCATTGGCGACGGCCCTTTCAAGTCCTCGAACCTGCGCTTGAATCCTCGTGACGACTGTCATACCTGCGGCATCATCGCCGGCTCGGTTGATCCTGAGGCCACTGGAAAGGCGCTCAATGGACTTTTGCAGTTGTCCGCTTGTCGCAGACAGATTTCGGTTAGCATTGATTGATGCGATATTGTTATTGATACGTGTAATGCTCATGGAATCCTCCGTGAAACGCATTTGTCGGCATCCGTGCCAACGGCGTGTGGTCATTTCCCGCACCTGTTAGGGGGTGCTAATCGTGCGGGTGGAGTGGATCCAGGATTTCGTGAATGCAACAGAGGGTTGGTCAGACCCCAAGGGCTCGGGCTTGCCGACAAGTACCGAGGCGCCGAGTGAAACGCCCCCGTACGGTTTTCTCGATAGTGTTATCTATCAAGGTCTGCATTCACTTGCCTGGAGGACACACGCAGCTATGTGAGAGGATTCCTAACTATCGCGGAGAGTGCGGCAGGAAAGCCCACTCCGAGCTATCGATCATAGGGCCGGAATAACCTTACAGAGTAAAAGAACGATCGGTTTGGAGAGCTGATAAATCATTCTTTTCTATTCCGTTTATCCATCGACGGTCCGGAACAGACCACGGCAGATCCTCATATACAGCTACGCTTGTCCCCAGCGTTATATCGCTGCATCGCCCATACCTTTCGAGGCGGGGAAGCCTCTCGTCCAACGAAACTGCCTGCGGACAGATGGGTTATGTTTTGATTTTCCCTTAAATCTCCTTTCTTCGATTCGCTCTTCCATTTCCGGTGGTTGGGTGAAGCTGACCGGTTTAGGAATGAGCTGCGTTTTGTTTTAGTCCTGCCGTTTATTCCGGCAACGTTCTTTCAGTTTCGAAAGCGATACCGCGAGGGGTGTCTGCTTTCCATTGAGCCGGCGCCAAACAAGATTCAAATCCCAAATGCGCGCCGTGACGGCTTCGAGTGGGCTTCCGCCTTGTAAAAGACAGTAATCGTGCGGATGCCCTGCGGGTTGTGGGTGCCAATACAGGGGCATGTTTCGCCCTCCAAGATGGGTGCTGATTCACAAAACATTCATCCGAGTTTGTACGTACCGGGGTGGCTTTTCCGGGGAATCGCCAACTCATCGACAACTGCATGGAGTGCAAAGAGGGGTCTTCAACCCTGTTTCGAACTTTTATGCAGAACGACGAACCGGGTGTCTGGCAAGTTGTTGTACAGCCCTTCGATTCGAATGGTCGGGTGAGGCCATTGAATCTATGACACCCACGATTTCGGAAAAGGATCCGGCCGCTCCGTTGAGATGGCCTCGAATACACGCCCGCTCTGGTTTGTGCTGTAGACAACATCAAGGAAACATAATGTTCCCCGGCTGTGCCCTGCGGCGTGACAGCCTTTCCCGCTCGACATTCATGTAGAGGAACACATTTGCACAACGCGGCATCGAGACGACAAAGGTTCGAGGGTGTCATCAGGCGACTCCTTTCCATTGGATTACAGAAATCCCACACATCGGGACCGGTGCAGTCTTCCCATCCATTCCAAACATCACAGATTGGATGATGGACATTGCTTATCTTCGGTCGAACCAACGATACAGATCGTCAGACCACGGTAGATTTCCGTCTTCGTTTATCCCTTCAACAAAGGGACACCAAACTTCATACGATGCTTTTACAATCCGTTTTTTAGGCGTACGCAAGCCGCAACGGATTTCTCCAAGCACGCCGTAACCGGCATCGGAAGCTGGAAATGGCTCGTTCGAGACTCATGCGCATGATATTCACCTCCTTTCTTTTTTTTGCGTGCATTTTGATGCAATTCCTATGTTGTCGTTTCGTTTTGCACGCATGGTATTTAGTTTATTCGCTTCGATCCTCCGGCCGCTTCGTAAACAAGATCCGTTGGAATCCGAATCGATGGCGGCCACATTTGGACTTTCGCGTCAACAATCTTGAGTTCAATCGGCAGTCTTCGCATTAGGCGATGGATCCAATCCTCCCGGTTTGCCGCAGCAGCCGACACAGGATTGAAATTTCGGAGTCGATGGGATATCTTTTTTTTCGCCATATCCATTCTCCTGTTTGCCGATCAGGCCATTGCCTCAAGGGGTGGGGCCAAGATTCGCCGTACGGGATGCAAGTCGTTTTGATCCTCATTCGTTTGGTCCACCGCCTCGACTGTTTTCTGATTTATTTGTTTGTCTTCTTCTGAAGGCAGCCAGCGCATGGTCGCTAACAGACTGGTTGTTCCCAGGACTTGTCCGAGAGCCACACCGGTTTCGGCCCAAACGCTTTTCATTGGTTTCTTTTTCAGTTGGCGTTTCATGTTGTCGCCTCCCAAACGGGGCGCAGGTCAAATGCCGGCCTCTCCCGGGTTCCTGTTTGCAAAGCTCGGCGCAGAACATCTTCAAATGACATCGAAGGTCTCTTCTTGCGCTGTGCGCCCTGCAATTCTTCACGCTCGCCAAGAGGGAGGAGTTCAGTTTTATCATCTTCCACCTGGCGTACCGCTGACGCGCTATTGCCGGCGGGCGAATCGCCTCGTGCCGAACGCGATCCGACAATAAAGTCGGCACGTTCACCTCGGGGCCATTTGCCCGCATTTCCATTGGATTGGTTCCCAAATAAACCGGTTTTGTAGCTGGCAAGCATAAGGTTCTTCAGAACACCGGGTTTTTCGAATGCTGTTGTTTCCACTTTTTTTGCTTTTAATGGAAGGAAAATCAGGTTGCCTTCAGCGTCTACGACTGGGATGCCTATTGGTTTTTCTGATTTGCTGTTGTTGGTTCCTTGTTGTTGTTTCCGTAGCTTCATCATAACGCTCCTAGACACACCTTGGGCCACTCCGCTTTTGCCGCAGCAAAGAGGCGGGAGGGTTGAGGGAGGGGGCCTGGGTCAAAACCCCCTCCCTCGAGGGTCAATGGTTGGGTTGTTTATCCGAGTAGTGAAAGTAGACCTTGCGGCAGGAAGTTTGCCTGCGCCAACACACTTGTACCGGCCTGATAGAGAACCTGATGCAGTGTGAAGGAAGTCGTTTCCGCCGCAATATCCGCATCCGAGAGCCGCGATTCTGACGCGGTCAAGTTCTCCGATGCTACCGACAAGTTGGAGATGGTTGCCTCAAGACGGTTTACAAATGCACCGAGTGTCGACCGTGCCCGGGAAACTTGGTCCAGGGCTTCATCGATAATCTCGAGCGCTGCATTCACGCCGGATACGGTTGTAACGTTGATGTCCGAAACGGTCATCCCGCTGCCGCGTCCGAAACCGAGGTTATCTCCACGAAGATCGGGCATATTCACTTGCAGGTCTTGGCCTGCAAAAGCACCGACCTGGAAATTCAAAGCACTATTTAAAGTCGAAAGCAAAACGGCGATACCGGTGTTTGGCGATCCATCCGTTGGCGGTCCTGTGACATCTAAAACGATGTCGAAATCCAACATAATCGTCTCAGCAACACCTTCAGAAACGCCGGAGATAAAGAAGACGTCCTGATCGCCATTCTGGAAGGTTACGGGGATACCGCTATTCAGCGTGCCCACATATTCTTGGGCTTCAACTTCCAGCGTATCTTCACCTTCATTGAAAATGGTTCTCTCGGTTCCGCCTTGGAAGCGGTCGCCACCGCCTAAGCGCAGGGCAACACGCTGTTGGGTTTCGCCAAACACAGTGGGCTCCGGCGCTTCAAGAACAACGAAATCGCCAACAGTAACTCTCTGAAGTTCACCGCCGGCAACCGATACGGTCGCAGTCTCTTCGGTACCTGAACGTTTTAGGACGGCACGGTCGTTGATGGTCTGTTGATCTGTATTGAAAGGCGTTTCGACACGAATCAAGAATGTGGTTTTTGATTCTTCGGCCACATCGTCGATGAGCTCAAAGGTTCCATTTCCGGTTAAGGTCAAAACCGCATCAGTGAATCCACTCTGATTTCCCGCGCCATTGACGGCCGACGAACGGTTGCGGTTGTTCAGTTCTTCAATAATCCCGGATATGGAGTTGGCGTAACCATCGCGAACACCTGCAACGGCATCGTCACCGTTGGCATATGTGATCGAAGTTGAGAACGTCGTGCCATCGGGATTGGTGCCTTCAATAACAAACTTGGTGGCTGCGGCTAATGATGCAGCCGTTGGAGGACCCGCCAAGTCGACCGGATTGCCAAGCGTGACATATTGGGTATAGATACCGTTTACAAACGTACCATTCAGCCCCAGCTGGCCCAGCGATGCCGAGCGGTCCAAAATCGCACCGGTTGTATCGCGGAACTGCAGATTACTTTCAACCTTCTGTCGCACGGGCGGAATAATATCCGTCACGGTAATGGCAAACTCGCCGCTATCAAAAGTCGAACCGGTAATCGAATTGACCGTATTGCCGATTTTGCCGCCGACATACTCACCGCGTACCAAATCACGGGTAGAGGCGACACGTCCGGCCACGGTTGTTCCTGAATCGATGACGGCGAAGTTAATATCGAACCCACTTGGAGCAGCGGCATCAATCAAACCCAAAGTCGCGTCCACTTTGTTGGAAACGAACTTCAACCGCCCATCATCCAACGTGACTTCGGTCTGAATGAAATCCGTAGGAATCGTGACACCACCAAACAAGGCGGCTTCTGCAGCACTGATCGACTGTTGGATCGTGCTCATAATGTCCTGAACGGTTGTTGGGGCCGCACCACCGGATGAAATCAAAATCGATCCGGAGAACGCGGTGATTCCGTCGGACAAAACACCTTCAAAGGAAATAATATCTGTGGCGGCTAACGAAATCCCGGCAAAATAATGCGATCCGAGAGTAGAGGCTGCCGTTAATGCAGTACCGGCCGCCAAAGAAGCAACACTCTGCAATGGCAAAGTCGATGCAAATGCATCAACTGAGACGACGATATCCGTGCTGTCTTTAATGCCTGTGGCAAAAACCTGCTGGCTGCCGATGACTTCCGAGGGGAGCAAAGTCTCGCGGCCTGCGTTTGTGCGAACAATATTCAAGACAGACGTGCCCGAGCGGAGATTGGAGGCATTGGGATCATCAGAGATGCGCACGCCAATATCGTCTTGACCTTTTTTTACGTTGGTTGTGTTTGAGTTGTCGCCGTTGAAGAGAACCCGGGTGCCGAACTGCGACGTCTCAGCGATACGATTGACTTCATCAACCTGTTGAAAGACTTCGTCCTGAATGGCCTGAATGGCCTGGAAGTCATTCGTACCGGTGTTACCAGCCTGAATGGCTAGTTCTCGAAGTCGATGCAGATTGTTGACAATCTGATCCAGTGCGGCTTCCGAGGTGTTGGAAAGACTGATTCCATCCTGCGCGTTGAGAACAGCACGGTCGATACCCCGTATCTGCCCGCGCAGGCGTTCACGAATGGTGATACCTGCGGCATCGTCACCGGCTCGGTTAATCCGGAGACCCGATGACAACCTTTCAATGTTTTTTTCCAACGCTCGCCCGGTCACATTTAAGTTCCGCGTAGCGGTGACCGCGGCCACGTTGTTATTAATGCGTGTGATACTCATCTTTTCGTATCCTCCGTGATACTGAAGACCGACATCCGTGTCGGTTATTGAGAACGGAACCTCGGTATTCCTAACCAAGGTCGTGTGGGTGCGTTCAAAGTAAGAGCCGTTATCTGGAGGTTGTCAGCCTCGCTGGACCCATTCCCGGGCCGAACGGTTATGTGTTTAGACTTTCCTCTGACTCCTTTCTTCTGCACCTGCATAGGCACAGAGTCGTTGAACTTGGAACAAGTTTCGGCGGCGCAACGCCAGGCTTTAGCAATTTTATTGTTTTTTTCTGGGAGAATTTCTATTCGGAGCACAACCTGTCTACACAAGTTACAGAATCCGTAAATCCAATGTTCTCAGTATGATAGAATCAACCTAAGTCTACAAAAAATACAAGAATGTCATTCTGGAATAACATCCAAGGCGCAACATCTCAGCTATTAATTACAGGGAGATTCAAGCCCGGTGATTGGCCCGCCCCAGCGAACTGAGGCAAATGCTGAGAACATCCCCGTAACTCTACTGCGCGAAGGATCACGTCGGCCATCACGCGGTCCGGTGTCGACGCACCGGCGGTGACACCTATCGTAATAGGGCCTTTCGGAAGCCAATTTTCAGACTCTTCAATTGCATAGGTCTTTGAATTTTTGCAGCGGATGGTATGGTCAGAAATCAAGCAATCTGAGTCACTTACGTGATACGTGGGTGCAAATGAACTGGCAATGGCCGCCAAGTGGGTTGTGTTACTGCTATTAAATCCGCCTATTACAAGAAAGATATCGGGAGGATCGTTGGCAAATTCCAGAATGGCGTCCTGACGCTCTTGGGTGGCGGTGCAGATTGTATCGAATTTGCGGAAACAGTCGCCGATATCCTCACGCCCCTCACGATCACGGACCGCCTGCTCCAGGAGATCGGAAATATGCAGAGATTCAGAGGAAAGCATCGTGGTCTGGTTGGCCACACCGATTCGTTTCAAATGACGATCCGGATCAAAGCCTTTTGAATAAGCCCCCTGAAAACATTCGAGGAATTGATCGCGGTCTCCTCCATTCCGGATAAAGTCACAGACCTTTTGGGTTTCATCTTCATTGCGTACCACCAAATAGGCGGAATCATCCGACTCAACCGCCCGGGAACTTGTCGCAACGGTCTCTTCATGCTCCTTTTTGCCATGGATCACTGAAGTGAAACCATCACGCGCATTACGCTCGACCTGCCGCCAGACATTCATCACCGAACCACAGGTTGTATCGACCAAAATGCATTTCTTTTCGCGGAGCAGATCGATTTCCTGCACAGTTGTTCCAAAAGCCGGGAGCAAGACAACATCGCCTTCGCCAACATCATCAATCGTCGTATCGCCTCCATATCCCCCCGAAAAGAAACGAATCCCAAGATCGACAAGATTCTGGTTGACGCGGGGATTGTGGATGATCTCAGTGGTGAGGAAAATCTGCCGGTCCGGAAATTTCTTACGGGTTTCATAGGCAAACAACACGGCCCGGTCCACGCCGTAACAAAATCCGAATTCTTTGGCGAGCCGGAAGGTCAGATCGCCGACCGAAAGCACATAGCCATTTTCGCGGATATAGGTAACCAGATCACTCGTATAGGTAGCATCGAGAACCGGTGTAATTTCGTTTTTTAGGCCAAAACCGCGCCGGTTGAGATCTTTGGTACGGGCGATGTTGCTGGAACGGGATTTCATTTGATTGTTTTCTTGTTCATTGCTCATATTCTAAATCCGTAAATCGAAAAGACACCCCCGGACGATTCACGAGAATGGGGGCAAATATGTGTGTCGGTCTGCACGCATTCTGTCAATCCAGAACATAGACCACAAGCGCACTCATGCTTCCGCACAGCAAGCCAATTCCCGTGATGAAGAGTTGACGTCCATACAGAAGAAGACGAGGATGATGTGAAACGGCGTCTCCCGCCACAACTCTAGAATTAAAGGCACATTTTCAGGATCACTATGCCCACATTCACACCGGTCAATATCAGCCCGATTGCTAAATACACTCTTACAACTCAAAGAATCGGCAAAAAGCAAATTTGGCGGCCGAATCAGGAGACTTGCATCGAGAGTCTCCCGCTCGGAAAGCAAAACTGGTGGGGGATTCCGTTCAAAGCCGGATATGGGCAAAAAATCGGCATGCTTCCCCAACCGGGCCCGCATACTCTGGAACTGAAGTTGGGCCAAAAAGCGGAATGGCTGATCGTGGCTCATTGCTCGGATTTGTGTCATGCCCAAGGCTCTCCACTTCACGGAGTTGTTGAACCGGGAGAGCATTTGGCGGATTACATACTCCACTACAACGATGGTTCCCAGTCATGTCTGGCAATCCGGCGCAGGTTTGAGATTTCGGATTATTGGTTCGAGTGGGGACAACTTCCATTTAACTGCTGGTGCCACAGGGAATACAAAGCGCGCCATGAAAAAACCGAAATCTGGGGACAAGACCAAGTCCACTTATCGGAAGGCACGTATGGCCTCTGGGCCTATTGGTGGCTTCTGCCCTGGCAAAATCCCTACCCGGATAAAATCATCGAAAGAGTTATTTTCAATTCAACCGGCAAAGCCAGCATTGCCATCGGTGCAATCACGCTGGGGCACGATCCGGCCCATCCCATTAAGCGGCCGCCGAGACAAACCTTACGCGTAACAGTCAAAGGTGGCGAGGAGATTGACGCAAAGATCGATCGAGGAGTGATTTTACGAAATACCGAAACCACTCCCCCTGCCAAAGATTTTGAGAAATCAAAATTGCGCGGATGGGGGCGCGATCCATCAACTCCCAAAACCAAAAACAAAAGGATTATTGAGGCTTTTGCGCACCCCGATGCAAAACTAAAGATCGAAGCCAAAAGCGGAGGGAAATCGATACGAGGCGCCGTACGTTGGGGCGATGTTATTGAAAAACGAGTCGTAACAGGAAACGGCAGAATCCAAGTCGGACCGGCCTCCTCTCAAGTAAATCGCGTGCATATTCGTGTCGTCGACCAAGAGACGGGAAATCCCACACCGGTACGGATTCACTTATGCACACCGGATGGCGATTATATTCCACCGGCGGGACACAATCGTTTCGTTAACGAGGCCTGGTTTGAAGATGTCGGCTCGGATCTGGTTTTGGGCGGTATGACCTACGCTTATATCGATGGAACCTGCCAGGCCGATCTCCCGGTGGGTGAAGTTCTTGTGGAAGCGGCCAAAGGATTTGAATACACGCCTGTTCGCAAACGGCTAAAGATTCGGCCCGGAACCAAAGAAATCGACCTGCCCATCTCTCGCTGGACAAACCTGCGTTCCGAGGGCTGGATGACCGGCGACACGCACGTGCATTTTGTCTCACCGGAAACCGGACGTTTGGAATCGCAAGCCGAAGACGTAAACGTTTTTAATCTATTGGCTGCGAAATGGGGTGAACTTTATACCAATGTTGGCGACATCACCGGTGCGGTGAGCGGTGTTTCAAATGACGATGTAATTGTCTATGTCTCAACCGAAAACCGGCAGCATGTCATGGGCCACATCAGTCTTTTAGGATGCAAATCGCCGGTTTATCCGCTATCTACCGGCGAAGCGGATGAAGCGGGAATCGGCGAGCCGATGGAAGTCATGATCGGTGAGTGGACGGAGCGTTGCCGTGAGGCGGGAGGTCTGGTAATCCAGCCGCATTTCCCGAATCCATATGCGGAATCTCCGGTCAATTTGATTCTGAATAAGATCGACGGCGCAGAAGTTCGCTATTTTTCCGGCACCAAAGATATCTCTTATGGCCATCGGGAGTATTACCGAATTCTAAATTGCGGCGTTCGGCTGGCGATTGTGGGCGGGACCGACAAAATGTCGAACAGTATGCCCATCGGCGGAGTACGAACATACGCCTATACGGGCAAAAACAGCGAATTCTCTTACGATAGTTGGGCCAATGCCATCCGCGAGGGCCGCACATTTACATCATCCGGCCCGATTTTGGATCTGCGCGTGGAAGGCAAAAGAGTAGGCGGCACCTTACGGCTTCCGGCCCGGGGCGGCTCAGTCGAGGTTGAGGCATGGGCCAAATCGTCCATGCCCTTCGATACGCTGGAAATTGTCTGCGGCGGCAAGGTCGTAGCGGCAGCTGATACAGGACGTAATAAACAGAGTGCAAAGTTGCAGGCCAAAGTTCCCATAGAACAAAGCACTTGGCTGGCGGCGCGCTGCTATGGCAAAAACCGCGTTTGGCACTGCTGGCCAATTGGTGTCGAGGCTCACACCTCACCAATCTATGTGTACTGCGGACGCCAAGAGATTCGGTCGCCGGAAGACGCCACCTACTTACTGACAGTCGTTCACGGTGCAGAGACCTACATTAATAATTTGGCCGCTATTGCAGACCGGAAGACAAAGCAGCGCTTTTTACGTAGAATTCACCAAGCACGTGAGGAATTAATTGCCAGGGGTGGCCATCCGCCGGAATAATCCCCTGCGGAGTGAAACGTGTTGAGCCATAGACCGGAACGCCCAGCGGCGTTCACTCTGATTGAGCTTCTCATTGTAGTTGCCATCATCGGAACATTGGCGGCAATTGCGCTTCCTAATTTCCTTAATGCAAAAATCCGCGCGAATGTCGCCCGAGCGAAAGCGGACTTCAATAGTCTGGGCACCGCGCTGCAAAGTTATTATCTGGATCATCAAAGTTTCCCGCGCGATCAAATCGACAGCCCATTTTACAAATATCAAGTCAATCCATGCGCTTATCCCTTAACTACGCCGGTGGCATATATCTCCAGCCTGGACATACGAGATCCATTCATCAATGAGGTGGAACGGCAAAAACTGGAACCGGATTTTGAGGGGAGTTACACAGGCTCCTATACCTACTATAACTACAACGAAAAGAACCGGTTCGGCTCTCTCTATCTGCAAAATTGCTCTTTGGGCAGAAGGCAAAGTTTCGTAATAATGACATACGGCCCGAATTATCTTGGCGATGGGCTTTTTGCATTGCCGGGCATTATCGCCTGCCCCGATGCTCCGGTAGGAAACACTTGGGTTGCCGTAGCCTACAAAGCCAGTAACGGCCTAAGGAGCGCGGGGGATATTGCCTATTTCGGAGGTCAAATCCCGGTTGGGGGCCTGGTTGGGGGATAAACGGCATGTTTGAACTCGATAAGAATAGCGATTCGACAGGAACAAATGGGCAGACGACGACTATTTCCTGTAGTAGAATTATCTTCGGAACAACAGCGGAGTCATAGCCATGAAAACTCACACTATTTTATCCACGCTAAATTCGACGGCATTTACACTGATTGAATTGCTAATCGTGGTTGCAATTATCGGCATTTTGGCGGCTATTGCAGTTCCGAATTTCCTCAATGCGCAAACCCGGGCAAAGATCGCGCGTTGCGAATCGGATATGAAAGCGCTGGAAACCGCCATCGAATCGTACCAACTCGATGAAAACAAATATATCGGGAGTTGGGAACTATGGCGGCTCACAACACCAATGGCGTATATGGGCTCAATTCCCGAAGACCCATTCGGACCGATCCTGTCTACGGACTATGGTTACGGGTCGGTGCTAAGCGCCTATGGACAGCCGATCAAATCGTATTACATCTTCCACGGTCCGCCCACATTCGACAGCCATCCGGGTATGATCCGGCAAGGAATCCGTTGGGTGCTCACGGCGCTGGGACCGGACAAGGGCTGGTTTGACGGTTCGAACAGTGCGGCTTCTTACCCACCCTACCAAGCCTCGAACGGACTGATCAGCCGGGGCAGCATCGAACGTGTGGGGCCGGGGAATATCCCCCACAAAAATTACCGTGACGCCTGGGATTCGACTCCGGGATAAGTTCGAATTAGCAATCATTTAGCCGTGCATAAGTCTGAGAGGATTTTGACCGATCATGACTCGCAACAATGCATTCACCTTAATCGAACTACTGATTGTCGTGGCGATTATTGGGATTTTGGCGGCTATTGCAGTTCCGAATTTCCTCAATGCTCAGACACGGGCCAAACTGGCGCGTACGGAAGCCGATTTAAAAGCACTGGAAACGGCTTTGGAATCTTATCGTCTGGACAACAACGCCTACCCGGCAACCTATGAACTTTTCAGGCTTACCACACCCATCGCCTTTATGACTTATTTCCCAGAGGATCCTTTCGGTCCCATTCTAAAAGACGATACAGGATATGGCTCGGTTTTAAACGCCTATGGTTCACCGATTAAAAGTTATTACATCTATCACGGTCCCGAAACCTACAGCACCCACCCGGACATGATTCGCATGGGCATTCAATGGGTTTTAACCGGTTTGGGGCCGGATAAAGGCTGGTTTGACAATACCAATGGGCCGCAGAACTGCTATCCGCGCTACGCTGCAAGCAACGGGTTGATCAGCCGGGGTAATTTCTCACGCATCGGTCCCGGCAATATCCCTGAGCAAACCTATCGCGAATATTGGGATAGAAGCATATCCGGATGTCCGGGACTTTAGACCCGGTTTCAAAACACCGGCTCATAAACGGTCACGGGCGGGAGGGCGAATCTCCTGATGAGCCGCTTGTTTACCATACGTACAAACGCATCCCCGCTATCCACCAACTACCTCAAATGCAAAAACCAAGCAGATATTTTCTTGACTTCACATTTGCGACACCCTTACTTTTTATGAATGGCATCAAATAGAATCTGTTGTTCCTTATCCATTCTCAGCACTCTTTTTTTCTTCATTTTCGAATCTGGAAGTGTGTAGTGCATTTCGTACATATTGTGTGTCAGTTCCCCCGCCCTCTTTGCGCTCATCACGATCTTTTTGTTTTTCAATAGCCGCTCCAGTTCCTTGTAAATGGCATAGGCCGCAAAGGCGATGCACAGGTGGGCTTCAATCCGACGTCTTCGATAGTGATGAATCGGACGCACTCGCAAATCGGTTTTCGAAATACGGAAGGCTCTCTCGATCTGCCATAGGTGAGAATACTGTTCGGCAATCTTCTTGGCGCCAAGGCGCGTATTGGTCAAATATCCTTTCAAACCATCCCATTTTTGATCCGCAAGCACCTTCTCTTCATCAATCCGTACCGATACCGCGCCGTCCATCACCAAGAACTTGTTGTACCCTCGATTGTTGAGGTTCTCTTTGGTCAAACGCCCGCTCCGGATGCGTTTCTGAAGCCGGGATAAGCCTTTTTCCCGATTCCGTGCATCCTTGCTTGCACGCTTTGCCGAATACGTGACGGCCAAACGCGTACCATCCTCACGCTTCAACACAAAGTGATCGCCATGTTGTAAGCTCTTGGAGCGGGACAGAATTTCTTGCTTGATTTCTTCGCTTTCAGTCTTGATCCGTGCTCCGATAATGAACCGATAGTGGGCTTCGGAAAGACGCGCTAAGTTGGCTTTCGAAAGCATGGCGGCGTCGGCGACAACAATCGGTTGTTGAAATCCATACCGTTTTTGAATTTGGGTGAGTGTGGGTAGCAACGTGTGGCCTTCAAAGGTGTTGCCTTCAAATACATCGTAACCGATGGGCAAGCCACCCTCCCCAACCAACAATCCCAACATGATTTGTGGATGCTGGAACTTCCCGTCTTTGGAAAAACCGATCTTTCGCAAATCATCCTCGTCTTCAGCTTCAAAATACAACGTGGTCATGTCGTAAAAAACGACCGAGATGGAACCCAAGTGCTTTTGGCTGTGCCGGTAAACGATTTGTTCGACTTCTTGTTTGTAGCGGCCGTGCAGACGGTCGAGAAATGCATACAGCGTATTAACAGACAGCGAAATACCTTCATAACGGTAAAGATAGTCAACCGTCTTCAGTTTGCTGGTAGGAAAAGCCAAACGGGCAATCACGAGGTGTCGAAATAAACGGTCATCAATTTGATTGAAACCGATGTGATCGAATAAGCTTCCAAAAATCAGTTCGGGACCAATCGTGCGAATACTGGCATTCGATAACGAATCCATAGCATTTTCGACAATTAAATCCGTTGCGCTTTCCAGGGCGAAGAGTTTGCTTTGGTATGGATCCGATTTTTGGGCAATACTCTGGGCCTGGAGCCACATGCGCTCGATGACAGCAGGATCTTTTGAAGTTCCTATGGTCTGAACAACACGGTACTTCCCTTTTTCTTTGCGGATGACTTTCACACTGGTCGAACCGCTACGATTAACAATCTTCCGCGCAAACATTTTTTTAATTTAACTTTGCGACACCCAAATCACAACCCCGCCAAAACTTAAGTGCCATAATATCAATAGGTTATAAATTTGAACATTTGAGCCTTATGAAGTCAGGTGGGGCCGGGGAATATCCCCCACAAAAATTACCGTGACGCCTGGGATTCGACTCCGGGATAAGTTCGAATTAGCAATCATTTAGCCGTGCATAAGTCTGAGAGGATTTTGACCGATCATGACTCGCAACAATGCATTCACCTTAATCGAACTACTGATTGTCGTGGCGATTATTGGGATTTTGGCGGCTATTGCAGTTCCGAATTTCCTCAATGCTCAGACACGGGCCAAACTGGCGCGTACGGAAGCCGATTTAAAAGCGCTGGAAACGGCTTTGGAATCTTATCGTCTGGACAACAACGCCTACCCGGCAACCTATGAACTTTTCAGGCTGACTACACCCATCGCCTTTATGACTTATTTCCCAGAGGATCCTTTCGGTCCCATTCTAAAAGACGATACAGGATATGGCTCGGTTTTAAACGCCTATGGTTCACCGATTAAAAGTTATTACATCTATCACGGTCCCGAAACCTACAGCACCCACCCGGACATGATTCGCATGGGCATTCAATGGGTTTTAACCGGTTTGGGGCCGGATAAAGGCTGGTTTGACAATACCAATGGGCCGCAGAACTGCTATCCGCGCTACGCTGCAAGCAACGGGTTGATCAGCCGGGGTAATTTCTCACGCATCGGTCCCGGCAATATCCCCGAGCAAACCTATCGCGAATATTGGGATAGAAGCATATCCGGATGTCCGGGACTTTAGACCCGGTTTCAAAACACCGGCTCATAAACGGTCACGGGCGGGAGGGCGAATCTCCTGATGAGCCGCTTGTTTGCCATACGTACAAACGCATCCCCGCTATCCACCAACTCCCTCAAATACCCACACCAAGCACCGAAGGTGCGCAGCAAGCGGAGCCTAGGGCAGAGTTTGGACGCCGAAGGCGGACAAACGCCGCCCTAGGTCAAAGTCCTATATAATCCTAAGCGCTGAAAGTGCGAAGCAAAAAACACAAGGAATCGAATCGTAGTCATAGGTTATGTCTTCGTGTTTTTCGTGCTTCTTTCATGCTTTCGTGATTCAAATCATGCCCACCGGGGTACCCGGGCGGGAGCGAGGCTCCTGCCGAGCCGCTTGTTTACCATACGTACAAACGCATCCCCGCTATCCACCAACTACCTCAAATGCAAAAACCAAGCAGATATTTTCGGCGCAGATTTGGCTATTTCTTTAACCGGCTATAAAGACCGAGCAGGAAATCACGGTTATCGGCCGTGATGTATTTCAAGGTCCCGCCCATACGGTTAAAGCTTTTGCAATAGCGCAGATAGTAGGCCGCATTATCCATGGGCGGCTCACCTTGGCTCCAGTCCCAAGGAGCCTTTTGCAAATCCACAACAACCATCAGGTGGTTTGTGATTTTGTTGCCGGCCTGAAGATGAATGTTTTGAGAAATGGAAAGCGATTTCTCAAAGATCATCGGGGACATAACCGCCGAACCGATAGAGAGATATACACCGCCATCCAGATTTTCGATGCCTTTGGCGTAGATTAAGAAATCGCGAACCGCGCAACGTCCTAATGCTCCACCGTGGTTGAGGGGGCTGTTATAGATGATGTCTTGGCCAATGCCCGGGTGGCCGGTAAATGGCACCTGAAGCCGGTAGGCCGCTGCCTGTACACCGAAACGTTTGAAGGGATGGGGAATATCCATACGGCCTTCTGGGATATTGAACTGCTGCATGGTCCAAAGCAGATCGGCGGCCGCTGCAACCTTCTCAGGGATCGCGTCGCCTTTTGCGCCATCGGCGATACAGGATTTCAGCTCGTCCACAGTGGGGATTTCCAATCCTTCTTCCTGCACCATGCTGCCAATCGATTCGCCATAACCCAATCCGTGATACGCACCGACAACGAAGGCCAAATTGATATTGGTACCGGTCTCGACCCAGTTGCCGAACTGGCCCTTATCCACATTGACGCGGACGTCTTCGCTGCTCCGGCCCTGATAGGAGAACTCCCAGTCGTGGATGATCCCGGCCCCATTGGTGGCCAAATGGGTTACCAGTTTCTCTTCCATAAGACGGATAAAAAGCAACCCGAGGCAGTTCTTTATGGAATGCGCGCCAAAGGCAAGCATGACCGGCTTATTGTTGGCCCGGGCGGTACGTACGCGATCAGCGATTTCATCCAATTCCGCTTCGGTTTCTTTAGGCAAAGTCTCGGGAGTTGTATCCGGATCGATAGCCATCTCTTCGATGATCTGCTTGTTCGGACGCTCGGAGAGCGGAAGGAATTTGACACGTCGGCGGTCGAATTGTTCGAAAGGCATAGCACAACCTCAATAGGAATTTGGGATAAAGAAATCGATGAGGTTTCAAAATCCCGTCTGCTGATTCATTGGGAAAATGGGAAAACACCGTCCCGGCAGGGACAGAACGCCACAAGGAATTGAAACCACAAGGAGTAAGATGAAGGTTCGTGGTGTTTCAATCAATAGTCTGGCTCTAACTCAGCCGCCATCGAATCCGCCACCCGAGCGGTAAGTAACATTGCCGGAACTGCTTAGGCCATTGGAGGAGTTATAAGGTATCCCTCGAAAACCACTCTGAACCACGCCGCCATCCGGCCCCGCGCCAATCAACGCAAATTCCCCGCGGCCAAAGGGCCGAACCGCACCAGGTACTCCCTGGTTGGCAATCTGATAGGCATCGATGTTGTGATTGTGCGGCGGCCAGGCATCGGTGCAACGCGGATCGTTATCTACATAGGTATACGTATCGAGCTGCCCGCTCCAAGTTTCACTTAATGCCCTTGTCACCGGTTCTTTTAGAAACGGATCCTGGGGAATTGAGGCTATGTAGTTAACGGGTGTGGTCAGCGGCGCCATAACATCGCGCATGAGCCGTGTGGGCTTGGCCGGATTGGCGATATTACCGAAGTACTGGTCCAGAAGCCCTAAGCAGATCGCACCGTCATCATCCCAAATGTCAATCAGCAAGAATCCTCGTTCGAGCCGGAACGCCTCAATGGCCGTCCCAAGGTTCTTGGTATCGGCCTGTGACCGGGCGATTTTGGCCCGGGTACGGGCATTTAAAAAGTTCGGTACTGCAATCGCTGCCAGAATCCCAATAATAGCCACAACAATAAGAAGTTCGATCAACGTAAAACCGCGCCTATGCTGCATGATTTCTACCTCAAAAACAGAGCCATTAGAATAATTATTATCCACAAAACCGGCCCCTCTGCCTATAGGGATGTTCTCAGCAGTTTTTTCCTTTTGGACCCCACCCCAGCCCTCCCCGTAAACAGGAGAGGGAGTGCTTTCTTGGCTTGAAGTAAGGACATCCCCCCGTTTACGGGGGGATTATAGGGGGGTGAATGCAGGCCGGATTGTGCAAAAAGATTCTTGGTAACACTCTTGCGATTCCTTGATCAGAAAAATTAAAAAGGGCGGATCCATTGGACCCGCCCGGGATTTCAGTATGGGCTAATTTGGAGGTGATTCGGCTGGCGCGAGAATCCGGTTAGCCGAGGTTTTTGGCCGCATCCAGAGCGGCATTGTAGTTGGGTGCATCGGTGACCTCGGGAACGATCTCCTGGTAGGCAATCTTGCCATCTTTATCGACAACCAGAACGGCCCGGGTAAGCAGTTTCAGTTCATCGATCAAAAGTCCATAGGCCTCTGCAAAGGCACGTTCCTTATAATCGGAGAGCACGACCACGTTTTCGATGTTAAAAGAGCTGCAAAAGCGGCGCTGCGCAAAGGGCAGGTCCATGCTGATGGTCAGGACCTTGGCATCCAGCTTTCCGGCTTCTTCGTTAAAACGTTTGGTCTGCAATTCACAGACAGGGGTATCCAGCGAGGGAACAACCGAAATGATCACGGTTTGCCCTTTGAAATCGGAGAGTTTTACCGGCTCCAACGCGCCATTAACACATGTAAAGTCCGGCGCGGCCTGGCCCACACTCAGTTCAGAACCGTCTAACGTCATCCCATTGCCTTTAAACGTAATCACACCTGTTCGTCCCATGGTATTCTCCTGTCACTCCATTGAATCATCAATAAATCGCCATTGAACCGGGTCCGATCCATAAAACCAGGTTCGGTCCATAAAACCGGATCCGCGCTGCTTGTTTTATCCTTTGCTTTTTTTTACAACTTCGGAGAGTGATGTCCAAGATCCCCCGGGGTAGATGGGCATAGAAAAAGTCAGGTGAGGACCTTTGAACTGCAACTCCATATTCAGACTGTTGATTCTTCAGATTCCACTTTGCTAAGGCCAAGCAAATCTTCAATTAAGACCTGCGTCACCTCTTCGGATAGTGAATTTGCCATAATCCCAGCCGTTAGTTTATGGTAACTATCCTCAATTATTTTGCGGTCGTTATTCAAAATGAATTCATACCGCTGTGATTCCGCCGATCCGATGCGTCCTCTGATTTCGAGATTGGAATCAAAAGGCGGAGCAAAAGTCAGTTTAAATGAGATAGGTAAGTCAGCCGCGCCAGGCGGCATTCTATAGTCAGGCCTACTTATTATATGAAACATCCGCCCCAAAGCGATATTCCCACACCAGTTATTGTCTCCTTTGGGCTCAAACTCAATTTTACATCTCGAGCCGACGGTATGTATAAACGTACAAGACAGAAAAATATCTGATGCAATACCTTGCCCTTCGTTTTGTATGACCACACCTACGTCAATAGAAAGCCTATCGCCTTCAAACTTTCGACCGCCAATCAAGAAACGATGGAATACATCCGGTTGAGGGCGACGCCCAAACATACCCGCCAGTACATCATGAGGTGTTGGCATAAAACTAGAACCTGCTCGAATATAATATTGCTTCTTAGGCAGCATTTGATGGGGCGCATGGTTGCTCTTGGGAATATAAGTAGCAACAAAACCCGTATTAGAATCCTTTTTTATTACATGATTCTCCACACCAGAATGAGGCGGTATTGTGCAGCCTGAAACAACACCTTCCAATAGGCTCCTGAATCGTTCGGGATTTACTATCGGGACTTCCGCTTTTGCTACATCAGCACCATCCACATCCTTAGAACAGTCGATGCCCCAGACAATCACACCGCCTTCGGAATTCCCAAATCCGGATATGGCTTTTGATAGATTATTTCGGTCACGATCACTCAACCGAACATCATCACCGTTATTGCTTGAGCGCTTAAAATCCAGAAACAATTCTTCTGCTGCACGATCAGCGATGAATTCTTGAATCGCTTGGATACCTCCACTTTTTATTCGATCATAGATGTCTTTGCAGCGGTCCATAGCCATGCACCCCCTCCTATTATTAGGATTTCGGCAACTTATGGTATAATGAATCACATAATCTTTAAACCAAAGTCATATGCCTCAAGCGAGAGCAATTCTCTAAGTTTCTTTTTATAATCGTTGTGGCTTTCTATAATCTCAGAAGCGTCTACATTTTGGATATCGCAGGCTTCCATGCCCTTGTGGCGAACAATTGCCAGCGGGCTCAATCCGATTGGTTCGTCTCCACGTTTAATAGCTCTATATAATTTGGATAGGACTTGGTCATTTTTTGAATAAAAGTTGTATATTCTTCGTTTAGGGACTTTTGCTGCATCAGTCCATTCGCCCTTATCCGCCTGGGTGACCGCGCCCCCAAATAAATAGACCTCATCAATATTTACATCATCACCATACAAAATCCGAAGTGCGCTATGAATTACTTTCGCTCCCAGCGAATGTCCCATTAGCGTATATGAGGTATTTGAACGCCCAAACAACATGCTCCAACGCCGTATCTCTTCCGCCAGGAACTCTCCAGCACGATTGGCATTCGCATCTGCCTCAAACCAAGGCTGGTTAAAGATATTGTTAACAGAAGAAAAACTGGAAACAATATTTTTGTAATTTTTTGACGGCCAATTCAAACCACAGAACGAATAGTCATCATCTAAATACTGCAGTGTATCCAACCAATCTTCATACATGTAACCCCGACGGTCTGAGAGAAACCCATTTATGCAGAAGACTATTCGAGAGGGTGTTTCCGACACTCGTATATTCTTTACAGAATAGGCGATAGAATCTTCTTCTTTGGAATCAACCACAATATTTATGGTTTTGCAAATAGTTGATAATATTTTTTTCGCAGTGCCTGAACTTTTTGCCAACTTCTTTGATGGCTTGGCACCCGGCACAAAATCAGTGGCCAAATCAATTGCAAAAGACAATAACTTATATCCACGTCGGAAGTTGGGAGGAGAGTTAGGCAGACTCGCTTTATCCGAAAAGATACAATCGTAAAGTTGCCAGTAAATTAATTTGTAATCTTCTACAGGCTTTGGAAATTTGACACCACCAAGATCACTTACAATTTCTTTATGCCAGTTCATATCAACTACATAAAAAACCTTTTCATAATTTTTCAAAGATTTACTTCGCTTCGATTTACGAAATGGTATGACTCTACGTGCTTTCTGTTCAAAAATATAATCGAAAATACAAATAAGTTTCTTAGCATATGCATGGCTAAGCAGAACGGTCTTTTTTTTCATCTCGATATTCAAATTGCATGGATTCGCATTTTTCTTTGCAAATCGTTTGAGATTATTATTTTTGAAAATTTCCGTAGTAAATGCGAAGATAAAAACAACATATTTAATAGCCTCTGCGCTAAGGTCGTTTAAATTCTCCTCGATATTACAGATTTGGCGTAAGTCTTTATGCCACAGTCGTTCTCTTGCCATGTCGTCCAGGCTGGTGTAATTAAGAATGCGTTCGATGTAAATCTTCTCGTCGCAGCTGAGCACAGCCTTGCTAGATAGACCATCAACCAATAGTCGCATTATTAATTCTGATTCTTCGGCATCGAAATTATTAATCTGAGATATCATGATTTCCCTCCAAAAATCTTTGAACGTGCCCACAGGCGGCTTGCAGGTGTTAATTTTTCATCACTTCTAATCGAATATCACTTTTTTGTCAATAGCGATTTTCGACCAACTTTGGATACACAAAATTAATGATGTAGACTTCTGAATTTATGCACTACGCAAAGGGGTTATGCATAACACGCACAGTAGCGTTAATTACACTAAAAAGAACCGGGATTTGTGCGCGTATCGGCTGGGCGGGATTTCCCCTACCACATTTCCGGCAGGCGGGATTGGTAAAGAGGATGGAGGGCTTTCTCACCGGTTTCGATGCACGGGCGAAGATGAACCTCGACTTGCAGCGGAAGCGGGTGACGGCTGTCGCGGTAATCTTCAATCAGCACAATTTCGGCTGGCGTGTCTTGAGGCAGGGGGGCGATGCGCGGTACAAGCCGTACGCCGTCCAATTGGTCCCGTCCCTCAAACAGACGCCGGATATCCTCTTCATGGATATCCGCATCGGATTGCAGCAGCGAATAGAGATCATCCGTAAAAAGGGATAATCCTTCTTGGATCAGAGGCGAGATTTCCCGCGTGGGGCGTTTTTCGGTCATGGCATTAAACCAACGGCTCACGATTTCAGAATATGCGCGGGGATACAGGCGGCTCATCAGGAGATTCGCCCTCCCACACGGTTCATCAGGGAATTTCAAACGAGCGGTTCGTATGGCGTGTAAAATCACCCTACGGCTCACGATTTCGAAATGTGCGCGGGGACAAAGGCGGCTCATCCCGCCCATGGCGGGATTCGCCCTCCCCCGGGGCACTCACCCTACAGCCGCGCTCATTGGGGCGGGAGGGAGAGTGCATCGGAAACCGCTCCCGCCCCGTTTACGGGGAGGGCTGGGGAGGGGTGTCAAATGGATAAACCCTTTGAGAGATGCTCTACGGAGACGTGTCCCCGGCGGCATCCAAAATCTCGGCCACCTCTTTTTGGTTGTCAAAATAATTGGCCCAAATTCGGGCATCGACTTTTTCGACCGAGCCGGAAAGATTGATGTCCGCCAAAGATGAACCGGCCTGCTGCCACAGTGTCGAAAAACAGAACAGGTCCCGCGCATCGATCTGCGCATCACGGTGAAGATCGAGTGGTAGTTCGACCAGGCTGGGCAGGTTGCCGGTATAAACATGCAAAAAGTTTTCGGAACTCTGACTCACCACGATATCGGGCCGCGTATCCCCATCCAGATCGCCCGCGCCAACCGCGGAGGGGACAATATCGAGGACTTCGAACTCATAAGGCGTAATAAATCCGCCATCGCCTTTGCCGAGGGCGATGGTCACGGTATCGGTCACGCCATCGGGAATAATCCGCCCGCCGCTGCCCATTTCAACCTGCCCCGCGCCGGAGTTGGCCGTAAGCAGATCCAACACGCCGTCGCCATTCAGATCGCTCAAAACACCATCGGCCGGAGAAGAGCCAATTTCCATCGTCGATGACAAAACCAATTCACCGGCGCTCTCCTGCATAATTAGAGCCTCACCCGATTCAGGCACCAGAGAAAAATTGATGGCCAAGAGAACAATCATATCCTCATCGGACTCATCATTGACGGTGAGATCTCCCGTCAGCAGGGTTGTACCGTAGCCTTCGGTGTCGAGCGTAGTTTCGGTGCGGGTATCGGTGGCCAGATCGTGATGAATAAGCGCATTGCCAGCCGAGCCGGTTTGCAGGATCAATAAATCGTAGGCCAGGCCATCGCCATCCAGGTCGGCAAAGGCCACATCCGCCCAGTATTTGTTGGTTTGGGTTTCACCGGCCACCTTGGTTAAGAACGGCGGTGTTTCCGGATCGATGTCATAAATGGAAATGGCCGAATCGAACGATGTGGGATGCGAAAGCACTACAACTTCGGTATTGCCGTCACCATCAAAATCGCGGGCCGCGATCTTGGCCGCACCTGAATCGGTGGCGACAGTGAAATTTTGAGTCGGTAATCCGCCGCGGGAACCGAGAAGAACCGTAAGCGTATCCGAATCCGTACCGCAAATTACCAAATCAGGAACTTCATCATCATTAAATTTACCGACAGCGATATCGCTGGGACGTTGGGGACCCGGTCGCGGAAATGGGCCAACCATATTTCCATCAGGCGTTGCGGCATAGATAGCAATACCTTGCAGGGGGCCTTCAGTTTCCCGTCCGGCGGAAGCGACGATATCCAAACGGCCATCGCCATTCACATCGGTTACGACCAAGGCCGACGGTCCCGCTCCCATAAAGAGACGTTGAGCAGGCTCATTGGCATCGAAAAGAATTTCTGTAGAGACTTCTGCACAGGCCGGGCTTGAGATGAAGACAAATCCTACAAAAAGACCCACAACACACCCTAAACAAAACAGACGGAACATATTCTCTCTCCCACACATTCGCTTCATGAATCCATTACGTGCTCTGCCCATTCACAGCACCGGATTCACAGTAAAGACATAACGGACTTACTCCCCTGGCAGGCCAGGCGCCCGTTTCAAGAAAATCAAAATTTACTCGCCGCTTGCAAAGTTGCGCTTGCGCAACCGGGAATCCTCAATCCCTGGAGGTAAGTTATGATGTGACACCAAAACTCGACCGCACGGCTGCTTCGATGAGAGATTGATACAATGATGTTTGGCAAGCAAACAAAACAACCGTAAGACCAATGGCAAAGCCATACTAACAAAAACTGAATCGGGCGTAAATCGCCTTGTCAAACGCCGTCCAATTAGATTTTGAAAACAAGAATGGTCACTTTGGCCGCCGCCAAATGGACACAAAAGCCTCTCCCCGGTCAGCACATTTCCACCCGATCCAATCCAACATACGAAACGCGACTTCAAACGGATGCCCTCGAAACCGCGACACCAATGGGAACCAAACCGGATCGCCATGAGCTACACTGTGCATGTCAATCAGTTCAAAACCGCAATTGCCTGCCATGCGGCGCATGGATGCGGGATTGAATGTGTAGAGATGAATCGGCGGCGTGAGCCGTCCGTAACGTCCGGCCAGTTCTTTTTTCATAAGCGCCTTGACCATCTTGATCGCAAACGGCCCCAAACAACCACGAATAGCAATCTCTGTCCGGCTGCGCAGGCCATTGCTGTTATCGGTATCGATCACGGCAATTCCGCCCGGACGCAGGAGTTCAAAAACACGGCGCACAGCACGATGCGGATTAGGCAAATGTTCGATGCAATGTTTCATCCGGATTAAATCGAAGAAGCCCGGCGGCAAACGTAACGATTCGAACTCGCCTTCCAACACCGGCAACCGGAAATTTTCACGCGCCCAGTTCGCGGCGACAGGAGAAACCTCAACGCCATAAACCTCCCAGCCCGCGCGCCTAAATCCCTCCAAATAAGAACCATCGCCGCAACCGACATCCAACATCCGTCCACGCTTCACTCCGGTAATGGCGGCGATGGCTTCGCGCTGACGGTCCGCTTCAATAAAGCGTAGATCTTGTTTCGCAGAATCGGTGTATTCCTTGCCTTCCTCACCCCAGTTGGAGGCGTAATAGTCTTCATCATAAAGCGAGGCATATCCATCCGGTGCGGCATCAACCTCACTTCCGGCCGCATTTTCGGCATAGAAAGAAGGCAGCGGGTCGGAATAGACAATCGCGCACGCCGGGCAACGCACGGCACGATAGGCATGGCCGTCGCGTCCATGCAGTTGCATCACCACACGTTGCGAGGCGGCGCCGCATAGACGGCAAACAAGTCCATTGTCTCGATCGTGCTTCATCACAAATACCATCATGCGCCAACCGGCGGAGCGGCGGCTTGTTCATTCATAGATTGGGGGAGTGTATCGCTGCGCAGACCCCATCCCCACGGCGGCCAAGATCTGGGTGGCGGCTTCCCGGGGTTTTTACCATACTGGAATGCGTGTTCATCTTTTTTCTATAGGAAGCAAAAAAAATGGCCAACCATATTGAATTGGAAATGCCCTGGTCAAAACCGGGGAACTGGTACAAAGCCAATCTGCACACCCATACAACATGTTCGGATGGCGCGCGCTCTCCGGATGAGATGATCCAGATGTATGCCGATGGCGGTTACGATGTGCTTGTATTAACCGATCACGGCCGTATCGCCGTCCCCGAGTACCGGCGTGTCGAAAGGCTGCTGCAAATTCCGGGCATGGAACTGGATACGTATGTTCAAACTCCGCATCCCGGCACAGGTTGGCATATTGTCGGATTTCCCTGCACTGAAGAATTAAGCGATTACAGAGGCAAAAGCCCGCAAGAAATCATCGACTTCTATACCGCACAGGGGGCAATCTCCATTATCGCCCATCCCTATTGGCTATCGCTCACCTGCCATGATCTGCTGGGTGTAAAAGGCTATACGGCCATCGAGGTCTGGAATGGCACCTGTGACAATGGCAACAGTAAGGCTTGTTCGAGTGTGATCTGGGACGATTTGCTTTATCGAGGACACATGCTCGGGGCGGTCGGTGTCGACGATTGTCATATCCCTGACATCGATTTCGGCCAGGCATGGACATGGATCAAAGCGGAAGCCCACGAGCCGGAAGCCATCATCGATGCGCTCAGACGGGGTAGTTTTTATGCGAGCCAAGGTCCCAACATTTACGATCTGCATGTTGAGAACGGATATATCCATGTGCAGTCCTCGCCCGCAGCACGCGTCAATTTTATTGGACAAATGGGCAGCGGCTTTGTGGTACACGCTCAGGATGAAGACGGCCTAACCTCTGTCAAAGCGCCATTCCCGGATGAAAGTTACGCGGCGCGGGTGGAAGTCGTGGACGCTCAGGGGCGTCGGGCCTGGGCCAATCCGATACGAAAATGAGCAGGGATTGAATCTTTGCGCAGGTTTCTTCGTAATCCTTTGTAGATTGTGGATTGAACAGAGAAGTGAATACACCCGATATATCTGCACAACCGTCTATTAACAGCTCTGCTGAAAGGGTATTTGAGCCTTCACGTCCGGCGTTTATCGATATGGCCGGGCAATGGCGTCCGGCTCTGGCATTGACTGCCAATACCATCCGCAGGTCCCTATTTCAGAAACGCGCTTTGGCCTTGGCGATTTTGGCGCTATTGCCGGTGGCATTAGCCGTAGTGTGGCGTGTGATTATTTATAAGTTTAGTAACGAAATGGATCCGAACGGGTACCCGGAAAGGTTCTTTATGGCAGCCGTAAACCTTTACGGCATGATCATGGGAACGTTTCATGCTTGGTTTATATGGCCGCTTGTGGCCTTGTGGGCGGGAACGGCGGCGGTGCGTGACGAAATCGAAGAAGAGACGATTACCTATTTGCTACTGCGCCCGCTATCCAAATTGACTTTTACAGCAGCCAAAGTCATCGCTGTAACTTTGGTTTCATGGATTATAATCGCATCTTCAACGGTTCTTGTTTATCTTATTCTGGCAACAAAAACGGACTCCGGGCTTTTCCCCGGCGAGATCCCAATTTTGATTCGGGACCTGCTGGTAGCTCTATTGGCATGTTGGGCTTACGTGGGCATTTTCGCCTTTATCGGAGCCTATTTCAAACGGCCCTACTTAATTGGTATTGTCTTGGTTTTTATTTGGGATGGATTTGTGGCCTTCTTGCCCGGACGTGGCCACTTTTTCACGGTCAAATATTATATTAAGGCCTTGTTTTCGCATGAATTGAGTATTCCAATGGGCCATAGCCAGGAGTTTCAAGATCTCCTGAAGTTGCTCGGGCCGGGTGATAGCATTAGTTCAGCGGCCGCTATTTCCGCGCTTCTTGCAATTGGTATTTTGGGCACTCTTGCAGCAATTGTAGTTGTCTATCGGCGTGAGTATCTTCTGGAACAAGCGGGTTCCTAATCATTTGTATCAAATTGATATCGCAATGTAGGCAATTATTGTCAAAAATGCGACAAATTTCTTAATTTTGAAGATGTTTACTGGCGCAAATGACGAGAAAGCCATATTTTCTCATTGGGCATGGAGCAATGTGCAAACGCACCTGATATATGAATAGGCTGGAGGAAGCATTCCAATGGAGTTTAATTTCGAAGATATCGACGGTGTAACAGCAATTGAGTGTACGGGTGTTGCGGATCGTAATGGTGCGCGTCAACTTTCATCAGAAATTGAGACGCGCATACGCCGCCGCGAAAAGAAATTTATTGTTGACTTAACAGATGTCAGTTTGGCCGGACGGGATTTGGCCATGGCCCTGTCCAGTACCACATCCAGACTGCGCGGCCCCGAAACACGGATGGTTATCGTGACAAAAGATGCCGGCCTGCGAGAAGCCATGGAAAAGGTCGGATTGATGCGTCTTGCCTATGTATGCAGAACACGGCAAGAAGCCGATGTCGAACTCGGGCTGGAAAGTCTCTAACTGCTCTTTCTGTATTCTGAGTAACTTAAGAGGTTTCGGTTTCTGCAACCTGGGCAAGCTGGATTGGGCCGATAAAATCATCCGGCGGTACCGGGTGGCCTTGGCTATTTCCTACGGTTTTCGCTGCTTTGCTGCCGATTTCCAACGCATCTTCAAATGTCTCGCCAGGTTGGCGGAGGAAACGGTCAATTTGCCGGAGGCCGCTTTCAGTAGCTTTAAATGGAAGCTGAATCACACGATTGACTGCCTTCCCGGCGCTACTACACCCGCCTGAAATCAAAAGGCAAACCGCCGCCAAAAGCGATCCAATCAGGATTGTGCGGCCCTTTGTTCTTCTGCAATGAGGTTTTCGGTTCAACATAAACGGCTTCTTTCGTGAATTTCCCCGTGCACTCCTTGCCCGCAATGCCGGTGATGCGCGAATCGTCTCCAGTCGCCAAGGGACGGGGCCTACGGTAGTGTAGTCTGAGCCGAGCCGGTTTGACCACTGCTCCCTGAATCAATTCATCCACTGAGGTGCCAAGGCGTGTCACCGTTTTTTCGAAAACGCCAAGAAATTACCGATTCCAAGGATTTGCCTGCCCAGCCCCGGGACAACAAAGACAAATACCTCCAAAAGCGTCTGGATATGGTATCCGGTCAAATTGAAAACCGGGGAGTGCATGATCATTGTGTCCTGCAAGCCATGCGTAAGGTGCCCCGGCACTTCTTTGTTAATCAAGAATTCTGGGCAAGCGCATATGCGGACCATCCTTTAGATCTCCCTGCCGAGCAATCCACCATTTCGCAGCCTTATATCGTGGCGCGGATGACAGAACTCCTGGAATTGAGAAAGGAAGACCGGGCTCTAGAAGTGGGCTGCGGTTCGGGCTATCAGGCGGCCATTCTGGCGGAAATCGTATCTGAAGTTTGCGCCATCGAACGTCACGAAAATCTTGTGTTAAGGGCGCAAAAAACGTGGCAAGAGCTTGGCTACGGAAATATCCAAGCGCGCGTGGGTGACGGTTGCCGGGGTTGGCCCGAAAAAGCGCCGTTCGATGCCATTATCGTGACAGCCTATGCGCACGAGCCGCCTTCTGCGCTGCTCGAACAGCTGGCAACCAATGGACGATTGCTCATTCCAATCGGTTATGAAGGCGGGCAAGAGTTGGTTCGATTCACAAAACAGGCCGATGGAAATATTTTGCGGGAAGAATTTCTTGCCTGCCGCTTTGTTCCGCTGATTTCCAATTTAGGATCATCATAAAGTGCACGGCAATTGTGGCCGATTCATACCGTTAAATGATCCATGAGGATAATGAAAAACAACCATGCCAAAACTGTTGTTGGGATATGATGTTGAGATGACCGAAGATGCCGAACTGCTCGGTTTGGCAGTAACAACAAACCTTTTTTTAGAGCGCGCGGCTGCGCTGCATAAAGAAGTTCAGGCTCCGGCAACGCTTTTTTGTGTCGGCAAGACATTGGAACGGAATAGTGAGGCCTTTCAGGAAGCGGCTCTAAATCCTTTTTTCGATTTACAGCAACATACCTATTCTCACGTTCTGCTGAAAACCGTTTGTATCACTCAGCCGGGAAAAGAGGCGTTAATCCGGGGCGAGTCTTTGGAAGTCATTGAAACAGAGATCGAAAAAACGAACCGGATATTGGAAGAGACATTCGGCATCCGGTGTATAGGATTAACGGGACCGTGGTGCTATTACAGGGGTTTACAGGATCGGCCGGACATCTTGGAAATTCTCAAGCGGCAGGGGATTCATTTTGTGCGGAGTGATGGCCGCAACGAATTCGATTGGCATCCCGTGCCATGGGAGAGGCAGGCCTATTGGTACGACCGGCAGGGATTTCCTGAAATACTCGAGTTTCCCATCCAAGGCTGGCAGGACTGTGTATTGCGCGAGGAAATCGGATGGGAAAACCATGCGGGTTACCTCAAATATATGAAAGAAAGCCTGGATGCAGTTGCTTCTTTGGGGCTGGACATCAACGTCTGCCAGCACGATTGGTCGAGTTTAAAAGGCGATCCGGAAATGCGTCTGACTCGGGCTTTACTCGAAGAAGCGCTGCAACGCGGCTTTGAAATTTGCACTTACCGCGCTGAATACGACAGAAGACGGGCAAGCCGGGAATTAGGAAAAGCACATCAATAACTGTGGGAAACTAAAGTCACTCGGTATTACAAACAGGGGAATATCTGAGGGAACTCTACCAATCCACCATTTCCCGCTCCCACCAAAGCAAGAAAGCGATAAAACCGCCAAACGCGGCCTGAATATAGAGTTGTAGTGTGCCTTGCCCCGGATCATCGAGCCAGAATCCAACCAATTGCAAGGGTCTCAGGTTAAAAACGATAAGAAACAACATAAAACCACAAAAAACTGAGCCAAACATTCCAAGTTTGAAATTACGAAGCACTATTGCCAAACCCGGCGCAACGACTGCGTATGTGAAAACATTATCCGGAAATAGAAGAACATGAAGCGGCCACTCGGCACGCGCCATAAGAAAGGTGGGGACCAAGCTGAATACAAGATAAAGGAAACCAGCCGTCAAAAAACCACGTATGTATGGGCCGATGAAACTCCGCCAAATGCCGCTGCCGACAATGATGGGATACCTTGGACGGAAAGCTAGTTCTTGATTCTCCGACCCGCAGAAAGGACATGCCGAAGCATCAATCGGAACCTGCGTCCCGCATTCTTCGCATCGGTATACTTTAGGCCTTCCCAGCACGGGTAACCTCCTCAATCCAAATCTATTCTCGAATCGCGCTGCCCGGTGCCATAAACAATCTGCAAATGGCACAACCCAACCAAGTGATTCTATCGCATTTAAAGACAGTCAACTACAAATTCCACCGGCCACAAGATTCAGGCATGAATCAATGCGGCAAAGGTGGAATTCGGTCTTGGCCTGGTTGCTCCAAACCGAAATGAATCTCAATCATATAACGAAGAAATCGGAAAGATATTTCAGCGGGTCGATGCGGCTTCAACCAATCCAAAACGGCGCTCGCGGCGTTGAAAATCGACAATCGCATCAAAAAGGTGTTCGCGATCAAAATCGGGCCAAAGAGTTTGAGTGACCCACATTTCCGCATAGGCAATCTGCCATAGGAGGAAATTGGAGACACGCATCTCACCGCTGGTCCGAATCAGCAGATCCGGATCAGGCATATCGGCTGTCATAAGCGCCGATGAGAAGAGTTCAGGCGTGAGTGTTTCAGGATCGAGTTCGCCGTTTTGTACCTGGCGCATCAGTTGTTTGGCGGCTTCGACAATCTCGTTCCGGCCCCCATATGAAAGTGCCAAAGTCAAAACCAAACGTTTGCAATCGGCTGTGGCCGTCCGTGCCTGTTCCAAGGCTTTGCGAGCCGGAGCCGGTAACGAATCGATATTGCCGATGGCATTTAGACGAACCCCGTTTTCCTGCATCTCTTTGATTTCAGCCCGCAAGTAGGTTTCGAGCAGAATCATGAGGGCGCTGACTTCCAACTTGGGCCGCCTCCAATTTTCAGAAGAAAATGCATAAAGGGTTAGGTATTCAACACCCAATTCCCGGCAGGTGGTTACAATTTCCCGGACCGTACGTGCACCTTGACGATGCCCTTCGACACGAGGCTTCCCAAAGCCGCGCGCCCAACGGCCGTTCCCATCCATAATGACAGCAATATGGCGGGGGAGCTTTTCTAGATCGATACCCTTGGAGCGGGCTTGCTCCCAGGTCTGCTGTTGCTGCTCAGTTTCGGGATGGTCGAGTACAATAGCCATTGGCTTACGGGATCCATATCACTGGCCTTAAATGCCATCCTAAGTGGAATAGACATAAGACCGTGCAACTTCATAGATGCTGAAGCTATCAAGATGACCGTGCCGGGGCAACGATAAGGCGGGATTCGCCATATCCGGCACTTTTAAGATCGATATCCATAGGCGCGGCAGACGTCACCTTTACTTTGCGCACCTCGATACCGGCTGAAATCGGCAAAATAGGATTGGGAAACAAATCCACGTTAGTGCTCCAATTCCTTGTGGCCGCCAGCCGCGCAACTCCGCCCAATTGAGCATCGTAATGGTGTACGCGGCGATTTATCACTGTCAAAAACGGAATAGAAGCATTTACCGTAACGAAAGGCAGAATACTGCCCGCAATAAAGCGCATGCGGCAGGGCTCACCCCGCAATGCATTGATTTCTTGAAATAACGCCTTGCGCGGCTTTCGAACAAGAAAACGCTCCGTATGAAGTCCCCATAATTCTAAAGCCGATCCGGCCAATCCCCAATTGCCTATTGCAGTTCTAACGATAAAAAAACCTTTCCGTTTCCCGTATGCGCTCCACACTGCGTAGCCAATACATCCCCATGATTTTCCCTTTTTCCCGGAATGATCAAACCAGCCTGCCAGATAGACGGCTGGCACTTTTTTTCCAAAAATCCAAGCTTCGGGAAAAAGCGGAAACGGAACAAATTTCTTGGCGTCTTGCAGTTTGACAAGAAAGGGACGAATAAAGAGATTTCCATCCTCAAACCGGATATTTTCATCCGGCGCAGTCGCGCTTTCAGAGGCAAAACTCATTCGCTGAAGTCAGCCCGCAGTTGACCGCAGGCTGCCTTAATTTTTGGACCGCGGCTCCAACGTATAGAAACGCTCACACCGGCATCTTGAAGCCGTTTAAAGAACGTAAATACATCTTCTCGCTTGGGCTGCTTAAATGGAGTGCGGTCAACCGGATTATACGGAATGATATTAACATGAGACACAAGCCCGCTGATCAGTTCCACCAGCCTTTCGGCATCGTGGCCTGAATCGTTATGACCGGGAAGCAATGTGTATTCAAACGAAACCCTCTGTCCGTCGGCAGCCTGATAGGCCCGGACCGCATCCATAACACGCTCCAAGGTGTAGCCTCGTGCCACGGGAGCCAATGCCTGGCGCTTGGCATCAGTAGTCCCATGCAGCGAAACAGCCAGGCGTACCCCCGGTTTATCAGAAGCCAAACGGTAGATTTCCGGGACAAGTCCGACTGTTGAAATGGTGATCCGGCGGGGCGAAAGATTTAATCCGTCTTCATTCCTAAACAGCTCAATTGCCGCAAGGACATTATCGTAATTCCGCAACGGTTCGCCCATGCCCATAAAAACCAACCGTTTGACCGGCGGTTCGCTTTCCCATAAACGGTAGGCCTGCTGCACGATTTCGCCCGGTGTAAGATTCCGGCGTTCTCCAAGTTGTCCGGTAGCACAAAACCGGCAAGCCAAAGCACAGCCTGTTTGACTGGATAGGCAAATTGTGGATCGCGCTCCGCTTTCCTTATTTTCATCGCCGCCTTTGTCGCCATCTTCACGCTTGGTCATTACCATCCGCACGGTTTCGATCAGTTCCCCATCCTCAAGCCGCCACAAGGCTTTGACTGTCCGGTCAGATGGATCCGTGCGCTGTTCAACAAGTTCCAACGGTTTAATCGGGATTTTCGATTCGAGTTGTTCGCGCAACGATTCAGGGGTATCGGTCATAATCCGATAGGCGCCGGCGTGACGTTGATGCAGCCAATGGTAGATCTGCTTGGCCCGAAACGCCGGCTCACCCAGTTCCTCAAGATGCGTTTCCCATTGAGGCAAAGTTAAATCATACGCACGAGCACCAAGAGAACTGAATTCCGGACCGGGCGCGCTCATGGCTGAATCGGGAGGGGGGGGCTGCACTTGCATTAGGTGTACTATCCTCTGTCTTTTGAAGTCAATTAGGCTTCGATAGACTATAGGAGCAGTGGCAGGTATCGTAGCCCAAGCGTATGGGTTCGGACTGGAGTAACAGATGTTTAGATTTCTCAAGACATTAAGAGATGACTTTCGGGCCGCTCTGGATAATGATCCGGCTGTTCATGGCTTTTGGGGCGGCATGGAAATTCTGCTTACCTATGCCGGTTTCCATTCGATCATCTGTCACCGCTTCGCCCACGCGTTATGGAAACTCAAGATACCATTCATCCCTCGTCTTATTTCTCAGATTTCGCGTTTTATCACTGGTATCGAGATTCATCCCGGGGCACAGATCGGCAAAGGCTTTTTTGTGGATCACGGCAGTGGTGTGGTTGTGGGCGAAACCGCCATCGTCGGTGACAATTGCATGCTTTTCCAAGGGGTTACACTTGGTGGAACGGGCAAAGAAACCGGGAAACGGCATCCCACGCTGGGTGACAATGTGCTTGTTTCGGCGGGAGCCAAAGTGCTTGGCAACATTACCATCGGCGATCACAGCAAAATCGGCGCGGGAAGTGTCGTTCTAAAGGACGTTCCTCCGCATTGCACCGTGGTCGGCGTGCCCGGACGGATTGTCATTCGAGAAGGGGTCAAAGTACAAAGGGGCCACGATTTGAACCATGAGCTGCCCGACCCTGTGGCCGAACGATTTGCGTTGCTTCAAAAAGAGATTGACTGCATTCACCAAAGAATGACCTGCAACGAAGAAGCCACTTGTGCGATTTTTAGGGAAGGTCACGAGGGCGAATTCAGCCCGGTCGGGGGAATCCCTCCGCAACTCTTAGCAAACAATTCCGGCGGGGATGGAAAAACCAAAGATCCCGATGCGCTTCTTAAGCGTCTAAAACTCGTTGAGGCATCGTTAGAGCAGATTCGCTGTGAAATCGAATCTCTACGCCAAGAAGCGCCATCTCAGTAACCGTGAATTCCGAAGGAAGAAACGAGCTCCGGTTTCCCCGCTGGATTGAAGAATCCGGTCTCCCTGAACGTTTACAGGTTGAAGCGCCACCTCATGGGTGGACTGTGTTTCGGCGTCTTGTGGAATACGATATTGAAACCAATTTGATTCCGCGTTCATGCACACTGAATTTGGAGCGGCTGTCTCGCCATTGCGGCCTGAAACTGAATGACACTGCACATACGCTTGACCAACTGCAAACCGCAGAGGTTATCCGAGTGCTCGAAACTTCCCCGCCTAACGTATGCTATGAGATTTGTATCCCCCTGCCGGTTCCTGAATCAGTAGCAGTGATCCGCCAACGTTTGGCAGAGTCGGGAATTGATGCTTCCCGGATGTACCTTCGTTACGCACAAGCCATCGATTACGGCGACAAACACCGGCGCACAATCGAATTATATCAAGCGCTTTATGGACTCCGGTTCACTGCCAAAACGGCAGAGACCCTCGAACGCATTGCCGTTCAATGCAGTACCAGCGAAATTCTCCAAGCATTTAGCGATGCTTTTCAAGCCGGGGGGAAAAGCCTGTCGTGGATTAAAAAGAAGTTGAAAGTGAATTAAGTACCAATCAAAGCAATCAGCTAACTAATCCTAAAGAAACCATTGGCGGCGGTGTCCAAGTGAGCCAGGCACTTTTCAGTCGCGGTATCCCGGTAATGGGCGATATCGATTAACCGCTCCACAAGATCCCGTGGATCGGAACCACGCGGCGGACGGCCCGCTTGAGGATAGAAATTCGCATAGAGCCGTTCGACAGCGGAACGGTCATATTCAACTCCACGCTCCCGGCAGGCCAACGCAAAGATGTTCTCATAGACTTCGCGGTCCGGTCCATCCATTTCAATCTGATAACGAATACGGCGCAAGAATGCTTCATCGGCAAGTTTCTCAGGATCCAAGTTCGTTGCGAAAAACGTCAATTGGTCGAAGGGAACCTGAAACTTCTTGCCGGTATGCAACGACAAATAATCGTGCTGTTCTTCAAGCGGAACAATCCAACGATTAAGCAGATCTTTCGGATTCACTCGTTGACGGCCAAAATCATCAAGCACAAGAACGCCGCCATTGGCTTTTACATGGATAGGAGCGTCGTAGAAGTTTGTTGTTGGATTAAAACGCAAATCCAACATATCGAGTGTTAATTCTCCACCAACAACCACAACCGGCCGGCAACAAGGAACCCATCGCCGGTCGAACGATTTTCGCTGCAATTTCATCGGCAAAACTGAATCCGTCTCAGGAGATTGCAATGGGCGATGATGGATCGGATCGTACAGCGTGATAACAACATCATCGACAACAACGGCTTGTGGAACGAATATCGTCCCTCCTTTGTGCTCAAATGCCGCCGCAACTCTTTTGGCAATCGATGTTTTTCCATTCCCCGGGGGACCATAAAGAAAGATCGATTTCCCGCTGTTGGCCGCCGGGCCGATTTCATTATAGAAACGGTCATCCAATACCAAATCGGCAAAGGCTTCGCCAAGATCATCCGGGCCGAAATGAATGTTTTTCACACTCTGCGCTTCAACCTGTCTTCGATAACCATCCAAGGGGATTGGTGCAGCGCCACAATATTGACTCTGGGCAAAGGCATCTTTTGCCCGCTCCCTGCCCCGTTCCAAAAGCCCATAAACCCCCGTGACTCTTCCAAAATCCCCGGCTTTTTTGACCTCCAAATACTTTTCATCTTTTAAAAAGTCCAGCGCCAAATCAACAATTTCAAACGGCAGGCAAAGGACACGGGATAAATTGGACCCGGTGATCACACCCGCCTTATAGATAATCTTGAGAGTAAGATCAGCCAGAAACACCAAATCCAAACCGGTATCTTCCAATGTGCGGGGAACGGATGGCGTATGGCGCACCGTACGGTCCGCACTTTTTACATCGCCGGTGCAATTCGGTGGCCGTTGTTGAAGATCGAGAACCATTTGCGTCGTTCCTCCGCTAAGGGTAAGTAGGTTCTATTGTTCCGCCCCGCCGACAAGCGCTTGTAAGAGCGCGCCTGCTGAATCGTCGCCGCCTTCTTGATCACGGCGTTGCAGTTCAAGCATGCGCATACTTTCTACGCCCGAACGTCCCGGCCCAAACGGTTGCATAACAATTTCAACACGGCGGTTTAGCGCCCGGCCGGCATCGGTCACATTGGTGTCATGCGGCTCGAGTTTTCCCCGGCTGCGCACAAACATCCAATCTTTAGGAACACCCGCCCGCCAAAGTTCATTGCGCACGGCCAGCGCACGGTCCAAACCCAAGTCGTAATTATACGTTTCGGTATTCACGATATCGGCATGACCGATTACAGCGACAGGGCGGCCTTGCTCCCGGATTTGCTTCGCGGTCTCATAAATCGATAGCCGCGACTCTTCATTCAAATCCGCTGAATCGAAGGCAAAATAAACGGATTGGAATTTCACCGGGGCGGGGTGGGCATTCGCAATCATTGTCTCGAATGGCCTTTCGACACGCATCCCGAAATCATACCCCGCCGGACGCATGGGCTCATTATGTTTACAACCGGTTAATACGGCGGCAATCAACAAAAGGAGCCCCACAAGCAAAAAGCGAAGCGCTCCTTGCGCAGTGTCGTTGTATGGTTGGGCCGTTGTGGATGGTATGGTTTTCATCGTCATCTCCTCTACTCCTGACTGATTGACACCTAGCGATTAAGTATGAATTCACTAATACGAATCATGGCGGGTCCCGCTAAAACCACAAAAATGGCCGGGAAGATAAATAGCACCAACGGGAACACCAGTTTGACCGCGGTTTTCGCCGCGGCCTCTTCGGCGCGCTGTTTCCGGCGCAAACGCATATCATCGGAATGGGTTCGAAGCGCATGGGCAGTGCTGGTGCCAAACCGTTCGGCTTGCACAAGAATGGCAACCAAGGCTTTTACATCGGGAACACCGGTGCGGACCGCCAAGTTCGATAACGCCTCACGGCGTGGCCGTCCGGCTCGAATTTCCAGACAAGTCATATTGAGTTCTTCCGATAGCGAACGGTTGGAAATATGGATTTCGTCAGCGACTTTTTGCAGCGCGGCATCGAGCCCCAACCCGGATTCGACACAAATCACCATCAAATCAAGAGCATCGGGCAAGCCGCAGAAGATTTGTTCTTGACGCCATTTGCAGCGGTAATAAAGATAAACTTCCGGAATAAAAAAACCGACACCGCCAAAAATCGCAATCCACATCGCTGCCCGGTCCAAAGGTTTATGGATTAGCACCAACACCGCGATAAAGACAAACGGCAAAAGCAAGGCCAGGAGAATTTTGACGCCGACAAATGTGCGCACTGCATTATCGCCGCTATACCCTGCATGAGCCAGGCGCAATTTGACCGGGGATTCGCGAATCTCTTCAGCGGATGTAATCATTCCACCGATCTTTGGTAAAAACGAACCTTCATTTTGCCCACTAACGATTGATTTTGCGGGCCGCAGGGTGGGCTTTATCTGTTCTCTCGCCGAACCGACAAAGACTGTTTCACGCAAACGGTCATCGAGCGTTTTGCCTTTGGCCGAGAGCGCCATGCCCAATAAGACAATCATGAGAAAGATCAAACAGAACACAACACCGGTAATGAGATAAAGGCTCATGATTACACCTTGATGGCTACAATCTTATGAATGGCGATCATGCCCAAGATTTGCATTATGCCCGCAAACACAAGCATCAGATTGCCCATGTGTGATTCAATCAACAGACGTGCGTATTCCGGATTAAGAGCATTGATTACAACAAACATTGCGGGGGGTAATGCGGTTAACACCCAACCGGACAGGCGGCCTTCGGCAGTAAGCGCTTGTACCTGGCCTAAGATACGGAAACGTTCCCGTATAACATAACCGCTCTTGTCAAGCACTTCGGCAAGGTCACCACCGGTTTCGCGCTGAATCATGACCGCCAAAGCAAAAAAACGGAGATCATTGCAATTCACGCGTTCGGTTAAATGATTCAAACAAGTTTCGAGCGGTATGCCTAATTCTTGTTCTTGATAGGTTGCACCAAATTCAATGGCAATCGGATCGGGCATCTCATCGGCAACCATTTTCATGCTGGAGGCAAAAGAATGCCCGGCCCGGAGCGAACGAGCCATCAACTCCAAAGCCTGAGGAAGTTGAGTTTCAAAATCCTTGGCCCGCTTGTTCCGCTTAATCAATACAACAAAAATCGGAGCCGGAAGAAAAGTAGCAAAAGCCAATGCAGCCAAAACCGGATTCCGTGTTGTAACAAATACGACAACCGCCGCCGCCGTTGATAAACCCGTTGTTAAAATCAACAGTTGAGTTGCAGATACATCCATGCCGGCCTGCAAAATCCAGCACTGAAGATTCTCCAGCAGACTGCGGTTATCACGATCTGAATCGGGTAAATCCGGACGGTTCTTAACAATCGAAGCCGTTCCATGCTGTTTGTTCGTGCCTTCTGTCATCTCGCGCAAACGGCGTTGCGTGATTGCACCGGCGCTGTGCTGATAGACAAACCAAAGTCCACCTAACGCTAAACAGAGGCCAAACACACAAAAGAAGACGACAATTGAAATTAAGGTGGGAGTCATGAGCCTCTCCGTATACGATCCCGCAGAGCACTCAACCCACCAAGATTTCGCCGTTTTCCATTGTTATTTTTATTTTCCGGTGATTTTCGAGAGACAATTGCCGCTTCAGGAATCTGTTGCGATTCGGATGCCGGTCCGGTTTCAGATATTTGGCTTACTGAAAACAGCTCATGTTGGTGGCGCTCAAAAATTCCATCACGCAAATTGATTCCATGCGACTTGATCTTATTCACACATTGAGGACGTAATCCCGTGGAGATAAACGCACCCTCTGCAATTCCAGTCTCTTCATCCACACCATGCAACTTGTATGCAAAAACTTCCTGCATGGTAATGATATCTCCCTCCATACCTAACACTTCAGAGACCGACATCACCCGCCGACGTCCATCAAACAGTCTTGAAGCCTGAATCACAATATCGAACGCGGAGGCCATTTGATGCCGCACAACAGAAACCGGAAGTTCCAGGCCGGTCATAGACACCATTGTCTCGATTCGAGAGAGAGCATCCCTTGGGGCGTTGGCGTGAATCGTAGTCAAAGATCCATCATGCCCCGTATTCATGGCTTGGAGCATATCCAGCGCCTCAGCCCCGCGCACCTCACCGACAATAATTCGGTCGGGGCGCATGCGTAGCGAATTAAAAAGCAAATCTCTCTGAGTGACTTGCCCGGCTCCTTCGATATTCGGCGGGCGGGTTTCCAGACGGACCACATGGGGCTGCTGGAGCAAAAGTTCCGCCGAATCTTCAATAGAAATAATCCGTTCATCATGCGGGATGAAGCTGGATAAGATATTGAGCAATGTGGTTTTTCCGGATCCGGTTCCACCGGAAATAAGAACATTCAAACCGGCTTTAACGGCACCTTTCAGAAACTCCAAAATCTCTTCGGTTATCGATCCATTCTTAAGCAGCTGCACCGCTCCCAAAGGATTCACACCAAACCGGCGGATTGCCATGCAAGGGCCATCGACGCTTAGGGGCGGAATAATGGCATTGACACGCGAACCATCAGGCAGACGGGCATCCACCATAGGCGATGTCTCATCGATACGGCGGCCGACACGCGAGACAATGCGGTCGATAACCTGCAAAAGGTGATCGTCATCCCGAAACGTTACTTTGGTTCGTTCTAGTTTTCCGAAACGCTCGATAAAGACTTCTTGGCTCCCATTCACCAAGATATCCGATACGCTTTCATCGGCCAGCAACGGCTCAAGCGGACCGAATCCGAATATCTCATCAAGAATTTCAACGACAATTTGCTGGCGCTCGCCGCCGGTTAAGAGTGCAGCTTCTTCATCCAGCAGTTGCATAATGACAGGACGTAGCTGCGCCTTTAATTCATCCGCCTCCAAATTGGCCAAACTGGCCAAATCGAGCATATCGACTAGTTTGCTATGAACCCGGATGCGCACATCCTGCAATGCTTGCTTGCTTTGCCCGGAGTTCTTTTTTTCACGCCCCGTTCTTTCCAAGTGTCCACGTCCGGAATGTGTCTCTTGCAGAGTACTTGTCTCATATCTTCGTTCCGAGTTCGCCGTATCGATCATTTTTGTTCTCCCACAGGATTCAAATGAACCGTCTCAATGTTGCGCCGGGAGAACAAAGAAAAACCTCTTTTTCGCTTCGCCACGGAAACTGCCCCATTCAGGCTGCCCGCCAAAGTCTCAAACGATTTCGCGATTACGCTGTTCGGACGGATAGCGTGCACCGACTGTCCGCTATTGATACTGTCCGGAAGAATCTTGCAATCGAGCGGTATCGAAGAGGAAACATCCCGTTCAACCGCTTCCGCGGCTTTCTGCGCTGATATCCGGTGCCGCCGGTCATAGCGGTTAAGAACATAGCGAACACGCTTTAAATCGATATCAAGTTCTTCAAGTAAAGCCAGACAACGCCGTACATTGTGGATCGAATGAAGATCTTGCAGCCCAAGGAGCACAATCGTATCGGCCTGATTGATCAGCCATGAATTCTCGCGGCTCACACCACGTCCGGCATCCACAATCACATAGGGGAACATGTTCTGAAGAATGGCAAAAAGCTCCACGCTCTGTTCCACATTTAATTCTTCGTCCAATCCCACAAGATCCGGCTGCACCAACACATTTAATGTTTTGTCATGATGAACTAGAGCGGATTGGACCAATGTACGATCAAGCCGTTTCCAAGAAGCATCGAAATTACCTGCACCGGCTAATCCATCTTGTCCGGCATACAAAAGATCGGCCACACTAAAAGTTGCATGGCAGTCCAGCATCACTGCGATATCGCCTTGGCGGAAATTCCAGTCGACTAAAACCACCTGGTTAGGATGTTCCTGAGCCATTGCGGCAGCCGTATTACAGGCAACGGTTGTAGTCCCCACTCCGCCGCAGGCGCCAATCAGCACAATCATTTTGCCTTTTTGCAAAGCCTCGGTGGATTTTTGTTGCGTGCTTACAGACTGGATAGTCTTCGACCATTCCTCCGCCCGGATCGGTCGTGTTAAAAATTCGCTGGCGCCGGCCCGAAAAGCCGCTCGGCATGACTCAAAGACCTCCCCTTGTTCTCTCTCCCGGTTGGAATCGGAGGCGGCCTTCCGGGCAACGGCGATGATGGCAATACCAGAGAAGCGGGCGCGCAAACGTTGAACGAGGACAAACGCAGATTCGGCATCGCCATCCAGCGATATAGTCACGACTTCAGGGCGGGCGTTCTCAATCCGCCTGAGAGCGCCCAAACGATCGGTAATCAATGCGCCGCGCCAGGCGGGGGAAAACTCGGCAATCTCCGTAGCGAGATTGCGCGCAGCGCATTCAGATTCCGCGATAACTGCATATGGAGTGGGGGATGCCATTGAATTAGCCTCGTTGATGTCTTCTAAAACCGGACATTCCTCTACTCTCTGTATTTACGTGCTTCCGGCCATGGCGATCGATTCGGATCATCGAAATCATGGTATTCCTGTGTTTCAATTTGGCCGTGAAGATAAAAATCTTTATCAGATGGCCCTTCAAAATCTTCACCGGGAAGTTGAATGCCCGCGAGCTGTTCAGATTGCATCGGTTCAACCAGGTGAGGCGTTACAAGCATCACCATCTCGGTTTCTTCCTCCTGGAATTCAGAACTACGGAACAAAGCGCCCAGAATGGGCACATTGCCCAATGCCGGAACCTTGCGAACAGTCGTATCGCTCTTTGCGCTTATCAACCCTGCAATGGCAAAGGTTTGTCCATCAATTAAATCGACGGTCGTTTCAGCCCGGCGCTGCAAAATGCCGGGGATCACAAATCCCTGTGTCTGGACACCACTGGTAAAATCGAGATCGCTGACTTCCGGTTGGAGATGCAAGCGGATTTTTCCATTTCCATAAACAGTGGGTGTAAAATTCAAGCGCACACCAAACTCACGCCATTCAACAGTAATCGATGTATTGGAAGAACCCGCTCCACCTTGGACAACAGGCACGGGAAACTCGCCGCCAACCAAAAAACTTGCAGGCTCACCGCTTAAGGCAACCAGGTTGGGTTCTGCAAGAATGCGCAACAGCCCCTTTTGTTGCAGGGCCTGTACAAACGCTTGGATGTCACTATTGGGAAAACCGAACATCAGGCTGATGGCATCATTCAACGTCAGCGAATCGAGAGCACCATCGGGCGTGATCAAACCGCCAACACGATTCACACCCATGAAATCTTGACTGTTCATTAACATATTGGTCCCAAGTTCACGCCTAAATTCCCGGGACAATTCGGCAATCCGAACCTCAACCAGCACTTGATGCACGCCCGGCACTTGGAGGAGATTTAGAACTACCGGGCTATAGTTCCCGGCCAGTTCCACAATCCGTTCGAGGGATTCGAGTGATGCCACTTGCCCTTCCAACGCCACAGCGCCTTCCACAGACCGGCAAGTCACATAATCATTCGGGAATAGTGTGTCGATTTGTTTTTGCAGGGAAGCGATATTCCAAATTACAGTCACATCGAAGATGGCGTTGTCTTCGCTTTCATCCCAAACAACCAATGTTGTTTCTCCCGCCTCCTGCCCGGTTACGACAATTTGTTGGGGTGAAATAATTTGAACATCCGCGATTTCCGGATTAACCACGGAAACTTTGGCGGCAGGCCTTGTTAATTGAAGCACCTGACTTTTATTGACCACAACCTCAATACATCCTTCGCTTTCCGCCACAGAACGGATGAAACCATTGGATGTACCTAATGTCGGTGCGGCAAAAGCCGGCGAGGCAACAAGCCACAAAAGAAGAACGAGAGTACCTGCTACAGCCGGGAGCCCGGTAAGGGCAAATAGACGACACTGATTTGTTGAAGGGCGGCGAGGAGCGTCTCCCCACGCACGCTGCCTGACATTCATGATCTTTCTCCTGTGCAGTTTTGAAGTATGCGGACCGGCGGTGTTTTGGCCCGTTGTCTCGCCGCATTTGGCGATAAATCTTTGCCGGAACGCTTTGCTTCAACTGGCGCCGCTTAGGCGCTTAAAAATCTGCTGTTCACATTTTCTCTCTCATTCCGAAAAACTGACCTCTTGCGTCTCCCGGCCGCGATGAATCACAACGGCGCGCCGGTTAACCGGCTCCGCTTCAATAACAACAGGGGATGGTTCGGATAGTTTTGGCGCTTCCGGTTCGGGGCTGTCATCATGATCGAACGTAAAAACATCGAAATCCGGTTCACGGTGAAAACCGGGTAAAAGTCCGGTTAAATCCAATCCCATGGCCAGTTTCTGAGACTCATCCGTATCGTTACGCAAGGACAGTACAATGCGTCCTTGATCCATGGCCAAGGCCAAACGTTCGGCTTCTTCCGGGTTTAAAAGCAGTGTCACCGAACGGGCGATTTTGGTTGTTTCCGAATCCTCATCCATACTTTGGCCGGTCGCCAATACATTGATGTGTTGCAGAATGGTCTGCGTAACAACTTCATCTCTTCCCGGCCCCTCGACAGTGAGAATCACATCGACACGATTCCCGGGACGAATAAATCCCGCAACTCCCACGGTTTCATTTACGCGTACGGTCATGGCCCGCATCCCTTTAGGAATTAGAGCCGGGAGTCCACCGGTTGTTCCTTCAGGCGCAAGATGCCCGGCTTGGATCGGTTGACCTTTGAGAATTCGCGTACGGGTAATGCGTGAATGAATTTGCTCAGGATTTTCTGTGGCCCCTGCGGGTATAAGGTTTTCTGGCCAATTCACCACTTCGAGTTGAGTCGATTGCACAACCTCGGCCGGCGGCAGGTCCACAGCGGCCACAACCACCGGGCGGGTGGGGAGTTGCTGGCTCACCTGGGACGCTTGGGCCTGCGCGTTATTTAGGTAGGTCAGCACCGCGACCGACGCCATGAGACCGCAACCTGCCGCCAGCACGAGCAAGACGAATGTTTTCATACGAAACATAATTCCTCTCCTTCTCTCTTTGCCGCTTTCCCCCCAAGGTTTAGGCCTGCGGCTGTTTTTACCCGGTTTGGCCCGATCATCCCGGATGGTTGCTTGAGGAGATTGCGGCGATAATTGCTCATGCCTTTGATGTGATTTACACGGCCGCAAGACTCATGCATTAAATTCCGATTTAATTTCCTCGTTGTTTTTTCCGCCAAACACATTGCCGCCATAATTCAACCCTCTTTGCGCATGACGCTCGATGTTTGAAGTACGGTTGAATCCAATCCTGCAAAGCTTCCGGGTATCCACGCAATCGAGGCATAAGGAACAGAGACGGTAATTGTGATGGGTTGATCAACATCGACCCCCGATGGATTTGCGGGGGTAATTGTGATGCTCTCGCCATCGATCCCGCATGAATCGAGATAGGCATTGATCCGGCTAATTACCTGTCCGGATGTTGCGCCCTGCAAAACAGCCAGGCGCGCGCCTTCACGTGCAGCATTGGTTAGACATTGTTCGACCATCAACAAACGGCCGAATTCGATAGTCCCGAACAAGAACAGAAACAGGACCGGTGAAATGACAGCAAACTCAACAGCAGCACTGCCCCGGGTGTTTTGTGCGGGAGGTTTCCGTAATGGAATCCTTGCCATCATGATCTGGATATCTCCCAAATATCATTTTTCCTTCAACCCGGCAAATGGCCCATTGTTTTAGGCCAACAAAAACAGAGTCGCGATCGAACCAATGGCGATAGGAATGCCATACGGGAGTTTTGTGCTGCTGACGTATCCTTCAGGAACGGCGACAGCCAAATCGCGATAGAGCATGAGGTTTACAAAGGAGAGATACAGACGGTGCAAGGTTTCGCGGGCGTGTTTCTGACACAGAATCATAGTGAGGCCGATAACACCACCGACCATTGCCGAGACGACAAAAGCCTTAAGTGTCAGCATGGGGCCAATCCAAGCCCCCATTGCGGCCATCATCTTTACGTCACCCGCCCCCATTCCGTTCAGGGCATAAGGAACGATAAGCGTAAATAAACCGGCAAGCGCGCCGGCAAATGCAAGTCCAAAACCGGACAAGCCATTATTCCACGCTCCAAAAATCAATCCGGCCAAAATCACCGGAAAGGTCAACCAATTCGGTACGCGCCGTTCGACACCATCGATAACGGCTGCCACAACCAACATGGCCGTAACAAATAACTTGGTAGCAATCGTAAGTTCCATGACCATCGCTCCACTGTTCTTCCTTCTCCGTAAGTCAACCCCGGGGGCTATGAAAACAATCCTGGGGGGCCGTGGAGTGGCCGCTCCAAACTCCGGCCCCCTTGGATCGTTCAACATGCCACGCCATTAACAAACACAGCGGCTCAGCCACCACCGGCGGGAATCTGGCCTGCCACATTGTTAAAGGTCTGGTTGGCGTTGGTGCCTAAGAGCTGAATGGCCGTGATACAGACGGCGATAACCAGGGCAAGCATGACGGCATATTCGACCGCTGTTGGCCCATCTTCACTCTTCAGGAACCGTGTGATACTTGTAGTGATGCGTTTCATGTTTACTTCCTCCTGTCCTCTGCTTAGGGGACTTTGAAATAGAATGATTTCGCCTTAAAAAATCGGCGTTACTCCCAAATTGGTTTTGGAATATTTCGTTACACCCATACGGCACGCTACGAGGCTGTTCTGGAGATGTTGGATCGGCACTGCAATGTATGCGCAGTGTGTTATACTTGCCGTATTGGAGTGTATGGCGTTCATTTTGCATAGTTACTAAGATCAGTAATAATGAAACTTTTCCTGCCTTGTATACTAACCTATGTTGGTAATGCTATCCGCAGTGTTCCATGTTGTCAACAAAATTGTTGAATTATTTTGAAAGGATTTTTGCCCTAATAAGGCAATTCGCTACGTAAGTCGGCTTAAAATTGAAAGTTACATATTTTGGTAAATATCTGGAAATTTTACTTCCCTGTGTTATAATAGGGTATACGGATGGATGATGTAGGAGTGAAGACCGGTGAGACAGTTCGCAGATTTACTCAAAAAATACCGAGCACAAGCCAGCTTAACACAGCAAACCCTTGGGGATCGTCTTAAGCTCTCACCGCCATATATCGCTCAGATTGAGTCGGGGCAAAAGCCTCCGCCTCAACCTCGGATTGTAGGCCGCATGGCTGAAATTCTCCGTCTGGATGAACCGCAATCTCAAGAATTCACGGAAGTCGCCGAGTATGAACGTGAACATCAGAGTCTGATTAAGGCGACCCGGAAGCTCGGTTATGCGGTCTCCGGAAATCATGTGCTGATACCCGAACGCCTGATTTGGCGTTCCGTGGAAAAGGAATTATCGGAGCTCTTCAAAAAGACTGAGGAACAAGCCAAGGACGGTATGTTTGTGGCTGGTTTTGGCGGGAATGATTGGCATAAATCCAATCAACGCTCGCCAATCCTGCGTTCGCGTATCGAAATGCAGGCTTGGCTGCTCGATTACCTGGGCAGTGAGCCATCAATTGGCTTGGCTTTTTTGGGGACGCTTTACGAGACGATTCGTTTAACAGAAGACAATCTGATTTTGGATGATCCCTCCGATCTCCGGCAACGCATTCTCATGCAGATCAGCGATCCGGGATCGGTGATGAGTTTATTGAAATCGGCAATCGACGACGCGAAAGAGCTCGTCCAACGGCGTGAACATCCTCAAGTTTTGCAGGGTGATGAACCGGGAACTCCGGTTGTTCCGCGTCCATCGGGCGGCCCGGGGTTGCGTACGGTTCCGGTTGTTGCAGTGCTTGAAGAGAACTCGGAAAATCTTTTTGCCAGGCAGACCGGGGAAAAAGTTGAGCTGCCTGCCAGTTGGCTCGAAGACAGCGCTGAGTATCAAGCGGTTGCTATTGAAGGCGATGCGTATGCGGGATTGGGATTATGGCGTGGAAGCCGTGCAATCGTGCAGCGTGAAGCCGTACCGCAAAATGAAGATCTGGTTCTGATCCGCATTGGCGGCCAGCTCACGATCAAACGTTATTTTGCGTTAGGGATGGATTTGTTTTTGCAGGGTGGCGGCCCCTCAAGCGCCACGCTGCAAATTCGACGGGATGATGATGTGGTAGTGGAAGGTGTGGTCCGGCAACTTATTTCGCGGTTCGGGGAAATGCAGCGTGCCCGCGCGCGAACCTCTGAGGAGGCATAACCATGAGTGGTGACCTTATCCAATTGCTATCACAGAATTTCGGCCCCATAAGTTTGGGGGTATCAGGTCTGGCCGGCGCAACCAGCGCCGCGCTTGCCTACTATATCTATAGGCGCCGCCATCGCCTGGATGAAGTCGATTTACGTGCTCTCATCCCGGACTGGCAGGAGCGCGATATTGCCCGCTTTTTTGGTGTGCTGGGCGGGCAACCGGTTAAGGTTTTAGAAGAAGGCAATCTATTGGATGCCATCGAACGCGCTTCCATGATGGGCCATCCGGTCCCGCTTGCGCTACCGGAAGGATCATTGGAACTTTCACGGCCATTGCCTCTTGCCGAGCACACTCAGTTAATCGGACGGGGTGTTAATAAAACACAAATTGCCGGGGTAAATGGACAACCTGCCATCTACGCCTCCGGAGCGCGTGAAACCGCATTGTGCAACATCGGTATTCGCGGCGGCGTTCATTCCCGCGAAAGCGAGATATCAATACGAGGCTGCGAAATCAGCGCAACGGGAACATGTCCGGGGCTCGATGCCGAAAGTGGCTCACTACTCACCTTCAGCGGGCGGATTGTCACGGAACCGGGCGCAATTGCCATTCGAGCACGAAGCGGTTCGCGGATCGTTTTAGAAGCACCGTTTGAGATTCAACCGAACGATCAAGTCGTGCTTGAACCCGGCTGCGAAATCCTCTGCTGAAACAACGATAAAATATACACATTGAATAAAAATGGGCGAATATCCGGCATTCGAAATTCGGAACATCCGCCCACTTTATTTTAAACGTAAAATTCCCGCTAACGGCGCCGGCGCGCACGAGTCTTAGACAACGTCTTTTTTCTGGCGGTCTTTTTGGCAGCGCTCTTCTTTGCAGACTTTTTGGAAACGCTCTTTTTACGCGCGGTTTTCCTCACAGATTTACCGGCGCCTGTTTTCCGCACGCCCTTTTTGCGAGTTGCTTTCTTTTTTGTTGAAGCGGCCTTTTTCACAGAACGTTTTTTAACGGCCGATTTTCGCGCAGTTTTCTTCTTTGCACCTTTCTTCTTCAGGGAACTTCGAATCGCTCCCTTCTTGCCTAAGCCGCTGCCGGGAAAAGCCTCTGCCAGGACTTCATCCATGGTATCCACAAGCAGAACATCCATTTGCTCCCGCACGGTCTCCGGAAGATCAGGCAAATCTTTTTCATTGTCGATAGGAATCAAAACGGTTTTGATGTCGGTGCGATGAGCGGCCAGAAGTTTTTCCTTGATCCCGCCCACCGGCAACACGCGTCCCCGCAACGTGACTTCACCCGTCATGGCAAAATCGGCGCGAACCGGCTTGCCGGTTAGAGCACTGACGATAGCGGTTGTAAGGGCGATACCCGCCGATGGTCCGTCTTTGGGAACGGCGCCTTCCGGGCAGTGAATATGCAAATCTTTCTTCTTGTGAAAATCGGCCGGCAATCCAAGTTCCTTGGCCCGCCTCCGTACATAGGACAAAGCGGCCTTGGCCGATTCTTGCATGACATCGCCAAGTTTCCCCGTAAGAATAAGTTGGCCGCTGCCATTCACCACAGAAACTTCCACAGGAAGACGCTCACCGCCGACACTGGTTACGGCCAATCCCGTCACCAATCCAATTCCGTTTTCATTCTCATGTTTGGCCCGGCGGTAGCGTGGAATTCCCAAAAACTCTTCTATGGCTTCAGGTGTAACAGAACTTGATTTGGTGAGTTTCTTCTGTGTTGCCTGACGCGCAAGTTTGCGGCAGACACTTGATATTTCTCTCTCGAGATTGCGAACACCCGCTTCCCGGGTATAGTCGCGAATGATCGTTAAAAGCGCCGATTCCGGGAATGTCGGCTTATATTTCTCCAATCCATGTCCCTTCAATTGTTTGGGAACGAGAAAACGTTTGCCGATTTCGACTTTCTCCTCTTCGGTATAAGAAGAGATATCGATGAGTTCCATACGATCCTTCAACGCCGGTGGAATCGGGTGGGAAACATTGGCCGTGGCAATAAACATAACCGACGACAGATCGAATTCCACTTCCAGATAATGATCGGAAAAGGTTCCATTCTGTTCGGGATCCAAGACCTCCAAAAGCGCTGCGGAAGGATCGCCACGGAAATCGACACTCATCTTGTCGATCTCATCCAGCAGGAACACCGGATTTTTCGATTTGATCTTCTTTAATGACTGAATGATCCGGCCGGGCATAGAACCGATATACGTGCGCCGGTGCCCGCGAATTTCCGCCTCATCCCGCACACCGCCCAATGAAAGCCGCACAAATTTTCTACCCAATGCCCGGGCGATTGATTTCCCCAACGATGTTTTACCCACTCCGGGAGGCCCCACAAAACAGAGGATCGGGCCTTTCATATCTTTCTTTAGCTGAAGCACCGCAAGAAATTCGAGGATTCGTTCCTTGGGCTTTTCCAATCCATAATGATCCTCATTCAAAATCTTTTCGGCTTCATCTACATCCAAACGGTCTTTTGTATGGACAGCCCAGGGCAGATCGCAAAGCCAATCCAAGTAATTGCGTACGACAGTCGCTTCCGGTGAGATGAGCGACATATTGCGCAGCCGGTCCAGCTCTTCATTGGCCTTCTCTTCGGCTTCTTTTGACATCTTGGCTTTTTTAATACGCCGTTCGTACTTGGCAACATCTTCTGCGGTTTCACTGTCGCGGCCCAGTTCCCGCTGAATCGCCTTTAGCTGTTCATTGAGGTAATACTCTTTTTGACTCGTCTCGATCTGTTGCCGGACTTCACCTTTGATCTTCTGCTCAATTTCCAGGACTTCGATTTCGGAACTCAACTGCACCGACAACATTGACAGACGTTCGGTAACGTCTGTCACCTCGAGCAACCGCTGTTTATCCGGGACTTTGGTATTGAGGTGTGCGGCGATCCCGTCCGCCAAGCGGTCGGGATTTTCCAAATTCATGATCGCCACCAAGGTTTCCTGAGGGACTTTGCGGTTGAATTTCACATACTGTTCAAAACGATCCGTCACATGGCGCATCAAGGCCTTCAATTTAGCGTTTGGCTTAATCTCGGATTCGAGCGAGTGAGCCACACCCGAAAAATAATCCCCTTCGGTCAGGATAGAGTCCAACTTGTAGCGTTTGAGCCCCTCCACCAAAACCTTGATCGAGCCATCGGGCAGTTTCAGCATTTGGAGAACTTGAACCAGTGTGGCGACATCGTACAAATCGTCCGCCCCGGGCTCATCAACATCCATCGATTTTTGCGTCACCAAAAGCAGCTGCTTGTCGCGCTCCATGGCCGACTCAAGCGCAGATACGCTTTTGGGACGTCCCACAAACAGAGGGATTACCATGCCGGGATAAACAACAACATCGCGTAACGGCAAAAGTGGAAATAATTCGCTTTCGAGGATGACCAACTGCGACTGCACATTGCCAGGGGTTACAGGACCGGAAGACTTCTCAATGGCCTTTCCTGCCGAAGCACGTTTCCTTTTCGGTGCTGAGACGCGACTGCGTTTGGGTTTTGGGTTGATTGCTTTTTTTTTCGTTCTTGCCATGGGATTTATATATTCGATTCCGCGATTTTAAGACCCACAAACAGCAGGCCTCTTTCGAATATCTATCATAGCCCTGTATAGCAATTTATTCGCGAGTCGATAGGTCAAGTCATATGCCGGACACTTCATGCCCGCTCGGAACGGCTGATCCGCCTCATTCTAAACCGTTGCGGTTCGGGGCCGAGTACTGAAGAATAGTGAAATCTCCGGCAATCGATGAGCCTGAAGAAACGGGTACGAATATGAAAGCTGCTGTTTTTCTGGGAAATGAACAAATCGAAATGCAGGATGTTCCGATTCCTGAACCGCCCAAAGGAGAAGTGCTGATTAAGGTGTGTGGCTGCGGTGTATGCGGCACAGATGTCCATCTATATGAAGGCATCGGCATGGGTGTCAAGCCGCCGGTGGCATTTGGGCATGAGATCAGCGGTATCGTGGCCGGTTGCGGTAAAGGTGTCACGGATTTACAGGAAGGCCAGCATGTGGCTATCGACCCTGTCGTAGCCTGCGGATACTGCCGTTACTGCCAACTGGGACGGACAAACTTGTGCAATAATCCCACAATTATCGGCTACGCTCGCTGGGGCGGTTTTGCCGAGTATTGCCTCGCGCCACGCAGCCATGTCTACCGTGTGGCCGACGACGTCTCGGTGCAGGCGGGGATTTTAATCGAAACTTTGGCCTGTGTCATAAATGGTTATGAGCGCTTGGCAATTGAGCCGGGTTCAAGTGTGTTGGTCATTGGTGCGGGAAGTGTTGGACTTCTATGGAATAACCTCATCAAACACACCTGCATTACTCAACTCATTCAAGTGGACCTTGTGCCCCAACGAGTGGAAAAGGCCAGACTTGTCGGCGCAGATGCGGCTCATCTTGTCGGAACGGCCGATGCTGAAGATGAATTCAACCGGATTTACACTGAAGGATTCGATGTGGCCATTGACTGTTCGGGAACCGCAAAAGGAGTGCGTTTCGGCCTGGAACATGTGCGTAAAGGGGGCAAGTTTATGGTCTTCGGAGTCTGCGGAGAAGATGAGCGTGTCACGATTTCTCCCTTCGAGATTTTCAACAAAGAATTATCGATTATCGGCGCAAAAATGCCGCCAAGGACGCTTGAGAAATCCGTCCGGCTCATTGAAGCGGGAATCATCAGTGTGGATGAAATCGTAACCAATACCTACCCTCTAGAAAGCCTGGTCGATTGCATCCATCGTTTTGCCGAAAGCCGTGACCAAGAAGTAAAAATGATGATCGATCCTGCATTGTGATAATCTGACATTGAAATAATACCGATGCTTATGCACGCCACCGATCTTACGCAAAACGATTTTTTCAAGAGGCCGAAACCGATTGTAGTTATTGCAGTATCTCGGCTGCTCTTTTTGGGTTTTCTACTTCTTTGGTTTCCTATTTTGACTTTCTCAGACTCCGCCGATGAGGTGAATAACACTGTATTTGTACAGAAAGCCAATCTTGCCCCCAATCCCGGCTTTGAAGAGACCTTTGTGGAGGGGATACCGGATGCTCTGAGCGGAGGTTGGAAATCCGCGGAAACAAGTCTCCCGGCGGATGCTCTAAAAATCGTACAAGAAAAGGCATTTGGGGGCGAATCGGCCCTGCGCCTGGATGCATCCACAGGTTGCCGTGCCGCGCACACATATCCCCTGCGGCTTGAACCTCAAGCCGTCTCATGTTGGGCATCGGCTTGGATTTGTGGCGCATCCCGGGGAACCGTCTTGCCTGTCATCATTTGGTACGGACGCAAGGACCGTGCGGAAGTCGAACTCGGGAGAACAAATGCCACTGTAGAAGAGGTCGAGCAGCGGCGGCTTGAAGAAGGCGGGTGGCATAAGATTGTATTGGAGGATATTCCCCGCCCGGAAGGCGCGGATCATATGGCCTTTGGTGTCCAATTGGCGCAGGACGCCGCCCCGGATACCGTGATCTTCATTGACGATATTGAAATTCGTTACCGGGTTGAACCGCAGATACAGGTTCTAGTCAATCAAGCCGGATACGATCCAACCGGCAGCAAACGCATTTTGGTGCTAAGCAATGTTCCTTTTACAAATGAAGAGGGCGAAAACATAGTCAATCCGCCGGGGCATTTCACGCTTGTCGATCCCTCCGGAGAGCGCCCTCTTTTCCAAAGCACATTGCGCAGCCTGGGTGAAATTAAGGGCTGGGATTTTTGGGCCTATGAAGGCGATGGCGCATCGTTTATTCCCGACCGGATTACAGACGCTACCTATTGTGCCGTGACAACAATCGGCGGGCAGACTTTCCGCTCAGAACCATTCTATCTTCAACCGCGTCTGCTGGAGAAACTCGCGATTCCCCACGTGTTGGATTTCTTTCGAGCACAGCGTTGTGGATGCGAAATTCCCGAATGGTTAGTCCCCGGCGCAGGTCATCCCCCCTGCCATCTGGATGATGCCATCACTGAGGATGGAGCCCATGGCGCTGTTGGGGGGTGGCATGATGGGGCGGAATACACAAAGAATTCGGCCAACACCGCCGAAGCCTGCTATGCGTTGCTGCTGTCGCTATCCGAACGTCCGGATTTATTCGGAGCAATCGACAAGGATGGAAACGGACAGAGTGACGCTCTAGACGAGGCGGAGTGGGGTTTAGCCTATTTGCAGCGCGTTCAAGACGCCCAATCCGGGGCTTTGTGGGAAGAAGTAAGCGGATCCTGGCAATGGGGACCGTCGCATACTGACACCGATAACTTGCCGGAGACCGGCGATGAACGCCGCTTAAAAGGCGCGCCCGGCACAGGAAACCATGGTGAAAAAACGCTTGTGGCGGCGCTGGCAATATTAGGACGCTTAAAACCGGACAGTGGCGCACTCCAGCAGGCTATCGAACTCGAACAAAAGCAAGGAACCGATGCGCGCGGATATTTGGAACTGTGGCGTTCGAGCAGAGATACCCGCTATCAGCAGAAGCTATTTGATTGCGTTCGGGCGCAATTGCAGCCAGCTGAGCCACAAAACAAATTGCCTGACGCGGAAACATTGCTGCGGTATACCTTGCTCGATCCCCGGGGCGCAAAAAAAGAGGGGCTGGCGCAGGCATTGCAGCGGCACATGATGCTCGTGCAAACACGCTGTCCCGCGCCTTTTTATATCGAAAAAACGATCAAGTCAGACGGTCATTTGGCCTATGGGCGGCCTTACCCGCACCCCGATGCCTGGTATATCGGCAGTAACATGGACATCCTGCAAACCGCTACAGAGTCGGCCCTGGCCGCACGGCTGGGCATGACCAGCGCATCGGCGCTCGAGCAGGCACAAGTCGACTGGTTGCTAGGTCTCAATCCCTATGGAATTTCGATGATCGAAGCCATCGGCAGCAATATTCCGCATTACCACCACCGTCTCGATATTCGGTTAGACAATCCACGCGGGGCAATCCCGGGCACGGTAATCCATGGCATGGTGCGTCTTCTGCCCAAGATCGACCGCCCCTGGTTGGACCTCTCTGAGGAACCCAATACCGACTGGCGAACCAATGCCCCTTGGCTTCCGCTTCAGGCGAAATTGTTGGTTTTCATCGCGTCGCTTCCGTGATAGCATTTTCACATGAAACAAGCAGCATTTACACTCATCGAATTATTAATTGTGGTTGCTATTATCGGCATTCTTGCGGCAATAGCGGTTCCGAATTTTCTGAGTGCCCAGGTGCGGGCCAAGGTAGCGCGGGCGCAAAATGATCTGCGCTCACTTCAAACAGCCTTGGCATCATACCGGGTCGATAATAATTCCTATCCGTATCCAATCGCAAATTGGATGGATGACACGGCATTGGAATTGGCTCAGCTCACAACGCCAATTGCGTATCTGGTCAGTATTCCTCCGGATCCATTCGCAGACAGGTACGATAAAAACGATCCATCCATCCGGCTGCATGGCGGCAACTATACCTATCAAAACTGCATTGAAGAGCCAGACTGGTGCTCGAATGCAAGTCCATACACACGCTTTTTAACTCTGGACAGACACGCCCTGTATCTGCTTTGGAGCGTAGGACCGGATAAAGTCGAAGCGCCGATGTACCAATATGAGGCGAGCAACGGATTAAATAGTTACGGAAACATTATTGTTTTCGGAATGTAAACCGGTATCAATAAAGAAATCCTAAGTTTCAATTCCGGCTTTATATGCCATAACCGGTCTCACAATTCCTCAAGCCGGTTTGATTTCTCTTTTCACGGCGTCGTATGTCATTTTACGTTCCTGGACCATCGCGGCATCGGCCAGCAAACAAGCCACGGCATGTTGATAGCCCGCATCGATACTGGCATTGGGTTGCTCGCGGGTACGTAAGCATTGCAACCAGTTTTGCATATGGTCTGTTATAGGGACGTCGGGGACGATCTTTTTTTCTTTGATTTTGTCGGGATGCTCGGTGCCTTCGCCGGTCATAAAGGGTTCACGCCATTCGGTGGCATCAATCGCGCCCTGTGTGCCAAAGAAACGTGTGTAGTTCCCGAATCCATTTCCAAACGAAGAATTGTAACTGACCATAAAACCTTCGGGGTAAGTGAGAACGGTCTGCACGGCATCGGGGCAGGTGCGTTGATTTTTCCAAACATAGTTGCCTGCCAACGTCACGGCGTATTCCGGGAATTGCGCGCCCGTGATGTAATGCACCAAGTCGATAAAGTGACACATCAGATTACTGATCGATCCTTGGGTGAAATCCCGGTAACCATACCAAGCGGAGTGTTGGTCTGCATCGAAGGGGCGGTACTTCCGGTCGCCAAGAAACAGTTTCCAATTGGTATCGGCTTCGGTTAGCGGACGTGCAAAACGATTCCAGTACGGCTCATAACTACTACGGACCTGTACGACACGGATGATTTGCCCCAAAACGCCGTCTTGCACAACCTTGCGGCAACCGGTAAACGAAGACCAGCTGCGCAGCTGCGTTCCCAATTGCACAACGCGTTTTTCCTTTTTAACTGTATCCACAACATCCGTCAGTTCTTCCATATTCATCGCCAAAGGCTTTTCGCAATACGCGTCTTTGCCCGCTTTGGCGGCAGCTTTTAAGATTGTGGCATGCAGATGATCCGGCGTGGCAATTGTCACAGCGTCGATATCATCCAAAGCCAGCACATCACGGTAATCTTCAAACTGCTTCGGCTCCTGTTTGTACCAATCCGTTGCCGTTTCGGCGGCCTTTTCCCGATGTTGCCGCCAGACATCGCATACAGCCGTGATTGCGACATTTTCTTCTTTGTCATAACGGTGAATATCATGCATTAAGGCATTAAAGCCGCGATTACCACAACCGATTACACCTATCTGTATCCGCTCGTTTGCCCCTTTGGCCGATGCGGGGACAATTTGCGCCATAGACAGCGCGGCGGCGGCGCTTGTGGTTTGAACGAAATTACGGCGTGAAATCGAGTTCTTTGACATGCTTACTGCCTTTCCTATTTCATAACATACCGAGCCTTGTTGCCGCCCGGATGAAGTATCGGTTCACAGAGTTATTGACTGACTCCGGCATGCACTTCCTTTATGAGTTCCAATGCCTTCGCAACAATGCGCGGCGCGGAATCATGTGCGAGAGGGCTGGACCGGGCCCGCCAGGTTTCATAACCACTTAACTCAAATGCATCAGGTGTCGGAATGTATCCGGCATAGGCATTGGCCAGATCAATACAGAAGGTAACGGCAAACGGACTTTTTTCTTTGACTTCCAATCCCAACTCAACAAACGCTTCGCCGGGAAAACCCACAAATCCCGTATCGCCGATGGCAAACGCTTGAACAGGCACATCCAGAGTATCGGGCCAAGCATCAAGCCGAACCGTTTCATGAGCATAAATTGCGGGCAAAGCGGCAAACGGCGCTTCGGCGGATGCAAGGATCTGCTTCGCTTCATCGAGCTCATCCGCAGAAGGTTTCCGAATGCCCACTTTCACTTCGGAAAGCTGCGCAGAAAGAGGAATCCAAGGACGATATTCGATTTCCTTAAGTACGCGCAACGATTCATCGGCCACCATACGCGCCACATTATGCATTTGGTGATAGCGGTACGGTTGTTTTAACTGAGTCCTTACATCGATATTATTGATATCCCCCGAACACCCATTGGTGAGGATACTTACAAACGGCGGCTCAAATAAATCTGCGGGGCCTGCATAGTCCCGCTGTATCATCTTCCCCCACATTCCAAAATAATCGGCGCTCACATCGCTCCCGGGACCTCCGCCGACATAATGCAATGTATAATTGCCCAGCACGGCGATGGGCATACCATTCGTATGTTGTACGGATAGGATCGGCAATTCCGGATCGGTTGGCCCAGCGGGCTTGATGATATTCGGATTTTCATATCCGGGATTGGTTTTGACTCCATCGTCATTACGCCCCCAAGGATTAGATGGCATGGAGCCTTCTTTCATATAGAAACGGCGATTAAATACAACGCGCTCTTCACGACCCTTGCCCCACCCGATACGCGCCGGACACAGATTGTTAATTGCGCAACTTACGCTATCGGCAATCCGTACAGGAAGATCTTCAAGATAAGCCTGATCGGGATCGCTTTGAAAAACATGTACGGTCACCGGCGCTGTATGCGTATGGGTTGCGGCAATCAGCACGCGCTCCGGCGGTATTTGCGAAGTTTTGAAAATCAAAGCCTTGGCACGGTCCACGGTTTCTTTGCTCACGGCCATGAGATCGCAGACTACAAATGCCAAGCGCATTTCGCCGTTATCCAACACCAAACTGCGCGCGGCGAGACCATCGTGTATGTGCTCGGCAAAACGCGGCCTCATGGAACCGGCCAAAGAGACACCCAACTGCGGAGTGATATCCAACGCGGCCGCTCCCGCCATCAATTGCGGCTCTTGATTTTCTTGTCCCTGAGCCACCGAACCCGATATCGCCAGAAGAACAACAAATAGCAGACAAGCGGCTGTTTTGTATTTATCTTTCAACATGAGTCCACCGTACCGATCATGAAATGACGCATATTTCAACATACTAGGATATTTCTATCCTATTGTTATGGTCTTTTATCCTGAAAACGGCAAATAAAGGGTTATTTCTGTTCCATAATAGGGCCATAAAGATCGGGGCGGCGGTCGGCAAGGTGGTTATCGTCTTTGACTTTGCTTAAATTGAGATCACAGATTAACACACCCGGAGTATCGCTCTCTTCTTTGGCTTCCACGCCGCCTTTTGGATTGGTCACCAATCCCTGTTTGGGGTGCGTAAAAGCAATATAACATTGATTCTCGTACGCGCGGGTGCGGAGCATGGCTTCATTAAAATCGCCATAGAAGCCATAGGTGGGATTTAAAATGAACCGCGCTCCTTGGAGCCGTAACGTGCGCGCGGTTTCGGGCCAACGTCTATCGGCACAGATCATGATGCCTGTCTTGCCCCAAGGTGTCGGCCAAACCGGAAGAGATTCACCACGGCTGTATTGCAAATCATGATTCTGCAAATGCGTTTTATGATATACGCCGAGAAGTTCACCCTTGTCGGTCCACAATCCCGCGGCGTTATAGATTTTCCCATTCTCCAATGATGTAAAGCCGAAGCAAATATACATGCGGTATTCGCGGGCTTTTTGAGCAACACACTGCAAATAGGAGCTTGTTTCCAAGTCTTGGGCTATGCCGCGGAGTTTTTCAGGTGTGCTCTCTTTCGTCGGACTGGCATAACCATCGAGCCAACATTCGGGAGTAATAAAAATTTCCGCCTTTTGCGCCGCCGCCTGCTCGGCGCATTTTAAAAACACGGAGAAATTGGCATCCAAATTCCACTTTTCAGGCACACCACGCATCAGCGCCAGGCGGACATGATCTTTGGCAGACATCGCGGCAACCTCGGTCTGTTTTGCAGTTGTGCATGAAATTTGAATACCCGCACAAACAAAAACAGCAATAAAATAGAGAAAGCTGTTCGGCAAATAGCTTCGCATTGCTCTGCCCCTTCATCAATCGTTTTCGTCAAAAGTCTTACTGGCAACATCGGCATCCCGTTCAGAGACGCTAATGTTTGTCGCGAGATCTTCCCGCAATCGCTGATGCAAACTGTTTTCGGACATCCTGCGGATTGTGCGGCGGATCGAACGGATCGTACGCCGGGGAACAGCGATATGGCAAACCGGTTCACCCGGCTTCACGGTAGGCAGGGTGGTCATCCCCAAAACAATTCCATCGACGGGCGAAACCAAAACATTTCGATCCCTGCCGAAAACACTTGAATTGGTCGCAATGGGTTGCCCCGCATCCACGGGTTCTCCCGGGGATACATGAAACCTGAGAATCCCTCCAACTTCCGCGCGAACCCACGTCGCTTTATCCACTCGCGTCTGATATGAAGGCCGTATGACTTCTCCTTCTAACATACCAAGTTCTTTAAGCACATTATAAACACCCCGTGTGCCAACTTCTAACACGCCGGGCTCAATCTTCCCGGTTTCACCTGCCTCCAAAATAATCGTCGGGCATCCGGCCCGGGTAGCTTCACGCCGTAATGATTTCAATGGCCCTTTGCCGTTTACGATTAATTCACATCCAAAAGCCTGCGCCAGACGCCGCACAGTAGGATTCGTTAAATCACCGCGAACATTCGGAAAATTCGTGCGGGGCAAGGCGGCAGAGTGTAAATCAATGCCATAATTACAACGTCGGACAATTTGATCGAAAATCACATAGGCTACGCGACTGGCAAGACTACCCTCCCGGTAGCCGGGAAACGAACGATTTAAATCGCGCCTATCGGGCATATAACGGTCTTGAGTCTCAAAACCGAAAATATTAAGAACCGGCACAAGAACCAACGTTCCGCATAAAAGATTCAAAGATTCTTCATACATTATGTCGTGAACGATGCCTGTGCCATTGAGTTCATCACCATGAACAGCGGCGGAGACAAACAGAGCCGGACCGTTCTTTTTCCCGCGCACGACTTTGATAGGCAGGTTAATGGGATCGCCTGTATAACGCTCACTGATTTTCAGACGAATATCACGGCTCTCCCCACGCCGGATAGCAACGCCGCCGATTCGAAATGCTTTTCTAACAGCCATCTCACTGCCACACAATCAATCCGTAATTAAACGGATATTTGGAATCAATTATCCCTTTTTCTTGGCCACGGCCTTTTTCCGGCGTTTTTTTCGAGGTGGCGGCACAAGTTCTTTTAATGTATCCAGTTTGCCAAAACATAAAAGCTTATCGCCCGCGGTAATTTGACGGCTTCCACGTGGATTCGGAATCACAGCATCGCTGCGCTCCAGGGTCATCACCAGCACATCTTTGTCGCGCAGGCCGGAATCAGCCAGTGTCTTTCCGGCCAAGGGCGATTTCGGATCGACAATAAATTCCGCGACACCATATCCGCTTTTGAGCGTGAGACGCTGCCGTAGATCAAGCGATGGAAATAGTACTTGTTCTTCAAGATGTTCGATAACGGCCCCGGCAACGTCTAATCCGGTTGCCTTTTCAATCCCTTCCAGGCCGGGTGACGAATTAACCTCGGCAATTTGAGGGCCGTTTTCTCCCTCCAACATATCCACACCAGCCACCGTCAATCCCAAAATCTGAGTGGCGCGTACGGCAGTCCGTTCATACTCGGGATCGAGTTCAATCGCCTCCGTAGTACCACCCAAATGAACATTGCTGCGAAATTCCTGTCCCACCGCTTTACGGCGTATGGCCGCAACAACTTTTCCACCCACAACAAAAGCCCGAACGTCTTTGCCCCGGCTTTCGGCCACAAATTTTTGGATGAGTACATTCTGCTTGGTGCTTTGCAGCGTCTGAATAATTGACTCCGCCATTTTCACAGATTCAGCGAGGATGACACCTACACCTTGCGTACCTTCCAAAAGTTTAATGATAACCGGAGCGCCGCCAACACGTTTGATTGCGGGAAGTACATCGCCCTTATCCTTCACAAATCCGGACGTCGGGATACCGATATCGTACTTGCTGAGAATCTGCATCGAACGCAATTTGTCGCGTGATGTGGCAATGGCTTGGGCATGATTTAGCGTATAAACACCCATTTGCTCGAATTGCCGTACAACCGCCGTACCGTAAAATGTAATTGAGGCGCCGATACGGGGAATTACGGCATCAATATGTCCGAGACGCTTGCTGCAATACGAAAGATCCGGATTATGATGCTCAACATCAATCGAAAACTTCAAAGTATCCAATACACGAACGATATGATTTCGTTGACGCGACGCCTCACGTAAACGTTGCGTACTGTAGCTGCGCGGATTGCGGGATAAGATCACAATTTTCATATTCAATTCTCTTCTAATGAAATATGTTTCAACCGTGAAGATTTCTTCTTTCTTCCAAATAGATAACAATGCGCCGGATCGACAAGAAATGTGCCTTTTAAGGCGGACCGGCCCAAAAGCATCCGGCAAAGCATGTTTTTGCGGCAAACCAAACCTAATTCTATCTTCTTTTCGATAGAACCGATCGAAATGCGGGCCTCAACCAACAGCCTGTCATGTGCATGTCCGAAGCTGGATTTAACTCGCGTTCGGCGGACAATTGGCGCGGTTATCGTGACACTTTGGCTACGGTCTGTACGTGAAAGAACAACTTCAAACCGGGCCAAGCCGTCGGGCAATTCTTCCACAGAGGCGACATCGATAACACTCGAACGCGCTCCCGTATCCGATTTGGCCTTAATGCCGGATATCCCCCAATCGGGCAACTGCACATACTCCCGCCATCCGATAACCAGCAAATCCGCTTTCTTGACCTTCTTACTCATTCCTTAAAATCCACGATTCCTCGAAACGAAACCAAACCAATGGGATTTACCACTCGAGCACGGAAAGACTATCACAGACCGGATGGGGTAACCACAATCCCACCCTTCTATTCGAAAAATCGTATATCAGCAGGAACCAATCCATATTTCAAAAAATGGCAAGGGAATTCAAAGATTCAGGCTGCCGTGCGGCGGCCATCCCGCAACGTTTCAAATTTACGCAACTCAGTCCGGCATAAACCCACTAAATAAAGAGATCCCGCAACAACCAGCGTACTCTCTTCGCGCCGTGAAATGGACAATCCATAACGCAACGCCTTTAAAGGATCTTCGATCACGAGGCCTTCCGGACAGTTCGGCTGACGGTTTGCCCGGTACTTTTCAATAATCTCTTGGGCGGGCAAACCGCGAGGTGTTGGAGCATTAGTAAAAATCAGCGTGTCCTGCGGGCGGATAAGCGACCTGCACATCGCTTCAATATTCTTGCCGCGAAGAAATCCGAATATCAGTGTGCGTCCGCCGGGTCCTTCCACCTCATCGAGCGTCTCACTTAAGGTCTGAGCCCCTCGGGCCGTGTGAGCGCCATCCAATACAACACGTGTCAATCCACGCGAGTCGCCAGCCTCCAAAATCTCATAACGTCCTGGCCAAAAAGCCTGTTCGCAACCACGCAAAACCGCGCGCCGCCAAGCCTTTGGGCCCAAGGGATCGGCAAAACGAGGCAAGAACTTGGTGGCCGTTAAAGCCGAAAGAGCATTATCCACTTGATAGTGTCCTAAAAGCGGCAGCCGTATTTGCCATTCCGTGCGCCGTTCATCAATATCGCGAACTGTTAGTGTCCGCCAATACCCATCACATTCAGAATTCAGCAGTTCAAAGGAATCTGAAACGGAACATCGGGGAATGGCCCGCTCGTTTAACCACTCACGAATGAATGGACGTATCGATCTTTTTTGATGAGCAATAACAGCGGGGACACCCGGCTTACAGATAGCTAGTTTTTCGGCGGCGATCTTTTCCAGCGTGTCACCTAATGTTTCAGTGTGTTCCAAAGAAAGATGTGTAATGATCGTCAAATCCGGCTGGAGTGCATTGGTGGCATCCAATCTCCCCCCCAGACCGGTTTCGATAACCGCAACATCGACCGCCTGGCTTTGAAAATGCAAAAACGCCAATGCCGTTAAGAGTTCAAAAAACGTGGCATAGCTTTTGGGTAATGTTTCGCCCTGGTCGATTACGCTTTTCAGTTGCTCGACAGCGCGGGCGAAATCGTCCTGCTCGATCCATTCACCATCAATGCTGATTCGTTCGCGTATATCTTCCAAATGAGGAGAGGTATAAAGCCCGACGCGATACCCGGCCTGCCGAAGAATTGAGGAGAGGATCGCCGCAGTGGAGCCTTTGCCATCGCTGCCCGCAAGATGAATTGTGGGATAGGAAAGCTGAGGCCGGCCCAAAATCTCCAACAGCCGATGAAACCGGCCAAGATCAAACGCACCGGGGCCGTACTTCCAGCCTGTGGAGCGTTCATAACAAATGAATTGGTTCAGAAAGGCGACCGCCTCTTTGTAGATCATGCGGCTTTACTTTGTACTGCGTGGATCATCTCGCACGCCGGTAAGGATTCAGCCGGGATGTGCCCGGAAGGGAGAACGTATCAGCCCGGGGCGTAACGGACTATGGATGTTTGGATGGATTGGTGGACGGCTTACCGTCAATCTGTGCCTCCGATTCTCTTGCAGATTCTATTCATAAGCCCGTTTCAGGTTCTGTCTCTATGATACGCTCCCAACGGACTACATTGGGGACATCCATCTCAAACTCTTCTACTTCTCCAATAAAGGCCGGATGTTCCTCCGCCATGCAACGTAAAAATAGTCCACTCAAGGCATTAGGAAGGACCTCGGCCACATTCCGATTGGCATAACGCTGCCGCCCCCGGTTGCTGCTCTGAAGAGTCACAGCACCTAGTTTTTCGGTTCCTCCAAGAAGAGACGTGGTTTCGATAAAACCGATTAGCTCATGGCGGCTGTCTTCAAGTTTTTCATCGGTTTTGTGGCTTCGGACGGTTTGGCGTTTCTTGTCGAGAGGCGATAACGGTACACGGCGCGGTTCTACAATACGCTCCAAATCCAAATGAACGGTCGCTACACATTCCCCCTCGCGGTTATATCCCGCATAAATCAAAGGAGGATCGAGTTTCCGGATTTGTGACCGTTCGAGCATCTCCAAACGGGTATCCAAATCGGGATGTTCCGGCAGAAACAAAAATCCGCTGTCGCGTGAATAAATATCATTTACATATTGCAGTTTCTTAAATAAGTCTTCGATTGTCTTTCGCGGGATTTTGCGTGTATGCATATAGATTTCCGTGATTGCATCCGCTTCTTCTTCGGCCAGCTGACCGTAGCCGGTGGCAATAACCTCTTGCGCCAACACCGGAGCGAGATCGAACAAACGCATGGTGGTCTTGTCGTTCCGCAAATTGAGACCCGTTCCAAAAGCAATCGCGGTCGAAGCCGCACCGGCAATCGCCCGCGTCTGGCGCATTCTCTGCAAAATAAGATAAGAGTGATGCCTGAGCACATGTGCAATTTCATGTGCAATGATGACTTCCAGTTCGGCATCGTTTTCGGTCATGCGCAGCATGCTGGATGTAACGAATATCTCGCCATGTGCTGCGGCAAAGGCATTGCGTACACCGGATTCCAACAAAGTAAAGTGAATTCGAAACTCGCTGGGAATCGGCCAAGGCCAAGACTCTACAACCGACTGACCAACACGCCATAAACGTTGTTGCTCCGCCCGGTTTCTCGATGAAGCATATTGCGCGCGTATCCAAGCTGCCATCTGATACCCAAGTTCGCGCTCAATTGTACCAATAGAGAATCTCCGTATTGCCTGGAAGCAAAGAGGACATTTGGGATGTCCCGCGGCTTCCGCCTCATCCAACGAAAAGAATGTCTGTGTAACATCTTGAATGTAGAGATGGTTACAGCCATTAAGATGCGCCCAATTCGATTCCGGATCGATTAAAACAGCAGGGAACGAATCATTGGGTGAAATAAACATTCGCTGTATCACTGCATCCAACATTTCAATGGTCAGTGGGACATCATCGACAGTACGTATTTCCAGACGTGCTTTGCCCAATCCGGCACTCTCGATCCGCAAGCGTACGCCGCCATAAAAAACGCTTGCATCGACAATCTTTACAGGCTCATCAACGATTGTGGGAAAGAGCGCATCACCTTTACGAATAACATGAACAACAGTCCCGCCAACGCGCAGATATACAGTGTCACTTGTATTGTACGAGTGCCTTAAGACTCTCTCTTGATCTTTAAGATCGGAAAGAAAATCATGCACGGCCTTTTCGGGCTGCACAGTCCAACATTCGCTCGCAAGCAACAGCCATGCAAAGCCAAGAATAAATGATCTAGCACAGGCACTCTGCATTCGTCTCATCCCGCATCTTGAGACCGAATCATTCGGACCAAGAAGAAACATCTTGGCCCGGAATGTTAAACGTCATCTACACCTTAGCACAAAAATAGAATGAGAGGAGAAAACTTTAAGCACAGCCCGGGACCACCCTATGCAGGTACGCTAAGGTAGGCGCGCCATGAATACAGAAGCCCCAAAACCGGCAGTCATCTTGCTTAGCGGAGGACTGGACTCGGCAACATGCGCGGCGATTGCCAAGCAAGACGGATTCGAATTGCACGCAATGACCATCCGTTACGGCCAGCGCCATAGCACCGAGATCGAGGCGTCGAAACGAGTGGCAGAGCAATTGGGCGTCCGGAAACACATCATTTACGATTTGGACCTGCGAATATGGGGTGGCTCGGCACTTACCGATGACATCGCGGTTCCCCGGCGCCAACGGACTGAGGAAATCGGAAATGAAATTCCGGTTACATACGTTCCGGCCCGGAACACAATTTTCCTCTCCTTGGCGCTGGCATGGGCAGAGGTTCTTGGCGCTCACGATATCTATATCGGTGTCAACGCTCTGGATTATTCAGGCTACCCCGACTGCCGCCCGGAATTCATTGAGGCCTTTGAGCGAACCGCCAATTTGGCGACAAGAGCGGGAGTGGAAGAAAAGAAACCGCTGAAGATACATACTCCGCTGATTAAACTTAGCAAAAGCAAAATCATCCAACTGGGAACCGAACTGGGTGTCGATTACGCCTTGACACATAGTTGCTACGATCCGGTAGACGGCAAACCATGCGGCTCATGCGATTCTTGTTTGCTTAGAGCCAAAGGCTTCGAGGAAGCCGGACTGCCCGATCCGGCACTTCAATCATAATTACAATGCAAGCCGAACTGATAAAAGCATTTACATTTGAGGCGGCCCACCGCAATACCGCCACGCCATCCGACGATCCGCGCTCGCGTCTGCATGGGCATAGTTATAATGTCGAAATTCACATTTCCGGAGAAATCGGCGCACAAACAGGATGGATTATCGACTTCTCGGAGATTGGTGCAGCGTTCAAGCCTTATCTTAAGAAACTCGATCACTACTGCCTAAACGATGTCGCCGGATTCGAAAACACGACCACGCAAGATATCGAACAATGGATCGCGCAGCACGCCGGCAATGCGATACCCGGATTCAGCAAGGCCATGGTTTCGGTTCGCGGTCTTGGTCAGCACGGCATCCAAATCCCTGACGGCACGGCAGAAGACTCAAAAACACAACCGATATGTTTCACATTCGCAGCGGCTCATCATTTGCCCCATGTCCCACCGGGGCATAAATGCGGACGGATTCACGGTCATACCTACTCCATTCAAGTATTCGGTGATGGGGATGTGCTCCACGGCCAAATAGAAGAGACCTACGCTCTATTGGCTTATAGCAATCTCAATACGATTTCCGGACTTGAAAACCCAACCTCAGAAAATTTAGCGGTATGGCTTTGGGACCGTTGGGCAAGCCGTACCGCCAACCATGATTTGAAAGAAATCATCATCGCGGAGACCTGCACCTGCCGGAGCATCTATCGCGGCCGGTAGCCGTACTGTATTTTTGCGCGAAATCTCCCATACCGTTCTGCCATGTACCCAGCCGGTGTATTTGCACACTAGCCCAGCCCCGGTTTTCCTGTGACAGTATCTTCAAGCATTTTTCTGAGGAGTAATTTCAAATGGCCAATAACGATCTGAACAGACGCGGTTTTTTGCATACGACCGCGAAAACCTCAGCGGCGCTGGCCCTCAGCGGGATGGTGGCCAATAAAGCCTCATCGCGTGTATTGGGAGCCAATGACAGAATTCGTATCGGGATCATCGGCAGCGGCGGACGCGGCAAATGGGGCATGCGCGAGTGTATCAACGCAGGCGCTGAAATCGTCGCCGTATGCGATGTGTGGGATGTGCGTCGAAATGGAGCACGAGAAGAAGCCAAAAAACTCGGCGGAGGCGATCCGGATACGTATTTGGAGTACAAAAAACTCCTGGAGCGCGACGACATCGACGGTGTCTATATCGCTACGCCGGATCATTGGCATCATGATGTACTGCTCGACACCGTGCACTCCGGCAAGGACGCCTACTGTGAAAAACCATTTTCGAAAACGATTGAAGATGGCCGGGATATGGTTAAGGGTGTTCGGGCCACTGATCGGATCGTGCAAGTCGGCAACCATCGCCGTAGCGGTGAGCATTGGAAGCGTGCCGCAGAGTGGGTGCACTCCGGCAAATTGGGCAAAGTCGCATGGGTTAGAGTATTCGATACCCGTGACTGGTCACGCGGCGATCCTTTCCTAAACATTAAATTCTCTGGTGAAGTCGACTGGAACCGTTTTTGCGGCAACGCTCCCAAACAGCCATTCGACACAAAGCGATTTTTCGCATGGCGTTGGTTCTGGGATTTTGCGGGAGGCCTAACAACGGATATCGGAGCACATCAATTGGATATCGTTCAATGGGTGATGGATGTCCAAGGATGCCAAAGCGCAACCAGCAACGGCGGCAATTACTACTTCGACTTCTGGCAAACACCGGACGTTGCCAACAACGTCCTTGATTACGGAAATTTCCTGGCCAACTTCAATGTGCAGTTTGTCAGCGGACGAGATGGCGTCGGCGGAACATTCTACGGTTCCGATGGGGTGTTGGTTTTTGACAATACGTTCCGTGTCTATGAACGCGTCGATAACAAAGACACACCAGACATCAATGAGCAAACGCAACCCATCGATGAATGGGAACGGCCCTATGAGGGACCGGCCCATGTTCAAAACTGGCTGGATTGTATGCGTTCACGCAAAGAACCGAATTCCCCCGTCGAGGTCGGACATTCCGTCATTACCTCCGCGCACCTTTGTAATCTTTCATACCGGTATAAAAAAACCATGCGGCACAACTTGGAAACAGGAGATTACTACTAAGCAATTTGAGGCAACAACATAGACGTTTTAGGGGCTGACGATTGAACCTTTGCGTGAGCGTAACTACTATGTTGATTAACCGAGGTTAGATCTCCGAGCAGAATGTTTTTCAATCAAATCGGGGATCCATACTAGAAATCAAAAGTGGTTTTGGTGCATTCCAGGTTTCGTTTAACCTTATAGGCGTCTTGTATCCCTGGAATTCTCAGAATTGGCGTTTAGGGCGAAGCAAGTGGCTTCGCCGATGGTTCGGCATAAACAAGATTTGGCCATTTACAGGAGGTAAAAAATGCACGAGAAAAGTATCGTACTACTAAACAAAGCGGCTGCAGATGAGTTGGCGGCGGTTCATCAGTATATGTATTTTCATTTTCACTGCGATGACCAGGGATATGATCTTCTGGCGGGACTTTTTAAGCGGACCGCGATTGACGAGATGATTCACATTGAACGGCTCGCGGAAAGAATTCTCTTCCTGGGCGGAGACGTGGAATTGGTTGCAGCAGAGGAAGTCAAAAAAGTCAATGACGTCAAAGAGATGTTGGTCATGGCTCGCGGCATGGAAGAAGCAAGTGCCAAGGATTACAACTTATGGGCAAATGAATGCTCAGCCAATGCCGATTCAGTCTCCAAGAAAATCTTTGAAGATCTCGTTGTCGATGAAGAACGCCATTACGACCAGTACGACACGGAACTGGATAACTTGGAAAAATTCGGAAAAGACTATCTTGCGCTACAATCAATCGAGCGCAGCAAAAGCCGCGCAGCCGGAGCTCCTGCGGATTAAGTTTCACGCCTTTGGGGTCGGCGCCGGAAGTTATTCAACAGGTGTCAAACCGGCGTAATCGCATAAAAGAAACGCGGTTACCGTCCCGGATTACGGCACGCTGATCTTTAGGTTGTTTTTTGTTATAACTATTTCTGTATTTTAAGGTTACGAGCAATGTCGAACGTTCGACATTGCTCTTTTTTTGCCATTCAGCAGGAAGGAACGAGATAACTGGCGACCTCCTTAACAAGTTCACCCATCTCCGCCATGGAAGACAAAAATAGGGTGTATTCCCGTGCGGCATACTCATGATAGGTATTCATAAAAACATCAAGTTGGCCATCCCGGTCCAAATCCCCCGCCCAAATGAGCTTGGGAGGCCCCTCCAAATCGAATTCGGCGTATTCGCGCAAAATCTGGCTGCCGGTTAGTTCTTGTGCAGCGGCTTGTGTGCGATTTAACACGATTTGATAATGACGCATCACCGCGTAACCCAAACCGGGATCCGCTTCAACGGCCTCGCCTAAGGCCACAAGAGCATAAAGGCGGGTGGCGCCTGCGCTCTTTCCGGGAATCGGCAGCCGGGCAGATAAATGCTGGCCGGGAAACAGGAAAATCCCGGAATTATGGGGTTTTTCGAGTTTAATGCACGTCTCTACATCACCCTCCTGCAATGTATCCATACCGTGAATCAAAAAGAGCGGTTCCACCTCGCCTTCCACACAGACTTCCCGGCCCGTCTTCTCCTCTTCCGTATCGCCCATACAGAAATCCCGGAAAGGCACAACTCGAACCTTACATTGTTTTAATTCAAATCCATTTTCCGTGGGGAAAAGGCCGAACCAAGACTCTCCATCACAGGCAGTCACATTTTTACCGGCAAACTTCCCCGTGCGGTGAATTCGAATCCCTTTGGCATCCTCTTGAGCAAAGGCATTAAGAGCAATGCTCCACAACATAAAGATCGTAATAAAAAAGGCGTTTACTCGAATCTGCGATTGTTTATTTGCCGTCATGACCATCCTCCGCCAAAACAAAACGCCCGGGATGTCCCGGGCGTAACGAAAACCGAATTGGATTGAAAACGACAAACCAAACTTAGTTGCATTCGGCGACCAAAGGCCCTGCAAGATCTTTCAAATAAAAGAGCCGTCCAGGCAATGTAGGCATAAAGCTTGAGGGCACCCAAGGATCGGGACCATAGCGAAGGGTCATCCAAAAACTCATACCTTGCCATTGCATTCCTCTCGGGAAGGTTCCATCGCAGCCGCCGATGATGTAGTCGGCTTTTAAGAAAAGGCCCGGTCCGATGGTGTTGGCAAAACAAGGAACCAATGTCGTACGGCTTTTAAAGCTGGTGATGGCATTCTGTTCGATGGTTAGCGGATGAAGTTTTGCACCAATGCGGTGGGTTTGCTTTTTCCAGGTTTCGGCATCGAACTCGGCGGCGAAATGCGGTTCCCAAAACGCAATGTGACAGGCGCGGCCAATTCCAAACACGACAACCAATTCCGCACCTTCTTTGCGCAAGGCCTCAATACGTTCTCCATACCGCGGCAGTTTGTCTTTTGTGGCGAAGTTGCGCTGTTCCGGCGGAATGGTGAGATCACCCAAGGGATTGTAAAACGCATCTTCCATAGCATTCTGAAAACTGCCGGCCGCATCCGCCGGCGTGGTGTTGCCTTCCGCATCCGCCCATTCATCCATATTAAATCCATGTACATGGCTGGCGGAAACACCCCAATTCTTAAGGAAGAATACGGTCCATTCATACATCCCCATCGGCCCCACGGGCAGAATCATCGCCAGAGGTTTTCCCGCATCGCGTGTACGGCGGATAGCCATGGCAATTTCATGTCCCATTTTGGCATCGAAGGTGGAAAGATCGCAGCATTCGACCGGCTGAAAATTTTCGTTCCACCAACTTTGGCGTTCGGAGACAGCCTCCGGTGGATGAGAACAACATTCATCCATTTTTTTCAAATCCCAGCCTTTGGGAAAGAAATTTTCTAACAGCGATCCGGAGATGGTTGTAATAAGATTAATATCGGACACGTTAACACCTCTGTGTGAAATGATCTGGTAATAGGATTGCAGCGCAACCGGTTAAGAATCATTATGCCCGCCGCGAGCTTCAACGTCGAGGTCAGCGGTGCGGAGAAGCCTTACGCATAAGATTGACATGAAGATGTGCCGCACGGATCGGCTCCGGTTGGCGCACACCACGGCATAGCCGAAGAATAGTCCGGCTTGCGCGCCGAAATGAAATCCGATGTCCCGGGCTGATATAAAGCGGCGCAACACCATCACGCGTGCGCAACACTTCTCCGATTTGTTCTCCATTCATGGTCAATTGCCGAAACGAACCTCGTTTAAAGCCCACTTCTTTATGATCGCCGATGAGTTTGGATTTGCCACAGCCAATTGTGATCAATCCGGTCTCGACACCGAAATGACAAGCAATCCCGAACCGCCGGGGATGGGCCAAACCTTGCCCGTCGCAAATCACCATACCGGGCTTGGAATTTAAACGTTCCATGCATTTAAGCAGCAACGGCAGTTCTCGAAAGGAAAGATAGCCGGGGATATACGGAAAGGTTAATTCATCTTCAAATTCAGCGGTTTCAAGAACCTCAAAGGTCTTCGCATCCAAAACCACAACAGCGGCAAAAGCATGACGGGATCCCCTGGACACCGAAACATCCGCTCCGGCCACGGTGCTGATATCTGACCATGGAGGAAGCTCATCATTCAGGGAAACGGAAGCCGCAAGTTGTTCTTGCAGCGCACGGAGTTTCTCAAGGTGTTCCCCATCGGCGTTCGGCCATTTCATGATTATTCCAGCGGCTTGCCTACAACAATCCAAGCGGGATCGCCATCCGGGTAACGGATAATTTCTTCGGGGCGAACCTGGGTGATATCTCCGGCCCGTCCGGCATAGGCTGTTCCTTTTTCGGCAGCGCGATACACCGTGCTCACTTTTGTCCCGAAAGGAAGAAATGTGACATTCGGAATTTCGTGTTTCTCGATCCAGACACGAGGATCGACTTCGCCATAAAACAAAAAGGCCGGTTGGGGATATTCGACATACCCGGAAACCACCATATACGGAAAACGTTCTGAGTTTTCTTGATGCCAAAGTGCTAATGCCCGCACATCCGCTTCCCACCAATACACCGAACGCATGGCATAGGATGTCCAGAAATTTTTCATCATCAATCCGGTGCTTACGACAAAAAGGATGAGCACAATAGCCGCCGCCGGAGTTGTAGCGCGTGGCCGCTCCGGATGAACAAACGCCCCCCAGCGCTCTTGAGCCTCGATCAAACCTTGCGCTGCGAGTAGCTGCAATGCCGGGAGCATCATCACAGCGCGCAAGGCATGAGGAATCCCCTCATTGGTGCAGGCGGCAGCGGCTGGAGCAAAAACCAACCATCCTAATACGATAAGACCATTCTTTTGCCGAAGGCGGGCAGCCCGCCAGATTCCCAAAACGGCCCCTGCCACAGTAACAATATGCGCACTTGCCGGGAAACCGATTGAATGGCGGGGATTGGCATCTCCCCCCATAAAAAGAAAGCGCGGCGAAAAATGCGCACAGTAATTGGAGAGAATGGTGAGAATGGCATCCGGCCAAGGCCTGCCATCAAACACTGTGATCGCTGAAAGACGCGTGCCGGAAGCCGCATCGGACACAACATGCCGGATCAGTGGAATTGCCAACAACGAAGTCAAACAGAAAACAGTGAGAATATCGACGCAGGTCTTTTTGCGTGCGGCAGGATCGGCTTTCCACACAAAAAGAACCGCCAAAAATGCACAGAAAAGCGGAACGACCATCCGGGCCGGCGCATAAGTATATAAGGTGAGAGCCAGCCCCAAAGAAGCCACGGCAAGCCAAAGCCATCGTTTAAATCCTTTGGCATCCGATGCATGAAGCCAAGCCCATAGCCCAAGGGGCATCCACAACGTAAGCAAAATGGATTGATTGGCCCAGCGGGAAAGCAACAAATGCCAAGGGGAACATGCGAGCAAAATTCCGGCCGTCAAGCCGGCCACAGGGCCATTTAGTTTTTTGCCCAAAACAATGGTCAACAGAACCGCAAACATACCGGCGAGAGCGGCAGGGATACGAACTGCGGTGTCACTCAATCCTAAGATCGCAATAAAAGGGATTGATAGATATTCATAAACCGCCGATGTCGTCACTTGCAGGGCGCGAACAAAGAGCGGCCAAGATGTTCCGGATTGATCCTGTCCAAGCGTAAATAAACAAAACGCCGTGTAGCCTTTGTCGAGTTCATCACGGAACAATCCGGGAGGATTGACGCTCAAAGCAGTGAAACGCAAGGCGGCGGCAAGCAATACAATCGCCACGGCTGCGGTCCAATAATTCCGCCGGTCTGGCTCTGGAAGTCCCGGATGCGTCATGCCGATAGACTAAAGGTGGAGGGGAGAGACGGGAGGGCGGAAGACGATGAAAGAGCGAAAACAGAGTTATCCGGGCGAGTTTGCAGCCGGGTAGAAGGGCAGTACCCCGTTCCGGCTTTGTAGCGCGAAACTCACAGGAATGCCCAATCACGTTCTCAGATTCATCAGCAATCCACTCCCTCCCGTTGGATGACGGCGCCCGGCGTGAAAGACGCCAGGGTGAAGGATCGGCCTCCTGGACACCCAAGCATGGAACGGGTCAAAGCCGGCACCGATAAACGTTTCAAACTAGGCCATATACTGGAGCAATACATCGGCGGCCATTCCCCGTGTGCCATCCGTACGCGTGAAAGACGATATCTGCGCGATACGGTTGCCGGATTCCAACTCATGGTCAAAATCCTGTTGATGCAGGTCGATTGATTCAATCCCGGCCTCGGCCAGGGATATCAGTTCACTATTCTGCGAGATTCCATCTGCATTGCGGTCGGAATAGAGCTGCAGGTCATTATAAATGCTGTCTTGCGCATCGATCCGCCCGTCATGGTTGTCATCGAATTTGGCAAGTTCGGCGAGCCCATTGGCTGCACCATTTTGGTCACCAAAGAGCTCCCGTCCATCGTCGATCATTCCGTTACCATTCCGGTCTAAAACAAGAAACGCGTCGTCACCGGTGGCAAAGGCCGCCTGTTCTTTAACACCATCACCATCCAAATCGAATTCGACGCCCTCGGCAGCCGTAGAGACTTCAACGCCGTCTCCATCCAAATCCAGGACCAATGGATCCATGGTTTGCATTTGCTGAACGCTTATCTCTTGAAAGGTGATGGTTCCCTCGGCGGAGATATTCATTTGCACATTCATCTCTTCACCGGCAAAAGTAATCACCGTTGAGGAACTTTGGCTGATACTACCTTCGATTTGTATTCCCTCTGCGTTCATATCGGCCGAGATGGAAGCCATCGCTTCGGACATAGCCTCACCCAGGTTCCCGGCGCCCGATTCGTAGCTTTCATCGATGGCATCAAGGAAGGCATTGATCCGTTCGGAATCGCCATCCAGTTGCCGGATAAGTTCCAAGTAAGCAAAAAGTTCTGAGGACATCGCGCTGCTTAGGTCGGCAAATGACGAACCGGAATAGCTTTGGCCGTTTCCTGTCAATGTCCCGGCAATGCCGGTGCTACCGGATGAGACATTACCAGCGGCCAATTCACGTAGACCATCCGCATTGATCGTGATGCCAACCTGTTCGCCTACGCGCTTGGCGGTCTCTTCATCCAGGCCGCCTAAAACATCCTTTAAAAGCGAACGAATCTGTGAAGCGCTGACTGTGTCCGGTTGCCCGTCATCAAGACTCTGTCCGTTTTCCCTACCCGTATCGATCTCTTCTTGAACACTTTTCAAAGCGCTCTGCGATTGCGCAGAGAGAGAAACCGTGTCCACTTGAATGCGGGTGAAGGTTTGAACCTCGTCAACAATCAGTAGTTCTTGCGACTCTGTATCAGAATCAGCTTGCGATGATCCCTGAATACTCCGGTTTTGATTCTGTGTGAAGATAAGCGAAGAAAGCCCTGCATCGCCTGCTAATGAAACCGAACGGGCAGACGGATACACAGCGGGACCCAGCAAATCCGCCATGATCAACTCCCAATCCCATTGTTTGTTTGTGTTTGTCCGTCCGTGGACCCGCCATGACCTTCCAGGTCTTCTCCTATTATCGACCGGTTTTCGGAATCGCTTGACAACTTTGAAAGGTGAGAGAGACTTTAAGAAGAGAAGTAACGTTCTTATACACAAAGGACATCATGTTTCGTTTAAGGCAGCATAGAAACCGGCCAACCAGCACAAGACGGCGAAGCATGCCCATGCCGGGAATACCGTCCATCGGCATCTTCCTGATTCTGGCTGTTTTTATTGCCTTATCGGTACATCCCGTCCTCCACACGCACGATGAACCATGCGGCGGCCATGAAACATCTTGCTGGTTTTGCACGCTCTTACAGATCGGCTTTCTTTACACCGGTTTTGCGTTTGCATCCCTGTTTCTTCTGTTTACCGCTCAACAGAAACACCCCCTCCCTTCCAATATCCGTATCGGGTTCAGCGCCGATGCCGCACGGCCGGACTCGCCCCGCGCACCGCCGTACTGAACAGATAACTCCCCACCATTCTCTTTTTAACAGGTGTTGATCTACAGAGCACAATGCCGCCTGTCCTTAAATGACGACGGCGATTTTGGCGCGGAAACAAATCCGGGAGTACAACAATGTTTCAATCACGCAGAAATGCGTTCACCCTAATCGAGTTACTTATTGTCGTGGCAATTATTGGAATCCTGGCCGCGATTGCCGTACCCAATTTTCTTAATGCGCAAATCCGGGCCAAGGTGGCCCGTGTGGAAGCGGAATTACGAACCTGCTCTACCGCTCTCGAGAGTTACCGGCTGGATCAGAACTACTATCCTTACTATCTCAACAGCAAAGACTTGGAGCCTGCGCCGCATTTCCTGCCGGTCCGGCTGACAACCCCTATCGCGTATATGCCATCGCTCTTCGATGAGATTTTTCCGGCCCGGAATGCTCCGGAAGGTATTCCGGAAGTGCATGAATTTCACTATTTCAACCGGCGGCAGAGTCCGGACTTGGTTAAAACCCGTGAAGAAGCCTACTTCCAAAAATCTGCGGACTCGGCCAATACCTTTGAATGGTTTTCATTCAGCCATGGACCGGATACATGGGGAGACGGTGCGCTGATCCGTTACGAATCTTCAAATGGTTTGCTGAGTTCAGGGGATATCGCCCGATTCGGACCATAAAGAAGCGGATTTGCCGTATAAGCAAATCAACCGGGGTACGGCTTAATAATTTGGGACGATCTTCTCAAATCCGGCAAGATCACCGCCCAAACGGACAATGTTGCCTTCGCTAATGATGCCGTTTGAGAGGTTATAGATGCGGCTTCGAAAATCGTTGAAGTCATACGTGGCGCTGTTTTGATCGTTACGTTCGGGGAATCCCTGGCAGATAACAGTCGAAGTCGGCCCCTGGGTTACCAATAGCCATTGATCCTTATCGGTGGGGATACCGGAATGCTGACGGCGGTTCCAGTATGAATAACTTCCACCGTAGCTGAAGCTGGCATCTTGGGCGGCGGCTCCCGGGGGGCAACGGTATTTGCGCACATCGTCAAAAGGATTCATTAAATCCAGAGACGAAAGATACGCAATCGGAGTCGTAAACATGTATTGGAAGATCATCGAGACCGATACAGGCTGACCGTTCGGACCGTTTGTGCCCGCGCTCACGACATAATGGGCGAAGGCATTGTTATCTAGACGGTAGGTTTCGATGGCGTTTTCGATACTGCGCATATCCGCATAAACACGGGACACTTTAGCCCGGGTTTGCGCGGCAAGAAAATTCGGGACGGCTATTGCGGCCAAAATCCCAATAATCGCCACCACAATCAGCAATTCGATCAATGTAAAGGCACGACGCTTGTTCATCGTCACCTCCCGTACCGTAACGATTATCAAGCGGACTAACTCGGCCTGTCAACCAAGGAGGGGCCGTCCCCCTACTTCTGGGAATTTTTTAGGGCCCAGCGAAGATAGGCGTCAATATAATCATCCAAATCGCCGTCGAGCACATTTTGGACGTCGCCGCGCTCAACACTGGTGCGCAGGTCCTTAATCATCTGATAGGGATGGAGAACATAAGAGCGAATCTGGTTCCCCCAAGCGATATCTTTCTTTTCCCCGGAGAGCTGCTCGGCTTTTTCGGCTTGTTCCTGCATCGCAATTTCAAACAAGCGTGCACGCAAAACCTTCATGGCCGTTTCGCGATTCTGATGTTGAGAACGTTCATTTTGGCAGGTAACCACAATGCCGGTTGGAAAGTGAGTGATGCGCACGGCCGAATCGGTGACGTTAACATGCTGGCCGCCGGCGCCCGATGAACGGAATGTGTCGACACGAAGATCTTTGTCGAGGATTTCAATTTCAACGCTGTCGTCGATTTCAGGAGACGCATGAACCGAAGCGAAAGATGTATGACGGCGGCTATTGCTATCGAATGGGGAGATGCGCACCAGACGATGGATGCCGTTCTCGGAACGCATCCGTCCATAGGCATACTCGCCTTTGATATGAATGGTGGCGTTTTTGATCCCCGCCTCATCGCCCTCTTGCCGGTCAATCAGATCAAACTGAAAACCTGACCGTTCACAAAATCGCAGATACATGCGCAAAAGCATTGAAGCCCAATCACAAGACTCGGTTCCGCCCGCGCCGGGATGGATATTGAGGAAGCAATCCCCCGCATCCAGTTCGGATGAAAGCGTGCACTGGACCTCAAAGGCCTCAAGCCGCGATTCGAGGGTTTCGACTTCTTTTTGAAATTCCTCTTCCTGACCTTCTTCACCCTCCATTTCGGTGAGTTCGATCAATTCAGAGACGTCGGTTACCGCAGCCATAAGTTCCTTATGGGGTTTAATAACATCGCGGAGCCGTTTGATCGTCTGGCTATGCTTTTGGCCCCGTTTGGGATCATCCCAGAAACCGGGAGCCTGCATATCTTCTTCTAATTGCTGGATTTCGGCTTCTTTCCCCGCAAGGTCAAAGATAGCCTCCCAGCTCTTCGAGTTCTTCCTTTATGCGGGCTAAGGCCTGCTGTTGTTCTTCATACATCATCGTATCCTTTCACCGGATGGCGACTGTGCCGCCAAACCGCTCATGACTCAATGGTGCATCCGCGACTCGTGAAGAACCGCCCCCTCTGGTAGGCTTCTGGCACGATGCGAGAGTCAAACGAACGGCGGACTTCATCCGATCTCATCACCCATATCCCCGCAGTTGAGAAATTCGCCCATTTCATCGAAGAGGCGGCTGCGGGATTGCGCTCCGAACTGGCCGGAGTTGCGCTGTCGGATTTCTTAGGCTCCTTTCTGAATTATGCGCTGCTTGTCGTAGTTTTAAAACGTAAAGCACGGGGTTTTCCCTATATTCACTCCCCTTTAAACAATCCCCGGGATTGTGCCGGAGAGGTCAACGCATTACTGCCGGATCTCGAAAAAGCCTGGTCCAACATGGGCGGAGAAGGAAAACTATGGATGCCGGAACTGCCGGATGACGTCTCCTCTGTTGAATCAAGCCCTTTTGCCAGCATTGCCATTGAACCATTGCATTTTGCCGATGAAACCTGGGGGCTTTTGGCCGTGGGAAGCCGGCGGGAAGAAGATTTTTCGAACAGCGCCCGCTCTATGCTTAAGGTTACGGCCGGGCAGTTGGCTTTGGTTCTGCATAACGACCTTTTGTATGAACATGTGCAGGCCATGAACCAAGAGATCCTGGAAAGCCAATCCGAACTCCAAGATCTTTCGCTGCTCACCCAATACAGTTCGGCGGCCGTGGTGGTATTCGAGCGGGTACATAACGGCGATGTCTACATCATGCGCTGGAATGAGGGAGCAAAAGAAGTCTTTGGATATTCCGGGCAGGAAATGACAACGGTTCTCAACTCGCTGGACCGTCTCGTACCGAAAGAAGGAGAACATGTCCACGATATTCCTCCATGGAGATGGAGAGAATCACGTGTTGTAGGCCGTGAGATCACACTCCAGAGCAAGGACGGACGGCTGCTGGATCTCATGGCAACGGTTATCGTATTGCCCGGTCCGGACGATGAAGCGAAACGCTGCTTGGCGATTTTCGAAGACATTACCGCACTTAAATACACGCAACGTTCATTAGAATCGGCGCTGGAAATTGTTGAGCGCAAAAACCTTGAGTTGGAGCGTTTCTCACGCGTGGTTTCCCATGATCTAAAAAGTCCACTGGCGCTAATCAGCGGCTATTCGGATCTGTTGGAAGATACAATCGGCAAAACAATCGATGCGCATGCGCATGAATTTCTTATACAAATCAAGCAACAAGCGAAACGCATGACGGAATTTGTCTCTTCGCTTTTGGAATATGCACGTACCGGACAAACCGAACCGGTATGGGAACAGTGTTCGATGGACGAACTTGTGCAAATGGCAATGGCGGAATTGACCTACCAATTGCATACCATCGGCGCAACTGTCGACATCACCGAAGAACTTCCTATTGTCTATGGCGATTCAACCCGGATCGTACAGGTTTGGCGGAATCTGCTCGGGAACGCCTTTAAATACCGCGATCCAAACCGTCAGCTGCATTTGTGCATCGGTTGCCGGCAATTATCCAACGGGATGTGGGCTTTTAGCCTTTCGGATACAGGTTTAGGAATTCCCGACGAAGAAAAGGACCGGATTTTCGATCTTTATCATCGTGTGGAAAAGGAGCGGAAAATCGACAGCACAGGATTGGGGCTGGCTTTGGTCAAACGGATCGTGGAACAACACGGCGGGTCGATTTCGTTGTCATCCATAGTCGGTGAAGGCTCGACATTCACGTTCACACTGGGCAAAAAGAAAAGCGAATAAAAGCCTATCGCTATTTCGTTACGGTAAATTCTCTCTTTGCCGCCAAAGCCATTCGGCACAAAGCAAAGCTGAGACAAGCAACACAATCCACCAACGTGAAACCCAAGGACGGGGCCGCTCAACCTCATAGCGATAGGGTTTCGTATCGACTTTCTCCAGCAAGTCTTCCCATTCATTCGGCGGCGCATAGGCGCCTTTGCTGCGCCGGGCCAACCGTTCCAGAGCGGCACGATCTTGAGTGATATCGATGCTTTCCCGGTCAGGAAGTGTGACTTGGAATTCAATCTCCGCTCCCCGGGAAAGAGCCATAGCCCGGTAAGTTCCTGAAACAGAGGCCACCATTTGGGCCTCAAGCCGGTTGGGAGTGTCTTTGGAAGCAACAAGAGTAAGTGGCTTAAGCCCCATAGGCGTTTGAACATGGATCGGCATGGATCGGGGAGGGCCTTCCGCAGATTGCAAATCGGCATCGAACCGAAGCAAAATTGCATCTCCAACTTCAGGGGCGGGCGGCTCGACAATCAGCCGGTCCGGGACAACGTGTTCCGGACGTAAAACTTGATGCACCAAAAGCCGCCACAGTTTTGAGCCGCGTTGATCATGCAGTTCCCAACGCCAAATGCTGTCTGTAAAAGAGACAACCGCTTTCCCCAAGCCAATTGAGACTTCGGTAATCACCGGGCGCTCCGGTTCGGCTTCGTTTTCACGCATCGCCAAAAGGGTACGCGATCCCGGCGGCAGCAGGCCGGTTACATAGATTCCCTGAAGAGGAGGAGGAGGTGGCTGCAAGAGGGCTTCAAGTGAAGTCTGTAGTGCACCGGAATTAAGATCATTTCCAACATAGGGCAAATACGTTGTATCTAACGTGCCGAGATGTCCGATCCCCAAAGGTTCAATTTTGCTATTACCTGCGGGCGAATCCCCCAGAAGCACCAACGCCCGGCTACCATTCTCCAGCGCGGCCGTGATCTTTTCACGTATGGATGGCTCCAAAGTCTCCAATGCCAAGCGGTGAAGCACAATCAGGCTGTACTGCGAAAGGTTTTCCCATATCTCCGGACCGGGGAGAGATTGCGGCAACTCTTGTTCTCCGCGCCTTTCAGCCACCCACATTCGATCCATAAGCCAGATCATGCTCCCTTCATGAAACCACCCGGCTAAAACATCCAGCGTAGGATCGTCTTCAAGCGCTCGTTTAAGAAACCGCAATTCCCATGTCGGTTGTCCGGTTACGATCAACACCGGATCGCTCGATGGAACGGCTTCTATTTCTTTGTTGATCGAATCGTCTTGAGGAATCCGGTCACCCGAAAGCGTTACCGTTGCCCCTAAAACATAACGGCCGGTTTCTTCAGGGCCATCAACAAAGAATGGAATCGTAAATTCATTTTTGCCGGGAGCATCATCCGCAAGACCCGGCACAACGACATCGGTGGCCCAAACAACATCGCCCGCAGCAAGGGCCTCGGATTCTGAGGGCTGTTGACGCACCAATTCCATTCGAATGGCCAACGATTCCCGCTGAGATGCATGGCGGCGGCCACGAAGCACATATTCCGAACGTGAACCGGAACGCAAACGGCCATTCCCTTGGAGACGAGTGAGCGAGGCATTTAATGGGAGTTCTTCCGGACCAACTCCAAAGGTCCAATACCGGGCATGACCCGCAGCTTGGCCGACATTGTCAATCAGTCCCCCCGGTGTCGTTTGACGTCCATCGGAAAACAACAAAATCTGGACGGGTCGACTGGAAGCCGCAGATGCCAAAACGCCGGCTGCCGAATCTAAATCTGTCTGAGCCGTCGAAGGAGTCAACTGGAAGGCTCGCATAAGGCCCGATGTCCCCGTAGCAAAAACAACCTGCGGCGTGGATAGCAATCGGGTTTCAAGCTCTATCTCATCATCCGCAAATCGCTCTAGACGCTGAGCCGTTAGAAAATCCCGTACCGCCTGCCAACGTGATACAGAACCGGAGGGATCATTATCCACCGGACTATCAACGGGGAACGACATGCTGCGTGAATCATCCAGCAAAGCAACCACACGGGCAGGCTCCTCTACAGAGACAGTGTCACGATATGTTGGCTGCGCAACAACCCACCAGCCCAAAATGGCCAATAAAATAAGCCGGAGCCCCGTCAAGCCGCTACGGACTTGTGGATCAAGCTCGACATTGAGATAGCGGCGTGAATAAAGCCACACACCGGCTCCCAAAACAGCGCACCAGATTAAAACGCCCATGATTTCAAGAGATGCAGAATGAAGGTTGCAGCGCCAAGGATGAAGGGAGAGGGGGCGCGGGATATGAGAAAGAAGGCTGCAAGCCCAAGAAATTGAATACGAAACGCTTGTCGAGGAGAGATATCGGTGGTGTCATATAAGCAGGAAGGCATTTTGAGGCAATTTAAAAATTTCGCCGGGAAATCCATTAGGTGCAATAAATGTGGCCTCCCAGCGTTAGAAAAGTAGCGAATGTGATGACGCCCGATGAACGAAAAGAGCATGGCGCTTGGTTCCTGCGGTATCGTGAGCAGGGAGATATGGCAGCCTTTGAACGCCTGCTCGATGCATTCAAAGCCCCCCTGCTTGGCTACTTAACAAGGATGCTGGGCAATCCCAATCGGGCCGAAGACGCATTCCAGGAGGTTTGGCTGCGTGCGATACGCCGGGCCGACTCTTATGAGGAACAAGGCCAATTCTCATCATGGTTGTATCGCATCGCTCACAACTACTGCCTGGATGAGTTCAGGCGGCAGGGCCGGGAGAACACGGTACAGGAACCGGAAATGGAATCAGATGTTTCCTTCTGGTCCACGTTGGCTGATCCGGGTGGAGTACGTGCAGACGAACGAATCTACGAGCAAGAGATTCAGCGCTGCATCGATGAGGCGGTTGAACGCCTCCCGGAACGAGTCAGGGAGATCTACCTCCTAAGAACCGAGGCAGAAGTCCCGTTCAAGGAACTAGCGGAAATGTTCGATTGTCCGCTTGGAACGGTTCTCGGATGGATGCACCAAGCGATGAAGCGCATACGCAAACATTTGCTTGACTCCAATATTGTTATCTCGGAAGAAATAGAGCCACAGAAAGAAAAGATACAAGCGGCACAGGGATGAATGAGAGGCGTATGATGAACGGTCAAAAATCACCATTTCAAGAACCGAACCACGATACGCAGGACCTTGCGCTCCGAGCGGCATTCGGTGAGCTGGACGAGGCAGAACAAAGAGAGTTTGAATCCCTCGTACAACAGGATAAGGCGGCAAACGCCCTATTCACCGAATACCAGGCATTACGAGCCCTATCCGGAGCCGGTACAGCAGCAAAATCGGGCGCTCGAATTGTCGAGCCACGGCCCGAAACCGTTTCGGCAATACTCGCTGCCGCCCAATCCGCCGCAGAATCGCGTCTTCAAACAGCACCCCAATCATCTGCCGGTTTTGCAGAGACGATCAGACGTTGGTTTGAGAGTTGGGGAAATTGGGACATTTGGCATAGATTGGCCACAGCGGGGGCGTGTGCGGCTGTACTATTCTTTGTCTATCAAGTGGGGGTAACCCCGGTTGACCTCTCTGAGCCGGAAACATCCTATGATACGCCGGCAATGGAACTCGTAGACTACGAGATTGCCGCAACCCTCGAAGAATTGGATTTATTAGAAGCGGAAACGACGCTTCTACAGGAAGGCTTCGGCTTATCATGAAACCGGAAAACAAGTTCAGACCGCGTATGAGTTCTTCGGTTCAAAAGATATCCCTCATTCTGGTGATATTGGCTTTGCCGTCAGTTTGTGTCTTGTTTGCATCCCGGCTTGAGGCCGCCGCTCCGGCCTCACTTGAAATGCTGATCGTAAGTGCGGATGAGACGCAAACAGAGACCGCATCCGATCCGGCCCAGGCAGAAGATTCCGATGACGCGTCTCGACGCGACGGCCGCAGACGGTGGCGGCCGCGGGATGACGATAGAGATTCCCATGGGCGGGGTGGTCCGGAAGATATGCGTGATCGCAGGGGACGATTTGATGACCGCATGCCGCCGGATGTTCGGGAACTTATGAAAGATCCCGAAAAGCGAAAAGATCTTATGAATCGCATTCGCGGGAAAAAACGTTTGGATTTTCTAAAAGAACAGGCGCCTGAACTCTACGAGGCGTTTATCGCCGTCCAGGATAAACAAAATGAAGTTTATGAACTGGTGAAAGAGTTCAATTCTACAGAAGACGAAGCCAAAAAGGCTGAATTACAGAAAAAGATAGAGACCGAGGGAGCAGTTTTATTCGACCTTCAGACCAAACATCAAACTCTGGAATTGGACCATATGCGCAAGCGGCTGGAAAGTTTGGAAAAGATGCTGCAAGAGCGCGGAACGAATCATGATGTTCTGGTACGTGAGCATATCGAAAAAATCATGACCGAAGATCCCGATGAAAATCCCATTCTGGGTCATCGAGGATGGCCACCAGGTCCTCCTCCGCCAGGAGAGCCGGGCGATATGCCTCCTCCTCCGCCCGAAGAGGATGCCGGGCCTGAGCAGAAATAATCCCCACGCTTATACACATCTTCAAACACATGGTAAGACAGGCGTCCACTCGCCTGTCTCTGTGTTTTGGCGCTTTCCTGCGGTAGCATCAGAGGCTTGATGGTATCAACGATACGATCAGTTCCTGATGATCGTTTGAAGTTGATGCGACCTCGCACGATCATTCTCACAAGCGAAACCAATTCAGGCAGGACGGGACTCGAATGGTGCGTCAAAAAACAGAATATCTTGCTTGCATATGCTCCCTAGTCTTTACAATCTTCACAACACAAGTTAGCGCGGCCCCTACGGGACAAGAGCTCTGGGAGAAAATCCTCAACGGAGAATCTCCTAATACGTTGGAGGCAGACACCAAATCGCGCGTAGAGGAGGCAGACGACGATGCCGTTGCACAAACCGTCTATGCCTTGCTCCTCGAACGGCGTTTGGCGGGCCATGCACCCGATCCGGGCGATCCGGCCCCTTGGGAAATCTGGCTGAATGCCTGCGCGGCCTATGGGGCACAGCCCGAAGCCGAAGCGGCGCTGATCCTGGCCTATGAAAATGCCGCAGATTTGGGACAAATCGAAAAATTTGAAAAACAAAGAGAAAAACTGGCCAAAGCCAAAGATATTCCGAACTGGTTATTGGCGCGGCACCGGTTTTTGGAATTGTCATCGTTACGTACCTTGGGGAAGTTTAAAGACGCCAAAGAGTTGGTTGAAAAACTCGGCTTTGTGACAGATTGGTCTTATTTGGCTCCATTCGATAATGCGGAGAAACGCGGCCATAACGAAGTTATGAAACCTGAGCGCGAATTAAATTTCGCCGAAAGTTATCAAGGCCGGAACGGCGCGATTTCATGGAGCGAAATACCAGTGCGGGCGGCGGAAGGATATAACAACCTTTATGAACTTGTGCGTCCACAAAAGGAGAGCACAACATTCCTGGCAACGACAGTCCAACTGGAGAAAGCAACCCGCGCGGCTTTGCATGTCGGCCACGCAGGCGCCATTAAAATATGGGTTAACGGAATTCTCGTATTGGAAGTTGATCGCTACCACGACCCACGGCCCGATCAGGCTTCTTGCGTTGCGGAATTACGTCCCGGCGCCAATTTGATTTTGGCAAAAGTCAGTGTCGATGAGGCAAATGTAGGGGGAATGTTCCTGCGGTTGGTGCAGGCGGATACCGGTACAGCAATTGCCGTAAATGGATCATTAGAGGCGTTGCGCAACATCCCCCAAGACCGCCTTCAAATCTTATCCGGAAGTTCCCCGACTTTTGAAGTCGAACCACCCTCCATTACAAGCCTGGCGGCGCAAGGCCCGAACCGGCCGCCCGAACATATCGGGCACGTTATGTATGCGCTGCTTTTAGACCGGCTGCGGACATTGGACCGGGATGATATCAGCGCATACGAAATTGTCTCCACAATCCAAACCAAATATCCGGAATGTGGACTCATTGCGCGTCTGGCCGCCGAAGCCGATTTACAGGGCAACCGAAAAAGACTCGGCTACCGCCGCGCAGTCGAACTTGATCCCGGCGACCTCCGTTCCCGCATCCGGGAACTCATTTTTGCACGGGGCCGTCCATTCTTCGAACGAAGAAGGCAATGGATTTTGGATGCACTGGATGTGACGCCGCAGCATCCTGAATTCATCGCCGAATATGCAGTCCTTTTATCGGAACAAAATCTGGCCGCGCCCGCCTTGATCTATGCACAACAGGCCTTAGAGACCGATCCTCAAGATTCCGGTTTTCTCCAACACGTCATTACCATGTCGCGCGATGAGTATCCCATCCAAGTTCGCGAACGGTGGCTGGAACGGCTGTCGCTCGCCAATCGCCAGCATGAATGGCCGTTGATCGAGATGATGCGTTTGGCCTTGCAGCAGGACGATTTAAACAAAGCCGAACGTTTCCAGGAAAAGATCGAAGAAATAGACACCTGGAATGCTGAGCCTTGCCGCGTGCTTGCCCGATATCATCTTGGCCATGGCGATTACGAAAACGCCGAAAAGGCGATAGAAGCAGGTTTGCGTATCAGCCCGCACGACACATCCTTGCACCGGATGGAAGCGGAACGTCTCGATGCCTCGGGTGCCGAGCCTGAGAAAATCTTGATTCACCTGCAAGCGGTCCTGCGCGCGGAACCTTCCGATCCATGGGCGCTCGACTATATCGAGAAGGTCTCGCCGGACACCGACGATTACTACACACCCTATCGAAAAGACTGGACTGAAATTCCGGAACCATCGGAAGATATCATTAAGGATGCCAACGCCGTCACGCTGTTATCGCAACAAGTGACCCGTGTTCACTCCAATGGCAATGCCAGCCAAACACATCACACGGTTACCAAAGTCCTGACCGAAACGGGAATTTCCCAAAGTTCACGTTGGCCAATCTTTTACGAACGTGGACGGGATGAAATCCGCGTCCTTATGGCACGGGTGATCCAACCGGATGGAACGATTGTGGATGCCCCCGCGCCGGTACATCGAGATACTTCCAACGCCGGTGATGCGGCATCGCGCCTTTATGGTGACCAATACGTCGCGATTATCGATATGCCCAGCGTTCAGATCGGTTCAATTGTCGAAGTTGAATACCAAACCGAACAACGGGGTGAAAATATATTTGCCGATTATTATGGAGACGTAGCATTCATAGGCGGCTTCGATCCAACCCTTGTATACGATTATGTACTGATAACCCCAAAAGACAGAGATTTTTATTGGAAACAAATTCCCCCGTCATATCCAAAGGAAGCGGTTGACGATTCAAAGACGGTAATTGCCACAGAACCAATTGTAACTGAAGAAGGCGATGAGCGGATTTATCGCTGGGAAGCTCAAAATCTTCCGCGAGTGCCTAGAGATGCGGGAATGCCCTCCATGTCGGAAATTCTTCCCTACATCAAAATTTCGACATTCGAAACATGGGAAGATATGACAACGTGGTATTGGCAATTGATCGAGGATCAGTTCATTCCCGATCCGACTGTGCGGCGTCAAACCGAAGAAGTATTGGCGGAATACCGTACGGAAAATGGCATGAGTCCTGAGGCAAAGTTGAGCGAAGCAGAAATTGTCAGCGCCATTAACCGTTTCGTAAATACGGAAGTTCGTTATTTGGGTTTAGAATTTGGAATCCACGGTTGGAAACCGCATAAAGTCAATGACATCTTGCAGGCTCGTTATGGAGACTGCAAAGACAAAGCGGCGTTGGCGGTCTCAATGTTGGAGTTGGCGGGCGTAAAAGGCAACATGGCCTTGTTGCGTACCGTCGACCGGGGTGAGATTGATTACGAACTGCCTTCCATGTGGCTCTTTAATCATGCCATTTATTACGTTCCCGGCTTAGGCGACGAAGGCCGGTTTATCGACGGCACCGCCCAGTATTATGGAGCATCCGAATTACCCAACATGGATGCCGGGGCCAATTTATTGGTTATTGAAAAAGGCGGAAAAAGCCGGCTCCAACGTTCACCTGTTCCGGATGCCGACAAAAACGGCGCAAAATATGAAACAACTCTTGCTTTAAATACAGATGGTACGGTGCAGGGCGAACGGCATTGTTCCTACTTAGGCCTTTACAATCCCCTTGTGCGAAACATCTACAACAACAAAGCAAAGGCCGCTGAAATCATCGAAAGCCAACTTGTATCCAATTACCCGGGCAGCCGGTGTTTGGAAATCGAAATCTCCGATCTCGACACATACAATGACGACGAATGGATCAATTATAAATTCGAAATGCCTAATTTCGCGTCAAAAGACGGGAATGGACGTTTGAATGTGCCTGCCAGTCTTTTCCCCGAAGATTTTTCCGATCGGTACACAAGAGATTCATCACGTCATTACGATTTGGTTTTCAATTCAAACAAGTGGCATAAACGCAACGAAGTCACAATTAATCTGCCTCAAGGCAGCCGTATTCCCGAACTCCCGGAGCCCATATCTCTCGAGTCCGAATTCGGCCGTTTCAATTGGAAGGCAGTGATCGAGGGAGACACCCTGCGTATCGAAGAAGAAATTGCACTATCAAAACGCCGAATCGGCGTTGATAACTACCAGGCGTTCCGCGAGTTTTGCAGGCAGGTCGATGACGCCCAAGACCGCCGCATGTATGTCGAGGTGTCTTCATGAGCGATCAACAGCGCAATTCATCCTTTATTCCTTTCAATACAAACCTGCACCGGCGCATATTCGCGCTCTTTTTGCTGGCTACAATTTGGGTGGGAAACAGTTTTGCCGATGCTGAAGCCGGCTGGAACGCTCTTTTCAATAACGATCCTATCGCGGCCGAAGCCGCCTTTATGGAAGTCCCGGAAGACAGCCCGGATCGAAGCACGGCCATGGACGGATTGGTTCTGGCCCGCTGGATGTTGGGCGATGTCCAGGGAATGTATAACGGCTGGAGCGAACTCCTCCAGTCGGGCGGCGAAGAGGCCGCTCCAACACAGCCGTGGTGGCCGGGTTATTTAAAGGCGCTCAAATTAAAGAATCTGCGCGGACATGATCCTGAAGAAACACTGGAACTGCTCAATATTATTTTGAATCTTCGCCATATAACCGACGAGCACCGTCATGCGGTCTTAGAGGAGATTGCCGAACAAGAAGAGAATCACGGAGAAATCGATAAACTTGAAGAACACTTGAAAGAATTGGGTGTTATCCGGGATTGGTGGTATATAGCCGGACCTTTTGGCCTTTCGGGGCAAGGCGATTTGAAGGTTGAATTCCCTCCCGAGACCGATTTATGGCAATCCTCATGGCCTAGTTGGCTGGGAACAGTCCACCCCAAACCTCATATCATAGACCAGCCCGGTCCGGTGCCTGTCGATAGAACAGGTTGGCTCAATTTTTATGACTTAACATCACCCGAGGGCAGCACAGCCTACGCGGTGACGGTGTTGGAAGGCACGCGCATCGGAACAGCGCGCTTGATTGTGGAGTCGGCTTGTGATGTCCGGGTTTGGTGGGATGGATACGGCGTTTTGGAACGCGATAGCAGCCAACAAGACTATTCGAGAAGGCTCGAAACCATGGTGCCTATTCGGAGAGGCCCCATTCTTTTGGTCATAAAAGCAACCCAGGCAACGGACTGGCGCGTGCGCGTCCGCCTCGACGATCCAAAAGGACTGGAAGCTCCGTGGACGATTGCCGATCGAAGCCAAACGGCTACTGCGAACATGATCATTAGCCCGTTTGGTTTTACTCCCCCATCTATCGCTGCCGCGAATGATGCGACACAAGAAAATGCATCAGCACCCGCTGAGACCCTAAGCCCGACAATTGCCGTCGAGAATTTGCCCCATGGGAAAATCCTCGACAGCCTTTATGCCCGAATTGCCGCTGCTAAATACTCGCAAATCAAAGAAGCCCATACTCATCTCGCCAATTTGCGCCAAGCCTGCATGGAGGCAGGCGCGGGTAACTGGGCATTGCTTGATTTGCTGGAAGCAAATCAGCTTATGTTTGAAGCGAGATTAAGACCGCAATCGAGAACGCGTTTGCAGCAAGAAGCCTTGCAGGCCTATCAAAACGCATTAGAGCGCTGTCCTTTGCTGGCCAGTGCCGCCACCGGTCTCGCCAATTACTATTTAGAGCGCGACCAATTGGATCAGGCATTGGAAGTCACGGAAACGTTCATCGACGAAACATGGAAACCAACCGGACGGCCTATTCCGCCATTTGTTACTGAAATGTATGGGCAGCTGCAAATGAAAAAGAATTGGCATCTGCGGGCCAGATCATCCATGATTACGGCTCATGAATCCGGATGGCCGCAATTACCAAGTCTTTATCTGGAACTCGCCAACCACGCGGAACAAAGCGGACGCAGTAGTGAAGCTCTAGGTTGGATTACAGAAGGACTCCGTCATTTTCCGGACTCTGATCAATTGATCGACCGTGTTTTTTCACTTCCCCCGGGAACTCTTGAAACAAACAAATCCGCAAGAAAAGCACTGCGGGATACCATCGATGCAAACGTAAAAATGCATCCTGCGAGTTTTCGCTGGAGGCGGCGCGCTTGTCACTTGGAACGTGCAGACGGCGAACTGGATAAAGCATTGGAGATCATGCAACAGACCGTAGCCGATCTGCCTCATATCGAAGAGGCAAAAGAATCTTTGGCCGCATTGCTGGCCTATACGGAACCTGCAAATGCAGAAGCTGCGGAAAAGGCCTATAAAGAAGCACTCCAAGCAGCGCCCTGGGACTTAAGTCTACAAAAAACCGTCGATGCCATGGAGACAATCCGGGGTGTTGAAACACAGCCTTTTTACAAACCGTATGACATTCGCTTTGAGGATTTAGATTTGTCCGCCGCCGAAAAATGGAACAACACGCGGGCGGGCTCGGTCTTCCTTATCGATTTGATGGTTTTGGATTTAATGCCCAGTGGAGCATACCGCGCGTATATCCATCAAGCTGTGCGAATTCTCAATGAAGAAGGGAGAAGAGATTGGGCGGAATATGTAATTCCCTCAGGTGTCGAGCTGATCGAAGCGCGAACGATCAATCCGGATGGCAAAATCTGGCCCGTCGATCACATCAAATCCCTTAGCGGACAACAAGCACTTTCATTTTTCGAAGTGCAAGAAGGCACAATTGTCGAATATGCCTACGCGCAAACCGTCAACTGGAACCGCTCGCCCGGCCGGAATTATTATGCGGGGCGTTTCTTCTTCGGGGCCTTCGAACAACCCATGCTTGTCTCGAAGCTGGTTTTATTATCGCCTCCAGACCTGGAACCACGAATTGACTGGACCGATGAAAGCATCGAACCCTTGCGTAACGAAGACGGTTCATTACCGGTTTCGGAAGGGAAAACAGTCCGAATTTGGGAAGCCAAAGAACAAGATGGAATCAAGCGCGAAAGTTTTACTCCTCCCATCCAGCGTTTGGTGCCCTCAGTCAGCATAACAACCGCCAAATCGTGGTTGCCGCAGATTCAAGATGTTCTTGCAAGTTTGGACCAGATTCGCGAACCCGGACCATGGATTGCCGATTTGTTGAATGAGATTGGATTGGACGCGGATGGAGCAGACCGTCAACGCGTGGCAAAACTAGTCAATTGGGTTCGTGATGAGATCGAGGAAGGCAGCGGCAGCGGCACTGCGCATGATGCTGCGGTTTTGCGAACGGGCGCCGCTCACGCCAAAATTTCTTTACTGGAAGCACTTCTGCAAGAAGCAAAGTATGAAGTTTATCCGGTAATGATACTGCCGCTTTCAGCGGTCCAGGCTGGAACAGGCGGAGATGGATTTGCCCCCATGCCATCCGGAAAAATCGGGACCGTGTCGCTTTTACGCGTGACATTGCCGGATGAGGACTGGAAAGTGATCTATGTGGATCCAACGGCGCGCTACGCAAAACCTTTTTATCTGTTGCCTGAATATCGTACGAGATTGGCGTTGGTTCTCGATCCGAGAGGATATTATGTTGAGCCGATTGACTCGGATCTATGGCAGGGCGGTTGGACCGAGAACCGTCATTATGTCCGTCTCAATCCTGACTGTTCTTCAAGCATCAGCGGTTCGGTCGATTTCATGGGTATCTTCAAGCCCCTCGTTATCCGTCTTTCAAAAAATTCGGAGGCGGAGGATCGCTTTGTGCGGCAATCCGTAAGCAGCGCTTTCCGAGGACTTGCTGTTGAGAACGCCGTTTTGGAGGGAGTCGATGATGTTATGGGGCAACCAAGTATAACGTTCAGGGGTGCTTTGCCGAACCATCAGCGTACGACCGGGAGCGATACCAATGGTCTGGCGATTCGCGAGATCGATTTGGATCCAAATCCGGTTGAATTGTCAAATGCAATTCGTGAAGTAACGCGCACATCCCCTGTGGTAATCGAAAGTCCCCTTACCCATAATCCGTCTGAAATCACATACGATCTATCTGCTTTGCTGGAAGAGGGAAAATGGCGTCCCGAGCTCCCGGAAGACGTCTTTATCATGGACCGTTTCGGTATCTTCACACTCACATCGCGGCTCGAAGGTTCCACTGTGCACGTTCGCAGGAGCATGTTGATCCCGCCGCAAAGCATCGAAAAGGAAAAGTATGGCGACTTTGCGGAATTCTGCCGAAAAGTGGATGAGGGCGAGCGTCTAAAACTCAAATTAAGGCCTCTGCAGGACACGCTATAGAGAAAGCGATGAGACTCTGACCTTGCCAATGATGCATAAAGGTTGGACTCTGCGGTTATGCAGAGAAAAGTACAATCCATGAATGACGAGAACAGTGTGCTGCCCGCATTACGGATGGATTACGATTCCGGCCGCCCGAAAAGGATATTGGCCGTTGATGACTCTCCACCAAATGTGCTTTTGCTTCAAAAAACACTTGGAAATGCGGGCTATGAAGTTATACCCGCCTATGGGGGGATCGAGGCCATAAAGATCGCCGGGCAGGCACTTGAGGATGGGTCTCCACTGGATCTCGTTCTTTTGGATGTGATGATGCCGGATATGGATGGCTTTGAGGTCTGCCGCAGACTCAAAGCTCTCGCGAAAACAAGAGAGACGTTCCTGCCAATTGTCCTTCTTACCGCGCTCGATAAAACCGCTGACAAAGTTATGGGATTTGAAAGCGGAGCGGACGATTATTTGGTAAAACCTCCGGCCAAAGACGAACTTCTGGCCCGTGTTCGCTCTATGGTGCAAATGAAAGCCCTTCAAGAAGGGCTTATCACTGCAAATCGCAAGCTTGAAGAGGCCCAGGCGGCGCTGGAACGCGAACTCTGCATTGTTGGCGAAATCCAGCGTTCATTCTTACCCAAGGTCTTTCCCAGCCATCCAAAACTTGTGCTTGCCGCATCTTATGTTCCCAGTACTCAGGCCGGTGGAGATTACTATGATGTAATTGAGATTGACAAAGAGCATTGGGGCTTGGTCATGGCTGATGTGACCGGCCATGGAGCATCAGCTGCGGTTGTCATGGCTGTGACTCATCTGCTCATGCGGTCATTCGTGAATACTTTCAAATTTCCGAGCACGGCTCTTAAGGTAGTCAACGAAAAACTAAATGCGCATCTTTCATCGGATCACTTTGTGACCATGTTCTATGGGATTCTCAAGCTGTCGCCTAACAAAAAAAGCGGCGGAATGACCTTCACGTTCTCATCGGCAGGACATAATCCAATGTATCTGCTGCGAGGCACAACTGGGGAAGTCATCGAATTGAAGACAGAACTTGGATTTCCTCTGCGCAGTTTCATGTCCGACGAATATGACGAGGCGCAAATTGATGTCATAGCGGGTGATAAGTTGGTTCTATTTACGGACGGTCTTGTAGAAAGCGCCAATGGGAAGGGGCAGATCATCGGAGAATCCCGAATCGTCGATGCCCTGGCGGAAATGACGGAATACAACGCTGAAGATACAGTCGCCGGGCTTCACCGTGTCCTTGAGGATTTCTGTGGAGACGAACCATTACGCGACGATTTAACAATGTTTGTCGTTCACCGCACCTCTTAATACGGTTCCCAAGCACCTGCCCGGCAAGCATGGCACACATTATTCGGCACGCCAGATAAACCTATGGCGCTTGACGTAGACCTGCTTCACAGGCGACAATCAATAAGGTATAGCCGAGTACACTCGTACATTCGGAGAACTGAAGATTTGTGCGTTGGGGCACAGTTTGTTCTGAATTAACAACATGGGCAAAGCAATCAAATTTATATTAGGCATTGCGCTTCTATTGGTTGTGGGCCGGATCATTTGGGTCAATACCATGAAGGGTCTCGATAAGATCGAGTCCGCTTCAGAGGAAGGCTCGATCGCGGCGGAAAAATACTTGACACAGACCGAAGACATCAAAGAAAAAATGACGGTTAACAGCGATGGCCGGGCGATTCAGCAGGCCATTAAGATGTTCCAGATCGATAAGGGCCGGATTCCCCAGTCCTTAGATGAATTGAGGCAAGCAGGGACATTAGGCGGCATAAGCGGCAACGATCCTTGGGGGCAGCCCTACCGGTTTCAGCGTGCTCAAAACAGCCTCAAGATTATTTCGAGTGGACGGGACCGAAGTATTGACACGGAAGATGACATTATCGCCGTGGAAATTACTTTTTGACGAAATGAAATAAATCAGGCAGGATGAATTATCCGGTCTGATTTTCGCAAGACACAGAAACACGATCTATGCTTGCGGATAGAAGACCGAACGCGGCAGCAAAAACAGAGCCGATCAAGCCGGCATAGGCCTTAGGACCGCCGGGGCACACAAAGGGGCAAGCCGTAAACGAAACGGCAAGGGGTATAGACAAACGGATGGATTGTCTCATGCCTTTGAGGACAAACCATCGCGGAGGCCGAATATGGAAGGTGTCTTGCTCGAAGAAGAACAGATATCGCTTCTGGGGAAAATGCTGTACTACTCGGCCGACCACCTAACAGCTCGGGAGAGGGAGGCCTATGACCATCTTGTTGAAGGTCTGCTCCGCAAGGTCAACCAATTGCGGGCCATTGAGCAGCGCAAAACAAGAAGCACCGGAATCCCGCATACAGCAAACGACGCCCAGCTCCAACGTAAACGGAGTTCGCTAAACACCCTGCGTCCGGAAGAAGTTATCAATACCTTTGTTGACGCTTGGAATAAACAAGATTTTGAGACTGAATTTTTCTGTCTGGCCCGTTGTTTCCCTGCAACCAAACGCAAAGCCGACTCTGTACAAGAATATGTGCTTAACCGAATGCGGAAATATGCCGACCGCTTAGCAGTCGGACCGATTATGAAGCGGGTAACTGAGATCACAGCAGAGCCGGTTCATGGCAATAAGACTTCCGTGTATTGTGTCGAACTTCACAAGATGCCCGATAAGAGGCTTATTCTGCATCGGCAATACGACATGCTTTACGAAGATAACGCTTGGCATATTGCCGACTTCGAAACCGTTCGCAGCCATAGCACCTCTGAATCAAAGCGGGTGCGTTAAGCCTCAAGTTCACTCGCCAATTAAAAGATGCCAGATCATTCATCCGGATAAGAACGGTTTGTATCTCAAAATCGCATTGACGGACCGGATGGCTATCATGCTATGCTTATTTTCGCAATCTCGGATAATAATGCCCCATGTGTTGGCCAATGCAGGGCTTCATTAATTATCTTTCATACATTGCCAATTCAAGAATTATGCCGGGGCGGATGGGATCTTTACTATGTCTGAATCTAAGCGGCCTATTCTTTCGCGCGGACGCTGGATCGGTGTTTATAGCGTGTTTGCTATCGCCGCTATTTTGTTGATTCTTTTTTGGCATGAGTTTTCTGCAGCGGCAGCCCCATTCATCACCGCCATTGTATTGGCTTATATCTTCACCCCCGCGGTGAACTGGCTACAACGTAAGATATGCCGAGGCCGGCGGGTCCTTGCCGTTGCGGTGTTTTATCTTATTGGAGCAACAATCCTGATTCCGGGCACTGCAATCGTGGGAACGCTGGTTGTATCAGAAGCGGTCAATTTGATAAATCGTGAAAATGGTACTGCTGAAGAAGAAACCGTAGAGACCAGCGTCGAAGAACAACCAACCGACGCAAAGGAAACTCCCTGGTATATTTCCATTCTCCCGGAAAGTGTGGAACAGATGATCGTTCAAATCCGCGAGGTCATCATCGCCGGTATTTCCACCCAGACGATTGCCCAAGAAGTACTGAGCGCAGTCGCTTATCACACGGGTATGTCCGAAGAAGAATTGAGAGAAAAGGCGATACAGTCGGCAGGGGACGGAATCAGTTCGGTTGCCAAGAGCATTGGTAATTTCGCCATTTATACCGGCGTTGTTGTCCGGGCTGCCGTGAATTGGGCTATCAGTTGGACAGGCGGGGCAATTCGCTTCGCTTTCAATGCCGGTATGGTGCTTGTCATCCTTTTTTATGTACTCATCGATTTGGATGTTTTCGGACGAAACATATTGCGGATTCTGCCGCCCATTTCACAGCAAGAAGTACTGCGAATTTGGCGATTGATCGACACACAATGGTCTGCTTTCTTGCGGGGTCAGGTTACGGTGGCTTTGATCGTGGGAATCCTCGGCGCTGTGATCTACCCGCTTGTGGGTGTTGATTTCGGAGTTCTCATAGGATTGCTGGCAGGATTCTGCAATATCGTGCCCTACCTGGGTCCGGCTACAGGCGCTCTTTTGGCTGTAGGCTCAACTATTATCGAGCAGGCGCCTCAGGGTTTAGGCGCGTTGGGCTGGCAACTCGGCCTTGTTGTCTGCGCTTTTACGGCAATCCAATGGCTGGAGGGTTTCGTAGTCACTCCCTATGTGATGTCCGAAGCAGTCGATCTTCACCCCATGTTGATCTTTTTTGTATTGGTCTTGGGGGGAAGCATAGCCGGAGTGGTCGGCATGCTTTTGGCAGTCCCAGCTACATGCGCCGCTCGTGTCTTGATTCGCGAACTTTATTTAAATCCTCTGGAAGAGCACGCCCGGGCATCCGGATTCATTACAGAACACTCGGCGGAAGTTGAAGGTGACCCCGATAGGAGCCCTAACCGCTGATATTGCAAGGTCTTAGAAACCACCAGAACCTGCATACCCGACAATAAAACAGACGATCCGCGTTCCCGAAAGGCCACCCCCGTGATAACATCAGTACATATCTGCGCCGGGCAGGAGATGGTCAGTTATTTCTTATGTGCCGAATTCGTTTTGGGGGCCAAAGAACTGACATGGGCGCAGGTCTAAGTGGATTAAGCGCCAAAACTGATGTACTGAGAAAAACCTTATGGCGATGTACCAAACATTACGGAGAAAGCGCCCAAGTATCCAGATGTCGCTAACCGTGGTGCTTCTGTTGGCCATCCCGGTATTAGGCTATGTAGCAATCTCTGCCTACGCCATCATCAAGAAAGACAACCAGTTAGAAAACCTTAGGCATCGTGTCCAAGGCTTGGAAAAAGAAAGGCTGGCGGCTCAGACCGAACATGAAATCGAGATTCGGGAGCTCCAGCGAAAAATTGAGGATCTCGAAGAGCGTGTCAAAATCCTGGACATCATTGAAGAATTTAAGCCGGGAAGTGAAACCAGCTCGCTTGACAAGGAAGAATCACGACGGCTGGCGGAGGTGATCCAGGAGGAGAGCAAACGATACGGTTACGATCCGCTTTTGATCATGGCCCTAATTGCGACAGAATCGTCCTTTCAGACAGAAGTCCGGTCCAAAGTCGGGGCCACAGGCCTTATGCAGGTTATGCCAAGGACCGGGCGGGAGATTGCCGATAACATTGAAGAGTCTCCATGGCATGAAGAAGGCGAATTTAAATACGAAGGTTCAAACACCCTTAAAGATCCAATCGAGAATATCCGAATTGGCGCGTTCCATTTGGCGCGGCTGATCATCAAATTCGGCGATGTTAAAAATGGAATCCGGGCGTATAACCAAGGGGAAACCAACATCAGCGCCCGCTTGCGCAAAGGACAACGATTACCCCGTGTTTATCTGCGGCGCGTGATGAGTTTCTATGAGAGTTTCCAGGAGCGGGGCGATGAAGTTATTGAGGCGGTCCGGCTCGAACAACAGCTGGCATTCGCAAATCCGGAAATAAATACAAAACTGCCGGAAATATCCGAGCAACCTGACTCGATCATGCTCTATATGGATTCGCCGGCAATAGAGCAGGAAGAGAATTTGGAATCAAAAACGGCCGAAATTGCCCCAACGCCCCCATCAACCACATCTACAACCGACGTAGCCTCAACTACCGACCCTGTATCAGAAAGTGAAGAAACTCCGCTTTAGTATGAAGTTTTGACATCCCGGATTGAGTTACTGCGCCCTGCCCCGCAAAACGACGGCAATTTCCCGCCCCCCGGCGATTTCTTCCCAGCTTAATATTTCTTCATCTTGCACAAGTTCGCGTAGTTTTGTCTCATCGAACCGTTGGGCGCCATGATTATCTGTTTCAGTAAGATACACGGCGATATGTGACAATAATCCTTTTTTCTGAGACACATTCTGCACAGGTTCCGTTATGATCACACGCTTTCGTGCGGCGAGAAGCATACGCTCCAGCAACGATTTGGCATCGGGAAGGAATTGATAGAGGCTCCCCATCATCACAACTGTATCGCAAGGTTCAAATTCTATGTCACGGATATCCGCACGCTCCAGGGGAATACCCGCAGCGCGGCCACGTTCAACTTGGGCTTCGCTAAAATCCAAACCGAGATACTGTTTCGTGCATCCCGCAAGATATCGTTTGTAGAGTTCCCCCTCACCCACACAGAGTTCCAAGACGGAATCGTCTTTATCGATGTGCGCGGCTACAGAAACAAAACGCTCATCCAGTTTCCGCCCATAAAGAGCCAAAATAACCAGCCGATGCAACCATGGCTGCCGGTAGAGTACAGCACCCTCTTTTTTCAAACGTACCCGTCGAAAATGACGAAACAAGGCGCAGATATATTCCCAGCTATCACGCACAACCCGAACGGTTGAGGTTTTGTCACTGCGTCGAACAAAAGCACAGGGCACTTGTGCCAGGCGCAAACCGGCGGCTTCCGCGCGCAGGACGATTTCCGTATCCCAAAACCAGCCCTGATCCTGGCATCGATTCAGTACCGGAAGAATTTTTTTGCGGTTAAAAAATTTATACCCGGCTTCGGTGTCGCGTACCGGGAGTTTAAAAAATACATGAATCAAGCGCCGATACCCCCGGCTAAGTATGGCGCGAAAAAGTGTCGTAATAGAAAAAGCGATAAAATAGACACGGTCACCAACAACGGCGTCGCATCGATCCTGAAGGATCATATGCACCATATGCGGGATATAGAGAGGATGCACTTCCAGATCGATATCGATAAACCCGGTGACTTTGCCTTTGGCATGACGCATGCCTTCAGTCACAGTCCCGCCGCGGCCCAGGTTTTTTTCGTGAAAATAGGCATGGCAATTCGGCCGTCCGTCGCAAAATTCGCGAATAATATCCGGCGTGCTGTCTTTGCTGGCATCATCAACAAAGATCAATTCGTAGCGTAGGCCGCTGGCATCCAAAACATCGACCAATCGAAGCAAGCTTGTTTGTAAATGCTCACCTTCAAAATAGCAGGCAATCACTAAACTCAGATCGAAATCAACCGCGGTATCCACGGAGGCACGATATGCTGCTTCGGTCATTGAATGGTCCATGTCTTAATCCGGCTCCCCATATTCCACTTAAGCAGAGAAATAATTCAGCAAACGCGTAAGAGCGCTGATCACATCATCGACATCATGATCGGTCATACCAGCCGATAAAGGCAGCGAAAAAGTTCTTTCAGAATACCATTCCGCAACCGGAAATTCGCCCGGACGGCAGCCCCAAACTTCGCGGTAATAGGGATGTAAAGGAGGCGCAATGTAATGAACACCCGCGCCTATGTTCTCAAGATGCAAGGCTTCCAAGAGACGGTCGCGGCTAATTCGAACCTTTTCCGTATCGAGTAAAAGAATATATAGATGGCGGGCGTGCCTTGTTCCTTTCTCAGGCGGGGCTGCTTTTATAACCGGAAGATCTGCAAAGGCCCGGTCATACCTCTCCCATATTTCTTCACGCCGAAGCAAATTTCGTTCAATTCGTTCAAGCTGGTGTAATCCCAGCGCCGCCTGCATATCCGTAAAATTATATTTAAATCCCGCCTCCATCACCGAATAATGTTTATAGCCCTCATCTCTAAACCGGTGCCATGCATCATGGGACAGACCGTGTAAGGCGAGAGTGCGTATGCGGGAGGTGAGTTTCTCATCACGGGAAGTAACCATGCCTCCTTCGCCTGTGGTCATATTTTTGGTGACATAAAAGGAATAACAACTGATGGTTCCTAATGCGCCAAGCGGCTGCCCGTGCCATCGGGATTCAATGGCATGGGCGGCATCACTGATGATGGATAAATTCCATTGTTCGCCCATGGCCTCAAGCCGGTCCATATCACAACATCTTCCTGCTAGATGAACCGGAATTATTGCATGGACTCGCTTTTTTGAATCTTTCTCAAGAACGGCTTGGACACGATCGAGATTCATGAGCCAGCTATCAGGCTCGATATCGACAAAAACCGGCCTTCCACCGGCGTGAATCACGGCATTCGAAGTTGCCGCGAAAGTCATAGCAGGAACAAGTACGCTTTGGTCCCGTTCCAAGCCAGTAGCAATCAATCCCATATGGAGAGCCGCCGTGCATGAGGCGACGGCAATCCCATGGCCGACCTGCTGGTACGCACAAAACCGTTGCTCGAATTCACGGGTTCGCGGACCCGAGCCAATCCATCCCGAACGAAGCGTATTTACGGCTTCATCGATTTCAGGCTGTTGGATATCCGGCTTACCGAATACGAGGTAGGTGTCTCGTATGGGCGTTCCACCTTCAATCGCAGGTATTTCGGTTTTCTCTTTCGTCATGTGTCATTGCCTTCCAAGAGGCCGGCATATCATTAGGAGAGAGGCCCCAAACGGAAATGCCGAATACCGCAACCAAAGGCTTTCCGATTCAAAAATTCGACGCAAAATGGTATTCAACCATGAAGCGCATGGACGCACATCCGACTCCTGCATGCGTTCCGGCCGGAACCATCGGTTACATAGCACGACACCGGCAATAATCGGCAGAAGCAGTGTGGAAAAATAACTGGAATATTCAATTTCAAATCCGGCATTCATAGCACATTGAACAAGACCGGTTCGGGTATAACGCCGGAGATGCCTGGAGACAACATCCTCACCGCTCCAAAGCCATTGGTATGCAGGCACGGTAACGATAAGCCGACCCTCCGGCTTCAGCCTGGCACGGAGCAGGCTCATAAGCCCTGTGTCATCCGGGACGTGTTCCAAAACATCGAGACAGGCAATCAAATCGAACGGTCCTGGAGGAGTACCTTCGGCCGTTTCGATTTTTAGAGCATCCTGAATCCCGCGTTGACGGCAGAATTCGAGGGCATCGTCGGACATATCGACACCAAGCACATGCCCAAACGAAGTCAGAAGCGAGTGATTACCGCCCGTGCCACATCCATAATCGAGGATATGCGCAGGCTGCGATTCCTGACCGCCGGGGAGGAACCGCCTAAGCACGACTTCAAGAATGCGGCGGCGGGCCAAAAACCACCAATGCACATCCTCGGCCTCAAAATTTAGTCGGTACGTATCCTTTTGCATAACATAACCGGCTCCGCAATCTGCGGAGCACAACTTTCTAAGACTTGTCATTAAAGTGTCACGGAAACAGTTTATCGGCGCAACACCGGCAGATTCGAGGGTGCAATTCTTTGGCCACACCTCAAAAAAGCCAATTGGCTCTTTTGCCATGGAATAAGTTCAGTTTAATTCAGTTCATTAAGAGGCTGTTGAATTATGAAATCCGTCCTTGTCTGCAGAATCAATATGTTCAACTTCGATATCTTCAATTTCAATCGATGCATCTTTGCCGATTCTTAAAATAAGAAATTTTGAAATAGGCCCGATGCGTTGAAGCCCCCTTACTGCATAATTTATTTCAATAGGCACATTGGAATCACCCGCAACATTGCAATATTCATTAAGGTTTTCTTTATTGAAAAAGGCCCAGAAATTCTCTTTCTCTTTCGGATTCCAATTATAAGAGAGCTGAGCTGTAATCGTGCTATTGCTGTTAAAATGTCTCACCAACACGATTTCTTCGAACTCAAACAGCGCAACAGTCATTCCTTCTTCGGATAGATGCGGCCTTATCTCCTCACCCCAAACATGGGCGCATTTCTGCATTGAAACATAATCCAGCGCTTGCGCCGCCCCCGAAAATCCGGCAAGAAAACCCAAGAACAGTATTGCAGCGTGGCTCAAACGGCGGGGGATTATCGCAAGCACGAAGGCCACTGTGGCACAAGAAGCCAACGGCAATAGAGAGAGTGTATGCCGAGTTGCATAAGGACTTGGGCTTGCGGCCCGATCAGGACGCAGCAAAACGACCGGGACTACGGCAATAGCCAATGCGCAAGCGATTGATGCGAATCTCAACCAATTTATTTTCGGATCTTGTTTTTGTGCTTCGATGCCCTGTTCTTGACCATGACCTGAGGTCCCCCAGAAGAGAGCTAATCCTATGAAAATACCGGCCATGATCGAAATTACAAAAATGGGAATTGAGGCGGGCACAATCGTGTAATAGCCCAACGCAGGCCGAAGAGCGACATAGGCTTCAACAAGAAAATCCTTTGAGACCTCAAACAATGATCCAAAACAGAGCCGCCACAGCGCTGCAGGATAAACCTGTAAACCATTTAGAAGAAAAGCGGAAACACCTTGTGAACTCACTGCCATTTCCGGCCGCACCTGCGGTCGTGCCGCACTGTTCGCAATACCCCAGTAAAGGACATAACCGGCAAACGCAACAACCAAAAGCACAGCGGCTATACGTAAACGCGGCCTTGGAGAGTAAAGACCGAAATGCCCCCCAAGAAATGGAAGAAGCAGGCCCACGGCGGCCAAAGCCAGTGTGGGATATTCAGAGCCAAGGCATGTGCAAAAAGTGAGAAAAAGCAGCAAAACGAGGGCGGCGGGGCTCGGGGAGGAACCACCGTAGAGCCAATTGAGAATGCCCAGGAGAGTTCCATAAGCTAGGCAAATTCCCAGCTGATAGTGAATCAAGGTGACGATGAGCACTATTTGTATTTTACAAATAACCGGAAAGATGGTTAAGCACCCAACGACAAGACTGAATTCGCGAAAATCGGGGAACAGCCGGAGCCAGAGCAGACTACTGATTGAGCCGAGACCAAACCAGGCACACCAATGGATAACAACTCCGGATGTCCATAAAACCCCGTGGTCAATTAAGCGTTCCCAAATCCAGCCAATAATAGGCCGATCTTGCGACAACTCTGATATACGCATCCCCGCCGCTTCGACAAATGTGACCCAACTGTCATCCCAGACCGGGCGGGCTTCCCATGCAACGACAGTAAAGAAGAGAGAAAACAGACCAAGAAAAAGATACTCCCGCCAAGAGAGGTTATAGCTCTTGCGGACAATTTCGGAATTATTTATGCCAGGCTCTGCAAACATGCCAATACTCCCAACTCGCGCCAAACAAAGTCCCCCACATTTCACGAACCGGGGGTACAGCCTTTGCAAAACGGCTAAAGCATTTGTACCACTATGTTATAAACGAGGCAATCTTTGGTGAGAATAGAGTATTGACGGTAAGAGTTCATTGGTATTTTGAACCTAGAGTTCTACGGCATTCGTCTTTTTGGCAACAACAATGAATTTGGAGTTGCAGAATTCCGGCAGGAGTTTGGTGAGCATATTAAGAATGGGATATATCCTGAATACGAAATAGGCCTTATTTAGATAACGATACAGCCCAAACCTGCGCAGAAATGCTATAAACTTGGGATTATCGATGCAGTCATGTGGGGTGATGGACTGAATTTCAAAACCAATGGCCTTAAGGAACGGTTGCAGTTCTTCTTTGTAAAGGCAATTGTTATCGGGAACAAGATCATTGCCATAATTATTTCGCTTTTCGCGACAGCGTCTATTGACCGGATCGAAAATCAGAATACCGCCTTCATTCAAGAGCCGGTGAAATTTGATCAGAATACTGATCTGATCTTGGATATTAAATGCAAAAATCGCATGGAAGGATGTAAGGACATCGAACTGCTCAGAGCTATCGACCGGAGAAAAGAGGTCTTGTTTCCTGCAAACAACGCCGTGCTTTGAGCTAAATTCCAGAAATCCATCTGAAATGTCATATCCATATTTTTGGCCGGCCGAAATTTCCCTCATGAACCGCGCGGGGCCCACCGGAAAGTCCAACCACTTCGCACCGCTGCCGACATGCTTTTTCACCAAAGCAACCTGCTGCCGGTGCTTGATGTTCTTTTCGAACTTGTGCCGAAATCTTTTATCGTGCTTTTCGGCAGCCGCAAAATTAAAATCAGTCGTCCAAATATCGGTATAAGCCTCATTCATACCTGCACCTCCGGCAACACAAACAACACCTATCTACAGCTATGTGATTTGGGGATGGACTATTGCTGGCAAGAATTTATTGCTGAGAACTTCACAATGTATTACCCCCGCGTCTGTCTTTGCTGTTTTGCATATGGCCCCCGTATTTATTTTGCCATATGGCCCCGTATTTGTGCGGGAATTTTACTACACACGTTTATCTGACAACAAGACACAAAGCCATTTTTATGATATTTTTTTTTGCGAATGGATGCCTGTCCGGATTGAGCTTCCGGACTGGATGAAAAGGAATCATCTAAATACCCCACACACAACGATACTCAGCCACTCCGGAGATGGTTCACGCCAGGATGTGCCGAGGTGAAAATGGGGCCTCAAAACACGGACGGGAGGCTTTCGCTTGCGGCGGGGGGTGCTGTTATGCTGAACTTGATCGTAAATATCAATAATTTCTGAATCTAAATCTGTATTCTTAAGCATCATGAGCCAACATCTTTGCCGACAACACCTTAGACGATGCGGTCTATTCTTCGCCTTATCTTTCCTGCACCTTCAAGCAGCAGTTCTTGTCCTCCCCGGAAATGCGGCCGACACAAAGAGCCTCAGGGCCGGATTGAGTGAAATCTTTAATGACGAGAAATTTTCGGATGCAATCTGGGGTGTGCAAATAGAAGACCTGAAGAGCGGGGATGTGATCTTCCAAAAGAACGGAGACAAGTTGCTCATTCCGGCCAGCAACCAGAAGCTGCTTACAGCAGCCGCGATTCTGCTTGAACTGGGCCCCGAAGCAACGTTCGATACGCAACTCTACCGGACCGGGCCCGTAGAGAACGGCATTCTCAAGGGGGATTTGGTGGTCCGGGGCGGCGGCGATCCAAGCCTGGGCGGCCGCTTTCACAATGACGATATCACATTCACATTCAGGCAATGGGCCTCAACACTTAAACAGGCCGGGATTCAACAAATCGAAGGCCGCATCATCGGCGACGACAACATCTTTGACGATGTGGCCTATGGAGCGGGATGGCAAGTCGACTATCTGGCTCATTGGTATGCGGCGGAGATATCCGCGCTTAGCTTTAATGATAATTGCATCGACTTGCTGATTCGTCCGGGTGGCCAAATCGGCAAACCTGCCGCCATCACAGTTAGACCCGACACAAACTATCTGGAAATCATTAATAAATCACAAACCGTCAGCAAACTGCCCAGAGGCGCCGGTCAACTGCGTGAAATCGATATCCGGCGCGATCCCGACAGCCGCCGCCTGCGCATCCACGGTCCGGTGCTGGCCAAAGCCAAACAGAATCTGGAATGGGCCTCCGTTCCGAATCCAACTCTCTTTGCGGTAACCGTTCTCAAAGAAGTGCTGGAAAAAGAAGGCATCAAAGTAAACGGAGAAGCCCAAGATATCGATCAGGCAGAAGGGCTCTCAAGCACGGCGGATTCGGTGCCTCAATCCTGGGTATTAGTGCACACCGAAAAATCCCCGCCGCTCTCCGAATTGCTTAAAGTCTATTTGCAGAATAGTCAGAATCTTTATGGAGAATGCTTTTTGAAATATCTGGGCTATGCCTCAACGAAGCAGAGCGGGACATCAGATAGCGGCATAAAGCGTATGAAGCAGCTGCTTAAGCGGGTGGGTGTGCCTGAGGACGGTTACCGTCCCATGGATGGCTCAGGCTTGGCACGCGGGAATTTGATTACCGCCGAGGCTTTCTGCAGACTTCTGGCGGGTATGGCCAAGAATCCACACGCGGAGACTTTTAAAAACGCACTTCCCCTGAGTGGCAAGCGGGGCAGCCTGGATGGCCGTATGCGGAACACAAAAGCGGAGGGCCGGGTTCTTGCCAAAACAGGATATATCAGCCGCGTACGGACCCTGTCGGGCTATGTGGAAAGTCGTAATGGCGACACCTATGTCTTCTCATTTCTGGCCAATAACTTCCGTACCAGCGTAAAAGAGGCCGAAAGACTGCAAGACAAGGCCTGTGTTCTGCTGGTCCAATAACCACAAATCCGGAAAATCGACTATCGCCGGAGCGGCCTATTATCCGGCAAATATGGAATTTTCGTCTTGAGAACTGCGGAAAGATCGTTCATCATGAATTGAACGAATCATGTCTACATCGCACTCCTCATCCGAACCAACCAACCTCTCCGCCATCGACAGGTATTTTGGGATCACAGCTTCAGGTAGTTCGATGCGCCGTGAATTCATCGGCGGATTGACCACATTCCTTACGCTCTGCTACATCATTTTCGTCCAGCCGGCAGTGCTTTCGGCTGCGGGGATGGACACTGGGGCTGTGATGGTCGCCACCTGTCTTTCTTCCGCCTTGGCGACTTTTGTCATGGGCATTTGGGCCAAACTTCCGATTGCACTGGCCCCGGCCATGGGCCACAACTTCTTTTTTGCCTTCGCAGTATGCATCGGCATGGGTATCGAATGGCAAAAGGCACTAGGAGCGGTATTCATATCCGGAACGATATTCCTGGCGATCTCTCCCTTCGGCGTTCGTGAACGAATCATGCGCATCCTGCCGGATTGCCTGAAGTTCGCCATTGCCGCCGGGCTTGGTTTCATGATTTCGTTGATCGGATGTGAATGGGGGGGGCTGGTTGTGCCCACCCCGCCTTATTCCACTTACATAGAGATGGGTGACTTGGGCTCAGCTCCGGCAATCATCACGATCCTGGGCGTGGCGGCCATCGGCGCATGTTTGGCCCTAAAAATCCGCGCGGCCATATTGATAGGTCTTCTGGTCTCTACGGTTGCGGCCTTGTCGATGGGGGTGGCCAAATTTCAGGGTTTATTTGCGGCCCCTCCTTCTATCGCGCCCACGCTGATGCAACTTGACATCTTTGGCGCACTCTCCACAGGCTTTATAACCATCATCTTTGTCTTCCTCATATTGGACCTTTTTGACACGATCGGCACTTTGGTCGGTGTTACGGAAGCCGGCGGATTGGCAGAGGATGGCCAAGTCCCGAACGCCAGGCAGGCGTTGGCCTCCGATGCAATCGGAACCGTAACCGGTGCTATGCTGGGCACCTCGACCGTGACCAGCTATGTCGAATCGGCCGCCGGGATATCAGCGGGGGCCAAAACCGGCGTGGCCAATATTTTTACAGCCGTGTTGTTTCTTGTGGCTCTTTTCTTCCATCCATTGGTCGTGATGGTCGGGGAGCCCTACATGCTGGAAGTGTCTGAAGGCATCACTGTAAGCACACGTCCTGTCCTGGCGCCCGCAATTATGATCATAGGCTTATTCATGGTCGGAACGGTCAAACGCATTGACTGGAGCGATCCGACTGAGGGATTACCGGCCTTTTTGACAATTATTTTTATGCCATTCAGTGGTTTCAGCCCTACAGAAGGCATCGCCTTCGGATTCATCAGTTATACATTCCTGAAATTTGTGAGCGGAAGGCGGCGGGAGGTCCATCCCGTGCTGGCAGTCTTTGCCCTTCTGTTCATACTCAAGTACGCTCTGGTATAAATTCAATAGGAATAAGAAAATGCTCCTGCTTGGCTCCAATTCCCAGCAGTCTGATTCACCGCGTTCCATGGAAAGGTATGGCCGATTGCCATGTATATCCGACGCATAACAACCTCTCTATTGACCGGTATGCTCTTAAGTGCGCTTTGTGGCGTTCTTCAGGCGTCATCTCAAACCGTACCAGAATCGCTGGCTGCAAGCCGTATACATGAAGTAATTGTGTTTACGGATCGTGCTCAGGTGACGCGGCGCGCGGACCAGACTCTGCAAAAAGGTGTCCAACGGCTTGTTTTCCAGGATCTACCGGCGGCTTTATTGCCTGAATCACTGCGAGCCTCAGGCCAGGGCGTGAAAATCCTGGGGATTAATATCAATACCAAATCACTGGCCGAAAGCCGTGCCGCAGAACGTCAACGTCTTGTAGAAGAAATAGGCACTCTTACGAGCCGTCTCAAAGAACTCACGGATAATCAGATAACGTTGGAAGAGAGCCTTATCGATCTCGAGAATCTGAGCGCAGGCTTGGCAACCAATCCCGCGTTGTTGCAGAAAAAGGCTTCGCAAGCGGACACAGCCGAGAATGCGGAAGTTGCACCGAATGGAACACAGAAATCCGCTCTACCTGCGGCTTTGTTGGATGAGTTGAGAGAAAGACGCAAGACCATCCGCGAAGAACTGCGAAAACTCACCCCACAAGAGGCGGCACTTACCCAACAGCTGACACAGCGGCAAACCGAGCTGAAGACGCTTGGGGATTTGGCCGAAGCGGAAGGTTATGAAGTCACGGTAGATGTCGGTGTCGAAAAACAAGGCCGTGTGATTTTAGACCTCTCCTACATAATCAACGGGGCATCATGGCGTCCGGTTTATGATGCCCGTTATTTAAAAGAAAAAAGCCAATTAGAAATCAGCTATGGCGCAATGGTCAAACAGCGGACGGGTGAAGACTGGAAAGACGTTAATTTAGTTCTTTCAACAGCAAGGCCGCACCTGGGCGGCCGGCCCCGTGAATTGCAGCCTTTTTATCTGCGCTCCGCGCTCGACACCCAACGGGCTGTCGGTCCGGAACCGAATCGCACTGTTCCTGAAATCGACACAACGGCAAGGGGTGATGGTTCCGCCCTGCAAAGCTTATCGATACAGCCAACATCCACTGAATCAGACGCCGGCGGTGGCTTAATCGGCATAGGCTCCGAAACACCGGGCTTAACAGAAACACCTGAAGCATCATTTTCAACAGCATTACAAACAGAAGGTGTCGAAGCCACCTATGCTGTCCAACATCCCTGCACGGTACTGAATGGAGGAGCCGAGGAAAAAGCCGCCATTGTCGACCTCACATTCGATGTCATCCCGGAGCACCAATGCATCCCTTCACAAGCTCCTTTTGCCTATTTGCAGGCTGTAACTAAAAATACCAGCGACTATGTATTAATCGGCGGAAGGACAAACGTGTTTTTCGGCAGTGACTACCTTTCTCCCACAACAATCGATACAACCTTGCCCGGCGACGATCTGGAGATTTATCTCGGCCCGGATCCGAGGGTGGAAGTCACTCGCGAGTTGGTTTCACGAACACTCGATAATTCAGGCTTTATCGCACAAGCAGGCGAAGTGAGCTGTGAATATCAGATTGAAATCATCAATCGTTCAGAAGACGACCTGCGTATCAATGTGCATGACCGGATTCCTGTGACAACCGAATCGGAAATTCATGTTCGCGATTTTCGGAGCACTCCCAATGCAATACGGGACGAGAACACCGGAATGCTCACCTGGGCCATTAATTTGAATGCCAATTCCACTCAGACAATTAAATTCTCCTATAGTGTCCGTTTTCCGAAAGGTGAAATACCTCCCGGACTGTAGGCCGATCAGTTAAGCGGTATTTTGTTCCGCATCATCGGATGCACGATCGTTTTATCAAGACGACTCAATCCGCCCGTTTCAAAACCAACAGCGCGCAACCATGCGTGAGATAAGAACAAGTATGGATTCCTATTTTCAATTCACTGTGAGTACCCGGTGCGGGAATGCGAGGCGCGGCAGGCTAATGACACCGCACGGCCCCGTAGAAACACCCGCTTTTATGCCGGTGGGTACAAAAGCGACTATCAAAGCCCTGGAACCGTCCCGCTTAAAACAAACCGGGAGCCAAATGATCCTGGCCAACGCTTATCACCTGCATTTACGGCCCGGCGAAGAGATTGTCGAACGTCTGGGCGGTTTGCACCGTTTCATGAATTGGGAACAACCGATTCTAACTGACAGCGGTGGGTTCCAGGTGTTTAGTTTGGCTCCATTACGGACGATTGACGATGACGGAATTAGTTTTCGTTCCCACATCGATGGCAGCCGGCAACGTTTTACGCCGGAACTGGTTACCCGGCTGCAAGAACGTCTGGGGCCGGACATTGCAATGGTTTTGGATGAATGTCCGCCATATGGTGTGGATGAAGATTATGTCAGTAAATCAACAGACCTGACCTGCCGTTGGGCGGCCCGTGCGCGGCGGGCACATCAGCGTGAAGACCAAGCCCAGTTCGGAATTCTTCAGGGCAGTATTTTTGAACGCTACCGGAGCGAATGCGCGCAACGGCTAATCGACTTAGACTTTCCCGGTTACGCCATCGGCGGTCTTTCGGTAGGCGAGCCAATCCATGAAATGCTGGCGATGATGCAAATGTCGGCCGAACTTCTGCCCGCTGAGAAACCTCGGTATGCGATGGGAGTGGGCACAGTTGCCGATATTATCGAAAGCGTGGCCTATGGCGTGGATATGTTCGACTGCGTGCTGCCAACGCGTTTGGCGCGCAATGCCCGGCTGCTAATTTGGAATGGACGTGTGAATGTCCGGCAGGAACAATACAAGGACGATGAACGTCCGGTCGATGAATCCTGCCCGTGTATCTGTTGCCGCAACTACAGCCGTGCCTATCTACGGCATCTTTTCCAATGCGGAGAAATACTCGGTTCGATACTGGCGACCGAACACAACGTCACTTTTTACCAAAGAACGATGCAAAGAATCCGTAAGTCGATTGAGGCCGGGACTTTTGAGGCTTTGCGTGCCGAACTGGGACACAATCACAGCACCTCGGGCGAAGAGCCGGAAAGTACGGCGAAATAATATATTCATGGCCGGATTAAAACGTTTCCAAGTATAGGAAAGCCGAGAATGACGTATACAATTCAAATATTCCTTCACTCTATCGGCAGAGGAGAATCACTATGCAATTGGGTTTTTTAATCGAAGATTACTCACCTGAGCGTGTCGCCAAGGCGGCGGAGCTGGGATATGACTGCCTTTCAGTGAAGTCGGATCCGAATAACAACACAGGCAAAATGTTATCCACCAAACGTGGGCGCGAAGAGATGCTGGAAGTCTTCGCCAAACACGGTGTAAGCATTTCGGCCATTGGGGCCTATGCGCTCTATTTATGCGAAGATAAAAACCGAAGCCAGGCAGCGGTCAACTGGCTAAAAAAAGTTATCAAATACACTTCGGAAATGGGGATTAAGGTGATTCCCATTATCACCGGGCGCAACCCAAACCTTTCCATCGATGAAAGCATTCCCGAGTTCAAAAAAATCTTCACGCCGCTTGCGGCCATGGCGGCCGATCACGGCGTCCGATTGGCCATGGAAAACTGGATGGGTGGATGGTCGCTGGACCGGGGTATCAACTGCCCAGTGACACCTGAAACATGGCGCAAACTTTTTGAGGCGGTCCCCAACAAAGCGTTGGGGTTGGAATTCGATCCCAGCCATCTGTATTGGCAGGGCATTGATCACATTCGCGCATTAGAAGAGTTCAAAGACCGTGTTTATCACGTGCACTTAAAAGACACTGAGATGTTGCCGGAAGTGCAATACCAACGAGGCTGTACCGGCGGACCTTTCCGATTTCGAATTCCGGGATTCGGCGAAATCGATTGGCCTCAATTCTTCTCGAAACTGTTTGAGACCGGCTTCAAAGGCGCTTGTGTGATCGAGCATGAGGATCCCGTGTTTAGCGGCAAGAATTTCGATGAGGGTCTGCGTCTGGGGATTAATTATCTGGCGCCCATGTTTCCGGAGAATTAAAGCAAGCGCACCACACTGCAACCCGCACTTTTCTAAATACATCAATTTAAACAGCGCCCGAAGGTTTCTCCGGGCGCTGTTGCTTTTTACCATAGACGCGACTCATACGAGTAGCGATATAGAATTATGATTTCGGCCAGTTCTTTTTCGCCAAAGCTTCAACCATCAGCGGCAAGCCATAGCAGTTGATGAAACCGGTTGCATCACCTTGTTCATAGATATCCGCTTCGCCAAATCCACCCAAGTCCTGCATATAAAGACTATAGGGAGACTTGCGGCTTAAGATCGTAAGGTTGCCCTTATAGAGTTTGATCTTAACCGTGCCGGTTACGCGGTTTTCGGTTGTATTGATAAACGCATCGAAACTATCGCGCAGTGGTGTATACCATTGCCCGTTGTAAACCAATTCGGCGTACTTCTCGGCAATCAACAAGCGATAGTGATGGACTTCACGGTCCAAAACCAATTCACAGAGTGCGCGGTGCGCGGCATAAAGAACGGTAGCGGCAGGGCTTTCATAAACGCCACGTGATTTAATACCGACCAGGCGATTTTCGACCAAATCCGCGCGGCCAACACCGTTACGTCCCGCTATTGTATTGAGCAGTTCGACGATCTCGACCCCGCTCATCTCTTTGCCATTTACCTTCACCGGATTGCCTGCGTGCATTTCGATTTCAACTTCTTCAGGTTTATCCGGTGCATCTTCAGGATCGACGGTTGTCAGGAACATATCTTTGGGAGGCGAATTGGCGGGATCTTCAAGAATGCCGCCCTCATAAGAGATATGCCACATATTGCGATCCATCGAGTAAGGCTTCGATACTGTGGTAGGTACGGGAATACCGTGCTTGGCGGCGTATTCCATAGCCTGCTCGCGGTCTTTGATATCCCAGTTCGGATCACGCCAAGGAACAATACGACCCAAATCCGGAGCGAGAGCTTTATAGGTTAGTTCAAAGCGAACTTGGTCATTACCTTTGCCGGTTGCGCCATGAGAAAGGCTATCAGCACCTGTTTTGCGGGCGATATCGACTTGGGCTTTCGCAATCAGGGGACGTGCCAATGAAGTCGCTAAAAGGTATTTGCGTTCGTAAATCGCCTCAGCCCGCATTACCGGAAAGGCAAAATCGCTGACAAATTCATTACGCAAATCAACCACATAGAACTCGGATGCTCCCGAGGCTTTCGCTTTCTCTTCCAGGGGATCCAATTCTTCACCTTGTCCCAGATCGGCGGCAAAAGCGACAACTTCACAGCCATAGGTATCAATCAGCCAACGGATAATGACCGATGTATCCAGGCCGCCGGAATAGGCCAAAACTGTTTTCTTGAAAGGTGAATCAACCATTACTCGACTCCTTGCTAAATTCTCCACCGTCCGGTCATTCCCGAGCGGCCCAATATGCGTCGATCATGCTCCAGATGTGTACAAAGGGCAATAAGACAAGAGCTGCGATTATACGGAGGTTTTTGAAGCAAGCAACAATCGCGGCTCCCACGGCTCCACCAATGTCTGATGCGGAGACATTTCCGGATCGAATCATGCGGTCGGCTTCGGCATCGAAGACCCCCGTATAGGTCGTGATAATTTCATAAACCATCCATGCCAAAACGACCGTAAGCACAGCCAACATGATGCCGGCCATTTTTTTCCGGCCTTGACGCCATTGGCCCGCACCGGGCGCAAAAGCCGACAGAGTTGCACAAACCAAAGGAGTGGGAGCACTTTTGGGCGCCCCGTTAGGAATAGGCTCAGCCATCGTGCGCACAACTTAACGCCGAAAAGGGTGTGTTGGATATGCTGAGGGTAGGTTCTAAGCCCGGATTAGAAAAGATCGTCGCTACTATTGAGCGAAGAGGACTGGGCCGGCATACGGTTATGCGGCATTAGCTGTTGGCTACTCATATCCCAGGCAATGCTCACGCGTACCGTATCGTTTTCGCCCATCTCAACCTCAATACTGTCACCCAACAAAGCCATTGGCAGGCGAACGGCACGATAATACTCAACATTCTTCGGCTCGCTGTCATCACTTGGAACAGATACTTCCGGGGCGGTTTCTGGAGTCAGATCGGTACGTTCATCTATCTCACCATCAACAGGTGCTTCATAGATGCCTTTGCCACGCAGAACAACGATATTGTTGATCGTATAAACCTCGATGCCCTTACGTTGGACACCGGGCATAGAGACGTTAATGCGGACTCCGTCATTGTCGCCTTCAACCCAACCATCGGTAAGGAAAAAATGGCGGCTTTCGTCATTGGGTTCAACCTGAACCGGTTCCGGCTCCTGCCCCAACAAAGTCGAGGCCAAGACGCACAGATTATCCAGCTCGGTGAATGGATGCTTTGTTACAGGTTCGTCATTTAGAAAATACATGGTGATTTCTCCATAGACTGAGCAGAACAGGAAATCACTTATTGATTAACGCTATTCTTATGCCAAAAATTTTCTATCCTGACCATATTAGTAACATTTCTTAAGGTCTTGATTCCAGAGTGGTTATACAATCGATATGCATCTAAAATTATAAATCGTAACATTTAGGCATCTGTCACTTTGACACAGCGAAAAAGCCGGAAGACAATAGAATCGAAACTACCTCTCACATTATGAGAGACTACTACTCTAGGAATATCATGGACTTACGCAGCAAAAACTACTTAATCCTCATTCTGATATCATCAAGTCTCATTTCGCAATACGAATTGACATGTGAGGCTGCGGATATGAGTGAATTACAGGAAACCTATGTTTGGCTGGAACAGGAATGTCAAAAACAGATCAATGGCTGCCGGATTGAAGCCAACGATGGAACAAAATTGTATACACCTGACGGTATTGGCAATTATCGCGCGCTCTGGACACGCGATTTTTGTTACATGATCGAAGGTGCGCCAGGCATTATCTCATGGCCGGAAGTCGAAGCCTGCATCGACTACCTGATCCGGCATGTGAATGAGAAGGGCATCGTTCCGGACCGCGTGGCCGCCGAAGGCGCGCCAACCTATAACGTTCTTGGCCCCGAGCCTCCAACTGACAACGCGCAATTCCTGGTGAAACTGGTGGGCTATTGGTATCCGGCCACACAAGATCGAGAAAAACTAAAGAGCTATTTGCCTCGCCTGCACAAAGCACTCGCTTCTTTGCCCCGCGATCCGAACACGGGCTTGGTTTGGATCGATCCGGCCACGCCGCACTCCCCGTATGGATTCACAGACACCATCGCTAAGACCGGCGGTCTGTTTTTCAGTTCGGTTTTGCTTTGGGAAGCGGAACAGGTTCTGGCAGACCTTTATGACGCAGCCGGAGAGCCGGATCAGGCCGCAGCGGCTCGCAACCGGGCGGAAACCGTCCATAAGGCGCTGGAAACGCTATGGGACGCTCAGGCGGGCTGCTACCTGGCCGCATCGGTGGACTGCAAACAACCGGATGTGTGGGGCAACGCATACGCCATTGCCTGTGGTTGCCTTCAAGGCGATAGAGCCAAGCAAGTTGCCAAATGGCTGATGGATCAGAAAGAAGCGGTTGTTATGCGCGGTCAGGTTCGGCATATCCCCGCACCCGGCGCGTGGCAAAAAACCTTAATGGAAGTAAAACCCGGGACCTATCAGAACGGGGCTTATTGGGCAACAGCCTCCGGTTGGCTGGCAACGGCTTTTCAGGTTCTTGACCAAGAAGAGGCAGACCGGCTGATTCTCGATTGTATTGCAGATATGAAAGCCAACGGTGTCTATGAGTGCATCAACGCCGGTGGATATACCAAAGTCAAAGAATACGTAGCCAGCGTCACTTTGCCCATGCAATACCTTCGTAAGCGTCTGGGGAAGCCGTAAAAAAGAAATTTTCAAAAACAGCGGCTCATCCCGCCGAAGCGGGACTCACGATTTCGGGGTGCGTTAAGAGGATTTAGTTGGTTGGCACCCCGCAGGGCGATTTGATTTTTTCTTGCGCGCTTACAGCGCTTAGGAATTTTGGGGGACTTTACCCCGGCTTACGCCATCGCCGGTCTTCGACCGTCTCATGCTAAACCGGGGCTATTACACTTCGCACCTACGGTGCTTGGTTTTTGCATTTGAGGGAGTTGGTGGATAGCGGGGATACATGTGTACATATGGCAAACAAGCGGCTCGGCAGGAGCGTCGCGCTCCCGCGGCGCGAGAGATACATGTTTCTTGACTTCACATTTGCGACACCCTTACTTTTTATGAATGGCATCAAATAGAATCTGTTGTTCCTTATCCATTCTCAGCACTCTTTTTTTCTTCATTTTCGAATCTGGAAGTGTGTAGTGCATTTCGTACATATTGTGTGTCAGTTCCCCCGCCCTCTTTGCGCTCATCACGATCTTTTTGTTTTTCAATAGCCGCTCCAGTTCCTTGTAAATGGCATAGGCCGCAAAGGCGATGCACAGGTGGGCTTCAATCCGACGTCTTCGATAGTGATGAATCGGACGCACTCGCAAATCGGTTTTCGAAATACGGAAGGCTCTCTCGATCTGCCATAGGTGAGAATACTGTTCGGCAATCTTCTTGGCGCCAAGGCGCGTATTGGTCAAATATCCTTTCAAACCATCCCATTTTTGATCCGCAAGCACCTTCTCTTCATCAATCCGTACCGATACCGCGCCGTCCATCACCAAGAACTTGTTGTACCCTCGATTGTTGAGGTTCTCTTTGGTCAAACGCCCGCTCCGGATGCGTTTCTGAAGCCGGGATAAGCCTTTTTCCCGATTCCGTGCATCCTTGCTTGCACGCTTTGCCGAATACGTGACGGCCAAACGCGTACCATCCTCACGCTTCAACACAAAGTGATCGCCATGTTGTAAGCTCTTGGAGCGGGACAGAATTTCTTGCTTGATTTCTTCGCTTTCAGTCTTGATCCGTGCTCCGATAATGAACCGATAGTGGGCTTCGGAAAGACGCGCTAAGTTGGCTTTCGAAAGCATGGCGGCGTCGGCGACAACAATCGGTTGTTGAAATCCATACCGTTTTTGAATTTGGGTGAGTGTGGGTAGCAACGTGTGGCCTTCAAAGGTGTTGCCTTCAAATACATCGTAACCGATGGGCAAGCCACCCTCCCCAACCAACAATCCCAACATGATTTGTGGATGCTGGAACTTCCCGTCTTTGGAAAAACCGATCTTTCGCAAATCATCCTCGTCTTCAGCTTCAAAATACAACGTGGTCATGTCGTAAAAAACGACCGAGATGGAACCCAAGTGCTTTTGGCTGTGCCGGTAAACGATTTGTTCGACTTCTTGTTTGTAGCGGCCGTGCAGACGGTCGAGAAATGCATACAGCGTATTAACAGACAGCGAAATACCTTCATAACGGTAAAGATAGTCAACCGTCTTCAGTTTGCTGGTAGGAAAAGCCAAACGGGCAATCACGAGGTGTCGAAATAAACGGTCATCAATTTGATTGAAACCGATGTGATCGAATAAGCTTCCAAAAATCAGTTCGGGACCAATCGTGCGAATACTGGCATTCGATAACGAATCCATAGCATTTTCGACAATTAAATCCGTTGCGCTTTCCAGGGCGAAGAGTTTGCTTTGGTATGGATCCGATTTTTGGGCAATACTCTGGGCCTGGAGCCACATGCGCTCGATGACAGCAGGATCTTTTGAAGTTCCTATGGTCTGAACAACACGGTACTTCCCTTTTTCTTTGCGGATGACTTTCACACTGGTCGAACCGCTACGATTAACAATCTTCCGCGCAAACATTTTTTTAATTTAACTTTGCGACACCCAAATCACAACCCCGCCAAAACTTAAGTGCCATAATATCAATAGGTTATAAATTTGAACATTTGAGCCTTATGAAGTCAGGCGCGGCGCGAGAGATACATGTTTAGCTTAGAATAGGCAGTGACTCGGCACTCTGCACAGAGTCCTTGATTTTCAAGACGGACGCTCCCCTAACCATTTATAAAACGGGGGTTTGAAACAACTTCCAGAAATCTCTCTAGCCGCTCACCGTGCCCAGTTGTCATAGAGCTGCTGGATGTAGGGCGCGGAGAGTTCGCCGGAGTGAACCAAGACACGGTAACGAAGCTGGTTGCTATCGCCCTGATCCATCGTGGCTTTATCGCCTTCCAGCCAATACATGGGTGTCGGTGAGAAGAATCCATAATCACGGGTGAACCAACGCGACGGCGAATCAGCATTGTCCGAGTGAGAGAATATGACCAATCCCTCGACCGTATCCGTGCCGGGCCGTTTCCCGCTGTAATGACACCAGCTAGACCGTTGCCCGAAGGTCTCCGCTTCCCCGCTCTGCCCATTGGCATTAATCAGTTTTCCACCGCTTTTCACCGAAAGTTCGGGAACCATTCGCGCGGAAAAAAGCGAGTGGTTGGTCTTTAGGACTTCGACATCAATCAACGCCTGCACATCAATCGTAAAATCGATAATACGCAGAGTTGGCGAGGGAGCAGAAATCGTAATTGTACGGCGGTCTTTTAACGGTGACGGCGCATCGGGACGGCTCCATGTACAGCAATTAACAAATTGAACCGACTCACCCTGCCCCTTCACGATCTCTATGGAATCGGAAACGATCCGGCCCCGCTCCAACACATCCTGCCAGTAGTTGCCGCCATTGACTTTGTCACACGCAAAAAAGAGTGAATGGTGATGAGGGTACGGTTCGGAGGTTTCCGTTGTAACACTGCTTCCGGTAGCCGGGCCGTTGACCGGATAGAAATAAGGATATTTCTGATCCGTGGCGGTGCGGTATTCGGTAACAACTTCTTTCCCGGCATAGACAACGATTTTGTCCTTTTTTTGTTCGATTTTCAGTTTTGTGCCGAAATCGGCGGTCCACCCGCCATTGGCTGTAATTACAAAACCGATTGCGAGTAAAGATAACCGGAACAAATATCTCATGATCGTAACTCCATTAGTCATTCAGCCACTCTGCCAATGAACTGTCATCCCAAGCGTCTTCCGACCAAGTGAGGTTGTTTTCCGCACCTGCGGAAGCATAGGCATCATCAATTCGTTCACGGCTAACGCCTTTGGCACGTTGAACAAGACACGGGGCGGGGGCCGAGAGAATCAAAGCGGAACGAATATCACCCAACCGGCGCAAACAAGGCACAAAATAATGTTTGAGCCAAGCATCGTTCTGTGAAAGATCCAGACCGGCCAGATCAACAGCAATACGCGAGACTTGCGGCGCAAGAGGTTTGGCCAAGGCCACATCCACGCCGGAAGTTTCCAGTCCAACGATATTGACTTCAGAAACATCCGTCCGCGAGAAGAGATAAGCAACAGCCGTGAGGATATCCTGAACACGGCATGCGGTGTCGGTGTAGTTATAGGCTGTAAAAAGCGATTCATCCCGATTGCGTTCGGTCTTCGCTAACGGGCTGTGATATTCACCGGTTAAGAAGGTATCCAATCCTAGAACACGGTGGCCCTGCTCGAGAAGTTTTTGAACCAATTGACGCGGTTGGCCGTTTTCGATATCCGCTAAAGCGCGTTTCCCATCGGGATGTACGATAATTGTGGCCGGACTCGGCTCGGAGACCCGGGTGGGAATGAATAACGTTGCGGGCACGCGGTCGCCTTTTCCTTTGCGCCCCAGAATTAGATGATTGACTTGATAACCATCGTATTTTGCGCGGGAACGGCGGTCGATATGAAGATCATGACGGTCCGGAACTTCACCGCCCATCATGTTCGGCCACTGTTCGCCAATCAGTTTGCGGTACCCGGCAAGCCCAAATTCCGAATTACAGTCCAGGGAATCGAGCCAGGTTTGCATCTCGGCAATTCGGCCGGCCGTAAACTTTTCAGCGGTCACATCTGCGAATGGATGCCCCTCTAAACCATTGGGGAAGATACGCAGCACTTCATCCGGTTCCAGATTGTAAGGCTCCTCACTGACATGCCCGGCATCCGGTTTGCCCATGAGCCATTTCATAAACCACGTGTATACCGCTTCACGGCTTTCCCGATTGTAATTGTGCCCGGCATCGACATACGTCGTATCGAGATGGTTATCCGCATCATAGAGACGGTAGATACTGCGGATGTTGGGGTACTCGTTAAAAGGTGTCTCGTCGGTCCAGTCACCCGTGCACGAAACCATAAAGAGGGGTTTGGGGGCGAATAGAGCACCAATCTCGATGTTGTTGTGCTCGATCCGCAGCAAAGGCGCATTCTCGCAAATACATCCGCCCTGCATCCGGCCTGAGATCATATTGACCGGCGCGGCAACCTTGGGGCGGTCATCGACGGCATACAGCATAAATGTCTGCGTGCCTCCTCCGGATGCGCCGGTTACTCCGATTCGTTCCGCATCCACATCGGGAAGCGACTGAACAAAGTCGATGGCCCGGATGCTATTCCATGTATGCACCCCCATTACACTTAATCCCCAAAGGTTTTCAAGTTCCTGACCATAGCCGTGCGGAAGTTGGCATGAATCGACATAGCCCACCATGTCATAACTGAAGATGACATAGCCTTGCCGCGCGAAATTGATGCATCGGGCGGGGACAGATCCGCGTTCATCATCGGCAAGACGCCCCTCGCCCCAGTGCCCGTGTGGACTAACGATCCCAGGAAACGGCCCTTTTTTGCCAAGTGGACGATAGAGATTTCCGGTTACCAAGAAACCCGGCCAGCTTTCAAAAGTGACTTTCTCGATGCTGTAACCATCTCGTTCAACTCGTCCGGTGATGTTTGGATTGAGCGGGCATTTGTGAGGTGGGGGATTAAGCCCTAAAAGTGTCTTAATATGAGACCGCAGATTGGCAGCACGTTGCTCCCACTCATTCAAGGAATCACAGCGCTCAAACTCCATAAATTGACGCAGACGGCGAACACTGTCACAACGCCGATCATGAGTGCAATCAGGCACTTCTCTAAATACTTGGAACAATCCGCTTACTTGTTCGGGGTCATAGTCAGAGTCTGTGGTCAACACCAACATTCCCCAGGTTGGTGTATCTCTTTGACCATTTTCTCGTACTGAGAGATTTACAGACCCTTGTTGTCTCAAATTGATAGTCTCGCCTTGTCTCCAAGTATATTCCGCTCCCTCTCCTTCTTTCGGTGGAATTACCGACTTCATATTCGAGACGATTACATCGATATCACTGCCTCGGTTTGCCCAAACCCAAACTTGGTATTCACCCGGCTGAGTGATTTCCACATTCAAATGGCCCTGCTTTGCAGACTCGGACCGATCAAACCAAAATGTGGCACCGTGGACTACAGCGGCCTGCATCACCATAAGTACAATCATTAAAAGGGATTGGAGAGTATTCTTCTTGAACACGAGGCACCTCATTGGCTTAAGCCATCATTGATTTTAAAACCGTACATACGTTAACGCGATAAAAGCCCCGAGGTCTAGCGGGATGTGTATTGGCTTCGTCTCAAATAGGCATATATCAGGAGCGATTGTGACCCATGTTCCATCAATCAGGCACTTTTTGTAATGCTTTTGATACGATTCCCATTGTTGACGCCGAATAATGGTTTTACCTTGTAGATGTAGGGGCGGTTGAGGTGAGGTCCTATTGTCACGAATGTCAATATCTAAGCACTGCATGGCATTTTCGACAGCCTGCGACCCGCCTTGCACATAAAGAATCGTTGTTGAGTTAAAAAATTGAGGCGATACATGCAAGAACCGCCAAAAATTCTTTACAAAGCATAAGTTACTCCTAATAAATAAGTTAGGACATTTAGAAGCCAAGAAATTTGGCAAATTAGCCTTAGATCAATTTGTGTTTACAAAAAAAAGGGTAATAATAATTAAAAGAGGGTTTACTTATTGCGTAAGGATTTAGTTGAAGATTTGAATAGTACAATCTCGACTGAAAAATCGGCCTGAGATTTGCGTACAAGAAACATGACAGTTCAGTCAGGAGGTTATGTAAAATGGTTCTAGAAGCCAACGAGGTCACCCAGTTTCCCGCTCAGGAGGCTCCCCAGCCCAGACCGTTTCTGGAAGAGCGCCACGAGCTCATTCAAGAATTTGAGAGGAAGTACGTGACCCGCTTGCTGACTCTTACACGCGGCAATGTCAGCGAAGCCGCCCGTAAAGCGGGCGTAAGCCGTCAAGCGTTGTATGGTCTTTTCAAGCGTCACAATATCGATCCTCGTCAATTCTCACGCTCTTCAACTGTCGGCTGAGAGTCGTAACGAACAGCCAGCTTCCTCTTCGCGATTTTGGAGATAAAATTAACTTGGGGAGATTCCATACAGGATCTAAAAGCCCGAGTTAATCGTGCCTTGCATTGAGGAATCGCCATGCTCCCCCCTTTTGCGAGATTGCTTGTGGAGGTGAAATCATGGGCAAGGTAAAAACGGCAGAAGAATATTCTGCAAACATGGATCGGCTTGTGAGCGGTTTACAGAACCGCGCGAGTAGTGAAAAGTCATCAAAACGCAAAATGGTTGCACTTTGGGCGTTTGGCTTTCTCACAATTGCCGCTCTGGTATTGTTACTTCTCCAGGTTGTCGATGGCGGAAGCCATTACGCGGGGAAAGGAATCTTCTGGTAAGAAGAAAACATCCCCGTTTAAGATCTGTTATTTTGCTTATTGGATTGTTGATGCCCTTGTAATTGAAGGATTTGAATCAAACCAGACAATAAGTTCATCGCTGGTCTTTCGATGGCAAATCGTCCACCGAACGGTTGGACTGTGCAAGAAAAAACACCAAGCATCGGCTCGGAGTGAAAACTCCGAGCCATTTTATTTTTGGACTGGGCATAGAAGACGAAAAATCGATTTGTTGCCGAAACATCATTTAGCGGCTGACTTTGTGCTATGCCGCAGGTGATAAACATTGATCTGAACCGGGCGTGTATCAAGATCCGTATAGGGAATTTGCTGAACATGAACCTTAAAACCGGTCTTTTTGGCAAGGTCCGGGAATCCCCGCACCCAAGCACGATTGGGATCAAGCAAGTAGGCATCCCCATCCGGTTTCAGCATGGCTTTGGCACATAAAAGTAACGGTTGCAGGAGCCGGCTTTCAAAAAGCACATCTCCGGCGAGCACGATGTCGAACAATCCCAACTCAGCGCGAGGTTCATAAAGATCAAGCAACTCAAAGCGCACGCGGGAATCGTTCTGAAAACCGTTTTCCCTGGCTGTAATCCTGGCCGCGGCGAGCGCTTGGGGAGCCAGATCGCTGATTACGACTTCACGCGCACAGGCTTTGGCCGCCGCAACGCCAGGAAGACCGATACCTGCGCCCACTTCTAGAACCCGCTTTCCCGAAACCAATTCCGGCTCAGTTAAAACGCGAATGGCGAGATAGACCGAACTGGCCCAAAGTTCGGCCCAATAGGGCATGCGCTGATCACGCTCAAAATCGGCCTGAACCTGCGGATCATCCAGAAGGCTATAAGGATCCCGGGCGCGCCAAGCCCGTAATGGTCCGGCCGGTGTTTCGATGACCTCCAACTGCCCAGGGAAAGGCAAATCGGCAGGCTCGGGTACGGATAGCGTTTTATGAATAGGAGACGGCCTATCGGCAACCATTATGAAACATCGCTTTTATCAATGGAATCAAGATCAATCAACATGCCGGATCGCATCACATGAACCGGCGAGTTAAGGATAGTCAAATCGGCATACGGATCGCCACTGACTGCAATCAAATCCGCGCTTTTCCCGACCTGAATGCCGCCTGTTTCATGCCCTGCATGTATCGCGCGAGCGGCAGACGATGTGGCGGCTTCAATGGCTTGATCGCGCAATGGCCCGCAATAACGATGGAAAAGTTCTAAGCCGTAGGCAAATTGTTCAAAAGATGTTCCTTTTAACCCGGCCCCACTGCCCGGAATAAGGGGAACCTCAAAAGCCTCAACATGCTGATAAAGACGCAATTGCCGCTCCGGAAACGGACCGGGCAGACCTCGCTCCAGTATCGCCGGGCGGTCTCCGTAAATAGGCAGTACCGGAAAGATATCATGTGCAAGGAGTTCTTGGACAAGACCGGTTCGATAGTCATAGGCGCCATGGGCGGATCCATACCAAGAGAGATTTTCAATCGAGTCGGCCCCCGCCTCAATCGCGGCCTCGATGGCGGCTGTTGGTCTGCATTGCACAGCAACCGGGATTGAGCGGGAATGAGCGGTCTCGACTGCGGCGGCAAGTGACTTTGCGCAGTATTGCGATGCATAAGGATCAGAACCGGGCGTCTCCGTGGCGCCGCTGCCAACAATGCAAATCCAATTAATCTTCTGTTCGAGTTGGGCCACCACGGCTTCTTGCATAGCTGCGGGATCATCGGGGACAATCATTCCAATTTCATGCAAATGACCGCCTGGTGTAGTAATCGGGCGTCCGGAGACCGAGAGCCGGGGTCCGGCAGTGAGATCATTCGTAAAAGCATCCCGCAATGGAATAAGGACTTCCGGTGGCCCGCCCAACTCGCGCATCGCAGTTATACCGGTCCTAAAGGCTGCGCGGGCATTGTCAAACGCACGCCGGTAGAGCAAATCAAGATTTGGATCGATTAAATCTTCCCAAGGCTTTTCAGCCAACGGATTCCAGGTAAGATGAACATACGCATCGACCAAACCGGGTAGGACCGTGTATGCGCTCCAGTCCAATATCTGAGAGGCCGTGGAATGTTTAAGTTCATCCCAGTGCGTCATTGACTCAATTTTTCCACCGGAGATAACCAGCCCTATATCCGCAGGCGGCACGGCGCCTTGCTTGGCAAAGGCAGAGATACCATCGATAAGTTTCCCCGCGTGAATGTGGATTTTATCTACCAATTTCTGTCTCCCGAATAACCGTCTGTCCTTGTTCAAGCCTACTGTGATATGGACAGAAGTCGAAACCGGGCCTGCCAATCCGGTCACATTTCGCCCCAAAAAAAGAAAAGGCCGGGCATACTTTGTCCGGCCTTTCTATCAGCGTGAAAGGAGCTACTTACAGATGAATTGTGTATTTAATTATTCTTTCCGGCCAATTGACCGTTAAAAAACCTCTTCCGGTCTTCCTCCATGCGTTGCGTATAATGGGACTCGAATTCGGCGCTACGAAGATGATAGTTCTCCAATGAGCGGGTCATGGCGGCCGCTTCATGGACAGCTTCAACCAATCCCCGGAACTGTTCGATAAAGAGCGATTGTTTGCCATCCGATTTGGCAATGAGCGGATTGGGATGGACTTCAACCAAAGCCCCGGCTGCCCCGGCAACAATACCCGCTAATGTGGCCGGCAAAACAAGATCGCGGATTCCGGTGCCATGCGAAGCATCAACCACGATGGGGAGACTGGTCAGGTTATGGCGCAGAGCGGCAATACCACCGATATCTAATGTGTTTCGCGTGTAGTTGTTAGCCGAAAGGATGCCACGTTCACACAGAATGATATTCCGTTTGCCATCCACCATCATGCGCTCAGCCCAAAGCAAAAATGCTTCGACATCCACGCTATTGCCCCTTTTGTGGATTACCGGCAGGGGCGTCTCCCGAAGCCTGTTTAGCAGCGCCGTATTCCGGCTGTTGGGCTCGCCGATCTGCAAGGCATCGACACTGCAATCCTCATAAAGAGAGACTGAATCGATGGAAAGAACTTCAACGACAACAGGCAGTTCCACCTCTTTAGCCGCCCGGACAATCAGTTTCAGACCGGCTTCCAGATTGTTTGTGCCACCCGAGCCAATTCCTTCCCAACCGCTGTAGGGGCTGCTGCGGTATTTCCAGACACCACCACGCAGGGCATCGGCGCCAGCCTCTTTGACCTGATGAGCGGACTCAAAGATCTGCGTCTCCGACTCAACCGAACAGGGCCCGGCAATGACAACGGGTTTGCCACCACCAACAACGGCATCCCCGATACTGACTTGGTCATAAAGCACCCCCGCAGGGGTGACAACCTGGGCGGCCCGCTTATAGGGCTTGGAGATGCGGACAATATCCTCGACCCCGGGGAGTTCCCGAATCCGTCCTGGGGCGATCAGAGTGATATCCCCATGGACACCGATAATGGTCCGCTCTGAACCGTGCAAAATGCCATGGCCTAAACCAGCCTCGGTAATCGTGGCAATCACACGCTCTACATCCTTCTCTGTACAATCCTTACGCATTGAAACAATCATGACGCGGCTCCTTTCGATGGCCGGGAACACCTCTGTTTCCCGGCGCTATTGCATGAAACGTAAATTAGAAAAGGCCGTGAGGGTGAACCCTCACGGCCTTTGGTTTCTTTTATGTCTCTTCGGTTACAGAACCATGGGGGTCCACCCGCTCGCGCGGTCTATGGCCGGGCTGCTAAAATACCAAAAGTATGCAAAGCGAGTGTTCGTGCTCATGGTGAACGTAAATATAGCCTCAGCGGATGATTTCTGTCAACATGAGCCATGCGATAAGCAAACCGGGTTCTGGCACGGGAGGTTAATCATGGAAAAACACATTACCATTCTTGGCATTCTACTGTTGATTTGCGGAGTCATGAGTCTCTTGGCGGCGCTCTTATTTTTGGTGATGGGAGGCGTTATTCCCAGTATCGTGTTCACTGTTGAGAACTCTAGGCACTTTAACGACGATGAGGCAATTGCCGCCATAATTGGTGTAGCGCTTATTATTGCAGGGATTGTTATCGCAATTACCTCTTTGCCCAGCATCATCGGTGGAATAGGTCTAATCAGTCACAAATCCTGGGGCCGTATTTGGGGGCTGATTGCCTCGGCGCTTAATATTCCCAGCATCCCAATCGGCACAATTATCGGCATCTATGGATTGTGGGTATTGCTCAGCGATGAAACGGCTGAGCTATTGCGCAAGCCTCAACGATAACCTGGAATTTCAAAAATCCGGCTTATCCGCACAACACAATATGACTTGAACCCTGACTTGGTTCACTTCAAAAGGTTTTCAAACCAATAGAGGCCACTTTTGCCCGGACAGACGATATCCACGTCACCGTCCAAATCCACATCAGCCGTTTTAGCCATAAGGCCGAATCCGGTCTTGGTTCCCTGATCAAGAATCGTTTTATTGAATGTCTTGGACTGTTTATCCCACGCGTAGATGGCAACGATTAAAGGGTCATTACCACCGGGATCATGACCGTTATGCGCATGGAAACGTTTGCCGGTTACGATCTCCAGTTCCTTATCGCCATTCAAATCGGCCAACAAAATGCAGTGTGGCTGAGACCAAGATTTGTCGAGAGTCTGCTTGTCCCAGGTCCGTTTGCCATCCGCATCTTTCTGCTGGAAAAGGCAGAAAAGCCCATAATCGTGGCCCATGCCGTAAATAATATCGGGAAGACCATCGCCATTGAAATCGTGAACCTGCATAGGAACACAGGTCATACCCAGTTTAAATTCTTCACGCCAAATCCAAGAATTCGGAGTTTGCTCATACCACCCGCCGCACAGCACGATATCCATATCGCCATCGGCATCGACATCGCCAATTCCGCCGCCATGCTCCGCGTGAGGGCCGACTTCGATACACGACCAATAAGCGCCATCGACCGGCTCAGCAAGACGTTGGTAATAGACCGTTTTATGTTGAACCTGCGGGAAGAAATCGAGCAGTCCATCGCCGTTAATATCGGCGTGAAATCCGGTCTCACAGTTTCCAATTACTTCAACGGGGTGTTCTATCCAGGGTTTGTCAAATGAATCAGGCTGTTCGCGCCAAAGGACGGCTTTGCTATGCCATGTACATGAAACGACATCCAGACGGCCGTCGCCATTTACATCCTCTAATTCATTCGCAAAGTCGTAGTAGTAGTTACCTTCTTCTTTGATATCGATGACATGATGCCGGCTCCATGGATTGGCGGCATTTCCTGTTGCCTGATACCAGGTGTCGCCGCACATGATATCCGGACGGCCGTCATTATCGATGTCACCCACTCCACAAGTTTCAAACCGTGACTCGGGATTAATATCATGTTTCTTGAACTGAAACTCCGCCGAAACGGCGGTCAGCCCAAAGCAAAAAACGGTTAAACCTAAAAAACCGGTACGGATTAAAGCGGCGTTCATTATTCGCTCCTAGACAAGGACTCAAAATTGAGCCGTACTTCGCCACAAGGGTATCACAGGCCCACAAAATCCCGCGAGGGGACACACAAATTCACCAATCGTGCGGGCGAAAACATTGAAAAGCAAAGGCATGTATACTGGCAAACAAGACCACCTTATGGGGGATCCTGGTTATGTACTCTGAAAAGACAATTCCTCGTTTCCTGGCCATATTTAGCCTATTCACTCTGCACATTGCTTTCCGGGCGGAAGCATCTACCGATCCAAGAAATATCAAGAACGGCTGGACGATTCCAGACGAAGGATATTGTGACCAGCCCTATATCGTCATCACCGACCGTGGCGACTGGCTTTGCGTTCTTACAACCGGAGCGGGAGAAGAGGGCGACCGCAGACAGCATGTCGTGTCAACCATAAGTAGCGATCAGGGCCATACCTGGTCATCTTTTGTCGATATCGAACCACAAGGTCCACCAGAAGCGTCTTGGGTAATGCCTCTTAAAATACCCAGCGGACGGATTTATGCCTTTTATGTATACAACGGGGATGATGTCCATATCGTTGATGGTAAAGAACGCCGGGTGGATATGTTGGGGCACTATGTATTCAAGTATTCCGACGACGGCGGAAAGAGTTGGTCAAAAGAACGATTTTGGATTCCATTGCGGATAACCGAAATAGACCGAGAAAACAATTGGGGCGGAAGCGTGCAAATGTTTTGGGGAGTGGGCAAGCCGATGATTGATGGCAGCGATGTATTTTTTGGATTCGCCAAGGTCGGCAAATGGTTGGTTGAGCGCACGGAAGGTTGGTTTCTCTATAGTCCGAATATCCTGCACGAGAAAGATCCTATAAAAATTATGTGGGAGTTGCTTCCAGAGGGAGATATCGGCTTGCGCGCACCCAAGGGGCAAGTCGCCGAAGAACATAATCTAGTGGCACTTTCTGATGGGAGTCTTTATTGCACATACCGCACCGTAGATGGATATCTCTGTGCCGGAACAAGCCATGACCGGGGGAGTACCTGGGAAACCGGCTATGCGAAATACAGTCCGTATGGACGCCTAATTAAAAATCCACGGAGTCCGGCATTTGTGCGTAAATTCAGCAACGGGAAATATCTTCTGTTGTTTCACAACCATGGTGGGAAGGATTTTATGGGCCGGAATCCTTATTGGCTTTGTGGGGGGAACGAAAAAGACGGCACGATTTGTTGGTCCGAACCGGAAATCTGTCTCTTCGACGACACGCCGGAAGTCCGTATCGGATACCCCGATTATATCGAGGATGAAGGCCGGTATTTTCTAACAGAAACTCAGAAAACGATCGCCCGCGTACATGAGTTGGATACATCATTGTTGGAGGATGTTTGGAATCAGCACAATCGAAAGACGGTTACAAAAGACGGATTCGTCATAGAGGCCAATGCGCCACAAATTCCATCAACTGTGGAAATGCCCAAATTGCCAAATCTTGCAGAGGGCGGTGGATTTAGTATCGGCCTATGGCTGCGTCTCGATTCTATGGCAAGCGAGCAAACGGTTTTGGATACAAGAGACAGTTCAGGTAAGGGCATCGTGCTTAAAACCGCGGATGAAAAAAACATCTGCCTAGAACTAAGTGATGGCAAACAACAGGATACTTGGTCCAGCGATCCCGGCCTTCTTAATCGGGATACGTGGCATCACATCATGGTTATTGTAGACGGCAGCGCAAACATCATCTCCTATGTTGTCGATGGATATCTGTGTGATGGAGGGACTGCGCGGCAATACGGCTGGCACCGTTTTAATGCAGAGTTGGGCGATGTGAACGGCAAAGCCACGGCATCCATCGCTGGAAGTAAGTTCGATGGTGAGATTGGCAAACTGCGAATTTATAATCGCTATTTGCGAACCTCAGAGGCCATCGGCAACTACCGGGCCGGCAAGGCTCAACAAAAATATTGAATGATTACCGCGACTCGGGCCTTTCAAGCGCGCCTTGATCAATCCATTGCCGCACAAGTTCAATGGTATCCGGCATAAGACTCGGGAATGGCTTTCAATGCTTTTCCATTTTTGTCTTTTACGCAAAGAGCTCGCGTATGGGTTGCACTCCGGAATCCACAACAGGAATCGGCCGTCCATTTGGTCCGGGCAATTCGTGTTCCAAATCGATTCCCAGGCTATGATAAACGGAAGCCACGACTTCGGCCGGTGTAGTCGGCCGGTCAGAGGGCGCATACCCCAGTTCATCGCTTGCGCCAATGATTTGACCTCCTTGAACACCGCCGCCTGCAAAAAGAATCGACCAGCACTGCGGCCAATGATCGCGTCCACCCGCCGGGTTTATTCGCGGCGTGCGGCCAAATTCGCCCATAGCCACAACGGTTGTGTTTTCCAACATGCCCCGTTCGTCCAAATCTTTAAGCAGACTGCTATAAGCGTGGTCGAACATAGGGCCGATTAAATCTTTATAACACTCCATGGGACTAAACGGTGCAGAGCCGTGAATATCCCATGTGATTTCATTAAAGACCGTCTCAAACATATTGACTGTGACAAAACGGACACCGCGTTCGATAAGCCGCCGCGCTAATAGACACCCCTGCCCGAATTTATTACGCCCATAGCTGTCGTGCAGTTTTTCCGGTTCTTTGGTTAGGTCAAACGCTTCACGCGCCTTTGAAGAGGAAACCAGACTGTAGGCTTGGTTGAAGGTTGAATCGCGCAGTTTCGGGTTTCCGTCTTTTTCGAGTTGTGCGATGCTGCTATCGACGGCTTCACGCAATTTACGCCGCCGTTCTATCCGCACATTGGAGACATAATCCGGAGGTAAAAGATCCGGCATTATCGTAAAGGGATCATGAGTTCGGCCCAAAAATCCTGCATTCTGACCATGTGGCATATTGCCGCCGGTATTGCCAATCGGTGTGGGAAGCACCACATGCGGAGGCATGTTGTTTCTTGCCCCTCGCAAATACGCCAAGGTGCAACCGGCATGGGGCTGCTCAAGGCCACCAAGGAACAGACGTCCAGTCTGCATAAGCTGGTGCCCCGTATCATGCACGGCGGCGCCGGTGTGGTACATAGAACGGATGATGGCGAATTTATCGGCGACTTTAGCGGTATTGGGAAATATCTCCGAAATATAAATACCCGGCACATTGGTTTTGATGGGTTTGTAAGGTCCTCTGATTTCCGCCGGTGTATCCGGCTTCATATCAAAGGTATCGATATGACTGGGACCGCCAACAAGAAAAAGAAAGATGCAATTCTTGTCGGTATTCGACTTCACCGCGCCTTTTTCTTTGGCCGCACAAAACGATGGGAGGGTCAGGCCCATCCCGGTTAATGAACCAACATGAAGGAAGTCACGCCGGCTGAGTCCGTCACAAAAATGCACTTCTTTTTCTGCATCGATTCTAAGCATAGGCAAACCATCCCATAGCGCCACAAGCACCGCCGTGTTGAGGCGCATGAAATTAAGCTATAGAACACCATGCATTGTCAAGATACCTATGGGTTCGTAATCACAAAAAAATCAAAGACTTTGGCACTCAGGCATCAACTTCGAGGCCCATGCACCACGCTCGGTGTGCAATTATAGGCAGGCATGCGATTCGCTTACAGATCAATATCTACCGTACGGATGGTATTCTTACATACAGCCAAGATGCTAATTCTCGACATTCCGCACAGTTGATTCTTGCATCATAAAGCGTGACGCTTTCGGTACCGGATATTGCCGGTTCCGGTCGTCACGACCGAATATGACATTTTACTCTGCGCGGTAAGCGCTGATTCTGAATTAAAAACGGGGATTAAGATCATGCGTACATCCGGTCTTTTCTTTGCCGTCATCCTCATGTCTTTACTTTGCCTCAACGCTGTTGTTTTTGGCGCTGACAATTCCACATGCTGGATGTCAAGTTCGCAGTTTCCACCCAAAATCCTTGACGGCAAATACCCAAGGCATTATCGCCCGGACCGGACCGTTGATATTGAACATCTCAAAATTGAAATTCGCATCAATTACGATACGCAATCCATTGAGGGTGTCGTGCATTTTACGGTCTCGCCGATCCATGAAGACATCAAAGATATTCGTCTAGATTCCGCCGGGCTCACAATCAAGAATGTTCTTTTTGAGAAAGATCGTCATTTGGAATTCGACACGATCGCCGAAGAAGACACTCTGATACTTCATTTGCCTGAAGGTGCGGCAAACATGGAGCAGTTTACGTTCAGTGTCTATTACGAAGGCTCTCCCAAACGTTATTTCTACTGGCGGCATAGTGATGATAATTATACGACTGATCCGGATATGGTTTTCACATTAACCGAACCAATCGGCTCAGCCTCATGGTATCCCTGTTTGGATTACCCCAGTGACCGTATCACAACCGAAGTGCTGATGACGGTACCAAAGGGACAGGTTACAATTTCAAATGGGGAATTACTTCAAGTCACACCGAGTGCTGATGGAGAATGGGAGACTCACCACTGGGCACAGAAAAAACGACTCGTTACCTATTTGGTGACGGTCATAGCCGGACCTTATGATGTATATAAGGATACTTGGCGGGGACGTCCTGTCGATTACTATTGCATGCCCGGTCAAACCGTGGAGGACGCCAAAGCCAGCATGGGCAAAACGCCCCAGATGATAGAATTTTTTAGCCGGATTTTTGGCGTTGATTACGCCTACAACAAATATGCTCAAGTGCCTGTGAAACAATTTCCCGCCGGAGGCATGGAACACACCAGCTGCACCACAATGCACGAATATATTGTGCTTGATGAACGCGCCCGGCTTGACCGGGATCAAGAGAGTCTGATTGCGCATGAGCTGGTGCATCAGTGGTTCGGCGATCTATTGACCTGCGAATCCTGGCCGCATTTATGGCTCAATGAAGGATTTGCCACATATTTCGCAGCGGTGTGGTTTGAAGAGACACAAGGACAAGATGCCTTTATGCGCGAGCTTTTCCGTAGCGCGGATAGTTATCTCAATGAATCCAAGACTTACACACGGCCCATTATGACCAATCAGTTCCAAAGCGCGCGCGAAATGTTCGACCGTCATTCATACCCTAAAGCGGCTTGGGTTCTACACATGCTGCGGCATGAACTCGGAGATAAACTCTTTTACCGCGGGATTCGACAATACTGCCAAACGCATCAAGACAGCCTGGTCGACACTGATGACTTTCAGGAAATTTTAGAGCAAGCGACAGGGCGGCCACTGGATCGTTTTTTCGAAAAATGGATTTACGGTCCGGGGCATCCAAAATTAAAAGTAGAGTGGTCTTGGCTTGACAAAAAACGGCAAGTGGAATTGCGTATCAAACAAATACAGAAGAAAGAAGAAAATGCACCTCCATTCTCATTCCCCTTGCAGGTTCGTATTGCCACTGATTCCAACACTACCGAACAGATTGTCCGTGCTGACCGTTATGAGCAGACTTTTTATTTCGATGTAGCCGATGAACCCCGCTCCGTTGATGTGAATCCGGATTTGATTGCTTTGGTCGAACTTGATTTCGAAAAATCCAAAGAGATGTTGATTTATGAAGCAACACACGGGCAAAGCGCCGTAACCCGGGTGCGGGCCATCCAGCAGTTGGCAAAAAAGGATGAGCCCGGCGTCACCGATGCTCTTTTACAGGCGATGATGAATGATCGATCCTGGTGGGTTCAAGAGCAGGCTGCGAATAACCTCTCCGGGATTAAGAACAATGAGCGCCGGGATGCACTATTGGATGGATGCGAGCACCCCGATGCACGCGTACGTTCCGCTGTCGTAAGTTCCTTACGCAGTTTTGCGAAAGACGATGTGGTACAGAAACGTTTGCAGGATATCCTTGATAAGGATCCCGGGCTGGGCGCGGCCGAAATGGCAGCCCGCGGTTTGGGAAATTCACAACATCCGGACGCGCTGAAAACCCTACTGCGTGCAATCGACCAAGAAACCTACCGTAATGGTATCCAAGTTGCAGTTCTTCAAGCTCTGAATAATTTTGAAGACAAAAAGGCATATACTGCGCTGAAACGTTATGCGGGAAAAGACCGGAATGAAAATGTGAGATCGGCTGCGTTAGAAAGCCTGGGAACGCTCGCCGCCAAACTAGATGAAGCCATTCAAGAAGAAACCGTTGAATTTATCACAAGCCAAGCAGAGGACCTCTCAGACCGGATTCGAGAAGCAGTGATCCGTGGTCTCAGGGAACTAGGCCATGAAGACGGTATTGAAGTATTGCGGGAAATTGCCGATCTCGATCCAAACCAGCACCTGCGTTCGGAGGCCGAAAACGCCATTCAAAAGATACGCGGCAAAGATCAAGAATTAGCAAAGAAAAACGCCGGCCGCCTCGACTCTTTATCCGACAAACAAGAGGATATCCTGAAACGTCTGGAAGCACTTGAAAAGAAACTGGATGAAATGGCAAAGAAAGAGAAACAATAGCCAATAAAAAACAAAGACTTCTATACCCTCAACACGCCGGGCATAGAAGTCTTTGATACATTAGAAACCTTTCGATTCCCAATTTATAGGATATTCAACACGGATTCGGGTGGACGTCCCAATGCAGCGCGCCCGCCTTTTATGACAATCGGACGTTCGATCAGTTTGGGATTTTCCACCATGAGTTCGATCAACTGTTTACGAGAGAATCCACCGCCTTTAATTCCGAGTTCTTTGTAGACCGCCTCATTTTTCCGCATGAGTTCATCCGGCTCCACCCCCAGCATCTTAAGGACTTTCTCCAGCTGTTTGGCAGATGGCGGCGTGTCGAGATACTCGACAATCTCCGGCTCGATTCCATTATCCTGCAAAAGTTTGAGTGTTTGGCGGCTCTTGCTGCAACGCGGGTTATGATAAATCGTTACTTTATCGGCCATCGGGTTTCTCCGGCATATAAATCAAGCGCCTATATAGATCATGCGGTTCTATTCTTGGGGCTGGTAATCGACGACGAAGACACCCTCCAAGATTCCGCTTTCACCCAAAATTTTTCCGAATTCCTTATGTTTCGGATGCGGCAGATATTCATCGCGTGCTTTGGCATTTTCGAATGTCAATAAGTAGACATTCGTGAAACCTTGATCGAGTTTTTCGGGACTGGTGTTTTTACCATGCTCAAATGAGAGTATTCCGGGAATTTGGTCTTTCAAGTTCCGAAACGCATCGGTCACCTTTTGAACCTGTTCCGGCGTAGCATCCTCTTTATACTTAAAAACAACGACATGGCGCACCGGGCTGTCTTTCTCAGAAGCCGCCTTTGTCGATGCATACCCCACCAGAGCGATGGCCAAAATCGGCAACAACAAATAGGCAATGCGGATTTTCATTTTAAATCTCCTTTGGTTCCATTTCGGGACGTTAAACACTGAAAGATTAGCACGTTTTTAACTGACAAAGGAATCCGCATCGCACCATTTTCAACCATATAGAAAGCCGGTTTCACACATGATAGACTGTTTCATTCCAGGAGTTTTTTTCATGTCCGGCATTTTCACAACAAATTTCGGAACACTCGATTGGACAATCGTTATCATTTATTTGATTGGTATCGGCGGCATCGGAATCGTCGTCAATCGGTACATTCAAAATGTCGACGATTATTTGGTGGGGGGACGGGGATCGCGCACGGCACTCAATGCGGCAACCTACAGCAGCACCGGCCTCGGCCTGGTTACCATTATGTATGCTTCAATCGAGGGGGTGAATCGAGGTTTTTGCTATCTCCTGGTGCCGATGATTATGCTCATTGTAGCGACCGTGGTGGGTCTCTCCGGCTTCGTCGTTCACCGTCTGCGTGAGTTACGTCTGGTCACCATCCCCGAGTTCTATGAAAAACGTTTCGATAAACGCACGCGCATTGTGGCGGGAATCATCTGTGCTTTGGCCGGAATTCTAAATATGGGCCTGTTTCCGAAAATGGGAGCCACATTTATCACATTTGTCGCCGGCTGGGGCGGTGGCGGAGCCGAAACAACCGTCAATCTCGTAACCTCAATTCTTATCGTATTGGTCTTGGTTTATACCGTGCTGGGTGGAATGGTTTCGGTCATTGTGACCGACTACCTACAGTTTGTGCTTTTGAGTTTGGGGATGGCTGTTGGAGTCTATTGCTGCTTATCCTCTCCGGGTTTGCATTGGAATGACGTAATTCAGACTGTTGCAGAAAAGCGGGGCGAGGTAGCGTTCAATCCCTTTCACCCCGGTTCGTATGGTTGGATCTATATCTTATGGATGGTTTTGCACACTTTGGCCGCGGGCATTAGTTGGGGACCTGAAGTAAGCCGTGCCTTAACAGCGAAAGACCCAAAGACATCACAATACACTTTTCTTCTTTCGGCGCCGGGGGCACTCGCGAGACCGGGTATTCCGGCTCTATGGGGCATCGTGGCGTTTTGTTTCATCGTGAATCATCCGGATTTACTGGCTTATTTTTATCCCAATGGAATTGAGAACGGTACTCAAATGCCCGATCAGGCCATGCCGTTGCTTATCGGAAAAGTTGTTCCGGCCGGTCTATTGGGTTTGTTGGTTGCCGGCCTTCTGGCTGCATTCATGTCAACACATGATAGTTATTTCTTATGCTGGTCATCGGTTCTTGTGCGCGATGTGATCGCGCCTTTAAGACGCAAACCACTCAGCGACAAAGAACAGATTTGGTTTACGCGGATTATTATTACGGTCATTGCCGCGTTTCTCTTAATCTGGGGGATTTGGTACGAGCTTCCTCAAAGTGTATGGGACTATATGGCCGTTACCGGGACGGTTTATTTATGCGGTTCGGGCACCGTGATCATTGGGGGCATCTATTGGAAACGCGCATCCAGCGCCGGAGCTCTGGCAGCGCTGTTAGCGGGACTGGCCGCCATTGCCGGGATTTTCCAAGAACGTATCCAAGAGATCATTCCCTGGCTTAATGTCGCAGTGCTGGGCCTGGGAACATATCTTTTCAGTATTAGCGTGTTTGTGGTTGTCTCGCTTTTATTCCCGGACAAACCAAAACCGGATGCAATGGAGCAAGCCTAATGCAAGCCTGGATCACATTTTGGGAATGGACCTGCTTTTTGACTTTTGCCGGTTTTTATCTCACAGTCCTATTTATTATCCCGTTTGGGGCAAGAGACCTTATTTTGCTTTTTCGGCATCTTAAAAAAGGCAGCCAACGGACTGAGGAATAATACATTCTATTTCCAAGTTTTTCTTCATCCGCCCGGCATGGGAGAAACCAATGTGTAAGCACCGATTCCATTACTCTATCTTATTGTTGCTTTTGTTTTTTACGGTATTCGTGCAAACCATTGCGGCGGCTCCGCAGCTTGGAATCTGCGGACAGGAAGACAGTGATCTGGAAAAAGTCCTGACTGCCTGCGAAATCCCGGTCACATACTATCAAAACATTCAAGATGCATTCGAAAAGGCTCCGGAAAATTCCGGACTACTTGTGCTTGCAGGCGGTTATCCGGAACAGACCACACCGATACCCGATTCAAGTTATAGAATCGCAGCCAACAAGGGACTGCGGCTTTATATTGAGTATCCGGCTAATGTCCCCGGTTATACATTTGAAGAACCGATTGTGCCGCAATGGGAACGCGCGGTACTATCTTCCGAGATTTTTGGCGAGACGCTGCAACCGTTACGCATTTTGGCTATTCATGGCTGCCGGTATCTCCCGGTAAAGGCGGAGAGTCCTTGGATTGTCTCGGCACGTGTGGCCGGCTACGACACCGCTGTCTATGGATTGCCGGATACGGTATCCCCATTGTTATTTCAAATCCCGGGACAGAACACCCTAATAGCAACAACCCAGTTGAGCCGGTTCCAAACAGGCCGTTATGCACCGGTTGAGGCATGGCAAACCATTTGGCAGACACTTCTAAAATGGCTGTGCCCCGGTGAGACTTTTCCCGATTTGGTTTGGACTTCCGCTGTCAGGCCCTCTTATTCGGGACAGGAACCGTTGCCAATGAATATCGAAAAGACGGCCATTCGCCGCGGTTCGGAATGGTACATCAACAGCCGGATGTTGCTGAGCGAGGCTGATGATAAAGCATATCGTGCAATCGCGAATCCCAATCAACGTGTTCGGGAGGTTCCGCCTCTCGACACTCCACCCGGAGACGGTCGCTTTGGTGTGCTGGAAGGCTTCGCATCGAATATCGCCCATGACGGCTCCCAGCTTGTACGTTGGTGGCGTCGGGGTGACTGCAACGGCGAGTCGGCAATGGCTTTGGCGGCGGCCGGCACCTTGGCCGGGGACCGCTCCATGCAGACTTGGGCTGCCAACGTATGCGACTACATCCTTTCGCAATCATTAATCTCCCAAGGGGATCGCATGAATCCTACAAACGATGCTTATGGGCTCTTGGGTTGGAACGATGTTCCAAAGTATCACGGCGATATGGACGGATACGGTGTGTATTACGGTGACGATAATGCACGAGTGCTTTTAGGCAGCATCGCAACATCGGGGCTGCTTGAAATCGACCGTTGGGATAAGAGAATTCTTATGGGAGTTCTCGGGAACTTTAGAACCGCCGGACCATTGGGTTTTCGCGGTGGACGTATCGATACGGCGCCGCTCAATGAGAATGGATGGCGGTATTACTATGAGAAAGAGACCATCAATTATTGGCCGCATTATGAGGCATATCTATGGGCCTGTTATTTGTGGGCCTATCAAATCACCGATTTCGAACCATTTCTGGAAAAGGCACGCACAGCCATTCGCATGACAATGGAGGCCTACCCGGACAATTGGAGTTGGACCAATGGCATTCAACAGGAACGCGCCCGAATGCTTTTGCCTTTGGCCTGGTTGATACGAATTGAAGATACGGAAGAACACCGGACATGGCTCAAACATGTCGCCGACGATTTATTGGTATCGCAGGATGAATGCGGCGCAATACGCGAACAATTGGGTGATGCAGATAAAGGTTCATATGGCGCGGTGCCCTCAAACGAAGCCTACGGAACCACCGAAACGCCATTAATTCAAACAAACGGTGATCCGGCCTGTGACCTTCTTTATACAACCAACTTCGCATTTATCGGCCTGCACGAAGCTTATGAAGCCACACAAGATTCGTATTATGGGGACGCGGAAGATCGGCTGGCCGAATTTCTATGCCGTATCCAAGTGCGCTCGGAATCACATCCCGAACTGGATGGGGCATGGTTTCGCGCTTGCGATTTTAGACGTTGGGAATACTGGGCAAGCAATGCCGATGCAGGTTGGGGCGCTTGGAGCGTCGAGACCGGTTGGACCCAGGGTTGGATCGTTTCGGTCTTAGGTATGCGCCAGCTCCGGACATCACTATGGGAGTTGGGTGCCCGAAGCCAGGCAGGGGAGCATTTTGAAGAGCTATACCCAATCATGATTCCGGCGGATAATTAATTGCCGATTAGACTTCATGATGAATTGACACTATTTAAGCCATACAAGAAACAGGCATTTCATGGAACAGAATGAATCACTCGTGGCTTTAACCGCTATCGACTATGTCATTATGGGCATCTACATGCTCGGTCTATTGGCGCTTGGTCTTTACTACAGAAAATTCGCACAAAAAGACATCGATAACTATTTTCTCGCCGGAAGAAAACTCCCGGGATGGTTGAATGGTGTCTCTTATGCGGCGACCTGTATGAATGCGGACGTCGCGCCTGCGTATTGCGGAATGACTGTAATCTGCGGTGTATTTATTTGCTGGTGGTATATCAGCCGGTTTTCGCTGGCATTATTAATCGGCGGTGTGTTGTTTGCCGTTTTCTGGCGGCACATGCAAATTTTTACATCGCCTGAATTTTACGAATTGCGATTTTCGGGCACACCTGCTTTGACGATTCGTTCTTGGATTGCAATCCGAAGCGCATTCATCGCCGTCGTGGCTTGGACCGGCTCGGGGCTATTGGGATTACACAAAGTCTGCGAGGCCCTTTTGGGATGGGAAAAATGGCAGACATTTGCGTTGGTAATCCCGATCATTCTGTTCTATGTCATCTTATCGGGTTATATCGGTGTTGTCGTTTCGGACTTAATTCAGACTGTCGTGATGATTATCGCTTCGTTGGTAATGATGGCTTTGGTTTGGGCTGATTTTGGCGGGCCAGGCGGATTGTACACGGCATTGGTGAATCAGTTCGGCGAACAGGTTGTCAGTTGGCACCCGCCTCAAAGCCATGCACTATTGGGTGCAATTGGCGTAATCGCGTGGACGGTTGGAACGGCGGTCGGTTACGGCGGTGATGTCGCGCCGATGGCCGGAGCGATGGAAGGACAACGCCTGCTTTCATGCCGTAATGCGCGGGAAGCCTCCAAGATGTATATCTGGACACAGATCGTGCTCTTTTTCATGCTGGCGGTTTTAACACTCCCCGCATTGGGAGCTATGGTTAAATGGCCGGGCCTTTATGACGGAACCATCAATAAAGAACTCGCGTACGGAATGCTCTTGAGCCACTACCTTCCGAGCGGTCTATTGGGTTTAGCGATTGTGGCTATCGGCGCTTCGATCATGTCCACGGTCGATTCGAATATGAATTTCGGATCGCAGGTTTTTCTAAACGATGTCTATCGCAGGAGTCTGGTCAAGAACGCCTCTATGCGTCATTACATGAATGTCGGACGCGTGGTGATGTTTGTGATTATGGGATTGGCGATTCTGGTCGCCACTGTGGCAGAGAATGTGATCGACATCTCAGTATTTATGTTGGGCTTATCATCCGCTGAAATGACAGCCAACTGGGGCCAATGGTGGTGGTGGCGTTTTAATGCCAAGGCGCGGCTGGCGGCATCTTTCGGCGGCCCATTTATTTATCTGCTCAATAAAGGAGTCGTTTTTAAATATCTGATTCAACTTGAAGATTCCACTTATGTAGTTGTGCTATCTTCAATCGCATTAACCTGCCTGCTCTGGGTCGCCGTCTCTTTGTTTACAAAACCGGATTCCGAAGAGACACTGACTGCCTTTTACAAAAGTGCGCGCCCAATCGGATGGTGGGGACCTATCGCCGAAAAGACAGATATCGAAGCGATGGGGCCGCGTACAATTGCGCATGGATTGTTTGTGGCCCTTATGGGATCAATTGCAATTTCATCCGCGACGATTGCATTCTCATGCGCCTATATCGGCAATTGGATGGTCGTGGCGTTCTGTGTATTGATAGCGGCCGTTACGGGTACGATCTTTAAAATGACTTACTCCCGGTATACGGGTATGATTCAGCAGCGCATGGAAGGTTAGGTATTCATCCGCTGGCACAAACCGGCGCTTTTTGAAATAAAGCCGCCACGCTAGGATACAGGCCGGACCACGGCAGATTTTAGAAGTCTATGACATGCCCCGTAAAAGTCGAAATCGCATAAAAGACCAGAAACAGAAGGAGCAATCCCCCGCGCCGGAATTTAACGTGGAGAATAATTCTCGTATATTTTACCGGCCACCAATTCAAATCGGTGCGATTCTAATTCTAACTGCCATTCTGTATATTCCTGCAATCAAGGTTCCTTGGTATTTTGACGATTACTACGCCGTTGTCGACAACCGAACCATACGTTCATTTGCCGGCATCATTCTTCACCTTCAGGATTTCATCAATCGAGGTTTCTTGCTCACAACTTACGCGGTCGACTATTTAATAACAGACCGCCTGGGATTGATTGCCAGATACTCAGAGAGCGGCCAACCGCTTGTCCAACACCCCTACATTTTCCACTTTTCAAATATCATCTTTCACTTACTGGCAATCTCGGGTGTGTTCTTTCTTACTCGTAAAATTACGCATTTGTTATTCCCTGCCGGAAAAAACGATTCAGGCATTCCCGCCAACACGGAATTTTCTATTTTCTTTCCGGGAATTGCCGCACTCTTATTCGGCATCCATCCTCTGCACACTGAGGCTGTCACCTATGTGGCCGGCCGCTCCTCCGCGTTGGCATCAGCCGAATACATTTATGGCGTCTTTTTCTTTTTAATCGGATTGGAGCGCGGCGGATTCTTTGACATCCAATCCAAGACGCCGCCTCAATTTCTCTCCCGGCACAATTGGCCTGCCATGGCCGCCGCCTTGTCATGTTTTGTGCTTGGCATCGGGACCAAAGAGATCATCATTACCATGCCGGTGATATGCATCTTAATTGCATCTTTCGTCCTGGCCACGCAGGCATCTTTTCACGATGCGCTGCAACGGCTGAAATGGTTTTACGCAACCGGTGCATTATTGGTTGCCGTATATTTCATCTATCGGTACTGGATGCTTGGCGGCATTATTGGTGTCGATGAGACCGCAATACGCCCTAAGTCCATAAATCTCTTAACACAAATCGGAGTAATCGCCTTTTATTATTTCCCACGCCAGTTGCTTTGTGGGGAATTATGCATCGATCCGATCATTCCACTCATCGAATCCTTCAGTGATCCTTTGTTATGGACCGGCTTAGGAATTATCGCCTCAGTCTGGGTCATTGCTATCCTCACGGCGCGCCGTTCTCCGCTTATTTTGCTGGGTGTGATTTGGTATTTTATCACGATCTCACCGACATCCAGTATCATCCCTTTAAACGATTTGGCCGCAGAACGAAGAACCTATCTACCTAATGCCGGTTTTGCACTTGCGTTATGCGGGACCATTCAACTCATCGAATTGTCTTTCAAGAACCGGTTGGGCAAACAAGGAAAATCTATTGTAATGGCGGCTCTAGCATGTATTTGTGTGGTGGCCATGTTTCAGACCGTTCAAAGAAATTTTTTGTACGCGAACAAAACAAAATTCTGGCAAAACACCGTAGAGACGGCGCCAGACAACCCCCGTGTACTCAGCCATATGGCCAAGCGATATGTTGAAATTGGAAAGCCAAAGATGGCTGCGGAATTCTACGAAAAGGCGCTGGATATAAATCCGGACAACCTTTCGGCATTTAACAACCTTGGCATCATCTATCTGAACAACCTTAAAGAGTATCGGAAAGCCGCTGAAATCTATGCCCGAATGCTTAAAATGTGGCCGCACAGCCATGAAGCATGGACAAACCTGGGAACAAGTCTCCTTTTATTGAAGGACACCGAGCGGGCCAAGGAACTCGCCCAATTGTGGTCACGTGGCGGCCCAAAGAGCGTAAATGCAACACTTCTGTTGGCCAGCGCCTATTACATTGAGGGTGACTACAAAAACGCCGAGCGTTTGTTTCTAAAAGCCTTGGAAACGGACAAAACGAATACACAAGCGCTCGAGAACCTCATTAAAATTGCCAATGCGGAAGGCGATCAACAAAAGGCAAAAGGCTACATGCGGCGGCTCAATCTAGGGCGGGAGCTTGATTCACGCCAACTTCGCGAAACCGATACCAAAGAAATTCGCATTGAAGCGAATTAATGATTTAAGCCGTTCATCCATCACCGCTCGGCAAAACTGGGAACACGGGTTGCACCGTATTCTTTCATTAAATCCTGCAGGCGCTTTTGCATTCCCACGCGTACTTCATAATATGCCGGATCATCAATGAGATTATGCATTTCTTTGGGATCCTTTTTAAGATCATACAACTCGTTCAGATCAAAAATCCCATGATAATCCATATATTTATACTGCTCGGTACGCACACCGAAGACGGTTGGAGTCTGCGGGAAAGACCGCTCCCAAAAATACTCGTACAACATGGCATCCCGCCAGTTCTCATCTTGTCCCTGTACAACCGGCAGTAGCGACGCACCCTGAATTGTACCGGGAACAGTAATCCCCGCGGCAGCAAGCAGTGTCGGAGCAATATCAACATTGAGAGCAATTCGGTCTGTCCGCTGGCCGCCTTGAATCAATTCAGGGCAATGTGCGATGAGCGGTACACGTATCGATTCTTCATACATGCAGCGCTTATCAATCAAGCCATGCTCGCCATGTAGAAAACCGTTATCGCTCATAAAGAGAATCAATGTCGACTCAAGCAATCCTTGCTCTTGCAGAGTATCCAGAATCATCCCGATGCTATCGTCCACGGCCAACATGGTACGGTTATAGTCACGGATAAAACGATCAAAATACGTATGGTCGTGATACATAAAATCGACACCATGCCAACTATGACGCTGACGTTTCACCCATAGGGGTTTGCCTTCGTAATTTTCTTCAGTATTGGCCATCGAATCGGTGAACTTAATTTCGGCATCCGAGTAACGGTCCAAATGCCGGTCCGCCGGATAAAAATCGGCATGGACTGCTTTATGGGAAAGATAAAGCATGAATGGTTTATCATGCTTCTTCTTAATGAAATCCACGGCATCGTTTGTGAGGATATCCGTCATATAGCCTTCGCGCTTGACTTTCTCGCCGTTGATATTAAACGTCGGATCTTTGTAGACACCCTGCCCGCGAAAACTGACCCAATGATCGAATCCGGGCCTTGGCGCATCGGTGTGACCGCCCATATGCCATTTGCCGATAAATGCGGTTTCATAGCCATTTTTTTGCAATTCAATCGGAAAGGTCGGTGTGCCGCTTGGCAACAAAGTTCCATTATCGAGCACGCCATGGCGGTGGGCATACTGTCCACTCAGAATACTTGCACGGCTGGGCGAGCAAAGCGAAGTCGTGACAAAGGCATTGTTAAACAACATTCCTCCGGCGGCCATGCGGTCGAGATTCGGAGTTTCTAAAAAGGGATGCCCCATACAACTCATTGAGTCATAACGCATATCGTCAATGAAAATAAAAATTAGGTTGCGTTTCTTCTCCGCTGCCTGTGCACTTGAGAAGCCTAATGTGCTTGCAAGCGGGATTGAGGCTCCTGCAGCTGCAGCCTGCAAAAAGCGCCTACGGGTCATTTCACGATTGCGGATTTGACTCATGATTCACCTCACTCTTAAAAACCTGCCGTACAAACGGCATTACAGCATAAATGCCTGATTTCTGCCTTATTCGCGGCTACATATTATTAACAAGTTCCCAACGCTTTTGGGCTTGATGCAGATCCGGCCCCCTGGCGCCCAGTGTTTGCAGAATGGTGCGCGCCATCAACCGGTTGCCGCGCGGATTCATATGTACGCCATCTGTGGTCAACAGATTTTCGTTATTGGTCTTCTGTTTGTATAAATCTTCAAAGGCGGCAAACAAGTCGCACAGCAAAATCTTCTTTTCTTTTGCGAGTTCGCGGAGAAAATCGTTATACGCATGCAGTTTCTGATTTTCGGGGCTATTCAAATCTTCGAAGATGGGCGTTGCCGTAAGCAACAAGACATTCGCTCCACTCTCCAGACATTGATCGACAATCTTGCGCATATTTACTTTATAGTCTTCTAGCGGCACTCCCTTTTCGCCATGCCAGACATCATTCACACCGCAAGAAATACTGATCCAGGCCGGCTTGTGATCAAGAACATCCGTCTTCAGCCGTGCCAGCATATCGTTGGATTTATGCCCGCCGATCCCGGCATTGATGGCTTCAATCTCGATGCCGTTCACATCACAGTACAGCTTAATCAAACTGATATATCCTTCAGGCTGCGTGGCTGCGTGTGTAATACTATCTCCAAGAAAAACGATTCGATCTCCATCCTTCATTTTGAAATGCTCCAATTGTGCGCTGGAAGGCAATGCAATACCAACAAACAAGGCCATCCATACAATACTTCTCGGCACGGTCGTCTTAATCATGACTCGCTCCTTTATTCTTATCGAATCTCACCTTATATCTTAATTTGCCATGGTTCCCGCATGGGACGCTGCAAATATTCATTGGCCTGATCGTCGCCGGTAAAACGCTCTTTTACAGGATCCCATTGCAGCCGTCTTCCAGCCCAACGGGCGATATTCCCCAAATGACACATCGTCGCTGAACGGTGGCCCATTTCGACATCTGCGATAGGACGTTCCCGGGTGCGGATACAATCCAGCCAGTTCTGCATGTGTCCCGGTGTTTTGGGAAGCGTAATCTCCGAACCTGAGACCGGCTCCTTTGCCAATTCCGGAGGATCGGCTTGATATTTTGCGCGGGCCACAATAATACGGCCCTTATCTCCTTCGAATACGGCGCCACCGGGATAATCTTTGCGGTCCAAAATTAATTGCACTCCATTGGCGTAACGGAAGCCGACCGGGCAATTGAGGCCTTTGCCCTCCGGCCAGACTTCAACCGGGCCGGATTCATCGGTCCCTAAGGCCCACTGAACAATATCTAAGCCATGCGATCCCCAACCGGTCATTTCGCCGCCTGAATAAGCACGGAATGAAATCCAACCGGGATTGGCACGTGGCAAGTAAAGATCGGGATGATAAGGACGAACTGAAGTCTGGCCGAGCCACATATCCCAATCCAAACCGTCGGGTGGCTCGGTCCCCGGCAAATCACAATGCCATGGACTTGGATAGCAATGTCCATGAATCGTATGCACTTTGCCTAGACGTTGATTGCGTACAAGTTCACACCCGAACCGACATTCTTCCATGGATCGTTGTTGACTTCCGGTTTGAAAAACGCGCTTGTGTTTTCGAACGGCCTTAACCAAGGCCCGGCCTTCGGAAATTGTCAATGTCATCGGCTTTTCGCAATAAACATCTTTGCCCGCCTGGCAGGCGTGGATTGAGTTGAGCGTATGCCAATGATCGGGTGTGGCGACAACAACGGCATCGATAGCATCGGAGGCAAGCAGTTCCCGGTAATCTTGAAACTTCTTCCAGCCTTTATCGGAGGCTGTTTCTTCCATACGTATCTTATTCACATCGCTCACGGCAACGATTTGCGCATCCGGCGGCATTCCCATAAGTTGACGTGCACGGCGTCCGGCGCCAATGAAGCCAATCTGAATCCGGTCATTCGGGCCGGGCTTTCCCGGCGCACTAAACACATAATTGGGCACAAACATTGGCGCACAGCATCCGGCTGCAGCCAAAGTTGTCGATTTTTTTAGAAATCCACGGCGGGATTCTTTTTGTGGCTTACCCGAGCCTTTCATAAAGCAACCTCCGGACAATCTGTCGATATGAATTAAAAAAAGCGTTAAATACAGTCTGTTTTGAGCAATGATAACAATAATTCTGAAACGTCGATAGCTGCGGAATGCAGGGATACTATTTTCATTTATGCGGATAAATCACCTTGTTCCCCTGCCCTTTCACGCCAGGCATGAAACTCCGGCGCCTCATCAGGATCAACATTGCGGAAAATTTGACAGGCTGTGACTTCCGCTTGCCCCAGTTCGAAATCCTCTCGTCCCCACACGCGCCATGTATTTTCAACTCGAATATACTCTGCCGCACAATCATCCCGGGCATCTACATCGACTAACGCGATTCGTACTAGGGACTCGCCGGAAGATGACAACGACTTGTCAATTACTACACAAAAAGATTCCGGGAGTTCGATCCCACCCCAGGTTTTAAATTCGTTTTTCATAATCAAATTTTTAAACCTTAAACACTCCACTTGAAAATCAGAAGCCATCTTTATTTAAGGGCAAACGGCAACACGTAACGGGCGATTCTTGATGGCATAGGCGAATGCCGCTTCAGTTTCTTCCAATGGGTAAGTGGCCGCAACCAACTCCCGGAAAGGATAATGTTGATGCTCATGCTTGAGGAAATTCAAGGCGGCAGATAAATCTTGGGGCGCATAATTATGAACACCTTGAATACGAATCAATCGGCGGACGATGAATTCGGGCGATAGAGAGGCCGGAGGAGACGGGAAAACCGATCCAACCCAAATATAATTGCCTCCGATTCGCAGCAATTGCATCCCGGCATCAATTGCGGCTGTCGATCCACTCAATTCGATTGCAATATCGACTCCACGGCCATCGGTTCGATTCATGACTTCATTGCGAATCGTGTCGGATTGGCTTTCTACAAGGCAGGTGCTTGTCGCCCCGAAACGCGTGGCAACCAACAGGCGCTTTTCGTCTGTATCGGTCACGATAATCTCATTTGCGCCTTGCGAACGGGCCATGGCGGCCGCTGTAAGCCCCAACATACCCGCGCCCTGAATTAAAACGGCGCATCCGGCCACTTCTCCCGCGTAACGCAAAGCGGCGGCAATCGTCGCCGTGGCGCAATTGACCGGACATGCAACTTCATCGGGCAGTTCCGGCGGCACCTTAAGCACACATGTCCCAACGGCAAGATGACAGTATTCGGCAAGGCCGCCGCTTAATGCATGCCCTTCGCGAATTTGCTCATGCCCATATTTAAAAAGACTGGTGCATTTTTGAGGGAGACCGCTACGACAATAAAAACAGTCTCCGCAATTCGCGGCCACGGCCCACGTAACCCGGTCCCCGGGCTGCAAAGCATCACCGGAAGCATCGGATAGTCCGCCGGGAGGGAGTTCAACCACTTCTCCTAAAATTTCATGCCCGAGGATCGTTGGGCAGGGTGTACTGCGGCGTCCTTCAAAAGTATGGACATCGCTGCCACAGAGTGTGCTGCATCGTACCTTAATAAGCAGTTCTCCTGCCTTGAGCTGTGGCAAGGCAAATGGCTGGCACTCCAGGGGCTTGTCACTGCCATTGAAGACGATCGCTTTTGAAACATCAGGCATTTATTTTCTCCCAAACCAACAATGAGATAATCGCAGACACATACAAGCGCAACGATATGTGTGTTCGATGAGGACATTCATAGGCGCTAGAACGATTCCCATCTTTCTTGTATTTGCCGGTATGAATACCTCGCGGATTATCGTACAATCAGACAAATCCCGCCACAGCGGGACAACGCCTTGATGGCCACCGGTGCATTGGGCATGTGCCGATTCAAGTGGTTAATCATTCGCAATGGAGCACAGGGGCAAGCCATGATCCCACAAGAACAAAAACTGAGTTTAGCCAAAGAAGCCGGGCGCAAAAAGAATTACGCTGAAGCGATTCAGCATATCAATTCATTCTTGGCAGAGGACCCGGACAACGCCGAAGCCTGTTTTATGCGTGGAGTAGCCTTTTACCACCTCGGTAATTCTGAAGATGCCCGTTCGGATTTTGCACGTGTGCTCTATCAGCAACCGGACCACAAATATGCGCGGCAATGGCTCGATAAGATCGATCAGGAACGAGCCCCGGCTGCAAGTTATGCCCAAACTTATGAGGACGAGCCGTCACCGGCCTCGGAATACGGCCAAACGGCCTATCCGGAGTATGGATTCCCCGTAAGAGCCAAACCGGCGCCATCCATACCTAAAGCCTTTTTATGGCCCTTTTATCTCTACTTCCGTCCCAAGGTGTTTTTTGAGCACTTTGCTGAGCCCAATGCATGGGTCACAACATTATGCGGCTGGAGCATGGGATTTTTTATTGCCATTCAACGCTTCTCAGCGTCTCATTTAATCGATGATAAATATGGGTATGAATTATTCACGGAGTATTCTTGGGAGTTTTATTGGTTCTTTTTCGCCTTAATGGGAGTAATTGGAGGAGGATTCCAATTTGTCATTGCGGGCTGGTGGTATAAATTCAGGATTTCCCTTTGCGGTGTTACAAAACCGGATCCCTACTATGCTCGCCGGGTTTTCGTCAGGACTTTTCAAGTTTGTGCCATACCAACCTTTTTCATTGTCGTATGGCAATCCCAGACTTTCAATTCACCCGGAGAAGCCTGGGAGGATGAAAGTTTCGCCACAGCAATGACCGATTTATTGATAACACTCACATTGTTCTGGTCGCTCTATACGAGTTACCGTGGCATCCGCGTATGCTTCAACAGCAGAAGATGGCCAACTGTTTTTTGGTTCGTAGTTCTTCCATTTTTGACCTACGGATTCTTTTCATTCGGATATATCTATAAGGCATTAAAAACCGATTTCGGTCCTCCCGTGATCGCTCAACCCAGCGTGCAAAACGGTGAACTCTACAGTTTCAGCCATCCGAATAATTGGGAAGTCACAACAGAGGATGCCGAAGGAGCCAGCGACTATATGTATGTTGAGTCGCTCTCAGGGGATGCTTTTGTATCCCTGGCCGTATTCGACTTCGCTATCGACACAAAGTCCATGACACAGGCGGTGTTGGAGGATTATATTGAGGATACTTCCGGCTTAAAAGCAGTCCAATTTCACCGTTGGGGAAATCACAGCGGCTTTGGCCTTCAAGTCGATATTCCCATTGAAGGGGAGTTGTGCCGGCACACCTTCTTCTCTTCAACTTCTGACAACATCGGCTTTGCAGTAGTCGAGCTGTGCTATAAGGATTTAATTGAGGAAAACAAGCCGGGCTTCGAGCTGATCCGAACAACATTTCAACTGAAAGACGCGGCAAGATAAATACTTCCTAAAAGGACATCCGGCTTGTGACATTCAGCCAATAACGGATTTTTAAACGGAAACTGTGTTGCTAACAAAAACAGTTAGCAGATAGGGTGATACACACTTAAAGTCCGACGGAACAATCGCCATACCATTCATAACGGAGCACAGGGGCAAGCCATGATCCCACAAGAACAAAAACTGAGTTTAGCCAAAGAAGCCGGACGCAAAAAGAATTACGCTGAAGCGATTCAGCACATCAATTCATTCTTGGCAGAGGACCCGGACAACGCCGAAGCCTGTTTTATGCGTGGAGTAGCCTTTTACCACCTCGGTAATTCTGAAGATGCCCGTTCGGATTTCGCGCGTGTGCTCTATCAGCAACCGGACCACAAATATGCGCGGCAATGGCTCGATAAGATCGATCAGGAACGAGCCCCGGCCACCATCAATACCTTTGAATATGACAGTGAACCGTCAGCAGCTTCGGAATACGGCCAAACGGCCTATCCGGAGTATGAATCCCCCGTAAGAGCCAAACCGGTGCCATCCAAACCCAAAGCCTTTTTATGGCCCTTTTATCTCTACTTCCGTCCCAAGGTGTTTTTTGAGCACTTCACAGATTGCAGCAGCGCACTGATGGGCCTGTTCGCTTGGATGATGGGATTGGGACTTTGCATTAGCCGCGTAGATTTTTATTTTTACCATCACGGCAAAAGACTTTCTTTGCATGACATCGCCAGTCAGTCTTGGGGGCAATTCTGGCCCTATTTGGGCGCCTATGCCATTTTTGTCACAATCATCGTTTACTTGATCGGTGGTTGGTGGTACCGATTGCGAATTCGTTTCAGCGGCGGGGGCAAGGTTGACGCTTATGTTTCACGACGCGTCTATATTTTTTCGTATCAAGTCTTTGTTATTCCGATTATTATACGAAGCATTTTTGAAACTTTTTGCTTTGCTACACCCTTAGAAGCGAAGGCATCCGAGTCTCTTTTATACGATATATTTCCGATAATAGGGGCAATACTTTTGCTCTGGAGTTCATACATAAGTTACCGGGGTGTTCGTGTATGTTTTGAAGTCAGAAAATGGGCAGCTCGTATATGGTTTATCATAATTCCAGTTCTGTACTACGCAGCGCTTGCCGCTTTTGTTATCTTTTTGGCAACGTATGCAGTTTTTAGCTCACTACAAGAAACCGGTTCTACACAGACAGTCACTCATAAACATTTCACATTCCAAATGCCTGAGGAGTGGGTTCAATTTCGCCATCCTGACAACAAGAGTCCGGAACAATGCATGATGGTTGGTCCAAAGACAAGTTGTTGTGTTACGGGAATCACAGTATATAACAATCCCGATGAGCCGGACCAATATTACGAAAAGAAATCAAAAACATCAAAGGAGACAATAAAGATTGAACGATACGAAAATATGAGATGGGGTAATTATAGCGGACACGGCATGAAGGTCATTCATAATAGTAGGAGCGGAAAATCCACAAGTATCATTTTTATAGCGGAGAATCAGTCGCCGACTTTTGCTATTCAGGAGGCTTGTATGGAGGGAATGGATACTGTATTCGAGCCTGGATTGGAGATGATTCGCGAATCATTCCAACTTAAGTAGCGAAAGTTGTGGCACTTATCCCGGCTGGCATCCCGGCTCCTGTCTGCGTTATGATTTAAGACAAAACAAGATGTGAGGATGCCTATGAACAGGATAAGCGCGACCATTCTGATACTGTCTACTTGCCTTGCTTCCGTGGTATGCGCGGAGGAGACAGAACAAGTGAAACCAATCCGTATACTGATTGTCACCGGGAACGACTACCCAGGCCACAAATGGCGCGAAACCACACCGGCTGTCCGCGCTATTTTGGAAGAGGACAAGCGATTTGAAGTCTATGTGGCCGAAGACCCGGAAATCATGGCCACACCCATGGCGGAACGTTATGACGCCGTCGTGCTTCATTACTGCAACTGGGAAAGCCCTATGCCCAGTCTGGCCTGCCGTGAAGGATTGGCAAAATACGTTTCGAGCGGCAAGGGATTGGTGGCATTGCATTTCGCCTGCGGCGCTTTCTTGGAATGGCCGGAATATGAAAAGATCATCGGACGTATTTGGGATCAAGAAAAGACGCACGATCCTTATCGTGAGTTTACAGTCAATGTCTGTGACGCGGATCATCCTATAACACGCGGCTTGAAGGATTTCGAGATTTCGGACGAACTCTATTTCTGCCTTAAAGGCGAACCGAAAATAGATATTCTCTTGACGGCACATTCAATTAAGACCGATAAAGACGAACCGATGGGCTTTGTATTGAATTACGGCCAAGGGCGCGTTTTTCACACCCCGCTGGGACACGATGTCAAATCATTTTCAGCGCCCGGTATCCATCAACTCCTGCGGCGGGCATGCGAATGGGCCGCCACCGGCGATGTGAACGAATCCACAAAACAATAATGGAGCAAGCATGTCTCGTTTTTTTGTCTGTCTTAGTATTTTTGGAGGTTTATTGACATTTAATTCAGTCGCGCCGGGAAAAACAGCAGCCGATTCTTTTGCCTCTTACAGAATCGCCGTGCTGCATGATGTTCTCCCCGGCCACCAGCCAAATCTAGGCGCAAATCTGGCACGCATGCTCAGCTTGAATGGTTATCCGGTACGTGTGCTCAGCGCCGAACATTTGGAGAATCCAAGCCTATTGAACGGGGAGAATTTCGACCTGTTGGTATTGCCCACGGCCAATGCTCTGCCCTGGAAGTCAACCACTCAGATACAAGAATTCATGCAAGCGGGCGGAGATATTCTGGCTTTGGATGCTCCGGCTTTTACACATCCATTATGGCGTTCCGGCACACAATGGATGTCAATTGAGAGTTGGCGGGAACAGTTGGCGGCCATGCCGACTCAGCGCATGTTGTTCGACTTTGATAACGATGATCTGAATCAATGGGTACGCCATACCAACACACCCGATCATCCGGTTGTTCACGAAACAGTCCCGGGTCCGTACGGAAACGCTTTGCATGTCCATATCGAGAACATGGAAGGCTGGGATGGTTTTGCAGCTCCTGACTTGCAGTCTCCGATACCCGCTGACCACCAACTGATCGCTTTTTATGCCAAGGGCGCACCGGAAACACGTACGCTAAGTTTGGAGTGTGTCGAAACCGACGGTTCCCGTTGGATCGCTTCTTTTCCGGTGATTCCCGAATGGCAAAGAATTACGCTGACTCCTCATGAATTCGGGTTTTGGGAGTCTATACCCGGCCGCGGACAGGAGGGTGATGTCCTCAATTTCCAAGCTATCCGTCAAATAAAATTCGGTATTTCATACTCCCATACCGGCCTTCGAGGAGGCGAATATGAATATTGGGTGGATCAAGTAGGCACCCTGCCCAATCCCTGGGGCGAACCGCCGAAAAGTTTCCATAGGCCGCCTGTTTTTGAGGGTTTGTCTCCAGGCTACAAGTTTTACCCCATGCAGGATGTGACTCAAATTACATCACGAAATCCATGGCTTGTTCCTGCGGCCGAGCTGCCTGTACCGGCGCAGATGTCAGCCCATTATCCGCGTCCCACAGGAAACGGTTTTGAAAAAGGCCGGGGGTGGCGCTGGATTCCATTGATGGATGCATTGGGCCCGAATGGAGAATGGCGGGGCGCGCCTGCCGTGCTTTATGCCTATTTTGATGGAGATACCCAAGGCAGTATCCGTGCCGCCTTCTCGATCTCTGACACGGCTTGGTATAACGAGCCCATCGCGCTGGATTTTGTCATGCGTATCGTGGAGCGAATGGCAAAGGGAATTTATTTTGAGGAAGCCGGTTCGGAATTTTACACATACCGTGAAAACGAATCCGTTATCATAGGCGCACGAATTGCAAACCTTTCCACATACGCACAAGATGAGATCAAACTTCAGTTTTTGCTCCGCGATAAAGGTCAAGACGACTTTAAAACATGCTACGAAACACCCCTGACTCTCCCTGCAGGAGAAGTGCGGGCGGTTTCAACCAGCATTCAATTGCCATCAAATAACAATCAATTCGATTTGGAAGTTCGGCTTTATCAGGGCGGTGAACTGCTGGATCAAACAAACCAGGAGTTGGCGGTTTACAAGCCCAAACCGGAAAACCGTCGACAGTACATGACCGCCCATGACGGTGATTTTTATCTTGATGGCAAAAAATGGTATGCGCACGGTGTCAACTACATGCCATCGACAGGATTGGGGATCGGAGGGCTTGGATATTTCGAATACTGGCTGGGAAAGACAGCCTACGATCCTGAATTCATTCAACGCGATTTGGAACGATGCAAAGCGATGGGTCTGAATTGCGTCTCCATCTTTATTCATTATCCATCGGTTCAAAGCAACAACCTTCTGGATATCCTCCGCCGATGCGAAGAACTGGGTCTGATGGTTAATCTTTCGATCCGTCCCGGCACGCCGATGGAGTACCATTGGGAATGGTGGGAAGAAATTATCCGCCATTACCGGTTATGGGAATTCGATAATATCTTCACTTACGATATTGCCTGGGAACCATTCTTTGGAACAGAAAACCAACGGCGTAAATACGATCCGGAATGGAAAGCCTGGATCGAAGAACATTATGGAAGTATCGAGCAAGCCGAGGCCGCGTGGTCCTACCCTGCGCCGCGCTTTGAAGAGAACATCTCAACACCTACTCAAGAACATTTCGCCGAAGACGGTCCGCAATGGAAATTGGTTGCGGATTACCGCCGTTTTGTCGACGAATTAATTCACAGCCGCTATCAGGAGGCCGCAGAGCGGATTCAGGAAATCGATCCCCATCACTTAATCAGTTTCCGCATGACCGTAACCGGCGATCCCACATTCGATGGCTCCAACAACATGCCCTATGATTTTAAAGGCGTGGCCCAAAGCATGGACATTATGGAGCCGGAAGGCTACGGGCGTATTGGAAGTTGGGAACGAGTAAAACATGGACGCTTCACAGTTGACTACGCTCGTTTTTGCGCCCCCGGCAAGCCGGTACTGTGGGCGGAAGCAGGCGTCAGCGCCTGGGACCAACAACAGATGCGTAGCGATCCCGAACGCTTGGAATTTCAGGGCGCCTACTTTGCCGATTTTTACAAAATGGTTTTGGATTCGTACTCCAACGGTATTATCTGGTGGTGGTATCCGGGAGGATATCGTCTCAATGAACGTTCCGATTTCGGGATTATCAATCCTGACGGAACACCGCGTCCGGCGACAGAAACAATCAAACGATTCGCTGAAAAAGTCCTAAGCGAGCGTACAATTCCCACACCGGATGTGCAATTTGAGTTTGATCGCGATGGAGATGCGCGGGGATTATTCGGTGTCTACGAGAGCCTAGAGGAGCGATATTGGGAAGCCATTGAAAACGGGAAACACCCAGGGCTCATCGCGCCACAAAAATAAAACAGGCGATTCGGTTCAAACAAATTCTACTATACGGACCGGATATACCTATCCGTTATGCCAGGCTTCGCAATTGACGGAGCCACCGGCGCGGACGATATCCCCAAGGCTGCGCAGGCCATTTGAGCCGTCATAAATGCCGCCCCAGTTCTTATCGCTACGTGGAACACCACACCATTCGCCAAAACTTTCGAATTTATCGGGACCATAAGAAAGGATGACATAACCATCCTGATTCTGGCTGACCGCATCGCCCCAACCATAGCGATAACAATAATAACGGTAGGTGGAACGATCATAGCCACCGCTGGGATGATCAACCGACTTATCCGCCCCGATATAGAATGGATCTTCAAGGTCTACCGTTGCGATGTAAGCAATCGGTGTGGTCAAAAAATACATCGCGCGGATGAATCCTCGATCCTGCACACCGCCCCCCGTCGCCACCCAGTCCGGAGGGTAGTTGGACCGGTCTACACGGTAGGAATCCACGGCGACAGAAAGAGAACGTAGGTCACTTTCCACCCGGGCAATTCCCGCCCGGACTTGGGCATTTAAAAAATTCGGGACCGCAATGGCTGCCAGTATTCCAATTATGGCCACAACGATAAGCAATTCGATCAACGTAAAAGCGCGCCGACTCATCAATCCGCCCCTTTCTCGAAAGAGCTAACCGGCAATTAGGTTCCGACCAATGACTCATCACAACGATATGACGCCCGGGGCCCCACACGGACGATATCGCCTTGGCTCTTAAGCCCATTCGATGAGTCATAACTCGGTATCGAGCCAAAGGTCATTGTGCCATCGGGACCAGCGCTTGCCAAGCGCCACATACCGCAACGGAAAGATGATCCCAAAGCGGTCGCGTTCTGCCAATTAATAGTGGCCCAGGCATCCACATAGTCGTAGGTGTTGTACGCCTGATCTTGCACATTATCGACACGCAATCCGGGCGCACCGTAAATAAAAGGATCTTGGGGAATGGAACCGATATAGGCGATTGGAGATGTAAGAGGAAAAAGCCGTTGGCTCACTCCCGGATTATTCTTGTTTTTCCCGCTCTCATCACACCATGGCGGATAATAGTTGTTGTCGAGACGGTAACTCTCGAGAGCAACATCCAGATTGCGCAATTCAGAAACGGCTTTGGCGATCTTGGAGCGGTTCTGCGCGTTTAGGAAATTCGGGACGGCAATTGCCGCCAGAATCCCGATAATCGCCACGACAATCAACAATTCGATTAGAGTGAAAGCTTTACGAGTCATACCAATCTCCCAACGATAGTACTGAAACTCTTTTCCCTGTCATTTATCTGCTTGCACAAGCCCAAAATACCCGAATGTCAATTCGGCATACGAATACCGGGATCGGTCCAAGTAATTTTGTATTTCGAAGGATATCCGGTCACATGAGGCACTCCTTGCGACCGAACCACATCGCCATTTGATAATAAGCCATTTGAGGAATCGTATGGTAGCCAAAACCAATCCGTCGCGTTTTGTCCATCGGCAAATCCACTAGGTAAATCCAGCCACCGATTGGGGCCGTGCGAAACAAGCATCCACTCGCCAAGAAATGCACGTGCGGCAACCGCGCCCGGCGATTGCACATCAGAAAGATTTGAACGCGTCTGGCATTTAAAGACTTTAAAGCGATAGCGGCTAACCAGTTCGGGAAGGTCATCAAGAGGACGGCCAAGGGGATCGATGATTTTTACCTCGCCGATATACGCAACAGGAGAAATCAGATTATCCGGAAGATAATAGGGCCAGGTAGTCACTTCGCCATCATCGCTGGCAAGTTCGGGACATGGGTGGGCGCTATTGTCGACAAAATATGATTCTATCGCTGTACTCAAAGCGGCGTGGTCACCCTGGATACGAGCCAGCGTCGCGCGCATGCGGGCATTCATAAAATTAGGAACGGCAATCGCCGCCAAAATACCGATAATCGCAACCACGATCAGTAGTTCGATTAACGTGAAACCTTTGGAGCCATAAATCCGCACGATTTAGGGACTCACCTCTCCCAATAATCTCTCTTATAGAATAAATAACCGGACATTATTTAACAGATTTCGACAGGTTTCCACCTTGGCATATGCAAAAACTAAAACATTTTCGACAAATGGGCTTTGTTTTGTACGCACAAATTGGCAGATATTCAAAAATCAGCAGAAAAATTCTCACAACCGGCGAGTACTATACCAATGGGACTTTGCCAGAATATGAAACCTATTCTGTGTTCATAATTCCGCACAAGTCACAATCGAGTATCACATGCTCTGTATTCCTTTTTTGCCAGGCAGTGAAAATTGTGGAATTCCATTTTACTCCCCCCTCGAATCTACTGTCTTGCCGCATGTGCATGTTCGGCGTAGTGTGTGTTGAATGACAATAAATCAGGAGTCCATCATGAAACGGCATGGAAAAGATTCACCGCAGGCCCAGTTGATCTACCTATCAGCGCTACTCTTGTTTCTCCCAGTTTCGCAACCGGGCATAGCCCAATCCGTCCCCTACCCCGCTGCACTCCAAGACGCGGCGATTCATGTTGGAAGCCTCGATAGCATTTTGGATCAATCGTTGTTGATCGGAAATGGCGATATCAACGCACTTATCTTCGAAGAAGACGGCGTCCTGGTAATGACATTGACCAAAAATGACGTGTGGGATGCACGTTTGGATACGGCAAACGATCCGCCGCTGCCGACATTGGACCTTGTAAAGCATTACGCATTCTCAGAAACAGGATTCCAGATACAAAACAGCAATAGCGGCCAACTACTTCCGGAGGGAATGGAATGGTCAGGAAAAGACAGTTATCACGCCAATCCATACCCTTGCCCCCGCGCTTGCGCCAAGTTGACATTGGGCAAAAATCCCGGGGCAGGTTCGCTTGACCTCCACAAGGCCAGCGTGAGTGTCCGGGAAGGAAAATCGGGCACAGGCGCCGCCACAATCCGAGCATTGGCTCAACGCAATTGTTTTTTAATTCAATGCAAAGAAGCGGTCGATTTGCACTCCGTCGTTTCCGAAGGTATTCCCAAAGCAAGGCAGGGCGAGCGCGATGGCGTCCATTGGATCGAACAGACACTGCCCGGGGACTTGGATTGGCCGGGGATGAGTTTCGCCGTCGCCGTGGCGAGCGATGGAGACCGGAAAGCCGTCGCCATTGTCACCTCAATTGAGCGCAAAAAGCCCGTGGCTGGAGCGGTGCAAATGGCAAAACGTTGCCTGCAAGCCAAAGACAACCGGCTAATTCGTAAACATGAGGAAATCTGGAATACATTCTGGTCGAAAAGCGGTATCGAGATCGAAGACAGCCTTTTGCAGCGCACGTGGTACCGAAATCTCTATTTTTTACGTTGCGTCAGCAAACCGGGCGCAATCTCGCCGGGATTATTTGCAGGCTTGATCAATGATACGCCGGCTTGGCATGGTGACTATCACACTAATTACAATATCCAATCGACATTTTGGGGAGCCTATCCCGCCAATCAACATGAGCTGGCGGAACCTTACGATAGGCTAATTTCAGACTACCTGCCTCGCGCGCAATGGATTGCAAAACAGGTCTATGACATGGAGGGCGCCTATTACCCGCATGTACTTTACGCTTATGAACCCCCACACCCCGAACAATGCAAAAGCGTAAATGGAAGACAATACTTTCATCATACCTGGGCGATGACTCTGGGTGTCCCCGGTTTCACCGTGCAGCCGTTATGGTGGCACTATAAGTACGCTCCGGACCGGGAGTTTTTGGAAACGGTTGCCTATCCTCCTCTACGCGAAGTCGCTGTTTTTTACGCAGATTTTATAGAACATTGCGAGGGTGACGACACTGTTCTGTTGGCGCCTTCAGTATCGCCGGAACACTGGGGCTGGACCGAAAACTTCGAGCGAAACCGAAACTGCGCTTTCGACATTGCCATGTTTCGCTATACGCTGGAAGCAGCCATTGAGGCGGCTGAAAGACTACAAACAGACCGCGATCTTGTGAAGCGTTTTGAAAACGCAATAAAAAGGCTCCCACCATACCCGTTGTTCGGTCACGACAATCCCATCGTTGTCGATGTGCAAGGCGCGCCGCCGATTGAATACAATATTGCCGTGCCGGCGACACCGGTTTTTCCGGGTGATGTGGTTACCGCCTTTTCAAGTTGCGATGAAAAGACGCTCTTTAAACGCACGATTGCCGATATGAAATGGAACGGGAACAATTCGACCAACATACTCGGTATAGCCCGCGCCAGGCTGAGTTTTAAGGATTCGCAAGACTGGTTACGGAAAGAAGTCCTCGCCCGCACCCGCCCCAACGGCACAATGTCTTTGAATCGTTTGGAGCCGCAATTCAAATTCAACGACTTCGGTCATTACACCGAGCAATACGGAACGGTCATGTCCATTTCCGAGTTGCTTGTGCAAAGTGTTGGCGATGTCATACGCCTGATGCCGGCACTTGAATCCGGATGCCGGGCCCGGTTTACCGACTTGCGTGCTCAAGGCGGTTTCTTGATCGATGCGGAAGGCATGAACGGTAAGATCACTGGACTCTGTATCGAGAGCACAGCGGGTGAGACGCTACGTTTGGCCAGCCCTTGGCCCAAGATCAAAGTCCAGGGGAATCAATCGGATCGATTTAAAACGCTAAAACCGGACAAACAAGGAATCGTCACAATACAGACAAATCCGGGTGATGTGTTTATTTTTCAAGCGGGCTCTTGAATAAAGCCCGGCGTTTTCTATTTTTCGCACAAAAGATAAGCGTATCGGAGAGAAATTGAATGCAACGTGGGTATTTGTGTGGCGGGGGAGTACTGTTTCTTCTCGTCGTTCTTATTGCATGCATGCCGGCGGCGGCGGATGGATTCCCGAATCCACGGGCGGGTTGGAGTTTCGACTTCCAAGATTTTGTCATTTCTGCTTGGAGCCCTCCTGCGCCGACAGATGCCGAGTATGCGGTGTATCGCAGGGCCGGATTCAATCTTGTCATGTCTCCCCGCTATGAAGGCTTAAGTGATGCGCTCATGGCGGCCGGACGCCATGAGCTATGGGTTATTCTTGACACCTATACTCCAAACGACCGCCCTTGGGGTGGAAATGCAGCAAGTTATACACCTCACCCCAGCCATCATCCGGCCACATTGCCGGAATTGAAATGGCTACATCGTCTGTACGGAGAAGATCCGGCTCTGGCGGGTTATCTTTTAGGGGACGACCAAGGGGCTTTGCCACCGGAAATGATTGAAGTCACCGAATGGATGCACACTCACACGCCGCATTTAATTCCTTGGATTTGCCAGAATGATATGTCTCCCGCCAGTTTGGCCCGAAATCGCAATCCTTTTTTCAATCCGCAGATTTACCCAACACTCTATAACGCAAATGCATCTGCAATTGACCAATGCCGGGCACTCTGCGCCGATTATGAAAGGCTAAAAACCGGAAGCCAACTCTATAAGCTGGTTATGTGGCCCATGTTTAATGTCGATGGTGTTGAAAGCGATTCGATTACACGTTTCCAGGTCAATTCGGCAATTGCCTATGGCGCTCAAGGCCTCTGGTATTTCACTTATGCCAACGGGCTGCAAAAAGGCACCGGCGGAAAAACAGAAGAAGAAGTTAAAGCCAGTCTTCGACCGATCTGGGCGGCCGCAGCCGAAACCAACAACAAAGTGGCGCAATGGGGTTCCCGGCTGCTGGGAAGACAATGTGCGGCGGTCTATGCGACCGGCTGGGAGCTATTTAACTCAATCGAACCGGGAAAAGGCAGACTCATCGAAGAGATGAGCGACGATCTTATAGCCGGGGTGCTTACAACCCCCGGTGAGCCTCCTTTGGTAATGATTGTCGATAAACGCGTGGATAAAGCTTTCCAAGCACTTCCACCTCAAAACTGCCGTATACAATTTTCCGATGCGGTCCATGGTATTGAAATCATCCAGGCGGATCATAATGATCCGATCCGTACAAATATCCTTGAACTTCAATTACCTGCCGGTGGTGGGCAGCTCGTAGCGTTGCATGGCCCGGGTTTCGATAAGATGCAGCGGCCAATGACGGGATTGGGGATTATGCAAAATCCTATTCTTATAAAGAAGAACCATCCCGATGCAGATGGATTCAGTATTCAGATCAAGAATCCATCAGAACTCCCATTTGCAATTCGAGGGGAATTCGAAAAGCATTCAGATTTTCGTGTTAAGCAGCGGCGATGGAATGAAACTCTTGCACCAAAATCCGAAACATTGATTCGTTTCGAAATGAAAAATGGAATTAAAGCGGAAACAGGAGAATACGTTCAACCGCTAATTCTGGATTACGAATTTGTGTATCAGCTTCCGGGCGGCAAGGAAATCTGTGCTGAAGGCCCACAAAAGTTGTGGATCAATGCCATGGATCGATGCCCGGTGCAAAGACGCCAGGTTTCAGTCGATGGTTCGCTCTTTGAATGGGGCGAACTGCCATTTATCTGTAAAGAACCCAGCGTCCTAAAGATAAATCCGCAAACATGGCTGGGATCGGATGACTGCTCCTTTCGATTTGCAGTAACCCATGACACTGAATTCGTCTATATCGGGATTGATGTACTTGATGACGAACTTGTACGAAAGGAAGGCCGATTGCCCTGGGAACAGGATGGGCTCGAAATCCGTCTGGACGCGCGTCCGGATCCCTGGCGTTCAAACGGCCGGGGCGGCGGCGAACGTAGCGAAATGATTTTTGCCGCAATGTGCCCGGGGACATCGCTGGAGGATATGTTCTTTTATGGGAAAGAATATATGCCGGAAGGCCTGCAAGCAGCCTGCGTGATGACTCATTCGGGATTCGCTGCCGAGATGGCAATTCCCTGCGCTTATTTGGATACGATGCAGGGCGATGAATGGAGTGAATTCCGTCTCAATATCGCAGTCAGCGATTTTGATGAGCAGACTGCAAATCAGCCCGGGGGCGTTCAAATCTGGTGGCGTCCCGATTGGCGAATGCAGGAAAACAAACCCGGCTCAGGCACATTCTATCGAGATTAACGCCACACATACATAAACGAATAAAAGGCTAACGATCTTTTCGCTGATATTGCTCTAACCACGCAAATGCGGCTCGGATTTGCATTTCGTGCCCGCCATCAAAGATTGTGACACGCGCCGGTCCCGCAATCCTCCGGAACAGAACGGTTTTGTCAAAGGTCGGATCGTTAGGTGCTTCTTTCACAATTCCCGCCGGAACAGTCGCGCTCGTTACCATTTCGCTTATCAGTTCATCCGATACGGCCTGTTCCGGAAAACCATTGGCTTTGGCGAGAACATTAAAAGAATACAGTGTGTGACTGATCGGTACAGAAGTGCCATGGCCGTCATGAACGCCTGCACCGATCTCAATCGGAATTCCCGCCGCCGTCTGAAGCCTGAATACGGGAGACCGGTCTTTGTATTGCTCATCGATATCTTCATTTACACCTGGCGGCCCGCCGCAAGCACCTTCAATATCTTGCCAATACTTGTGCCCCGAGGCTTTGCATTCTGCGTGCCACGCGGCTAAATCCGCAGGCGGAACCCATGCGGAGACGGCTGCCCAAAGTTTCGGCCAACGCGCAGCTGCCATCAAAGCAGCATGGCCTCCACCGGAAACACCTACAACATAAATACGGCTTGGATCAACCGGAATCTGTTGCTGAACCCACTCCACAGCATCTTTGATATCGCGCAGGGCAAGTTCACTGCCGCATGCCTCCGGTGTCCGGTCCGGTCCCCGAAAATGCGGATGGATCAACGCCCAACCGCGCTCCTGGCAGTAGTCGATATATTCCGCGCCGCTGCTCTGCGTGTAATTTCCCGACCATGTATGCAATCCCACCACAAGAGGAACCGGGCTTGTACAATTCTCCGGTCTCCAATAGTAGGCATGTTGAATCACGCCATCCGTTGTACTCGTTATCTCGACCACCTTTGAATCGGACGGCCATTCCTTCGTTTGAGAATACGATTCCGATAGCAACAAAAGAGCACTCCCGGCGACCAGAAACGCCTTAAATTTCATAGAATGGTGTCTAAACAACAGATGCACCCGGCCTTGTTCATTCATGAAAACATCCTATCCGACACGCTTCGGGGCAATGATACACCCCGTAATTCCGCGATTTTGACTTTGCACTCGACAAGTTGGTCTTAATCGTGTGAAATTTCAAGTCTGGAGTCGCCCCGGAGGTATCCGCCTTTCGATAATTAGGTGAGATTCAATCTATCCACAGGCTGCCGGCCATCCGGAGCACACGAGAATATGTTGCATGGGAAGGATGAGAGAATGAAACAACCACGATGGAGTACAGTATTAATCCTGGGCATGATGTTGGGGCTTTGTGCGGCGCCGGTGGCGTTCGCTGATGTCAAACTACCGTCAGTGATCGGCGACAACATGGTGCTTCAACAAGGAAAGCCACTGCCGATTTGGGGCTGGGCCAATGCCGGTGAAAAAGTCACTGTAAAGCTCGGCAAATCGCGTTCGGCCAAAACCACAGCAGATGACAACGGCAAGTGGATGGTCAAATTAAAATCCATGAAAGCAGGCGGCCCCTACACGCTTACGGTCAGCGGCAACAATACAATAGAACTAAAAAACATCTTGATCGGTGAAGTGTGGGTATGCAGCGGGCAGTCAAATATGCAATGGACAGTAGGCAACAGCAATAACTCAAAGATGGAGATTGCCGCTGCCAATTATCCGAAAATCCGGCTGTTTTATGTGCCCCGGACGATAGCCTCCCAACCACAGGATGATGTCAATGCGAAATGGGAAGAATGCACTTCACAAAATGTTGGTGAGTTCAGTGCCGTATCCTATTTCTTTGGCCGTACATTGCACCAAGAGCTGGATATCCCTATTGGCTTGATTCACACATCATGGGGTGGCACTCCGGCCGAAGCCTGGACCAGCCTTCCTTCACTGCAAGCCGAACCGATCTTGCAACCGATTGTCGAACGCTGGGATAAATCCATAAGCGACTTTAATGAAAACCTCGAAAAATACGAACAAGATTTCCTAGCCTGGAAAAAAGAAAGCATCAATACAGAAAACACGGGCGGCGGCGTGGGCGGTCCTCCAAGCCTGCCTAACGATCCGCGAAAAAGTCCCCATCGGTATTCAGGACTTTATAACGCGATGATTGCACCGTTGATTCCTTATGCCATCCAAGGGGCTATTTGGTATCAAGGAGAATCGAACGCCACACGTGCGTATCAATATCGCACTTTGTTCCCAGCCATGATTACAGATTGGCGCAAAAACTGGGGACAGGGCGACTTCACGTTTTTGTTTGTCCAATTGGCGAATTTTGAAGTCAATTGGGGCAACCAATCCGATGTCGCATGGGCGGAGTTGGAAGAGGCGCAATTGATGACACTGGACCTGCCCAATACCGGCATGTCTGTGACGATCGATATCGGCGATCCTAAAGACATCCACCCGCGTAACAAGCAGGAAGTCGGTAGACGTTTGGCGTTGGCGGCCCGGGCAATCGCCTATGGGCAAGATATTGTTTACTCCGGCCCGATCTATAAGGATATGCGTGTGGAAGGCAACCGTATCCGGCTTTCCTTCAACCATATCGGCGGCGGCTTGATTGTCGGCGATCCGGGTGAACTACAGCAATTTACGATCGCCGGTGAAGACCGCAATTTTGTGCCGGCTAAGGCTGAAATTGATGGCGAAACCGTGATTGTGAGCGCGGAAGGCGTGCCGCAGCCGGTGGCCGTTCGATACGCTTTTGATGACAATCCCGAAAGCGCAAATCTTTATAATAAAGAGGGATTACCCGCTTCTCCATTCCGCACGGACATTTGGCCGGGCGTGACGGTGGATGCTAGATAAGCCTCTAAATACACAAATCGAAGTTAAGGCGGCCACAAGGGATTTATCTCTTGTGGCCGTTTCTTATCATGGCCGGGAAATAACCGTATGAGGCAAACTGCCACCCTAACATGCCCTTGGGCTTTTCCTTTGTTAGAATGACGGCTCTTGTTACGGCACAACATCTATCGAGGAACATGCCGTATCAATCGAGCAGCAAAACATGGGTATCGAAGCCTGGATCACCATAGCCGTTATTCTTATGGCCTTCGGCCTTTTGGCCGGGACTCGGCTCAATCCGGATGCAATCCTGATGGGCGGCTTGGCTATTTTGCTGATTAGCGGCGTATTGAAACCTAAACAAGCACTTATCGGATTCTCAAACGAAGGCATGATTACCATTGCAGTCCTTTTTGTTGTAGTTGCCGGACTACGGGAAACAGGAAGCATCGGCTGGATCATTGACCGAATCTTAGGAAAAGCACAGACCGCAAGCGTCGCTCAACGGCGAATTATGTTCCCGGTTGCGGCAATGAGCGGATTCCTTAATAGCACACCCCTGGTAGCGACATTGATGCCGGGGATTGTGGATTGGGCAAAGAAATACCAAGTCCCTGCATCAAAACTGCTGATCCCGCTCAGTTATGCGGCTATTCTGGGTGGAACCTGCACACTGATCGGCACAAGCACGAATCTGTTGGTCGATGGGCTCTTAGAGCAAGCCAATCTTCCACGTCTCAGTTTCTTCGAGATCGCCTGGGTAGGTGTTCCTTGCACAATTGCCGGCATTCTTTTTGTGCTCATTTCCCAACGCTGGCTTTTGCCCGGCCGCCGCCCTGCCGTAAGCCCGCAAGATGATCCTCGTGAATACACGTTGGAGATGGTTGTTGCCCCCGGCTCATCTCTGGTTGGAAAGACAATTGAGCAAGCCGGTCTTCGTCACCTTCGTGGCACTTATCTCATGGAAATCGACCGCGAAGGCGAAGTCTTCCCGGCCGTCGGCTCTCACGTGATCCTGCACGCCAATGACCGCCTTGTTTTTGTCGGCGACATCGACTCGATTCTCGATCTACAAAAGATGCGTGGACTCAGCCCCGCCACCGAACAAATTTTTAAACTGGATGCTCCACGTTCCGAGCGTTGCCTTATTGAGGCGGTTGTATCCGATACATGTCCGCTGGTGGGCCGCAGTATCCGTAATGGGCGATTTCGCACCCGCTACAATGCGGCTGTCGTTGCCGTGGCCCGCAATGGCGAACGCCTCCGTATGAAAATCGGCGATGTCGTTCTCCGTCCGGGTGATACTTTGCTATTGGAAGCGCGCCCTTCTTTTGCTGACCGGCAGCGCAATTCACGAGACTTTTATTTGGTAAGCCGTCTGGAAGATTCAACGCCTGTCCTGCACGAAAAAGCCTGGATTTCCATGGCGATCATGGCGGGGCTTGTTGCCTGCGTCACTCTACGCTGGATGTCTATGTTGAATGCAGGCATGATTGCGGCCGGATTGATGCTGCTTACCGGGTGCTGCCGCTATGAGACCGCACACCGCAATATCAACTGGCCGCTTCTGATTTCAATTGCCGCGGCAATCGGCATCGGAGAAGCTATGCGTATCCATGGTGTCGCCGATTTGGTTGGCAAGAGTCTCACCCGGTTAGGCGGCAGCGATCCGTTTTTTACACTTGTGGCGGTTTACGCAGTAACAGTTTTATTCACGGAGATTATCACGAATAACGCCGCAGCCATTTTAGTTTTTCCCATTGCCCATGCGGCGGCGATGGGATTGGGAGTCAGTTTCATGCCTTTTGTCATCGCGGTTATGATCGGCGCTTCCGCCAGTTTCGCCACACCGATTGGCTACCAAACCAATCTAATGGTCTATGGTCCCGGCGGTTATCATTTTACCGACTTCGCACGCATCGGCCTCCCTTTAAGTCTTCTGATCGCTATTGTCGCCCTGACCATAATCCCTAATGTTTGGTCTTTTTAAGTACCTGCCAACTTCATCGTAATTCCGGCTGCCTATTGCTATCAATCCGGATCGCCGACTTCACTGCGCCATGTATTCAGGCGGTTCCGCAGGTCTTTTTTAATATCCTGAAACGCCGCCAGTTCAGATACATCATTCAATTCATAGGGATCGTTTTGGAGATCGAAAAGTTCTTCGCGTCCGGTTTTTAAATGCAGAATCAGTTTGTATCGCTCAGTTCTCACCATACGGAACATATGATGGTAATGACAAAAAATAGCATCTCTGCGTTCGCCTCTTTTGCCGTGAAGCCAGGGCATAAGGCTGCGGCCTTGAACATGCGCGGGGGGAACACTCCCGGAAACCTCACACAATGTGGGCATGATATCCATCAAATCGACCATGGCATCGCATTGCTTGCCACGGCGCACGCCCGGACCACATACAATCAGCGGCACGCGCACGCCTTCTTCATAAAGCGTTTGTTTGCCCAATAATCCATGCGCCCCCAGCGTTAAACCGTTGTCTCCGGCGAAAACGATGAAGGTATTATCGAGTTCTCCTCGTTCTTCCAGACGCTGCAAAAGCCTCCCGATTTGCGTATCCATGTGCGTAATCATGGCGTAGTAACGGGCGGTTTCTTGCTGCACGGCCTTTGGATCGAGTGGACGGGGAAGAAGCTTTTCATCACGAATATCCAATGTGCCCGTATCAAACGGAGGCTCGGGCATAAAATTAGGCGGCAGCGAAACCTGCGCAGGGGAATACATCGCCTCATATTCGGGCGGTGCGGTGCGTGGATCATGAGGTGTCGTGAACCATAAAAAAAGCGCATACGGATCTGTTCCCATACCATCCATCAACTCTAGTGCACCATCTGCAAACGTATTTGTAGGATTGCCCGGAAACTCCCGCTTTTCATCATCAGCGCCTTGCACAACAGGAATGCTCTCATAATTGTGCATGCCACCCAAAAAAGTATTGCGCATACGTTGAAAACCATGATGAATCGGCCGTTTATTGTTATGCCATTTCCCTGTAAAAGCCGTCGTATATCCATTTGCGCTCAACAGTTCAGCAATGACCGGAACATCTTCGCGTATCGGCTCACCAAAAAAAGTCACGCCGCTTTGAAAGCCATAAAGCCCGGTTAAAACCGTCGCCCGGCTGGGCGTACAGATTGGATTGGAAACAAAACAATGCGAAAAGTATGTCCCCTCACGAGCTAAACGATTGAGATTGGGTGTCTGAACTTCACAATTCCCCGCCGGACCTAAGGCGCGGAAATTTTGGTCATCGGAAAAAATGAACAGAATATTAGGGCGTTTGCGACCGGAATAAGTCGATAGACCGGCGCAGCGAGAGAATCCTAACGCTCCGGCGGATATTCCCAGAGTTTGGATTGCTTGGCGGCGGCTGATGGTGGACATACGCGACTCCTGCATAACCAAAAGAATCATGGATTGATACAGAATACCACAACCGGCGCAGGATGTTGACATACTAAAAACGGCCTCCCTATGCTCAAATAGGGAGGCCGTTGCACATTGCATCAGCGTATATCTACATTATTTTCTTTTCTGAATCCACAAGAAATCGATTCCATACTCTGTATTTCCGCGTTCATCTTTAGGAAGATCATGACAAAGCGTGAGGCGGTGTTCGCCACGGGTGAATTCCCGCGCCTGGGGTGAAAATTTGCGAAGCAGCGTCCTATAGGGAACATACAGATTGATTGTGCTCTCTTCTCCGCCATAACCTGCCTTTGTCCCATCGATCATAAGCGTGAGCGGCCCGGAAGTGGGCTGCAAGGCGGCCACAATATGAATATCATAGTTGCCGTCTTCTAAAATCGGAAATATAATTTCCAGCTCTTCGCCCCGTTCCTTCGGCTTCCACACCATCATTTCCCCGCCAGAATACAAATTATCGGAAACAGTGAACGTGTTTTTCCGATCAAGCAAGAGAGTCTCAGTTTGATAGAACACCGAGTTACTCGCGCCTCCCCGCGCGGCAGGTTGCCAGGCTTCGGGCAATTCAAGATGTCTTACATCTTCGCCGGTAATAGGCAAATGGTCGTCCATCAATCCGGGAATTCCATAATGATAGCCGATACGCGCATACGACATTTCAGGTGTAAGATGATGGGAAAAGAGTTCCATATAAAAAGAGATTCGCTCTTTAAACGGCAGAGGATCGATAATATGCCAACGATTGTTGGTCACAAATCCGCGATTGGCCGGTCCATCGTTACGCGGCTGTCCGCAATATGGATAAATAAAGATATCAGGCGCGGACCAGGCATAATTGAAGTAATCTTCAGAACCGGTTCCGAATGTCGAAGGTTGGACATCGTCATCGACGAAGATTTTTTCGTCTCCCTCGCCCCACCAACAGCCGCCAGGATGCGGCCCATCGCTGGGATTAAGCAGCATTGTGGCGGTCCCAACATAAACACCTCGTCCGTTGGCAATCAAATACGGCATATCCATGACCGAATCGCCAGCTGCGGTCAGATCGTGATCGACACGCCATCGCGCACGGAAATGCATAGAAGAATCGTCATTCCATTGATAAGCCATCGGCAAAGCAGAACCTGTAACCGTGACATCTTGTTCGCCCATATTTTTAATCGAAATTTGCATCGATTCTTTAAAAGGCATTACATACCGGCATGTCATCGTTCCATTGGATTGAACTGTAAATGGGACAGAATCGTAAGGATTAATACCCGGAGCGGCTCCAAAGAAATCTCCAAGCGGTGCTTGCACCTGCCCCCACGGATACCCGTCACAGCGAATATGCAGAATCGTCTGACGCAAAGCCCGCTGTAGATCCTTGGCCGATACACGTAATGACAGGCACTCAACGGCTTTCGGGCCTTCAAGTTCAAGCGCCGTCTGTGTTTCGCCGGGGGGAACCGTCACGGCAATGGGTAACAGTTCCTCAGAGGATGCATACTCCCAACGTGTTTCGGGGCTTTTTAGAATTTCGGCGACTTCTTCTATATCTTTTCGATATGTCTTTAAATCGCCCGGCTGAAAGGTCTCAATCCGCGCGTTTTGATCATAAAGGCGAATTTGTACCTGATAAAAATGTATTTTCTTGATATCGCCAATCCACTCAATCCGGCAGCTCTTGGCAAAAGGTATCGGGAAATACCCGGCATTACGTTGATGAAAAGCGCCTTCTAGGTCTTTTTCGGATATCCTCGTGTCTTTTAGGAACGGCTTGTATGTAAACATCAAAAAGTCATTGGCGGAACCATCAAACACGGGTTCCGAAGCGCCATCCAAATAAAGCCGAATCGTGCCTTCGATACGCGCGGTCCAAACCCGGACAATCGCTCCCGGTTGCTGAATATCGCACATTAAATACTCGCCGATTCCATCATCGCCGGGCTGCTTGAGCACAGCTTCGAAATTAGGAATCGGTTCTGATCCGAATCCGTCGGAATTGGCAAACCATTCGGGACCACCGGGATGATTGCTGCGATGGTCATATGAAGAAAACTGAACCGTCTTGTAGGCCGGATCGGGAAAATCAGTGAGATTGCGCATATCGATCATTTCCCGAACCAGACTGCCTGTCGTAATCGTGCCGGCAGCCATGCCAGGCATGACACTGCACACCAGAAGGCAAATCGCGAAAACTGCTGGGATTTTATTCATAATCTCTCTCCCAAAAAGTTTGATAACATTATGAGTCGTTCGAAGCACAATGTACCCGCTGTTTCAGTGCTTCGTAAAGACGTGATTCACCGCAAATCCTAAAGCCTAGCGGCATATGGCCGGTTGACCGTCACCACCTCCTGCCGCAAAATGGCATAGAAACGAATAGCGATTCATCTGTGGAATTGTGCGGGGGTGCTCCTATCGAGATCACAAGATTGCATGGGCATTCTTGCCTCCACCCAACTCACACAGGAACCAACAATCACTTATGGAGGACGACTATGCCCAAACAGATATCGCGGCGGCGATTCTTAAATCGGATTACCGCACAGACCGCGGCCGCAGGAATGTTTCTGCCGGCACTGGCCGGGCGCGGCTATGCGCAACCAAAAATTTCTGCCAATGATCGAATTACCTTGGGATTTATCGGTGTAGGCGGCATGGGCACGGGCCAGTTGCGGGATTTGGTGCATCATCCTGAAATTCAGATTTTGGCTTGTTGCGATGTCTATGAGCCGCACCGATTGCGAGCCAAAGAGAGAGTTGACGAGACCTATGGCAACACAGATTGCGATGTATACAAGGATTACCGCGAGCTTTTAGCGCGAGATGACATTGACTCAGTGCTTATTGCCACACCTGACCATTGGCATACTTTGATTGCCACCGCAGCCTGCCAGGCGGGAAAAGACGTCTATTGCCAAAAGCCACTCACGTTGTGCATCGATGAGGGGAAAGAACTTGTCAAAACGGTTCGCCGCTATGGAACGGTTTTCCAGGTTGGAAGCCAACAACGTTCAAGTTCAAACTTCCGGTTTGCCTGCGAGCTGGTTCTAAATGGGAGAATCGGAAAGTTGCAAACGGTCACAGCGTTTCTTCCTGATGGCTATACATGTGGATGGGATCCGGACACGGCCCCGCCGGAAGGCTTGGATTGGGATTTCTATTTGGGCCCGGCACCCAAAGTCCCTTTTAACAACCACCGTTTCCTTGGAACATTTCGCTGGTTTTACGATTACTCCGGCGGCCAGTTTACAGATTGGGGTGCGCATCATCTTGACATCGCACAATGGGGCATGGGCACCCAATACTCAGGCCCGCTTTCGGCCGAAGGCACCGGTGTACGGCCTGTAGATGGTCTTTATGAAACGTTTACAGATTTCAATGTTACCTACGAATACCCAAATGGCGTCAGGCTTATCGCTACGACTCCCGAGCGTGGAACCAAATTTGAAGGGACAGACGGTTGGATTCAGGTTTGGCGCGGTGGAATAGACGCCGAGCCCAAAGATCTGCTCCGCGAGACTCTGGGTACCAGCGACATCCACTTATTCGAAAGCCCCGGGCACGAACAGAACTGGATCGACTGTATGCGTTCACGTGAACGGCCGCTTTGCGATGTTGAAATCGGACACCGCTCTATCTCTGTTGCGCATCTCGGCAATATCGCCATGCGCTTGGGCCGCAAAGTCCATTGGGATCCGGTTAAAGAAGAGTTTATCGGAGACGAAGAAGCAAACCGTTGGTTGATGCGTCCTTACCGGAAACCGTGGGCGCTATAGACAGGGCTGAATGATGAAACACAAAGACAACCTGCGGCCAAGAGGAGTTGGTACTATGAAAAGCAAAAAATGCCTGCAAATCGGCATCGTAATTATTGCACTAGCGTTAATTGGGAATTGGAGTTTTGCGCTGCAAGACAATCCGATTCACTTGCAACTCATCAAACTGGAATCAGCGGATGCAAAGGCCCGCGAATCGGCCAAAGCGGCGTTGGCTCTGCGCGGCCCGGCAATATTGGATGAGCTTTTTCCCAGGATGGTATACGGCAACGCAACCAAGCAACTGTGGATTAAGCTGACAATCAAAGAAATCGTCCACAATGCAGCGGCCCCCAATGCTGATGCGCTGGACCGCCGCCTCGCCGAACAATCGTTGATCAAAGTGCTCGAAGATCCTTGGAGGCTCGAACAAAAACAACTCGCCCTGGATTTGATTGCTCTCATCGGCAGAGATGAGTCAGTTCCGGTTCTTGTTGCCTGCATGAAAGATAAAAGCCTTGCCGAACATGCACGGCGCACGCTTGAAAATATCCCCGGCAAAGCAGCAACATCGGCATTGCTCAAAGTTCTTTCCAAAACCGATTGCGATAATTGCCGCGCGGCGATACTAAACAGTCTGGGTGGGCGTGAGGATTCCCGGGCCATTTCGGCCATTGTACGTGCAATGGATGATCCAAGCGGTCAGGTACGAATGGCCGCAATTCGTGCCGCCGGACGTATTCCTCACACAAAAACGGCCAAAGCCTTGTTCGACGTATTTGAAAACGGCTCCCAAGAAGAATTGGCAATCG